>OY764162.1:0-2779407 GCA_963668185.1 Dehalococcoidia bacterium
GGAAGAACTCTCGAGAAGGGTTTATTCGGTTTGGCCCGAAGGCCGTGTGTAGCGCACTCTCTACTTCGGAAGCTTCCCGCCCCTCAATCTCCCAGGCGATTACGCAGTCAAACGGAAGTGGCACTCCCGTCGTGTACAGTTCGCTCATCCTACGCTGCACGTCCGCTCTATCGGTAATGCCGATCTTCACGATTTCCGGCATGGCGGGATTGGACAACACATAAACTATGTTGGGCATTGCTATTCTCCTTGTAGCTTGAAAACGGCATGGTAACGCTACAGCCACCATGATGGAATGCCTGGTGCAGACGGGTAAGTGTTCAGAGTTTGGGAGCGGAGACCCCACCCGCCCCCACCTCTGGATACCGGCCTTCGCCGGTATGACGGCATAGTGAGGCTACTGTCCCACGAAATCTGAACAGTTACGCAGCCGGCCTCGGATCTGTTCGGTGGCAGCCGGTGGTATGCTGGCCTCATGCGAATGCTGTTCATGGGCACGCCGGACTTTGCGGCGCCGGCACTGGCCGCGCTCCTCGAAGCCGGGCACGAAGTGGCGGCGGTGTTCACGAAGCCGGACCGTCGGCGGGGACGCGGGCGGCGGCAGGCGCTGCCGTCCGTGGCGGCGTACGCCCGCGAGCTGGGGCTGGTCGTGCGCCAGCCGGAGTCGTTGCAGGATGACGACGCGCTGCCGCTGGTCGCCGGGCTGGAGCCGGAGGTCATCGTGGTTGCCGCGTACGGGCTGCTGCTGCCGGCGGCGGCGCTGGACCTGCCGAAGTTTGGAACGCTGAACGTGCATCCGTCGCTGCTGCCGGCGTACCGGGGCGCGGCACCGGTGTCCCAGGCGATACTGGACGGCGTCGAAACGACGGGCGTGACGGTCATGGCGCTGGACGAAGGGTTGGACAGCGGCCCGATCGTCGCGCAGGAGGCGACGGGGATCGGCGCGGACGAGGACGCGGCGATGCTCACGCGGCGGCTGTTCGAGATGGGCGGGCGGCTGCTTGTCGAGACGCTGCCGCGATGGGAGCGCGGCGAGATCGAGGCGGCGCCGCAGGACGAGTCGCTGGCGACGTTCACGCGGCGGCTCACGCGCGAAGACGGGCGGATCGACTGGTCGCGCCCGGCGGCGTACATCGCGCGCAAGGTGCGGGCGCACACGCCGTGGCCCGGATCGTTCACGCACTGGGGGGGACGGACGCTGAAGGTGATCGCGGCGAGGGCGCGCGATGGGGACGGCGAACCGGGGCGGGTGCTCGCGGTAGGCGGCGGCGCGGCGGTGGGCACGGGCGGCGGGTTGCTGGCGCTGGAGCGGGTGCAGCTTGAGGGCGGACGGCAGATGGAAATTGGCGAGTTCCTGCGGGGGCACGGTGGCTTTATTGGCGCGAGGTTGGGGTAGGCCGGGCTAGACCGGATTGGGTAAGATCATTCCTGTTGCGCCGTTTTAGCTAAACTAGAAGAGCGAGTGCACATCCTATAGGCCCGGCGTACTCAGACAGGGGAAGGCATGGTTGTCTATACAGCAGGTAGAGATTCGCATAGGGACCGTATAAAGAGAGGGTTGAAGGCGATTGCCCGAAATGTCCTGAGTGTGGAGATACGCCGAGCACGAACGCACACAGAGTTCCCAGAGTCCGCAAAGAACATGCGCCGCCACATGCATTTCATGAGATTGCTAGAACACGTGAAGGACTTGGATGGAGTGATCGTAGAGTGCGGCGTTGGGTCTGGCAGGTCGCTATTCGCGGCTGCAGCGATTTCGGAGGCACTTGGTCGAAAGCGCCAGATTCTTGCCTACGATACGTTTGAGGGAATCCCCCCTGCGGGAGCTGTCGATGGCCCATGGAATGCCCGCCTTGCAGGCAATTGGGCCTTTTCAGAAAACCAAGTCCGCGCCAATCTACTAGGTGCAGGCTTAGCGCCAGAGTACATCGACAAATACGTGACATTCGTGCCCGGAAAGCTTCAAGACACGCTACCTCTCTACGATTCCGGGCCAATCGCATTTCTGCACCTTGACGTAGATCTTTACGACTCTTACATGACCGCGCTTGAATGCCTCTATGACCATGTTCGGGGGGGGGGCGTCATTACGTTTGATGAGTACCGAGAAGAACGCTGGCCCGGGGCGACCAAGGCAATTGACGAATTCTTCCGCGATCGGCCTGAGCAGGTGATTCGATCTCCAGTTGGAGAAAGGTACTATGTGCTTAAGGTTGCAGATTCTTAATTGACTGGAGGCTGGCCGTGGCAGCCTTGCTAGAGCAATCGCGGCTGCTCCTCGTCGTCGTCTTCGGCCTCTTCGGTCTCGCTCTCGAAGCCGGACACGCCGACGCCTAGCAGCCTGAACCGGCGGTCGTCTGTTAGCTCCGCTTCCAGCAGGCTGCGGGCGACGCGACCAAGCTCTTCGGCGGACGAGACGGCTTCAGGCAGCGTCCTCTGGCGCGTGAACGTGGTGAAGTCGGACAACCGCAGTTTGAGCTTTACAGTGTGGCCCGGCATTTCGTTGCGCTCCAGGCTCTCGGCCACGCGCGCGCTGAGGTCGTCGATGATGGCGTAGAGATGTTCGGCGTCTCCGGTGTCCTCTGCGAGCGTGGTCTCCGAGCTTATCGACTTGACCTCACGCTCCACCGCCACTGGACTATCGTCCTGGCCCACCGCCAGATCCCGTATGCGCGCGCCCGTCTTGCCGAACTGGGCGTCGAACCACGAGCGCGGCTTGGCGGCGAGGTCGCCAATCGTGTTCACGCCCTCGGCCTCGAGGCGCCGCGCCGTCTTGGGGCCGATACCCCACAGCCGGGACGCGGGCAGCGGGGCAAGAAAGTCGCGCTCGGTGCCGGCGGGGACTATCGTGAGGCCGTCCGGCTTGTCGAAGTCGGACGCGATCTTGGCGACCGACCTGCTGGTCGCCACGCCGACCGAGATCGTGAGGCTCAGCTTGTCCTTGACCTCGCGGCGAAGCTCGGCGGCGATGATGCCCGGCCCCCTGCCGTCCGACACCACGTCCGTAACGTCGAGGAACGCCTCGTCCAGCGACATCGGCTGCACGAGGGGCGTGATGTCGTGGAAGATCGCCATGACGGCCCGGGAGACCTCGTGGTAGCGGTCGAACCGCGCGGGCACTCGCACGGCGTGCGGGCAGCGCTGGAGCGCGGTGCGCATCGGCATGGCGGAGCGGACGCCGTAGGCGCGGGCCTCGTACGAGCAGGCAGCGACCACGCCGCGGCCCTCCGGGCTGCCGCCTACGACCACAGGTTTGCCCCTCAACTCGGGGTTGTCTAGTTGCTCGACAGAGGCGTAGAACGCGTCGAAGTCAGCGTGGAGTATGTGACGCATCTTGTTGCCGCCGGGTCTCCATAGTCCTCGTAAAGCGCTCGCCGGACATTGCGGAAGCACACTTACTTTAGCAGGCCGGGGGCTGTGCGTACGGGTCCCTTTTGAGGTAAGTGTTCAGAGTTGGGGAGCGGAGACCCCACCCGCCCCCACCTCTGGATACCGGCCTTCGCCGGTATGACGGCATAGTGAGGCTACTGTCCCACGAAATCTGAACAGTTACCTTTTGAGGAAGACGGTTACGCAGACACCTGAATCTCGGATAGACTTACCGGAGACCAGAAGCGCGAGTTGGCACAATGCGAGTTCTTGTAATCAACGGCCCGAACCTGAACATGCTCGGCCGGCGCGACTCCAGTATCTACGGACAGACGCGGCTCGGCGAGATCGAGGACCGCGTCAAGGGCAGGGCGGGGGAGTTGGGGATCGACGCCCGATGCTTCCAGTCCAACCACGAGGGGGCTATCGTGGACTATCTGCAGGAGAACTCGGCGGAGGCGGCCGGTGTTATCATTAACGCGGGCGCGCTGACCCATTACGGGCTGTCGCTCAGGGACGCCCTGGCAGACACGGGGCTTCCCATCGTAGAAGTGCACATCTCGAACATTCACGCCCGCGAGAGGTTCCGGCGGAACTCGGTAATCGCGCCCGTTGCGGTGGGCCAGATTGCCGGCCTGGGGCCGCACGGGTACGTCCTCGCGCTGGAGTACCTGGCCGGGCGGCTG
This sequence comes from Dehalococcoidia bacterium, assembly GCA_963668185.1. Classification (GTDB taxonomy): domain Bacteria; phylum Chloroflexota; class Dehalococcoidia; order Lucifugimonadales. Next base: position 4,056 of record OY764162.1, read on the forward strand.
CAAGAGGGAGAAAACGAATGACGAACAGACTCGCCCGGCTTCGCGCCGAGCTAGAGGCAAAGGAACTGGACGCGATGCTCGTGTCCTCAGAAGAGAACCGCCGGTACCTGTCCGGGTTCGACGGCTCGGCGGGGTACCTGCTGGTCACGCAGTCCGACGCTGTGCTGGCGACCGACTTCCGTTATACGGAGCAGGCGGAGGCGCAGGCGACGGACTACCGCATTCACCGCATCGCGGGGCCGCTGGCGTGGTTCCCGGAGCTGGCCGCCGAGCTTGGCGCTTCGAAGATCGGCTTCGAGAGCGAGGACGTGACGGTGCAGATGCACACGGCGCTGTTGAAGGCGATCGACGAGAGCGAGGACGGGCACCAGCCTGAGTTGGAGCCGACCACCGAACTGGTGGCGCGGCTGCGCGAGATCAAGGACGCGGACGAGCTTGCGCTGATCACTAAGGCGGTCGAGATAGCGGACGCGGCGATGGACGAGGTCGCGCCGCGAATCGAGCCGGGCATGACGGAGGCGCAGGTGGCCTGGGACATGGAGATGGCGATGCGCGGGCGAGGCGCGGAGATGATCTCGTTCGACACGATCGTCGGCGCGGGCCCGAACGGCGCGATGGCGCACCACAGGGCCGACGACACGGTGATCAAGGACGGCGACGCGATCGTGATCGACATGGGCGCCAAGTACGAGGGATATTGCAGCGACCTGACGCGCACGGTCGTCGTTGGGGAGCCGAGCGACAAGCTGAAGGAGATATACAACATCGTCCTGAGGGCGCAGCTGGAGGCCGAGGACAAGGTCCGCTCCGGCATGACGGGCGAGGAGGCCGACGCCCTAGCGCGCGACGTGATCGCGGACGCGGGCTACGGCGACGAGTTCGGGCACAGCCTGGGCCACGGCATCGGGCTTGCGGTGCACGAGCACCCGAGGGTGTCGCCGCGCGCGAAGGACACGCTGGAAGACGGCATGGTGTTCACGATAGAGCCGGGCATCTACCTGCCCGGATGGGGCGGCGTCAGGATCGAGGACATCGTGGTGCTGGAGAACGGCCGGGCGCGCGTGATCAGCGCGGCGTCGAAGCTGGAACTGTGAGGCGATCTGCACATTGTTTCTCAGGGGAGACCCCATCCCATCCTTCCCCAGCAGACTGGGGAAGGGGTTAAAAAAAGTAGCGTGCCTCAGCAGACTGGGGAAGGGTTAGAAGGGCAGTGGGCCTCAGCAGACTGGGGAAGGGGTTAGAAGAGTAGCGCGATGACACTTGGCTATGGAGACCTGCGGAAGGGCATGGCGATCGACCTGGACGGAGAGCCGCACGTGGTTGTGGACTACGAGCGGTCGAAGATGCAGCAGCGCGCGCCCACGATGCGCATCCGATTCCGGGAAATCAGGTCGGGCCGTGTGGTGGACAGGTCATTTTCCGGCTTCGACGTCAAGTTCACGCAGGCCGAGGTCCAGAGAAGGCGCGCGCAGTATATCTACAGCGACGACGGCCTGTACTACTTCATGGACATGGAGACGTTCGAGCAGTTCCCGTTGCCCGAAGAGCAGCTTCAGGACGCCGTGCAGTACATGGTTGACCAGGTCGAGGCCGACCTAGTGCTGCATGAGGACGTGCCGATAGCGGTCGAGATGCCCATCACCGTGGACATGCGCGTGACGATGACGGACCCCGGCCACCGCGGGGACACGGCGCAGGGGGCGACCAAGCCCGCGACTCTGGAGACCGGGCTGGTGGTCAACGTTCCGCTCTTCGTCTCCACCGACGACGTCATCAAGGTGGACACCAGAAACGGGCAGTACATCTCAAGGGCCTGACATGCCTGTCTTCACCATCAGCCAGGTTACCTCCCACGTGCGGAGCGTTCTGGAGCGCGAGACGGAGCTGCAGGACCTGTGGGTGCGCGGCGAAGTGTCCAACCTCGCGCGGCCCGGCTCCGGCCACTCATACTTCAGCCTGCGGGACGGCAGGAGTTCGCTGCGCTGCGTGATGTTTCGCGGCTCGGGCGGCGGCGCGCTGCTGGAGGCGGGATCGTCGGTGATCGCCCACGGACGCGTCTCCGTGTACGAGGTGCGCGGAGACCTCCAGATGATCGTGGACCTCGTTCAGCCGGAGGGCGCGGGCGAACTGCAACTGCGGCTGGAGGAGCTCAAGCTGAAGTTCGAGCGCGAAGGGCTGCTGGACCCCAGCCGCAAGCGCCCTCTGCCGCCTCTGCCCAGGCGGATCGGCGTGGTCACTTCCCCCACGGGCGCGGTCTTGCAGGACATCCGCACCGTGATGGAGCGGCGCTACCCGCTGGTCGAGCTGCTGCTGGCCCCGTGCGCCGTGCAGGGCGAAGGCGCGGCGGCAACGATCGTGGACGCGTTCGAGGCGCTGAACGGGACGCCGGACGTGGACCTTGTGATCCTTGCTAGGGGCGGCGGCTCGATGGAAGACCTGCAGCCGTTCAACGAGGAGCCGGTCGGCAGAGCCGTGTACTCTTCGAAAGCGCCCGTTGTCTCGGCGGTGGGGCACGAGACCGACACGACGCTCGTAGATCTCGTGGCGGACCGCCGCGCGCCCACGCCGTCGGCAGCCGCCGAGCTTGCGGCGCCGGACCGGGCGGAGTTGCGGTCGCACATAGGCGCGCTGGTATTCGGCATGGAGGCGTCGGTGGACCGGCGCATGGGCGCTGCCTTGGACACGCTTAGCCAGCTGGAGGCTGCCGCCGGCCGCAACATGCCTGACCTGGACGCGCTGCGCATGGGCGTGGACGACGTGCTGCGCCGGGCCGGAACGCTGGTGTCGCACAAGCTGGACCTGGAGCGCGGACGCATCGACGGCGAGGCCGGCCGGCTCCGCGCGCTGTGCCCGGCGGACACGCTGAGGCGCGGGTACGCGGTGGTCGAGCGAACGCAGGACGAACGCGCCGTTACCGAGGCGTCGCAGGTGGCAGTGGGCGAGACCGTGCGCGTGGGCGTGGCAAAGGGCAGCTTCGACGCTGAGGTCAGCGGGGTGAACGCCTGATGGCAGCCCTACAACTTTCCTTGACATGAGATCCGTACATTGAGCAATACAGACAGCGCCGGCAGGGACTTCAGCGAACTCACCTTCGAGGAGGCGCTTGCCCGGCTGAATGACACAGTGCAGGAGATGGAGTCCGGCGGCCTGACGCTTGACGACGCGACGCGCAAGTTCGAGGAAGGCATGTCGCTTGCGAGACATTGCAGCGAACTCCTGACGGAAGCCGAGTTGAAGATCACGCGGATCAAGACGGCCTACGGCGAGCAGATGCGTCTGCCGCAGGACGCCGAAGGCGACGGGGCGTAGCCCGTTGCTGCGGGCCGACCTTCACGTCCACACGAGCTACTCCCATGACTCTGAGATGTCGCCGGAGAAACTTGTCTCGCGGTGCCTGAGGACGGGGCTTAACTGCCTGGCTGTGACGGACCACGACGAGATCGAGGGCGCGCTGGCGGTGCGGGAACTTGCGCCGTTCAGGGTCATCGTCGGCGAGGAGGTCTGCTCGGCGGACGGCGAGATTACCGGCCTGTTTCTGCGTGAGCGCGTCCCGCCGGGCCTGCCCGCAAGAGAGACCGCGCTCAGGATCAAGGAACAGGGTGGCCTGGTCTCGATACCGCACCCTTTCGACCGCTTCAGGTCCAGGGTCATAACCGCCGGCGGCCTGCGCGACGTTCTGCCCCACGCGGACATCGTAGAAGTGTTCAATTCCAGGAACAGCCTGGACGCCGACAACCTCAAGGCGCGCGAACTGGCCGAAGCTCGTGGGCTGCTCGGCTCGGCGGTCAGCGACGCTCACACGCCGCTCGAAGTCGGCAGGACGTACGTCGAGATGCCGGACTTCGACGGCACGCCCGCGGGGTTCCTTGCCGCGCTCGCGGGGGGCAGGCTCGTCACGAACAAGACCAGTCCGCTCGTGCACGTGCTGACAACGTTGACCAAGACCAAGCGCCGCGTGCTCGGCGGGGGTCGTCTCGCGCCCACGGCGGCGCGCGGCCCCCGATAGTACCGCCGTCATGATCGGCCCGCATCGGGGCTTCCCCCTTCCCGGCGCCGGGCGCGCTCCGGTCGTCACGTACACGCTGCTGGGCGTCAACAGCCTCGTATGGATCGCGTCGGAGATCGCCGGGGGCGCGAACGACCGCGGCGCGCTGCTGGACTTCGGCGCGATGTTCGGGCCGCTGATCGCGGACGGCCAGTACTGGCGGCTCTTCACGGCGATCTTCCTGCACATCGGCATCCTGCACATGGCGCTGAACAGCCTGGCGCTGTTCATCTTCGGAAGGCTCGTCGAGGGGATCTTCGGCCACACACGGTTCGCGGCGCTGTACATCGTCGCGGGACTCGGCGGGAGCGCGACCAGCTATCTGTTCAACTCGATCGCTCTGGCGGCGGGGGCCAGCGGCGCAATTTTCGGGGTGCTGGGCGCGCTTACGGCGTTCTTCTACGTGCAGCGCAACGTCATGGGAGACATGGCCAGGCGCAACCTGATGAGCCTGCTCGTCCTGGCCGGCATAAACCTGGTGTTCGGCCTGCTGTTCCCCGGCGTAGATAACTGGGCGCACCTCGGCGGCTTCGTGTTCGGGGCCGCGCTCGGCCTGCGGCTCGCTCCACGGTACGAGCCTGTGAAGAACCTATTCGGCGAGGTGGTAACCTTCAGGGACAGGAACTCTCTGACAAGACAGTTGCCCGTGCTGGCGGCGGCGGCCTTAGTCATCGCAGGGCTCGCGATGCTGGCGACGGTCACGCTGCCGGACAACGCGCTGTCCCGCACCTATGCTGCGGACAGGCTGTTCGAACAGGGAGAGTACGGCGAGGCGCTGGACGAGCTTGACGCCGCCCAGATGCTCGACCCGCTTGAGCCGCAGGTGTTCTACGTGCGAGGCAAGGTACTGGCCGAGATTGGCGACATCGACAGGGCAAGGCTGAACCTAAGGGTGGCAATGCGGAACGGACGCCTGGTCGGGGACCAAGACACGTACGAGAAGGCGCGCGCGCTTCTCGAAGGCGGCGGGTGAGAATGGGAACCGAGATGATACCCACTTACAAACATATCATTGAGGATGTAAGACGCCGGACAGGACGAACGGTCAAGACCTGCTGGGTTGCTGTAAGTGTTCAGAGTTGGGGAGCGGAGACCCCACCCGCCCCGACCTCTGGATACCGGCCTTCGCCGGTATGACGGCATAGTGAGGCTACTGTCCCACGAAATCTGAACAGTTACGGGTCGCTGAGGTGAAGCGTGAGATGGGTCTAACGACGAGGGCCGCTTGGAATCGTGGAATGGGTGTCGGATCTCAGCCTTGCCCTGCGTATCTCAAAGAAGAGATCCGACGAGCATTGCGCTCAAGTCAGGGCAGCGTAAGTGGCAATCCATGCTGAGCATAGGCTGGTTCACGACGGGACGCGGGCCGGGCTCGCGCGGCTTCTTCACCACGGTGCAGGAAGCGATCGACGACGGCAGTCTCGACGCCCGGTTCGAGTTCGTGTTCGTGAACCGGGAGCGCGGCGAGGCGGAGGGCAGCGACGGCTTCATAGACCTTGTGCGAAGCCATAGCATCCACTTGGCAACGCTGTCGTCGCGCAGGTTCAGGCGTGAGCACGGCGGCGGGCCGTTCGCGCGGCACCGTCTGCCGTACCACCGTCGGGCCATGGAGATGTTGAGTACTTATGAGCCGGACGTCTGCGTGATGGCCGGGTATCTGCTGTTTTCCGGCACGGAGATAGTCGAACGCTGGCCCACAATCAACCTACATCCGGCCGCGCCCTGGGGCCCGGCGGGCATGTGGCAGGACGTGATCTGGGACGCCATCGAACGGCATGCAACGGAGTCCGGCGTGCGCGTGCACGTCGCCACTGGCGAGTTGGACGCCGGCCCGCTGGTGTCCTACTGCACTTACCCGGTTCGCGGCCCTGAGTTCGACCCGCACTGGCGGGACGCCGCAAGCAGGCCCGTCGAAGAACTGCAGGCCGAGGGAGAGGACAACGCGCTCTTCAGCGCGATACGACGCGAGGGGCTGCGGCGCGAGCGGCCATTGCTGGTGGAGACGCTTCGGGCGCTGGCGGACGGGCGCAGGGTCGTGAGGTGCGGAAGCGTCGAGGCGCCGGACGGCGGCCCCGCCGAACCGCTGTGCCTGAACGACGCGGTCGAGGCGGCGCTGGGGCCGCCTGGACAGTAAGTGTTCAGAGTTGATGTGACGGCCCGGCAATCGCCGCTATTACCCCATCTCAATCTTCCCCAGCAGACTGGGGAAGAGGCCAGAGGAGTACGAAGTCTGAACAGTTACCCTCGACAAGAGTTTCTTGACAGGCCTTATTGAACCTGCAAGACTCTGCTATCCCGTAATACACGCAGGAAGAAACGAACGAGCATTATTGAGATTCAGTGTCATAAGTAGTTATGACAGCTTCCGTATCTCGCCTGGCGCGATAGCAGCAAAGTCCTTACTCAACGAAGAGAAGAGGAAGACTCGGCCATTGTCAAAGCAACTTAGCCGAGGAGGTGACCGAAATGACCTGGCGACAGTATCTGGCTATTCTCCTGGCGCCCATAGTGGTCATAGTAATCGTCGGCGTACTTCTGCTGAACGCATGGTTCGATCGAGAGGCCCAGCCTACGGTAGGTCTGGCGGCCGCGGCCACGCTGGAATCGCCGCACGGCGACTCCATGGGAACGGTTACTTTCCGGCAGGCGGCCACCGGAGTCCTGGTCATGGCCGAAGTGAGTGGACTAGCCCCGGGCGGGCACGCCTTTATCATTCACGAGGTCGGCGCATGCACGCCGGATTTCGGCGCAGCGGGCGATCATTTCAACCCTGAAGACGCGGAGCACGGGTTCATCCATCCGACCTGGAGGCGCGGCGAATCGACAGGAGGGCACGGCGGCGACCTGCCCAACATCTACGCCGCCTCCGACGGTCATGCCCGCGCCGATTTCTTTACCGTTGGCATCACCCTGGACAGCGGCCCCCGCCATTCCGTCTTCGACGCCGACGGCTCCGCCATCGTTGTGCATGAAAGGCCTGACGCCTATGGCGAAGAGGAGTCGGACACCGGCGCCCGGCTAGCCTGCGGCGTCATCAAGCGCAACTAGGAATCGTACGCAGCCCTTCGTCAGGCCGACTTCTGCCTCAGAGTCGGCGCGGGCATCGGGACGGTCTCGCCCTCATCGCTGGCGAGTTGGACTTCGCCCGTGCCGAGGATCGCGTCTTCGTCCACCACGCAGCCGGTCACGGATGAGAGGCTTGGCAGCTCGTACATCACGTCCAGCAGCGTCCGCTCCAGGATGGTGCGCAGGCCCCTCGCGCCGATGTTGTGCTTGAGCGCCTCCTCGGCGGTGGCCTCCAGGGCTTCCTGCGTGAACTCGAGCTCGATGTCGTCCATCCTGAACAGGGACTGGTACTGTCGGACCAGCGCGTTCTTCGGCTCCACGAGTACGCGCACAAGGTCTTCCTTGTCGAGGCTGGCGAGGCTTACCACCACGGGAAGGCGGCCAACGAACTCCGGGATGAACCCGTAGCCGAGCAGGTCGTCGGCGGACACGCTCTCGAACAGCTTCTCCCTCTGCCGCTGCTGCTCCTCCGCCGCGCCGCGCTGCTGGAAGCCAAGCTGGAACGAGTCCTTGTTGACTCGCCTTTCGATGATGTCGGCCAGGCCCTCGAAGGCCCCGCCGCACATGAACAGTATGTTGTCCGTACGTATCTGCATGAACTCCTGGTGCGGGTGCTTGCGTCCGCCCTGGGGCGGCACGTTCGCTATGCAGCCCTCAACTATCTTTAGCAGCGACTGCTGCACACCCTCGCCGGACACGTCCCTGGTGATGGACGGGTTCGGGCTCTTGCGGGCGATCTTGTCGATCTCGTCGATGTAGATGATGCCCTGCTCGGCCTTTGCGATGTCGCCGTCCGCCGCTTGGATGAGGCGCAGGAGGATGTTCTCGACGTCCTCGCCCACGTATCCGGCCTCGGTGAGGGACGTCGCGTCGGCGATGGCGAACGGGACGTCGAGCGTTCGCGCCAGCGTCTCGGCCAGCATCGTCTTGCCGCAGCCCGCGGGGCCCAGCATGAGCACGTTGGACTTCTGCAACTCAACGTCGTCCTCGTCCAGCGCCTGCGACCGCAGCCGCTTGTAGTGGTTGTACACGGCCACGCTGAGCACCTTCTTGGCGCGCTCCTGGCCGACGACGTACTCGTCGAGCTTCTGGTAGAGCTTCTTTGGGTTGAGCCCGCCGGCCAGCGGGCCTTCGACCCTGGGCTGCGGGGCCGCCGCCTCTTCCGCGACCATCTGGTCGCAGAGGACCACGCACTCGTCGCAGATGAACGCGCGGTCCACGCCTGCGATCAGGCGCTTGACCTGCGACTGCGTCTTGCCGCAGAACGAGCAGCGGTACTTCGATGGGCCGCTCGCGGCGCGGGTCATGACGCCCGGCCCCTAGATCCCTGCCGGTAGTCCATACAGGTACATACGCTGATTCCCCGCACTGTTGCCCCCTTCAAACTAAGGCGATGGAGCCGCTACAGGCGGCGCGCTATGCCGGTCCGCGTCCGTTGTTCGACTGGCCCGTGAGCACCTCGTCGATCAGGCCGTACTCCTGCGCCTGCTCGGCGGTGAGATAGTAGTCCCGGTCCGTGTCCCGGGCGATCCGGTCGTAAGGCTGGCCCGAGTGGAACGACAAGATTTCGCGCATCTTGTCCTGCAAGCGAAGGATCTCCCTGGCCGCTATCTCGATGTCGGACGCCTGTCCCTGCGCGCCCGATATCGGCTGGTGCATGTGCACCGTGGAGTTGGGCAGGGCGAACCGCTTGCCCTTGGCGCCTGCGCAGAGCAGCACGGTGGCCATGCTGGCCGCCATGCCGACGCAGATGGTGGACACGTCCGGCCTGATGAGCTGCATCGTGTCGTAGATGGCCAGCCCCGAGGAGATGACGCCCCCGGGGGAGTTGACGTACAGGTTGATGTCTCGCTCCGGGTCCTCGCGGTCGAGGTACAGGAGTTGCGCGATAATCGCGTTCGAGACCTGGTCGTTGATCGAGGTCCCCAGGAACACGATGCGCTCCTTGAGCAGCAGCGAGTAGATATCGAACGCGCGGTCGCCCTGCGCGCTCTTCTCCACCACCATGGGGATGATGCCTTGCGGTCTGTCAATCATTGGCATTGCCTTCCGTTTCTTCCGATTCTGCGTTTTCGTCGTCTTCTTCGCCGGGGCCGCCGGCGGGCGGCTCGAACGTCACCAGTTCGAGCAGCCGGTCCACGGCCTTTTCGTTCCTGATGCCGCGGCTGATGTTCTCCCTGCTCCCGGCGGAGTTCAACTGCCGCCTTTCGCGGTTCGAGACCTTGCGGCCCGCGGTGGAAATGATGGTCTCCAGCCGTTCGTCGATCTCCGTTTCGGACACCTCTATCTCTTCGGTCTCGGCGAGCTTCTCGATCACGAAGCCGCTTCGGAGTTCGTTCGTCGCCCGTTCGCTTAGCTGGTCCTCCATCTCCTCCGCGGTGCTCCCCTGGATGGCGAGGAAGTTGTCCAGGGTCATGCCCATCCTTTCGAGCGACTCGTCCATCTCCCGCCGCAGATGGTCCACCCGGTGCTCGGCCAGCATCGGCGCCAGCGTTACGGCGGCGCCGTCCACCAGCGCCTCGACTGCCGCGCTCCTTCTGCGCCTGTCCTCCACCTCTTCGGCAACGCGCTTCAGGCCGTCCTCAATCTCCTGCTTCAGCGCCTCCAGAGAGTCGTACCCTTCGCCGACGCCGGAGGCGAAATCGTCGTCCAGGTCCGGCAGTATCTTGTTCTTGACGCCGGTGACGGCGACTTCGAACTTCGCAGTGGAGCCGGCCAGGTCCTCGCTTCCGAACCTTCCCTCCCCGAGCTCAAGCTCGAACTCCCTGGATTCGTCCTCCTTCAGCCCGGTCAGTTGCTCGAACAGGCCGGGGAAGCGCGGGTCCTCGTTGTCGGCGTCCAGAACGATGTTTGCGCCCTGCTGGTCCAAAAAGGCAGATTCGCCGGAAGTTGCCTTGAGGTCCGCCGTGACCATGTCGCCCGGCTCCGATTCCCTCTCCACCGGCTCCCAGATGGCCATGCTCTCGCGCATTCTCGCGATCTCGGCGTCAACGTCCTCAGACGTTACCTGCTTCAGTTCGGACTCCAGCGTGAGCGACGCGTAGCCGCCGAGGTCCACGTCCGGTTTGAGCGCGACCGTGGCCGTGAACGACACCGGGTCGAAGCCGGTCAGGTCGTAGCTGGGAGCGCCGGTTACGTCGAGTTCCTGCGCGGTAACGGCGCGGTCCGTCGCGTCCGGGAGCATGTAGTCCAGCGCCTCGGAGAGGAGGCCTTCCCGCCCGACCATGCCCTCCACGATGTTGCGGGGGGCCTTGCCCTTCCTGAAGCCAGGGATCCTGAGCCTGTTGACTACTCTGCGGTATCCGCGCTCCAGGTAATCGTCCAGATCGTCCTCTTCAAGCTCGATGTTGAGGACGGCCTGGTTGTCCACCACCTCGCCTTGGGTGACTTTCATTCGCGTGGCCCTCGGTGCGCTCGAACGATCATGCCCAGATTATAACAAAGCAGAGGCCCGCCACTCCTGCCCCATGGCGGGCCAGTTATCGTCCAGTTTCGCGCTAAGCTGAGCTTCCCAGGCGGTCGTAGGCCCGGTTGAAGAGTTCCACGGTCTCATCCCAGCCGATGCAAGGGTCTGTGATGGAAACGCCGTAATCGAGGCCTTCCGCGCCACCGTTCAGCTTCTGGCTGCCGGGGTTGATGTTGCTCTCCAACATGCAGCCGATCAGGCCGCGGTTTCCGGCGGCGCGCTGCTCCAGGACGTCGATGAACGCGGTCCGCATCTTCGTGTGGTCCTTCGCGCAGTTCGCGTGGCTGCAGTCCACCAGCACTCTTGGCGGCAGGCCCGCCGCATCCAGCATCTGTTGAGTGTTCTTCACAGACGCCTCGTCGAAGTTGGTGCCCCTGCTGCCGCCGCGCAGCACGGTGTGCGTGTACGCGTTGCCCTTGGTCTGGACCGCCGACGCCCGCCCGTCCATGTCGATGCCGAGGAAGCCGTGCGTGGCCTGCGCGGCGACGACCGCATCCACGGCAAGTTGCACGCTGCCGCCCGTGCCGTTCTTGAACCCCACGGGCATGCTGAGGCCGCTCGCCATCTGCCGGTGCGTCTGGCTCTCCGCCGTCCTCGCGCCGATGGCGGCCCAGGACACGAGGTCAGCCGTGAACTGCGGGACGATCGGGTCCAGGAACTCTGTGGCCGCGAAGATGCCCATCCGGTTCACTTCCAGGAGCAGCGAGCGCGCCCTGCGGAGTCCGGTCGTGATGTCGAACCTGCCGTCCAGGTGCGGGTCGTATATCGCGCCCTTCCAGCCGACGGTCGTGCGGGGCTTCTCGAAGTACACTCGCATCACGGTCATGATGCGGTCGGAGACCTGGGCGGCCAGTGCGCCCAGCTTGCCGGCGTAATCGAGAGCCGCCCCGTAGTCGTGTATCGAGCACGGGCCGGCGATGATGACGAAGCGGTCGTCCGCGCCGTCCAGCACGTCCTGGATGCCCTTCCTGCCGAGCAGGACCGTCTCCTCGGCCCGGGAGTCCAGGGGAAGCTCCGAGAGAAGCTCCGCCGGCGGCATCAGCGGCTCGTTCACGATCACGTTGACGTCTCGTACCTGTTGCTTTCTTTCCACTTGCAGCGACATTTCGGTTCCTCCAAAGAAAAAACCCCAACCGCCTCCGGTTGGGGTCCTGTGCCTGGTCTTATGTGTTCCTTTGTTCTATCTGTTCACACGCACACGGACGCAACCGGCGGCTCTGGGGCCGCTAAAGTAAGTGTACCAATAGCCCGCGCGATTCAGGTTCATGGGGCAAACACCTTAACGGCATACTTTCGGCCCAGTCAAGGTTTTGTACTCGTTCAGTACATATGGGACAGTTTTGGCGAGACCATGTCCGGGTGGTGATGCTGAAGATACTCGGCCGGAGTGCGCCCGTCCAGTGAGTGGTGTGGGCGGACAGTGTCGTATAGGCGCTCCCATTCCAGAAGCGCTCTGTTGAGTGGCGCCATCTCGAGGTCGCCGTCATACAGTTCGTAGAACTCCTCAGTGTGGGTACGCTGCGCCCTCTCTACGTGGCCATTGAGCTTCGGGGATCGCGGCGGCAACACAAACAGTCTGATCCCGTAGTCCCGGCACGCTGCCTCGAACTCAGCCATGAACTCAGAACCCCCATCGACCTGCACCGCCTTGATCGGAAACGGAAAGCGCCGACGCATTGAGTCCAGGAACCGCGCCGCCAACGTCGACGTGGCTCGCGTGTGTACCTCGATCACGTCCCACCGCGACACCACATCCCTCGCAGTGAAGTGCTTGAGCACCATACCCGGAAGGGGGCGGACATCCAGCGTGTCCACCTGCACTATGTCGCCCGGATTGACGGCCTGGTACTCCCTGGGCTTGCGCACCGCATAGGGACGGGCACGGGCGCGCTTACGCGCCGCTACACCCTGTCGCGGAGGTTCCTTGAGTACGCCGCGAACCTTCAGACTGGCCAGGATGCGGCCCACCATCGAAGTGGACACCTGCCAGTTCTCTCGCCTCAGCATCACCACCAACTTGTCCTTGCCCCAGCGTGGATACCGCTCCCTCATCTCCATCACCGCCTCGGCCAACTCCACGCTCCACGTAGGACCGCGTACCCTGTGAGGACGACGGCTCTTGGCACACAGGCCGGCCGGTCCCTCTTCCCTCAGCGCCCTGTCCCACCTGTACAGCGTCGAGCGGGCCATGCCCAATGCTTCAGCCGCTTCGGAGCCGGACAGTCCCCGCCGTCTCAGCGCCTGCCAGCAGTTCACCATGCGCAATCGCTCCTGCGCTTCGGCAGGCAGGTCTGTCAGTGTAGCCTTGGCAAGCTGGTAGAATGGCTTGGGTAGACCTACTACCCGCATACAGGGACCTCCTTGGTTTGTCTCACCCAAAGGATGGTCCCTTTCTCTTTCCCTTACAACTCCCCCTGTCTCACATCTATCTGAACGAGTTCAGGTTTGTGGGGGCCAAAGGTTTGCCAACCGGCGGGATTCATTCATAATTGTCTTGATCCACAGGAGCAGCGAACATGCAAGTCAGCCCGTACGTTTACCAGATGCACTACAACGACGACTCGGACTTCCATCCCGGCGGTTCCAGCAACTACTTCGTCGGCGACCCCGAGGACGAGATGGCGCTCATCGACGCCGGGGACCTGCAGCGCGGCTGGATCGACGCGATACTCGACTACCACGAGAGCCTCGGCAGCCCGCGCGTCAAGGCGATCATGGTCACGCACAGCCACCCGGACCACACAGGCGGCCTGGACCGGCTCCAGGAGGCGTTCGACTGCGTGGTGCACTGCCACGCCAGCCTCGCCGGCAGGCTCGCGAGGATGCTCGGGGAGGGCGTCGTGCAGCCGCTCAGGTGGCGCTCCCGCGTGGAGATCGGCGACGGCCTGGGCATCAGACCCGTCTTCACACCCGGCCACACCGATGACCATCTCTGCTACTACTTCCCCAAGGACCGTGTCATGTTCACCGGCGACACCGTGCTTGGCGCTTCTTCGACGTCCGTATCGGACGTGGCCGCTTACATGCAGTCTCTCCGCGTACTCGTGGCATACAGGCACAAGATCGTCTGCCCGGGACACGGCCCGGTGGCCTACCCGCCGAGGGGGGCGAGGCTGGTGCAGAAGTACATCGAGCACCGCATGAGGCGCGAGTGGCAGATCCTGAGCGCGGTCAGGGAGGGCCGCGAGAGTCCGGCTGACATAACTCTGGCCGTTTACAGCGCCAACCTCAAGAAGTCGCTGCGCGCGGCCGCCGAGCGCAACGTGGTTGCCCACCTTCGCAAGCTCATCGACGAGGGCGAGGTGCTGGAGGAGGGCGGCGTACGCTACCGGCCCGCGTAATTAGCCGAAGGGTGGGAGCGCCGCTCACTGATCGCGGGTCTCCTAGGTTGCGGGCGTGGTCAGGGTCACCTCCACCAGAGGGCTTCCCTGGACCCAGCCTTCGACATCGACCAGGTTGTTCTCCCACCACTCCGAGACCTCTTTCAGCCTGGCGTATATTGCCCGGCGCTCATCCTCGTTTGTGATGGGCCTGGCGACTGCGGGCACGTCCCAGTCCCCATCCTCCTTCGGGTGGTACACGAACTGCGGGTTCGCAAGCATGTTGGCGTACCAGCTTCGCCTGCCGGGGCTTCCGGTGATGAACAGCCTGCCGTCGAAGCTGTGCGCCCAGATCTCGATGCGTCTCGGCCTGCCGCTCTTTCTGCCCGTGGTCGTGATGTCAACAACCATGTTGACTCTCGGATCAACCGCCGGCTCCGCCAGGAACACCGGGATCCGGCGCGTCGTCCGCTCCTGGTACTCCGCGTAGGGCGGGAACGCCGCGACCGCGATGTCCCACAGCCGCGCCCGCTCTGACGTGTCCTCGACCTCGCGGACCCGCATGGCTTGGACTTCGGTCTCGTCGCGGATCTCAACGTCCGCGTGCGCCCGGAGATTGTGCACCCACTGCGGGTTCGTGGGCGCGCCGCCCTGCGACCCCACCAGCACGTAGCCGTCGCTGTCCTTCACGCGCATGAGCGGCGTCTTGCGGATCGCTCCGGTGCGATTGCCGCGGTTCGTCACGATGATCACCGGCAGGCCGGTGTCCCGCAGGGTCGTTCCCTCCGTGCCGCCGCTACCCTCGTAAAGCTCCACCTGCTCGCGCACCCAATCCGACGGTGATGGTATGTACTCGGCCATGGTTTGCTCCTGTACTAGGCTTCTTTGCTATGCCACCACTCTTCGAGAACCTTGCACCGAAGGATGCCATGTTCAGTTGAAAACACAAGCCTGAATGTTCCGTCGAGTTCGAACCGCGCCCCGGAGGCCTTTCGAGTTAAACGAGCTTGCCAGCCGGCGATTGCGGTATCACCTTTGACCGCCCAGACCTGCGACGTAAACTCTACGTCCTCCTGTGCGTCCGCTGCGCCCTTCTGCCAATAGTCCCGTATTTCGTGTCGTCCTCTCATCGGAGCATCGAAGGGCGTCAATCGATAAGTGGCGGCGTCGGAAAACAGCGTAACCACCAGGTCCGGATCGCCCTCGACCCAGGCGCGGCCATACTCATCCAGCCAGTTCTGAACATCTTGTTCTGTCATCATCCTTCCATTCTCCGTTTTGGCAAGGTCTGCCTAAGGGAATTGTAGCAATTCACCTTACCTGCATGAGGCTGGCGCTCTCGGTAACGGCGGCATTATCTTTGTCCCAAGATACAAGATCGGGAGTGTGGGGACCACGACATTGACAATGCAGCAATTCGACCTGACCGGCCACGTAGCCATCGTCACGGGCGCGAACCACGGCATCGGCGCGGCGACGGCGCGCGCCCTGGCGGCGTGCGGCGTGCGTGTGCTCGTCACGTACTTGCGGACGTGGGACGAAGAGGAGTCCGGCAGGCCGGAGGCTTACGATCGTGCGCGGGCTGCCGACGCCGGGCACGTCGTCGATGCCATTCACGCGAACGGCGGGCAGGCGATAGCCGTTGAGGCGGACCTGGCCGATCCGCAGACGCCGCGCCGCCTGTTCGACGTTGCCGAGGCGGAGCTTGGCCCTGTGGACATCCTGGTCAACAACGCGTCCGCGGGCGGCAAGGACACGTTCGCGGGCGAGTCGCGCGACCGGTACGGCCGGCTCCTTCGTCCGGTCTCC
This sequence comes from Dehalococcoidia bacterium, assembly GCA_963668185.1. Taxonomy (GTDB): domain Bacteria; phylum Chloroflexota; class Dehalococcoidia; order Lucifugimonadales. The sequence continues at coordinate 19,762 of OY764162.1, forward strand.
GCCGAGACGTTCGAGCGGCAGTTCGCGGTCGATGCGCGCGGCGGCGCGACGATGATCGCGGAGTTCGCGCGGCGTCACGCGGAGCGCGGCGCGGACTGGGGCCGCATCATCGGCCTGACCTCCGGCGGCCCGCTGGGGTTTCCGGGCGAGGTCTCCTACGGCGCGGCCAAGGCGGCCCTCGAAAACTACACGATGTCGGCGGCGTTCGAGCTTGCGCAGCGCGGCGTCACCGCGAACATCGTGTACCCGCCGGTCACGGACACCGGCTGGGTCACGGACGAGGTCAGGCGGCACGTGGAGGAACGCCCGGACCTGTTGCGCGTCGCCGAGCCGGAAGACGTCGCGCACGTCATCGCGTACCTCGCGTCGGACCATGCCCGCCTGATTACGGGCAACGTGATCCACCTGCGCTGAGCCGGCGTCCGTTCGACCCCATCCCAACCCTTCGAGGGACTCAGGGCAGGCTATTCCCCAGCAGACTGGGGAAGGGGTCAATGGAATGCCTGTGCAGGCTGGAATGGGAGGGCGTCTGCGCGACGGGGGCGGGCAAAGGGCCGTTCGCGAACGGCCCCTACGGGGCGGAGGGACTCCCGCCTGCGCGGGAATGACGGTGAGAGGGGACGGCGTGTCGCCCCATGACCCTATGGCAGCGGGCTCCAGCGCAGGCCTAGCGCGACGGCGGCGAGGGCTAGCAGCGCGCTGACGCCGGTCAGCACCGCAGATATTTCGACGCGCTCCTCCTGCTTTTCGATCTGCACGGGTATCGTGGAGAAGACCTTCAGCAGATCGTCAGCGCCTTCGGCGAGGTAGTACTCCGCCTCGGTGATGTCTGCGATCCGGCTCAGCGTCCACTCGTCCGGCATCAGGACGTTCCAGAATCCGAACCCTCCCCTGAACGTTCCGAACCCGGCCCGTCTGAGTTGTTCGGGCAGTTCGCCGCCGCCTAGCTGCGCGGACGTGCACCGCAGCACCGCCTGGCCGGTCGTGCCGAAGCCCACCGTGTACACCCGCACGCCCCTGTCGCGCGCGGCGTGGGCGGCAATCAGCGGCCTCACGCCCCGGTTGCTCGCGCCGTCCGAAAGCACGACGATCACGTCCGGCTGCAGGTCGTCCTCCTCCTCGCCGTCGTCGTTCAGGGCTATGTACGCGCTCACGGGCGGGACGGCAGGGTTGACCTCGGCCAGCGCGTCGAGCGACCGGGCGATCGCGCTGCCTACTGCGGTGCCCATGCCCGTCGTCAGGTTCGCGACCGCCTCGGACAGCGCCTCCCGGTCCGTCGTGGGCGGGACGATGACCTGCGCCATGCCGGCGAACGCCACGATGCCGACCCGCGTTCCCGGCTCCTGGCTCTCGATGAACCTCGCGGTCGCCTCCTGCGCGATCGTGAGCCTGTTCGGGGACACGTCGTCGGCGCACATGCTCCACGAGACGTCCAGCGCAAGCATCACGGTCGTCCGGTTGGACGCGACGGTCACGTCGGCGAAGGGCCGCGCGAGCGCCAGTATGAGCAGCGTGACTGCGAGCATCATGAGCGCGAACGGCGCGTGCCGACGCCACCGCAGCCTGCCGGGCATCGCCTGCTGGATAAGTGAGATGCTGGAGTAGTGGACGGCGAACCGCCTCCGTCTCCGCAGCGCGAGCGCGTACGCCGCGACGATCACCGGGACCGCCGCGAGCAGGAAGAGAAAAGCCGGCCAGAAGAAACCCATCCCGCCTCCCTATGGGACCCGCCCGAACCAGAGCAGCGAGAGCAGCCCGCCCAGGAGCAGGGCCAGCGCTCCCACGCCCCCGAACGCGGACGTGACTTCGACCTCGCGCGACTCCACCACGAACTCCGTCTCCATCCGATCGTACACCGACGAGAAGTCCTCTTCCTCCTCGACTTTGAAGTAGTCGCCCTCCGTGAGAAGCGCGATGTTTTGCAGCAGCGGCTCGTCCATCTGCGTGAACAGGCTGAACCCGTCGATGTCTATCGTGGCCCCTTCCGGCGTGCCGATCCCGACCGCGTGCACGCGCACGCCCCGCTCCGCCGCCGCTTGCGCCGCCTCCAGCGGGTCGGGCGGGTCCGTGTTCTCGCCGTCGGTCAGCAGCACGATGACCGCCGGCGCGAGCGCGGCCTCGTGTCCGCCGCCCGCCGCCAGCGAAGCATCGGTCGGGCCGGGGCCGATCTCCCGCGAGATGAGTTCCAACGCCGTCAGTATCCCGGTGCCAAGCGAAGTCGCGCTCTGCGGGACCAGCAGGTCGATGGTCGTCGTCAGTTCATCTTCGTCGTCGGTCGGCGGGCGCACCACCAGCCCGCCCTCGCCGAACGAAACGATGCCTACGCTCGTGCCGGCGGGACGTCCTTCCACGAGCGTCCTGGCCGCCGTCCTGGCGGCCTCCATTCTCGTGGGCTGCACGTCGTCCGCTAACATGCTCGACGACACGTCCAGCGTCAGCACCACGGTGCCTTCCATCCGCGGCACCGGCACGGCCAGTTGCGGGCGCGCCGAGGCCAGCGCCAGCACTATCACGCCTACCAGTATGATGACCGGCGGGACGTGCCGCCTCCAGCCGGGCGACGGCATCGCGGCATCCCCGGCGGCGTACGCGAGCGGCCCGAGCGCGCCCAGCCTGGCCGCGCTCCCGCTCCGCCTGCGCTGCAAGCGCGTGTACAGATATACCCACACGGGCAGCGAAGCAAGCGACATAAGCACCCACGGCCAGATGAAGGACATCGCTTCTGCCTCTACCGCCGCAGGCCCTTCGCCCGCCTGCGCAGCGCGGCGAACCGAAGTATCGCCAGCGCCAGGTCTTCCTCTGTCGATAGCGGCAACTCGTCCACCCCTGCCTGCCTGAAGCTGCTTGCCAGCGCGGCCTCTCGCTGCCGGGCGGCCTCGCGGAACCGCTGTCGGAATCCCCTGTCGCTCGTGTCGACGCTCATCTGCGCGCCCGTCTCCGAGTCCTCCACCAGCACCACACCAACGTCCGGAAGGTCCGTCTCGCGCGGGTCCCGGATCCGCACGGCCAGCACCTCGTGCTTCCGGTTCAGCCGGTCCATGGCGCGCTCCCAGCCGGGCGTGCAGATGAAGTCCGACGCTACGATTACCAGCGAGCGCCGCCTGACCGTGTTGAACGCCGACTCCAGCAGCGAACGCAGGTCGGTCATCGTCCCGCCTGGAGACGGCTGCTGGCCCTGGATGTCGTCGATCAGCCTGAGCACCTGCCGCCGTCCGCCGCGGGGCGGGACCACGTGCGCGGCATTGTTGTCGTACAGCATCGCACCCACGCGGTTGCCGTTGCGCGTGAGCAGCCGCGCCAGCAGGCCGACGAGGTCCACGATGACGCTCGCCTTGCGCCGCTCCGGGCCGCCGAAACTCATCGACGGGCTGAGGTCCACGAGGAACCACGCCGTGATCTCGCGATCCTCCAGGTACCGGCGCACGAACGGCATGTCCATCCGCGCCGTCACGTTCCAGTCGATGTGCCGGATGTCGTCCGGCGGCTGGTACTCGCGCAACTCGGCGAAGTCCAGGCCCCCGCCCATGAACAGGCTGCGGTAGTCGCCGTGCAGGCTGCCGTCGAGCCGCCGCACCACCTGCCAGTCGAGGCGGTGCAGCACCCGCTCCGCCGACGGAGGCCCGCTAGCTCGCGCCGGCGCCTGCGTACTCACGTAACGGCACCTCCGGCAGCGGCACGGCCTCCATCAGCCTGTCCAGAATATCGTCGCTCTGTACGTTGTCCGAGAGAGCCTCGTAGGAGAGCACGAGCCTGTGCCGCATGACGTCGAGCGCAACGTCGCGCACGTCCTGCGGCAGCGCGTAGTCGCGCCCCCGCACGAACGCCAGCGCGCGGCCCGCGACGATCATGTTGATCGAAGCGCGGGGGCTTGCGCCGAACAGGATGTACCGCTTCAGGTCTCCCAGCCCGCACATCTCCGGCTCTCGCGAGGCCGTGACCAGCTTCACCGAGTAGTCGATCAGCGCGGGGTCAACGTACACGCCGTCGGCGCGGCGCTGCATGTCGAGCAGCCCCTCCGGGTCGAGGATCGAAGCAACGTCCTGCAGCGCGCCCGTCATCCGCTCCACGATCACGAACTCCTCGGTGTTGCTGGGGTATCCGACCAGCACCTTCAGCATGAAGCGGTCCACCTGCGCCTCCGGCAGCGGGTACGTGCCCTCCGACTCGATGGGGTTCTGCGTGGCCATCACCAGGAAAGGGCTGGGCACCGGGTGCGTCTCGCGCCCGATCGTCACCTGCCGCTCCTGCATCACCTCCAGCAGCGCGCTCTGCACCTTCGCGGGCGCGCGGTTGATCTCGTCGGCCAGCAGCAGGTTTGTGAACACCGGCCCCAGCGACGTGTTGAACTCCCCCGTCCTCTGGTTGTAGATGCGCGTCCCGACGAGGTCCGCGGGCATCAGGTCCGGCGTGAACTGGATGCGCTGGAACTCGCCGCCGATCGCCTGCGCCAGCGTCTTCACGGCCATCGTCTTCGCCAGCCCCGGCACGCCCTCCACGAGTATGTGCCCCCGCGCCAGCAGCGCCACCACCATCCGCTCCAGCAAGTGGTCCTGCCCCACGATCACCTTCTTCACCTCGTAAAGCACGCGCTCCATAGGTTCCCTGCTGCCGTCGTTGTTCATGCTCTGTCCAGTCCTTAGAGTGTGTCCAAAAAGAGTTCCGTTCGCTCTGAGCCTGTCGAAGGGCCAAAGCGCCGTTCACTGCCCCGGGCCGCCCGCCGGCCTCGCGGCCTGGTCGATGGGCACCGCAAAGCCGATCCCGCTGAAGAAGTCCTGGTCGATCGGGTTGGCAAGCCCGGTCACGATGCCGACGACCTGCCCCCGGCTGTTGAGCAGCGGGCCGCCGGAGTTGCCGGGGTTCACCGCCGCGTCGAACTGGATCAGGCCGCCGACAGGCTCCTCCCGGTCCGAGGGCAGGTACTCCCGGTCGAGCCCAGACACCACGCCCGCGCTCAGCGACGCCACCAGCCCGAGCGGGTTGCCGACCGCGAACACCTCGTCGCCCACGCTCAGCGACGAAGGGTTGCCGATCGTCGCCGGCGCTACCAGGCCCGGAAACCCGGCGGGCGTCAACACCGCGATGTCCCGCTCTACGTCAACGTTGGCGACCGTCGCGCTCGTGAGCGTGCCGTCCGAGTAGGCCACTTCGATCTCAGACGAGTGCTGGACCACGTGCCACGCTGTGAGAACCTCGGCGTCGCTGTTGATCACTACGCCGGCCCCGATGCCGACGCCGTCCTCCTCGCCGCCCGCGTCCGCCTGCACCACGACCAGCGACGGCAGTATCGCCCGGTACACGAGCGCGGACACCGCCGGCTCCTGTCCCTGCTCGCTCAGCGCCTCCTCGACCTCTGCCTGCACGTCCACCGGCGCGGCCTCCTGGCTCTCGGACCGCGAGTTGTCCCACAGCACGAACGCGAGCAGCAGCGCCATCGCCGCAACCGCCGCGAACGCCAGCGCGCCGGCCCGCTCGCGCAGGAACCGCCGCGCCGCGCCCCAGGCACGCCAGCCGGTCGGTGCGGACACCGGCTCCGCGCCGTCCGTCCGCCAAGATGCCTCGTTCATCGGATCCGCGCGCTCATCGCTCAACCGTATCGCACCCGTATCAAGGAATTGTGAAGAACCCGCCCGGCGCCCCGTTCGCCCCGAGCCTGTCGAAGGGGCCTGTCGAACCATCCGCACCTCAGTTTGCCCCTGCTGCCTTTAACTACGCAAGCGATTGGGGCGTCGGATGAGTCCGTAGTTGCCCATAGCCTTCTCCCTAGTCCTTGAACGAACGTGCATCGAGACTCTGATGCTTTCAGGCTGGCATTGCACCGGTCCGGTATAGCAGTTACTATCTCGCTCGCTAACCACTTGCTTCCCGCGTAAGCGGTGCTCCTTCGGGAGCTATTGGGGCGCGCTTTGCGCCCCCTAGTGACCGCTTTGCGCGGCATGGAAGCGTGGTTAGCACTCGCAACCTAATACACAAGGGGGCTTCTAATGCCTACCGTACATCGCAACCTGATTTTTCTGGTACTTCTCATTGCGGTCGTCTTAATGAGTTGTGGGCCTACGGATACGGAAGTTCGCGATATGGTCCGTGCAGAGGTTGCCAAGATATCGGTTCCTGCTGGTGAGCAAGGCGAGACCGGCCCACAAGGTCCTCAGGGCTCGCCAGGGCCACAAGGTCCCCTTGGTGAAACAGGACCCCAAGGCGAAGCGGGCCCTCAGGGTGAGTCTGGCCCACAAGGGCCCCAAGGGCCGTCAGGACCTCAAGGACTTCAGGGTGAAACAGGGCTCCAAGGTGAGGCTGGGATCCAGGGTGAGCCTGGACCACAGGGTTCCACAGGCCCTCAAGGGTCACCCGGAGTCTCCGGCCCGCCAGGGCCAGCAGGCCCGGCGGGATCAGACGCCAGCTTGCCGGACATTAGCGAGATCATCACCAGTGTTCGGCCTAGCGTCGTTTGCATCGAAGTTCGGGATGCTGAATCATGGTACTTGTGCGCTACTGGCTTCTACATCGACGCTCGAGGTACTGTTCTGACTGCCGCGCATGTCGTTGAGGACGTTCTTGAAATCGTAGTCACCTCACATGATGGGCGGGCCGCTGACTACAAAGTTTCCGAGTGGTTGCGCCATCTAGACGCTGCGTTGCTGGTACCCAAGGTTAGCAACATACAGAGCGTTCCGGTTCGCATAGCTTCCGGCTATCGGCTCGGCGAATCGGCAACCGTGGTCGGCTATCCGTCGAACCTCTTGGAAGAGGACGTCTTCATGGCGACCAAGGGAATCATCGGTGGTTCCGCTACCTACGGTAGCCGGACAACAGGAATCGATTACATAATGCTCGACATCGTGAGCGCGGGCGGTGGAAGCGGAGGCCCCGTCCTGAACGATGCAGGTGAAGTTATCGCCTTTGTTGAGGCAGTGGGGTCGAAATTCCTATACGCTACGAACATCACGGGCGAACCTCTAGGCAATTAGCAGCAGGGGCCTCTTGTTCACAAGAGGCCCCACGACCATAATCCCGACTCCAGCAGCCACCCCTTGCAAAGGTCTTGCGCTTCCCGCACTTGAGCCGTTGCGATCAGCGAACGCTCGTGCTATTATTGCCGCATGAACGCCGCAGACCATGGCAATTTGGCGCGAAACGTAGGGGCCCTCGTGGGTGCCCCGGCTCCCCCGGCCGTGTCACATTTGGTATCGAAACCGTCTCATTCAGGTTGCAAAATGGTCGCAAAACCGCTCAAAACGTCGCGCGGCCCAGCTACGAAGAGTGGCGGAATGTTACGGAATGCGACACATTTTCAAAAAATCGGCGGTCTGGATCCCGCGAAGCGGCCTTCGTCGGCCCGCCCGGCGCTACGCCTTGCCCAGCCGCCGTTTCGATTGACGATGCCACACGACTATGACTAGAATCGTGTTGAAGCTGGGTATGCATAACTCAGCCGCCGTTCCACAGGAGTTGACATGACCTCCAGGGTCCGACCAAAAAGGCCCATCCCGAACACCGCAGTCCAACTGACCGAGAGCGCCGTCGAGCACGTCAGGGAGTTCGCGGACGTCGAGGGCAAGCCCGACGCCAACCTCCGCGTCGCCGTCAAGGGCGGCGGCTGCTCGGGCCTCACCTACGTCCTCGAACTCGTCGAAGAGGAAGCCAGGGAAGACGAGAAGGTCGTCGAGGAGCACGGCCTGAAGGTCTTCATCCCCAAGCGCTCCTTCGTGTTCCTGGCGGGGACCACGCTGGAGTACTCCGGCGGCCTGAACGGCAAGGGCTTCGTGTTCCACAACCCCAACGCCCGGACCACCTGCGGCTGCGGGACCTCCTTCAGCGTCTAGCCGGCAATCGCATGGCTAACCCCGCCGCCGCTCCGGCCGCAGACGCGCCGCATCTCGAAGGACTCCCACGCCGGTACACGAGCGTCCGCGAAGAGTTCGACGCCTTGCTGCGCGGGGTCGGCCTCGTAGATCGCTCCCCGATGGGTCGGCTGCGCTTCGACGGCGCAGACGCGCAGGATTTGCTCGACCGCCTCAGCACCAACGACCTCTCGGCCATGACCCCAGGCGACGCCGTCCATACCGTGCTGACCTCGAACAAGGGCCGCATCATCGACCTGCTGCTCGTTCTCAAGCACGAAGACCACTTGGCCGTGGTCACCGGCCCCAGGCGCGTTGAGCCGGTGACCGAACACGTGGACTTCTTCAACTTCGGCGAAGACGTGGAGATTACCGACCGGTCCGAAGACACCGCGATGCTCGGCCTGTCCGGCCCCGGAACGCGCGAACTGCTCGCCGCCGCCGTCGGCCCGGACGTATGGCCCGGCGAGCCCGGCTCGTTCGCCGAAGCGAGCATCGCCGGGACTAGGGCGCTGCTCATCCGCACCGACTTCCTCCGACAACCCGGCGTCGATCTCATGGTGAACGCCGTCCATCAGGACACGCTCCGGCAGCGCCTGCTCGATGCCGGCGCGACCGCCGTCGGCGCGGAAGCGCTGGAGGCCGCCCGGATACTCAGCGGCGTCCCCGCCTCAGGCTCGGAGCTGTCCGAGGACCGCAACCCTCACGAAGCCGGTCTCGCCGACTACCTGAGCTTCACGAAGGGCTGCTACGTCGGCCAGGAGGTTGTCGTGCGCCTGCACACGTACGACAAGGTGCAGCGCTACCTGTCCACGCTTGCGTGGGAGCCGGCGGACGCCGTGGGCGCGGGCGTCTCGCTTTTCGCGGACGGCAAGCGTGTGGGCGAGGTCACTTCGGCTGCCGTCGATGTCGGAAGCGGGGCTGGCATAGGCCTCGGCTACGTCCGCAAGGCCCACGCAGACCCCGGCGCGCTCCTCGCGGCAGGATCGCCGGAAGGCACGGCGCAAGTCCGCGTCACGGAGCCGCCCGTCACGCGGTAAGCGTCGCCCCGCCGTCCACCACGATCACCTGGCCCCGTATCATCCGCGCGTCTTCGCCGCACAGGAAGCACACGACCCGCGCGATGTCGTCCAACTCCAGCGGCCGGCCGGCCGGCGTCTCGCTCGTGGCCTGCGCGACCATGTCGCTACTCCCAGGGAAGTGCTCCAGCGCGCCCGTCAGCACCAGTCCGGGCGAGACCGCGTTCACGCTGATGTCCTGCTCCGCAAGCTCCACCGCCAGGTACCGGGTCAGCGACTCCAGCGCCGCCTTCGACGTACCGACCAGGAAGTAGTCCGGAAGCACGCGCTGCGAGCCCATGCTGCTGATGTTCACTATGCTGCCGCCCGACGGCATCAGCTTCGCGGCCTCTACGGAGCACAGCCAGGCCGCCCTTGCGTTGACGTTGAGCGTCCAGTCCCAGTGTTTCTCGGTTAGCTGATCGGCCGGCAGGTTTACGCCGGTCGCGGCGTTGTTTATCAGCATATCCAGCCCGCCGAACGCCTCGCCGATCTCCGAGAACATGCCCCGGATTCGATCAGGCTCCCCCAGGTGCGCCCTGACGCGCAGGCACCGAACGCCGTGCGCCTCGATCTGCTTCTGGGTCTCCGCCGCCTCGTCGTGCCGTCGCAGGTAGTTGAACGCCACGTTGGCACCCCGGCTGGCCAACTCAAGGGCGATGGCCTTGCCTATGCCGCGAGCGCCGCCCGTCACGAGCGCGGACTTGCCCTGGAAGGTCATGGCGCGCGCCCTAGACGGCCAGTCCCCCGTCCACGCTTATTACCTGGCCCGTGATGTAGCCCGCGTAGTCGGCGGCGAGGAAGGCGACCATTCTCGCCACCTCGTCGGGCATCCCGAATCTTCCCATGGGAATCCGGCCCAGCACCTCGTCCTTGACCTTCTGGGGAAGAACGTCCACGGTGTCGGTGCTGACATAGCCCGGCGTCACCACGTTCACCGTTATGCCCCGCGTCGCGACCTCTTTGGCGAGCGACTTCGTCATGCCGATCATTCCCGCCTTGGACGCGGAGTAGTTGACCTGGCCCGCGTTGCCCCTGATCCCCACAACTGAGCCAACGTTGATGATCCGGCCCCACCTCAGCCGCAGCATCTGGCGAAGCAGCTCCCGAGTGCAGTAGTAGGCGCCGTCAAGGTTGACGCGCAACACGTTCTGCCACTGGTCGTCCGTCATCCTGATCATCAGCCCGTCGTCGATGATGCCGGCGTTGTTGACGAGTATGTCCACCGCGCCCCACCGCTCCAGCACCGCCTCCACCATGCCATTGACCTCATCCCGGTTCCCAACGTCTGCCTTCACGGTGAAGGCCTCGACGCCCATGTCCTGGATCTCTTGAGCCACGGACGCCGCCTCGTCGGGGGACGAGTTGTAGTTGACCGCTACCTTGACGCCCAACTCGGCCAGTCTCAGCGCGGACGCCCGGCCGATGCCCTTCGACGCCCCCGTCACGAGGGCGTGCTTGCCTTCTATTCCCGCTCCGCTCAAGTAAGCTCTCCCGCCAACGCTACTGCTCCGATTCGCCGCGCCCGCGTAGGCGCGCCAACTCGTCGTTCATTTCGGATACGAACCCGGTTTCCGCCAGCAGCCTCGCCGTGCTGATCGCCTTCGCCACGGCGTCCGCCCGCGCTCGCCCGTGCCCAACGACGCTGATGCCGTTCACCCCGAACAGCGGCCCGCCTCCGTAGGTCTCGACAACGTTGGAAAGCTCGTACAGCCGGCGGTCCAGGCCCGGGAGTCCGTTCCCGTCAGCCGACGCCCGGCTTTCCTCGCGGACCAGGTCGGCAAATCTACGGCCCAGCCCCTCCGTGAGCTTCATCACCAGATTGCCGACGAATCCATCGCAGACCACGACGTTCGCCGCGCCCGAGGTCAGGTCGCCGGGTTCGATGTTCCCGATGAAGTTCAGCCCGCTCTTCTCCAGGTGCGGCGAAGTCTCCCGCACCTGCCTGTTGCCTTTGCCGGGCTCGACGCCAACGCTCAGCAGCGCGACCTTAGGGCTTCCGATTCCCCAGACCTTTCTGGCGAACACGTCACCGATCACCGCGAAGCTCACGAGTTGGGAGGGCCGGCAGTCCAGGTTGGACCCAAGGTCGATTACCAGGGTGTTGGGCGCGAACCCGAAGATAGGGCCGCCCAGCGCCGGGCGGTCGAGCCCTTCGACCACTCCCAGCACCACGGCTGCCGAAGCCATCGCCGCGCCCGTCGATCCCATCGTAACGCAGGCGTCGGCCAGCCCTCTCTTAATCATGCCCGTCGCCACGACGATTGACGCCTTCGGCTTCTGACGCAGAGCCAGGGCGGGCGCCTCTCCCTCCACGATGACGCCCTCGGACGGCACGATCGATATCGGCAGCCCGTCACAGTCGTGCTTGCCGACCTCCCTCTCCAGCGCAGCCGGGTCCCCCACGAGCGCGAGTTGCAGGCCGCCGGACCGTACGGCGCTCAGTGCGCCGCGCACCACCTCATGCGGGGCGTAGTCTCCCCCCATGGCGTCAACCGCGATTGTGATCGGCTGCCCGTTCTGGCTCACGTAAGTTCCCTGTTGGAGTGGCGCATCAGCAGGCGAGCGTGACGCCGGCCTCGCCCGCAATCGCGGGTTGGCCGTCCGGTTTGCGTACCTCGACCGCGCAGGTCACTATACTATCGTTGCCGTCCTCGCGCACCGACTTGACCCGGCCCGTAGCTTCCACGACTTCCCCGGGAAGCACGGGAGATCGGAACCTCAGCTTGAGCCTTCCGCTGTTGGCCCAGGACTCATGGAAAGCCGCGGTCATCATTTCGGAAATGGCGGCGGCGATCATCATGCCGTGAGCTATGGTGCTGCCGAACTGCGATCTCGCCGCGAACTCGTGGTCAACGTGAATCGGGTTGAAGTCGCCGGAGGCGGAAGCGTACCGCTCGATGCGCTCCTGCGTAATCAGACGCCTCACGGCCGGCAACTCCTGCCCGACCTCAGGGGAGTTCGCCACTACGCGGACTCCGGCGTCATGATCGTGCTCTTGCCCGTCAGCACGGTACGCGCCTCCGAATCGCGCGTCTCCATCTCGACAACCAGGAACCGCCACTCGCCCCGTACCGAGTTCTGCGCCAGGACCGCGTTGCACGTCAACTCCTCGCCCATCCCCACTTCGGCAAAGAACTGCAACTCCTGGCCCGCGTGGACCGTGCCGCCCGGAATCTGCAGATCGTCGATTACGCCCCTCAAGCTCATGGCAGCGAGGCACATCGGCGGCGCATTCGCGGCCCCCTCCTCCGGAGCGGCGTCGCTTACGGCGGACACGTACTCGCGCACGGTCTCGCCGTCGAGTTTGAAGGCGCGGCTGGAGATCGTTTGACCGGAGGAGAGCTTGGAGTAGTCGAGAGTCATGAATAGGTTGCCGCCGGCAATCTTGCCCGATGCGCGGCCCGGTGTCCATGCTTTGAACTCGCCGCGACGCCCCCGCCGAACTCGCCGTCGCCGTCAGGCTTTCGCGAGGACTGTGCGCCGCCGTCCGGCTCGATGACGCTTTCGGCAGAGTCAGGCTGGACCTCTTCGATTTCGGTCGCCTGATCGGTGAGTTCACCGTCCTGGTTCCCCAACCCGATGAACGCGACCGCGAAGCCCAGGACTGCGGCAACGATCGCGACGACCAGTATCGTCCCCGCATACATCAGGATCGAGGGAACGCGCCGCGGCGCCGTCTCGTGCCAGTGCGTTACGTGTCGGAGGGCAACGTTCCCGTGGCCGTCCACGTGAATCTGCTCCAGCCCGGCGTTGGTACTGGAGCCATCCTCCGAATGGAATTCGAGGGTTACGCGGAAGTAGCTGCCGGACTCTACGACCTCCTTCACACGCCACTGGACCTCCGCGCCCCTGAAGTGGCTGCAATGCGGCGCGTGGTCCGTGGATGCCGTGCTCAGGGCAATCGACTCGGCCTGCTCCCTCGTTATGGGTAGAAGCGCGCTCTGGACCGCTGCTTCGAGACGCGGCGCAGCTTCCGACTCAGGCGGCTGCGTATCTTCTCCCAGGCTTGGAGAGCCGTCTCCACTCCCGCGTTCACGCAGCGTCGTTTCCGGCGGGTAGGGAAGGGCGCTGCCGCCGTGCCGCCCCACGCCGGAGGCCTCCGGCCCCGTAGCGCCTTCGCCCAGGAAGATGCTTTCGAACGTCTCCTCCAGGTACCCGTGAAGGCGGCGCAACGACCTGATTCCCAGGAAGGCGAGCGCGGCGAGCACGACGAACGGCGCCGGTATCGCGAGGGAGCCGAGCGAGAGCAACTGGAACACGAAGGGAATCGACCACAGCAGAATGATGACCACGATGAATACCATCACCGAGTCGCGGATCACGGCGCCGAGAATGTCCGGCACCCACATCGCCCACTGGCGCCCGCGCACGATGAGGTGGGTCGTCACAACGTCCGCCAGCCCCCGCAGGCTCGACCAGATGGCATATGCCGGCGGAATGCAGAGCACCAGCGTGGTGAACCCTACGACGAAGCCCACGACCCTCTCGCCCAGTCCGGTCAGGTTGCCGATCTGCGGCGCGGTCTCAGCCGCGAACGTGCCCATGCCGATCAGCACCACGATGATCATGCTGTTCAACAGGACCACCGCCGCCGACCGCTTGACCCTGTGCCCGAACTCGCTGTCCAGCCTGACTCCGGCGATGATCGTCTGAAGCGCTTCCGAGATGTTGCCGAAGTATCCCTTCAGCAATGGAGGCCCTATCCGGTCGATCAGCCGGTAGATCCTGTCGCCGGAGCGCGCCAGGTACGGGTACACAAGGGAGTTGATCGCCGCAGCCGTTACGAGCACCTGGTAGATGAAGGCCCCGATGGCGTTGGACTCCGTCCCAACCTTCATGATCGCGAGCGAGAACTCTCCCACCTGGCCCATTCGAGTGCCGACGTTCAGGGACATCTGTCCAGACCTTCCCGTCGCGAAGGTTCCCAGGCTCGCGCCGAAGACCTTGCCCACGATGAAGACCCCCGCGATGATCAGGGCCGAGACTATGTAGTCCTTGATCAGGTAGATGTCCACCAGCATGCCGATAGACACGAAGAAGAGCGCGCCGAACATATCGCGAATGGGCGAAATCACGTGCGTGATCTGCTCCGACTGGCGCGTGTCTCCGATGACCGCCCCGATCAGGAACGCGCCGGCCGCCGCTGAGATACCAAGCATCTGCCCCAACAGGGACAGCATGAAGCACAGCGCGAGGCTCATGAGCATGAGAGTCTCGGGCGAACGGAAGCTCGCGACCACTCCTACCAGCCTGGGAACTACGATGGCCCCCAGCGCGAGCGACGCCACTCCGAACACGCCGATCTTCAGCACGAGCAGGCCGATGTCCTGCGGCTCCGCGCTGCCGGTCGAGCCGACGCCGGAAAGTACCGTGAGCAGGACAACGGCGACGAAGTCCTCTACGACCAGTATGCCGACGACGATCCTGCCGACTCCCGCCTTTAGCTGTCCGGTATCGGCGAGCACCTTGATCAGCATTGCCGAGCTGCTGATCGACAGCGCCGCCCCGAGGAAGACGGACTCCATCGCGGTCCATCCCATCATCTGGCCCACCTGGTAGCCAAGGGAGGACATCACCAGCATCTCCACCGTGCCGATCAGCAGCACGCCCATGCCTACCTGCCGGATCCGCCTCCAGCCCAGCTCCAGCCCGACCGCGAACAACAGCACGACCAGCCCCAGGTCCGCCAGCAGTCGAATGCTCTCCTGGTTGGTCACGGGCGGATTGGGCAGCGTGAACGGCCCGACGATGACGCCGGCGATCAGGTATCCAAGAATGGGCGGCTGGTTGAGCCTGCGAAAGACGACTACCGCCACTCCCGCGACGGCCATGATGATGGCGAAATCGCGAACGAGCGCAGGCCCCTCCATGTGCACGAGTGATTCCGGCATGAGCCGATGCTACAACGGCGATCGCCGGACTCACGATGTCAATCTAGGTCTAGATTGAACAAAAACCGCCGCCGGAGAACGGACGGAAGTAGAGACAGGCCCGCCGGAGAGGCGTCCGCCTAGTCGGAGACCCGGCCGCCCCTCTGCAATGCCGCCTCTTCCAACAGTCTGTCCAGCAGAACGTAAGACTCCTGGACGTTGAAGTCCAGGCTGGCGATTGACATCGCCCGGAACAGCACCCCGGTGGAGACCCGGGCCCTCACGCCTTCCCCCAGCGCCGGCACGCTCTGGCCGAGCGCCTTCGACACGAACCCTGCCGCCGCCATTCCCCCCCGCGTAAGCGGGAAGTGCATGAGCGTCTTGCCGTCGTGGGAGACCAGGAGTCCCGTTTCGTCCTGCCGCAGGTCGAGGTTGAGGTGCGCCCGTGGAACCGAGATCAACTCCTCGGCGTACTCTGTAATCTGTACGGATTGGTCTGACATTTTTCCTGCCTCGAACATCCTAACGCCGGCTTCTGAACATTTGAACCCGTCGGACCGTTGACCTGAGCCAACTTGCGGTAACGGATTGTGTCTGTCACGATTGTGACATGAAGATCGGCATCTTCGAAGTCTCCGAGCCCGTCCCGGACCTGCGAGACACGCGCGCCATAGCCATACTCAGGCCGTGGATCGACGTTGGCCGCGTCGGTTCGGTTGCGCTGAGCCAGGTCGAGCGCTACATGGCCGCCAAGGAGCTCGGCAGGCTCGACAGGCCCGGCACGTACTTCGACTTCACGCGCTACAGGCCGCGTACGCGGACGGTAGGCGAAAGGCGCATACTCACCACACCGAACACCGTCATCTACTACGCCCGCATCGAGAACGGCGGGGACTACCTGTTCCTCCACGTGCGCGAGCCTCACTCAATGGCTGAGGAGTACGTCGAAGGCATCGTCAACCTGCTGGAATACTTCAACGTCGTCGAGTACTGCCGCATTGGCGGGATGTACGACTCCGTGCCTCATACGCGCCCGCTCCTGGTGACGGGTTCGCTCAGCGATGAGCAGGTGCGCAAGGCAGGAGACGCCGTCTCCACGCGCGGGAGCAACTACCAGGGCCCGACGAGCATCGTGAACCTGGTCACGCAGTCCCTCGAGAATAAGGGCGTGGCGACCCCAAGCCTCATGGCGCACATTCCCCAGTACGTGCAGCTGGACGAAGACCACATGGGGGCCAGCCGCCTGATGGAGGTGCTCTGCGCGATGTACGACCTGCCGAAGTTCCTGGCCGAGACAGACAGGGGAGAGCGCCAGTACAGCGAACTGAGCCGGGCGATCGAGTCAAACTCCGAAGTCAGCACCCTAATCAAGCAGTTGGAGGCGTACTACGACCGCACGCAGGCGGCGCCGACTTCGGAGGAGAAGGGGCCGGAACTCTCGCCGGACATCGAGGCCTTTCTTGAGCAGGCAAGCGAGCGCCTCGACAACGATGAGGAAGACTAGGAGCGCGCGGCCCTCGTACTATGAGCACAACCGGCAATACTTCCGTAGTGCAACTCCTGTCAGTCGGAGGCGTCGTCGTTCGCAATAGCGAAGACGGCCCTGAAGTAGCCCTCTGCGGCCACGTTGACGGCGCAGGCTTCGACTGGGGCCTCCCCAAAGGCACCCCTGAACCTGGAGAGACGCGCCCTGAGACGGCTCTCCGGGAAGTGCGGGAGGAGACCGGGCTGGAAGTAGTCATCGACGACTACATTGGCGAGATCGAGTACGCCTTCCCATGGCCGGATGACGGGCTGCGCGTCGAAGAACCGGACGGCGAGCAGGTCATCGGCCACAAAACCGTGCTCTTCTATCTCATGTCCGCCGTCGGAGGCAGCACGGACTTGCACGACCACGAGTTCGATGAAGTGCGATGGTTCCCGGCAGACGCGGCCCTGACGTCGCTGAAGTACGAAAACGAGGCCGAAATCGTGAAAGAGGGCCTGGAAAAGGCGGCGGCGCGAAAATGACGGTCGTACCTACAGCCCGCGGCGCCCGCAGCGTGCTGCTCAGGGACAAGCGCATCGAGGACGCCGAGAACGATTACTCCTGGCGCGTCGATGATGAACTCGCTCGCCTCGACGCTACGCGCCCTCTGCGAATGAGCTTCCGTGAGTTTCGCAAGTACTCCAGGGAGGAGTTGGAGTACCCCAGCCCGTGGTCCAGGCGGTTCGCCATTGAGACCCTGGAGGGAAGGCACATCGGCAACTGCATGTACTACGACATCGATACCCGGCGCGGTGAAGCCGAGCTGGGCATTGTGGTTGGCGACAAAGACTACATTGGCAAAGGATACGGCACGGATGCGGTGGACTCGCTTCTCGACCACATCTTCACTACCACGACCATCTCCAAGGTTTACCTGCACACGCTCGACTGGAACAAGAGGGCGCGCAAGTCGTTCGCCAAGTCCGGCTTCAGAGAGATCAGACCCGTGAGACGCAGCGGCCTGGACTTCATTCGCATGGAGATCATTCAGAGCGAGTGGAAGCTGCTGCGTGACGCCGGCGTCGAGCGCTGACCGCATGACGCGCTCCCTGGGCGTCAGGCGTCCGTCCTGCCCGGGTAGAGCGTTGGCCTTAATCTAACCCAATGCAGCCTCGATACAGGGAAGCGCTCGACAGGGTCATGGGCCTCGCCGACTTCGAGCGCTCCACGCACAGCCCAGAGCACGCGAAGTTCCACCTCGAACGCATAGGCCTCCTGCTCCAAAGGCTGGGCGATCCGCATCTCGGAAGGCGGACCGTCCATGTCGCGGGAACCAAGGGCAAGGGAAGCACATCCGCCATGATCGCCTCCATCCTGTCCGCGAGCGGGTACTCCGTAGGCTTCTACACGTCTCCCCACCTGCATCGCACCGTCGAACGCATAAGAGTGGGCCTCGACCCGGTGTCCACCGAAGAGTTCGCCGACCTTGTGGATGACGTCTGGCCCGCGACCGAATGGACAAGCGCGCACGGCGGATACGGCGGCGTGACCACGTTCGAAGTCCTCACCGCCATGGCGTTCGTGCACTTCAGAAAGGCGGACCTCGACTTCCAGGTCATGGAAGTGGGCCTGGGCGGGCGGCTGGACGCGACCAACGTCGTGGAGCCGGACGTTTGCGTCATTACGTCAATCAGCCTCGACCACACCGCGACCCTGGGAGAGACGATACCCGAGATCGCCGGCGAGAAGGCCGGCATCATCAAGCGCGGCGTCCCCGTCGTGGCCGCACCGCAAACCTCCGAGGCGTTGAAGGTCATCGAAGACGTCGCCCGTGAGAGGGAGGCTCCCGTGGTCGACGTTGAGGCGCGCCTCTCGTGGCAACTGAGCGAGTCGGGCCCTGACGGCCAGTCTTTCGCCCTGGAGGGCCTCAGCGCCGGCTACGATCTGACGCTGCCTCTGATAGGCGATCACCAGTTGGAGAACGCCGCGGCAGCCGTAGCCGCCGCCGAAACCCTCGGCGAACTCGGACACAACGTCACAACCGAGTCCATAACGGCGGGCATTCGCAACGTCAGGTGGGAAGGGAGGCTCCAGGTACTGAGAGCCGGGCCTCCGCCTGTCGTGGTCGATGGCGCGCACAACCCGTACTCAATGCGCCGGCTCGCCGAAGCCGTGGAGAAGACCTTCGAATACTCGCGCGTTTACGTGGTCTTCGGCGGACTGATGGGCCACAGCCTGGAGGGAATGCTCGAAGAGATACAAGCTATCCAGCCGGAGATCATCGCGGTGAAGTCCCGGCATCCCCGCGCCGCCCCCAGTGCTATAATCGCAGAAGCGGCCAGGGCCCAGGGGCTGCCCGTCGTGTTCGAGACTGACGAGGTGGTCGAAGGCCTCGGCGTGGCCGCGGACCTGGCCGACAAATCCTCGCTGATACTGGGAACCGGCTCCCTGTTCGTAACTGCGGAAATCACGGAAGCCGTAACAGGCATGGAGCCTGAGTTGTACGAGAACATTGTTCCTCCCAGGTGGGAGGACCGGAGGACCCGCCCCTGATGCGAAACGGGAGCAGGAACAGAGTGGTTGTGACGGGCATGGGCCTCGTGTCCCCGTTGGGCCAGTCTGTCGATGAGTACTGGGACGCCCTCGTGAATGGCCGCTCCGGCATCGGCCCGATGACGCTCTGCGACCCGGCCCAGTTTCCCTGCCAGATCGCCGGCGAGGTGACCGGCTTCGATCCCCAGCAGTACCTGGACCGCAAGGAAGCTCGCCGCATGGCCAGGTTCTCGCAGCTTGCGGTCGCCGCTTCCGGCCTCGCGCTCGAAGACTCGGGTCTGGACGTATCGACGCTAGATGATGAACGCATCGGCGTGGTCATGGGCAACGGCAACGGCGGCTTTCCCACAACCGAGCAGAACGCGAAGCTGCTCTTCGACCGTGGGGGCATGAGGGTCAGCCCCTTCTTCATTCCTATGATCCTGCCGAACATGGCAGCCGCCAACGTCAGCAGGCTGTTCGGACTGAAGGGCTACAACTCAACGATCATCACAGCCTGCGCCGCGGGCACTCACGCCATTGGCGAAGGAGCCGAGGTCGTCCGGCGCGGCGCGGCGGACGTGGTGCTCACCGGCGGCTGCGAGGCAGGGATCAGCCACCTCGGCCTCGGCGGCTTCAACGTCATCAAAGCTCTCACGCGTCAGAACGACGAACCTGAGCGCGCCAGCAAGCCGTTCGACGCCAACCGCGACGGCTTCGTGCCGGCGGAAGGAGCCGGCATCGTGGTGCTGGAAGAGATGTGCCACGCCCTCGATCGAGGCGCGAACATCATCGCCGAGGTCGCCGGGCTCGGCGTGTCCGCCGACGCATTCCACTCGGTCGAGCCGGACGAAGACGGCAGGGGCGCGGCCCGCGCCATCCGTTGGGCGCTGGAAGACGCGGAAATGCTGCCGGGCGACATCGACTACATCAACGCCCACGGCACGTCAACGCCCAAGAACGACCTCGTCGAGACGCTCGCCATCAAGCTGGCGTTCGGCGAACATGCCTATGACGTGCCGATCAGTTCCACCAAGTCCATGATCGGCCACGCCCTCGGGGCGTCCGGCGCCCTCGAAGGCATCGCCGCGATCCTGTCGATCGTCAACGACGAGATACACCCGACGATCAATCTGGATACGCCCGACCCGGACTGCGATCTGGACTACGTCCCCAACCGGTCCAGGAAGCAGGAAGTAAGCGCCGCCATGTCCAACAGCTTCGGGTTCGGCGGCCAGAACTCCAGCCTCATCTTCAAGAGCTTCGAAGAGTAGCCCGCGGCTCACTCACCCCGTGCGCCGCAAGGTAGTCCGGATTCCTGAGAAGCCCGTCAGGGTCGGTAGCTTCTGGCGTATCCCGGCCCGCCGCTGAGCCGCAGCAGCGCGTAGCCGAGCGTTCCAGACAGTATCGATCCGCCCAGCACGCCCAGCTTGGCCATGTCCACGAGCATTTCTTGATCGAAGGCGATGTTCGCTATGAATATGGAAACGGTGAAGCCCACGCCTCCCAGCAGCGCGACGCCAAGTATCTGCCACCAGGTCACCCCGAACGGCAGCCGGCCCAGCCCCGAGCGGACCGCCAGCCAGGTCATCGTGAAGATGCCTATCGCGTTCCCCACCGGCAACGCCACGAGTATCGCCAGAGTTATGCTGCTCTCGCTGGCGGCGGCAAGGGCCTCGGAGGACAGCACGATCCCCGCGTTCGCCAGCGCAAAGAGCGGCAGTATCACGAAGCTGGTCCACGGATGCACGGACCGTTCCAAGCGCTCCATCGGCCCTTCCGTGCCCTGGCTCAGCCTCTCGATGGACATCACGATAGTCTCTGCCTGCTCTTCGTCGCCCGCGTCCATCGCTGCCTTGAATCTCTCCAGCAGGCCCTCGACAGTATCTGCGTAGCGCTGGCGGCGCAGATAGGGCTCGGCAGGCGTGATGGCCGCCATCATCACTCCGGCAAGCGTGGCATGCACCCCGGACTGAAGCAGGAACTGCCACATCAGTATGCTGACTATGACGTAGAAGCCCATCGACCGTATGCCGAGGCGAATCATCACCGCCATTCCCGCCACAAGGCCCACTGCCAGCCCGAGGTCGTGCCAGTGAATCGTATCCGTGTAGAAGACGGCGATCACTCCAATCGCGCCCAGGTCGTCAACTACGGCGAGCCCCAGCAGGAACACCCGCAACTGGGCCGGCAGCCTGCGCCCGAGGAGGCCAAGCACGCCGAGAGCGAACGCGATGTCGGTCGCCATTGGAATGCCCCAGCCTGCGCTGCCTTCTCCCGTGGCGTTGAACGCGAAGTAGATCAGCGCCGGCGCCGCCATGCCTCCGGCCGCCGCCGCCGCCGGCAGGACCGCTCTCCGAAAGTCGGACAGCTCGCCGTGCATCAACTCGCGCTTGATCTCGACCCCAACGACGTAGAAGAAGACCGCCATCAGCCCGTCGTTGACCAGGTGCTCCAGGTCCTTGGATATGCTGAACACGAAGACATCGAATGAGATGTTCGTGTGCCAGAAGTCAAAGTAGGACTCGGAGAAAGGGGAGTTCACCCAGACCATGGCTGCGGCTGCCGCAAGGAGCAGAACCATGGCCCCCGTCTGCTCTGTATGAATGAACGCTTGGACCGGGAGCCTGATGGCCTTACGGAAGTGGGACTGGTCAACCAGCGACTTCCTGAGTTCAATCGACCTCTCGAACAAACGACAAGCTCCCGGCTCATTGCGCCTGGCAAAGTCGGCATCGCCCGGCGCGGCGGCCACAGTTAATCTTCATATCCTAACGCTTGAAGTCCGCACTTATAACCAAATTCTCCGAGCGGCGAGGGTTCAAAGCATCGCGCGCCCTGTCGGCTTGGCAGTATGATTGACGCTCACCGGCACACACGGGCGCAGGAGGCATCCGGCATGACTGAGAACGGGAGACACAAGATTGCCGTGCTGATCGGCACCCGCAAGGGCGCGTTCATCGCCACAAGCGACGAGAAACGCGAGAACTGGGACCTCTCGGACCTGATGCTCCCGGGAGACGACGTCTTCCACATGTCGTACGACGCCAACACGAAGACAGTGCTGGCCGCCGTCAATCGCACCATATACGGGCCTGAAGTGATGGTCAGCCGGGACCTCGGGGCAACCTGGCAGGCCACGAAGAACCCGCCTCGTTTCCCGGAAGACACCGGCCTGACGGTTAATCGGGTGTGGCACGTACTGCCGGGCAGGCCAAGCGAGCCCGGCGCCATCTACCTGGGCGTTCAGCCTGCGGCGCTGCTCAGGAGCCACGACGGCGGCGAAACGTGGGAGGACGTTCGCGGACTCACGGAGCACTCGACGAGAGAGGCGTGGCATCCCGGCATGGCGGGCCTCATCCTTCACAGCATCGTCCTCGATCACCAGCGCCCCGAGCGAATGTGGGTCGGCATCTCCGCGGCCGGCGCTTTCCGCACCGAGGACGCCGGCGAGACCTGGCAGCCCATCAACACGAACGTCAGGGCGGACTTCCTGCCGGAAAGGCATCCTGAAGTCGGCCAGTGCCCCCACAAGCTGCTGGGCTTTCGGGACGTGCCGGACGTGCTCTACCAGCAGAACCATTGCGGCGTGTACCGCTCGGACGATGGCGGAGACTTCTGGGAAGACATATCGGACGGCCTGCCGTCCAGGTGGGGCCTGCCGATGGCGGTGCACCCGCGCGACACGGCCACGGCCTACGTGCTCCCCGAAGACAAGGCAATCGGCGACGAACTCGGCGGCGGCTACAGGTTCGTGACGGACGGACAGTTCCGCGTCTATCGCACCCGCGACAAGGGCGGCAACTGGGAGGGCCTCACAAACGGCCTCCCCCAGCGAAAGGTGTACTTGCACGCCATGCGGGAAAACATGGCTTCCGATGCCTGCGATCCGGCAGGCATCTACGTCGCGACCACGAGCGGCCACGTCTTCCGCAGCGCCGACGAAGGCGACAGCTGGGCCATCCTGACCGACAGCCTCCCGCCCGTCAACTCCGTGGCCGCCGTCCTCATAGGCTAGCGCCGCCCAAACTCCCGCTCCACGTGCGCCGTGCTCATGAAGATCATCGTCGGCCTCCCGTGCGGGCACGTGTGAGGCTGGACGCAGTTCTCCAACTGGCGGGTCAGTTCGGTAATCTCGTCGATCGTGAGCACGCGTCCCGCCCGTATAGCCTTGTGGCACGCAATCGAGTACGCCGCCCGCTCCTCCCATGACTCCCACTCCCGGCCTTCGCCGATCAGGTCGAGGATGTCCAGGAACGCGGCTGCCGGATCGCCCTCGTTCAGCAGGCTGGGCACTCGCCTGAGAAGCGCCGTCTCCGGGCCAAACGCCTCGATCTCGAATCCAACGCTCTCCAGCGGCGCTCGATGCTCCGCCAGAAGCTCCTGCTGCCTGAGGCTCAGGTCCACGCTCGCCGGCTCCAGCAGCGCCTGGCTCGGCGAGCGTCTGCTTCGCGCCGCCTCGCGCACCTGCTCGAAGACCACGCGCTCGTGCGCGGCGTGCTGGTCGATCAGGTACACGCCGTCCGGCCCGTCGGCGACGATGTACGTTGCCTGCACCTGACCCAGCGGCCTGAGCACAGGCAACGCCCTCTTTGGAGTCAGGCTTGAGTCAGGAGCGACCTCGGCAGAGTCGTCCATGCTAATCGGGACCGGTCGCCTGAGCGCGTCCGGCCAGAACGGGGCCGTCACCGGGCGCGCAGCCCCTGCCGCCGGCGCGTGAGGCGCGGCAGTCCCGGACGGGGAGGGGACAGGGGACAGCGCCGTCAGGGTTCGCCTGACGGATCCCTGCACCGCCCTGAACGCCTCGCCCGACTTCGTGAACCTGACCTCCGTCTTCGCTGGATGGATGTTCACGTCAAGCTCGTGGTACGGCACTGCGAGGTTGACCACGGCCAGCGGGTACCGCCGCTCCCCCATGAAGCCGTGATACGCCTGCTCGACGGCCTGCATCACCATGCGGCTCTGCACCCAGCGGCGGTTCACGAACACGCTCACGTACGTGCGGCTCGCCCTGTCCAGCGACGGGGGGCCGATCAGGCCCCACACGAACGGCCCGCCACCGTCACCCGCATCCGACGACAGCTCCAGCAGCGCGTCCGCGACCTCCAGCGAGTACACGGCCGCCACGACCTCCCGCAGGTTCCCCGATCCGGACGTCTCGAACCTTCTGGACCCCGTGGACGCCAGCCGGAAACGGACCTCCGGGTATGCCATCGCGTACCGGGTCAGCAGAGCGTGGATTCGCGACGCCTCGGTGGCCTCCGTCCTGAGAAACTTCCTTCTTGCGGGAAAGTTGCGGAACAGGTGCCGCACGCTCACCGTCGTGCCGCGCGGCGCTCCCTCCGGCACAAGGCGCGCCGTCTCGCCCTCCACCACCTCCAGGCGCGTCCCCGCGTCGTCCGCGCCCGTCTGCGTGACGATCGTGAACTCGGACACGGCGGCGATGCTCGGCAGCGCCTCCCCGCGGAACCCCAGCGTGGATATGGAGTCCAGGTCGTTTGAGGAGGTCACCTTGCTGGTGGCGAACCGCTGCACCGCCAGCTCGACCTCGTCGGGCGGGATGCCCGTCCCATTGTCGGACACGCGGATCGATTCCATTCCGCCGCGGGCGACTTCGACCGTGATCTCCAGCGCACCCGCGTCCAGCGAGTTCTCGACCAACTCCTTGACCACCGACGCGGGCCGCTCCACGACCTCGCCGGCGGCGATCTTGGACGCCAGCTCGGCTGGCAGGACCTTGATCTGCCGGCCGGAACTGCTCGGCTCCACAGGCGCGGCGCTGTCTATCATGCGAGCGTCACCCGGCCCGTTGGCGTGGTTGCGGCGCGGGCCGCCTCGGCTGCGGCTGGCTGCCGCGAAAGGCCGTCAGGCCGGCGTGCCACCGTTGGGCTGCCGGAACATGGAGTCGGAAGACGCGCCGGTCCGCGCGTACTCGTCGATGACCTGGTACACGCGCTCCATCTCGCCGTCCGTTGCCGAAGGAAAGTAGTAGGGCCGGATCACGGTGCCCCCGAACACGCCCACGATCTCCGGGTAGTCGTCGATGACGAAGTCCGGCCGGACCGTGACGTTGAACCGCGTCAGGCCCGCCTCAAAGTCGTTGATGGGCTTCTCGAACACGCCGCTGACGTAGCCTTCGAGCTGGTGCCGGCGCACGTCCGAGGTGCGGTCTCCCACGCCGGACCAGATGAACAGCGTATGGCCGTCCTTAACGAGCCGGTTGAACACCTCGCTCGTACCGGGTCGCAGGCTGCCGTCCACGCCTTGGATCGTGTAATCGACGTCGAAGAATATGTTCACGACGATCCCTGGCGAACGGCCCCGTCCTTTGCGTCCTTAGTCATCTCGTACCGCCTGGGTCTGCGATTGGGATTGGGCTCGGTCACGCCCCGCTCCTTGAGAATCGGAAGGATCGAGTTCGCGAACTTCGTCCCGAAGCCGGAAGGACTGGACCTCGCCAGGCTGTGGTCGGGCCATATCCTCTTGACGATCTTCTGGCAGTCCCCGCTTCCAAAGAACCCTACGGGCACCTCCCTGAGAATCGTCTCAGCCATCTGGTTCATGATGCGCCCGTTGCGCCTGTCATCTTCCGCCTTGCTCCTGGTCTGTTGCTTGGAGGCCGCCGGAGGGGTCGTCTGCCGCGAAGTCCGGGAGGCCGTCTGCGTTGCGCGGGCGGGCTTGGAAGCTGTCTGCGCCGCGCGCGGAGTTCTGGAGGCGGCCTGGGGTGTGCGTGTGCCGGTCCTGGCAGGCGCCGGGGAAGAACGGATCATGGGAGGGGGAGGCGGAGCGGCCCGCCTGCCCGTCGGGAACTTTATCGTATAGACGTGATCGTTCGGGAAGTAGTCCCTGATCGTCCCCGATCTCGTGTCCCTGCGGTCTGTGAGCACCCACGTAAACGGAGCGTTGCGGCCGTCGCCGCCGGACTCCTCGTGGATCTCCTTGACCTTCGCGTACAGGCCTATGAAGTCGCTGTCGTCGCTGAACACCACAACCCAGTTGGCGCGCCTCAGCATCATGTCGGACAGCGCGTCCATCGCAATCGACATGTCTGCGGCGTTCTTCGACGGATGGAAGCTGTAGTGCTGGACGCCCTTGACCACCACGGCCATTTCCGGAAACTGGCTCTTGGCCCACATCTCCCACAGGTCCAGGTTCTCGGCCCTGACGTACAGGCACAGCCTGCCCGCGGTGGGAATGGAAGACGGCCAGTTCCGGATCAGGTCTTCGATGACGGCCTGGGCGCCCTCGCGCAGATTGTCCACATCGACGTATAGCGCGGACCTGTCACCCGGCTTGGAGGGGGAGTCCTGTCTTATGAGGCGTTGAAACAAGCGCCCTCAACTTCTCGCTTCTGTTTGAGTTTCATGGTGGATTCTATCAGGACTCGCGCCTGCGGTCATCTCAGTAACGAAGCCAGCCAAAAGCAATGTTTGTGATTCATATCACATGTTAAGCTAAAATGCGTGCGGGCGCGATTGGCGTCCGCCGATTGCTTGGGGATCCTCGCACGAGTCCCGAAATCTTGAAAGGAGAAGTTCAGTTGCATTTGACAAGACCGAATTTGCAAGACGTTCTTAACGCCAGAAAACGGATTTCTCCGTTCATTATCAGGACTCCGCTGCATCGGTACCATTCGCTCGAACGGCTCCTCGGCGCGGCTGAGGTCTATGTCAAACACGAGAACTACCAGATACTCGGCGCGTTCAAGGTGAGGGGCGGCCTGAACCTGGTCTCCCAGATGACGCCGGAGGAGCGCGCTATGGGAGTCATCTCGGCATCCACGGGAAACCACGGCCAGTCGATCGCCTTCGCCGCCCGACAGTTCGGGGCCGCCGCGACGATCGTCGTGCCGGAGGGCGCAAATCCCGGCAAGGTTCAGTCCATGCAGGACCTCGGCGCCTCCGTGGTCTTTCACGGCAACAGCTTTGACGACGCCAGGGAGCACGTGGAGCAGCTATCCCGTGAAGAGGGGATGCGGTACATCCACTCCGCCAACGAGCCCGCCTTGATCGAGGGGGTAGGGACGTACGGCCTTGAGATCATGGAAGACCTGCCGGACGTGGACGTGATCTTCGTCGGCATCGGGGGAGGCAGCGGGGCCTGCGGCACCTGCATCGCGGCCAAGGGCGTGAACCCCGGCGTGCGGGTCGTCGGCGTCCAGGCGGAGGCCGCGCAGGCCGCGTACCTGTCTTGGAAGTCCGGTCGCATGGAGAGCTACCCGATGAGCACCCGCGCCGAGGGGCTGGCAACCTCCCTTGGATTCGAGTTCACGGTCGGCATAATGCGCGACATGCTGGACGACTTCGTCCTGGTGTCAGAGGCGGAGCTGGACGAGGCCGTGATCCTTCACCTGGAAGAGACTCGAGACCTTGCCGAGCACGCCGGCGCGTCCGCGCTGGCCGGCGCGCTCAAGCGCAAAGACGAACTAGAAGGGCTCAAGGTCGCCATCGTTCTCAGCGGAGGCAACATCTCCATGAAGCACCTCAGGGGCGCGCTGGCAGCCTGCTAGCGCCTTCGCGCAGCATTCGCTCAGCCAGTTCCCTGCCGATCGCCCGCGCGGCTCCCGGCCCACGGTAGATCATCGCCGTCAGTATCTGGACGGTGTCCGCGCCGGCGGTCAGCAGGTCCCATACGTCGTCGCCGGTCCACGCCCCGCCGCAAGCGTTGATCGCGAGCCGGCCGCCCGCGTGCTCCCTGGTGTCGCGCACCATCCGCAGGGTGTCTTGGAACAGCGGCCTGCCGCTCAGCCCGCCCGCGCCCATCGCGAGACCCGCGTCCGGCACAGGCCGCGTGTTCGCGACGGTTACTCCGTCCACGCCGGCCTCGATGCACGCGTCGATGAGCGCGTGGAAGCTCTCCCTCGCCTCCTCCCCGGCGGCTCTGTCGAGCAGCGGCGACTCCGGGACTCCCGGCGCAGGCGACGCGGCGTAAGGCGGCAGCTTCACGAAAAGCGGCTTTCGCCTTATCTCGTTGATCTCGTCCAGCAGTAGGTCCAGCGCGGGGCGTTCCTGGAAGACTCGCAGCCCCCGCGTGTTGGGAGAGCTTATGTTCACCTCGATCCCAGCCGCGTACGGCTCCAGCCGCCCGTGGCAGGTCACAACGTCCTCGATCTCGGTCCCCGACACGCTGGCCATCACCGGCGCGTCCAGCCCGGACTCCGCCGCGGCCCTGAGCTTCGCCTCGGCGTGTTCGAGGCCCCTGCCGGGAAAGCCCAGCGCGTTCACAAGCGACTCCTGTGAAACGATCCGGCGCATGCGCGGCTTCGGATTGCCCGGCCGCGCGTCTAGCGTTACCGTCCCGCCGACCACGTACCCGAAGCCCAGCGTGGACAGCGCATTCAGGTACTCGCAGTTCTTGTCATACCCGGCGGCCAGCCCCACGGGGCTCCGCAGGCGTATCGGGCCGAGGCTCGCGGCTATCCGTTCTTCCACCGGCGGCGCGATAGCCGACGCGACCTTCCAGAGAACGCCGAGGCTCAGCGCGGAATCGGCCGTCTTCTGCGCGGTCTCAGGCGGCAGCCTGAACAAGAAGGGCCGGAGCAGACGGGCGTACGCGTCCGTGTTCAGCAGGAACACGTTGAAGTTCCCGTCAGCGCGGCGGCCCCAGCGCGGCGTCCGCGCGCGATATAATGGTCACAACAGGCGGCCTCCATCTTCACTGGCATGATAGACGATTACACAGGACACCGAGATGGCTAGCACATTCGAGAAGGGCAGCGACTCGCAGCCAAAGGGCCACGCGCTGCTGTACTTCACGTCCTCGTCTGATGCCAGTGAAGTATGGGCAACTTACGTGGTAGTCCTGCCGGTTACGGTGGACGTCGCCAAGTACATGCCCCCGTTCCTGATGAACCAGGTAGCGGACATCGGCCCCAAGGACCTCTCGAACTTCGCCTTTCCCCCTGCCCCCGAGAAGATGTCTGGCAAGCAGGAGATCGAGTGGCTGGCGGAGGCCCGGGGCGATGACCTGCTGTACGGAGGCGTGATCGACCCGTCGGACGTCGGCTCGGCTATGATGGCCGTAACCACCGCCGTACGGAGCTACGCCGACCTCTATACGAAGCACGTCGAGGGATCGCAGCCGCAGCTCATCGAGGCGGCCGGCGCGGAGTCCGAAGGCCTGGGCGTGACCGACGTCATGTACGGTCTGATGAGCGACACCGACAAGCTCAACGAGCTTACAAAGCTGGTGGGGCGGCTCAGGTTCGCCGTGGACGTGTCGGACGACAACGTCCTCCAGGAGGCCGAGCAGGACATCGGCATCATGGCGCGGCACCTCCCCGACAACCACCGCATCGAAGACCTCGTCGTGGCCGCCAAGAAATCCGACTCCACCGGCCCCGTGCTGGCGGACCTCTATCTCAAGAGGTGCTTCCTTCTGATCCAGCAAGAATACGCAAGCCTGGGCCAATTGGAAGACCAAATCCAGTCCATAGAGTCCGGCCAGGATCCACCGCCGCCCCCAATCCGTTCGCCCTGAGCCCCGTCGAAGGGCCTTACGCAAATCACCGTCCGCCCCAGGTCCGCCCGAACGCCTTACCCCT
Organism: Dehalococcoidia bacterium; assembly: GCA_963668185.1. GTDB lineage: Bacteria > Chloroflexota > Dehalococcoidia > Lucifugimonadales. The sequence continues at coordinate 49,074 of OY764162.1, forward strand.
ACAGCCGCCGCAGCATCGCCTCCACCGCCGCCCGGTCCGGCATCCCGTCCTGCGCCCCCGCCTTCGTAACCGCCGCCGCGCCCGCCATCACCCCGCAGCGCACCGCGTCCAGCAGCGGGCGGCCCTCCGCGAGCGTCACTGCCAGCGCGCCGTTGAAGGCGTCCCCCGCGCCCACGGTATCGACCGGCTCGACGCCCGGCGCGACCACGTACCCGCTCTCGCCCAGCGTCGCATAAACTGCGCCAAGCTCGCCCAGCGTGACGACCGCCGCGCCGGCGCCGCGCTCGATCAGCCGGTGCGCTGCCCGCTCAGCCGACGACGCATCCGAGACGTCTACCCCTGTGAGCGCCGTCGCCTCATTCCGATTGGGCGTAATGACATCGATTAGGCTGTACGCCTCGTCGGGAATCTCCTCGAACGGCGCAGGATTCCATATCACGTTGACCCCGGCCTCGGATGCGCGCCGCGCCGCTTCGACGCTGACGCCCATCGGAATCTCGTGCTGCAACAAGATCGCCTGCGCCCCGTCCAGCGACCGTGCCGCGGCCTCCACCTCCTCGGTCCCGCACTCCATGTTCGCGCCCGACACCACGACTATCCGGTTCTCCTTCTCCGCGTCGAGCAGGATGACCGCCACCCCGGAGGCGTGATCCGCGTCAACCGCCACGCCCGCTACGTCCACGCCGTGCGCCGTCAGCCCGGCGCGCAGCGACTCGCCGAACGCGTCGCCTCCAACGCGCCCGACCATCCGCACCTTAGCCCCGAGCCGCGCAGCCGCGACCGCCTGGTTCGCGCCCTTGCCCCCGGCCGCCGTCCGAAGCTCGCCCCCTTTGACCGTCTCGCCCGGCTCCGGTACGCGCGCCGTGTGCACCACCAGGTCCATGTTGATGCTGCCCAGCACAACGACCGTCGGCCTGCCCGCCCCGCTACCCAATCTGCCCCGCCTCCAGCATCGCCTCCAGCACCTGCGCCACGCCGTCCTCCTCGATGCCGGGCGCGATCATGTCCGCGGCCTCCTTCGCCTCGTCCACGCCGTCGCCGACGGCCACGCCCAGCCCCGCCCACTCCAGCATCGGCACGTCGTTGTAGCCGTTCCCGAACGCGAGCGTCTCGGAGCGCTCGATCCCCAGGCAATGGCAGATCCAGGACAGCGCCTTCTCCTTGCCGCCGGCCGGGTTCAGTATCTCGCAGAAGTGCGGCAGCGACCGCGTCACGTACAGCTCTCCGGCCTGTGTCCGCCTCAGGTGGTCGTTCAACTTGGCGGCCGTCTCCTCTTCCGCCACCGCAAGCAGCCTCGTGAGGCCCCAGTCCGCGACGTCGCGCAGGTCGTCCACAAGCTCCACGTTGATCCCGTTCCGGTCGCGATAGCCGTCCGCGAACCTCGTCATGCGGCTCACGTAAACGTCGTCCTCGTAGTATGCCATCACCTCCACCGGCCACCCTTCCAGCGCCTCCAGCGCGCGGCGCGCCATGCCCGCCGTCAACGGCCTGCGCCAGAGCACGCGGCGCGTCGTCGGATCGGAGACCTGCGCCCCCTGAAACGACGCGAGGGGGCTGGTCACGCCCAACTCAAGCGCGGACCTCAGCGCCGACTCGAACGCCCGGCCCGTCGCGAGAGTGACGACCGCCCCTGCGCTCCGCGCCCGGTCGATCGCTGCCTTGGCCCTATCGGACACCGGGCTGCCGTGCGTTCGGATCGTCCCGTCTATGTCGAGCGCGATCAGCCGGTAAGACATCGGCAACGCACCGGCCCACCCGATGAGACTGCTAGAATTGGCAACCGCGCCTATCCATGAAAGACCTCTTCAAGATAACGCCTCGGAAGCTGCTCTGGCTGTTGCTGGCGCCCCTCATCGCATACATACTCGTGACGGCATTCACCGGCCAGTAGCGCCGCGCCCATTCTACATCCGATCCCTTCCCCAGTCCGCTCACGTACGCCTCTGGCCTCTTCCCCATTCTGCTGGGGAAGATTGAGATGGGGTTTCCCCGCCGCGCGCAAACGCCGTCCCCTTACGTGATAGAATCCCCGTCGTCGTCCCGACACTCACGTCGCCGGCATGTCGGCACGCATGACCGTGCCCCTGCCGGCGCAATTGGAGCAACCGGCTCCTGACCACGGAGGAACAGGCATGAGGCCCATCGCAGAGATCGCCGAAAAGGTAGGGTTGGACACCAACGCCATCATCCCGCAGGGCCATTACAAGGCCAAGCTGCCCCTGGACTTGATTCGCGAGGGCGGCCCAAGAGGCAAGATGATCCTGGTGACCGGCATCACGCCCACCCAGGCCGGCGAAGGCAAGACCACGACCGCCGTCGGCCTCACCGACGGCCTCGGCAAGCTGGGCAAGAGCGTGTGCGTCAACCTGCGCGAGCCGTCCCTCGGCCCCATCTTCGGCATCAAGGGCGGCGGCACCGGCGGCGGCAAGGCCGTCATCGAGCCGCTCGACGAGATCAACGTCCACTTCACGGGCGATGCCCACGCCGTCGCGTCCGCCCACAACCTGCTTGGAGCGTTCACCGAAAACGAGGCGCGGCTCGGCAACGTCGACGGCCTGACGCCGGACGGCATTACCTGGCGCAGGGTTATGGACATCGAGGACCGCGGCCTGCGGCAGATCATCTCCGGACTCGGCGGCGCAGCCAACGCGCCCCTGCGCTCCGCCGGCTTCGACATCGTAACCGCCTCCGAGGTGATGGCCATCCTGGCCCTGTCCCGCGACCTCGACGACCTGCGCGAGCGGCTGTCCCGCGCCGTCGTCGCATTCACCACCGACGGCCAGCCGGTCACCGCAAACGACGTCGACGCCGTCGGCTCGATGATGTCGCTGCTGCGATACGCCATCCAGCCGAACCTCGTCCAGACCGGCGACGGCCAGGCCGCCACCGTGCACACCGGGCCGTTCGGCAACATCGCCCACGGCTGCAGCTCCGTAGTCGGCGACAGGATGATGCTCGGCTACGTGGACTACGTCGTCACGGAGGCTGGATTCGGCGCCGACCTCGGTTTTGAAAAGTTCATGGACATCAAAGCGCGCTTCAACGGCCTCGAGCCCAGCGCCGTCGTGATCGTCGCCACCGTGCGCGCGCTCAAGTCCCACGGCGGCGTTCCGCGCAGGGAGCTTGACGAGCCGAACGAAGCGGCTGTGGAGGCCGGCCTCTCGAACCTCGAGCACCTGATCAGGATGATCAAGTCATACGGCCTCACCGTCGTCGTGGCCCTGAACTCGTTCCCCACCGACAGGCCGAACGAGGTCACGCTCGCGCGGCGCAGGGCAGAGGCGGCGGGCGCGCACTCCGCTCCTCTCGCCAACCACTTCGCGCTCGGCGGCGACGGCGCGGTTGAGCTGGCCGAGGCCGTCGTAGATGCCGCCGAAGACGGCCCGCCCGCCGAAGTAACGTATCCATACACCGTCGAGGACACCGTCGAGGACAAGGTCCTCAAGCTTGCGCAGACCGTGTACAACGCGAAGGACGTAAGCTGGGCGCCCGCCGCGAGGCGGCAACTCCGCCGCTACGAGAATCTCGGCTGGGGCGGCCTTCCGGTCTGCATGGCCAAGACTCACCTCTCCATCTCGCACAACCGCCGGCTGCTCGGCTGCCCGTCCGACTACACGTTCGAGATCAACGACGTCCGCGCGTCCGTCGGCGCGGGCTTCATCTACCCCATCGCGGGCGACATCGTCACGATGCCCGGCCTGCCCAGCAGGCCCCGCAAGCTCGACGTTGACGCCCACGGCAACATCACCGGCCTCTAGCTGTCCGATCTCAAAGTCCCCTCTCCCTTGAGGGAGAGGGTTAGGGTGAGGGTGAGGGTGAAACAGGCAACACCAAGCCACACAAGGAGAAACGAACCATGAAGCGAATGCCCTACTACTACTGGCACGTCGAGAACGGCGCCACCATGCTTCCCACCGGCAACTGGGCGCTCAGCTACCCCGCCGGACAGGAGGCGGAGCACATGGCCGCCAGGGAAGCCGCCGCGCTCCAGGACCTGTCCACGATGCCCATCATCGACATCAAGGGCCGTGGCGCCGAGGCTCTCATGGACCTCGTCTGCGCGAACGACCCGAAGCGCCTGCAGGACGACCAGATGATGTACACCTCGATCCTTGACCACAACGGTCAGATCATAGACGACGGAACGGTGCTCAAGCTCAACGACGAACACTTCCAGTCGTTCCCCACCAGCAGGCCGGACATCGTTGGCCGCTTCAAGATGCTCGAGCCCATCGCCGACGCTGTCGTCACGGACGTATCCTCCGGTTTTGCCGGCCCCATCGCGCTGCAAGGTCCCAAGTCCGAAGAGGTCCTGCAATCGATCACGGACGAAGACCTCTCCACGATGTACTTCTTCTGGGGCGCGCAGTGCACCGTCGCCGGCTTCCCCTGCTACGTGGACCGCGCCGGATACACCGGCGAGGACGGCTTTGAACTGTTCCCGCTTGCAGAGGACGGCGTCGAGGTATGGACCGCCATTCTGGAGGCAGGCAAGGACCACGGCGTAATACCCATGGGCCTCATGGCCATGAACAGCCTGCGAGTCGAAAAGGGTCTCATCGGCGGCTCCGAGTACAAGGGATCCAACCCTTACGAGTGCCGTCTCGACATCTTCGTCAAGACCAGGGGCCGCAACTTCATCGGCAGAGACGCCGCCGCCCGCATCAGGGAAGAGGGCGCCCAGCGCCTCGTCGTAGGCCTGGACGTCGAAGGCGACGACGTAGCCAAGGCCGGTGACCCCATCCTCGTCGACGGCGTAGAGGTCGGGAACGTGACCGTCGCCACCCAGGGCTACTTCCTGGGCGGCAACATCGCGCTGGGCATGGTAAAGGCCGAGTTCGCCGAAGAGGGCATCAAGGCCAGCGTCACCACCGAAGGCAACGAGCGCGAGGCCGCCATCACAACCTCCCGCCGCTACGACCCCAGCGGCGAACGCCTAAAAATCCTCCGCCGCCGCTAAACCACGCCGCCACCCAGAAGACAGGTGTAGGAAAGGGCAGGTTGAAACCTTCCCTTTCCCATCTGTTCGCCCAACTTGGCTGACGCGCATCCTGGTCATAAACTGTGGCATTCATACTCCGTTGAGAGGTCGTGTTGACGCCTGACTTTCTGGTGATCGGCCACGTTGCCCGCGATGTGGGGCCGGGCTGGCCTGGCGACGGCAGCCACACGCTTGGCGGCGCCGTCACCTACGCGGCGGCCACCGCGCGGCGGCTCGGCCTGAGCGCCGCCGTTGTCACCAGCGCTGCGAACGACGTTGATCTCGCGCGAGCCCTCCCCGGCGCCGCGCTGCGCGTCAAGCCCGCCGAAGCGACAACGACGTTTCGCAACGAGTACGGCAACGGTCGCCGCCAGCGTCTGTACTCCGCCGCAGGCCCCATTACGCGGGCGGACGTCCCGGCCCAGTGGCGGCGTGCGCGCCTCGTGCTGCTCGGGCCGCTGATCGGCGAGGTCCCTGCCGACCTCGGAGCCTGCTTCCCCGGCGCAATCGTCGTCGCGGCGGTGCAGGGCTGGCTGCGGCGCACTGGGCCGGACGGCGCGGTTGCTCCGAAGGCGTGGACGGAAGGCGGGCCGCTCCCCAACGTGGCCGCCGCAGTCGTGTCCGATGAGGACGCGGCTCCGGGCGAGATCGAAAAGCTCAAAAACGCCGCGCCGGTCCTCATAGTCACGGAGGGCGCAAAGGGCGCGCGGCTCTACTCCGGCGCCGATCGCCTCAGAGTTCCCGTGTTCCCGGCGCGGGAGGTCGATCCCACCGGCGCGGGGGACGTGTTTGCGGCTGCGTTCCTAGTGCGGCTCGCGCGAACGTCCGACCCGTTGGAGTCGGCGACGTTCGCCTCGTGCGCGGCGTCGCTGAGTGTTGAAGCTCCGGGGATCGAGGCGGTCCCCGGCCTCGCTCAGATCGAACGGCGCATGGCAACGCAGGGTTACGCCTCTCAGTAACAGTCCCGCCACCCCTTGATCCCCTCTCCAGTCTGCTGGGGAAGGTTAGTCGCCTTCGCCAACTGCCCAACCGCGTTCATTTTGATCCCTTCCCCAGTGTGCTGGGGAAGGTTAGGATGGGGTCAAATAGGCACACGATCCAATGACAGGCGTAACGCTGGACATACGGGACAGGATCGCCATTATCACGCTGGCCCGGCCGGCCGCCGGCAACCGAGTCGACGAAGCCATGGTCGCCGGCATCGCCGAGGCCTGCACGGCCGCCGAGCGCGACGATGCCGTCCGGGTCGTGGCGCTCACCGGCGCGGGCGATAGCTTCTGCGAAGGCACAGAGCCGGAGACTCCTGGCGAATCCGGCGCGTTCTGCCGTTTGCGGGCGTCCGGGGCCGTGGCGTCGGTCTCCAAGCCGGTGATCGCCGCCGTCAACGGCGACGCCATCGACCAGGGCCTGGAGTTGGCGCTTGCCTGCGACCTACGCATCGCATCGAGCCGCGCGCGCTTCGGCCTGACCCACGTCACGCGCGGCCTGGTCCCGTGGGACGGGGGGACGCAACGGCTGCCGCGCCTGATCGGCCTGGGCCGCGCCGTTGAGCTAGTCCTGACCGGGCGCTTGATCGACGCTGACGAGGCGCGCCGCATCGGCCTCGTCAATGAGACCGTCGGGCAGGATGAGGCCGTCGAACGCGCGATGGCCCTTGCCGCCGTCCTCGCGGCCCACGGCCCTGCGGCGCAGCGGTTCGCAAAAGAAGCGGTGCTGGAGGGACAGGACCTCGCGCTGGCCCAGGGCCTGCGCCTAGAGGCCGACCTGAGCTTCCTGCTTCATGGCACGGCAGACCGCGAAGAAGGCATCGCCTCGTTCAGGGAGCGCCGCAAGCCGGAATACCGCGATGAGTAGCCCGCCGGAATCCGCAGCCGTCTGAAACGCGGTATGATTGAACAACGGGAACCATACCGCGTAGAGAAGGAGACACTTTGGGTATCTTCAGACACCGGCTTGGAGTCAGCAACGGTAACGGAGGCCCGATCGAATGGGTTGATGCCCTCGTCGATACCGGGTCCACATTCACAATGCTGCCTGCGTCTCTTCTGCGGAGGATTGGCGTACCGCAGAGAGGTATGCGGAGGCGGTTCAGCATTGCCGATGGCGGAGTCATCGAGACGCCCATCACCGTGGCGAACCTTCATATCGGCGAGGACGTTTTCCCCGTCGTAGTTGCGGAAGGGCCGGAAAACAAGTACCTGCTCGGCGCTACCTCGCTGCAGATGTTCGGCCTCATTGCGGACACCACCAGACACAGGCTCATCCCAGACACCGAATTGACCATCTGATGCCGCTCCTGCGGCACGACCCGCGATGAGTAGCCCGCCGGAGCCCGCCTACGAAACCGTTGACCTCCAGAAGGACGGCCCCGTCGCGCACGTCGTTCTGAGCAGGCCCGAGGTGGTAAACGCCTACAACGTCCAGATGCGCGACGACCTGTTCCAGGCCCTCGAAGCCGTCAGGGACGACCCGGACGTGAGAGCGGTCATGCTGTGCGGCGCTGGCGACAGGGGCTTCTGCGCCGGCGCCGACCTCACGGAGTTCGGTACCGCGCCTTCGCCGGTCGTGGCCCGCCAAGTGCGTTGGGAGCGCGACGTATGGGGCCTGTTCCTGTCGATTCGCAAGCCGATGGTCGCCGCGCTGCATGGCCACGTGATCGGCTCAGGCGTCGAGATGGCGTGCCTCTGCGACATTCGTATCGCGTCCGAAGACGCCGTGTTCAGGATGCCGGAGACCGGCCTGTCCCTGGTCCCGGCCGCCGGCGGCACGCAGACGCTCGCGCGCGTCGCGGGCGTAGGCCACGCGCTCGAAATGCTGCTCACGAACGCGCCGGTCGCCGCCCAACAGGCGGCGCGATACGGCCTCGTCCACCGGGTCGTGCCTCCGGCCCGGCTGCTGGACGAAGCGCACCGCACAGCCCTCTCGCTCGCCGGGATGGACCCGCGCGCGGTTACCGCCGCAAAGGAGGCGCTGCTGTCCGGCGCAGACATGCCGCTTGACGCCGCGCTCCGTTTGGAGGCCAGGCTGGCGGAATCGCTTCGCATATAGGAGATTCACAGTCATGCAGGGAATCGTCAGGGAGACCGGCAGCGTGGTAATCGATGTGAATGACATCGAGAAGGAGGCGGCATTTTGGGGCGCTATGTTGGGAGAGGAGCCGGGGCCGGTACGTAGTGGGGGCGGATGGCTGACCGTCGGCAATCTGAGTTCGACAACGCAACTTGTCCTCCAAAAGATCCCGGAGAGCAAGATGGCTAAGAACCGCTGCCATCTCTGTTTCTTCGTGGACAACGTAGGAGAGGCGGTCAGGCAGATAGAGGAGCTGGGAGGAACCTTCCTGAGCGGGCCACGTCCAGGCGATGGAGTGACCATGGCAGACCCGGAAGGCAACGAGTTCTGCATCGGTCCATTCAGCCTGCGCCGTACCAAAGATGGGCGCAGGGTGCGCGCGAGCAAGTAGAGCGAATCGGCTACCTGCGAAACCGCACTTGCGTTCGGCGAACTGTCGTGCTAGCATAGTCGCATGAACAACACATCCGGCCTTTCGACTCTCACCGCCGCGCGGGCTTGCGGCAACCTGACGCGTCGCCAGCCTTCCGATGCCCGCGCTTGGACAGGCCAGGATACTGTCTCATTTCTGTCTCAAAGTGTCTCGTTTCTGCTTCAAGTCCGTCTCAAAAGCGTCTCACAAACGTCTCGCCGGTCGGTCCGCCCAGATACGGAATGAGACGATATGAGACAAAATGAGACAGTTCTACGATCTCGAGTGGGCGCCGCGGCCCCGCGGTGGCGGAGGCCCTCCCCAGATCCTCAGCTTGGAATGAGCATGGCTTGGTGGTAGGCTTACGCGCGCTTTAGCCTGGTCACCAACGCATGAACTTCTCCGAATTCCTGACAATCGCGTCGGCCATCGTCCCGGACAGGCCGGCCACAGTGTTCGAAGGCAGGCGCCAGACGTACGCCGAGTTGCAGGCCAACGTCAACCGTCTGGCCAACGCGCTGTCCGACCTCGGCGTCGGGCCGGGCGACCGGATCGCCATTCTCCAGGTGAACTGCCCCGAGCACGTCGAGGTCGCGTTCGCCGCGGCAAGGCTGGACGCCGTGTTCGTGCCGCTCAACTTCAGGGCGCGCCCCGAAGAACTCCGCTTCATGATCAACGACAGCGGCCCCAGGGTCCTGTTCGTGGGCGGCAGGTACACGGAGCTCGTGGCGTCGCTCGGCGGCGGCATCCCGTCGGTGGAGCGCTTCGTCGGACTGGAAGGGCTGGCCGACAACTGGCACGACTACGGCCGGCTCCTGCAAGGCGCTTCGGACGACGAGCGCTTCCCTGAGGCGGACGCTCACGATGTCTGCGTGATCATGTACACGTCGGGCACCACGAGCTTCCCCAAGGGCGTCATGCTCACCCACGACAGCTTCTCGTCCTACATACTCAGCGCCGTCACGCCTGCGGACCCGGACATCGAGGAGCGGAACATACTCACCGTTCCCCTCTATCACATCGCGGGCGTGCAGTCGCTGATGTCCGCCGTGTACGGCGGCAGGACGCTGATCATCCAGCGCCAGTTCCAGCCCGATGAGTGGATGGAGCTGGTGGAGCGCGAGCGCGCAGACCGCGCGATGATGGTCCCGACGATGCTGAAGATGCTCATGGACCACGAGGACTTCGGAAGGCGCGACCTCAGCAGCCTAAGGGTGATCACGTACGGCGCCGCTCCCATGCCGTTCGAGACGGTCAGGCGGGCGGTGGAGGCGTTCCCGGGGACGCAGTTCATAAACGCCTTCGGCCAGACGGAGACGGCGGCCACGATCACGATGCTGCCCCCGGACGACCACGTGCTGACGGGCTCCGAGGAGGAGGTCGCCACGAAGCTGAAACGGCTTACGTCGATAGGCAAGCCGCTGGACGATGTCGAAGTCCGGATCGTTGACGAGCGCGGACGGACGGCGCCCGCCGGCGAGGTTGGCGAGATCGTTGCCCGCGGCGATAGGCTGATGGCCGGGTACTGGGGCCAGGACGACGCGACCCGCGAGACCATCCGCGACGGCTGGCTCTACACGGGCGACCTCGGCTACGTGGACGAGGACGGCTACGTCTTCCTAGCGGGCCGGGCCAAGGACTTCATCAAGCGCGGCGGCGAGATGATCTCGCCCGAAGAGGTCGAGCAGACGCTGGCAAGCCACCCGAACGTCGAGGAGGCCGCGATCATCGGCGTGCCCGACGACGTCTGGGGCGAGCGCGTACGGGCCATCGTCGTCCCCAGGGAGGACGGCGCCGTTGAAGAGGCGGAACTGATCGAGTTCTGCCGTCAGAGGCTGGCCAGCTTCAAGAAGCCGGAGTCGGTCGTCTTCATCGACGAACTGCCCCGCAACGCCCTCGGCAAAGTCCTGAAGCGCGTCCTACTGGAGACCCACGCCACACCCATCGAAGACTAGGGCCGCCGTTCCGTTCGTGATGAGCCTGTCGAACCATGAGCGGGCTGCTGACCGCTATTCTACGGGCGCCTCTATGCGGTCGAAGCCGGTGTATGGCCGCAGCGCCTCCGGGATGACCACCGAGCCGTCCGCTTGCTGGAAGCTCTCCAGGATCGAGATGATGATGCGCGGCAGCGCCGTTCCCGATCCGTTCAGCGTGTGGACGTACCGGGGCCGGCCGCCCTCGGCCGGCCGGTAGCGGATCGACGCGCGCCGGGCCTGGTAGTCGGTGCAGTTCGAGCAGGAGCTTACCTCCAGCCACTCCCCGCTGCCCGCCGCCCACGTCTCCACGTCGTAGGTGCGGGCGCTGAGCGCGCCGAGGTCGCCCGTGCACAACTCGATGACGCGGTACGGGAGCCCGAGCCGCCGGCACACGTCCTCCGCGTTCGACACGAGGCGCTCCAACTCGGCCTCCGACTCCTCCGGCTCGACGATCTTGTACATCTCGACCTTTTCGAACTGGTGTACCCGCTTGATGCCGCGCGTGTCGCGCCCTGCCGCCGCCCTCTCCCTGCGGAAGCACGGGGTGTGGGACGCGTAGTTGATGGGCAGCGTCCCGGCCGGGAAGATCTCGTCCCTGTGCATGGCGGTCAGCGGCACCTCGGCAGTTGGGACCAGCCATAGGCCGTCCTCGTCGTCGTGGTACATCGTGTCGGCGAACTTGGGAAGCTGGCCGCTGACCCTGGCCGTGTCCTCCAGCACGAGCGCCGGGGGATAGACCTCCTCGTACCCGTTCACGGTCGTGTGCAGGTCGATCATCCACGAGATCAGCGCACGCTGCAGCTTCGCTCCTTTGCCCCTCAGCACGTAGAACCTGGAGCCGGAGAGCTTCACCCCCCGTTCGAAGTCTATGATGCCGAGCTTCTCTCCCAGATCCCAGTGAGGCAGCGGCTCGAAGTCGAACGCGTACGGCTCTCCAACCTGTCGCACAACGACGTTTTCCTCTTCGCCGGCCCCGTCAGGGGAGTGCTCGCTGGGGAGGTTCGGGATGTCAAGCAACAGTGCTTCAAGCTGCTCTTCGACGTTGCGGAGGCCCTGCTCCAGATCGCGAATGCGCCCGCGCACCTGGCGCATCTCCTCGATCAGTTCCGGCGTGCGCTCCTGGCTGTTGCTCAGCCGGCGGCTCGTCTCGTTGGCCCGAGCGCGGAGTTCGTCCGCCTCTCTGATGGTCGCGCGGCGTTCGGCGTCCAATTGCAGAACCCGGTCGATGGGCGCATCCTCGCCCCGGCGGGCGAGCGCGTCGCGCACCAGGTCCGGTTCCCGTCGGATGAGTTCGATGTTGAGCATAACGGCGTCCCGCGGCGAGATTTGACTGCGGGCGTGCCGTACTCTCGAATGAGAGCGGCACGCCCGGTCGCTCGCCTAGAGGATCTCTCGCATCCTCTCAGCTACAAGCGTCTCCTGGCCTGGCTTGAGCGTGCGCATACTCAGCACCATGCCTCCGGGACGGTCTCCAAAATCTTCGGTAGAGTTGGCCCAGACGCTCGGCGTTCCGTTTCTCATCTCGTCCAGCACCTGGTGGGCCGTCTTCCCCACCACTTCAGGATCGACGTGGAGAACCAAGCTGTCCGTGGGGCCGTCACCTGCGTGCTCGAATGAAATGCCCGGAATGCCCGCGAGTTGGCTCCGAAGATTGGATAGCTGGACTTCGTATGCGGCGAAACGGTCTTCGTGGTTCATCGTGAGCCAGCGCCTCAGGGCCGCGTAAACCGCGACCACGGACTGCCGGTCCAGCTTCATGGTCCGCGCGAAGTTTCGCGCCGTTGTGGACTCGAAGTTGATGAAGCTGTTCAGCCTCGCCGCCGCGACGTACTCCTTCTTCCCTGAGAGCACGCCGCTTGCGTTCACCGCGCCGAAGTACTTGGCGCCGTAAGCGACAAGGTCCGCCCCCATGTCAGCGTACTTGGACAGGTTCTCGGTTGGGTACACCTGGCCCGCGGCGTCCACGATGACCGGAATGCCCTTGCCGTGAGCGATCTCGATTACCTGCTCGATCGACAGGCAGCCCGGGCTGTCGCCGGGGGCAAGGTAATGGATCCCGGCCGTGCCTGGGCCTATCGCCTCTTCCAGGTGCTCAGGCCTGGTCCCGTCTTCGCCGCCGATCTCGATCAGCTTGCCCCCTGCGGCAGTGATGCAGCGGTCGTACTTGACGCGAAGCTGGCGTTGTATGAGGAACTCGTTGCGCATCCCCGTGGTGTCGGGAATCCGGTCGATCTTGTCCTCGTCGGCGCCGGTCATGATGCCTGCCGCTCCGACGGCTAGCGCGGCTGAAGCGCCCGACGTGATGAGCGCGGCTTCCGCGCCAAGCAGCTCCGCGACCTTCTCGCTGGCGGAGTCAATCAGTTCGCTCATGTCCACGTAGTAGTCGTCTAGCTCGGCCATAGCTTCCCGGACTTCCGGGGCAGGTTCGTTCCCACCCAATAGAGTCCGGTTTCCGCAAGCGTTAAGTACGCGTCGGACTTCCAAGTCGTCCCAGATGCTTGCCATGTGTTCTCCTTCCACGCCGTACGCATGAACTGGCGCAGGTGCTCCAATCATTCTATTCACCGCTTCCGCGCTTGCGCAACAATCACGCTGCCTCGCTCTCTGCGCTATCCGGCACTTGGCCGGCTGCTGCTGCGCTATAATGACACGCCCTATGTCCGTACAGGCGACCTCCGCCAAGCCTCCCTCAGCGTTTTCAAGGTCTAACGCCACCTTGCTATCGTTCAAGGCCATGCGGGCCCGCAGACGATTGCCGAAGATACACGCCGTCATCGCCCTGATTCTGCTGGTTGGCGCGCTGGCAGTGGCGGCCTGCGTTCCGTCGCAGGACGCGCCGCTTATCGAGCAGCGCGCCCAGCGATTGAACGAAACGATAATGTGCCCCGTCTGCCCGGGCGAATCGATCGACCAGTCGCAGAACATGCTGGCGGCGCAGATGCGGGGCGTAGTCGATGAGAAGCTGTCCGAGGGCTGGTCGGACGAGCAGATCAGGGAGTACTTCGTAGAGCGGTACGGTCCCAGCGTGTTGCTCGAACCGCCCAGCGAGGGCTTCGACCTATTGGCCTGGACGCTTCCGGCAGTTCTGGTTGCCGCCGCAGGGGTCGCGCTGTTCATCGCCCTGCGAACCATGACGAGAAGCCGGCCCACCGGACTGGAAGACGACGGCGACGCCACGCTGCCAGACGAAGAGTTCGCCCGATACACGCGCCTTGTCCAGGAAGCGGTCGATGGGGCTGAAGGAGGCCGGCCTTCGGAATCGTCAGGCGCCGGAAAGAGCGCCCAATCCTGAGACCGTCCGGCCTACTGGAGTAACCGTTGATTGTCGATACCGGCTACGTCGCCCTGCCAATTGCGCTTCTGGCGGCAGGCTACTCAATCGCAGGTTCGTTCATCGGCATCCGGCTCAGGCTGCCTGAGCTGGTCGCCAGCGCGCGATACGCGCTGTACACGATTCCGATCCTGCTCCTGGTCTCCACGGCAAGCCTGACTTACGCCTTCGTTACCGCCGACTTCTCCGTCCGGTACGTTGCCGAGAACAGCAACCTTGCCATGCCCAAGGCGTACACGTGGGTGGCCTTTTACGCGGGCAACGCCGGCTCCCTGCTCTGGCTCGCGCTGGTGCTTTCGATCCTGACCGCCGTTGCCGTGAAGATGATCCGGGGCAGGCTTCCGTACACCACGCCCTATGCCGCCGGCATCATGGCGATGGTGCTGGCGTTCTTCCTAGGCGTCATCGTCTTCCTGGCCAATCCGCTGGAACGGCTGCCGGTCACGCCGGCGGACGGCCAGGGCATCAATCCGTTGCTCGTGCACTTCGGAATGTTCATCCACCCGCCGGTCCAGATGACGGGCCTCGTCTCCGTGGCGATCCCGTTCAGCATAGCCTTGGGCGCGTTGGTCGCGAGAAGCGGCGGCAGGGACGCCTGGGTTGACCTGGGCCGCACGTGGGCCATGATTTCGTGGACCATACTGACCCTGGGACTGATGCTGGGTTCGTGGTGGGCCTACACGATCTTGGGCTGGGGCGGCTACTGGGCATGGGACCCGGTAGAGAACTCGGCGCTGATGCCCTGGCTCGCAATGACCGCGTTCGTTCACTCGATAATGGTGCAGAAGCGGCGCGGCATGTTCCGCATGTGGAACATGGTCCTGATCATCGTAGGCTTCACGATGGCCCAGATGGGGATGTTCATCAACCGAGGCGGGCCGGTGCCGTCGGTCCACTCCTTCGCGCAGTCCACGATGGGCTGGCTGTTCCTGTTCTTCATGGCCTTCACGCTCGCCGCCAGTCTTATCGCGTTCGTGTGGCGTCTCGACTCGCTGAAGAGCAGCCGCGGCCTGGACTCCATGGTCTCCAGGGAGAGCGCGTTTCTAGCTCAGAACGTGCTGTTCCTAGCCGTGGCGTTCATCACGCTCTGGGGCACGATCTACCCCGTGTTCTCAGAAGCCGCGCAAGACGTAACGGTCACCGTGGGCGCCCCGTTCTTCAACAGGGTGAACGGCCCGCTCCTGCTGGCGCTGGTCGTGCTGATGGGCGTCGGCCCGCTCCTTCCCTGGCGGCGCGCGACCGCCTCCAACGTCGTCACGATGCTGCGCCTGCCGCTGGCAGCCGGAGCCGGCATTGCGCTTGTGGTGGTCCTGCTCGGCGTTCGCCAGCCGGTCGCGGTGCTCGCGCTGAGCGTCTGCGCCGTGGCCGCCGCGGGCATCCTTCACGAGTGGTACCGGGGAACGAGGACCCGTAGCAGGCGAGGGGAGAGCGTTCCGGTCGCGTTCGGACGGCTCCTGATGGCCAACCGTCCGAGATACGGAGGCTACGTAGTGCACCTGGCGATCCTGATGCTGGCGGTGGGGGCTGTCGGCTCTTCCTTCTACGGTGTGCAGCGCGACTTCGTCATGCGGCCCGGCGATGAGGCCGCTATCGACGACTACAGCTTCAGATACATGGGCGTGTCGCGTGAGGAGTTCTCGGACAGGTTCGAGGACACGGCAAGATTCGAGGTGTCTAAGTCAGATTCTTACCTAGGAGTTATGAGGCCCTTCAGGGCCTTCTATCACACGCACCAGATCGCGGCCACTCGCGCAGCCATCAGAAGCACTCCTATCGAGGACTTCTACATCGTTCCGTCGGAGTTCCAGCCGGACGGGAGCGCGGTGTTTCGAGTGTACGTGAACCCGCTCGTGTGGTGGATGTGGGCCTCCGGCCCCGTGCTCGTGCTCGGGGTGCTCCTGGCCCTCTCGCCGCAACGACAGCCGGCCCCTGTCGCCGCTCGCCTGCCGAGGGCGGCACAGGCCGCGCGGGCTTGAACGCCAGGCAGCCGCTCGAATAAGAAATGCTGATTCTGGCAGTCATCGTACTCACGCTGATTCCGACTATTGCCATACTCTATCCATTCCTGTGGGGTAATCCCTCGGAAGAGGGGCTGGTTGATGAGCCTTCCCCGTCGGAAGAACTGCGGCGTCGCTGGGAAGCTGCCGTCGCGGGCCTGAGAAACACCGAGCTTGAGCATGCGCTGGGAAACCTGCCGCAGGCCGACTACGAGTGGCTGCGCGATGAATACATGACCGAGGCCGCGCTGGTCATGAAGGCCCTGGAGCTTGAACAACAGCAGGAGGAGGAGATGCTCGCGGCCATCGAGGCTGAGATCGGGCGCGTCAGGGAAGGCATCATCGGCGGCGCGCAGGAGCCGTCGGCGGACGCGGCGCAGTGATCAAGGCCGCTCTAATAGCCGCGGCGCTCGTTTGCGCCGTTGCGATGTTCGGGGCATCCGCGCTGGCCCAGCAGAATCCCCTGCTGATCGAAGGGCGCGTTGCGAACGGGACCCCTGGAGGCGGGGCCGTAGAGGGCCTGATCGTGACGCTGCACCAGCACACCGTCGAACGGGATGACGACCTCACGTCTCCCGCCGGCCCGGACGGCTCGTTCCGCTTCGAGAACGTGCTCTACGATTCCCAGACCGCGTATGGCGTGTCCGTGGACTACCAGGGGGCGTTGTACGGGGTGGATCTCGATCTTTCGACAGGCGCGCCCGAACCCATCGAGCTTATGATCTACGAGGGCACGGACGATGAGTCGGTGATCGAAGCGCCCATGGTGTCCCTGCTGATAGCTGAGGTGGACGCCGACAGCCAAACTATCCTGGGCATGGAGATAACCAGGATTACAAATGAGGCCGACCTGACCTACGTTCCCGGCGCGGAGCCGATGAAACTCCTCAGGTTCGGTCTGCCGCAAGGCGCGCAGGGCCTGCAGGTTGACACGAACCTCATCGCGGCCAACGTCATTCAGGTGGACAGGGGGTTCGGACTATCGACCAGCGTGCCGCCGGGAGAGCACGAGGTCATGTTCTCATACAACTTCCCATACTCCAGTGAGAACTTGGAGCTTTCGAAGTCGTTCCCGTACGGGGCCGGGCAGTTTCGCGTACTCATTCCGACGGCGGGCATAGACATCGCCGGCGAGGCGTTCGGGCAGCCGGAGGTAGTAACCGTGGGAGACCTGCGGTACCTGCTGTTCACGTCCGAGGACGTGCCTCGCGGCGAGAGGATGTCGCTCCAGCTTAGCGGCCTACCGCAGGTTGGGACCATCGACCGGCTGGGCAACAGCCTGTCTGACCTGCGCTGGGAGCTTATGGCGCCGGTCGTTCTCGCACTGCTCATGGCGGCGCTCATCGCGTTCGCCGTTCGACGACGACGCCTCAGGCTTGCGACGCCCGTACGTCCGGAAGGAGAGGCCGCGGCCCTGGCGCAGCTAATCGCGGAACTGGACGCCGGTCACAAAGCCGGCTCGATCAGCGACGACGACTACGCGCGCCGTTACACGGCGCTGAGAACGCGGCTGGAGACGATCAAGAGCGAAGGCTAAGGGACTGCGGGCGCGTCCTACGTCCTAGAGCCGGACCACCCCCACGCCATCCTCGATCTCGACCCTTGTCCCGAACGGGGCCGACAGGCGCTGCATCCTGTCCAAGACTCGCTGGGCCACTACTCCATCGGCCAGAAGCGGCCTGCCGCGCTGCGACCTCGGACGGCCATACCCCAGATCGATCGGGTGCAGGACGAGGCGGGCCAGTTCGCCGCCCTCGAACTCGCACTCAGTGACAATGCTCTCCCAGTAGATAGGGTCCGCGGAAAAGCCGCGCGTGTCGTTGGCTGAGCGGGCGTCGTAGAAGTCGGCGGGCGTCGAGGACAGGCTCAACTGCTGCGCGTTGTAGTTCTCGGCAGGCTGCCATGCCACCGTGTCGTTCTGAAAGATGAAGTTGCCGAGGCTGTATATGATCGGCTTCCCGTTGTGTATCTCCACGCCCTTGTCGAAGTGTGGGCCGTGGCCGAAGAACATGTCGGCGCCATGGTCGATGCAAGCCCTCGCGAAATCGACCAGGAAGTCTGGCGGGTCTTCCGGAGTCCTTCCGAACTCGTGGCTGTGTATGCTGACGATGACCCAGTCCGCCATGCGGCGGGCGTCGCCTATCCACTTCAGATTGCCTTCCAGGTCTGCGCCATGCGGGGCCGTCCTTGTCTGAAAGTCTTCGCCGAGGTGAAACGTGCTTCCGCTGAACTGTATCTCCGTGTCCGAGTCCGGCCCGACGGCCTGACCGAACTTGCGCCTGCGCGCCTTCTCTTCCTCGAATCCAAGCTTCTCGCTCACCCGGCGCAGCTCGTTGAAGGCAGGGCGGTCCACCGAGTGGGTCGCACTGAAACGCAGAGGGTTGAGGCCGGGCCGCCCGGCGGCGTCGGGACGCTGTTCCGTGGCGCGCCCCGCGTCCGCGAAGGTTGACGACGTTGAGATCAAGGCAACGCGCCCGTTGGGAGTGTCCAGGTAGCCGGGCGCGCGCGCTTCGCTGAGGTTACGGCCCGTGCCGGCGCACGCGAGTCCCGCCTTCTTTACGTTGGCGAGGTTCGTCAGCACGCCGCCTTCGCCGTAGTCGTAGTGGTGGTTGTTTGCCAGCGACACCATGTGAATGCCGGCCCACTTCAACTCCTCCAGGTTGGCCGGATCGGACGCGGTGTACGTGCCGCCTCCGATTCCGTGCGGATGCTCGAACTCGTGCATCAGCATCTCGAGGTTCACGAAGCCTACGTCCGACCGCCGGAAGAGTTCCCAGAGGGCGGTCGCGCGCTCCTCGGTGAACACCCGAAGCTTGCGCGTGATCATGGCGTCGCCGCCGGCGGTTACGGTGAGGTTTCCGGCCTCGGACTGGTACAGCATGTCTTATCGGGGTATCCGCTCTTCAGCCTGCGGCCTGTTCGGTCGAAGTCTCTTCGCTTAGAGACTCATACTCGGCGGCGAGCATGCCCATGACAACCGAGTCGAACCGCGAACCTTCGTGTGGCCTGCTCTGGCGGAGCGTGCCTTCGTGAACGAAGCCTATGTGCTCGAACAGCCGGAGCGCCGCCTCGTTGTACTCCGGAACGTCCACCCACACTCGAAACAGTCCCCACTCATTGAACGCCTCGTCCAGGGCTGCCCGTATGGCCGCCGTTCCATACCCGTGATGCCACAGGTCCTTGCGTCCTATGAGGATCGAGACCTGCCCGTCGCCGAGAGACTCCTCGATCGCCACGTGGACCTCGCCTATGTGCTCCCCGTCCTGCGTATAGACCGACTGTATCCTGTGCTCGGGATCGTCGAAGATGCGGCGCCACTCGTCCTCAGAAGCGTCGCCAACGCGCTCGGGATGGTATCCGAGATGAGCAGGATCGCCGTACGAATACCTCCCAAACCAGCTATCCGATACTTCAGGGTCTTGAAGCCATTCCTGGATCCGCTGGACGTCTTCCCTGCTTACTCGCTTTAGCTCGATTGGTTGAATTTCCACTCTTACCTCCTGACTGCCGGGAGCTCCCGTTCATGCGCTGCCGGGCAAACACTCGACAGGCCCTAGTACCCCATCGCCGTGGCGGCCCGGAACGGGTCCACACCCGCTCTGAGAAGCCCCGATTCATAATCGACTTGTATTGCGGTTGGCCGTGCGAAGTTCCAGGATCCGGGGTCTTCCATGACCGGCTCCACCGCGTGCCCCATCTCCCGCAACTCGTCCATGACTTCAGGTGAAATGCGATCGTCAACCACCGTGTTCATGCTGCTGGCATCCACAACAGCCTGCCCCACGGCATCCTGCGGCGACATGCCGAACACGAGGATGTTCGCGACCACCTGAACGCCCCGGTTCATGATGCGCCGCGCGCCCGGCGCGCCCTGGGCCAGAACGGGCCTTCCGTCCCTGAACGCGATCAGGGGAGACATGTTGTTCATGGGCCGCTTCCAGCCATCGACCGAGTTGGGGTATCCCGGCTCGGCCACGAACCAGCCCATGCCTCCTGCAAGGTACACTCCCGTGCCCGGAGGGAAGAGGCCTTCCCGCATCCCTGCCGTGTGAGTGCAGGAGACCACGTTCCGGTCCCTGTCCACGACGTTGAGGTGCGTTGTACCTTCATCGTTCGTGTCCATGGCCACCGCTTCCGGCGAGTGGGCCGGCCGCGCTCCGTTCTGGAAGCTCCACGGGTCGTGAACGGCCCTGTCCAGGTAGTGGATCCACGGCTCTTCTTCCAGCCCGGCTCCGGTCTCGGCCCGCTCCCGGTTCAGTTGCCCGGCGATCGCCGCCGCGTACTTCTGGGACAGCATGCCTTCCAGAGGCACCGGCGCGCGCTCCCAGTCGGCGAGATACCTGTACCGGTCGGCGAAAGCGTGACGCGCGGACTCGATGAACGTGTGCAGGTATTCGACCGTGTTGTGGCCCATGGAGGCCAGGTCGAAGTTGTCCAGGATGTTGAAGGTCTGAAGATTGGTGATGCCGCCGCTCGGCGTCGGCACGACCCTGATCTCATGACCGTGGAATGAGGTGGAGAGCGGTTCGGATACTGTGGGCGTGTAGTCTGCCAGGTCCTGGGCGGTCAGCACGCCGCCTCCGTCCTTGACGAACTCCTCCAATGCCGCGGCGACCTCGCCCTTGTACATGGCGTCAGGCCCGTTGCGCCCTATGTTCTCCAGCAGACGGCCAAGGTCCTTCTGTACGACCCTGTCCGCCGGCTTCGAGCGAGCTACCGGTGGCCTGCCGTCAGGCAGCCACATGCTGGCGAGATAGGAATCCCTGCTCCACTTGTCGAAGTTGTTCGCGGCTGTCAGAGCCACGTGCCAACTGGCCTCGAATCCGTCCGACGCCAGCGCCGCCGCCGGTTCGACGACCTGCTCCAGCGGCAGCGCCCCGAACCTGCGGTGGGCCTCGCAAAGACCGGCGCAGGTCGCCGGGATGGACACGCTGAGAGGGCCGATGTTGTTGGCGTCATCCCGCACTTGGAATGTTTGAAACCCGCCCTCCGTAGATGGGCCGATGACGTCGTACATGTCCGGCCGTGCGTTGCGCGGCGCGCGGGAGTTGAAGTCGATCGCGTACGTCCGCCCCTCCGATGCCACGTGCACCAGCATGTAGCCGAGCCCGGCGATCGTTGCCATGTCGGGCTCCAGCACGACGTTGCAGAAGGCGATGCAGACCGCGGCGTCCACGGCGTTGCCACCCGCCTTGAGGATGCGCAATCCCGCCTCGGCGCCCTCAGGGTGCATCGCCGTGACCACGCCATTGCCGGCCACGACCTCTTCCTTGTCGAACAGCGGTCTGCTTACCAGGGCCATTGCCTGCTCCTCTCGTCTAGCGTCACCGGGCTGCGTCTGCTTCCTGATTTTACCCTGTTACGGGGCGTCGAGTCGCACGGGCAGGGCGCAGGCGGCTAAGGCCAGACGGACACCTTGCCATATTCGCCGTCGTAGCCGGGAGATATGGACACGTCTCCGCGCCGCACGCGGACGATTCCTTCCGCCACACGTTCGCCCCCCACAGATGCAATGTCCTCCGGCGACGCGTCCAGCAATACGGCAGCCTCGTTGCCCATCCAGGCAACGAGGCTGTTCCACGCCGTTTGGACGGTCTTGGTGTTTACGCCTTTGCCGAGGGCCTCGGACAGTACCTGATCCAATGGCACAAGCATCTTGTATGGAGGCCGGCCGTTTGCGCCGCTCACGAAACCGGCTCCGTCCACCTTAGTCGAAACTTCTCGGGTCGCCAGTTGTTCGACGCGCTCCAGCACGCCGAGCGTGATCTGCCTGTCGCACTGGACGCACCGCGTTCCACGCTCTCGGACCTGCTCGGGCGATAGACGCACTCCGCATTTTCGATGGCCGGAGTGATGGTACTTTCCTAACTCAGGGAAGAATTCGAGCGTGTATGCCACGCCTCCCGACTTCAGAGCGTTAACCAGGCCGTCGTATGTCTTGGGGCCGTGAAACGCGGTCAACTCCCGGCCCATCTTCGGCAACGAGTGGGCGTCTGAAAACGACACGATGGCGACGTTGTCGAGATCCGGGACCCGCCAATGCATCGCGGGATCGCCTGACAGGCCGGTCTCCACAGCAAACACCCGGTCCGTAAGGTCCTCGAAGCACTCATCCAGAGAGTCGAAGCCGGACTTCGAGCCGAACACGCCGAACCAGGGCGTCCAGGCATGAGCCGGAATCACGAAGCAACGCTCATCCACTTCTATGAGAAGCTCCAGCAAGTCTCTTGGCGTCATGTGGAGAGTAGGCCGCCCGTCGGATTCGAGCCTGCCAAACCGTTCCAGTCGCTCGTTGACTTGCGCCGCCGCGTCCAGGCTTGGCGCGAAAGCCAGGATGTGCGTCCTTCTTGAGCGGCCGCCCTGCGGCGCGTTGCAGTTGACCTCCGTTCCAAGAACAAATCGTACGCCGCCGTAGTCGAGCAGGCCATCGCCGGACTCGGTTAGCGTCTCGCTGATCTCCTGGAAACGGGCCGGGTGCGTGAAGTCTCCGGCGGCCAGCAACTCGATCCCCTTGAAGCCGGCCCACTGCGCCAGATTCCCCAGCGTGAGCGACTTGCTACAGCCCCGCGCATACTGGGAATGCAGGTGCAGGTCCGCTAGATAAGCCATGCCGGAATTGTACCAGCAGGCCCTTTGCGGGTTGGCCGGAATCGTATCCTACGGCAAAACGTCCCGCAGCGTGGACACCAGCTTGTCGGCATCGTCCCGGTTGTTGAAGAAGTGCATGGACGCGCGAATCCCCGACGGATAGGGGACCGACCGTACCAGGACGCGCTCAGCGTTCCAGAGCGACTCGGCCGCCGCGCGCTGGTCCTCGCCCTCCACGTAGAACGTGACCAGGCCGGTGCACTCCGGCCCCTCAAGCGGCGACAGCACCCGGACTCCCGGCAGGTCCACCAGCGCCGCCTTCAGGTTCGAAGCAAGCTCAACGTTGTGCGCCTCGATAGTGTCCGGACCGGCGGCAAGGTGAATGCGAACCGCCTCCAGGAATCCGGCCCGCAGCGCCAAGCTGGACGTGCTGACAACGTACTTGTCGATGTCGTCTTCCTTGAGCGCATAGTTGCCCAGGTGGTCGTGGGAAGTGACCGCATGGCTGGATACGCGGACGGGCCGAACCGTTGGGATCATCTCCTGGCGGATGTACAGCGCGCCGGTGCCGTCCGGGCCGAGAAGCCACTTTTGGCCGGACATCGCGTAGAAGTCGCATCCCAGGTCCTCGACGTCCACACGAACGTGGCCGGGGCCCTGCGCGCCATCGACCAGCAGCCATATCCCGCGCGGCCTCGTGATCTCGGATATCGCCTTGATCGGCATCCGAACTCCCGAAGAGAACTCGATGTGGCTCAGGAAGACCATCCGCGTGCGGTCCGTAATGGCCGCGTCCACTTTCTCGAGTACGCTCTCATGCGTCTCAGCCGGCTCCAACTGCAAGACCTTGACGCTCGTGCCGTTCGTAGTCTGCGTGTAGTAGCTTGGGACCAGGATGGACGCGTGTTCCAGGCTGCACGTGATGATCTCGTCGCCTTCGCGCCATGGAAGGCCGCTCATGACCACGTTGATCCCATCGGTCGTGTTCTCGGTCAGGTGTATCTCGGAGGAGTCGGCGTTCACAAGCTCCGCGACGGCTGCCCTTGACTGTTCCCGTATCTCGGCGCTGTTCTCCAGTACGCCCGAGGAGGTAGGCCCGTTCTCGTTCTCGAACTCCAGCCTCTGCTTGACGGCATCGATGACGGTAGTGGGCGATGGGCCGTTCCAGCCTGTGTTCAGGTACGTCATGCGTCGAGTCGCCGGTATCAGATCGCGCAGGGCCGATGGTTCCACGATTCATGCTCCTTTCGAATGACGGCTCTTGCCTTACAGCGGAAGAGCTATCTTCTGGCCTGACTGGGCGCTCCGGGTTACAGCCTCTGTGAACTCCATGTAGCGGACGCCGTCTTCGAACGTCGTGTGCGTGACAGGCTCGACGCCTCGAACGGCGTTCACGAACTCCTCCTCCACTCGCCAGCCGCCGCGCTTCTCAGGAGGGATGTCGATCTCGCTCAGTTCATCGTCCCCGCGCCGGCCGCCGCGCAGCGTCATTGAACCTGCTTCCAGGTGCAGCGTGCCCTCGTCCCCAAAGAGCCACACCTCGTCCGGCCCCGCCAGCCCGGAGACTGCCGTGTGGCTGATGTGGGCGACGGCCCCGCCGGCCAGTTCGCAGAGTATCTCGACGTGGTCCGGGACCGTCACCGTCTTTCGTTCGCCGGCCCAGTCCTGCCGGTGATCTGCGTGCACGCGTGTTAGCGCGGAAACGGACAGCGCCGGGCCCACCCAGCGCATCATCGCCTCGTACCAGATGCCCATGCCCATGATGTTGTATCCGGAGAGGTCGCGGTCCTGGCGCCAGTGAATCTCAGAGTCGCGATCGATGAAGCCGCCCTGGCTGACGCGCATGTCAACGGACAGGAGATTCCCTAGGAACCCGTCGGCGATGAGATCCTTGATCGTGGCGTCCACGCTCAACGTGTGCGGCGCGGGCACGATCTGCGCCACCTGGCCGGGGTGTTCCCGCGACGCCGCCAGCATTGTGTGGGCCTCCGAGGCGTCCATGGACATCCTAGCCTCGGTGAGAACGTGCTTGCCGTTCTCCAGAGCCGCAATGGTCAACGCGCAGTGCAGGTAAGGCCACGTGCCGATGCAGATGGCGTTCGTGTCCGGGTTCTCGATCAGGTCGCGCCAGTTGTCGTACACCTTCGGTATGCCGTACTGGTCCGCCACCGCCTGACCGGACTCGCGGCTCCGGTTGCAGACGCTGACGATCTCCACGCCGTCCAGCTTCTGAAAGCCGGGGATGTGCATCAGCTTCGTGTTTCCGCCCGCGCCAACCAGGCCGATACGCACGTGCTCAGTCATTCGGAAATCCTCCTCGCTTTTCGTTTCCCAACCTGGAGAGCAGGTTGAGCGAACGCCGGAGGTGCCGGCCGATGAGGTCGTAGCACTCGAACACCTCCTTGGCCGGAGCCGACAGGCTGGAGCCGCTTATCGCCAGCGCCCCGGGCGGCCACGTGCTGCTGCCGACTAGGATCGGCACGACACTGATCGTCCTCCAGGATTCGACACTCGACATTAGCAGATCGTTCAGTTGTGCGTCTCGCCCAATGCGATCGGCAAGGTCCCCGAACAGGTCGCCCTTTGCCTTCAGTTGGACGCCGTTCACGGACCCAAAGAGGGGAAACGTCTTCCTGCGCGTGATCTTGATGTATGGGTCCAGGTACACCCAGTCCTGGTGCAAGTGGGTCACGTCGGGAGGCAGCACGAAGTACAGCACTCCGACGTTGTCGGCTGAGTTGTGTACTTCGGACGAGGGGGCCGCGCTCATCGCGATGGCCGCGCCGTCCAGGTTGCGGTTGCGAAAGCGCATGACTCCCGTAAAGCGGTCCTGCGACGCGTCCACGCCAATCATGGCGAACTCGTTGAGGACCGTCCTGGTAAGCCTGCCAACATAAGCCTCGCGCTGTCTGTGGCTGTTTACGGATTGTCGCACTAATCCCGCCTTCCCCCTAGCGAGACGCAACTATAGCAAGGGGCGAGCGCGGTAGTCGAACCGGGCCTGCGTTGCTTGCCTCAACCGCCGGCAGCGGCCGGATAGTGAAGTCTCCCCCGCCGCTCCGTCTCCGCCCGCAGCAGGTGCCCCTCGATCGTGGTGACGTATAGCGTGGACAGGTCCTCGCCTCCGAACGTGCAGTTCGTGGGCTGGTCGAACGGCAGCGGGTGGCGCTCGATGACCTCACCGTCCGGCGAGAACACGTAGATCGACGGCCCCGGTCCGCCGTCGCGCCAGCCGGCCGTGGCCACGATGTTGCCCTCGGTGTCCAGAACCATGCCGTCGATGCCCCTGTTCTGGCCGAAGTCGTGCAATACCCGGCCCTTCCGCAGGCGGCGTTCTTCGCTCACCGGGTACGCGCGGAGTTGGTGTTGGTTCGGCGCTTCGGGTTCGCCGCCGGTCTGGGCCACGTAGAGGGTCTTATGGTCTAGAGAGAACAGCAACCCGTTCGGCCTCGTCGTGTCGCGAGTCATCCTGTCGATCCGATACTTGCCGCCCGGAAGGGGGGCGAGCCGGAACACCGATTCGTGATCAAGCTCCTTGAGAGATCTGTCGACGCTCCAGGGGCCGCCCGCGCCCGCATAGAAGGGATCGGAGAACCAGACGTAGCCCTCCGGGTCGATCGCCAGGTCGTTCGGGATGTTCAGATTGCTGTCCTGATAGCGGTCCGCCAGCACAACCGGGCCGTCCGGGTCGTAGCGCACCACGCGGCGCGCGCCGCCCTCGCAGGCGTACAGGCGGCCCTGCGAGTCGAACATCAGGCCGTTCGCGCAGTTGGTACCCCGCCGGTAGGGCGAAGTTGCGCCGGTGGCCGGATCGTATCGATAGATGATGCTGGATGGTATGTGGGTAAAGAGCAGGCCGCTTCCGTCCCACGCCGGCCCTTCCGTTACTCCCCCAAAAGGCCCGGCAATCAGAGAGAACGTCCAACTCACGAGAGCCTCCTAGATTACTTCCCTGGACTCGCCGATGTCCTCGACGGCTTCTCCACCCAGTTCGGCGCCGACCTCCTTGATCAGCCCGAACTCGTGCCTCATGCCCATGTGCATCTGCCTGGAGTCGGTGCTGAACAGCACGAACCTGGCGCCCTCTCTCAGCCACTTGATCGTCAGGTCAACGGTCTGATGGTGGATCAGCACGGGAATGTTTCGAGCGCGGCACTTGGCGATGATGGTACGCAGGGCCTCCTCGTACTTCGGATGGTCATACGTGTCCGGCACTCCGAGCGTGATGCTCAGATCGTTGGGGCCGACGAAGATGCCGTCGATGCCGGGGACCTCCAGCATCGCGTCAAGGTTCTCGATAGCCGGAACGCTCTCTATGCCCACAAGGCAAATGGAGTCGGCGTTTCGCTCTTCGAGGTACCGGCGCGTCTCCTCACTCGGAAACTCGCCCGTTGCCATGGCGTGATCCAACACCTTGCCCTTGAGCGGCCTCCACTTGGCGGCTCCCACGACCTCCACGACCTCCTCCACCGTCTCGCAGTAAGGAGCGAGGACGCCCTGTGCGCCCGCGTCCAGCGCCTGCGTGATGTAGTGGGACCAGGGGACGACCACTCGGACGATCGGCACCACGCCGGTGTGTGACATCGCGGACATGATGTCCCCGACCTCCCCTCTGTCCAGAGGCGCATGCTCCGTATCGAAGATGAGGTAGTCAAGCCCGAAGTCCGCATACGCCGAAGCCCATCTTGGACTGCGTCCGATGCTGACCATCGCGCCGTAGGCGATCCCGCCGGCTTGCATTTTTTCCTTCAGGTCTCTTCCGCGCATGTGTAACTCCCGTTCCGTGTATTAGGACTTTAGGGACGATTCGGATTGTACGGCCAACTATCCGGGTGTCAAGAACTGTTCTCGGCGGAAGCAGGCTTCAACTGCCCTGTGCTATCATTCGTGACGGATTTAGCAATCTTGAGGAGCCAGCCGCTTGCCTGAGGCTGAGGACGCCGTCAGAGAACGCATTGGGAAGGCGCTCGCCTCCCAGCGTTGGCCGACTACCACGGTACTTTCAGGATTGCTGGCCGCCCAGGACGAACTGGGCTACCTTCCCGACGAAGCCATCGAGATGGTGGCCGAGTTCAACGGCGCGTCGATCAACGACGTGTGGGGGGTAGCGTCCTTCTACACCAACTTTCGCTTCACTCCGCCGGGGAACCACGTCGTGGAGGTCTGCTGGGGGCCGACGTGCCACCTGATGGGAGCAGCCCTGGTGCTCGATCGAGTGCAGCGAGAGCTTGGCCTGGAAGACGAAGGCGAGACGTCGGACGCCAACGTCACCCTTAAGTACAACACCTGCCTGGGGGCCTGCGCGCAGGCGCCGGTAATCAGCGTCAACCACCGGCTGATGGGCCGCATCGACCCTGACCGCGCCGCGAATGCACTGTCCGGCCTGCCCCACGGCTCATAGATTGATACGCGAGTAAAGTGAGCACCTACCAAGACCTGAAGCGAGAAGCGGACGAGCGCTGGCAGGCGCTCGTGAACGGCGACAGGCCATGGATTCGAGTAGGCTCCGCCATGTGCGGCCAGGCTGCGGGGGCGATCGAGGTGATCGACGCCCTGCGGGAAGCGCTCGATTCCAGGGGACTGGATACCGAGTTGAGCGGCGTCGGCTGCATAGGCGTCTGCTATGCGGAGCCCCTGGTCGACGTGCTGAAACCCGGCGGCTCGCGTGTTTTCTTCCGCAACGTAACCTCGGAAGACGCCGCTGCCATCGTCGAGTCGTATCTCGCTAACGGCTCGGCGCCGGCGGACAAGGCCTTCGGTTTCATTGGCGATGTCCCTGTGGACGGGCTGGCCAATCTTGACCTTGAGGCTCCGAGGAAGTTCGAGCACCGCATCGCGCTGCGCAACGCGGGCAACATCGTTCCCGGAGACGTCGACCAGTACGTCGCGAACGGAGGGTACGAAGCGCTGAACCGGGCCCTCCAGTCCATGGAGCCGCCCGACGTTCTTGAAGAGATCAAGACGTCCGGACTTCGCGGCCGCGGCGGCGCTGCCTTCCCGACCGGCGTGAAGCTGAGTTTCCTGGTCGGCTCGCCCGGGCCGCCCAAGTACATCCTATGCAACTGCGAAGAGGGCGATCCTGGCGCGGTGAACGACAAGGGCATCCTGGAAAGCGACCCTCATACGCTGCTGGAGGGCCTCATCCTGGCAGGCTACGCGACCGGGGCGTCCAACGGCATCGTGTTCGTCAGGCACGGCCATGATGGCCCCATAGACAGGATGGACGAGGCAATCCGGCAGGCATACGACAGAGGACTGCTCGGCCAGAACATCCTCGACTCGGACTTCAGCTTCGACGTGGAGATCTCGTTGACCGGCGAATCGTACGTCGCCGGCGAAGAGACGGCCCTCATGGAGTCGATCGAGGGCAACCGGGCCATGCCCCGGTTCAGGCCGCCCTTCCCGGCGGCGTTCGGCGTCTGGGGCAAGCCAAGCAACATAAACAACGTGAAGACGCTGGCTTACCTGCCTGAGATCGTGGCCAAAGGCGGCGAGTGGTTCTCGTCCATCGGAGTCAACAGAAGCACCGGCACCGCTATCCTGTGCCTGAACGGCCAGATCAGCAGGCCCGGCCTGTACGAGGTCCCGATGGGGCTCACGCTCGGCCAGGTGATAGACGACATCGGCGGCGGCGTTCCGGGCGGCAAGAAGTTGAAGCTGTTGCAGACCGGCGGACCCTTGGGCGGCGTGCTCGGCCCCGACGCGATGGACATCACGCTGGACTTCGAGGCGATGGCGGAGGCGGGCGCGATCCTCGGCTCCGGCGGCATCATCATCGCCGACGAAGACACGTGCGCCGTGGATCTCACGCGCGTGCTGGTCTCCTTCTGCCAGTACGAGTCCTGCGGCAAGTGCTTCCCCTGCAGGCTTGGCATGACTCACCTGATGGAGATCGTGGAGCGCATAGCCAGGTTCGAAGGACGGCCTGGAGACCTGGAACTGATGCGGCAGATCGGCGGCAACATGCAGGCCGCCTCTCTCTGCGGGCATGGACAGCTCGGCTTCAACCCGATCAGTTCAGCCTTCAAGCACTTCGAGGAGGACTTCAACCTGCACCTGGAAGAGAGCAGGTGCGTCACGGGCGGCTGCGCCAACCCCATCATCACGCCTCGCAACACCCGACCGTACGCCGATGCTTACGAAGCGGTCCAAATGACACACACCAGTTGGTAGAGGTCCGCGCTCAGAGCGGCGGATTGCGACCTTTCAAACAAAGCGGAGCCAGAGAATGCCGGACGAGTTGACGCTGACCATAGATGGCACAGAGGTAAGGACGACGCCTGGGAACAACGTGCTGCAGGCCGCGATGGACGCGGGAATCTACGTCCCGTATCTGTGCTACTACCCGGGCATGAAAGCCTTCGGCGCATGCCGGATGTGCGTGGTGAACGTGGAGGGCGGACGCGGCGCGCCGGCGTCCTGCACCACTCCGGTTGCCGACGGCATGGTCGTGAACACGCAGACCCCGGAGATCGTCGCCCTGCGGCGCGGAATCATGGAGATGCTCATATCGGAGCACCCTCACGGCTGCCTGACCTGCCATCGCATCGACCTGTGCGGCCCCGCGGACATCTGCCAGAGGCACGTGTCCGTCAACGACAGGTGCGTCACGTGCCCCAAGAACGACCGATGCGAGCTCAAAGACACCGTCCGGCACCTTGAGCTGGACATGGACACGCCGCTCACGTACAACAACCGTCGCCTGCCTCTCGCCGTGGACGACCCGTTCTGGGAAATGGACATGAACCTGTGCATCGTCTGCGGACGCTGCGTGAGGGTCTGCGACGAGGTCCGCGCCGACAACGCGCTCACCTTCCTGGAGCGCGCGGGACGCAGCCTTATCGGGACGTCCCACGGCGTATCGCTGCTGGAGTCCGGCTGCGAGTTCTGCGGCGCGTGCATAGACGTATGCCCCACGGGAGCGCTCGTGGAGCGCGAGCACAAGTGGGACAAGGCCGTCCGCACGATCACAAGCGTTTGCCCGCACTGCCCGGTCGGCTGCTCGATGAAGCTGGAGATCAACCGCAGGAACAGGGTCATACGCGCCATACCGGAACGCCGCGCAGAGGCCAATCGCGGCCAGGCGTGCCTGAAGGGCAAGTTCGGCCTCGGTTTCGTCAACGACAGGAAGCGCCTCAAGAAGCCTCTGGTCAGGCAGAACGGCGAACTTGCGGAAGTATCGTGGGAGCAGGCGCTTGAGACCGTCGCTTCCAGGCTCCGGCCATATCGGGCCGGCGGCTACGCGCTGCTCACGTCGCCCAAGTGCACGAACGAAGACCACTACGTGGCCCAGAAGTTCGCCAGGACCGTGATGTCCACCAACAATGTGGACGTGTCCTCCAACGTGCGCCCCGAGCTTGTCAAGGCGCTTGGCAGAATGCTCGGACAGGAAGCCGGGACCAACCCGATCTGGGGCCTAGACGGCGCAAAGTGCATCCTCGTGGTCTCCAGCAACGTCACGGAGGAACAGAACGTCGCCGCGGTGCCGGTAAAGCGCGCCTCCAGGGAGGGCGCGAAGGTCATCGTGATCGACCAGCGCGAGACGGAG
This sequence comes from Dehalococcoidia bacterium, assembly GCA_963668185.1. GTDB lineage: Bacteria > Chloroflexota > Dehalococcoidia > Lucifugimonadales. Next base: position 79,976 of record OY764162.1, read on the forward strand.
TTGACGAGATACGCCAGCCAGTGGCTGCGTCCGAAGCCCGGCAGCGAGGCCGCGCTCATCGGCGGGATGCTCAGAGTCATCATGGACGAGTCTCTGGACGATCACGAGTTCATGGCCGATAGGTGCGAGGGCGCGAAGGACCTCAAGAACAGCCTCTGGGAGTTCGACCTGCTCAGGGTCGAGCGGCTCACCGGCATACCGCGCGACGAAGTCCAGGCCGCCGCCCGCGCGTTCGCTGAGAACGGGCCGGCTGCGATCCTGTACGGCCTGGAAACCGTGCCGGCCGAAGTCCGGGACGCCTGCGTCACGGGGCTGGTCAACCTCGCGCTGGCCACCGGCAACGTGGGCAAGGAGTCCTCCGGCCTCTACCCGCTCTTCCCCGGCGCAAACGAGCAGGGCGCAAAAGACGTTGGCTGCTCGCCGGATCGGCTGCCCGGATACAGGCCGGTCGAAGACGCCGACGTGCGGACGGTGTTCGGCGAACTCTGGGGCGCGGCGATCCCCGAAGCCGAAGGACTGGGCGTGCGGGACGTTGTCGCCGCCATCGAGGATGGCCGGATCAAGGCCCTCCACGTCCTCGGCGATAGCGCGACCTTCACGAACGGCCAGATTGGCGAGTTCATGGCGGCGCTCGAAAAGCTGGAACTGCTGATCGTGCACGACACGGCGCCGAACGACCTCACGGAGTTGGCGCACGTGGTCCTGCCCGCCACGACCTTCGCGGAGAAGAACGGCACCTACACCAACATGGAACGCCGCGTACAACTGCTCCGGCCGGCCATCGGCCCGCGTGGAGAAGAGGAGCCGGACTGGCGGATTCTCTGCTGGATCGCCAGGGAATTGGGGGGCGAAGGATTCGACTACGAGTCCTCCGAGGACGTCTTCCGCGAAATCTCGGAACTGGCGGACATATACGCCGGCATCGGCTACGCGGACCTCGGCGTCAACGGGCTCCAGTGGCCGCGTGCCGATGCCGAGACGAACGGTACGCCGATAACGAACACCCAGTCCGGCGAGCAGGCGAAGCCTCGCATGGAGGCCATGTCGCTCGTACAGCCGCCGCCGCGCTTCGAGGCCGGCCTGTACCTCGCGAAGGGCCGCCTCCTCCACGATAACGACCGCCCGATGACCGTGGTCAAGAACAACGGCTCGCCGTACGTCGAACGCGAGGAGATAGTTGAACTCCACGAGAGCGACGCCGCCGCGCTCGGCATATCGGACGGCGATTCCGTGGTGGCGACCACGTCGTCGGAGAGCATCCGCGGCGCCGCCCGGCTGACAAGCCCGCATCCCGGCCTCGTTGCCGTAACCGGCCTGTTCGCCGACGTCGTCACCGCGGCCCATGACAGTACGGACCCGGACCCGATGCTGAAAATCCCGGGACTGCCGCTGGAGCGGGTGGAAGTCGCCAAAGCGTAGAAGCCCCATGAGAGGATCCCGGCCCGCCCGTTCGTGTTGAGCTTAGCCCGCCCGTTCGTGGTGAGCCTGTCGAACCATGAAACCATGAGAGGAGCCTGATGACTACTGCCAAGAGACGCGCCTTTGTCAAGCCGAAGCTGGCCGAGGTCAAGGTCACGCGCCGCGAAGACCTCACGCACGACCTGTACCTGATGTGGATCGAAAAGCCCGAAGGATTCACGTTCAAGGCCGGCCAGTACTGCACCATCGGCCTGAACGGAATCGAGAGGCCGTACTCCATTTCGTCCGCGCCGTACGAAGACGAGATCGAACTGTACGTCGAGACGCTCCCGCCCGACATCGGCGTCCTTACGCCAAAGCTGGATGAGTTGGTCGTAGGAGACTCGGTGACCATCAGGCCCCGCGCCAAAGGCATCTTCACCTTCAAGCCTCGCTGGCCCAACCAGGTCCTCGTCGGCACCGTCACCGGCATGTGCCCTTACGTGAGCTTCCTGCGCCAGTATATCCACGCGGGCATGGAAGGCCACCGCTTCTACGTTCTCGAAGGCGCGAGCTACGTTGACGAGTTCGGATACGACCGCGAATTCACCGCCCTCGAACGCGAGCATCCGGACCTGCTCACGTTCGTGCCCACCATCAGCCGCCCGACGGAGGAGCGCAACGCCGGCTGGGCCGGCCAGACGGGCAGGGTCAACATGATTCTGGAAGAGTACGTGGAGCGATGGGGGCTTGCCCCGGAAGACACGCTCGTTTACGCGTGCGGCCACCCGGAGATGATCGAAGACGTAAAGGCTCGAATGGTCCCCAGGGGCTACAAGGTGGAGGAGGAACGCTTCTGGAAGGAGAGTTGACCCGCGTTCCCTGCCAATGACCACCCCGGCCCGGCGCCAGTACCTCCGCATCAAGAAGGAACATCTCGACGAGATTCTCCTGTTCCGCATGGGGGACTTCTACGAGACGTTCGACGACGACGCCCGGACCGTCTCGCGGGAGTTGGAGATAGCCCTCACCTCGCGCGAAATGGGCAAGGGACAGCGCATCCCGTTGGCCGGCATCCCTTACCACTCGCTCGACGCCCATCTCGCGCGCCTGATCAAGAAGGGCTACCGCGTCGCGATCTGCGAGCAGACGAGCGATCCGCTCCACTCCAGGGGCCTGATAGACAGGGAAGTGGTAAGAGTCGTCACGCCCGGCACCGTCACCGAAGACTCCGTCCTGAAGGGCAACGTCAACAACTACCTGTCCGCCGTCGTCATCGACCGCGACGCGGCCGGGCTTGCCTACGCGGACATCACGACGGGCGAATTCGCCACTACCGTCATGCCTCTGGACAGGCTCGCGACCGAGATCGGCAGGCTCGAACCCGCCGAGATCATCGTCCCCGAAAACCAGGACGGCCTCCCGTTTGCGGCGGATGCCGCCCTCACGCCGGTCACGCCGGACGCCTTCCACCCGCAATGGGCCAGGGAGACGCTGCTGGACCACTTCGGCGCGGCGTCGCTGGAGGCGTACGGCTGCGAGCGCATGCCCCTGGCGGTCAGGGCCGCGGGCGCGGTCGTCGATTACCTGGGATCGACCCAGCGCGGCTCGTTGACCCGGATCGCCTCGCTTCAGACGTACTCTACCGACGCGTACATGGTGCTGGACCCGCAGACCAGGCGGAACCTGGAGCTGTTCGAAGGAGGCCGCTGGGGAGAGCACAGCGCGTCGCTGACCGCCGCGCTGGACCGCACCGGCACGCCCATGGGCGGAAGACTGCTCCGCCGGTGGATCGGGCAGCCGCTTCTGGACGTCGAACAGATCGTGAAGCGCCAGGACGCCGTCTCCTGGTTTCATCGCAGCGCCCTCCGCAGGGAGCGCGTTGCGGCCCGGCTGGAAGTGATCTCCGACCTTGAAAGGCTCGTTGGCCGCATACTGAACCTCACGGCCACGCCCAGGGACCTCTCCGCGCTGGAGCGCGGCCTGCGCGCCGCCCCGGAGATCAGGCAACTGCTGGAGGAAGACGACGACCGCTCCCTCGTGGACTGGCTCGCCGCCGGCTTCAAGGACACGACCGAGACGGCCTCCCTGATTGGCCGGGCGATAGCGGAAGACCCGCCGATCTCGATGGGCGAGGGCAGGGTGATCAGGCGGGGCTTTTCGCCCGAGCTTGACGACCTGCTGGAGTCCAGCAGGAGCGCGCGCGACTACATCGCGTCGCTGGAGAAGCGCGAGCGTGAGCGCACCGGCGTCAAGTCCCTCAAAGTCGGATACAACCGCGTCTTCGGGTACTACATCGAGGTGAGCAACCCCAACCTGTCGAAGGTCCCGGACGACTACGTGCGGCGTCAGACGCTGGTCGGCGGCGAGCGTTTCATCACGCCCGAAATGAAGGAGTACGAGACGCGCATCCTCAACGCCCAGGAGCGCATCGAAGAGATGGAGGCGTCCCTGTTCAGGCAGGTGTGCCGCCAGGTCTCCGACGCCTCGGCCCCGATAACGGCGACGGCGCGCGCGGTCGCCCGTACCGACGTCTTCGCGTCGCTCGCCGAAGTGGCGTCGCTTCACGGCTACGCGCGGCCCGACGTGGACGACGGGCCGGCCGTGCAGATCAAGGGTGGCAGGCATCCCATGGTCGAGCGCACGCTTCCGTCCGGCACCTTCGTGCCCAACGACAGCGACCTGTCCACGGACGATGAGCAGGTCGTACTCCTCACCGGCCCGAACATGGCCGGCAAGTCCACGTACATCCGGCAGGTCGCCCTGATCGTGCTGATGGCCCAGATCGGCAGCTACGTCCCCGCCGACTCGGCCCGCGTCGGCGCGGTGGACCGCATCTTCACCCGCGTCGGACTGCAGGACGACCTCTCCGTCGGCCAGTCCACCTTTATGGTTGAGATGGTGGAGACCGCCGCCATACTAAACCACGCTACGGCGCGCTCCCTCATTGTGCTGGACGAGATCGGACGCGGCACCAGCACGTACGACGGCCTCGCGATCGCGCGGGCGGTGGCCGAGTACGTGCATAACCACCCGCGGCTGGGCAGCAAGACGCTGTTCGCCACCCACTACCACGAGCTGACCGCGCTCGCGGACACACTGCCGCGCGTTCGCAACTACAACGTCGCCGTGTCCGAGGACCAGGGCAACGTCGTGTTCCTGCACCGCATCGTGCCCGGCGGCGCGGACAGGAGCTACGGCGTCCACGTAGCCCAACTCGCCGGAATGCCCTCCGGCGTAATCCACCGCGCGTGGGAGCTCCTCAAAGACCTCGAACGCACCCCCCAAACCGACCACCGCGCGGTAGGGGCGTCCCTCGTGGGCGCCCGCCCCCGTCATTCCCGCGAAGGCGGGAATCCATCCCATCGTCCAACCGCCGCGCCCCCCGCAGAGCAGCTATCCCTCCTCGGAACACAAGACCCGGCGTTGGACGAACTCCTCTCCCTCGACATCAACGCCATGACCCCAATGGACGCCCTGAACAAACTCTACGAACTCCAGCAAAAGGCCCGCCCCCAATAAGTCGGCCGCCGTTTGCTGTCATTCCGATCGAGCGAAGCGAGAGAGGAATCCAAAGCCTCCCGCCCTCCAAAGCCTCCCGCCCTCCAAAGCCTCCCGCCCTCGTCACCCATCCGCCAATGCTATAATCACGCCCGGACGCGAGCGGCCCCGCCGCAGCGTACCGGAGGGAACCGGTGCTTCTTACACTGGACGTCGGCAACACCAACGTCACCGCCGGCGTGTTCGACGGCGACGAACTCAAGGCAACGTGGCGCACCGCCACCGACCGCTCGCGCACCACGGACGAGTACGGCCTCGCCCTAAGCCAGCTTCTTCCCCTCAAGGGCGTCCCGGCCGATAGCGTGACCGACGTCTGCCTGTGCAGCGTCGTGCCCCCGTTGACCCAGAGCTTCGTCGAGCTCTGTCAGGAGTACTTCGGCGCAGATCCCCTGACCGTCGACGCGGGCGTGAAGACCGGCGTCCGCGTCCTGTACGACAGCCCCAGGGACGTCGGCCCGGACCGCATCACGGACGCCGTGGCGGCCCTGCACCTGTACGGCGGCCCCGCCGTCGTCGTGGACTTCGGCACCGCAACCGTGTTCGACGCGGTGTCGGCGGGCGGCGAGTACCTGGGCGGAGCGATCGCGCCGGGCATCGCCCTCGCCGCGGACGCCCTGTACGCCAACACCTCGCTTCTGCGGCGCGTCCAGCTTGCGGCCCCGGACACGGCCATCGGCAGGAGCACCGTCCACTCCCTGCAGTCCGGCATCGTGCTAGGCTACACGGACCTGGTGACCGGAATGGTGAAGCGGTTCCGGGCCGAGCTTGGCGGCGACTGCAAGGTGATAGGCACCGGCGGTCTGGCCGTGCTGTTCGAAGACTCGGGCATCTTCGACACGATAGACCTCGATCTAACGCTGGTCGGCCTGAGGCTGATCTACGGCATGAACCGGAACGGGCGCTGATACGGACGAAGCGCGAGGTCGTCAGGAACAATCAGGAACCCACAAATGGCGAACATACTCGAAGGCAAGCGCGTGGTCCTCGGAGTCACGGGCAGCATCGCCTGCTACAAGGCCGCTGACCTCGCCAGCAAGCTCGTGCAGTCGGGCGCGCTCGTGGACGTCGTGATGACCGAGAACGCCGAGCGCTTCCTGTCGCCGCTCACCTTCCGCTCCCTGACCCACCGGCCCGTGTTCACCAGCCTGTTCGAGACCGAGTCCGAGCTCTCGATCAATCACGTCGCGCTGGCTGAGCGCGCGGACGCCGTCCTCGTCGCGCCCGCCACCGCGAACACGATGGCCGCGATGGCCGCCGGCTTCGCCGGCGACGCGCTCACCGCAACGGTGCTCGCGACCACGGCGCCGGTCATGGTCGCCCCCGCGATGGACGGCAACATGTGGGGGGCGGAGGCCACGCAGGCCAACGCGCGGACGCTCCGGGACAGTGGCGTCACAGTGGTCGGCCCGCAGGAAGGACGCCTCGCGTCGGGGCAGACCGGAGCCGGCCGCATGACCGAGCCGGCGGAGCTTATCGACCACCTCCGCCTCGTCCTGGGCCGCGACGGCGACCTCGCCGGCAGGAAGATCGTCGTGTCCGCGGGCGGCACCGGCGAGCCGCTCGACCCCGTGCGCGTGCTCACGAACCGCTCGTCAGGCAAGATGGGCCGCGCGCTCGCTGAGGCCGCCAGAGACCGGGGCGCGCATGTCGCCCTCGTGACCGCCGCGGACATGCCACCGCTTGCCGGAGCGAAGATCATCCCCGTGGACACCGTCGCCTCCATGCGTCGCGCCGTGCTCTCGGCCTGCGAAGGCGCGGACGCCGTCATCATGGCCGCCGCCGTAAGCGACTACCGCCCCGCCGAGGTCTCCCGGCAGAAGATCAAGAAGGCCGGCGGCTCCGAAGACCTCACCCTCGATCTCGTCAAGAACGAAGACTTCATGCTCGAGATTCCCGAGGGCGTCCTGCGAGTGGGCTTCGCCGCAGAAAGCGAGAACCTCGTCGAAAACGCTCGATCCAAGGTCTTTAAGAAAAACCTCGACCTGATCGCCGCCAACGACATCACTGAGGAGGGCAGCGGCTTCGGAGTCGATACCAACCGCGTCACGATCCTAGACCGCGAGGGCGGCGCGGAAGAGCTTCCCATGCTCTCGAAGTTCGACGCCGCCAACCGGATTCTGGACCGCGTCGCCGCGCTCCTCAGGTAAGGGCCGCCCGCAGCCTGCTAGAATTGGGCTGCTCCCCCATCACTTCCTGAGAGTTTGAACAACATGGCACAAGAGCGCCCAAGTACCGCTATGCCCAAAGCCTACGACCCCAAGGCAGCCGAGGGGCGCATCTACGATCTGTGGATGGACGGCGGCTACTTCACGCCAAAGATCGACCCGGACAGGGAGCCGTTCGTAATCATCATGCCGCCCCCCAACGTGACCGGCGAGCTGCACCTGGGCCACGCGCTCACGACCGCGCTCGAAGACCTCATGGTCCGGTGGCACAGGATGAAGGGCGAGCCGACGCTCTTCCTGCCTGGCACCGACCACGCCGGAATCGCCACGCAGGTCGTCGTGGAGCGAATGCTCGCGGACGACGGAGTGTCGCGCCATGACATCGGCCGGCGCGAGTTCGTCCGGCATGTCTGGGACTGGGTGGACCGGTACGGAGGGCGCATCCACGAGCAGATCAAGCGGCTGGGCGCGTCGTGCGACTGGACCCGGCTCGCCTTCACGCTCGACGAAGGGCCGAACAGGGCCGTCCGCACCACCTTCGTGAACCTGTACAAGAAGGGCCTCATCTACCGGGGCGAACGGATCACCAACTGGTGCCCGCGCTGCGCGACCGCGCTCTCCGACCTTGAGGTCGTGCACCGGGAGGAGGCCAGCGCCCTGTACCACATCCGCTACAAGGCTGAAGACGGCGGCGAGGGCGTCGTGGTCGCCACCACGAGGCCGGAGACCATGCTTGGCGACACAGGCGTCGCCGTGCACCCGGACGATTCGAGGTACGCCAACCTCGTCGGCGCCGGGGTGATCCTGCCCATCATGGACCGCGCCATCCCAATCGTCGCGGACGACGCCGTGGACCCCGAGTTCGGCACGGGCGCGCTCAAGGTCACGCCCGGACACGACGCCGCGGACTTCGAGATCGGCCGGCGGCACGATCTGGCCGTCGTAAGCGTCCTGAACGACGACGGCGCCCTGAACGAGAACGCAGGGCCGTACGCCGGTGTCGGCAGGACGGAAGCCAGGACCCGCATCGTCGAGCAGCTTGAGACTGAGGGCCTGCTGGAAGCCGTCGAACCGTACCGGCACTCGGTGGGCCACTGCCAGCGATGCGATGAAGTCGTGGAGCCGATCGTCAGCCTCCAGTGGTACATGAAGATGGCGCCCTTGGCCGAGCCTGCCCGCGAAGCCGTGGCCGACGGCAGGATCAGGATAGTCCCGGACCGCTTCGCCAAGGTGTACTTCAACTGGATGGACAACATCCGGGACTGGTGCATCAGCCGCCAGCTCTGGTGGGGGCACAGGATCCCGGTGTGGTACTGCGGCGAGTGCGGCGAAGTGGTCGTCGAGATGGATGATCCGTCGTCATGCCCGGCGTGCGGCGGCTTCGACCTCACCCGGGACGAGGACGTGCTCGACACGTGGTTCAGTTCGGGCCTCTGGACGCACTCCACCCTCGGCTGGCCCGGCGAGACCGAGGACATGGACTACTTCTACCCGGGCAGCGTCATGGAGACGGGCCACGACATCCTCTTCTTCTGGGTGGCCCGGATGATCTTCTTCGGCATCGAGAACGCCGGAGACATCCCCTTCCACACCGTCTACCTGCACGGGATGGTGCGGGACCCTGAGGGCGTGAAGATGAGCAAGCTGCTCGGCAACGTGATGGACCCGCTCGACCTCATCGATGCCTACGGCGCGGACGCGCTCCGCTTCGCGCTGACCACCGGAACGTCGGCCGGCAACGACATGCGGCTGAACGAGAAGAAGATCGAGGCCAGCCGGAACTTCGCGAACAAGCTCTGGAACGCGGCCCGGTTCGTGCTGTCCAATGCGGCGGGCGACGCGGCCCTCGAACAGTGGCGCGATCCGAAGCCGTCGCACCGCGAAGACCGCTGGATACTCAGCCGGCTGAACAGGGCCGTCACACAGACCAATCGCGGGATGGAGGAGTACCAGTTCGGCGAGGCGCAGAGGGCGGCCCACGACTTCCTGTGGAACGAGTACTGCGACTGGTACCTGGAGATGGCGAAGATCAGGCTGCGGAGCAGGGACCGCTCTGCGATCCCGACGCTCGTCCACGTGCTGGAGCGCACGCTGCGGCTGCTGCACCCCTTCATGCCGTTCATAACCGAGGAGATATGGCAGACCCTGACGGCGGCCCTGCCCGACCGGTCCGGGTTGCCGGAGGCGCTGGTGATCGCCGGGTTCCCGGAGCCCGACCCGGCGCTGCATGACGATCAGGCGGAGGCGGAGATCGGCGCCGTGATCGAGCTCGTGCGCTCCGTGCGGAACTTGCGCGCCGAGTTCAAGATACAACCCCACGTTCCGGTGGAAGCCGTCGTGGACGCCCCCGCGATCGCCGACGTTCTGGACGGCGAGGAAGACGCCGTCAAGACGCTGGCCAGGGTCGGCTCGCTTGACTTGGACTCCAACGGCGAGGGGCCTTCCAGCGATGACGTGGTTCTGGTGCTGTCGCAGGGCACGGTGAAGGTGCCGCTTGGCGGAGTGGTGGACCTGGAGCAGGTGCGGGACCGGCTCCAGTCGGAGCTGGCCGGCATCGACGCGAACGCGGCCAAGCTGCGCTCCCGGCTCGGGGACAGCAGGTTCGTGGAGCGTGCGCCGGAGGAGGTAGTCGAGCGGGAGCGCCAGCGCCTCCAGGACCTCGAAGCCCGCCGGTCCAGACTATCGGAAGTCCTGGAGCGCATCAACTAGAGCTACGAAAGAGCCCAAACTTGCATATTGGCCACTGAGATGCCGAATTTTCATAACCACGTTTGCAGCGATTCATCCATACTAAGAAGAAAGATAATTAAATCCCTTGAGCAACAAGGGTTTAGCATACGTAGTGGCGCAATTTTTCTTCCTGACGAAGCGACTAAGGATACCCTCAAGGACATTCATAAGACTGCTGTAGAACAACGGATAGCACGAGCTAGAAGCGGACTCTATCGGAAAGAAAATAAACTCATAGGCCATCTTGCCTCCGGTTCTGAGGTTGATCCAAACAAAATAACGCCTCGATTAGTTGAAGTGCACCCTAGAACAAATGAAGAGTTACTGTTCCGATATGCAAGCATCCACTGGAGCATACCAGTATCTTCTGGCTATGGTAAGCGTCTGAGGTTTATAGTCTTAGACGAATCAAACAACAAGCTAATGGGAATAATCGGGCTTGGCGACCCAGTATACAATCTAGGGCCTCGTGATGAATGGATCGGTTGGTCTGAGTCAGATAGGGAGCTAAGGCTTAGAAACGTAATGGACGCATTCGTCCTTGGTTCCGTTCCACCATATTCATTTCTTCTATGCGGCAAGCTGATTGCCATGCTAGTCGCAAGCGATACAGTTCAAGAATCATTTAGGCGAAAATACATGGGTAGTAAATCGCTCATAAGCGGAATCACTCACGACGGCAATCTAGCCTTAATTACAACTTCATCTGCATTTGGAAGATCTTCAGTGTATAATAGGCTGAGCTTCAATGGCAGTCGGTTGTATACGAGCGTAGGTTTCACAAAGGGAACGGGTGAGTTTCATTTTTCAAACGGACTATTCGAAACGATAGTGAATCATACCAACAAACATTGCGAGCCAACGTATAGGAAAGAACAATGGGGATCCGGCTTTCGGAATCGTAGGGAAATACTTAAGAAGTGTCTTTCCTCTATTGGCCTGTCTCACAATTGGCTACATCATGGCATAAAAAGGGAAGTGTTCGTAGTGCCGCTGGCTAGGAATACTAAACAGTTTTTGAGAGGTGAAGACACTACGCTAGTAATGAATTCTCCTACGGAGGCCGAATTGTTCAGCTTCTTTAAGGAGCGTTGGTTGCTGCCAAGGCTGTCTTGGGACGCCAGGTTTGCTTCCTGGGAAAAACATGAGTGGGCAATATGGTCCAAAAACAACGTGACTCATGTCTGATACCTTCTCTGATCTCCCAGATGCTCTAGTGCGCGATCTGCTCGCAGCTGCGACACCTCTTGCCGATCGAGTTTCAACTCATTTAAGTGATCTTCGTGCCAGCCGCGATTCTGCACGCGAGCAGATTCATTCTCAGGGCATGATAAAGCGGAAGGCCGACTTGGATGTAACCCGTGAACCTTCAGTAGTTGGGATAGATGGCTCATACCAGGTTCATCGACTCACTGCCATGGACCTTTGTGCAACTGCGGCAGTTGCTGTGGAAGGCACTTCAAAGGAAGCTAGGCGATATTGGCAAGAGCCTCATCACAGAATGTGGGTAGACAGCTTCGAACACAGCAAGAACGTCACTAACACTCTCAGAGGACTGATGATCTCGATGGAGTTGGAACTTGCGCAAGAGGCACCCCATGACGTTATCCTTCTGGACGGCTCATTTGTTGTTCTGCTAATATACCTTAACCAAGGTCTAACAAGCTTTCGCGAAGCTCCAATCACTCTGGCAGAGGAATTCGACATGAAATGGCGAACGCAAGATGTATGTCAGCAGTATCTTGCGCTATTGCAGAGTGACCGTGCAGTGGCTGTACCAAAGTACAGCAGCAGAAACGAACTGAAGGACTTGATTGAAAACCAAGACGTTCCAGAGGCGGATGGCAGGACTTGGGCTACTCTTATCTTAGAGCCCGACGAGTACATCTCTCCTCTGTCCATTTTCCAGTTTGATGGAGAAGACAGAGAGTATCATCTCCCAAATCAGTTCTGTGAACCAGACTTAATGGCACGAATCAATCGCTCTATAGAGGATCTACGAGTCGTATTCTACAAACCTTACGGTTGGGCATCGGCGGTGCGCCTTGAACTGCCACGGCCTATAGCAGCTAGCTCCACCAAACTATCGATTGTGCTTGAAGGAATTAAACGACAGTTCTTCAGTCCGGCTGTAATGGAGCCTTATCCGCTTTTCTTGGCAGATCGCATGGTCAAGAGTCTTGGGTCTGGCGTCGAAGTGATCGAACAAACGGTTGCGCAACATGCAATTGGAGCCTCACCAAACGTGGAATCAACTTTGCTTTGTCTTCAGAATCATCGAACAGAAGGGGGGCGAGGCGGGACATAGATGTTAGAACAACGCTTTACCGACATCGCAGTGGTAGGTAGTCCGTCATCCAACACCGAGTTAACTCTAGACTTACTTCTAGAGGCGACAGAAGAACGGCTGGTGGGCGCGTTAACCGCATTTCACGCCGTCCAAGACGGTGAGCAAATTACATCTGTAGGTCAAATCGTAAGTGTGGAGTTGAAGAATCGCTGGCATGAGGATTCGGTGTTTAGAAACCTGATTAAACGCACTGGCGAGATACCACCAATTACAAATCGCCAAGATACTCGCACAGCAGACCTTGTTGTAGGCGCTACCTTCCGAAAGTCTGAAGATGGATTCGACCCAGCTGTTCTAGGCATGGTGCCTTCAACAGGAACGAGGGTGTTCCGAGTCGAACAGTCCTTATTGGATGAACTACTCAAAGTGTATGAAGAGGAAATCGTCTATCTTGGTAAAGCGTACGCTAACGAAGTACTTTATCCGATGTGGTTCAAACACTTCGGTAGTGGTCCTGGCGGCGCTGGTGAAGCGTATCATCTAGGAGTTTTTGGCAAGACTGGCTCCGGGAAATCAGGTCTTGCAAAGATGATTGTAAGCGCATATGCCAAACACCCTGAAATGGGTATCCTGGTCATTGATCCACAAGGCGAATTTGCTTCAGAACTCTCCGGCACTAGGATTGGAAGGCAGAATCTGCCACTGGATAAGCTAGTGCGTGATCAAGGTCGCGATATCCTAGTTTATCGAATTGCTGACCTACAGCTTGATGATTGGGATACTTTTGAAGAGATGTTGTTGTCACTTCGCTTCTTAGAACAGCTAGGCATTCCGAGTAGATCACGCGATAACTCGAGGAAAGCAGCTGAATCAATTAGAAGTGCATTAGAAAGAAGTCAGCATCGCCTTGATCAGCTCGGGACTCGTGAATGTTTAATGGCTGCACTACAGGCTGTTGCTGATGAAGACAATGCCAAATACATCTACACTCCTCAACGAGCTCGAGAACTCCAAGACAGAGTCCATAGAATAATTGGAGATTCTGCTAGCATAGACCAACTCCTTGATCGTTCATGGTCGCCAATTTGCGAACTATTCAGCACCGGCAGTGAAAGAAGGAAGCTTTTCACCTACGGACAAGGAACTCCTGGAATTGTAAACCTTCTGATAGATCCAGAGATTCATATTGGACCTAGACCGGTAATCGTTATTGATATATCTGGCCAAGGTAATCAACGCTTCTGGTCTGAAGAACTTCAACGTCGAATTCTGGCCAAGCTTCTGAACATTCTCGTATCACAGGCAACGGCAAGTCTAAGTGCCCAAGGGAACACAAATGTACTTGTTCTACTTGACGAGGCTCATCGTCACGCTCCAAGTGGCCGTTTGGACAGTGGTTCCGAGGCTGATGGGTTGAGGTCACTACTTCGCAGAGCGGTCAGGGAAACAAGAAAGTATGGTGTTGGCTGGCTTTTCATTAGCCAAACTCTTGGAGGCTTCGATAGTGAAATACTTCAACAGCTGCGCATTCTTTCCTTTGGATTCGGGCTTGCCATGGGCACAGAGTTTGAGAGACTCAGAGGCTTTGTAGGCGGAGATAATCGCGCATTAGAACTATATCAGTCCTTCCGAGACCCTCAGAGTTTCCCTAGGCGTGATCTACAGGAGTTTCCTTTCATGGCAGTAGGGCCTGTGTCTCCTCTGGCATTTAGTGGCAAACCTCTTTTCTTCACTGCATTCACCGATGCCGCAGACTTCAGAATCTCGAACAGATTTCGAAATGTTTAGATATCGTCGCCTATACGGCCTACTCTTTCGCCACTCAAGAAATCTTCCGTGATCGGACGGTTACGCCTATGGTCTATTGGACGATACATCTACCTATCGTCAGGCCGAAAGGAAGCCAATGGTGAAAATCGTCACTGAGTTCCCTCGCCGGGTGCGGCTCATCGAAAACACCTGGATTACGCTGTCCGACGGCTGCCGGCTCGCGGCCCGCATCTGGCTGCCGGAGGACGCCGAGGACGACCCGGTTCCCGCGATACTCAACTACATCCCGTACCGCAAGAACGAGGGCATGGCGATGGACGCCCCGGATCACCGCTACGTGGCAGGCCACGGCTACGCCCTCGTGCGCGTCGACATTCGCGGCAGCGGGGACTCCGACGGCCTGCTGCTCGGCGAGTACCTGAAGCAGGAACAGGACGACGGCATGGAGATCATCTCGTGGATCGCAGAGCAGCCGTGGTGCACGGGCGCAGTCGGCATGATCGGCAACTCGTGGGGTGGCTTCAACGGGCTCCAGATGGCTGCGCGCCGGCCCCCGGCGCTGAAGGCCGTGATCAGCTCGTGCTCCACGGACGACAGGTACGAGGACGACCTGCACCACCAGGGCGGCTGCGTCACCTCGTACACGCTCCAGTGGGCGTCCACCATGTTCACGATGAACGCCAGGCCGCCCGATCCCCGGCACGTGGGCGACAGGTGGCGGGATATGTGGTTCGAACGCATGGAGAACGACGCGCCCTGGGTGGAGGAGTGGCTGCGCCACCCCCGCAAAGACGACTTCTGGAAGCACGGCTCCGTGGCCATGAACTACGACGACATCCAGTGCCCGATATACATGGTCGGCGGCTGGACAGACCCGTACGTCGGCGTCATCCTGCGGTTCCTGTCCAACTACGCGGGGCCGAAGAAGGGCCTGATCGGGCCGTGGGGCCACGGCTACGGACACGACCAACCGCCGGGGCCGAACATGGGCTTCCTGCAGGAGAGCCTGCGGTGGTGGGACCACTGGCTCAAGGGCGCAGACACCGGCGTCATGGAAGACCCGATGCTGACGATGTGGATGCCCGAAGCGGTCCCGCCCATGGTCCACTACGCCGAACGGCCCGGCCGCTGGTTCTCAGAAGCTAGCTGGCCGACGCCCAACGTGGAGAACCGGGTCTTCTACCTCAACGGCCACACGCTCGACGATGAACCGCGCCCGGAGGCGCGGATCGACCACCTCGGCGTGCAGACGGCTGGGAGGGACGGCGGCGAGTGGGCGTCGTTCGGCTACCTGCCGGACTGGCCGCCCGACCAGCGCGGAGACGACGCGCTCTCGGTCTGCATGACCTCGGCGCCGCTGGCCGAACGGCTGGAGATCCTCGGCTCGCCGGTTGCCAGGCTCACGGTCGCTTCCGACCGGCCGGCGGCTATCGTGTCCGTGCGGCTCTGCGACATCGGCGCGACGGGCGAGTCCACGCTGATCACCCGCCGGATGCTGAACCTGACGCACCGGAACGGCGATGAGCGCCCCGAGCCCCTCGAACCCGGCACGCGGTACGAGGTCGCTGTCCCGCTCGGCGCGATGGCGTACGCCGTGCCGTCGGGCCACCGGCTGCGGCTTGCGGTATCGCCCACATACTGGCCCTTCGCGTGGCCGTCTGCGGAGCCGGTGACGCTCAGCCTGTTCACCGGAGAGGCCAGCAGGCTTGAGTTGCCCGTCCGGTCAACGGATATCGACGAGATCGAAGTCCCTCAGTTCGGAGAGCCGGAGGCCGGGCCGCCGGTCGAAGTCGAGAGGCTGGAGCCGGGCTCATACTCCCGGCAGTTCCACTACGACGTGCTTACGGGCACGCTGGAGTCCATGTACACCGGCGGCATGGGGCGCGTGAGGCTCGCAGACAGCGGCATCGAGTCCGGCGGGGAGAGCGACTGGAAGTACTCGATCACAGAGGGCGACCCGCTTTCCGCCTCCGCGGAGTTCAACAGGACGATGCGCTCCGGCAGCGGGAACTGGCAGGTCACCGTCAAGACGCGGTCCACCTGGACGTGCGATCTCACCCACTACCACCTGACCAGCGAGCTTGAGGCGTTCGAGGGGGATGAGCGCGTGTTCGAGAGGACGTGGCGCTCCAGCATCCCGCGCGACATCTGACGGCAGCGCGTCAGGCGGTCATGCCGGGGACTCCTTCACCCTTGCGTTGATTTCCTCGTCCAGATCGGCCTCCACGGGTACGAAGGTGAGCTTGGCCAGCCCCCTGTCTTCGAGAAGTATCGCAATGGTCTTGTAGCCGAGCGTGCGGTCCAGGAACCCGCGCTCGACCTCGACGCTGACGACCTCGTTGAACTCGACCTCGAAGTCCTGCGAGCCGGACGCGGACTGGTGAGTGACCTTGATTCCGGCCGGCGAGACGCGGTACGTCGTGCTCCTCCACCGGAGGTACCTCGGCAGCGTCATGATGCCCGCCAGCACGAAGAACATCAGCGTGAATATCGGATCGCCCGCGATCCAGATCTGGAAGGCGATCAGGACCCCCCACGGGATGAGCGGCCAGCCCCAAGCCCAGCGCGACTGCCGGTACACCTTCTCCGGCCCTTCATCCACGGGCACTGAGGCGACGATGGCCGCGTCTTCGTCCTCAGACGTTTCGGCTACCGGCTCGGACTCCGGCTCAGCGGCGGCTTCCGGCGCGTCGCCCGGCGCTCGCTTGGCAACGGTCTCGCCGTCGCCGCCAGCCTCGGGAGTGGGTTCCTCTCTGTCTTTCTCGTCCGGTTGAGTGGTCATGCGTTGGGCCTTCGCAGCTTGGTCAGCAGGTTCGGGCCAAGTATACATGAGCAGCGCCTCTTCGCTCTCCGGCTCAACCGGGGTAGTATGGTCTCGCACAAAGAATAGCAACCGGGAGTTTCAAGCTGGCGCAACTGAGAGGCGAGGAGCGGGCGCGTTACGTTGCCCGGACGTTCGGGCGGATCGCGCGGCGGTACGACATGCTGAACACCGTGATGTCTGCCGGGCGGCATTACGCGTGGCGCAGGCTCGCCACCCGCATGGCGGCCGAGGGGCAGCGCGGCCCTGCGCTGGACGTTGCCACGGGCACGGCGGACTTCGCGGTCGAACTGGGGCGGATGCCGGGCGTCACGGACGTGGTCGGCGTCGACTTCTCCCGCGCGATGATGCGTGTGGGCCGGGAGAAGGCGGACCGGCACGGGCTGTCGTCGCGCGTCACGTTCGTGTCCGGCGACGTGCATGAGCTGCCGTTCGCGGACGACGCATTCGCTTGCGCGACGGTGGGCTTCGGCGTGCGGAACTTCACCGACGTGCCCAAGTCGCTGCGGGAGATGGCGCGCGTGCTGCGGCCCGGCGGACGCCTCTCGATCCTGGAGATCGTGCCGCTGGAGGGCAGGGGGCCGTTCGGGCGGCTGTTCCCGGTGTACTTCCGGTACGTGACGCCGCTCATCGGGACCCTGCTGGCCGGAGACCGCGAGGCGTACACCTACCTGCCCGAGTCCGTGCAAGCCTTCAGGACGGCGCGGGAGCTGGCAGACCTGATGCGGGACGCAGGCTTCCAAGACATCCAGCGCCACAGCCTCGCCCTCGGCACGGTAGCCGTACTGTGCGGGACCGTGACCGCCTAGCACGACCTCGCAAGCAACGCATTCAGCCAGGACCGAACGTCGGTGGAGCGCGAGGCGTCTGAGATTCCTCTCTCCGCTCCGCTACGATCGGAATGACAGAAGGGGTGGGCGAAGCGAAGAATGACAGAGGGACTGGCGGCGCGTGTGTGTAGGGGCCGTTCGCGAACGGCCCTTGCCCCCACCCAACCGTCATTCCCGCGCAGAGCCTGCCCTGAGCGCAGCCGAATGGGCGGGAATCCATCCGCCTGTCATGGCCGACACCGTCCACCTGTCATTCTGAGCGAAGCGAAGAATCTAAGACTTCTCGCCTGGCATCAACGCCCGTCCTCGCAAGCAACGCATTCAGCCAAGACCGAACGTCGGTGGAGCGCGGGGCGTCTGAGGTTCCTCGAGGGACTCGGAACGACAGCCACCGCCACGCCCCTACGGTCGTCGTCAGTGCCGTTACGTGCGTCGGCCCCTCCTCCGCCGCCGCACCGCCGCCATCCCCACGCCCCCCGCCAGCAGCGCCGCGCCCGCTGACGCCAGCGCGAGCAGCAGCCCGCTTGACGGCGACGCGTCGCCCACGGTTATGGTGGAGAGGTCCAGCGGCGGCACTTCCGGCAGCTGCGGCTCCGGAGGCGGCGCGTCCGCCTCCTCGTCGATGATGGCCGGGAGCTTCAGCGTGACTTCCGCGCAGTTGGGCTCGGCGTCGCAGACGAGGATGATGACCGTGGTGCTCCGACCGATCGCCCTCGTAGGCCGGCCCGTGATCCTGCCGGTGTCCGGGTCCAGGCGCAGGGTGCGCGGCAGGATGGAGCCTTCCTTCAGTGCGTACGACTCAATGTCCGCGTCGCTGGTTATCGGGACTATGGTGCGGATGCGCTGGCCCACCGTGAGCGACGCCGGCGGCTTGTACCGCACCGACGGCGCCGTCGTGTCGGGCGGCACGGTCATCGCGCTGAGGCCCGCGAGAACCGACGCGCCCTCAAACGCCAGGCTCGCGGGCGCATTGACGCCGGACAGGTCGGTTATCGAGCCGTTTTCTCCGAGAGCGATCGAGCCGTCAGGCACGGTCACCGCGCCGTTGTCGCCACGGACGACGGTGTAGCGGAACGTGAGCGTCGATGAGGCCGTGCCCGCGTACGCCGCCGTGCGCGCCTCGCCTCCGATGGCGATGGCCAACGACGGCGAGCCGTTCACCTTCACGCGCTTGTCGAAGTTCACGGTCACCGTTACCTTGTCGCCGGCGCCGAGCGTCCCGGAACCGGCGACGCCCACGCTCACGAGCATGGGCGCCAACTCCCTGAGGCGCGGGTAATCGCTCGCTGTGCCGAAGAGCCACGGGTTGTCCAGCCCGGTGGAGTCTCCGGTGGCAGCGTTGTTGTCGTAGTTCACGTTCCAGGCGGCGTAGATGTCCGGGGCCGTGCCGTAGCCCGTGGGCGCCTTCAACTCAGCAGTCGTCTTGCCCTCCGGCGCGTCGTCGTCGTTATCGTCGGGGATGTTCGAGGCGTCGGGATCCGTGTCCCAGTAGCTGGCGGTCACCGTACCGTTCCCGCCCCCGATGAAGCCGCCCACGCCGCTACCGGCGTTTTCGCCTCCGCCCGAGATGGTGGCGGCTCCCCGCGAGTAGCTGGCCTCGATGGTTCCGTCGTGTGAGCCTACAAGCCCGCCGGCCCTCTCGACGGTGTCGCCGGCGTGGCTCCTGGCCTCGGCGCTGCCGGTGGCGTAGCTTACCGACACCGTGCCGAAGAAATTGTACCCCACCAGCCCGCCGGCATAGGCGTTCCGACCCTGGCCGTTCCCAGTGCCGGAGTTGGAGTCTGCCAGGACGTCGCCGGTGGCGAAGGACGCTCCGATGCGCCCCGCATTGAAGCCCACCAGCCCGCCGGCGATAGAGTTGTCGTCGCTCCCGGCGTCGGCTTCCACGTTGCCCATGGCATAGCTGCGCAGGATGACGCTGCTGTTGTGGGCAAAGCCCACCAGCCCGCCTGCGGCGGCTTCATAATCGATTTGGTTCTCCGGGCCAACGGCCTCCGCGGACACAGTGACGTCGGACCAACTGTCGGTTATCGTGCCGGAACTGTATCCAGCCAGCCCTCCCGCCCAGGCATCGACGTTGGCACTGCCGGTCGCGGTCACGATGACCTTGACTTCGCCGCTTGCCACGCCCACGTTCCTCACCGTACCGCCGCCGATGTTGCCGAACAGCCCAGCGTGCGTCGTCTCCGTTGCGGTCACGTTGTTGATGTACAGGTTGGATATCGTGTGGCCGTTGCCATCGAAGATGGCCGTGAACGCCGCTCCGTCCTCGCCGATGGGCGTCCAGCCGTCGCCGGTGGTCCAGCCGGTCTTGTTAGTATTCGCGTCGACATAGCTGGAGTCCGCGTTGAAGTCGAGGCTCCGGGCCAGTTCGTAGCCCCTGCAGGTTGGAGTGCCGTCAATGGGGGCGCAGCCCATGCCGGTGACCGCGTTGGGGAAGGCGGCGGCGTAGGCATTTACATCGCTCGGATCCGCGCCGTTGCCGTCCAGGTCCCAGCGGACCGCGTTCAACTGCTCCAGCGTGAATATCTCGATGAGGTTGTCGTTGTCCAAGTCGTAGTCCACGGGATCCGACTGGGCCGACGCCGCGCCCCCGAGCAGCGCTGTCAGCCCCGCCGCCAGCGCGATCGCGAGCGTGATGAGCAGCGGGCGTATGGATGGGTTCATTGTAGTGACCCCTCGCGCGGGGGGGGGGGGGGGTTATACATTCGATATGGTCCTCTCGTGGGCAATGGAAGCGCGCGCGCAGCGTACCATGACGACCGCGCACGACGCTGCGTTACGATGGTATCGCATTGTGCCATTATCCGGCAGGGTCTGGAAGGGGGTTTGGGACGTGGTTCGACGGGGCTCACCGCGAACGGGGGGCAAGGGCCGTTCGCGAACGGCCCCTACGCGGGAATGACGGCGCGAGGGGGGCGGCCCTTCCACGGGGCTCAGGGCGAACGGGGGGCGGATCGAGGCGTCAGTTACGCCTATGAGCTTGCTCGTTACAGGCGGAGGCTCGGAGCGGGAATCAGTCTGTGGTTGGACGTGTCCGCGATCAGTCCGAGCGCCTGTAACGACGTAGCGCCCAGGAGACACTCAGACGCATCCACGCCGAACACCACCGGACTGAACGCCTCCTTGCCTTCCGCTCTCAGCAGCGCATCGCCAACCGGCAGCCTCGCTTTGCTTCCGTTCGCGAACGTGAACACTTCCTCGCGCGTGGGTCTTATGCCCAGCGAGACTCGCAGAACGGCGTCGGGCAACATCGTGTACGTGGCTCCGGTATCCACTTCCGCCAATACGGTGCGCTCCTCGCCGCCGTTGCCGTCGCTGATCGCCACACTTTGCTTGAACGTCCCCATGACAACCCCCGTTTCTGAGAACTCAAGAATACCACACGCCGTCATAGGCGGGCCGCAGAGGGCGTTGCTGCTATCGCCCCCTGCCCTTCCGAGAACTAGTGTGCTAAGATGCCCGCATGAACATTAACAACGCAGACCACGCGCCGACGCGTGCCGGACATCCCATCGTCGCGCGCCCCAGGCCACTGTCTCATAATCGTCTCAAAGTGCCTCAGAACTGCTTCAAATCCGTCTCATCAGCGTCTCAAAACCGTCTCATGCCGGCAGCGTCCCAGCTACGAAAAGAGACAGAATGAGACAAAATGAGACAGCTCCCCGGGTTTCGGAACGAGTACAGTTCGTTGACACCGCAGCCGGGCGGACGTATCATTTGACGTGCGAGAGATACTGAGATGGACGCTAAAACGCCGACATGGGCTCCTGTGGAGACCTGTCGGCGTTTTGTTGTTTGTTGACGTTTCGAGTGCCCGAAGGGAGGCGCTCAATTGAAGAGGGATGACTTCGTAGTTCGATTCGCCGGCGAGGGCGGCCAGGGCCTGCTCACGTCTGCCGACGCCCTGATACAGGCGGCCACCGAGGTCGGGTATCACATCCAGACGTTCGCCACCTTTCCTTCCCAGATCATCGGCGGGCCCACGTTCGCCCAGGCGCGCATCTCCACCTCGCGGGTCCTCAGTTCCGGCGACGAGGTTGACGTTCTGGTGGCGTTCAACCGGGAGGCCTACGACAACCACAAGAATGAGGTCCGGGAGGGTGGAGTAATCATCTACGACACCAAGGAGTTCGATCTCCAGGGAGACTCGAACAGCTTCGGCATGCCGTTCGACGACCTCGCGCGGTCAACGGGCAACGCGAGGGCGGCGAACATGGTCGTCGTTGGCGCGATCGGCTACCTGGTCAGCTTCTCCCACGAGGCCCTGGAGGCCTTCAACGTCAAGAAGTTCACCCGCGGCCGCCCCGGTGACGAAAAGATCATCGAGGCGAACAACAAGGCGTTGGCGCTCGGCAGGGACGAGGCGGAGTCCAGCGGATTCAGCCTTGGCGAACTCGCCCCGCCCGACAAACCGGCGTGGGACCAGATTCTCGTAAGCGGCAACCAGGCCCTGGCGCTTGGCGCGTGCGCGGCCGGCCTCGATTTCTTCGTAGGCTATCCCATCTCGCCCGCCACTTCGCTGCTTATCTGGATGGAACAGAACATGCCCCGGCTCGGTCGCTTCGCGTACCAGGCCAGTTCCGAGATCGAGTCCATCGTCTCAATCGTCGGGGCAGGGTACGCGGGCAAGAAGGCGATGACCAGCACTGCGGGCCCGGGCTTCTCGCTGATGTCCGAAGGGCTGGGCCTCGCGTGGATGGCCGAGATTCCCATCGTCGTGGTCAACGTTCAGAGGGGCGGCCCTTCGACAGGATTGCCCACGAAGACGGAGCAGTCCGATCTCTTCACAGCTCTTACTCCGTCGCACGGGGACATTCGACTGCCCGTCATTGCTCCCGGCACGGTGGAGGAGTGCTTCTACGCCGGAGCGGCGGCGCTGAACTGGGCCGAACGGTATCAGGGCCCCGTGGTGATACTCAGCGAGCACATGCTGTCGGAGCGGCAGGCGAACCTGCCCAAGCCCGCCCTCGCGGCCCTCGACGTGGAGAGCAGGGCCGTGTACGCCGGCGAGAACGGCTACCAGCGCTACGAGAGCGTCGAACTTTCTCCGATGCCCATCCCAGGAGGGCCGGGCAGCTACGTAGCCAACGGGTCTGAGCACGACACGATCGGCGACACGACGCACCTGCCGCACCACCACGTCCACATGACTGAGCGGCGTTTCGGCAAGCTCGCGTTGCTCCACGAGAGCGAGTTCGAAAGCGAAAACCCCGATGCTCCGGTTGCCGTAGTTCCATGGGGAGGCTCGAAGGGGCCGGCCCTGGAGGCGTACAGGCGCCTGACAGGGGAAGGGCTGAACGTCGGCTGGTTGTACACGATGTACCTCAATCCGCTGCCGCCGGCGATGCTGGAGCAGTTGCGCTCGAAAGAACTGGTGCTGGTTCCCGAGTTGAACTACCAGGGCCAGCTCTCAACGATCCTGCGGTCGTACGGCGTGAACGCCCAATCGATTACGCATTACACGGGACTGCCGTTCAAAGTTGGCGATTTGATGCGGGAGATTCGCAATAGGACGACGGCGGTAACGCGCGAGGAGGTCATGGCATGAGCGCCAATAACCCCGAGTACGACTTCAAATGGTGCCCCGGCTGCGGAGACTTCGGAGTGCGCAGAGCCCTGGAGGCCGCTGTCGATAAGCGCGTGATCGAGCGCGAGAAGCCCATCGAGCAGACCGTGGTCGTCGCCGGAATCGGCTGCTCAGGCAACATGGTCCACCTGCTAGAGGAAGACCGCCAGCCGTTCGGCTTCCACGGGATTCACGGCAGGACCCTGCCGGCGGCGTTCGGCATCAAGACGGCTCGTCCGGAGTTGGACGTGATCGTCGTCGCGGGTGACGGCGACTTCCTGTCCATCGGGATGGAGCACATCGGCCCGCAGGCGGCCCGCAACCTCAACATCGCGGTCGTGATCATGGACAACGCGGTGTACGGGCTAACCAAGGGCCAGAGCTCTCCCACCACCGGTTTCGGAGACATCACCAGTTCCACCCCGTACGGCAAACCTGAGGATGCGATCAACCCGTTGAACCTGTACCTGACGCTTGGCGTGTCGTTCGTAGCCTCAGGTCTGTCCAGCAAGGTGAAGGACCTGTCCGCAACGATTGGCGACGCGATGGACCATCCCGGGTTCGCCGTGGTTCACGTGCAGTCGCCCTGCACGACCTACAACAACAACTACGAGGCGCTGAAGGGCAATCCTCGCAAGGGCATACCGGGCCTCGCCTGGGATATTCCCGACGACCATGATCCGACGGACCTGGGCCAAGCATACAAGGTGGCGAACTCCGGCGGCGTGCCGCTCGGCCTCCTGTACGTCGACGAGGACCGCACTCCGTTCGAACAGCGTGCAGAGGAAGTGTCGGCAAAGGCCAAGCCCGCGACGGTGCAGGGCCTCCTGGACGCCGTCACCATCTAGCCGCCGCCCAGACCGCGCCTCATGGGAGTTTGCAGATGATAGCTAAGATTCCTCTCGTTCTGGACCCTCAACCCGAAGGCGGGTACACCGTGACTTCGCCGTTGCTGCCGGAACTGGTAACCGAGGGTGACACCGTAGCCGAGGCGCTGGCAAATGCCGAAGATGCCTTTGCGGTGGTCGTGGAAATCTACGAGGATCGAGGCCGGACGCTGCCGTCAGGTATATTCATGGATGATGCAAACGGCCCGGTATCAGTTGAGGCTATTGTCTCCGTCGCGTGAGATACAGGGAAGCGGCAGCCAAGTTGACTAGTCTCGGATGCTATGAGTTTACGAAACGAAGAGGCGGCTCTCACAGAAGATGGATCAATCCCCGAACGCACAGAGACGCCACACTTCCGGACTGGGGTAGCCGAGACTTGAAAATTGGAACGCTGCGCTCGGCGATCAGACGGTTAGGTATTGACTGGAAAGAGTTTCAGTCCGCTTAGCATCCGGTACCGGTTTGGGATCTCTGCTCAGGCTGCGCCTTTGACGTTTAGCCGCTATTCACGCAAGACTGCCATGACTACTGCCCCTTCAACGCCATAGGACCGCCTGCGATGACCAGAGGAATCGACGACGAGTCCCGCGCCCAGATCGTGAGGCTTGTCCGCGACTTCGTCCGGAACGAAGTTGAGCCGATAGCTGGAGAGTACGAGGCCGAGGACCGTTACCCGGAGCATCTCGTGGCGCAGATGCGGGAACTCGGCCTGTTCGGGATCACGATTCCCGTCGAGTACGGCGGCCTGGGGCTGGACTACGTCACGTTCGCGACGATCTTCGAAGAGCTGTGCCGCGGTTGGATGAGCGTCAGCGGAATTATTGGCACTCACCACGTTCTGGCCTACATCGTGAGCGAGTACGGGGCCGAAGACCAGAAGCGGCGCTTCCTGCCCCGGCTGGCCAGCGGCGAACTGCGCGGAGGACTTGCGTTGACCGAGCCGGAGGCCGGCAGCGACGTGCAGGCGATCTGCACCTCCGCAGTGCGCGACGGGGACGACTACGTCATCAACGGCTCCAAGATGTTCATCACGAACGCCGCCAATGGGAACGCGTTCGTCGTGGCGGCGAAGACCGACCCGGACGCGGAGCCTGCGTATCGAGGCATATCATGCCTGCTGGTGGAGAAGCCGAATCCGGGCCTGACCGTGGGCCGGAAGCTGGACAAGCTCGGATACCGTGGCATCGATACTGCCGAACTGGCCTTCCAGGACTGCCGCGTGCCTGTGACGAACCTGGTGGGTGGCGAGGAGGGGAGGGGGTTCCGGCAGTTGATGGGCGGGCTGGAGACGGGCCGCATCAATGTCGCTGCCCGCGCGGTGGGCGTGGCCGCGGCTGCGCTCGACGCCGCCATCGACTATGCGAAGCGTAGGCGTACGTTTGGCGAACCGATCGCCAAGCACCAAGCCATCCAGCTGAAGCTCGCGGACATGGCCACGAAGGTCAAGGCCGCCCGGCTGCTGACACTGGACGCGGCGGCGCGCAAAGACGAGGGTGCGAGGGTAGATCTCGAGGCGGGCATGGCGAAGCTGTTCGCCAGCGAGATATGCGGGGAGGTGGCGATGGAGGCCATGCGCATCCACGGCGGCTACGGCTACGTGAAGGACTTCCCGGTCGAGCGGTACTACCGCGATGCCCCGCTCATGATCATCGGCGAAGGCACGAACGAGATCCAGAAGCTGGTCATCGCGCGGCGGCTGCTGGAGGAGTGACGGAGGCCCCGTCCCGTCCGTCTCTGGATTCCGGCCTGCGCCGGAATGACGGTGTAGGGGGGTACTTCACGCTCGGAGGCGGGTGCCTTGTGGGTCGTAGAGGGGTTCGGGGGATATGGTGGCGGGGTGGCGGCGGCCGAGGTACTCGATCTCTACTGATGTGCCGACTTCTGTGTGCTCGATGGGGAGGTAGCCGTAGGCGACGGCTTTGCCGACGGAGTAGGCGTAGTCGGAGCTGGTGACGTAGCCGACGACTTCGTTGCCGGCTATGATCGGCTCGTTGCCCATGGCTACGCCGTCCGGGTCGTCGAACGTTATGCAGCAGAGGCGGCGGGTGACGCCTTGCTCGCGGATCCGGAGCAGGGCCTCTTTGCCGATGAAGTCGGCGCGCTTGATGCGGGAGGGGTTCGGGTGCGTGTTGTCGCGCATCAGGCCGGCCTCGAAGGGGTTGAAGGTCGTGTTCATGTCGGGGCCCCAGAAGCGGTAGCCTTTCTCCAGGCGCATCGATGCGCCGTAGGCTCCGCCGCCTGCCGCGATCATGCCGTGCTCTCGTCCGGCCTCCCAGATCGTGTCCCACAGTTTGAGGCCGAACTCGGTTGGAGTGTATATCTCCCAGCCAAGTTCGCCGACGTACGAGATGCGGAGCATGGCGGCGGGTACGTCGCCGTAAGTGACCTCGCGGACGGTGGCGAAGGGGAAGGCTTCGTTGGACAGATCGTCGTCGCAGACCGATTGCAGGATGTCGCGGCTGTGCGGCCCCCAGACGCCGGCCACGGCGAGGCCGGACGTGACGTCCTGTATGTGGACGCTTCCGTCTTCCGGCAGGTGATGCCGGAACCAGGCGAGGTCGTGCATGCCGACTCCGCCGCCGGTGACTACACGGAACCGTTCCTCTCCCAGCCTGAGGATCGTCAGGTCTGCCACGATGCCGCCGTGCCGGTTGACGAGGGGCGTGTATGTGCCTCGTCCGACGGGCTGGTCCATGCGGTACACGGCCATCCGCTCCAGATAGGCCAGCGCGCCCGGGCCGGTCACGTCAAGTTTCTGGAAGGACGTGAGGTCGAAGATGCCGGCCCTGGCCCTGACGGCCTGATGCTCCGCGCCGATGATGCGGGACCACCACATCTCTTCCCAGCCGGAACGGTCCGGCACTTCGAACTCTTCGAGCAAGGGCGCGTTGGACTCGTACCACTGGGGGCGCTCCCAGCCCGCCGACTCGTAGAAGACGGCGTCGAGTTCCTGCTGCCGGGGATAGAACGGGCTGCGGCGGTTGTTCCTGCCCTGCGACCACTGCTCCTGCGGGTGGACGATGCCGTATATCTTCTGGAAGTTTTCGGAGGTGCGGGCGTTCACGTGGCGCTTGTGCAACTGGTGGTCGTGGAACCTGGCGTAATCCACGGCGTGGGAGTCGACCTCGGATTCGCCGTCCAGCATCAACTCGGTCAGCATCCTGGCCGCGCCGGGGGCGTCCTTTACCCAGATGGCCTCGGCGGCCCAGAAGCCGCGAACGTGACGGGACTCGCCGATGATCGACGCGGAGTCGGGCGTAACGGAAAGGAGGCCGTTGAAGCCGAACTGCAGGCCGGCGTTCGCGAGCACGGGCATGACTTCTATTATGGACTCCATGGCGGGCATGAAGTGTTCTTCGGTGAACGGCATCATCGCGGGCGAGTACTGCGCCTCGTCAGGGGAGGGGATGTCGGCGGCCTCGGTGATCATCGAGGGGTGCAGGTATGAGCCGACTTCCCACGTGTCGTGCTCCTGGCGGACGTACATGGCGCGGTCCTGGTCGCGCAGGAGCGGCCACTCGATGTGGCCCTTCGCGCCCGCAAGCTCGGGGACCGGGCTGGTATAGACAAGCTGGTGGTGCATTGGGGCGAGCGGGATCGGAGAGCCGATCATGTCGCCGATTGCGGGGCCCCAGATGCCGGCGCAGCAGACGACGGTGTCCGTCTGGACCGTGCCGCGCGTGGTCTTCACGCCGGCGACTCTGCCGCGGGACACGTCGAACCCTGTGACCTTCGTGTTCGACAGGAGCCGCAGCGCGCCCATCTCTTCGGCCTGGCGCACCATCTCGGCGGCGGCGTCGACGGCGCGCGTGACGAGGCCGGCGCTGGGCGTCCACATCGCGCCCCTGATGGGGCCTGTTTCGAGGAACGGGAACAGGTCCTTCGCCTCGCCGGGGGTGACCATCTCGGCGTGGACGCCCCAGGACTTGCCTGACGCTACCTTGCGGTGCAGCTCCCGCATGCGGTCGGCAGTGCGGGCGATCTCGATTCCGCCGACGGTGACGAAGCAGGGCTTGCCGTCGTGTTCAAGCGACGAGAAGAAGTCTAGGCCGTACTTGGAGAAGTTGGCCGTGACCTCGGAGTGGTCGACGGGGAAGGAGAAGTTGGAGGCGTGCTGGGTGGAGCCGCCGGGCTCGGGCCACCTGTCCTGCTCGACGATGAGGATGTCTTTGACGCCGCGCTTCGCGAGGTGATAGGCGACGGCGCAGCCGACGATGCCTGCGCCGATGATGACGATGCGGGCGGCTTTGGGGAGGACTCTGGATGGGGCGTCAGGCGTCATGTGCGGTTCCTTGCGGGCCCCATCTCAATCTTCCCCAGCAGACTGGGGAAGAGGCCGGAGGCCCCGCCCGGCCGCGCCCCTGGATTCCGGCCTTCGCCGGAATGACGGAGGGGGATGGATTCCCGCCTTCGCGGGAATGACGGAGAAAGAGGGGCGGGAATGACCGCGTTGCCGCTGTCATGCGGTTGGTGCGACGGCACGCGGGCGGATGGATTCCCGCCTTCGCGGGAATGACGGAGAAGGAGGGGCGGGAATGACCGCGTTGCCGCTGTCATGCGGTTGGTGCGACGGCACGCGGGCGGATGGATTCCCGCCCCTCGACGGACTCGGGACAGGCTCTTCGCGGGAATGACGGCGAAGGAGGGGCGGGAATGACGGATGTTGTGCAAGGGTCTGTTGAGGGGGTTATTCGTTGTTCAGGGCCTCTGTGACGGTGACGGGGTTCATGGGGAGGCGATCTATTCTTGCGCCGGTGGCGCGGTAGATGGCGTTGGCTATGGCGGCGGGCGGGGGCACGATCGAGACTTCGCCGACGCCTCGCACGCCGTACGGGTGGCTTGGGTTGGGCACCTCTACGATCACGGTGTCGATCATCGGGAGATCGAGGGAGGTGGGCATCCTGTAGTCCAGGAAGGTGCTGTTGGTCATGTCGCCGTCGTCGTTGTAGTAGTACTCCTCGTTGAGCGCCCAGCCGATGCCCTGCACCGCGCCGCCCTGCATCTGGCCTTCGACGTAGCTTGGGTGGATGGCCTTGCCGGCGTCCTGCGCCATCGTGAAGCGCAGGAGGTCGACCTTGCCGGTGTCCGGGTCAACCTTCACGTCGGCGATGACGGCGGAGTAGGCTCCGCCGGGTCCTGCGGCGTCGACGGCGGCGCGGCCTACGATGGGGCCGCCCGTGTCGTTCAGCTGGCCGGCGAGGTCCTTGAAGGTCATGTTGAGTTCGGGGTCTGCCTTCGACCTGAAGACGCCGTCCGCAAGCTCAAGCGAGTCGGCGTCCACGTCCCAGATGCTGGCCGCGCGTTCAAGCATCTGCTGCTTGATGTGCTGCGCGGCGTTGTGGGCCGCGAGGCCGGTGGCGAAGGTGACGCGGCTGCCGCCGGTGCCGGCGGTGTAGCCGATGGAGTCGGTGTCGGCGACCTTGGGGTTCACGCTCTCAGCGGGGATGCCGAGCACCTCGGCGGCCTGCATCGCGATGGACGCCCGCGTGCCGCCGATGTCTGTGGAGCCTTCAACGAGGTTGATGGTGCCGTCCGTGTTGACGGAGATCGTGCAGCTTGACTGGCCGCCGCCGTTCATCCAGTAGCCGATGGCCATGCCGCGGCCCACGTTCTCGCCTTCGAGGGGAGCGCTGTAATGCGGGTGGTCCTTCAGGGCCTCCAGCGTCTCGACGCAGCCGATGCGCGGGTTGACGGGGCCGTCCGCGCGCCTGCTGCCCTCCTTTGCCGCGTTCTTCAGCCGGAAGTCGATCGGGTCCATGCCCAGCTTCTCCGCTATCTCGTCCAGCACGGTCTCCGCCGCGAATGCGGCGTTGGTGGCGCCTGGGGCGCGGTACGCGCCGGCCTTCGGCTTGTTCACGACGACGTCGTACCCGTCTATAAGAACGTTCTCAACGTCGTACGGTGCGTAGATCGTCATGGAGCCGGCACCCACCGGCGACCCCGGATACGCGCCGGCCTCGTACGCCATGTACGCCTGCGCCGCCGTGATCTTGCCGTCGTTGGTGGCGCCGATCTTCACCCTGATGTATGAGCCGGACGTGGGGCCGGTGCCTTCGAAGACCTCCTTGCGGCTCATGATCGTCTTCACCGGCCTGCCGGTCTGCTTGGACATAAGCGCGGTAATCGATTCCTGGTGCAGCGGGAACTTGCCGCCGAAGCCGCCGCCGATCTCCATTGGCGTGACCTTCACCTGTGAGACCGGGATGTCGAGGGACTGGGCCACGGCAGCGCGGACCTCGAACGGGCCCTGCGAGCTCGTCCAGATGTGCAGGCGGTCGTCCTCGTTCCAGAGAGCGGTCACGTTTTGCGGCTCGATGTATCCCTGGTGAACGGTCTCGGTGTTGAACTCCTTCTCTATGACAATGTCGGCCTTTGCGAAGCCTTCGTCCACATCGCCCAGCCTGTGCTGGAAGTGCTCGGCGACGTTCGTGTGCACGGTGCCCGTTTCGCCCATCTCCGATGTCCTGAGCTCGTCGATCAGGATGGGGGCGCCGTCCTTCATTGCCTCCGGGGCCGTAAGCACGGCCGGCAGGGGCTCGTACTCGACCTCGATCAGGTCCAGCGCCTCCTGTGCGATATGGGGGCTTGAAGCGGCCACTCCGGCGACCGCGTGGCCCTTGTACAGTACCTTGTCGACGGCCATCGCGTTGCTCTGCATGTAATACAGGTCAACCGCGCCCTCGCCGGTGTCGACCATCTGGCCGAACGACGCATTGGGCAGATCGCTGCCGGTGGCGACGGCGTGGACGCCGGGTAGGGCGCTCGCCTTCGAGGTGTCGATGGACCTGATGCGGGCGTGCGCGTACGGGCTGCGAAGTATCGCGGCGTGGAGCAGTCCGGCGGCGTTGAAGTCGCCGCCGTACAGGGCGCGTCCTGTGACCTTGTCAGCGCCGTCGTGCCGGATGGGGCGGGTGCCGACTACGTTGTACTTTCCGGTCTCCAGGACTACGTTGGGTTCGTATGTGGTGGTCATACTTTTGCGCTCTCCTCAAGGGTCAGGGTGATGCGGGCGTCGAGGGATTTCCGCCTGGCAGGCCGGGCGGCGCTTCGACCGTTCGAGATTGTAGCCGTGACGCGCCGGTGCTGACAAGGCGCGGGGGATTTCCGCCAGCCCCGGGTTCACGCCGGCGCGTGAATGCGGATGGGCGCACTGCTAACTGTCATTCCGATCGAGCGAAGCGAGAGAGGAATCCAAAGCCTTCCGCACGCCGCCAGGCCCCACCCACGGCGAGACGCGCGTTTGGCCGGGGCGCGGCGGTGGTGGCTTGCGGGGCGTCCGAGATTCCCTTCGGGAGACTCAGGGCAGGCTCTCGGGGGACTCGGAATGACAGTGGCAACGGCGCTGGCTCATGGTTCGGCGGGGTCGGGTTCGGTGTCGGTGGATTCGGCGAGGGACGCGCCGGCTGACCCCATCCCGGCCTTCCCCAGCAGACTGGGGAAGGGGTCAGACGGGTCGGGTTCGTCATCGGGGTGTTCGGCGCCGGGGGCGTGCGGGTCATCGGGGTGTTCGGCGAAGGGGTCGAAGCCGCAGTCGCAGGATGCTTTGCCGTGGGGACATGCTAGGCGGATGGGGCCGCGGCATGATTCGCGGATGCGCTTGACCGCGTCTATGATTTCGCCGGCCGCTATGGACCTTTCGACGGCCGGCCGGGCGTGTTCGCTGAAGTAGTGCTCCTCTCCGTTGTGTATGATGATGCTGCCGCGTTTGGAGGGGTAAACGACTCTGGGGTCCGGGGGCGTCGGGCGCCTGCCGACGGCGTCCAGCAGGGCGTCTGTCGCTTTGGAGACGGCTCGATTGTCGAAGCCGGTGTCTCCGCTGTGGCCGTATGTGTTGGAGTACGGGGGTTCGTAGCCGGCGAGGATGTCGTGAACCCCATCCCGGCCTTCCCCAGCAGACTGGGGAAGGGGTGAGAGGGAGGCTCCGTTGGCGTCCGGGGAAGGGGTTCCCTGCGCGTTGTGGTTCGACAGGCTCACCACGAACGGGTTGTCGAGGGGGCCGGGTGCGTCGTCGAAGCCGCGGCGCAGTAGTTCTTTGGCGGCGTCTATGCGGTGGTGGGGGCCGAAGCCGGGCATGAAGCCTAGCATGACGTCTATGAGGAATCGTATGGCTTGTCGTCCTCCGTCGGTCTCGGCTCGTATGAAGCGTGCGAGGTCGGGGTTTAGGCCGGTGGTGTCGAGGGTGTCTGCGGGAACCCCATCCCGTCCTTCCCCAGCAGACTGGGGAAGGGGTTTTAGTTCTGTATGCACCCCATCCCTGCCTTCCCCAGCAGACTGGGGAAGGGGTTTGAGGGATGCGAACTCTTTGGCTTCTTCGAAGCCTAGTTTGATGAGTTGGCGTGCGGCGTCTAGCCTGTGGTAGGGCTTGGCACCGCGGATCTGGTCCTGCATGGCGGCGACTAGGAAACGGACGATGAGTCTGCCGTCCTTGGTTTCTTCTCGGACGATGCGTTGTATTGGTGATATGGTGTGCGTTTCGGCATTCATGGGTTCTATGATAGCGAGCGCGTACTGGAGTGTCAAGGGGGATGGGGAGTGGATGGTGAATAGTGGATAGTGGCTAGGGGGGAGCGGACGGGGGGTTGGTTGATGGGGGCGGGCGTTTGTGGAGGGCGGGAGGCTGTAGGTTCCTCGGGGGACTCGGAACGACAGTGTGCGGGGGTTGGTTGCCGTGGAAGGAGGTTGGTGGCTAGGGGGACGTGGCCCGCCCCGCTGGATTCCGGCTGGCCCCGGTTCACGCTGGCGCGTGGGTGCCGGAATGACGAGTGGAGGTTGGTTGACTGGGAAGGGGGTTGGTGGCGAGCGGGAGGCTGTAGGTTCCTCGGGGGACTCGGAACGACAGAGGACGGGGGTTGGCGTGGCCCCTCGGGGGACTCGCGGCAGGCTCTTGCGAACGGCCCCTACATCGTAGGGCTGGCTGTCGTGGGCGGCCCCCGCGCCGCTGGATTCCGGCTGGCCCCGGGTTCGCGCTGGCGTGTGAATGCCGGAATGACGGTTGGGGTTGGTTGCCGTGTAAGGAGGTTGGTGGCGAGCGGGAGGCTTTGGATTCCTCGGGGGACTCGGAATGACAGGGAGGCGGGGCGTTGCGATTGGAATGACAGTGTGCGGGGGGCGCGTGGCCCTTCGGCAGGCTCAGGGCGAACGGGAGATGGGGCCTGCAGCGGGTTCAGGGCAGGCTCTGCGCGGGGATGACGGCGGGGGCGCTATTCTACGTCATCACCTATAACGAAACGGAACCGGTCATGCGGGTGTCTTGACGGTCTGTTCTCTATTCGAGAAAATGGAGGGTGTGCATGAGAGGATGCGAATCGAATGGGGCACACGGGCGATCAGGGATATGCGCCGCCTTGCCGCACGGGACAGGGAACGCATCATAGCCAAGATTGAGCAGTACGCGGAGAATCCGGCTTCGCTCGCCAGGCAAGTGACGGCGCTGACCGGCAGCCCATACAGGCGGTTGAGAGTCGGACATCACCGCGTCATCTTCACCACTGAACGTGGCGAGCACTCAATCCTCGTAGTCCTGAGAGTTCGACACCGGAGGGAGGCGTATGACTAGCGAAGAGACTGTCACCTTGACTCGCAGGGAGTACGACGCTCTCATCGAGCGCAACAGCCAGCTTGAAGACGTGCTGGCTGCACGGGACGCGGACGACGGCGTGCGTGTCCCACACGAGATCGCTCTCGACATCATGCGAGGGAAGGGTCCCATCCGGGCCTTTCGGGACCACCAGCGCATCACCCTGAGGGAGTTGTCGGAGAGAACGGGCATTGCCTCGGGGTACATCTCCGAGATTGAGCGCGGGCTGAAACCGGGGTCGGCCGCGTCTCTGGCCCGCATCGCCAGCGCGCTTGGCACCACGATCGATGTCTTGGTCAGTGAGTAGGGAGCGGGATCAGAGAGTCGTTCCCTTCGCGTCAGTCACTGGTAGGCCGCCCACGCCCCACTGGATTCCGGCTGGGCCCCGGTTCACGCTGGCGCGTGAGGCCCTTCGACGGGCTCAGGGCGGGCGGGTTGGGGGTGCGGCTGGGGTCTCTTGCGGAGAGGACGCACGGAACTGAATGGGTGCGTGTGGGAGGTTGGGCTTGGGCTCTCTTGCACACGCAGGGAGGATTAGTAAGATTTACGTGGGAAGGGCTTCGATAATCTGAATGAGGGCGAGATAACGTTATGAACCGAGAGGAAACACTCAGCGTTGTGAGCGAATCGTGGCGGGAGTTCGAGGACGCCGTCGCGCTTGTGCCGGAGGGCCGGCTGGATGAGCGTGGCGTGGTCGGTCCGTGGTCTGTGAAGGACCTGATCGGGCACGTTACGACGTGGGAGGTGGAGGCGCTCGAAGCGCTGCGGAGCTACCTGGACGACGGCGACTTCGATGCGCTTACGGCATGGCCGGAGGACCTCGACGGGTTCAACGCGCGGGAGGCGGAACACAAGAGGGGGACCGGCCTGGCCGAACTGCGGCGGGAGTCGGACGATACCCATTCGCGGGTCGTGGAGCTTCTGGCGGCGCTTGGCGAGTCGGAGTTCGAAAAGAGCGAGGTCAGCGAGCGCATCCGCATCGACACGTACTACCATTACGACGACCACGCGGGACAGATACGCCGGTGGCTGGAGGGGGCGGAGTAGATTCTGCGGACTGGTAGAATGGCGGGTGTGCGAGTACGAGTGTGAAAGGAGGCTTAACCGATGCGAGACGGAGATGCCTTGACGCCGATGCAATCACCCAGGCCGACTGCGCCAACGCGCCCGAAGGAGGAGATCGCCCGGCTGGGCAAGGACATCTACGAGCGGGACATCCGGGAACGGGTTGAGGCGGACCATCACGGGGAAATCGTCTCCATTGATGTGGACAGCGGGAGTTGGGCTGTCGGCGAAGACGTTCTTGAAGCGGTGGATCGCCTGCGAGCGCGGCACCCGCAGGCGATCGACGTATGGTCTCTGCGTGTAGGGTACCGCGCTGTACACAAGTTCGGCGGCGGCTCTTTGGGGATTGTCCGGTGATCCAGGGGACGGTGAACGACGCTTACGAAGCCGTCATATCCCTCACGGTGCAAGGCCCATCGGGCCGGTCGAGAGAAGTGGAGGCGGTGATAGACACCGGCTTTACCGGGCTTCTGTTGTTGCCACCGGCATTGGCCACGGAACTGGGATTGCCCTTCCTGACTAACGAACCTGCGCTTCTGGCCGACGGCAGTCTAGTGAGGTTCAGCGTCCACGATGCCACGGTTCTCTGGGACGGCGAGCTCAGGCGCGTCTATGCCCATCTTTCCGATGCCACGCCTCTCATAGGCATGCGAATGCTCGGCGACCATGACCTGAGCATCGAAGTGCGGGACGGCGGGCGGGTTGTGATCGAGGCTGCGCGGTAGGCGAGTTTGGCCAATCACGCAGGGCGGACGGTGGCTCGGATGAGTGGAGCAGGGCTGTACAGAGACGGGCCATCGGGCCGTGGCTACAACTCAGCGACGGTGAGGCCTGCGGAACGTATGAAGCTGCGCAAGGCTGAGTCGTACTCTTAACCCTTCTGGATACCGGCCTCCGCCGGTATGACGGATTCGTGGGCTTTGCCTCGGGGCGCGTTACCTCGTCTCGATTGTAAGTGGCAACCCGGTTTCGGCACGTACTTCGAGGCAGAGTTCGATGGCCTCACGAATGTTGTCTAAGGCTTGGTTTTTCGTGTCTCCCTGGCTTACGCAGCCGGGAATGGAAGGACATTCGGCGATCCAGACACCGTCTTCATCCCTGTCTATCGTTACTGTTAACTTCATTGCTCAGCCTCTACTTTGGGGTCGAACCGTCTAGAGTCGCTAAGCATACTCGGTACCAACCGTCCACATGTCTTCGGCGCGCTGGGCTTTGGCGAAGGCGTCTTCGTCTAGGGACAGGCCGAAGCCTGGTGTGTCTGGGACGCTTCGTTTGCCGTTGGCGATGTCATAGCCGGGGGCTGTGACGGCGGGCATTTGCATGTGGTCTGTCTCTCCTATGGCGAAGTTTCCCGCGCCGCGGGCGAACTGGGGGATGTAGAAGCCGGACAGGTGCGATCCCCAGTTGTGGGGCGCGGCCATGACGCCGGTCTCCCGGACGACGCTCATGTAGCGCAGCCAGCGGGTCAGCGTGTAATGGCGCAGGTCGAGCTGCACGACGTCGATGCCGCCTGCGCGGACGATCTCCTCGAAGCCGGGGTCGTAGGCGGCGGAGCGGGTCTCGCCGTCGGCAAGGAGCGTGTTCCAGCCGCCCTCGCGGATGAACTCTTTGAAGGCGACGCACTCCTCAACCGACTCTTCGAAGGGCTCCTCGAACCAGTAGATGTCGCAGTCTCCGGCTTCCCGCATGACTCGGCGCGCCTCGTCGGGGGTGTAGCCGTTGTTGGCGTCGATGAGTATCTTGACGCTGGGGCCGACGAGGTCCCGGATGGCGCGGATGACTTCGATGTCGCGCCGGATGCCGGCCTGCGGCTCCATCCACCTGTAGCCACGTCCAACTTTGACCTTGAACGCCCGGAAGCCGGCGTCCATGCCCATGCTGACGGCGCGGAGCATCGGCTCGATTCCGTCGTCCCTGCCGGTGTCCGGGTCCAACTCGTCTATGTAAATGCCGCCGTCGTAGATGGGGACGGGGCTGCTGCCGGCGTCGCCGAGCATGGCGTGGACGGGCATCCCCAGAAGCTGTCCGGCGAGGTCCCACAGGGGGAAGTCGAACATTAGCAGGTCGTCACGGGCACCGGTCTCTGGGGCAAAGACCTCGCGCAGCTTTTGGCCGACGAGCCGTTGCGCGTCGTCCCGCGTGGCGGGCGACCAGCCCCAGCCGGAGACGCCGGCGTCGGTGTGCAGCTGGACGACCGGCTCGTTGACCGTCTGCCCGTGCACCGGCAGGCGGGCGTTGCGCCCGATGACGCGCGGGCGGGTGCCTTCGAGGGTTACGCCGCCGGCGGCGGTTATGGTGACGTTTTTCGGGATATTCATGGGTTCTTGCGAGCCTCCGTGAGCCAGTTGCGGATGGTGTTGCGGAAGAGGCCGAAGGGCTGGATGGTCAGGATGCGGGCGCCGTTGTCGGCGGCGGCGCGGGCTTCGTCGAGGTTGGTGACGGCGGTCATGGCGACGCGGCCCGCGGCGGCGATGCGGCGGACTGCGTCTGCGGCGACCTCGACCACCTTTGGGTGACCGTACTCGTAGCCCATGCTGAGGGCGAGATCGCCGACTCCCACGAACAGGGCGTCTGCGCCTTGGACGGCGATGATCTCGTCGAGGTTGTCGATGGCCTCGACGTCTTCGAGCAGGGGTATGGCCATGACCTCGCGGTTGGCGTTGTCGAAGGTGGCGCGAGGCGCTCCGGCTGTGCCGTACATCGAGCCGCGCGCTGCCCACGCTGCGCCGCGGGTACCGAGCGGCGGGTAGCGGCAGGCGCGGGCCGTCGCCCGGACATCGTCGGCGGTGCAGGAGTGGGGGACGACGACGCCCTGGGCGCCGGCGTCGAGGTAGCCGAGGATCAGGTCAGGGTTGTTGTAGGGTGTGCGGACGAGGGGGGTTGCGCCTCCCGCGGTCACGGCGCGGAACGCCTCGCGCGACTGCACGGGGTCGATGCCGGTGTGCTCGGCGTCGATCAGGACAGCGTCGAAGCCGAGGAGGGCCATGTACTCGGCGACGTCGGCTGAGGGGAACTCGGTGACGAGGGCGACGTATGCGACTTGGCCGTCTTCGACCATTGCTTTGAGGTGGTTGGTCCACATTGGGGAATTGCCTTTCCGGTGGTTCGTTGATAGGGCGAATGGCGGAGCGGCCCCATCCTAGCCTTCCCCAGCAGACTGGGGAAGGGACCGGAGTTTCTCGTCTGGTGGTTCGTTGACAAGGCGGGGCGGCGTTCTTAGTATCAGGTCAAGCTACAGGACGGGGGTCTTGAGATGCAACAGCCGCCGAAGAGCAGACTGCTGACGAAGATCGAGCACACGGTGCCGGTGGAGTACTACTACGACGCCGACCACTACGAGCGCGAGCTTTCCGTCTTCTTCTACCAGAACTGGCTGTATGTATGCCGATCGGACAGGCTGGCTGCGCCGAGAGACTTTGTTGTGGAGAGGATCGGCGGGCAAGAGATCGTTATCACGCGCGACCTGAAGGGCCGGCTGAGCGCGTTTCACAACACGTGCCGGCATCGGGGATCCGTGCTGTGCACGCAGGCGCGGGGGCGGTTCGAGGGCGGCTCGATCGTCTGCCCGTACCATGCGTGGACGTACTCGCTGGAGGGCGACCTGATCGCGACGCCGCATCAGTTGGAGTCGGCGGACTTCCGTATGGGGGACTACTCGCTGTACCGGGTGGCCGTGGGCGAGTGGGGCGGGTACGTGTTCGTGAACCTGGCGGGGGATGACGCGATGCCGTTCGAGCAGGCGCTGGGCGATATGCCGGAGCGGTTCAAGAACTACCACGTGGGCGATCTGGTGGTGGGCGACACGATGGAGGTGACGCTGGACTGCAACTGGAAGATCTTCTGGGAGAACTTTTCTGAGTGCTTCCACTGCCCGAACGTACACCCCGAGCTATGCGAGATCGTGCCCGTGTACGGCAAGGGCATCCTCAGCCCGTGGGACGATCCGAACTACCAGCCGGCGCAGGACGCGGGCGACGGGGGCTCCAAGATGGGCGAGGGCTACGTGACGTGGACGATCGACGGGCAGACGGGGATACCGTTCTTCAAGGACATCACGCCTGAGGAGGCGGCGATGGGATTCTCGTACGGGACGATGAGGCCAGGGTTCTTCATGGCGGTGCACCCGGACTACATCAGGGCGGCGAGGATCCTGCCGCGCGGGCCTGAGAAGACGGAGTTGAAGATGGAGTGGCTGTTCGAGGCGGAGACTTTGGCGCGCGACGACTTCGACCTGGAGCACGCGACGGAGTTGGGGCGGCTGGTCGTGATCCAGGACGGTGACGTTTGCGAGTTCAACCAAGCAGGGCTGAAGTCGAACCGCCACCACGTCAACGTGCTGATGCCGCAGGAGTACGGCGTGCTACACTTCAACCGTTGGGTGCTGGCGGAGTTGGGGGAGGGGGTCCGGGGATAGCGGGGGCGGGTAGAGAGACGCCAGAAGGGTTGTGTGCGGGGGGAGGGCGCTTCGCGAAGCGCCCCTACGTCAAGGCGCAGATACGCCCTGTTCGGCCTGCTCTTCGGCTAGGGCTTCTTCGAGGTGTTCCTGGTAGTGGGCGGTCCAGTCTTCGCGGCCTAGCTGCTGGGAGAGTTCTACCAGCCTTTCGTACAGGTACACCTTGTCCATGTCGCGGGCCTGGGGATTCTGGGCCATTGTCGAGCGTATGTCGCTGGCTTGGCGGCTGGCGACCGAGTCGTAGGCGTCCAGCAGGAGGCCCATTTCGGTCTGGTGCTCGGGGTCGAAATCGAGGACTTCCATGTCGTGCAGGATGTGGTGGCGGACCTCGTCCAGGTTGTTGGACCAGCTTTCGTTGATGCCCATCCAGTGGTGAATGTCGGAGACTTCGAGCAGGGCGTCGACCTCTGATATGGGGATTCCCGCCTCGCTCGCGAGTTGTTCGGGCGTAATGGAGCGCAGCCGCGATTCGCTTTCTCCTGACAGGTTCCTGAGGTCTTCGAGCGAAAGGTCTGAGGAATCGCCGCCCGTCAGCGCCAGGGACAGGACGACGGTAACGGCCACGATTACGACCGCGACCGCCGCCGCGACGGCGGCGCGGGTCGAGGTGAGCCAGCCGGATGCGCCCGACGTCGAATGGGCGGCGCGCCGGGCGCGCCTCGCTTCTGCCCTGGTCGATCGAGGTTTGGCCATGTGAGGGTCTTTACCTGCTAACCTTTCAGGCGATTGTAGCAAGTGAGTTGGAGTGTGGCTTTATGAACGAACGCATTGGCAACATGCTGGAGGCGGCTTCGCACGAGCCGGGAGCGGTGGTGTTCAGGGGCGACGGGGAGCCGAGCACGCCGGAGATGACGATCGAGAGGCTGGGCCAGATTCAGGCGGAGCGCGGCATAGAGAAGGACTCGTACTCGCTGGGCGGCGCGGTTGGCGAGCTAGAGCGGCGGATGGCGGAGGCGCTCGGCAAGGAGGCGGCCGTGTTCATGCCGACGGGGACGCTGGCCAACCACATGGCGATCAGGCAGCTTTGCGGCGGCAAGCGGCGGGCCGTGGTGCAGGAGCAGTCGCACCTGTACCGGGACTGCGGCGACTGCGTGCCCGTGCTGAGCGGCATCAGCCTCGCGCCGCTCGCGCCCGGACGGCCTTTCTTCACGGCGGCTGAGTTCGAGGAAGCGCTGGAGGCGTCGGGGACCGGGCGCGTGGATACGCCGGTGGGGGCGGTGATGATCGAGAGCCCGGTGCGCAGGCAGAAGGGCAGGGCGCTGCCGCCGGACGAGATGCGGCGCATCACGAGCATTGCCGCCGAGCACGGCGTCGGGGCGCACCTGGACGGGGCGCGGCTGTACATGATGGCCGCGGCGACGGGGACGCCGGTGCGGGAGTACGCGGCGCTGTTCGACACGGTGTACGTGTCGCTGTACAAGTACTTCGGCGCGCCGTTCGGCGGGATGTTGGCAGGTACGGCCGAGTTCTGCGACGGCCTGTACCACGCGCGGCGCATGTTCGGGGGCGGGCTGTCGCAGGCGTGGGTCGCGGCGGCGCTCGCGCTGCGGGGGCTCGACGGCTTCGAGGCGCGGTTCGGGAAGGCGATGGCGCACGCCCGGGCGGTGTTCGCGGGACTTAACGAGCTTTCCGAAATCAGGGTGCGGGAGTTGGAGAACGGGTCTAACATCTTTCCGATGGAGATCGGGCCGGAAGTTGACGCGGCTTGCTTTGTCGAGGCGCTGGCGGAGTGTGGCGTGGTGATCGTTCCTGATGAGGAGTCCGGGGAAGTTAACCTTACCGTAAACACAACGATACTGAGGAAGGAACGGGCGGAGATTTGCGGGGCGTTCGAGGTTGCGCTGGACGCGGCGGCGGGGTAGGCCCTTCGATAGGCTCAGGGCGAACGGATTGGAGGGGAGGGCGCTTCGCGAAGCGCCCCTACGGCACGGTCAGGGTGAACGGGGAACCGCACGCAGCGGGCAGGCACGAGGCCTGCCCTTACAAAATACAAGGGCGAACGGGTTTCTTAGACGGCTTTTAAGACCTGCGGCCTCGCACGAGGAGACGACATTGAAGGTTACCCGCGTGAAACCGTACTCGATTCAGGGTGAGGGCAACTCAACCTACTTCATCGTCAAGGTGGAGACGGATGAGGGGATACACGGCCTGGGGGAGGCGGGAATACAGATGTGGAAGGGCCCGATCAGCCAGGCGGTGGAGCACCTTTCGGAGTTGATCGTCGGCCAGGACCCGTTCAGCACTGAGAGGCTGTGGCAGCACATGTTCCGGGGGATGTTCTTCCCGGCGGACAGGGTGTACGCCTGCGCGATGAGCGCTATCGACATCGCGCTGTGGGACATCAAGGGCAAGGCCCTGGGCATGCCGGTGTACAAGCTGCTGGGCGGGCCGGTGCGGGACAGGGTGGTGTGCTACCCGCACAACCAGGAGACGGCACCCGAGGCGCTGGCGGAAGAGAGCGTGAAGTTCAAGGAGGCGGGCTGGAAGTTCCTGCGCTGGGGCCTTCCGGAGACCGGCGACGGGCTGCTGGAGCCTGTGGAGTCCATGAGGCTCGCGGCGCGACAGGTGGAAGCGGTGCGAAACGCGGTGGGCCCGGACATGCAGATCCTGCTCGACGTGCACACGAGGCTGGACACCACGCACGCGGCGACGCTGTGCGGGCTGCTGGAGCCGTACCGTCCGTTCTTCATCGAGGACCCGCTGCGCTCCGAGAACCCGGCGAGCTACCGGACGCTGCGTTCCCGCGTGAACCTGCCGATCGCGGCGGGCGAGCAGTGGTCGAACAAGTGGCAGTTCAGGGAGGTCATAGAGGACGAGTCGATAGACTACGCACGCATCGACCTGTGCATCGTGGGGGGCATAACGGAGGCGCTCAAGATCACGCACTGGTGCGAGACGCACTACATCGACATCGTGCCGCACAACCCGCTCGGCCCCGTGAGCGCCGCCGCGTGCGTGGCGCTGTGCATGGCCTCGACGAACGTCGGCGTGCAGGAGATGCCGCGAAGGCCGGGCACGTGCGCGGCAGACCTGTTCCCGGTGCAGATCGACTGGGAGGACGGGTACGCGTTCGCGCCGGACCGCCCCGGCCTGGGCGTTGAAATGGATGAGGACCTTGCCGCGTCGAGGCCCGCGCCGCCCACGAGCTGGGCGCCGCTTCTACGCCGGAACGACGGCGCGTTTACGAACTGGTAGGCGAACCGATGCCGCACAGCAGCCGAGTCCGCCGGCACACGGCCGGGCATGACGTGATTCCATGACGACTGCCGTTCAGTCGCTGCTGACCGGCCGCGTCGCCGCCGCGCGCTCGTTCCAGTACCGGGACTTCCGCGTCGTCTGGAGCTCGGTCGTGCTCAACTCCGTTGGGTCCGGGATAGACCACGTGGCGTTGGCATGGC
Organism: Dehalococcoidia bacterium; assembly: GCA_963668185.1. Lineage (GTDB taxonomy): Bacteria > Chloroflexota > Dehalococcoidia > Lucifugimonadales. The sequence continues at coordinate 122,493 of OY764162.1, forward strand.
TGATCCTGGAAGTCACGGACTCGACCTTCCTCGTAGGCGTGCTGAGCGCAGCGCGCATGGCGCCGTTCTTCTTCTTAGGCATTCCCGCGGGAGCGATCACGGACAGAGTGAACCGGCGGATGTTCTCTAAGGTAACCACCGGCGCCGGCACAGTGGTTGCGGCAGTCGCGGCGGCGCTGCTGCTGGCGGGAGTTGCGGAGCCCTGGCACCTCATCTTGATTGCCGCCGCCGCCGGTACGGCATGGGCCTTTCAACAGACGACGATTCTGTCGTACACGTACGACATCGTAGGCCAGCGGAATGCCCTCAACGGCATCTCGCTGATCGCGCTTGCCCTGAACGTGGGCGGTTTCATGGGGTCTGTGCTCGGCGGCTTCATCGTAGCCAGCGCCAGCGTGGGAGCCGCTTACGTGGGAGTGGTTGCCGCCGGCGTGCTGTCGTTACTGCTGCTGATGCTCGTGCGCGACGTAGGGCAGGCTGCGCCCAGACAACATGACTCGGTACTCGAGAACTTCGTGGGCGCAATCAAGGCGATCAGAGACAACCGGATCCTGCTGCTTCTCCTGGTGATGACCTGCGCTTCCGAGATCTTCGGGTTCAGCCACCAGACGCTGCTCCCGCTCTATGCGAGCGCGGTCCTGGGCGCGGGGGCTGTGGCGCTCGGCTGGCTGACCGCCGTGCGCAGGCTCGGAAGCACGGTTGCGCTCGTGTTCCTGGCGAGCGTCGGAGACTCGACCAGGAAAGGGCCGCTGCTGTTCTGGGGGGTTGTCGGCTTCGGCGTCAGCCTCATGGCGATGTTCATGATACGCAACCTGTACCTCGCGCTGGTTGCCGGCCTGTTCACCAGTTCCATGGCGTTCCTGGTGGACACTTTGCACAAGACGCTGATGCAGGAGAACGTCACCAACGAGGAGAGGGGCAGGGCCATGGGATTCTGGGTGCTCGGCCTAGGAACCGGCCCCATCGGCCACCTCGGCGTGGGGAGAATGGGCGACCTGTTCGGCGCGCCGATGGCCTTCCTGATCAACGGCAGCGTGCTGGCGACCATCGGCGTTGTCACTGCCATAACGATGCCCAGGATCAGGCGTCTGAAGTAAGGCGCGTGCAATGAAGACTCTTTGGGATCTCAGGGAGTACAGCTTCCGTTACGGGTGGCGGTTGTCCATCTCGTACGTCTGCATGCTCGGCAGCATGTCCATGGCAATGATGATACCCATCGTCATCGGCATGGTCATCGACGATATCCTCGAGCAGGGCCTCGCAGTCGCTACGATAGTCAGGTTTTCCGCAATTGTACTGGCGCTTGCCATGGGCAGCGGATTCCTTGGCTACTTCCAGAGATGGATGTCCGAGTCGACTTCTCACCGGGCAGCGGCGGACCTCAGAAACGACTACTACGACAGCCTTCTGTATTCCAGCTTCCAGTTCCATGGCCAGCGGCGAGTCGGGGAATCGATGGCAATCGGAACGTCGGACATCGAGGTTGTGCAGGATTTCATGAGCGTCGGTGTAATCGCGATGCTCAACATGTTCGTGTTCGTTGGAATCTTTGGTGGGCTGATGCTCGCCGTGGACTGGCAGTTCGGTCTGATCAGCATCTCCGGAATCCTCGTATGGTTTGTTCGCTCCTATCAGGGAAGGACGGCCGGAGCAGAGAAATGGGATCGCGTTCAGGAAAGGGTCGGTGGTCTCACGACGGTTCTCCAGGAGAGCTTGGTCAGTATCAGAATCGTCCGCGCGTTCGGAGTCCAGAGGGCAGCCATCTCCAAGTTCCGCCGAGCTTCGAATGCACTCTCTGACGACCTTCACTCGGCAACAACTTACAACCTGAGCCGTACAGGTTCCCTGATCGCACTGTACAACTTAGGTTTGGCACTGTTGATCTGGTACGGAATGATTCGCATTTCAGCCGGGGCGATAACTCCCGGACATCTGGCGACCTTCATTCTCATGCTGGAGGTATCTACGGAGCACTTCGGATATGGACTTCACTACATCATGCAACTGCTAAGAGTAATCGCCTCCGGTCGCAGGATCCTATCGGCGATGGACCGCTCCAGGGAGGAACGCGCCGCGTCGGTTGCCATCGGTGCGGCGGACGAGCGTGTTTCCGGCAGGATAGAGTTTGCGGACGTGTCATCAGAGTACGAGCCCGGCGTCCCCGTGGTGAGCGACCTGAGCTTTGAAATACGCCCCAACGAGGTTGTCGCCATTCTTGGCACGGCGGGGTCCGGAAAGTCGACAATCGCCAACCTTGTTCCAAGATTCTACGAAGTCAGCAAAGGCCGGATTACGGTCGACGGAGCGGACCTGAGAGATATCGCGCTGCCCGTGCTGAGGAGAAGCGTGGGCATCGTCCTTCAAGACTCGTTCATGTTTTCCGGAACGGTGAGAGACAACATTGCCTTCGGCAGATTGGATCTCAGCATGGAGGACATCGAAGAGGCGGCCAAGATTGCGCATATTCACGACTTCATCGCTCAGCTTCCGAACGGCTACGAGACCTTGATAGGGGAGCGAGGAATAACGCTCTCGGGGGGACAGAGGCAGAGGATTGCCATCGCAAGAGTCGTGGTCCAGGACCCACCAATTCTCATATTCGATGACTCGACTTCTAACGTCGACTTCGAAACGGAACATCGGATACAGGAGGCCATAGCACGCATTTCGCGCGACAAGGCCACGCTCATCGTGACTCATCGCGTATCTAGCGCTCGAATCGCCGACAACGTCCTGGTCCTAGAAGACGGCCGGATCGTCGAGCAGGGTACATATCGCGAACTCATGGCGAGCGGCCGTCACTTCCGGCAGATCAGCGCAATCCAGTCCGCGATGCTGATTGAGGATGTCCTTGCAGACGGCCAGCCCTTGTCTGGAGAAAACGGCCGTGATCGATAGCTCTCCTGCGTCTGTTGAGCCGAGGACAATGAGGAGGTCCGCGGCAAGGCTGATAGACTATTGCCGAGCCTATCCCCGCTGGATAGCAGTCGCATTTGCGTTCGCGCTGCTCTACTCGGTGTCAGCCGCGATACTGCCCTGGGCGATAAAGCACGCCATCGACCCACGTCCAGCCGGTGAAGCGTTTTCCCCTGCGCAAGTAGGCCTGATTCTAGTAGCCCTCGCTCTCATACAGGGGGTCACGTACTACGTGCATCTGCTAGCCCTGTCATTCGTCACCCAGAGGATGCTCAACAGCATCAGAAACGATCTCTTCGATCAGATGCAGCGCCTGCCAATGAAGTACTACGATGAGAACCGTGTAGGCGAAGTCATGGCCTATGTGCATGGCGATGTCGAGCAGATACAGGTGCTTCTGGGAGGTATGCTCTACGTCCTGGCTGTCACGATGACGGCCTTCGCCATCATTGTGGCCGCGTTCTTCATCAGCATCTGGCTTGCTGTAGTGATGATCGGTATGCTCCTGGCGTCGGTCGTCGTAATCATCTTGTGGCGAATGTACATCTCGGAGCGTTTCAGACAGGCCAGAGAGACGTTCTCGTCGCTCAGTGGACTGCTGCAAGAAACCCTGTCCAACTTTAGAGTCATCCAGAGCCTTGGCCAGGAACGGTATGCCTCCGGAAGACTTGGCAGCGCCAACTCCGCTTACTTGGATGCAAGCCTGTCCGCGGAGAGGTCGATTGCCGCGATGCGCCCAACAATGGAGATAGTCAGCGGCATCGGACTGGCCATCTTGCTCTACATCGGCGGCTTGCTCGTTTCCAGAGGAGATGCGGACGTGACCCTCATACTTGCCTTCGCGGCCTATGGGGCAAGGTTCTTCGAGCCGATGCAGTTGATTGCCCACGGCTTCGGCGACCTCGAGAGGGCCACAGTCTCACTTACAAGGGTTCTGGACTTTCTCGCGATTGAGTTGCCCGCAACCGGGAGTGAGTTGCAGGTGCCTGAATCGCACGTCCGAGGCGAGATAGAGTTTTCGTCCGTGAACTTCGAGTATCTGGCGGGCATTCCGGTGCTGCACGATATCGATCTGTGCATAGGGGCAGGCGAGACAGTCGCAATTGTAGGGCCGACGGGGGCGGGCAAGACAACCCTGCTTTCGCTGCTCATGCGGCTGTACGATCCCGCTTCGGGACGGATACTGGTCGACGACCGCGACATAAGCGAGGTTGATTACCAGTGGCTTGCGCCGAATCTTGGCATTGCCGTACAAGACTCTCACATCTTCGCTGAGACGATCCGCGAGAACATCAGGTTCGGACGAGAGCACATCTCTGAGCGGGACATCACTTCTGCCGCAGAAACGGTGGGAATCCACAAGTTCATCGTGAGCCTCGAAATGGGATACGAGTCCCAAGTTGGTCCTGGCGGACTGGAGTTAAGTGCCGGGCAAACACAATTGATAAGCCTTGCGCGGGCCATCGCAGGCAGGCCCTCCATCCTACTACTGGATGAAGTGACGTCCAATCTCGACGCGGTGTCGGAGGAAGCTGTACGCACCGCGCTGGAGCGTTTGTTCGAGGACAGGACCGTTCTCATAGTGGCGCACCGTCTGTCCACCGTACGAAACGTAGACAGCATAGTGGTCTTGAACGCCGGGAGAATCGTGGAACAAGGTTCGCACTCGGAGCTAATGGCCAGAGGAGGACTGTACGCAAGGCTCTGCGCGTACGCGTATGGTTGACGGGCCAAAGGCTGACCAAGGCGTCCAAACGCAGGTGGGTTCGTGCCGGTAGGGATGTTCGTAGTAGCTGAGCGAGTATTTGTGATAAAGTGCACACATGAGACAGGAAGCGGCTGAACCGGTTTCGCGGTCTGGGGCCATGAACCGCTTCTGGACGCCCGACCTGCTGCTGGCGGCGAGCGCGGCGCTCATGGCGCTGACGCTGTACATGGTGTTCTTCTGGGTCCCGACAGACCTGAACCTGGGGGTGTCCCAGCGCATCTTCTACTTCCACGTGCCGTTGGCCATGATCGGCATCGCCGCGCTGCTGCCCGTCGCTATCGGCAGCGTCATGTACCTCAACACGCGAAAGGCGGGCTGGGACCGGTTCGCGTACTCCTGCGCGGAGGCGGGCCTCGTGTTCGCGACGCTGGGGCTGGTCACAGGCTCGATCTGGGCGAAGCCGGTGTGGGGCCAGTGGTGGACGTGGGATCCCAAGCTGACGCTGACGGCGATCATCTGGTTCATCTACGTGGCGTACATGATGGTGAGGGCGTACTCTCCGCCCGGTTCACAGCAGGCAAGGTACGCGTCCGTGGTGGCCGTCATCGGGGTGATCGCGTCAACGCTGAACTACCTCGCGACGTCGCTCTGGCGGTCGGCGCACCCGGAGACGAACATCGGGCCGCTGGCGCAGGAGGCGGACGCGATCGCGTCTTCCGCGATCAACCTCACTCTGATGGTCGCGCTGGTCACGTTCGTTGTGCTTTTCGCGGCGGTCGTGGCCCAGCGCTACTCGATGAAGGCGTCCGAGGAGTTCGTTGACGAGATGTACCGCCGTGCTTCGCGCTAGCGTAGTTGCCGTTCCCGCGCTGGCCGTGCTGCTCATCGGGGCAGCCGCGCTTGCGCCGGCCGCGGGCTGGGGGAGCGCGGTCGAGGCCGCGTCTGTGGCGGAGACCGAGGCCCCCGAAGTCCTGCCCCAGGAGTCAGAGCCTGAGTCCGACGACGGCCCCGAAGCGAATCTGCCGTACATGTTCGCAGTGTTTATAATCACGTGGGCCGTGTTCTTCGGGTACGTGTTCGTGATGTCGAGGCGTCAGAACGAGCTGCGGCAGGAGATCGACGCCCTGAAACAAAGGCTGGCCGACTCGGAGCAAGAAGCCGGGCCGCGAACTGAATAGGAGCGGGTCGCCTTATGTCACAAGTCATACCGCACTTTCCTGATGAGGCTGCCGAACAGGCAACCGTCTTCACCAACCGGGGCAAGCTGATCCTGGCGCTGATCGTCATCGCGGCGGCGGCGGGCTACTTCGGGTTCATGGCCTTCAAGAGCGCGACCGTCTATTACTACACGGTGTCGGAGGTCAACGAGGCCGGCGCGTCGTTCGGCGACTCGATAGTGAGGGTGAGCGGCAAGCTGGAGCCGGACTCCTTCGTCCGCCTCGAAGACTCGACGACGGCCCAGTTCAAGCTGACGGACGGCGAGCAGACGCTCCTGGCCAGTCACGACGGCGTCGTACCGGACCTGTTCTTCAACGAGCACTCGGAGATCATTCTGGAGGGTACGCTCACCCCGGACGGCGTGTTCGCGAGCCACAACATCATCGTGAAGTGCCCTTCGAAGTACGTGGCGTCGGGCTAGGGATAGAAACGGCCCTTCGACAAGCTCAGGGCGAACGGATTTCCTTTTAGGCTCCGGCGCGCCTCTTGATGGCCCGCGTAAGGGCGGGCACTACTTCCGCGTAGTCGCCGACGATGCCGATGTCCGCGGCCTTGAAGATGGGCGAGCGGGCGCGGTCGTTGATCGCGACGATGGTTACCGCCTTCTGGACGCCGACCATGTGGTTGAACACGCCCCTGATCCCCACGGCGAAGTAGAGGTCTGGAGCCACGGCCTTGCCGGACAGGCCGATCTGGTACTGGCGCGGCACCCATCCCAGGTCTGTCACGTTGCGGGACGCGCCCAGACCCGCGCCCAGCGCGTCCGCGAGTTCCCGCAGCACGGGCAGGTTCTCCGGCCCTCCGATGCCCTGTCCCGCCGATACGATGGTCTTCGCGGTCTCGAGGTTCGCGCCCTCGGCGGAGCTGTCCACGACGCGTTCGATGACCTCGACCGCCGGCTCCGGCACGTCGCCCAGGTCCAGGGGGGCGACGGTGGCCTCCACCGTGGGATCGGGCTGGACCGGCGTGAGCATTCCCGGGCGGAGCGTGGACATGTACGGCACGGTCTTAGACAGGATCGGCGCGACGATGTTTCCGCCGAACGCTGGCTTGAGTTGGACGAGGCGGCCTTCGTCGTCGATCTCCAGCCCCACGCAGTCGCCGGTCAGCCCAAGGCCCAGCCGTGCGGCCAGCCGGGCCGCGAGGTCACGCCCGATGACCGTGGAGCCGAACAGCACGGCGTAAGGCCGGCGCTCCTCGATCGCGCGGGCGAGGACGTGGGCGTACGTGCGCGTGTCGTAGCCGGCGAGCCGCGCGTCGTCCGCCGTGCGCACGACGTCTGCGCCGTGCGCGGCAAGCTCGCCCGCGTGCTGCGAGACGCCGCTGCCCAGCAGGAGCGCCTCCACGTTGGTACCGAGAGCGTCCGCCAACTCAACAGACCGTCCCAGCATCTCGAACGTGACAGGGCGGATCTCGCCCCCCAGTACCTCGGCGAACACCCAGATCGAGCCGGCGTCCGACCTCTCGCGCCGTCCGCCGCGCTGCGGCGCTTCGGACGCGGTGGCCGCGCCCCGGTCGAACGCGCGCCGCTCGTCGAGGTACGCGAGCAGTTGCTCGACGGCGTCTTCCACTGCCGCGTCCCTGATGACGATGCCCTCTCTCTCCGGCTCCACGGAGTAGATCTCGTCAACCCACGTGGGCGAGCCGTCGATTCCGAACGCGGCGTTGTCCGGCGACAGCGCCGCCGCGGAGACCTCGGCTATCGGCTTCGATTGCGCTTCCTGGAGCGCCTCCCTGCGGGGGTAGATCTCCTCGGCCACGTCCTCGCCGGCGGTGACCAGCGCGGGCAAGCTCGCCAGGACGACCTCGTGGCCCTCGTCCGTGAGCCGTTCCGCGCGAACAGCAGCTTGCGTCGCCTCGTCGTACTCTAGCTTCCGCACGTTCGTGACCTGCGGGATGCCGAGAAGTTCGGCGATCTCCGGGCCGACCTGCCCGGTCTCAGAGTCCACGCTGTTGCGCCCGCACAGGACCAGGTCAAAGCCCTCGTTGGCGAGAGCGATCGAGAGCGCTCTGGCGGTGGCCAGCGTGTCGGAGCCTGCGAAGGCGCGGTCGGTCAGGTGTACGGCGCGGTCCGCCCCGACCGCGAGGCACTGCACCAGCGCCTCGCGGGCCTGCGGCGGGCCCATCGTGTACACGACGACCTCCGCGCCGTGCGCCTTCTTGAGGTCCACGGCGGCGCAGACGGCCAGGAAGTCGAAGTGGTTGACCTCGCTGGGGACGCCGTCGCGAATCAGCCGCCTCGTTTCGTTGTCGAACTTGAGCATCGAGACTAGCGGGACCTGCTTGACGCAAACGGCAATTTTCATATGCGGGTTTCTCCGTGAGAGATCTGTTCGCAGAGTAAGGGAGAACGTCGGCGAATCCGCAAGAGATTATCACTCACTCACAGCCTGCCGCCAAGCCGGACCACGTAACGCCTAGACGCTGAACAGGACATTTATCACGTCGCCGTCCCTGACGACGTAGCCGCGCCCCTCCTGGCGGAGCAGGCCCCGGCGTCTCGCCTCGACCAGGCTTCCGCAATCGACGAAGTCATCGAAGCCGATGACCTCCGCCCTTATGAAGCCTCGCTCAAAGTCGGAGTGAATCGCGCCGGCCGCGGCAATCGCGCTCGTTCCCTGGACCACGGGCCACGCGCGCGCCTCCCTCTCGTTGCCGGTGAAGAACGTGCGGATGTTCAACGCCCTCTTCACCATGCCAATGACGAGCTTTGAAGCGGGATCGCCGAGGCCGAGGGACTGCCGGAACTCCGACTCCTCTTCGGCGTCCATCTGCGAAAGCTCCAACTCCAGTTGCCCGCACAGGGCGGCTACCGGCACCTTGCTGAATCCCTCAAGCTCCGCAAGCCGACCGGCAAGCCCGGCGGACTCGTCGATTCCGTCCTCGCCCACGTTGGCGACGAGCGCCAGGGGTTTGGCGGTGAGGAGCTGGAACCCGCGAATAGCGGCGCTGTCCGACTCTGACAGGGGAACGAGGGAGATCGGCGTGCCGGTGTCGAGCGCGCCGGCCAGTCTGCCCAGCAACTCCAGTTCGCCGGTCAGCGCCTCCCGTTCAGACGCCCTCGCGCCCTTCATGCCCTCCTCGACGCGGCCAATGCGCCGCCTGACCACGCCGGCGTCCGCCAGCGCGAGCTCGATCAGCACCGACTCCGCGTCCCGGACGGCGTCCACCTCGCCCTCCGGGTGCGGGCTGGACGGACTATCGAACGCGCGCGTTACGATGAGCAGCGCGTCGGCGTCCTGGATGTGGCTCATGACCTCGCCGCCGAACATGCCGGACGGACGGCCTTCGGCGCCGCCCTGCGCGTCCACGAGCGTCGCCTCGGCTTGCACCTGGCGCGACGAGCCGAACAGCGCGGCCAGCCTGGGCAGGCGGCGGTCTTCGATGGGCGCGGAGCCGATGTTCGCCCCCGATTCCGGCGCGCCGAATCCGCCCACCGGCGCGTCTAGTCCGGTCAGGGCGTTGAACAGTGTGGTCTTGCCGCTGCCGGGCAGCCCCACGATGGCTATGCGCAAGAGCTGGTTCAGCCGCGCTCCGAGTTCTCCGGCGAGGGGTTGTCCGTGTCGTCGATGTAACGGTACTTGCCCTCGACGACCTCGCCGCCGTCGCCTGAGTCGTCTTCTACGCGGCCCCGGCCGGTGTACTCGGCGACCACGCTCTTCGGCGCGAGCGTGAGGAACGCGAGCGTGCCGACGACAAGGACCAGCACGTCGTCGATCCGGCCTATCGGGGTCACGAAGTCGGGCAGGAGGTCGGCCGGGATAATCAGGTAAGCTAGGGTCGCCGGCAGGATCGCCTTGACGGGAAGCGGGACGCGCTTGTCCATGAGCAGCGAGAAGACCAGCTTCGGAATGCCGGTCAGTTGCATCAGGTAAATGATGGGTCTCAGCAGCACGCTGGCCCTCCCGGGAGTTCTGTGGCTATTATAGCGGACGATTTCCGGCGTTGCGCCGGGCGTGGACTAGGATCGCGGAGCCTGTGAGGTCAAGTCGATAGTGTTCTACCTGCTCTACGGCGAGGATGAGTTCTCCAGGGAAGGCGCGCTCGCCGATCTCAAGAAGGAGGTCGGCCCTCCCGATATCCGGGACATCAACGTGGCCGAACTCGATGCGAGGGAGGCTACGCCTGAGCAGGTGACCGCGCTCTGCGCCACCGTGCCGTTCATGACGCCGCGACGGCTCGTGGTGGTCAGGGGACTGCTGTCGCGTTTCGAGCGGCGCGGCGCGGCCGGCTCGAACGACGGCGGGCAGGCTTCCGGCGCTGCCGCTTGGAACGCGCTGTGGGAGTTCGCGCCCGAAATGCCGCCGACCACGGACCTGGCGCTTGTAGATGGCAGGCTTACGCCGTCGAACAGGATGCTCAGGAAGGCGCAGGCCGTCGCGACCGTCAGGACGTTCCCGCTTCTGCGGGGCGAACGGCTCAAGGGCTGGATCCGGAACTCGGCGGCAGGGAAGAACGCCGAGATCACGCGCGACGCCGTGAACGGGCTGGCGGACCTCTCCGGCGGCAACCTGAGGGTGCTGGACGGCGAACTCGACAAGCTGGCGCTGTACGCTGAAGGACGAGCGATCACGCTGGAAGACGTCCAGTCGATGGTGTCCTTCAGCGGCGAGGCGAGCGTGTTCGTGGCCGTTGACGCCGTGGTCGAGGGCCGGCCGGACGTGGCGTTGCGCAGCCTCCGGCGGCTGATCGACGACGGCAACAGCCCGGCGTTCGTGCTGGCCATGATCGCGCGGCAGGTGCGGCTGCTGATACTCGCCAAGGACATGAGAACGCAGGGCGTGCCCGCCTCGGAACTGGGTGGCAGGCTGCGGCTGTCCGGCTACCCGCTCCGCAAGACGCTCGACCAGGAGACGATGTTCACGCCGGAGGGCCTGCGGGAGGCGCATGGCAAGCTCGTTGAGGCGGACCTGAGCGCGAAGACGGGCCGCTTCGACGAGGAGACGGCGCTGGAGTTGCTGGTCACGGAACTGGCGACGACGGGGCCCCGTTCGGCGCGGAGGTAGCCGGGCGCGCCCTTCGACAGGCTCAGGGCGAACGGGGTTGGCCGGGCCGCGCCCTGATCAGACTGTGGCGGCGCTGCCGAGGTCGCGCAGGATTGCCATTGCGGCGTTGTGGCCGGGGGCGCCGGACACGCCGCCCATTGGGTGCGTGCCGGAACCGCACATGTACAGGTTCCGGATCTCCGTCCTGTACGGGTGGCGCTGCGAGAGTAGCTGGTTCGGCGCCATGTCCAAGTGGAAGATGTTGCCGTCCGTCATGCCCACCCTCGTGTCTATGTCCACGGGGGTCTGTACCGACCACTCGATCAGGCTGTCGCGGAAGTTGGGCGCGTATGCCGTGATCACGTCGATGATCTGCTCGCCGACGCTGTCCCTGATGTCGCTCCAGTCTCCTTCGGCGAGATCTGGCGACTCGTACAGCACCCAGTTGGACATCACGTGACCCGCGCCACTGCGGACCAGGCCCGGCTCTGCCACGGAGGTAAGCTGGATTTCCATTATCGGGCAGGTCGTCGGCTTGCGGGCCTCGCAGTCGTTCCAGCTTTGCTGGTGGTACGCGAGCGACTCGTTGATGGTGATCGTCACTATCTGGGACCGGTCGTAACCGTCGCCGAGGTACCGCGACATGTCGGGGACCTCGGTCATGGCGGCCAGGAACTTCACGCATCCGGCCCTCGTCTTCCACCCGTTCGCCCGCCTGACCATGTCGTCCGAAAGCTCCGCTCCGTCCAGCATCGTCGAGTACGTGCGCTTCGGGTCGGCGTTGGAGATCACAGTGCGCGCCGTGATCGTCTCGCCGTTCGCCAGCCGCACGCCGGTTGCCAGGCCGCCCTCCACCATGACCTGCGACACCGGCGCGCGCGTCCTGATGTCCACGCCGAGGCTGCGCGCCGAACTTTCGAGCGCGCCGGCGATGTTGCCCATGCTCATGCGCGGAATACCCTTGTCAGCCGGGCGGGAGATCGACATGCCCGCCCGCTCTATGGCCGGGCCCAACATGCTGCCGGGCGCGCTGGGGTCCAGCTCCATGATGTCCATGACGTACCCCTGGACGCGCTCATCCTCGAAGGCGTCCGTAACGGCGTCCGCGAAGCTCCACGTCAGGAGTTTCTCTAAAACCTCCTCCTGGCGGGTGCCGCGAACGTCGCTCATCAGGTCTGCGATCGTCGGCGGATCGGAGAGGAAGTACGGAGCGAATATCCCTGCGGCGTCTTCCCAGAAGGAACGCCACTGGAAGTAGCTCCGCGAGTCGTGCTCGGAGAACCCGGCGATCTGGTTCGCCAGGTCGAAGTCGCTGTCGATGCCGGGGCCGCCCAGGTATGTGCCGTCGAGGAACGGGTGGATGCCCCGGAATCCGCCCGTGGGCCTTCTGATGATCTCGAAGCCGTGGTCTCTGAGCTTGAGATCGTCCACCACCTTGCCCTGCATGATGTAGCTGATGTACGAGCACATGGGGCCGAGGAACCCCGGCGCGAACTCGTCGGTCGTGACGGCGCCGCCCAGCTTGTCCAGGCGTTCCAGGACGAGCACCGAAAGCCCCGCCTGCGCGAGGTACCCTGCGGTCACGAGGCCGTTGTGCCCGGCCCCGATCACTATCGCGTCGTAGTTGTCATTGGTCATGTTGTGTGGTTCCGTTTCGTTCGAATTGCGACGCATCAGACCGGGGCGGCCCTTCCCAGGTCACGCAGGATGGACATGGCCGCGTTGTGTCCGGGCGCGCCCGTCACACAGCCCATCGGGTGCGTGCCGGAGCCGCACATGTAAAGGTTCTGGACTTCGGTCCTGTACGGGTGGCGCTGCGACAGTAGCTGGTTGGGCACCATGTCAAGGTGGAAGATGCTGCCGTCGGTCATGCCGACGCGGGTGTCGATGTCCACGGGCGTCTGCACGGTCCACTCGATCAGGCTGTCGCGGAAGTTGGGCGCGTACTGCGTGATAACGTCGATGATCTGCTCGCCCACCTCGTCCCTGACGTCGCTCCAGTCACCATCGGCAAGGTCCGGCGACTCGTACGTGACCCAGTTGGACATCACGTGCCCGGCTCCGCTGCGCACGAGGCCGGGCTCGGCCAGCGTCGAAAGCTGGATGCCCATGATCGGGCAGGAGGTCGGCTTGCGGGCCTCGCAGTCGTCCCAACTACGCTGGTGGTAAGAGACCGACTCGTCGATGTGGATATTCATGATCGCGCTGGGGTCGTAGCCGTCCCCAAGGTAGCGCGAGAGGTCCGGGAGCTCCGTCATCGCGGCCAGGAACTTGATGCACCCGGCCCTGGTCTTCCAGCCGTTCGCCCGCCGTACCGTGTCCTCCGAGAGCTCGGCGCCCTCCAGCATCGTGCCGTACGTGCGCTTCGGGTCGGCGTTGGAGATCACCGTGCGCGCCGTGATCGTCTCGCCGTTCGCCAGCCGAACGCCGGTCGCCAGGCCGCCCTCGACCATGACCTGCGACACCGGCGCGCGCGTCCTGATGTCCACGCCGAGGCTGCGGACCGAGCTTTCCAGCGCGTCGGTGATGTTGCCCATGCTCATGCGGGGCACGCCCTTGTCTTCCGGGCGGGACGCGGCCACGCCGGCGCGCTCGATGGCCGGGCCGAGCATGCTCCCCGGCGCGCTCGGGTCCATCTCGATGATGCCCATGAAGTGCGCCTGCACTCGCTCGTCCTCGAAAGTTGCTGTTAGCGCGTCCACATAGCTCCAGGTGAGGAGCTTTTCGAGGACCTCCTCCTGGCGCGTGCCTCGAACGTCGCTCATGAGGTCGGCGATCGTCGGGGGATCGGAGAGGAAGTAGGGCGCCATGATTCCGGCGGCATCGTCCCAGAAGGCCCGCCACTGGAAGTAGCTTCGCGAGTCCTTCTCGGAGAATTGCGCGATCTGGTTCGCTACGTCGAACTCGCTCTCGATGCCGGGGCCGCCGAAGTACGTCCCGTCGAGGAAGGGATGGATGCCCTGCAGACCGCCCACCGGCTGCTTGATAAGCTCGAAGCCGTGGCCCTTGAGATCGAGGTCGTCCACCACCTTGCCCTGGAGCATGTAGGCCACGTACGAGCACATCGGGCCGAGGAACCCCGGCGCGAACTCGTCCGTCGTGACCGCGCCGCCGAGCTTGTCCAGCCGCTCCAGCACGAGCACCGACAGCCCCTCCCGCGCGAGGTACCCGGCCGTCACAAGGCCGTTGTGCCCCGCCCCAATCACGATGGCGTCGTAGTTATCATTGCTCATGGGCGTAAGATTCCTGCCGGATGTACGCGATCCCCGATCAACGGGCCGCACTCGATGACTGCCCCGCCGGCCCCGTTAGCAATTGTCGAAGCGGGTGGTGACGAACTCCTTGATCTTGCCGGTGTGCAGGTCGAATGCGCTGCGCTGCAAGCCGCGCAGGTCGTTGCCGTACACGTGGATCTCCACCGTGGGCACGTCCGTGAGGTTGTCCATCTGGTGGATTTCGTCCACCTCCGGCACCAGTAGCGAGATCTCGCCCGGCTTGGACACTATCACCCGGTCCTTCTCCAGCACCGCGTAGTCCTCCCGGTCCCTGTCATCTACTCGGCGGAACCGCGTCTCGGTGATGGCGTTGCCCATCACGCCGATCATGCCCCACGTCCTGTGGTCGTGCGGCCCGGTGTGGTCGCCCGGCCCCCACACGACGGCGCTCACGAGCAGGCCGTTGTCCTCGCCGTAATGGAGCAGGTAGGAGCCGTGGTTCCTGCCACGGCGCTGCATCGAGGGCAGCCGGTACTCCTCCGGGATGGCCTCCGGATTGTTGATCAGCCGCTCCAGGTAGGCCGATCCCTTGTCGAACAGCCTCTCCTGGTCCGGCTGCGAGTCGATCAACTCCGACATGTCGCCAACGAAGTCTTCCAGCGCGTACTTAGTCGTCATGGTCTAACTCCTTCATTTGCCTTTTCAGGCGTTCCAGTTCTGCTTCTGCGGCAATGCGCGCGTCGCGCTCCTGCGCGGCGCGGCTCTCGGCGGCGATGCGTGCGTCGCGCTCGACGGCGACGATGCGCTCTGCGGCAATGCGTTCGGCTTGCTCCTGTGTGGCCTGGCTCTCGGCGGCGGCGCGGGCGTCCCAGACCTCGCTGAAGTCCTCCACGTACGCGCCTTTCCGAGAGTCGTAGAACCTGGGCCGGCCCTCGTCCCATGCCAGGCTCAAGTCCAGCACGGGGCTGTACCCCTTCAGTACGCCGTCCGGCTCCGTGGTCAGTTCGACCGGACGGTACTCCCCGCCCGACAGCAGGTCCCCGGCGAGCGGCTCTCCGTGGTAATCGCCGCCGGTCGGGTCGAAGCGCCAGTACTCGGGCACGCCCACCGTGGCGTATATGTCGCGCTTCCGGGTGACGTCTATCCGTCCAGTGCTCACCGACGCCACTTCCAGCGCCCAGTCCGGCGGCTTGCCCACCTCCCACGGCAGGTAAATCCGGCGCTCCAGGATCGCGTCAACGTCCACGTCGAGCGCGAGGTAGAAGTCCGGGGACACTCGAACGTTCAGGTTCGAGGGATCGTAGGAGATGATCGTGTCCCAGCTCATGAACACGCCGGGCCGGCGTCCGAACTCCGCGAGCCCGTTCCAGATGAGCTGCATGACGTCGAACTGCGGGCCTCGTTGCTCCATTGCCTCCGGCTTCTCTACCGGCTCGCTGGGATCGAAGTCCAGAGCGTCGTAGTCAATCTCGCCCTGCCTGCGGTAGGGAAGTATCTTCCTCTTGGTTGCGGCTGTGGTCATGGCAATCGGCCCCAGCGCGAAGCGCTTGACTCAAGGCGAGTATATCACGCGGGGCCGGTACGGGCCGCGCTTTGAACGGGTACGGCGTGGTTGATAGACTACGCTGCCGGGTTGTCGTCGGCATCATTCAAAGGAGCGGCCCTCATGGAGTACCAGATCTGGCTGAATGGCGAGTACGTGGCCAGGAGCGAGGCGAAGATCGGCATGATGGACCGGGGGTTCCGCCTCGGAGACGTGGTGTTCGACACGTCCAGAACGTTCAACGGTCGGATCTACCGTCTGAACGACCACATCGACAGGCTGTACAGATCGCTGAAGTACCTTCGGATCGACCCGGGGATGACGAAGGCCGAAATGGCGTCCGTCACGCAGCAGGTGGTCGAGCGCAACGAGCCGGCGCGCCATCAGGGCGACGACTACATGGTCACGCAGATCGTCACCAGGGGCGCGTTCCGGTCCGGCGCGGAAGAGATGTCGCCGACGGTCTCGGTGTGGATCGATCCGATCGACTTCAAGACGTACTCGCGGCTGTACCGCGAGGGCGCACACGTCGTGATCCCGAAGGCGCGCGCCTACTCGCCTATGCAGGTGGACCCGAAGATCAAGCACTTCAACCGGCTCAACTTCGTGCTTGCCGAACTGGAGGTGAAGGACATCGATCCCGACGCCTTCCCCCTGCTGCTGGACATGGACGGCAACGTGAGCGAAAGCTCCGGCGCGAACTTCTGCATCGTTTCGGACGGGGCGCTGATAACCCCCGGCGACGACGCCACCCTCCAGGGCGTATCGCAGGCCACCCTGCTGGAGTTGGCCGAGCAGTTGGAAATCCCCACGTCCGTGGAGCGCATCCAGCCGTACGACGTGTACAACGCCGACGAGGCGCTGCTGTGCACGACTCCGTACTGCCTGCTGCCGGTGGGCCGCGCCGACAACCGCGAGATCGGCGACGAAGTGCCGGGCCCGGTCACGCAACGACTGCTGGCGGCCTGGAGCGAGATCGTGGGCCTCGACATAGTGGACCAGGCCGACAGCATGGCGGCCGCCCCAGCATAACCGCAGTGTCCACCAGCCCATCCCACGCGCTCAGCATAGACATCGGCGGCACGTTCACCGACTTCTCGCTGCTCGACCTGTCCACCGGCGAGGTGAGCGTCCACAAGGTGCTGACCAACCCGGACGCGCCGCAGCAGGCGCTGATGGAGGGTGCGGCTGAGGCGCTGGAGGCCGCGGGCGCGTCGTTCGACGCGCTGTCGGTCATCGTGCACAGCACCACGCTCACCACCAACTCGATCATCCAGCGTCGCGGCGCTAAGACCGCGCTGATCACCACGGCGGGATTCCGCGACATCCTCGAAATGGGCCGGGAGCAGATGTACGACATGTACGACCTGCACGCCCGCATGCCGGAGCCGCTTGTCCCGCGCCGCCTCAGGCGCGGCGTGAACGAGCGCGTCACCCGCGACGGCGACGTCATCCGCCCGCTGGACGAGGACGAGGCCATGGCCGTGGTGGACGGCCTCATGGCGGAAGGCGTGACCGCGCTCGCCGTGTCCTTCATCCACGCATACAAGAGCGCCGGCCACGAGCGCAGGCTTCAGGCGCTGGCCGCCGGGCGCCACCCTGACCTGGCCATCTCCGTGTCGTCCGAGGTCGCGCCGGTCATCAACGAGTACGAGCGCACGTCCACCACCGTCGCGGACGCGTACATGAAGCCCGCCGTGTCGCGGTACCTCCGGGGCGTCGAATCCGGCCTCGCGGAGCAGGGCTACGGCGGCAGGCTGCTCGTCATGCTGTCGGAGGGCGGCGTCATGGACAGCGGCTGGGCGCGCCGCCACCCCGTGCGGCTGCTGGAGTCCGGCCCGGCGGCGGGCGCGCTTGCCGCCTGCTTCTACGGCAAGCTGCTTGGCAAGCTGGACCTCGTCTCGCTCGACATGGGCGGCACCACCGCCAAGACGTGCGTCATAGAGAACGGCAGGGCGGCGGTCACAAACTTCATGGAAGTGGACCGCGTGCAGCGGTTCAGGAAGGGCAGCGGCCTGCCGATCATCGCGCCCGTGCTGGACCTGATAGAGATAGGCGCGGGCGGCGGCAGCATCGCGTGGATAGACAACCTCGGCCTGCTGAAGGTCGGGCCGGACAGCGCTGGCGCCGATCCGGGCCCCGCGTGCTACGCGCTCGGCGGCGAGCAGCCCACGGTGACGGACGCGGACCTGCTGCTCGGTTACCTGGATCCCGACTACTTCCTCGGCGGGCGGATGCGCCTGGACCCGGACGCCGCGCGCAACGCCGTCGCCGATCTGGCCGCCCGCGCCGGCCTGTCGGCGGTCGATGCCGCGTGGGGCGTCAACCGCGTCGTGGCAGAGAACATGGCCGCGGCCGCGCGCATCCACATCATCGAGAGGAACAAGGACCCGCGCAACTACGCGCTCATGGCCTTCGGCGGCGCGGGGCCGGTGCACGCCTGCGAGGTCGCCCGCAGGCTGGGCGTGCGCGAGGTGATCGCGCCGCTCGGCGCGGGCGTGACCTCCGCCGTCGGATGCCTCACCGTCCCGCTCTCGTTCGAGGGCGTGCGCTCGCTCCCGGGCCTGCTTTCGGAGGCCGACTGGGGGACGGTCAACGCGGTGTACGCGGAGATGGAGGAGCAGGGCCGGGCCATGCTCGCCGCCGCGGGCGTCTCCGCCGCCGACGTGGAGCTGACGCGCACCGCCGACCTGCGCCTTACCGGCCAGATACACGAGGTGCAGACGCCGGTGCCGGACGGCGCTCTCGGCACTGCTTCGACCGGCAGGATCGCGGCGGACTTCGGAGAAGTTTACCGCGAGCTGTACGGACGCCGCAGCCTGGACATCCCTATCGAGGTGCAGAACTGGCGTCTGCAGGCGAAGGGGCCGGAGCCTTCGGTGAATCTGCGCCGCCGCCACGAATCGCCGGGCGCGGACGCGGCGGACGCTCTGCGCGGCAGCCGGAGCGCGTACTTCGAGGCGGCGAACGGCTACGTAGCCTGCCCTGTGTACGACCGCTACCTGCTGGAGCCCGGCGCCGCGATAGACGGCCCGGCGATCGTCGAGGAGCGCGAGTCCACCGCCGTCCTCGGCCCTGGCGACACAGGCCGCATAGACGAGTGGCTGAACCTGACAATAGAAGTAGGAGCCATACATGGATGAGTTCGATCCCGTAGATCTGGAGATCATGTGGAGCCGCGTGGTCAACGTCGCCGAGGAGATGTGGACCACCGTGCTGCGAACGGCGGTCTCCACCATCATCGCGTCGGCGAACGACTTCGGCTGCGAGATACTGGACGCCGAGGGCCGCTCCATCGCGCACGCGTACCGCAGCATGCCGGTCTTCAACCTCACCATGCCCAACGTCACGAAGAAGATCCTCCAGCAGTACCCCGCCGAATCGTTCAAGCCGGGCGACGTGTTCATCACCAACGACCCGTGGCTCTGCGCCGGGCACCTACCGGACACGGCGATAGTCTCGCCGATCTTCCACCAGGGCCGGTTCGTCGGCTTCGCCGGCAGCATCGCCAACGTGTCCGACATCGGCGGCACGCTCGACCAGAAGCGGGTCCGGGAGTCGTACGAGGAGGGGCTGTTCATCCCGATCTGCAAGCTCTACGACGCATACCAGCCGAACGAGCTGGTCTTCGACCTGTTCCGATGGAACGTCCGCGCAGCCGACATGGTGCTCATCGACATCGAGGCGCAGGTCGCGGCCAACGAGGTCGGCATGCGCCGGATCGTGGACTTCCTCGACGAGTACCGGCTGGAGGACCTCGCCGGGCTGTCAGCCGCTATCCGGGGCCGCTCGGAGGCCGCCATGCGCCGCGCCATCGCCGCGCTGCCGGACGGCACGTACGCCAACGAGGTGGAGACGGACGGCCTGATGACGCCGCTCAAGATCGCCGTGGAGATCACCGTCAGCGGCGATGAGATGACGCTCGATTACGCGGGCTCCTCGCCGCAGGTGGAGCAGGGCGGGCTGAACTGCACGCTGATTTACACGATCGGCCACACCACGTACCCGATGGCCTGCCTGCTGACGCCGGACGTGCCGGTGAACGAGGGCTGCTTCGTCCCGATCACCGTGAAGGCGCCGGAGGCGTCGGTGGTGAACTGCGAGTTTCCCGCCTCGGTCGGCGCGCGGGTGAACACCGGCTGGTACCTGCACGGCGCGATCTTCGGCGCGCTGGCCGAGGCCGTGCCTGAGGGCATCCAGGCGGGCAACGGGCTGATGTCGTCCATACAGGCGTACGGCGCCGAGGCGGGCGGGCGCGTGTTCAACGCGCACCTGTTCATCGGCGGCGGGCGCGGCGCGACGAGCACGGGCGACGGCATGGGGCAGAACATGTTCCCGAGCAGCGCGTCGAACGTGCCCGTGGAGGTGTTCGAGGTGCGCAGCCCGTCGCTCATCAGGTCCAAGGAGTTCGTCACCGACTCGGGCGGGGCGGGGAAGTACCGTGGCGCGCCAGGCCAGCGGCTGGAGATCGGGAAGCTGCCGGGCCACGAGCCGCCGCTGGACGTGTTCTTCTACCCGAAGCGGCTGCGGTACGCCGCGGACGGCGTGTTCGGCGGCGGAATCGGCAACCGCACCGTCGTGGAGGTCGACGGGCGCGACGTCAGCTTCGAGCCGGAGGCCATGGCCAGGGGATACGCCACCGTCCAGCACCCCGACGGCGCGCTGGCGCTCACGTGGCCCGGCGGCGGCGGATACGGCGACCCGCGCAACCGCGCCCGCGAGTCCGTGCGCCGGGACGTCGAAGATGGCCTCGTATCGCCGGACAAGGCCCGCGACCTGTACGGGATGGGCGGGTAGGACTTGACTGACTAACCATGTCACTAGGCGAAGCTGACACCAGGGCAAAGCTGATCGATCCCGCGCTCCACGCCAGGGGTTGGACCGAGGACCTCATCCGGCGCGAAGAGACGGCCGGCCCGGTCGAAGTCGTCGGGGGCAAGCCCCGGCGCAGCTCGAGGGGCCGCGTCGATTACACGCTGCGCCTGCGGGTCGCGCCCGGCGCGCAGCCGGTGGCCGTGGCGCTGGTCGAGGCGAAGGCGGAGCAGTACCCGGCCACGCACGGCTTGCAGCAGGCCAAGCAGTACGCCTCCGGCAAGCGGCTGAACGTGCCGTTCGTCTTTTCCTCCAACGGCCGCCAGTTCGTCGAGTTCGACGCGTTCACCGGGCTGACCGCCGCGCCCGCGCTGCTGACCGGCTTCCCCACGCCCGACGAGTTGCGGAGCCGGTACGAGCAGCACAAAGGCTTCGCGCTGGACTCGGAGCCCGCCAAGCCGTTGCTCCAGACCTATCACGGCGGCGAGAGCCAGCGCCGCTACTACCAGGACGCGGCGATCCGGGCCGCGCTGGAGAAGGTGGCGGCGGGCGGCAAGCGCGTGCTGCTGACGATGGCGACGGGCAGCGGCAAGACGCGCATCGCGGTCCACCTGCTCAGGAAGATAGCCGACGCCGGCCAGTTGACGCGCGCGCTGTTCGTCTGCGATCGGGACGAGCTTCGGAAGCAGGCCGACGGCGCGCTGCATGCCGTCTTCGGCAACGACGCGGCAGTGGCCCGCGCCGGCGACCCGCAGAAGAACGCGCGGATAGTCGTAGCCACGTACCAGACGCTCGGCGTGGACACGGACGACGGCGACGCGTCGTTCCTCACGACTCACTACCCGGAGAACTACTTCAGCCACATCATCATAGACGAGGCGCACCGCTCCGCGTGGGGCAAGTAGTCGCAGGTGCTGACTCGCAACCCGGACGCCGTCCAGATCGGGCTGACGGCCACGCCGCGCGAGTTCGAGAGCGCGGAGAATACGGAGGAGGCGGAGCAGGACCGGCAGATAACCGCCAACAACATCAAGTATTTCGGAGAACCCGTTTACGACTACACCATCGGCCAGGGCATAGACGACGGCTACCTGGCGTTCATGGAGATACTCAAGAGCGATATCTTCCTCGCCACCTACAAGGAGACGGAACAGGTCACGGGACTTGAGCAGGCCGACCTCGAGGACAAGCCCTTGGTGGATGCGGTTACCGGGGAGGCAGTGGGAATCACGGAAACCCGGGAGCGCTACGACGCGCGCGCGTTCGAGAGACAGCTATTGATTCCGGACCGCGTGAGCGAAATGTGCCGGATGTTGTTCGAAGAGCTATTGAAGACCGGCGGCCCGGAACAGAAGACGGTGATCTTCTGCGCCAGGGATGTCCACGCCGACGCCGTGGCTTCGGAGATGAACAACCTGTACGCCAAATGGTGCGCCGACCAGGGGAGAACGCCAGCCCGCGATTACGCCTTCAAGTGCACCGCCGCCAGCGGGGGAAGCGGCTATCTGTCCGACTTCAGGGGAAGCAACACGAGCTACTTCATCGCGACCACCGTCGAACTGCTGACGACGGGCGTTGACGTGCCCGGGATTCGCAACGTCGTCTTCTTCAAGTACGTCGGCTCGCCCATCGCGTTCTACCAGATGGTAGGCCGCGGGACCCGGTTGGACCCTCCGACGAACAAGCTCATGTTCCGTGTGCACGACTTCACCAACGCGACGCGGCTCTTTGGAGAAGATTTCAAGACGGCGTACGGACCTTCCACGAGCAGTCCCGGCCCCGTTGACGGGCCTGATGAGGATGGAGACCGGATTATCGTAGTCGAAGACATCGACGTGCGGATAACCGCCGCCGGAAAGTACGTAATGACCGTGAACGACGATGGAAAGGCGGAGCCCGTGACGTTGGAGGAGTACAAGCAGCGATTGGCCGCCAGGCTTGTCGAGGACATACCCGCCCTCGACAAGTTCCGGTCGGTCTGGATCGACCCGGGAGAGCGCGGCAAGCTGATGAGGAAGCTGCCGGACCGCGGCCGCGCGCCGCTTGTCGTGCGTGAACTATCCAAAATGAAGGAGTACGACCTGTTCGACGTGCTCGCGGACGTCGGCTACGGGCAGGCGCCCAAGACGCGGGCGGACAGAGCGGACTCGTTCGAGTACAAGCACGACGGCTGGCTGTCCGACATGCCCGCGCCAGCCGCCGCGGTCATCCGCGCCATCGCCTCCCAGTTCGCCATAGGCGGCACGGAGAACCTGGAGAACCCCCAGGTGTTCAGCACGCCGGCGGTGAGGACCGCAGGCGGCATGGGCGCGCTCCGCGAGCACGGCCAGCCGCGCGATGTAGTGTCCGAGGCCGAGCGGCGGATGTTCGCGGCGTGACCCCCGCCGTCATTCCTGTAGATGTTAGGTAATTCGCTGACAGAATTGGTATGTGAAAGCAAACCGAACTGGAGGCGAGGATGCGAGACAACAGTAATGACCTCACGGTGGAGCGCAACTACATCCAGAAGTGGCGGTTCCTCATCGACGAGTACGAGCAGGTCAAGGCGAAGAAGCACCCCCACTTCCGCTTCCTGGAGGACTTCTACAGGTTCCACGGCACCAACCGACAGACCTTCGCCAAGTACTACAACCGATACCGTCTGACCGGAGCCGATGATTCGCTGCTGCCCCTCAAGCGGGGCCCCAGGTGGAAGAGCCGCCGCACGCCGGCCTTCATCGAGCAGCTGGTGCTGGAGCAGCGGCGCAAGGGTATCAACCGCTACGAGACCTATGCCATACTCAAGCCGAAGCTCAAGTCGCACACCCCATCGCCGTCCACCATCTACGCCATAACCAGGCGCCACGGCCTCAACCGGTTGACCAGGCGGATGCAGACCGCCAGGAGGACGATAATCAAGACCCGCGCCGGAGAGTTGGGCCACCTGGACTCCCACTACCTGAGCAAAGACCTGATCGTGGGCGCCAGGCAGCGCTACTACCTGGTGTCGATAGTCGACGCCTGTACCCGGCTGGCCTGGTCTGAGGTGGTGGATGACCTCAAGAGCCTGAGCGCGATGTTCGCGGCGCTCAAGAGCATCAACATGCTCAACGCCGAGTACGGGGTGCGCTTCGAGGCGATGCTGACCGACAACGGCCCTGAGATGGCCTCGCCCAACAACAGGTCTCATCACCCCATGGAGCGGATGCTTGCCGAACTGGGGATCAAGCACCGCTACACTCGGCCCTACCGGCCCCAGACCAACGGCAAGGTGGAGCGCTTCTGGCGTACGCTCAACGACGACCTGCTGGAGGGGACCACCTTCGAGAGTGTGGAGGAGCTCAAGGACGAGTTGATGCAGTACCTGCTCTACTACAATACCGAGCGGCCGCACCAGGGCCTCGGAGGCGACACCCCTCTGAGGACCATGCAAAATCTGTCAACGAATTAGTCGACATCTACAATTCCGGCGCAGGCCCTCTGTCATTCCGAGTCCCCCGAGGAATCTCAGACGCCCCGCACTCCACCAACGCCGCGCCCCAGCCACGCACCCGTTCGCCCTTGTATCTTGGAGTGAAGGCGGGGCAGATCGTTTCGCCCCTGGTCACGAGACCGTGGCTCAGCGTGATTGCCCCGCCATCTACATCATAGAGCCCGAACAGTTGCCTGGGCCACGCAGAGCCCGCATCGTGCAAGGAAGGGCCAAAGGAGTAGAGATGAGCGGTTCTCATCAGAAGGTGTATGTCGGTATCGACGTGTCCGAGGACTGGCTCGACGTTGCGGTACGTCCATCCGGCGAACAGTGGCGTGCGGCCCAGGACGAAGACGGCATCAGCTCGCTGGTCAAGCACCTCGCGAAGCTGCGACCGGAGCTCATAGTCATGGAAGCCACCGGCGGGCCTGAGCGTCTCGCAGCCACCGCGCTTGGCGCCGCAGAGTTGCCGGTGGCTGTGGTCAACCCCCGCCACGTCCGCGACTTCGCTCGATCACAGGGCATACTGGCCAAGACAGATCGTCTTGACGCCGCGGTGATCGCACACTTCGGCGAGGTCAGCAAGGTCGTGGCCAAGCCACTGGCGTCTGAGGAGGCACAGGAACTCGAAGCGCTGGTAGCTCGCCGCCGTCAGCTTGTGCAGATGAAGACTGCTGAGATGAACCGCCATCACCGGGCCATGGAGGTGGTCCGCTGCCGGATAGACCGTGTCATAGACGTGCTGGACCAGGAGATCAAAGACATCGACGCCGACCTGACAAGCCGGCTTCAACAGTCGCCTCTGTGGAGGGAGCGCGAGGAACTGCTGCGCAGTGTGCCGGGAGTGGGCCCCAACCTGACGTTCTGCCTGTTGGCTAATCTGCCGGAACTGGGCACGCTCAACAGAAGGGAGATAGCCGCCTTGGTCGGAGTGGCGCCGCTGGCGAGAGACAGCGGCAGGTCTCACGGAGTGCGCGTCTGCTGGGGAGGCCGAGCCAACGTGCGTGCGGCCCTGTACATGCCCACACTGGTAGCCGTGCGTCACAACGAGGCGCTGCGCAAGTTCTACACAAGGCTGCTGCAAATGGGCAAACCAAAGAAGGTTGCCCTGACCGCCTGCATGCGTAAGCTGCTCACCATCCTCAATTCGATGCTCAAGCACAGCACTGCCTGGAACCCGCACCATGCTTGACATCCATAACAGTTGCTGAGCCTGTCGAAGGGCTTGCCGCGAACAGTTTCGGCATCTTTTTGGACGCTCGCTGACAGATGCTACACTACCCGCCATGAATCAAGAACGCTTCGAGCGACTAGTGCGCCGCGCCATCAGGGATCTTCCCGATGAGTTCCGCGCCTGCCTGGACGACAACAACGTGGACCTGCTCGTCGAGGAGTGGCCGTCACGGGAGCAGCTTCTCGGCACAGGGCTGGAGGAAGACCAGATGCTCCTCGGGCTGTACGAAGGCGTCCCGCTTACCGAACGCGAAGACTACAACATGGTCCTGCCGGACAGGATCTATATCTTCAAGGGCCCTCTCGAAAGACTCACGAACAGCGAAGAAGAACTAATCGAAGAGATCAGGGAGACCGTCAGACACGAGGTAGCCCACCACTTCGGCATAGACGACCCCCGCCTAGAAGAGTTGGGGCACCATTGAGGCTCACCTTAACGTAAAGTTCAAGAGGGTGTAGCCAGAAATCCGTTCACCCTGACCCCGTGCTGAGCTTGCCGAAGTAGCCTGTCGAAGGGTCAGAGCGTCGTTCATGGTCCCATTCCCCCGTCATACCGGCGAAGGCCGGTATCCAGAAGCACCCAGGCCGGAAACGTGTCATCAAACCTGAACACCTACAGGCAGAATCCAGGAAACGACCTACACCAAGCATCCAGCAAGGAGCGTAAGCGCATTGGCAAACAATTTCCAAAGGGTAGGCTCGGTTTCTAATTCTCACGTGGGCCGCGAGTTCGAGGACGCGGCTCAAAGGTCTTTTCGGCAGCAGGGTATCTCGCTTCAGAGAGATTACCGCGTACAGATCGGGCATACTCGCAAGAAGGACAGGAAGTTCGATCTCGGGTCTGGCAACCCACACATCTTGGTCGAGTGCAAGTCCCACAAGTGGACGGTGGGAGGCAACATGCCTAGCGCCAAAGTAACCGTTTGGAACGAGGCAATGTACTTTTTCTCGTTGGCCCCTGCTGGGTTCCGCAAAGTACTATTCGTGCTGAGGGACTATAGCGAGAAGCGCCGCGAGACTCTGGCAGAGTATTACGTGAGAAACTATGGACACCTGATCCCAGTCGATGTGGAAGTCGTAGAGTACGATCCTGCAAATGGAGAAGCCCTCACGGCTTACCCGAGAGTCTGAGGCAAGGCCCCCTCACCCATACCGCAGCTCCACCCGATCGCCGTCAACGCAGATCTCCCGCCCGCCGAACGAGAGCACCGACCTCGGCAGCCGCCGCAACTCCGCGTACACCTCGCCCGTTCGCCGGGCCACGTCCGACTCGGCCTCGGCGCGTCCTGCGCCGCCGACGGCTCCGCCCCACAGCCCCGGCTGGGGCAGGCCCCTGACCCGGTCCGCGAGGTCCGTGATGAAGACGCTGAACGCGCTCGAAGCAGCCTCCGTGGGCAGGTCCGAGCCGTCCGGCATTCCGAAGTAGAAGCGCAACTCGGACGCGCCGCCTTCGCCGGCCGAGACGGTCATGTACAGCGAAGGCGCGACCGGCTCCTCGAACAGCCCGCGCGCCGCAGCGTCGGCCCGCGCGGACTCGCGCACGGCGGCTTGAATCACCCGCAGCAGCGAAGACATGGCCGACACGCCAAGCGGCCCGGCGGCCAGCAGGAGCCGCAACTCCACGCGGCTGGCGGAACCCTCCGCGGTCACTGACCGGCGCTCCGGACAGCCGGCGCTTCGACCGTGCGCGTCACCGCAGCACCCTCACGTCGCCGACGCGCCGCGTGACCTGGCGGCGGTCAAGGTGGTCCATCAGCGCGAGTATGTACTTGCGGCTGTTGCCGAACATGTCGCGCGCGTCGCCAACGGAGATCTGTCCGTTGTCCTCGAGGCGTCGCCTGACCTGCCGCACCATGTCGTCGTACGCCTCGGCGCTGAACACGACGCCGTCGCTCACCCTCACGACCTTGCCCTGCTGCTCCAGCCACGACAGCACGTCGGCCTCGACGCCATCGTCCGACGGTGGCGAGTACGGGTGCTTCTCCAGCGTCTTGAGGTACCGGTCCACCTCTCCCTGCTGCTTCGACGTCAGTTGCGGGACGTGGCCCGGCAGCCTGTAGGCGTTGTCGTCCTCCGCGAGCACGTCTTCGTCTATCAGCTTGCGAATCGCGTACGAGGCCGCCTGCGAGGCGATGCCCAGCCTGCTCCGCAGTTCCTCCTTGGGCGTGCCTGCCCTGAGCGGGAACCGCGCGTGGTACGCGGCCAGCGCCTCGCTCGCTCGCCGCTTCAGGCGCGACCATCCGGCCGCCGAGTAGAACACGGTCGCGCCGCCGACCTTCCCTGAACCCAACGGCACGACAAGCCCTTCCTGGGCCATCTGCGCCAGTTCTTCGACTGCGCCCTCTTTAGAAAAATTAGCCCGGTTGACGAGATCGTCGAACGCGGCAGGCTCGGACGCCTCGATCATCTTCAGCAGCACGTCCCGACCCGACCCGGACTCCATCGCCTCCAGCCGGTCCAGCAGGGCCGCGTGGCGGCGGCGGTGTCTCGGCGCGTGCGGATCGACGACGTTGCCGCCGCCCAGCGTTGTGCCGCCCGCCCTGATCACGAAGTAGTCGCCCTTGACAACCGCCAGCGGCGTCGAGAGCTTGAGTTGCGCCCACGCCGAGCCGCCCGGCGGGAGCGAGTCCGCGTCGAGCAGCCTCAGCCTGCCGACGGCCTCGCCGCTGCCGGCGTGCACGTTCACGAACATGTTGTGCCGAGCGGCCCTCGGCGCGTCCGCGATCATGCGCAGCCGGACGTCCACTGCCGCGGTCGGCGCAAGCCAACCCGGCGGCGTCAGCACGTCGCCGCGCTCAATGTCCGCCGCGCGCACGCCCGACAGGTTCGCCGCCACCCTGTTCCCAGGGCCGATGGCGTCCACCTTCGTCTTCTGCGTCTGCAGGCCGCGAACGCGCGCGCGCCTCCCCGACAGCGCGAGCTCCACCTCCTGGCCCACCGACAGGCTCCCATCCACGAGCGTGCCCGTGACGACCGCCCCGAATCCGGCGATGGTGAACGACCGGTCCACCGGCAGCCGCGGCCTGCCCAGATCTGAACGAGCCGGCATGACGTCCAGCAGGCCGCGCATAGTCGACCGCAACTCCGCCAGCCCCTGCCCTGTCACCGCCGAGACCTCCACGACCGGCGCATCCCGCAGGCATGTCTCGGCGACCGTCTCTTCGATCTCCGCCCGTACGAGCTCGCGCCACTCCTCATCTACGAGATCGCTCTTCGTGATGACGATCAGGCCCCTGTCCACGTTCAGCAGGTCCAGGATCGCAAGGTGCTCGCGCGTCTGCGGCATGACCGACTCGTCCGCGGCCACAACCAGCATCGCGAGGTCGATCCCGCCAACGCCCGCCAGCATGTTGCCGACGAACCGCTCGTGCCCGGGCACGTCCACGATGCTGACCTCGCGCCCGTCGTCAAGTTCCATCCACGCGAAGCCGAGGTCTATGGTGAGGCCGCGCTCCTTCTCCTCCCGCAGGCGGTCGGGGTCCATGCCCGTGAGCGCCTCCACCAGCGTGGACTTGCCGTGGTCAACGTGCCCGGCCGTTCCTATCACGTGCACTTGAGCGCGGTCACCTCCGTAGCCCCAAAGAGTAGCACAACGCGCCCTCCCGTCCGCCCTCCCTTCGGCCCGTTCGTCCTGAGCCTGTCGAAGGGCAATGCCGCAGGAGCACGCCGTAGGGGCGTTTCGCGAAACGCCCTCCCCCGTTCGCCCTGAGCCTGTCGAAGGGCGCGTTCCGCATACGCGCCAGGAAATCCAACCACATATTGCGAACCGATTGCACGAGTCCACGCCATGTGCTACTATCCCGCCGCCAGTACGGAGAAACGCGTTGCCCACTAGCAGCAGTGCAGACCCCGAGCTGGTTCCTCCTTCAGGGCCCTCGCTGTGCCGGTTCAACGGGGGCCCGCATCCCTTTATCGTCATACCGGCGCAGGCCGGTATCCAGGGGCGCCGTACCGGCAGACCCCGCCATTGTTGTACCCTGAACCCGCAATGCAAACGCCGCCAAACGCCGATCCCCTCGAAAACCTCCTCCGCCAGATCGCGGAAGCGGACGCCGCGATCGATGCTGACCCCGACGACGCCCGCGCTCTCTTCAGGCGCGGCGTCCTCTACGGCCAGTACTCCGAGCCCACCAAGTCCATAGAGGACTTCACGCGCGTCATAGAGTTGGAGCCGGACAACGCCGAGGCCTACTACAACCGCGGCATGGGATACGTCACGCTCCGACAGGCGATCATGGCCATCGACGAGTTCACCCGCGCCGTGGAGATCAACCCCGAGCACGTGGACGCGTACAACAACAGGGCCGCGGCGCACTTCGACCTCGGCGACGCCGAGCGCGCCATCGAAGACGCCACCAGCGCCATCGCCCTCAACGAGCGCCAAGCCTCCGCGTACGCCATCCGAGGCATCGCCAGAACCCAGGTCGGCGAAAACGAACTCGCCGAAGCCGACATCGCCCGCAGCGTAGAGCTAGGCTTCGACCCCCACCTGCTCAAGTACCTCGCCCGCCGCGCCAGCCGCTGGAGCGGCCTCGGGTAGGCGCGTACCTCCTCCGTTAGTCGCTCTAGGAGATGTTAGATGATGAGCAACCTCGGTGTATCACCCTCTCTCCGCAAAGCCTTCGGCTGGGCGTTCGGCGTGACACTTGCCGTTCTTACAGTTATCGCCCTACTAGACTATCTGTCCCTCGTTGCCGACGTGGAGGACGGGAAGGCTGAGATTTCCGATCTTTCTGCCGAAGTAGAGACCTTGAAGGCCCAGCAGACAGCCCTTGTGTCCGAAGCAGAAGCGTGGCAGGAATGGATACGGCTCATTCTTGCTTGGGTGGTATCGGTACAAGACGTCCTTCCTGGCCAATACAACGCTCCCTTGCCATTCGACTTTGAGGATCTTCCGTGTGAGCCTGCATTCAGGGAAGTGGGACCGAAGCTGATAGGTTCGCTGGACAACTGGATTGAAGGACACGAGACTGTTGGGCGTGGCGAACCTGTCCGCGTCCTGATCTGTGAGTAGGTCAATGGCATATCCCACGATTGAACAGAACCCGTAAGGGCGTTGGTGGCGGGCGAAACGCCCTGGATTTCTCGCTGCGCTCGAAATGACAGCGGGAGAGGCACCCCTCAACCGTCATTCCGGCGAAGGCCGGAATCCAGGGGTGGTCCGGGTGGGGCCTCCGGCCTCTTCCCCAGTCTGCTGGGGAAGATTGAGATGGGGCAAGAGCGCCGTTGTGCAAGCACCGTCACAGAGTTACACAAAGCTCTCCGCAAGCGGGAATCCATCCGCCCGCGCCGCCGCCGTCATACCCCATCGAAGAGCCTGCCCGAGTCCCTTGAGGGGCCCGCCGCCTCACATCAGCGCGGCAGCCTCCCGCCTGGGCGCCGCCACCGCATCGTCGATCGAGACGCCCAGCGCCCCCGCCACCGTCTGCGCAGCCATCGTGATGGGCACGCGCTCCGGGTTGATCGAAAGGTCGTACAGTCCCGAGTTCTCGAAGTCCGCGTCGAACAGGTACCGGCACGCCGACAGCGCGTCACGGTCCGCGCGCTTCAGCGCCTTGATGGCCTCGTCGCCGGACAGCCCCTCATCGCGGGCCAGGTTCGCCAGCCGCCATTGCTTCGACGCGGCAATGAACACGCTCACGCTCCGCGCCGCCTCCGGCACGAGCAGGTGCGCCCCGTGGCCGTGGATCACGGCGTTGCCCTTCGCGGCGATCCTGCGCACGATGCTCCGCAGCGCCCTCAGGTAGTGGTCCTTGCTGATAAGCTCCACCGGCTCGTAGTAGTCCAGCCGCGACACCGCCGCGTACACGTCGAAGCCCGGCTCCGGGCCGGCGGACCAGTGTATCGGCGCGGCCAGGCGGCGCAGCCACCGGCTCCAGCGCGACCGGAAGCTGTCCTCCAGCGACTCCAACTCGCCCTCGCTGCAGCGCAGCCGGCCGCAAAGCTCGGTCGTTATCTCCTCGTCAACGAAGCGCGAGCCGATCATGCGCGCGATGTCCCGCGCGATCTCCTTCGACCCACTCCCCGGCAGGCCGCTCACGATCGCGATCGGCGCCCACTTGCGCCTCGGCTCGTCCGCCCTTCGCGCTGTGTACTCGATCGCCGTCATCGACATGATCGAGGACGACCAGTCCGGCCCCCTGCCGTGGCCGCTGTGCTCGCGCCTGCCTTCCACCACGAACCCCAGCTTGCGGAACAGGCCCCGCGCCGCGGCGTTCTCGTCCGGCACCGACGCCCACACCTTTCGCAGGCCCATGCCGTCGAACGCCCTGGCAATCAGCGACTGCACGACCGCCGTGCCGTACCCCTGCCTCCACAGGTCCTTGCGCCCGATCAGCACCGACAACTCCGCGCCCTCCTGGCCGTCCAGGATGATCTCGCCTTCGCCCACGTGCTCGCCGTGGTCGGTGTACGCCGAAAGCACCGCGCGCTTCGGATTGTCGAACACGCTGGCCCACTGCGCCGGAGACGCCTCCAGCATCATCTGGGGCGCGTACGCGCGATGGACAGGATCGCCGCACGCGTACTCGCCGAACCACTGCGACGACACGTCGCCGTCGGCCAGCCACGACGCCACGCGATCCACGTCTTCCCTCGAAACTTCCGTAAGGTTCACTCTCGGCAACATTGGACGCATCCTCTCTGATCCGTTCACCCTGAGCCTACCGTAGGGGCGCTTCGCGAAGCGCCCGCCCCTCCGATCCGTTCGCCCTGAGCCTGTCGAAGGGCTCACTACGAATTGAACTGAGACTACAAGTCAACTTTTCGCGTGTCAACATTGTGTAAAATCGCACACAGTCTCGTTCCCCCCGACCCTGTCGAAGGGCCTCACTCACCAAATCCGTTCGCCCTGAGCCTGTCGAAGGGCCGAAGCGCCGTTCATGGTTCGACAAGCTCACCACGAACGGTCTGGACGACCTCCTAGAAACGCCCTCAGGCGGCGGTGACCTCAACGGCGATGCGGCGGCCAACGGCCCTGAGCACGAAGGCAGTCTGCCGCCTGCGAATCGGAAGAACGGTACGGCTTTCCGGGCGAGCGGCGCAGGGATCAGTCCTTGACGATGAACTGGAAGCAGGCGGGGCCTACTACGGCGAAGACCAAGTCGTACGCGGCGATGAAGGGGAGTACCTGGAAGGCGCTGCCGACGGCGGAGTCGGATACGACGCGCGTGGTTGCCTCGAGGCCGGCCAGAATCACAGGCAGCGCTACGGGGAAGAACAGCAACGGAAGCATCACCTCCCGCGCCCGCGTGTTCACGGCCATCGCGGAGAATACGGTCCCTGACAGGGCGAAGCCCAGCGTTGCCAGCAGCAGCACGGGAATCAGTTCCGGGGACCACAGGGGGAAGTTGAACAGAATCCCGAAGACGGGAAAGACGACCGCTTCGACCGCGAGCAGGAACACGAAGCTTGAAAGCGCCTTGCCGAAGAAGATGACGTCCCTGCCGATGGGCGCGAGCATCAGGCCGTGGATGCTCCCGCGCTCCCTTTCCACGGTGAACGACCTCGCCAGCCCGACCGATCCGGCGAAGGCAAGGGCAACCCACAGCACGCCGGGAGCCACGAAGGCGGCTCTGCCGGGCGTCGCCTGTATGGCGAAGTCCAGCATGACGACGACGAGCAGGGCGAACGCCAGAACGGAGGCGACGGTCTCCTTGCCTCTGTACTCCAGCAAGAGGTCTTTCCAAGCTATGGCCCAGATCGAAAACAGGTAGCGCCGCATCGAGATCAGCCCAGCTTCCCGTGAAGCTCTGAGTATGCTTCCTGAATCGCCGCTGCGTCCACGCCGCCGGGGCCTGAATCGTATTCGACCCTTCCGCGGCCCAGCACCACGGCGCGATCCGCGAATCGAAGCCCCCACTGGAGGTTGTGAGTGGTCGTCAGGACGGTCTTGCCTAGCTGTCCGGCTTCTTCGACGAGGGCGCGAATCCTCGAAAGCGCCTCCTGGTCGAGGCCGCTCTCAGGTTCGTCCAACAGCAACACCGGAGGATCGTGCAGCAGGGCGCGCGCTATCGCCAGCCGTCTCTGCTGGCCGTGCGACAGCGATCCGGCGCGTTCATCCGCCAGAGACGCTATGCCCATGCGCTCGCATACGCCGGCGACTCGTCCGGGCTGGTCGTCCAGTCCGAAGAGACGGGCGTGCAGCCGGAGATTTTCGACGACGGTCAGGGCCGCGTAGTGCATCGGATCGTGAGTGATCACGCCAATCAGGCGTCGCACCTGAGCGCCGCGCGATTCGACTTCAAGCCCGGCGACGCGGGTCTCGCCGGAGTCGGCCTGCGTGAGCGTCGCGAGTATCCTCAGAAGGGTTGACTTGCCGGAGCCGTTGGGGCCAAGCACTGCCAAGACCTGGCCCCAGGGGACCTCCAGGTCCAAGTTTTCCAAGACGGCTTTGCGTCCGTAAGACTTGCACACGCCAACCATCTGAATCGCTGGCGGAAGCTCTTCTTGAATGTTGGCGGGGGCTTGGGGCAAGATTGTCCGGTGAACGCTGTACTCTGGTGCAGCCGAGCGCGGCGCAACTGTAGTATAGCGATGCCGGATAGGATGGGTACACAGAAGCAGGAGATTGGTAGATGAAGTTTGCCAGGTACGAAAGAAACGGCAGAATCCAGTACGGCATGATCGAGGGGGACGCCATTACACGAGTCACGGCCCCGCCCTGGGACAACTACATACCTACGCCCAGCCGGACCACACTGGATAACGTGAGGCTGCTGGCGCCGATACTGCCGGGCAAGATACTGGCGATCGGACTCAACTACCGCAGCCACGTCGGGGACAGGACGCCGCCGAGCGTGCCGGAGCCGTTCATCAAGACGCCGTCTTCGCTGATCGGGCCGGAGGACGAGATCGTGCTGCCGCGGGAGTCGAACACGGTGCACGCGGAGGCGGAGCTGGCGGTGGTGATGGGCGCGCGGTGCAAGGGGGCCACACGGGAGAACGCGCTGGACTACGTGGTGGGGTACACGTGCGCCAACGACGTGAGCGAGCGCGACTGGCAGGCGGGGGACCTTCAGTGGTGGCGGGCGAAGTCGTCGGACACGTTCACGCCGCTGGGGCCGATCATCGTGACGGACCTGGACCCGTCGGACCTGGCGCTGGAGGGGCGCGTGAACGGCGAGGTCGTGCAGCAGAGCAGCACGTCGGACCTGATACACGACGTGCCGGCGATCATCGAGTGGATCAGCAGCGTGATGACGCTGGAGCCGGGGGACGTCATCCTGACGGGGACGCCGGGCCGGACGGCGACGATCCGGGCGGGCGACCGCGTGGAGGTGGAGGTGGAGGGCATCGGGGTGCTGGCGAATCCGGTGGTTGCGGAGGGGTAAGGCCCTTCGACAGGCTCAGGGCGAACGGCTTCTGTCAGCGGCCCTTCGACAGGCTCAGGGCGAACGGCTTCTGTCAGCGGCCCTTCGACAGGCTCAGGGCGAACGGCTTCTGTCAGCGGCCCTTCGACAGGCTCAGGGCGAACGGGTCGGAGGGGAGGGCGCTTCGCGAAGCGCCCCTACGGCTGGCTCTTTGACGGGGCGCTAGAAGAGTTCGCCGGCGCGGAGTCTGAGGAGTTCGCTGCCGCTGCCGGCTGTCCAGTAGTAGATTAGGTAGGCGCCGGCGCCGACCATGGCGAGGTTGCCGATGGGTTCTATGAGCGGGAATATCTTCCTCATGCCTTTCTGGACGATCTCTTTGAAGAAGACGACGCCTAGCGTGGCGGCCATGAGTATCGAGCCCATGCCGATGCCGTAGGTCACGGAGGCGAGCAACGTGTCGACGAAGGTGGAGGCGCTGAGGGCCTGGCCGATGACGATGCCGACGGCGGCGAGGTAGATCGGCAGGGCGCAGCTTAGCGACGCGATGGCGTAGGCGATGCCGAACAGGAACACGTGCCGGACGCCCTTGCCCTGGCCGAGGTCGACGCGGCTGGCGGCCATGATGCCGATCTTGCGTCGGGACAGGATCAGCCAGAGGCCGAGGGCCATGATCGCGACGCCGACGCCGAGGCCGAGAAACGGCAAGAACTTGCCGATGAGCCGTCCGCCGAGGGCGAGGATAAGTCCGACGCCGCCGAAGACTACGAGGAAGCCGGCGGTGACGGCGACGCCCATGACGACGCCGCGAATCCCGGAGGCGACCGGGTGCTGCTCGACGGTGGCGGTGTCGAGCTGGTAGCCGACGTATGCGGGGAACATGGCAGCGCCGCAGGGGTTGAAGGCGGCGGCAACTCCCGCTGTGAAGGCGAACCAGAAGGGCACGTCGAACATGGGTCTAATCCTCGGTTTCGGGTCCGCCAGGACATACGTTTACGGGCACGGCGTCGGATGCACGGCGGGCCGCATACGCTCTCATGCTAAGCGCCATCCTCGGGCCTTGTGAGGGCGCGGGCCGGATCGGCGGCGGCGAATTTTCGAAAAAGTGGGACATTTCGGGACATTTCGTAGCTGGGATGCTCCGGCTGATGGGGCGCTTACGGCCAGAAATGACGCGGGTTTGATCTAGTTCTGACTCAGTTTTGACCCAATTATGTCCCAGTTCTGTCCCAGTTGAGCGGCGAGGGCGACCGGAAGGGTGGCTCAGGCGCAGCGCGGCAGGATCTGGTTGCGTGTCGGTGTTCATGTGCCGATTATCGCACAGGCGTTCGCGGAAGGCAAGGGGGCGGAGGGGCGAAAAAGAGAGGAGGCGAGCCGTAGCCCGCCTCACAATTTTGTGCCTTAAGGCTTGTTAACGGTTTCTCCCCGATCTCCCATGGGTCAAAATACCGTTAGATGCCTCTGGCGATTAGAGTATATGATCATAGGACTTAAGATGCAAGGGCACGTGAGATGAATACTGCGAATGAGAAGTACCGGCTTGGCCTGGACATGGGGACGAACTCTATCGGCTGGGCAGCGGTCAGGTTGGACGATGACGGAGACCCCTGTGGGCTGCTGGACATGGGCGTTCGCATCTTTTCGGATGGGCGCAATCCTAAAGACGGATCGTCGAACGCCGTAAAGCGACGCCTTCCGCGCGGTCAGCGACGTCGCCGCGACCGCTATCTGAAGCGGCGGGACAGTCTGATGGGCGCGCTTTTGGAGTGCGGCCTGATGCCGGACGACAAGCGCGAGCGCAAGAAGCTGGAGGCGTGCGACCCCTACGCCTTGCGAGAACGGGCGCTGGATGAGCCTCTCAGCCCGTACGAACTGGGGCGGGCGCTGTTTCACCTGAGCCATAGGCGGGGCTTCAAGTCGAACCGGAAGGCGGGCAACGAAGACGAGAGCGAGGCCAAGAAGACGCGGGCCGAGATAGACGCACTCCGCGCGCAAATTGACGGGAGCGGGGCGCGGACGCTTGGCGAGTTCATGGCGAAGCGACACTCGAAAGGAGAGCCGGTAAGAGCACGACGGGGTCAGAACCTGTACCCAGACAGGGCGATGTATGAGCGTGAGTTCGACGCCATTCGAGAGCAGCAGAAACCACACCAGGGCCTGAGCGCGGAGCAGTGGGAGTGGCTACGCAGCATCATCCTATTCCAGCGGCCTTTAAGGCCGGTCGATCCCGGGTACTGTCAACTGGAGACTGGCGAGCGGCGCGCTCCCAAGGCGCTGCCGATTGCCCAAGAGTTCAGGATGCTACAAGAGGTCAACAACCTGAAGATCAGGGTCGGCACCGAGCCGGAGCGCAGGTTGGACGCGAAAGAACGTGAGCGGGCCTTGACGCGGCTGCGGGCTGGCAAGGACATCAAACTGAGGGAAGGCAAAGACAACAGGCCAGCCAAACTGACGAGAGATCTCGATTTGCCGTCCGGAGCGGTCTTCAACTTGGCGCGCGGCGGACGCAAGTCGGTGGAAGGCGACAAAACTGCGGCACGACTCATGAGCAAGAAGGAGAAGGGCGAGAAGGAACAAGAGTTGTTCGGCGATCGCTGGCATGAGTTTTCTCCCGCCGAGCGCAATGACATTGCCAAGTCCATGCTGAAAACCGAGGACCCTGAAGTAGTGCAGAGGAAAGCCATGGACGAGTGGGGACTGGACGAAGCGCAGGCTAAAGCCATCTCCCACGTCTCGCTTCCGAGAGGCTACGGGAACCTGAGCGAGAAGGCGATCACGAAGCTGCTTCCTCACCTGGAGAAGGGGCTTGTGTATTCGGACGCAGTATTAGCCGCGGGATACCCGCACCACTCGGATTTCCGCAATGCCGAGGCCCACGGCAAGTTGCCGTACTACGGCGAGGTGCTGGAACGTGACGCGGTGGGCGCGGACCCGACAAAGGACCCGGAGAAGGACGGCGAGCCTGCACGATACGGACGGATCGGCAATCCGACGGTGCACATCGGGCTCGGCCAGTTGCGCCGCGTCGTTAACGGTCTGATCGAATCGTACGGCAAGCCTGAAGAGATCGTGGTGGAGCTTGCGCGTGACCTGAAGATGAACAGGGAGCAAAAGCAGAACTATCAGAGGCAGCAGCGTGAGGGCGGGGAGCGCAACCAGCGGTTCAGGGAGGACCTAAAGTCTGCGGAATTATCAGTGACGCCTGAAGCGCTGCGCAAGCTCCGGCTGTGGGAGGAGCAGGGACCGTGTCAAGCGCGGTTGTGTCCCTACACTGGCCGGCCCCTGTCGTTCGAGATGGTGGTTTCAAGTCAGACCGAGATCGACCACATCCTGCCGTTCTCCAGGACTTGGGACGACTCTCCGGCGAACAAGGTAGTCTGCGTAAGAGAAGCTAACCGGTACAAAGGCGATAGATCACCGTATGAGGCGTTCGGGAAAAGTTCTGACGGGTACGACTATGACAAGATACTGACATACGCCGCCAAGCTCCCAGACAACAAGCGATGGCGATTCGAGCCGGATGCGATGAAGCGATTCGAAGAGGAAGGCAGGTTCCTCGACCGTCAACTCAACGAGACGCGCTACCTGTCCCGAACGGCGCGTACGTATCTTGCCCACCTGTACGACGAAAAGACTGAAGGCAGCGTACGCGTGCGGGTCGTGCCGGGGCATATGACGGCGGTGCTGAGGCGCGGGTGGGGGTTGGAGAACATGCTGCGGGTAGATCAGGACGGCGTACTTATCAAGAGCGAGAAGAAGCAGCGGGACGATCATCGTCACCATGCGATTGACGCATTCGTGGTGGCTAACACGACGCAGGGGTTGCTCCAGCGATTCGCGCGGGCGGCCGGCTCCAACGATGACACTGAGGAGAGGCTGGCCGCAGTTGCGGGTAGTGTGGTTCCGTGGAAAGGGTTCGACCGGGAGGACCTGCGCCCGTTTCTAAACCGGATGGTGGTGTCCCACAAGCCTGACCACGGTACGCGCGGAGTTGACGGCAAGACGACAGGCCAACTGCACAATGCAACAGCGTACGGGCTGATCGAGTACTCGGAAGACGGCCCGTCCAAAGTTGTCGTCCGCAAGAAGCTGACTGATTTCAAGAGGCGGGCCGATCTCGAATCGATTCGAGACTCTGCCCTACGCCAAGAGTTGCTTGCTCTGTGGGACAGAGTCAAGTCTGAGGGCGGCAAGCCAGCCGATTTTGCCGAGCGTGCGGCTGATGGCGCGGTCTTGGGAGGCCATCCCGTGCGAAGCGCGCGAGTAGTCGAAAACTTGCGCGTTATTGCTATCAAGGACAGCAACGGCAACCCATACAAAGGATACAAGTTGGACAACAACGAGTTCGCCGATGTGTGGGCGATGAGAGATGGCAATTGGAAGATTCGCGTCGTTTCCACATTCGAAGCTAATCAGCGAGACTTCGATATTGAAGACTCCCGCCCCGTCACATCCAGGGGAAAGCACAAGGGAAAGCCAGACCCTGCCGCAAAGTGGCTAATGAGACTGTACAAGGGTGACATGGGCGCCTTGGAGGACGGGGCGGGTGTGCGTATCGTCAAGGTTCGAAAGTTCAGTTCTGGATCCGTGATCTTAGATGATCACAATGAGGCGAATGTCGATGGTCGCGAACGCAAGGGCGAAATAGACCGTAACATGAGCATCTATTCAGCCAAGCAACTCCGTGAGCAGGGCTTCCGCAAGGTGAGGGTAACCGAGATCGGACGGGTGCGGGACCTGGGGCCTCTTTAGAAATGATCGGGCGGGTTATCGAGGTTGCTAGCGAGGGCTGCCACCTGGCGCGGTACCGGGGGCTGATGACGGTGACGAGGGACGGCGTCGAGGAGGGGCGGGTGCCGCTGGACGACATTGGCGTGCTGCTCTGCAATGCGCGGGGCCTCACGTATTCGAACAGCCTGATGACGGAGCTTGCGCACCGGGGTGCGGCGGTGGTGCTGTGCGGGTCGAACTACCTGCCGGCGGCGTGGATCTGGCCGCTGGAGGGTCATCACGTGCAGGCGCTGCGGATGCGGCGGCAGTTGGAGGCGTCTTTGCCGCTTCGCAAGCGGCTGTGGCAGGCGGTGGTGCGGGCGAAGATCGTCCAGCAGCGCAACGTGCTGGAACTGCTGCAGGCGGCGGACGGAGGGCTGGATGCGCTGGCCCGCAAGGTGAAGTCGGGCGATCCGGAGAACGTGGAGGCGCAGGCGGCGCGGCGGTACTGGCCGCTGCTGTTCGGGGTCGAGTTCAGGCGGGACCGGTACGGCGCATGGCCGAACCAGTTCCTGAACTACGGGTACACGGTGCTGAGGGCGACGGTGGCGCGGGCGGTGGTGTCGGCGGGGCTGCACCCGTCGCTGGGCATCCACCACAGCAACCGGGCGAACTCGATGTGCCTGGTGGACGACCTGATGGAGCCGTTCAGGCCGCTTATGGACTACGCGACGGTCCGGCTGGTGTCTGACGAGGCCGACGAGTTGACCACGGACCACAAGCGGGCGCTCACGGAGGCGCTGTCTATGGACATGGTGACGGACAGGGGCACGACGCCTTTGCAGACGTGCGTTGAGCGGGCGGCGCAGTCGCTCGCGCAGTCGTTCGAGGCGGGAAAGCCGGCGCTAGCGTTTCCGGACCGTCCGCTGGTGGCGTTCACGCCGATGCGCGCCGTCCCGGCGTGACGCTCCTTTCGGCGTTCTCGATCACAGGCAGAAGGCATCGCACAGCCGCTAGCTGAGATCGTACCAATGCTGTCAGGCTATCGGCTCATGTGGATGATGGTTCTGTTTGACCTGCCGGTGCTGACTAAGAGGGAGCGGAAGGCGGCGACGAAGTTCCGCAAGTTCCTTCTGGACCAGGGCTTCGACATGTGCCAGCTATCGGTGTACCTGCGGTTCTGCGCGGGGAAGGAGCAGGCGCAGGTCTATACGCGGCGGGTGCAGGCGGCGCTGCCTGAGTCGGGCAACGTGCAGATCATCTACTTCACGGACAAGCAGTACGAGAACATCGTGAGCTTCGACGGGCCGATCCGGCGGGCGGCCAACAAAAATCCGGAGCAGTACACGCTGTTCTGACGCTCTGGGCGGCGTTTTTCCGGCGTCCGTCGGCCACCGGGCCGTACCTGTTTCCAAGCTGGCCCGGCGGCGAGGCATTTTAACCGATGGGAGATCGGGGAGAAACCGCAACATCTGCCGGCACTCGGTAGGATTGAGCCAATTTTAACCGATGGGAGATCGGGGAGAAACCGCAACGTCAGGGTCCAGCGCAGGCGGGTGAAAGGCATTTTAACCGATGGGAGATCGGGGAGAAACCGCAACGCATGGACAAGTTCGGCGACCGCTATGTGAATTTTAACCGATGGGAGATCGGGGAGAAACCGCAACTCGTCGCCTGCCTAACCGCGCGCTGGACTAATTTTAACCGATGGGAGATCGGGGAGAAACCGCAACGGGGCCGTACAGGTTATCTATGACGTTCTGATTTTAACCGATGGGAGATCGGGGAGAAACCGCAACAGGATGGGTTCGATGGTCGACGTCGAAGCGATTTTAACCGATGGGAGATCGGGGAGAAACCGCAACTCATCATAGCCTCCTAGCCGAGGGCGGCGTATTTTAACCGATGGGAGATCGGGGAGAAACCGCAACCGCTCGACGAGCCATGCCATGCAAACTACCATTTTAACCGATGGGAGATCGGGGAGAAACCGCAACGCGTGGGCGCCTGCGGGGGCGGGATCGGACATTTTAACCGATGGGAGATCGGGGAGAAACCGCAACAGCGACACGCCAACCCGCACGCTCAAAGCATTTTAACCGATGGGAGATCGGGGAGAAACCGCAACCTGTAGCTAACTAGTAAGCCGGTCGCGTCTATTTTAACCGATGGGAGATCGGGGAGAAACCGCAACGTCCAGCCGTCGTCTTTGACTATGATCGGGATTTTAACCGATGGGAGATCGGGGAGAAACCGCAACACGTCTGCTGCAGCCTTGTTGAACAGGTCTATTTTAACCGATGGGAGATCGGGGAGAAACCGCAACCTGTAGCTAACTAGTAAGCCGGTCGCGTCTATTTTAACCGATGGGAGATCGGGGAGAAACCGCAACGCCAACCGCCGCCGCGAGGACATGGCCGCGATTTTAACCGATGGGAGATCGGGGAGAAACCGCAACGCAACTCAGTTTGTTCTAGCTAGGTAGTTTATTTTAACCGATGGGAGATCGGGGAGAAACCGCAACTCTCGCGCTTTCGCCATGCGCTACCTCCAAATTTTAACCGATGGGAGATCGGGGAGAAACCGCAACTCGCGCTTCAGCCCGACAACCGCGCCGGTCATTTTAACCGATGGGAGATCGGGGAGAAACCGCAACCGATGGTTGCTGGTTCACTCGTCTATCTGCATTTTAACCGATGGGAGATCGGGGAGAAACCGCAACATCGCCCGTCGTGTCGATTAGCCCGCCGGAATTTTAACCGATGGGAGATCGGGGAGAAACCGCAACACTCCCAGTTCGGCTGTTTTGCCGCCGTCCATTTTAACCGATGGGAGATCGGGGAGAAACCGCAACGCGCGTTCTCGCGCTCCTGGCGCAGGTCATATTTTAACCGATGGGAGATCGGGGAGAAACCGCAACCCCGCCGGTCCGTCGAAGCACCCAGCGATAATTTTAACCGATGGGAGATCGGGGAGAAACCGCAACAGATCGTCGCCGGCTACTACTCCGAGGTCGATTTTAACCGATGGGAGATCGGGGAGAAACCGCAACGCGCCGCGAAGTAGAGACCGCCGGCTCCGGATTTTAACCGATGGGAGATCGGGGAGAAACCGCAACCGTCCATCGTCTGTATCATCTGCTCTTTGTATTTTAACCGATGGGAGATCGGGGAGAAACCGCAACACGAATTGCGCCCGCTGCTTTTGCATCGGAATTTTAACCGATGGGAGATCGGGGAGAAACCGCAACCGCGTCGGCGTCACGTACGACAACTTGTGCATTTTAACCGATGGGAGATCGGGGAGAAACCGCAACGAATTGCGCCGGCGCTTCGCCGCCCTGGATATTTTAACCGATGGGAGATCGGGGAGAAACCGCAACTCATCGCAAGATGGGCGCGCCGCTTCCTCAATTTTAACCGATGGGAGATCGGGGAGAAACCGCAACAGTCCCAGAACCCGAGCCCGCCCCCACCCCATTTTAACCGATGGGAGATCGGGGAGAAACCGCAACTCGGCATAGGCGGCCCCCGCCTGAACTCGCATTTTAACCGATGGGAGATCGGGGAGAAACCGCAACCCGTCTCCTCGCGGAACCGCTCGGGGCGTCATTTTAACCGATGGGAGATCGGGGAGAAACCGCAACGAGGCCCCTTGCGGGGCCTTTCGCCCTACCATTTTAACCGATGGGAGATCGGGGAGAAACCGCAACTCGGCATAGGCGGCCCCCGCCTGAACTCGCATTTTAACCGATGGGAGATCGGGGAGAAACCGCAACGCAATCCAATCAGCCCCAGTATCCTGCCGCATTTTAACCGATGGGAGATCGGGGAGAAACCGCAACTGCTCGTTGAGGATGGCGTCCCTCTGCTCAATTTTAACCGATGGGAGATCGGGGAGAAACCGCAACGGCCGGCGGAACATCATCGCCAACGACCCATTTTAACCGATGGGAGATCGGGGAGAAACCGCAACGAAGGTCGGCAGCTTCACGTGGTTCAAGTCATTTTAACCGATGGGAGATCGGGGAGAAACCGCAACTCGCGCCGCTCATCTTGCGTTCCTTTCCAATTTTAACCGATGGGAGATCGGGGAGAAACCGCAACAACAGACCTGCATCCCCCAGTGGCCGTATGAATTTTAACCGATGGGAGATCGGGGAGAAACCGCAACAGCAGTAGCGCACCTGCTGGCCGTCGATGTATTTTAACCGATGGGAGATCGGGGAGAAACCGCAACTTTTCTAGTAGGACAAACGGCGTGCTTCCATTTTAACCGATGGGAGATCGGGGAGAAACCGCAACATATAGTGTGGCGTTTGCGCCGGGGGGGGGGGGGGGGGGGGGGGGTAAATCCTCCAAAGTCTTAGGAGAAAGAGACTGCTCAGAGTCTTGCGCAATCTGTTGTCGAATTTCCTGCTGTTAGAGATGGCCGACACTTACGATTTCATCCCCTGAGGAGACCTTTGAGTAGTTCTGCGACGGTGCTTGCGCAACGGTGCGGCTGCCCCATCCTAACCTTCCCCAGCAGACTGGGGAAGGGACCAGAGATCCTATCCAAGCCCCTTGGATTCCCGTCCGTTCGGCTAGACTCAGGACGGCGTCTGCACGGGAATGGCGGAGGTTATGCAAAACCCTCCTCAAGCTCGAAAGGTCGTGGCAGGGACAGTACAAATGGTTGACGGCGGGGATGGGGGCTGGTAGCTTGATGGTCGTCATGCAGAACCGCATCAGCAACTTGGTCTGCTTCTGTACCGTCGGCCAGTAGGTCGGCGGGCTTTTCCGTTACACGAAATCTAGCGAAGACTGCCCCGTTCGGCCCGTGCCCGACCGGGGTTTTTCTTTGCCCCTGCCGGTACGGTGCGAGACGGCAGACAGGAGTATCGAATGACACAGACGGCGAATCGTCCGATTACGAAGGGGGTCCTGGAGATCCTGCCGCAGGAGCTTGACGACTTCGAGTACCAGGTGAGGAAGTTCCAGGCGGGCGAGTGGGACGAGATCGAGTTCCAGGCGTTCCGGCTGAAGCAGGGCGTGTACGGCCAGCGACAGCCTGACTCGCAGATGGTGCGGGTGAAGGCGCCGTTCGGCGGCGTGACGGCGGAGATGCTGGACGCGCTGGGCGTGGCGTCGGACAGGTTCGCGCCGCTGCGCAAAGGCCACGTGACGACGCGGGAGAACATCCAGTACCACCACATCAAGCTGGAGGACACGCCGAAGATGATGCGCGTGCTTGCGGAGGCGGGCATGAGCACGCGGGAGGCGTGCGGCAACACGGTGCGCAACGTGACGGGCTGCCCGAAGGCGGGCGTGTGCGCGGATGAGGTGTTTGACGTGACGCCGTACGCGGCGGCGTACGCGCGGTTCTTCGTGCGGCACCCGGTGACGCAGGCGATGCCGCGGAAGGTGAAGTCGGCGTTCTCGGGCTGCGAGGCGGACTGCGCGATCACGCCGATCCACGACATGGGCTTCGTGCCGAAGATCGTGGGGGGCCGCAAGGGGTTCAAGATGGTCACGGGCGGCGGGACGTCGATCATGCCGCGCATCGCGCCGGTGCTGTACGACTTCGTGCCGGTGGAGGAGTACCTCAAGGCGTCTGAGGCGGTGTTCCGCATCTTCGACCGGACGAACGAGTTGCGGCGGAACAAGATGAAGGCGCGGATCAAGTTCTACATCGACCGGATCGGCATCGACGAGTTTCGCAAGGAGGTGGAGGAGGAACTGAAACAGCCGTGGGCGCAGCGGGACTTCGACCCGACGGGTCTGCTGTTCGTGGAGGACGAGTCGTTGGACGCGCCGTCGCCGCCGGTGGGCGGCTACAGCCGGAACGGGCACTCGCCGGAGTTTGCGCGGTGGGTGGAGTCGAACGTGGAGCCTCAGAAGCAGACGC
Organism: Dehalococcoidia bacterium; assembly: GCA_963668185.1. GTDB lineage: Bacteria > Chloroflexota > Dehalococcoidia > Lucifugimonadales. The sequence continues at coordinate 167,481 of OY764162.1, forward strand.
CTTACACGGTGGCGACGGCGAGGCTACCGCTGGGCGACATCTCGGCGGAGCAGTTCCACGACCTGGCGGAGCTTTCGCGGAAGTACGCGGGCGGCAGGGCGCGGCTCACGCACCAGCAGAACATCGCGTTCCGGTGGGTGCACGAGGAGGCGCTGTACGAGTTCTGGCAGGAGCTGAGCCGGATCGGGTTCGGAGAGCCGGGCGTGGACGAGATCACGGACGTGGTGTCGTGCCCGGGCACGGACAGCTGCAAGCTGGGGATCACGTCGTCGATGGGCCTGGGACGGGCGGTGTCGGACGCGATCGACGCGCTGGACACGTCGGACCCGCTGGTGCGGCAGATGCACGTGAAGATGAGCGGCTGCCCGAACGGGTGCGGCCAGCACCACGTGGCTGACATCGGCTTCCACGGCGCGGCGGCGAAGGCGCCGGGCGGGCAGGTGCCGTCGTACGAGCTGTTCCTGGGCGGCAGCTACGAGGGCGGCGACCCGCGGTTCGGGCTGCGGGTGCGCGGCCGGGTGGCGGCGAAGAACGTGCCGGTGGCGCTTGGGGAGATCATCGGCCTGTACAAGGAGCAGCGCGAGGAGGGCGAGCGGTTCAAGGACTTCGTCGTGCGCGTGGGGCCGAAGACGTTCGAGCCGATCATGACGGAATACCGGGAGACGCGGGAACTGAACCGGGAGTCGATCGACACGTACATGGACTGGGACAAGACGGTCATTTACAAGATGGAGCGCGGCGAGGGCGAGTGCGCGATCTAGTTCTTTCTTGAGAGGGGTGCGGCGCCAGACTTCGGGCGGGCCTATCGAGAGCGGTGTGTTGGCGAAGGCCCTTCGACAGGCTCAGGGCGAACGGACTTGGTGCGAAAGCCTTTTGATTGGCTTGCCTAGCGAGGGCGGCGGAAGCGGTCCCAGAACCCGCCGCCGGACTCTTCTTCGATGATCTCGCCGCGCCAGCGCTTCTGAGGCCTGGGCGGCCGGACGAAGAACATCCCGTACGCAACGATGAACAGGATGAGGCCGGCGAACGCCACGAGGGCGACGGGGCCGAATCCGACGGAGTTCAGGACGAGGGCGGCGAGCAGGAGCAGGACGGCGGCGAGCATCACGCGGCCGGGCGAGAAGGATAGCGGCTTGCCGGAGAGCGACTGCTTGGCGTGCGCCCAGATTATGCGGCGAAGGCCGGGCCTCCTGGGCGATGGCGAGATTGGCGGCGCCGTCTCGCCGGCCTGTTTCAGGATCTCTTCGATCTCTCGCTGGTATCGATCGGCCATGGGGACTCCCCAGTGCTCGGCTGGAGGCTCGGCGCGCGAGGGCGCGTCGGTGCGCTGCTTTCGCCGCCTACCATCGTACGAAAATGCTAGCTAAGGGCGGTTCGGGGTGTCAAGCTGGCGCGACGAGGGGGATGCCACGCTGCTCGTTGTCCCTATGCCAACAGCACTGTCCAAAGCTATCATGGATGTAATCAACTGCCGAGGCCCACAAGTGTCGGCACCGCAAGGAAGGCGCATGGATAGAGACGAGGTCCTGGAGAAGCTCAGGTCGCACAAGCCGACGCTAGTTGAACGATTCGGCGTGATTGAACTGGCGCTATTCGGTTCCTTCGCTCGCGGCCAAGCCACGGATAGGAGCGACGTCGATATTCTCGTTCGCTTCGAAGGGCCGGCTACGTCGAATTCATACTTCGGCGTGCAGTTCTACATCGAAGACCTATTGGGTCGCCCCGTGGACCTGGTTACTGACAAGGCGCTGAGGGTGGAGTTGCGGCCTTTCGTGGAGCGAGACGCCCTTGGTGTATGACCCACGCGACGATGCCCAAAGTTGGGTCCTGTACATCCGAGACATGATCCGATTTGCGGAGAGGGTGGTTTCTTACACGGTGGGAATGGACAAGGGGGCATTCACGACCGACACGCTCACTTACGATGCCGTGCTGCGCAACCTCGAACTAATCGGAGAGGCCGCGACCCACATTCCCCAACCCGTGCGTGACGAGCACCCAGAGATCGAGTGGAGGCGCATTGTAGCGACTCGTAACCGTGTGGCGCACGGGTACCTTGGCATCGACGATGACGTCATTTGGGACGTTATCCGAGCAGATGTTCCGGAGTTGCTGCGGAAGCTTCGCGCTCTGCTGGATTCTGTCGGCTAGCCACGGGGCGACGAGGGCGTTCCGTTCACGCCACCGTACGTCTTTACTAGACCCTTAGCCGTAGGCATATCGCGGTGTCAAGCTGGTGGAGAGGAATTTGTCCCCGGTACGCAGAGCCTGCGCTCGTCCTACGGTCACGCAATATTTGCCTTTGATCCCAGAAGCAGCGAAACGCACTCCCATCGCTAAAATCCTATAAGTCGTGTTTAGAAGCTTGATATAGGCCGTTGGCGCATGCATAATGGCTTTTGACACAGCGTTCACGAGATTGTAAAATGCTGTTATGGCATTCACGAAGCGCGAAAGGGGGTGGTTACTGCAAATGAAGCTGGCGCAGGCGTACACAAAGCATCCGTGTGTTCCCAACTGCTTTGAAACCGACTGGCCAACTCAAACTAGTTCGGAAGGTCAGACTTACAGAAAGGATACGCAATTGAGTATGCAATTCAACGGAAGTGATCAGTCAATCGTAGAGTTTGATACATTCGACGAGGCTCTACAGCGGGCGGGGGCCGAGACGGCTGTGACATTCGCGACGGCAGTCCCAGGCGTCCTTTACACACAGGGCCAACGCCGTTTCTTCTCTTCAAGCGTTCCCCTCAGCCTTGCGATCAAGATCGCCAAGATCGACAGGGCCAAGCGGAAAGGCGATCCCAGCCAGTACCACAATCGCCCAATGAACATTGGTCACGTTAAGGAAATCGCGGAGTACTTGAACCGACAGGACAAGTTCGTCTTGCCCCCGATTACCTTGAACACGAGCAAGCCAATGCGTGTCTTCACCGTGAAGTACCCGACGCCAGCCAAGGTCGGGATTTTTCTTCTCGGCCTTGGTGACGAGTTCTACGTGACTGATGGACAGCACAGGCTCAGGGCGATCGCCGACGCCCTTCAGCAACGACCGGAGCTAGCCAGCGACGCCATCGGGGTTACCTTCATCGAGGAAGCCGACATCGATCAGGTCCACCAGGACTTTGTGGACTGCGCGCAGACTGCGAAGATCAGCCCGGCGTTGCTGGTGGAGTATGACGGACGTGAGCCGTTAAACCGACTCACTCGTCTGGTGGGAAGGAATACTCAGGTACTTGATGGCAAGGTTGAAAAGGTAGGGAGCGTTGGCAAGACATCGTCAATGCTGTTCACCAGCAACCAAGTGAAACAGGGCGTGCTTCATGCGCTCAGTGGCGATTGGAGCATGTACGCCACTGCGATGGAGAAGCACGCACGCACCAAGATCGACATGGTTGGAGGATCAGACGTGATTGCGAACTGGATGGTGAACTACCTGGATACCTTCACGGAGTTCAACGACCAGTGGCGGGAAGTCAGAGACGATACCCTTGAAGGGGCGGGCGAAGTTGACATTCCCGAGTACCGGGCCAACTACCTCCACTTCACAGGCGCAGGTCTGCTTGTAATCTGCGGAGTTGCACACTCAATCTTGGGCTCCGCCTCTGAAGACCAGGACTCTAGCGTCCTCGACTTCGGTCAACGAGAGCTTGTCGAATGTCTTGCTAGCATAGACTGGTCGAAGGGTAGTCCCCTTTGGAAGGGCAACCTTGTTGGCGACCAAGGCAACGTGACTCCTCACAAGCCGGCGGTAGTGTTGGCCGTAGCCAAAGTCAAGCGTGAACTCGGCATCAGCCTAACCGAGAAAGAAGGAACTAGGCTTGCTGCCGTGGAATCTGGACCCGAGGCTATCTCAGACCCCATCGCTGCATCGTAGCGTAGCGGTGGCGCAGCGCCAAGAAGGGGGTCAGTGTCCTTGGTTGGACACTGACCCCTTGCTTGATTTCGGGTAATTCAGGAAAATAGCTTCATGAGTGCCCTGTCCAAGCTCACCGGAACTCGCCCTCATCGGCTTCACGCAATGTGCCCCTACTTTGCGATGTTTCCAGCAACTTTCGCAAGAGAGCAGATTCTTGCCCACTCAAACCCTGAAGAAACCGTTCTAGACCCTTTTAGTGGACGTGGCACGACTGTGCTTGAGAGCATGTTGCTCAACCGACATGCAGTGGCATTCGATATCAATCCCGTGGCGGCTTGCGTGACTGCCGCAAAGGGGAACGTTCCCCAACTGGCAGAGGTTCAGGCGCGAGTTTCAGACTTGGCCAACGACTGCCAAGTTGCAGACACGGCCGATCTTGACGAAGAAAGAAGCGAACTGCCTAAATTCTTTGCCCACGCCTTCCACAGAGCAACCTTACGAGAACTACTATTCTTGCGGCGACGCCTAAACTGGCGAGCGAATCGCCTTGACTGCTACATCGCAGCACTAGTCCTCGGCTCCTTACACGGCGAAATGGATAGATCCTCTTCATACTTCAGTAATCAGATGCCGAGGACTATTAGCCCGAAGCCTGCTTACGCCATCCAGTATTGGAAGAAACACCGTCTCCAAGCAAAGCAGAAGCATGTGTTTGAACTGCTTCACCAGAGAGCAGGGTTCAGGATGCGGGACGGCAGACCGCGTGGGGCTGCAACTACCGTCATGGCTGATGCTAGGCTCGCATCGCGCATTCTCCCAGATCACGCCAAGAAAGTCAGCACCATAATCACGTCGCCCCCGTACCTAAACGTGACTTCATTTGAGGAAGACCAGTGGTTACGCCTCTGGTTCTTGGGCGGGGAGCCACAACCTACTTATGCGAAGATTTCAAAAGATGACCGACATACGAGTTCAGAGCGCTATTGGCAGTTCCTTGCCGACGTCTGGCGTGGTGTAGCTCCTCTACTCAAGGATTCAGCTACGATCGTGTGCCGCATTGGTGGGAACTCGTTAACTGTAGATACCATTGCCTCGAATGTGCTAGCCACAGTACGAGGTTCTCTTCCTTCCTGGTCCATCTACGGCGACCCTAACATCTCACTCATCAAGCGAAGGCAAACGGACAGCTTCCGTCCAGGTAGTATCGGCTGCAAGTTTGAGGTGGACCTCATCCTTCGACCTGTGAGTTAGCTTCTCGGACTGCCGCTTTTGGTGTTTATATAGCTTACCCGGACAGTGACGCGCCTATAGTCTAGTACGAAATCCTCTCAGCCACGTTGCCGGAAGTTTATTGATGGTGTGGTTGTGCGGGTCTACCTCGTTACGCCCAGCAGCGGCTCGGCGTCTTCGTCGCCGAATAGGACCGTGCCATAGGTTGTCTCGTTCAAGAACTCGATGTCTGCCCCCGCGATGTCCAGCCTAACCTCGCTGCCATCGGCGAGGCCGAATCTCCTTTTCGACTTGGGGGCCAAGCCTATCGACTCCAAGTGATGCCTGGGTACGAGGCAGTCCGTCGCGCCGGTGTCCACCAGGAATTGACCTTCCCAGACCCGGGTCGGTTCAACAGGGTTCCGTATGGCTACGGTTACGTGGGTCGCTCCCATTCGATAGCCTCCTTCGCTAAGCTTGCCATCTTCTATTGTAACGGAACCTAGTTGTGGGGTTGTCTCGCAATCGACGCTTTTACCCCATCTCAATCTTCCCCAGCAGACTGGGGAAGAGGCCAGAGGAGCACATGGCCTCTCATGAAGTCTGAACAGCTATCCTTCGGTAGTGACGTAGAGGCGGGGCCGGGGGCAGGCCCTGTGCTAGAATGGGGCGCCTTTCAGGAGACTACCCAATGGACGCCAACGGACGGCAGTACGTCAAGTACGATTTCTTCAAGATCCGCCCCTCGTGGTTCTGGCAGGAAGGGAATGATCGGGGTCAAGCCAAGACGCAGTTCGTCGAGGACGCGGCCAAGCTGCCGGGCACGGTTATGACGAGGGCGTACAGCCTCGTGGGGCTGCGGGCCGACGCAGACTTGCTGATGTGGTACGTCGCCGAGTCGCTCGAGGGGTTGCAGACCGCCGCCGTGCGTCTGCGGAGCACGACTCTCGTGGGCAAGTACATGGACCAGACCTACTCGTACCTCGCCATGACCCGAAAGTCGGAGTACGTCAGCGACCACAGGCATCCCGACCAAGAGGGCGATAGGACGAAGGTCACGGCGACCGGTTCTAAGTACCTCATCGTGTACCCGTTCGTGAAGACGCGGGAGTGGTACCTGCTGCCCCAGGAGGAGAGGCAGCGGATGATGTCTGAGCACTTCCGCGTGGGCCACAAGTACCCGTCCGTGCACATTCATACGAGCTATTCGTTCGGTCTGGACGACCACGAGTTCATGCTGGGCTTCGAGACCGACCACCCGGGCGAGTTCCTGGACCTTGTGGCGGAGCTAAGGACGATCGAGGGCAGCCGCTACACGAAGCTGGACACGCCGATCTTCACGTGCGTGGCCGGATCGGTGGAGCGGGCCGTCGAGTCGCTCGTCGGCGACGAGGGCGCTCACGAAACTGCGGTGGCTGTTGACGAATCCATCAGGCACCTTACCGATCATCTGAGCCCCAGCTTTGAAGCTCGGCCCGTTGAAGACAGCGTTTCTCATCCCGCCGAGGGCCTCTTGGAGGAGTTTCTTGAAAAGCACTGCCGTAACAGGCAAGCGATGGACAAGTTGGTAGATTTCTGCGCGGACAGTTCGCGGCCCGAGTTTACAGTGTCTGCTCTCAAGTGCCTCGCCCGAATCGAGGGCTTTGGATACAACAGATGGCAAACGAGCCTGGTAGCAAAATGCCTCGCGATGCCGGACGTTGAGGTTAGAGGAGCCGCCGTACAGCTAGCCGTATTTTGGGGCGATTACAGACTCAAGGAGCTGCTGGAGTCTCACGTCGAGCCAGTGCCGTGGTTGAAAGGGCGCATACGCAAGGTCATGGAAGAGATGCCGAACTAGAGCGCAGACGAGTTTAGAGAAAGGCCTCGCCACAAGCAGAGCGTTAGGGCGAGCAGGTTAGAGGAGACGAACTTTGAACGGTGACACTGCGGTCGCGAAGATCCTGAAGGCTGAGGGCATCGAGTGGCTGGCGTGCTTTCCGGCGCAGAGCCTGATCGACGCGTGCTCGCGCGAGGGCATCCGACCTGTGCTGTGCAGGCAGGAACGGGCGGGCGTGAACATGGCGGACGGGTTCAGCCGGGTCACGAACGGCAGGACGGTCGGCGTGTTCACGATGCAGCACGGGCCGGGCGCGGAGAACGCGATGGCGGGGGCGGCGCAGGCGTACGCGGACTCGGTGCCGCTGCTGCTGCTGCCGGGCGGCGAGGCGCGCGACCGGGAGGGCGTGCACCCGTACTTCAACGCGGCGAAGAACTACGAGGGCTTCACGAAGTGGACGGGCACGACGAGCCTGGCGAGCCGCATACCGGACGTGATGCGGCAGGCGTTCACCCATCTCAAGCACGGCAGGCTCGGCCCGGTGCTGGTCGAGATTCCGACGGACGTCGCGCAGGAAGAAGTGCCCGAAAGCGCCGCCGCGTACGAGCCGGTGGCCAAGCGGCGGTCGGGTGGCGATCCGGACGATGTGCGGGACATGGTGCGGGCGCTGCTGGCGGCGAAGCGTCCGGTGGTGTCGGCAGGCCAGGGCGTGCTGTACGCGGAGGCGACCGACGAACTGCTGGAGTTCGCGGAGCTAGCGAACGTGCCGGTGATGACGACGCTGGCCGGCAAGAGCGCGTTCCCGGAGACGCATCGGCTGGCGCTGGGCACGGGCGGCAACTCGGGAACGAAGATGGTAGCGCACTTCCTGGAGCAGGCGGACTTCGTGCTGGGCATCGGCACGAGCTTCACGAAGTCGAACTTCAACGCGCCGGTGCCGATGGGCGCGACGCTGGCCCAGGTGACGGTGTGCGCCGAGGATCTGAACAAGGAACGCGCCGCGAACTTCGGCGCTGTGGGCGACGCCAAGCTGGTGCTGGCGCAGATGATCGACGAGGTGAGGTGGCAGACCGGCGAGCACGGGCGCGGCGACGTGCTGGGCGTTGCCGACGAGATCGCGCGGGTCAAGTCGGCGTGGATGGCGGAGTGGGGGCCGAACCTGACATCGAACGAGGTCCCGATCAGCCCGTACCGCGTGATAAAGGAGATGGAGAACGTGGTGGACGTGCGGGAGACGATCCTGACGCACGACTCCGGCTACCCGCGAGACCAGATCGTGCCATTCTGGCCCGCCGAGACGCCGCGGGGCTACATCGGATGGGGCAAGTCGACGCAGCTTGGCTACGGCCTGGGGCTGGCGATAGGCGCGAAACTGGCCGCGCCGGAGAAGAACGTCATCAACCTCATGGGCGACGCGGCGTTCGGGATGTCGGGGCTGGACATCGAGACGGCGGTACGGTCCGAGATCGGGATACTGACGGTGGTGCTCAACAACGGCGTGATGACCAACTACTCGAACCACATGCCGCACGCGACGGAGGTGTACGGAAGCAACGCGCTGGGCGGCAACTACGCGGGCGTGGCGTCCGAGCTTGGGGCGAGCGCGGAGCGCGTGTCGTCGCCGGACGAGGTCGCGGGCGCGCTGCGCCGGGGCCTGGCGGCGGCGAGCGAGGGACGGCCGGCGCTGGTGGAGGTCATGACCAAAGAGGAAATGAACGTCCCGAAGTACTGGTAGGGGCGTGCTAGAATCAGGTGATGACGATCACCGCTGACGCAACCGGAGTTTTCGCCGATGCTCGCGCGATGTACGACGCTGCTCTGCGCCAGTGGGACGCCGGTGATGTGCGGGACGCCGCGGAGAAGGCGTGGTGCGCCGCCAAGCGGGCCACCGACGCGCTCATACTGGCGCGCACGGGCGAACTGCCGCCGAAGTCGCCGGACACGACAAGGGCCTTGCGGGCGATGGCAATGGACGACATCGAAATCTGGGCCATGCAAGGCCGCTACTTCGAGCGGCAAGGCGCGTTGCACGGCGATTGCTTTTACACCGGCATATGCGATCCGCTAAACAACACCGAGCGGCTGATCAGGGAGACGATCGACTACATCCGGGACGCCGAGCGGCTGGCGGGAGTCTAGCCTGCCTGCACGCGGCCCGGTAGCGCAGTCGCGCCCTCTCCTGTCAGGAAGCCGGCGATATCGGCGGCGTACTTGACTTCTGAGTCGTCTTCCGGCTGGTAGCCGAGCACCTTGCGAGCGCTTACGAGCGACCAGAACGCGCGGGTGTTGTTGCTGATGCCGTACACGACGAGCCAGGGCACGCCGTGCTCGTTGCGGATGTCCGGCGTCTCGATGGATCGGCGGAATAGCTGCGTGATGTCGCGCGGGCTGATGTAAGCGCCCAGGTCTCGCTTGTAGAGCGCCGGATTGCCCTCGTAAATGCTGGGGACGAGGTTGCGGGGCGCGCCGATGCGGACGCAGACGACGCCCATCCGCCGGCCGGTGTTGATGCCGCCGACCCGCAAGGCAGCCGCCGGGTCTCCGGCGTCTTCGGCGAACGCGCCCGAGGCGAACAGGAAGCCCATGTGCTCGTACGCGGCCTTGGCCCAGCCGTAGAAATTGTCGGACAGAGGCAGCTCGTACGGCTCCACGATCGACTTTTCGCCGCTGTGTATGAGCATGTGCTCGTACCAGTCGGCGGCGTGGTTTGAGCTTGCCATGACGACGCGCTCTACCCCGGCGTCGAAGGCGCAGCGCAGGACGTTGTACGCCATGGCGACGTTCTGGCGCTCGAAGTAGTAATGGTCTATCAGTTCGCCGGAGCGGCCCCTGTAGCCGAGGTGAACGACGGCGTCGACGCCTTCGAAGTGGTACGCGTACTTGGAGCGGTCGTCGTCGATCAGGTCCGCGACCTGCACGCCTTCCACGCTGTTGCCGCCGCGGTCCGTCTCCGACACGTCCAGCATCACTAGGTCATAGCGTTCCCGGAATGTCGGAAGCATCTGGCTAGCGATGTAGCCGGCGGCACCGGTCATCAGCACTTTCTTCTTTGCCATTGCGATTACTCCTTTCTTGCGAGCGAGGCGGCGGGCTCCGACGTTTGTGAACTATTAGCGAGAGGCTTCGTCATTCGGAGATGTTGAAGGCCGTCCTCTTCGAACGGCGAGCCGTCCACAATGTATCCGCGCCGAGCGTAGAAGCGCTCCAAGTATGCCTGAGCGTGGACGACGACCTCGCGCTTGCCCTGTTCGACCGCCTTCGCTTCGAGCCATTCGAGCACGGCGGCGCCGATGCCGCACCGGCGCAGGCCGCGGCGGACGGCCATGCGCCCGATCCGCGCCTCGCCTGCGGCGTCCCGGTACAGACGCCCGGTGCCTACGACGTCGCCGCGCGAGTCGATGGCGGCGGCGTGCGTTGCCGACGCATCGTACGCGTCGAACTCAACCTCGGCGGGCAGTCCCTGCTCTTCCACGAAGACGGCGAGGCGCAGGGCCTTCACGACCTGCCAGTCTGCATGGGTTCGTACGGATGTCACGTTAACAGGGAGCATGTAAGGCGGATTCTATCAGGCGGGCGAATGGCGTTGTCCGTAACGCGGCCTCAGGACTACGACTTGGGAACGCGTACATCTGCAGTTTCGCAGGTTGCGCGCCCGCCGCACTGCATATAGAATCCGCCGAACTCCATTTGAGCATACGGTAGCACGCCATTTGTAGCATAGCGCCGCACGCGCCCTCTAACCGCGATGAGCCCGGCACCGCCGAAGGCGATTCCGCGTGCGCGTGTCCGACGCCCCATAGCAGCCCCGCGCTCGATCGCGGAGTCCTATGGGGCAAGGTTATCGACAACCGGCGATGCATCGGCTGTCACGCCTGCACGGTTGCCTGCAAGCAGGAGCACGGCGTCCCGATTGGCGTTACCCGTACCTACGTGAAACAGGTGGAGACGGGCCGATTTCCGGACGTCTCCCGGCACTTCCAGGTCACCCGCTGCAACCAGTGCGCCGATCCTCCATGCGCGAACATCTGCCCGACAGGCGCCATGTACCAGCGGCCGGACGGCATCGTGGACTTCGACCGCGCGGCCTGCATCGGATGCCAGGCCTGCATCGCGGCCTGCCCGTACGACGCGATATACATCGACCCCGATTCAAACTCGGCGGAGAAGTGCAACTTTTGCACGCACCGGGTTGACATGGGCCTGCAGCCGGCATGCGTGGCAGTGTGCCCGACGCAAGCGATCATCGTCGGCGACCTGAACGACCCGGACAGCGAGATCTCGGCTTTGGTCGCCGAGCGGGAAGTCAAGGTCAGAAAGCCTGAGAAGAGGACGAGTCCAAAGCTCTTCTACGTGAACGGCCAGGACACTGCGTTGCGGCCAAGCGCCGCGTCGTTCGCCGAGTTGTTCCCGTACTCCGAGCCGCAGGCGTCTTGCGTAGCGCCGGGCCTGGGGATCGGGACAGCAGCCAATGAGGCCCCGCGGCCGCAACCAGCCGACTCGCCGGGCGACACCGCAGCAGCAGCCATGCTGGCATACGACAACCGGCATTCCGCGCCATGGAACTGGAAGGTCTCGGCGTACACGTGGACGAAATCGATCGCTGCCGGCGCCGTGATGGTCAGTTCGATCCTCGGACTGGCCGGGAGGCCGCTCGACCGCGCCGACGAGCTATGGGTCCTGTTTCTTTCCGGCCTGTTCCTGCTGGTAACCGTCGGCCTTCTCTTGATGGACCTCACGCATCCCCGCCGGTTCTATTTCACGCTCACGCGGCCTCGACCTGGTTCCTGGGTCGCTCGGGGGGCCTGGATGATCGGGCTGCTTGGCGTGTACATCCCGGTCCATCTGCTGCTCATTGCGGCGGGGACCGACGCTGTTGCGCAGGCGATGCGATGGATCGGCGCGCCTCTCGGCGCCGCGGCGGGCGTGTACACGGCCTTCCTGTTCATGCAGGCCAGGGGCCGGGACCTGTGGCAGGACGTTGCGCTGCCGTTGCATTTTCTCGTGCGGACCGCGCTGGCAGGGTCAGCCTCGATCGTCGTCCTCGCAGTTGTGCTGGGCGGGAGCGGGCCATGGACTGACGCCGCGCAATGGACGCTTGTTGGGACGCTGGCCGCGCACCTGGCCTGCCTGGCGCGCCACTTCATCACTGGACACCTGACGGCTGACGGAAGGGCGGCCTCGCGCAACATGACTGGCGGGCAGTATCGCGAGTACTTCTGGAACGCAGCCGTCGCAGGCACTGCCGCGCCTCTCGCGCTCGCGGCGGGGTTGCCGGCCGCGGGCCCTGCACAGGCCGCGGCCGCGATGCTCGCGCTCGCAGGGCTGGCGGCGTACGAGCACGCGTACGTCCAGGCGGGCCAATCAGCGCCATTGAGCTAGCCGGAGCTTAACAATGACCGCGACCAACAGGGCGAGGAACGGAAGCAAGGACTACCTGCGGACAACCGCGGGCGGCGGACTTGCCGCGAGCCCGCCGCCGGACAAATGGGACCACTGGGAAGAGGCGGACCCCAGGGAGGCGTCGGGCGCCGAAAAGCGCAGCTACACGATTGTCCCTACCGTGTGCTTCAACTGTGAGTCGGCCTGCGGCCTGCTGGCGTACGTGGACAAGAGCAGCAGGGAGATCCGTAAGCTGGAGGGGCATCCGCTTCACCCGGGAAGCCTGGGGCGCAACTGTCCGAAGGGCCCGGCCACGCTGAACCAGATCAACAACCCGGACCGCATCTTGAAGCCGCTCAGGCGGGTCGGGCCCAGGGGCAAGGGCGGCTGGGAGGAGGTGAGTTGGGATGAGGCGCTGGACGACATCGCCGGTCGGATTCGAGCCGCCGTCCAGGCAGACCGGCGCGACTCCGTCATCTATCACGTTGGAAGGCCCGGCGAGGACCTGTTCACGGAGCGGGTGCTGGCAGCATGGAGAGTTGACGGCCACAATTCGCATACCAACGTCTGCTCGGCCGCCGCGAGAACGGGTTACGCGTTCTGGATGGGCATGGACCGTCCAAATCCGGACCACGAGAACGCCCGCTACATGCTGCTGATGTCGTCACACTTGGAATCGGGGCACTACTTCACGCCGCACGCGCAGCGCATCATCGAGTCCAAGCTCAAGGGCGGGAAGGTGTGCGTGCTGGACACGCGGCTGTCCAACACGGCCTCGCAGGCGGACCGATGGCTGTCGCCGTGGCCGGGGACGGAGCCCGGTCTGCTGCTGGCCATTGCCAACTACCTGATTCAACACGACCTGGTCAACAGGGATTTTCTGGAGCGCTGGACAAACTGGAAGGAGTTTCTTGAAGACGCCTCATACCTGGAGGGCCTGAGGGCCAGCGGACGCATCTCGGCTATGCCACAGGGACGGGAGTTCGGGGACTTCCTGCGCCTGCTCAAGCAGCTATACGGCGGTTACACGCTCGAATGGGCCGAGGCGGAAACTGAAGTGCCCGCGCCCGAGATCGAGGCCGTCGCGGAGGAGATCGCTGCCGCGGGCACGGCGTTCTCGGCGCACGTCTGGCGGAACGCGGCTGCGGGACATCTCGGCGGGTGGATGACCGCCCGGTGCCTTTTCTTCCTGAACGTCCTGACCGGATCGGTCGGTACGCCGGGCGGCGTCATACCTAACTCGTGGACCAAGTTCGTCCCGGAGCCGCACACCCAGCCATCTCCGGTCAAGGCATGGAACACGGCCCTCTGGCCCAATGAGTATCCCCTGGCGAACTTCGAGATGGGTTTCCTGCTGCCGCATCTGCTCCGGGAAGAGGGCCGCTCCCTGGACGTTTACTTCACCCGCGTGCACAACCCGGTGTGGACAAACCCGGACGGCACCTCGTGGATATCGATGCTGGAGGGCGACGGCATCGGCCTGCACGTCGCGATGTCGCCCGTCTGGTGCGAGACGGCGCAGTGGGCGGACTACGTGCTGCCGACCGGCCTGGGCGCGGAACGGCACGACCTGCACTCGTACGAGACGCACGCGGCGCAGTGGATCGGCTTCCGCCAGCCGGTCGTCCGCGAGGCGATGGAGCGCGCCGGGGAGCACGTCGAAGACACGAGGCAGGCCAATCCCGGCGAAGTGTGGGAGGAGAACGAGTTCTGGTTCGAGCTGTCATGGCGAATCGATCCTGACGGCTCGCTCGGCATTCGCCGCCACTTCGAATCGCCGAGCCACCCCGGGCAAAAGATCACGGTCAAGGAGTACTACGACTGGATCTTCGACAACTCGGTACCCGGGCTGCCGGAGAAGGCTGCGGAAGAGGGGCTGTCGCCCGGCGATTACATGCGGCGGTACGGCGCGTTCGAGGTAACGACCGACGTGTACGCGCGGCACGAGCGGTCCCTGCCGGAGGCGCTGCTCGACGGCGCGGAGGTCGATGCCGCAAGCGGCTTCGTCTGGAGCGAGCAGTGCCCGCCGAACGGCAACCGGCGGCCGTTTCCAGGGCCGTTCAGGGACGAGAAGGGCCGCTTCAGGCTCGGCATACGGATGGACGGCACGCCGGTGGAAGGGTTTCCGACGCCGTCCGGCAAGCTGGAGTTCTTCTCGACAACGCTGAAGGAGTGGGGCTGGCCGGAGTACGCCCTGCCCTACTATCCCCTCGAAGACGATGAAAGGGTCAGACACCCGCATCTCGTCAGCCAAGTGCACCGCTCCAGGATCGATCACGCCAAGTCCGAGTACTGCCTCCTTCCAACGTTTCGGCTCCCCAATCTCATCCACACGCGAACGAACGGCGCCAAGTGGCTGCACGAGATCGCCCACACCAACCCGGTCTGGATCAACCCGGTGGACGCGGCGAGGATCGGCGTCGCCGCCGGGGATCTCGCGAGGGTGGAGACCGGGATCGGGCACTTCGTGGATCGCGTGTGGGTGACCGAGGCGGTGCGGCCGGGCGTGATCGCGTGCTCCCACCACCTGGGCAGGTGGAGGCGGTACGAAGACCACGGCAGCGACCGGTGGAACTCGGCCCTGGTGGACCTGTCGGATAGCGACGGCGTGTGGACGATGCGCCAGAAGCAGGGCGTGACGGCGTGGAAATCGTCGGACCCGGACTCGGAGCGACTCTGGTGGACCGATGGCGGCGTGCACCAGAACCTGGCTATGCCGGTGCAGCCGGACCCGATCAGCGGCCAGCACTGCTGGCACCAGAAGGTGCGCGTAGTCGCGGCCGGGCCGGATGACCGGTACGGCGACATCGACGCAGACGCAGGCCGGGCCGATGAGGCGTACCAGCGTTGGAAGGAACTTTGCAGGCCTGGCCCGGGCCCTGGCGGACTGCGCAGACCGTACTGGTTGCAGAGGCCGTTGAAGCCGGACATCGGCGCTTACAGTACGTAGAGGGATGGCTGTGGGACGCACCCCTCAAGAGGCTAGGGGCAGGCGGCGGGTGCTGTGGCGTCGATGTTGAGGAAGGCGGCTTGGGCGCCGGTAGTGATGTTTAGCTGGGCGGCGAGGCCGGCGTTGATTTCGAGGACGTAGAGAGTGCGGTCTGGGGAGTTGTAGCGGGGCAGGTCGGAGTCAGGGGTGTCCGCTTCCGGGAACGGGATGTTGTGGGTGACGCCGGTGACGCGGCAGTCCGCGCCGATCCATACCATGTCTAGTGGGAAGCGCATCTCCTTCATCCAGAAGGTCTGGACGCCCTCGCTCGGCATGAGGAACAACATGCCGGCGTCGTGCGGGAGGCTGTCGCGGTATGAGAGGCCGGTGGTGCGGCTGTCGGAGTCGGACGCGACTTCGACTTGGAATGAGGCGGAGCCTATGGTGACGGTGCCGACCGGGAGGCCGGCGGGCGACGGGGTGGGGGCCGGCGATGGCGTGGGTGTGGGTGTGGCGGGGTGCGCGGTTGGGGTGGCTTCGGGCGTCAGTGTGGCAGGCGCAGGGGTGGGGACGGCGGGCTGCGGGGTTATCGTCGCTTCGACGGTTGGCGTGGGTATGGGCGGATGTATTGGCGTCTCGACTTGAGTCGCGGTCTGGGGCGCGGAGGGCGCTGGTGTTGGCGTGTCCGGCAATGTTGTGGCGGTGGGCGTTGCGGTTGGGATTGGATCGGCGCTGCAGGCTGCGACGAGGCAGGCGAGGGCCGCGGCGGTCAGCCCCATCCTAGCCTTCCCCAGCAGACTGGGGAAGGGACCAGACGGGTTGGTCGGCTCGATTCCGGTCTTTCCCAGCAGACTGGGGAAGAGGCCGGAGGCCCCGCCGGCCCCGCCCACTGGATTCCGGCCTCCGCCGGAATGACGGTTATGCAAAGGTCTCCTGTGCTGCGGTCACTTCAGACCAGTTCTACTACTGGCGCAGGAATGCCGGTTGTGTGAAGGTGTCCTGGGCAGGGGGCACCTCAGACAAGTTCTACTACTGTTGCGCCGTTGCCGCCTCTTTCGCGGGCTTCGGGGCGGTGGGACGCTACGAGGGTGTGGGCGGCCAAGTGCTCGCGGACGGCGCTGCGCAGCGCGCCGGTGCCGTGGCCGTGGACTACGCGAACGGCGGCCAGGCCGTCGGCGGAGGCGCGCTCCAGGAAGCTGTCGAGTTCAAGCAGGGCAGGCTCGACGCGCGCACCGCGCACGTCGAGATCACGCGCCGGGATGTCGCTGCGGCTCTCGACGAACTGCATGGGAGCGGGGGCTGGCACCTTGTCTCCGCTCGCTGGCGGCTGATCTGGCACGGCGATGAGCTTGCGCGTGTCGAGTCTCATGCGAAGGCTGCCGATCACGACTTCGGCTTCGCCTGTGTCAGGGAAGAGCGTCTCGACCCTGCCGCGCAGTCCGAGGCCCCGCACCTCGGCGGCGCGGCCTACTTCCAGAGGCAGGGAATCGGGTTCGGGCGGGGTCGAATCGGGACGCGACGCTTCGACGCTGTCGATCTGCTGCTTGATTTCATCGAGGTCTTCAGCGGCCTTGCGGGTCTCGCCGGCGGTCGGCGCGCCTGTGGGGGACCGCGCCGCGGCGCCCATACGGACCTCAGGCGGGGTCCAGGAGAGGGCCGTCTCCACGCGCCGAAGCCTGCGGCGGACCTCGCGGTAACGCTCGGAGACCTCGTTCCTGATCGTCTCTTCGATCTCGCCGCGCGTGCCGTCGATCTCGGCGAGGCGGGCCTCGTAGTCGCGGCGGGCGGCCTCAGCGCCGGCGCGGGCGCGCTCCGCCTCCTCCAGCGTCGATCTGAGGCGGGCGCGTTCGCCGGCGGCCTCGCGCTGCCAGTCGTCGAACTGCCGGAAGGCGGGGTCGAGCATCGACTGCGCGGCCTTCATGACGCCGGGATCCAGACCGAGGTTGGCGGCGACGGTCATCGCGTAGCTGTTGCCGGGCATGCCAAGCGCGAGGCGATACGTGGGCGCGAGCGTGGCCGGATCGAGGTCCACGCTGCCGTTCATCATCCGGCCGTGCGCTTCGGCGTGCGCGGCGACGGACCTGTGGTGTGTGGTGATCACGGTGGGCGCGCCCGTCTCCGCCATTCTGTCCAGGATGGCCTTCGCGAGCGCCGCGCCCTCCTCCGGGTCCGTGCTGGAGCCCAACTCGTCGAACAGCGCGAGGGAGGCGGGCGTCGCGACGGCCATGATGTCTATGACGTTGCGCACGTGGGAACTGAACGTGGAGACGGACTCGGCGATGCTCTGGCGGTCGCCGACGTCGGCGTAGATGCCGTCGAACACGGGCAGCCAGCTACCCTCTTCGACGGGAAGCTGGAGGCCGGACTGGTGCATCTGCGCGAGCAGGCCGACCGACTTCATGGCGACGGTCTTTCCGCCGGCGTTCGGCCCGGTGATGACGAGCACGGACCAGTCCGGCCCGATGCTCACGTCTATGGGGACGGAGGTTCCTTCGAGAAGCGGATGGCGCAGACCGGCGAGCCTCAGGACGCCGCGATCGCCGGGCGGGTCGCCGTCCGGCGGGACCGGCAGGCTGACGCCTTCGATCTCCGCGCCGTACCGGGCCCTGGCGACTATGAACTCCAAGCGGGCGGTGACCTCGGTTGCCAGCGCGATGTCGTCCGCGCGGCTGCCGACGAGGGCGG
Source organism: Dehalococcoidia bacterium (assembly GCA_963668185.1). Classification (GTDB taxonomy): domain Bacteria; phylum Chloroflexota; class Dehalococcoidia; order Lucifugimonadales. The sequence continues at coordinate 185,361 of OY764162.1, forward strand.
AGAGCCGGTAGAGGACGCGCTCCACCTCGCGCCGCTCTTCGAGGGCGAGCTCGCGCCAGCGATTGCAGAGGTCGACGGTCGCGAACGGCTCGACGAACAGGGTCGCGCCGGTGTTGGAGGCGTCGTGCACGATGCCGGGGACGCGATGCCGCATCTCGGCCTTGACCTGGACCACGAGCCGCTCCGAGCGCACGGAGACGATGCGGTCCTGCAGCGCGCCAAGCGGGGCGGACGAGCCGATGACGCGCTCCATGGCGTCGTCCACGTCCGCGTACGCGTGGCGTATCTGGCGCCGCAGCAGGCCGAGCCCTGGCGCGGCGCCGTCCAGCACCGAGCCGTCGGGGGCGACGGCGGCTCCGATCTCTGCGGACACGTCCGAGAGGTCCGGCGCCGCGAGGGCTATGTCGGCGAGGGCGGGGGCGTGCTCCCGTTGGCGCGCTATCGTGTGGCGCGCGCGCGACGTTGCGGAGAGAAGCGCGGAGACGTCGAGGAGTTCATCGCCGGTCAGCGTGCCGCCAAGATCGGCGCGCCGCAACAGTTCGGGCGTGTCCTCGATCTGGGGCAGGCGGAGGCTGAGGCCGCGTTCCAGCAGGGCGCGCGCCTCGGCGGTCTCCTCCTGGAGGCTCCGGACGGTGTGCGGGTCGTGCGAGGGGGACATCGCTTCGGCCAGCCTCTTTGCCGGCGGGAACGCGGCTTGGGCGGCCACGCGGTCGCGCACGGCTGTGAAATCGAGCAGGTCAAGGGCGCGCTCGCGGAGCATGGCGGCGGTGTCACGTTGTGATGCTGATGTGGAGGACAAGTCGGATTCCCGGTGCGGCTTTTCGCAGGGAATTGTAGCAAGAGGGTGAGCGGGCGGTGTCTTGCGTAAGGCCCTTCGACATGCTCAGGGCGAACGGATTGGGAGTGGGCGGGCTTTGGGAGTTAGTGTTTCTTCACGGTGCGATTCGTGGGCGATGCCTGTTGGCGGTGTGCGAAGGTGTTTGAGGGCGGGAGGCTTTGGATTCCTCGGCTTCGCTCGGAATGACAATGGAAGGGGCGAACGGAGCGGGGCAGGCTCTTCGACAAGCTCAGGGCGAACGGGTTGGGGGTGTATTGCGGCATGGGGCGTGTGGACTTATGTACAATTCCGCAGGCTGCAATCGGCCCGCGCGTCGGGCGTTGGTGGAATAGATAATGAATCGCAATGAAGTGGTGAACGTGAGCGTGCCGGCTACGACGGCGAACCTCGGCCCGGGGTTCGACTGCCTTGGCATGGCGCTGGACCTGAGGAATACGCTGGAGGTCAGGTACGGAGAGCCCCGGCTTGTCGTCGAGGGCGCAGGGCGGGGGGTGATCGAGAAGGAGGCTTCCAACCTGATCCAGAGGAGCTTCCGCCGGGCGTTCGAGGAGATCGGCAGGGAGGTCCCGGACGTCTCCATACGGTGTTTCAACCGGGTGCCGCTGATCAGGGGCCTGGGCAGCAGCGCGACGGCGGTTGTCGGCGGGCTGTTCGCGGCGAACGAGATGAGCGGCCGCGAACTGCCGCAGGACCGGCTGCTGGAGCTTGCCGCCGAGATCGAGGGCCATCCCGACAACGCGGCGGCGGCGCTGCTGGGGGGCTGCCAGATCGTGGTGAAGGACGGGGAGAGGCTTGTGACGACGCAGGCGCCGCTGCCCAAGAAGCTGGGACTCGTGGCGTTCATTCCGGACTTCGACATGCCGACGTCGGACGCTCGGACGCTACTCGCGCCGTCGGTGCCGAGGACGGACGCGGTGTACAACATCGGCCGGACGGCGCTGCTGGTGGCGGCGTTCGCGAGCGGCGACCTCGACCTGCTTCGCACCGCGACGCAGGACAGGCTGCACCAGCCGCAGCGCCAGGCCAGCTTCCCGGCGATGAAGAACGTCATCGACGCGGCTGTGGGGGCCGGCGCGCACGGGGCGGTGCTGTCGGGGTCCGGGCCCACGGTGCTGGCGTTCACGTCCGAGAAGGAGATGACGATCGGCTACGAGATGTCGGACGCGGCGGCGAAGTCCGGGGTGGGGGGCGACGTCAAGGTCATGCGCCCCTCGGTGCTGGGCGCATGCCTGGCTTAGGCGCGCGACGGGGTAGCTGACATTGGCGTTGCTCGTTCAGAAGTACGGCGGGAGTTCGCTGGCCAACGCCGACCTCATCAACGGCGTGGCGGCGCGGATCGCTTCGTCGCATGACAGGGGCAACCAGGTCGTGGCCGTGGTCTCGGCGATGGGGGACACTACGGACGACCTGATCCGCATGGCGGGCATGATCACGGACAGCCCCGATCCCAGGGAGATGGACGTGCTGCTATCGACCGGCGAGCTGGTGTCGTCCACGCTGCTTGCGATGGCGCTGCGGGCGAAGGGTTGCGAGGCGATCAGCCTGAGCGGCGCGCAGGCGGGGATTCGCACGGACAGCAGGTTCGGCAGGGCGATGATCGCGAACGTCGCGCCGGAGCGCATACAGCGCGAACTGGAGCGGGACAGGATCGTGATCGTGGCGGGGTTCCAGGGGGTCACGGAGGACATGGACGTGACGACGCTGGGCCGCGGCGCGTCGGACACGACGGCGGTTGCGCTGGCCGCGGGGCTAGGCGCGGACCGGTGCGAGGTGTACACGGACGTGGAGGGCATCTACACCGCCGACCCGAGGCAGACGCCGAAGGCCTGGAAGCTGGACGAGATCGGTTTCGAAGAGATGTTGGAGCTGGCGAGCTACGGGGCGAAGATGAACCCCCGCTCGATCGAGTTAGGCATGGTTTACAACGTCCCGATACTGGTGGCGTCAAGTTTCTCGGACGCGCCGGGCACGCTGATTCACGCTGAGGTTGACATGAACACGCAGGTTGGCGAGATACGGAACAAGGTCAGGGGAATCGCGACGGACACGAACGTGGGCAAGGTCACGGTGCGCGGCGTGCCGGACAGGCCGGGGCTGGCGGCGCAGATCTTCGAGCCGCTGGCGGCGGCGGACGTGAGCGTGGACGTCATCGTGCAGAACGCCAGCTTGGAGGGGGCCACGGACCTCACGTTCACGGTGGAGCGGCCGGACCTGCGCAGGGCGCGCGAGATCGTCATGGGGCTGGCGGACGAGCTTGGATGCGAGGACGTCGTGACGTCCGACAACCTTGCGAAGGTCAGCATCGTGGGAACGGGGATGCAGAACGCGCCGGGGTACGCGTCGCGCATGTTCAGGGCGCTGGCGGACGGAGGCATCAACATCGAGATGATCACGACGTCGGAGATACGGATCACGTGCATCGTGGATGAGGGCATCGTGGGCGAGGCGGCGCGGGTGCTTCACACGGCGTTCGATCTGGATGTGCCGGAGTAGGGGGGAACCCCATCCCGATCCTTCGAGGGACTCAGGACAGGCTCTTCCCCAGCAGACTGGGGAAGGGGCCGGGGCGGCGTTTTGGCCCTTCGACAGGCTCAGGGCGAACGGATTTCTTAGGTAGGCGGGATTTGACTGAAGCTCAGGGCGAACGGGTTGCGCAGGCAGGCGGCGTTTGAGTGAGGCGCGGATGGGGGTGACGGTGGTTGTGCCTACGTACAACGAGGCTGGGAACCTGCGCGAGTTGTACGAGCGGCTGTCGGCGCTGGGGCTGCCGGACATGCGGCTGCTGTTCGTGGACGACGGGTCGGAGGACGGGACGGAGGAGACGGCGCTGGCGCTGGGGGCGAACGTCTCGGTCATCCAGCGCGGCAGGAAGCTGGGCCTGGGCACGGCGTACGTGGAGGGGTTCAAGCGCGCGCTGGAAGGCGATTCCGAGTACATCGTGCAGATGGACGCGGACCTGTCCCACGAGCCGGAGTACCTGCCCGCGTTCCTGGAGGCGCTGGGGAGCGCCGACGTGGTGATCGGGTCGCGGTACGTAGAGGGCGGGGGAGTGGACGAGCGCTGGAGCAGGCGGCGGCAGATGCTGAGCGCGTACGCGAACGCCGGCATCCGGCTGGCGGCCGGGCTCAGGGTGCGAGACGCGACGTCGGGCTTCAAGGCGTACCGTCGTGAGACGCTGGCGGCGCTGGACCTGGACGGGCTGCGGTGCAACGGGTTCGCGTTCCAGGCGGAGGTGGCGCACGCTTGCCAGCGCATGGGCGCGAGGGTGGTGGAGCGCCCGATAGTGTTCATGGAGCGCGTGGAGGGCGCGTCGAAGATGTCGTGGGAGATCATGCTGGAGGCGTTGTGGAAGCTGCCGCCGCTGCGGTTCAAGTGAGCAAGGGGGAGGGGAAACCCCATTCCTTCGAGGGACTCAGGACAGGCTCTAGCCTTCCCCAGCAGACTGGGGAAGGGATAGTCAAGATACAAGGGCGAACGGCTTGTCATGAACGGAACTGAACCATGCGTCAATACTGCTTGCGAAGCGAAAATCGCTTGGCTAGAATGCGCGCGGCTTGACCGGAGGACGGCTATGACTCCCCACTCCACAGCTTGACCGGAGGACGGCTATGACTCTCCACTCCACAAGAGAACGGCAGCAGTGGATGAAGGACCGCGCGGGCGAGGCGGTGTCGCTTGCCATGGATGGGAAGTGGGCGCTGGCGGTGGAGGCCAACCGCGCCATTCTGGGTGAGTTTCCGGACGACCTGGGCTCCTACAACAGGCTGGGCAAGGCGCTGAGCGAGTTGGGGCAGGTCAGCGACGCCAGGGAGGCGTTCCGCAAGGCGCTGGACATTTCGCCGAAGAACTCGATCGCCCGGAAGAACCTCGACCGGCTCGCGGGGCTTTCCGATGAGGCCGCCGCTCCCGACGGGAACGGCGCGGGGGGGCCTTCCCCGGCCCGCCGCACCTTTATAGAGGAGAGCGGGCGCGCGGGCGTCACGACGCTCAGGAACGTCGGCGCGCCGGATACGCTGCGCAAGCTGGCGCCGGGCAAGCCGCTCAAGCTGGCGCCGGCGGGCAAGGGGCTGCGGGTGACGGACGCCCACGACGAGTACGTCGGGTCGGTGGACCCGAAGCTGGGCGCGCGCCTTCTGCGGCTCATCGACGGCGGCAACGTGTACGAGGCGGCTGTGACGAGCGTTGACGGCGACGAGGTCACGGTCATCGTGCGCGAGGTGTACAAGCACCCGTCGCAGGCGGGCACGGCGTCGTTCCCGAGCCTGGTGTCGACAGACCGGCGCACCCAGGTGCCGTCCGCGCCGATAGGGTACGAGGTGGTGGACCGGCGCGACACGGTATCGTTCAAGGACTGGTCGGACGACGACACGGAGCCGGGCGACGACGACGCGTTCAGCCCGGTGGTGCACCGCATCATCAACGCGACGGGCGAAGAGCCTGAGGAGCACCTGGCCGGGCACTACTAGGCCGCGGCGCGGGGCTCCGGGCCGCGCGTCTAGGCGGATGCGCCGTCCGCTTCCTGTTCGGCGAGCGGCCTCTCGCGAAAGTAGATGCCCCAGCGCCGCATCAGTTCCTTCACCTTCGGGTCGTTCAGGTCGCATAGCTGCCTGAAGAAGCCGGCGAGGGAGTGCGCGTGCAGCAGGTCTTCGGTGCAGACCCAGCTTGCCTCGCTGGGGACTACGTACAGCAGGCCGTTCTGGTGCTTGCACTGCACCTCTATGCGCTTGCTTCCGGCGTCGTGCTTTACGACCAGGCCCATTTCGCTCACTGCTATCTCCTTCCGTGGAACGGCCCGATTGTAACAGCGCGGGAGAGGCGGGCCGGGCGGGATTGCGGGCCGGCGCCCCTGGAAGTGTCTCATTTTGTCTCATATCGTCTCTTTTCGTATATGGGCGGCTGCGGCGATGAGACGAGAATGAGGCAGTTTCGAGACGGTTTTGAGGCAGAATGAGACAAACGTGAGACACTTTTCGAAGGCGCGTCCGACGCCGGCGCGGCGAGGTCCCGCGCACAGCGGCCAGCAGTCCGCTCATGGTTCGACAGGCTCACCACGAACGGGCTGGACAGGCTCACCGCGAACGAAACGGAAGGCGCGGCGATTGCGGGGCCGGATTCTGCGTTTAGGTCGAGGCCGTTTCTTGTGAACATGAGTTCATAGTAGTGCACTTGTTCGGTTATGTCAAGGGCCGGATGGCAAGCCTACCGTATCCGCAGCATGAGCTTGTCGCCGGGCTTCCACGGGGCGCTGGACACGAACCAGAAGTACATCTTGCTTCCTGTGGCCTGCGCCTCGGCCAGCGCCGCGTGCACGCCGTACAGCGTGACTGCCGGGCGTTTGACAAGAATCATCTTGTGTAGCATCCAGCGTTTCTTGTATCTCCTATAGTAGGCCCCATAGGGCGGCCATGATTTTCCATACGATAAATGGCCGCTCATTCAGTATTGAGAATAGTTGGGCATATACTTCATTCTCGGCTAAGAAAATGGATATGTAAGCGAGATGGGTGTACACAAACATAAACACAAAGGTCAGCGTCCAAGCTGAATGGGGCAGAACGCCGCTGCCTGGACCGCAGGATTCTTGTACTCTCGCGTAATTTCTCGAGAGATATGCAATGGAGAATATCCAAGCGGCCAGATTGGCAGTGCTTAAAATGAGAAACCAAACGCGCCAGGTGTAGCTGACTTCGAAAGCTATGCCGATCATCAACAACAGCGATGCGAGAGTCGCGATGCCCCAGAGCGCGTACGCAACTGCAACACCCGAGGCGACAAGAGTGTGGGAAACCTTCCTGCCTTTCATTCGAATAATCAGAAAGACCCAAGGTATGATCAGCAATCCTGAGAGTGACATGCCTGCTAAAGTATAGTGGCCAACCCGCAGTCCCCTCGCGCGTGCGTTGCGATCGCACATCAACGATGCGAACGGTGCCCACAGAATTGACAGGCACGATAATGCCACAAAGAAAGCGTAGTACAAGATGCAGCATATCTGTATTAAGGAAAGTATGAGCAGGATAAGACCAATAGGAGCATCCATTAGTTTCGGTCACGCTTACTAGGTGTCATCGTTCAAGCGAGAGGTACACCCACTCTTGAGGTTGAGGGTAGTATTCAGCAGGCACTAAATTATCGCTGAGCTCGTTCAGTGTGTCAGCGAGTTCCGTTGTTTCGGGCACAAACACTCTCACCTTATCCAGCAAGTGTCGCGCAATCGGTGTGCCATGTGCGAGCCAACTCTGAGTGATATTGTTGGGCTTAATCGCTATCGTACTGAGTATAACTTCAGACCATTCCTGTATGAGTGGAGGGATCATGAACGAAGCACTGACGCTGCCACCATCCACGCGTCTGCATGGAGGGCTGTACAGGACATGGTAGCCAATGGCGCTAGGTACCGTAAGGTGCCAACACAATCTGTAGCTGTCCACGGTAATACGCTTCACGCACCCTGATTCATAAACCCAAGTTACGGTTACTGTCCTGCCATTCCGCGTCAATGGGTTAGGAATGACGCTAGGAACGCCGGAGTCGCATGTAATGAATCTGGAAAAGGATTTCGCGTGATCTATATCAAGAGTAGTGACTGGCCAGCCCAAATCGATGTTCAAATAATCAGTAACACCCCAGAAGAACACTTCGGCAAGTAGCCTTTTGGGCCATAGTTTGCAAATAGTTTGACGAGCAGCGTTGCTCTCATCTTGGCAACCGTACTTCAGTATGTCAGTCTTGAACTGGTTATCCGCCAAGGCTTTGTTCCTAGGATTCCACGCCTCATCCAATTCGTGTATCTTTGCCTCCCCGACCAGACGCCATAGCGTGCCATATGCCACGTCATGCTTGAGGCATGATGGGACAGGACCTTGGGCGAAAGGCTCGAGACTCTCAATCATAATTGTGCACTTCCAGTTGTCGAACCCCAGCCAGCTGTTGTACCTTGAATCGGTTTCCAGCGAATCGGCTAGCCGTACTCCGCCGCCCTTCTCCCAAAACTCATGTGGTGTTGAGAAGATCAAACAGTTGAGCACCAATAGCTGGTTCTTCAGCGATAAATGTCTGCCGTCCGCGCCCGCAGGCAAGCACCCAAGGCCAGGTTTCATCACCGGATCGATATCAGGATCCGGGGGCGTAACAGAAGCTCCCTCTATCTCATCTGATGACTGGCTATTGTTGGTAGCGGCGTAGTAAGGTTTTTCCAGCCTTCCCGGGTCAGTTGAGAATTCCGTCCCCGCCAGAATCGCCATTGCCTTAAGATCGTCGGCGTCCGCAATGTACGTGTCGAAGCCGCGCCAGCGGTCGCTCTCCAGCAGCGCGGCATACTCTGCCTTTGCTTTGAGTTTCGCAAGCTCGGCCCGCGTCACGCTCTGGTTCACGCTGAACATCGTGTCAGCAACCGTCTTGCAAGCGCCTCCGGACTCCATCAGCGTCTTGGTCGTACCGGAATAGCTGGCCAGAATCTGGTCGAACGATTTGAACACGCTCGTCCCTCTGCGGTTCATGCACGCCAGCAGATTCTCCAGAGCCTTCAAGTACTTGTCCGAGGTCGTCACCGCGTCGGACAACTCGGACATCATGTCCGCAAGAATCTCCCACTCGCCCCACGTTACGTACACGGCGGTTGACGTCGCGAACGGGACGGTGCCGTGGCTCACCTTGACCCTGAACTTGCGTGTGCCGCGCGCGGTCTCCGTCACAGTGGTCGTGGCCGAGGTAGTCGCCGCGCCCATGTTCGTCCACTTGCCGCCGCTCCAACGCTGCCACTGGTACTTCACGCCGGAAGGAGCGTCCGCCATAGCGGTGAGCGTCACGACGTTGTCCGGCGTGGACGTGGCAGGGGAGGCGGGGCTGTACGCCGCTTCCACTATGATCGGCCGCCACGCGACCGCGATGGGGTTGGACTGCGTTGTCGTCGCCGACCCGGCGGGGGTGACGCCGACCCTGAACGCCCTCACGCCTTCGGCGCTGGAACTGACGGTGTGTTGCGAGTAGCGCATTGCCCTGCCTCCGATGCCTGCATCGTATGGCACGGGCGGGGGGCGGTCAACGCGCGGGGCCCTTCGAGGGACTCGGGGCAGGCTCTTCGACGGGCTCAGGGTGAACGGGTTGGGTGCGGGCGCGGCATTGGGAGCGCGAGGCATGGGCCGCTCGCGAGCGGCCCCTACGCCGGAGGGCTCGTGCGGTGTCTTGCGTGAGGCCCTTCGACAGGCTCAGGGCGAACGGACGGGGGCGGATGGATTCCCGCCTTCGGAGACCTTTGCGTAACTCTGTGGCGGTGCTTGAACAACGGCGCTCTGCCCCATTTCAATCTTCCCCAGAAGACTGGGGAAGAGGCCGGAGGCCCCGCCCAAGCCACTCCTGGATTCCGGCCTTCGCCGGAATGACGGGTTATGCAAAGGTCTCCCTTCGCGGGAATGACGGCTAGGCAGCCGGAATGACGGTTTTGCAAATGCTGGCTGGGGCGGGTGTGCAGGGGGTGGGTGGTCGCTGGTATAATCTGGCGGCTCAGGTTTGAATGGGATGCGGCGTCGGGGATGGTTCGCGGCGCCGGCAGCCTTACACTCGCAAGGAGGTGCGGATTGGCTCCACACTATCAAGACGACTCGCTGATTATTCACAAGTACGTCAGCGGCCCGCTGTACAACAACGCGTACATACTGGTCTGCCCGCAGACGAACGAGAGCATCGTCATCGACGCGCCGCTGGACCCATTCGAAATGCTGGACGCGGCGAAGGAGACGGACGTCAAGTCGATCCTGATCACGCACGGCCACTGGGACCACATCGAGGGGTTCGACATAGTGACCGAGACGCTGAAGGCCCCTATAGGAATCGGCGAGGCGGACAATTACAACCTGCCTCGAGACGCGGACTTCTTCCTGGAGGACGGCGACGAGATCAAGGCGGGCACGATTTCTCTGAAGATGCTCTTTACGCCCGGCCACACGCCGGGTTCGACGTGCATGGTCATCGGCACGCACCTGTTCAGCGGCGACACGCTGTTTCCCGGCGGCCCGGGGAAGTCGGACTCGCCGGAGGCGTTCAAGCAGCTTGTCGAGAGCGTGTCTTCCAGGCTGCTGACGCTGGACGAGGTCGTGGACTTCTATCCGGGACACGGGGACGACGGGAAGCTCCAGAAGTCCAGGGAGGAGTTCGCCGTGTTCCAGACCAGGACTCTCCCGGACGACACCTACGGCGACGTGGCCTGGGTCGGCTAGCCGAGGCCGTACGGAACGCCGCGCAGAGCGCGCGAATGGAAGGCGGCTCCAGCAGGATCGAGTCTGTCCTGAACGCGCTTCGGGAGACGGGAGAGCCGGCCGTTGCGCCGTTCGTCACCGTGGGGTTCCCGGACGTGGAGGCGTCGATCGACGTCGTGCAGTCCATCGTCGAGATGGGCGCGGACATGGTGGAGTTGGGCGTGCCGTTCAGCGACCCGCTGGCGGAGGGGCCGACGATACAGATGACGAGCCAGCACGCGCTTGAGCGCGGCGTCACGCTGAACACCTGCCTGGGCGCGGCGCGGGAACTGCGGGCCAGGGGCGTCGAAGCGCCGCTCATCCTGATGGGGTACTACAACCCGTTTCTCAGGCGGGGGCCGGAGACGTTCGCCGAAGACGCGGCGGAGGCGGGCGTGGACGGGTTGATCGTGCCGGACCTGCCGGCCGAGGAGTCGGACGGGTTCCGCGCGGTCTGCAAGAGTCGCGGCCTGTCGCTGATACCGTTGCTCGCGCCGACCAGCACCGCCGAACGGATCGCGCACGCTTGCGCCCGCGCGGACGGGTTCATCTACTGCGTGGGGCTGACCGGCGTGACGGGCGCGCGGGACGCCTTGTCTGAAGGGGTGCGGGGCCTCGTGGGCAGGATACGGGAGCACACGGAACTGCCTATCCTGGTCGGGTTCGGCATATCGCGGCGCGAGCACGTGGAGACGGTCTCCGGGTTCGCGGACGGGGTCATGGTCGGGAGCGCGCTGCTGGACGAGGTGGGCCGGGCCGCGGAGGGCGAGGCGGCGGAGCGGGCTGGGGCGTTTGTGGCGGGACTCAAGGGCCGAACAGGGTAGGAACTGCGCATGTCACGAGTTGTTGGAATCAGGGGCGCGACGACCGTAGATGAGAACACGAAGGAGTCGATCCAGGAGGCCACTACGGACCTGCTGACGCAGATCGTGGAGGCGAACGGGTTCGACGTGGAGGACGTGGCGGCCTGCTACTTTACGACCACGGTTGACCTGAACGCCGACTTCCCGGCGCACGCCGCGCGCGCGGGCATGGGGTGGACGGACGTGGCGCTGCTTTGCGGCCACGAGATGCAGGTGCCGGGCGGGCTGGGTATGTGCCTGCGCGTCCTGCTTATCGTCAACTCCGATAAGCGGCCGTCCGAGGTCGTGAACGTGTACTCCAAAGGCGCGGTGCACCTGAGAAGCCAGCCAACGGGGCCATAGCGCCGATGCGGGCGCGGCGGACTCTCGTGTTCGGCTCCGCGACACACGTGTGGAGCGACTTCTTCTTCACGATCATCGTGCCGCTGCTGCCCCTGATGCGCGCGGACCCAGACCTCGCGCTCTCCTACACCGAGGTGGGCATCCTGAAGTCGGTGTACAGCGGTTCCAGCGCGGTGTTGCAGGTGCCGGCGGGCTGGGCGGCGGAGTTCACGGGGGAGTTCTGGCTGCTGATCGGCGGCAACCTGTGGGTGGCGCTCGGGCTGCTGGTCGTGGCGGTCATGCCCACGTTCCTGCTGCTCGTGGTCGTGAGCTTCGTCGCCGGCCTGGGCGGGGGCACGCAGCACCCGCTGGCTTCCAGCATGGTGTCGCGGGCGTACGACGACAGGGGCCGGTCCACGGCGGTCGGCACCGTGAACTTCGCGGGCGACCTCGGCAAGATGGCGGCGCCGGCCGTGGGCGGACTGCTGGCCGGCGCTCTCGGATGGCGCGGGACGTTTCGCGCGGTCGGGATCGCGGGCGCGGCGTTCATGGGGGCGCTGGCGCTGGCGCGGCGGGCGGTGGACATCCCGCGCGCCGACCGGGAGTCGGAGGCCGGCGGCGACCTTCCGGACGAGGGCGGCAACTTCAAGGGGTTCGTCGCGCTGAGCGTGATCGGGTTCCTGGACTCGACGGCCAGGGGGGGATCGCTCGCGTTCTTGCCGTTCGTGCTGGAGGACAAGGGCATGTCCGTGGGCATGATCAGCGTGATGCTGTTCGTGCTGTTCGTCGGCGGCGCGGCGGGCAAGTTCGTGTGCGGCTGGCTCGGCGAGCGGTTCGAGCCGGTGCGGCTGATCTGGTGGAGCAAGGGGCTGACGGCGGCGCTGCTCGTCGCCGTGCTCATGGCACCGGTGCAGGCGATGGTCCCGCTCATTCTGCTGCTCGGCCTCGGGCTCAACGGCACGTCGTCGGTGCTGTACGCGACGCTGGCGGGGCTGATTCCGCCGGGCCGCCGGGCGCGGATGTACGGCTACTTCTACACGACGAACGAGGGGGGCACGATCGCGGCGCCCGTGCTGTACGGGCGGATCGCCGACGTGTTCAACCTGCGGGTGGCGATATTCTCGATGAGCGCCGTTACCGCGCTTATTCTCCCGGTGAGCATGGCGTTCGGTCGTTTTATCACGGGCACCGGCCCGCAGCGCTTGGCGGAATCGTCCGGGAATTGACCAATCCGGCGGTGATTTTAGGTACACTTTGAGGGCCATGATTTCGACCGGGCATAGAAGCGAGGGCGCGGCTGGTGCGGGCCGCGACGCCGGGGAGTCCGAGGAGCCGCCTGGCTTCGGCGGCGTTTGCGGCCTGTCCGGCGTCGTGACACGCGGGTTCGGGCGCGGCCGGGAGCTTGGCTTTCCGACAGCCAACATCGACCTGAGCCACGGGCCGCGGATTCCGGGCAACGGCATCTACGCGGCGTGGGCACATCTTCCCGACGGCAGGCACATGGCGGCGGTCAGCGTGGGCGTCAATCCGACGTTCGACGAGCGGGTGCAGGCGGTGGAGGCGTACCTGCTGGACTTCGACAGGGACATCTACGGAGAGACGCTTCGCTTGGAGTTCGTCGCGAAGCTGCGGGACGAGGTGGCGTACGAGGGCGTCGAGCCGCTTATCGCGCAGATACGGCGGGACGTGGACCGGACGCGGGAGTTGCTGGGGTCCGGCGGCTCCGACGCGAGCGGCGGCGGACGCGCCGGGTAGAGCAGACAAGATGGCATCGACATCGACTACACGACAGGCGGGGCAGCTTGCGGTCCTGGACGAGATCCGGGCTCGCGGGCTGATTCATCGCTCAGCGTCCGGCGAGGAGAGCGTGACACCTGGGCTGGAGGCGGTGTTGTCGGAGGAGCGGGTCACCGGATACATCGGTTTCGACCCGACGGCGGACAGCCTGCACGCCGGGAACCTGGTGCCGATCATGCTGCTCGTGCACTTGCAGCGGCACGGGCACAGGCCGATCGGCATCGTCGGCGGCGGAACGGGGCTGATCGGCGATCCGGGCGGTCGGTCGGCGGAGCGGCCCTTGCTGAGCCGGGAGCAGGCCGAGGTCAACCTGCAAGGGATGCGTGCCCAGCTTGAGAAGTTTCTTGATTTCGAAGCCTCCGAAAATGCCGCGATGATGATCAACAACGCGGACTGGCTGGACGGGAAGAACCTGCTGGACTTTCTCAGGGACGTTGGCAAGCACTTCACGGTCAACTACATGCTGGCGAAGGAGTCTGTCAGGCTGCGGATGGAGCAGGAGGAGGGCATCTCTTTTACGGAGTTCAGCTACCCGCTGCTCCAGGCGTTCGACTTTCTCGTGCTCCATGACAGGTACGGTTGCAGGCTGCAGATGGGCGGCAGCGACCAGTGGGGCAACCTGACGACGGGCGTGGAGTATCTACGCCGCGCGAGGGGGGTACAGGCGCACGCGTTGGCCGCGCCGCTGCTGCTGACCGCCACGGGCGAGAAGTTCGGGAAGTCGGTTGGGGGGGGCTCGGTGTGGCTCGATCCAAACAGGACATCGCCGTACCGCTTCTACCAGTACTGGTTCAACGCGGACGACAGGGACGCCGGCAAGTTCCTGAGGACGTTCACGCTGCTCCATCTCGACGAGATCGAGGACCTGGAGCGCGAGGCCGCGGACAAGCCGGAATCGAGGACGGCGCAACGACGCCTGGCGTCCGAGGTCACGCGGATGGTGCACGGGGAAACGGCGCTGGCGGGGGCCGTGCGGGCGTCCGAGGCGCTGTTCGGCGGGGACGTTGCCGGGCTGAGCGCGGACGAGGTGACGGAGATCCTCGAGGACGCGCCGAGCATCGCCGTGTCCAGAAGCCGATTCGAGGGCGAGGGCACCCGGCTCCGGGACCTGATCGGGGGCACGGGCCTATCGCCTTCGGCAGGAGAGGCGCGGAGGGCGATCCAGGGCGGCGGGATTTACCTCAACAACCGTCGGGTGACCGACGTGCAGTTCCGGGTCACGCTTGAGCACAGCATAGATGGCAAGGTCATCATCCTGAGGCGGGGCGCGCGAGAGTACCGCCTCCTCCACATCGAGGGTTAGCCCGTTGAACCTGCGCATTCCCGGCCCCATCCCCGTGGCCGACGACGTCCTGCAAGCGATGGCCGAGCCGATGATCAACCACCGCGGCCCGGAGTTCGCCGCCATCATCGAGCGGGTGACCGAGCGGCTGCAGACGGTGTTCGAGACGTCCGGCGGCGTGTACATCATGACGTCGTCGGGCACGGGCGCGATGGAGGCGGCCGTCGTCAACACGCTCTCGCCGGGGGACAGCGTGCTCTGCGTGTCGGTCGGCGTGTTCGGCGAGCGGTTCGGCCAGATCGCCGAGATTTACGGCGCGGACGTTGGGTGGCTCAGATTCCCGGACGGCGAGGCGGTGGATCCCGACCGGCTGCGCGACGCCGTGCGGGCGGAGACGGAACTCAAGGCGGTGCTGGTCACGCATAACGAGACATCGACCGGCGTGATGAACGACATGGAGGCGATCAGCGCGGCTGTGAAGGAGGAGTCGAACGCGCTTCTGCTGGTGGACGGCATCAGCAGCGTGTGCTCGCTCCCGCTGCGGACCGACGCTTGGGGATGCGACGCGGTGGCGACGGCGTCGCAGAAGGGCTGGGGCCTGCCGCCTGGGCTGGCGTTCCTCAGCTTCAGCGACCTCGCATGGGAAGCGCACGCAAGCTCGAAGATGCCGAAGTACTACTTCGACATGGCCGAGTACCGGCGATACCTGGAGATAGGCCAGCCGCCTTACACGCCGGCCGTCTCGCAGATGCTCGCGCTGGACTATGTGCTGGGGCAGCTTGTGTCCGAGGGCATGGGCGCGGTGTTCGAGCGGCACAGACAGATAGGGCAACTGGTGCGGGACGGCGTCAGGTCGCTGGGCCTGGAGATTCTGCCCGAAGAGAGCGCGGCGTCGGACACGGTGACCGCGGTGCGCGTCCCGGAGGGCGTTGACTGCGGCGAGTTACTGTCGCGCATGAACAAGGAACACGGAGTGGTACTCGCGGGAGGGCAGCAGCAGCTTGCCGGAAAGATCTTCCGCATAGGCCACATGGGACGCTGCAAACCCGGGGAGTTGGAGCAGGTAATAGAGTGCCTGGCCGAAACGCTTCCGGGCAATAGATAGGAGACTAGATGAGCGCGATCACCTTCGAAAAGCACACGCTTTCGAACGGACTGGACCTGATACTGCACGAAGACCACAGCCTGCCCGTGGCGGCCGTAAACGTCTGGTACCACGTGGGCTCCAAGAACGAAGAGCCCGGCAAGACCGGGTTCGCGCACCTGTTCGAGCACGTTATGTTCGAGGGATCCAAGCACAACAGCGAGGGGCACTTCGAGCCGCTCCAGAAGGTTGGGGCGAACCTGAACGGATCGACCAGCACCGACCGGACGAACTACTGGGAGAACGTGCCCTCAAATTACCTGGAGCTGGCGCTGTGGCTGGAGGCGGACCGGATGGGCTTCCTGCTGGAGGCGCTCGACCAGCAGCGTTTCGACGTGCAGCGGGACGTGGTGAAGAACGAGCGCCGGCAGAGCTACGAGAACCGCCCCTACGGCATGTCGCAGATGCTCATCCAGCCGGCGGTGTTCCCCCTGCCGCACCCGTACAACTGGATGACGATCGGCTCGCAGGAAGACCTGGACGCCGCGTCGCTGGACGACGTGAAGGCGTTCTTCTCAAGGTTCTACTCGCCCTCGAACGCGAGCCTTGCGATAGCGGGCGACATCGAGCCGGATCGGACGCTTGAGTTGGTGGAGAGGTACTTCGGGAGCCTGCCGCCGGGCCCTGAGGTGCAGCGCATCGGCAGGATGGACTCGGACCTTCGGGGCCGCGTGCACCTGTCGACGACCGACCGGGTCCAGCTTTCCAGGCTGTACATGGTGTGGCCGTCCGTGCCGGTGTTCGATGACGAGGAGCCGGCGCTGGACGCGCTGGGCGTGATCCTGGGCGACGGCAAGAGTTCGAGGCTGCACCGCTCGCTGGTGTACGAGAAGCAGATCGCTAGGGACGTTGCGGTCCACAACTACGGCCAGGAGATCGCGGGCGAGTTCATCATCCAGGTCACGGCTGCGCCCGGCCATTCGCTGGAGGAGATCGAGGCGGAGCTTGAGCGCGAACTCGACGCGCTGCGTTCGGGGCCGCCGACGGAGGAGGAAGTGCAGCGGGCGAAGAACCGGATCGAGAGCCATCACGTGGCGCAGATGGAGCGCGTCGGGGGATTCGGCGGGCGGGCCGACATGCTGAACCTGTTCAACACGTACCTGGGCGACCCGGACGCGATCAATCGCGATTTGGAACGGTACATGAAGATTGAACCGGCGGACGTGCACAGGGCCGCGCGTACTCTAGGCGAGGACGTGGTGCGGCTGGCAGTGCTGCCGCAGAGCGGCTACGCGGCGTCAGGCACGAGCGTCGATCGCACGGTCGTGCCCGTGGCAGGCGCGCGGCCGGCGTTTTCGCCGCCGGTGCCGGTGCGGTCGCGCCTGGCGAACGGCGTGGACGTGCTCGTGGCGTCCAAGCCGGACCTTCCGGTGATCTCCACCGGCATGTTCCTGAGGGGCGGCGCGCAGACGGACCCGGCGGGCCTGCCGGGCCTGGACCACCTTGCGATGTCGATGCTGCCGGAGGGCGCGGGCAGCCGGACCAGCCAGGAGATCGCGTCCCGCATGGAGTATCTCGGCACCGAGCTATCGGTCAACTCGTCGCGCGAGTACTCGTCAGTCGCGACGGGCGCGCTCACGGCAAGGTGGGACGACGCGATGGAAGTTTTCGCCGAGGTGCTGCTGGCCCCCACGTTCCCGGAACACGAACTCGAACGGGTGCGCAGAGAGCGGCTCACGGATCTGCGGCGGATCTCAGACGATCCGGCGGCCATCGCGCGCCGGGCGGCTCGCGCGCTACTGTTCGGCCCGGACTCGCCCGGCGGCCACCCAGCCACGGGCACGGAAGAGTCCGTGTCCGCCATCACTAGGGACGAGCTAGCGGGCCACTTCGCGTCGGGGTACGGCCCTGCGCAGGCGACGCTGATCCTCGCGGGCGACATCACGCCGGACGAAGCGTTCGAGAAGGCGGAGCGATACTTTGGGGACTGGAAGGATGCGTCCGGGCCGGGCGAAGACGCGTCGGCGGACGGCGAAACGCCGGATGCCCGCACGACTACGATCTACCTGGCCGACAAACCGGGCGCGGCGCAGTCCGTGCTGTACGCCGGCTTCGTGACGCTGCCGAGGTCACACCCGGACTACTACGCGTTCGTGCTGTTGAACGACGCGTTCGGCGGCCAGTACTCCGCAAGGCTGAACATGAACCTCCGGCAGGACAAGGGCTACAGCTACGGGTTCATGTCCTTGGTGGACTGGCGCAACGGGCCTTCGGCGTTTCTGGCGGGCGGCGCGGTCCAGACGGCGGTGACGAAGGAGTCGGTGGAGGAGGTGCTGCGGGAGTTCGCCGACGTAGTGAACGACAGGCCGATCTCGAAGGAGGAGTTCCAGGCATCGCGCGACGGCTTGATTCGCGGCTTTCCGTCGGGCTTCGAGTCGCGCCGCCAACTCATGGCCCAGCTATCGAGGCAGGCGCTGTTCGGGCTGCCAGACGATTACTTCACCGGCTTCCTGGACCGCCTGGAGGCGGTAACGCTCGAAGAGGTGAACGCGGCAGCATCGGCGCACATGGCGCACGACGGACTGATGGTGCTCGTAGTCGGAGACCGGGAGGCGGTCGAGCCGGGCCTCAGCGAGCTTGGGCTGCCGGTCGTCCACGTGGACCACGAGGGGCGCGCGGCGGGCTAGCGGGCGACTTCAGGCTCCGATGTGCGCCGGGTCTCCAATGTGCACGGCGTCGTTGATGGAGATGAGCGACCAGCCTCCTTTGTCGAACCGGAGGCGGGAGATGGAGCAGTTGTCCAGTGGCATGCGCTTCGAGTTGATATGGTTAAACCCGTCAAGCTAGTACCAGATACTGGTGCGAGGTCACGGTACCTTTGTCTCTAATGCCGTGGGATTCAGTGTGGGTTACGCTCTCATCGAATCGGTCGACTACTTGGAACCATGGCGCAGAGACACGAACTAGCGCTTCCGCCATATTGCTCTTATGGCTCTTGCCAAGGTGTAGGACCACCACGCCATTCTGTTTGAGTCGCTCGCGTGCCTGCCTGAGCACTGATTCGTAGACCTTGAAGCTACGCTTCTGTCGCTCATCGATAAATCTATGTGGCTCCAACAAGAAGTCTTTCCTCTCCCAACCGCAAAACCACAGCCGCATCCAGTTGGCGAGGTAGAAGCGAGTGCTATCGAAGAACGGTGGCGAAGTTATTATCGCATCGACCTCAGTAACATTCTTTGGCCACGGAGCCGTTGCGTCTTGTAGAAGTGCCTCTCCTTGCACGAAACCTGCCGGTATCGGTGCGGCCATCATGCGCCTGACCTTTTCTCGCAGACGAGGTATGAGAGCGCGATACTCGGTCGGTCCAGTGGGCGCGAAGGGAGTGATCGGATGAGATCGACGGCTTAATGCATATGGCCGATTCCCGTGGAGAATGTGAAGAAGGCACGCAAGAACGAAGGCCTTCGCAGGAGATTCCCGGATGCGCCGGAAATATGACCTCGCTGCCAAGACCTCCTCAAAAGTCCTCTCGTGGAAGTAAGTCTCTAATGGACCGTTGAATGCCAATTTGCGAGCCGCAACTCGATCGTTCTCATCAACTAAGGCGGTACTTAGATGCTCCTCAAGGTCGGCGATTAGATTGATAGCCTGTCTCCGGTCGGGAGGAGTCAACTTTGCCGTCATGATTGAGAGGGCTGCTGGAGAGATCTCGAACCCGATACCGCGACGACCGGTGAGGCAAGCCTCGAAAGGAATTGTGCCAGCCCCAGCAAAGGGGTCAAGGACAATTCCATTCCGAGGTGCAAAAGCATCGACAAGGTGATTGGCTAGAGAAGGCTTCATCTTCCCTTGGTACGAGCAAATGCTGTGTCGCGCATTACCCCAGTTACGTTTTGCGTATGGTGCGTTCTGGTGAGGGAGATTGGCCTTGAAGGCCTCCCACTTGCTACTGAACGGAAGCGACTGTGGGGTTGCATGCCTCTCCACGTCGGTTCGGGAAGGCACGAACTCAAATGTGAGAAGTATCTGGGAAAGGGCGATATCCGTCCGCGACGTTCGTGTTCGCAACACTTCGCGCTCTAGCACGCGAAACCCATGGCTGGCAGCTACTTCGACCAGCAGCTTGTCTGTTGGAACGTGGATGCCATTGTAGGCGGAGTCCCCAATGTCTAAGAAAACTGGTGCACCTAGCTTCATGTGACGGGCAAGGCCAGCAAACACTTGCGACATGCCATTGAGATACGACGATACCATCTTAGGTATTCTGGAGTCATAGGCATTTTTCTTCAGACCAGATATCACCGCACGTGCCGTGTCCAAGCATATCGGAGCTTCAGGTCCGCGCACATCATTGATACCCGCAGTGATTGCTGCATCGCGATATGAGCGAAGGTCTAACTTTGACTTTAGCGCTCTGGTGAACCATAGTTCGAGTTTCGTGTTCCGTATGTAATTGGTTCCGTTCAAGTATGGTGGGCTTGTGACTACCGCGTCAATGCAGAGTGGTCGAATCCGGTCAAGGTGCTGTGCGTTCTCAACCACTAGCAGCGGCCGTTCCGCGATAACCTCTGGTGCTTCGATATCGGCTGCTATGGCTAGGATTCGGTTGCGAAGTCCGTCTGTGAAAGACTCCATTCGGTCCAGTTCGCGTCCTTTTCGATACCGTAGATCGCCCGCTCGGATAAGGAATGATGCAGGTTGGAGAGAAGCGATTGCGGCAACCTCGAACAGATCGGCCGTCAGGCCGAATCTCGCCTCCAACGTATCGATAGCATGCCGCACGGATAGGATAACCTCAAAGGTGCGTTCGTCAAAGAACTCACTGTCACCGAACGTCCGGTCGTACGCATCCCTAAGCTGTTGATCCGATCTAGCGGCGTCAATTTTTGCAGGCAGGCGGTCGGCCAAAGACCGGAGTTCACTTGCGGCAGTAGCCCGTTGTGCCTGACTCAGGTCAAGTGCCTTGAATTTTGCGGATGCAACCTTCTGGAGTACGGGGTTAACTTCAGCATAGAAGGCTGATAAGCCCCTCAAGGCTACTGCCATCGGAGTGGTACCTACACCGGCGAAGGGATCAAAGACGCGTGAGGCGTCTGCTGCGCGCTCAGCTAGCAAGAGATCCACAAATGCGCGAGAATAGCCTTCCAGCAGCGGGAACCAGCGCTGGAATGGGGCAGCCCGCTCTTCTGAGAACGTAATGAGATGGTTAGTCGATTCACTTATCATGTTACGGCTTGATCTTACCGGCTCTGCCCGATTTCGCAGCCATGTTCTGAGAGCACGTACGCAGAATGCATGAACAGGTAAGCCCGCCAAGGTTGCCGCGGAGACGAGGGCCGAATATGATGAGAACCCAATTGCCGCGCGAAGTTGGTGGCTGCTCATGCTCCGAATCGCATTGGCGAGGTTTGGCTCCCCAGCCCCGATGGCGAGTGTCAATGCCTTATGCCGGGAATCGGGAGCCGGGAAGTCCCGGAAGTAGATTGATTTGTACGTCGGCGTTGCCATATGCCTAAGGCTACCATACTTGGTAGTTACATGCAAACAATCATTCTGTCTGTCAAAGAAGGTAAGACACCAATAATCTCACCAAGGTGCTCGGAGGTGACAATTGCCGCGACGCGAACCTTACTCAAGGGTTCTCAAACAAGGGCAGGAACGACCTGAACATGTCCGTGGACAGGGTGACGTGGTTTTCAAAGTACTACAGTGCCTTGCTGCGGAGTGTCAAGCATGGATCGCAGTCCGCCGCAACGATGTCCTTCCCGGTTTTCGGATACGGTGTGGGTCGTGCTCCTATGAGATTCGCGATGGCGAGGGGACTCGATTCTTTGACTACGATCTCTTGGTTGA
Source organism: Dehalococcoidia bacterium (assembly GCA_963668185.1). Lineage (GTDB taxonomy): Bacteria > Chloroflexota > Dehalococcoidia > Lucifugimonadales. The sequence goes on from OY764162.1 coordinate 206,632, forward strand.
AGGGCAAGTCGTCGAGTCGGCAGAGTTTGTAGTAGATCATGCTGAATATGTGCACGGCGCCCCTGACTACAAATACTGCTTGCTCTGCTACACGATGAAACCTCTAGACGCTTTCGGAAGACATGGATCCCGGCCACAATCGGGCCGTCAAGGCGAGTGCACATCCTGTAAGACTGCATACAACCGCATCAAGAACAAGACCCGCATCGCTGACCAGCATCGTGAGGCGTCCGAGCGGCGACGGCTGCTTGGTTTGTTGGGGAGTGATACACCTCGAGTCAATCGGGCTGAAATTCGCAGGAAGTTCGGATACAAGTGCTTCTCGTGCGACACTGCTACTAATGAACAAAACGAGGCGATTGATCACACTCTACCAGCCCGCCTACTTTGGCCTCTAACAACGGAGAACGCTACTCTCTTGTGCACAACTTGCAATGGTCAGAAAGGTGCTCGGTGGCCGTCTGAGTTCTATAAGGAACAGCACTTGCGCAGGCTGGCTGTTCTGACAGCGATACCTTATGAACTGCTTATTGGTAAGCCGGTCGTGAATGACGAAGCTGTCGCGATGATCCAAGAAGATCCCGATTCCTTCCTTGCAGGCTGGATTCATCGTCCGAATGAACTGAGGACCCTCCGCCGTTTGGTGAAAGAGGTTGCTGGAGTCGACATCTTTGAAAACGCGACAACTGTTCCAGGCTACATCGACTAGTCGTCCAACCGTCTCAGGATAAACCATTCTCTGTCCGAAGGCGGTTTACCCCTTGCAGTTCGCGACGGACACCATCCACCCGCGCTCATAGTGTCCGTTGCCATTGTGTAGTCTGTCATGAGGTTGTCGCCTTGTAGTCGTTCAGGATGTGCACGGCGTCATTGATGGAGATGAGTTGCCAGCCGCCGTTGTCGAACCGGAGGCGCGAGATGGAGCAGTTGTCCAGCGGCATCCGCCAGATGAATCGCTGATCGAAGCCCAGTATGTAACGCATCAGGCAATTGTGGGCCGTGCCGTGTCCGACGAGGGCGACCCTCATTGAGACGGGCCGCGAGACCAGTTCCGGGTTGTAGATTAGCTCTTCTTCCAGCCATGCGGAGATCCTGCGCTCGACCTCACGCGCGCTTTCACCGCCTTCCGGCTTGTAATCGTTGCCCTTGGCGGCCGTGTATGCCCGCACCTCCGGTGTGGCAACCTCATCCATCCGTTTGCCGCGCCAGTCGTCCGGCGCTTCTTGCTCTCTCAAGGCGTGGACCTGGGGAATCTCGGTCTCCGGCGCGCCCATCTCCTCGACCATGATGCGGGCAGTCATGATTGCTCGCTTGTAGGTGGAGCAGTAGATGCGATCGAAAGCGAGTCCCTCCGCGGCGAAACGGGCGCCGAGCCTGCGCGCCTGCTCTTCTCCCTTCGGCGTCAGCTTTGAGTCGTAGTTGTCGCTGTAACGGTCTGCAGGCAGGGCGTTCGACTCCGACTGACCGTGCCTGATCAGGTACAGGTCGCACTCAAACTCTTTGTGGATCATGCATCCAAACTCCTTGGGGTCAGATTAACACCTCAAAGGTCAAGCGCTACATGACATTAGTCACTTCGCAGGTCCGCGATGTGCGCTGCGTCGTTGATCGAGAGGAGCCTCCAGCCTTCGCTGTCGAACCGGAGGCGCGAGATCGAGCAGTTGTCCAGTCGCATCCGCCAGATGAACCGCTGATCGAAGCTCAGTACGTAGCGCAGAAGGCATCGGGTGGCCGTGCCGTGGCTGACGACGGCGACCCTTAGCGAGACGGGCCGCGAGACCAGTTCCGGGTTGTAGATGAGCTCGTCTTCCAGCCACCCGGAGACCCTGCGCTCGACCTCTCGCAGGCTTTCGCCGCCTTCCGGCTTGAAGTCGTTGGCCTTGGCTGCCATGTATGCGCGCACCTCAGGTGTGAAGACATCGTCCATCCGCTTGCCGCGCCAGTTATCGGGCGCTTCATGCTCTCTCAAGGCGTGGACCTGTGGGACGTGGGTCTCCGGCGCGCCCATTTCCTCAACCATGATGCGGGCAGTCCCGATTGCGCGCACCATGGTCGAGCAGTAGATCCGGTCGAACGTCACGCCCTCGGCTGCCAAGCGGGCGCCGAGCCGCCGAGCCTGTTCTTCCCCCCTTGGGGTCAGACTGGAGTCGTGATTGTCGCCGACCAGGTATCCCGGCTGGGCGTTCGACTCCGACTGACCGTGCCTGATCAGGTAGAAGTCGCACTCGAAGTCCTTGTGGATCATGTCTTCGCGTTCCCCGCAGTCAGGTTAACACTCGGATGGGCAAGGCGTTATAATGTGCGCCACATTACGGAGCTTGGGAGTGCGACCGCGCAGACCGCGCCGCGCTGGGCCCGGGCAAGGAGTTTACAGGCATGGGAAACCGGCTTGAAGGAAAGGTGGCGGTGGTCACGGGCGGCGGGCGAGGAATTGGCCGAGGCATCGCGCTTCTGCTGGCGGACGAAGGGGCCTCGGTCGTGGTCAACGACCTGGGCTGCGACGTGGACGGCACCGGCGAGTCCAACGTCCCGGCGGACCGGGCCGTCGAGGACATCAACAGCCGCGGCGGGGCCGCCGTGGCGAATTACGACAACGTGGCCTCCATGGACGGCGCGGAGAACCTGATCAGGACCGCCGTGGACACCTACGGCAAGCTGGATATCCTGATCAACAGCGCGGGGATCCTCCGTGACCGGATGATCTACCAGATGACGCCGGGCGAGTTCGACCTGGTCGTTCGCAACAACGTGAAGGGCAACTTTGCCCCCACGAAGTTCGCGGCCATTCTGTTCAGGCAGCAACGGGGCGGGCGAGTCGTGAACCTCACGTCGGACGCCGGCCTCGGGGACATCGGGCGCTCGCATTACGCCGCCGCCTCGGAGGGCATCGTCGGCCTCACGCGGACAGTCGCCCGTGACATGGGCCGGTACGGCGTTACGTGCAACGCGATCTCGCCGATGGTGGAGACGCGCCTGTTCCCCGGAACGGTGGACGAGTACCGGGTCGCGTCCGGCATATCCCCCACGCCGGACGAGAGGGCGGGCATCGGCCCGTTCCCGCCGCTGGAGGGCGCCGAGTGGGAAGGCGAAGGCGGGCCGGACGATCCCGAGAACGTCGCGCCGCTCGCGGTGTACCTGTGCACGGACGCCGCGGCGCAGATAAACGGCAACGTGCTGGGCGTGAGGCGCGGCAGCATCTTCGTGTACTCCAACCCTGAGGTGGAGAGGGCGATCCACAAGTACGGCAACTTCACGATGGAAGAGATGGACACGCTGGTGCCCAGGGTTCTGGGAACCGGCTTCTAGTCGAATCGACGCGGCTTTCAGGGCGGCCGCTTCCGGGCGGGCCGCAGACGAAAAGGGAGCGTGAACATGGGCAACAGGTTGGATGGCAGAGTTGCGATAGTAACGGGCGCGGGCCGGGGCATCGGCGCGGAGGTGGCGAAGTGGCTGGCCGCTGACGGCGCTTCGGTCATCGTCAACGACCTGGGAGGCGCGGTGGACGGCACGGGCGTGTCGGACGCCCCCGCGCAGCAGGTCGTTGACGAGATCAAGGAGGACGGCGGCGAGGCTACGGCCAACTTCGACTCGGTCGCCGAGTTCGACACGGCGGGCAAGATCGTCCAGTCCGCGATAGACAAGTACGGCCGGCTGGACATCGTGTGCCACGTGGCCGGCATCCTGCGGGACCGCATGGTCTTCAACATGACCGAGACCGAGTGGGACGGCGTACTCGACGTGCATCTGTACGGCGCGTTCAACATGGTCAAGCACGCCACGCCGCACATGATGCGGCAGAAGCACGGGCGCATCGTGCTGTTCTCATCAGGCTCCGGGCTCGGCTCCACCGGGCAGAGCAACTACTCGGCGGCGAAGGAAGGCATGGTAGGCATGGCCCGGTCGCTGGCCAGGGAGCTTGCGCCGTACGGCATAACGGTGAACGCCGTGTACCCCGGCGGCAGCACGCGCATGACCGCCACCGTGCCGGACAGGTCCCGGCAGATCAAGTCTCAGGAGCGGCAGCAGGCGGCCGCGGCGGCGGCAGGCGCGGCGGGCACGATGCAGGCGCAGGGCGCGCCGATCCAGGGCCCGGAGGAGGCCAGGGACCCGGCCAACAACGCGCCCAAGACGGTTTATCTGTGCTCGGACGCCGGAGGCGACATCACCGGCCAGGTGATCGGCACGAGCGGCTGGGTCATGTCGCTGTACTCGCCCAGGCACGTGATACGCAGCATCCACAAGAACGGGCGCTGGACGCTGGACGAGTTGGACGACGTCATGCCCATCTCCATTTCCAATGGGCTGATCAATCCGGTGCCGCCGCAGCCTCCGAGGCAGTAGGCGCCGCTCAGTCAAGTGAACTGGCTCGACATCGCGTTCCTGGTAGTTCTTGCCGGGGCCGGGTACATCGGCCTCAAGAGCGGCCTGCTGGGCATGATAGTGGGCGTGGTCGCCCTCTACCTCGGCTGGACGTTCGGAGGCCAGTTCGCCCTGCTGGTTGCCGGGCTGCTCGATGACGATCCGGCTCGGCAGTCGTGGATCGGCTTCGTCGTTTACGGGCTTATCGTCGCAGCTGCCCTGGTGGGAGCCGCCATAGTCTGGCGCATTCTCAGGCCGATTCTGAAGGTCTTCACCGTTGGCCTGTCCGCGATGGTGGACAGATTAGGCGGGCTGGCGGTGGGGCTGCTGCTGGGAGTCCTGCTCTGCGCCAGCCTCGTCGTTGGCCTGACTCGCCTGACGTACGCGTACGAGGACGCCTTCTCCGGTGGAGTCGCGGGACAGTTCTCCTCAAGGGTCCCGGACTCGATCGAGTCCATGGAGAACTTGGAGGAACTCCTCGCCGGGTCGTCCGTGTCGAGAGCGGTCGTCAGAGTGATCGGCGTTATCCCGGCGGACGCGTTCGGACTGGCGCCGGGACGGTTTGGCACGGGGCTGGAGATGCTGAAGCAGACGGTGGACGATGCCGGCGCTTCGTAGCTAGTGCGCAGAGGGTGAGCGTAAGTTAAGATAGTTTGAAAGGATTCTCGCCCAGACCACTCAGACTTCCATGCCGGTAAACTCCCAAGTTCTGGTCCTCAACCAGAACTACGTGCCGTTGAACATCTGCAACGCTCGGCGCGCGGTGATTCTGGTCAATCGCGGCAAGGCGGAGATGCTGGAGAACGGCCAAGGGGACATCCGCACAGTTACAGCCACGTTCCCTATCCCCTCCGTGATCCGCCTGATGCACCTGGTCAAGCGGCCAATCTTGCAGCGCAGGATCTCGCGCCGGGCGGTGTTCCACAGGGATGGGGGCCGGTGCCAGTACTGCGGCGACGTCGCTCGGCAGCTAACGCTGGACCACGTTGTGCCGAGGTCGCGAAAGGGCCCCCACGAGTGGGAGAACGTCGTGGCCGCCTGCATTCCGTGCAATCACAGGAAGGCGGGCCGCACGCCGAGGGAAGCGGGCATGAAGCTGTTGAGAGCGCCGAGGGCCCCGAAGCCGAACCCGTTCCACGTGTTCGACAACCGGCCTATACTGACCGAGTGGCGCCAGTTCATTCCCTGGGCCAACTGACTCAGTCTTTCTCCGGGCCCAGCTTCTCCAGCACGCGGAACATCGGGCCGCGGAGATCGGAGTGAAGGAACTGGCCCGGCGCGACTATCACCGTAGCCTCGCGCGGTCCGAACTCCTCCTCGACGAGGACGCGGTCGTTGACGCGCAGGTCGTGGCCGGCCGGGTCCACGAAGCGCACGCGGCCGGACGGGCTGAACCGGACGCCCGCCATGCTCACCGGCCCGGCTCCTTAGAGCCTGTTTCAACGTAAGGCATTCGCAGCATCATCCGCTCCGTCGCGAGCCGATAGGTCACGTTTCTTTCAAGGTTGGCGCGCGCCTCCAGCACCGCTCCGATCGCCGCGGCGATCTCCCGGACGGTCAGCGACGTTCCCTCCACGTCCGTATGACCTGAGCCGCTTCGGACCGCCTTGAGCAGCATCGCCCGCCACCAGTCCAGCCACAGGTCGAGGACCTGCCCGCCCTTCTCACGGTTGCGCGTGAAAGCCGAGGCGAGGCTGTTCGCGTACTCAAACCGGCCCTCCATGCTGCTTTCTATTGCTTCCTCGATTTCCCGCACGATGGCTCCGCGCTCTTCCAGGAGCTGCGGCTCAGAGATCGCGCGCACCGCCCAGCCGGGCCGACCGCCGCTCATCTCCGCGAGTTCGCGGGCGCGCTCCGGCTCGACGCCGTGGCGGTTCGCCAGCAGGGACGCGATGGCTTCGACGTGCGGCGGCCTGAGTTCGATGGTCTGGCACCTGGATACTATGGTGGGGAACATGCGCGCGTTTTCGCGTGAGAGCAGCACGATCGTTACGCGGTCGGGCGGCTCCTCCAGCGTCTTCAGCAACGCGTTCGAGGCCTCGGCGCTCATCGTCTCGGCGGCGTCGAATATGACGACGCGGCACTTCCCCTCGAACGGCTTCAGGCTTATGTCGCGCTGGCAGTCGCGGACTTGGTCGATGCCGATGTTCACCCTGGTTCGTCCGTTGTCGGCGCTCTCCTGCAGGCCGACAACCTGGATGTCCGCGTGGAGGCCGCGAGAGATACGGTCGCACTGCCCGCAGTTCGAGCACGGGGGGCTGTCGCCGACGCAGTTAAGGAGCCGGGCGAGGTCCAGCGCGAGCGCCATCCGCCCTATGCCCGGCCTGCCGGCGATCAGGTACGCGTGGGCCAGCCGTCCGGCGGCGTGGCTGCGCTCCAGGAAGCGCACCGCCCTGTCATGCCCCACGGCGTCCCACATATCCGTGCTTACCAGACTTCGGCGCGCATCAGGTCGTCGAACGTCTCCCTGCGGCGGATGAGCCTGGCGTCGCCGTCTTTTACCATGACCATGGCGGGCCGTGGGTTCAGGTTGTAGTTGGATGCCATGGACGGGGAGTATGCGCCGCACGACGGGATCGCGATGATGTCCCCGGGCCGCAGCAAGGGGAGCACGGCGTCCCTGATAAGCACGTCGCCCGATTCGCAGAACTTCCCGGCGAGCGTGACGGTCGTGTCCGCTTCGGCAGACATCCGGTTCGCGGCGACCGCCTCGTACTCTGAGCCGTAGAGCGCGGGGCGAATGTTGTCGCCCATGCCGCCGTCCAGCGAGACGTAGGTGCGGACGGACGGGATTTCCTTGATCGCGCCGACGGTGTACAGCGCGACGCCCGCGCGGCCCACGATGGAGCGGCCCGGCTCGACCACGAGCGCAGGCGCGCCGAATCCGAGCATGGCGGCGCGTTCGCGAAGCGCGGTTGCGATGACCTCGGCGTAGGCCGAGATGGGCGGCGGCGGGCTGTCGCTGACGTATCCGATCGCGAAGCCTCCGCCGGGGCTCAACTCCCGCAACTCCAGTCCCTCCGACTTGAATGGCTCAAGGAACGTAAGGACGGTGTCGATGGCGATTGAGTACGGCTCAAGCTCGAAGATCGGCGAGCCCAGATGAAAGTGGATGCCCACCAAGTCGAGGCGCGGCGAAGACAGTGCCTGGCTGATCGCCTGCGCGGCGTCGCCGGTCTCTATCGAGAAGCCGAACTTGCTGTCCAGGATGCCCGTCGTCGTATAGGTGTGCGTGTGCGGATCTACGCTCGGCGACAGGCGCAGCAGCACATCCTGCCTCTGCCCGCTTGCCGCCAGCAGTTCGTTGAGCAGGTCCAGTTCGTGGAAGCTGTCGATAACGATGCGTCCGACGCCGGCGTCGATCGCCATCGCAAGCTCGGCCGGCGTCTTGTTGTTGCCGTGGAAGTAGATGTCGCGGGCCGGCAGGTCCGCGGCCAGCGCGACGGCCAACTCGCCGTCCGAGACTACGTCGACGCCGAGTCCCTCTTCGTGCACCAGCCTGGCGATGGCCGGGTTCAGGAAAGCCTTCGCCGCGTACAGCACGCGCGTGTCCGGGTAGAGCGCGCCGAACCCGTCGACGAACTGCCTGCACATGCTACGCAGCGTGTCCTCGTCGAACACGTACAAGGGCGTGCCGAACTCGTTGACCAGCTCCTGCGTATCGCAGTCCCCGATCGTGAGTCGGTCCGCGCTGTTGACTGACGCCGTGACCGGAAACAGGCTTGCTTTGGTAAATGTCATGAAGAAGTAGCCCTGCTCTCTCTGGAGGCGCAGGAAGCGCCCGGCTTGTTCCAACAAGGTGGCCTGCGTCCAGGCAGCCGGCGCAGGCCTGAGTGGTATGATAACAGCATCAGGTTGCGGCTGAGATACGTTCGCCGCATGAGTTGAAAGGCAGGGCGTTCCACCATGCTGGCCCAGCAACATACACAGACTGCCAGTGAGTTTCTTAAGGCGGCGGACCGTGAATTCGCCTCTGGAGACACATTGCAGGCTTCCGAAAAGATGTGGGGAGCCGCGTCGCATGCGATTATCGCGCTTGCTCAAAGACGAGGCTGGCAGCACGGTACGCACCGGTCATTGTCCCAGGCTGTTTGGCGCATAGCGCAAGAGTTGGGCGACCTTGAAATGCGCGGTATGTTCGCCATGGCCGAGCAGTTTCATACTAACTTCTACCACGGCCATCTCGAAGATTTCCAGATCGAAAAGTATAGAGAAGAAGTGCGGCGCCTTGTAGGCAGGCTCTCCGACTTGGCTGGCTAGTAGAGCGTCCCATAGTCCGACACTCCACTCGCGTGAAGGATTCGCGGCGTGTCGCTGGCCGTATAGGGCGAGCCATAGAGGACGGTGTCATTGAGCAAGATGAACGCGGCGGTGGTTGTCGGCTCCGGTAAGGTGGAGTGCCGGCAGACCGCCGTCCCCGTGATCGCGGGCGATGAGGTACTCGTGAGGACGCTGTCCGCGTCCATTTGCGGCAGCGATCTTCACATCCTATACATGGGCTGGAACGTCAGCGAGTACCCTCTGCCGGCCGGCTGCCCCGGTCACGAAGGCGTCGGCGAGGTAGTGGACGAAGGACGTTCGGAGTTCTCGCGCGGCGACCTTGTGCTCACGGCGCCCAACATCTTCACGTCCCGCGTGTTCGCCGAGTACCAGGCTATCGAATCGAAGTTCCTGCTCAAGCTCCCGGGAGGCCCGCCGCTGGACTACATGCTGATGGCGCAGCAACTCGGCACCGTTGTTTACGGCTGCAAGCGCCTGCCGCCCATTGAGGGCAAGACCGCTGCGATCATCGGGCAGGGCTCGGTCGGCCTGTTCCACGCGTTCATGCTCAAGCGCATGGGCGCGGCCAGGGTTATCGCGGTCGAGCCGATCGACGCCAGGCGCGAGGCCGGCCTGCGCATGGGCACGGACGAGGCGATCGGCGTAACCGGCCCGGCTGCCACGGACGCTGTGCTCGACCTGACGCACGGGGAGGGCGCCGACCTCGTGATTGAGGCCGTGGGCAGCGTGCCCACGCTGAACCAGGCGCTGAACGTCGTGCGGGAGCAGGGCCACGTCTGCGCCTTCGGCCTGCCGGAGTCGAACGAGCCGGTGGCGTTCGAGTGGGACACTTTCTTCAGGCGGCGGATCACCATGAACGCCGTGTTCGGAGCGCAGGACGTGCCCGGCCTGCCTGACTTCCGGGAGGCGCTCGCCATGATCGCCGAAGGGGAGATCGACGTTGCCCCGCTCACGACGCACCGCTTCCCGCTGGAGAGAGTCCAGGATGCGATGGACCTGGCCCACGACCCAAGCGGCGGCGCGCTCAAGGTGGGCCTGACGTTCGGTTAGGGCGCGCGGCTATACGTCCGCCCGTCAGATCCCCACCGCAATGGGGGATTCGGGCACACAGCCGTCCACCAGCGGCCGCAGCAGTTCCGGCAGCCTGCGAGGCGAGAAGGCCTCCGTATCTGCCGCCGCCATCATTTCATCGATTGTCCACCAGCGATACTCATGCAGGTGCTCCTTCTTCAGCACGTCGATTGGCGGCGGCTTGACTACGATGCCGGGCGCCCTGCGCAGGTAGTACCGCTCGATCTGCTCGATCCACTCGTCGATCCACCAGAACGCGTGCCGCCTCGTCCAGACGCACGGCCCGAGGGCCGGGTCCGACAGCCCTGTCTCCTCCCGGAGCTCGCGCAGCGCCGCCTGCTCGTGCGTCTCGCCCGATTCCAGGCCGCCGCCCGGCGTGATCCAGAGCCGCAGGTTCTCGCGTCCGGGAAGCTCTATGCGAAACAGCAGCACCCTGCCGCACCCGTCCAGCACGATCACCCGCGCCGCCGGCCGGGGCGTGGGGTTGCCGCGGGTGCCTGCGGAGTCAGGCGGCAATTCCGATCCTAATCTACGCTTTCCGTGTCTACACTCTTCCGAATTTGCTCCAAATGAGGGCGAAACACGTCCGTGAACCTCGTGATATTGTCAATCATCCATGTTCTGATCTCATCTAGTTCCGCTTCTGGACCATCAACCGAGGCTTTTCGGGAGACTCCAACCCTGCTACTCTGGTAATCATCTAGTCTCTCCCAGATCATTGGGCCAAATTCACCCTCTATCTGCTCTTTCGACTCTATGAGCAAGTCGAATGCCGCTTTATTCCAACTTCTAGATGGAGCCAGAATTACTAACTCCACTCTTGCTTCGCCTTCGGAGGTTAGGCGCATAGTGCGGCCGAATTGTCCGAAGCCGAGGCCTGAACCTGCATTGTAGGCGGACTGCCGATTCTCAGTCATGACGTTCCACTCATGCTCGCGGTTCAGCTTCTCTAAGAGAGGCTTCCAGAACCTCACGTACTTGGCTTGTGTCTCGGTGAGTTCGGATGGTATGGAGTTGATCTTTTTCGACCAATGATTAGGAGCCGCTGCCAAGCGGAACAGTGGTGCGGGAATTGAGTTGCTAATTTTGATTGCACCGACTTCCACTCCGAAGAAGTCCAGCGACTCGCCTGTGCCTTCATTGAGCCAATCCAAAGCCGCTCGATGTTCGTCTCGAAACTCAGTAGCTATCCAGATGACTATTTTGGCTTTGGTCCCTGCCGCGTACGTCAGGAGTTGGCCAAGGTGCGGATTGTCCGTTACCGCAATCTGGTTCTCAATGGCCACTGCGGCGTCTCTGTTGGCCTCGTTAGCAAGTATGTCCAGATAGTAGTTACCAACTGGCACTTCGATTCCCTTCAGTTCAAGGACCATACCAAGTTCCTCACCAAGTACCTCGAGATTCTCCGCTAGCCACGGCGTAAAATCGCTTGCCTCGTTCGGCCAAACCTCCCTTATGTTGACTTCTTGGATTCTGCCAATCTCTCTCTGGGTCATTCAAATTCTCCACCAACTTCACTACAAATGCACAATCTCTAGTTTCGGAAACCGCGTTGCCTTCAGGTGTTCGGCTGCCAGCCGGCGATGGCAGTTGTCGGGTGTGGGCTCGGCGCAGAGCAGCACGACGCCGTGCTCCAGCAGTTCGGCCGGGAATCGGCCCGCGCCGTCGCGCTCCTCCATCAGGCTTGCGTACCGGCGTTCGTATATGGCCCAGTCGCCGCCGTTCTTGATGTCCTTGAACATCGTCTCGCTGGGGGCGAGGAACGCCAACTCCACGTAAGTCATGCCTGTAAGTTTCTCCGTGAAGTACTTGATGTTGCCCCGCTTGGTGAACCCCGCAAGCTGGGAGTTGTTCCTGAGCCGGATGTCTGCTAGGTACATGGCGTCCGCCCCGTTGAGCAGGCCGAAGAACTCACGCGCCGTCTTGCCGGTGAACCCGATCGTGTACAGCTTCATCGGCAGCCAGGAAGTAGCGTGGAGTTGGGCGGCCTCGTAAGTATGGCCACCGATTATCACGGTAGATACTTCACGGCTGCGACCGCCAGGCTGGCCAGCGCGATCATCAGGCCGCCTAGAGTCACTAGCAGGCGTGTAGTCTGGTCTCCCACACGGGTTTCCAGCGTCCGGATTTCGTTCATGACATCGCCTCGCAGGCGTTCCACGTCCGCCCTTGTTGCAAGGTGCTCGTATGCACCCTCTAGCTTGCTGAGCCGCTCACCTTCAGTAACTGTTGCCACGACTCCGGTTCTCCTGAGGTTCCCACCTCAATCATAATGCGCTTGGCAGCGGATTGCCATTTGCTTTGACACTTGCTCACGCATGCCGCTGCCTCGCCTCCGGTAGGCTATCATAGCCGTGTGGCGGTACCGTCCCCCAAGCAACGGGATGCTGAACGGAGGCGAATCGAAGCATGACCCAGCCATACGACCTCACCGCAGCCCAGGCCGCCGACCTCGCGCAGCGTCGCCTGTTCTTGAGGCTCCCCGGCTCAGTCCAGATCCAGATCGACCGTCAGCGGAACGTGATCACTCAGCCCCGAACCGCACCAGTCCTCGAAGCGGCCCACCTCGACGTTCTTGACTTTTGACAGCCATGCGCGCGGCGCGAACACGTAGTCGATATGGTAGGTAGGCCCGTCCTTGGCTCGGTCGCGCCAATAGATGGTGGGCGTATTCTCCTCCCCGAACGCCTCGCCGGTGACGTGATGGTAAACGCTGTAGAGACCGAGGCCAGCCAGCGCCTCCGACGTGTGGGAGAAGTTCATCAGCCAGCCCGGCTTGTCCCAGACGAGGTTGTTGTTGAAATCCCCGGCAACCACCGAAGGGGCCTCGGCCAGGAACTCGCGATAGCGGCGCAGGGCGAGACGCAACGGCCCGGGCTGGCGCTTGCGCGTGATGCCTGCGCTGAAGTTCTGGGCCCAGACCGCCAGCAGGTTGAAGCGCCGCCGGCCTGACACCCGCACCGGGGCCACGTAGCGGTGTGATGCCTTGTATCGTTGGTCGAGAGCGACCCGGTAGCCGTTGAAACCCAGAACCGCCAGCCCCTTGTGGCGATTGGCGCCGATCCAGACGCTGTCGGCGCCGAGGCCTGCGATCCCCGCGCGCTCGACAACGATGTCGGGACGCGCGCATTCGCACAGAACCGCGACGTCCGGCGTCAGCGAGCGCCGCGCCTCGAGCTTGCGATGCAGCGCCATGTTGCAGTTCCAGGCAACGAGGCGCATCGTTACACCTTGCGCATCTCCTTGCATCGATACGACCACAGGGCCGTTAGTACCAGGCCTGTCGAAGAGGAGCAGACAAGGGCAAAGCTTGGCCCATTCAGTTCTGCCAACGCCCCCACCAGCAACAAGCCCAGGGGCCACCCGCCTATGGCGAGGTTCACCATGCCGGTGGCGCGGCCTCGCATCTCGTCGTCGACGGAGATGAGCGTCAGCGTGGTGAGCATCGAAGAGAATCCCCCTTGCCCAACGCCGCCGAAGATCAGGCTCCCAACCGAGAGCGGATAGGACCTCGAAGTGGCGAAAAACAGGATACCAGCCAACGTAATGAGCGAACCCACGATGAAGTAAGTCGATTTCCGGCGGATGTCGCCTTGCATAGCAAGGTACGCTGACCCGATCAGGCATCCCATACCCTGCGCGCCTCCTAGAAATCCCATCTGCGCCGGGCCTACGTGCAAGACGTCTTTGGCGAAAGCAGGCACCAGAGGCGCATAGGAATAGAAAAACGCGTTGACCAGGAAGGCGACGCCAAGCGTTCCGATAACAACGCGATTTCCCGCAATCACGCGAATTCCCTCAGCGGTCCTGGCCCACGCAGCCCCTATCTCAAACGCTACGACCTCCTGAGGGACCAGGGGCGTGACCCTCAGCATCAAAACAGCCCCTGCTACGTACAGGGCGCCAATGACCGCCAGCGGGACGGCGACGCCAACCTGTCCAAGGGGCGCGATGCTCACGAGCGCTCCCGCCAACCACGGCCCGGCAAACTGCCCGCCCGTGAGCGAAGCCGATTCCAGGGCCATGGTGTGCGGGAGGACCCGGCGCTCGACTACGTTCGAAGCCAGAGTCCACCGGGCAGCCCAGTCCAGCGTATTGACGCAGCCTATGATTAGAGTCGCTCCCATCACCTGCCACGCCCCAACGTGGGACTTCAGGACCAGCCATGCGAAGAGCAGCGCGACGACGGCGTTCAACAGGTATGACGCCTGGAGCAGCCTGCGCCGGTCGAGGCTGTCGGCGAGGACGCCGCTGAGGATGCCAATGAGCAGGTTCGGCGCCGTGAAGGCGACGCCATTGAGCTGCACCAGGAAGGGCGACCGCGTTATCTCGTACACTAGGTAGTTGCTTGAGAGGAGCCACGCCCATACGCCGACGTTCACCATGACTCCTGAAAAGAACAACCAGCGGTAAGACGCGTTCGCGAAGATGCTGAGTATGGGACGGCGCGGGGCGTTGTAAGTGTCTTGCATGTTTCCGTCTCTCGTAGTGAGGGACGGGAATCGTATGAGTTGATCGCATTCGACGCATCCAATAGAATCGAAGTATGGATGCAGCGAAGACGGTCGAGGGGCTGGCCGCTCTTCTGGCTTCTCCGCCCAGAAGACGTATGCTGGAGGTGTTGCTGGACGGCCATCCCCGCTCGGCCACGGAACTGGCGATCATCTCCGGCGTGGCCTTCAACACGGCCAGCACGCACCTGGGCCGGCTGGTGGAATCTGGTTTCGTGAGCTTCGAACGGGATGGGCGGCATCGGTTCTACCGGATTTCCGAGCCGCAGATCTCAGACGTGATAGAGACCATGTACGAGTCTCTGCCAGGCCTGAGCAAGCCGCCTGCACGGCCCCTTACGGAGATAGAAGCCGCCAGGACCTGCTACGACCACTTGGCGGGGCGGCTTGGGTCGTCGCTGACATGCGCAATGATCTCCCGAGGCTACCTGGCTCCACACGAGAAAGAGTTTCTGCTCTCGGAAGAGGGGCGATCGTTCTGCTCCGGGCTGGGAATCGATCTGGAGGCGGTAACGCGCCAGCGAAGGATGTTCGCGCGGCGCTGCCTGGACTGGACGGACAAGCGGGACCACCTGGGCGGCGCCCTGGGAGCGGCGCTTACGAGACGCTACTTCGCAATGGAATGGCTGCGTCCCGGTTCACGCCCACGCTTGGTGCGAGTAACGCCGCATGGCGCCAGGGCCTTCCGGAAGCACCTTGGAGTGACGCTGGGGTAGGTTCTCGATTACGTTAAGCTGGGGGGGCCTATTTTTTTGTAGTAGAATGCTGCCTGTAAGGAGGATCGGAAGGTCGGGAACCGCCGGTCGACGCCGTGATTGAACATCCAACTCATCATACTTCAGGTTAACGCAAGTAAAGAATAGCCAAAGGGTATTGAGGTGAAAACAATGGTTGCATCGATGCTGAGGAGACGGTGGCTTTGGGTAGCTTCGCTGGCAACCCTGCTGGTCCTGTTAGCCGCCGCCTGTGGGTCCGACCCAACACCAACGACTGAATCCACGGCAACGCCGACACCAACACCTGAACCCACGGCAACACCAACGCCTGAACCAACTCCCCCTCCGCCCACCGCCACCCCGGTGCTCGAGGAGTTGAGGCTCACCCCGACGACGACAGGGAAGGACGTGCTGGCGCTCTTCTCCGAAGCCGAGAACTCCTGCCTTCGCACGGCCATCGGAGATGCTGCCTACGAGAAAATGTCCAACGAGCCGATTCTGTTGATTCTGTCGGCCAGCGGCGAGCAGTTTGTATTGCCGATATTCCAGTGTGCCGAACCCGAAAACCTCGTGGTCTTCGGAATCGCCTTCCTCGACTTGCAGGTGGGATGGACCTCCGACACCCGCGCGTGCATGATCAGGGTCAGTAGAGAAAGTCCGCTCGCGGTCCTGACGGGCCTCGGAATGACGCCGCCGGGCCAAATTGACGAAACTTCGGCAACGCGGCCGTATGCCCTGGAGTTCTACAACTGCATGACCCCGGTGGAGAAGGTAGGATACCTGGCCCGCATACAAGCCGCTCTGGACGGCAATACATCGGCGGCGACGGACATTATCGACATGATTCCGGAGTCCGAGGCCGCCTGCATCCAGGAGGCGCTGACGGACGAAGATTACGCCGCGCTGCTAGACTCCACCGCAGCAGGGGCCTTTGGAATGTCGGACTCCGTGACTGCTTGCATTTCCGAAGAAAGCTACGTGCCCATTTTCGTGTCGGTCATCGGGTCCCAGACCGGGGGGCTGAGCGACAATAGCCAAGCCTGCATCACCGAGTTCGCCAGCGGGCACCCGCGCTACGCAGCTCTGGTCAACCCAACTTTGCTCGACTTTTCGTCCACGAGCGTCGAGGACCTGGTGGAGATAGCGGACAATGGGGTCAAGGTATGGGAGTGCTTCAACGACGAAGAGCTTCTGCGGATGCAGCAGGTGTACACCGCCGCTTTGGCGTCGCAGTAGCACATACCGGTCGGGCAGAAGACCCCCCAAGGCGGTCCGGTGAGTGGCAGTATCTGAGCCTACGTCGCCGGCTCTATCTCAAACCTGGGCAACTGGCGGGAGCCGGACGCGAACAGGCTCAGGAAGAACTACGGAGAGTTGGCAGGCATACTTGCAGATAACGGAGTCGATGTAATCCTGCTTGAGACGCTTGCGGCTGACGTCGACGAGGTACTGCTCGGAGTGGAAGCTACCGCTGACTCCGGATTGCCGGTGTGGGTAGGCCTGACTTCGGTAGTCGATCGGAACAGCGGCGAGGTCGCGCTAGGCATCGAGGAGAGCTAGGAGCACAGAGAAGATTCCTTGAGATTCGAACGGCTGGACGACGCCGTTCGCAAGATCATGGCCTCGGGCGGCTCGGCCCTCCTTGTAATGCACTCGCAACTCATGGCGACGGGCCCCGCCCTGCAGGTATGCAAGGACAGCTACGGCGGCACGCTCGGGGCCTATCCAAATGCCGGTTACTGGCAGAGGCCAAATTAGGCGTTCGTCGACCAAGTATCGCCGGACGAGTACGCGGACAGGGCCATGAGTTGGGTGGAGATGGGCGCGCAGATAGTCGGAGGCTGCTGCGGCATTGGCCCGGACCACATCAAGGCCATTCGGGGTAGGCTATCATAGCCCCGCGGCCGGATGGCTGACGCAATCCTGACACGCATCGGAGACACGGAAGACACGATGACCCAGCCATACGACCTCACCGCAGCCCAGGCCGCTGCGGAGATTGCCGACCGGCGCCTCTCCGCCGTCGAGTTGATGCGGTCGCTGCTTGAGGGGGCGGAGGCGCTGGAGAGCGAACTGCGCCTGTGGGTGACGCTCGATCTGGACGCCGCCCTTGCCGCCGCGGAGGAGAGCCAGCGTGAGTTGGACGCCGCCGGCCCTCGCGGCCCGCTCCACGGCGTGCCCTTCGGCGTGAAGGACATATTCCACACCGCCGGCATGAGGACGACCGCATGCTCGCCCATCTATGCCGACTTTGTGCCGGACGCCGACGCCGACAGCGTCGCCCGCCTGCGCGCCGCCGGGGCGGTCGTGATGGGCAAGACCGTGACCACGCAGTTCGCATGGGCCGATCCTTCGCCGACGCGCAACCCGTGGAACCCGGCCCGCACCCCCGGCGGGTCCAGCAGCGGCTCGGCGGCGGGCGTGGCGGCGCGCGCCTTCCCGTTCGCGCTCGGCTCGCAGACCGGCGGTTCGGTGTTGCGGCCCGCGTCCTACAACGGCGTGGTCGGCCTGAAGCCCACGTTCGGCCGCATCAGCAGGCGCGGCGTGTTCGCCGTTGCGGAGTCGCTCGACACGATGGGCCACTTCGCGCGAACGGTCGAGGACGCGGCAATCGTTCTCGGCGTCATGGCCGGACACGACCCGCTCGATCACGCCTCCTCCACGAGTCCCGTCCCGGACTACCGGGCGGCCCTGAACGAACGCACCGCCGCGCCTCGCATAGGGCTGGTCGCGGGCTTCTACAAGGAGCGCTCGACATCCGAAGTCTGGGAGCACACGCAGGCCGCGGCCCGCGCTCTGGAAAGCGCCGGCGCCATCGTGGAGGATGCTCGCGTGGCGTTCGACTTCGAGGAGTTGCTGTCGGCGCACGGCGTCATCATGCGGTCCGAGGCCGCCGACGTACACAGGCTTGACTTCGAGACGCGCCCACAGGACTACGCGCCGAAGATTCGCGTGCTGCTGGAGGAGGGCAACGCCCTGACGGCGCGTGAGTACGTACGGGCGAAGAGGGCGCAGCGTGAGTTCAGGCGCGCAATGGCCGGGGCAGCGGAAGGCTTCGACGTACTGCTTACGCCGACCACGGCAACGCCCGCTCAGGAGGACCTCACAACGACGGGGGACCCGATGTTCCAGTCGCCATGGACAACGTGCGGATTCCCCACCGTCACCATCCCGTCCGGCCTGAGCGAGTGCGGGATGCCGCTCGGACTTCAGCTTGGCGCGACGCCGTTCGCCGAGGCGCGGCTGCTATGGGTCGCCCGCTGGTGCGAGGAGGCGCTGGGAGTCGATCTGAGGCCGCCTGTTTAGGCCAGGCCGCCTCCCCCGTCAGTTCACTTCGGCTGGGAAGACCTTCGTGACGCGGAGCGTCTTCGGGCGGCGTCCTTCGGTCGAGATCACCCTGATCTGCACGCCTTCCTCATCCACGATGTCGCCGGGACTGGGGATCTTGCCCAGTCTCTCGAACACCAGCCCTCCGAGAGTGTCGAAACCGTTGCCCTCCACGGCGACGCCCACAAGCTCGCGCAGGTCGTCAATGCCGATGCCGGCGTCCAGCAGGAACTCGGTCTCGCTCAGTGGCCGGACGTCCTGGCGTTCCCGGTCGAACTCGTCCATGATCTCGCCCACGATCTCTTCCAGCAGGTCCTCGATCGTGACCAGCCCGGAAACGCCGCCGTACTCGTCTATGACGATCGCCATGTGGACGCGGCTGCTCTTGAACTCTTCGAGAAGCTCTCCAAGGTTCTTGGCCTCTGGAATGAACAGCACGGGACGTACCACTGTAGTGTCCACAACGGCGTTCTCCGTACCCTGACTGAACCGTTGCAAAGCGTCTCTTGCGTATGCCGCGCCCAGGATATTGTCCAGGGACCCTTCGTAGATTGGGATTCGGCTGTGGCCGGCGGATAGCATCGTGTCTGCAAGCTCAGCGAGCGGCGTGCCGGTCTCCGCGGCGATCATGTCCGGCCTGGGGATCATGATCTCCCTGGCCGCTGTGTCGTCCAGCGTGATCACGCCCCTGATCATGCGGCGCTCGGTCTCATCGAGCGGCTCCCCGTCCGATGTCAGCGACAGCGGCACGTCGGACAGTACGTCAGCCCCGTCGTCGTGGCCTCGTCCTCCTGCGGTTGCCACGAGCGTGCCCGTAAGCTTCTCCTGCGCCCACGCCAGCGGGAACATCAGCCGGCATGTCCAGAGAACGATGCCGGACGACGCCACCGCGATCCGTTCGCCGTGCGCGCTAGCCAGCGCGCCGGCGATGGTATGTCCCGCCGCCGCGAACAGCAGGAAGCCGAGTGATGTTCCGCCGATGGAAGGCCAGCCCAGGCTGGTTTGGACTATCACGAGGTTTGCCGACGCTGCGACCGCCGCAGTCAGAGCGAGCAGACGTAGAATCGTGAGCCCCGCTTTCGGCCCGAGCGGGAGTCCGGCGAGCTTGAGGAACAGGTCTCTCCGGTCCGGGTGCTTCGCGGCTAGGTTGAGCATCCCGTGGCGTCCGGTTGCATAGCTAGCTTCCAAGGGCCAGATGGCCAGGACCATTGCCAGCCCCAGTCCGAGGACTATCGATGAAACTGTGACTTCTCCGTTCATCGTTCCTGCTATCCTGCCGTAGTGGCGATCGCTTGCCGATCGCGCAGGGCGGTCTCCGTCTCCTCCAGTTCCTCCCTCGTGTTCACTCCAAAGTTGGCGTACGAGCGATCTGACCGGACCGCGGTAACTCTCCTGCCTTCCGCGACGGCCTTAGAAACCAGGTCGGTGAGATAAATCTCCCCCTTGACTTCTGAGGGCCGGAGGCCGGCCGCGGCGTTCCAGACCCACGAGCCGTCGAAGCAGTACAGGCCAGCGTTGACCTCGTTGATCGCCAGCGCCTCTTCGCTTGCTTCAACCTCCTCAATTACCGCCTGCACGTGACCGTGCGAGTCCCGGACGATGCGGCCCATGCCCGCGGGGCGAGCCAGTTCGGACGTGAGCAAAGTCACCGCCGCGCCGCTGACGACGTGAAGCCGCAGGAGTTCCCTCACCGTGTCCGATTCCACCAGCGGCCAGTCGCCGTTGAAGACGGCCACGTGGCCGCAACCTTCAAGCAGCGCGCGAGCGCTCAGCAGCGCGTGGCCGCTCCCAAGCGGTATGTCCTGGACTGCGTACGATACGCCTTCGCCGAGGACATTCCTGAACGCGGCGTGGTCCGGCGGCACGACTACCGTTACCGGCTCACATCCGGAAGCCGATGCAACGTCCACAACGAAGGAAATGATCTCGCGGCCGCAGACGCGGTGGAGCACTTTGGGGGTGGGGGAGTTGAGCCTCGTGCCCTTGCCGCCGGCAAGGACGACTCCGGCGATTTTCGACATGGCTAGTCTGTCGCCCGGCGAGGCCGTACTGCGCCGGTAGGCCGGCGCATCGCTAAACTGCTACTGTCAGACGGGTCGTCCACGTGCGGAATCCTAGCAACGGCGTTTTCGCGCTGTCAAGCAAAGCGGCTTTGCGGTTCCGTTTCGTTCACCCTGAGCCTGTCGAAGGGCCTCCGCCGAACACCCTGCTCCCTTCCCCAGTCTGCTGGGGAAGGCTAGAGCCTGCCCTGAGTCCCTCGAAGGGATGGGGTTGGACGGCGCGGACGAGGTTGCGGTCCGAGTCCATAGAACGCACATGCCCTAGCGAACAGGTAAGCCCGCGCCAGCGCCCCCTAAGGCGAAACCGCCATCGCCGACAGTAGCCGGTGCGTCGATACGATGTGCCGGCTCAGCCGCATCGCGTCCGGCTCGATGCCGAGCGCAAGCCCCAGCATCTGCGGCAGGTGCAGGATCGGCAGGTCGATCTGCTTCTTGCGCATCGCCGCCGCCGTCGGTTGGTAGCCGTCCAAGTTCAGGTGGCACAGCGGGCACGGCGTCACCATCGCGTCTGCGCCCAGGTCCTTCGCGTCGCCCGTGTGGTTCGCCACCATCTTCATCGCGTTGTTCTGGTTGATCGTCAGGATCGGGAACCCGCAGCACAGCGTCTTCCCCGGGAAGTCCACCACCTCCGCGCCCACCGCCTCGATCACCCGCTCCAGCGAGTCCTGCCGCTCCGGGTGCATCTCGAAGTCCAGCGCGTCGGACGGCCTCACGATGTAGCAGCCGTAGAACGGCGCGAACTTGAACCCAGACAGCGGCCTCACCACCATCGACCTCAACTCGTCGATGCCCACGTCCTCGAACAGCGCCCATAGCAGGTGCCGAGGGTCCGCCGTCCCCTTGTACTCCAGCCCCTCCTCCGCGAGGTCCTGGTTGATCTCCGCCAGGTACTCCGGATCGTCCTTGAGCCGCTTGTTCGCCTGCGACATCACCCCCTGGCACGTGCTGCAAATCGTCATGATCGGCAGCCCGGCCCGCTCCGCCAGCGCGAAGTTGCGCGCGTTCAGCGCGTCGCCCAGCTTCTGGTTCCGCTCCTGAAGCACCCCCGCGCCCGTGCACGACGCCGACTGTAGCGTCTCGTGGTCCAGGTCGATGCCGAGCCTCCGGCACGTCTCCAGCGTCGCCGCGAACAGCTCGGGGCACGCCCCGCGCGCCACGCAGCCCGGATAAAGCGCGTACTTCACATCTATGCTCCGTGTCTCTCGAATAGCCGCCTGACGTGGTTCACGCCCGGAATGCTCTTGTGTCGCAGCGGCGGCACCTTGCCCGCCCGCAGCGCGCGCAGCGCCGTCGGAGCCATGCCGAGCAGCTTCGGCAGGTTGAACATCCCGAACGTGTTCACCGTGAGCCGCAGCTCGTCCAGCCAGCCGCTGTGCCGCACCGAGTTCGTGAACGCAGTGACATGCCGCTCGCCGTACCCGCCCGGCACGCCGCCCTCCATCGACGCCTCGCGCAGCAGCATGATCCTGCCCATCGGGTCGACGTCCTTCGGGCACACCTCAACGCACTGCATGCACCGCGTGCAGTCCCACACGCCGCCGTACTCGGCCAGCTTCGACAGCCGCGCGCCGTCCGCGTCGTCCCGCGGGTCGCCCACGAACCGGTACGCTTTCGCGAGCGCCGCGGGCCCCAGGAAGTTCTCGTCCACCTCCAGCACCGTGCAGTCCGAAACGCACGCGCCGCACATGATGCACGCCATCACACCCGCCAGCCGCAGCATGTCCTCGTTCGGGACCTCGTACTCCTGCCCCGCAGGAGGTGCCGACTCCGGGCGCAGGTACGGATCGACGTCCCGCACCTTGTCCCAGAACAGTTGGAAGTCGGTGATGAGGTCCTTGATGACCGGCATGTTGCCCGCCGGCTCCACCACGATCTCGCCGCCGTTCCGTCCCGCCTCGGACGCCTTCGTGTTGCACGCGAGCCCCGCTTGCCCGTTGATCCGCATCGCGCACGAGCCGCAGATCGCGCTCCGGCACGAGCACCGCAGCGCCAGCGTCCCGTCGATCTCCTCGCGCACCTTGATCAGGCAGTCCAGCACCGAGTAGAACTCCGGCACGTCCATCTCGTACCGGCTGAACTCTTCTCCGGCCCCATTAGCCTCCGGATCGAACCGCCTGACCTTAAGCCTTACGTCCATCTATCCCTCAAGCACCCTTATGCAATGTGTAATCCGTTCGCCCTGAGCCTGTCGAAGGGCCTTTCCCAGACCACTCCCCCTATGGGTGCAGGGCCGTGCCCTGCCTAGTATGTCCTTACCACCGGCTCCCAGTTTGTGACCGTCACCGGCTCGTAGCTCAGCGACGGCCCCTCCGGCCCCTTGCGCACCACAACGTGCTTCAGCCAGTTTTCATCGTCCCGGTCCGGCGCGTCCGTCCTCGTGTGCGCCCCCCTGCTCTCCTCCCGCTCCAGCGCGCTGTGAGCGATCGTCTCCGCGCAGTCCAGCATGAACCCAAGCTCCAGCGTGAAGATGAGTCCGGTGTTGAACGTCTTCCCCTTGTCCGGCACGTGCACCTTCCCGAACCGCTCCCGCAGCGACGCCAGTTCGCCGATTGCCTCCGACATGCCGTCCCGGTCGCGGAACACCGCTAGGTTGCGGTTCATCGCCGTGCCCATGTCAGCGCGCACCGACCCGAATAACTCGCCCGGCTCTCGCTCCAGCAGCGCCGCGATCTCCCGAACGTCCGACTCTGCCCCGTCGTCGCCGACGCTCACGTGCGCCTTGCTCCGCGCCCTCTCCGCCGCGTGGACGCCGGACCGCCGACCGAACACCAGCGTGTCCAGCAGCGAGTTCGCGCCCAGCCGGTTGCCGCCGTGCACGCTCACGCACGCCGCCTCTCCCGCCGCGTACAGCCCCGGCAGCGCCGTCAGCCCGTCAACGTCCGTCTTTACGCCGCCCATCTGGTAGTGCATCCCCGGCCTGATCGGTATCGGCTCCCGTTTGAGGTCCACGTTCGCGAAGTCCATTCCGATCTGGTGGATCTGCGACAGCCGCTCGTCGATGAGTTGCTCTCCGAGGTGCTGGCAGTCCAGCAGCACGCAGCCGTTCACACCCCTGCCCTCGTTGATCTCCGTCTGCTCCGCCCTCGACACTACGTCGCGCGACGCCAGTTCCATCATGTTCGGCGCGTACCGCTCCATGAACCGCTCGCCGTTCGCATTAAGAAGGTGCGCGCCCTCGCCGCGCGCCGCCTCGCTGATCAGCACTCCCGTGCCCTGCAGCGTCGTAGGGTGGTACTGCACCATCTCCATGTCCATAAGTTCCGCGCCCGCCCGGTACGCCAGCGACATGCCGTCGCCCGTGCAGATCAGCGCGTTCGTGCTCGGCTCGAACACGCGCCCGAGCCCGCCCGCCGCGATGATCACCGCCTTCGACCGCGCCACGTGCACGTCGCCCGACCGCATCTCCATCAGCACTGCGCCGCCGCACTCGCCGTCACGCACGATCAGCGACAGCGCGAACCACTCCTCATACACGCGCACGTTCGCCTTGATGAGTTGCTCGTACAGCACGTGCAGAAGCGCCTGCCCCGTGAAGTCCGCCACGAAGAACGTCCGCGCCTTGCCCTGGCCGCCGAACGCCCTCGTGCCCAGCCGTCCCTCATCGTCCCGATTGAAGATCACGCCCATGTTCTCCATCGACACGACCTCGTCCCCAGCCTCCCGACACATGATCTCGACCGCGTCCTGGTCCGCCAGGTAGTCGCTGCCCTTGATCGTGTCGAAGGCGTGGTCCCGCCAGTCGTCGCCCCGATGCGTCAGCGCCGCGTTGATGCCGCCCTGCGCCGCGTTCGAGTGGCTGCGCACCGGGTGCACCTTCGTGACCACGGCAACGTCCGCGCCGTTCTGCTGCGCCGCCAGCGCCGCCCGCATCCCTGCCAGGCCCGCGCCGATAATCAGTACGTCATGCTCGAACAAAGTCAAAGACCCAAGTCGTGAAATCCCGAACAATCAGGGCATCCGAATATAGCAAAGCGCCCCGCCCCCCACAACCGGCCCACCGCCCAACTGCCGTCTCTTGACACGGCGCCTAAAAGTCTGCCCCGGCAATCCAACGCGCCTTTGCGTCCGTAACAGACATTGGAGCGCGCGCCGTCTGGAACGCCGACCGGGTAAACTTTCGGGGGCCCGCCTGAAGGGCTGCATCCCGCTGCGCTCGCGCAGTCTTCCGAAGGATTGTCATGCGGATATTCGGCATTGGGTCAACCCCGGACGTAGGAAAGCTTCGCGAGGACGGCAACGTGAAGGGTCTTGTTAAGGCGTTGAGACACCGGCGCGATCCGTCGGTTTGCCTGGAGGCCGCGGAGGCGTTGGGCGCCATTGGGGACAGGTCGGCGGTCGCGCCGCTCTTCGCCGCTCTTCACGGCGAGAACGCGGATTTGCGAGAGGCGGCGGCGCTGGCGCTGGGCACGATAGGAGATGCGGGCGTGGGGCGCATGATCGAGGGCATGAGCGACGCGGACGTGCGAGTCCGAAGAACGTCCGCGGACGGACTCGCCCTCATCGGTGAGCCGGCCGTCCCGGCGCTCATGGAGGTGTTCTACGGGCCGAGCGACGGGCTGCGGAGCGCGGCGGCCTCGACGCTGGCCCGAATAGGCGAGCCGTGCGTCCACGACATGCTGCCCGCGCTCAGGGAAGACAGGTGGCAGATCTGCGAGTCTGCGGCCCGCGTGCTGGGAGAGATCGGCGATGAAGCCGCCGCGCCCGAGCTGATCGAGGCGCTGGGCCACGCGAACCGTAACGTGAGAGAGGCGGCGGGCGCCGCGCTGCAGGGCATCGGCGAGCCGGTGGGCCGGGCACTGGCGGCGGCGCTGTCGGCAGACGACGCGGAATTGCGCAGGCTGGCCGCGTCCGCCCTGGGAAATATCGGCAGCGAGGACTCCGTGGCCCCTCTGGCCAACGCGCTGTCGGACTCGGATTGGAGCGTGAGGAGGGCCGCGGCCTCCGCGCTTGGGGACATCGGCGGCCCATCGTCATCACGCGCGCTGGAACGGTCGCTCTCCGACAGCGACTCGGACGTGAAGGAGGCGGCTGCCGGGGCGCTCGGAAGAATAGGAGACATCCGGGCGATAGGCTCCTTGATTCGAGTGCTCGGAGACGATGATGCGCGCTCGCGGGTCAGCGCCGCGGCCGCGCTGGCCCAGTTCGGCGAGGCGGCGGTCGGTCCGGCTATGGCGGCGCTGGAGTCGCGAATCGCGGAGGAGAGGCAGGCGGCGGCGCAGACGCTGGCTGGCATAGGAACGCCCGCGGCGGATCGCCTCCTGTCGCACCTGCGCGCTCACGAAAGGACGGGACGGGACGGCGCAGCGTGGGCCCTTGGACAGATGGGAGCGTCGGACGCGGCGCCGGACCTGATCGCGCGCACGGCGGACCGGGACGACGCAGTCGCGGAGGCGGCGCTGGCCGCGCTCGTATCGCTCGGAGGCGGCGCGGTGGGAGAGCTGGTCTCCGCGGTCCGGTGCGGCGACGCCGGCGTGCGTCCGGGCGCGGTGCAGGCGCTGGGCCGCATCGGCGCGGTCGAAGCCGAAGACCCGCTGCTGGACGCGATGAAGGCCGAAGACGCGCGGCTTCGAGCGGCGGCGGCGGAAGCGCTCGGACGAGTCCGGTCTGAGAAGGCCGGCCCGTCGCTGGCCGAAGCCCTGGAGGATGCCGACGCAAGCGTGCGGCGCGCGGCGGCGGGCGCCCTGGGACAGACCGGCGATGCTCGATACGCGGCGGCGCTGGTCACGGCGCTGGCGGACGAAAACTACATGGTCCGGTCGGCGGCGGCGGCCTCGCTCGCCCTGATCGGGCTGGAAGCGATAGATGTTGTGCTGCCCGCCGCGGACCATCCGGACCGCAACGCCAGGATAGCGGCCGGCACGGCGCTCGGGAGGATGGGTTCCGCGGCGCTTGAGCCGATGCTGTCGGCGATGTCCCGGCCGGCCGCGAGGGTCCGGGAGACGGCGGCCACGGCGCTCGGCCTCATAGGCGACGAGCGGGCGATCGACGTCCTGATCGAAGGGCTGCGGTCATCGGAAGAGGGCCTGAGAGAGGCGTGCTCGGTGGCATTGGGCGGCATCGGGGGCCCTGCGGTCGATCCGCTGACCGAGGTGATGGAGGACGTGTACTGGGACGTGAGGGCCGCGGCGGTTGCGGCGCTGTCGCTGACGGGCGACAGGCGCGCCCTGGACCCGATCTCGGAAGCGCTCCAGGACCCGGAGAGGCCGGTGAGGGAGGCGGCGCATGAGGCGATGGACCGCATTGAGAACGCCCGCCGAGAGGCCGGAGACGCATGAACGGCGACTACATGAACGAGATAGGCCGTCATCCGCTTCTCACTGCTGAGGAGGAACTGAGGCTGGGTATGGCGGTGCAGTCCGGGCAGCGCCTCGATGAGGCGCGGCGCTCCTATGAAGAGAGGCGGCTGGTGGAGCCCAGGCCCCTCGCGCTGGGGTTGGTCCTGTTCGAGCGGCTGGAGAGCCATCGGAAACACCTGGCGCAGCTTGCCCGGGCGGCGGGGGATCCGGACGGGGACGCCGCCGCGCATACGCTCGTGGCGCGCACGCGCGTGAAGGAGATGCTGGAGGGGACGCCGCCAACGCATCTGGTCGAGAAAGCGGCGTCGGCGTGCGGCTGCCCGCCCGGCAGGTTCCTCGAGGATGTCATGGAGGCGTCCTGCCTGTACAGGCTTCTGCCGGCGGACGCCCTCGAAGACCTTGCGGAGCGCAGCCGCGACAATCGGAACGACGCCAGCGAGGGGCGGAGCTTGACGGCAATGCTCCTGGAGGACCGCTGGGAGCGCGTCGAGCGCGAGTGGCGCGAGGCGACGGAAGTCCTGACCAGCCGGAACCTGCGTTTGGTGTCGAGCATCGCCCGGAAGTTCTCCAGCCTCGGCGTTCCGTTTCTTGACCTCGTGCAGGAGGGCAATCTAGGCCTGATCAGGGCCGTCCAGAAGTTCCAGCCGCAGCGCGGGTTCAAGTTCAGCACCTACGCCACATGGTGGATCAGGCAGGCCGTCTCGCGGGCCCTAGCCCGGCAGGCGCGCACGATTCGGCTCCCGCTGCACGTCGTGGAGCGCGTCCAGCGGCTGAACAGGGCGGAGCTAGACCTGGCGAAGGCGCTGGACAGGGAACCCACGAGGGAGGAGACCGCCGCCGAGTTGGGCTGGTCGCTCGAAGAGCTCGACCGTCTCCTGGAGCAGAGACTGCGCACGGTCTCCCTGCAGTCCCCCGTCGGCACCGAGAACGCCACCCTGGAGGACTTCCTCCAGAACCGGGGCGAGGCTGCGCCGGACGAAATGGCCGTGCGGGTCGCGCTCAAGGAAGACGTGGAGAACGCCCTGAGAGAACTGCCGGAGCGGCATCGGCTGGTCCTGCGGCTGCGGTTCGGCATGAGCGACGGCAGGCCGCGAACCCTGGAAGAGATAGGCAGGCGCCTCGATCTCACGAGGGAACGTATCCGGCAGATTGAGCGGGAGGCGCTTACGAGGCTCCGCGAGATCGAAGGGCTGGCGGAGTTGCTGGATCCCGTCTAGCGGCCCCGTTCCCGCCGAGATGCGCGTTAGGCCAGCGCGCGGCGTTGGTGGAGTGCGGGTCCTCTAAGATTCCTCTCTCGCTCCGCTCGATCGGAATGACAGCAGGCGGCGCCGTTAACCCTCCGCGATGCCCTCGCCGGCGAGGTGGTTCTGGAGGGCGCGCAGGGCGTTGCTGTTCTCCTCCATTGTGAAGCCGTCCACCTTGTGCTCGGCTATGCCGCTCATGCCGTCCACGCATCCGGCGGCAACCGCCTCTCTCAGCAGGTCCTGCTCATCCTCGACGGACGGCAGCAGGTTGCGCCCGCACAGCCTGGACATAGACGCGACGAGGCCGTACCCGCCCCAGTTCGACACGCTGGCGATGACCAGCCTGCTCACCTCAGTCACGCAGGGGGCTTTCACGAGAGTGGGCACGTCCGGCACGTGCTGGGCGAGGTTGCCCATCCCGATTTCGTTGCCCCCGTCGCCGATGGCCACGGTGCGGTCGTGGTCCGTGAACAGGTAGTCTAGCCTGGCGTTGTACGGGCTGATGTCGTTGCCGTGCATGTTCCGGTAGCGGCCATCGGCGGTCAGCCCGCACCGCTCGATCGAGACAAGCGCGGACGGCGCGACCTCGTCGAGCACCTGCTTGGCGAACGCCTCGCTTTCGTCGTCCGAGGTGATCGGGAAGTCGATCACGCGGCACGAGTCGCCGCGCAGGGCGGACATCAGCGGGGCCGTGTAACGGTCGGTCACATAGACCACCTCGTGCCCCAGGGCGTTGAGCGCGTCCCCGATGACGACGGCGCCCAGCGGCCCGTCGGTCTCCGGCGCGCCGGCGCTGAGGATGTAGAAGCCGGTCGCGACCATAGCCGTGCCGGAGCCTGCGCCTGCGCTCTCCAGCAGGTACGAGGCCGCCTGGCCGCAGAAGTCCGGGGGCACGTGCGCCCGGAGTTGCGAGATGCCCCTGCGGTCGTGGGCTAGGATGATGTCTTCTACGCTGTCCGGCATCGCTACAAGACCGCCAGGTCCTCGTCCCTGACGTCCGTGATGAACATGTGGCCGGGGGAGTGAGTGATCATGAGCGGGGGCTTCGAGTTCATCGCCACGGCCTGGGGCGTGACGCCGCACGCCCAGAACACCGGCACGTCGTCGTCGTGGAACACGGTGGGATCGCCGAGATCCGGAGCATGGACGTCGTTCACTCCAATGTCTTCGGGGCTGCCGATCTGCACCGGCGCGCCGTGCACGCCGGGGAAGCGGGACGTGATCTGCACCGCCTTCACGAGCCTGTCCCTGGGCACGGCCCTCATGGAGACGACGAGCGGGCCTGAAAACGCGCCCGCCGGCTGCGTGGGAACGCTGGTGATGAACATGGGCACGTTGGAGCCCGTCTCGAAGTGGTAGAGCGGGACGCCGCCCGCAATGAGCGCGGACTCGAACGTGAAGCTGCAGCCGAGCAGGAACGACACCATGTCGTCCCGCCAGTAGCCGGACACGTCCGGTACCTCCGCCGTCATCTCCCCGTACTCGTACACGCGGTACAACGGCACGTCGGTCCGCAGGTCGGCGCCGGGCGCGAACGCCGCCGGCTCCGACGACCCGGCCTCGACCACCTCCAGCAGCGGGCACGGCTTCGGGTTCCTCTGGCAGAACAGCAGGAAGTCGAAGGCCAGGTCCTTCGGAAGCACGACGAGGTTGGCCTGCACGCGCCCCGGCGCCATGCCGGACGTGGGCCTGACCAGCTCGCCGGATCTGAACAGCATCCTGAGTTCCGCGGGGCTTTCGGGAACCGTCTCTACAGCCTGCAACGTGTCACCTCTTTCGGCGTCGGGCCGGCCATTGGGCGGGGGCGGCCCGGATACTCGCGGTGATTATGCGGCGCGGGGCGACGCTAAGCAACCGTAACATTTCGTAAGGTTCCGTCAAATTCCGTAAGATTTGCCGGGCCTAGCCCCACCCCGTCACCCTCACTCCAACTCTCCCCCTCAAGGGAGAGAGGGCTGATTGCGCAGGTTGCATAAGGGTATGACAGCACGAGTGTTCGCTGGATGCAAGGGCGGCGGATGGATTCGGCTGTCATTCCTGTAGATGTCGACTAATTCGTTGACATCTACAGGAACGACCGTGGGCGTGCCCTTTCGCCGCTGCCGTCGTTGGCGCCCTGATTGCCTTCTTGCGTTACTCCGCTTCCGGGGGCGCGGCTCTGCCGAGCTGCTCTCGCCAGTCGCGCGGGGTGTCTTTGAAACGGCTCAGGCGGTAACCTTCGAGCGGGAGGGTGGACTCGCCGTGCGTGATTAGCTGGCTGACCGCCTTGCCGTGGGCGGGCGACAGGCCGAAGCCGTCACCGGACGCGTTCGCGATCACGACGTTCTCGGGGCTTTCCAGCGTGTCGATGATGGGCGTCCAGTCCGGCGTCTGCTCGACCACGCACGCCCAACTCCTGATCATCGGGATGTCGCCCGCGCCGGAGAAAAGCTCGTTCAGCCTCCGTCCGATGTTCCTGATCAGGGGAGTGTTCGGCTTTTCGGGCGTCGTCAGGTCCACGTCCACCCACTCGTCGTTGCCGCCGCCGTACGCGAGGTTGCCGCGCAGCGTCTGCCTGCCGTACAGGCCGTTGCCGAGGACTGCGCCGTGCTTCATCATCGGCACCGGCGCGCTCACGACGATCTCGGCGCGCCCGGGCGCGATGGGCACGAACACTCCCGCGAGATCCGCGAGCCGCCCGGTCTGCGGCCCGGCGGCGATCACGACCCACTGGCAGCCGATGTCACCGTCCGCCGTTTCCACCACAGTCACACGGTCGCCGGCCGTCTTGAAGCCGGTCACGAGGGTGTTCTGAAGGATGCGCCCGCCGTGGTCCTGGATCGCCCACGAGAAGGCCTGCACGGTGCGCTGCGGGTTGGCGTGCGCGGCGTCCGGGTCCCAGTTGGCTCCCGTGACGTCCGGGTTGATCAGGGGGACGAGTTCCTTCACCTGCTGGGCGTCCAGCACCTCTATGCGCCAGCCGAGCCCGTTCAGGCGCTCCTTCCTGACGTGAAGCTGGTCCCAGCCTTCCTCCGTCAAGGCGACGTGGATGTTGCCGAGGCTGAACTCGCACGGGTAGCCGAGTTCGTCTTCGAGCGTGTGCCAGAGGCGGGTCTCCTCGTAGCCCATCAGGCCCTTCGGGTCCGCGCCCCTGTGGTACGCGCAGATGCCGCCGTTACGGCTCGAAGCCTCGTATCCGACGACTCCCTTGTCGACGACGAGCACGTCCACGCCGGCCCGAGCAAGAAACCACGCCGACGCAAGCCCCGTAACGCCCGCCCCAACGACTACGACTTCCGCGCCTGCGATCTGCGTCATGCTGGGCCTCCGTGTGTCTGCTTGGCTGCGCGCGAGTCTAACATAGGGCACCGTGTACGATGCCTTTCCCGCAGTTGTTGGGGCGTTTACGATGGGTTGATACAGGATCGGCTGGGGAGCTGAGCATGGCTGTCACGATCGAGGCGTTGGAGAGCACGGTTGCGGAGCTGGCGTCCGCGAACCGCGATATATGGACTCTGTCCGCTTGCGGCGTTACGCGGGCGGGGCGGCGGATGCTCGCGCTGGTGGACCGCGACGCCTACGAGCCGAGCGCGGAGCGCGTTCGCGTGCTGCTCGTGGGCGGGATGTCGGGCGCGCCGGACGACGTCGCGGTCGCCGTGGAGGCGCTGCGGTACTTTGCTGCAGGACGATACCGCGACGGCATCGCGCTGAGCGCCGTGCCGTGCGCGAATCCTGGCGGGCTGGTGTTGCGCACGGGGCCGGCGAACGGATCGGGCGGGACGGTTGAAGGCGGGTATCCGCCTGTCGGAGGGTTCTTCGACCATCCGACCAGCCCGGAATCGCGGTACTTGTGGTGCTGGGCGTGCTACCAGGCGCCGGACGTGGTGATCGAGGTGCGGGCCGGGACCCTGACAACCTGGGCAGACAACGATGCTGTTGGCCAGTTGGGAGCGGCGCTTGGCGCGGGACCGGCAAGCCAGGCGGACTCCTTCATTGCCGCGCTGGGACGCGAGGCCGCCGACAGCCCGGGGACTATACCAGGGCTGCGGCTGACGACCGAACCGGACTACGTTCAGTGGGAGCTTGACAGGTTCTTCGAAGCCGTCACGTCGGAGCCGCCCGGCCCGTCCAGGGCCCGGAGAAAGCTGGACGAGCGGCGCGCAAGGGACCCGTTCGAGGTGGGGCGGGACCTGGCCCGGACGAACGGGCGCACGCTGGAGCCGCTCGTGTACACGCAGGGCGTCGCGATCAGCGGACGGCTGCGGCTGGCGTTGCTGGACCCGGAGCGGGCCGGGAGCGTCGATGACATCGCATCGCTGGTCGAGCCAGTGGTTGCCGACCTGGACACAGTTTTTGGCGAGGCCCCAGAAGCCCCAGAGCTTGCGGCGATCGTGTGGGCCGAGGAGATGGACGAACTTACTGATGACTATCGGCACGGCGACGCGCTGGTTGAGGCGGGAACTTACTTCTACACGATGGGGGAGGGCAACGCGCCCAAGCCTCTGAACCCGAACTTCATAGTCGAGGACTTCTTCTTTTCCTCGGCGATGCTGGGCCGGGCGTTCGCTGAAACCGGCCGTATCTTCTACACAGACCTGCTGGGAGAGTTTCTCCCCGTTGCGCGCATCCAGGAGGATACTGGCCTGTTCAGGCACAGCCGGTACGGCCCGGTGCATTGGGGCCGCGGCAACGGGTTCGCGGCGATGGGGCTGGCCGAGTGCCTCACCTACATGCCGGAGAACTGGCGTGGTCGGGAAGCTGTGCTCGACATGTTCACGCGGCACATGGAGGCGCTGAGGCCGCTCCAGCAGCCGTCCGGCCTGTACTGCCAGGTCATCGATTTTCCGGGCTCGTACGAGGAACTGACGGCCACCTGCATGATTGGGTACGCGATGGCGCGCGGCATCCGGCTGGGCCTGCTCGACGACTCGTACCGTCGGACGGTCGACCTGGCATGGCGGGCGGCGACCGAGCGCGTCGATGCGGCCGGCAACGTGGTGGACGGGTGCGCGGGGACCGGCGTCATGGACGGGCTGCGGAGCTATCTCGACCGGCCCGCCAACTCCGGCTACGACGACCGTACGGGCAGCATGGCGCTGTGGTTCGCCGCGGAGATGGCGCGGCTTCGGCTGGGGGCGTAGCTGGCGTTACAGGACTTATCGGCTTGCGGCGGCTATAATTCGGGATGCGTCGATGTCGATAAGGTGATTCTCGATACTGGAAGATTGCATGACTACCGTAGCGCGGCATCAGGAAATCAGTAAGCGCTTCCTTGAACAGGCGGACGAAGAGTTGCAGAAGGGCGATCTCTTGCAAGCCTCGGAGAAGGCGTGGGGCGCGTTTGCCCACTTCGTGGAGTCCGTTGCCAGGGGGCGGGGGTGGTCGTCGGGGTCTCAGCGTAGCATCAACATCAATGCTGGGCGGCTGATCGACCAAACATGGGATCCGAAAAGGAACATGGCCAGGCTCGGCACGATGAATGCTCTCCACGCGAACTTCTACGCAGATTT
Organism: Dehalococcoidia bacterium; assembly: GCA_963668185.1. Lineage (GTDB taxonomy): Bacteria > Chloroflexota > Dehalococcoidia > Lucifugimonadales. Next base: position 239,986 of record OY764162.1, read on the forward strand.
CTACCCGGAGGATTTGGTTGCCCACGGCATCGGGGCCGCTCGGAAGTTGCTGGCGGACCTGGAGGAAGCGTCGAGGCGGCTACCTGCCCAAGAGGTGAACGATAGATGAAAGCACGGGCGGCGATTGACATGGGTGACGGGCAGCCGTTGCTGGTTGACGAGATTGAGATTTCCGATCCCGGTCCGGGCAATGTGGTTGTGAAGCTGTTTTCGAGCGGCGTTTGCCACTCGCAGATTCACGAACGCAACGACGCTACCATGACTCGCCCGCGCCTGCTGGGCCATGAAGGGACCGGCGTCGTTACGCACGTGGGGCAGGGAGTGAGCCACCTTCGAGAGGGGGACCACGCGATCGTGACCTGGGTCCCGCGCAAGCCGCAGCCGGGCGCGCTTGACAGGGCGGTTCCCGAGGCGACGTATCATGAGGAGCCGCTGAACAGTCGAATGGCGTTCACGTGGTCGGAGATGGTTGTCCTGGATGCGGAGTACGTTGTGCGGATTTCAGATGACGAGCCCACGGACGTGAGCAGTGTTGTGGGCTGCGCGGTGCTGACCGGCGCCGGCGCGGTGCTGCACACCGCCGGGGTCCGGCCGGGCGACTCTGTGGCCGTGTTTGGCGTGGGAGGAGTCGGCCTGTCGGCGATACGGATGGCGTCGCTCCTGGAGGCGCATCCGATCATCGCGGTGGACCTGATCGAGGACAAGCTGGGATATGCGCAGCAGTTCGGGGCGACGCACGGAGTCAACGCCATGGAGTCGGACCCGGTTGAGGCGATACTGGATATGACCGGAGGCGTAGGCGTCGACTACTCATTCGACGCTATCGGGGCCCGGGCCACAATGGAGCAGATACTGCCCGTGACGCGCGCCGGGGGGAGCGGCGCAGGCAACGACGGCGGGATGGCTGTCATCATCGGCCTGCCGCAAACGGAACTGACGCTGGATCCGTTACTCTTAATCCGTGGGCAGCGCATCCTGCGGGGCAGCCTCGGGGCGACGTACCCGGAGCGCGACTTCGAGATGTACCTGCGGCTGCACAAGGAAGGCAAGTTCCCGCTGGACCAGCTCGTGACCGACCGCTACAGCCTGGACCAGATCAACGAGGCCTGCGACGACCTGGCCGCCGGCAAGATCCTGGGGCGCGCGATACTGGAGTACTAGGCTAGCCCGCGAACCAGGCGGCTAGCTCGGAGCGGTTGCGGGCCAGCCAGGCTATGTTCAGGCTGATGCGTTCGAGGGCCTGGCGGATGCTGCGCTCGGCGGCCGGGGCGGGATGGTCTGCGAAGAACCGCTCCACGTCCTGCCGCTTTTCCTCCGACGTGAAGCCGGACGTGAAGGACACGAGGCGCATTATCATGAAGCCGCCTTCGCCGTAGCGCCGGTCGATCTCATCCCAGTTCTCTTTCAGGAAGTCCCACGCGAGGTCCCGACCGTACGCGTTCATCCCCGTGCCGAGGATCGGGTACGGCGCGTCCTGCGAGCGCACGTCCTCCGACAGGGCGCGATCCAGGGTCTGCGTCAGCAGCTCGCGGCTCCTGAACTGCGTTAGGCCCATGAGTAGGCGCACCTTCTCTTCCTGGAGGTTCGAGTCCTTGTACAGGCCCCACATCGTCTCCCACGTTGTGCCGTCGCCCTGCTTGGCGGCCAGGCTGTACACGGTGCGCCGCAGGTCCGGCGGCACGGACGACGCGTCGGAGACGTAGCTCTCAAGCCTGGCGGTCGCCTCGGCGAGCGCGTCCGGGTCTTCGTACCTGCCGAGCGCCTCTAGGACGGTGCTCCTGAGCAGGGCGTCGAGGTGGCCTTCGCCGTCGCGCGGCTCCCAGCCCATGCGCTGCCCGATGGGGGCGAAGATGTCGCGGGCGTACGCCTGGAATTGCGGGTGGACCGGTTCGTCCGCGAGAATCGAGTCAAGTCCGGCGAGGTTCGTGGCCAGATCGGAGGCCACGGGCGCGGTGTCCTCGTTGCGGTAGGCCGGGGCCACCGACAGGAACCGCGTCACGGGGGCCAGCCCCGCGCGGGCGAGCGCGTACGCGTCGTTCTGGATGCCGAGCCTGTCGGAGGGCGAGAGTTCGCGGCGCTCGATCGGGCCGATGAGCGCGGCCAAGTCGTCCGCGTCGTAGTTCACGCGGTAGAAGCCGGTCTGCTCAGGGTTGATCTTCACCCACGCCGGACGGGCCGAGGCCGAGACGCGGACGCTCGCTTCCCGGCCTTCCATCAGCGCGAAGGCGGGCGCGTCCGCGCCGTCCGCGATCGCGCCGACGGGCACGCTCCAGGACGAGTCGTCCTCGTAGCCGCCGCCGAGGATGCTTTCGTACACGAAGCGCTTCTGCGACAGGCGCACCGAGACGCCGTCATCGGAGCGGTCCGCGGCCACGTCCAGCACCGGGTACCCCATCTGGGTCGTCCACGTGTCCATCATGCTGGAGACGGGCTGCCCGGAGGCCTCGGCGAGGGCGCGCCAGAGATCGCGCGTCTCGGCGTTGCCGTACTCGTGCTCTTTCAGGTACGCCCGCAGGCCGTCGCGGAACGCGTCGGAGCCGAGGAACCCTTCCAGCATCCTGATTATGGAGGCGCCCTTGCTGTAGCTGATGTCGTCGAACATCTCCTGGATCTGGGCCGGGTTGGCGACCTCCTGCTCGACGGGGTGCGAGTTCGTGAGGCCGTCCAGGCTGAGCGCCCGGTTCGTGTCGGCGCTGAGGAACTGGGTCCACATCTGCCACTCCGGGAAGAGGTCGTTCACGGCCTTGTCGCCCATCCAGGAGGCGAAGCTCTCGTTGAGCCAGAGGTCGTTCCACCACGCCATCGTGACGAGGTCGCCGAACCACATGTGCGCCATCTCGTGCGCGATGATCGCCGCGACTATCTGGCGGGTACCCGACGAACTGTTCTCCGGGTCCACGAGCAGGGCCGACTCCCGGTAGGTGATCGCGCCCCAGTTCTCCATCGCGCCCGCGGCGAAGTCCGGAATGGCGAGGTGGTCCATCTTCTGGAGCGGATAGGGGATGCCGAAGTAGTCGTTGAAGTACTCCAGGAGCCTGATGGAGGTCTCCAGCGCGAAGCGGCCGTGCTCCTCCTTGCCGGGCGTGGACAAGACGCGCATAAGCGTACCGTCCGGGGCCTGCTCCTCGATGCTGCGGAGGTCTCCCACGACGAATGCCAGGATGTACGTGGACATGACCGGCGTCTCGGCGAAGCTCACCGCCTTGCGTCCGCCGGACTGCGGAGTCTCGGCCTCGACGTGCATGTTGGACACCGCAACGAGATCGGAGGGTACGACCAGCGTGACCTTGAACGCCGCCTTCCACGCGGGCTCGTCCCAGCATGGGAACGCGCGGCGGGCGTCCGTGGCCTCGAACTGCGTGGCGGCGAGGTGGCGTTCGTTGCCGTCGTCGTCCGTGTACCGGCTGCGGTAGAAGCCGCGCAGGCGGTCGTTTAGCTCGCCGGTGAACGACATCGACAACTGCGCGGGGCCGGCGGGCAGTTCCTCGCCGAACGCCAGCGTTACGGTCTCGCGGTCTGAGTCGTATTCGATGGACTCCGGCGCGAGTGTTGGGCCGCCGTCCAAAGCCAGCGACGCTGAGGCGACCTCAATCTCGGCGCAGTGCATGACGATCGCGGACGTGGGGGCGAGCACCTCCACGTCGATAGTCTGCTCACCTTCAAAGGTGAAGGCGGTGAGATCGGGCGCCAGGGTGAGATCGTGGCGCATGGGCCGGACGGTTGCGGGCAGCAGTTCACGCTCTTGTTTAGTCATGGGTCTCCTCTGTGCTCAGGTACCTTTTTCAATTATAGCTTCGGCTACGTCAATGCCATCCACTTCGAACCGACTAAACTCACTGATGTTTCGATGGGTGATTCCAATCTGGTACTCAATACCTCCCCGATGCTGGTGACTTCTATATGGGCTGTCTCTGACTTCATCGTCCGAGAAGACCCAGTACAAAATGCGATCTGTCCATACTCCAAGGAACACATAAACGTCGCAGAGGCCATCTTTGAGTTGTTGAAAGTTCATCCAGAACGGTTCTCTGGAACCGTAGCGCAGGGCCTTGGAAACTAGAGGTCCTCTCTTTTGTGTGTTGTATGCTCTGCCTGCCTTGACTTCCGTCCGGACCCCTTCAACCCACAGGTCGTACTGGCCATCGTAATGAGGGTCGAGCGACCTGCTAGGCTTCTGAATTCTCGTGTCGAGGTCCATAAGATGGTTTTCGCCCCACACCGCGCCAAATATGCGAGGCGCGAGTTCAAATAGATTCAGATATCTGTTGGCTTGAATGTAGTTTGAGCGAAGTTCTTCATAATCCGGGAATGTAATTGCGTCACTATCGAGTAGGAACATGAGGATGTACTCATACTCGCTGAACGGGAACACGGAAACGAGACTCTGCAATCGAGCGTGAAGCAATCGCCTATCGCTTCGTTTCAAAGACTCGATTAGCCGGTCCAGATGTTCCCTTAGCTGCTGTTGATCCATTTCACAACTGACAGAGGCTCTCCGCCTCTGGGAAGGGACTCATCCATTGCCAGCCCGTCCGGCCTGTACGGCGAAACAGTTCCAGCCTGCGAATCGCGATTTCAGCGAAGATCGGGTCTATGTCAAAAGTGATCACACGCCTACCGAGCCTTTCACCCGCCAGCAGAGTGGTGCCGGCGTGAGCGAACCCATCCACAACCACATCGCCCAGCTTACTGCTTGATGCGATGATGCGCTCAATGGCCTTGAGAGGTTTCTGAGCGTAACAGCCCGGAACGTTCTCTTCCATGCGATAGAACACTTGCTGAATGTCAACCCAGACGTTTCCAGGCCGAATCGTTGAGGATTTGCTTCTCTCAAGGTTCTCGGTGGACCTTCCATTGACGACTTTGTGATAACCACGCACTAGCTTAGGTATCTCTGTGTACACAACGTTGAAGTGCGGATGACCCTTCGCGTAATGCAGTAGCTCCTGTCTGACCCACATCCAGTTCTTCTGCGTGCCGTACCCTCGTTGGTTTCTCAAAGTAATGAGGTTGCGGGGCCTGAGTTCTCGGAAGGAGCGGAGTAGGATCATCACATCCGGCAGTGGCTGGAAACCGTCACGGTAGTCGGCTCCCAACCATATGTACAAATGCGCGTCATCTTCCATTGTCTCTAGCGCATTTGCGATCCATGCTCGTGAAAATTCCAGGTAGGCCTGTACGCCTGTCTTGGGAAGTGCGGACGAGGCAGCGCTGCCCGCAACAAGATTGTATGGAGGGTCCCCGATCACCAGGCGTGACCGTGAGCCGTCGAGCGCATGTCTGACATGCTGGGGATCAGTAGAGTCCAGGACCCCGACGCGGTGTCCCATAACGGGGTCTTCCCAAACTTCACCTTCTTTGAGGCGACAAAGCGGAAGCAAGGTTTCCCGCAGACTGCTATCGCTGTCCAGTCGCTTAAGTCGTTCGGAAGTCGCTCCGGGTCGCCCAGCTTCGGATGAGGGCGTCGAGTTGTGAAAGAGACTCGGCTGAGTGTTCATTTCGACGTTGTTCAAGGCGTCTCCAGGCTGTCCAGCGCGAGCGCCAACATCGTCAATAGCCAGTGTGCGTGCTTCACTTATGCGCCGGTCCAGTTGGGTTTGCGTTTCTCTGCGAAGGCGCGGGGGCCTTCTACGAAGTCCTGCGAGTTAGCGGCGCGCAGGTACTCGGTGTAGTTGCGGCTCAGGGCTACGTCCAGCGGCCAGTCGGCGCCCTGCGAGGCGAGTTGCTTGCTGGCGCGGACGGAGAGCGGCGCGCACTCCAGGATTTCGGCGGCCCAGCGATCTACGGTGGGGTACAGATCGGCGAGTGGCACGACCTCGTTGACGAGGCCGATGCGGTACGCCTCCGCAGCCGAGATGCGCCTCGCGGTCATCAGCATGCCCATCGCGCGCTTCATGCCCACGATGCGCGGCAGGCGGTGCGAGCCGGTCGGGGCCACGAGGCCGACGCGCGGCTCCGGCAGGCCCATCTCGGCGTGCTCGGCGGCGATGATGATGTCGCACGCCATCGCGAGCTCCAGGCCGCCGCCCAGCGCGTAGCCGTTGACCGCCGCGATGATGGGCTTCCAGCACTCGAAGTTGGTGGTGATGCCGCCGAAGGGCACCGACCTGGCGGCGCCCCTGCGCCGCTCGTGGCCGCGCTCGGCGGTGAACTTCAGGTCGTTGCCGGCGCTAAACGCGCGGTCTCCGGCGCCGGTCAGGACCATCACCCAGGCGTCGTCATCGTCGCGAAAGTCCTCGAACGCCTGCCGTAGCTCGGCGTTGGCCGGCGGGTGCAGCGCGTTCATGACATCGGGCCGGTTGATGGTCAGGCGCGCTATGCGGTCGCGCTTCTCGTAGAGAATGAATTCGAAGGCCACTTTGCGTCCTCCTGAAGGTGGGCGTGAGTATATCAGAGAGGTCTTGCGCGGTTGAATCCGTCACTTGCCGAGGCTAAGCTACGCAGAGATTCGAGCCGCGAAAGGAACGCCCAGTGAAGGTAGTCGCGAACGGAGACCTGAGCAGGCCGCACACGATCCCCGAATCGGCCCGCAACGCGGAAGCGATGGGGTATGACGTCTTCTCTACGAGCGAGACGAACCACAACCCTTTCATTCCGCTCACTCTCGCGGCGGAGCATACGGAGCGCATGGCGTTGCAGACGTCCATCGCGCTGGCGTTTCCGCGCAGCCCCACGGACATGGCGTACATCGCCTGGGACCTTCAGAACCTTTCCAATGGCAGGCTGCGCCTCGGGCTCGGAAGCCAGGTGCGGGGCCACATCGTGCGCAGGTTCGGCGGCGCGTGGTCGTCGCCCGCCGCGCGTATGCGGGAGTACATCCTGGCGATGCGGGCCGCGTGGGACTGCTGGCAGAACGGCGGCAAGTTCGAGTTCGTGGGCAGGCACTACCAGATGAACCTGATGCCGCCGTTCTTCAGGCCGGAGCCGATAGAGCACCCGGACATCGAGGTCTTCATAGCGGCGGTCAACACGAAGATGCTCGAAGTGGCGGGGGAGCTATGCCAGGGGGTGTTCCTGCACTCGTTCAACACGCACAAGTACACGCGGGAGGTGGTGCTGCCCAGCGTGGAACGGGGCGCCGCGAAGGCGGGCCGCAGCCTGGCCGACGTCGAGGTGAGCGGCGGCGGGTTCGTGGTGACGGCGGCCACGGAGGAGGCCCTAGAGAAGGAGCGGACCGCAGCGAAGACGCGGATCTCCTTCTACGCCTCCACGCGAAGCTACGAGCCGGTGATGGCCGCGCACGGCTGGGAGGACACCGCGAGGAAGCTGTACAGGATGTCGGTCGAGGGCAAGTGGGGCGAGATGGGCGCGCAGATCACGGACGAGATGCTGGACGAGTTCGCGGTCGTGGGCCTGTACGATGAGATCGTGGACAGGATCAAGGAGCGGTACGGCCCGTACGCCGGGTCCATCGGGCTGTCGATCCCGGTCGAGACGGAGGAGGACCGGGAGCGGCTGGCCGGCATGATCAGGGAGTTGCAGGCGGTCTGAGCGGGGTTGCCCTTCGGGGGACTCGGGGCGAACGGGGGAGTGCGCGCGGCTCTTCGACGGGGCTCAGGGCGAACGGGGGGAGTGCGGTAGAATGGGGCATAGTTGACCGCCCTCGGAAAGGAGCGCCAATGACGCACGCAAAGACCCCGACCCGCCCGCGCAGACCGAAGGAGGAGATTGCCCGGCTCGGCAGGGAGATATACAAGCAGACCATCCTGCCCCAGGTGGAAGCAGACCACTTCGGAGAGTACGTAGCCATTGACGTTGAGACGAAGGACTGGGCCATGGCCGACTCTACGCGCGTGGCCGTCCAGCGCCTGCGGGCGCAGCATCCCGATGCCATAGACATTCTGTGCGAACGCGTCGGCTTCAAGGCCCCGGTCAGCTTCGGAGGCGCACGGCTGGGGAGACCGGAGTGATCGAGGGAGCGGTGAATGCCGCCTATGAGGCGATCGTTCCCCTTCGCATACAGGGGCCGGAAGGACAGCACAGAGACATTGAGGCCGTGGTTGACACGGGGTTTAGCGGTTTCTTGACCTTGCCGACTGCCATAGTGGACGAGCTAAGACTGCCTTTCGCTTATGTCAGCCAAGCATTCTTGGCCAACGACGATGAAGTGCGCTTCTACGTTCATCACGCTACGGTGTTGTGGAACGGTCAGCCAAGAGACATCGAGGCCGACGCGACTGGCAGCACCCCGCTCGTGGGTATGCTGTTGCTGGACGGGCATGACCTGAACGTGAGGGTCCGGAACGGCGGACGAGTGCTCATTCAGGCTGCGGAGAGCTAGGACAGCGCGGACGAGATCGCGGTGCGCACGTTCAGCACGCCGTCGTCGTAGGGCGGCCCTTCGACAAGCTCAGGGCGAACGGAGGAGTGCGCGGCCCCTCGGGGGACTCGGGGCAGGCTCCGCAGACTGGGGAAGAGGCCGGAGGCCCCGCCGGCCCCGCCCCCTGGATTCCGGCCTTCGCCGGAATGACGGGTGGGCGCGCTGCTAACTGTCATTCCGATCGAGCGGAGCGAGAGAGGAATCCAAAGCCTCCCGCACGCCGCCAGGCCCCGCCCCCGGCGAGACGCGCGTTTGGCCGGGGCGCGGCGTTGGTGGAGCGCGGGGCGTCTGAGATTCCTCGGGGGACTCGGAATGACAGTGGCGACGGCGCTGGCTCATGGTTCGGCGGGGGCGGGTTCGCTGTCGGGGTGTTCGGCGAAGGGGTCGAAGCCGCAGTCGCAGGATGCTTTGCCGTGGGGACATGCTAGGCGGATGGGGCCGCGGCATGATTCGCGGATGCGCTTGACCGCGTCCATGATTTCTTCGGCGGCTATGGCCTTTTCGACGGACGAGCGGGCGTGTTCGCTGAAGTAGTGCTCCTTTCCGTTGTGTATGATGATGCTGCCGCGTTTGCTGGGGTAAACAACGCTGGGGTCCGGGGGCGTCGGGCGCCTTCCGACGGCGTCCATAAGGGCGTCGGCTGCTTTGAAGACGGCTCGCGTGTTGACGCCGGTGTCTCCGCTGTGGCCGTATGTGTTGGAGTACGGGGGTTCGTAACCGGCGAGGATGTCGGGAACCCCATCCCGGCCCTTCGACGGACTCAGGACAGGCTCTTCCCCAGCAGACTGGGGAAGGGGTGAGAGGGAGGACTGGGTCTCTTCGACGGCGCCGTTGGCGTCCGGAACCCCATCCCGGCCTTCCCCAGCAGACTGGGGAAGGGGTGAGAGGGAGGCGCCAGCGGACTGGGGAAGGGGTTCGAGTTCTGTGTCGGAAGGGGGAACCCCATCCCGGCCTTCCCCAGCAGACTGGGGAAGGGGGTTTAGTTCTGTGTCGGCGTAGGTGTCGTGGTGGAGGGGGCCGGGTGCGTCGTCGAAGCCTCGGCGCAGCAGTTCTTTGGCGGCGTCTATGCGGTGGTGGGGGCCGAAGCCTGGCATGAAGCCTAGCATGACGTCTATGAGGAATCGTATGGCTTGTCGTCCTCCGTCGGTCTCGGCGCGTATGAAGCGTGCGAGGTCGGGGTTGAGGCCGGTGGTGTCGAGGGTGTCGGCTTGGGACGCCTCGGCGGGCTCTGCGCGCATTGCTGAGGGCGTGGGCAGGCTGGCGAACTCTTTGGCTTCTTCGAAGCCGAGTTTGATGAGTTGGCGTGCGGCGTCGAGTCTGTGGTGGGGCTTGGCGCCGCGGATCTGGTCCTGCATGGCGGCGACTAGGAAACGGACGATGAGTCTGCCGTCCTGGGTTTCTTCGCGGACGATGCGTTGTATGGGTGATATGGTATGCGCTTCGGTATCCATAGGTTCTATGATAGCGGGCGCGTACTGGCGTGTCAAGGGGGTGGGGGGAGTGGATAGGGGATAGTGGTTAGTGGCGAGTGGGGAGCGGACGGGCGGTGGCTTGCCGGGGACGGGGGTTGGTTGAGGGCGAGAGGCTTTAGATTCCTCGGGGGACTCGGAATGACAGAGGGCGGGGCGCGTCTTGCCGGGGACGGGGGTTGATGCGAGGCGAGAGGCTTTAGATTCCTCGGGGGACTCGGAATGACAGGGGCGCGGCGACGCGTTGGCGGGGCGAACGTTCCTTGTCTATGTCTAGCTTGTTCGATTGGCCGAATCTCAGAGGTCGTAGCGGCGGCGTTTGTTTGAAGCTAGCTCGGCCTGCACGATGCGCAGGACTTCATCGACGGTTTCGGCCAGGTGTCCCTGGTGGTTGACTACGGTGTGGTCGAAGCTGCTTGCCTGCTCCATTTCGGACTCGGCTAGGGATAGGCGGGACTCAAGCGCGCTGGCCGATTCGGTCTTGCGTCCTTCCAGGCGCTGCCGGAGCGCTTCGAGGCTTGGCGCGGCAAGGAAGATGGTGACCGCGTCCGGGGCGATCTCTCGGACGCTTCCGGCACCCTGAACGTCGACCTTCAGGAAGACGATTTTGCCTTGCGAGAGCGCCTCTTTGACGGGGCGCTTGGGAGCGCCGTACAGGTTGCCGTACACGACGGCGTGCTCCAGCAGCCCGTCGCTGGCGAGCAGGTCTTCGAACTCGGAGACGGAGAGGAAACGGTATGGCTCGCCGTCACGCTCGCCGGGGCGCATGGGGCGCGTGGTGGCCGTTACGGCGAAGTGGCAGCCGGCCTCGCCCCGCAGACGTTCTCGGAGGCCGTCCATCACGGCGTCCTTGCCGACGCCGGAGGGGCCGGACAGCACGACCAGCAGGCTCGAATGCGGGCCGTTCGCCGGCTGGGATCCGGCCGGTGAGCCGCCGGCTAGGCGGTCAGGGTCTCGATCGTGTCCCAAAACGCAGGGTATGAGATCGAGGCGTCGTCCGCGCCGGTCACGGTGGTCTCGCCGCCGGCCAGCAGGCCCGCGATGCCCATCGTCATGGCTATGCGGTGGTCGCCGTAGCTCCGGCAGGCCGTGCCGGTGAGCTTGCGGCCTCCGCGAACCAGCATGCCGTCTTCCAACTCTTCGACATCCGCGCCGAGGCGGGTGAGGCCGTCAACCGTGGCGGATATTCTGTCGGACTCCTTCACGCGGAGTTCCGAGGCGTCGCGGATGATCGTCGTGCCCTTCGCGTGGCAGGCTGCCAGCGCGAGGACGGGAAGCTCGTCGATGACGCGCGGTATCAGGTCGCCGGCGATCTCCACGCCGTTGAGGTCGCTGGACTCGACGACGATGTCGGCGGCGGGCTCTCCGAGGTCGTCGTGCTCGTTCTCCATGTGGAGACGCGCGCCCATGGACTCCAGCACTTCGATGATGCCGGTGCGGGACGGGTTGATGCCGACGCTCCTGATGCGAAGCGTGGCGTTCGGGTGGCAGGCGGCTGCGACCATCCAGAACGCGGCGCCGCTGATGTCCCCCGGCACGCGGATGTTGGCCGCCTGCAGCCTGGACCGCCGCACCGTCAGGTGCAGGCCGTCTTCGGCGATGTCCGCTCCCATCGCTTTCATCATGCGCTCGGTGTGATCGCGGCTCGTGGCCGGCGAGATGACGGTCGTCTCGCCCTGGGCGTGCAGGCCCGCGATGAGCAGGGACGACTTCAACTGGGCGCTGGCGACGGGAAGCTCGTACTCTATGCCTCTGAGGCCGCCGCCCTTGATCGCGATGGGGGCGAGCCTGTCGTCGCCGCGGGCCGAGATGCGAGCGCCCATGTGCGTGAGCGGCCTGATGATGCGGTCCATGGGCCTGCGGCGGAGGGAGCGGTCGCCGGAGAGGACGCTGAAGAAGGGCTGGGCCGCGAGCAGGCCGGTGACAAGGCGCATCGTGGTGCCGCTATTACCGGCGTTGAGCACGCTGGGGGGTTCCCTCAAGCCCTGCGGGCCTCTGCCGCGAACGAGGAAACAGTCCATCTCCTGATCTTCGTCGTCGTGGACGTGGTAGGGAAGGCGCTTGATGCGCGCGCCCAGTCCCCTCATGCACCGGAGGATGGAGTCCCTATCGTCTCCGACGCAGAGGTTGGAGACGATGGCCGAGCCTTCGGCGATGGCGTTCAGCAGGATGGCCCGGTGCGAGATCGACTTGTCTCCGGGAGGCGTCGCGGTGCCCTCCAGGGAGCGGGGCGGCGTGACGGTAGCGGCTTGCGGCATGTCCGGCTATCGCCTCCCGCCTCTGTCGTAGGTCCACTGCCGGGCCTTCTCGCGCTCGGACATCTCGCGCTGTCTCCGCATCAGGCGGTCGCCGAACAGGAACGCGCCCATGCTCTGCATCGAGGTTGGCAGTTCCGGGCCCGCGCGGTCTTCGACCACGCCGTGCTCCCACCTTGCGCGGGCCTCCCATGCCTCGATGAAGACGTGGAGCAGGTCTTCGCCGTCCTCGGCGATCTGAGCGCGGTACGCCTGGAGTTCGGCGATCAGCTTGTCGATCCACTGCGCGAGAAGCTCGGGATTGGCTTTCGAGATCGCGTGATTGTCCTCCGGGTTTTCGGAAGCCAGCCTGCTCACCGTCTCCCACTCGGTGGAGACGAGGCGGTGCATCTCTCTCCATGACTCGCTGGACGTGGTGGCCGTGACCAGCGCCGCCGACAGGACGACCGGCAGGTAGCTCGTCCCGGCAGCGAAGGAGTCGTGCTCCAGCGCGTCCATGAAGAACGGCTTTGCGCCGAGCGCGTCGGCCAGGCCGACGACCGTCTTGACGGCCGCTTCGGGCGCGGAGACCGGCGGGACGATGCAGTACCGGCAGTCCCGGAAGGCGTCGCCGTCCGCGTCCTCCAGGTTGGCGATGGGCTTCTTAGGGAGCGGGCGGCCTGGGATGAAGTAAACGCCTTCCTTCACGTACTGCTCCGCCCACTCGACGACCCTGGACTTCATTACGCCGAGGTCCGTGATAACCGTGCCGGGTTCGAGGCGCTGACCGAGGGTCTTCAGCAGGTCCTCGGTCTCGCCCATGTCGGCGTCCAGGATGACGAGGTTCGCGCCGTTCACCGCGGCTCCAAGGCCGGCGTACGTGCGGTCCACGGCTCCGACCTTGTTGGCGTTTGAGGCGTTCCTGCGCTCGCGGGACGTGCCGATGATCTCGGCGTTGGCGAGGTTCGCCTTCTTCAGTCCGAGGCCGACCGACGTGCCGAGCGGCCCCAACCCGACTATTGTGATTCGTTCCACGGACTCGCTCCTGCCCTCTCTTCCCGGCCCCGATCCGACGTGAACATCTTAAACGAACGGGCTAGACGGCGTAGCCGCTCAGCAGTATGGCCTCAAGAGCGTTGACCACGGGGCCGATGACCGTCCAGAGGATGCTGATGTTGGTGAACAGACCCACGGCGATAAGCACAATCAGAATGATCGGACCGAAGCGCTCCGTCTTCGCAAATACGTTGGACGCGTTCCTGGGCAGGAGGCCGACGGCCACTTTGAAGCCGTCCAGCGGCGCGATCGGAAGAATGTTGAACACGGCGAGCAGGATGTTCCAGGAGATTATCGAGATGACGACGTAGCCGGGCAGGTCTGAGAGGTTGCCATGAAAGAAGGTGAAGGTCCGGTGTCCCTCGCCCAGCAGTCCGATGCTGAGAGGCACCGCCAGCGCCGCCGCCAGCAGGATGTTGGATACGGGGCCGGCCGCGGCGACTATGGCGGTCCCGCTTCGAGGATCGGGGCGCAGGACGGCCCCGTTCACCGGGACGGGCTTGCCCCATCCGAAGCCGGCGAAGAGGATCATCATCGAGCCCATCGGGTCGAGGTGCCTCATGGGGTTCAGCGTGACTCTGCCAAGCCGGTGCGCGGTGTCGTCGCCGAGCCGCAAGGCTGCGACCGCGTGGCTGAACTCGTGGAACGTAACGGCGGCCAACAGCGAGGCCACCACCACTGCGAGGGTGATGATGACGCCAACCGGATCGGCGTCGAACTGTCTCAGCAGGATAAAGAGCATTCAGCTGGCGGATTGTGCTTCGGCAGGCTCAGCACGAACGGTTGTGGTCACAGGCGGCTCGCGCGGGTTATGCGCCTCCGCAGCCGCCGCCTCCACATCCGCAGCCCCCGCCACCGCCGCCGCCGCCGCATCCACCTCCCCCGCCACCGCCGCATCCTCCGCCGCCGCAGGCGCAGCCGCCGGACTGCACGTTGGGGTTGCTGATCACGAAGCCGCTCCGCATCAGGCCCTCGACGTAGTCGATCTGGGCGCCCTCGATCAGCGGGACGCTCTCGGCGTCCACGAGGACCTTCACGGCGCTGGCGTCGATGACGATGTCGCCTTCAGCCGGCTCCTTCTCGACGCCGAGCATGTACTGGATGCCGCCGTTGCCGCCGGGCATTACCATGACGCGCAGCAGCGAACCTTCTTCGTCCTGCTCCTTGAGCGCGTCCACCAGCTTTTCGGCGGCGAGCGGCGTAACTTCGATGATGTCTGAGGTTGTGGTCATGGTCTCCTCGGCGGGTTGGCGTCCTGAGTATGCGTCTGGATTGATGCTAGCAGTCCCCGAACCTATGGTCAACGGAAACCGGGCTGGGCGGCTGCGCTGTCCGTTGTGGTTCGACAGGCTCACCACGAACGGGCTGGGCACCTTTCACGTGGTCAACGGAAACGGGGCTGGGCGGCTGTTCAGGGTTGGGGGAGTGGATAGTTGTTAGTTGGGGGGTTGGGTTTCCGGCGACGCCAGGGTGATTCTTCTGTTAGGGCCGTCCAAAGTCAATACAAGCTCGCTCAAGACGTCCATTCCAACGAGGGCCAAGACCCTGTGCCGTTCCATCAAGGGCAACGAAACAAAAGTCGTCGCAATCGTGATGTCCCAAGCGGGAAGATGGAGGAGTCCGCTGAACTGCCTGGCCTCCTGGCTACCCGTGATCCCCATTATGGACATCGGCTCCGCCGTTTCGGGCAGGCCCAAGCTCAGCGCACGATCCAAGTCCAGGACGGACACTTGAGCGCCGGTATCTATGAGTATGGCGCCTTCCGCCATAGGCGCGCTTGTAGTCAAGCTCAGGCCATTACCGTGGGCGTCAACGCGACCGATGATCCCGTGAACCAGCGGTTGATTGTCAAAGATCCCGGACTGGTACATGGTCCACGCGGGTCATTGGGCCAACTACGCCTACGACGTATCCGATGTGCCTGACCAGGCACGCGCCGCTCCCGGTAAGCCTGAGGGCCACCTCAGAAGCTTCCCGGTTTGAGTCGTACACGCCCACGAGCCGCTCGTTTGCGACCACGGCCCACTTGCCGAAGGAGTTGGCTTCCAGATCCTCGCGCAATGTTTCATAGAACGCGCTTTGCCTTCGTAGGTCAACCTTCGTTGTTTCCATTTCTTGCTCCCCGGCCAGACGATCCGTTTTAACAGTATATCGCAAGGGCGGCTGCGCTTCCTTGACAAGGCGGACGGGAGTCAATAGCTTGGGGCCAGCTTCAGGCTATACCAGCAAGGCAGGTCATTTGCCGTGAGTCTCTCATCAATACATCCACCTTCTAACAGGCCGGTCGCCGTGGGCGTGAACGGCATGGTGACCTCGGCCCATCCGTGGGCCACGATGGCCGGGCTGCGAGCGCTTATGGACGGCGGCAACGCGTTCGACGCGGCGGTGGCGACGGCGGCGGCCATCGGCGTGGCGGAGCCGTACATGTCGGGGCCCGGCGGCATCGGCATGGCGCTGCTGTACGACGCGTCCGCCAACAGGGTGCGGGGCCTGAACTTCTCGGGCCGCGCTCCGGCGGCGGCGCATCCGGACATGTACCCCGACGCCGAGCAGCATGGTCTCGGGCCGCTGGCGGCGCAGGTGCCCGGCAACGTGGCCGGCTGGCTCACGATCCACGAGACGTACGGGACGATCGAGCTGGAGCGGCTGCTGCGCCCGGCCGTCGAGTACGCGGAGAAGGGCATCGCCGTGACGGCGAACAACGCCCGGACGATGCTCAAGGCTGCGCCGAGGCTGGCGCGGTATGCGGAGTCGGCTTCGATCGTGCTAGGCCCCGAGGGACGCACGCCGGCACGCGGCACGCGGCTGCGGTTCCCGGAGCTCGCGCGGTCGCTGGAGGCGATAGCGAAGGGCGGCAAGGACGAGTTCTACCGGGGGGCGCTGGCCGAAAAGATCGTGAAGGGGTGCCGGGACGCGGGCGGCGTGATGACTGCGGATGACTTGGCGGACTACGACGCCTACTGGCAGGAGCCGATCACGATCGACTACCGGGGGCACGTGCTGAACTCGATGCCGCCCAACTCCAGCGGGTTCCAGATATTGCAGACGCTCAAGACGATGGAGGGCATCGACTGCGGGCCGGAGGCGTACCAGCGGCCCGAGACGCTGCACTACTTCATCGAGGCGGCGAAGCTGGCGGTGACGGACAGGATCGAGTACGGCGGCGACCCTGACCACGGGCCCGTGCCGCTCGGGACGCTGCTGTCGGACGAGTACGCTGAGCGGCAGCGGGCCCGCATCGACATGGGCAGCGCGGCGGTCGTGCGCGGCGAGCGGTTCGGGCGCGACGTGCCGAACGACGCGCTGGCTCCGGGCACCGTGGACGACCGGGAGGGCGGCATGACGACGCACTTCGCGGCTATCGACCGGGACGGCAACGTAGCGTCGGTCACGCAGACGCTCGGCGGCGCCTTCGGGTGCGCGGTGGCCGTGGGCGGCACCGGCGTGTTCCTGAACAACATGGCGCTGTGGTTCGATCTGGAGGAGGGCAGCCCGAACCTGCTGGGGCCGCGCAAGCGGGTGGACTTCGTGCTGTCGCCGATCCAGGCGTTCAGGGAGGGCCGGTTCCTGGCGAGCATGGGCACGCCGGGGAGCTACGGCATCCTGCAAACGACGCCGCAGTTCCTGATGAATGTGCTGGACTACGGGATGGACGTGCAGCAGGCGATAGAGGCGCCGAGGCTGAAGGTGGTGCGGGGCCGGGAGGTGGACATGGAGGAGCGGTTCCCGATGCACGTGCGGCGGGCGCTGGAGGACATCGGCCACTCGGTGAACGTGATCGAGGCGTACTCTCCGACGGTCGGCGGGGCGCACGGGATCGTGGCGGACGGCGCGAACGGCGTCTATTACGGCGGCGCGGACCCGAGGCGCGACGGGGCGGCGGTGGGGTGGTAGTGGCGGGCAGGGGGTAAGCATTCGGTGTTTCGTGGCTGTGAACTATATCTACGGCCATGCACCGTTGCCGCGTCCACTGTCATTCCGATCGAGCGAAGCGAGAGAGGAATCCGGGATGCCACGTCGCCGAAGACGGCCTGTCCGGGCTGAATGCGTTGTGGCCGTGGAAGGGCGTTGGCGGCGTACGGGAAGTCCTAGATTCCTCGCTGCGCTCGGAATGACAGTGAAAGCGCTGGATGATAGGCATCGGGCGGCGTTCGCATGAGCATGTCCGGCGGTCTCGTGTCGCCTCCTGACAGCGAATACGATATCGACTCGCTGCGGGCGGCGTTGCGGGGGCGGACTGTCGGGCGGCGGATAGTTCACTTCGACCGGATCGGCTCGTCGATGGACGAGACGCGGCGGCTGGCGGAGGCGGGCGAGCCTGAGGGCCTAGTCTGCATCGTGGAGGAGCAGACGAAGGGCAGGGGCCGGTTCAACCGGGCCTGGGTCTCGCCGCGCGGGCAGAACGTGTCGTTCTCGCTGCTGCTGACGCCGACTATCGCGCAACTACCGTACATGAACATGGCGGCGGTGCTGTCGGTGTCGGGGGCGCTGAGGGCCTGCGCCGGGCTGCGCACGACGCTGAAGTGGCCGAACGACGTCCGGGTGGGCGGCCTCAAGATATGCGGGATACTCGTGGAGACCTTTCCTAAGGACGGCGAACGGGTGAACGCGGTGATCGGCGTTGGGGTGAACGTGAACTTCGATCCGTCGGAGCACCCGGAGATCGCGCGCCTGGCTACGAGCGTGCGCAAGGAGACGGGCCGGCCCGGCGACCGTACCGCGATACTGCGCGAGGCGCTGGAGCGGATGGACGGGCTGTACGAGGAGGTGAGGGCGGGGGCGCGGCTGACGGAGCGCTGGGCGTCGGAGATGGAGACGCTGGGCCGGCGGGTGACAGTGCGCTGGAAGGAGCGCGTGATCGGCGGTGTGGCGGAGTCGGTGGACGACGGCGGGAGCCTCATCCTGCGGCAGGCCGACGGCGCGCGGGTGACGGTGTCCGCGGGCGAGGTGACGTCGCAGGCGTGAGGGGCGGCGAGGGTAAGAGTGTAAGATGGAAGCTTAGGAGGTATGAAACATGGCTAGAGACTTGGTGACACTATCGGTTGAGATCGAGAGCGAGCACAACGAGTGGCTGGGCGAGATCGCGAAGGAGTACAGGTTCCAGGACGGCAGCAAGTCGCTGCGGGTGCTGCTGGACTACGCGATCAAGGACGGCGACCGGGAGCTCATCTTCTCCCCCAAGAACGCGCGCTGCCGGTTTTGCGGGTGATGCGTGGTATGGCTTTGCGAGGCTGACCTCCGGCAGAGTCCTTCGACAAGCTCAGGACGAACGGTTGCCCATAACTCGCCGTACTTGGGAGCTTCGCGAAGCGCCCCTACGGGGTGGCGAGTGGCGTGCGAAGCATCCCTACGGGTGATAGATAGAATGGAGAAGGTGAGATGTTGAGAATCCTGGCTCCTGCGGCTCTCGTTGCGCTGCTTGTGGCGGCGCTGTTCGCGGTGGCGCTGGCATCGTGCGGCGGCGGGGAATCGAATGAGGCGACCCAGGTTCGTGCTGCGCAGACCCTCCAGCCGGCCGTGACGCCGGAGCCGACGCCGGAGCCGACCCCGGAACCCACGCCCGAACCGACGCCGGAACCCACGCCTGAACCCACACCGGAGCCGACGCCCGAACCCACACCTGAGCCGACGCCGGAACCCACACCTGAGCCGACGCCGGAACCCACGCCCGAACCCACGCCCGAACCCACACCTGAGCCGACGCCCGAACCCACGCCTGAGCCCACACCTGAGCCGACGCCTGAGCCTACACCCGAGCCCACGCCCGAGCCGACGCCGGAACCCACGCCTGAGCCCACGCCGGAACCGCTGGATGACGCCGCTCTCGCCGCTCTCGCGGACAGCGTCATACAGCAGTGGCTCGCGGCGAACGTCGAGGCGCTGGCGGAGGGAATCGTCGACGGGGCCATGGAGGCCGATGCGGTCAAGGCCGCCGTCGACCTGCTCCCGTCCTCGGTTCGCCTGAGCATTGCAGCCGAGCTACAGGTGCAGATCGGCGACAACCTCAAGCTCACGGGCATGGAGTTCGCATGGCTTGGCGGCGACCTGTACGAGGTAACGGCGACCTTCGTCTCGACCTTCGAGGTGGACCCGCCGTTCCTGTCGCCGAAGGAGTTCGACGTAACGACGCCCGTCACCCTGACCATCGACGCCGAGAAGCGCGAGGTCACGGAGTGGGCCCTGGTCGTAGAAGGCATCGACGTGAGGCAGGCGGAGGAGTAGAACGTGAACCGGATGATGACGGCCGCCAGTCTTACACAGGACGGCATTGAGTTGGGGTTTGCGGACGGCGCAAAGGGCCTCATACCGTATGCTGACATTCCGGAGGTCGAGGCGCGCGCGGGAGTGTCCGGCCTTGAGTTGCCAAATCCGTACGAGATGGTGCTGGGGACGGCCCAGGGGGAGCGGGTCGAGATTCCGTGGGACTTTGCGCGCCACTACTGCGACGCGTCTTATCGTCCGACGATCGAGGCGATAGCCATGCGGGGCAGGCAGACCATCGGCGAGCGCATCCGACGCTTCAGGAAGTCCGCCGGGCTTACGCAGGAAGCTCTGGCACGGTCCGCGAACGTGGGCCGGGTGACGCTGGTGCGACTCGAAGGAGGGGAACAGACGCCGAGGTCCAAGACGCTTGAGGCGATTGCCGACGCGCTGGGGGTGCGGGTTGCGGAGTTGCTTGTCGGGGCTGAGTGGGTTGCGGAGTAGCTGGCGCGCGGCTGTGCATGGTCTGGACTCCCGCAGATGCCTCGAACTACAGGAAGGCCACGCAGGAAACAACGAAAGCAGCGCCTGAAAACCGACCTCTTGAAACAACATTGCAAGACTGCGAGTGCAACATAGTGGCCATGCCTATAGAATTGTCTGGTTTCATCACTCGGGACTGTTGACCGGTGGATATCCAAATTCTTGACGTATGTCATTTACCAGCCACCAATAATCGTTCTCGTAAAACTCCCTAGCGGCGGCCTCAATCTTTTCCCTAACTGCGTCAGCATCAAACGGGTGGTAGTCCTGTTGACTAAGGATGGGCTTTTGATACAAGACGAAGCTACGAGATTGCTTTAACTCGCTTTCGAGATACCATGGTCCCAATCGCATTTGCGTGAGTTCATGCAAGCGTTGGCGGGTTTCAAGTGGACAGTTGCCTTCTACTGTGAGGCAGAGCGTCAACCTTTCGTTCTTGGCCACAAACTTAAAGAACACTGTTCGCGTTGGCGTGCTCATGCTCCCGACAGCAACTATGAGTGCGCCTATCTCATCGAGATGTGGAGAGTGCAGTATGTGAACTCCACTGCTGTAAGAACGTGTATCATAGTGTAGTTGAGGTTCATATGACTTCGCTACAGAACTAACGATTTTATTAGTCATCTTTAGCGGAATTGACTTTGCCTTGACGATTCGATCAATCGCCGATCTATGATCATAGTATAATTGGTAGGCTAATGCATCAATGTTGTCAGTAGTATGCAGTATATGCCTTCGTAGATTGTGCACGTACTGTTCCAAGAAATTGGCAACGCTGGCACTGATAGTTGAGTTACATGTGCTCAGTGCCCGTTCGATGAGAGTGGCAACTTTCCCGTAATCGAAAGGAACGTAGCGCTCCATGTCGACATTGGCGCGCGGATCTGTTCCCTCTGGCGTTAAGAACACCGGGAGTGGCGTAAGGCCTTTATACTCATGTTCAGCTACGTAGAGATAGCGGGTAAGTTGGTCGGAGTGCTCACTGCTACCGATCTTATTCTCTACCAAGCAAACAAATTCGTCGCTTTCGCCTATCACTAGGACGTCGATGCCATGACGCTCGGTCTCTACATTGACGTTGCTGAGGCTCCAGCCGTCTACGTCAAGCCGCGTCGGAGCATTAATGCCCCGCTTGTGAGCTTCGTCCGCTGCCTGAGAAAGGAAGTGGCGCAGAAAGTAGTCTCGAAGCCCGTGCGAACCTCGAGGGTTGAGCAGCCACGCTAGGAACGCCGAATGTTGACTTTCCCTCCGCGCGATACCAAGCACGTCGAACAGGTTGAACTCCGCTAGGAGGCCTTCCATCCTTTCAAAGTCTCTGTCGAGAACTAGCTTGCCGAGGGCCTGCCCCGTCGAGCCACTGTCTTGGTTAACATCGGTTGACATACGATCACTCCTACTTCATAGCTATCGTATATTACCCTGGCCTCTCAAGGAAGACGGTGACGCCTATGTCGGCGTAGCGGGATTGCTCGACGGACACCGGAGCATGCCGACCACGGCGATACGGTCGATGCCGACGCTGGACGTGACGAAGCTGACGGAGGCGCAACTTTCGAAGGCGAAGGAGATCTTCGAGGACATGCGGAACGCGCAGTTCCTGCCGGCGAACGAGGCGTACCGGGACAACTCGCGCAAGGAACTGGACCACCGCGTCCTCATCGACGTGCTGGGCCTGCCGGCCCGCATACTGGAGCCGCTGGACCTGCTCAGGCTGAAGTGGTGCTCGGAGCCGAGCGTCCACGGGGGGAAGCGGACGGGGCCGGGAGTGTGATGGGGCGGACGCTGGCGAACAATACGTAGCGACGTAGCGAGCTATGTGGCCTTGCCACAGGTTACCTACTCTAGCTTCTTCAGTTCGAGAACAGCAGAGAGTATTTAATTCAGCGTCTAGGTGAGTTGATGTGAAACGTACGGGCGCTCACTGCCATCCCGTGAGGCAATCACCGCTCCTGTTACGCGCAAACAGGTCGCGGCTGATGACAGGATCAGGCTGCTTTTTCCGCCTCAAGAATGCCTTATGAATCCGATTGGCAACCATAGATGCGTTATCGGACCAATCGTAAATGCATGCGAATTTCACATCTTCATTGCAGTTGTCCGCTAGTCTTGGCGGTATTAGCCGGGAATTGTACGTCTCCTCTCGGTAGTCTGAGTGATGGGGTAGCAGGATGCCTATCAGCCCGCCTCTGGGATTTGTTCGAGTGTCTCTTAGACTGGCTCCGATTTCCCAGTCCACGTATTTCCGTTGCCACGTGCAAGGACCTATCAGTACGACAGTTACCGAGACTTGAGCAATGTGATTCTCTCGGATCCTTTGGAGCACCGCTTGGCTAGGGGTGTTTTGGTCGATTACATCCCCAAGATAGACTGACTTATCGACAATCTTGTCGCCCATCATTCGAACGAACCGGTCTTTATACTCTTGATCCTCTTGGTGATAGTAACTGATGAATACGTTGTGCCTTTTTCCCATCCTGACCCTCCAGTGGCCTTTTCCATTGTTGCCAAGCTCTCCGCATCTGAGATCTGAGCCAGCATTCAGTTGTAGTTGCTGGACTCCTTTAGCAGAAGTGGCCTACTAGTCAGTAGCGTGATCTGCGATGGCGATTCGGCGCTGTAGAGGGGAGGAAGCGGAAATCATGCATGGGGTCAATGCGTTGGCTGGATGCGTACTTGCACGCCAAGTAGATTCCAACCGCAGCCACACCTACTATCACAATTCCTTTGCCAAGGGTCAGTCCTGTCTGCTTTGGGGCGCACGAGTATGGGTCTCTGTTGTTCTTGAAACGTTTTGAGAAGTTGTCCGGCCTTGGACCGTTCCTCCGCAGGAACGCGGTATGCACCCAATCCCGAACAATTGACAGAGGCCCATCGCGCGGCCAGTGATATAGACGCACGTACGGATTATCCCCCTCGATGTTGGCGACCAGTCTCGGCGGGATCAAGTTAGTGTCTATAGGCTCCTTGCCGTAATCGGGATGATCTGGTAGTACGATGCCCAACACCCCGCATCGGGAATTGTTTCTACTCTTGTTCAGAGCTGAGCCGAGCTCCCAGTCCACATACTTCCTGCTCCAGGTGTCGCGGCCAATTAGCACTATTACGACGGTGGCTTCGGCAATATAGTCGTCACGAATCCTCTCCCAAATCTCCTCTGTTCTTAGGTTGTCGTCTATGTCGCCATCTTCAACCGAACGATCTACGATGTCATCCCGCAACTCATCGACCAGCCGATTCTTGAATTCCTAGTCATTCTCGTGATGATAACTGATGAAGGTCTTGTGTCTTGGCACGTTATACATCTCTATTGTCTTTCTACCTGTTCCAAGTCCGTTAGGTCTTCAACGCCGGCAATTTCTGCCAGCATTCGGTTGTACTTGCGTAGTTCCTCCTGCAAGCTTGCAAGTTCCTGCCGAAACTCCCTGCACGTGTCTTCGTCTTCGAAGGCTCCAACTAGGCTCTCCCTGTGCCATTTTGCTGTGAAGGGTCGCACGATTTGGTTCAACACCGGTACCGCAACCATGCTGAACTTTACCGTCGAACGCCCGCGCCTGCGCAGAATCTCGCGGGTGATGGGAAAGAGCGAGTACACGCTGTCCAATGCCGTCTTGTCGTCGCTCGTATTACAGGGCAGAGGTTGTGTAACGATTCTGGTCAGCATTTCAATGTACAGTTCCCAAGCCGCGTCTTTATCTGCCGGTTCAAAGGATATCTCGAATCTTACCACTGCCAGATTCAGCTTGATCTTATCTAGATTAAACCTGCCGAACCAGTCATCTAGTTTCATCCGCTCGGACCTCCTGCGGTCTCTGGTAGCCGCCCCTCAGTTTCCCGCTCCATTCAAGTTTAGCAGACCGCATCGCCCTTACCGGGCGTAACGACTTGGAGTTGCATTAGTACATTTGAATGCGTCGCTCCCGTTCGAAGCCCGCGAACGGCCCCTCGACGCACTCAGGGCAGAGTCTGGATTCCGGCCTGCGCCGGAATGACGGTCGGCAAGAGGCGGCCCTTCGGCGGAGTCCTTCGACAGGCTCAGGACGAACGGATGGGGGCTCATACCCTTGCCTCTTGTGCCTTGATGCCTTAGCTACCATGGTTATCCTCCCGATTACAGGATCCAGATCCAGGCAATCAAGACAGTTGCGGCGATTAGAACGTAGAACGGCAATATAGACACAGAACCCAACAGGCATCGTCCTATCAGGCGCCGCCCCATGCCCGCCGGTACGACCTTGAACACGTCCGTCCGTGCCAACTCGCCGTCGTGCATCTTGGTTACGAAAGCGTTCTGGGACGCGATGAAGGCGCGTTCGAGCGCGAGGTAGTAAGAGTCCAGGAACATGAACAACAGGCTTGGAATCAAGGCTATCAGCGCGTGCTTGGGCTCCCCGGTGCGCGCGACCAGTACGAGCGTGGCGGCGACAAGCGTAACGCACCAGACCTTGCAGGAGCGGCTGTTCTCCGCCATCCGCGTGATCACGCCCTGCATGATTTCAAGGTGCTTTTGAACGGCGGGGGAGTCGTGATTCAGGTCCAACTGTCCGGTCATGCGGCCTTCCTTACGTATTTCGAGTATAGCAGGCAGGCGACAGGCTCAGGGCGAACGGATGCCTGTGACGCGCGGTACTTGGGCGCTTCGCGAAGCGCCCCTACGCCGTTGTGTTCAGGGATGCGCGGCGGTGGGTTGCCTACCCCAGCCGCTCCAGGAACACCGTCACGCCCATGTCTGCGTAGCGGGCGCGCTCGGCGGGGTTGTCGACGCGGTAGCAGAGGCGGACGTTGGAGCCGGATAGCTGGTCGGCTACGTGGGCGACGCACTCGTCGACGGTGCGGAGCGGGAACTCGGGGTGCGTCTCGAGGCTGAACGACAGGTCGGCGGGGCCGAAGGAGACCATGTCGACGCCGGACTTGGCGAGCTTGCGGGCGTTGACGACGGCCTCGACGGACTCCAACTGCATGCACAGCCAGCCGTAGCCGTTCCACCAGTCGGCGTACTCGCGGAGGGTGGCGTTGGGGGACCAGCCGGCGCGGGCGGTTCCGCCCCAGCTCCGGCGGCCGGCGGGCGGGTAGTAGAAGCGGCTCAGGGCCTCGTCCACCGTGGCGGTCTCCATGACCTCGGGGACCTCGATGCCGGACGGGCCGAGGTCGAGGTAGTTGCCGACGAGGTAGTCGTGGTTGGTGTGCTTGATCCGCAGCTGGACGGGCACGCCGAGGTCCGCGGCGTGGGCGCAGAAGGCTTGCAGGCGCTCCTCGTCGCAGGCGGCGTGCTGGGCGTCGGTGTTGACGAAGTCGTAGCCGCCGCCGTCGAGCGCGGCCTCGATGGCGTCCCTGCCGGCGGTGACTGGCAGGGTCACGGCGCGGATGGCGTCGCCGCGGGCGATGCGCTCCTTGATGTTCGGCAGTCGGTTGGCGTTGATGGTCATTGGCGTTGCTCCTTTGTTACATCTTACGGCAGTTGCGCTACTCCGATTCGCCGTCGTGGCCGCGGCGGCGGGTTGCGACGGCGTCTGAGTTGGGGACTACGATGCAGCCGTTGTGGACGACGCACGCGCCGGCCTTGTACACGTCGCGGACGTTGATCGCGTCGGCTGGCCGCTCGAACGGGTTGCCGTCGAAGACGGCGACGTCGGCGAGCTTGCCGGGTTCGAGCGTGCCGACGGAGTCCGCGAGGCCGACCGACTCGGCGGCGAGGCCGGTTACGCCGTGGAACACGTCGAGCGCGGGCAGGCCCACCCCGTCGACGAGGTACTCGATGAGCAGGGCGAGCTCGTCTATGCGCGTGCCGGTGGAGCCCTGGTCGCTGCTGACGACGAGCTTGACGCCTGCGGCGTGCATGCGGCGGATGGTGTCGGCGCGGCGCTCCCACAGGTGGCCGGGGTGATTGCGGGCCTCGCGCATCTGGCCGGCGGTCATGCGGTACCAGGTGGCGGGCATGGCGAGGCTCACGATCAGGCCCTTGCGCACGATGTCATCGACGACCGCCTCGTCGTACTCGATCGTGCCGTTGGCTCGGAAGGGGCAGTGCTCCAGCGTGTCCATGCCGGTTGCGACGGCAAACCGGATCGACTCGACGCCGTGTACGTGCACGGCGACCATCTTGCCGAGCCTGCGCGCGTCCTCGGCGACGACGCGGAAGCCCTCGAAGTCGAACTGCGACGCCTCCGGGTTGGACCACGGCGTGGCGTTGCCGCCGGAGCCCATGAGCTTGACGCAGTCCACGCCGTTCTTGACCAGGGTGCGGACGGCGCGGCGGAGCTCGTCCGGCGTGTCGCACTCGATGCCCTTCCAGTAGCACTGGCCGGCGGTGGAGGTGATCGGCGGGCCGGAGCACACGAGGCGCGGGCCGGTGACGCCGCCGGCCTCGATGTTGTCCCGGAGCGTGAGGCTGAGGTAGTTCCAGTCGCCGAGATCTCGCAGCGTGGTGATGCCGCTCGCGAGGGCAAGCTGCGCGTTGCGCACGCCCTGGAGCAGCGCCTCGTCCTCGGTGGCGGAGCGGAGTTCGTCGCCGCTGGACTCGCTGCCCGACGATAGGACGTGCACGTGGGCGTCGATCATGCCGGGCATGACAGTGCAGCCGGAGTAGTCGACGACGTAGGCGCCGTCCGCGTCCGGGGCGTTGGCGGCAGGCCCGGCGTACTGCACGGCGGCCCCGTCGATCAGGAGGACGCCGTCCTCGATGGGCGGCGTGCGTGCGCCGTCGTACAGGAGGCCGGCCCGGAAGAGTAGAGACATGGGGCGCTCCTTGCGGTGGGGTTGCTATGGGATGGTCGTTACGTTACGCGCACGTGCGGCGGCGGTCAAACGGCGGCGCTCAGGGGGAGTGACCCGATATGGTAGGATGAATCTACCTCTAGAACGGAGGGAAGTGGCTTTGACGCAGCAGATTTGGACGGGCCTGCTTGATTCGGAAAGGCTGACCAGATACTACTCGCGCCTTGCGGACAAGTACACCTTCAGGCAGCGATTGCTGTTAGCGGTCATCGTTCTCAGTGGGCTGTCCACGGATGTTGTCATAATCGTCAACTCCTTGCAGGGCACGCCTATGGGAATTGCGCTGCTTGTCCTTTCCGGCATTGCGACGCTGGCTGGGGTGGTCAACTTCTGGCTACAAGACTCAGTCAAGGCGAACAGCGCGCGCTTGATCTCCAATCAATACGCCACCCTTTACAACGACTGGAAACGGTTGTGGTACCAGGAGAAGCCCGATGAAGAGCTTGTGGCCGTGCTGACTGAGCGACTCGTTAGCATCGGCGCGGCCCTGGACTGCCCGGACGACCATGATCTGAACAAGCAGGCAGAGAGCGAGGCGGACAGGGTTGTTGGTGGTGAGTTCAGTCCAGCGGCCTAAGCCTTCAGGGTCGCCTGAGCGTGACGATTTCGCGGAGCCGGGGCGTCCGCCTGCGCCGCAGCGCCACGATATGGCTCCGCCGCGTCGTGAGACGCCACCGCCACCGCCGCCTCCCAGGCCGCGGCGCGACTGAGGGTACTTGAGCCTGAAGCTTGTCTAGGGGGAACGCTGTCCTCAATGGGCGGCGTGCGGTGCTCCTTGCGTGGGTTGCAGTGCGGGTCTGACGGTACACGCGAGGACGCGGGGCGTTCAACGGGGGATTCGCGCAGGTGCATGCTAGAATGGCGAACAAGCGAAAGGACCTGCCAGCAGTGGCCCAGGACTACACGAACATCATCACCATTGAACCGGGAAAGCGCGGCGGCAAGCCTTGCATTCGCGGAATGCGGATCACCGTGTACGATGTGCTGGAGTACCTGGCGTCCGGAATGTCTGAGGATGAAGTCCTCGCCGATTTTCCGGACCTGGAGAGGGATGACATCCGAGCCTGCCTAGCCTTCGCCGCCGACAGGGAACGCCGTTTGATTTCGCTCCCGCCTCAGTGAGATTGCTGTTCGACCAGAATCTATCTCCCCGCCTCGGCGTGGCGTTGCACGATCTGTATCCCGAATCTGTCCACGTGAGAGACGCTGGACTAGTCGATGCCGACGACTTCTCCATTTGGGCCTATGCGAGGGACCATGGCCTGGTAATCGTCTCTAAGGACTCAGACTTTCGACAGTTGAGCTTTGCCTATGGCCACCCTCCGAAGGTTCTTTGGATTCGGCGCGGCAACTGCTCTACATCCGAAATCGAGTCGATCTTGAGAGTGAACTTCAACGATTTGATCGAGTTCTATGACGACGAAGTCGGAGCGTTCTTGGCTTTGAACTGAATGTTCATTATCTCGAACCCTGATCATTGTGGCGGAGCGGTTGTTGCCTCTTCCGGTTTTGGCTTGCTTGAGTGGTCCGACTCCCTGGGATCGCGGGGCAACCGCACCGTCATGGCGGTGTACTCGCCCGGTTCCGACGCGGGTACGATCTGGCCGCCGTGCTCCCGGACGATGTCGTAGGACAGGCTTAGCCCGAGGCCGGTGTTGCGGTTCCCCTCCTTAGTGGTGAAGAAGGGGTTGAAGATCTTCGATGTTACCTCAGGAGCCATGCCGACGCCGTTGTCCCTTACCTCGATTTCCGCCCCCTCAGGCGTCCGGCGGCTCTCTATCCTCAGTTCCGGCTGGTAATCGTTCCCGGAATCCCTGGCCCGCTCCGCCATGGCATGGCAGGCGTTCGTGACCAAGTTGGTTATGACCCGGGCGATGTCTTCCTCCACCGCGATAACGTCTCCCAGGTCGGGGGCCAGTTCCTCTCGGACCGTGGCGCGGAAGTCCGGCTCCTGGGCCTGCACCGCCTGGTGGGCGAGGCTGGCCTGGGCCGACAGGAGCCGGTTCAGGTCCACCGCGCCGAATGTGCCCGTTCCCCTCCTTCCCATCGCCAGCATGTCCATGACGATCCTGTCGGCCCGGTCGCTGTGAGCGATGATGCGCCCCATGTTGTCGCCGAGGTCCCCGGTCAGTTCGTCTATGTCCTCAGCGCCGCTTGTGCCGGGCCGCTCGGATATCTCCCTTACCTCCTCTACTATGAGCTCAGAGGACTTGGCGAAGTTGCGTATGAACTGCAGCGGGTTGCGGATCTGGTGGGCCACTCCGGCGGACAACTCCCCCAGTTCGGCCAGCTTCTGCTGGCTGATGATCTGGTCCTGGGTCTTCCTGAGCTCTTCCAGGGTGTGTTCCAGGGCGGCGTTCTTCTCCTGAAGTTCGTCTGAGAGCTTTTGCACGAGGTCCAGCTTCATGGCCCGGATGGAGCTTTGCCTCAGTGTTTCCAGGGCCTCGCAGGACTTGGAGACCTCGTCATTGCCCCAGGGCTCGATCCGGTACTCCAGATCGCCCATTCCCAGCCGGCGGATCCAGACCTCGACTGCCACGACCCTGATCCCGACGTGCGCAACCAGGGCGGTCAGGGCCAGCATCAGTCCTAGAGTGGTTCCCGCCAGGGCCATCAGGACGCCGTTGCCGTAAAGCGCGGCCTGGACGTTGGTGGCCGCAAGGAGCCCTATGATGCTGAGAATCAGCAGCATTTGCTGTATGGAGTAGCGTCTTATCGAGAACCTCGACATCCCAAACGGGTCGTTGGATTCATGGAGTTCGTCGAAGAGTTGGGGCCGGTCGGTCATTGCTTCACTCTCCGCCGGGGTCGGTGAATTGCGTGCGGGAAGTCTCGCTGCCCGCTGGCTGTCGTCATGGGGCGGCCCCGGCTATGAACATAGAATACGACCTTCTCCATACTTCTACTAGGCGAATTCCAAGACAGTCCACCGGAAGTGCGCGACGATGAGCTTTCCTTATAGGGGATAGGGGCAGCCACTTCCACTGTCCGGCGCTTGGGGTTAGGATTGTGGCGGGCGGGTCGCCGCGGGCGGCTCGCCGAATCTGAGAACGAACAACCCTGGAGGCACCATGGAACTCAACGTCGTATCGGGCGACATTACGAAGCATGACGCGGGCGCGGTCATCGTCAACCTGTTCGAGGGTGTGACGGCGCCGAGCGGCGGCACGGGAGCGGTGGACGCCGCGCTCGACGGGGCGATCACTAACCTGATCGCGAGCGGAGACGTCACCGGCAAGGCGGGCGAGCACGTGCTCGTGTACAGCCTGGGCAGGCTGCCCTCGCCGCGCGTGATCGTGTCCGGCCTCGGCAAGCAGGACGACTTCGACGCTGACACGGTGCGCAAGGTCACCGCCGAGGCGTGCCGCAGGGCGCGCGACGCCGGCGCAACGCACGCGGCGACGATCGCGCACGGCGCGGGGATCGCAGGCATGGCGGCGCGCGAGTCGGGCGAAGCCATCGCGGAGGGCGCGGCTCTCGGCACGTGGACGTTCACCGAGCACAAGGCGCCGGACGACGACCGCAAGGCGCTGGAGTCGCTGACGATAGTGGAGGCAGACGCGTCGAAGGTGGACGACCTGCAGGCCGGCGTCACGGACGGGCTGGCGATCGCGGCGGCAGTCAACCGGTGCCGGACGATGGCGTACCAGCCGCCGAACGTCATGACGCCGTCGGCAATGGTGGAGTCGGCGGTCGAGATCGCGCACGGCACGGACATGACCATCGAGGTGTTCGAGAGAGACGAGTGTCAGGAGATGGGCATGGGCGCGTACTGCGGCGTGGCGAAGGGGACGGACGAGCCGCCGAAGTTCATCGTCATGCGGTACGAGGGGGACCCGGAGAACCCGGACAACAACATCGGGCTGATAGGCAAGGGGATCACGTTCGACAGCGGCGGCCTCTCGCTGAAGCCGGCGGCCGGCATGTCCACGATGGGCGGCGACATGGCGGGCGGCGCGGCGGTGTTGTGCGCCATGGAGGCGATCAACCACTTCAAGCCGCGCATCAATGTGATGGCGGTCGCAGCCTGCACGGAGAACCTGCCGAGCAGTCATTCGCAGCGGCCGGGGGACGTGGTGAAGACGTTCAACGGCAAGACGATCGAGATAGACAACACGGACGCCGAGGGCCGGCTGGTGTTGGCGGACGCGGTGGCGTACGCGAACTCGCTCGGCGTCAAGCGGATGGTGGACGTGGCGACGCTGACGGGCGCGATAGGCGTTGCGCTGGGCAACGACGTGACCGGCGCGTTCGGCAACGACCAGGAGTTAGTTGACCAGGTCGTCTCTGCCAGCAGGGAAGTGGGCGAGAAGATCTGGCAGCTCCCGACCTACGATTCTTACAAGGAGCAGTACAAGAGCGACGTGGCGGACATCAAGAACACGGGCGGCCGCGGCGCGGGCGCGACGACGGGCGCGATGATCATCGGCGAGTTCGTGGGCGACGCGGCGTGGGTGCACCTGGACATCGCGTCCAGCGCGAACTCGTTCGGCGACCACGGCGGCAGCGACAAGGGCTACAACCCGAAGGGCCCGAACGGCGTCCCGGTGAGGGGCCTGCTGCAACTGGTGCGGAACCTGGCGGGGTAGGGAGGGCTGGCTCTGACTTTTGGCGGCTTACCGGCGGCGCGTGAGAAGGAGAAACCGATGAATGAGTTTCCGCCCGGCTGGGACGAGGAAGATGTCCGCCGCATCATCGATCACTACGAATCGCAGACTGACGAGGAGTTGGCGGCGGAGATCGAAGACGCCTTCGAGGATAGGTCGCAGACCGTGATGGTGATTCCCAACGAGTTGGCGCCTGGGGTGAGAACGCTGCTCTCAGAGGGTGTCTAAAAGGGGTGATATGCCCTGCTCCGCTCATCGGAGAACCCCATCCCAACCCTTCCCCAGCAGACTGGGGAAGGGATCAAAGGAGGACACTCTCCAGAGCTTTTTAGACACGCCCTCAGAGTCTCCCAGGGCGACCCTTCGACGGGCTCAGGGCGAACGGAACGAAGGGGAGGGCGCTTCGCGAAGCACCCCTACGATCTGCCCCGCCTTCACTCCAAGATACAAGGGCGAGCGGGTTGTCACATCCTGACTACGATGTTGCCTGCGGCGTGATGGCCTAGTATGTACGCGACTGCCTTTGGGGCCTCCTAGGGCGAATCTTGAACCTCCGGTTGATCGTCGTAGTAGCGGGATGAGAAGAGCAGCCCGTCGTAACGGATGGCCCAGTTATGAGCGTACAGCGTCTCAGACGACCTGGTGTTGGGGAAGACGTGGCTGACCCAAATGCCTTCGGTCGTCGCTGCCGCCAACTCTACGCCAATCTGCCGATTCGGGCCCCGGCCTATATCTTTCAAGTCGGCGCCTATGGTGTTTGGCGCAAGGAGGGCGACGCGGACGACGTCGTTCTCATCGGCGAGGGTCAGGCTCCACTGGCCGTCAACGCTCTCCTGGCTGTTGTAGTGTGCGACGGTAGCGTCCAGTCCGTTGGCCTCGTAGTACTCGATGGCCTTCTGCACATACGCCTGGGTCGCTGCGGCCGGGTCTTCGACCTGCGGGTAGTAGCCGGATGCGAAGAGCATTCCGTCGCGGCGCACCGCGTAGCCCACTTTCGGAACTTCCTTCAGCGTCACGGGGTGGGGCCACAGGTACTCCACCCACACTCCTTCTCCTCCATCCACGGCTTTGGCCAACTCCTTGCCCAGTTCGTAGCCGTCGGACCCCTCCACGTCCTTGATGTCGGTGCCTATGAGCCGCCCTAACAGTGGGTGGACGTGATAGACGTCGTTGGCGTCGGTGGCGAAGAGATACCATTCGCCTTCGAAGCTGGCGACGCTGTTGTAGTAGTTGAGCATGGACTGCAGGCCGTCCCGCTCGTAGCGCTCTATGGCCTGGTTCACGTAAGCGACCGTGTACTCCCGCGGATCGGCGTCCTGCCAGGGCGGGTCGCCGGTCTCCAGCCCGCCGGCGTAGTAGCCGGAGGAGAAGATCAGGCCGTCGTGGCGGACAGACCAGGTGACCTTCTGCTGTTCCTTGCGGGAAACGGGATGAGGCCACAGGTATTCCACCCAGATGCCGTCCTCGGTGGCCTGCGCTATCTCCCTGCCCAGTTCCTGGCCGTCGGAACCGACCACGTCCTTGATGTCGGTCCCTATCAGGTGCGGGAAGATGGGATGGGCGAGGTAGTTGTCGTCCGCGCCGATCAGGAACAGGTAGAATTGGCCTTCCAGGCTGTCCAGGCTGTTGTAGTAAGCGATGGCAGCGTCGAGCCCGTCCTGTTCGTACCTGGCGATGGCTTTGTTTACGTATTCCTGTGTAGATTCCGCCACGTCCTCCGTCAAGACGGAATGGCTGGAGGAGAACAGCAGGCCGTCGTGAAGGACGAGGAAGATTCGCCGCGGTTCTTCCTGTTTCGTGACCGGGTTGACGCCCCGAGTCGTAACCCATAAACCCTCATCGGTGGCGACTGCCAACAGCTGGGCGAAGCCGGCAAATCGCGAGCCCGGGCCGACGTACTGGCCTTGCAGAGAGCGTATGTTGTGGTACACCAGCAACTCGCCTTCGGATTCGTCTATCAGGACCAAAGTCCGCTCGTTTTCGGCGCTCTCATCCGTCCGATACTGCGCGACTGTGGCGTCCCGGCCGTTGGCGTTGTAGTACGCTACGGCCTTCTCGACGTAGGTGCGGGTCAGGACGTCGTCCGCCGACTCCTCAGGACCGGGCTCTTCCGCCGAGGTGAAGTAGCTGGAAATGAAAATCAGCCCGCCGTGGCGAACCACCCACAAGTTTCTCCGCAAATTCTCCGACGTATTCGGGTTGTACCAGGGAGTGGTATGCCAGGCGCCTTTCTCAGTGGCCGTGGTCAGCATAACGCCGTCGTCAGCGCCCAGGGGCGAGGTGCTGATCCTGCCGTCAACGCCAATCAGATTCGGAAAGAAGGCATCCGCGACGTACAGGTAGTTCTCATCGATCAGGGTCAGCCACCACTGGCCGTCAACGCTCTCCCGGCTGTTGTAATGAGCGATGGTGGCCTCCAGGCCCTGGCTGTCGTAGTAGTCCATAGCCTTCTGGACGTAGTCTTTGGTGTACGCCGCCGGGTCGCCGACGCCCGGATAGTAGCCTGAGGCGAAGAGCATCCCGTCCCTGCGCACGGCGTAGCCCACCTTGGGAACTTCCTTCAAAGTAACCGGATGGGGCCACAGATATTCGACCCAAACGCCTTCGCCGCCGTCTTGGGCCGCGGCAAACGCCTTGCCCAGTTCGTATTCGTCAGAGCCGACGACGTCCTTAATGTCGGTTCCTTTGAAACGGGGGAACAGCGGGTGAACGATGTAGAGGTCATTCGCGTCCGTGGCGAACAGGTACCATTCTCCCTCGAAGCTGGCAACGCTGTTGTAGTAGTCCAGCATGGATTGCAAACCGTCCCGCTGGTACCGCTCCACGGCCCGGTCCACGTAGTCCTGGGTGTACTTCGCCGGGTCCGCCACGTCTTGCCATGGCGGCGTTCCGGCTTCGATGTCTCGTCCGGCGTAGTAACCGGAGGCGAATATCAGCCCGTCGTGGCGAATGGCCCAAGTGACCTTCTCCCCTTCTTTGCGGCTGATTGGATGGGGCCAGAGGTACTCCACCCAGATTCCTTCCTCCGTCGCCTGGGCTATCTCCTTCCCCAGTTCCTGGCCGTCAGAGCCTGTCACGTCCTTGATGTCCGTCCCGATGAGGTGCGGGAATATGGGATGGGCGACGTATTTGTCGTCGGCGTCTATGAGGAACAGGTACAGCTGTCCTTCCAGGCTGGCCTGGCTGTTGTAGTAGTCGACGGTGGCTTCCAAGCCGTCGCGCCGGTAGAGCGAAATCGCCCTGTTGACGTAATCCTGGGTGGCCTCCTCGACATTTTCCCGCACGGGGAAGTGCCCTGAGGCGAATATCAAGCCGTCGTGCAGGATAAAGATGGCTCGCATCGGCGACTGAGCGCCGGTGGCAGGATTGAAGCCAACCAAGTTGGCCCAGTGCCCTTCTTCGGTAATTTCCTCTCGGGCGGGGAAGGCCCCTGTGCCAAGAACCAGGGGAGACCCCACCAACGCCGGGAAGGGAGCGACGCTCAATAGGGAGTCTTCGTTGATGACGAACAGAGCCCGCTCTCCTTCGTGGCTCTCTCGGCTGTTGTAGTAGGCGAACGCGGCCTCTCCTCCGTCGCGCTGGTAGCGCTCGATAGCCTTCTGCACGTAGGCGCGTGTGAGCGCCTCGTCATCTGCGGGCTCGGGTTCCGGCGTCGGTTCGGCGGTGGGTTCCGGTGTCGGTTCGGCGGTAGGTTCCGGCGTCGGCTCGGCGGTGGGTTCCGGCGTCGGTTCGGCGGTAGGCTCCGGGGTCGGTTCGGCGGTAGGTTCCGGCGTCGGCTCGGCGGTGGGCTCCGGTGTCGGCTCGGCAGTGGGTTCCGGTGTCGGCTCGGCAGTGGGTTCCGGTGTCGGCTCGGCGGTAGCCACCTGGGTTGGCGTAGGTACCGGCGTTGGGGAAGGTTCGTCGCCGCATGCGACTACGAAGGCCGCGATAGAAGCCACGACCAGAAGCAAGAACAATGCGCGCACGCCGGCTGTCGATTGCCGGCGTTTCGAATCCGTCCGGTTCGCCCGCTTCTGCTCGGTTCGCAACATTGTCTGCCCTCCCACTGACTTATGCCGCCTCATGTTACCGTTAGCGGTATAGGAAAGTATAGGAGTTTCTGAGAAACTTTGTCTCATTGTGTTTAGAAGAGCCCAAGGTCGGCCCGAAGTCGATTACGAACCGGATGAGAAGTGTCCGCCCCTGGTGGCGGTCGCCTCGACCTTACAGATATTCGTACCCAACACCATCAGCCTGGTCGTGCTGGCGGCGCTGGTGGTGCGAGCGTCCGGCGAGTCGGAAGCATATCTGTCATGGGTGACGTTTACGGTCCTGGCAGTCACCGGAGCCAGCATGGTCATGCAGACCCTCCGGCTGCGGCACCTGGGTTCGGGCCGCCTTACAGTCACAAACTTCAACGTTCCGTTCCTGACGGTTTGCGCTTTGGCGCTCCACCTCGGCGGGCCCGGCCTGCTGGCCAGCCTGATAGTGGCTTCCACCCTGGTACAGTCCGTGTTGACTTTGCGCCTTGCCTCACTGCGCCGGATATTCACGCCGACGGTGGGCGGCGTGGTGGTCATGCTGGTGGCGGCTTCGGCTGTGCCTTTCATCATCAGCAGGGCGGTGATTCTGCCGGAGGGCGAGTCGACGATGCTCTACCTGGCGCCGGGACTGGTCGCGCTGGCCGCCGGGGTCCTGATGTCCCTGCAAGACGCGCCGGTCTGGCGTATCTGGGTCTTGCCGGCCACCGTGGCCGCCGGTCTCGCTGTGGCTGCGCCCCTAGGCTATTACGACGCCGGCATTGTAGTTGACTCTCCATGGCTGTATCTGCCCCATCTTGGGTGGCCGGGGCTGGATATGACCTTCAGCGCGGATTTCTGGTCCCTGCTTCCGGTCTTCGTGCTTGTGAACCTGACCGCCTTCATGAAAGCGGTGGGAGACCTGTCGGTGATTCACCGCGCCTCTTACCGGAGTCAAGCGGCCATCGACTTCCGGACGGTTCAGGGCGGCTTGAACGTGTATGGGATCGGCACCCTTGCGTCCGGACTCCTGGGAACGCTGCCTGTGGCCGCGCCGTGGTCGGCCACGGCGGCCTACATCGGATTTACCGGCGTCGCAGCCAGGAGCGTCGGGATTTACCTGGGGCTGTTGACCATAGTAGTCGCGTCATTTTCCAAGCTGTTTGCCGTACTGGTCGCCATTCCCAGCCCGGTGGTCAGCGCGGTTTACGTCGTCATATTCGGCATGCTCTTCGTCGAGGGCGCCAGAACGGCGTTTGCGGGACGGGTTGACCAGAAGAAGGCCACCATCACGGGTATCTCCATGGTGTTGGGACTATCGGCTGCGGTCTTCGGTGGATTCTTCGAAGGGACCGCAAGCCATATTGTCGGCAATATCATCGTCATCGGCGGCATGGCGGCCATGGGCATGACCGCATTCACCGAACTGTCCGGATTCCGCGCCAGGAAGCTGCGGGTTGACTTGTCCGAGTCCTCCCTGCCTGCCGTTGACGACTTTCTCTGCCAGTTCGCCGACAGGCACGATTGGACAGAGGAGGGGAAGAACCGGCTCCGCCTGGTAGGCGAAGAGGTCTTGCTGAGCCTGTTCAATGAAGAGAACGACGGTCCGGCCGAGCAGAAGCGCAGGTTGGTCGCCGCCATTCGTCCCGACGGCGGATCGGCCGAGCTGGAAATCGTGGTCGCTTCGGACGACGCCATCCAGGGCAACATCGAAGATCGCATAGCGTATCTGGGCCAGGACCAGGGGACGGAAGACGAACAGCAACTTTCGGTCCGAATCCTGCGCCATTACGCCTCGTCGGTACACCACCGCAAGTACTACGGCATAGACGTAATCGGTTGCCGAGTGGACAGGTAGCAGGGCAGGCCCGGACTGTTCCGGCGAAGACGCTGAGCGCTCTAGCTGACGAAGTGGAAGCGCTCGGACTCCGGCGGGCGGGACCATAGCTCTTCCGCGCCGGCCATGGCGCGGGCGCGTTCGGGGCTGGCGCGCCATGCGTCGTAGATGTCGTTGCTCTCCCAGATGACGAGGGTGGTGATCTGGGACGGGTCGGCGGCGCTGACGAGCGTGGTGCGGCGGACGAAGCCGGGCGCTTTGCTCTGTGCGAGGCCGTTGCCGTCTAGCAGGCGGCGCGCCTCTTCGAAGCGGCCTGGCTTGGCCCAGTGGCTTGTGAGTACTCCTATCACGATGACTCCGTTCGCGTTACCCCATCCTAACCCTTCGAGAGACTCAGGGCAGGCTCTTCCCCAGCAGACTGGGGAAGGGACTAGAGGAAGGCTTCGCTGAGATACGCGAGCGGGCGGCTAGCAGCCGCCTGCCGCGTTGGCTTCTTTCATGTCGGCGTACGACTGGCTGACCAGTTCGCGCAGGGCGTCGAGGTCGATGTCGGCGAGCTTGTTCACGTACAGGCATGACACGCTGTTCTTGTACTTGCCGAGCTTCGCCATGATGTCTCCGTAGCGGTCGAAGCCGGGCATGATGTAGATCGTGAGGTTGCGCTTGCGGGGGGAGAACCCGGTGAGGAACCACTCGCCGCTCTGGCCGGAGCGGTGCCTGTACTTGTACGAGCCGAAGCCGACGATGCTGTCGCCCCACATCGACGGCTCGTCGCCCGTGACCTCGCGCATGAGGTCCAGCAGCGCGTAGCAGTCGCCGCGCCTCTTCTCGTCAGCCGCGCCGAGGAAACCGTCGACGCTGGCGTCGTTCTTCTGTGTCTTGAGTTCCGCCATGTTCGCCTCCCGACGCTAGACTGCGGATGCGATCATGGGCGTTCCTGCTCTGCTCAGCAACTCTCTCAGTTCGGGCAGGAAGGACTCCGGCGCCCTGGACGACGGCGGCCGGGGCGGGCCGACGCGCAGGCCGACCTCTTCCATCGCCGTCTTGATGAACGGCCCCTCGCCGCCTGTGACTGCGGCTACCTTCTCGCGCCACTTGGCCCAAGGGTACTTGAACTTTTCCAAGAGCCGTTCCGCTCCGTCGTAATCGCCGGACTCAAGCGCTCGCCAGATGTCGCTGGGGTACTCGGGCCAGAAGCCGCTCAGGTGGGTTATGAACCCGCGCGCTCCGAGCCTGTGGCTGAGGACGTGCCTGCCCTCGTTGTCGATGACCGACAGCTTGCTTGAGAACGCCCGCAGCCCTTCCTCGAAGTAGCCGAGGGTGGGCGCGGACCACTTGAGCGCGCCGACGGTCGGCATGTCGGCCAGCTCCTTCAGCAGGCCCATGCCCATCGTGAGACCTTCCCAGTGAGTGTGGTAGATCATGAGCATCACGTCCGACTCGGACGCGACCAGTTCGAACAGCCTGCTCACGTCGCCCTCGGTGGGCACGTAGTAGTAGGTGGGGCCAAGCTGCACTCCCTGCAGGCCGGCTCTGGACGCGTGCTGCGCGAGCTCGACGGTGACGCGGGTGTCGGTGTGCTGGACGCTGGTTGCGACGGGGACCTCGCCGTTCGCCGCCGCCATCGCCACGTCCATGACCGCCTTGCGCTCGTCCACGTTCATCGCAGGGTGCTCGCCGCCCGCGCCGCCGACGAGAAGGACGCCGTTGCCGGTGCGTACGCCCCTGTCGATCATGAACCTGATGTTGTCGTGAAATGCGCCCAGGTCCAAGCTGTAGTCTTCCGTGAACGGCGTGGCGACGGCGACCATGGGGCCGACGAGCCACTCCCGGGCCTTCTCGATGGGGTAGCTGACGTTTCCGTTGCGGTTTGATGTCGTGGTCACTCGCGCGCTCCTTGCAGCCAGTGTGTGCGCCAAAGAGTTTATCTGTACGGAGAGTTGATAGACAATAGAGGAAGCAGGCTTGGCGACGCAGACGCGGAACGCGCCTCGTTGTCTCCGGCATAGTACGACTGCAAGCTGGCGGCGGTGTCGAATGTCTCTGGACCGATTTCATCCCATAGTCAGGGCATGGTTCGAAGGGCAGTTCGAAGGCCCAACGGAAGCGCAGACGTTGGGCTGGGACGCCATTGCCCAGGGCAAACACACGCTCATCGCCGCGCCAACCGGCTCAGGCAAGACGCTGGCGGCGTTCATGGAGTGCATTGACCGGCTCGTTCGATCGGGACTGAACGGCGGACTCCCGGACGGCACTGAGGTCGTTTACGTGTCGCCGCTGAAGGCGCTGTCCAACGACATACACCGGAATCTACAGCAGCCGCTGGCGGAGATTGCGGAACTGGCGGAGGCTGCCGGAATCCCACTGCCGGAGATCAAGGTCTCCGTCCGCACCGGCGACACGCCGCAGTCGGAGCGGCAGGCGATGGCGAAGAAGCCGCCGCACATCCTCGTCACGACGCCGGAGTCGCT
Source organism: Dehalococcoidia bacterium (assembly GCA_963668185.1). Lineage (GTDB taxonomy): Bacteria > Chloroflexota > Dehalococcoidia > Lucifugimonadales. The sequence goes on from OY764162.1 coordinate 279,493, forward strand.
GTACCTGCTGCTCACGTCCGAGAAGGCCCGCAACGGGCTGAAGGGCGCGAGGACGCTGATCGTGGACGAGCTTCACGCCGTGGCCGGCAGCAAGCGCGGCTCGCACCTGGCGCTTACGATGGAGCGCCTCTGCGAGCTAGCCGAGGACCGGATCACGCGGATTGGGATTTCTGCAACGCAGAAGCCGATCGACGAGATGGCGAAGCTGCTCGTCGGCGCCGGGAATCTCGCTCAGAACGGCGACGCGGACTGCGTGATCGTGGACGCGGGCCATGCCCGCGACATCGACCTCGCAATCGAGGTACCGGACCAGTTCGAGGTCGGGCCGATCGCGACGCACGAGTACATGGCCGAGACGATGGACCGCATCGCCGAACTCGTGCGGGCGCACGACACGACGCTCGTGTTCGTGAACACGCGGCGGATGGTGGAGCGCGTCGCTCACCTGCTGGAGGAGCGGCTTGGGCCGGACGCCATCGCCGCGCATCACGGGAGCCTTTCCCGGAAGCGCAGGCACGAGACGGAGCAGCGGCTGAAGTCGGGCGACATCAAAGTCTGCGTCGCGACGGCCTCGCTGGAGCTTGGCATCGACATAGGGACGGTGGACCTCGTCTGCCAGATCGGTTCGCCCCGGTCAATCGCCGTGCTGCTCCAGCGCGTGGGACGCTCAGGCCACTCGCTGGGCGCGACGCCGAAGGGGCGGCTGTTCCCGCTCACCCGCGACGAGATGTTCGAGTGCGCGGCGCTGTGCCGGGCGATTCGCGGGCGCAGCCTGGACGCGCTCATCATCCCGCCGTGGCCTCTGGACGTGCTTGCCCAGCAGATCGTCGCGGCCTGCGCGTGCGAGCCGTGGGAGGAGGACAAGCTGTTCGAGTTGTGCCGGCAGGCGTATCCGTACGCCGAACTGCCCCGGGACAAGTACGACCAGATCGTCAACATGCTGGCGCGCGGCGTGGTGGAACGCGGCGGCGCGCGTGGGGCATACCTCCACCGGGACGGCGTGAACGGGGTGCTTCGCGGACGCCGTTCGGCGCGGATATCGGCGCTGACGAGCGGGGGCGCGATACCGGACAACACAGACTACGACGTGGTGCTGGACCCGGAGGGCGTGGTCGTGGGGGCGGTCAACGAGGACTTCGCGATCGAAAGCATGGGCGGAGACGTGTTTCTGCTGGGCAACTCCTCCTGGCGAATCAAGCGCCTCGAAATGGGCAAGGTGCGCGTCGAAGCGGCTCCCGGCGAAACGCCGACGATCCCGTTCTGGCTGGGCGAGGCCCCCGCGAGAACGAAGGAACTGTCCGGCGAGATCTCCGATCTGAGGGACGCGCTGGCCGACCGCATCCACCAGCCCGAAGCCGCGGCGCGGTGGCTCGTTGAAGACACCGGAGTTGGCGAGGACGTGGCGCAGCAGATGGCGGCCTACATGGTGGAGGGCCAGCGAATACTGGGAACCGTGCCCACGAAGAAGAGGATCGTGGCGGAGCGCTTCTTCGACGAAAGCGGCGGCACGCAGATCGTCATTCACTCGCCGCTCGGAGCGCGTATCAACAGGGCGTGGGGCATGGCCTTGCGGAAGCAGATCTGCCGCACGTTCGACTTCGAGTTGCAGGCCGCCGCCACGGACGACGGCATCAACTTCTCGCTTGGCCCGCAGCACTCGTTCCCGCTGTCGGACGTGTTCCGCTACATCAAGTCGCCCACGGCGTCGAAGGTGCTGGAGCAGGCGATCCTGCAAGTGCCGATCTTCGGCGCTCGCTGGAGATGGAACGCGACACGCTCGCTCGCGGTGCTGAGGTTCATGTCGGGCAAGCGCGTCCCGCCGCCTATCCTCAGGATGCGGACCGACGACCTGCTGGCGCTCGTGTTCCCGGCGCAGGTGGAGTGCCAGGACAACGCGATGCCGGGCGACATCGACGTGCCCGACCATCCCCTGGTGTTCGAGACGATGCGTGACTGCCTTGCCGACTACATGGACGCGGAGGGATTCGGCGAGCTGATCGCGTCGATAGAGCGGGGTGAGGTCGAGGTGATGGCCTACGATACGCTTCAGCCCTCGGTGTTCTCGCACCAGATCCTGAACGCCAACCCGTACGCTTTCCTCGACGAAGCGCCGCTGGAGGAACGCAGGGCGCGAGCGGTCGCGCTCAGGCGCGCGCTGCCGGAGGACAGCCGTGACCTCGGCGCTCTGTCGCCTGACGCAATCGAAGAGGCGACCATAGACGCGTGGCCGGTCTGCCGGGACGCTGAAGAGCTTCACGACGCCCTGATGACCATGCTGCTGCTCCCTGAGGCCGAGGCGCGCTCCAAGGCCGCCGGAGTCCAGCCGGAAAGCTGGCTTGAGTGGTTCGAGGGGCTGGCCGGCGAGGGCAGGGCGTATCGCGTGATGCTGGACGATAGCGGCGCTGTCGGATGGGGAGCGGCGGAGACCGCCGCCGTCGTTCGAGCCGCGTACCCGGCGTCGCGGTTGACGCCGGAGCCGCGCCCGGTCGCCGACGCGCCGCCCGCGCCGGAGCGGGAGGACGCCGTGCTGGAGATCGTCCGCGCGAGGGCGGAGGCGTCCGGCCCGTTCACCGCGGCCGAAGTCAGGGTGGCGTTGAGGTTCACCGAGGCCGAGATCCGGCAGGCGATCGCGCGTCTCGAGTCGGAAGGACAGTTGATGGCTGGCCGCTTCCGAGCGGGCGTTGACGAGGAGGAGTACTGCGACCGGCGCATCCTGGCCCGGATACACAGAGCGACGATCAGCGGTCTCAGAAGAGAGATCGAGCTGGTGGCGCAGGCCGACTTCGCGAGATTCCTGTTCTACTGGCAGCACGCGTTGCCGGGATCGCAGGCGATGGGGGAGCAGGGCCTGCTGGAGGTCATCGAACAGCTACAGGGATTCGAGGCTGCGGCGTCAGCGTGGGAGTCGGACATCCTGCCGGCAAGGGTCGCGGGGTACAGGCCGTCGCTGCTCGACGAACTGTGCCGATCCGGCGAGGTGGTCTGGGGAAGGCTGTCCGGCCGGCGATCGGGAGACGATGGCCAGGTCCGCAGCGGACTGCTCCGCACGAGCCCGATTACGCTTGCGCTCAGGGACGATCTTAAGTGGCTGCGCCGGGGGACGGAAGCTAACGCCGTTGACCTGCGCGGCGCCGCCAGCGAGGTGCATGAGCTCCTTTCGTGGAGGGGCGCGTCCTTCCTTTCGGAGATAATCCAGCAGACGCGGCGGCTGCCGTCCGACGTTGAGGAAGCGTTGTGGCAACTCGTCTCCGCCGGCCTGGTGACCGCCGACGACTTCAGCGCGCTCCGCGGCATTGCGGGCGGCGCGAAGAGGCCGGCGCGCCGCAACGCGCGCATGCGCCGCAGAAGCAGGTACCGGTCGCCGGGCAGCCGGTGGTCGCTGTTCGACGGTCCGCGCAGGGAGCCGGCCGCCGGAGGGCCGCCGAACGGCGATGGCCCTAGCGTCGGCGCAGACCGGTGGATGGATGAGGAGCAGGTGGAGTGGCTGGCCCGCCAGTACCTCAGGCGATGGGGCGTCGTGTTCCGGGAGGTGGCGGCCCGCGAGCCGTCCGCGCCCGGCTGGCGCTACCTTCTGGGCGTGTACCGCAGGCTGGAGGCGCGCGGCGAGATACGAGGGGGACGGTTCATCCAGGGCACGACCGGCGAGCAGTTCGCGATGCCGGAGGCTCTCGAATCGCTCAAGACGGTGCGGAAGTCTGGGCCTTCAGGAGACCTCTGGCGCGTATCGGCCTGCGATCCGCTGAACTTGTCCGGGACGCTGACGTTCGGGCCGCGCGTGCCGTCCGCTGCTGCCAACCAGCTCATGTTCCGGGACGGCGTGGCGCTGGCGTCGATGGAGTCCGGTCAGTTCGTGCGGCGCGGCAACTTCGACGAGCCGACGCTCGAAGCCGTGCGCTCGGCGTTCCTGAGGCGTGCGCCGGCGGGGTGACGGCCGGCGTGTGGCTGGTTGGGCTTCTGGTAGAATCGTGTTGAGGAAGCATAAGTGCCGAAGATAGACACAATAGAAGACTTGGTTCGTATCATCGAAGAGCAGCCGGCCTGGCTGGACCGGATACGCAACCTGATCTTCACGGAAGAGTTGATTCGCCTGCCCTCGCGCGTCGATGGCTTGACTAACCGCGTCGATGGCCTGACTAACGACGTAAGAGAGTTGAAATCGGACTTCGGGGAGTTTGCCGAGAAAACCGACAAGAGACTGTCCAACTTGGAGCAGGGTCAGACCGAATTGATAAATCGTGTGGGTGCGTTGGAGGGAGGTCAGGCCAGGTTAACCAGTCGTGTAGATCGGCTAACTGACGACGTAGGAACATTGAAGGGACTCGGCGCGGTGTCGGCTACCGACCGCCGGTACAAAGCCGTTGCCGTGGAACTCGGGTACCGCACTTCGCAGTTGTTGGAGGCTGAGGAACTCTACCAAATTGCGAGTTCCCCGGCAGTACAGGACATGGATCGAGACGCGCTTCGCAGCTTCCGGGCTGCCGACCTCGTGATTGAGGCAGAAGGCGTTGACGGGGTGAAACACTACATCGTGGTAGAAGTCTCGTACACCGTCAACGGTAGGGACACGCAGCGGGCCGTACGCAATGCCGAGATTCTCTACCGTGCGACGGGAGTCGGCGCTACCGCAGTGGTTTCCGGATATGCGATCGATGACTCTGTACGAGAAGAGATAGAGTCGGGAGCGGTGTACTGGTTCCAGCTTGAGGCCAAGGACTTGACGCCGAGATAGCAGCGGGGCCTCTTCGCACTCTTCATCGAACAATACTCAGCAGGCCCCTGTGGAGAGCGCCTTGCAGTACGACTACATCATCATCGGCGGTGGCTCGGCGGGCGGTATTCTCGCCAGCAGGCTGACGGAGGATCGCGACCGCTCGGTGCTGCTGCTGGAGGCAGGCGCGGACTTTCCCGATATGGGCCGCATGCCCGACGAGGTCAAGTACGGGTATGGGCACGGCCTAGACATACGGGAGAGCCCTCACAACTGGCGCTTCACCGCCAGGGCAACCGGAGTGGCCGAGCCCATCGACGTTCCTCGCGGCAAGGTGATGGGCGGTTCCAGCGCCATCAACGCCCAGATGTTCCTGCGCGGTGTGCCCGAGGACTACGACGGCTGGGCCACAATGGGGAACGACGAGTGGAGTTTCCCCCGCCTGCTTCCGTACTTTCGCAAGGTCGAGAGCGACCAGGACTTTGCGGACGACTTCCACGGCACGGATGGCCCCATCATCTGCAGCAGGCCGAAGCGCGAAGACTGGCTGCCGCAGCAGAAGGCGTTCTACGGCGCATGCCGCGGCGCGGGCTACGCCGACTGCCCCGACCACAACGATCCCGACTCGACCGGAGTCGGGCCGCTGGCGTTCAACAGGATCGACCGTGTGAGGTGGAGCACGGCTATCGCGTACATCGGCCCCGTCCGCCCACGGATGAATCTGACGGTACGCTCCGAGTGTCTTGCTCGCCGCGTCCTGTTTGACGGCAAGAAGGCTGTCGGTGTGGAAGTGGAGAGCGGCGGCGAGGTATTCGCCGTCCGTGGCCGCGAGATCATCCTGAGCGCTGGGGCCATCGGCTCGCCGCACCTGCTGATGCTGTCGGGAGTCGGCCCTGAGGATCATCTCCGGGAGCATGGCATACCGGTCGTCGCGGACCTTCCCGGAGTCGGCCAGAACCTGAGGGATCATGCCCTGGTGTCGACAACGTGGGGCGTCCAGCCGGAAGTCAACCTGGACCTCGATACCAGCAACTCCGGACTCGCGCTCAGATACACCGCAAGCGGATCACACCTGCCCAATGACATGATCCTCTACATGGCGTCATTCATGGGCGAAAGGTTCGGCAAGGGCGGCTATGGCGCTGAACGGATCGGCCTGGGCATCATCGCCGTGCTCAATCTGGCGCTGAGCGCGGGAAGCGTAACGCTCGCGTCGACCGATCCTCACATACAGCCGGTCATCGACTTCAACTACTTCTCCGATCCGTTCGACCTGGAGAGGATGAGAGAGGCGTTGCGCATATGTGACGAACTGCTGTCAAGCCAGGCCTTCAGTCAAATCGTGGCAGAGCGGATCAGCCCCGCGCCTGATTTCGACATCGCATCGGACCGTGAGTTGGATGCCTGGCTGCTACGGGAGGTGAGTACTGCGCACCACAGTTCGTGCACCTGCCGTATGGGCGAGGCGGACGACCCGATGGCGGTGGTGAGCCAGTACGGGCGCGTCCACGGCATCGAGTCGCTGCGCGTGGCGGACGCGTCGATTATGCCGGACTGCGTACGGGCGAACACGAACGCCACTGTGCTCGCGATGGCTGAGCGGATGGCCGACTTCATCAAGAAGGGCCGGTAGCCGCGCTCCTACCGGACGTCCATGCGGCTAAGCCGGCGGATGGTCAACGCCAGGAACACGACGGTGACGATTGCCACGCCCGCGATGGCTTCAGGCGCGTCCAGCAGACGGTTCGCGGCAATCGGGAAGCTGGCCTCGTCCGCGCTGTTGAGTATCGTCAGGGTGAACGCCCGGATGCTGAGGTATCGGATGCCGTCGAAGATGTTGTTCAGCGCCGCTTCCCAGATGAGGACGTACGCCAGCGCGTAGTAGAGCGGCCTCGCCGTGACGAGTCCGGTCCACATGAACACGGCGCCGTATGCGACCGTGCCCGCGATCATCGCGAGCGCAACGGCCAGCATCGGCTCCGCGAGGCCCTCGAACGCTATTCCGACTGAGACGACGCCTGACACCAGCACGATCAGGCCGCCAACGACGACCGAAGCTGCGAACTTGGGGATGACGATCTCCCACTTGCGAATGGGCCTCAGCACGAGGTAACTGAGCGTCCTGTCTTCGACTTCCGTACCGAATGACGTGGTCGCGAGCACCACCATGATGATCGGAAGGATGCCTCCGATGAGCAGGTCGTCGACGACGCCTCCTACGAAGGTATCTCGGAACAACTCTTGATCGGATGACAGGGCCGACATGATAGCCGTCAGTACCACCGCTATCGCGGCGAGCCCGATGGTCACGAGCAGCCGCCAGCGGCCGGTCAACTGGCGTACGGACAGCGCGAAGACGGCGGACATCAGCCCTCCACCACGTACCCGAACACGCTCTCCAGGGAGTCGTCCAGCGGTTCGACCCGCAAAAGCCTGATGCCCTGCACCTGCGCCAGCCTCGGCACCGACGTCTGCAGCGAAGCCACGTTCCGGCTGGACACGATCAGCGCGGTGCCGTCGATCGCCACGGACTCCACTTCGTCCAGTCCCACCAGCGCCGCGGCCAGTTTCCTCGGCTCGGCGCTTACCACCCTCACGGTGTAAGGGCGCTCGTCCAACTGCGCCCGGATGGCGGCCACGCCTCCGGCGGCGGCCAGCTTGCCGTCCACCATCAGGAGGATGCTGTCGGACAGGGTCTCCACCTCTTCCAGGATGTGGGACGACATGACGATGGTGCGGCCCTCGCCTGCCAAGCGGCGCATGAGATTCTGGAACTCGACGCGCTGGCGCGGGTCCGTGCCGCTGAGCGGCTCGTCGAGGATCAGGACCTGCGGGTCGTGCACCAGCGCCGCGGCGAGCCTCATGCGCTGCCTCATGCCGCGGGAGTACCCGGACAGAGAGCGGTGCTGCGCATCGGCCATGTCCACGAACTCGATGGCCCGGTCCACGCGCGCGTCCAGGTCGTCGATGCGCTGGAGCCGGCCGCACGTCTCTACGAACTGCCTGCCGGACAGGAACTCGTACACGGCCTGGTGCTCGGACATGACTCCTATGCGCCTGTAAACGTTCGGGTTTTCGCGGGCAATCTCGCCCAGGATGGTGACCTGGCCCTCAGAGGGGGACGCGAGGCCCGTGATCATGCTCAGAAGCGTGGTCTTGCCGGCCCCGTTGGGCCCCAGCAGGCCGGTGATGCCGGGGTTTATCTCAAGGGAGACGCCGTTGACCGCGACGACGTTGCCGAACCACTTGGAAGCGTTGTCGACGACTATGGTGGGCCCGGCGCTGGCCGCGGTCACCTGGCGAGCCCCTGGTAACGCCGCCACAGGAGTGCGCCTGATCCGACGGTCAGCAGCACGTACCAGGCGACGGGAACCACCGGGTTCAACTCGGCTGCGGATGCCACAATCGGCAAGTCGTCCCCACTGTCCGGGAAAACGTACTTGTTTACGTGGCTGGGGATCTGTCCGAGATCCAACAGCGCGATCCACGGCGTGGCGCTTCCTGCTATGGGTATGCACTCCCCTCCCGGAGTTGGTTCCTGGTTGCAGGTCGCCGGATCGCCCAGGGACCCCGCAATCGGCGCGGATATGATGTACAGGCCGATGATTATGGCTGCGGCGTATGCTCTGCGGGTAGTCAGGGCTGCCGCGGCCAGGGCGATCATGGTGGTGAAGGTGGCGAGAATCAGGCCCGCGGCCAGGAACCTTGGGACATCGAGCCAGTTGTCCCGCATGTAGCCGGGCGTGTCGTTGGAACCCAGGGCGAACGACACGAACAGCACAATCTGCCCTAGGTAAACGAGCGCGAGAGTGAGCGAGAACAGCGCCAGCCACCGGCCCGTGAGATAGTCGGCCATGGTCATGGGCCTGACGATGTAGAGGCTGATCACCATGTCCCGCCGGTCGGGGCACAACAACTCAGGGCCCATGACCGCCGTGAAGAACAGCATGAACATGAGGACTATCTGCAGGTACGTGGAGTGGTCCACGATGCCCGCTTCCTGTAGTCCCATCTGGACGGCTATCACGCCGATCACGATGGCCGGAAGCGTCAAGGCCACGATGAAGAGGCCGGGGATGATCTTGGCCCACGCGCTGCGGCCTATGCCCAGCGAGGTGCGGACGCCGTCTATCCAGAGCGCCTTGCGCGCCCGTCCGCGTCCCTCGCGCGGGCCTTCGTAGTGCTGATAGCCGAGGTCGAATACCTCGCCGCGCGCTTCCATCAGGAGGCTGAGTGCCTGAAGATGTCGGTGAGCGTGCCCCGCCTGGGGCCCATGCGGCGGAGCCTCGCGCCCGATGCCACGATCGCGTCCCGGATGTGGTCGTATCCGGCCTCGTCGCTGAATTCCACTACGATGGCGCCTCCTTCGAGCGCAGCCTGGACGCCCATGCGCTGCAACTCAGCCAGCAGTTCGTCCCGGTTGTCGTCAACCTCCACATAGACGGCCTCGGTCTCCTGGGTGAAGCCCGACACCGTGCCCTGCTCAACGACCTCTCCCTCTTCAAGGACTATGAGCTTGTCGCAGGTGCGCTCCACGTCGTTCATGAGGTGCGAGGAGAGCAGCACGCTGATGCCGAAGTCGGTTCCGATGCGCCGTACCAGGTCCAGCATCTCCTCGCGCCCGGCCGGGTCCAAGCCGGCGGTGGGCTCGTCCAGCAGGATGATTACCGGATCGTGCACGAGGGCCTGGCCGAGCTTGACGCGCTGCTTCATGCCGGTGGAGTACTGGCTGATGGGCCGGTAGCGCTCTTCGTGAAGGCCAACGTGCCTCAGCGCGTCGGCGGAGCGGATGCGCGCCTCCTCAGGAGGCAGTCCGCTTATCTGCGCCATGTGCGCCAGGAACTCGGACGCGCTCAACCCGCCGGGCAGGCAGTCGTGCTCGGGCATGTAGCCGATCCGTTGCCGCGCGTCGATCGATACGTACGGCTCCTGGCCGAGGATCAGCGCGGCGCCCGCCGTGGGCCTGGTGAGGCCCAGGAACAGCTTGATCGCCGTGGTCTTTCCGGCGCCGTTTGGGCCCAGGATGCCGGTAATGCCTTGCGACACCTCGAAGTCCACGGACTTCAACGCGGTTGTGGCCCCGTAGATCTTGGTGAGGCCCTTCGCTTCCAGCAGCGGTGCTAGCGTGATGGTTCGACCCTTTCGAGCCTCGGCAGAGAGAGTTCCGCGGTAATGTCGTCGAACCAGTCCAGGACTTCGCGGTGCAGCGGGATGCCGTTGGCCAGCCGGTCCTGCGTCTCCTCGTGCTCGCTCAGGCCGGGGTAGAGAACGCGTTCGTATCCGGGCGCGGGCTTCGTAGTCCTCAGCGTCTCCAGCATATCGTCCATGTTGCGCTTGAACGCGTCGAGGTCCGTGAACGCCGCGATGTTGTACGCGGTGAAGAACGTGCCGCTGTTGCCGCGCATCGCCGGGTCGGTCATCGGCGATGGCGAGCCTCCGAGGAGCCGCGCTAGGATTTCGGACATCATCGCGAAGCCGTAGCCCTTGTGAGAGCCGTGCTCCCTGCTGCCTCCCAACGGCAGCAGGAAGTACTCGCCCAGGTTGGTCGCGGGCGTGGGTTCAGACTTGGGGAGCCCGTCCGCGCCGGCGATCCAGCCGGGCAGGAGATCGGCCTCGACCCGTTGAGCCAGGCGGACCTTGTTGCCTGCGATCGTGGACGTTGCGGCGTCGAAGAGGAAGAACGGCTCCCTGCTCGCCGGCGCCGCGATCGATATTGGGTTCGTGCCGAACCGGGGCTCTGCGCCGAACGTGGGCGGGATGCCGGGCCAGCCGGCCGTCATACAGACGCCGACCATGTCCGCCTCGGCGGCGAGCATAGCGTGATGCCCGACCGCGCCGGTGTGGCCGCTGTTGTGCATCGAGACCGCGCCGACGCCGGTCTCCCGCGCCTTGCGGATGGCCATGCGCATGACCCTGGGAGCGACGATCACGCCGAGTCCCCTGTCGGCGTCCACGCTTGCGCTGGATGGAGACTCGTGGAGCACGCGCCAGTTGGGACGCGGGTTGAGGCTGCCCTGCTGGTAGTTCGATATGTACGCCCGCAGCATGTTCGAGACGCCGTGCGTCTCCACGCCCCGCAGGTCCGTCATGACGAGGGTGTTCGCCCCCTCCTGGGCATCCTCCTCGGGGACGCCCATCTTGACGAAGAGCGCCTCGACAGTGCTGCGCAGCGCAGGGGCAGGCACTCTGACCTCGTCCTCTTTCGGTACCTTGAATCGTTCGAGCATTGACTAAGGTTGCGGCACGGCTCCCTTCTGCGGTTCGAAAAGCCGCGCAAGCTTATCACACCGCCTCCCCGAATTTCCCGATCGGATCACCGCTGGCATCGCCTGCCGCATTCGCGACAGGTACAATTGAGTTGTGTCTGAAATCAATGCGAGATAGGGGAGAAGGTCCTTGAAGAAACTGGCGTTCACTGTTGCGGTAACGGTGTTGGGATTGGCGGCTGTAGCTGCCTGCGGTGGAGGCGGCGACTCGGACGAGCCGGCGGCCACGACGCCGCAGGCGACCGCAGCGGCGACTACCGCCGCCGCGTCGCCGTCGGCATCGGTCGACGAAGACGTGGTGAAGGTAGTCAACCGTGACCCCGGCGGCAGCGGGAAGTACGAGTTTTCGCCCAAGGAGCTCACGTTCTCGGTTGGCGAGACGGTCACGTTCCAAGTGTCGGCGGAGACCGAGTTCCACACGTTCGAGGTTGACGAACTAGAGATCAGCAAGGAGATGGAAGCCGGCCAGACAATCGAGTTCGAGTACACGTTCGACAAGGCAGGCACGTTCAAGCTGTACTGCGTGCCGCACGAGGCGCTGGGCATGACGGGTACGATCACGGTCAACTAGGCTTCTCATACCTCATGGCTCGACAAGCTGACCACGAACGGAACGGAAGCCCTGCCTGAGGCTCGTTGACCGCTCTTGAAGGTGATGCTAGGATGTGAATCCCTTCACGAAGTGGCCTCGTACCATGGAACTCGTACCGGAGGAGCAACAAGGAACAGTGGTTAGGATTACCTCTCGCGCCGTCCTGCCGGCCGTTTGTCTGACCATTCTGCTGGTGCTGCTTGCGGCGTGCGGAGCGGAGGAAGAGGCGGCACAGTTCAGAGAGTCGCCTCCCGCGCCCGAAGTCGCGCCTTCGGAAGTGGTGGCCAGGCTGGCGTCCGATCCCCAGTTCGGCGGCATCGTGGAGCCTGCGCCGGTCGGCAACCCGGATATCACCGAGGGCACGCCCGTGGCCGTCAGGCTACAGGACCCGGGCGGCAGCGGCGTGTACGCTTACGATCCGGCCGTGATCACGGTCGCCGCAGGCGAGCCGGTCATCTTCACGCTGGTATCTGAGAGCGAGTTCCACACGTTCACGATTTCCGAGCTTGGGCTGGACGCGCAGGTGGAGGCGAACGAGTCGCTATCGTTTGGCTTCCAGTTCGACGAGCCCGGCACGTACAGCCTCGTCTGTATCCCTCACGAGGCGCTGGGCATGGTCGGCGCCGTGGTGGTGCAGTAGGCTCGCATCTCTCGTGCGTCTTGAGCCGCGGAGGCATCGCGGAGACCCCATCCTAACCTTCCCCAGCAGACTGGGGAAGGGACTCAAGGCACAGGTTCCATCCCTTCGAGGGACTCAGGGCAGGCTCCGACCTTCCGATTCGTAGCCGTGTGCTAAAGTACCGCTATCGGAATCAGGGAAAGGGCTGCGATGCTGGATCCCGCCTTCGCAAAAACTGGTCGCACGGTTCGCAATGGCGCTCCGACCAATGACCTGATAGTCAGCGCCTATGCGGACGGCAACGAGAACGTATTCCCCAGGATTCTGGGTCTCTACGTGAAGCCGGGGAGCGTCGTTGCCGACGTGACTTACGGCAAGGGCGTATTCTGGCGGAACGTCCCCCTCGGCCACTACGAACTGTGGGCTACCGACATCCAGGACGGGGTGGACTGCCGTGACCTGCCCTATGAGGCCGGTACTGTCGATTGCGTGGTCCTGGATCCTCCGTACATGCACTCTCCGGGCGGGACGGCGCACCAGGGCCACAAGCCTTTCGAGAGCTACTATCGAAACAACGTGGCTGGCGGTCAAACGCCGAGCAAGTACCATGAGGCTGTTCTGGATCTGTATCTGGACGCGGGCAGAGAGGCTTATCGAGTACTGCGCGATCGCGGTGTCTTCATTGCCAAGTGCCAGGATGAAGTATGCGCCAACCGTCAACGGTTCACGCACGTCGAACTGATACTTGGCTATGAGAAGCTGGGCTTTGTTGCCGAGGACCTGTTCGTTGTAGCTCGGAACAACCGTCCCGGAGTCAGCAGAACGGTCCGGCAGGTACACGCCCGCAAGAACCATTCGTACTTCCTGGTCTTTTGGAAGCGGGGCGCAGTTGGCGGAGTATGGAAGCCTCCAGCATAGACCCTATCGACCTGATGCTGATGCTAATCGAGGAGCATGCGCCGGCCTCGATCTGGTCAGGGTCACGACTGGAAGGATATCGTCGACTTGGGAACACGAACCGGGGCCAGATCGGGGAGGACTTCGTACGGCGCTACCTGGAAGCGCAGGGCATCCCGGTTGAGGCGGTTGGCTCGCGTACGACGCATACCGATCTTCTGATCGATGACAAGCTGTTTGAGGTCAAGACGGCTTCGCTGGGCGCGACCGGCACATTCCAGTTCAACCACGTTCGGCTCGACAGGACTTACCATTATCTGATCTGTCTGGGCATCTGCCCTGATGCCATAGTGTTCCAAGGGTGGCGAAAAGGGATTGTGTCCGAGGGCGGAGCAGGTACTCTGGTGCGGATGGCGGAAGGCCAGAGCACCACGCACAAGCTCACCAAGACATTGGGCGATATGAGGCCGATCGAGGAATTGCCGGATTGGATTCGCGAGGAAGTTCAGGGCAGGCTCTAGCCTTTCGAGGGACTCGGGGCAGGCCCTTCGACAAGCTCAGGGCGAGCGGGCTTGCGCCTTACCAAGCCCGAGTAGTTTGCCTGCAATCGTGGCCGTTCGTTGACGCTCTTTCATGGGCGGTTCTATACTAGCGCCACCATCTACTTAGGGAGCGACGAATGCAGCTTTCCTGCCTGCAAGAGAACCTTAGCCGCGGCCTGACTGTGGTCGGCAGAGCCGTGGCCACGAGGGCAACACTTCCGATTACTTCCAACGTTCACATCTCCACCGACCAGGGCAGGCTCAAGCTGGTCGCGACCAACCTTGAGGTCGCCATCACGACGTGGATCGGCGCGGACGTCCAGGAGGACGGCGAGATTACGGTTCCCGCGCGGATACTGACCGAGTTCGTGAACTCGCTTCCCGCCGAGCGCATAGACATCAAGACCAGCAGCGATCCCCTGGGCATCGGCCTGTCCTGCGGTCGGTTTTCGGCGAACGTGAACGGCATGCCGGCCGCCGACTTTCCCCCGATACCTACCGTGGAGTCCGGCGTGGCGGGTGTCATGGACCCCGGCGAACTGGAGCGGGCCATCAACCACGTCGCCTTCGCGGCGGCGACCGACGACTCGCGGCCTGTGCTGGCGGGCATCAAGATCGAGATCGTGGGAGAGGACTACACGTTCGCCGCCGCGGACGGTTTCAGACTCGCCGTTTACAAGGGCAAGATGGAGGGCGCGGCGCCGGAGGATCTGGACTTCATCATCCCGGCGCGCACGCTTCAGGAGGTCAACCGGCTGCTTTCGGGCCACGTGCAGCCCATCGAGTTCACCGTCACGCCAAACAAGAACCAGGCGATGTTCCGGCTGGACAACGTGGAGATCGTTTCCCAGTTGATCCAGGGGACGTTCCCCAACTACAGCCAGTTGGTCCCCACTTCCTACGGGACGCGCGCCGTGATGGGGCTGCCCGAGTTTTCGATGGCCACGCGTTCGGCGGCCATATTCGCGAGGGACGGCAGCGGAATCGTTAGGCTGCACGTCAACGCCGGGGAGGACGAAGGCGAGGGCAAGCTGGTGATCTCCTCGCGCTCCGAAGAGGTGGGCGACAACGAGAGCGAGGTTGACGTGAAGGTGGAGGGCGAGGAGTCCAAGATCGCGTTCAACAGCAAGTACCTGACCGACGTGCTCGAAGTGCTGGAGTCGAACGAGGTCGTACTGGAAACCACCACGCCTTCGAGCCCGGGCGTACTGCGGCCCGAGGACGACGACTCGTACGTGCACGTGGTCATGCCGATGTTCGTGCAGTGGTGACGCTCGCCGGTTGACTTGAACTAACGGCGCACATAGTATCGAGGCGCTGAAGGAGGTGCTCGCCAGATGAGGGCAGTCGTCTATAAGGAGCCGTTCAGCGTAGCCGTCGAGGACGTGCCGGACCCCTCGATTCAGCACCCCAATGACGCGATCGTAAGGATCACGTCCTCGTGCATCTGCGGCTCGGACCTCCACATGTACGAGGGCCGCACGGCTGCGGAGCCGGGAATCGTGTTCGGCCACGAGAACATGGGCGTGATCGAGGCGGTCGGCTCCGGGGTCAAGGAGCGCAAGGCCGGGGACAGGGTGGTGATGCCCTTCAACGTGGCCTGCGGCTTCTGCAAAAACTGCCTCGGCGGCTTCACCGGCTTCTGCATCACGGTCAATCCGGGCTTCGCGGGCGGGGCGTACGGCTACGTGGCGATGGGGCCGTGGGTCGGAGGCCAGGCCGAGTACCTGCAGGTCCCGTTCGTGGACTTCAACGCGCTCCCGCTGCCGGAGGGCGACGAGCACGAGGCGGACTACGCGCTGCTGGCCGATATCTTCCCGACCGGCTACCACGGCGCAGAGATGGCCGGCGTCAGGCCCGGCGAGAGCGTGGCGGTTTATGGCGCCGGGCCGGTGGGCCTGATGGCGGCGTACAGCTGCCTCATCCGGGGGGCGTCCCGCGTGTTCTCGGTCGATCACGTGCAGGAGCGGCTGGACATGGCCGAGTCGATCGGCGCGATTCCGGTCAACTACGACGACGTCGATCCCGTGGAGGCGATTCTGGACGCCACCGACGGCGGCACCGACAAGGGCATCGACGCCGTGGGCTACCAGGCAACGGCCCGTGGCTCATCGGCGGCAGGCGGCGAGCAGGACGAGGTCCCGAACATCGTGCTGAACAACCTGATCGCGACCGTCAGGCCGACCGGCTCGATCGGCATCCCCGGCCTCTACGTGCCGTCCGACCCCGGCGGCGTGGACGAGGGAGCGAGGCAGGGCGCGCTCTCGATCAACTTCGGGAAGCTGTTCGAGAAAGGTCTGAGGCTGGGCACCGGCCAGTGCAACGTGAAGCAGTACAACGCCTACCTGCGGGACATGATCGCCGCGGAGAGGGCGAGCCCGGGCTTCGTGGTGTCGCACGAGATCGGGCTGGACGAAGCGCCCGACGCGTACAGCAAGTTCGACAGGCGCGTAGAGGGATACACGAAGGTAATTATTCACCCGTAGATTCAAGCGGGCCGGCGCTTGGGTGACGCCGGCAATACACTCAACAGGAAGGTTCAGGCGTCATGTCATTCTGGTCATCCGTGAGACGAATCCTGATAGGCGACGAAAGCCCGTCGGAGGCCGAGCAGCCCGCACCGGCGGCAGCGCCTCCTCCGGCGTCGGAGCCGCCGTCGCACAACGGAAAGCTGCCCGTGTCCATCTCCATCAACGGCTCCGAAGTCTCGGACACCGTGGAGCCGAGGTTGCTGCTGGTCCACTTCATCCGTGAGAACGCATCGCTCACCGGCACGAAGATCGGCTGCGACACGAGCCAGTGCGGCCTCTGCGTCGTGCTGGAGAACGGCGTGGCCGTGAAGTCGTGCACGCGGCTGGCGGTGCAGGCGAACGGCGCGGAGGTCACCACCATCGAGGGCCTCGGCTCCGCCGGCGAGTTGCACCCGCTTCAGGAAGGCTTCTGGAACAAGCACGGCCTGCAGTGCGGCTACTGCACGCCCGGCATGATCATGGCGTCGAAGGCGCTGCTGGACGCCAACCCGGACCCAACGCCGGATGAGATCAGGCACGGCCTGGAGGGCAACATGTGCAGGTGCACCGGCTACACGAACATCGTCCGCGCCGTGCAGGCGGCCGCGGAAGAAATGAAGAAGGGGGGCTAGCATGGCTACCGCAACCCGCATTTTCAGTTCCGGCATCAGGCGCCGGGAAGACCCACGGCTCATAACGGGCGGCTCCAAGTACACAGACGACCTCAAGCTCCCCGGCATGTTGCACGCCGCGATGCTGAGAAGCCCGCACGCTCACGCCAACATCCTGAGCATAAACACGAGCGGCGCGTCGGACGCTCCGGGCGTCGTGGCTGTGTTCACGGGACAGGACACGCAGGGCGTGCTGAACGGCCTTCCGTGCGCGTGGCTCGTCCCCGACTCCGACCTGAAGACGCCGGAGCACCCGCCGATCGCGACGGACAGGGTGCGGTACGTCGGCGACGCCGTCGCCGTCGTGGTCGCGGACTCGCGCTACCACGCCGAGGACGCGCTACAGCACATCGACGTCGATTACGAGATCCTCCCCGCCGTCGTTAACCCTGAGGCCGCGCTCCAGGACGGCGCTCCGCAGTTGCACGACGACGTTCCGAACAACGAGGCGTTCAGGTGGGTGGCCGAAGGCGGAGATGTTGACGCCGCGTTCGACAGCCCCGAAGTGCTGGTGAGCGAGCGCATCGTGCACCAGCGCCTCGTCCCGAACGCGATGGAGCCGCGCTCGGCGCTCGCGCAGTGGACGGAGGCCACCGGCGACGTGACGCTGTGGAGCACCACGCAGAACCCGCACATCGCGCGCTTCCTGACGTCGGTCGTCACGGGCGTAGGCGAGCACAAGATCCGCGTCATCGCTCCCGAAGTCGGCGGCGGCTTCGGCAGCAAGATACCGTACTACGCCGACGAGGCGATCACGGTCTTCTGCTCGATGCGGCTCGGCGTCCCGGTCAAGTGGACGGAGACGCGCTCCGAGAACTTCATGGCGACGATCCACGGGCGGGACCACGTGCAGGACGTGGAGATGGCGGCCACCGGCGACGGCACGATCACCGGCCTGCGGGCCACCGTGTACGCCGGCATGGGCGGCTACCTTTCGACCGCCGCGCCCGGCGTTCCCACGATCCTCCACGGCCTGATGTACTGCGGGCCGTACAACATCCCCGCCGCGCGCGCCGAGGTGTACGGCGTGTTCTCGAACACCACGCCCACCGACGCCTATCGGGGCGCAGGCAGGCCGGAGGCCACGTTCCTCGTGGAGCGCATGATCGAGAAGCTGGCCGGGCATCTGGACATGGACCCGGTCGAGATCAGGCGCAAGAACCTGGTCGCCAAGTTCGACGACGGCCACGACATCGTGCTCGGCCTGACGTACGACAGCGGCGACTACGAGGCCCCGCTGGACAAGGCGCTCGAAGCCGTGGACTACGCCGGGCTGCGGGCCGAGCAGGAGAGCGCCCGCGCCGAGGGCCGGCACATGGGCGTCGGCGTCTCTACGTACGTCGAGATATGCGGCCTCGGCCCCTCGCAGGTCGCCGGCGCCGTCGGCTTCCAGGGCGGCCTCTGGGAGGGCGCGACGATCAAGGTCACGCCAACCGGCAAGGTCAGCGTCGCCATCGGCTCGTCGCCGCACGGCCAGGGCGAGGAGACGACGTTCGCGCAGGTCGTCGCCGACGAGATCGGCGTTGACGTGGACGACGTCGAGGTGCTCCACGGGGACACCGACAACACGCCGATGGGGTGGGGCACGTACGGCAGCAGGACGACCGCCGTCTCCGGCGCGGCGCTGACGCTGGCGGTGCGCAAGGTGAAGGACAAGGCGCGGACGATCGCCGCGCACCTGCTGGAGGCCGCCGAGGAGGACATCGAGTACGGCGACGGGCGCTTCTTCGTGCGCGGCTCGCCCGACAGCGCGCAGTCGATACAGGACATCGCGCTCATGGCGAACGTGGCCTGGAACATGCCGGAGGGCATGGAGCCGGGGCTGGAGGCGCAGGCCTTCTACGATCCGCCGAACTTCAGCTACCCGTTCGGCGCGCACGTCGCCATCGTGGACGTTGACGCGGACACCGGCCACGTCAGCCTGCGCCGGTACGTGGCCGTGGACGACTGCGGCATCCAGATCAACCCGATGATCGTGGAGGGCCAGGTCAGCGGCGGCGTGGTGCAGGGCGCGGGCCCCGTGCTCTGGGAGGGCGCGGTCTATGACGACGACGGCCAGCTGCTCACCGGCTCGATGCTCGACTACGGCATGCCGCGCGCGGACGTTGTGCCGGACATCGAGTCGCTGAGCACGGAGACGCCTTCCGGGCATCACCCGCTCGGCGTGAAGGGCGTCGGCGAGACCGGCACGATCGCGTCCACGATCACGATCTACAACGCGGTCATGGACGCCCTCAAGCCGTTCGGCGTGGAGAAGATCGACATGCCGCTGACGCCTCAGAAGGTGTGGTCGGCAATCAACGAAAGTAGAGGTTAGGGATGTTCCCAGCCAATTTTGAGTACCATCGCGCGGACAGCGTCGCCGGCGCGGTCAGCCTGCTCGCGGGGCACGACGACGCGAAGATCCTGGCCGGCGGGCACAGCCTGATACCGGTCATGAAGCTGCGCCTCGCCAGTCCGGCCGCCCTCATAGACATCGGCGGCATCGCCGAGTTGAGCGGCGTGGACGCAAGCTCCGGGTCGCTCCGCATCGGCGCGATGACAACCCACGCGCAGGTCGCGTCCTCGGACGCGGTCGCCGAGCACTGCCCGATGCTGGCGTCGGCGGCGTCGGACATCGGCGACCCGGCGGTCCGCAACTTCGGCACCATCGGCGGCAACCTCGCACACTCCGACCCGGCGTCGGACCCGCCGACGGTCGTGACCGCGGTCGGCGGCACGATTCACGCGACCGGCCCGAACGGCGCGCGCTCGATCGTCGCGTCCGACTTCTTCCAGGACCTGATGACCACGACGCTGGCCGAGGACGAGATCATCACGTCGGTCTCGTTGCCCGCGAGGCAGAGCGGGCAGGTGATGGGCTACGCGAAGCTGAAGCACCCGGCGTCCAGGTACGCGGTGATCAGCGCGGGCGCGGTGCTGACCGTGGCCGACGGCGCTTGCACGGGCGCGAGCATCGCTGTGGGCGGCATCACGCCCGCCCCGTTCCGAGCGTCTTCGGTCGAGGCCGCGCTCCAGGGCGGCGGGCTCTCCGAAGACGCGCTGTCCGAGGCGGCGTCCGCGGTCGCCGATGACATCGGCGACGACGTGCTGGACGACGTGTTCGCGTCCGCCGACTACCGGAGCGCGATGGCAGCCGTCTTCGTCAAGCGCGCGCTGCTGGACGCGGCGGCAAACGCGGGTTAAGCGCGCGCCACGGTGCAAAGACCGTTCGCCCTGAGCCTGTCGAAGGGCCAGCCCGAGTCTCCCTCGGCGCAAAGACCGTTCGCCCTGAGTCTGTCGAAGGGCCGGCCGCGGGTCGATCGAGGGCGCTTCTCCACCAGCCCATGCATGACTAACCGGAGACAAAAGCTTTGACCACCACCTCGCCGGCCCCCGCCTCCATAGACGATCTCCAAAACAGGCTCAGCGACGCGCTGTACGTCGCGGACCGCGGCCTCGCGATCTCGATCTACCTCTCGCTGAAGCTCAACCGCCCCCTGTTCCTGGAGGGCGAGGCCGGCGTCGGCAAGACCGAGGTCGCGAAGGTGCTGTCGGAGATACTGGACACGGACCTGATCCGCTTGCAGTGCTACGAGGGGCTGGACGTCTCCCAGGCCGTGTACGAGTGGAACTACGCCCGCCAGCTTCTGGAGATTCGGATGCTGGAGGCAACCGGAAGCCTCGATGACCGCGACGCGGCGGAGCAGGAGATATTCAGCGATAGGTTTCTGATTAAACGTCCACTGCTCCAGGCCATCGACCCCAACAGGAGCAAGCCGCCGGTGCTGCTGATCGACGAGATAGACCGCGCCGACGAGGAGTTCGAGGGCTTCCTGCTTGAAGTGCTGTCAGACTTCCAGATCACCATCCCCGAACTCGGCACGTACGAGGCGGAGAACCGGCCCGTGGTCGTCGTCACATCCAACCGCACGCGCGAGGTGCACGACGCGCTCAAGAGGCGGTGCCTCTACTACTGGATCGACTACCCGGACTTCCGCAAGGAACTCCAGATCGTGAGGGCCAAGGTGCCCGGGGCTTCCCGCAAGCTCTCCGAAGAGGTGACCGCCTTCGTGCAGGACCTGCGCGAGGGCGAACTGTTCAAGATATCGGGCGTCGCCGAGACACTGGACTGGACAGCCGCGCTCGTCGCGCTGGACCAGAACGAGCTCGATCCGTCGATCGTGGACGACACGCTCGGCATCGTCCTGAAGTACAGGGAGGACATCGAGGCCGTGCGCGGCGAGCCGGTGCGCCACATCCTGAACCGCGTCCGCAACCGCGAGGGCCGCCGCGGCCGGCGCCGGTAACGCGCGCGACTGCCGACGTAAGATCCACTGCAAGTGGCGTCGTTTGTGCACAGGCCCTTCGACAGGCTCAGGGCGAACGGACTTGAATCTCATGGACTCTGAACAAGTACACATGGCCGATCCCTCTCCCGGCCACATCCTTCACAACATCCTGCTGTTTGGCCGCGTCCTCAGGGAGCTTGGCCTGGACGTGCACTCGGGCCGGATGCTGGACGTCGTGGACGTGCTCGGCGAAGTCGGGTTCAGGCGTAGGCAGGACCTGTCCCTGGCAATGAGGACGCTGCTGGTGCACCGCCAGCAGGACCTTCAACTCTTTGACGAGGCGTTCCGCGTGTTCTGGCGCGCGCCCAAGGACCGCAAGTCCCGGCTCGACCTGCGGAGCATCGGAGAGCAGCGCCGTTACAGGCAGCCCCTGGTCGCTCCACCGAAGCCGGGCTCCGAACTGGACGGCGGCGGCGCGAACGGCGACGTTGAAGACCCCGGGGACATGCTCACGCTCACCCGGACGTACAGCGCGCGCGAGGTGCTGAGGACGAAGGACTTCGCCGAGTACACCGCGTCGGAGATGGCGGAGGCGCGCCGCATCATGGAGGGTATGGCGTGGGACCTCGGCGCTCGCCGCACGCGCCGGTGGGAGCAGGGCGGCGGGCCGGAGCACGACATGCGCCGCGTCGTTCGCCGCAACCTGCGTTACGGCGGCGAGGTGCTGAAGCTGCCGGAGCGCCGCCGCAAGGTGAAGGAGCGGCCGCTGGTGCTGGTCTGCGACATCAGCGGCTCCATGGAGCGGTACACGCGCATGTTGCTGCACTTCGTCCACACGCTGAAGGGCGGCATGAGAAACGTCGAGGCGTTTGTGTTCGCCACGAGGCTGACGCACATCACGAACCAGCTCGCCTATCGCGGCGTGGACGACGCCGTCAGGGAGGTGTCGAAGTCGGTGCCCGACTGGGCGGGCGGCACGCGCATCGGCGACGCGCTGAAGGCGTTCAACTACCGTTGGGCGAGGCGCGTCCTCGGCTGGGGAAGCGTCGTGATCGTCATCTCGGACGGCTGGGACCGTGGCGATCCCGTCTTGCTCGGCAACGAAACGGCGCGCCTCCAGCGAAGCTGCCACCGGCTCGTGTGGCTGAACCCGCTCCTCGGCCCCCCGGAGTACGAGCCGCTGACCCGTGGCCTGCAGGCCGTGCTCCCCTACGTCGATGACCACATGCCCGTCCGGAACCTCGCAAGCCTCGAGGGCCTGGCCGAGCATCTGAGCAACCTCGGCACGCGCCGCGGCGCAAGGCCGCAACAGCCGCCGCCGCGTCCCGAAGCCGCGTCCGACGATGCAACCGAGGAAAACACCGCAAACGGCACAGCGCACCCGGTCCTCGCCGGCCCGGACCACACGCTAGCGTTCCGGCACCCGCTCTGGGGGAGGCGCTCCGGCGGGTAGGGTGAGCCGTCAAGGCGCAAACTATGGAGGAGGCGCTGGAATACACTAAACATGCAGCCCACGCCATGAAGGAACGCGACAACCGCGTTCTGCGCGTCGCAGTCAACACCAGCGTTGCTCCCTGGCGCGTTGTGAGCGTATTCTTTGATCGAAGCATGAGAGGAGAGCTATGAAACTAAGCGTGGACAAGGAAGCAGACGCTCTCTACCTTCGCATAGACGACTCCCCCATAATCGAGTCCGTGGAGGTCTCGCCCGGCGTGGTGCTCGACTATAACGAGTCGAATGAAGTGGTAGGGGTAGAGATGCTCTACCTCTCCAAACGCTCGTCCAACCTGAATCTTTCGGCGTTGCAGTTCGAAACGGCCTGATCAGATCCCCCTCGAGGGACTCGAATCGCCCGGCTGGCTCAGGGCGCGGCGCACGAAGTGTCGTTCGTCGCGCCCGTCAGGTTCTCGGGGCTGCGGCTGATGCGCAGCATGAGCTTGTCGCCGGCCTTCCACGGCTGGTCGCACACCCCCCACGACATGCTGCGCCCTCCGCCGTCCTTCGCCTTATCGTCGGCGTCGTCCGCGTCGAGGCGCAGCGCGACGGAGCCGTCCAACGACAAGAAATCGACGTGATGGTCCGCAGGCAGCGACCCCCACGCGTCGATGGTCACTCGCTGCGCTGCCCACCCAATGGTGCCGGTCGTTGTCGTTGCACCGACGACAGCCGTGGACGTGACGTAGATTGGATCGAAAAACGCCTCGTGCACCGTGCCGGACGGCGCGGTGACAGTTACCGTCCATTCGGTGTAGTTAGAATCATCAGGCTTGAAATTGCAGGGGAAGTATCTGTAATGCCACAGGTGATCCTTGATCCTGTACACGCCAGCCCGCAGGGGGCGGGTGGTGGAGAGCGTATAGAAGTACCCGTTGTACGGATTGGAGTCGGCATCGATGATCGGGGCCTGGAAGTACTCTTTGTCTGGGCCGGTCACGTAGTAGTGGCTGTACTCTGGCTCTCCAGGACCTGTCCAATTCCTGTCCACTTCTGTCCCTGCCGCTGAACCGGAGGCCAGTCTTGCCTCGAGTTGAACCGGTGCCCATGGGAATACGCGGCGTATCCGCTCTCGCGAAATCTTTCTGCGAATACACTCCTCGTATCCTGCGATACTTTCGCCGGCCTTCAGCGTGGCAGCCATCTCGGCTATCTTGGTCTTAAGCTCCCCCAGAGTGACCGTCGGCTTCGATGTCATGGAGTCGTTCGTGACGAAGGATGAGCCACCCGTCTTGAATGATACGCTGGCCGCCCCTGACACGCCGTCCGAGCTTCCGCCCGCCGGTAACCACCCGCGGCTGAGCGTTTCGCCGATGTAGATATTACTGCCAGTGTGGTGCCACCACGATTCGTAAGGGGCGCCCGAATATATCTTGAACGCTGTGGTGTTGGCAGAAACGCTCACTGAGTTGGTAGGAGTGTACCGAGCAGTAAGCCAAGACAAACCGTCAAGCGTCCTCAAGAAGAGCACTGCCTGATGGTTGTCCCAGGTCGTATCTCGATAGGACATGGCATAGTCCGCCACCTCGCGTGCCTCTGCAACCGTCGCGTACGTGTACTCATCGTCGCGTGCGACCACCAGGATTTCGGGCGGTCCACTGCCCTTCAGGTACTCGTGGACAGTGAATCGCAACTCGTGCACGGGCCGGTACGCGACGGCGCTGCTGCCTTTGCATGGAATCGTTTCCGTCGCCGCAGTTACCGACTTGAGCGTCGCCCGCGCGATCGTGTCCGACTCGAATATCTGCTCATCCAACGAGGGCGGTACAGACCATTCAGGGTTCCGGAGCACTTGCATGCCTTCAACAGCATTTTCTTCGTCAGAGCACCCTAGCTCCTCGGCATCATCTTCGGCTTCGGGGGTCGGCGTGGGAGTCGTAGCGCGGGCGGAAGTCGTAGCTTCACTCCTAACCTCAGCCGTGGGCGTAGGGACAACCGAGCCGTCTGGCGTAGCCGTCGGCGTCTCAACAACTGCGCCGCCTGTAAGCTCGCCGCCGTCCGTGCCGCACGCGGCGACGAAGACCGCCAGCGCACAGAACGCGATTGCCGGCAGGATGTGTCGCTTGTAGAGCATCAACCCCTCAGGCACCCTCGGACCGTTACGGGAAGTTGCGGTAGATTTCGCTGCGGTGCAGCAGACGGCGCAGGATGATACAGCCACCGTCCTGTGTTATTCCCAGACGGTATTCACCGACGCAACGTTGCCATGACTTCCGCTTCGCTGACGAATTCGTTTGGGTCGTCGATGCTGGCCTCGAGCATGGCCTGCAACAGCCCCGCGTCTTCTTCCTCATCGTGGCTGTCCGTCGGCGCATCCGGCCCGAGGGCATCGAGCGTCTGGATATTCAGTTCCACGAGGACGCCTTCTGGAAGGTCCAGAGGCTCCAGCGGCGTGAGCACCCCGTTGGTGAATCTGGCATTTACGGTTTGGGCCACCATAATCGTTGCTCCTGACGGGCAGGCATACCTTTGTGCTATTCTAGCACGATCCCACACTCCACCAACCGCCTGCCTGGGTGAGCTTATCATCAGGAGGATAGCTTGAAGATCAGCGGCAACTACAGCTTCGACGCGGCCCCGGACGTGGTCTGGGAGCGGCTGCTCTCGCCGGACGCGCTGCGCCACTGCATACCCGGGTGCAAGGAGTTCGTGGAGGTGGACGACGCGCACTACCGCGTGTCGATGTCCGTGGGCGTAGGCATGATCCGGGGCGACTACAGCGCCGAGGTCACGCTGACGGACATGGAGCGCGAGTCGTCGCTGCGGATGATCGTCTCCGGCAAGGGGTCCGGCGGCTCGATACGAGGCGACGGCCGGCTCAGCCTGAGCGCGTCGAACGGCGGGACGACGGTCGCGCTGGACGGCGACGCGCAGGTCACCGGCGTAGTCGCCAGGGTCGGCCAGAGGCTGCTGTCGTCGGCGTCCCGCAAGCTGATGGACCAGTTCTTCGCGTGCCTGAAGTCCCAGATCGACGGCGCGTAGCGCCCGGCGGGAATCGGGAGTAGCGGCATGGAGCACACGCAGGTTGCGGTCGTAGGCGGGGGAGTCGCGGGAGCCGCCGCCGCGAGAACCGCCGCCGGGCTTGGCCTCGACGTGGTACTCATCGACGAGCATCCCGTGGACGCCGAGTCCATGGCGATGGACATCCCGCTCTTCTTCGGCCAGCGCGCGCTCGGCACGGCGTCGGACCGGGGCCTGATGATGAGCAGAGTGGTCGGCGCGAACACCGGCCTGCAAGCGGCGGCTGAGGCGGGCGCGAAGGTGCACGCCGGCGTGGCCGTATGGGACAGCGCGGCGAACGACACGCTGACGCTCGCCGACGAAGAGCGCTCGTGGCGACTGCGGTACGAGCGCGCGATCTTCGCGTCCGGCGCGCGCGACCTCTGCCTGCCGTTCCGAGGCTGGGACAAGGCCGGCGTGATGGGCGCGGCGGCGGCGCTGGCCCTCATCGACAGGTACCAGGCGTTCGCGGGGCGACGCGTCGCCATCCTGGGAGCGGGCGGGATAGCAAGAACGCTGGCGGACAGTGCGCAGCGGGCGGGCGTCGAAGTGGCCGGCGTCGTGGACGTTGGCCGGACGGCGCCGGATGGCTTGGGAGACGCGCCGCTGTTTCCGAGTCACGGCGTCATCGAGGCTCTTGGCGGCGAGCAGGTGGAAGGGCTGGCGATCGCCGGGCTGGACGAGTCGGGCGCGCCGTCGCCTTCCAGGAGAACGGAGATCGAGTGCGACACGGTCTGCTTCGCGATCGGCCTCGTGTCGAACGTCGATGTGATGTACTGGACCGGCTGCGAGCTTCAGTTCCGCCTGGGCGAGGGCGAGCTAACGCCGGTCACGGACGCGGACATGCGGACCACGCGCGCCGGGATGTTCGCGGCCGGCGACTGCGCGGGCGTGACGGGCGAGAGCTTCGCGAGTCCGACGGCGGCAGAGGCGCAGGGCAGGGCCGCCGCGATTGCCGCGGCGCGGGACCTCGGCGTGGACGTGGAAGCCGCCCCGTCTCCGGCCAGGCCCGGCCCCGGCGGCGCGAACGGCGTCGAGGGCCGGCGCGCATGGGCAAGGGCGCTCTCAGACGGCGACCCGGACCTGAAGGTGTGCCTGTGCGAGGAGGTCACGCGCGGCGACATCGAGAGGACGGTGCAGGCCGGTCCGAGGACACCCGACCATGTGAAGCGTCTGACGCGCGGCGGCATGGGCCACTGCCAGGGCAGGCGCTGCCGCGAGGGGATCCAGGCCATCGTCTCGGAGTTGACCGGCGCGCCGCTGGACAGCGTTGCGCCCGCCTCGTATCGGCCTCCCTTCAGGCCGGTCTCGCTGGAGGTCGTCCGAAACCGGGACCTTACGCGCGAGGAGCGGGAGTTCGTGAAGATACGCTGGCACCACCGGCGGCCCACTGCCGGCGGGCGATCCGTGGAACTATGAACCGCACGTTAGACGAAGCCGAAGTCGTCGTCATCGGCGGGGGCGTGGTCGGCATGGCCACGGCCTACTACACCGCCAAGCGCGGCAGTGACGTCGTGCTCGTGGACAAGGGCATACCCGGCTGGGAGGCTTCCGGGCGCAACGGCGGGTGGGCCGGCGCCGGAGGCAAGGCGGGCGGCGCGATCGCGGCGGAAAACTCCGCGCTCTGGACCGGGCTCGAAGAGGAGCTTGGCCGGTCGATAGAGTTCGTACAGGGAGGCTCGCTGCACATCGCGCTCACCGAGGAGGAGGCGGTCAGGGTCGAGACCAACGCCGAGTCGTCCCGCGCCGCGGGCAGCGACGTCCGCGTGGTCGATCTGCAGGAGATGCGCGAAATCCTGCCGGGCGTCTCCGACAAGGCGCTCCGGGGCACGTTCAACCCCGGCGGCAGCCACGCGAACCCGCAACTGACCTGCGAGGCGTGGCGCGCCGCGCTCGACAGGCGCGGCGTTCGCGTTTAC
The DNA here is from genome assembly GCA_963668185.1 of Dehalococcoidia bacterium. Taxonomy (GTDB): domain Bacteria; phylum Chloroflexota; class Dehalococcoidia; order Lucifugimonadales. The sequence goes on from OY764162.1 coordinate 306,982, forward strand.
GAGCACACACGCGTCACGGGCGTCGGGACGCGCGATGGCCGGGTTACGGGCGTCGAGACGGAGCGCGGCCCTGTTGCGGCCTCGCACGTCGTGAACGCTGCCGGGCCGTGGGCGCACCTGGTCAACGAGATGGTCGGCCTGAGCACGCCGCCGCGTCCCGTGCTGATCGAGATCCTGTGCACGCTGCCGCTCCCGCCCGTTACGAAGGCGACGTTCGGCGGCAACGTGCTGTACTGCCGTCAGGCCGTGAGCGGCCAGCTTCACTTCGGCGGGTGGAACGCCGTCCACAAGGACGTCAGGGTCAACGAAGGCCTGGAGACCTCATCGCTCGTGACCGGCGACATCGCCGAGCGGTTCGTCGAGATGGTGCCCGGGCTGCGCCACGCCAAGGTGCTGCGCACGTGGGCCGGCATCATCGCCCGGACGCCGGACGACCTGCCGGTCATCGACGCCCTGGACAGCCCGAAAGGCTTCTACGTGAACATGGGCTTCGGCGGCGGCGGCTTTGCGTTCAGCCCCGTAGCCGGCAAGATCGTGAGCGAGCTTGTCGTGGACGGCCGGAGCCGTTTCGACATCGGCGCGTTCAGCCTGTCCCGGATGCCCGGCATCTCAGACTTCGACACGTTGGCCAGAGAGCCGGTGTAGGCCTCCGTTACACCACCACGAGGTTCCGGGGCAGCTTGGACATGACCTCCAGCCGTTCGTCCGTCATCAGGAACGTGTCTATGTAGGCCGCGCCGCTTCCGCCGGGCCAGTCCTCCCACACGTCGAACTGGTTCTCGAAGTTGAGTACCATCCCCGTCTCGAAGACGCGGTCCACGCCGTCCGCTCCCGGCACGAATCTATGCACTCCCACCCAGTCCGGCGGGATCGCGATGCCGGTTGCGTAGCCGCCGACGAACCAGACCCACTTGCGGAGGCCGGCGTCGTCGATGTACTCGTCGCCCACCTTCTGCACCTTCGACAGCGGGTCTCCCGGCTTCACCGCGTCCAGTATCGCGTCCACGCAGCCGGCGGACTTGTCCATCAGGTCCACCCATCGCGGATCAGGCTCGCCCAGCGAGAAGGTGCGGTTCACGTTCACGTGGTAGCGGTGGTAGCAGCCGCAGAAGTCCACGAACACGAGGTCTCCCTGCCGCACCTGCCTCTGCGACGGCGGGCTGTGGTGCGTGCCGGCGCGCGGCCCCGAGCCGAGCATCGTCCGGATGCCGGGGTAGCCGCCGCCCTGGCTCATCATCGAGTGCATGATCACGGCCTCTAGCTCCGTCTCGGTGACGCCGGGCCTGATCGCGTCGCGGGCGGCCTCCATGGCGGCGTCGCCGATCTCCGACGCCTTGCGCATGACCTCGACCTCCAGCGGCGACTTCACGAACCTCAGGTCTTCGACGATCATGGAGCCGTCCACGACGTTGGCGCCGCCTTCCTTCAGGCGGTCTCCCAGCGCTTCGACGACCGTCGCATGGGGCGAGTAGCTCCAGGCTTGCAGCGCGACCGTGCCGCCGGCGACGCCCCGGTCTTTGAGCGTGTTGGCGATGGTCTCGATGTTGTCTCCGAAGCCGCCGCGCTCGAACCAGACGATCTCCCTGATCTCCGGCGTGGTGGATACGATGGTCGTGTGCCCCTTGCCGTCGAAGAAGACCGTGCCCTCGCGGTCGGCCATCACCAACACGCCGGTCAGGTTGCGTAGGTGGTACCAGATCATATCGTACGCGGTCAGGTACGTGATGTCCTCCGGTATCGTGACGTAGATCGCGTCGATCCCCTTGTCGGCAAGGGAACTGCGCACGTTGTCCACCCTCGTCTTGTACTCCTCGGGCGGGAACGCCTGCGGCCAATCGACTTGCTCGCGTAGGTACTCTTGCATGTCAAACTCCTGTCTGCGCTTCGGATGCTGCCGGCCGACGGATTCGCGCCCATGATATGCCAACGGCGATGAAAAGGGCAGGCCGCGGGTGTACACTACGCGCGGCAAGACTGAGACTGAGATTAAACACGAGCATACGAAGAAGGAGTGAACGATGTCGTCAGCAGCCGAGAATGTCTATTCGAGAATCGGCGCCCGCCCCGTGATTAACGCCGCGGGAAACACGACGGTCTGGGGAGGCTCCACGCCGTCCCCGGCTGTTCAGCGCGCGATGGATGAGGCGAGCGCGAGCTTCGTCGAGATGGAGGAGTTGCTGAAGAAGTCGGGCGACTACATCGCGAACCAGCTTGGCGTCGACGGCGCGTACGTGGCGTCGGGCTGCTACGCGGCGCTCGCGCTGAGCACCGCCGCGTGCATGACCGGCGCCGACCAGGAACTTAGCGACCGGCTCCCGGACACCGCCGGCATGAAGAACGAGGTGGTGCTGGCGAAGCCGCAGGCGTACACGTACGACCGCAGCTACACCGTCTGCGGCGCGAAGCTGGTCTGGGCGGGCGATGACGATGGCGCGTCCCTCGATGCGTACGAGCAGGCGATAGGCCCGGACACCGCCGCGGTGGCCTACCTCGTGCGCGCCGAGCCGGACGCCGGCGTCGCGAGTCTCGACGAGGTCGTCGAACTCGCGCACAGCCGCGGCGTCCCCGTCATTGCCGACGCGGCGGCCCAGATCTACCCGACGGACTTCTTCGTGCGGAACGCGCAGTCCGCCGACCTGGTCTGCTTCGGCGGCAAGTACATGGGTGGCCCGCAGTCGTCCGGGTTCGTCTGCGGGCGCGGGGACCTCATCGAGGCCGTCACGCACCACGGCTTCATCTCCCACAAGTCGGTCGGCAGAGGGCTGAAGCTGGACAGGCAGGAGATACTGGGCCTGGTGGCCGCGATCGACGAATGGTTCACGATCGACCACGAGGAGCGGTTCGTGGGCTACGGCGCGAAGTTCTCGGTCATCGAGGACGGGCTGCGCGGCGTTTCTTCGGTCAAGTCCATGGAGACGGTCAGCACGACCTCGTACTGGGGCGTGGGCCTGGATGTCTCGCTCGACACCGGCGCGCTTGGCAAGTCCGCCCCGGACGTGGCGGCAGAGCTTCTGGCAGGGTCGCCGCGCGTGCGCCTCGACGCCGTCGGAGACGACACACTGCGCGTGTGCGTGCACAACCTCAGCGAAGGCGACGAGCACATCGTGGCAGAGCAGATGAGGGCGGCGCTGGGGTAGCCTTCCGTAGCTAGCGACGCCGGTGTTACCATGTTGGCTGTACCTCTCGTGGGGCTGTAGCTCATCTGGGAGAGCGCTTCAATGGCATTGAAGAGGTAGGGGGTTCGAGTCCCCCCAGCTCCACTTCCGCTCAAGCAGATAGGCGGACTATTCCCCCCCGCTCCGCAGGCCATCCGCGGCCAGGTCTGGTAATGTGATGGGACGATGAACCATAGCGAGATAGTCAGCTTTATCTGGAATGTCGCGGACCTGATACGCGACACGTTCAAGCGCGGCAAGTACCAGGACGTCATCCTGCCGCTGACCGTGCTGCGCCGGCTCGATTGCGTTCTGGCTCCGACGCGAGAGGACGTGCTCCAGCGGCAGGCGGAGTTGAAGGGCAGGGGACTCGAACACCTCCACAGGCAGCTCTGCCGCGCGTCCGGGTTCGCGTTCTACAACACCTCGCAGTACGATTTCGAGAGACTGCTGGCGGACGCTCCCAACGTGGCCCCCAACCTGCGGAACTATATCGCGGGCTTCAGCGGGAACATGCGGGACGTGCTGGAGAAGTTCGACTTCGACAACACCATCAGCAGGCTCGAAGAATCGGGCCTCCTCTTCCAGGTGTTGGAGCGGTTCGGGGGCGTTGACCTGCACCCGGACCAGATAGACAACGCGACGATGGGCACGATCTTCGAGGAGCTCATCCGCAAGTTCAACGAAGCGCTGAACGAGAACCCGGGCGAGCACTTCACGCCCCGCGACGTCGTCCACCTGATGGTCGATCTGATGCTGGCGGGAGACGAGGCGGGCATCGGGGGCAGGGGCGTCGTCCGCACCGTTTACGACCCATGCTGCGGCTCCGGCGGGATGCTGATGATAGCCAAGGAGCACATAAACCTCGGTCGCCGTGAGAACGGCAATCTGCTGCACGGCCCGGCGAATCCGGATGCTGAGATTCACCTTTACGGCCAGGAAGTGAACCCCGAGACCTGGGCGGTCTCCAAGTCTGACCTGTTCATCAAGGACCCGGAAGGCCGGGACGCCGAGAACATCGCCTTCGGCACCACACTGTCCAACGACGCCCACGCCAGGCGGAGCTTTGACTACCTCATTGCCAATCCGCCGTACGGAAAGGACTGGAAGCGGGACGAACGCTCGGTTCGCGCTGAACACGATCGCGGCGCGATGGGCCGGTTCGGACCGGGCCTGCCCCGCATCAGCGACGGCCAGCTCCTCTTCCTCCTGCACATGCTCTCCCATACCAAAGACCCCGAACAGGGCGGCTCGCGCATCGCCATCATCATGAACGGCTCGCCGCTCTTCACGGGCGACGCCGGCAGTGGCGAGAGCGCGATCCGCCGGCACATCTTCGAGAACGATCTGCTGGAGGCCCTCATAGCCCTGCCTGAGCAGCTCTTCTACAACACCGGCATAGCCACATACGTCTGGCTCCTCACGAACCGCAAGGCCCCGGAGCGCCGGGGCAAGGTGCAGCTCATCGACGGCTCATCCTTCTGGGAGTCGATGCGAAGGAGCCTTGGCGACAAGCGCCGCCAGATAACGCCGGACAAGGCTGAGGACATCCTGAAGCTGCTCGTCGATTACCGCGACGGCGACGCTCGCCTCGTCGCGAAGAACGGCAGTCAAGAGGAGGCCGTCGTGAGCCGCGTCTTCCCGGCGTCCCACTTCGGCTATCGCAAGATCACCGTCGAGCGTCCGCTGAGGCTCAACTTCCTCGCGAGCCCGGAGCGCATCGCGCGGCTTGAGGAGGAGAGGGGCTTTCAGGCGCTGGCGAAGTCGAAGAAGCGCGGCTACGCTGCGGACCAGGAGGAGTCCCAGGGGCTGAAGTTGCAGAATAAGCTCCGCAACCTGCTGCAAGAACTGCCTGAGACGAAGGTCAGCGACAGGAAGGTCTTCCAGGCCATGCTGGACGACGCCCTGAAGCGCGCCGGGCTGAAGCTGGCCGCTCCCGCCAGGAAAGCCATCCTCAACGCCCTCTCGGAGCGCGACGAGGCCGCCGAGATCTGCCGCAACCGCAAGGGCGACCCGGAGCCGGACCCCGAACTGCGCGATACCGAACGCGTGCCGCTCGCGGAGACCGTCCATGACTTCTTCGAGCGCGAGGTGCGGCCCCACGTGCCGGACGCCTGGATCGACCTGTCCAAGCGCGACCCCAAAGACGGCGAAGTGGGCGTCGTCGGTTACGAGATCAACTTCAACCGCCACTTCTACAGGTACACTCCGCCGCGTCCGCTGGAAGATATCGAGCGTGACATTCAGGACATAGAGGCGGACATCGTGCGCCTGCTCGGCGAAGCGACCGGGGCCGCAAGGTAGCGCCCGCCCGTTAACGCTAGCGCCGCTGATGTGTAAGATACACACACGGAAATGAAGGATACGGCGATGGCTAGAGTACAACTCATAATCCCTGACGAAGACCGCAACAGGTCGAGTCTCCCGAAGACCTGAAGCGCTTCTTCGAAAAGTGCGCTGAGCGTGAAGGCCCCGGCGTGGAACCCGATTGGGAAGAACATAAGCGGGCAATGGAGAAATCGATACGGGGCAGTCTGCGCTAAGCTGGATGAAGTATCGTCCGTCAGCCGATGAGATGCTTACGGCCACTGTTGGGATGAGGAGAACCGCATGACCGAGAGCCAATCCATAGATGCTGACGCCCCCGCCGTGCGGACTCACCTTGAGATCATGCAGGGCGTGGTGAACCGCATGGCCGGCAACAGCCGCTCCTGCAAGGTGTGGTGCGTTACGCTGGTTGCCGCCGTGCTGGTGCTCGTCGCGCGGACCGGCGAACCGCAGCACGCGCTGATAGCACTGGCGCCGACGTTACTGTTCCTAGTTCTGGACACCTACTATCTGGCGTTGGAGCGGTCATTCATCAAGTCTCAGAACGAGTTCGTGGCGAAGCTGCACAGGGGCAAACTGTCGTCAACGGACGTTTACAGGGTAATCCCGGCCGGCATGGGGCTGGGCCTGGTAGCGCGCTGCCTGGGTTCGGTCTCGGTCTGGCTGTTCTACCCGCTCGTCGCCGCCACCGTCCTGCTTGCGTGGTGGCTGGTCTTGTAGGAGGGAGCAGAGCCATGACGCAGCGGCACAGGGTGTTCGTCAGCCACCACGACGAAGACCGGGAGTACAAGAAGCGGTTCCTCCAGATGATGGGGGACCTGGTCGTAGACGAGTCGGTCGACGAAGACGACATTGACGACACCGGCTTGGACGCGGAAACGATTCGCCGGGAGATTCGTGACGAGTACATCCGCCAGGCGTCCGTGACCATCGTGCTCATAGGCCCCTGCACGTGGCAGCGTATGCACGTGGACTGGGAGATTAACTCCAGCATCAGGCATACGGACTACAACCAGAGGAACGGCCTGCTGGGCATCTGGTTGCCGGAGCACCCGGACCACCGTTCGGAGACGTACAATGAGAAATTGATGCCTGCCAGATTAGCTGACAACATCGACGGGGACGACGCTTATGCATTGCTTTACAAGTGGCCGCGTAAGCGCCCTCGCAGGCGGGAAACGGTCCGTCAGTGGATTGATGAAGCTTTCAGAAGACGGCGCACGGCTACTCCGAACAGCGGCAGGGCGTTGCTGCAAGGAAACATCGACGGCAGTTGCTCGAACGGTTGGTAGAGTTGAAGCCATGAACGGAGAACGCAACAATCACCCGGATCCACGGGACTCCCTGCTGCTGAAGCTCCCGGAGCCGAAGGTTTCGGCAGGGCGGCCCTGGAACGACGACCTGCTCAACCGCGGCCACATAGCCGAAAGGCTGACAAACATCGTTCGGAATCAGTCGGCGCCGTTTACGGTCAGCATCCACGGCGGTTGGGGAACGGGCAAGACCTTTCTCCTGAAGCGCTGGCAACAGGACTTGGAAAACAAGTGTTTCAGCGCCATCTACTTCAACGCCTGGGAGGACGATTTCTGCGACGACCCGCTCCTTGCAATACTTGGGCAGCTACACGACCACTTCAAGGCAAGGGGCCTCAGGGAGCTAACGGTCAAAGTCATAGAGAAGGCCTTGCCGCTACTTGTTCAAAACGCCCTGGGGGTCCTGAACAAAACTACTGGACTGACACTTGACGTCGATGTAGAGGAACAGAGGAACCTTGTAGAAGAGTATCTGTATCAGAGGGCGTCAAAGGACGAGTTGAAGGAACGCCTGGCGGGGTTGGCCGAGGCCGTTCTCAAGAAGACAGGGCATCCCCTGGTGTTCATCATCGACGAGTTGGACAGGTGCCGGCCTACATTCGCCGTCGAGCTTCTCGAAAGGGTCAAGCACGTGTTCGACGTGCCTAAGCTGGTGTTCGTGTTTGGAATCAACCGCGACGAGCTATGCGCCTCGCTCAGGTCGATCTACGGCGAGATCGATGCCGACGTCTATCTCCGCCGGTTCTTCGACATGGAGTTCGTGCTGCCGGAAGCGGACTCGGCGTTCTTCTGCCGCCAATTGATGGAGAAACTGAAGCTGCCCGACGTATTCGTCAGGCTGAGTAACATTCACAACCAACAGGTGCACCATTTTGAGGTTCAGCGCTACCTAGACTACTTTCCCAAGCTTTGGGCGAGGATGGGACTGTCTTTACGCGACGTACAGTACTGCGTAAGGTCGCTTGCCTTGGTAGGCAGGAATGTCAGGCCGGGCAGTTCCACTTATCCCTGGCTGCTCGGCCTGTTCATACCCTTGAAGCTCAAGAACTTAAACTTGTATCGACAATTCGTGAGAGGCGGTTGCCACGCGAGCAAGGTCATGGACTACATCGACGGAATCATGTCCGTTCAAGGATATGAGGACGATCACCTATCAGATATGCTGGACATGACTGAAGTAAGTCTCTATCGGGCTGAGTACGAAGCCAACAGTTCACCATGGATAAAACCGATCGCGTTGAACCAGCTAGACCTTCTTGCCAGTGGCCGTAAGTTGGAGTATCCCGAGTATCTGTCTGACAGAACCAAAGAGTCAGATGAAGTAAGGATCAATAGGCTGGCTGAGATAGCTCAGGGGGGCAGATACCGTTTGGACCCGTCAGGTGACTCCATAGGCTACATTGCTGGGTTGATTGATCTGCACCAGAGTTTGATAGCAAGGTAGAACGTGAGACTCGATCCCTACCCCGCGTACAAGCCTTCCGGCGTCGAGTGGCTTGGTGACGTGCCGGCGCATTGGGAAGTCCGACGGTTGAAGTACAGCGCTCCCATTCGGGTCAGCAAGCTTGACCGTAAGCCTGAGGAAGCCACTTACGTTGGCCTCGAACACGTTGAGTCACAGACTGGTCGATTACTTCTCGATAATCAGCCGGAAAACGTTGATAGTATTGTTGCATCTTTCGAGGCTGGTGATGTCCTGTTTGGAAAACTCAGGCCCTACTTGGCGAAGTCGGCACGTCCCGATTTCAACGGTGTGGCTACTAGCGAAATCCTGGCGTTGCGCCCTCTAAGGGATTTTCTACAGAGCTATGCGATGTACTGTCTGCTGAACGAGGCATATGTGCGTTGGGTAAACGTGTTCACCTATGGGGCCAGGATGCCTCGCGTCAGCCCAGATCAAGTTGGCATCAGCTATATGCCCCTCCCACCCTCCCCCGAGCAGCGCGCCATCGCCACGTTCCTGGACCGGGAGACCGCGAAGATCGACGCGCTCGTCGCCAAGAAGGAGCGGCTGACCGAGCTGCTACATGAGAAGCGCGCCGCCCTCATCAGCCGCGCCGTCACCCGGGGCCTCGACGCCGACGCGCCCATGAAAGACTCCGGCGTTGAGTGGCTGGGCCAGGTCCCGGCGCACTGGGAGGTAGAGTACAACAAGTGGCTTTTTCGCGAATCTGATTTGCGTTCTCCAAATGGTGAAGAGGAGCTATTGACCGTTTCTCACATTACTGGTGTGACGCCGCGTTCTGAGAAGCCCGATGTCACCATGATTGAGGCAGAGTCGCTCGCCGGCTACAAGATCTGTCGATCCAGCGATCTGGCAATCAACACGATGTGGGCATGGATGGGTGCGCTAGGGGTTGCATTCCAAGATGGCATAGTCAGTCCATCCTACAACGTGTACAGGATAGACCAGGACAGGCTCATTCCTCACTACTATGAGTATCTATGCCGGAGCCTCATGCACACTACGGAGATTGCGCGTTACTCAAAGGGCGTTTGGTCGTCGAGATTGCGATTGTATCCTGAAGCTTTCTGGAGTATTAGAACTGCCTTGCCCCCTCTCACCGAACAACACGCCATCGCCGAGCACCTGGACCGTGAGACGGCGAAGCTCGATGCCCTGGCCGCGAAGGTGCGTGAAGCCGTCGAGCGTCTCAAAGAACTCCGGGCGGCGCTCATCTCGGCAGCCGTCACCGGCAGGATCGACGTGCGGGACGTGGCGGCGTAGTCGGAGCAAGTGGGGGGCAATGACCGGAACCACCATGCCGCGCTGAGGCGTAACCGTGCCGTCCTTCCGGAAACGGACTTGCTCAGTGCAGTGGCTTGGGATTGCTTTCGACGCATGGCTTATTCATATTTAGGGCGTAATGCTAAATAATCAATCTCCTCATTAAGACTTGCGAAATAAGGAGTGGCGGTATTGAGACGCGGCGAGACCGGCAGATACGATAGCTATCTTTCAATCCTGAGTGAAGGGACGGAGGCAGCATGAACGTAGACGTTTCAGAGCGGGCCTTTGAAGACGCCATCGAGGCGGCCTTGCTCCGCCCGGTGCTGGCCGAGAAGCGGGCCCCTTACGGCGATATGCCGCCCGGAGGATACTCGAAGCGCGTCTCCGATGACTACGACAAGGCTCTCTGCCTCATCCCGCGCGACGCGCTGGACTTCGTGCTGGCAACCCAGCCCCGCGAGTGGAAGAGGCTGTCCCAGCATCACGGGACGGCGGTCGAGGAGCGGTTCCTCAAGCGCCTGGCGTCCGAGATCGGGCGCAGGGGCGCGCTCGACGTGCTGCGCTCCGGAATCAGGGACATGGGATGCAGGTTCCAACTCGCGTACTTCCGGCCGGCGAGCGGGCTGAACGATGAGACCAGGCATCTGCACGCCGCGAACCTCTTCGCGGTCATACGGCAGCTTCACTACAGCCAGAAGAACAACAAGAGCCTGGACCTAGCCCTCTTCCTGAACGGCGTCCCGGTCTTCACTGCCGAACTCAAGAACCCGCTGACGGGCCAGAACGTCGCGGACGCCATCCGCCAGTACAAGGCCGACCGCGACCCGAGGGAGCCGCTGCTAGCGCCCGGGCGTTGCCTGGCGCACTTTGCCGTGGACCCCGAACTGATCTACGTGACCACCAGGCTGGCTGGGCCTGCGACGCGGTTCCTGCCCTTCAACAAAGGCAAGTTCGGAGGGGCCGGCAATCCGCCCGTTCCGCCGACCCGGAACGGCTACCCCACGTCCTACCTCTGGGAAGAAGCCTGGGCGCGCGACAGCGTGCTCGACCTGGTGCGCCGGTTCGTCCATGAGGTCCATGAGGAGGACGACCAGGGGAGGAGGAACGGCAGGCGCTCCCTCATCTTCCCGCGCTACCAGCAGGTCGATTGCGTGCGGAGGCTGGTGGCGGACGCGCGGACGCAGGGCACGGGGCAACGCTACCTCGTCCAGCACTCGGCGGGCAGCGGCAAGACGTTCACCATAGCATGGCTCGCCCACCAGCTTTCGACACTGCACGACGCGGACGACCGCCGCGTCTTCGACTCGATCGTCGTGATCACGGACCGGCGCGTGCTCGATCGCCAGCTTCAGAGCGCGATGCGCCAGTTCGAGCAGACGCTGGGCGTGGTGGAGAACATCGACAAGACCTCGCGCCAGTTGAAGGACGCGCTGGAGGGCGGCAAGACCATCATCGTGACCACGCTCCAGAAGTTCCCGGTGATCGCCGAGGAGATAGGCGAGCTTCCGGGCAGGCGGTTCGCCCTGATCGTGGACGAGGCGCACTCCTCCCAGTCCGGCGAGGGCACGAAGGGCCTCAAGTCCGTGCTCGCCGCCCAGTCCCTCGAAGAGGCGGAGTCGGAGGAGACGGAAGCCCAGACCCCGGAGGAAGAGCTGGACGACGCGGTGCTCGCGGAGATGGAGAAGCGCAAGCACCTCTCCAACGTATCGACCTTCGCGTTCACCGCCACGCCGAAGTCCAAGACGCTCGAACTCTTCGGGGAAAAGCAGCCTGACGGCACGTTCGCGCCCTTCCACCTGTACAGCATGAGGCAGGCGATCGAAGAAGGGTTCATCCGCGACGTGCTGGAGAGCTACACCACGTACAAAGTCTATTGGCGGCTCATCAAGAAGATCGAAGAAGACCCGCGCTACGACAAGAGCAAGGCGGACTACCTGCTCCGGTCTTTCGTGGACCTTCATCCGCACGCCATCAACGAGAAGGTGCGGATCATGGTCGATCACTTCGTCGACAATGCCCAGAGCGAGATCGGCGGCAAGGCGAAGGCCATGATAGTCACCCGCTCCCGCCTCCACGCGGTGCGGTACAAGCTGGCCGTGGACAGGTACATAGCGGAGTTGGGAAATCCCTTCAAGGCGCTCGTCGCCTTCTCCGGGACGGTCAAAGACGGCGGCAAGACCTACACTGAGTCCGGCATGAACGGCATCCCCGAGGCGCAGACCGCCAGGACCTTCGAGACGCCTGAGTACCGGTTCTTGATCGTTGCCAACAAGTTCCAGACCGGCTTCGACCAGCCGCTGTTGCACACGATGTACGTCGATAAGAAGCTCGGCGGGGTGAACGCAGTGCAAACCCTGTCGCGCCTGAACCGCACGCACGCCGACAAGCAGAGCACGATGGTGCTGGACTTCACCAACGAGTCGGACGAGATCAAGGCGTCCTTTGAGCCTTACTACGAGACGACCATCCTGTCGGAGGCGACCGATCCCAACCTGCTGTACGAGAAGCAGGGCCGCCTGGAGAAGTTCCCGGTCTTCACAGAAACGGACGTGGACGGCTTCGCGGCAATCTACTTCGGGACCAACCCCGCCCAGGACCGTCTCTATGCCGCCCTCGCCCCTTCCATTGAGCGCTTCGAGGAGATGCACGAGGACGAGCGCCACGAATTCCGGGGCGAACTCTCCGACTACGTGCGGCTGTACTCCTTCCTGGCCCAGGTGCTGCCCTTCTCCGACGCCGGGCTGGAGAAGCTCTACGCCTTCGCCCGCCATCTGCGCCGGCTGCTGCCCCACACCGGGGAGGAACTGCCGCGGGAGATCCAGCAGAGCATCGACATGGAGTCCTACCGCATCCAGGAGACCGGGAGCGGAAAGGTCCCGCTGGACCGCACGGGCAAGGCGGGCGCGCTCGACCCTGTGGCGACAAAAGACACGGGCAAGACCCCGGAAGAGTTGGAGGCGCTTTCGCGCATCATCGCCGAACTCAACGAGCGTTTCGGCATCGAGCTCGGACCCGAGCACCGCGTCACGCTGGGCCGGATGATGGAGCGGCTCGAAGAGGACGCCGCGCTGGACGCCGCCGCGAAGGTCAACACGCTGGAGAACATACGCATCGCCTTCGACCACAAGGTCGAGGAGATCATCCAGGAGATCGTGGACCTGAACTTCGACCTGTACAAGCGGATCACGGACGACCCGTCCTTCGGCGAGGTCATCAAGGACCACCTCTTCGATCAGTACCTCCGCGCGCATCGTGGCGCTGGGGAGCCGGTGGACTGAAGTCGGCGGTTGAGCGCCGCCGCGCCCCTACACCCCACCCCCCGCCGGCCCGATCATCGAAATCGAAAGGCGCCCCGTCGCGGGGTCCTCCCGGACTGCGGACTCTACGCCGAACGCCGCCCGGATCGTCTCCCGCGTGAGCACGTCCCGCGGCGCCCCCTGCGCCACCACCCGTCCGGCGCGCATGACCGCCAGCCGGTCGCAGTATCGCGCCGCCATGTTCAGGTCGTGTATCGCGGCCACCGCCGTGAGGCCCTCGTCCACAAGGCCCCTCACGATGTCCATGACCTTGAACTGGTGCAGGACGTCCAGGTTCGCCGTCGGCTCGTCCATCAGCAGGATGCGGGGCTGCTGCGCCAGCGCGCGCGCGATGAACACGCGCTGGCGCTCGCCGCCGGACAGGGTTTCCAGCGTCCTGTTCGCGAACTGCTCCGTCTCCGACTGCCGCATCGCGTCCCGCACCGCGCGGGCGTCCTCCCTGCCCTCGATCTGGAAGCGCCCGAGGTGCGGGTATCGGCCCATGAGCACCAGCTCCATGACGTTGAACCCGTGCGTGTACGGCGCGATCTGCGGAACGAGCGCGAGCCGCTCCGCCACCTGCCTGGCCGACAGCGACGCCTGATCGACGCCCTCCAGCAGCATCTCGCCGCCGCTCATGCCGACGACCCCCGCGATCGTCCGCAGCAGAGTCGTCTTGCCCGCGCCGTTCGGCCCGATCAGCCCGACGAATTGGCCCCGGTCCGCCTGCAGCCCCACGCCTTCCAGGAGCCGTGCGTTATCGACCTCGTAGCAGATCCCGCTGGCGCTGATCGCCGGCAGTCCGTTGGCGTTCATCCCGCGCTACTCCGCCGCGCTGAACGGGACCAGGGGCGCGTCCGGAAACTCGGCCGGCCATAGCATCATCGCGAGCGCCTCCGCTCCGAGAATGTTCCAGTGAGAGAGCGTTGTGAACAGCTTGCTTTCCACAACGTGGACACGGTCGTTCCGTATCGCCGGAATCTCTGAGAGCGCCTCGTTCGCGAACAGGCTCGCCAGAAACTCCTCCGCTCCGAATTCGACCGGCTGCGGAATCACGATGACCTCGGGGTTCATCGCGATGACGCCCTCCAGGCTCGTAGTCTGGTTCCCTTCGATGCCTGCCTCCGCGGCGGCGTTGATTCCGCCCGCGGCCTCGATCACTCCGCCCTCGGTCGAGCCCGCGCCCGCTACCCAGAGCGTGCCCGAAAACTCGGTCATCGCCAGAACAAGAGGCCGGTCGCTCATCTGCCTGGTCACGGCAACCAGGGACTCGAACCTGTCGCGGACTTCCGCCGCGAACTCAGCCGCCCGCTCCTCCTCGCCGTAGATGTATCCCATCAGCAGGATGCCCGCGACTCGCGCTTCCGGGTCGTTCCGCAGCTCGGTCTGGACAACCGGGATGCCGGCCTTGGACAGCGCTTCCACCCCTTCGGCAGGGAAGTACGGGCTCGTGACCACCACGTCGGGCGACAGCGCGATTATCGTCTCCGGCTCCCGGGAGACCTCGGCGATGTCCTGCACAGCCTGCGCCACGTTCGAATAGGTGGAGTCCTTGGAAACGGCGCCGACGCCCACAAGACGGGCAGCAGGCACGACCGCCAGCGTGACCTCGTCATGACCGATCGAAGCGGTGATGATCCGCTCCGGCTTGCCCGGAATGCTGACTAGCCCGTTCAGCCCTTCCACCTCTCGCGGCCATCCGAAGTTGCTCGGGTCCACGATCCCGCCGACCGTCCCGAACTGTTCTTCGAGAGTCCCGGGCGCGCTCTCCGGCTCGGCAGTCGGGCTGGCCGTTGCCGTCGCCTCCGCCACGGTCGTTGGACTCGGCGCCGCCTCTTGAGCCGAGGCAGTCTCCACCGCGGCCGGCGACGGCTCCGAAGAGCACGCCGCGAGCAAGGCCGCCAGCACCAGGGCCGCGGTCGCGAGAAAGAGCTTCAGCCGTCCGGTTCTCATCATGTCTCCTTTATTTGTTGGCTTCGCTTCAAAGTGAGTAGGCCCTGCGCTTGTTCTTGATCAGCAGGAGAATGAAGAACGGCGCTCCCACGAACGCGGTGAGCACCCCCACTCGAAACTCCGCCGGCTGCACCACCGTCCTCGCCACCGTGTCTGCCACGAGAACGAACACCGCGCCACCCAACGCGCTCATCGGAATCAGCACGCGGTGGTCTGGCCCGAGGGCGAGCCGGATGACGTGCGGCGTCACCAGCCCCACGAAGGCGATGATCCCGCTCACCGCGACAGCCGCGCCCGTGGCCAGCGCCGCCGCTCCGAGGAGCAGCGGCCGCGCCAGCCCGACCCTCACGCCCATCGACCGCGCCTCGTCGTCGCCCAGCATCAACAGGTTCAGGTCGCGCGCCTGCAGCGCGATGACGGCGACCGCGGCGAGTATCAGGGGCGCGGATATCTGCACGTGCTCCCATGAGCGCGAGTCCAGCCCCCCCGCCAGCCAGAACAGGATTCCCCGAAGAGCGCCCGTGTCCGGCAGCAGGATGACGATTGCCGAGACGACCGCGCTGAGGAACGCGTTGACCGCGACGCCCGCGAGAAGCAGCGTCGCCATCGAGAACCGGCCTCCGACCGCCGCGATCCCGTACACGAGCCCGGACGCGGCGAGCGCGCCGGCGAACGCGAACGAGGGCAGGGCAAGGAAGAACAGGCCCGTGACCCCCGCGGCGATCGCGGCGACCGCGCCCACCGCCGCGCCCGCGGACACCCCTATGAATCCCGGGTCCGCCATCGGGTTTCGGAAGAGGCCCTGCATCGTCGCCCCCGCGACCGCGAGCGCCATGCCCACCAGCGCGCCCGCCACGATTCTCGGAAGCCTGATCTGCTCGATCACGAGTTGCTCGGTCCGCTCGAAGGAGCCGAAGTCGATCCCCAGCGGCGAAAGCGCGATGGCGGCCACGTGGCCCACGGGGATGTTCACCGGGCCGAGGCTCAGGGACGCGAGCGCGGCCCCCAGCAGGAAAAGGCACAGCACAGCCGAGCCGATGACGACGCGAGTAGCCACCGCCGTCTGGCGGTACCCCTGCAATGCAGCGATGCTCGCGGCCAGCAAAAGAAAAGACCTCCGCGTATCTCCGCAAGAGGTCGCAAATTGCTCCGCCTGGCAGCGCGGCCGGACGGCACAGGGACCCTCTCTAATGCGGAGAGGTCACCTTCCGTTCAGGCAGGTCTCCTGGCTCGCGGTCGGACTCATCTGCCGCGCCCTTCCCATCGAAATCGACAGTGGGCGCTGGCTCCGGACCCCGCTTACAGTGGCGCTACCGCGGCGGCTTCTCACCGCCTTCCCTATTCTCCCTGGTCGGGCACCTGAACGGGCAGTGGCTGTATGTTCGTGATAGGCGCGATGATATGCCCAGGCCGGAAGGCAGTCAAGCGGCCCCGGTTCCGGGTATTTCAAACTCAGGGCGGGTTCTCTGCCGGGGTGGCGGGTTCGCCATCGGTGGGTTCGGTGTGAGATGCGCCGGCCGACCCCATCCCGGCCTTCCCCAGCAGACTGGGGAAGGGGTCAGAGGGGGCGGGTTCGTCAGCGGTGGGTTCGGGTTCGGGCGGATGGATTTGCGCCCGCGCGGCAATGACGGTTGGGTCATCGGGATATTCGGTCCAGGGGTCGAAGCCGCAGTCGCAGGATGCTTTGCCGTGGGGACATGCGAGTCGGATGGGGCCGCGGCATGACTCGCGGATGCGCTTGACCGCGTCTATGATTTCGCCGGCCGCTATGGACCTTTCGACGGCCGGCCGGGCGTGTTCGCTGAAGTAGTGCTCCTCTCCGTTGTGTATGATGATGCTGCCGCGTTTGGAGGGGTAAACGACTCTGGGGTCCGGGGGCGTCGGGCGCCTGCCGACGGCGTCCAGCAGGGCGTCTGTCGCTTTGGAGACGGCTCGATTGTCGAAGCCGGTGTCTCCGCTGTGGCCGTATGTGTTGGAGTACGGGGGTTCGTAGCCGGCGAGGATGTCGGGAACCCCATCCCGTCCTTCCCCAGCAGACTGGGGAAGGGGTGAGAGGGAGGCTCCAGCAGACTGGGGAAGGGGTTTGAGGGAGGCTCCGTTGGTGTCGGGAACCCCATCCCGGCCTTCCCCAGCAGACTGGGGAAGGGGTGAGAGGGAGGCTCCAGCAGACTGGGGAAGGGGTGAGAGGGAGGCTCCAGCGGACTGGGGAAGGGGGTTTAGTTCTGTGTCGGGGTAGGTGTCGTGGTGGAGGGGGCCGGGTGCGTCGTCGAAGCCTCGGCGTAGCAGTTCTTTGGCGGCGTCTATGCGGTGGTGGGGGCCGAAGCCGGGCATGAAGCCTAGCATGACGTCTATGAGAAATCGTATGGCTTGTCGTCCTCCGTCGGTCTCGGCGCGTATGAAGCGTGCGAGGTCGGGGTTGAGGCCGGTGGTGTCTAGGGTGTCGGCCTGGGACGCCTCGGCGGGCAGAACCCCATCCCTGCCTTCCCCCTCGAGGGACTCGGGGCAGGCTCCGCCAGACTGGGGAAGGGGTTTGAGGGATGCGAACTCTTTGGCTTCTTCGAAGCCGAGTTTGATTAGTTGGCGTGCGGCGTCTAGCCTGTGGTAGGGCTTGGCGTCGCGGATCTGGTCCTGCATGGCGGCGACGAGGAAACGGACGATGAGTCTGCCGTCCTGGGTTTCTTCTCGGACGATGCGTTGTATGGGTGATATGGTGTGCGTTTCGGTATCCATGGGTTCTAGGATAGCGGGCGCGTACTGGCGTGTCAAGGGGAGGGGGAGTGGATAGTGAATAGTGGTTAGTGGCTAGGGGGGCGTGGCCCCGCCCGGCTGGATTCCGGCTGGCCCCGGGTTCACGCTGGCGCGTGAATGCCGGAATGACGGTTGGGGGTTGCTGCCGTGGAAGGAGGTTGGTGGCGAGTGGGGAGGCTGTAGGTTCCCCTCGGGGGACTTGGGGCAGGCTCTCGGGGGACTCGGAACGACAGTGTGCGGGGGGCACGGCCCCCTCGAGGGACTCGGGGCAGGCTCTTTGACGGGCTTGGGGCGACCGGGGGTTAGTCCGCAGAGGCGGTTAGTTGGTGAAATACGGCAGCGCCGGTTTCGTCATGGGCGCGGCCCTGAAGGACGGCCAGCAACTCCTGGCGCTGGCGGCGCATATCGGCCCGCAGGTCCCGAATCAAGAGAATGGCCCAGCCGTTCATCACGGCGATTACGCTGACCACAACCGTGACTATCACACCTACCATTGGCCATTCCATTGCGCCCTTGCCCCTAATGCTCTAAGAATTATCTAACGACGCCATCACTGTAACACGATGGGCGGCTGGACGTGCCGTAGTCGCCGCCGGCGACTTTGTTTGATGTAATTCCCCTGCGGATGTCCGAATCACCGCCGCCGGCTAGTTCGGCACGGCCTTGAGGCCGACGAACAAGGCCCTGCCGCCGGAGTGCAGCCACGAAAGCATCATCAGCGACACGTTTGCCAGGTTCCTTCGGGAACGGTGAATTCTCAATTGACTACCCTGTTCAGTCTCTAGGGCCCACCTCAGCATTCTGGAAGCGCAGGTTCCTTATCTTCATCTTCTTCTTCGGTACCGACGACGGTTACTTGCGGCCGCTCCGAAGTTGCCGCCCCGCTTGGCGCGTGTCTGCTCCACGACTTCCTTAGACAGAGCGTCCCACAGCCGCTGGGCGTTCTCATCAGTCTTCTTGTAGTGGAGTCCCAGTGGATAGCGAGACTCAGCCTTCCAGCCGTCTCCTTCTCGCTTGGCGATGTTCCAATACTGGCCGTTCGTCACGACGGCCATCGTGGCGGTTGGGATGGCCTGCAAGTAGCGCTCCATTTGGTCCAGTGCGAGCTCGTCATCGGACTCGACATCGATACGCTTGGCTTCAATCACGATGGCTGGTTCGCCAGTAGAGTCCTTCAGCACGTAGTCCACCCGGGTTGCTGGGTAGTTGCCCTTGCGAGCTACTTCGTATTCCACTACGCACTCGGCCGGATTGGATGTATCCCAGCCTAGAGTCCGCAGGATGGGGTCAATGAGGATATAGCGGGTGCTGGTCTCGTGGTTGTTGACAGGGGCCTTTCTCTGCACTCGGCCTCCGGGCGGGTTGGGTTGAAACTCGGCTACGTGCTTCTGTGCGGTGATGATGGCGCGTTCTACTTCGGCTTTACTCAATGTTCATCTCCTGATTGGGGATTCTCGGCTATCAGATGCGTGGTAGCCTGCTGTGCGGCTCGCATGCTTGAGCAGATTTCAACTTTCTCGGGTTGGGACGCTGAAGCGCCAGCTTTGTACAGGACAAGGTTATATCATCGACAGGCCGCCCTCAATTGCGGCGCATTGGCGGCCACTGCTAACATGCAGGCCCGTCTTGGCGGCGGGCATACAGTAGTGAGAATCGTAGGCTTTGGTACTCAGCGACCGCACCATCAGAGAAGAGCTTGCCGGGGGCGGCATAGTCATCGATCCCCTCGGCGAGGGCTGCATCCAGCCGGCCAGCGTGGACGTGCGGCTGGACCGCAAGTTCCTGGTGTTTCGCAATACCAGCAGGACGCACATCGACGTGATGCGCCCCGCCGAGGACATCATCGACGAGGTGATAATCAGCGAGGGCGAGCCGTTCATGCTGCACCCCGGCCAGTTCGCGCTCGGCAGCACGCTGGAGAGCGTCACCATCCCGTCGGACGTCGTTGCGCGGATCGAGGGCAAGAGCTCGCTGGCGCGCTACGGCCTGCTGATCCACTCCACGGCCGGCTTCATCGATCCCGGCTGGAGCGGCAGGCTGACGCTTGAGTTCAGCAACGTCGGCATTCTGGGGGTGACGCTCTATTACGGCATGAAGATAGGCCACATCTCCTTCACGCGCCTGAGCACTCCCGCCGAAAGGCCGTACGGCGACAAGACGCTGGGCAGCAAGTACCGCGGAGACCAGGGCCCGGTGGCGAGCAAGTACTACGCCAACTACCAGCTTCCGATGGACGGCCCCGGAAGAACGGACGGCGCGGGCTGAGCGGCGCGCCGTGACGGCTCCCATGGCGCGGGCGCTGGAACTGGCCCGGCGTGCTCTGGGCGGCGTGAGCCCCAATCCCGCCGTCGGCGCAGTCGTGGTGAAGGACGGCCGCATCGTCGGCGAGGGCCACACGGAGCCGCCCGGAGGCGACCACGCCGAAGTCGTGGCTTTGAAGCAGGCTGGCGACCAGGCTGCGGGCGCGTCGCTCTACTCGACGCTGGAGCCGCACCAGTTCCACGGCCGCACTCCGCCCTGCACGGACGCGATAATCGGCGCGGGCGTCCGGCAGGTGCACTACGCCGTCGCCGACCCGAATCCCAGAGTGGCGGACAGGGGAGCGGAAGTCCTGCGGGCCTCAGGGATCGCCGTAACCGCCGGCGAGATGGAGGCCGAGGCCTCCGAGCTGATCGAGGCTTACGCAAAGCACGTGAGGAACGGCAGGCCGTTCGTCACGGCCAAGTACGCGATGAGCGCGGACGGCAAGATCGCCTCGCGTTCCGGCGACGCCCGCTGGGTGACCGGCGCCGAGTCCCGGGCGCACGTCCACCGGCTTCGCGCCGAGTGCGACGCGATCATGGTGGGCATAGGCACCGTGCTCGCGGACAACCCGCGGCTTACGGCCCGCGACGATGACGGGCGTCCGCGGGAGCGCCAGCCGCTGCGCGTGGTGGTGGACTCTGCCGGAAGGACGCCGCCCGACGCGGCGCTGCTGCGAGAGCCGGGCCGCACGCTGATAGCAGCCGCCAAGCCCACGGTCGATAACGGCGAAGTGATGGCGTGCGCCGAGGCGCTCTGCGTTCGAGGGCCGGCCGGCAGAGTGGACCTGGAAGCTCTGCTCGACGCGCTCGGCCAGCGCGGGGTGACCTCGGCGCTGGTGGAAGGCGGCGGGACGCTCATGGGCGCGCTGTTCGATCTCGGCCTCGTGGACAAGGCGCTGGTCTTCGTGGCCCCCAAGATCGTTGGCGGGACGGCGGCGCCCGGCCCCGTCGGAGGGCGGGGCGTGGATAGAATGGCGGAGGCGCTGGAGTTGAAGAGGCCACGGTGGGAGAGGATCGGGGACGATATGCTGCTTACGGGGTACTGCCGATGAACGGCGGCGCGCGCGTATGGATTCCCGCCTTCGGAGAGCTTTGCGTAACTCTGTGCGGTGTTTGTGTAACGGCGCTCTTGCCCCATCTCAATCTTCCCCAGCAGACTGGGGAAGAGGCCGGAGGCCCCGCCCAAGCCACCCATGGATTCCGGCCTTCGCCGGAATGACGGTTATGCAAAGGTCTTCCTGCGCGGGAATGACGGCGAGAGAGGGAGCGCGAATGTTCACAGGAATAGTTGAAGAGGTGGGCAGGGTAGAGGCTGTTCGCGGCGGGCGGCTGGCGATCGCCGCCGAACTGGTACTTGGGGACCTGTCGGTCAGCGAGAGCATCTGCGTCAACGGAGTCTGCCTTACGGTGACCGAGACGACATCCGATGGGTTTGGCGTGGACGTGGTCCCGGAGACGCTGCGCCGCTCGAACCTCGGAGACCTCGACGAGGGGGACGGCGTGAACCTGGAGCGCGCGCTGACTCCGGACAGCCGGATGGGAGGCCACATGGTGCAGGGCCACGTGGACGGCACGGCGACGGTCGCCGCGGTTGAGCCGGACGGGGACGCGCTGATGCTCCGCTTCGCGGCGTCCCCGGACATCATGCGGTACGTAGTGGAGAAGGGCTTCATTGCCGTGGACGGCACGAGCCTCACGATTGTAAACTGTGACGACGAGTCGTTTTCGATAACGCTGATTCCGTACACGAGAGACAACACGGTTTTCGGCAACCGCCGCCCCGGCGACAGGGTGAACATAGAGGTGGACATACTGGCGAAGTACGTAGAACGGCTGATGGCCGCACGGGCCGAAGGGTAGCGCGCGGACCGCAGCGGAACCACCGGAGGAACTGTCAAATGCCGCTTGCTTCCGTCGATGAGGCCGTAGCCGCGATCAAGGCGGGCCGGCTCGTCATAATCGTGGATGACGAGGATCGCGAGAACGAGGGCGACTTGGCCGTCGCCGCGGAAAAGGCCACGCCGGAAGTCGTCAACTTCATGGCGAAGTACGGCCGGGGCATGATTTGCACGCCGATGATGGCCGAGCGGCTGGAGCAGCTCCGCATCCCGATGATGGTGCACGACAACACGGCGCGGCTCGGCACCGCGTTCACCGTGACGGTGGACGCGCTGGAAGGAACGACGACCGGCATCTCCGCCCACGACCGCGCCAAGACGATCGAGGCGCTCATCGACCCGGAGGCGGAGCCCGAGGACCTGGCGAGGCCGGGCCACATCTTCCCGCTCAGGTACATGAAGGGCGGCACCCTCGTGCGTGCGGGGCAGACGGAGGCCTCGGTGGACCTTTCGGTGCTGGCGGGCCTGTACCCCGCCGCCGTGATCTGCGAGGTCATGGCTGAAGACGGCACGATGGCCCGGATGCCGGAGCTCGAACGGCTGTCGGACGCCCACGGCATTCCGATCGTTTCCGTTGCCGACATCATCGCGTACCGCCTGGAGCACGAGCGGCTGATAGACCGCGTGGCCGAGGCGCGGCTGCCCACCGAGTTCGGCGAAGGCACCGCCGTCTCGTACAGCAGCTTGGTCGATAAGGACGAGCACGTCGCGTTCGTGGTTGGGGACATCTCGCCGGACGAGCCCACGCTGGTGCGGGTGCACAGCGAATGCCTGACGGGGGACGTGTTCGGCAGCCTGCGGTGCGACTGCGGCGAGCAGGCCGCGCTCTCACTGGAGGCTATCGGCAGGGCCGGCACCGGCGTGTTCCTGTACATGAGGCAGGAGGGCAGGGGAATCGGCATTCACAACAAGCTCAAGGCGTATCACGTCCAGGACGACCTCGGCCTGGACACGGTGGACGCCAACGTGCACCTCGGCTTCGCGCCGGACGTCCGGCACTTCGGAATCGGCGCGCAGATCCTCTCGGACCTGGGCGTCGGCAAGATGCGGCTCCTCACCAACAACCCCCGCAAAGTCGTGGGCCTGGACGCGTTCGGCCTGGAGATCGTCGAGCGCGTGCCGATCCAGGCGAGCGTGAACTCGGAGAACATACGGTACCTTCAGACCAAGAGGGACCGGCTGGGCCACCTGCTGGACGTCTCCGGCGGCGCGTCCGCTCGCGCTCAAGAGGACGATTCGGAGGATGCCGCGGACGAGGCCGCGGAGGCCGGTTCTTGACGGACGAGCTCAGGGGCGGCATCGACGGCGCGGGCCTGAAGGTCGCCATCGCGGTTGCCAGATTCAACGAGTTCATTACCGGCCGCCTGCTCGCGGGCGCGAGGGAGGGGCTGGAGGCGCACGGCGTCTCCGCGGACGACGTTGCCGTTGCGCACGTGCCCGGCAGCTTCGAACTGCCGCTAACCGTGCGCCGCCTCGCCCGCACAGGCCGGTTCAACGCGGTGATCGCTATCGGCGCGGTCATCAAGGGCGAGACCGACCACTACGACTTCGTTGCCGGCGAGGCCGCCAAGGGCATCGCCTCAGCGTCGGCTGACACCGGCGTTCCGGTGATCTTCGCGGTGCTGACCACTCACACCGTCGAACAGGCCATCAACCGCTCCGGCGGCAAGAACGGCAACGCCGGCTACACCGCCGCCATCTCGGCGATAGAGATGGCCAACCTCCTGCGGAACATCGAAGCGCGCCCGTAACTTCCTCAGGTCTGGGAGATTCGTGGCTCCGTTTCGCTCATGGTTCGACAGGCTCACCACGAACGAAACGGAGCAGGTTTCGGGTAAGTGTTCAGTGTTGAGGGAGCGGCCCCGCGCCTCGCCCCATGACCCCATCCTAACCTTCCCCAGCAGACTGGGGAAGGGACTATAGCGACTCAGCAAGTCTGAACAGTTACGGTTTCGGCAGCGCCTTGAAGCAGCAACATTCTGTTGCTAGAATCGATTCGTACTGGGGATTCGTCTAGTGGTAGGACGACAGACTCTGGATCTGTAAGCCTAGGTTCGAATCCTAGATCCCCAGCCAGTCGTGGCGCGTTCGTCTAGTGGCCAAGGACACCGCCCTCTCAAGGCGGAGATCACGGGTTCGAATCCCGTACGCGCTACCATCGCATCTTTCCCTCGGTGCACACAGGTGACGACGTAGATTAGCGGTGCTCTTGCCCCATCCCAGCCTTCCCCAGCAGACTGGGGAAGGGGCCAGAGGCCCGCTAACTCCATTCGGGCGGTTCGTTCAAAGTTTGCGGGGAAGCCTCGATTCCGCCTTCTTCCGTCAGGCCGATGTGGAAGAGCGCGTCGCCTTCGTGCGCGAGGGGCAGGTTGGTCCGGCCCACTATCACGCCCTCGGTAGGCGACCTGATTTCGGTGTCCTCCTCGCCCAATGGGTCAGAAACGACGGCGAGCACCTGTCCTGACTCTACCTGCGCGCCTATCGGCTGCTTGGACCTGACAACGCCGCTGGAAGGCGCTCTCACCCAGCGGCTGGAGCGCAGAACCGTGGGAGCGCGCGCAACGCCGTGGCGTCGTCCGGCGGGCAGCATGTCCAGGTCTTCCATGACCCGTACCACGCCCCTTACGCCGGCCCGGATGGCCGTTTCGTCAAAGCGGAGCGCTTCGCCGGCTTCGTAAACGATCACGGGGACGTTCAGTTCGTTGGCCGCGGCGCGGATGCTTCCTTCCCTGGATACCGAATGCAACACATAGGGTGCGCCGAATGCCTGCGCCATGCGCTCGGCGGGGCAGTTGCCTACGTTGACCCGTATCTGCGGAAAGTTCTCCCTGTGCACTGCGCCGGTGTGAAGGTCAATGCCGTGAGTGGAGTTCGAGAGGACCTCGTCGAGGAACATGTTGGCAAGGCGGGCGGCGAGGGAGCCTCTGGACGACCCTGGAAACGAACGGTTGAGGTCTCGACGGTCCGGCAGATACCGGCTGAGATTCAGAAATCCGGGCACGTTTACTATCGGGACCGCGATCAGCGCTCCCCGGAGACGCCTCAAGGCGGCCAGCTTCATGATGCGGCGTATGATCTCGACTCCATTGATCTCGTCGCCGTGTATGGCAGCCGAGACGAACAGCGCCGGCCCTTCCTGAGCGCCGTTGATGATGTGCACGGGCATCGTGATCGGCACGCGGGTCGAGAGGTCCGCGATCGGCAGGTCAACCTGCGCGCGATACCCGGGGGCGACTTCGACGTCGCCTACCGTGATGGCTCCGGAGGAGTTCGCGGCTGGTGCGCTCATGGGCGAGTCACTGATCCTGCGTTCCGGGAGGCGCGGGTCTGGCATGCGTTTCCATGAACGCGATTATGCGCTCGGCGATGTCCACGCCCGTGGACTTTTCGATTCCTTCCAGTCCGGGGGTCGAGTTCACTTCTATGACCACCGGCCCGCGGCTGGAGCGAAGCATGTCCACGCCGGCCACGTTCAGCCCCAGCGCTTTGCAGGCGCGCACCGCGGTCGAACGCTCCTCCGGCGTGATCCCGATCT
This sequence comes from Dehalococcoidia bacterium, assembly GCA_963668185.1. Classification (GTDB taxonomy): domain Bacteria; phylum Chloroflexota; class Dehalococcoidia; order Lucifugimonadales. Next base: position 332,242 of record OY764162.1, read on the forward strand.
CTTTCGCCGTGCCTCCGCGATGAAGGTTGGATCGGAACTCGCCCGGCCCGCTCTGGCGCATCATCGCGCAGACAACCTCGTCGCCTATCACGAAAGCCCGGATGTCCGCTCCGTCCGCCTCCTCGATGAACTCCTGAACGAGTATGTTTATGTTGGCGCCTCGAAAAGCCTCGAACGCGCTCTTTGCCGAGGGCATGGTCTCGCCAAGCACGACTCCCAGGCCCTGAGTGCCTTCCACCAGCTTGATGACGACGGGCGGGCCGCCGACCATTCGGATCAACTCCTCCGCCCGCCGCGCGGAGTTCGCGAAGCCTGTGATTGGCAGGCCGATCCCCAGGCGGGACATGATCTGCAGCGCCCAGAGCTTGTCGCGGGCGCGGCCAATGGCCATCGACTCGTTCAGCGCCCACACTCCCATCATCTCGAACTGGCGCAGCACCGCCAGCCCGTAGAAGGTTATCGACGCGCCTATGCGCGGAATCACCGCGTCGTAGCCTTCGAGCGTCTCGCCCCTGTACAGCACCTGCGGCCTTTGAGACGTGATGTTTACGTAGCATTGAGTCGTGTTGACAATATCGATCTGGTGGCCTTTGGCCTCGGCGGCAGAGACCAGGCGCTTGTGGCTGTAGAGGCCGGGATTGCGCGCCAGCATTGCGATTCTCACGTGACCGCTCCGCCGGCGCCGTCCGGGTCCTCTAAGGGACTCGCGGCAGCCTTCTTCGGTTTACTGCCTGCGCGAAACGAGGCCGTGGGATCGACTATCAGACGGTTCCGCATCGCTTCCCGTCCGATGATCATCGGGAACTCCATGGCGTCACGATTGGTGAGACTCAGTTCTATCGGCCAACTGCTCCGGCCTATCTGAAGGTCCGTTGATATTATGTATCGGCGTTCACCGGCGCCGCTCGAGTTGGTGACCCACCGCTCGTCGCTGACCGGCGCCTCGCACTCGATGGACGCGGCTTCCTCTTCCCGCATGGACGGAACGCGGAAGCGTATCCACTGCCGGCCATCGACCGTGCGAAGGCTGACGTCCCAGGCATGCAACGCGGAGGTCTTCGCGCCCGTATCCAGCTTGGCCCTGATCGCGCTGATTCCGAGGTGCGGCAATGATACCCATTCCCGCCAGCCGAGTATTCGTCTTTGGTTGCCGTCAGAACTCACCGGACACCTGGCGCGAGTTTTTTCCACTGGTTCGCCGCTTCGAACCGTATCCAGCAGGGTATGCTGTCATGATCTTCCCTGCTAGCGGAGATTGTACTCGTTCAGTGCGTATGAGACAGCTTGCAAGCAGAGTCCGACTGGTGGTTAACTCTATGCTAAAGGAACAGTAGCAGCATGACGACTACAGAGTATTCCGGCACAGCGAGGGCATCGGCTTCGGGCTCCGCCGGCGGAGAGCCCGTCGCGATCGTAGGTATGGCCTGCCGGTTCCCCGGCGCGGGGGACCTGGACGCCTTCTGGAGGTTGTTGATCGAAGGCGGGAACTCGGTAACCGAAGGCGTGCCCGGTTCCGGGACCGGACGATTGGGCGAGATCATCCGCGATCCCTCGGTGCAGAACGAGGCATGCCGGTTCGGGGCGTTCGTTGACGACATCGACCGGTTCGACGCTGCGTTCTTCCGCATTTCGCCCGTAGAGGCGGAACTGCTGGACCCGCAGCAGCGCATGATGCTGGAGACAAGCTGGCAGGCCCTTGAAGACGCGGGGATCGATCCGGACCGGCTCTCGGGTAGCCGTACCGGCGTTTACACCGGGATCAGCAATGACGAGTACCGCATGCTCGTTCTGGACTCCAGCAGGCCGTCCGAGGCCGCCGGCAGCCTCTACGCGCTCAGCGGCACCAACCTGAACGGCACCAGCGGCCGGGTCTCCTTCGTCCTCGGCCTCATGGGGCCGGCGAAGGCAGTGGACGCCGCTTGCGCCTCAGCCCTCGTCGCGGTGCACGACGCGGTGGCGGACCTCCAGCAGGGCCGGGCGGACCTGGCAATCGCGGGCGGCGTGCAGGCCATCCTGAACGGTCGCGTGTACGAACTGCGCGCGGAGGCCATGATGCTGTCGCCGGACGGCCAGTGCAAGACGTTCGACGCCTCCGCCAACGGATACGTGCGCGGCGAAGGGTGCGGAGTCGTCGTGCTCAAGAGGCTGAAGGACGCGGAGGCTGACGGCGACCCCATCTGGGCGGTGATCAGGGGCACGGCGGTCAACAACGGCGGCACCAGCATGGGGTTGACAGTGCCGCACACGCCCGCCTTGCAACAGGTCATGGAGGCCGCGCTGGCGGACGCGGGCGTCGAGCCGTCGGAGGTCGATTTCCTGGAGGCGCACGGGACCGGCACCGCAGTTGGCGATCCGATCGAGCTTGACGCTGTCGCGAGCGTCTATGGAAGCGGGCGCAGTTCGGACGACCCGTTGCTCATCGGTTCCGTGAAGACCAACATAGGCCACCTGGAGTCGGCTGCGGGAGTCGCCGGCCTGATCAAGGCGGCGCTGACACTCAAACGGGGCGTGATTCCCAAGCACCTGCATTTTCACGATCCCAATCCCAGCTTCGACTGGGAAAGCCAGCCGTTGCTCGTCACGTCCGACATGATGGACTGGCCGGGACACCGGGGATATCCCAGGCGCGCGGGAGTGAACTCGTTCGGCATAACCGGCACGAACGCTCACATCGTGGTCGAGGAGTACCCCGGCCCGTCCGGCGAGTCGGCTAACGGACACCAGCCGGTTGGCGGCGAGCGGAACGTGGCGGTCTCGATGCCCGCGTCTACTGCGGGCGTCCAGCCGCCGGATACCGGCCTTGATTCGCGCGCGTCCCGCCTGTTGCCGCTCTCCGCGAAGTCGGAAGTCGCGCTCAGGGAACTGGCGGCGCGCTATCTCGCGTGGCTGGAAGCCCAGTCGACCGGCGATTCCGGGTCTTCGCTCGCCGACATGTCCTGGTCTGCCGCCATTGGGAGAAGCCACTTCGACCGCCGTGCCGGACTGGCGTTCCGCGACCTGGAGTCCCTGCACGAGAAGCTTAGCGAAGTGGCGGAAAATGACGCGCCGGCAGAGCCAGCGGCGGCAACCAAAGTGGCGTTTGCCTACACGGGGCAGGGCAGCCAGTGGGTTGGTATGGGCCGCGCCCTCTACGAAAGCGAGCCTGTCGCGAGGGCCGTTATGGACCGCTGCGAAGCGGCGTTCCAGGAGGCAAGAGGCGAATCGCTGCTGGACGTGATGTTCGGCCGGCCCGGCGCCACCGGGCCATTGGGCGACACCGCATGGGAGCAGCCGGCCCTCTACGCGCTGGGGTGCGCCCTGACCGCGTTGTGGGCCAGCGTGGGAGTCGAGCCCGACGTGGTGATCGGCCACAGCGTTGGAGAGTTGGCGGCCGGCCAGGCGGCGGGAGTGTTCAGCCTCGAAGACGGCATGCGTTTTGCCGCCGCTCGCGGCACGCTGCTCTCAAGTACCGAGCAGGGCGCGATGGCCGCCATCTTCGCGCCGGCCTCACGGGTGTCCTCGGAGGTTGAGGCGCACAACTCGTCCACCAACGGCGCGGGGCTGAGCATCGCCGCCGACAACGGCGCGCACATCGTGGTGAGCGGGCCTTCCGACGATATCGACGCGATCGTCAAGCGCTTCGAGGCGGAGGAGGTCCGTGCAAGACGGCTGAACACGACCCGCGCGTTTCACAGCGCCCTCGTGGAGCCCGCGCTGGACGGCCTGGAGGCCGTTCTGGACGGCATAGACATCGGGCGTCCCTCCCTCACCGTGGTCAGCAACGTGACGGGCCGGGCCGTGGACCCGGACACGGCGCTGGATGCCGCGTACTGGCGGCGTCACGCCCGTGAGCCGGTAGCGTTCGCGGGCGGCGTCAGGGAGTTGGCACGTCTCGGCGTGGACCTCGTCGTGGAGATAGGCCCGCACTCGGTTCTGGGCCCGATGGCCACGCTTGCGTGGCCGGAGCCTTCGAGCGGGGAGGGCGGTTCCGCGCCGCCCGCGGTGATCGCAAGCCTGCGGAGGCCGCCAAGGGGCGGACCTCCCGATGAGCCGGAGAGCGGCTTCGTCGATGCCGTGGGACAAGCGTACGAGGCGGGGCTGGACATCTCCTTCGAGGGCCTGTTCGCCGGGGAATCGAGGCGGCGAATATCGTTGCCGGGCTACCCGTTCCAGCGCGAGCGCTACTGGGTGTCGCAGTCCGCGCAGCGGCGCGCCGCCTCCGGTCATCCTCTGCTGGGCGCGCGCCACGAGTCCGCTCGCGGCGAGGTCACGTACGAGACAGAGGTGTTCCCGTCCGATCCCGCCTGGCTGAACGACCACAAGGTGTTCGGCCGGCTAGTGGCGCCGGGAGCCCTGTACGGGGCAATGACCGCCGCCGCGACCATCGCCGAGCATAGCAACGCCGTCATCGTCGATGAGATGCAGTTGCACAGCGCCCTGGTGTTCGCCGAAGAAGGAGCCGGGAAAGACGCCGCGGACGATGGCCGCGTGGTCCAGGTCGTCCTGGACTCGCCGGAGACGGCCGGGGCGCGCAGAGTCCAGATATACAGCAGGGGGCCTGGGCAGGAATGGACTATGCACGTCGAGGCCAGCCTGCCGCCGGGCGGGCCGGCGGCCCCGGCCGGCGAGCGCGCCGACCTGGAGGCGTTGAAGGCCCGCCTGTCGCCCGCGGACGTGCCGGCCTACTACCGCGCAAAAGCTGCCACAGGCATCGACCTCGGGCCGTCCTTCCGCACGCTGGGAAGGGTGTGGACGGCTCCGGGCGAGGCGTTGGGCGAGGTGTCCCTGCCTTCGGCGCTGGCCCAGCACCGGCTGGACGTGCATCCCCTCGTTCTGGACGGGTGCTTCCAGGTGGTGGGCATGGCTCGGAACATGACCGGCGAGCCGGGCGAGCCGACCTATCTTCCGTTCGGCTGGGAGCGGTTGTGGCTTTCCAGAGACCTGCCGGACGCCGTCGTCTGCCACGTCATCATGAGCGAGTCCTCCCGCGAAGACGCGCCGGGCGAACCGTCGGAGGTCCTCACGGGCGAGTTGCGCATCTACGGGCCGGACGGCTCTCTCCTCGGCGAACTGAACGGATACACGGTCAAGCAGGCAACGCGAGCGGCCCTGCTCTCTTCGTTCGAAGGCATAGACGACCTGCTCTATGAAGTTGCGTGGCGGGAACGCGCTCTCCCGCCGGGAATCGAGTACGCGGACTTCTTCCCCAGCCCGGCTGCTATAGCCGCGAACTCGCAGCTGTTCCCGGACTACCTGACCGGCGCGGGAGTCGATCCGACCGGGAGAAACAGGCTGCTTGCCGACCTCGAACGATGGTCGAGGTCGCGCGCCCTCGCGACGCTGGAAGACCTCGGCTGGTCGCGCACGGCGGGGGAGAGGGTCGTCCCCGAGGAACTGCGGCAGAGCCTGAACGTGGTCCCGGAACACAGCCGCCTGTTCCTCCGCATGTTGGAAATGCTCGCAAGGTCGGGAGTGCTTGAAGAGTCGGAAGACGGCTTCGTCGTTGTCTCAGGCCCCGATGACGCGCTGCCCGAAGACCTGCCGCGGGACCTCGAAGCCTTCGCCGCCGGCATGACGGAACGGTATCCGCACGGCCTCACCGAAATCGGGCTGTTCAAGCGGTCGGGCGAAGCGCTCGCGGACGTTCTGCGCGGCGGGGCCGATCCGCTGACGCTGCTGTTCAGCAGCGGCGAACCCACGGCCGCCGACCTGTACCTCAAGGCGCCCGTCGCCCGCGCGGCGAACCGGATGCTGGCGGAGGCGGTGCGTAGCCTCGTGGAGACGCTGCCCGATGGACGCCGTCTCAGGGTGATCGAGATTGGCGCGGGCACCGGGTCGGCGACCGCGTCCGTGCTGCCGGAGTTGCCCGAAGGGCAGTTCGACTACATGTACACGGACATCTCCGCGGGCTTCTTCGCGGAGGCGGAGTCTAGGTTCGGAGACGGCGGCGGGTGCATCGAGTACCGCCCCCTGGACATCGAAAAAGACCCCGTGGCGCAGGGCTTCGACTCGCACGGCTACGACCTCATCATCGCTTCCAACGTCCTTCACGCCACGCGATTCCTGAACGAGACGCTGGCCCACTGCCTCGCCCTTCTCGCGCCGTCGGGCCACATGGTCGCCCTCGAAAACCTTCGCGGCCTCGGCTGGATGGACCTCACGTTCGGCCAGTTGGACGGTTGGTGGAGGTTCGAGGACGATTACAGGCCGGACCACGCCCTGGCGACTCCGTCGATCTGGCGCGAGGCCCTCGCCGACGCCGGCTTCACGGACACAGAAGTCCTGGGAGTGGACGACTCCTTCACGTTCGAGATGCTGGACAAGGGCGTGATCGTGACCCAGGGCCCGGCGCGCGTAACCGAGGCCCCCGGCTTGTGGGTGCTCGCCGCGGACGACGCCGGCGCGGCCAGGGACCTGGCAGGGGCATTGGCGGCCCGCAACCAGACGGTCGTGCTGGCGGGCGCGGATGCGCGGGAGGGGGATGCGGGCGGAGGGCCTTTGGATAGCGAAGTTACAGGGGATCGGGGACCCCGCCCAGGCCACCCCTGGATTCCGGCCTTCGCCGGAATGACGGTTGTGCAAAGTTCTTCCAGCCGCGAGTCCTGGCAATCGCTGTTCGAGGGCTTGCCAAGAGACGTGCCTTTCAGCGGCGTGGTCCACCTCCAGGCTCTCGACGGCCATGGCGAGAGCGCGGAGACGCCGGAGGTCGCCGCCGACGTCGCGCGCATCGGCGCAAGCGCGCTGGCCCTGGTGCAGGGCCTGTCCGAGTCTGGCATGACTCCTGAAAAGGGCCTGTGGTTCCTCACGCGGGGCGCGCAGGTGCTAGAACGCGAGCAGGGCGGCCAACTTTCCGGCGCCGTTCTATGGGGCCTCGGCAAGGTGGCCGCGCTGGAAGCGTCGGACCTAAGCCCGCGCATGATCGACCTCGACCCGGCGGCGTCCGATCAGATATCCGATCTCGTCAACGAGCTCATGTACCCGGACAGGGAAGACCACGTCGCCTACCGCGCGGGACGCCGCATGTCGGCGCGCCTCGTCAGGCTGGGCACCGCCGCCGCCCGGCTCGACCTGCCGGAAGACACGGACTGGGTGCTCGCGCCGGACAGCAGCGGCGTTTTCGAGACGCCGGAGGTCAAGCTATTGGCTCCGCGCTCGCTTGAGCCTAAGGAAGTCCGCGTCGCGGTGGAGGCCACAGGCCTGAACTTCTGGGACGTTTTCCGCTCGCTCGGCTTCATCGAAGAAGGCGACTTGGGCCGGGAGATGTGCGGACGCATAGTAGATACGGGCGCCGACGTTTCGACCGCCTCGGTTGGCGACCGCGTGGTCGGGCTGGGCTTCGGCGCTTTCGGCGCGGAGATGGTGACGAGGGAAGAGCTGGTTGCCCCCGCCCCGGAAGGCATGTCAGTGTCCGATCTGGCCACGATTCCGAGCGCGTTCGTCTCGGCCGAGCTTTCGTACCGGCTGTCAGGGCTGAACGCCGGCGACCGCGTGCTCATTCACGCAGGCGCGGGCGGCGTGGGCCTGGCCGCCATACAGTTGGCACGGGCCGCCGGAGCCGAGGTGTTCGCCACGGCCAGCGCCCCCAAGCAGGCGTACCTCCGGTCGCTCGGCGTGAAGCACGTCTTCGACAGCCGCACGACCGACTTCGGCAAGCAGATCCTCGCGGCCACGGGCGGAGAGGGCGTGCACGTCGTGCTGAACAGCCTCACGAGCGAAGGCTTTATCGACGCCAGCCTGTCATGCCTCGCGGAGGGAGGCCGCTTCATCGAGCTTGCCAGGCGGGACATCCTGAGCGAAGAAGAGATGGCCGAAGTCCGCCCGGACGTTGCTTACGCCATCCTTGAACTCGACGTGCTGAAGAAGACCGACCCCGGCATGGTCGGCGAGGTGCTCCGGCATATCATGGGCCGGGTCACCGCCGGGGAGTTGAGGCCGATCGTTCACAGCAGGTGGCCTCTGGCGGAAGCCGGGGCCGCGCTGTCGTTCATGCGGTCGGCAAGGCACATCGGAAAGATCGTCCTGACGCCGTCGCCGCTTGTGACGGGCGAGTTGCGCGGCGACCGCACCTACCTCGTGACCGGCGGCCTCGGCGGAATCGGGTGTGCCGTGGCCGGCTGGCTGGCGGACCACGGCGCTGGGGCGATCGTGCTGAACGGTCGCCGCGCCCCCGACGCCGAGGCGGAGCAAACAATCGCGGAGCTTCGCGAGCGCGGCGTCAGGGTCGAGGTGGAACTGGCCGACGTAACGGAGGCCGAGGCGGTTGACGCGATGCTCGATCGCATCGACGCCGGCTTGCCGCCGCTCGGAGGCGTAATCCACAGCGTCGGGGTGCTCTCCGACGCGGCGCTCGTGAACCAGACCTGGGAAAGCTTCGAGCGTGTGCTGTGGCCCAAGATCATCGGGGCGTGGCATCTGCACCGCGCGACAATGCACCTGGACCTTGACCTCTTCGTCCTGTTTTCCAGCCGGGTCGGGGTCATGGGGAACCCGGGCCAGTCGAACCACGCCGCCGCCAACGCGTTCCTGGACCAGCTAGCGGGCCACCGGCGCGCGCTCGGCTTGCCGGGGCAGGCCATCGCCTGGGGCGCATGGTCGGAGATAGGCGAAGCCGCGGAGCAGCGGGAGCGCATCGAGGAGCGCCGCGCCGCGCTCGGAGGCCGCTGGTTCACTCCACAGCAGGGGATTCAGGCCCTCGAAAGGCTCGTGCGGCAGGACACGACGACGTCGGTCGTGATGTCGATGGACTGGTCCGTGTTCGAGGAAGCGGTCCAGAACCGTCCGCTGTTGCTGGAAGAGATGTTCTCCTCGACCGAAAGCGAAGGGTCAGACGAATCTTCGTCATCGCAGGACCTCCTCACGCAGCTTCGCGGCGGGGCGCAAACGCCAGACCGCGAAGAAACGCTGGTCTCCTTCCTACAGAGCGAGATTCAGGCCGTGCTGCGCCTGCCGTCGCCGCCCGCCGTCACGGTCGGCTTCTTCGACCTAGGCATGGACTCGCTGATGGCCGTCGAGTTGCGCAACCGGCTCAACCGCGCGCTCGCCGGGGAGTACGTCGTCTCCAACACCGCCGTGTTCGACTATCCGAACGTGACGGCGCTGGCCGGTCACCTGCGCGAGGAGCTGGAGGTATCCCTGGGCGCCGCGTCGTCCGAGCCGACGCCGGAGCCTGCCGCCGCCGTTCCGCAGCCTCGTGTCGAAGCGCGGACCGGCGAGGACGCCATCGCCATCGTCGGCATGGCCTGCCGCTTCCCGGGCGCGCCGGACCTGGACGCCTTCTGGCGACTGCTGGAGTCAGGAACGGACGCCGTATCGGACGGCAGGGAGGAAGGCGAACACTGGGACGGCGTGGTGGGCGACCCGGCTGCGGAAGACGCGATCTACCGCAAGGGCGGATTCGTGGACGGCATCGACCGGTTCGACAACAGGTTCTTCCGCATCTCGCCCCTTGAAGCCCGCATGATGGATCCGCAGCAGCGCATGCTCCTGGAGACGACGTGGCAGGCGCTCGAAGACGCCGGAATCGATCCGGAGGCCATCAGGGGCAGCCGCACCGGAATATACGCCGGGATCGGCAGCAGCGAGTATCGGGACGTGATCGCGGCGAACGGCCAGGAAGACCTCTACTTCGGCACGAGCGGGAGCATGGGCGCCGGCCGGATCGCCTTCGTTCTCGGCCTTGAGGGCCCCGCCATGCCCATAGACATGGCGTGCGCCTCGTCGCTGGCGGCGGTGCACCACGCGTCCGCGGCCCTGCGGCGGGGCGAAGTGGACATGGCATTGGCGGGCGGTGTGAACGCCGTCCTGTCCCAGCCGATCATGCGCTTCCACCGGGATCTGGGCATGCTGTCAGTCCAGGGTCTGTGCAACGCGTTCGACGCCTCCGCGGACGGCTTCGTGCGCAGCGACGGCTGCGGCGTGATCGTGCTCAAGCGCCTCTCAGACGCGGAAGCTGACGGAGACAGGATATGGGGCCTCGTCAGGGGCTCCGCGATCAACCAGAACGGGGCCAGTGCCGGCCTGCCCGTGCCGAACGGCCCCGCGCAGGAGCGCCTGATCGAGGAGACTCTCGCGAGGGCCGGCGTCTTGCCTGCCGAAATCGATTACCTGGAGGCCCACGGCGCGGGCACCGACCTTGGCGACTCCATCGAACTGCGGGCGCTGGCCGCCGTTTACCGGCAGGGCAGGGAAGCGGAGAGTCCGCTTCTGATGGGCTCGGTCAAGACCAACATCGGCCACTCCGAGTGGGCGGCCGGCATGGCAAGCATAATCAAGGCCGTGATGTCAATGAACCGGGGAGTGATTCCGCCGCACCTGCACTTCCAGGCTCCAAACCCCAATTTCGATTGGGACGACATGCCTGTTCGCGTGACTTCCGACGCCACCGCGTGGCCCGCTCATTCCGAGCGGCCTCCGCTTTCGGCGGTCAACTCATTCGGCCTGTCCGGCACCAACGCCCACGTTGTGCTCGAAGGCTACGGCAGCCCGGTCAACGGCTCCGCGTCCGATGAGGCAACGTCATGGCCGGCCGGCGCGCCAACACCCGTCGAAGCCCCGTCGAACGGGCAACTTGACGACGCGGCCTCGCCCCAGGAGACGCCCGGCGAGCGCGCGGCCCGGCTTCTGCCGCTGTCCGCCAAGTCGCCGGACGCGCTGCGAGACCTTGCCGGCCTGTACCTGTCCTGGCTGGACGAACAGGTCGTCGAGCCGCCCCTCGCGGACATGGCGTGGACAGCCAGCGTGGGGCGCAGCCATTTCGACTACCGCGCGGGGCTTGTCTTCGAAGACGCGGAAGACTTGAAGGCAGGGCTGAAGGCGTTGGCCGAGTCTGCGGGCGACCATGGCCTGCCGCGCTCCGGCGAAGACACGGATACGGGCGAGGCAGGCTCGCCGGAAGCGGTCGCCGCCGCCTACGAGGCCGGCGATCCCGTATCGTTCGCTGGCCTGTTCGCAGGCGAAGAACGGCGCAGGATCGCCATTCCTGGCTACCCGTTCCAGCGTCGCAGCTTCTGGGTTCAGCCGCGCCGCAACCGCCAATGAGTTGACGGCAAGTTGGCGCATGGATAGCATTGCCTCTGTTCGATCAGCCTGAAACCAGTTCGTAATCTACTAAAGGAGTTCCTGTTGGCAAACGCAGAAGAACGTCTCAGAAAGCTCGTCGACGACAACCTAGAGATCGAAGGCCGCCCCGCCGGCCGGCCATTGGACCCGGACTCCAGCCTGAGAGACGCGGGCGTGTCCTCGGTCGAGTTCGTCGCGTTCGCGAAGCTGGTGGCCGAAGAGTTCAACGTCAGCTTCAGCTTGGAAGACTGCTCCAGGTTCAAGTCGCTGGGAGAGTTGATAGAGCACCTGGACTCTCACTCCGGCTAGATTCCGGAAGCCCATCCGGGAACGCTTCCGGGTCAGGAGGCCCGGCTTTGACGACGGTTGTCCAGGGTCGCCCTGGCTTGGCGGCGCCTCTGGCTGGCGATTGGTGGAAGCCGTTCGCCAGCAGTGGCGGCATTGATGTCGTGCACGTCGACCTGGCCCCAAATGCTGACCGCGAAGCTCTGGCCTTTGACTGGCTCGATCGGTCCGAACGCGAGTCCTGGCAAAGGTACGTGCCAACGCCCCGTCGCCGTTTCGCGCTGTGCCGCGCCGCCCTGCGGGCCATCCTGTGCGACCTGCTGGGCTGCCGGAACGAAGAGCTTAGCTTCGGCGCTTCTCGGTACGGCAAGCCCTACGCGGTAGTGGACGGAACGCCCACCGACGCCGTCAGCTTCAACGTCAGCCACGGCGGCGGCCACGGCCTGATCGCGGTGGCCTCTGCCGGGAGAATCGGAGTCGATGTCGAAGAGTTCGTCCCGCAGCGCCACTTGCACCTGATTATCGACGCGGTCATGGGGCCGGAAGAACGCGATGAACTGGCCGCGCTGGACGGGCCCCGGAAGTTGCGCCGCTTCTACCGCCTCTGGACGTTCAAGGAGGCCCTGAGCAAGGCCATCGGAACCGGACTTGCCACCGAATTCACGCAGTTCCAGATACCAACTGGACTGCGCAGGGGAGACACATTTGGGACGCTCACGTTCCCCGCTCCCGGTGGCGTAACGTGGGCGCTGGAAGACATCGGAGACGAGCGCTTCGCCGCCGCGTTGGCCTACGAAATGCCCGCCTCCACGGGTGAGAGGCCCTTGATGGCCGATGTCAACGCACGGGACGCCTGAACCGTGGCCGATAGCTCGGAACGCCGTTGGGAAGTGCCGTCGCCGATCTCGGTGCATGAAGTCCAGGTGGACGCGTCCACGCGCATAACGCTCCGCCGTCACGGCAATCCTGACGGGCCGAGGCTCATCCTGAGTCATGGCAACGGCCTCGCCATCGATCTCTACTACCCGTTCTGGTCTCTGCTGACCGATGAGTTCGATCTGATAGTCCATGACCTCAGGAACCACGGATGGAATCAGACCAGCAGCCTGAGGGACCATAACCTGCCGACGCTGTCCTCCGATCACGACGCCATTCTGGAGGCCATAGACCGGGAGTACGGCGAAAAGCCGCAGGCGGGCGTCTTCCACTCCGTGTCAGCCCTTGTCTCGCTCCTCTCTCCGCTTGAGGGCGGCCCCTACTCGGCCCTCATCCTGTTCGATCCCCCTCTCTGCAAGCCGGGCCGCAGCCACCGCGAGTTCGAGGAGGCGGCAAAGATCGCCTCGGACCTCGCGCGCAGCCGGACCGCAAGGTTCCGAAGCCGTGAGCAACTGTCGGACATTCTCCCCCTGCTTCCCCCGTTTCAACGCTTCGTGCCGGGCGCTGCCGATCTGTTGGCAAGGACCACGCTCAGGCAGACCGAAGACGGGTCAGGCTTTGCGTTGCGCTGTCCCCGCGAGTACGAAGCCCAGATCATCGACTACGCCAGCGTCTATGGCGTGGCCGTGAACTTCGATACGCTGGAGTGCCCCGTCAAGGTCATCGGAGCGGACCCCACGCTTCCGTTCTCATACCTGCCGACTCTGGACCTCTCCGACATGATGAGCGTCGATTACGACTTCCTTCCGGACGCCACGCACTTTCTCCAGTTGGAGAAGCCGGAGGAGTGCGTCGAGGCCATGCAGGACCACCTGGACATCGTGCGGGGCCTCTGAACTAAGCGGGCATCGCCGCTATGGAGACCTTTGCATCACTGTAGCTTAGGCTAATCCAAGCATTCCGTTGACCCCTTCCCCAGTCTGCTGGGGAAGGTTGGGATGGGGTTCTCCCCGGTGAACAAAGGTTATGCAAAGGTCTCCTATCTGGAGGCAGGCTGCGCGACCCGGACGTTCACGATCTCGATGTCGTAGTACTGCCGGTGCGTCACGGAAGCGGCGTAGTGCCCCAGCAACCTCAGCGAAGCGTTGCGGCCAATCGCGCCCTCGATGTCGCCGGCCTGCGCTTCCGCCTCTTCCGGGCCGGGATTGGTCAGCAATGCGAGACGGTCTTCCAGGTTCTCGGCGTCGCCGGACGCGCTCACAAACTCCAGTTCCGCCGCCGAGCCGTGCGCCCTAGCGTTCACCAGCAGCCGCCTCGCGCCGCGACCGTTCGCAACCTGGCCGGACTCGGAGAGTAGAAGCACCGTCTCTTCCGCGGCAGCTTCGAGCCGTTCCGTCATCTGCGCGCTCCATCCCTGCTGGGCGGAGAACCTGCCCAGGAAGCTCTTGGTCTCATCCAGCGACTGTGCCCCCAACTCGGTGCGGAGACGGAGCGTCCTCCGCCCGCCGAGTTCGGCGAAGAACGTCAGCACGATAAGCGCCGCGCCGCCGGCGGTGAACGCCTTCTGGAACACCGCCTCCCACACATCGCCGATCGGCAGATCCCACAGTCCGGTCTGCAGTCCGATTCCGATCAGCATCGCGGCGCCGATTGCCAGGCCCATCCGAAAGTCCGGAGCGTCCTGGACGATCAGCTTCATCCCCTCGACCATCAGCGGACTTACCATGACCAGGATGAAGACCGCGGACACGGGGGCCGGTATCCCGATGAGCAGGCTCCACGTCTGCGGGAAGAAAGCCGCCGCGATGAGCAGCGCGCCCGTGACGATCCCCACGTCGCGGGAGGCGCACCGGGTCTGCTGCGCGAACACCGTCCCCCTCGGGCTGATGGTTATCGGCATGACCGCCGCGACGCCGGCCAGCAGGTTGCCCGCGCCCGTGAAGGCGGAAATCCCCTGCACCCTCCGGTAGTCGATGGCCCGCGGCCTGCGCCATGACACCCGCTGTATCGACATCGCGATCGAAGTGCCCTGCATGAGCGCGATCAGCGCAAGGAACAGGAACGCCGGCAGCAGCGACCAGAACGCGGAGCCGAACTCCAGACCCAGTCCCGGCCAGCCGTCGATGGGCAGTCCCGCGATGGGCGCGTCCTTCACTGGCCCGAAGTCGAATATGCCGAACGCTACGCCGACAAGCGACCCCACGGCAATCCCGATCAGCGAAGACCACACCCTCCATGCGCCTGAGCCTCGCATCAGCAGTCCGAGGGTCAGCACGAACGTGACCAGGATGCACACCGGCCCGGCCGCAGCCGGAGCGCCGTCCGGCACGTCATTCAAGCCGCCGAACACCACGGGCACGAACGTAATGACAAGCAGGATCAGGATCGCCCCGCTGAACGCCGGCGTGAAGAGCCGCCTCAAGAGCGACAGCTTCATCGAGACCGCGATCTGAAAGATACCGGACGCGACGATGAGCGCCGCCAGCGTTCCCGCTCCTCCTTCTTCCAGCGCGATGATGCAGAACGGTATGGCTGTGGGCGAAGGGTAGTTGATCACCAGCAGCCCTGCGCCAAGCGTCCCGAAGCGCAGAGCTTGAAGCACGGTGGTCACGCCGTTGACCGCCAGCATCGCGAACACGGCCCACGCCAGTTCCGATTCCGATCCCTCCACGGCCTGGAACAACACGATCGGGAACAGCGCTATCGGGGCCACCACCAGCGCCGCCGACTGCGCGCCCAGCGCCAGCGTCGTCAACGGCGCCGGGCTTTCCTCCGCCTCGTACTCAGGCATCGTGGATGTGTTTGTTGTGGCCATGGGTTCCTTTCGTCATACTAGTACACTAGCTGCTATCGTGTGCTGTGATCGGAAGAGTGATAAGTTATCAAATGACGTACCGGCTCGGAGTGGACGTAGGGGGCACCTTCACCGACCTCGTCATGCACGAGGTCGAGGGCAACCGCCTTGAGTTCGCCAAGACTCCCTCAACGCCCGCCGACCAGTCCGAGGGCGTAACCACCGGCGCGCTCCAGCTTCTGGACCGGCTCGGCGTCTCCCCGGAGGCCGTCGCCTTCTTCATTCACGGCACCACCGTCGCCACGAATACGCTCCTTGAACGCAAGGGCGCGCGCACGGCCCTGGTCGTCACGCGCGGCTTCCGTGACATCCTCCAGATCGGACGTCAGGATAGGCCCGATCTCTACGACTGGACGATACGGCGCACGGAGCCGATAGTCCCGCGCCGCCTCAGATTCGAGGTATCCGAGCGAGTCCTCCACACCGGCGAGGTGGTCGAAACCGTGTCAGAAGCGGACATCGCGGAAATCGTCCGCCGCCTCGAAGAAGAGCGTGTCGAGGCCGTGGCCGTCTGCCTCCTCCACTCATACGCTCACCCGGCTCACGAGCGCCAGGTGGGGCAGGCCATCCGGAAGGCTCTCCCCGGCATCGCGCTGTCCGTGTCCTCGGAGGTCGCCCCCGAGTTCAAAGAGTACGAGCGCATGAGCACAGCCGCGATCAACGCATTCGTCGCCCCCGTCATGGAGCGCTATCTGCGCAACCTGCAGGCGGGCATCGAGGCCCAGGGCATCGACTCGGACCTCCACATCATGCAGTCCAACGGCGGCACCATGAGTGCGGACGCCGCGGTGCGAAGGCCGGTCCAGACGATCCTCTCAGGGCCCGCGGCGGGCGTCATCGGCAGCGTCGGCCTCGCCGCGCAGGCGGGCGAACTCAACACCATCTCGATAGACATGGGCGGCACCTCCTTCGACATCTCGCTCTGCTATCAGGGCGAGGTGCGGCGGACTCAGGACAGCGAGATCGAGCGCCTGCCCATCAAGGTACCGATGGTCGATATCCACACGCTTGGCGCGGGCGGCGGCAGCATCGCGTGGATCGATCCGGGCGGCGCGCTGCGCGTTGGCCCCCACAGCGCGGGCGCGGACCCAGGCCCGGCCTGCTACGGTCGGGGCGGCGCCGAAGCCACCGTTACCGACGCCAACCTCCTGCTCGGCAGGCTGAGCTCGGAGGCGTTTCTGGGCGGCCGCATGGCGCTGGACGTCGGCCTCGCCCGCGATGCAATTCGTGAACGCATCGCGGAACCCCTCGGTCTCAGCCTCGAAGAGGCCGCGGAGGGCATCGTCCGCGTCGTAAACGCGGGTATGATCAAGGGAATCCGCGTCGTATCGGTGGCGAAAGGCTACGACCCTCGGGAGTTCACCCTCGTGACCTTCGGCGGCGCAGGCCCGCTCCACGCCGCGGAGCTTGCCGCCGAGTTGAACATCCCGAAGGTGCTGGTTCCCATCGCGCCCGGCGTGACCTCCGCGATGGGCCTGCTCATGGCGGACCTCCGCCACGACCTTGTCCGGACGGCGCTGCTGTCCTCGGTCGATGCCGCGCCCGCAGACCTCGGGGAGGTGTACGCGGAGCTTGAGTCGGAGGCGCTTGCCCAGATGGAGCGCGAGGGCGTTTCGCGCGAAGAAGTCTCGCTCGTACGCACCGCCGACGTCCGATACCTGGGCCAGGGCTACGAGTTGGAGGTGCCCGTGTCCGGCGGCGACGTGACGGCGTCGGAGCTTGGCGCTCTCTACGCTCGCTTCCATGAGGCGCACACGCAGGCTTACGGCTTCGCCCTGCGGGACAGCCCGCTGGAGATCGTCAACCTTCGCGCCACGGCGATAGTGACGCTTCCGCAGCCCACACTGGGCGGCGCGGAACTGGCCGGCGAGAACAACCCCGCCCGCGCTCTGCGTGAGCACAGGGACGTCTTCTTCCACAACGAGCCGCGGCCCTCCGCGATCTACGACCGCTCGAAGCTGCTCGCCGGCGACCGCATCGAGGGCCCCGCCATCGTCGAGCAGTTCGACTCGACCACCGTCGTCTGGCCCGGCCAGTCCGCGAACATCGACCGGTACGGCAACCTCTTCCTGGGACCGATCACTCAATGACCACGCCTCGCACAGACCCGATCACACTTGAGGTGATGCGCAACGCCTTCTACTCCATCGCCGATGAGATGATCGCGGCCCTCATCAGGTCCAGCTACTCCACCAACATCAAGGACCGCCGCGACACCTCCGGCGCGATCTACACCGGCTCCGGCGAGGTCGTGGTCGTCGCGCAGAGCGAGATCGGCACGCCGCTTCACCTCGGCACGATGCACTCCGCCGTCCAGTCCGCGATGGCCGCGTACCCTTTCGACGAACTGGAGCCGGGAGACGCCGTCGCGCTCAACACCCCGTATCCCGCCGGCCCCGGCCACCTGAACGACCTCTGCCTGATCTCGCCCATCTTCTACGAGGGCCGCATGATCGCAATTACCGCCAACCAGGCGCACCACGTCGATATGGGCGGCTTCGCCCCCGGCTCGATGCCCTTCGGCGTCACGGAGATCTTCCAGGAGGGCCTCCAGATTCCGCCCGTGCGCCTCTTCCGCCGCGGCGAGCTTGACCGCGAGCTCTGGGCGATCATCTCGCAGAACGTCAGGCCGCAGGTCGAGGTGCGCGGCGACCTGATGGCCCAGCTTGCCGCCAACAACGTAGGCGCTCGCCGCCTGACCGAGCTCGCGGACAAGTACGGAGTCGAGACCGTCGAGCGGTACCTGGACGAGATGCTCGACTACTCCGAGCGCCGCATGCGCGCGGCCCTGACCGCTATACCGGACGGCGTGTACGAGGCCGAGGACGTGATCGAAGGCGACGGCATCACCGATGACGCCTTCACCATCCGCCTCACGCTCGGAGCCAACGGAGACCGCGTCCGCACCGACTTCACCGCGTCGGACGACGCCTCGCAGGGGCCGCTGAACTGCCGCTGGCCCTCAGTCGCCGCCTGCGTGTACTACGTCCTGAAGGCTTGCCTTGATCCCGAGCTTCCGCCGAACGCCGGCGCTTACCGCCCCATCGACATCGATGTGCGCGAGGGCAGCATCCTCTCCGCCGTCTATCCGACCGCCGTCTGCAACGCCAACATCATTACAACGCAGCGCATCGTGGACGTGCTCCTCGCGGCCCTCGCGGAGGCACTGCCCGACAGGGTGCAGGCCGCATCGTCAGGCACCATGAACCTGCTCAACATCGGCGGCATCCACCCCGTGAACGGCATCTACTACAACTACATCGAGACTTACGGGGGCGGGCAGGGCGCGATGATCGACGCCGACGGCATGGACGCCGTCCAGAACCACATGACGAACACGCGGAACGCCCCAGTCGAGTCCATCGAGGTCGCTTACCCCCTCGTGGTCGAGTCGTACGGCCTCGTGCCCAACACCGAAGGCCCCGGCGAGTACAGGGGCGGCGTCGGAATCCGGCGCGCCATCCGTGTGGTCGGCAACCAAGTCAAGCTCACGCTAAGCTCGGACCGCGCCGGCACGCCGCCGTGGGGCCTGTTCGGCGGACAGTCCGCCAGCCCGTCGCGGTTCACCGTGAAGGGCCCGGACGGCGGCTTCCAGCCGATGGGATCGAAGTTCACCACGTCCGTGCCGCCCGACCACGTCATGATCACCGAGACGCCCGGCGGAGGAGGCTGGGGCGACCCGCGGCAGCGAGACCCCGAGGCCGTCCGCCGCGACGTAAGCGAAGGCCTCGTCTCAGCCGAACGCGCCCGCACAATCTACGCCGTCGCCCTGGACCACAACCTCAACATAGACCACGACAAGACCCGCGAGTTGCGACGGGGCTGAGCCCGACGTCCCCACTTCTCGAAATACAGGGGCATTCGTCAGTCAGGTGTGTGATCGGGCACGTCTGACTCGAAAGAGAATAGTTCGGCGGTGTTGGCATCCAGTGCCTTAGCAATGGCGCGAATGTTCTTGAGTGACGGATTCCGTAAACCCCTCTCTATGCCGGAGAGGTACGTCACGTGTACGCCAGCACGGTGCGCTATCTCTTCTTGAGTAGAACATCGTAGCGTCCGCATATGGCGTATGTGTCGGCCAAACGCCGATTGATAAGCGTCCACTTGACAGGGACGCTATCAACGCATAGATTATGCGTCCATAGACTATAAGTCTATATTCAGTACGGTAGTGCAACTACAGTTGGGCAATAGAGAAGGGAAGTACCCTTCAATGGAAGAAGGTGTGTCGTCATGTCGGACGTCCTCACAACGCTAGTAGTGATAGCAGTGATAGCTGTGGCTGGATTCATTATTTATGCAGTTCGCCGTAGTAACAACGAAATCGTGGAGTGCGGTAGCTGCCGCAATCGAATGTCGTATGGCGCGTTTAGAAAACAGGGTCGCTGCCCCCGATGTGGAAGTGACCTCTTTGAAAGAACTGGGCAGCAAGCAGGCCGGTAGGATAGATTCATGCTACCTGGACCAAGGCAGTCGCTACTTGATCGAGTGATGCAGAAGAGCGCTAATGCGCCATCGGCAGCGAAAGTGATTGTATGCGCCATTGCGTTCGGTGCCCTAATCTACGTCGCTTTTGTACAGGGTGCCCAGAATGTAGACGCAGATAGAGGCGAACGGGCGGCGGAAGGCATTGAACTGACCTCTGAGCAAGCTGGGGCAATGACTGAGACTGCGGGCGCAGCCAGCGAGTTCCTCATTGAAGAGGCGTCTACTGATGAATCCGGTAGTCGGTCAGTTGGGGCCGCTCCAAGCGCCCAAGTATCAAATTCAACTACCACGATAAACGCCTGGTATGAGCGTCGCATTGAGGATTTGGCGAGCCGCTGGGAGCCGAGGTATTCGGCTGCCATAGATGATATTGCCAAGTTCGAGCATCGATTCAATACGACGCAAGACCGACTGGAGGAATACTTCACACGGCAGTCTGAACTCACTGAGAGTATCAATGAACCTGATCTGCGCGCCGAATTGCGAACTAGAGATATTGAAGAACAACAGGCCTACGGGAGGTGGATGAGGCAGGCACACACCATTCTGGCGGAAGCACTGAGGATGCGCGAAGACTTGGATGATATGGATGCCGTTATACGCAAGCAGCAGCTCACGGGTGCCATGCTCGCCGAGTTTCGCGCATTGGCCGCAATTCCAAACTCGGTGAGTAGTCTCCATGCATCACTGAGAACATTCCGTCAACAGTCTGATGAACTCGCCCGCGACCTGTCGAGTCAGGTCTTTAGTGGCGACTTGGTAGGAAACTAGGTGCATCATGCGTGCGCAGGTCCTACCTTTCCTGAAGACCAACTCACTATTGGCCCTACAGGGGTTCCTGTCATTTGTAAGGCGCGTCGATCGTCCATACGCGCAACTCGCTCTTCCCCTTGTAGGCTGGCTTGTAACTGGCTTTGTTCCTTTAGTGGCCTTTGACGCTGGAGGGGGACAGACGGCCATCGGAATCGTCAGGTACGTTGCGTTTCGAGGGCTTGATCGGGATGTGTGGGTCGCCGCAGGGACCCTATTCGTTCTGATCGGCGTCTTGGCAGCCTCAGCAGTTTTGATTGGGCTTGTGCTTTCCTCCGTAGGACTCCTGTTCAAGGACAAGCGCCTCGCAATCTGGGGATGTGCCATTACACTAGCTAGCCTATTCTTAGTCGTCATTGCTACCCAACCTGTAGCATCAGTTACGATACTAGGCTTGGTTGCGCTGCCTCACATTGGATGGTGGATACTGCTGATCCATGGCGGGTTTGCCCTCTGCTTGGCAAGCCAATGGCCCGCCGCAGATTCCAAGGGCAGCGGAAAAGGAGCAGGGTGGAATCCCCTCCGGGGTCGTGAGCGTGGTCGGCGAGGACCTTCACGTAGATTAGAGAGGCTCAGGTAGCGCATTCTCCCCCTAACACCGAAGCACCCCGCCATCCAGCCGAACGCGCCCGCGCCATCTACGCCGTCGCCCTGGACGCGAAACTCAACATAGACCACGCCAGACCCGCGAGTTGCGCCAGGGCTGAGAAATTCTATTCACCGTTCAAGTGGGTGAGTACACTAGTCCTTACTTGGAGCGCGCTGAATGTTCGATGACCTCAAATCCAGTGACGTCTTGCGCGGCTCGCTCGCCGAGTTCTTCGCGACCGGGCTGTTCGTATTCGTGGGAGCCGGCACGGTCGTGGCCAGCGGCATCGCCTCAGGCGGCGAGTTGGACGCCGCCCGGCTCGTCGCCATATCCCTCGGGCACGGCCTGGCGGTCGCGGCGCTGGTGTTCGCCGTTTCGCACATCTCCGGAGGCCACCTGAACCCTGCCGTTACCTTCGCTGCCGTGCTGGCCGGCGAGGTACACCCCCTGAAAGGGGCCGCGTTCATCGCGGCGCAGTTGACCGGAGCGGTGCTGGCAGGCCTTCTCCTGCTCTATGTTGCCCCCGATGGCATGCAAGGCAATCTTGGCAGCCACGGGCTGGGCGCGGGCGTATCGGTCGGCATGGGCTTCACCGTCGAGTTTGTGCTGACCTTCCTGCTCGTGTTCGTGGTGTTTGCCGTAGCCATGGACCGGCGCGGACCGAACGCGTTCGCCCCGCTTGCCATCGGCTTGGCCGTCGTCATAGTCCATCTCGCCGCAGTTCCGCTGACCGGCGGCAGCGTCAACCCGGCGCGCAGTCTGGGCCCGGCCGTAGCTTCCGGCACGTGGGCCGACCACTGGATATACTGGGCCGCCCCGCTTGCCGCCGCCGCGCTCGCCGCCCTTGTGTACAATGCCGTCTTCGCTCGCCGGGTCAACGATGCCGAGGCCCCGGCATGACTGGCATCGCCTCGCAAAGAACTCGATCGACTTAGAGGGCGTCTAAAAGGAAATCCATTCACCCTGAGCTTGTCGAAGGGTACGAAACTCAAGCCCTGCGGGGAGGACCCCCATGCCCGAAAAACTCATTGTGAACGACCCCTTCCCAGACATAGAACTGGCCCTCACCGACGGCACGACGATGGCGTTCCCCGGCCAGGCCCCCACCCTGTACACCGCGCTGCTCTTCTACCGAGGCGCATGGTGACCGTACTGCAGGCAGCAGTTAGCCGCCTACCAGAAAAGCCTCGATGAGCTTCAGCAACTCGGCATCACCGTCGTCGGCGCAACCGTCGAGGACCGTGAGACTGCCGCCGGCATGGCCGAGGAAGATGGACTCACGTTCCCCATCGCGTACGGCGTCACGGGAGAATCCGTCGCGTCACTCGCCCCCTCATGGGCGTACAACGAGTACGTTGGCCGCTTCCTCCAGCCCATGGAGTTTCTGGTGCGAGAAGGCATCGTGGTCGGTTCCCTCTACGCCTCAGGCCCCGTTGGCCGCATGGACGCCGCCCAGACCGCGATCTACATTCGCGAACGCCATTACACGTTCTAGGCCTGGCCCGTAGCCAAAGACTTTCGGTTTGACGGCCCGACGCATTAGTCATATACTTAGCTAAACTCCAATCTGGAGAACGGCCATGGTAACGGTGAACGTGCACGAGGCGAAGACGCACCTGTCGAGGCTGCTCGCGCAGGTAGAGGCAGGCGAGGACGTGGTCATCGCCCGCAACGGCAAGCCGGTAGCGCAATTGGTCCCCTTCAAGAAGAAGGGCAAGCGGCAATTCGGCTCGATGAAGGGCCTCATAAAATTCGACGACCGCTTTTTCGAGCCGCTGCCGCCCGAAGAGTTGGCGCTCTGGAACGGAGAGGATTGCAGTTGCGACTACTGCTCGACACCCACGCCTTCATCTGGTGGGTAAGCGGAAACGAGCGGCTGCCGCGCAGCGTCCGGCACGCTATCGGCGACCATGCGAACGACGTATTCGTCAGCGCGGTGTCGGCCTGGGAGATCGTGACCAAGCATCGCAAGGGCAAACTGCCGGAAGCGGACGTGCTGGCCGGCGATGTCGCTGGCAGCATCGCCAACGAGGGATTCGATGAGTTGCCGATCACCGTGGCCGACGCCGCGCGGGCGGGAGGGCTTCCTGGGCCGCACGGCGATCCCTTCGACCGTATGCTGATCGCGCAAGCGCAGGCACGCAACCTCGTTCTCGTCTCGAACGAATCCACGTTCGACAGGTACGGCGTCCACCGCCTCTGGTGACGCGGTCGCCGTCCCTTCGCTGCCGTATCGACCGCCGCGCTCTACCGCGCGATAAACTCGAACTGGTCGTAGCGCCTCGGCAGCACGTCCATCGGATCCAGCCCGAACCACCGGTCCACGATCGTGTCGTACGTCGAGCGGAAGTCGTTGCTGAAGTGCAGGTCGCCCTCCAGGTGGTCCTCCGCCTTCAGCGACGGATAGTCGCCGTACAGGCCGCCCTCGACGCCGCCGCCCAGCACGAACGCGTGCCCGCCGGAACCGTGGTCGGTCCCCGAGCCGTTGTCCTCGATCCTGCGCCCGAACTCTGAGAACATAAGGATCAGCGTGTCTTCGTACCGGCCGTGCTCCTTGAGGTCGTCGGTGAAGTCTCCCACCGCCGCCGAAAGCTCTGTCCACAACTTGCCGTGCGCGTCCACCTGGCCCGCGTGCGTGTCGTACGACCCCTGCGACACGAAGTACACACGCGTTCCCAAGTCCGCGAACATCACCTGCGCCACGTTCTTGAGGCCTTGGGCAATGGGGTTGGCCGCGTACTCGACGCTCGATGAGTATTTCTCAGGGGCCGTCCTCAGTATGTCGGCCCCCTTCAGCGCATCCATCCCCGTGCTTCCGAGGAATTCCGCCACAGCGTCCTTGCCTTCGGAGCCGCCGTACATCTTCGTGAACGCATCCAGGGCGTACTTCTTGAGCCACTCGTCCTGGATATCCGGAAACAGCCCGTACGTCTCAAGGTTGCCGACCGAGGCAACCGAGACTCCCTCCGCGGAGAGCGCCCGTGGAAGCCCCCGGCCGAAGTTCACTCCGGTGAGCACGTTCCTGGCTTCCGGATCGAGTTCCCGGATGCACGCGCCCAACCAGCCCGTATCGCCGATCTTCTCCGACTCGGCAGTGTGCCAGATGTCCATCGATCGGAAGTGAGACCTGTTTGGGTTCGGATAGCCCGCTCCTTGGATGATTGCCAGGTTTCCCTCGTCCCACACCCTCTTCATGGAGCCCATGTTCGGGTTCAGGCCCACGTCGTCACTGAGCCGCAGGACATCGTCAGGCGCAAAGCTCACTGCGGGCCTGAAGTCGTAGTAGTGCCCATCGTTGTACGGCACCACCGTGTTCAGCGCGTCGTTGCCGCCCGCAAGCTGGATGACCACCAGCGAGCGTTCTCCGTGACCGTTGCCGTTGAGCGCCATTCGAGACCTCCTAAGACCTGCGATAGACCTGCACCCTGTGCCGGTCCGCTTCCGTCACGTACACGTATCCATCATCGTCAACAACTACCGATACTATCCCGTAAAACAACTTCTCAATGTGCGCAGACTGTATCGCCGGCGGGACATCCTCGCCCATCACCGGCTCCAGGTCCGATTTGGCTCGCGCCCTCGCTTCCTCCACGTTCGTCGAAAGGAAGTCCTGCGCCCACTTCGAGTCGGTCGCCTCGCCCCGGTACGTCGCCACGAACTCTCCGTCCGAGTCCAGAACCTGCAGTCGCTCGTTGCCCCAGTCGCCAACGTACATGTACCCGTCCGCGTCCACGGCCACGCTCGTGGGGCGCTCGAACTCTCCCTCGCCATTGCCGCTGGAACCGTACTTCGCTATGAACTCGCCCTCAGCAGTGAATCTTTGAATGCGGTCGTTCCGCCAGTCCGCTACGTACACCTCCCCGCTCGGCGCGACCGTGATTCCCCATGGCATGTTGAACTCGCCGTCGCCGTTGCCGAAAGAGCCGAACCCCGACAACAACACGCCGTCCTTCGTGAACTTCTGCACGCGGTGGTTCATGTGGTCCACAACGTAAAGCCTGTCCTCGCTGTCGAACGCCAGGCCGGACGGCCCGTCGATCTCGCCGTCCGCGGACCCCTTGGTCCCCCACGCGCGCAGGAACTCGAAAGTGGGCTGAAAGATGTTGATCCGGTGGTTGTGCTCGTCAGCAACATAGACGAGTCCCGTGCTGTCAATGGCCACGTCCGTGGGCCAGATGAACTCCCCGTCGCCAGTGCCGGCTCGCCCGATCACGCCGTAGTAGTTGCTATCGATGTCGTACACCGTTACGCGCAGGCCTCGCAACTCGCTTTCGATGGAGCGGTTGGTCGTGTACATGCGTCCGTCCGGCCCGAGCGCCGTGGCGCTGGGACAGTACATCCCGCGGTCCTCCATCGTGGACAGCCCAATCGTGTGGCTGTAAGTCAGAAAATCAGTTTTCGGCCCGGCCTCAGTGGTCATCTCTCCTCAATGCCTTCCGCTTATCCAACTCTCAATTCCGTTCGCCCTGAGCCTGTCGAAGGGCCTCCCGTAGGGGCGGTTCGCGAACCGCCCTCCGCCCCCTAGCACCGCTGGTACTCCGGCGTCGCCGCGATCATGCGCAGCACGTTCACGACCCGCCCCTCGCCATCGCCGTTCGACGCCTCGTCGCCCGCGCTCGCCGCGAACTCGACCAGCGCCTCCCGCGTCTGCTCCGGCACGATCAGCGCCCCTAGCTCGTAAAGGCACGCGTCCACCAGGTTCTCCGCGGGCAAGGCACGCCCGCCGTCCTTCGCGATCCGTTCGGCCATCTCCTTGATGCCAGGGTTTTCCGCGTTGCCAAGCTGCTGCGTGGAGAAGTTCATGCGTTCCACTAGGTTGCCGGTATCGATCCACCCCGTGCCCTCGTTCCAGCCCTCCACCGAAGGCGGCTCGTAGAGGGTCTGGCCCATGAACATAAGCTGTATCTGGTAGTCCACGATCTTCCTGCCGGGCCACCGGAACTCCTCAGAGGTCTTCAGGTCACCCGCGATCAGTGCCGCCGGACTCTTGACCTTCTCGTACCAACAGTCTTTCGATCTGAAGAACTCCGACTTGAACAGCGTGCGTAGCATCTCCCGGATGCTGTAGT
Organism: Dehalococcoidia bacterium; assembly: GCA_963668185.1. Lineage (GTDB taxonomy): Bacteria > Chloroflexota > Dehalococcoidia > Lucifugimonadales. The sequence continues at coordinate 358,250 of OY764162.1, forward strand.
TGCTATCGAAGTACGCCTTGCAGAGCTGCTCGATTGCCTCCGGGTCGCGCGGTGGGATGTACGGCCACTGCGGCACCAGCGGCTCGTCCGCCACGAAGAAGTGGTACATGTGCCTGGCCAGGAAACGTGCGGTAGCGGGCTGCTCGCAGATAATATCCACCACGTCCTCGCCGTTGAAGTTGCCTGTGCGGCCCAGCACCGTCTTCTCGCCGTCGTCGTGGTCTTCTGGGCGGTACTCGAACCTCCAGGCGAGCCGGCCGTACGGCCATATCGAGTCTCTTACCGCCTTCAGCTCCATGTACTCGGTGTTCGCGATCGTCCAGCCGGTGAACGCCCGCGATGCCTCCTTGATGTCTTCTTCGGTGTAGTTCCCCGCTCCCATAGAGAACAGTTCCAGAAGTTCCCGTCCGTAGTTTTCGTTGATCGCGCCGTTGTGGTTGTCCTGGTTGTCCAGCCAGATGATCATCGCGGGATCTCTCGATAGCTCGACAAGAAGGTCTCGGAAGCTCCCCATCCCGTGCTTGCGGAACATATTGATCTGGTCTTCAAGGCACTGACCCTGCGTGACCTTCTGGTACCCCGTGGCGAAGAGACCGTGCCAGAACAGCGTCATCTTTTCCTCGAGCGGCGCGTCCGTGTATATCATCCGGTACATCCAGTGGTACGCAGACGCGTTCCTGCCTAGATTGCCCCACGCGTCCGAGTGGTAACGCCTGATCAGGTCCTCAGGGATAGTCGTCACCTCCCCGAAGTCCACGAGCTCGTCCACAGTGGCGTCGTAACCCTTCGCCGTCCGCGCCTCCAACTCCTCCCGCTTCGCGCCAAACCCAGCGCGCCGCATGAGATGCGCCATCAACTCGATGTCATGGTTGCCCATAATTCACCTCGAAAAGACCGTTGCCTTGGCCGCCAACCGTTCGCCCACACCCCAGAACCTACCCAAAGCGTACGTTCGAGTCAAGACGCCCAACGCCTACCCGCGAAGCAAGCGCCCCATCCCGCTCCGGCGCTCCCATGACTGACTCCGCCGTCACTGATACCCTGCGTCCCATGCTCCGAAGCACCCTGAACCCGCTCCGCGTCCTGACGGCTACCCGCCACTCCCTCGCCGGCCTCCGCGACGCCATCCGAGGCGAAGCCGCCTTCCGGCAGGAACTGCTCCTCGGGGCCATCCTCGTCCCGGTCGCCGTCTGGCTCGGCGACACCGGCGTAGAGCGCGCCCTGATGATCGCCGCGCTGCTTCAAGTCCTCATCGTAGAACTGCTCAACTCAGCCATAGAAACCGTAGTAGACCGCTTCGGCGAAGAGCATCACGAACTCTCCCGCAGGGCCAAAGACATCGCCTCAGCCGCCGTCTTCATCTCCCTAATCACCGTCCCGACAGTCTGGGCCCTCATCCTGTTCACCTAGCGCATCGATAGTTCGCGTGAAAATCACAAGCCGTCCCATGATCTGGTCCCTTCCCCAGTCTGCTGGGGAAGGTTAGAGCCTGTCCTGAGTCTCTCGAAGGGATGGGGCCAAACCGCCCTCAACGTCACGGAGGTTCTTCTCAAACCACAACCCGGCTGATGCTCGGCCCGTCCGGGTGAACCGGCGCGGGCCAGTTCGCGTCGCAGCTCCACAGGCTCCCCTTCCAGATCGTGAAGCCGTGAGGCGCAGGGTCGTCATCGGCGTACGTGATCCTGTCTAGCTCCTCGCCCGTTTCCGTGTCGTACTTGATTATGAACTTGTCCGTCGTATGGGCGCACCAGAGACCGTCATCCACGAGAGCCAGCCCGTGAAGCCGCTCGTGGGGCACCGGCACCTTCTTGAGCACCCGCCAGTCCGACGGGTCCATCAGCACAAGCGCCTTCGGGCTGAATGCCGTGATCCAGAGCAGGCCGTCCACCCACTCCACGCCGTGGATGCCGCCCCCGTCCGGCGTCGGAAAGCGCGCGACCTCCTCGCCCGTCTCGTAGTCGCACCTCACGACGCCGCGAAACCCCGTGTCGCCCGGCCTCCAGTATCGCGACGTGGACCCGCCGTTCGAACCGATCCAGAACGAGCCGTCCCCGACCGTAAGCCCGGACGAGTTCTCCGCCGTCGTACGCACCCACCTGACCGGCTGCAAATCGTCGTCGAGCAGGTACAGATCGTCCGAAGCCTGGTCGCACAACCACAGCCCGTCGTCCGTGCCCTGCAGCCCGTTCGGCATCATCGCCGGCGGCGTAACCGTAGTCTCAAGCCTCATCTCACACCTCTCTCTGGCAGCGCCGCACCCCAAACCGTCATTTCGCGCCTTCCCTATGTCGTTCCGAGTCCCTCGAGGAACCTAAGACCCCCGCCCTGGACACCAACCACCGCCACACCGTAGGGGCGGTTCGCAAACCGCCCAAAGCCCACGCACCCAACAGCGCCACGCTATGGGGAAACAACTTCGCCAAATCTCGTTCGCCCTGCCGCCACACCGCCGCCGCTGTGACGGCCCCCACCAAAAACTAAAAACTAACCATTGGCTACTGGCTACTAACCACCACCTCCGCCTCATGCAGCGCCGCGATCCGCCCCTCGTCGTACCCCAGGATCCCCGAAAGTATCTCCCTCGTGTGCTCGCCGATCAGCGGCGCGGATCCCACCACCATCGGCGTCCGGCTGAACTTGATCGACTTCCCCGACACGTACATCGTGCCCGCCGTCGGGTCCGGCACCTCCACCATGACCTCCCGCTCGTGCACGTGCGGCTCGTTCGCCGCGCCCGGAACGTCGTGCACCGGCGCCGCCGGCACCGAGTGGCTCGAAAGGTGGTCAACCGCCTCCTTCGTCGTCCGTCCCGCGAACCACGCCCCAAGCTCCGACTCCAGCGCGTCCACGTTCGCGCGCCGCCCAGCCCGCGTCGAGAACCGCTCGTCCTCCAGCCACTCCTGCCTGTCCAGCGCGCCGCACAGACGGCCCCACATCGCGTCGTTCGTCGCCACCAGGTACGCCCAGCCGTCCGACGTCCGGTACGTGTTCGTCGTGCCCCGCCCGTTGCCCTCGCGCTCCACGATCTCGCCCGAACCGAGGTACGCCGACACCGGGATCTCGTTCGCGGTGAATCCCGTGTCAGCCAGGCACACGTCTATCGCCTGCCCCTCGCCCGAAAACTCCCGCTCCCTCAGCGCCGCCAGCGCGCCAATCGTCGCGTGAAGTGCCGTGATCCGGTCAATGAGCGGGAAGAACGTCCGCGCAGGCGGCTCCCCCTCGTTGCCGGACATCGCCATCATCCCGCCGATCGCCTGCCCGATGTGGTCGAACCCGACCCGCTCCTTGTATGGCCCGTACTGCCCGTACGCCGACACGTTGATCATCACGATCTTCGGGTTCAGCTCTTTGAGAGTCTCGTACCCGAAGCCCATGATGTCGATCGTTCCCGGCCTGAAGTTCTGGAGCAGGATGTCGGAGACCTTCACCAGGTCCCGCAGCACCTCCTTGCCCTCATCCGTGCGAAGGTTGATCGCCAGGCTTTTCTTCCCGCTGTTGTACTGCACCCAGTACGCGCTCTGCCCCCGCACCGTCGGCCCGTTCCTGCGGCTCTCGTCTCCGCCAAGCCCCTCGATCTTGATGACCTCCGCCCCCATCCGCGCGAACATCAGCCCGCACCGCGGCCCCGCCTGGTACCGCCCCAGGTCCAGCATCCGAATCCCCTCAAGCGCCGTACTGTTCGAGTCGCCATTCATATCCATGGAAGACCTCACCTGCAACCGTTCAACCAAACACGTATCCCCGTAGGGGCGGGTTTCAAACCCGCCTTCCGACCCCTATCGCCGCCCCTTCCGATCAAGAAAATCCTTGAACGACTCCTCGAACGGCGCCGGCGAAAGCGCCCCCGCCTGCGCGTCCATCTCGTTCTTGAACATCTCCACCCACTGCGCCCCCACGTTGTCGATCAGAAGCCCCTTGATGCCCTGCACCATGCGCGGATCGTTTCCCGCGATCTGCCCCCCAAGCTCCAGCGCCTTCTCCATCAGCTTGTCCGAACTCACCAGGTGGTTCAGCAGCCCGATCCGGTGCGCCTCCTCCGCCTCCACCACGCGCGCCGTCAGCAGAAGCTCCTTTGCCATCGGCCAGCCAACCTGCATCGGCAGGCTCCACGTCGAGTTCACCCGGCCGTACGACGCCGCAAGGAACCTGAAGCTCGTGCGCTCGCATCCCACGCGCATGTCGAAGCTAGACGCCATCACCGCCGCGCCGCCGTAGCACAGGCCGTTCAGCGCCCCGATCGTCGGCTTCCGGCACGCGGCCACGCGCCACGAGTACCACTCCCGCTCCCCAGTGTCCGGCGGCGGGTCCGGCATCTCCCGCAGCCGCGCGATCTCGTGGATGTCCGCGCCCGCCGAGAACGCCCGCTCCCCCGCGCCCGTGAACACGATCGCCCTCACGGCATCGTCCGCCTCGAACTCCGTGATGACCTCGTCGATCTCACGGAACAGGTCCCGGCTCAGCGCGTTAAGCACCTCTGGGCGGTTCAGCGTCACCACCCCAACGCCCTCGTTCCGTTCCACGATGATGTTCTCGTAACCCAATCGCGCCCTCCTCTCAGTCAGCGCCGCGATTGTAGCAGCACCCCCAACCCTCCCGCACCCAACTCAACCGCCCCGCACTCACGCAACCCAGCAATCGCCTGTTCAACCGTCAATCCCACCTCAACTGTCATTCCGAGTCCCTCGAGGAATCTGAGACTCCTCGCCCCCTCTCGCGTAACTTCTACCGCATACATTCCCCTCCACCTGCCATCTCAATCGACCCCGAAAGCCTGCGCCTAGCTGTCGACAAGAAAAGTTGCGTCAAAATTTCCTGTAGCGTCGAACACTCCTGCGAAGCAAGTCCACATCCTGAGCTGCGATCGCTTCGGCAAAATCGAAGAACTCGTATGCTCGGCTAACTGCTTCAGAGGGAAGGCCAGCACCACCAGACGCCAGTTGGCTGCCCAAGACCTCCGCAAGTCCGGCTAGTTTCCTCAGCTCCTGCAATTGCGCCGCAGGGGAAGCTGTCTCCAGGCCGGTCACCGTTACGTCGTATCGTTCGGTAGTCGTCACGCTGCTTGGGGCAAGGGTCGAAGCCTCTGTCAGGGTGCGACTGACCAATCGAAGCAGTCTGCCCACCATTCCTCCGTTACGCCTAGCAATGTACTTGGCTGCCACGAAACTCATGGCCCAGAAAAAGGCAATCTTGTGCGTAAGCAGGTCGCTCAGAGAGGGATTCGGACCCAGCGGTGGGCCAGATGCCCGGATAACGGTGTCGCGCCATTGAACGCCGGGCACCACGGGGAGTTCCGCCCTGTCGAACAGGATCTTCCCGTCATCCGGCCTGCGGGCCATCGATTCCGCCTGCCAGAACCAGTCGACGTGCTGGGGTCCTGCCTGACACTCATACAGCGCCAGCAAGTAGGCGCCGCTTGATGGCGCGTTGGCAAGGTTGTCCATCAGAAGTATCGACCGGGCCGGGCCAGAGGCATATGCCCTGCGATTGTCAACGAAATCGGCTATGGCATCGTCCGTAACGACTATGAAGATATCAAGGTCGCTCAGAGCGTCGTCCTCACCGCGAGCCACGGAACCCGTCAGCCACGCGGCCCGAACACGAAAGTCCTCGAGAAGGCCTTCCTCAATGCGCCGGAGTAACTCCGCGCGTTCTTGCCAGCGGATCGATAGCTGTTCTTCAATATCCATCTGCATCTTCACCGAGTAGTGTACTCGCCTAGTCGATTATCCCAAGACCTGAAACTGATCTGTACATGTCGAATGGCTTTGTAATGAGTCCGTGCGCCCTGAGCCTGTCGAAGGGCCTTACGCAAAGCACCGCTCGCCCAAAGTCCGCCAAAGCCTCGGCCGTCAAACCTGTACGCCTTGTTCCGCCCAGACCCAATCGAAGGCCCGCCGCCGGCGCAATCTCAAAATCAACCTCTGGCAAGCATAAAATAGGAAGGTGCGCTCATACCTAAACATCCTCTACTCCGCCCAACACGCAGCCGTTGCAACCGAGTTCGCGTGCGACGGCCCAAAGCCGTGAACCAATGATGCGCCCTCGTCTCACAGGCCTCTGGCGACATCCGGACTTCGCAAGACTCTGGCTTGGAGGGACCATCTCCAGGTTCGGGTCGCAGATTACCTTCCTCGCCCTCCCGCTCACTGCCGTGATAGTGCTGGACGCGACCCCTCTCCAGATGGGGTTGCTGGCGGCGGCGGGAGCGTTGCCGTCGCTCGTGTTCGGCCTCGGCGCGGGCGTCTGGGTCGACCGGCGGAAGAAGCGCCCGATAATGATCGCTACCGACTTAGGCCGCGCGATGCTGCTCTTGATTGTCCCGCTCGGCGCGTTCCTCGACATCCTGCTCATCGAACACCTCTTCGCGATCGCTCTCGCGATGGGTGTGCTGAACATGCTGTTCGACATCGCGAACCGGTCGATGCTCCCGGCCTTGGTCACACGGTCTGAATTGGTCGAGGCTAACAGCAAGCTCGCCGTCGGCAGCTCAGCGTCGGAAGTGGCAGGACCGGGAGTCGGGGGCATACTTGTGCAGTTGCTCACGGCGCCGGTCGCGCTGATAGCCGACTCGCTGACTTTTCTTGCATCCGCCTTGGCAGTGAAATCAATCCGCGCCCCGGAACCCGAGCCGGAACCCTCACCAGATGCGCAGACATTCGTACGGGATGCTCTGCGAGGACTCGATCTGATTAGGCGAAGCCGTGTACTCCTGCCGGTCGCAGGAGTGATAGGCAGCATCGCCGTCTTCAACGCCATGTTCGAGGCGGTGTGGGTCCTCTACGTGAACAAGGCGCTCGGACTGGAACCGTTCACCTTCGGCATCATGTTCTCGATGGGCGGCGTCGGACTGCTGCTTGGTGCTCTGGTTGCGGATCGATTCATAGGTCGCGTGGGCGTAGGCCGGGCTATTGTCATCGGCGTTGTGATAGTCGGCTTAAGCGATCTCGCAACGCCCTTGGTCGGAGGTCCGATTGCAGTCATAGTCGCCGTCCTCACTGCCGCAAGCTTTCTCTTCAGCATGGCTGCCACGATCTCCAGCGTTGCCCTCGTCAGCCTGCGGCAGGCGGCGACACCCATCCAATTGCAGGGACGCATGAACGGTGCCATAAACACGCTGGAAGTCGGTCTCGTTCCCATCGGCGCTCTGCTTGGCGGCGTGCTCGGCCAAACGATTGGCATGCGCGAGACACTGTTCCTGGCCTCCGCTGGCGAAATCGCCGCCGTCCTCTGGATAATCTTCTCTCCCGTATGGTCGCAACAAGATCTGCCCGCGTAGTCTACCTATGGGCTGCCGCGTCACAGCTCAGAAATCGAAAGCCCGCACCCCCAACCCGCTCGCCCTGAGACTCTCCTGAGCCTGTCGAAGCGTCCCAATAGGCCTCATCCCGTCCAACTTCTTGGCTCCGCAGCAACCGCCCCATACCCCTGCGGCATCATCGAGTACCGCCCAGACACCAATTCGTATCACGCATCCGAACAGAGCCGCACACATACACACCTTGCCTTCCGAGAACTTGTGCGCTAATATGAGCGCATGTATACAGCACGACACCTCGGCTGCCCTGCGGCAAACCGCGCTGGGCAGAGCAAACTCGGCTCGGAAAACGGCCGTAACCGTGCTAAGGGGCCTGTCACGTTGGGTTCCACCCAGTCTCGGTTCGTATTCGTTCCGGTACCAATTCGTGTGCAAATCGGTGCAAAGTTCCCGGATGCGCCAGCTACGAAAGTTACAGAACGTTACGGAGTGTGACACTTTCCCGAGAAAATCAAGCCTCCGTAGACCCCAGCTTCCCGCCACTCGTCGCCGTTGGGAAGCCAAATCGCTTTGTGGGATAATGCCGCCGTCCCAGGGCGCGGCCTCCGGACCACGGTGCCCGGCATAGCCCGCCCAACCGAACACGGAGGCCACCGATGACCACCGACTTCCCGACCTTCGACAAGCCTTCGCCGGACGACATGACCGTCCGCCCCAACCTCGTCTACGACGATATCCCGGCCGGCTTCCGCTGGGAGTCCGTCTACGAAGACCTCGCCTGGCTCCCTGGCGGCTTCCTGAATAAGGCCGTCGAGGCCATCGACCGCCACGCAGACGGCGATACAGCAGACAAGCCCGCCATGATCTGGGAAGGCAAGAACGGCGAACGCGAGGTCTATTCGTTCGAGCAGATGAAGCGCCTCACAAACCAGTTCGCCAACGTCCTCCTGTCCGTCGGCATTCGGAAGGGCGACAGGGTCTTCATCTTCATGGACCGGCTCCCGGAGCTGTACGTCGCCTTCTTCGGGGCGCTCAAGGCCGGCGCCGTCGTCGGCCCGCTCTTCTCCGCGTTCGGCCCCGAGCCGGTCAAGGACCGCCTCCAGGACAGCGCCGCCAAAGTCCTCGTCACCCAGCCGGATCTGCGCCGCAAGATCACCCCCATCATCCCCGAGTTGATGGACCTCCAGCACATCATCGTCGTCAACAAGGACGGCCGCGACCCGTTCGAAGTCGACGCCACAGACCTCGACTACTACGAGGAGATGGCCAAGCACCCCCAGCACTTCGAAGTCGTCCAGACCACGATGAACGACTACTCGATCATGCACTACACGTCCGGCACCACCGGCAAGCCGAAGGGCGCGTACCACCGCCACCTCGCCGCCGTGCAGCAGTACGCCACCGGCAAGTGGGCGCTGGACCTCCACCCGGACGATATCTACTGGTGCACCGCAGACCCCGGCTGGGTCACCGGCACCTCGTACGGCATGATGGCCCCGTGGACGAACGGCGTAACCCAGGTCATCTACGAAGGCGGGTTCAGCGCCGCCCGCTGGTACCAGGTCATCCAGGACCACAACGTCACCGTCTGGTACACCGCCCCCACCGCCATCCGCATGTTGATGAAGGCCGGCGACGAAGTTCCGGAGCGCTACGATCTCTCCACGCTCCGCTTCATGTGCAGCGTCGGCGAGCCCCTGAACCCCGAGGCCGTCGTCTGGGGGAACAACGTCTTCGGCATGCCTTTCCACGACAACTGGTGGCAGACCGAGACCGGCGCGATCATGATCGCCAACACGCCCACCGTCCCGGTCAAGCCCGGTTCCATGGGCAAGCCGATGCCGGGCATCACGCCGGGCATCCTAGACGACGACTTCAACGAGGTTCCCGTCGGAGAGGACGGCAACCTAGCCGTCCGCCCCGGCTGGCCCTCCATGTTCCAGGGCTACTGGAACAACTCGGAGATGTACAACGACCGCTTCAAGAAGGGCTGGTACATCACCGGCGACCGGGCGCGTATGGACGATGACGGATACTACTGGTTCGTGGGCCGCGCCGACGACGTCATCAACACCGCCGGCCACCTAGTCGGCCCGTTCGAGGTCGAGAGCGCCCTGATCGAGCACCCCGCCGTCGCCGAGGCCGGCGTCATCGGCAAGCCGGACCCCATCGCGATGGAGGTCGTCAAGGCGTTCGTATCCCTCAAAGACGGCTACGAGGAGTCCGCCGAGCTGCGCCGCAACATAACCCAGTTCGCGCGCCGGAAGCTCTCCGCCGCCGTAGCCCCCCGCGAAATCGAGTTCATTCCCTCTCTCCCAAAGACCCGTAGCGGCAAAATCATGCGCCGCCTCCTCAAAGCCCGCGAACTGGGCCTCCCAGAAGGAGACACCAGCACCCTCGAAGACGACTAGGGGAGAGACCCAATGACCTCCGAAGCGATCATCTGCACGATGGTAGAGCGCATAGTAGGGCAGTTCGAGCCGTCGCGCGTCGTGCTCTTCGGCTCGCGCGCCCGCGGCGACGCCAAAGAGCGGAGCGACGTGGACCTGCTGGTGGTGATGCCCGACGCCCCGGACAAGCGCAAGACCGCCGTGGACATACACGTCTGTCTGGCGGACCTCCCCGTCGCCAAAGACATCGTCGTGACCACGCCAGACGAAATCGAGCGTCGAGGCCACCTCTTCGGCACCGTGCTTCGCGCCGCCCTGCGGGAAGGGCAGGTACTCTATGAGCAGCAGTGACGCAGTAGAGAACGAAGCCCTACGCTGGCTCCGTTACTGCGATGACGACCTCGATGTCGCCTCGCGGCTAATGGTGAACAGCCCAACTGCGCCCCGGCACGTCTGCTGGCTATCTCAGCAAGCCGCGGAAAAGGCGCTGAAGGCGGTGCTTGTACTCGAGGAAGTGGAGGTTCCCTACATCCATGACCTCAACGCATTGCGCAACCTACTACCAGACGGCTGGTCTATACCGTCCACTCGCCAAGAGTTGAGTGCGTTGACTGTGTGGTCAACGCAGACGCGCTATCCCGGCGGCTGGCCGGAAGCCACCGACTCCGACGCAACGACAGCGCTATCCCAGGCCCGCTCAGTCCGCGAATCCATAGCCGCGCAATTCAGAAGCCGCGGCTTACTTGCCGAGTAGCGGTGCGCGATCCCTACGAAGCTATGCGCTCCTGCTACAACAACCACACGGAGAACGACCAGTGACCAGCGAACCCCAACTCTTTCGCGTCAACCCTGAGAACCGGGCAACCGATCGCATTGAAGAAGTGAACTTCAGTCAACTTGGACTGCGAGAACGGTGCGACATCCAAGAATGGGTGGCCGCCAATCCCGGCATCTTGGGTGAGAATCTCTTGGTCGTCTCCAAAGAGTTCAGCGGCTTTGATCGCACTAACGAGAGACTTGACCTGCTTGCTGTTGACCAAGACGGTAAACTTGTAGTGATTGAACTGAAGCGGGATGATAGCGGCGCGGACGTCCACTGGCAGGCGATCAAGTACGCCAGCTATCTCAATCGAGCGGGTGAAGACGCAATTGTTGGGATGCTGGCCCGCCACGAAAAGATTTCTAAAGAAAACGCGGCAGACCGGCTTACGCAACACCTCGGCGGTGACGACCTCAACGCACTCAACAGTGACCAGCGCATTATTCTGGCCAGCCACCGCTTTGCGCCGGAGGTCACATCCGCCGCGCTGTGGCTCAACGAAAAGGCTCTGGGTGAGAGCCTGATCACGTGCGTCAAGTTGACGCCGCATCGCGACGCTGACACCGACACGCTGTACGTCCAAGCGGCCACGATCATCCCGCTGCCCGGAGCCGATGAACTGGACGTCAACGTAGGGGACAATGTTTTAGATAATCAGACCGGGAGTGGGAACAACTTTGCGGCGAACTTGCGAAAGGCATACGCTCGAAACAAGGATGACGAAGTTACTCACTTCCTCAGAAAGGTCAGGAATCTGGCGATAACCGACCTGCCTGGTAGCATCCAGCCAGACAGAAGAAGCAAATGGGCAGGAGGCACACACAATCGCTATTACCACTTCTGGTATCGCCGTCAGCCTTGGAGTAACTGGGGCCTGTCCTACAGGGTCAATCTGTATCCGCAGGATGAACCGGGAGAGTGGTCAGCGACAGTGGAAATTGGAAACTGCACTGCGGAAATGAAAGAACGCATAGCGGTTCTTAGCCTTCACGACGAACAGATAGTGGAATCGAGTTTCGTCAGAGTAGAAATGGGAACCGATACCCTGAACCACGACTTTGCGGAACGAATCTCGGAAGTGACTAGAAGGTTCATTGAGCAGATCACGCCCGTAGTAGACAGCTTTGAGGAGGAAAGCAACGAGGAGGGCGACTGACCTCTTGCTCGCGCCGCCTGCTCAATGACCGTGAGCTAGGCCTACCGGAAGGGAACACCAGCACATTTGGAGGGACTAGGCACTCTCCTAGGGCGACCCCGCGAGAGCCGCTAGACTCGGCACTAATTCGTCTAGGAATTCAAGTACGGCTTCCAACTTCAGAGACGGATGTTGCTTTTCTCGATACCCGGAAATGTCAAGTCCAGCCCTTCTCAATACCGATTCGTAGTCGTCAATCTCAGAGTGCAGATCCGGCAAGTACTTTCTAAGCTTCAATGTAGATGGGAATCCAACGACGCACTCCCTTCCTGCGCTGATGTCCATTACGGAAGTTGTTCCGGCAGCTGTCTTTGTTCGTGGACTGTTGACCCTTAACGAGAATCCCTCTGGGCCGATCGCGTCAGCTTTGAGTTTGCCAATCGCAATCTTTTCGGTAGTGAACTTAAGCCTGTCGCCAAGACGTTCCTCCAAGGCGACAACTAAAGGATGTCTTCTCATCTCAGGTGAAACGTTGTTGCGCTCGGACAACTTGACTCTCCTTCTATAGGCTACCGATCAGGATCGTGGCCTAAGTCGGCCAGTCGACGCCGGGCTTCACGTAACTCGGCCTCGGTGAACAGTGCGCTCCAAGGTTCTTGCACGGCCACCGCTTCAACGGAGAGGTCTAGTCGACCTTCACACCACAGACGGGTGAACCCCGAGGAGGCTTTGCTACTGTTGATCAACTGCTTTGCTGCCGCCACTCCCCCCAGTTCGTCAACCATCCTGAGGAAATAGCTAGGATAGTAGCCGAACCTAGTCGCTTCGCGATAGATCCTACGCATCTGTCCATTGAATCGTGCTTCGAGGTTGTTGGTCTCGGACAATTAGCACCTCCTCCTAGTGTCCCGCGCCCGCTACCCCGCCGGCACCACCGGCAGCGTCACGTGCGACGGATGCTCCGCGCTGTGCAGCACCGTCTGCAGCGCCGGAACGAACCGCGCCCCGGCCGCAATCGACTCTCCCGTGTTCAGGTTCCGGTCGAACCGCGGAAAGTTGCTGCTCGATATCTCCAGCCGTATCTGGTGTCCCTTCCTGAACACGTTGCTCGTCGCCCACAGGTCGATCGTGTACTCGTACACCCGGCCCGGCTCGATGAGACTCGCCGCCGTCCTCGGCGTCCGGTACCTCGCCCGGACGATCCCGTCCGTCAGGTTCCGCGCGTACCCGCAGTCGCCGACGTCCAGCAGCTTCGCCGTGAAGTCCGTGTCCACCGCCGAGCTAGCGGCGTACAGCGTCACCGTCACAGGCCCCGTGACCTCCACGTCCTCCTCCAGCGGCGGCGTCGAGTACACCAGCACGTCCTCCCGTGCCTCGATACCTCGGTGGTCGAACGCCCCCGCCGTCAACAGTCCCGGGTCGCAGCACAGCCCGCCGCCCGCCGTCGGCACGGGGTCGATCGGGTTGTACACGAACGTGTCCGGCGGCTCGTGTCCCGGCGACTCCGGCGAGAGACTCCCGTTGCCGTTCAGAGTGTTCGCCTTGCCCCTGCTGTGCAGGTAGTACTTGACGTCCTCGGCCCGGGCTAGAGGCCAGTCGTCCTCGCCCCGCCACCGGTTGATGCCCATCACGAAGATCTGCACCGGCTTCTCGTCCATCAGCCCGTTGTCCTCGCCCTTCAGCCAATGGTCGTAGAACCGGAACGCCCGCTCCTCCAGGCCGAACGAACCCGCCGAGCCCCGCAACCCGAAGTCCACCTCGCCCGCTATCTGCGTCGGAGACCCGCCATGGATCCACGGCCCGATGATCAGCCGCTGGCCCCGCCGCGCATTCTCGCTCCCGCCATTGTCCCGCATCCCCGTGTAGTTGCGGATCGTCCCGCCCAAGAAGATGTCGTACCAGCCCCCGAAGTTCAGCGCGGGAACCGTAATGTCCGAGTGGCGCTCTTCGATGCACACAGCCCGCCAGTAGTCGTCGAACTCCGGGTGGTCTATCCAGTCGTAGTAGTACTGCGCCAGCCCGCCCTTGAGGTGTTCGACCTCGCCGAGCGGCAGCTTCTTGAAATGCTCGCAGATGCTGTCTCGAGCGTCGATCAGTTCCTCGCGTCTCTGGTCGGGCAGTCCGAGCCTGTTCGCCAGGTGATCGAAGTTGTTGGTCGTCAGCGCCAGCGTCGCCCACGACAGGTTGAACCCAAGCTCGAACGCGCCCCCTTGCCACGTCCACCCCTCGTGGTAGTCCGACGCCGTCACGCCCGGCACGATCGCCGCCAGCGCCTCCGGCTTGGACATCGCCGCCAGCCACTGCGTAGCCCCGACGTAGGAGACGCCCCACATGCCAACCTTGCCCGTGCACCAGCTTTGGGAAGCTATCGTGTCGATGGATACGTGCCCATCGTCGGACTCGTTCACGAACGTGTAGAACTCGCCCTCGGACGTATAGCGTCCCCGGACGTCCTGCACGACCGCGGCGTACCCCCGCGCGGCAGCATGAATGGGGTCGATGGTCGACATCCGCATGGTCGGAGCGCTCTTGTCGTACGGCGTCCGCTGGAGCAGGGCAGGGAAGGCGCCGGGCGCGTCCGGCCGGTACACGTCGGCGTACGTCATCGTGCCGTCTCTCAGCGCTATCGGGAAATTGTGCTCGATCTTGACGTTGTAGGCTTCGGGCATAGCTCATACCTTTCTGCAGGCGGGTGGGGGAGTAAGCGTAGAATGTAGCATAGGCCCCAAGACTCAACAACAGAGCGAACGCGACTGGAGACTGACAGCAATGAACAGGAAGATGGTTCCTCTCGCATCCTACCCCAACGAAATGGAGGCGAGTCTCGTCGTGCAACAACTCGAAGCCGAGGGCATTCCCGCGTTCGTAAAGCCGCTCGGCGGAGGCTACGGCATACTCGGCGTGAACCCCTTCATCCCGCACCGCGTCCACGTGCCAATCGAAATGCTGGAACACGCCAGACGCCTGGTGTCTGATGAAGGATGTGCGATACAACCGGATCACCCCGAAGAGCGTTAGAATGGAAGACGCGCATCTGAAAGGAGGCGGAGATGGTCGAACCCACTACAGCGACCAGGTACACGTACGACGACTACCGAAAGACGCCCGACGATGAGCGCTGGGAACTGCTGAACGGGGAGCTAGTTATGCCGCCTGCGCCTAACATCGAACACCAAATGATTGTGGGTGACCTGTACACACACGTCAAGGCGTTCGTCAAGCAGAACTCCATCGGTCAAGTTCTGCTGGCTCCTTGCGACGTTGTCTTGTCGAACGAGAACGTCGTGCAGCCGGACCTCCTGTTCGTTTCCTATGAGCGCAGGGGGATTATCACTCGTGAGAACGTGCGCGGTGCCCCCGACCTCGTAGTCGAAGTTCTTTCACCCGGCTCCGTGAGCCGGGACTGGCGCGAGAAGATGGATGTGTACGCGGAACATGGCGTGCGCGAGTACTGGATTGTTGACCCCGACGCCAGGCGCGCTTGGGTGATGACGAGATCTGAGGCCGGCGGCTTCGACGAAGCGGGGAACTACGGTGTGGGCGACGCTCTGGAGTCCGTCGTCCTTGAAGGCTTTGACCTCGACCTAGCAGAAGTATTCCAGCCGGTTTCCTGAGCCTTTGAGCGGGTCACCCGTCCTCGCGCTCGTTCAACACCCTGACCGCGACTGACCGGAAGAACTCATACGGCTGCGCCCCGCTGAACACGTACTTGCCTATTGCAAACGCGGGCACACTCTTGATCCCCATTGCCGAGGCATCGCGCATCTGCGACAGCACCGCAGCCTCGTATCGGTCCTGCTCCAGCATTGGCCCCAACTCTTCCCAGTCAAGCTCGTTGGACTCCACAACATCCTTGACGACCTCAAGATTCCCAATGTCCCGGCACTCTGCCCAGTACGCCTGGAACATCGAACGGTGAAAATCGTCGAAGACGCCCTGCTCCCGAGCGTACTCGGTCGCTTGTAGTGCGTACAGCGCGTAGGGCGTGATGTCCGGCTGGCGCATCGGCACGCCCGCCTCTTCCGCAATGTCAGCCAGAGAGCGAGTGAGTTCTCCGGGCACCTGTCCAGGATAGAGTTCCTTCGGCCGGCCCTCTTTGGGAGTGTCCGGCCGAAGCAGAAACGGCCGGCCGGTCAACTCCAGGCTGAACTCATCCGCCAATCTGTCGAGCCTGGCCAGGCCGATGTAGCACCACGGTCATATGTAGTCATACCAGAAGATGACCGGTATCGGCTGGTTTGCGCCCACGAGAGCCTAGTCCTCGGCGGGCGCCGTCAAGGCCAGCAGCTTGTCGGCCAGGTGGTTGTACTCGTTCCGGACCCTCTTGCTGGTCAGGCATGACGGCCTGGAAGTGTCGCGGTAGTCGGACCGTAGCTCTAGGCGGCCCAGAAACTCGGTTCCGAGCCTTTCCGACAACTCCTCGCCGCCGCCGGAGCCAAAGATGCGGCCGGAGAAGTTCTCGACCACCCCCAGCACCTCGACCCGCAGCTTGCGGATCATGTTAGCCGACCGCAGCGCGTCAATCTGCGCAAGCTCCTGCGGAGTCGTGACCACGATGAAGCCGTCCATCGTGAGCGACTGCATGATCGTCAAAGGCGCATCGGAAGTTCCCGGCGGCAGGTCTATGATCAGGTAGTCCAGTTCACCCCAGTCCGTGGACTGTAGAAGCTGGTTGATCGCGTTGTGGATCATCGGCCCGCGCCAGATGATCGCCTCCTCCTCGTTCTCTTGGAAGAACGCCATCGACATGACCTGCACGCCGAATCGTTCCGAGGGGATCATCGTGCGGTTCTCGTCCACGATCGGCGGCTCGAACACTTTCATGGCCCTGACCACGTTCGGGCAGTCGATGTCGGCGTCCAGAATGCCGACGCTGTGCCCCTCCCGCGCCAGCGTAACCGCGAGGTTCACGGCAACCGTAGTCTTGCCGACGCCTCCCTTGCCGCTGTACACGCCGATCTTGCAGCGGATCTTGCTCAGAGCAGCGGTAATCGCCTTCTTCTGCTCGAACGAGCGCTTCATGTTCTGGATGCGGGACCGCGCGTGCGCGATCTCATGCTCGTCGGGCGGTTCGCGTCTGGTTCGGGGTTGTGTCATCAGTTTGTCGATTCTGTACTTATGCTGCTTTCAATCCTAGTGAAGAATGGCTAGTAATTCAACGTAAACTTGGCGCTAAGCTGCCAAATCGAACGGCAGGTCGCTAATGTCGCGCAATCTTCTGCCTACTACGAGAGTGCTTACTTGCTCGGCATCGGAAGCATTTTGCGCTGCTGCCGCTTCCAGTTCCCTCAAAGCAAAGTGGTACACGCAGTCGATGTCGCCGGTTCCGTACGCGAGAGAGGCAATTCGGCTTGGCAGTGGCTCGCCCGTCACCACTACTATATGCGGTGTCTTGCCCTTTCGATTGCGAATCAGGTTTAGCCCTTCGGTACGCGCGTTCTGCGAACGGTCGCTGCGTATAGTCCACTTGCAGGACACGCTTGCGTGCAGGATATCTGCTTCGGAATTGGCTAGCCGCAGTGGCGTATGGGCAGCTACGTTGTCATTGTCCAGAAGGGAATGATTCCTGTTGATTTCTGACTCTGTGACCGGGCTTCTACATACAACGATGTCCGGAGTTACCATGTAGTCCCCGAAAACGATCCGCAGTTCCTCGTACTGCTCGACTACCCGTCGCACCTCCGACAGATGCAGGTACTGATCGTAGTCGCGAACATTTCCACCGAGCGAGAATTTCCAATCCCCAGGACGCAGATGCGTGATTAACCGAAATGCCTCGCGCAGAAAGTCCTTCGTCGCCTCCTCGAAAAGTCGCCCTGCGGTCTGCCCTGCCAACCTTCCTGGGCTGACCTTGAGTCCAATCCCGCCAACGATGCCCCTGCCAAGCCTGACACTTGCGGCACTTCCACTATCGGCATTGTTGGGTATGCCTGATGCAGTTGTGCGTAGTACGTCCTTGAAAACCCTCCGGTGGTACGCTCTGCGGAGATCCTCAATCCTGCCAGGCATTACGATTTCAGTAGCCCTATGACGTGCTCTTCGTGCATTCGTTCTTCGATCTGTGACTGCCTCTCCTTCCCCCAGCGCGCCGGCATCATACGCCGGTCGCGGTCCAGTCTGCGTGCCCCGATGCCGGCAAGTGTAAAGCCGGCATTCTCGCCGATGGCGGCTAGTCCCTTGTGGGTCTCCACGTCTAGACCTCGCAACTTCGAAGAACCGACGACAATCACAGCCGGACGGCCTGCCCTCAGCACTCGCCACATCTCCGAGATGATGGCCGACATCTCCCAGAAGTATCGGCGCAGCACCGACGCCTTTCTCTTGTCGCGCTCCGTGAGTCTTGCGATTGTCCCTTCGCACTGGTCGGGCAGCCTGTCATGTATCGGTCTCCCTAGCGCGTCGTGTCCCACGTACTGAGCGCGTATCTTGGCAAGGTCGGCAATCTTCCAGCCAAACCATACAAGAGAAAACTTGTGCGCCCTCATGTAGTCTATGGCGTTGTTGGCGTATGGTGGAGACGTCACGACCAGATCGATGCTTGAAGACGGCAGCTTGGTATGAGAGGCGCTCGCCGAATAGATCGATGCGGCATTGGTTTGTTGTCTTGAGAGTTTCCCCGAGGTCTCCAAAGTTCCGTTCTGGTGAAGCGGATCCTTGCCCAGAGCCGCGACATTCTGCTTCAACCGCTTCCCAAACTCGGAAATTGCAGACCTCGGCGCTTTCTGAGGATCCCTGTGAGGGCGGGTGTGCGCTAGGTCGCGCGCTAAGGAGACTCCTCCTGACTTGGCAATGATGATCGACGAAAACACCACTTGGAGGAAACCCCGGACGCCTCCTTCTGCCATAGCCTCGATGTGACGCACCAGAGCGAGCAACTCCAGTTGACGCTCAAGAGGAAACCAGTAGTTGATGAATTCATGTGTCTTACTATCGAATCGCCGTTGTATCCCGTCTAGTAGCTCCAGCCTGTTCTCATGGTAGTCGTCGCTCGCCTTAGCTATGAGTTCATTGCCTTCACGAAGCGCCGCAAGCGGGTCCACGCGGCTCAACTTGGCTGATGCGATCATTCGGGCAAGAGGATCGATGTCGCAGCCAACGGCGTAGCGCCCAAGTCGAACGGCTTCTATGAGCGTAGTTCCGGAGCCGAGCATAGGGTCGAGAACGATTTCCCCAGGTTCAGACAACTCCCGGATCAGGAAGTTGGGCAACTGTGGTGGGAACCTCGCCGGGAACGAGTGCCAAGTATGCGGGCCGACCCTGTCTGTGCCGTGAAAGTCTAGGTTGGAGTGTAGGGCTGCCCGGAGAGCCGCGATACGGCCGCTGTCCATGCGCCGCTCTACGGAGGCCTCACGCTGTGCCAACGGATGCGGGCGCGTCAGTCCAGCCCCAGCAGGCGCCTGCCGTCCTCGGTGATCATGTCAGGAGTCCACGGCGGGTCGAAGACCAGGCGCACCTCCACGTCCTCGACCTCCTCCAGTTCAGCCACGGCCCATTCCGCCTGCATGGCGATGTACGGCCCCATCCCGCACCCGGCGAAGGTCAACGTCATCAAAACCTCGACGTCCCCATCGTCCACGTCCACGTCGTACACAAGGCCCAAGTCCACGATGTTCACCGGAATCTCCGGATCGTAAACTTCCTTCAGTACCTCAAGCACGTCCTCTTTGGTGAGTTCGGTGGAAGTCTCAACCATGAAAATCTCCCGTATCAGATATGGTCTCGGTCACATTCTAGCAGGATTCACTACGCTGCCAGGGTTGCGCAGGCACGTAAGCCGCGGCCGTCAATCAAGGGTAAGCGGAGTATCCTCGCGGTTCGCCCACTCGCGCATGGACCCGTCGTAGTTGCGTACACGCTCGTAGCCGAGCATCCTTAGAACGAAAGCTCCGTGCGCCGCACGGATGCCTCCCTGTCAGTAAGGGATGATCTCTTTGTCGGGCGTAATCCCATGCTCTTCCAGCAGTGTCCTCAACTCGCCGGCCGGCTTGAAGGTGCGATGCGCATCCCGGGTGACAAAGTTCAGCCACTCCAGATGCACCGCTCCGGGGATGTGCCCTGCGCGCTCGTTGCCGCGGCTGTTGGAGCCGTCCCACTCTTCCTTCGAGCGAACATCGAGGAATACAGTGTCGGGATTGCCCACGCGGTTGATTCCGTAGTCGATGGGGCAGTTCAAGCTCTCATCTACCGAAGAGACCTCGAAGTCACCGGCTGGATGCGAGGGACTCTTGTAGTCCGCCGCGCCTCCCTCGTCCAGCCACTTGTTCCATCCGCCGTTCAGGACCTTCACGTTCTCGTGGCCGTAGTAGCTGAGCACCCACCACATGCGGGCAGCATGCAGCCCGCCGAATCCATCGTAAGCCACAACCAGTCTGTCATTGCTGACGCCTAGCCGCTGCATGAGCTTGGAAAAATCGTCCGGCGGCATCACCAACGGAATTTCTGGAAAGGTCGTGTGCTTGATGTAGTGGTGCACCCGCAGCCCTCCCGAACCTGGAATGTGCGCCCGCCGGTAGATCGGCCACTCGTCGCAGTCGATGACCCGCACGCCCGGATCATCGAGGTGTTCCCGCAGCCATCCCGTCTCGACCAGCATCTCGGGGTGCGCGTACTCGTTGCGCGTAGCGTCTTCAACCATGGCGCAACCTTACAACAATGGCCAACGGGCGGTCTAGCTTTGCCCGAGCCGTGCTAGTACCCACGCGGGAAGCCCTCATCAACTCTCTGCTAGACTCAGTTCTATGCCTATTCAGACGGGCCGGCTGGCGGACCTCCATATGCACATGTACGGCTCCATCCATTATCTGGATTACCTCCGTTACGTCAGCAGGCGAGAGGTGGACTGGTGGCCTTACGAGGCCGGGTACAGCAATGCATACGGAGAGCACCCACCAATACGCAACGTGCTCGAACGATACAACCGGGGCGACGCGAGGGCAGTGGAGGACTTCAGGCAACTCTTCGTCTTCGGCGACAGCGACGGGGGCGATTTCGGACGCTTCCAGGCCAAGTACGACTTGCTCATCACCGGCGGTAAGTGGCCGAAGTTCTGGCGGGGAGATGTCGAATTCTCCGCCGGCGTTGACGAAGTATGCGCCTTCATACACATGATAGTCGCCAGGCAGCGTGAACAGGGCATCGGCTATTCGGAAATGCGAATGAAGCTCGGCCCGGGATTCACACACCCCCAGTTAAGAACGCTGCTTACGGCGATCTTGGAGTCGTACTCAGAGTACCGGGACTCAGACATCCAGCCGCGCTTCGCCATGAGTCTTCCCAGGCCGGATCCCTGGCCAGACTGGGAGGTAGTCAAAGAAGTGGCGCTGGGGCCATACGGGGATCTGCTTACCGGAATAGACTTCTGCGACGTGGAAGAAGGCCATCCACCGAAGAAGAAGCGGGAACTGTTCGATGAGGTCAAAGGCTTCAACCGCAAGAACCCCGAACGTGCGTTGGCCATCCTGTACCACGTAGGCGAGAGCTTCAACGACAAGTCCCTCGAGAGTGCAATCCGTTGGGTGCACGAGACCGCCGAAATGGGCGCTCACCGGCTCGGCCACGCCATCGCCCTCGGCGTGGATCCTGCCACATACGGCCTGCACACTCGCAGCGAGAGCGTGGACGAGCGCATAGACCAACTACGCTACGACCTCCGCCACAGGGATGGCCTGCGCCTTCACGGCGTCCCTATCGATGTCAATGGAGCAGAACAGGAACTGCGCCGCCTTGAGATAGGGGACAGAGATCGTACGCTGCAACTCCACTACGACGAGCGGCGTCTCAAGGAAGTAAGAGGCCGCCAGAACTACGCAATCGAGTGCGTTAAGTCACTCGGCTCGGTAATCGAGGTCTGCCCGACATCGAACCGCCGCATCGGCGGGATATCCGATCCAAAGCATCATCCACTAGTCCGGTTCGCAGCCAGTGACGTTCCATTCGTAATAGGAACTGACGACTCGGGCATCTTAGACACAACCCTGGAGGAAGAGATTCGATCAGCGATCGAAATCGCCGGCCTTCCCAAAGACGCCTTCGACGAGATTGCAAATCGTTCGTGGCCTAGCCGTAGCGAAGTCCTCGCAGGCCGCGAACCCAAATAGGGCAGTTGGGATCCATTGGTGCTGAAGCACTCAACCTGATACTCAACGGATCGGGCGCTACAGACGCCGAAACTACCCCGCCATCACCTTCCGCAGGTCGATGATCTGGTCACGGATCAGCGCCGCCTTCTCGAACTCCAGGTTCCGCGACGCCGTCTTCATCTGCGACTCCAACCCCTTGATCAGCCGCATGATGTCTTCCTTCGGGACCTCGCCCGACGCCACGTACGGCGCCCTCGTCTCGGCGATGGCCTTCACTCGCTCAGTGATGTCCCGCACCGTCTTTCGGATGCCCTGCGGAGTGATCCCGTGCTTGCGGTTGTACTGCTCCTGAATCGCTCGCCGTCTGTTCGTCTCGCCGATCGCACGGCGCATCGAGTCGGTGACACCGTCGGCGTACATGATCACGTGGCCGTCAACGTGCCTCGCGGCGCGGCCCACCGTCTGGATCAGTGACGTGTCGGAGCGAAGGTATCCCTCCTTGTCCGCGTCGAGAATGGCGACCAGGCTCACTTCCGGAAGGTCCAGGCCCTCCCTGAGCAGGTTGATGCCCACCACCACGTCGTACACGCCGAGACGCAGGTCCCGCAGGATCTCGCTGCGCTCCAGCGTATCGATCTCCGAGTGCAGGTAGTGGACCTTTATGCCAACCTCTCGAAGATAGTCCGAGAGCTCTTCAGCCATTCGCTTCGTTAGTGTGGTAACTAGGCAGCGCTGTCCTCGCTTGGTACGCTCGCCGATCTGGTGCAGCAGGTCGTCGATCTGCCCGGTCGTCGGCTTCACGTCTATCAACGGATCGGTGAGGCCCGTCGGCCTGATCACCTGCTCCACGATCTGCTGCGAGTGCTCGTACTCGTATGGCCCCGGGGTTGCCGAAACATACACCGCTTGACACACGCGCTCCTCGAACTCGCCGAAGTTCAGAGGTCGGTTATCGAGGGCTGACGGCAGTCGGAACCCGTACTCGACCAGCACTTCCTTGCGTGATCGGTCCCCGAAGTACATGCCCCTGAGTTGCGGAAGCGTCATGTGCGACTCGTCGATGAACAGCAGATAGTCCTCCGGGAAGTAGTCGATCAGCGTGTACGGGGTGCTCCCAGCCTCGCGCCTGGACAGATGCCGAGAGTAGTTCTCCACGCCCGAACAGTACCCGGCCTCCCTGAGCATCTCCACGTCATACTTGGTTCGCGACTCCAGGCGCTGCGCCTCCAACAGCTTGCCCTCGGCCTTAAGCACAACAAGATGCTCCTCTAGCTCTTCCTCGATGTCTTCGATCGCAAGCCTCAGCTTCTCTTCAGGGGTGACGAAGTGCTTCGCCGGGTATATCTCAATCTCGTCAGACTCGCTCAGCATCTCCCCAGTAACGGGGTCGAACTCGATGATGCGCGCAACCTCGTCCCAGTCGAACTGCACTCGCACCGCAATTTCCTCGTACGCCGGCAGCACCTCCAGCGTGTCGCCTCGGACGCGGAACTGCCCGCGCGATGGCTCGTAGTCGTTCCGGTCGTACTGCATGTCGATCAGTTGGCGGGCCAACCGGCGCGGCGATAGCGGCGCGCCCTTGCGAAGCGACGCCATCATGCCGATATACTCCTCGGGCGATCCCAGGCCGAAGATGCACGACACCGACGCCACGATAAGCGTATCCCGCCGCGTGAGCAGCGCCCTCGTGGCCGCGTGCCTGAGCTTGTCGAGCTCGTCATTGATGTCCGCGTCCTTCTCGATGTACGTATCCGTGCGCGGCAGGTAGGCCTCAGGCTGGTAGTAGTCGTAGTAGCTGACGAAGTACTCCACGGCGTTGTTCGGGAAGAACTCCTTGAACTCCGTCGCAAGCTGTGCGGCAAGCGTCTTGTTGTGAGCGATCACGAGCGTTGGGCGCTGGACCTTCTCGACGACGCACGCCATGGTGAACGTCTTGCCGCTTCCCGTGACGCCAAGCAGCGACTGGTGACGCAGGCCATCATTGACGCCGTGCGCCAGCGCGTCAATCGCCTGCGGCTGGTCGCCCGTGGGCTTGAAGTCGGCTGCTATCTTGAACTCAGGCATCCAATCTCACTCACAACGGTCGGCAGTCCTCTTTCCCAGTGTAACGCGCTATGCGGCCAAACGGCAGCTACGGCAGCCGTGCCGTCCACACCATATCCTCGCTCGATTCGTCGAGTTCGAAGCCGTCGAAGCCGCCGCGGACCTCTATCTCTTCGAACCCGCACGCCGCCAGGAGGTGCCGTATCTCCCAGCGATACGAGTACCGCAGCGAGAACTCCCTGTAGAGCTTTCGAGCAACCATCCCGCTGGCGTCCAGTTCTTCAATAATGATCCGCGCGTGAACGATCTGCGCGAAGTTGTCGTACGCGCTCTGCTGGTACAGCACACTTCGCGCGCCGGTGTGGGGATCTGTAACGTCCTTGAGGTGATAGGGAACATCATGGTCCTGCACCAGTGTACTAGGCTCCGGCACGAATATATCGAAGGCCAGCGCGCCGCCGGGCTCCAGGTGCCTCTTGACCGCGGCCAGCGCCGAAATCTGGTCCGGCACGGTCAGCAGATTCTGAAAACTCCTGAACGGAGCAATCACAAGATTGAACTGCCGCCCCAAGTCGAAGTCCCGCATGTCAGCTTCGACCAACGATAGCGTGCCGTCTGTAGAGGAGTCCGCCGCCTTCTCCTCGGCCAGTTTCAGCATTGCCGGCGAAACGTCCAATCCAGTGACCTCCACTCCCAACGCCGCTATCGGTACCGTGACACGCCCGGTGCCGCATCCCAGTTCCAGCACCGGCCCGCCCGCCTCACGCGCCATATCCACGTAAAACGGCACGTCGTCTCGGACGTCGGCGTAAACGGCATCGTAGAGTTCGGCCCAGGCGTCGTACGTCTCGCGCACGCCGTTTACTCGCTGCCGATACGCTGGAACGCCTCTCGCACCCGGTCTTCCAGCGAATCGGTCGGGCCGAACGAGAGATTGGTCGCCGCCTCTCTGGCCTCGAGAACGCCGAGCCCAGCGGCCATCAGCGCCTCAACCACCTCCTGGTCTGCCCCTGCCGCAACCGACGGGGCCGCGAACAACTCCAGCTTGCCAGCCAGCTCAAGGACAATCCTGCTGGCCGTCTTCTTGCCCACGCCGTGCACGCCTCGGAAGGCCGCGACGTCGCCTCCCGCGATCGCGGCCGCAAGCGACTCCGGTCGCAGCGTCGAAAGGATGCTGAGCGCCACCCTCGGCCCGACGCCGCTGATCCCGATCAGCGCCTCAAACGCCGATCGCGACTCCTCGCTGTCGAAGCCGAACAAAGAAAGATCGTCCTCCCTGACTGCGAAGTAAGTGAACAACCGCACTCGGTCGCCGGGCCTGCCCAGCGACTCAACCGTGGGGCTTGGAGCGTGTATCCGCAGCGTTAGCGCGCCGCCAAGCTCGACCTCCACCCAGTCGGAGCCTGCCGCGCGTAGCTCGCCGGACACGGATGAGATCATGCGCTCATTCCGTCATCGCCAGGCTTCGCGTGTGCAGCGAGTTGATGTGGCAAATCGCGACTGCAAGCGCGTCGGACGCGTCGTCGGGCTTGGGTGGGTGGGGGAGTCCCAGCAGGATGCTCACCATCTCCTGCACCTGTTCCTTGGAACTGCCGCCGTGGTCGGTCACCGAGTGCTTGACCTGCGTCGGTTGGTACGTGTGCACGGAAAGCCCCAGGCTGGCAGACGCGAGAAACGCAATCGCTTGCGCCTGGCCCACCGCGATCGCTGACTTGCTATTGCGTGCCACGAAAGGCTCCTCTATCGCGACTTCGGCGGGCCGGCAATCGCTCATATAGCCGACAAGCCGCTCATACAAGACATACAGACGTTGCGGTAGTGGCGCGCCTCGCGGAGGCTGGATTGCGTCGTACCCCACCAGCGACATGTCACCCCCGGCGGACTCTACGACGCCAACGCCCATCGTGTATGTGCCGGGATCGATTCCTAGTATCCGCATGGCAGGCCCTCCGGAACCTCGCTGTTACGCCTCGGCCCGGTACGCCTCCAACAGTTCGTCGGAGAAATCGGCGTTGGAGAAGATCCGTTGGACGTCGTCAAGGTCCTCCAGTTGGTCCAGGAGCCGCAACACTTGGCCCGCCGTGCGATCGTCGAGCGTGATCGTGTTCTGCGGAAGCATCGAAAGTTCGGACGAGGTTATGGACGCTTCCAGGCCCTCGAGCGCGCTCCTGACCGACTCCAGCGTGCCGGGCGCGGCCCGCACCTCAAGAGTCGAGTCGTACGTGTCGAAATCATCGGCGCCGGCATCGATGGCGGCCAGCGCCAGGTCCTCGGCCTGCTCGTCATCCGCCTCCACCATGAGCACGCCGGTCTGCGAGAACTGCCATGCGACGGACCCTTGCGCCGCAAGACTGCTGCCCGCTTTTGAGAAGACCGCGCGCACGGCAGAGGCCGTCCGGTTTCGGTTATCCGTGAGCGTCTGGAGCATGATCGCCACGCCGCCGGGCCCGTACCCTTCGTACGTGATCTCCTGGAGTTGTACGGCGTCAGAGCCCGTGCCGGAGCCTCGCGAGATCGCCCGCTCGATGTTCGCGGACGGCATGTTAGCGTCCTTCGCCCGCTGGATCGCCATTCGGAGCCTGAAGTTCAGGTCAGGGTCTTCACCGTCCCGCGCCGCCACGATGATCTCCTTGGCAAGCTGCGTGAACAGCTTCCCGCGCCTGGCGTCGGTGATCTTCTTCTGATGCTTGATCTGGCTCCACTTGGAGTGACCGGCCATTGTGAAACTACCTGTGGAAGGGTGACTCTGGGATCGTCGAGACTTGCTGCAATTCTAGCATCGGCCCTCGCAAATGGTCGAGGCTGCGGCATCCCCAGAGCATCTTTCGGCGCCGCAGGGAAGCTATGCTTGACTGCGCGCTTCATTACCTATTGCCTTGACTTACATGTCCATGTCATGTACTGTAATATAAAGATGTGAATCTAGGTAAACCACCCTGAATCGGAGGAGGCGCCGCTTGAACAACTCTGGCCTGAGCTTTTGGGACCACGTCTATAACCTGCGCGAGCGCGGGCTGATTCCCCGCATTTGGAAGGCAGCTCACCTACGCGCCTTCCTGCAGGAGCCGGCCGGCCCCTCATACTCCCCCAACACGATAAACGTCAATCCTTCCAATAGCAGCATCTCAGCGGAAGGCGATGCGATTGGCGATTTCGTGAAAAGAGGGGCGGCCCCAAAGGCTTGGCGCGTTGGAAGAGGCCAGTACCAGCTTGTCGCAGACCCCGAAGATGACGAACGGACGCAGGGGGCGGAGGTTGAGCGGGCGGTCGCCAAGGCTGACGCGGTCCGGGCCTCGAGGGCGCGGACCACGCGGTCCCTCGCCGCACACACACCTCCGTCGGTGCAGTACGCAGCAGGCCCTCGGCCTCAGTCGCCGTCTGGGCTCGCAGGCATGTATCCGTCCGTTGACGTGCAGCTTGCCGCTGAGGATCGCCGGGCCATGAGCTCGATGACCACTGCGGGGCGCGCAGTCCACGTTGTGAGAAAGCACCTGCTCGAATCGTTCGGCCCTGATGCGGAGGTCGAGGTGGATGAAGAAGGGGCAGGCCTTCGCGTCTCCGTTGGGGGCGAGCAGTTTCAGATCGAGGTCAACGGCACTGATGCATCGGTCATGGACTGGGAACATATGAAGATTTCGGATCAGAGGGCCCATTACGCCCTCACTAGCGGAGGAGCCATAATGTACAGGGTAGTCAACATGTCGGGGCTGAACCCGCGGATTTACATACTGAACCACGGCCAGCATTTCACTTTGGAGCCTGAGCCCACGTGGGCGGTCAGGAAGGTCATCCCAAAGGACGAAAAGTATCCCCTGAGGGGCGAGCCATACACGTATGACCTGCCCTTCGAGCCCGTAGCTCAGGATGATTGGGAGGCCGTGTCGTGATCGTGCTGGACACTCACGCCTGGGTCTGGTGGACGCACGATCCCGATCGGCTCACCGAAACACAACGGGCGGCGATCACTCGTAGCGAAGACGATGGAATCGGCATCAGCGCGATCTCGTGCTGGGAAATCGCCAAGCTGACCGAGTATCGCCGCCTGGAGTTGCCTCTACCGCTCGGAGATTGGCTCGACGCCGCCCTCCAGTATCCCGGCGTCGAATTGCTGCAACTGACGCCCGAAGTCGCAGTCGAGTCGGTGAGCCTGCCGGGCGCCTTCCACCGCGACCCCTCCGACCAGATCATCGTCGCAACTGCCAGGGTGCACGGCTGCCCGCTCATCACTTCCGACGCCAAGATATCCCGCTACCCGCACGTGCCCACCGTGGAGTGACCGGCGCCGCGAGCCTGGAGCGCTCCACCGGCGTCGCGCCTTCCGCCGTTTCCCGTTCCCTTTACGCCAGCCCCTCCGGCAAGTCCACCGTCATCCGTCCTGCGCCTACGTCCACGTCCAGCACCACGTCGGCGATTGCCGGCACCAGCAGGTCGCGCGCCGACTCGCGCTGCACCACGTACACGTCGTTGCTGCCCGTCTCCAGGATTTCGCGCACGTGGCCCAGGCGCTCGCCTTCTCCAGTCACGACCTCCATTCCCACGATCTGGAAGTAGTAGAACGTCGCCTCGTCCAGTTCGGGCAACTCAGCCGAGGGCACGGTCAGGTACGCGTCCCTCAGCCGCGCCGCCGCGCCGCGCCCGTTCACGCCCCACAGCTTGACGAGCAGTCCGGTCTTGTACGGCCTGCTGCGCTGGACGGTGACGGGCGCCCCGTCGAGGAACACCACGCCGCCGGACGCGAATCGCTCGGGAAAGTCGGTGTGAAGCTGGAGCTTGATTTCGCCGTGCCGTCCCCACGGCCCGAGGACGCGCCCGACGATCACGTGGTCTTCGGGGACTTCGCGATGCTCGCCGGCGCCGGGCGTCCGGCCTTGAGGAGACTCGATGCTCGCGTCAGTCGATCTCGAGGATGACACGGACGTCCTGCTTGACGGCCGCGACCCTCAGCAGCGCGCGGATCGACTGGGCGACCCGGCCGCCGCGGCCGATGATCTTGCCCTTGTCGTCGGGGTTGACATACAGCCGGTAGATGGTCCTGCCGCGCCGGTCCTCCTCCTCAATCTCCACCTCGTCAGGATGATTGACTATCGACTCTACGATGTACCGGATAAGGTCGGTCACGACTCTTCGCCTTCTGACTCACCTTCCTCAGCAGACTGGGTGGGAGCCTCCCCTGCATCCGCCGAAGGATCAGCCTGGGGTTCTGGCTCCGGCTCGCGGTCGAGCATCCGCCTCACCGCGTCGGACGGTTGCGCCCCCACGTCGAGCCACTTCTGCGCCTTCTCCCGGTCCAGCACCACGGTCGGAGGGTCGGTCCGCGGGTTGTAGTGGCCCAGGTGATCGACGAACGCCCCGTCACGGGCGGCCCGTTTGTCCGCCACTACGATCCTGTAGCTCGGCTGTCCCCGAGCGCCCACCCGCCTTAGTCTGATCCTGAGCATTTCGTCGCTTTCCGTCCGCTTTGGACTGCTTTGATTTCCAGAACAGATTCTAGCTGGCGCCAATTGCGAGTGTCAACGAACTGTACTCGTTCAGTACATATGGGACAGTTTTGGCGAGACCATGTCCGGGTGGTGATGCTGAAGATACTCGGCCGGAGTGCGCCCGTCCAGTGAGTGGTGTGGGCGGACAGTGTCGTATAGGCGCTCCCATTCCAGAAGCGCTCTGTTGAGTGGCGCCATCTCGAGGTCGCCGTCATACAGTTCGTAGAACTCCTCAGTGTGGGTACGCTGCGCCCTCTCTACGTGGCCATTGAGCTTCGGGGATCGCGGCGGCAACACAAACAGTCTGATCCCGTAGTCCCGGCACGCTGCCTCGAACTCAGCCATGAACTCAGAACCCCCATCGACCTGCACCGCCTTGATCGGAAACGGAAAGCGCCGACGCATTGAGTCCAGGAACCGCGCCGCCAACGTCGACGTGGCTCGCGTGTGTACCTCGATCACGTCCCACCGCGACACCACATCCCTCGCAGTGAAGTGCTTGAGCACCATACCCGGAAGGGGGCGGACATCCAGCGTGTCCACCTGCACTATGTCGCCCGGATTGACGGCCTGGTACTCCCTGGGCTTGCGCACCGCATAGGGACGGGCACGGGCGCGCTTACGCGCCGCTACACCCTGTCGCGGAGGTTCCTTGAGTACGCCGCGAACCTTCAGACTGGCCAGGATGCGGCCCACCATCGAAGTGGACACCTGCCAGCCCTCTCGCCTCAGCATCACCACCAACTTGTCCTTGCCCCAGCGTGGATACCGCTCCCTCATCTCCATCACCGCCTCGGCCAACTCCACGCTCCACGTAGGACCGCGTACCCTGTGAGGACGACGGCTCTTGGCACACAGGCCGGCCGGTCCCTCTTCCCTCAGCGCCCTGTCCCACCTGTACAGCGTCGAGCGGGCCATGCCCAATGCTTCAGCCGCTTCGGAGCCGGACAGTCCCCGCCGTCTCAGCGCCTGCCAGCAGTTCACCATGCGCAATCGCTCCTGCGCTTCGGCAGGCAGGTCTGTCAGTGTAGCCTTGGCAAGCTGGTAGAATGGCTTGGGTAGACCTACTACCCGCATACAGGGACCTCCTTGGTTTGTCTCACCCAAAGGATGGTCCCTTTCTCTTTCCCTTACAACTCCCCCTGTCTCACATCTATCTGAACGAGTTCACGAACTTGACGCGTTCCCAGCTACGCCGTCCTGCTATAATCCGCGCCACTCTAGGCAGGAGACGCCGACGTGCCGATGGAAAGCCTGCTCCAACTGGTAGAAACGCTCAAGCAGCGCATCGCCGAGCACGGAGGCGCGCTCAGGCAGAGCGAGGCCCAGACCCGGTACGCGCTGATAGACCCGCTCCTACGGGAGCTTGGCTGGGACAATGACGATCCGGGCCAAGTAGTTCCTGAGTACCGAACAGGCAACCTCGATTACGGAAGGGCCAACAGCAGGGCTGACTACGCTCTTCTCAGCGCCGGCAATCCCGCAGTAATGGTGGAGGCCAAAAAGCTGAATGAATCCCTGCAGGAAGGGCTAGAACAGGGGATTTTGTACAGCATACGCTCTGGATCGAAGTACTTTGTGCTGACTGATGGGCGAACATGGGAAGTTTACAACCTTCGAGGCGAGTATCCCGCTCAACCGGAAGTCAAGTTTGACTTAGTTGAAGACTCGCCCGCCGAAGTCTGCCGCAAAGCGTTCGCGCTCTGGCGTCCCAGTGCCGAAGCTGGCCAACTCCTTGCAGGGCAGACGCCGGTTGTATCGCCCCCAACTGTGCCAACCAAGATTGAAGACAAGGAGGTGTCTGGTCAGGCTTCTCCAGATCCCATCGGCAACTACGATTGGAAGCCATTGGCAACCTTGGATGTAAGGAAGGGCGAAGGCTCTAGGCATCCTGTCGAAATACTGTTTCCTAACAATTCGACTACCACGGTTGGCGCATGGTACGAGATGTTAGTTGAAGTAGTACGCTGGCTTTCAGCTAATGATTCCCTCAGTTCACCGTTGCCAATGAAGGATTATCCTGACAGATTCTTACTCAACAAAGAGCCTACGCATCCCGATGGCAGCCCAATGCGTACCTCGGTAAGTGTTTCTGGTTGGTTCATCTCCAAGAACGGCACTGCACAACAGATGTTAGGCAGAACGCGCAGCATCATCAACCACGCCAACCAAGACCCCGCCGAGTTCAAAGTCCGCTTCTCCTGATGCCGCCGTCGCTGCCACTGGCCCACACGCCGCGCTGACCCCCCACCCCCGCCATGACAGACCGCCTCACACGCCTTTCCCAGCGCCTCGTCCGCTCGAACGCCTTCGAGTTGGGCATCATCGCCGTCATCCTCATCAACGCCGCGCTGCTCGGCATCGGCACCTCCGGCGCCCTGGAGCAGAGCATCGGCGACTGGATAGACGCCGCGTTCTGGGCGCTGCTGGCCGTCTTCATCGCCGAGGCCGTCCTCAAGATGGCCGCCTCCGAGCCGCGCGTCTTCGGGTACTTCAGGGACGGCTGGAACGTCTTCGACTTCCTCGTCATCGTAGCCGCGCTCATCCCCGCGCTCGGCCCCATGGCGATGATCGCGCGGCTGGCCCGCCTGCTCCGCGTGCTGCGCCTCATATCCACCATCAAGGAGCTGCGCCTGATCGTCGCCGCGCTCGTCCGCTCCATCCCCAGCGTCGGCCACGTCCTCATGCTCATGAGCATCATCGTGTACGTGTACGCCATCATCGGCTACTATCTGTTCCACGAGCAGGACCCTCAGAACTGGGGCAACCTCGGCACCGCCCTCCTCACGCTCTTCAAGATAATCACGCTGGAAGGCTGGACGGACATCCTTGACGTCGCGATGGACTTCCACCCGCTGGCATGGATGTACTTCCTCACCTTCGTTGTCGTTGGCACGTTCGTCGTAATCAACCTGTTCATAGCCATCATCATCAACAACCTCGACGAAGAGAAGGTCGAGCGCCTGAGGGAACTCGATCAGCCGGTGTCGAGGGAGGAGTTGCTGCGCGAGATCCGCACCACCCAGGAAGCGCTCGTGCGCCTCGAACGCCGCCTGGACGCCGGTGACGCCGGCTCCGCCGCGCCATCACGCACGGAACGCTCCGCGGGCGCCGACTGAGCGCTCTCCTTCCTATCCCCATCTCCCTTGAGGAGACCTTTGCGTAACCGTCATTCCGGCGAAGGCCGGAATCCAGAGGTGGGCTGGGATGGGGTCTCTCCTCGCATATGCCGGCGCGCGCTCAGGCTTGGCCGAACTCCCCGTGCTATAATTCGCCGCGCACAGCCAACCGATTCCAACCAGCCGGGCCAGCCCCGCGCAGACTGAGCGCCGCCGGCCCCGAGCACTCCAGAGGTCCCCAGACATGAAGGTTGTTTTCCTAGAAGACGTGGCAGGCGTGGCCCAGGGCGGAGACGTCAAGGACGTTAAGAACGGCTTCGCCCGCAACTACCTGATTCCCAAGCAGCTTGCCGTGCCCGCCACCAAGAGCGCGCTCCAGCGCATACAGCGCCTCACGCGGGAGGCCGAGGTCAAGCGCGTCAAGACGCTGGAGGACATGCGCGAGCTTGCGGAGGCGCTGAACGGCGCCCGCGTTGACGTGCCTATGCGCGCCGGCCCCAACGGTCGCCTGTACGGCTCCGTCACCAACGCCATCGTCGCCGAGAGGTTATCGGAGGTCACCGAGCGCGAGATCGACCGCCGCACCGTCGAAGTGACGGAGCCGATCCGCCAAATCGGCATGTTCGACATCGCCGTTCGGTTGCACGCAGAGGTCGAAGCCGGCATCCAGGTCCTCGTCTATCCCACGGGCACGGACCCGGAGGACATGCTCAAGCCACCCGAAGACGCCGAGGAGCAGGAGGGCGATGCCTACGCTGACATCGACGAGTCCGGTGATGAGGTATGCACTGTCCAAGACGATGACTAGCACTCTTACATTCCCTGATGTGCCGGGCACCACTGCTGCGTCGCATGGCAACATCAGTTACGAGAGCATAGATGTTCTGTGCAAGCACCTCCCAATCACATGTTGAAGTTGTGAATCAATAGTATTGCGGGTAATCGCATTTTAAGAAGTGAAGATAATCGAATTCGTCAGCAGTGCCCGTAGTCCAAGGAGCGGGACTTAATTGTTAAAGTACTGGGGATCGAATTATGAAAACTGAGATGGTCGACCGTACTGTTTCTCAGCTAGTAGAAAATAGGGAAAGAGGGCGTATGTTCCCCAACCCTGAGTATCAACGCGGAGAAGTCTGGAACCCAAGTCAACAGAAGAAGCTGATTGACTCCATTTTTCGTGGATATCAATTGCCAATCTTCTATCTGCACAATATCAGAGAGGAGTTCAGCGACGGAGGCATAGTAGACCGTTTGGAAATCATTGATGGACAGCAGCGCATTAATGCTCTGTACAGATTTGTCAAGGGTGATTTTCGACTCTTTGAAGTAGATGACAGCGAAGCTCAGTTTCCAACCTTCCTGCAAAACACTGAAGAGTACCCGTGTCCTTGGGAAGGCAAGGACTTCCACAGTCTCTCCGACGAATTGCAGTCCCGGCTGTTGAAGACTAGCCTGCCAGTGGCATTGATAGCTGAGGCAACTGATAACGAAATTCGTGATCTGTTCGTCCGACTGCAATCTGGATTCCCTCTAAACGCTCAGGAAAAGAGGGATTCACTTCCCGGCGAATTCACTAATTTTATCTTGAATCTGGGAGGGAAACCGGAGTTAGTAGGCAATCCAGGGCATCAGTTTTTCACAGATATACTCGGAATGCGGCCCCAAAGCGACAGAGGTAAGAGCCGCCAACTGGCTGCTCAGATCGCAGTTCTCTTTCTTGAGCGCAAGAGCAAGGGATATGGCTACATCAGCAACACGAACAAGCAAGCGATTGATGAATACTACTATACACAGCTTGACTTCGACTCCACTTCCACCGATTGCAAGAGGTTGCGCGAGATACTCGATTTGCTTGCCACATTACTTAAGGAATGGAAGGGTCCGAAGCTCCTCGCTCACAATGCCATCCATCTCGTTCTACTTGTGGACTCATTGCTGGATGACTATTCAAAGGAATGGCAAGGCTTCTTAATGACGGCACAAGAGGGATTTGCTAAACTACACGCTGATGCAACGCTTGCCAACAAGAATGGCGAAGAGAATGAGACATGGAATCGATACAGTGTGCGGACGCGATATGGGGCAGACCGTTCGGAAAACATAAAGCGCCGTCACGACTACTACTCAACACGAATGGTGGAGTTCTTAGGCGACAGCTTAGTACCATTGGACTCACGGAGAGCATTCAACGACCTAGAACGTCAGGTCATTTATTGGCGAGATGGTGGTTTTTGCCAAGTTTGCAATCTTAAGGTCAATTGGGATGCAGCCCACATTCATCATGTCATTGAGCATCACAAGGGGGGCAAGACGATCATTGACAACGGGGTGCTCGTACACAAGGACTGTCACCCACTTGGACAGGATGCCGAAGAATTTGCCATGCACTACTTGGAAGTTAATGCCTAAAGAGGCACTTCTTGCAGGCTCATCTGCATCTGGAAAATGTTGAGAGGGGAAACCACCAACCCTAAGGTTGCCGAAGTTTGGCATCCGTCCATGATCTCGCCGGTCCACTTTAGGCGCCGCTACCTCCTCCGCGTAGCCGCCGCATACAGCCCCCACGCGCCCGCCAGCAGCGCCGCCGCCACGAGGAACCCGCCCTGGAAGCCGATCCTGTCGGCGATGAGAAACCCTGCGAACGGCCCCAGCGCCGCGCCCAGGTCATGCCACGTAGCGTACCGGCCCATCGCCGCCGCGCGCGTCGAATCCGTCGATGCCTCGCCCATCGCGGCGTCCAGCGCCGCGGCCACTCCCACGCCGGCGGCGAAAAGCAGCGGCATTCCGATGATGGCGGCAACCGCGGAATCGAACAGCGCCATCAGCGCCAGAGAGCCGAGCATCGCCAGCATCCCGCAGGCTATCGACCGTCGCCTGCCTATCCGGTCCGACAGGTGCCCGAGCGGCACGCCGAGCCCCATGTCGCAGGCCCACCTGAAGCCCACCATGAGGCCGGCGAGCGTCACCACGGCTAGCGATCCGCCGAACAACTCACCGTTATCGTCGGCGAACCCGGCGATGTACGGGGCCACCGTCGCTATTGCCAGGCCGTTCGCCGCGAACGCCACGGCGAACGCCATGAGGCTTATGGAGAGCAGGGGAAGCCGCAGCCTGCGGCCATACCCCGGCAACCTGGACACCGCGATGTCCCACGCGTTCAGCCGCTCCAGCAGGCCCTTCGCGTTCGTCCTGACGCGCTCCGGCCTGAGGTTCGGGACCCTGACGGCGGCAACGACGCCCAGCAGCCCCACGACCGCCATCGCCGTGAACGCCGCCTCCTTCGACGTGAGCTGGTACAACAGCGCCCCCGCCGTGACTGCGATGACGCTCCCTGACCGTTGCCCGGAGTTGAAGAAGCCCATCAGCCTGCCCCGCATTTCGGACGTGCCCACTCCGAACGCCGTCAGGTGCGCGGCCAGCCTCATGCAGGAGTAAGCGACGCCCCACGCCGCGCGGGCCAGGAGCAGCACGACGAGGCCGCTCCCCAGCCCGTATGCGAGCGTTGTCAGCGCGCCGAGCACGACTGAGCCGACGAAAGGCCACCTCACGCCAAGCCACTGGTACAGGGACGCCGCAAACGAGTTGCTGGCCAGCCGGACGAAGCGGTTTATGCTGAGCGCGAGACCTATCCAGAACGCCGCCGACAGCCCGTACTGCGCGCCGGCCCCGAACTCCACCGCCGCCACGGGCAGCACCACGTACATCAGCGTGTCGCCCATGATCACCGCCGCCGTCGGCGCAACGGCGTAAACCATCTCCGCAGGGATAAGCGGCCTCAATCGAATCATCGGCGCGAGAATGTCACGCCCGCCCCGCCCCGTCAACGGAGCAAGCCCTTGACATAACCGAACAAGCGCACTATTATGAACGCATGTTCACGGAAAACAGCTTCGATCTTAACGCAGAGTCCGGCCCCGCAACCGCCGCGCGTTCCGTGTCGTTCGCGGTGAGCCTGTGCAGCCCGTACGTGGTGAGCCTACGTAGTCCGTTCGTGGTGAGCCTGTCGAACCATGAACGGGCCGCCGACCATCTCACTTCCGTCATTCCCGCGCAGGCGGGAATCCATCCGTCCCGCGCCAGCGCACCGGCCGCGCCTTCGGGCAGTGTCTCACTTTTGTCTCATTCTGCCTCGAAACTGCCTCAAAAACGCCTCAAAAACGTCTCATTCTCGTCTCGTCGCCGCGGCCTCCCAGATAGGAAAAGAGACAGAATGAGACAAAATGAGACAGTCTTTCGCGCGAAGCCTCGGCAAGCGGCCTCGTCAAGCTCGTTGGGACCGGCCTGTTTACGGCTCAGACGATCCGCATGCGCCGCCCCCGCCGGCAAGTGTGCAGATCAGCGCCGATCATGGCATACTCCCACCATCGCCCCGGCCATGTTTAGAGACCCCCAGCCGGGCGCTCTGGAGGCCCGCTAGACACGTGTACACGGATAGACTTCTGCCCCATGACCCGGACGCCGAGGAGTCGGTCATCGGCTCCCTGCTGATCGATCCTGAGTCGCTCAACCGCGTCTCTTCGTTCCTCTATCCGATGGACTTCTACGTCTCCAAGAACCGCTGGTGCTACGAGGGCGTCCTGTCGCTGTTCAGCCGCGACGAGTCCGTGAACCAGGTGACGCTCGCCCACGAGCTCTCGCTCCAGGGCCGGCTCGAAGAGGCCGGCGGCGGCGACTACCTCGGCCATCTCGTCGCCACGGTCCCGACCTCCGTCCACATCGAGCAGTACGCCCGCATCGTGCGCCAGTGCTCCGTGATGCGGCAGTTGATCGCCGCCGCGGGCGACATCGCCAAGCTCGGCTACGAAGGCACCACCGACGTCGAGTCCACCATGAGCAGGGCGGAGGAACTGCTCTTCAACGTCCGCACAGGCAGGGAGTCGCGGGACTTCCGCCACATCCGGGAAGTGCTCGACGTGTACATGGAGGAGTCGGCGGCGGTCCACGTAGCCGGAGACCACCACTTGGCTCCTATTCCGACCGGCTTCGACCAGATCGACCAGCTTCTCGGCGGGGGCATGCAGCGCTCCGACATGCTGGTGATAGCCGCCCGCCCCAGCCTCGGCAAGAGCACGTTGGCCGTGAACATCGCGCGCAACGCCGCCATGTCGGGCCAGACCGTCGGCATGTTCAGCCTGGAGATGAGCAGCGAGCAGATCGCGCTCCGCCTGCTGGCCAGCGAGGCCAACGTCAACAGCTATTTCCTGCGCATCGGCCACCTCAGCGAGAGCGAGTACCGGCGCGTGCTGGACGCCATCGGCGCGCTGTCCGACCTGCCGATCTTCATCGACGACACGCCCATACAGGGCATAGTGGAGATGCGCGGCAAGGCCCGGCGCCTGCAGGCCGAGCGCGGGCTGGACCTGCTCATCGTGGACTACCTGCAACTCATCGCCGGCAGCGGCCGGAGCGACAACCGCGTCCAGGAGATGGGCGATATCTCCCGCTCGATGAAGGGCATGGCCCGCGACCTGGACATCCCCGTGCTCTCCTGCTCACAGCTAAGCCGCGCCGTCGAGCAGCGCCCGTCGCACCGCCCCATGCTGTCGGACCTACGCGAGAGCGGCAGCATCGAGCAGGACGCGGACGTAGTCGCTTTCATCTACCGCGAGGACGTTTACACCACGCGGGAAGACTGGGAGAAGCGCAATCCCACGGAGCAGTATCCTGAGAACATCGCGGAGTTGATCGTCTCCAAGCACCGCAACGGCCCCGTAGGCAGTGTTGACCTCTACTTCCGGGACCGCGTTTCCAGGTTCGAAAGCGTGGAGCAGCCCGCTCCAGTAGCAACCGCGCCATAGCATGGCCTTCACCGGCTTTCCAAGAGGAACGCAGTACACGCCCGTTCCGAGTCCGCTCTTTGGCCCTCTCCTGGAGCGGATAGACGACCTGAAGGAACTCAGGTGTACGCTTCGCATCATCTGGCTGATGCACCACAAGAAGGGGCACCCGAGGCTGCTGACAGAAGCAGAGCTAAGGTCCGACCCTACTCTCGCGAGGCTGATGGGGGACACGCAGGAAGAGCGCAGCCGCGCGCTCGACGGGGCGCTGAGAGCCGCCGTTTTGCGCGGAACGTTGATCGCAGGCTCCTTGCGAAAGAACGGCGCAACCGTGAACGTGTACACGCTGAACACCGAGGCCCACCGCAAGGCGTTCGAGGCGCGGGGCATCAGGCCGCCGTCAGCGCCCGCGCCCGCCGAAGGCGACCTGGACGACACGTGGGCGGGGAGCGCGCAGCGCCCGAACGCGTACGCGCTGTACGAGCAGAACATAGGTATGCTAACCCCGCTCGTGTCGGAGCAAATCCGTCAGGCGGAGGAGACCTATCCGTCGGAATGGATTGAAGACGCTATCAAAGAGGCAGTACGGGCCAACGTCAGAAACTGGCGCTACATCGCGCGAATACTGGAAAGATGGGAGTTTCAGGGCAGGACAGATGGACGACCTCAGGAAGATTCTGCAACGGTTAGGCGAGAGAGCTACTACTAACGGCTTCCGCGGCGAGTTTGGAGACGACGATCCCGAAACCGGGACAGGCTGCGGCGCCTGCGGCGGCCGGGGCTGGTATGCGCCCAGCGTGCCCGTCGGACACCCGGAGTTCGGACAGGCTGTCACCTGTCGCTGCCTCGAAGACCGGCTCACGGAGACCCGGCAGGCCCGGCTCGTTCGCTACAGCAACCTGGGCGCGCTGACGCGCTTCACGTTCGAGACGCTGGACAGGGACGGGAGGCTTGAGGGCTTCGACGGCAAAGAGAGGTTCCGCGCCGCTTACGATGCTGCCCTTGAGTTCTCGTCCAGGCCGGAAGGCTGGCTCGTACTTTCGGGCCCCTACGGTACTGGCAAAACGCACCTGGCCGCCGCCGTTTCCAACCGCCTCATCCAGAACGAGTACTCCGTGTTCTTCGTGCATGTCCCGGAGCTTCTGGACCACCTCAGGTCAGCGTACTCGCCTGCAAGCGAGACGACCTATGACGAGCTTTTCGAGCAGGTCAAGAGCGCCCCGATCCTCGTGATGGATGAGTTGCACTCCGGGAACTCCACGCCCTGGTCACAGGAAAAGCTGAGGCAACTGATAAACCACCGAGGCAACGCACAACTTCCTACGGTCATAACTACGGCCCTGCCGCTTGAGGAGTCGGATGCATACATTCGAGTAAGAATCGAGTCGGAGAGCGAGGGCAAGGTGTTCCGGCTGATAGGCCGGACACAGCAGGCAGGCTCCTCTTACGGCAGCATCGATCCAAGAATGTTGGAGCGAATGACTTTCGACACCTTCCGCCCCCGATACGGCGGCCTGTCCGATGAGCAGGAATCAGGGCTGGTCGCCGCGTTCCAAGCCGCCCGCAACTTCGCTAACGCCCCGCAGGGTTGGCTCACGCTGCACGGCGTTACGGGCTCGGGCAAGACGCACTTGGCGGTGGCTATCGCCGGTGAGCAACTCAAAAAGGGTAATCCGGCGATGTTTGCGCCCGTTCCAGAACTCATGGACAGGCTGCGCGATGCGTTCGAACCGGGCAGTGGCATAAGCTACATGCGCTTCATGGACGCCCTTAAGAACGCACCTTTGCTGATCCTGGACGACTTGGGGCGTGAACGTCCCTCCGACTGGTCCAGGGAAATACTCTTTCAGATCATGGCGCATCGCGACAATCTGCGTCTGCCGACCATAATCACGTCCAACAACGACTACGACAAAGACACCGGGCCGATAAGCTCAAGGATCAAAGACCCTGCGATCGGCCAGATGATCCCGCTTGGGGCCCCGGACTACCGCACCCGCGGGAGTAGGAGAGGTTGACCGAGCCGAGGCCTGAGCCCGCCTCAGCGCCGGCCGAGACTGCCTGCACGTTCTGCGGAATCGTGGCCGGGGACGTGCCTGCCCGCGTGTTCCACGACGAAGAGGACTTCATCGTCTTCCAGAACAGGCTGACGTGGGTCCCGATCATGCTGCTCGTAGTGCCGAAAGTGCACATGAGCCAGCAGGAGTTGTGGAGGGACCGGGACCGCATGGCCCGGATCGGGGAACTGGCCGTCAGGGTTGGGGAGACGTTCTGCCCAGACGGGTTCCGGATACTGTCCAACTTCGGCAGGCTGGC
Source organism: Dehalococcoidia bacterium (assembly GCA_963668185.1). GTDB lineage: Bacteria > Chloroflexota > Dehalococcoidia > Lucifugimonadales. Next base: position 398,664 of record OY764162.1, read on the forward strand.
GCTGCAATCGCAGCCGCACGCTCACGTGCACGTCGTAGGCGGGGCCGAGCTCGGCCCGTACGTCGTACCCCGGCAGTGGCTGGTCGGAGGTTGACTTCGACTCCTACCCCAGTACGCTTGACGTGTGCCCGCAGTCGACGGCATCCGAAGCTACGCTGATGACGTACTATGTATGTCGGCGACCGAAGAACACGAGAAGTTGAGGATCGAATGCCCGCATCGACCTGGAACTCCGAGCTTGCCGCGAGTCTAAGCACGGGGAGGCTTTTCCTGCCGGCGCTCGCCTTCCTGGCGGCGGGCTTCCTGCTGGCCGCCTGCGGATCGGGAATCTCCAGGGAAGAGCTGGACGCGACAACCTCTCCGATCAGGCAAGACGTGCAGGCTCTCGAAGCGCAGGTGTCCGCGTTGGCGGCGTCGCAGGGACAGGTCAGCGACGAGGTGTCCTCCCTGGCGGAGACCCAGGAGGACGTGAAGGCTCTCCAGGAACGGATGTCGCTTCTCATGGCCGATCTCGTCGATGCGGCCAGCGGTGACGATGCTAGATTGGCCAGCCTCGAACAGAGCCTGTCACGGCAGCAGCAGGGATTCCAGGACATCGAGTCGCGTTTGCTCGAAGAGATAGGTGAGGCGGGCCAGGTTAGCGCGTCCCAGGCCGAGGACCTCGCCGAAGCGCTGGCCGCGCAGCAGACAGGGCTCGAACGCCTAGAAGAGCAGATTCAGGCCGCGCTCGCCACGCCGGAGCCGGTGGAGGAAGAGCCCGAGCCCGCAGGCCCGGTGTCCACGGCCAGCTATGAAGTCTGGGCGATGGACCAGTTCAACAACACGATCTACGTCATAAATCCCCAGCTTGAACTGGTAGAGACGGTCGATATCTCGGACGCCGGAGTGGAGCGCACGCACTGGCTCGACTTCACGAGTGACCACGAGTACGCGTGGATCGCGAACACGGTCTCAGGCAATGTGGCTGTCGTAAGGGCAGAGGACCGTCAGGTGGTCGAGACGTTCGACACCGGCCCCTTCAGCCACGCCGCGGACATCTACCCGGACGACAGCGGCGTCCTCGTTTCCGTGATCGGCACCGGCGAGCTTGTGGAGATCGTCTCTGACCACGAGACCGAGACCTTCTCGATCGGCAGAACGCTCAAGATAGCCGAGGACCCGGCAGTGCTGGCGCGCGCCGCCGAGTTCGGCTCCACCAAGCCAATCTCGTCGGCTTTCACGAGCGACGGCAGGTACGCGTACGTGACCCTGGGCCCGGCCATCGAGGACGGGGGCTTGGTGATAGTGGACCTGGAGTCTTTCACCGTGGCCAGGGCGTTCCCACCCAATGAGGTCAAGGTGAACCTGATGAGCGTGCTGTCTGCCGACGGAAGCAAGATGTACGTCACTGGCGGATCGAGGGACACGGCGAGTTTCGTTTACGTCTTCGACACCGCGACCCACAATCTAATCGCACAGGACGCGACTCGCGGCGCCGAGGCCCACGGAATGGCCCTGACGCCCGACGGCTCGGAGATCTGGATCACGAACAGGTGGACGGGCAGCGTTGGCATAATCGGCACCGATGAGAACGAGTTCAAGGACAAGATCCCCTTCGTGGGAGTCGCGCCGGACCTGCTGGCAATCTCGCCGGACGGCGTCTTCGCCTTCATCCTTCTACGCGGCGTCGATCAGGAGGCAACCGGCGCAATGGCAGGGGCAGGAGAGACTCCCGCGATCGTGGTGGTGAACGTTGCTACGAGGGAGACGGTGGACATCCTGCTTCAGGGTAAGCCCGACGAGGCCGGCAACCCCCCAGACCTGGACTACCACGGAATAGCGATCAGGGAACTTTAGGCTGAGAGCCTTCCCGCTTCGGTCGGGAGCAGGGAACCGAGTCCCGCCTCGGACGCCGCGCGGACGCCGTGTTCGGTGATCACGGCAGTAACGTACCTTGCGGGCGTCACGTCGAAGGCGTAGTTCGCCGCCTTGCTGCCCTTCGGCAGCAGGTCAACCGAGCAGACTTCGCCTGACCGGGTGCGGCCTGAAATGGTCCTGACCTCATCCGGGTCGCGCTCCTCGATCGGGATGCCCGCGACTCCGTCCGTGAGCGTCCAGTCGATGGTCGAGACGGGAGCAGCGACGTAGAACGGCACGCCGCAGTCCCAGGCGGCGAGCGCCTTCAGGTACGTCCCGATCTTGTTCGCAACGTCGCCGGCAGCCGTCACGCGGTCTGCGCCCACGATGCACAGGTCCACGAGGCCACGCTGCATGAGGTGGCCTCCCGCATTGTCCACGATCACGGTGTGCGGCACCCCGTGATTGCCGAGCTCCCATGCCGTCAGCGCCGCGCCCTGGTTGCGCGGCCTCGTCTCGTCAACCCAGACGTGGACCGGAATGCCGGCGTCGTGGGCTTTGTAAACTACCGCTAGGGCGGTGCCCCAGTCCACGGTCGCGATCCAGCCGGCGTTGCAGTGCGTCAGCACGTTCAGCCGCTCAGGACGTCCCTTCGCCTCCCACGCCTCACGAAGCAGCGCCAGGCCGTGCTCTCCTATCGCCTCGTTCGTTGCCACGTCCTCATCGCAGATGGCGGCCGCCTCCCGGAACGCAGCTTCGGCACGCTCGACGGGCGGCGTCAAGGACAGAGTCGAGCGCATCCGATCCAGCGCCCACCTCAGGTTCACCGCCGTTGGCCTCGTCGCGATCAAAGTCTCGTAAGCCTTGTCCAGAGCAGCGTCGGAGGAGTTCTCGAGCATGGCGAAGCAGACGCCGTACGCGGCCATAGCGCCGATGAGCGGCGCGCCCCGCACCTGCATCGCGCGTATCGCCACTGCCGCGCCGTCCAGGGAGTCGACCGCTCGCGTCTCGAAGGCGTGGGGCAGCAGCGTCTGGTCAATGATCTCGACGCTCCGACCGTCGCCGGAGGCCCATATCGACCGATAGTGTCTGCCGTTGACGTTCATGGCCAGAGTGTATGAAGGCCCTGAGGCACAGTCAAACGGCAGACCGTTGCTTCTGCCGGATATTGTCGCGTTGCATCCCTGCCCGTGCTATCATTCCTTGTTAAAATTTTCACATAGTTTTCCAGGTTTGCGTCAGAGCTACTCGGCGAGGGGTGAAGCGCATGGCAATGTTCATCGATGTAGAAGTTGACCCCGCTGTCTCCGCAGACCCGGCGCTGGTCAGGACACTCGTTGAGGCGTGCCCTGTGGACATCTTCGCGACGGATGATGAGGGGCGACTCACGATCGTTGAACAGAACCTGGACGAGTGCACGCTTTGCGACCTGTGCAAAGACGCCGCGCCTGAGGGCGCGGTCAGGGTCATAAAGCTCTACGAGGACTAGGAACAGCGTTGCTCCCGAGTGAACGACCGACAGGAGGTAGAGATGCCGCTGCTTGAGTACGTGCCTTCCACGATGCCGGTGGTGCAGAGGTCCGTGATGTACACACCGGGCAACAACGCCCGGCTGATCGATAAGGCTAGGACATTCACCTCCGACCTGGTTGTGCTGGACCTTGAGGACTCGGTTGCGCCAACCGAGAAGGAGGCCGCAAGGCGGCTGGTGGGCGAGTCCACGCCGGCGGTCGCCGAGTCCGGCGCGGACGTGTACGCGCGCCTGAACGCCTGGGACACCGGGATGACCGACGAGGACCTGGAGGCGATCGTCGGACCGTCGCTCGACGGAGTCGTGCTCCCCAAGACGGAGTCCCCTGAGGACGTGCAGCGCCTTGCCGAGAAGCTCTCCAGCCTGGAGGCCAGGGCCGGAATGGAAGACGGCGCCGTGAGCGTGCAGCTTCTCTGCGAAACTGCGAGCGGCATCATTCACGCCGAGGCGAGCGCCAAGTCCTGCGGTCGCGTCAACTCCATAGTGTTCGGAGCCGTGGACTACGCGCGAGACATGCGCATCAAGCTGACGAGTGAAGGAACGATTGCGGCCCGGTCGTCGATCGCTATAGCGGCGCGGTCCGCAGGCGTCGTGGCTATCGACCCGCCGTGGCCCGCGTTCGCCGACACGGACGGGTTCGCGGAGGACTGCCGGAAGGGCAGCGCGCTCGGATACGAGGGCAGGATGCTGATCCACCCGAACCAGATCGAGCCCTCACACGCGATTTACGCTCCCCCGGAGGATGACGTCGCCTACGCGACCGAAGTGGTTGAAGCGTTCGAGAAGGCGCTCGAGCAGGGGCTGGCGTCGGTTGCCATCGAAGGCCGGATGATCGACTGGGCGGTGTACAGGGCGGAGAAGGACCTGCTGGCGAAGGTCGAGTTGATCGCGGCGAAGGAGCGCCAGAAGGCTGAGAAGAGGCGCGTACACGCCGCGGCGTAAGGCCGGGGGAAGTCCCGGCGCAAGCATCCCAGGCGGTGACAGGTGAGGTTCTTCGAGTACGAATCGAAGCAGTTGTTGCGCAGTCGCGGGCTTCCCGTGGGCGACTTCAGGCTGGCGGGCGCGCCGGATGAAGCCGCGAACGCTTCCCAGGAGATCGGGTTTCCGGTAGTCGTAAAGTCGCAGGTGCTTTCCGGCGGCCGGATGAAGGCAGGGGGAGTGGAGTTCGCTGACGACGCCGGCCAGGTCGAGGCGGCCACGGCGCGCATTCTCGACCTTGAGATAGGAGGCCAGCGCCCGGAAAAGGTCCTCGTCGAGAGCAAGTCGGACATTGCGGCCGAGTACTACGTCGGCGTCACCTATGACGGCAACGCCAAGCTGCCCGTGGTGATCTTCAGCGACGTTGGCGGCATCGATATCGAGTCGGTAGCCGAAACGACGCCGGACCGCATCGCCAGGTTGCATTTTTCCACTCTGACGCCGTTCCCTCCCTTTCGGGCCAAGGAGCTTGTGAGCAGCCTGGGAGTGACGGGAAGGGAGCTAGGCGCGCTTACTTCGATTGTTCACCGTCTCGTGGACGTGTTCCTGCGGCACGAACTTTCCCTGGCGGAGATCAACCCGCTGGCGCGGCTCGCGAACGGTAGGTTCGCGGTGCTGGACGGCCACGTTGAGCTTGAGGACGAGGCCGTGCCCCTGCAGCGCGCCTTGCTCACGGAGCTTGGCATCCCGGCCGAGCCGAGGCAGGGAAGGGCGCCGACCGAGTTCGAGGCGCGCGGCGCGGAGGTGGACGCGAGCGACCACAGGGGCGTCGCCGGCAGGATCGTGGAGTTCGACGGGGACCTCGGTCTCGTGATCGGGGCCGGAGGGGGCAGCCTCTCGCTATTCGACTCGGTGCGGAAGTGGGGAGGCAGGCCAGCCAACTACTGCGAGATTGGCGGCAATCCGAGCGTCGCGAAGGTCAGGGACCTGACGAAGCTCGTGCTCAGCAAGCCGGGCGTGGAAAAGATAGCCGTGATGATGAGCATCGTCAGCAACACGAGGGTGGACATCGTCGCGAGGGGGGTGATCAAGGGGGTGGTGGAGCTCGGGCTGGACCCCGCGGACGTGATCGTGGCGTTCAGGATCCCCGGCGCATGGGAAGAGGAGGGGAGGAAGATCCTCAACAAGTACGGCGTAGAGCACTACAGCAGAGACACGTCGCTCGACGGAGGGGCGAGAATCGCGGTCGAGAAGGCGAGCCGGTAGATGTCGATACTGATAGACGAGCACACCACCTACATCATCCAGGGCATCACCGGCAGGGAGGCCGTGGCGGCGACGCGCGAGTGCCTCCAGTACGGCTCCAAGATCGTGGGTGGAGTGACGCCTGGGCGCAAGGGCCGGAACGTGCACGGAGTGCCTGTTCATGACAGCGTGAAGGACATCGTCAGCGAGACCCACGTGGACTGCTCGCTGATCGCCGTGCCGGTGGCGTTCGCGAAGGACGCGGCGTTCGAAGCGCTCTCCAACGGCATCCGGCTGGTGGTGCTGGTCACGGAGCGGATACCGAAGGCGCAGGTCGTGCAGGTGCTGGAGCTTGCGCGCGAGCACAGGGCGCGGGTGATTGGGCCGAACACGCTGGGGTTGATCTCGCCGGGCAAGTCTAAGATCGGCGGGATAGGCGGGCCGGCGGAGGACGCCAACAGGGCATTCACGCCGGGGCCGGTCGGGATCATGTCGCGGAGCGGCGGCATGACGACCGAGATCTCCAATACGCTGACCGCGGCCGGCCTCGGGCAGAGCACAGCCGTAAGCATCGGCGGGGACCCGATAATCGGGACTACGTACGCCGAGCTTCTGCCCGAGTTCGAGGCGGACCCGGACACCGAGGCGATCGTGATATACACCGAGCCGGGCGGGACGATGGAGGCCCAGCTTGCCAATCACGTGAAGGTCAACGGGACGCGGCTGCCGATTGTCGCTTACCTCGCGGGGCGGTTCATGGACGAGTTGCCCGGAATGCGGTTCGGGCACGCCGGCACGATCGTCGAGGGCAAGCAGGACACGTCGGCGGAGAAGATCAGGGTGCTGGCAGAGGCCGGCATACCCGTCGCCGAGGACGTGTCCGAGATTCCCGGCCTCGTCAAGAAAGCGCTGGCGGCGCATTAGTCTTCGGGCCGACCTCCTCCGAAGGTCGTCGGCGAAGATTCGCGCGATTTATCTGTCTCATTTCGCTTCATTCTGCCAGAATAGCACAACCGTACACGCAGACATCTTGACATCAATTTCAGGACGCACTATGATGTCAGCATGAGAGACGCTCACGCAGCGCGCCAACCCGCCGAGCGCCAGGAACCGACCATGAGGACCACGCTAACGCTGGACAACGACATAGCAGACTACCTGAAAGAGCAGACCCGGCTCTTGGACAAGCCTTTCAAGCAGGTGGTGAACGACACGCTGCGGCGCGGCATGTCCCCCGGCATCCGGGATGCGCCTGCGCGCCCGTACCGGGTGACGCCCATCGATAGCGAGTTCGCCCCCGGCGTCGATCAAATGAGGCTCAAGGACATAATGCACAATGAGGACGACGAGAAGTTTTGGAAGTTGAGCAGCCTGCAATAGCGAAACTCGATAAGCGCCAGGAGACGATCATGAGGACCACGCTAACGCTGGACAACGACATAGCAGATTACCTGAAAGAGCAGACCCGGCTCTTGGACAAGTCTTTCAAACAGGTGGTGAACGACACGCTGCGTCGGGGGATGTCCCCCGGCATACGGGAAGCGCCCGCGCGCCCGTACCGGGTGAAGCCGATCAGCAGCGGGTTCGCCCCCGGCGTCGATCCGCTCAAGCTCAAAGAAATGATGTATGAGGAGGACGACGAGAAGTTTCGCAAGTTGAGCGGGATGTGATTATTCCCGACGTTAACCTTCTGCTCTACGCACATGACGACAGGGCGGAGTTTCACGAACCTGCACGGATGTGGTGGGAAGGACTAATTAACGGTACGGAGAGGGTTGGCATACCATGGGCCGTGTCGGCCGGTTTCATGAGGTTGATAACAAACCGAGCTTCGTTCGCGCATCCGACGACGGTAGCGCAGGCTACCGGCTATGTAGCAGGGTGGTTCGGTTATGCCCACGTTGTGCCAATCAACCCCGGCTCACAGCACTTAGCGCTTCTTGGGCGGCTGCTGGAAGCCGTGGGCGTGGGCGGGAAGCTGGTGCCAGACGCGCACCTGGCCGCGATCGCGATTGAGCACCAGGCGGAGTTGCACTCGAACGACTCGGACTTCGCGCGGTTTCCGGGGCTGCGCTGGCGCAACCCGCTGTGATGGGTAGGGCTTGGCGCGCCAAGCAGAAGGCAGGCGTTAACCTGTAGGGGTACGCCTTTGAAAGGGAGGACCTATGACGGACTCTGAGACCGTAGCGCCTGCCCGGACAGGGGAAGCCGCCGCGCCCTCCCGCCGACCTCGCGAGGAGACGGCCCGCCTGGGCGACGAGATATACGATCGGGACATCCGTCCGCAGGTCGAAGCGGACCACCACGGGGAGTATGTCGCCATCGACGTTAACAGCGGCAGTTGGGCTATCTCCGACGATCTTCGGGTGGCAGCGAAGCGTCTGCGTAAGCAACACCCGGAGGCTATAGACGTCTGGCTGCTTCGTGTCGGGTACCGGGCGCTACATCACTTTGGGGGCCGTCCCATTCGGAGCGCCAAGTGATAGAGGGCGTGGTGAACGCCGCCTATGAGCCGATAGTAACCCTTGCCGTGCAAGGCCCATCGGGTCAGTCACAAGAAATCGAGACCGTGATAGACACCGGCTTTACCGGATTCCTGACCGTGACTCCGGCGTTGGCGACGGAGTTGGGTTTGCCCCTTGAGGGAACCGGCCGGGCGACGCTTGCCGACGGCAGCGAGGTAACTTTCGATGTGTACGACGTTGCCGTGCTCTGGGACGGCCAGCCGAGGTATGTCCTGGCCGACGCCGCCGACACTACTCCACTTGTAGGCATGCGGCTGCTAGACAACCATGACCTGAGCATCCAGGTCCGGGATGGCGGGCGCGTCATCATACAGGCCGGGGAGTAGTCGGGCTTCGGGGATGCGCTGGCGGAATCCGCTGTGGGGGGTGGGCGTGCTAGGCTGACAAGAGCCATCGGCAATACCTATGTGCTGGGTTCTTTAGCTGTCATAGAACCCGGCCAGTATTGCGCAGTTGTGTACAAGGGACACAGCTGGCGCAGCTATTGACTGAGCAGGGCGATCCAGACAGGCCCTCGTCCTCACTGTCCTATCTGTACTGAACGAGTACAGTCGCTAGTCAATGTATCTCCCCAATGGTACTATGTCGCCCGCTGACAACGTACTTCCCGCAGAGGGGCGCTCCTACGGGAGCGAATAGGGGGCGATTGCGCCCCCAAGTGTCCCCTTAGCGGGATGGAAGCGTTGTCAGCATTCGCAACCTATACACGAGGGGGCTCTACATGCTTCTTAAACCTTCTTGTCTGCTTGTTTGCATCCTCCTATCTGCGGTCGCACTTGCAAGCTGCGGTCCGACTGATGCTGAGTTGCGCGAGATGGTCCGTGCCGAAGTGGCCAAGATCGACGCTCCTCAGGGCGAGCGCGGCGAACCTGGACCGCTAGGGCCACAAGGCGAGCAGGGGCCGCAAGGTGAGCAAGGGCCACAGGGTGAACTTGGTCCGCAGGGCGAGCGCGGCAAACTTGGGCCGCAAGGGCCACAAGGCGAACAGGGAGCACAGGGAACGGTTGGCCCTGAAGGCCCGCAGGGAGAACGCGGGTCGGCCGGAGGAATTGGGCCTAGGGGTCCTAGCGGCTCGCGTGGCCTTACTGGCGCCACAGGCCCTCAGGGGCCGCCCGGCCCCGCCCCGCCCTCAATCGCCGATCTCACGGAGAAGGCGCTGCCTGCGGTGGTACGCATCGAGACCGGCTCAAGCATCGGCACCGGTTTCATCTACGAGACCACAGGACAAACCGCGTACGTCCTTACAAATGAGCACGTGGTGTCGGGTGAGAGAACCGTGGAAGTGACGGTCGATGAAGAGCTATACAACGGATATGTGCTCGGGTTTGACACCGAGCAGGACATCGCCGTGCTACGGATTTGCTGCGGCGACTTTGAGGAGTTGTCTATCGGCGATGGGGCGCCCAGCTTGGGATCAGAGGTCGTGGCAATTGGACATGCGCTGGGGCTGGAGGGCGATCCGACCGTGTCTATGGGCATCGTGTCTGCTCTGCGCTGGGATGGAACCCTCGCGGTGGATACGCTACAGACTGATGCCGCGATCAACTCAGGAAACAGCGGCGGCCCTTTGCTGGCGTTGGACGGTTCTGTGGTGGGCATGAACACATGGTCCTATAACCCAGGGTATGCGGAAGCGATAGCCTATGCGATTGACGTGAGTGCTCTGCGGATGCGGGCTCCGGCGTTGGCGAACCAGGATGAGATGGACTTTGAAAGTCACACTTACGTGAAAGATGCCGGCCCATTCAGCGGGATTGGCTCGGACACTTCGTGGTTTTGGCACTCCTACGTGATGGCTGAGTCCTTCATTGCTGAAGTGACGCTGCCTAACTTTGCTAGCCGTGGCTTGGGGGTAGGAGTGCGGCACAGCTTGGCGGATGGCCTCAAGCCTGAAACGGAATCGGTGGCGGTGTACTCTACCGGATGCGACCACAATGTGTGGGATGACGGCGAGTGGCAGTTGCAGGATGGGGTGGACGCTCGGATAGGCGTCAAGGGGAAGGTACGCGTGGTAGTGGACGGAGGTTGGCGAGTGTACGTGGATGGGGAGTTGAAGTGTGAACACCCATGGCTCTTTGGCAGGAGAGGCTGGATTACGCTCTCACTAGAAGTGCCATTCGAGAACCTGACCGTCTGGGCGCGTAAGGAGTGACCCTTCGACAAGCTCCTTCATCTTCGCTCAGAGCAGGGGGCAGGGCGAGCGGGCTGGCGCTACCTGCGGGGGAAGGCGGGTCTGAGACCCGCCGCTACGTCTCTGGATACCGGCCCTTCAAGGGACTCGGGGCAGGCACTGCGCCGGTATGACGGACTCTGACCGAAGGCCCTTAGACAGGCTCAGGGCGAACGGGTAACCCCACGCCATGTCCCTGGATACCGGCCTTCGCCGGTATGACGGTAGGGGTGGCTAGCTTTCGCCGTATGCTTCTACTTCCATTTCCAGCTTGCGGCGCTCTTCTTCGGGGACTATGCCCATGCCTACTTTAGCCTCCCGGACCTGCTTGTCGATTTCTTCTACGATTTCGGGGTTTGCTAGGGTGGTGGTGTCGCCGGGGTCCATGAAGTTTGAGATGGCGGCCACTACGCGGCGCATGATCTTGCCTGACCGCGTCTTGGGCAGATCGGCGGTTACCCAGACGTGCGTCGGGCGGGCTATCGGGCCTATGATCTCGTTGATCGTTCGCTTGACCTGGTCCTCGACGTCCGAGCCGTCGTAGCCGGGTTGCAGGGAGACGTACAGCTCGGGGACACGGCCCTTTAGTTCGTCGTACGCGGGGACGGCGGCGGCTTCGCTGACGGCGGGGACGGTGAGGGCCGCCGACTCAAGCTCCTTCGTGCCCAGCCGGTGGCCTGCAACGTTGATCACGTCGTCGACCCTGCCGAGGATGCGGATGTAGCCGTCCTCGGACATGGTCGCGCCGTCGCCGGTGACGTAGGGCCAGTCGCGCCAGTCCTTGCTGCCGGATTTGGCGAACTTGGCGAAGTAGGTCTCTATGAAGCGGTCCGGGTCTCCGTAGATCGTCTGCATCCTGCCGGGCCAGGGGTTCGCGATGCAGATGTTGCCGGCGCTGCCTGGCGTGACAGGGTCGCCGTCGTCGTTGAGGACGACCGGCTGGATGCCGAGCGCGCCGGGGCCGCAGCTTCCGGGCTTCATCGGCTGCAGGGCGGGCAGGGTGGTGCCGATGAAGCCGCCGGTCTCCGTCTGCCACCACGTATCGACGATCACGGCCTTGCCCTTGCCGATCTTGTCGTAGTACCAGCGCCAGACCTCCGGCTCGATGGGCTCTCCGACGGTGGTCATGTGCTTGAACTGGAAGTCGTACTTGGCGGGCTCGTCGGGGCCGACCTTGCGCAACATGCGGATGGCGGTAGGAGCGGTGTGGAAGACGTTCACGCCAAGCTGCTCGGCGATTCGCCAGGGGCGGCCGGCGTCGGGGAAGTTGGGCGCGCCCTCGAAGACGACGGTCGTCGCGGCGATCGAGAGGGGGCCGTACACGATGTACGAGTGGCCGGTGATCCAGCCGATGTCGGCCATGCACCAGTAAACGTCCTCCGGGTGGATGTCCAAGTAGTACTTCGAGGTGCCCGCGACGTACGACATGTAGCCGCCGGTGGAGTGCTGGCAGCCCTTGGGCCGCGCGGTAGTGCCGGAGGTGTACATGATGAAGAGCGGCGCCTCCGAGGGCAGGGACACCGGGGCCACGCGCTCGCCGCGGTGCGCGGCAAGCAGGTCGTCCACGAAGTAGTCCCGGCCGTCGACCATCGGCGTTTCGGAGTGGTACTGTCCGGGGTAGCGGCGCCACACGAGCACCTTGTCCACAGCGTGGCCTTCGTCCGCGGCGCGCTGGACGGCGATGTCCGCCTTGCCCTTGTGGTCGATCAGCCGGCCCGCGCGCCAGTACGCGTCGGACGTGATCAGCACGCGGCTCTGCGAGTCGACGATGCGGTCGCCGCACGCCGCGCCGGAGAAGCCGCCGAAGACCTGCGAGTGCACGACGCCAAGCCGGGCGCAGGCGAGCATCGTGACCGGCAGCTCCGGCACCATAGGCATGTGAAGCGTGACGCGGTCGCCCGCCTTCAGGCCGGCCTCGCGCAGGACGGCGGCGAACTCGTTCACGCGGACCCAGAGCTCCTGGTAGGTGACCGCCTCGTGCGGCTCGTCCTCAGGCTCAGGCACGAAGACCAGCGCCGCCTTGTTGCGGTGCTCGGCCAGGTGGCGGTCCACGCAGTTGTACGACGCGTTGAGCCTGCCGCCCACCCACCAGTCGTAGAAGGGCGGGTTGGAGGTATCTACGGTAGTGTGCCAGTACCGGTCCCAGTCGAGCAGTTCGGCGTACTCGCGGAAGCAGTCCGGCCAGTTGTCCGGGCCGAATCGATCGAAGGCCGCCGGGTCGGCCATGTTGGCCTGGGCGATGAAGGACGGCGGGGGCTGGATCAGCTCCTCCTCCTGCCAGTGGACGGCGATCTCGGTCTCTTTCAAGGCATCTGCTTCGGTTGTCATGATGCGCCCCCTTCCTGGGCCCGGAATTCGCGCGCGATTCTGGAGCGGTATTGTAAATGAACGGGTTTTATTGCCGCATGAGTTTGGGTGTGGCGGCATCGGGCCCGGCAGAGTTCGATACAACCGGTGCTATAATCGGCGGACCGGCACAGGCTGGCATGAGCATACGTGGGGGATGCGATCTGAAGGTTACCGTTCTGCTGTTCGCGAGCTACCGTGAGAAGGCTGGGACAGGCTCGCTGGAGTTGGACGCGCCAGACGGCTCGACGGTCGGGGATGTGGCGACGCGGGTGTCCGCGATGTACCCGGGGCTGGCTGCGGAGCCGAGCGGCATCGTGGTGGCGGTGAACCGGGAGTACCGTGACCACGGGCATCGGCTGAGCGACGGCGACGAGGTAGCGTTCATTCCCCCGGTGAGCGGAGGGGCCGCATGATTCTACTGACCAGCGAGGCGCTGGAGCCGGAACGCGTAACGGAGGCGGTGCGCGGCCCGTCGAACGGCGGCGTGGCGACGTTCCTCGGCGTCACGCGCGACAACACGGGTGGGCGGCAGACGCGCTTCCTGGAGTACGAGGCGTACGAGCCGATGGCGGAGGCGAAGCTGGCGGAGATCGCGGCCGAGATCAGGGAGGAGTGGCCGGTGGAGGACGTCGCGATCGCGCACCGGCTGGGGCGGCTGGAGATCGGCGACGTGAGCCTGATCGTGGCCGTCGGCTCGCCGCACCGGGAGGCGGCGTTCCGGGCATGCGCGCAGGTGGTGGACCGGATCAAGCAGACGGTGCCGATCTGGAAGAAGGAGCACTTCGTGGACGGCGAGGTGTGGGTGGAGAGCCCGGAGTTCTTCGAGGCGCACGGCGCGGGGGACAGATAGCCGGTTATTTGTGAAAATTTTACCAAACACTATCCGTTCGTTCACTCTCTTCTAGGAATACTGCGAAAAGCGTAAGGCTGGCTTCTCAGACTTGCCGAATCGGTAGGCTATTTCGGATATTAGTTCCGTAAATCACAAACTTGGTATTGCCCACTATGGAATCCACTGCTATATTCGAATTGGCGTGGAGGGATCGCATAGAGGTCTAGTGCGGCCGCCTGCTAAGCGGTTAGGGGGTTTGTAGCCCCCTCATGGGTTCGAATCCCATTCCCTCCGCCACACTGTAGGTTCGATGGAGCAGGGATCACCCTCACCCAACCCTCTCTCATCTAGGGAGAGGGAATACAGGAGCGGCGGCGCGGTCGCCGATTGAACACGGATGGACAGCTTCTATCTCTGGACCATAGGGTGCCAGATGAACAAGGCGGACTCCGAGCGCCTGGAGAGCGCCCTCGGGCAGTTGGGCCTGCGGAGCGCGCCTGAGCCGAAGTCGGCCGATGTGATCGTGCTGAACAGTTGCGTGGTGCGCCAGAGCGCCGAGGACAAGGTCGTGGGCATGCTCACGAGCCTCAAGCCGCTCAAGACGCGCCGCCCGGACCGCGTCGTGGCGCTGATGGGGTGCATGGTAGGGCCGCGCACCGATGCGCTGGAGCGGCGGTTCCCGTACGTGGACGTGTTCATGCGTCCGCAGGAGTATGCGCCGCTGGTCAACCTGCTAGGCGACCGCATGGGCGTGGACCCGGAGGGATGCCTGGGCCAGCTTTCGGCGAGGCCGGCGGTGGCGGCGTACGTGCCGATCATCCACGGCTGCGACAAGTTCTGCTCGTTCTGCATCATCCCGTACCGCCGCGGACGCGAGAAGAGCCGCACGATTCCGGACGTGGTGCGCGAGTGCGAACTGCTTGCGGCGCGCGGCGTGAAAGAGGTAACGCTGCTGGGCCAGAACGTCGACTCGTACGGGCAGGATCTGGCTGACGGCGTGGACCTGGCCGACCTGCTGGCCGCGGTGAACGACGTGGACGGGCTGCGGCGCGTGCGGTTCCTGACGTCGCACCCGAACGACATGAGCCAGCGGATCATCGACGCGGTGGCCGACCTGGACAAGGTGTGCGAGCACGTGAACCTGCCGTTCCAGGCGGGCGGCGACCGCGTGCTCGAAACCATGCGGCGAGGGTACGACAACGCGCAGTACCGCCGGCTGATCGACCGGGTCCGGGAGCGGATCGCGGGGGTGTCGCTGGCGACGGACCTGATCGTGGGGTTCTGCGGCGAGACCGAGGATGACTTCCGGCAGACCGTGGACATGGTCAGGGACATCCGGTTCGACAAGGTCCACTCCGCGGCGTACTCGGTGCGGGAGGGCACGATCGCGGCCCGCAAGATGGAGGACGACGTGGACCCGGACGAGAAGAAGCGCCGGCTGCAGACGATCGATGCCTTGCAGGAAGAGATACTGACGGAGATCAACGCGAAGCTGGCCGGGAGCACGCTGGAGGTGTTGGTGGAGGGCAGGCGGAGAGGCAGGCTGTACGGCAGAAACCGTAACGACAAGCTCGTGTACTTCGAGGGAGACGACGAGCTTGTCGGCGAGATGGTTGACATCGAGATCGAGGCTACTAGCCCGTGGGCGCTGCGGGGCCGTATGGCCGCCGTCGCGGAAGCAGTAAGGAGTTGACCGGCATGGTTGCGAAGCTGCGAAGGAGTCGAGAGCCAGTAATCCCCCTCACGGAGTTGGAGCAGTCCGCTTTCTGTACCACCGATGAACTGGTATCGAAGCCGCTGGAGGAGGAGTTTAAGGCGGGCGTCCAGTGGCAACGGATACCGATCCGGTACATCAAGATGAAGCCGGAGGAACTGGACGAGCGGATCGCCGAGGCCAAGGCAGCGCTCGGCCAGAGGCTCGTCACGCTGGGGCACCACTACCAGAGAGACGAGATCATCAAGTACGCAGACCTGCGCGGAGACTCGTTCAAGCTGTCGCAGTTCGCCGCGTCGCAGGAAGACGCCGAGTACATCGTGTTCTGCGGCGTGCACTTCATGGCGGAGACGGCGGACGTGTTGAGCGCGCCGGACCAGACGGTGATCCTGCCGAACCTCACCGCCGGCTGCTCGATGGCCGACATGGCGGTGATCGACGACGTGCTGGACTGCTGGGACGACTTGGAGGACGTGCTGGGTGAGGGTGGCGTGGTGCCGATCACGTACATGAACTCGACAGCGTCGATCAAGGCGCTGTGCGGGCGGAGCGGCGGCATCGTGTGCACTTCGAGCAACGCGGCGGCGGTGTTCGAGTGGGCGTTCGAGCGCGGGGAGCGCGTGTTGTTCCTGCCGGACCAGCATCTGGGCCGAAATACGGGGCTCAAGATGGGGATCGGCCTCGACGACATGATCGTGTGGAATCCGTTCAGGCCGCTCGGCGGCCACACCGAGGAAGCTCTCGAAAAGGCGAAGGTCATCCTGTGGCAGGGCCACTGCTCCGTACACACCCGGTTCAGCGTGGCGCAGATCGAGGAGGCGCGGCGGAACGACCCGGACGTCAGCGTGCTGGTGCACCCGGAGTGCACGATGCAGGTGGTGCAGGCCGCGGACTACAACGGCTCCACCGAGTACATCATCAAGATGATCGAGGACGCGCCGTCCGGCTCGGTCTGGGCGGTCGGCACCGAGATCAGCCTAGTGAACAGGATCGCGTCGGAGCACCCGGACAAGAAGGTGTACTGCCTGGACTCGGTGGTCTGCCCGTGCTCGACGATGTACCGGATACACCCGGCCTACCTCGCGTGGGTGTTCGAGCGCCTTGTCGAGGGCGAGCCGGTTAACCGGATCACCGTGGAGGACGACGTTCGGCAGGAGGCGAGGGTGGCGCTCGACCGCATGCTGCGGGTGGTCTAGGGCAGCGTGCCTCGTCTGATCTCTTCCCCAGTCTGCTGGGGAAGGCCAGGATGGGGTTGAAGCGATGGCGTCCAAACACGTCGAAGACCTCATCGATCTGGCCCTCGCCGAGGACCTGAGCGCCGGGGACCCGACGACCGAGTCGCTGATCGTCGCAGACAGCACGGGCGCGGCGGAGATCGTGTCGCGGCAGGCCGGAGTGCTGGCAGGCATCGACACGGCGCTGGCGGTGTTCACCCGCATCGACCCGAGTCTCGCAGCGCGCGCTCACAGGGCAGACGGCGCGACGCTGGAGCCGGGCGACTCGCTGGCCGGGATCGAGGGAGCCGTTGCCTCGATTCTGAAGGCGGAACGGACGGCGCTCAACTTCCTGTACCGGCTGTGCGGCGTGGCGACGCTGGCGGCGGAGTACGCCCGGGCCGTGGAGGGCACGGGCGCGCGCATCATCGACACGCGCAAGACCACGCCGGGGATGCGCGCGCTGGAGAAGGCCGCCGTGAGGGCGGGCGGCGCGTTCAACCACCGCCAGAACCTGGGCGACGGCGTGCTCATCAAGGACAATCACGTCGCCGCCCTTGCCGCGCAAGGAGTCGGCCTTCGGCAGGTGGTGGAGCTAGCGAGGGCGCGGGCGGCTCACACGCTGCGGGTGGAGGTGGAGGTGGAGAGCGTAGATCAGGTAAGGGAAGCGCTCGCGGGAGGCGCGGAGATTCTGCTGCTGGACAACATGGACGTCGCAACGATGACGGAGGCAGTGCAACTGGCGAAGGGCCGGGCGATCACCGAGGCGTCGGGCGGCATTACGCTGGCGACGGTGCGGGATGTGGCGGAAACCGGCGTGGACCTGATCTCGGTCGGCGAGCTAACGCACTCCGCGCCAGGGTTCAACGTGAGCCTGGAGTTCGAGAGCGGGTAGGCGGTTCTTAGGTAGTACAGTGCCCGCATGGTAACACCTCTAGCCCGCTTCGCCGCTTCTGTAGCTCTTGCGGTGTCGATAGCGCTCGTAGCCGCGTGCGGGCAGGGGAGCGATGCGCCGGCCACGGTTGCGACCACCGCGCCGGAAACGACGCAGACTCCGGTGCCGGTCGATACGCCGGCGGCGCTGGACACAGGCCCCAGCCCGGACCATGATGCGTTTACGTCGGACGCTGGGCCGGAGGCCACCACCGAGTCTCCAGATCAGCTTGCCGGCAGGATCGCGTACGTAACGCCCGATCTGAAGATCCGGACCGTGAACCCGGACGGGACCGATGACCGGCTGCTCACGGAAGGCCCGGGGCAGTATTCCTGGCCAACGTGGGCGCCCGACGGCGTGACCATCGCGTTCCCGGCGGTGATTGGCGAGGGCGTGACCGCGGACGTGAGCCTGCTTTCGGCGACGGACGGTGTCGAAGGTACCGGCGTGCTGTACCGGGGAGATCCTGAGTACGCGGGCATCCTGGTTGCGCCGAACCTGCCGCACTACCCGGTATGGTCGCCGGACGGGGAGAAGTTTGCGCTTATCACGGGCGGCGAGGCGGGCTTGGAGGTGTACGTCGACGATCTTCGCGACGAGGCCGGGCCGGCGCACGTGGCGAGCCAGGCGCCGGTATATTTTTCGTGGTCGCACACGTCGCGGTACCTGCTCGTGCATCGCGGCGGCAACCACTTGCTGGTGGACACCGAGCCGGAAATCGTCACCACTGATCTTCCGTCGTACGCCGCAGGCTACCGTGCGCCGGCGTGGTGGCCGTCGGATGAGGTGATGACGGTAATCGAACGAGATGACCAGACGGGAGTGTACGGGGTGCATCTGCGGGACCTGAACGGCGACACGAGGTTAATCGTCGGCGCTTCTCCCAGGACTGCTTTCCTGTGGTCTCCAAGCGGCGAATGGCTGGCCGTGGGACGCGGCATCGACCCGCGAGTGCCGGCCTACGACGAGGTGGTGCTCATGTCGCCTGAAGGAGAGCGGCATCCGACCACTATTGCGGAGTTTGTGATCGCGTTCGCGTGGTCGCCGGACAGCTCGAAGCTGGCGTACGTAACGGTCACGGGCACGCAGCTTGTGTGGGGCTGGAACGTGCTGGACATTGAGACCGGCAGTACGAGACGCCTGGCGGAGTTCGTGGCTTCTGAGGACATGCGCGTGTGGCTCCAGTTCTTCGACCAGTTCGTGTACTCCCACGGCATCTGGTCGCCGGACAGCCGCGCGATCGTGTTCGCTGGCAGCGTCGCGGGAAGTGGCGTCGGCGCGTCAACAGCAGCACAGCAGCAGGACCAGGTAATCGTGCTTACTGTCGGCGAACTGCCGACGTTGCAAGTGGTCGCAGAGGGCAGGCTCGCGTTCTGGTCGCCCCGGTAGGGCTACTCGGGCTACAAAGAACCGCAAGCTATAATAGAGCGAAGTGAGGGCCTAGCGTCGGCAAGACGCCGCGTCTGCCTAGCCGCCGTCACTGCTAGGCCGTAACCGAGGCGTAGGAGGCGGTCGTTTGCCATCGGTGCCGTTTTTCATGGACGACATCTACTGGGGACTCGTGGGCGTCCGGGGCGTGCTGCGCAACGACGCCGAACACCTTGTGCTGGAGTTCGAGACGAAAGACAACATCGTGGGGCTGCTGAGTTCCGAGATCAGCGAGACCCGTGTACGCATCGGCGCGATAGAGGAGATAGGCCTCCGGCAGCGTATCCTGGGGCTGGGAGGCGCAGTCCTGCGGATCAGGACGATGGACATGGCGTCGTTGAAGGACATACCCGGCCACACCGAGGACGGCATACGGCTGACGATAGGCAGAAAGTACCGCAGAGCGGCGCGCCTGCTGGTCTCAGAAGTGAAGCTCAGGATCGCCGAAATCCGGCTCGCCGAACTGGAAGAACAGGAAGCCTGAGCAGTTTAGCCGACTCACCCGACCACGTCATTGCCAGTTACCACCCTTTCAAGGTGGTGACAGACTCACCCGGGCGCGCCGCCCGCTAGCCCCGGCGGGGGCGCTCCGCGTCTGCGGTGTCGAGCATGATAGTGACCGGGCCGTCGTTGTGGATCGTCACGCTCATGTACGCTTGGAAGCGTCCGGTCTGGACCCTCAGGCCGGTCTCGCGGAACAGTTCGACGGCGCGCTCGAACAGGGGCGCCGCAACATCCGGGTCGGCGGCTCCGACGAAGCTGGGACGCCGGCCTTTACGCGTGTCGCCATAGAGCGTGAACTGGCTCACCAGCAGAAGCTCGGCGCCAACGTCCAGGGCTGAGAGGTTGAACCGGCCGTCTGCGTCGCTGAAGATGCGGAGGTTCGTGGTCTTGGAGGCAAGGTACGCCGCCTCCTTCTCGGTGTCCTCGCGGGAGATGCCTAGGAGTACTACCAGGCCGGGGCCTATGCTGCCGATGGTCTCGCCATCGACTTCAACTGAGGCGGAGGTCACCCGCTGGAGGAGCGCTCTCAAATCGATGCCACAGACTGGAACAGGGAAGTTCCGGCGGCCTGTCCTTCGACAAGCTCAGGACGAACGGTGGGAGCCATCAGCGCTGAACTGCCGATTCGCTCAGTTCCGGCGGTCTGTCCTTCGACAAGCTCAGGACGAACGGTGGGGACCATCAGCGCAGAACCGTCGATTCGCCGGTTAAGAGTCGGAGGAGGCTGTTGCCTTCTTGGACTCGGTTTTCGAGTCGCTCTTCGCCTTGGACTCTGACTTGGAGGACGAGCTGTCGCTGCCTGAGGAAGACTTGCCGTTGCCGGAAGACGACGAGCCCATGTTGCCGCCCTTCTTGCCGTAGTCGTTCACGTAGAAGCCGCTGCCCTTGAAGACCACGGCTGGAACGTGGAACACGCGCTTGGAGGTGCTGCCGCACTGCGGGCACTCGGCAACCGGCTCCGAATCGAATCCCTGCCGAAGCTCGAAGGTGTGGGACTCGGCCTCGCAACGGTACTCGTATCTGGGCAACAGGACCTCCGTATTGGCAGCCGGGGCAACTTGAACCGCATTCAATCTAGCAGTCCGGCTTTGAGACTGTCAAGGTAAGCGGACTGCTAAGGCGCGCCGCCTGACGCCGCTCGCTGAATGCCGTTACTCCAGACAGACGCAAGGTCTGCTACCGGCACGTCCAGCAGTCCGTCGATGGTCAGCCTGTCACCGCCAACCCGCCCGATACGCACGACAGGTACGTCCTCGGCGCGGCATACCTCCAGCAGGCGCGGCTCGGACCCGGCGCTCACCGATACGATGATGCGTGACTGCCCCTCGCCGAACAGCATGGCGTCCCACCTCGACGCTTGGGAAAGCTCGCCGGTGAAGCCGGTGTCGCCCGCGATGCAGGACTCGGCCAGTGCTACGGCTAGGCCGCCATCCGAGCAGTCGTGCGCGGAACGGGCGACGCCCTCCGAGACCAGCCGGCGGCAGGCCCGCTGCACCGCGGCCTCCAGATCGAGGTCGATCGACGGCCGGCCGGCGACGAGTCCGTGCATGACCGAAAGGTACTCGCTTCCGCCGAGCGAGGAAGCGTCATCGTCCGTAGTCGATCTGCCCAGCAGGTACACGAGATCGCCGCTATCCCGGAAGGCTATCGTTGTGTGGCGCTCTACGTTCTCCAGCAGTCCCAGGCCGCCAATGATCGGAGTGGGATAGATCGCGCCTTCGCTTTCGTTGTAGAGGCTGACGTTGCCGCTTATCACGGGGACGCCCAGGGTCCGAGCCGCGTCCGAGATTCCCCTGACGCACTCTTCAAGCTGGTAGTAGATCTCCGGGCGCTCCGGGTTGCCGAAGTTCAGGCAGTCGGTCAGCGCCACCGGCTCGGCGCCGGAGCAGGACACGTTCCGGCAGACCTCGGCCACGGCGATCTTGCCGCCCTCGTATGGGTCGAGGTAGCAGTACCGTCCATTGCCGTCGGTTGCGGCGGCCAGTCCCTTGCGAGTGCCCCTGAGGCGAAGCACTGCGGAGTCGCTGCCAGGCGTCACGACGGTGTTCGTCTGCACCTGGTGGTCGTACCGGCGGAACACCGGCTCCTTGCTGGCGATGTTGGGCGAGGCCAGAAGCCGCGCCAGGACTTCATCGGGGCGAACATCCGGCAGAGACAGTGCGCCGGCATCCCACGACTGGAGTTCGTCCAGCCATGCGGGCTTCACGCCCTGCGGCCTGTACTGGGGCGGGTCTGTGAGAAGGGCGACGGGCGCCTCGCCGCACCGGTCGTCGCCGTCGAATATCCGCACGAGTCCGTCGTCCGTGGAGCGGCCGATCACCGTGGACCGCAGGTCCCACTTGTCGAACACTGCGCGGACCGCGTCGACGTCTTCGGGCGCGGTTACGATCAGCATCCGCTCCTGGGACTCGGAGAGCATGATGTGGTAAGGCTCCATCCCGCCTTCGCGCCGGGGCACGAGCGAGACGTCTATCGTGATGCCGGTCCCGCCCTTCGAGGCGGCTTCGATGGTGGCGCTCGTCAGCCCGGCGGCGCCGAGGTCCTGCATACCGACCAGCTTGCCGGTGGCGGCGACCTCCAGGCACGCCTCGATCAGCACCTTCTCGAGGAACGGGTTGCCTACCTGGACGGTCGGGCGCATCTCCCTGTCCTCCTCCAGGTTCCGCGACGCCAGGCCGGAGGCCCCGTGGATGCCGTCCTTGCCGGTCTCCGAGCCGACGAGGATGAGGGCGTTGCCCGGCTGGCCAGTCGTGGCGCGCACGAGGCCGTCCGTGCTCAGCAGGCCGATGCACATCGCGTTGACGAGCGGGTTGGCGGAGTAGGACTCTGAGAAGACCACCTCGCCGCCGACGTTCGGCACGCCGATGCAGTTGCCGTACCCTGAGATGCCGGAGACCACGCCGGAGAACAGGAACCGGTTGCGCGGCTCGTTGAGCGGGCCGAACCTGAGCGAGTTGAGCAGGGCGATGGGCCGCGCGCCCATGGCGAAGATGTCGCGGACGATGCCTCCGACGCCCGTGGCCGCGCCCTCGTACGGCTCGATGGCCGACGGGTGGTTGTGGGACTCGATCTTCATGACGAGCGCCAGCCCGTCGTCGATGTCGACTGCGCCGGCGTTCTCCACGCCGGGCGCTACCAGCAGGCGCGGGCTTGACGCCGGCAGCGTCGCCAGCAGCGGCTTGGAGTGCTTGTAGCCGCAGTGCTCACTCCAGAGCGAGCCGAACAGGCCGAGTTCGAGTTCGTTCGGCTCCCTGCCGAGGCGTTCTACTATTGCCTCGTACTCGGCCTCGGAAAGGGCGAGGGCTTCCAGCTGTTCTTTAGTGGGGTGCGTCAATGGCTCAAGCCCGCACGGCCGCCCCGATCAGCGACTCAAAAATGACGCGGCCGTCTGCGCCGCCGAGCAGGTCTTCGACGCAGCGCTCTGGATGGGGCATCATTCCGAGTACGTTGCCGCGCTCATTGACGATGCCCGCGATGTTGTTCAGCGAGCCGTTCGGGTTGGCGTCAGCCGTGATCTCGCCGTCCGGCGCGCAGTAGCGGAACAGGACGCGGCCCGAGTCTTCCAGCTCGGTTAGCGTTTCAGGGTCCGCGAAGTAGTTGCCCTCGCCGTGGGAGATGGGTACGCGAAGCACTTGTCCGACCCCTGCCGCGCCGGTGAAGCGGGACGAAGCGGTCTCCACGCGCAGGTCC
Source organism: Dehalococcoidia bacterium (assembly GCA_963668185.1). GTDB lineage: Bacteria > Chloroflexota > Dehalococcoidia > Lucifugimonadales. The sequence continues at coordinate 421,554 of OY764162.1, forward strand.
GTCCACTGGCACCTGAACTCCAGGTGAACGTTGGGGCGCAGTACGCCGGGCAGCAGGCCAGCCTCGCAGAGTATCTGGAAGCCGTTGCAGATGCCGAGCACCAGGCCGCCCGACCGGTCGAACTCGGCCACCGACTTCATAACCGGCGAGAACCGGGCTATCGCGCCGGGCCGAAGGTAGTCGCCGTAGGAGAAGCCGCCGGGCAGGATGACGCAGTCGAACCGCGAGAGGTCGGTATCTTTGTGCCAGACGTACTCCGAGGGCTGCCCCATCACGTCCGAAAGCGCGTGGAAGCAGTCGACGTCGCTCCATGTTCCAGGGAACACAACGACGCCGAACCTCATAGCGAGGCCAGTATCTCCCTCACGACCTGGCTGACCTCGCGTCCATTCGCGCGGCCCCGCGTCCGGGGGACGATCGCGCCCATGACCTTGCCCATGTCGCCCGGGCCGGCGGCGCCCACTTCCTCTACTACGCTGAGGGCGAGCTCCTTGATCTCATCGGGAGTCATCTGCTGCGGCAGATACTCCATGACGATGGCGAGGCCGGTCTCCTCGTTGTCCACGAGGTCGGAGCGGCCCGCCTCTCTGAACGCCTCGATGCTGTCCCGCCGCTGCTGCGCCTGCTTGACGAGCACGGTCTGGATACCGTCGTCGTTGAGCGCCTTCTGGGTCGCGATCTCCTGGTTGTGTATCTCGGACCTCAGGTAGCGCAGCACGTCGCGGCGGGCGACGTTCTTGTCCCGCATCGCTTGCTTGAGGTCTTCGTCCAGGCGGCTTCTGAGTGACATGATCGAGTGTGGACTTGAGTATATGGAGCGACGCCTTGCCAGGTCAACATACGCGCCTTTGCGGTTCCATATCGTTATCGGTGATGACGTAGAATAGCGGCCAGCAGCCCATTCATGGTTCGACAGGCTCACCACGAACGGGGGAGGGCGCTTCGCGAAGCGCCCCTACGGTGGCCCCCTCGAGGGACTCGGGGCAGGCTCTACGGCTTGGATCAACAGGAGGCAGTGAACGATGAAAGCGGCGGTTTTCTACAGGGCGCACGAGCCGATTCCGGTGGAGGACGTTGACCTGGACGGCCCGCGGAAGGGCGAGGTGCGCGTGAAGATGGCGGGCGCGGGCGCGTGCCACAGCGACTACCACTCCGTCAGCGGCCACTCCGGAGACGGCGGCGAGCGCGATCCGTTCGTGATGGGTCACGAGGGCGCGGGCGTGGTCGCGGAGGTCGGGGAGGGCGTCGAGGACCTGGCGGCCGGAGACCACGTGATCTTCTCGCTGACCGAGCAGTGCGGCCTGTGCCGGAACTGCACGGCTGGCCGCGCGAACCTGTGCGAGGTGGACAACTTCAGCGCGCGGGACGACCGCTACAGGTTCAGCAAGGACGGCGTCCGGCTGCACCACTGGCTTGGGACGTTCGCCGAGGAGACGGTGGTATCGGCCTCGACGCTCGTGAAGGTCAGGAAGGACATACCCATCGACAAGCTGTGCCTGTTCGGGTGCAGCGTGATGACGGGCGTCGGCGCGGTCGTGAACCGGGCCAAGGTGCCGCCGGGTGCGACCGTCGCGGTCTTCGGGTGCGGCGGCGTCGGGCTTCACGCCGTGCAGGGCGCGAAGCTCGTGTCGGCATCGAAGATCATCGCCATCGACAAGATGGACTCGCGGCTCGACGCGGCGGAGGAGATGGGCGCGACGCACAGGATCAACGCGGACAGGGAAGACCCGGTCGGCAAGGTCATGGACCTGACCGGCGGCGGCGTTGACTACGCGTTCGAGGTGATCGGCCTGCCGGAGGTGGTCACGCAGGCTTACGACTGCACGCGTCCCGGCGGGACGGCGTGCATGGTTGGAGTGCCGCCGTCGGACTCGGTCGTCTCGGTATCGGCGAACGCGCTGTTCATGGATCGGACGCTGATGGGGACGTTCTACGGCGCGGGCCGGCCTCGGATAGACTTTCCGTGGCTGCTGGACCTGTACATGGACGGTCGGATCAAGCTGGACGAGATCATCACGAAGTACAGGCCGTTGGAGGAGATCAACGAGGCGTTCGACGACATGGTGAGCGGGGCGGCCACGCGCACGGTGCTGACGTTCGGGTAGGGGGAACCCCATCTCAATCTTCCCCAGCAGACTGGGGAAGAGGCCGGAGGCCCCGCCCAAGCCACTCCTGGATTCCGGCCTTCGCCGGAATGACGGGTTATGCAAAGGTCTCCCTGCGCGGGAATGACGGAAATGGGCGCGGTCATGGTTCGACAGGCTCACCACGAACAGATTGGACGGGGAGGGCGCTTCGCGAAGCGCCCCTACGGTAGGCCCTTCGACGGGCTCAGGCCCTTCGACGGGCTCAGGGCGAACGGACCGGGGGAGGGTGAACGGGTTTCTTTTGGGCATCGAGTTAGATCAACAGGAGGTACTGAACTATGAAGGCAGCGGTATTCTACGAGGCGCATCAGCCGATACCGGTACAGGAGGTGGACCTGGACGGGCCGCAGAAGGGCGAGGTGCGGGTGAAGATGGCGGGCGCGGGCGCGTGCCACAGCGACTACCACGCGGTGACCGGGCACTCGGTGCGCGATGAAGTCCCGTTCGTGATGGGGCACGAGGGCGCGGGCGTTGTCGAGGAGATCGGCGAGGGCGTGGAGGAGTTCGCGCCCGGCGACCACGTGATCTTCTCGCTGACGCGGCAGTGCGGGACGTGCCGGAACTGCACGGCGGGCCGCGCGAACTTGTGCGAGGTGGACCGCAGCAAGGCGACCGGCGGCTACCGGTTCAGCCAGGACGGCGTACCGATCTCGCACGGGCTGGCGACGTTCTCGGAGGAGACGGTGGTTTCCGCGTCTTCGCTGGTCAAGACGCGGAAGGACATCCCGATAGACAAGCTGTGCCTGTTCGGGTGCAGCGTCATGACGGGCGTCGGCGCGGTCGTGAACCGGGCGAAGGTAGAGACAGGCTCGACCGTGGCGGTCTTCGGGTGCGGCGGCGTCGGGCTGCACGCGGTGCAGGGCGCGAAGCTGGCGTCCGCGTCGAAGATCATCGCCGTGGACAAGCTGGACTCGAAGCTGGACGTTGCCCAGGAGTTCGGCGCGACGCACACGATCAACGCGGACAGGGAGGATCCCGTCGGCAGGATCATGGACATGACGGGCGGGGGAGTGGACTACGCGTTCGAGGTTATCGGCCTGCCGGAGGTGGTCACGCAGGCGTACGACTGCACGCGGCCGGGCGGGACGGCGTGCATGGTGGGCGTGCCGCCGTCGAACTCGACCGTTTCGGTGTCGGCGAACGCGCTGTTCATGGACCGCACGCTGATGGGGACGTTCTACGGCGCGGGCCGGCCGCGGATCGACTTCCCGTGGCTGCTGGACCTGTACATGGACGGGCGGATCAAGCTGGATGAGCTGATCACGAAGTACAGGCCGCTGAGCGAGATCAACGAGGCGTTCGACGACATGGTGAGCGGGGCGGCGACGCGCACGGTGCTGACGTTCGGGTAGGGGGGAACCCCATCCCGGCCTTCTGCCTCGAGGGATTCAGGGCGGGTTCCGCAGACTGGGGAAGGGGTCAGAAGGGGCGGGTTCGCCGTCGGTGGGTTCGGCACAGAGGTCGCAGGATGCTGTGCCGTGGCGACATGCGAGGCGGATGGGGCCTCGGCATGATTCGCGGATGCGCTTGACCGCGTCTATGATTTCGCCGGCCGCTATGGACCTTTCGACGGCCGGCCGGGCGTGTTCGCTGAAGTAGTGCTCCTCTCCGTTGTGTATGATGATGCTGCCGCGTTTGGAGGGGTAAACGACTCTGGGGTCCGGGGGCGTCGGGCGCCTGCCGACGGCGTCCAGCAGGGCGTCTGTCGCTTTGGAGACGGCTCGATTGTCGAAGCCGGTGTCTCCGCTGTGGCCGTATGTGTTGGAGTACGGGGGTTCGTAGCCGGCGAGGATGTCGGGAACCCCATCCCGGCCCTTCGACGGACTCAGGACAGGCTCTTCCCCAGCAGACTGGGGAAGGGGTTCGAGAGCGGACTGGGTCTCTTCGACAGCGCCGTTGGCGTCAGGCGAGGGGGAAACCCCATCCCGGCCTTCCCCAGCAGACTGGGGAAGGGGTGAGAGGGAGGCTCCAGCAGACTGGGGAAGGGGGTTTAGTTCTGTGTCAGGGTAGGTGTCGTGGTGGAGGGGGCCGGGTGCGTCGTCGAAGCCACGGCGTAGCAGTTCTTTGGCGGCGTCTATGCGGTGGTGTGGGCCGAAGCCGGGCATGAAGCCTAGCATGACGTCTATGAGGAATCGTATGGCTTGTCGTCCTCCGTCGGTCTCGGCGCGTATGAAGCGTGCGAGGTCGGGGTTGAGGCCGGTGGTGTCGAGGGTGTCGGCCTGGGACGCCTCGGCGGGCAGAGCCCCATCCCTGCCTTCCCCAGCAGACTGGGGAAGGGGTTTGAGGGATACGAACTCTTTGGCTTCTTCGAAGCCGAGCTTGATGAGTTGGCGGGCGGCGTCTAGCCTGTGGTAGGGCCTGGCGTCGCGTATCTGGTCTTGCATGGCGGCGACGAGGAAACGGACGATGAGCCTGCCGTCGTCGGTTTCTTCTCGGACGATGCGTTGTATGGGTGACATGGTGTGCGTTTCGGCATTCATAGGTTCTATGATAGCGGGCGCGTACTGGCGTGTCAAGGGGTGGGCTACGTTACGCCGGGGGTGTCGCTGTGTTACACGGGGGCGGGCCTGCGTTACGCCGGGGGCGGACCTGCGTTACGCCGGGGGCGGACCTGCGTTACGCCGGGGGCGGGCCTGCGTTACGCCGGGGTGGGCCTGCGTTACGCCGGGGTGGGCCGTGCTAAGATGTGGCCGTGAAGGGAGGCCGTCATGCTGGTGTTCATAGATGAAAGCGGCCACCCACACCCCAATGATCCGACTACGCGCCCGGTCCTGGCCGCCGTCTGTTTTCCGGAGTCGGAATCCCGAACCATTGGCCGGTTGCTATTCGGGATCAAGCGTTCTCTGCTGGGGAATGAACGTGCCGGAAAGGAGTTGAAGGCCAACCATCTGCTGAACAGCCGCACTTTCAACCGAAGGCCGGAGCTACGGGAACTGGTGGAGGAGGTTTTCGACCAAATCCAGAACCTCAACATCACGATTTTCGCAGTGGTTATGGAAAAGCCGGAAACGGTAATATCGAGAGACGACGACTATCTGCCGCGGCAGTACCGCTACATTCTACAGCGCGTTAACGCCTTGCTGGCAGGAGAGCAGTCCATGGCGTTCGTGCTGATAGACGGCGATGGGAGCCAGTACGGTGGATTGTCCGCAAAGCTCGAGAGATACCTCAATAGATTTCACGAAGGACAATCCATGACCAATGTCGTGGATACGCCTTACTTCGTCGATTCCAGGTACACGATGGGAATTCAACTCGCCGATATGGTTGCGGGGGTCGTCAGGCAGTACCATGAAGCCGAACTGTCCCGTCACTCTCATACATCAGACCCTTACCTTAGGGCCATCGCTCGGTACTACCGAGCGATCTTGAACAAAACTAAGGACTTGAGCACGCCTGAGGGCTATCCGTTGCGAGGGATATACCTCATGAGCGAACATCTGCATTACCATGGCGATGCAAACGAAGTGGAAGGCGAGGACCAGTCTTAAAGTCAAAGTGCCAAGAGCGTGACGCTTCCAGAGCATCACCGCCTGGCACTAGAACAATGGTAGGCCTTCGCTTATCGCTTGTCAACATGGGCAGCATCGCCACCACCACGGCGACGCTCACGCTCACGAACTGCGCCGTCGTCGTAGCGCGGCTCTTCGACGGGCTCAGGGCGAACGGGCGGGGCGCGGCGTTCAGTGGATGACGCGGTCTGTTACCAGGCGCTCGTATGTTTCTTGGGGGAGGGCTAGCATTTCTTTGAAGACCAGGCTGTTGTGCTCGCCCAGGAGGGGGGCGTGCCTGTGCGGGATTTCCGGCACCGCGCCGAAGCGGGCCGGGAGGCTGGCGACGGTCCTGGGGCCGACGTCGGGGTGCGGCATGTCGACGAGGAAGCGGCGTGCGGCCAGGTGCGGGTCGGCGAGCATGTCGAATACGCTCAGCACGGGGCCGGCGGAGACGCCCGCGGCCTGTAGTTTCTTCGCGGCATCCCAGGGTTCGAGGTTGCGCGTCCAGCCTGCGATCAGGTCGTCCAGCGCGTCTTCGTTGGCTTTGCGGCTGGCCGAGGTCTTGAAACGGGGATCGGTCGCCCACTCGTGGCGGCCCACGGCTTCGCAGAGCGCGTGCCACTCCTCGTCGGAGGTCACGGCGATCGCGACCCACTGGTCGTGCCCGTCGCAGGGATATACGTTGTGCGGCGCGTGCATCGGGTCACGGTTGCCCATGCGGTACGGCTCCCTGCCCGCCACCGTGTACTCCAGGACGGGCTCGGGCAGCATCGTCGTCACCACCTCGGCCATCGAGAGGTCGATGTGCTGGCCCTTGCCGGTGCGCCGGCGGTGGTACAGCGCGGCAAGCACGGAGAAAGCCATCACGGTGCCGGTGACGAAGTCGGGCCAGTTCCCGCCGACCGTGACCGGCGGGCCGCCTTCGTACCCGGTGACGGCGGCCATGCCGGAGTAGGACTGTATGTTCGGGCCCCAGCCGGTGGAGCGCCTCTCAGGGCCGGTGGCTCCGAGCGTGGTGGCGGTGAGCATAACGAGGTCCGGCCTGACCCTGCACAGGCTGTCGTAGTCCAGGCCCATGCGCTCCATGACGCCGGCCGTGAAGTTCTCCGAGACGACGTCGGAGATCGAGACGAGTTCCTTTATCAGCGCGCGCGCCCTCTCCTCGCGCAGGTTGAGCGTGACGCCGAGCTTGCTGTCGTTCAGGGCGTTGAAGGAGTACGCGCGGTTGATGCCCTCGATGCCGTCCGCGCCCCGGTTGCCCATGGTGCGGCACCACTCGAGCCTGCCGTTGGACTCCACGCGCAGCACCTCCGCGCCCATCGCGGCCAGCCACTGGGTGCAGTGCGGCATCGCGTACACCCAGCCGAAGTCGAGCACGCGAACGCCGGCGAGAGGCAGCGCGCCCTCGTAGCTCGCGCCGGACTCCGCGTTGCGCGGCGCGGCGTCGGGGTGGGAGCCGTTCGCGCCGGCCGGGCCGGGTCCTGGCGCGAGCCGCCTCGCCTCCTCCAGCGCGGCCCCGGTGTGCTGGCCGAGCGCCGGCGCGGGACGCCTGATGCGCCAGGGCGTCTCGCTGAGGCGCGCCGGCGGGCCGGGCTGCCGCACCTGTCCGGCGACCGGGTGGCGCTGCTCCACGAACACGCCGCGCGAGCGGTACTGCTCCGACTCCAGGAGTTCGGCCATGGAGTGGACGGGAAACACGGGGACGCCCTCGCGCCCGAGCACTTCGACCAGCTCCTTGCGCGTGAGGCCCGCTAGCCAGTTGATGATCTTCCGCTCTACGTCCTCCATGCGCTGCCTGCGCGCCTGCCGCGTGGCGTACTCAGGGGCTTCCATCCACGCCGGAATGCCCATGGCGCGTTTGAGGCCCTCCCACCATTCGGCGGAAGTGAACGACATCGATACGCTGCCATCCTTGCAGGGCCACAGGTACGAGTAGTAGCTCTTGATCCGGCTCTCGGGAATATCGCCGATCGAGTACGAGTAGAGCGCGATCCTGTCCCGCATCAGGCTGGCGACCGCGTCCATGGCGGCGACGTCGATCTGCTGGCCGCGTCCGTACGCGTCGCGGTGGAAGAGGCCGACCATCGTCGCGGCGGCGGCGGTCCACGCCGCCTGGTACTCGGCCTGGTATCCGCCTGACTTGACGGGAGGGTGCGCGTCGATGTCCGTCACGAACGCCGTGGGCGTGTCGTAGCCCACGCCGCCCATGTGAAACGAGACGAGATCGGAGCCGTTGAAATCGCTGTACGGCCCGCTTCGCCCGAAGTGGGTCACGCTCGTGTACACGATGCCGGGGTTCAGCGCCTCCACGCGCGCCTCGTCCAGCGAAAGCGCTCCCGCGTGCGCAAGAGACATGTCCGTTACGAAGACGTCGGCGCTCTGGAGCAGTAGGTCGAGGTCGTGCCGGCCTTCGTCTGTGTGCAGGTCGAGGCAGACGCCGCGCTTGTTGGCGTTCAGGTACAGGAACAGGGCCGACCGTTCGGGGTGCGGCTCGCCTCTGGCAAACGGGCCGGCCCGCCGGAGCGGGTCTCCGCCCGGCGGCTCGATCTTCACCACGTCCGCGCCGAAGTCGGCGAGGTGCTTGGCGCAGGCCGCTCCCATGCGCCCGGCGCTGAACTCTACGACTCTGACGCCTGACAGTGCTCCGGTGTTCAGCGCGGCTGCCTCCTGAAAGGTAAGTGTTCAGAGTTGAGGGGTGGCCCGGTAATGGCCGCTTCTGCCCCATCCTAACCTTCCCCAGCAGACTGGGGAAGGGACTAAGAGGACTCGTTCCCCAGCAGACTGGGGAAGGGACTAAGAGGACTCGTTCCCCAGCAGATTAGTGAAGGGACTAAGAGGACTCGTAAGTCTGAACAGCCATCCTCCCCGCGCCTCTGGATTCCGGCCTTCGCCGGAATGACGGAGACTATGCAGCGGGGCGGCTGCCTCCTGAAACTAATCCGGTTTCCTGTTCCCGTGCCTTATTATGTGCGGGGATGTTTCTTCTATGAACCAGTGCTTCATTGTCAAGTATCACGAGTTGGCGCTCAAGGGCAAGAACCGCCCGCTGTACGTCAAGCAGCTTGCCGAGAACCTGCGCGCCGCCACGAAGGGCGCGGGCGTCAGGCGCGTGTGGCACGGCCACTCGATGCTGGGGCTGACGCTGCACGAGGGGGCCGACACCGCCGCGGTGGGCGCGAGGATCAGGGACTGCTTCGGAGTGGCCCGCTACTTCCTGGCGCATCGCCTGCCGCGCGACCTGGAAGCGGTCGAGGGGCTGCTGGAAGAGACCGTGCCGGAGTTGCGCGCCCGCACGTTCCGCGTCACCGCGAAGCGTTCGGAAAAGGACTTCCCGGCCACTTCGTACGACATCAACAACAGGCTGGGGGACTTCGTCCGGTCGATCACGGACTGGGAAGTGAAGCTGAAGGGCGCGGACCTGAACATCCACGTTGACGTGCTGCCGAAGGAGATACTGGTCTACTTCCACGACAGCAGGGGCCACGGCGGCCTGCCGGTCGGGGTCAGCGGTAGGGCGGTGTGCCTGCTTTCGGGAGGGATCGACTCGCCGGTGGCCGCGTGGAACGTGATGAAGCGGGGCTGCGTCGTCGAGTACATCCACTTCCACAGCTACCCGCTCGTGGACACATCTTCGATCGACAAGGCGGTGGAGTTGGTGGAGCACCTGACGCGGTACCAGGGGCGCTCGACGCTCCACCTGGTGCCGTTCTCGGCGGCGCAGCAGAGGATCATCGTGACGTCGCCGCCCAAGTCCAGGGTGATACTGTACCGGCGGCTGATGATGCGCATCGCCGAACGCATCGCAGAGCAGACGCGCGCGCTGGCGCTCGTGACGGGAGACAGCCTCGGGCAGGTCGCCTCGCAGACGCTGCAGAACCTGGCCGCGATCGAGGCCGTCGCGAGCATACCCGTGCTCCGGCCGCTAATCGGCGCGAACAAGCAGGAGATCATCGACACGGCGCGGGAGATCGGCACGTACGAGGTCTCGATTCAGCCGGACCATGACTGTTGCAGCCTGTTCGTGCCGAGAAGCCCGGAGACGCGAAGCTCCTCCGCCCGCGCGGCATGGCTGGAGGAGGCGCTGCCGGTGGAGGAGATGGTGGAGGAGGCGCTCGCCGGCGTGGAGACGCGGGAGTTCGCTTTTCCTTAGGCCGTGCCCAGACGCTCGAACGCGAGGTCTATGCTGTGGTGGCCGGTTGCGCCGGTCGGTATCGTGGCGGTGCGCTCCTCCGTCTGCACGTTGCCCTCGCCGTCCGTGGCGCGGACGTACAGCTTGACGCGGCCCGCTTCCTGCGGCGTGAGCATGGTCGTCCAGATGACCCACGTGGACTCGCCGAGGGGCGCGCTGATGCGTTCGACGGGCGTCCAGGGTGTGTCGTCGGTCCTGATCTCGACGCTCTGAATGCCGCGCGTGCCTGCGAACGCTATGCCGCCGACCTCCAGCGGGGCGAGCGGCACGCGCGCGCTGGGCGCGGGCGTGTCTATGCGGGACATCGTCTTGACGATCGGGACGTCGGTCCAGCCGCGGCCCTGCCAGTAGCCGGTGAAGTCGATGGCAACCGGCTCGATCCTGGTGAGCCACTTCACACTCTTGAGGCCGAAGTACCCCGGCACGATGAGCCTGACGGGGAAGCCGTGCGAGCGGGGCAGGGGCTGGCCGTTCATCTCGTAAACAACGAGCGTCTCGTCCCGCATGAGCTTGTCGATCGAGAGGCTCTCCGAGTAGCCGTCCTCGGCCCACAGCGACACGTCGATGGCTTCCGGCGCGATCCGGGTCTGGTCTAGGAGCGCCTTGAGCGGCACGCCCTTCCAGAGCGCGTTGCTGATCAGGTCGCCGCCCACGATGTTGCTGATGCACTCCAGCGTGACGTAACGCTCGACCGCCGGCATGGCCCTTAGTTCATCGAACTCGAACACGCGCGGCTTGTCCACAAGCCCGTCGATGGCTAGCGACCAGTCCGAGAGGCGCACGTCAGGGTCGATGAAGTTCTTGGAGACGGTGTAGAACTGGTCGTTTGGCGTGACCTCCGATGAGAGGACGCCGAGCGTCCGGTGCGCGCTGCTGGCGGACATGTTCTCGCCGGCCTGGTTGAAGAGCCATCGCACGCCGTACACGCCCGCGACGGCAAGCGCCCCGAAGACCGCCGCACGCTTGAGGAACGCGCGTCTGCCGCCCGCTTCGTCAGCAGCGCCGGGCTGTCCCACGACCGCGAACATGTAGCCCAGGACCGTGCCATAGACCAGGAACGAGGCGAGCGTAGAGAAGACGAACGTCACAGAGCTGCCGAGCACGTTCGCGGCGAACACGCCGCCGCCGAACGCCGGCACCAGCGTCACGAGGCTCACGAGCCACGCGGCGATCCCGAACGCAAGCGCGCGCAGGAACTCCATCAGCGGGGACGCCGGCCGGAGCGTCGCCCAGCGAGCGTAAACGGCGCCCGCCAGGGCCGCGGCGATCACCTGCGCCGTCGCGAGGCCGGCGAACAGGAGCGGTTTGGCAGACACAGACAGCGTCTCCAGCAGCCAGTCGACGGCCCGGCCCGGAAGCGCCAGCGTGAACCAGTCGGCGGCAAGCTCGGTTATCGAGGACACGCCCCAGACGAACCGGATGGCCAGCGCGGCAAGCACCATGAGCGCCCCGGCGACCGCGCCGGACAGCAGCCCCCATCGCAGCGTGAAGCCGGCTGGCCGGGGGGCCGTCGGTCTGCGTATTGGCTGGGCTGGTCGGATCATTTGGGCCTCATGGCGGGTCCGGGGCGCCGGCGGCTTCGGTTGCTCTCATACTAGCGCGCTTGTGCACGGCGGGGAAAGAGACGGCTCGGCGTCCCGTGTACGCTCAAACGCCGCTTTTGCCCCATCCTAACCTTCCCCAGCAGACTGGGGAAGGGACTCTTGGGAAGGCCCCGCAGCGGACTGGGGAAGGGACTCTTGGGAAGGCCCCGCAGCAGACTGGGGAAGAGGCCAGAGGGGTATTTGTAAGTGTTTAGAGTTGATGAGATCCAGCCCGTTCGTGGTGAGCCTATCGAACCACAACGGGTGTTGGCTGCGGAACGTGCCCTTCGACAGGCTCAGGGCGAACGGAACTACATCTCACGGAGTCTAACCAGTTGCATCTGTACTTGCATGGGTCGGGAGGGCGCTGGCCTGTGATACCATGAATGTCCCGCCTGTTCGCTTTGAAAGGATACTCAATTGCCGGATCGCATACTCGTCTGCGTTGCTTGGCCGTACGCCAACGGCTCGCTGCACGTGGGGCAGGTTGCGGGCGCATACCTGCCTCCCGACATCTTCGCGCGCTACCAGCGCATGATGGGCAACGACGTGCTGATGGTGTCCGGCTCGGACGCGCACGGCACGCCGATCACGCTGACTGCCGAGCAGCGCGGCGAGGACCCGGAAGACCTGGTGGGGCACTACCAGGCCGAGTTCCTGGACTGCTGGGACAGGTTCGGAATCACGTTCGATCTGTTCACGTCAACGCACACGGACAACCACACGGAGGTGGCCCAGGACATGTTTCTCCGGCTGCTGGAGAAGGGCTACGTGTACGAAGACACGATGCACCAGCCCTTCTGCGAGTCGGACGGCAGGTTCCTGGCGGACAGGTACGTTGGCGGCACCTGCCCTAACTGCGGCTCGTCGAACGCCAGGGGCGACCAGTGCGAGGCTTGCGGCAGGCTCCTGGACCCGCAGGACCTGCTCGACTGGCGGTGCCTGCTCTGCGGCGCGGCGCCCGTGATCAGGGCAACGAAGCACATGTTCCTGAAGCTCAGCGCCTTCGAGGACCGGCTGGCCGAATGGATACGGGAGCATGAGGAGTGGCGGCCCAACGTGCGCAACTCTTCGCTGGCGTCCCTCGAAGCCGGGCTGGTGGACAGGCCGATCACACGAGACATCGACTGGGGCGTTCCGGTTCCGGTCGAAGGGTACGAGGGGAAGCGCATATACGTCTGGTTCGAGGCCTGCATCGGGTACTTGTCGGCGTCCGTGGAGTGGGCGAAGAACAGGGGAGACGAGGACGCGTGGCGGCCATACTGGCAGGAGGACGTTCCCGGCTACTACTTCATGGGCAAGGACAACATCGCGTTCCACTCGATCATCTGGCCGGCGATGCTGCTGGGGTACGGCGGCCTGAACATTCCGCACAACGTGGTCGCCAGCGAGTACCTGAACATCGAGGGGTCCAAGCTGTCCACGAGCCGCAACTGGGCCGTCTGGCTGCCTGATCTGCTGGAGCGGTACGACCCTGACGCCATCAGGTACGTGCTGACCGCGGGCGGGCCGGAGACGAGCGACACCGACTTCAGCTGGGAAGAGTTCGTGCGCCGGAACAACGACGAACTCGTAGCGACGTACGGCAACCTCGTCAACCGCGTGCTTGCCCTCACGTACCGCGCGTTCGAGGGCCGCGTGCCGGAGCCGGGCGAGCTTGACGACGCAAGCCGCGAACTGCTGGAGGCCGCCGCGCAGACACTCGAAGACGTTGGCGCGAGCCTGCACGGCTGCCGTTTCCGCGCCGCGCTGGGGCAGGGCATGGCCCTCGCGCAGTCCGTGAACAGGTACCTCGACCGCAAGGCTCCCTGGAGCGCGGCACGATCGGACTTGCAGGACGCCGGCAGAACGCTGTGGACGTGCATCGGCGTGATCAACTGCCTCAAGACCGTGCTTTACCCCATCCTGCCGTTCAGTTCCCAGAAGGTGCACGAGATGCTCGGCCTGCCGGGGACGGTTGCGGAGCAGGGCTGGAAGTGGTCTCAGGACGACGTTCCTCCCGGGCAGGAGTTCTCCAGGCCGGAGCCGCTTTTCGTCAAGCTCGACGACTCCGTGATCGAAGAGGAGTCCGGCCGGCTGGGCGTCCCCGTCCAGGCCCGGTAGGCCGGATGTTGCAGGTCGCCCAGATATACGCGCCCGTCCAGCACAGGCTGGAAAGGGTGGACGGGCAGCTAAACGGCCTCAGCGACGTCCCGCCGGAGTTCCTTGCCAAGCTGATCGGCCACGTGGTCGGCAGCACCGGCAAGCGGATTCGCCCCGCTCTCACGCTGCTGGCGTCCGGCTTCAACGATCACGACGAGGCCGTTTCCGAGAAGATGGCCGTGGCCGTCGAACTGCTGCACCTCGCGACGCTGATCCACGACGACACGGTTGACGACTCCGACCTGCGCAGGGGACGGGCCACGATAAGCAGCCTGTGGGGCCGCAACGTGGCGGTGCTGCTGGGCGACTACCTGTTCGCGACGTCCGCCATTCACGTGTGCGACACGAATCACGTGTACGTGATCCGGCGCTTCTCGGAGACGATCACCGAGCTATCGAAGGGCGAACTGTTCGAGCTTGCCTCGTCCTGCGACTGGACGCAGGACCGGGCCGCGTACTACGAGCGGATCTACAACAAAACGGCGTCGCTGTTCACGGTCGCGTGCGAGTCCGGCGCAGTTCTGAGCGGAGCGCCGGAGGCGCAGGCCGCGGCGCTGAAAGGGTACGGCTACAACCTCGGCATGGCGTTCCAGATAGTGGACGACATACTCGACTTCTCCGGGAGCGCGGTCGAGATCGGCAAGCCGGTGGGCAGCGACCTGGCGAACGGGGTCATGACGATACCGTCTATCATCGCCGGCGAGCGCTTCCCGGACGACAACCGCGTGCGCCGCCTGTTCGACGACATCCGCAACGAGGACGCGCTGCGCGAGGCCGTCGAGCAGGTGCAGGACCCGGCCGTGATGGCCGAGGCCGAGTCGGAGGCGCAGCGCTTCGGCTCAGAGGCCCGCCGCTGCCTCGACGAGTTGCCGGCCCGCCCGGAGCGTGAGTCGCTGCTGGCGCTGGTGGACTACGTGCTCAGCAGGCGGAAGTAGGGGGCGGATGGATGCGCCGGCGCGGGAATGACGGCGATAGAAGGCGCGCGTAGGGGCGGGTTTCAAACCCGCCCCTACGGTGTTTGTTGGTGCGGTTACGTGCGCCGGCCCCACCTTCGCACGGCTGCCACGCCGATGCCCGCCAGCAGCAGCGCGGCGCCGGCCCCGGCCAGGGCCAGGAGCAGGGTGCGCGAGGGCGCGGCGTCTCCTACGGTTATGTTGGAGAGGTCCAGCGGCGGGACTTCCGGCAGCTGCGGCTCTGGGGCCGGCGCGTCCGCTTCCTCGTCGATTATGGCCGGGAGTTTGAGGGTGACCTCGGCGCAGTTGGGGTTGGGGTTGTTGCCGAGGGCGTCGAGCTCGGAGTCGCAGACTATGATGGTGACTACGGTGGCGCGGCCTACTGCCCTTGTGGGGCGGCCGGTGATGTAGCCGGTGTCCTCGTTCAGGCGCAGGGTGCGCGGCAGGACGGAGCCTTCCTTGAGCTTGTAGGAGGCGATGTCGGTGTCGCTGGTGATCGGGACGATGGTGCGGATGCGCTGGCCGACGGTGAGCGAGGACGGCGGCTTGTACCTGACCGACGGGGCGGCGGCGTCCACGCTGTGGCCTGGGCGGTGAGCCGCGCCCGTGAAGGCCAGGCTCGCCGGCTCGCCTGACAGGGAGTTTATCGAGCCGCCGTTGAGCACGATAAAGCCACTGGGGACGGCCACCTGGCCTACGTCGCCCTGTTGCACGGCGTAGGCGAAGATGATCTCATTCAAGGCGTGGGACCGGTAGCTAGCGGGGCGCACCTCGCCGCCGACGGTGATGGCCAGCGACGGCGAGCCGTTCACGTCTACGAGCCCGCTGAACTTCACGGCCACCGTTACCTCGCCGCCGACAACGAGCCTTCCCCAGGAGACGATGCTCACGCTCACGACCTCGGACGCGAACGTCTTGAGGCGGGGGTACTCGCTCGCCGTGCCGAAGTGCCACGGGTCGTCCGCTCCGGAGACGCCGGTCTTAGCGTCGCCGTCGTAGTCCACGTTCCAGTTGGCGTAGATGCCCGCGTAGCCCGTGGGCGTCTGCAACTCCGCAGTCGTCTTGCCCGCCGGGTCGGTGTCGTCGGCGATGCCCGAGGTCTGCGTGTCCCAGTAGCTGGCGGTCGCCGTGCCGCTCCCGACTAGGCCGCCCGCGCCGCTACCGGAGTTTGTGCCCGCTCCCGAGATGGTGGCGGCTCCCAGCGAGTAGCTGGCCTCGACGGTCCCGACGTGCGAGCCGACAAGCCCGCCGGCGTTCTCGACGAAGTTGCCAATGCGGCTCCTCGCCTCTGCGGCGCCTGTGGCGTAGCTGGCCGACACCGTGCCGGTGTTAAAGCCCAGCAGTCCGCCGGCGTGGGCGTTCCCTCCCTGGCCGTTCCCGGCGCCGGAGTTGGAGTCGGCCAGGACGGCGCCGGTCGCGAAGGACGCGCCGATGCGCCCTTGATTCAAGCCCACCAGCCCGCCGGCAATAGAGGGGTCTTCGCCCCCGGCGTCGGCTGTCACGTCGCCCAAGGCGTAGCTGCGCAGGATTTCGCTTCTGATGTTGGCAAAGCCCACCAGCCCGCCGGCGTAGGCGGTCACGCCGGCACTCGACGGACCGGACGTCTCCGCTTCCACGCTGACGTCGGCCCAACTGTCGGTTATGTCGCCGTTGTTCCACCCGGCCAGCCCGCCCGCGTAGGCATCGGCGTCTCTGGTCACCGTCACGCTGGCCGTAACCGAGCCGGTCACGCCCACGTTCTTCACCACGCCGCCGGTGCTGATGACGCCGAACAGCCCGGCGCGCGCAATACCCGCCGCCCCTGTGACGGTTTCGGTTATGTTGACGTACAGGTTGGATATGGTGTGGCCGTTGCCGTCCAAGGTCGCCCTGAACGACGTTGTGGCGTCGCCGATGGGCGTCCAGCCGTCGCCGGTGGTCCAGCTGGTCTTGTTGGTATTCGCGTCGGCGTAGCTGGCGTCGGCGTTGAAGTCGAGGCTCTTGGCCAGTTCGTAGCCGGTGCAGGCGGCGGGGCAGCCCATGGCAGCGGCCGGGCTGGGGAAGGCGGCGGTGTAGGCTGCGTAACCGGTATCGCCGGAGTTGATGGGGGCGTTGTTGCCGAAGAGGTCGTAGCGGACGGCGTCCAACTGCTCCAGCGTCGTTATCTCGATGAGGTTGTCGTTGTCCAGGTCATAGTCGATGTTGGCGGACTGGGCGGACGCCGCGCCGCCGAGCAGGGCGGTCAGGCCGGCGGCCAGCGCGATGGCGAGCGTGGCGAGTATCGGGCGCATGGAACGGCTCATTGTGGTGACCCCTCGCGCGGGGGGGGGGAGCGTTATACATTCGATATGGTCCTCTCGCAGGCAATGGAAGCGGATGTGCGGCGTTGCGTTACGATAATGCCACATTGTGCCATTGTCGGGCGGCAGTTGGAAGGGGGTTTGAGAGGGATCCCTATTCGTTCGTAGTGAGCCCCGTCGAACCACAACGGGGTTGCCGCCGCTGCCCTTCGACGGGCTCAGGGCGAACGGGAGGGGGGCGGGGGATGTAGTTCGACGGGGCTCACCACGAACGGGGAGAGGGCGCTTCGCGAAGCGCCCCTACGGCTTCGTAGGCCAGTTGGCCGTCAACGGGCGGCGAGGGGAAGGGGGTTTGGGGCGTGGTTAGCTCTGTGCGCCGTTCTTCTGCTCATCGACGAGCTTTCGGAGCTCCTCGGCGGTGAAGGCGCGTCCGGGGTTGGCTTCGATGATGCGAAAGATCGCGGCCCGCTCTTCCTCGCGGCCCTTCTGCATGCCCTTCTGCAGGTCGTACTCGCGTAACTTCTTCTTGAATGCTTCGGCTAGCATTGTCCATCCCTCCGTTATTGTGTACACGGCTATGGCGGAGGCTACCCAGAGCGGCTGAACGTCCCGCCCGATAGCTACGATGGTATCCCACGCGCCGTCTCCGGTCCGCAGGGCGATTTCTCTATACGTTACCACGCCGAGGCTCAAGAGGGCGAGGACCGTGAAGAGCGCCCATACCCATAACTCCCGTAATATAGGCATGATCCAGTTTACCGTTTCCAGTTTCAGATGCGTTCAGGCTAGTGTCAGCGTTGGAGCTTGTCAACGTGTTCGGCCCCATCTCGATCCTTCGAGGGACTCAGGACATGCCTTCCCCAGCAGACTGGGGAAGAGGCCGGAGGCCCCGCCCAGGCCACCCCTGGATACCGGCCTTCGCCGGTATGACGGAGGGAGGGGGCGGCCCTTCGCCGGTATGACGGTTGGGAGCGTGCCGCCCTTCGACGGGCTCAGGGTGAACGGAAAGCGAGCGGGGGATGTGGTTCGACGGGCTCACCACGAACGGGGAGAGGGCGCTTCGCGAAGCGCCCCTACGGCTTCGTAAGCCAGTTGCCCGTCAACGAAAGTGATGACGGCCTGCGAATCCGGCTCAGGCGCATCGGAGTCCAGCACTACGAGATCGGCCAGCTTTCCGGCGGTTAGGCTTCCCAGCCGGTCGCCGAGGCCGCTGACGGCAGCGGCCCGGCGTGTGTGCATCGCCAGCGCCTCGGCGGGCGTGACGCCCTCGGCGGGGGAGACGGCCCGGCCCGACGCGGCCCGCCTCCGAACGGCGGCGAGCGCGCCGGCGAGCGGCCCGCCCGACGTCACCGGCGCGTCCGAGCCTGCCGCCACGAGGATGCCGGCGTCGATCAGCGACCTCGCTCGGTACAGGCCGGCGAGCGTCTCCCGGTCCGACTCCCGCAGGTAGCGTTCGCCGCTCTCGTAGATGAACAGCGGGTTCGTGACAACCGCCGCTCCGGACTCAGCCAGGAGTTCCAATACGTCTTCCGGCGTCTCCGAGCAGTGCTCGATGCGATGCGGCGCGGGCATCGGGCCGGCCTCCCGATTCGCCGCCGCGATCGCGCCTGCCGCCGCCCGGACGGCTTCGGCCTCTACCGCGTGGACAGCGATGGGGAAGCCGCGCCTGGCCGCGTCCTTCACGAGCGCCCCGAGTTCATCGGCGTCCGGCGCGAGGCGTCCCGACGAGGCCGAGAGCATGGCCTTGGCGTGCCCGATGCTTAGCGCGTCATCTCCTGTACCGAACGGGAGGCCGGCGTCCGCGAACAGGCCCACGTTCCTTGCCCCCGCCATCACCACGACGCGGGGCGCGAAATCGCCTTCGGTCTTGAGCCGCGAGTACGTGTCCCAAGTGTCCGGCGTGTTGCCGGGGCCGGCGTCGGTCACGCACGTCACGCCTTGCGAAAGCAGGCGTTGGCCGGCACGGCGAACGGCGTCCGTGAACGTGTCGGGCGGCAGCGAGGGCATCCGGGCCGACAGCCACTCGCCCATGTCAAGCAGGAGGCCGGTCGGCTCGCCGGTGCGCGGGTCCCTGTCGATGGTGCCGCCGGGCGGCTCATCGGTGTCCATTCCGACGCCGACTTCGCGCATCGCCGTCGTGTTCAGCGCCGTCGCGTGCCGCGTGCTGTGCATCAGCCGGACAGGGTTAACGACCGTGGCGCGGTCCAGGTCATGACGGCTGGGATGCCGACGTTCCGCCAGTTCGGAATCGTGGTAGCCGTGGGCGCGAACCCACTCGCCGGGCGGGGTCTCCGCGGCCCGCGCTCGAATGGCCTCGACGATGTCCTCCACTGACCGCGCCACGGAAGGGCCGCAGTCGACCTCCGTGAGGCTGGCCGCCAGCGCGAGCGGGTGGCAGTGCGCGTCCACGATGCCCGGCAACACCGCCGCGCCGCCGCAATCGACCACGCGCGTCCTGCTGGCGACGGGGTAGGGCGCGTCGCGTTTAGCGCCGACCCATGCGATGCGCCGGCCGGTGACGGCCACCGCCTCCGCGTGGGGATTGCGCGGGTCCATCGTCCGCACACGCGCGTTCACGAGCAGCAAGTCGGGCGCTGGAGTTCCCATTACGATATGCTCTGTCCGCCCGAAGAGGAGGCCGCTCCCGGCTAGCGGAGTATCGACTTGGGCGTTGCTTCGAGGATCGTCACCTTGATCTTGTCGCGGTGGAGCAGCTCTTCGACGAGCGGCATGAAGTACGAGTTCCAGTGTTCGCTCTGATAGACGGCGTGGTAGAGCCGGTCCTTTTCCTCTTCGCTCTCGAACCTGCGAATCCAGTAGTACTTGTCATCGTCGTCGCGGCCCGTGAAGCTCCCGACGACGACCATTCCAAGCGACACCTGGAACGGAATCAACTCCTCGTCCATGATCCTGGCAAGCCGGTCCCGCTGGCCGGGCTTGGCCGTGTAGTCTCGAAACTCGAAAAACATCCCGTCTCCTTTCCGTTCTCCTGGTTTCCGAAGCCGGCGCCGGGGCCGTCCGCGCCGCTCATGGTTCGACAGGCTCACCACGAACGGAACAGGCCGTCCTCCGGGTGGCCGGCTGCGCCGCTATGTATGATATACCAGCCGGGCCGGAGACCTGCGGCTCACAGGTTCGGCGGGCCTCGAAAAATGCGAAAAAGTGACCGCAGACTCAGTTACATTCCAGTGAGTTGACGTGGCATTCTCAATAAAGATTCTCTACGACCTGCAACAGGTTGACACTTCCATCCAGGAGGCTTCGGAGCGGCTTTCGACGAACCGCGCGGCAATCGCGGACGACTCCGCGGTCCGGGCGGCTTCAGACGCGAAAGCTCGCCTGGAGGCAGACCTCACCGAGGCGAAGGTGGCGCAGAGGGCGTCCGAATCGGAGTTGCGGGCGCTTGAGAGCAAGATTGGCGGAATCAGCGCCAGGATGTACAGCGGACAGGTAACGAGCGAGCGCCACTACGAGGCGATGGGAGAAGAGCGCTCGTTCCTCGAGGCCCAGAAGGGCGAGGAGGAGGACAGGCTGCTGGAGACAATGGTGCGTATCGACGACCTTGAGAGTGACCTCGCGGCGAGCGAGCGCACGCTCAACGACCTGACGCAGGCCAGGTCGTCACTGGTCGAAAGACTTTCGGCGGAGAACGAGGCGCTTGAGGCTGACCTGGCCGGACTCAACGGCCAACGGGAAGCGATAGTGACCGAGGTTCCCGCGCCGGCGCTGGCCACATACCACGCTCTGTTGGAGCGCAGGGAGGGCAGGGCGGTGGCGCTTGTCGAAAGAGGCATCTGCGAAGGGTGCAGGCTGACGCTGCCGACCGGAGAGCTGTCGAGAGCGCGCTCCGAGGGGGGCGTTCACCAGTGCAGCAGTTGCAGCCGCATCCTCTTCGTACCGTAGGCATTTATGAGGGCAATTGGATACTTCGTACTAGACCAGGACTCCGAGTCCTCCACTGAAAAGTTGGAGGAGGACTTCCAGGAATACTGCCGGACGCACCGCCACCAGGCCGTCAGGTGCTACTTCGAGGAGACCAACGGCAACGGGGCTCACAGGAACGGCAGCAACGGCCTGGAGTTCGACCGGATGCGCCAGGACATGCTCGATTCGAACGAGATCAGCATCGTCCTGGTGCCGGACGCGCGCCACCTCGGCCCCGACCTTGAGTCGGTCGCCAGGGCGATGGTCGCGTTCGAGTCGATGGGCGCGAAGGTCGCCTGCATGCACAAGGAGCTGCCGGACCCGCTGCAGAACGCGCTGCAGACGCTCGGCGTCAAGGGCGTCTCGCTCGACCGGAGCGCGCGAATCCGAAGGGCGATGGAGGAGCGGGCGATGCAGGGCAAGACCCTGGGGCGGCCGCTGTTCGGATACCGGATCGGAGAGGACGGCGCGCTGGAGCCGGTCCCCGAAGAGGCGACGGTGGTGGAACTGATCTACCGGCTGTACACGAGGGACCGCCTGGGGCTCAGGCTCATCGCGCAGCACCTCAACGAGCGCAACATACCCACGCGCACCGGCAAGAACTGGAACGTCGTGACCATCCGCAACATCCTCAAGAACCCGGCCTACACGGGGACGTACAAGCGCTTCGGGATCACCGTCGCCGGGACGCACGAGGCGATCATCCCGAGGAACACCTTCAACATCGCGCAGGAGCAGACGCGCCAGAGGCGTCCGATCGGGCGCGTGGTGAACGCCGAGCCGTTCGACCTCTCAAGACTGGTCTATTGCGGGCACTGCGGCAGCAGGATGATGGGCGCGACGCGCAGGCAGTCTTGGAACAGGAAGGATGGCGGTCGGATGTCCCGCGTTTACCGCTACTACCAGTGCCAGTCCAGGAACAATCAGAGCGTGTGCAAGTACCACACGTGGCGCGCCAACCGGCTTGAAGCCGCCGTGGTGTCCCAGCTGCGCCTCGCCTTGAAGGAGCGCGATCAGCACGGTACTGACACCGAGACCCACGAGAAGCTCAGGGAGCGGGTGCGCGGCCTCCGGCGGACGAAGATGGAGAACGCCGAGCGCAAGCTGAACCTCGCCCAGAGGCGCGCGGCTCAGGGCATGATCGGCATGGGCGTGATCGGCGAGTACCTGAAGGACCTGGACCGGGCCCGAGAGGCCCTCGACGCCCCGATAGAGTTCGACAAGGCCCAGGACCAGCTCGCCCGATGGGACGAGTTGGAGCCGGTGGAGCGCCGCCGCTTCTTCGAGGAAAACGTGGTTCGCGTGGACGTCTTGGACGACACCGTAACCGTGACCGCCTAGGTCAACCCGTTCGCCTGAGCCTGTCGAGGGGCCTCACGCAAGACAACCCTCGCCCTTCGTCCACACAATGCTAAAATCATGCCGGCGTAAGGTGGCCGGGCGGCCGCTCCTCCGGCAGCGCCGGAGGGGAGGAAAGTCCGAGCTTCACCGGGCCGGAATGCCCGCTAACGGCGGGGCGGGGCGACCCGACGGAAAGTGCCGCAGAAAACAACCGCCCCGGCCAGTCCGGGGTAAGGGTGAAAAGGCGAGGTAAGAGCTCACCGTCCCGGCAGCAATGCCGGGAGCCGGGCAAACCCCATTCGAAGCAAGGCCGAACAGGGGCGTTACGAGAGGCCCGGATCAGCCCCGGGTTGGCCGCTAGAGCGCGTCGGCAACGTCGCGCCCAGATAGATGGTCGCCGCCCGGCCGGAGCAGCGGGAAGAAGTTCGCGCCGCGAACGTAAACCGCTGGCCCGCCGGGAACAGAACTCGGCTTACAGGCCGCCTTACGCAGACATATACTAAGAATATGACCACAGAGAACTCAGAAGCGCTCAGCCCCGTGGCGCCGGTGATGGTGGCTGCGCTGGTCTGCGACACCCACGCCGTCGATCCGTCCACCGGCAAGAAGAGCCTCATCGGCATCTTCGACCGCGTGAACGCGTCGAGCTTCCCGGTCAGCAGGCCGGTCACGCTCTACTACAAGCTGACGGACGCCGAGGGCCGCTACGAGTTCGAGATACGCTTCTCCAGCCCCGGCGGCGAGGAACTCCTCGCCGAAGCGACCGGCGAGTTCACGTCCAATAGCAGGCTGACGGCCATGGAGCTGGTCGTGCCGTTCCCCAAGCTCCCGCTCCCAGCAGCAGGCCGCTACGAGTTCCAGCTATGGGCCAACGGCATGTACGTGGGCGCAACGTCGATAGACGCGGCGGGGACGGGGGCGGGATAGTAAATGAGAACGAGTCATTGAAACCGATAGGGAACTTTTAGTAAAATAGCGCTAGTGGATTCGATATGCACATTGAGGAAGGCGTGAATCCCTGTGACTATAGCTTTGTCTAGATGGCACAGACTCAAGTCTTCTGGTCAATAAGGCAGGAACTTGCCAAGCTCAGAAATACGAGGTATTAAAGTACTTGAATCAGTTAGATGAAGTCAGGAGGTCATAGTAATGGCTGAATACTATAGATCAAATTTTACGGTCGAATGCTATCACAAAGCCCGGGACATTCAGGGTTTAGACTTGATGAATGCGATAAAGGAAGTCGTTTGCGACTGGGCCAGAATCCGAAAGGATGAGTCAACAGAGTTAAACGAAGACGGTAGTTGGACAAGCGAAGACGGTGCATCTTTCATTATAGAGAGTGAGCAGTTAGCTTCATCAGGCTACTGCCGCTTGGTGCTCATACACCCTGATGATGAATTGCAAGATACTGATTGGAGATGTGAATTTCGTCTTGCCACAATAGGCAATGCCGTTGATGCAGAAGTTGAGGTTAGACGCATTTTTGAGGATTCTGAGTCCACAAATGCACATAGAAGCGCAAACAGACCTAGAGCATTGGTGCGATTGTTTCAAGATTTCAAATGTAGTTCAGACAGCATGCAATTGAGCACGCAGGCAGAAAACATCGCTTACAGTAATTCATCAGACTTTGTGAGCGAAGTCCTTACGAATCCGGCACGACGCCTATCAATAGTCGCAATTGTTAAGAACTCACAAGGAGGTATATTCCTAGATCCGGATCGCCTGCAGTCACGCCTTCTAGGCTTGGGAAAAGTCTATACGTACGACAACGAAACGGCTAGGCAAATAAATAGAGAGCTAAGCGAATGGCTCGGATGTTGGGATGGCACTGTCCGGGTTTATCGACCTGGTTGTACTTCAGACGATGCATCTAGGCAGAATATCCACTGGACTTGGCGACGGATGAGCTACATCTGGGCTAGGCAAGGTTGGGATACTTTGTTGACTGAAATTGCGGACGAATGCTTGCTTCACTCTCTACCTCAGACTGGTCAAAGATTGTATGATAAAGTCTCTCTAGACGTGAACCAAGAGAGATCTGAAAAGCTGTTGGAAATGATCAAGGCCGCTACCCTTGATGAGTCGACCTATCAAGAACTTCTAAGTGATGCCGCTAGTAGCATTGAGGCACTGGGCCGACAGAACGCAGAACTTCGCCAGCGTCGCACTGAGCTTGAATCTGAGAATGAACTTCTGAGATCACAAGTGGAACAACTCAATGTAGCATTATCATATCAGGATTCTGAAGACTCTCTCTCTGAAAGAGAGTCACAAGATGCCTCACCAGATTTCGGCTCTGTCCACGAAGCCGTCAACGTTGCTGTTGACCAGCTAGGCGGATTGCGCTTTTTCAATCTGGCCATTGAGAGGGCTAGAGGTTCTCAATTTCCTCGACCGAGTGAAGTGTATGGTGTGTTCCGATCACTTGATGAATGCGCTAAGGCACGGTCACAGGGTTCATTGGGAAAAGATGTACAGGAATGGTTTGCTGACAGAGGTGTGGATTACAGCCCACATGAGAGTCCAACAACGATGGGCAAGTATGGTGATAAGCGTATTTTCTACGATGACGTACTACGGTGTCGTACATCCATGCCAGCCCACATAAAGCTCGGAGGTGGCGCAGGGGAACATAATCAACTAAGGATTCATCTAGAGTGGAGAGAGGATGAGAATGCTTGGTTAATTGGCTACATTGGGAGACATCTCCCAACGGCTTCTGGTTGACGTACATGCGCCTGCTCTATCAGCATCAGCACTCGTTCCAGTGATTCCCAGCAGCCAGCACCGCAATCGAGGCTCAAACTCCTGCTGGTCGCCCTCGAACTGCATTGACCGACGACCCCGCGCCGCCTAAAATCGGTGGGTATGGCGCAGGAGCGTAGCTCAGCTTGGTAGAGCAACGGTCTCCAAAACCGTAGGTCGCGGGTTCGAGTCCTGCCGCTCCTGCCAGACCCTCGGCCAATGCCCGTCATGGTTCGACAAGTTCACCACGAACGGGTTCGGGAGCCTTTTAGGCACCCTCCTTCGGGAACCACTTGCACTTCTGCCGCGCCGACACGTAGCGGACGCCATCCTCGTCCGTGACATCGAACTCCGACGTCCAGAACCACGTCCGCCCGCCTAGTCCCTTGTCGATCAGCCTCATGCGCAGCACGTACTGACGGTCGCGTGGCATCGGCCTCCGCGTCACAAGGTGGAACTCCGCGTTCATGCCCGCCCCGTGCACCGGCTGCGTCAGGCCCAGGTCCCGCTGCGGCGTCGTGGCCGGGTTGAAAGCCGCGAGCGGCGGCACGACCGGCCCGCCCCACGGCGACGCGCTGCGGAACCACGGCGTATCATCGCCCGCCGTGTCCAGCGTGCGCAGTATCGCGTCCTCCGCGAACGTGAAACTGATGTCGTCGAACTCGTACCCGATCGGTAGGTCCTGGAACACCGCGTCCGGGTTCCGGTCGCCGATCACCCAGTCTCGCCACGGCTCCGCCTCGCCCAGGCCAACGCGGCCTGCCGCGGCGATCCGGCCGTCCTCGTACTCCACCCGCACGTCGAACTCTCCGTCGTTTGGAGCGGGCTCCGCCACTTCGCGCACCAGCTCGTCCGGGTACACCGGCCCCACGAACTTGAGCGTCAGCCAGCCGCCCTCGATCCAGCCCGGCCCCAACAGTTCGACGATCGCCGGCATGATCGCCTGCGCCACGCCCGTGCCGCCCACGATCGCCCGCCTGAACCCATGTCGGCGCGCCTCCTCGTCTTCATGAATGGAACCCTTTAAGTTTGCTCCCATGTTCGGGAGCACTCGCCAGGCGCCTCTGTATGTATCCGAACTTACGGTCATCGTTAGCTCCTCTCACCCCATCCTAACCTTCCCCAGCAGACTGGGGAAGGGACTAAGAGGGTGTCCAGAAGAAATCCGTTCACCCTGAGCCTGTCGAAGGGTCAAAGCCCCGTTCATGGTTCGACAAAGCCTGTGCTGAGCTTGGCGAAGTGCTCACCACGAACGGGGCGGGAGGTTGATGCGCGGGCCGTTTCACAGAGCACTCCATCAGGCGATCACGCCCTCGTTCGTTAGCCGTTCGATCTCAGCCTTCGGCATCTCCAGCAGGTCTCCGAAGACGTAGCCGTTGTGCTCGCCCATCATCGGGGCGCGAGGCGTGGGGCTGTCGTTGCCCGCGAACCGCATCGGGTCGCGGTCGATGACGATGTCCACGTCCTGGTCGCTCGGCTGCTGGACGTGCTCGTAGTGCGTCTGCATGTGCGGGTCCAGGAGCAGCGTGTCCTGCAGGTCCTCGACCGCCGCCGCCGCGATCCCCTCGCCCTGGAGCAGTTCGGCCAGTTCCCACTTGTCCTGCCCGCGCGTCCAGTCCGTCACCAGCCCGTCGATCTTGTCCTCATTGGCCTTGCGCGCCGCCATGTCCGCGAACCGCGCGTCTTTGGAAAAATCCGGCCGGCCCATCGCGCCGCACAGCGCGGCCCACTCGTTGTCGTCCCGCACGGCGATCGCGCACCACTGGTCGTCCCCGCGCGTCGGATAGACCCCGTGCGGGCAGTGGTTCGGGTCCCGGTTCGCCCTGCGCGGCGGCGGCTCGCCGTTCGACGCGTACCGCATCCACTCGGGGCCCACCAGCGAGATCGAGGAGGAAAGCTGAGACAGGTTGAGCTCCTGCCCCTCGCCAGTGCGGTCCCGCTCCATCAGGGCGGCGAGTATCGTCGTCACCATGACGTGCGGCGACGTGAAGTCGGGGTAGGCCACGCCCATCCCGGACGGCGGCCTGCCCTCGAAGCCCGTGATCGCGCTGATGCCCGACGCCGCCATGACCATGTTGCCAAGCGTCGGCACCCTCGCCCACGGCCCGACGTGGCCGCAGCCGGGGAGGTGGAGCAGCACCACGCCGGGGTTGATCTCGCGCAGCACGTCGTACCCCAGGCCCATCCGCTCCATCGCGCCCGCCCGGAAGTTGTTCGTGACCACGTCCGACTTGGCGATCAGCTTCTTGGCTATCTCCCTGCCTTCCTCCGTGCGCAGGTTGAGCGTGACCGACAGCTTGCCGGTGTTGGCGTCGTTGAACAGCGGATCGACGTTCGGCCCCGGCTCGCCGTCCGGGCGAACGCCTCTCCGCCGAAGGCCGTGGTGCGCGTTGCTCTCGATCTTGATGACCTCTGCGCCGAAGTTCGACAGTATCCTGGTGCCGAACGGCCCGGCCAGCACCCAGCAGAAGTCGGCCACCCGGATGCCCTTCAGCGGCGCGTGAACGTTCACGACGCGCCCCCGCCGTGAGCGGCTCCTGTTGCGCTCGCGACGATCCCGAGCTCACCGAAGACCTCCTCCGTGTGCTCGCCCAGCAGCGGCGCTCTCGTGACGCTGATCGGCTCAGCGAAGACGTCCACGGGGCTGCGGCAGAAGCCGAGCGAGGCTGACAGCGGATCGTTCCACACCTCGAAGAACTGGTCCGTCACTCTCAGGTGCTCGCACTCGGCAAGGTCCGGGAAGTCCATGACAGGAAGCGACATCATGTCGTATGCCCACGCCTTCTCCATGAACTCGTCCCGGTTGAGCCGCGCCGCGAGTTGCGCGGACAGGTCCAGCATGTCGGGCGACAGAAGCGTGCCCCTGGTGTTTATCAGGATCGAGTCCTCCGTCAGGTCCGTCTCGACGCCTTCCTCCGCAATCCAGGAAAGAAAATCAGCCACCTTGCGCGGGTTCACGTTCAGCGTGACCCACCCGCCGTCGGCGCACTCGAACACGCCCCTGGTCATGCCGGGCCGTTGCGGTATCTCGCCCCGCCACGTGAAGTGGTTGGCGTTCGACGTCTGGCACACGGCCATCGACGCCGCCTCCTGCACCGAGACGCTGATGTGCGTGCCCACCCCATCGGGGTCGGACCCTCGCCCCCAGAGCGCGATCATCACGCTGGAAGCAGCCGCGAGGCTCGCCATCTTGTACGACTGGTCGCCACCGGCCACTGTCGGCGGGTCGTACGTCTGGCCCGCCACGAACATCAGCCCGCTCGATGCCGCCGCCGTGAGGTCGGACCCCTTGCGGTTCCTCCACGGCCCTTCCTGCCCGTGCGGTGTCACGGACACGTAGATAAGGCCTGCGTTCAGCTTCGACAGGTCTTCGTAGGCCAGGCCCATCCCGGCCATCCCGCCCGGCTGCTCCGTCTCAATGAGCACGTCGGACTGTGCCGCAAGTTGTTTCAGCGCCTCGCGTCCCGTCTTGGAGAAAACGTCAACCACCACCGACCGCTTGTTGGCGTTGTGGTACAGGTGGTAGAAGCTGCGCTCCGCGCCCGGCTCGTCGTTCAGGAACGGCGCCAGGCTCCGCACCCGCCCGCCGGAGGGCGGCTCCACGCGGATGACGTCGGCGCCGAGGTCGGCCAGTATCCGCGCCGCGAACACTGCCGGCTCGTCAGCGAGGTCAAGTACACGTATGCCAGTAAGAGGTCTCAATGCTAAGCGGCCCTCCACTTGGAGGCAGTGCGGCGGACTAGCCGCTAGGCAAGCCCCTCCAGCTTCCCCAGCAGTTCCTCGACCTTCGACAAGTGGGATTCGACGGCTTCGTGGGTCAGCCAGCCTTCGTAAAAGTTCGTGTGTAGAAAGCCTGCCAGACCGAAAGATGTCAGGATCTCCCGGTCTCCGGTCTCATGCGCTAGGCGGTTGACCGCGCGCCATAGCTCGCGGTGCCCTTCGTGCGGCCAGCCTCTGGACTCGGCAATGCACTTCACCATCTGCGCGGCGGCGCCCCAGCCCTTCTCGGACGCTTGCAGCAGGTCGCCCTCGGCAAGATACGTCCGCGCCTTCGCCAGAAAATCCCGGCTGGTATCGCTGTAGTATTCAGTTCGCAAAGTCATTCGGTCTTCTCCCCACTCCCCGATTCTTCGCGCGCCCTGCAAGCTACCCGGCGAGCCCCTCCAGCTTCTGCGTCAGCTCTGCAACTTGAGCCAGGCCGTCTTCCACCATTTCTCTGGTGAGCCAGCCCTCGTAGAAGTTGATGTGCAGGTCTCCGGCCAGCCTGAATAGTGTCCTGATTTCGGGGTCTCGGGTCTCATCGGACAGCCGCCCGGCTGCCTCGTAGAGCAGATTATGCCCGTTGTGCCGCCAGCCCCTCGACTCGGCGACGCACTTCATCATCTGCGCGGCGGCGCCCCAGCCCTTCTCGGACGCCTGCAGCAGGTCGCCCTCGGCAAGATACGTCCGCGCCTTCGCCAGAAAGTCTTGGCTGGTATCGCTGTAGTACTCCGTTCTCAAGGTCATTCGAGCTTTCCCCTGTCGGAATCTTAACACGCGCCGCGCCCGCGAAATCGTTATCATGAGGCCACGTGCAGACGGGCGCATTCCGAACGCGCTCGAAAGGGAGGCCACACCCATGAGCCTGCGAGGCGCAGCCGCAATCGTCGGCATCGGCGAGATTCCGACGCGCCGGACGCACCCGGGCAGGACCACGCACTCGCTTCTCACGGAGGCATCGCGCCTCGCCATCAGCGACGCCGGCCTGCGCAAAAAGGACATCGACGGCCTCGTCACCTGCGGCACGGACATCGCCCCGATGGACCTTGCGGAGTACATGCGCCTGGAGGTCACGTTCTCCGAGGGCGTCACCCAGTACGGCGCGAGCGGCACGCAGTCGATCGTCATCGCCGCCGCCGCGATCCAGGCCGGCCTTGCGAACAACGTGCTCTGCGTCATGGGCGGCGCGCGAGACCCGGACGCGCCCGGCCTCGGCTCCGGCTCGGAGGGCGGCCCCGCGCCCGCGAGCAAGGCCACCGAGTTCGAGGCGCCGTTCGGCCCCGCAGCCGGCGCGAACACCGGCTACGCCCTGATGAAGCAGCGCCACATGCACGAGTACGGCACGACCGACGAGCAGTTCGCGCGCATCGCCGTCAACCAGCGCTTCAACGCCCTCACGAACGAGAACGCCGTCTTCCACGGCCAGCCCATCACCGTGGACGACGTCCTGGAGTCCCGTATGGTGAACGACCCGCTGCGCCTGCTGGAGTGCGTCATGCCCTGCGCCGGCGCGTCCGCCGCCGTCGTGACCTCAGCCGGCCGCGCGAAGGATCTGCGGCGCCGGCCGGTGTACATCCTCGGCGCGGGAGCGGGCGCGAGCGATCACGACGCCATCTGGCAGGCCCCGGACATCACCACGACGCCCGTCAAGGCCGCCGCGTCGAAGGCGTACGAGATGTCAGGATACGGGCCGAAGGACGTCCAGTTCGCCCAGGTGTATGACTGATACACCATATTCGCGGCCGTGAGCCTCGAAGACGCCGGACTCTGCGAAAAGGGCGAGGTGGGCGAGTTCCTCGATGAGACCGACACCACGCACCGGGGCGACTTCCCGGTCAACACCGACGGCGGCCAGCTATCCGGCGGCCAGCCAACCGGCGCGGGCGGCGGCGGCTTCCGCCACGTCGTCGAGGCCGCGCGCCAGATCATGGGCGAGGCCGGAGACCGCCAGGTTGAAAAGAAGGACATCGCCCTCGTAAACGGCTGAGGCGGCACAGCGAGCGTGATTTGCACGCTCATACTAGGCTCCGAGGAGGCCAGGTAGATTCGCGGTCAGGGGCAACTGTTTTCGGGCAGGCGCCAATCCGCTGCTTGAACTCGGCGGCGTGACTCCCTAGCATCATCTCACTGAAAACGAAAGCGTCTCAATGTGCGCAAATCAGCGGAGCGGAAGGCAACATGGCCAAAATGACCGGGGGCGAAGCCCTCGTTAAATCGCTGGTGGGGGAAGGCGTCGAGGTGGTCTTCGGCGTTCCCGGCATCCAGATATACGGGATAGTCGCGGCGCTCCGGGACGAGCCGGACATCCGCATGGTGACGACACGCCATGAACAGGCCACCACTTACATGGCCGACGGCTACGCGCGAGCGTCGGGGAAGCCCGGGGTGGCCCTCGTAGTGCCGGGAGTCGGCCTGTACAACGCCGCGTCCGGCCTGACGAACGCGTACTCCCGGTCCATGCCGGTCCTGCTGATCGCGGGCCAGATCCCGCGCGGAGCGTTGGGCAAGAACCTCGGTGCCGTCCACGAGGTGCTGGACCAGTCCGGGACCGTGCGCTCCGTTACGAAGTGGCAGAGGCAGGCGTCCAGGCCCAGAGAAGTGCCGGACGCCGTATTCGAGGCGTTCAGGCAGATGCGCACGGGCCGGCCTCGTCCCGTCCTGATCGAACTCCCCCCGGAAGCGGGAGTCGAACGCGAGGAGGTGCAGTTACGAAGTCCCGCCCGCATCCCCAGAATAGTGCCAAGCCCTCAAGATATTCGAGACGCCGCCCGCGTCATTGCCCGGTCCAGAACGCCCGTGATTTTCGCCGGAGGCGGGGTGGCAAGATCGGACGCGGAAGAGTCCCTTGTAAAGCTGGCGGAGGCCACTAACATACCGGTCGTTACGTCCAGCGGCGGAAAGGGAACGATCCCGGACTCCCATCCGCTCTCATACGGCTCCTGCTTCAGTCCCCGGGGTGAGCGGCAGGAGATGAACCAGCTCTTCGAAGTCATGCAGTCCGCCGACGTCGTGATAGGCATCGGCGCGAGATTCTCCCTGGGCAATCCCGCCGGAGAGTCGTCGACGCTGGTGAACGTCAACATCGACGACAACGAACTGACGAGGATTCAGTCGAACACGATCCCCTTGCACGGCGACGCCAGGGCAACGATCGAAGCCATGCTGCCCGTCCTGGTCGAAGAAGGCGCCGGAGACCGGCCGTCGCCGGCCCTGGCCGTCTCCGCCGCCCGCAACCTCATCGCGTACTACGACATCAGGCTGAAAGAGCCCCAGTACGGCGTATTGGAGGCGATGCAGAGAGGCATCCCCGAGGACGCCTTCATAGTCTGGGACGTAACACAGTTCGGCTACTACGCGCGGACCCATTACAAAGTGACTCACCCGAAGACGTACATAGACTCCGGGTACTCCTTCAACCTCGGCTACGCGTTCCCAACCGCGCTCGGAGCAAAGGTCGCGAAGCCTGACCGGGCCGTGGTGTGCATGACCGGGGACGGCGGCTTCATGTTCAACTCGTCGGAGCTTGCCACGGCAGTCAAGTACGGCATCAACGTGGTGACCGTCGTATTCAATAACGACTCTTACGGCAACGTCGCCCGCGACCTGGACGATGCGTTTGGCGGCGCCTACGGGACCGACCTGCACAACCCGGACTTCGTCAAGTTCGCCGAGTCGTTCGGCGCGGTCGGAATGAGGGCGGATGACCCTCTGGAACTTGAAACGCTGATACCGGCTGCGCTGGAGCGCGACGCGCCGGTAGTCATAGACGTGCCCTTCGGCGACATGCCGATATCGCGCGCGCCGCAGTTCGCCCCCTTCTACAACCTGCCCTGGACACAGCCTCAAGAAGGGCTGATATCGTCCTGATCCTGCCGAAGGGCCTCCGCTTGTCCCTTTGCCAGTCTGCTGGGGAAGGTTAGAGCCTGTCCTGAGTCCCTCGAAGGAATGGGGTCTGCGCCCCGCGAACAGCCCCGCCTACACACCCTCCACGATTACCACGCTCGCGCTCGCGGACTTCTGGCGAATCGCCTTGATCTCGGTGTACTCCGGCGAGGTCAGCCACGCCCTCGCCGCGTCGGCGCTCTCAAACTCTATCACGACGATGCGATTGGGATTCCAGTCGCCGTCCATGGCCTCGCTCGCGCCGCCGCGCACCAGGTACTTGC
Organism: Dehalococcoidia bacterium; assembly: GCA_963668185.1. Lineage (GTDB taxonomy): Bacteria > Chloroflexota > Dehalococcoidia > Lucifugimonadales. The sequence goes on from OY764162.1 coordinate 454,282, forward strand.
CGCCGTGGGCCTCGACCGTCGCCCCCACCCGGTCGCGGAACTCGGCGAAAGTCTCCGGATCGGTGATGTTATCGCCCACTATCACGTAGCCTGCCATGTGAATCTCTCCTTCTTTCTGGCTTCCATCCGTTCAGGCTTCTTGTAAGACCTCGTTTCGCTTTCCCCATTTTACGCTGTAGAAGGGTTAGCGCGAACCCTCCACCCGCACAGTAACTATGTCGATGCCGTGATACTTCCGGTGCCGCACCGAAGACGCGTAGTGCCGCAGCAGCCAGAAGGAAATCTCCTCGCCCTGCGGCGTCTCGGCCTGGTCGCTCAGGTGCGCCAGCCGGTCTTCGATGTTCTCCTCGTCGAAGACCGCCATGAACTCCAGTTCCACCCCGTCGCCTGGCCGGGCCACGACTATCAGGCGCGGCGCTCCGTCGCCTTCGCGCTCGTCGCCCGACTCCAGCAGGCTCGACAGCGTCTCCTCGCCCGCGGCCCGCAGCCGCTGCGTCGATGCGTCGTTCCACCCCATCCTTGACGCCAGGCCGCTCAGGAACTCGTCGATCCTGGGCAGGGCGGACATCTCCAGCGTGGTCTCCAGCCGCGTGCGGCGCGGGCTGGTCGCCTCTATGAAAAGGGTCATCAGCACCGCCGCCAGAATGCCCACGGTCATGGCGTTGCCGAGCGACGCGCCCCACGCCGCGCCCAGCAGCTCCGCGATGACGTTCTGGCTCTCCAGTCCCACCCCGATCGAGAGCGTCACCCCCACCACGAGCGCCTTCCGATGGTCCAGCCCGTCCTGGAACGCCATTCTCATGCCCTCCACGAACAGGAGGCCCATTATCATCAGCAGGAAGGCCCCCATCACCGGGCTGGGAATTGCCAGCAGAACGGACGCCGCCTTGGGCAGGAACGCCAGCAGCAGCAGCATCGCCCCTATCATGTACCCCACGCTGCGCGCCGCCACGCCGGTGAGGTTGATGAGCGTGACTATCGACGGCGTATAGGCGATCGTGGGCAGCGTACCGGAGATTCCGGCCAGGAGCGTGCCAACCCCGTTCGTGTTGACGGCCGCCTGCACCAGCCGAAAGTCCGTCGCCTGCGGGTTGGCGCGCGAGACGCGTTGAAGCGCGACGCCGTCGCTGCTCATCTTGATGGACGACACGAGGCTCACGATCAGGAACGCCGGCAGCAGGGCCCAGAACTGCGCCCCCGGCGTCAGTTCCAGTCCAGGCCATGTCTGGACGTTCGGCACGTAAATCCAGTCCGCGTCGATAATCCTCTGGGGATCGTACAGCCCGAAGGCGACCGCGGCGACGCATCCCGATACGACTCCGATGAGCGCGGCCCACAGCCGCCAGATGCCCGACGCCCGTATCGCCAGCATTGCGGCCACGGCCAGCGTCACCGCCGCGACGACCGGCCCGGAAGCCGCCGCCGCTCCGTCCGGCACGTCGCCCACCTGGCTCACTGCGACCGACATGACCGAGACCGCTATCAGCATGAGCGCGACGCCGGAGACCACCGGCGTGATGACGCGCCTCAGCAGCGGGAGCCACCGCGCGAGCGCGAACTGTACCAGCGACGACACCACGAGCAGGCTGGCGAGCATGGGCAGTCCGCCGTGCGTCATCGCCAGCACGGACACCGCTATGAAGTGAGGGCTCGCGCCCGTCATCAGCAAGTGCCCCGTGCCCAGCCGACCGATGCGGGCGGCCTGCATGGCGGTAATGATCCCGCCGATTGCCAGCCCCGAAAAGACCGCCCACCCCAGGTACTCTTCGTCCTGGCCGCCCGCCATCGACACGACGGTCGCGAACAGGACCGTGTTCGCCAGCGCCAGCATCACGCCCTGAAAGGCAACCCCAATCGAAAGAAGCGGCGGGCACCGGTCGTCCGGCTCATACCGGATGTAGTCGTTTGCGCGCACTATTGACCTTTGCCTGTCCCTTCCCCAGTCTGCTGGGGAAGGCTAGGATGGGGTTTCCCCCGGCCCAAACCTCACCAGCGTCCACTCCGCCGTCACGTCATCGAACACCGCCGACACCCGCATCCCGATCCGCACCTCCTCCACCTCGCACCCCACGATCGTCGTGACCATGCGCGGCCCCTCGTCCAACTCCACGATGGCGTAAGGGTAGGGGACATCGTCGCGGAACGCCGGGTCCGCCGGTTGCCGCACGATCGTAAACGAGTACACCGTCCCGCGGCCGCTCACCTGCACCCACTCGATGCCGTCCTCAAGGCACTCCGGGCACTCCGAGCGTGGATAGAAGAACATGCACCCGCAGGCCGTGCACCTCGGCATCATCAGCCGACGCTCCCGGGCCGCCTCCCAGAACGGCCGCGACACCCCCGGCCCAAGCGGCCTGGGCACAGGCTTCCCATACTCACCCGCCACGAAGCGACCTCATATCAACACCACGCTCTCAAGAAAGTCCCCCAGCAGGCCCTCTAATTCCGGCACCTCATCCGGAAACACAACCCACCACAACTCGAACTCAACACGCTCGTGCGGGCCCTCGCTCGGATGCTCCTCGAAATGCCGCCACCTCGACGGCGCTTCATCAGAGCACTCAAGGTGATAGTAGAACCGCCGGTGCACGACTGGAGGGACCCTGACCGTCGGATCGTCATAGTCACGGCTGCCCAGGTAACGCCGGATCGTCAGACCTTCCAACCCCGTCTCCTCCTGCGCCTCCCTCAACACAGCAACGTCCGGCGATTCCCCCGGCTCGACCGTACCCGCCGGCACCTGCACGCCCGCCGCAGGTTCATGGACGTACCGGAACACGAGCAGCCGCCTGCCCCTCGTGACGTAAGCCACCACCTTCTCCACAACAACCTTCAAGTCAGCCTCCCGCATCTCAAACAAGCCCCGCGCAAGCCCGCAGAACGGTACCATAGCGCGCGATGACTTCCGCCACAATCCGCCCCGTGTCCCGCCGCCCATGACCCCACGCAAGACAAGACCCGCCGTAGAGACCACCCGCGACTCCGTCCGCCACGGCGCCACGATCATCGACTTCGAAGTCCGCCGCAGCCGTCGCCGCAAGAAGACCGTCCAACTGCACCTCTCCGAAGACGGCGAGGTTCGCGTGCTCGCCCCGTGGAACACCACGCCCGAACAGGTGCGCAAGATGGTCCTCGAACGTGCACGGTGGATAATCGATAGCAAGAACAAGCTCGCGCAGCGTCCGCGCCTGCGCTTCGTCACCGGCGAGATAGTCCCGTACCTGGGCCGCGAACTTACCCTCGACGTAACCGACGCTGACTCCGACGCCGCCCGCGTGCGCAGGACCGGTCCCGAGTACGAGGCCGCGATCGAGTATCCGGGAGGAAGCACGCCGCCCGGCCGCCGGATCGACTTGGGGCCGGACCTCGGACGCCTGCAAATAGCCGTGCCCGGCCTATTGCAAGAGCCTGCCCGCACCGAGGAGATACGCGCCGCCGTCTGCGCCTGGTACCGCGACCGCGCCGCCGAGTGGCTGCCCCGCATCGTCGAGAGGTGGCTGCCGCACTTTGGACGCAAGAAGCTGCCGCCCGTAACGATCGGCAATCAGCGCAGGGAGTGGGGCAACTGCGCCCCCGACGGCACGGTTCGCTTTAGCTGGCGCGTCATGATGCTGGACCACGACCTCATCGACTACATAGCCATCCACGAACTAGCCCACCTGCGAATCCGAAACCACTCCGCCACATTCTGGCGCGCAGTAACCCGCGTCCACGGCGACGTCACCCACACCCGCCAGCGCCTCCGAGAAACAGGCCGCCTGCTGCCGCTCTAGCCGGACGCCAGCGCGTCCGACAACTGCTCCACCGCATGGCACAGCCGCCGAAAGGAACGGGAGTTGCCGTAAGCCAGGTCCAGGTCGATCGCCGCGCTTAGAGACGCCTGGTGAATCGTCTCCTTGTACGCCTGGCCTTGCGGCATCCGTTCGCTGAGCCATCGCTTCGGGTTCCGAGCTTCTTCGGCGTCATCGGACAAGGCGGCGTCCCCGGATACTCCGCACTCACCCCTGATGCTGCCCAGGCTTGCGAGAAACCAGGACTCGTACGAGCGGCGGGCGCAGACGATCTGTACAGGGCATCGCACGCCAACCTCGCTGCATCGTTCGGAAAGAGCCTGGGCAAGATCTACCGGGCAATCGTCGTCAGAGTCGATAAGTACCAGGATTGCGCCGCAGTCCGGCTTGTTCTGCGCGTGTTTCAGGAACTTATCGAACTTCCTTTCCAGGGTTTGCCTGCCGTTGGCCTTGACGACCTTGCCCTTCCCTTGGGCCACGACGACGTCGTACCGCTCGCATCTCTCGGAAAGAATCCTCATCAACAACTGCGGCAACGCGGCCACGTCCCCGTCGCCTTCGACAATCGGCACGATGGTCAGCATATCGACGGCTATTCGGCGCTCGCGGGCTGAAGGCCCTCCATGCTGTGCAGTTCCCCGGCGGAAAACAGGTTCTCCCTGACGGACTTCAACTGGTGTTCGGTGATTGGCCCCACTTTGGTCGAGCCGTCCTCGGCGCTCACCGCGCGGATGCTCTCGATGGGCAGCCTGTCGATAAGGTCCGGGCTGTGGGTCGCAACCAGCACCTGGGCCCGTTCCGACGCCTCGACCATCGTGTCCGCCAACACCGCCATAGCGCCCGGATGTATCGCCAACTCCGGCTCCTCCAGGCCGATGAGCGACGGGGCAGGGTCTTGGAACAGCGCCGTCAGCAACGCCAGCAGGCGAATCGTGCCATCCGACTCATGGGACAGGTCGAACCAGGAACCCCTTCCGTTCCTCCCGTTGCCGCCGTGATTGAGTTCGACCACGTAGAAGCTGCCGGCTTGGCGAACCCGAATATCGCATATCCCAGGCACCGCATAAGCCAGGGCGCTCTTCAAATCAGTAAGGAAGCGGCTCTTCTTCTGAATCATGTCCCGCAGCGTAGATGCGAGATTCTCTCCGCTCATTGCCAGCGGATGGCTATCCGCCACTTTCTGAGGTCCACGCAATGAGTTAGGGAAGACATGGTACAGAGCAATCCTTCCCAGATCGTCTCTTGCGTTGCGTAGAGAACTACGCATTGGGTGCGCATAATAGGATGTGTTTTTTTCACGTAGTTCGCTTAGCAACATCTCCAAGAATGAAGTTAGCAGCATGGGATCAGAAGACATCAGTTGAATGTCTTTACGGCCAGAGTCTGAGATCAGTTGCTTGGCTGTTTGTGCAAAACTACTTGCAAGCCCATCTTTACTACTTCGCTCAGATATCTGCCTCAGTCTGGCCGTAGACATAGGTTTGGCAAGTCGCCCGTTCTCAAGAATAAACTCTGTTGGCTGGTCTTCAGGGCTATCACTTATCATCTTGGCAGACTCTCGTTTGACCGAGTAGTCACCCCTACCTCTCCGTGCTAATGCTACAGAGTAGTCAAGCGTTCCCCATGGGGTACCATACTGAAAGCCAATCTCTGGCCCCAACACTCCACCCGTAGGGGATCGGCGGCCAATGGAGTCAAACCCACCACGCCGGGTTATGGCGGTTTCGAGGCCCAGGCGGACCATATCCCCGAAAAACCCCAAGATGTCCATGAGGTTGCTCTTGCCCGAGGCGTTTGGGCCGACGAGCACCGTCAGCGGCGCCAACTCCAACTCCGCGAACTCGATGCTGCGGAAGTTCTTGGCCCACACCTTGGTTATGGACGGTCGGCGACTCGCCTCATCTGCCATCTGCGCTACCTCGAATGACTGCGTTCCCTCCAGCTACTCTAGCATAAAGCCCCGCTCCGTTCGTGGTGAGCCTGTCGAACCATGAGCGCACTACCGCCCGTCTCCGCAGACCACCATGTGGGACCCGTCCAGGTTCGTATGCACCGCGTACGACGCCCCCGCGAGATCGAACACCACCTTGTGGCCCGGAGTAACGACCTGGGCATAGGCATAGCCCTCCTGCGGGCATCCCAGGCTCGTGTCGGACCACTCCACCATCTCCGAGCTAGCGAGCTTGAGACTCCCCGCGTCCACTTCCAGCTCGTCCGCCAGCAGCTTCCGCGCCGCCGTCTCCATCTCCCCGAGGACAGCCCCACCGGCAGCAGGCGTCGGCATGCCGTCCCCGCAGACCACCATATGCGAGCCGTCCAAGTTCGTATGCACCGCGTACGACGCCCCCGCGAGATCGAACACCAGCTTGTGGCCCGGCGTAATGACCTGGGCGTAGGCATAGCCCTCCTGCGGACATCCCAGGCTCGCGTCGGACCACTCCACCACCTCGGAGCTATCGAGCTTGAGGCCCTCCACATCTACCTCCAGCTCATCGGCCAGCAGCTTCCGCGCCGCCGTCTCCACCTCCCCGAGGACGACCCCACCGTCAGCCGGCGTCGGCGTTTGGGCAGGCGCAAGCGTGGGAGACGGCGTAGGCGTGTCAGGTTGCAGGTCAGCCTCACCCGACTCTATGGTCGGAGACGGCGTCGGCGTATCGAGTTGCAGGTCAGCCTCACCCGACTCTGCGGCAGTCGGCGTAGGCGTATCGGGTTGCAGGTCAGACCCATCCGACTCCGTGGTCGGAGACGGCGCCACCGCTTCCGCCTCCGGGTCCGCTCCCTCCTCATCGGCGCCGCCGCAGGCCGCCGCGGCCAGCGCAATCCCCGCCACAAGCGCTATGCGCAGCACGGACCCCAACAGCGTCGATCTCATTTATCGCCACCCTCCCTTCGATTCCAACCATCCGCGCATCGCACCGACTCGCCCACGGCTGCCTGTGTCAACTACGGCGCCCACACGTTGAAGTCCTCAAAGTCAATCGAAACCGGATTATCGTGGAACAAGGATCCCATCACGCTCACCTCTCCAACGTCCTGATTGTGATGCAGGCCGAACGTGGCCACCAGTTGGTCGTTGACGAAGAGCCAGCCGTTGGCTCCGATCGCGATCAGCGCCAAATGGTTGCGGTCTTTCAGCTTGACCTTTGAGTCCGATAAGTAACCGTTATCAATCATCGTGTATATGTCATCTCCAACGTCTCGCGAATAGTGAAACCACAACACAGAATCCTCAATCCCGATGACTTCAAGACGAGAGCGTACCGGACTGCGAATCACGAATCCGTAATCCCAATTAGCGTCTTGTGGAGTCAGGAATTCAGCTTCAACCACGAGGTCGCGTGTCCTGACTCCGCTATAGTGTTCAGCAATGAGGCGGGGCTCATTTTCCAATCGCCCTTCAACCGGCCCGTAGCTTCTGCTCAGACCATCGACCGTAAACCCCTCGAATCGAGTAATGGCGTCTTCAACCTCGTTGCCTGTGTATGCCCCGGTTATCGCCGATACATCGCCGGCGCCCGTCGTCGAACTCAAATCCATGTTGGCCACGAATTCATAATTGACGAACAGCCAGCCTCGCTCTCCGATGGCGATGACGCGTAGATGGTTGTACCCATTTGCGCCCATTTCAAGCGTTTCGACGATGCCCTCGTCCACTGTCTCGTACGGAGAGGATGTCCCTGTCAAGACAGCCCAACGTCCATCACTGCTGACCACAACTTGAATGATCGGCGCATCCAATTCCGATGCGTAGTCATCCCTGAGAATGAACCCGAAGTCCCATGGGTTCGACGCAGCGGAATACGGATTGATGAACATCGCCTCGGCTATCAAGTCTGAAATATAGACGTCCGCGTACTCCTCCTCGATGAACCCATTATCCGGATCGTGCCGCAACTCGCCGCTCACTGGACCGAAGTCATGCGTCTGGTCGCTGGTAACCGTAGGCGTCGGCTCAGGCGTAGGTGTGGGCGTAGGCGTAGGCTCAGGCGTCGGCAGAGGAGGGAAGACCAGGAGAAAGTCGCGATGACGGCTGCCCCCGGTGAACGTGTGCGTGGTTTGGGCCACGACCCCGTTTAGAGTGAACACAATCTCCCGGCCGTTCATTGAGGTGTCGCCGGGGTCCACCACAAGGTTCGTGTATTCCTGGCCTTCGATTATCGCGGGCGGCGATTCGTACGAACCGACGCGCGCCACGAGCGCCGCGCTCTCTGGAACGAGGTCCCCCGATATGACGATCTGCCCCGAATACACCGACGGCAGCGCGACTTCAGGCGTAGGCGTGGGTGTGGGAGTAGGCGTTGGAGTCGGCTCAGGCGTAGGCGTATCGAGGACGGTCGCAACCGCTGTCGAGTCCCGCTCCGGCGTGATCTCAGCTTGCGGCCCGCCGCCCTGTTGGCAAGCGGCAACAACCAGCAGCGCGAACGTAACGGCTAGATACGGCCTCAGGAATCTCATCGACTACATCTTAACTTACACCCTGCTAAACTCGCCGGTGAATCAACGAAGCGCCGAGGTGCCTGATGGCTGAAACCAAGCTGGAGATATTCCCCGAAGAGTGGGACCGCGCGCTCGCCGTCGCCCCGCACCCTGACGACCTCGAGTACGGCGCGGCCAGCTCGATCGCCCGCTGGACGGACCAGGGTAAGCACGTCGATTACCTGCTCATCACGAAGGGCGAGGCCGGAATCGACGGCATGACGCCGGATGAGACCGCCCGCATCCGTATGGAGGAAGAGGTCAACAGCGCCAGGGTCGTCGGCGTAGAAAACGTCGAGTTCCTCGATCACGTCGATGGCGCGATCGAGTACGGCCTGCCGCTCCGCCGCGACATCGCCCGCGCCATACGCAAGAGCAAGCCGGACGTGGTCCTGTCCGTGAACTACCACATGTTCTGGCCCGGAACCACCACGCTCAACATGGCGGACCACCGCTGGGGCGGACTCGCCACCCTGGACGCCGCCCGGGACGCCGGCAACCGCTGGATCTTCCCGGAACTGCTGGAAGAAGGCCACGAACCGTGGGGAGGCGTGCGCCTCGTCGCCCTCTCTGGCTCGCCGCACCCAACCCACGCCGTCGACGTCACGGACTACATGGACAAGGGCGTCGCTTCCCTCGAAGAGCACCGCGTGTACATCGAAGGCCTCGGCCAGAGTTTCGACCCGGACATGTTCCTCCGCTGGGGCGCCTCCGAAGTAGGCTACGAAATGGGCTGGGAATACGGCGTCACCTACGAAGTAATCAGGATCTAGGGATGCAGGACTTCAACGCCCCAGCCCTCGCCCGCGAGTTCCGCGCCCGCGTCGACGCCCTCCCGGAGCGCAAGACGCCGCTCGTCCGCCCCATCCGCCGCGAGCTCTCCAAGCGCATAGCGAAGGCGCAGCCGCCGCAAGTCCTGGAACTGGCCCGCCTGCTGATAGACCTCGGTCTGCGCGGCTGGGCGTACGAGGTCGTCCACTACCACCGGCCCACCCTCCGGTCGCTGGACGCCGCCGCGATCGAGAGCATCGGCGAAGGCATCGCCGACTGGGCCGCGGTCGATACCCTCGGCACACAGCTTGCGGGCCCCGCCTGGGTCAACGGCCAGATCGCCGACGCCGACGTGCACCGCTGGGCGCTGTCCCCGGACCTCTGGTGGCGCCGAACCGCACTCGTCGCCACAACCGGCCTCAACGTGAAGAGCAGGGGAGGGCAGGGCGACGCTCCCCGCACCCTCGCCGTCTGCGAGATGCTCGCCGCAGACCACGAGGACATGGTCGTCAAGGCCATGTCCTGGGCGCTCAGGGAACTCGTCCCCTGGGCCCCGGACGCCGTCGCAGGCTTCCTCACAGACCACGAAGACCAACTGGCGGCGCGCGTAAAGCGGGAAGTCCGCAACAAACTGAACACCGGCCTCAAAAACCCCGCAAGACCGCATCCTGAACCTGTCGAAGGGCCAAAGCACCGTTCGCCCTGAGCCTGTCGAAGGGCCTCCACTTGTCCCTTCCCCAGTCTGCTGGGGAAGGTTAGGATGGGGCCGTCATACCGGCGGAGGCCGGTATCCAGATCCCCATCTCCAGTCGAAAAACGGTCACAACCCGCAGTCCCACTGTGGTACCCTATGCGCCGCTACAAACCAACATCAATCGGGAGGAGTGAATGGCAGACTATCAGGCTCTTGAGAATCGAATAAACGCTGGGGATGTCATCATCCTGGACGGCGCCATCGGCACCGAGTTGCAGGCAATGGGCGCGCCCATGAACGAGCAGTCCTGGGCGGGCACGCCGAACTTGACGCATCCGAGCACCGTACTCCAGATGCACATCAACTACATCAAGGCCGGCGCCGACGTGATCACTACGAACACGTACTCGTCCGCCAGGCACAACCTGGAGCCGCTCGGCCACGGCGAGCTCACCGTCGAGCTCAACATGCGCGCGGTGCACCTGGCCCAGGAGGCCATCTACCGCGCCAACGTCGACAGGCCGGTGTACATCGCGGGCGCGGTCTCGAACTTCGGCCTGCTCGCTGGCGGCGAGTACAACAGGCTGATGAGGCGCAGGGCCGGCCACATGGGCCGAGCCGGCATGAGGCGCGGCGGCTTCCTGCGGCGCGGCGTGATCACCGAGCAGCAGTCGCAGGACAACCTCAAGGAACAGTCGGACATCCTGGCAGAGGCCGGCGTCGACTTCATGCTGGCCGAGTCCACCGGAAGCCTGGTGCAGCGCAAGTGGGTCTCCGAGGCCGTCGCATCAGTCGGCCTCCCGATGTGGACCGGCTTCAAGGTTCACTCCACCGAGGACGACCCCACCATCAGGATCGGCTACGCCGGCGAGGAGCCGTTCGAGCAGGCGCTCGAAGAGGTCATCCCGATGGGCGGCTCTCTGATGACCGTCTTCCACTCCGGCGTGGACGACACCGACGCCGCGATCCCCATCCTCAAGAAGTACTGGGATGGCCCGATGGCCGCGTACCCAGAGTCCGGCCGAAGGGACTACGTCTCACGCTTCAGCGACGGCACTCCCAACGAGATGGACCCCCAGGGCTACCTCGAAATGTCCCAGAAGTGGGTCGGCGAGGGCGTCCAGGTCATCGGCGGCTGCTGCGGCATGGGCCTCGACTACATCAAGCCCCTCAAGGAAGGTCTGCCGGCCAAGCTCGCGGAGGCCCGCCCAACACCAGCCTAGCGCGCAGACCGCCCGAACAGCGGAGTCGCGCAAAGCGGCGCCGGGCAAAAGAGAACGGCGCCGGAGAGGGCCGCCCAATCGGGCGGCCCTCTCATAAGCCAACATCAATTGGGAGGAGTGAATGGCGGACTATCAGGCTCTTGAGAATCGAATAAACGCCGGGGACGTGATCATCCTGGACGGCGCCATAGGCACGGAATTGCAGGCAATGGGCGCGCCCATGAACGAGCAGTCCTGGGCGGGCACGCCGAACCTGACGCATCCGAACACCGTGCTGCAGATGCACATCAACTACATCAAGGCCGGCGCCGACGTGATCACCACGAACACGTACTCGTCCGCCAGGCACAACCTGGAGCCGCTCGGGCACGGCGAGCTCACCGTCGAACTGAACATGCGGGCAGTTCACATCGCCCAGGAGGCAATCTATCGAGCAAACGTCGATTGGCCGGTTTACATCGCCGGCGCCGTCTCCAACTTCGGCCTGCTCACAGGCAGCGAGCGTGGGTACATGTGGACGCCTAGCACTGCGCTCCATCGAGGTCGTTCCGCCATGCGGCGACGCGGCATCCCTCTGCGCGGCCCGATCACCGTAGAGCAGTCCAAGGACAACCTCAAGGAACAGTCGGAAATCCTTGCCGAGGCAGGCGTTGACTTCATGCTGGCCGAGTCCACCGGCAGCCTCGAGCAGCGAAAGTGGGTCTCCGAGGCGGTAGCCTCCGTAGGTCTCCCCATGTGGACAGGATTCAAGGTCCACTCCACGGAAGACGACCCGACCATCAGGATCGGTTACTCCGGTGAGGAGACATTCGAGCAGGCGCTCGAAGAGGTCATCCCGATGGGCGGTTCCCTGATGACCGTCTTCCACTCCGGCGTGGACGACACCGACGCCGCGATTCCCATCCTCAAGAAGTACTGGGACGGCCCGATGGCCGCGTACCCCGAGTCCGGCCGGAGGGACTATACCGCGCGCTTCAGCGACGGCACTAGCAACGAGATGGATCCCCAGGGCTACCTCGAAATGTCCCAGAAGTGGGTCGGCGAAGGCGTCCAGGTCATCGGCGGCTGCTGCGGAATGGGCCTCGACTACATCGAGCCCCTCAAGGCAGGCCTGCCGGACAAGCTCGCGGAGGCCCGCCCAACCCCCGCCTAGCGCACGCACTGAATCACCAGCAATAGGAGGATCCAATGGCGCTAGGACTATCCAGCTACCGTCCCCCCATCATGGGCATAACCCACGTCGTGTCCGCGGGCCAGTACCTCGCGGCCGCGGCCGGCTACCGCATCCTGGAGCAGGGCGGCAACGCGGTCGACGCCGGTGTCGCCTCAGGCATCGTCATCAACGTGACCCTGCCGGAGAACACCAGCTTCGGCGGCGTCGCCCCGATCATGATCTACATGGCGGGTATGGACGAGCCGGTCACGATCTCCGGCCTCGGGCGCTGGCCCCGCGCCGCCACCATCGAGCACTTCCACGAGAAGCACAACAGCCAGATCCCCCTCGGCGTTGACCGGAGCGTCGTGCCCGCCGCGCCCGACGCCTGGCTCACCGCGCTCGAACTGTACGGCACGATGACGTTCGAGCAGGTGGTCACGCCCGCGCTGGAGATAGCCGAACACGGTTACCCGCTCCCCGCGAGGGTCCAGCGCGCGTTCGCCGCGCAGGCCGCCGACAAAGACGGCCCCATGTGGAACTTCCCATCTCTCCGTGAGGTGTTCATGCCCGGAGACCGCGTGATCGAAGTGGGGGAGAAGTTCGTGCAGACGGACCTCGCCCGCTCCTTCAAGCGGCTCATCGAGGTGGAGCGCGACAACGCCGCGAGCGGCAGGGAGAAGGCGATCAGGGCTGCCCGCGACTACGTTTACAAGGGCGAAATGGCCGAGGAGATCGCGAGCTTCATCCAGGAACAGGGTGGCCTGCTGACCATAGACGACCTGCGAGAGTTCACCGTGAAGGTCGAGCCCGCCGTCAGCGGCCAGTTCCGCGACTACACGGTGTACACGTGCGGCCCGTGGTGCCAAGGGCCGGTCGTCGCCCAGACGCTCCAGACCCTGCAGGACGACGACCTCTCGTCGCTCGGCCACAACACGCCCGACTACATCCACTTGCTGGCCGGAGCGCTGAACACTGCGTTCGCCGACCGTGAACGCTTCTACGGAGACCCCGACTTCGTCGACGTGCCGATTGACGGTCTGCTCTCGCCCGAATACACGCGATCGCGGCGCGCCGAGATCGACATGGGCGCGGCGTGGCGCGAGATGCCGCCTCCAGGCGATCCCGCCTCCAACGGCGCGGCCGCGGCTAGGCCGGCCGCGGTCCGGCAGGCGGCGGCAGGCGGCGGCGACCTGACGGACACCAGCTACACGTGCGTCGTGGACCGCTGGGGCAACGCCTTCTCCGCGACGCCCAGCGATGCGTCGTTCTGGTCGCCAATCGTGCCCGGCCTCGGCTTCATCGTGTCCGGGCGCGGCTCGCAGACGTGGCTGGACGCCGACCACGCCTCCGGCCTGCGGCCCTGGAAGCGCCCGCGGCTGACTCCGAACCCCGCGATCGCGTTCAAGGACGGCAAGCTCTTCATGCCCTTCGGCTGTCCGGGCGGCGACGCCCAGCCGCAGGCGATGGTACAGACGTTCCTGAACGTCGTGGAGTTCGGAATGGACGCGCAGGCCGCCATCGAGGCCCCGCGTTTCACGTCGTCCAACTTCCCGAATTCCTTCTGGCCGCACACATACCTGCCCGGCAGGCTGACCGTGGAAGGGCGCATCGAAACGGACGTGCGTTCGGAGCTATCCGGCCGCGGCCACGACATCCGCGTCCTGGACGACTGGGGCGGCATGGCGATGGCCGGCATGTCCGCCATCGTGGTGGACCACGAGAAGGGCGCGCTCATCGGCGGCGCGGACCCCCGCCGGGACACCTACGCCATAGGCCGCTAAGCGAACGCCGGCATCACCTCGTCCACGAAGAGGCGCACGTCGTCGTGCTCGCCCAGGCTCGTGAACGCCGTGACGCACAGGTCGAAGCCTAGCTCCGCCAGCTCCTCGAACCGCTCGGTGACGTACGCCGGGTCTCCCGCGATCGCGGGCGTCGGCCCTTCGAGGCGGTCGCCGGCGCGTTCTCGCGCCCGGTCGTGCGAACGGTCGATGAACACGGACGCGGCCACCGTCTTGCGGATGCCATCGAAGTCCGTGCCCTCCGCTTCACAGTGTTCTTGGAGAACATCCAGCTTGCGCTTGAGGTCCGCGGGCCGCCGGTACAGGTCGTTCCACCAGTCCGCGTGCCGCGCCACGGCCCTGAGCGTGTACCGCTCGCCCGATCCGCCGACCATCACCGGCGGCAGCGGCTCCGGCTTCGGCTCGCAGAACGCGTCCACGATCTCGTAGCGCTTGCCCCTGAATGAGAACGGCGCCTCCGTCCACAGCCCCCGGATGATCTGGAGTCCCTCCTCCAGCATCTCAACTCTAGTCTTGAGCGCAGGAAAATCGAAGCCGTACGCCTCGTACTCCCGCTCGCTCCAGCCCGCGCCGTAGCCGAGCACGAACCGGCCGGAACTCAGGTACTGCAAGCTGGACGCCATCTTCGCCATCAGCGCGGGGTTGCGCCACGAGTTGCACATCACGATGGTGCCCAGCTTCGGCCCCGGGTACCGCGCCGCGATCCAGTTCAGCAGCGTCCAGCACTCCATCCTGAACTCGTCCCGGTAGTTGAAGTGGTCGGAGACCCACAGAGAAGGGAAGTATTGCGCGGCGAAGTCGAGCGAGCGTTGCAGGTCGCCCATGAACCGGCGTGGGCGAATCGGCTCAAGACCCCTGTCGCCCGGCGGCGCGCTGTATCCAAACTCCATGCGCGGCATTTTAGACGGGCCAGTAGTCCGGGACCCTCGGCGCCTCGTCCTCCCCGGGCCAGGGCGGCATCGTGGAGATCACGAACTTGAGCGGGGCGTCGCCGGTGTTGCGGAACTGGAAGTGGGCGCCGAGCGGTATCGTAAGCGACACCCCCGGCGACACGTCGGTCACGCTCTCGCGGTCGCCCTGCTTGCGCCACACCTGCCCGCGGCCCTCCGTGAACAGCCATATCTCCTCGACGGTGCGGTGGGTGACGGCGGCGGACACGCCGCCAACGGGCAGCGTGCACTCGGCGAGGCCGCCGCCGCGCAGTTCGTGGAGCAGGCGTATCTGGGAGCCGTCGGGCGCGATGACGAACTGGTCGCCGATGCGGTTCGTTTCGAAGGGTGTGGGCATTATGCGGTTCCCCCTCATCCTAGCCTTCTCCCTCGTGGGGGAGAAGGGACTAGAGGTGGAGCGGGAGAAGGGACTCGAACCCTCGACTTTCTGCTTGGGAAGCAGATGCTCTACCGGCTGAGCTACTCCCGCCCAGATGCCGATTCTAGCATGACGAAGGCCCGGGCGTGGTGAGCCTAGGGCCCGTTCGTGGTGAGCCTGTCGAACCACAACATGGTACCATTACCCTGTCCCCCGAGTGGGCCAGTAGCTCAGCCGGTTAGAGCGTCGCTCTGATAAAGCGGAGGTCCGTGGTTCGAGTCCACGCTGGCCCACCATGCCTGGGCGCGGCGTCCTCTCCGAAGTCCTTGTCCATCGTGACTGGCCCCTGCGGCCGGCCCTACAGGGCAATCGGCGGGGCCGTCCCCTGGGGGATGGCCCTCTTCTTTGTCGCGTTTCAGGCCGGCTCTAGCCCCATACCCTGCTTGCACACCCTCCGCACCCCGCTTTAGGTTCAAAACAGTCACTATCTCATTACTCAATGGCGAGTATTTGCATGACATAAAGCGTTCTTAGTCTTCGTGTACAATTGGCGATAACGCCGATGGATAGCCGTCTAGTGCGTCTCAGCGAGGCGCTTTCAAAGTGGGCGGTTCGATTACTTCAGGCGAAGAGATCATAGTTACTTTGAGACAACTTCGCAGAGGAGCGGCCCGGTGGCTGGTGCTCGCCCTGGCCCTGCTCGTGGCGGCGGCCTCGTCCGTCTCGCCCGTCGGGGCGCAGGAAGACGGCGCGGGGATCGCGAGCGACAACGACAGCGACAACGACAACCTCATCGAGGTCACCACCGTCGCCCAGTTCATCGCCATGCAGTGGGACCTGAACGGCGACGGCACGCCGGAGAGCGAGACCACCAAGTACAACGCCGCCTTCGTCAGCGGCGTCTCCGGCTGCGCCGCCACCTGCGCCGGCTACGAGATCACCGACGACCTCACCATCACCGCCAACCCGACCGACGCGGGAACGAACTATCTGGTCCCCGGCACGTGGAACACGACGTTCCAGGGCAACGACAACACCATCACCAACAACGACAGCCGCCCGTTGTTCGAGAACATCGGCAACACGGCTACTTCGACCACCCCGGCCGAGGTCAAGAGCCTGGACGTCCACAACGCCAACGGGCAATCGGCGATCCTGGCTAACGAGGTGCAGGCGGACGGCAAGGTGACGAACGTGGGCGTGACGGGCAGCACGTCGATTGGCGGGAACGGCACGTACGGCGGGCTGGTTAACACGCTGGACGGCGGCGCCAGCACGGGGCTGCCCGACCCGTGGCTGGACTGCGCGTCGGACGTCTCCACCTGCACGGACGACGAACTGGGCCATCCGCTCGCGTACGAATGGACAGGCTACCGGTCGTCCACTTCGGATACGCTCACCTTCACGGCGCCCTCCGTCAGCACGGACACGACGCTGGAGATCGTCCTGAAGGTAACGGACACCAGGGGGCGCTCCGACGGGCACACGGTGACCGTCCTGGTGCGAAACGATTCCGAACAGACGGTACAGCAGCCCCCGTCCGGACCGACCACGTCTCCGGCCACACCCACGTTGACCACCACGCCTACACCCACGCCGACCGCTACGGTCACGCCCACACCCGAGCCGACGCCTGAACCCACGCCCACGCTCGAGCCTACGCCCGAACCTACGCCTGAGCCGACGCCTGCGTCCACACCTGAGCCGACGCCTGCGCCCACACCTGAGCCGACGCCCGAACCCACGCCGACAGCCGCGCCCACGCCCTCGCCGACAATCGCGCCTACGGTCACGCCGACAGCCGTGCCCACGGTCACGCCGACAGTCGCGCCCACAGTCACGCCGACAGCCGTGCCCACGGTCACGCCGACAGTCGCGCCCACGGTCACGGCGGCAGCCACAGCTACGCCGACGCCGACGATCACGCCGGAGCCGACACCTACGCTCACGGCCACGCCGGAGCCCGAGCTCACGCTCACACCGGCGCCTGAGCCCACGCCCGCGCGCGCCGCGGAGGAAGATGACGAAAGGACACTCACCCTTGCGCTGATCGCGGTCGCCGGCGCGGCCGGCCTGATCGTGGCCGGCGTCGTCCTGTACGGCCTTATTGCCGGCCGGAAGAGGTCCAAGAGAGATGAAGAGACCGAGGAGTAGGCGATTTCCTATATTCCATGATTCAAGACCATCCTATCTTGGTATAATCCCCCGTGTGGGGCGTTCGCGGCAACGGTGCGTCCCTGAGGGTAAGCAGCACTACCGGCGGAGAGAGAATTGACGCAACTGGACGAACGAGATCGTCGGATAGCGGCGCTGCGGGACAGGCTGTCCCGGCTCAGCAGCGCCAGCCTGCGCATCAATGCGAGCCTCGACTTCGAGGCGGCGTTGCAGGGCGTCCTGGACGGCGCACGCTCAGTGACGGGCGCCGTTTACGCCGTCATCATCGCCCTGGACGACTCGGGCGAGGTGGAGGACTACCTTGTAGAAGGCATGAGCATCGACGACGCGAAGCGGCTGTGGAAGGTTCCCGACGGTCCTGAAGTGTTCGAGTACATGAACGCTCTCCCGGGATCGCTGAGGGGCGGAGATCTGGGGGAGTGGGCTAGGTCGATAGGTGTTTCGGACTTCCACCCACCCGTCAGGGTTGCCGCTTTCATGGCAGCCCCGATACTTCATCAGGGTGTGCGCGTGGGCAACATCTACGTGGCGACCGATGATCCGGACAGGGAGTTCACCAGGGAAGACGAGGAGACGTTGGTGATGTTCGCCTCTCAGGCGGCGCAGGTGATCGTCAACGCCCGCCGCCACAGGGACGAGCGGCGCGCCAGGGCCCGTGTGGAGACCCTGATCGACACCTCTCCCGTGGGCGTCGCCGTGTTCGAAGTGGGAACGGACGCTCCGGTGACTTTCAACCGGGAGGCGAGGAGGATATTCGACAACCTGCGGGACCCGGAACAGTCGCTGGAGGACCTGTTGGAGCTGCTGACCATCCGGCGCTCCAATGGTGGGGAGGTCTCCCTGACGGAGTTCCCCCTGGCCGAAGTCCAGGGCACAAGCGAGAGGGTACGGGCCGAGGAGATCGTGATGAAGGCGCCCAACGGTCGCAGCGTCACGGTGCTCCTCAATGCCACGCCCATCCGCTCCGAGGAGGGCAGGGTGGAGTCGGTCGTCGTCACCATGCAGGACATGACGTCCTTGGAAGAGGTGCAGCGGCTGCGTGCCGAGTTCCTGGGCATGGTGGGCCACGAGCTGCGCATGCCGCTGACCTCCATCTGGGGCTCGGTGATGACCATGCTGGACGGCGCCGAAGACCTGGACCCCGCCGAGATGCGCCAGTTCCTGCGCATCATCCTCGATCAGGCCGGCAGCATGCGGGATCTGATCGGCGACCTGCTGGACGTGGCGCGCATAGAGACGGGAGAGCTGCCGGTCGACCCGGAGCCGGCGGAGGTGGCGGCGCTGGTGGACCGGGCCCGGAGCGCCTTCCTGAGCGCCGGGGGCAGGAACAACCTGGCCATCGACTTGGCGCTGGACCTGCCCCTCGTGATGGCGGACCGCAGGCGCATCGTCCAGGTCATCGGAAACCTCCTGGCAAACGCCGCCAGGCATTCGCCGGAGACGTCCGCCATCAGGGTCTCTGCCGCGCGGGACGGCGTCCACGTCCGCGTCTCGGTGGTGGACGAAGGCAGGGGAATACCCACCGAGCGCCTGCCCACCCTGTTCCGTAAGTTCTCCCGCCGGGATGACGACGACCGGGGGGGCGACACCGGCCTTGGACTGGCCATCTGCAAGGGAATAGTGGAGGCCCACGGAGGCCGCATCTGGGCCGAGAATGAAGGTCCGGGACTGGGGGCGCGGTTCACCTTCACTATCCCGGTGATCCAAGAGCCTGCCGCCGAACGCCGCAGGTCCCCAGGAGGCCGTCGGAAGGAGACGGGAGATGCGGTGCCCATCCTCGTGGTGGACGACGATCCCCAAACGCTCCGGCATGTCCGGAAAACGCTCTCCGACGCCGGCTACCACCCGATTGTCACCGCCGACCCGGAGGAGGTGATGCCCCTTGTGGAGGAGCGTCGTCCCCATCTGGTCCTGCTCGACATGATGCTGCCCGGCTCCGATGGCATCGAGTTGATGAGGGACATCATCGCAATAGCCAACGTGCCGGTGATCTTCCTCTCGGCTTATGGGCGCGACCAGGTGGTTGCCCGGGCCTTCGAGAGCGGAGCGGCCGACTACATCGTCAAGCCCTTCTCGCCAACCGAGCTGGTCGCCAGGGTGGGGGCGGCTATCCGGCGATTTGCGCAGCCCCTCCGGCCCGGGCCGTCAGAGGCCTACGTGCTGGGCGACCTGTCCATCGACTACTCCCAACGGATGGTTACCCTGGCTGGTAAGCCGGTGCGGTTGACGGCCACCGAATACCGGCTGCTCTTCGAGTTGTCGGTCAATGCCGGAAGAGTGCTGACCCACAACCATCTGTTGCGAAAGGTCTGGGGGTCCAAGAAGTCCGGCAATCTGGGTTCGCTCCGCACCCACCTGAGAAGGCTCCGCGGCAAGCTCGACGAGGAAGGAAGCAACCCCACCTACTTCTTCTCCCAACCCAAGGTCGGCTACTGGATGGCGACAGGGGAGACGCAGGAGGAGGAGCCGTAGCAGACCTGCGATGAGAGGTCGCCCTCGACTGCGGAGTGCCCATAGCCGACCGCTTAGATAAGGATCTCCCGCCGAAAAGTTCGCACGCGTTCTTAGACGACGATGATGTTTCGTGGGAGTTTGGACAGGACTTCCAGTCGATCATCCTTTACCAGGAAGCTATCTATGTAGCGGGCGCCGGTGCCGCCGGGCCATCCATCGACGTCAAACTGGTTTTCGTAGTTAAAGAGCATGCCGGGCTCGAGAGTCCTGTCTCCGACGCCTGCCCTGGGCGTCAGCCAATGATTGCCGCACCAGTCCGGAGGCGCGGATATTCCGGTCGAGTAGCCTCCGATGAACCAGACGTGTTCCCGCAGGCCTGCGTTATCGATGTAATCGTCTGCGACGCGCTGGACCTTGCTCAGCGGATCGCCCGGCTTGACGGCGTCAACGACCGCGTCAACCGAGGCGGCCGACTTGTCCATCACATCCTTCCAGCGCGGGTCGGGCTCGCCAATGGAGAACGTCCGGTTGATGTTGACGTGGTACCGGAAGTAGACGGCGCTGAAATCAACGAACATCAGGTCGCCATGCTTGAGCTTGCGGTGAGTGGGGGCCGTGTGGTGCACGCCCGATCTCGGCCCGGACCCGATCATGGACCTGATGGCGGGATATCCTGCGCCCTCGCGCATCAGGGCACTCATTGCCGCCGCCTCGATCTCGGTCTCCATGACGCCCGGCCTGATGACGCTCATCACCGCCGTCATTGCCCGGTCGGCCATCTGCGCAGCCTTGTACACGATCTCGACCTCGCGCGGCGATTTCACGAGCCGTAACTGTTCGACGAGCATTGAGCCGTCCGCGATCTCTGCGCCCGCGGCCCGAAGGCCGTCCGCCAGTTGCTCGATCACGGACGCGTGAGGCGAGTAGCTCCACGGCTGAAGAGCGATCTTCCTTCCCCGGGCCAACCCGCGGTCGGCTACGGCGTCCGCGATGGTCTGAACGTTGGCTTCCACGGATGACCCCCGCAGCCAGACTACGTCACTGATTTCCGGCGCGGCCGAAACGGTGTTTTTGTGGCTGGGCCCGTCGAAGAATAGGGGGCTATCGGAGTCCACTGACACTAGAACTCCAATAAGGCTCCGCAGGTGATTCCAGACTATGTCGAAGCCGGTGAGGTACGTGATGTCGGCGGGGATCGTAATGTAGATGGCGTCCAGGCCCTCGTCAGCGAGCGACTGACGCACGCCGGCAACTCGTGTTTCATACTCTTCGGGCGGGAAGGCCTGGGGCCAATCAATCTGGCTTCTAAGGTATTCGTTCATGATGCGCCTCGTTGTTCGTTTTCATAGCTGTCCCCATACGCAGGCATCATAACAAGGTGGACGCAGGCAAGTATCCAGAGACATGGCAATGGAAATGGGCTGTCGAAAGTAAACGATCCTCAGGGACTGTTGCGCAAGGGGCGTCACTGACATAACCTTGAGCAGCCTAGACCAGCAGCCCCCCACAACAGGAAACCAAATGTCAATGATCGAAGTCGTCGAAACCAAAGGCCCCGTGCTTCTTCTGAGAGCCTGCGGGCGGCTCAACAGGCTAAACGTCGATGAGTTCGAGGCCGACGTCAAGAAGGCTATGGCAAGGAGAACCACGGACGTTGTTATCGAGGCCTCGAACCTGACTTATGTGAGCAGCGCCGGCCTGCGAGCGCTGTTCATGCTGTCAAGGACTCTCGGCAAGTTCGACCGTCATCTGCGGCTCTGCGGCCTGCAGCCGTACATACGAGAGGTGTTCGAAGTCATCGGGTTCGACAGGGTGATTCAGATCTACCCTGACGTGCCCTCTGCCCTTTCCGCGTCCGGGAGCCAGCCGCAGAACTAGCTTCAATTTTGAGGAAATAAATGCACAAAAGGTAGTTAACGAAAAATTAAACGCTTGATAGTATCGACCCTACAGCGTGGCAAGCGCGGGGCTCTTACCGGCCTCGGTGACCAGCAAATACTCGAGACTTTCGCCCGAAACGGAAGGCTGCCAGCCCCGGGGCGAAGAAGGAGTGACCATGACAGAAGTAGGATCGCCAGGAACGTTGGGGTCGATAGAACAGGTCGATTTGAGGGAACTCTGGCCGAACGGAGAGGACGACTTTACCCCGTGGCTGGTCGAGGACGTCTCCCGTCTTGGCGATGTGCTGGGGATGCGGCTGGAGGTGCGCGGTCATGATCTGCCGGTGAGGGGCCACTCCCTGGATATTCTTGCTCATGATGCGGCAAGCAAACGGATGGTGGTGATCGAGAACCAGTTCGAGGCTACCAGCCACGACCACCTCGGTAAGCTGCTCACGTGTGCTTCCGGCTACGACGCCAGCGTGGTTGTCTGGGTGGTGAAGCAGTTCAACGAGGAACACCGGCAGGCGCTGGACTGGCTCAATCAACGGACGGGAGACGACACGCAGTTCTTCGGCGTGGTCGTGGAACTGCTTAAGATCGACGATTCGCGGCCGGCGGTAAACTTCAAGCTGGCTTCCTTCCCGAACGAGTGGCGAAAAGAGGCGATGGGCGGATCATCGAAGACGAACGGGGCGGTCTCTTCCGATTCGCAGGAGCGCTATCCCAAGTACGTGCAGGAACTGCTCGACCGGCTGCGGAAGACGCGGGAGACGTCGGAGGCGTAGGCGCCGCAGTTGCCCCATCCAATCCTTTGAGGGCCTGGAAGGCCCGGCTAGAGGCGGGCGGAGGCGGCGCGGACGGCGGCGAGCGAGCGGTCGCGGCCCAGGATCTCGATGGTCTCGAACAGCGGCGGCGCTATGCGCTGGCCCGTCACGGCGACCCGCAAGACCCCGAGAAGCTGCCCAACCTTCAGGCCGAGGTCGACCGCAAGGACCCTGAGCGCCTGTTCTATGGACTGGGAGTCGAATTCCGGCAGCAACTCCAGCGCCGCTAGCGACGCTTCCAGGGCCGACTTCGTTGACTCCGCGTCCATACCCTTCTGGACGAGGTCCGCGGCGTCGTAGGCAACTTCCTCCTTAAAGAAGAAGGCGGTCAACGGCGCGGCGTCTCTAAGGGACTTCAATCGCTCGGAAATCAGGGGCGCTATCCGCGTCAGTAGGGAGGTGTCCGGCAGGCCGTCGATCTCGCCCGGGGGATGCAGGCGCCAGAACTGGAGCAGCGCGCGCGCCAGGTCCGCGGGATCCATGGCCTTGACGTACTGGCCGTTCATCCAGTCGAGCTTGTCGGTCTGGAAGACGGCGGGCGATCTGGAGACGCGGCCCAGCGAGAACTGTCGCTTGAGGTCTTCTCGCGGGATGAGGTCTGTCCTGTCGTCGAGCGACCAGCCGAGCAGGGCCAAAAAGTTGAGCATGGCGTCGGGCACGTAGCCCTGCTCCCTGTAGCTTAGCGTGGACGTTGCGCCGTGGCGCTTGCTGAGCTTGGACCTGTCGGGGGCGAGGATGTTCGGCACGTGGGCGAACTGCGGCGGATCCCAGCCAAACGCCTCGTACATGCGGGCGTGGAGCGGCAGGCTTGGGAGCCACTCTTCCGCGCGGATCGCGTGGCTGATCTCCATCAGGCGGTCGTCCACGAGGTGGGCTAGGTGGTAGGTGGGGAAGCCGTCCGACTTAAGAATGACGTGGTCGTCCAGCAGATCGTTCTTGAAGGTGACGACGCCCCGCACGATGTCATGGACTGCGGTCTCGCCTTCGACGGGCATCTTGAAGCGGACCACGGGCGCGATGGTCCCGGCTTCGGGCGCGCGGTCCCGGCAGCGGCGGTCGTAGCCTGCGCGGCCGGACTGCCCCTGGGCCTTGCGGAGCTTCGAGAGCCGCTCCGTGGAGCAGTAGCAGCGGTATGCGTGGCCGCTCTCAATGAGCCGGTCTGCGGCCTCGCGGTAGCGGTCGAGGCGCTGCGACTGGACGTATGGGCCGTACGGGCCTCCGACGTCGGGGCCTTCGTCCCAGTCGACGCCGAGCCAGCGCAGGGCCTCCATCTGCATTTCGACGGCGCCTTCCACCTTGCGGCGCTGGTCGGTGTCCTCGATGCGCAGTACGAACGCACCGTTGCCGGCGCGGGCGGTCAGCCAGGCGAACAGCGCGGTGCGTATGTTGCCGACGTGCGGCTCGCCGGTGGGGCTGGGCGCATACCGGGTGCGGACGGCGCTAGCCGGCATGTGTCATGTTCCCGATCCGGGGCCGGCTCCAAGCTGAGGCGTCTCTTCGGGAGCGGGACGAGGTGATTAAGCCCGCTCGGAATCGGAAAAGTGTCACATTCTGCAACATTCTGTCACTTTTCATAGCTGGGTAGCGCTCGCTCGTGGGACGAAATGCGTACGAAATGATGCCTGTATGAGCCAATTTACGTACGAAATGTGACACTTTGTTACAGCAGAAGGGGGTGGCGCCAGTTCGCGCGAGGGCTAGCGCCGGGCTGCCCTGCGGCGCACTTTCAATGTGTGGTTTGGTGTTCATGCGTCTATGATAGCACGCGCGTTCGGTGAAGGGAAGGTCGGCGGAACCGTTTGCCGCAGGCCCTTCGACAGGCTCAGGGCGAACGGGGAACCGTACGCCACGGCCAAGCACAACGCCTGCCCTTACAAGATACAAGGGCGAACGGACTGGCGCTGCAAAGGTGGACGGAGTTCTTTTTGGACACCCTCTAGGAGCGGATGGGCCTGGTTGCGTTGGCGCGGACTTCCCGCCTGGCGCGCCGGCGGGCCGCAACGCCCGAAGGGACCCTGGACTCAACCTTCTCCATTTCGGCTATCAACTCCCTCGCCGCCCTCAGACCTGCGCGGACCGTAGACTCAGGAAGGTCATCGTTGTAGAAGTTGTGATGCAGGGCCTGCACCACCCCGAATCTCTCGTTGTTGCGCTCAGGATCATCGGTGAGGGAGACGATGATCGCCGAGTTGTCCTCGGTGTTCTTGTGCGACTGGTGAGGCCAGTCGTTCTCCTTGGCAACGGCCTTGACGTAGTGGGAGACGGCGCCCCACGCCTTCTCGGAGGCCTGGAGGAAGTCCTCTCTGTCGAACTCTAGCTCGGCCTGGTCGAGGAACCGGTCGCTGATTGCGCGGTGGCGGGTTGTCGTGGTCATGATGTCTCTATGCTATCACTTCTTGGGACGTGCCCCATCTAGGGACTTGGGGCAGGCAGGCCCTTCGACAGGCTCAGGGCGAACGGGGAACCGTACGCCACGGCCAAGCACAACGCCTGCCCTTACAAGATACAAGGGCGAACGGACTGGCGCTGCAAAGGTGGACGGAGTTCTTTTTGGACACCCTCTAGGAGCGGATGGGCCTGGTTGCGTTGGCGCGGACTTCCCGCCTGGCGCGCCGGCGGGCCGCAACGCCCGAAGGGACCCTGGACTCAACCTTCTCCATTTCGGCTATCAACTCCCTCGCCGCCCTCAGACCTGCGCGGACCCTGGATTCAGAAAGATCGTCGTTGTAGAAGTTGTGGTGCAGTGCCTGCACCGCCGTGAACCGGAGATCGTTGCGCTCCGGGTCGTCAGTGAGGGCGGTGATAATCGCCGAGTTGTCCTCGGTGTTCTTGTGCGACCGGTGAGGCCAGTCGTTCTCCTTGGCAACGGCCTTGACGTAGTGGGAGACGGCGCCCCACGCCTTCTCGGAGGCCTGGAGGAAGTCTCCTCTGTCGAACTCGATCTCGGCCTGATCGAGGAACCGGTCGCTGATTGCGCGGTGGCGGGTCGTCGTGGTCATGGCGTCTCTATGCTAGCACTTCTCTATGGGCAGCTAGTTGTCGTACACCTCCGGGTTGACGCAGGTGAGGAGGCGTTCGCCTTTTACGCCGCGCAGGAGATTGGTGGCGGATATGCGGGACATCTCGCGGCGCGTGTGGACGCTTGCGCTGGCGATGTGCGGCACTACGACGCAGTTGTCGAGCGTCAGCAGCGGGTCGTCCAGCGGGATCGGCTCCGGGTCTGTGACGTCGAGCGCGGCGGCGCCGATCTTGCCTTCGGTCAGCGCGCGGTACAGCGCGCGGGGGTCGATGGCCGGGCCGCGGGCGGCGTTGACCACGATGGCGGTCTCCTTCATCTTGTCGAACGCCTCGTCGTTCATGAAGTGGTGGTTCTCAGGCGTCAGGTTCATGTGGAGGGAGACGTAGTCGGACTCGGCGAGCAGCCTGTCCATGTCGGCGTACTCGACGCCCATCTCGGACTCCATGTCCTCGCGGCGGAAGACGTCGTAGTACAGAACGCGCATTCCGAAGCCGGCGGCCCTGCGCGCGACGGCGATGCCGATGCGGCCCAGGCCGATGATTCCGAGGGTCGCGCCGTAGATGTCCTGTCCGAGGTAATGCAGCGGGTGCCACGTACGCCAGTTGCCGGCGTGGACGGCGCGGTTGGACTCGACGATCCTGCGGGCGGCGGCCAGCATGAGCGCCCACGTGGCGTCGGCGGTCGTCTCCGTGAGCACTTCGGGCGTGTTGCCGACGGGGATGCCGCGCCGGGTGGCCTCCGGAACGTCGATGTTGTCGAAGCCGACGGCGATCTGGCTGATGACCTTGAGCTGCGGCCCGGCGGCGTCCATCAACTCGGCGTTAACGGCCTCGGTCAGGAGGCACAGGATGCCGTCGAGGCCCTGGACCTTCTCAAGCAGAACGTCGCGCGGAGGGGGAAGCTCGTCTTCCCAGACCTCGCCGTCGCATTCCTCAAGGATGGCTTCGATCCACTCCGGGAAGATATGCCTGGCTATAAAGACTTTGGGCTTTGCCATTGCTTGCCTCCAAGCGTTAGTGATGTCTGGCCCCGCATTCTAGCAGGGTGGATAGTTGTTGGTGGCTAGTTTTCAGTTGGGTCCTGAATGAGACCGGCTGTGATAAGTTAGCCGTGAATTGAGACATGGGAGGCTGCAAATGAGCTCGCTCGATACGCGGTATGGCGCGAAGTATTACAAGGAAAAGGACTCGGAGGGAGTAAGGCTCGCGCCGCATATTCACGACGGCGACGGGACGATCAAGGTGCGCGGGTTCTTCACAGACGTGAGCCAGCTTCCGATGCGCGTGCAGGTCTGGGAACTGGAGCCGGGCGTGAGCGAGGGTTCCCACACGCACGAGGGCGACGGCGCGCTGGAGGAGATCTACTACGTCCTCGAAGGCGCAGGGGTCTTCTGGATGGATGACGAAGTCGTCAACGTCGAGGCTGGCGACGCAGTACTGGCTCCGCCCGGGGTGGACCACGGGGTGCGTAACATGGGTGCGGAGCCGATGAAGTTCGTGATCATCTGGGGCCCGCCGACCGGAGGGCTTCCCAAGAGAAGGTAAGGGAATGCGAGGTGCTGGAGTGACGGATGAGCGGAAAATCGCGGTGCTGGGCGCGGGCGCGATCGGCGGCATCATCGGCGGGTACCTGACGCGCGCGGGGCACGACGTTACGCTGATCGACCAGTGGCCGCTGAACGTGGAGACCGCGCGGGCCGACGGGCTGACGGTGACGGCGGTGGAGGAGGAGTTCACCGTCCGGCCGCGCGCACTGCACCTCGGCGAGGTGTCCGGGGACGGCTCGCAGTACGACATCGTGTTCCTTGCGGTGAAGTCGTTTGATACGGAGTGGTCGGTGAAGCTGATCGAGCCGTACCTCGCGCCGGGCGGGTTCGTGGTATCGGCGCAGAACTCGATCAACGAGGAGCGGATCGCCCCGATCCTGGGCTGGACGAGGGTCGTGGGCCTGGTGATCACGATGGGCGCGGCGATGCAGGAGCCGGGCCGCCCGCAGCGCACGAGCCCGGCGACGCGGCCGGCGTACGCGGTGGGGGAGCCGAGCGGGCTTGTGACGCCGAGGGTGGCCGCACTCAAGGAGATGCTGTCGGTGATCGGTACGACGAGGACGACGACGAACCTGTGGGGCGAGCGGTGGGCGAAGCTGGGCGTGAACTGCATGGCGAACTCGGTGGCGGGATTCACGGGACTGTCTTCGGCGGAACTGCGCTTGGAGCCGGAGGTGCGGCGGCTGACGATCCGCATCGCCGCCGAGGTGGTGCGGGTGGCGGACGCTCTCGGCGTGTCGGTCGAGCCGATAAACGGCGTGCCGGCGCGGCTGTTCACCGAGGCGATGTCGGACGGCGCGGCGATGGAGGAAGTGGAGTCGGGGCTGCTGGCCGGGGTGCCGCAGATTGGCGGCGGGCGTCCGTCGCTGGCGCAGGACATTGCGAAGGGGCGGAAGATCGAGATCGATTTCCTGAACGGCCACGTCGTGCGGAAGGGGCGGGAGGCCGGCGTGCCGACGCCGCTGAACGAGGCGGTGGCGGCGCTCACGCGGCGCGTGGCGGCGGGCGAGATCGCGCCGTCGGTGGAGAACGCGGCGGCGCTGGGGTGAGGGGTAGGGGACGGTGTCCAACTTCACATACGAAGAGGAGCTTGTCCTGAACGAAAGGCTGCGTCAACTGCTTGTGGACGTTCGGGCTTCCGACGAATCCAGTTTGCCCGCAGTTATCCGTGAGTTTCAGGAATCGCAGTTGGGGCAGCGCCTTGAGGGCGTCGAAAGAGTGGCTGATGAGGTCCGGCAATGCCGCTGCGCCGCCATGACTTGCGGACATACTTGTACATCGTGGTGCGAGGAACCCTGCGACGGTGGTAACCGGGGATACTGTGAAGACTGTTTCGCGTTTGTCCCCAACCTGCTGACCTTCTGCCATTGCGCTCAAGAGATCGTGGCGTCATAAGTAGGACTTCTCTGCCGCGAGCTTCCAGCGCGCTACGATAGGGGGCGAGGAGTGAACCGATGGCCACGAGACTGTCTTCAAGGGTAAGGCCTGCCACTTCCAGTCGAGACATCCTATCGCATCGCTTAGAAAAACGTCAGTTGTCGGCTGTCCCAAGCACGACGCACACGAACCTCTTCCAACAGGATTCCGTGAGGGTTGACCGTATCAGCAGAACCCAGCCTCGCTGTGGCATGGACGCAATAGTCTGGATTTAGGTCAATGCCGATCCATCGCCTTCCGGTCACTTTGGCGGCGAGGGTTGTTGCGCCTGACCCGTTGAACATGTCAAGGATGATATCGCCAGAAAAGCCTTCCTCTGGCGCCGCGCGAAACGTGTACATGTGTATGAGGCGCTGTGGGAGTACCGTCGGAAACGGGGCAGGGTGACCACCCGTCCTTTTCACGTCCTCGGGATACATGGGCCAAATTTGCATCGAGAGGTTGCGCCACTCCTCCTGCGTCATCCTGCTGGGCTCCTTTGCCGCCTTGTCAATTGACGGAGGCGCCCCGTCCTTTACATACACGTTGATGAACTCGATAGTGTTGTCCTCGTAGATGTTCGGCGGGTACGGGTAGCTCCCAAACATCTTCGTGGTCGTCTGCTTCTTCCAGACGAACAAGCTGTATCTGTGGAGAGTAGGTATGTCACGGAGGACCCTGGCCTCAATGTCGAAGGCTATGTTCTTGAGATGCCTCGTGTGCTGGCTGTCAATCTGGCTCTTGGGAATCGGCATGACCGGGGTCACGATTGCCAGCTTCCCATTGCTAATGAGCACGCGCTCTGTCTCTCGCCAGACTTCGGTGAGTTGATCGAGGTAGCGCTCATAAGTTGTCTGGCCAATCTGGCCCTGAACGCCGTAGTCGACTACGTTCCAGTATGGCGGGCTCGTCACGGCGAGTGCCACACACTCGTTCGGGAGGCCAGCCAGCACTTCTAGCGCGTCCCCACAGATGATGCGATCTACTTGCTCGCCTGGCCAGTTCTTTTGATTTGGCATGCGGTAGAGCACTGCCTCAAACTTCCTCTGTGGCAAAGCCGTGCCGGTTTTCGGGTACGCTTCTTGACCGGGCTCGCCGATTGGGCCGCGTAGCTGTCGGGGAGACCGTGCCCTCCATGGACGACATGGCGCTGCTAGAGGTGGGCGTTCAGTCCCGCGGATTGTGAACGGTCGTTTCCCAGAGCATCTCTCTATCTGTCTCGCTGGTGTCGGTGAGGAACTGGCCTGTGATCAAGTAATCGATTTCGTATTCAGGCAACGGAGCTATCGCTAGGCAACTGCCATCCAGCATTGCCCCCTGCCTCGCGGGATAGAAGTCCATGATATGAATGCCGAAGTTCTTCCTGATCCCCGGCAGGTCGAACGGGTTCTCCGGCACCACGCGGAATTTCATCCTGCGCATGTCTCCTTCGTCGCAAGATTCTCTGAAGTAAACGAGAGATTCGTCGCCCAGATAAATGTCAAAATGGTCGCGTACCAGCAGCTTGTCGTCGCGGACCAGGTCACGAAGGTAGTCGCTTAGAGAGTCGGTCGCCTGGATGGTTATGTTCTGGCTGTTGTAACCGTATGCGTTCCAGCCGTACTCAGGCGAGAAGAGAGCAGTATGCGTGTCGCGAATGCTGATCAAACCGGCATAACCTGTACAGAGAACGAGCAGGGCTACCAACACCAGAGGCGCGTAGGTTAGCCATTTTGCCCCCCCCCCCGCATAAATGTTCTGTTGGCAAATACGTTGCCAACCCACATGGGTGATGCCAACTTGCTTCGATGTCTGATGGCTATGTCCACCAGCACTACGATTGCGATCAAGATAGGAACGAAGGCCGGAAGAAACTGTCGGGACGTCAGCGTGACGTTTCCGAGGCCGGTGTTGACTACCGTAAAAGCGAGATGGAAGTAAGCGTAAACCCCGGCCACCGCAAGGCAACTGTAGGGCTGTTCGCTCGCGCCTGTCCTCCACCAGCGCGTGACAGCCCACAGAATGACCGCCCCCAGCGCAACCAGAAATGCTCCCGCGAGCATCGCGCCCATGATTCTTTCAGTCCATATATCGAACGGCAACAGCCATGACCGAATATCAGACAGCAAGGGAACCCATCCCTCGACGGAACTGAGCCCTCGGCCTATCTGGGTTACTATGTCTCCGCCCTTCGCGTTTCCTCTGGGCCCGGTTAACGTCCCCGAGACCAAGTAGTTGCGAAGAAGCCAAAGGAATAGGGGACCAATACTTACGAAGAGAAACAGCCCCACATGCTTTAGCTTGTTGGTAGTGTCCGGCCAGCGACGCAGCATCATCAACGGTACAAGAGCAAGTATTAGGACAATGCCGGGGTACCGTGTTAGGCACGCCAGGGCAGTAAATGCGGCTGCCCAGATCAGCGACGCGAGATCGCGAGTTCGAAGGAACTTGTCAGCGTGGAGGAGCGCAAGCGTCGAGAAAAGTATGAACGTGACTTCACTGAATGCCCAGGATGCCCAAAACGAAAGAGTTACTGAAAACAGGATGGCGGCGCATCCTACCACTACCAGGAACGGCGAGCGCACGGCAGACCGCATCCACTCGCCTGCGGCGAATATGGTTAGCCCGAATGCTACTGCGTTGAACGGTCCGGCAACGTCGCGGGCGTCAAACGCGAATCCACCGCCTGCCGCAAGTAGAGCCGAGTACAGGAGAGGCCAAGACCCCGGTTGTGGAAGTGGTGTCTCATCCTCCCAAAGCAGGTAGTCTCCCCATGTGAGTTGCGGTACTTGTCCAAGTATCCATTGAAGTCCGGGTTCGCCCTGCGAGAACGCTCTTGCGAGCTCAAGATAGAACTTCGCATCGCCGCTCACGCCAACGCCATGGGCCACGCGCAACAGGATCAAGGCTGTGCCTAGAGCGGCAAAGCTTGATATGACTAGTGTTAGGCGGTCGGTCCGAAGCGAGCCCATCCGGTATATTGCGTGCAACCTTCTGTATCGGGTGCGTCCTATGATACTGCTTTGAGGGGATCAGTAACCACATCTGTCGCCAGATAAGTGTTCAGAGTTGGGGGTTGTCTCGCAATCGCCGCCTTTGCCTCATCTCAGTCTTCCCCAGCAGACTGGGGAAGAGGCCGGAGGAGTACGTGGCCTCTTGCGAAGTCTGAGCAGTTACGTCATAGCCGGGGCCTCTCCGCCGCCAGCTTCCGGCGCGCTACAATAGGCGGCAAGGAGCGAACCAATGACAACTCGCGCGCAGTATCACAACGCTACGGGCCGGGATTTCATGGCCAAGGCCCGGGCATACCTCGCGGAGGGCGACCTGCTCCAGGCGTCGGAGAAGGGCTGGGGGGCCGCTGCCCAGATGGTCAAGGCCGCCGCCGAGGTACGCGGCTGGCCGCACAAGAACCACGGGCACCTCTTCACTACCATCGATCGGTTGGGCGACGAGACCGGCGACAAGGAGTTGGCCATCCTCTTCCACTCCGCTCACTCTCTTCACACCAACTTTTACGAGGGCTGGATGACCCGCCAATCGGTCGAGGCTGCACTGTCGCAGGTGCAGAGGCTGGTGGAGAAGCTGGAGCGACTTGCCTAGCGGGCCGTCCACGCGGTTGTGACGGTCTGCCCCATCCCAACCTTCCCCAGCAGACTGGGGAAGGGGTTAGACGCCCCGCCCAAGCTACCACTAGATTCCGGCCTTCGCCGGAATGACGGTTATGCAAGAGTCTCCTGTCGCGGGAATGGCGTATGGGCGCGGCCAGTTCTTGGGCGTTCAGCGCGTAGCAGGCGCGGCTAAGATGTCCTCGTGGCTGGCTACCTGTCCGTTGGCGTAAACGATGCCGTCCTGGCAGCGGGACTCGATGCGGCCGTCGTCAAACTGCTCCAGGTAGAGGGCGGCATAGAGGCCGCACTTGTCGAGCAGCGACTCGTGGTCTCCGTACTCGATGATCTTGCCGCGGTCGACGACGTATATGACGTCGGCGGACAGGATCGTGGAGAGCCTGTGCGCGATGGCGATGGTGGTCCGGTCACGCATGAGCGGGCCGAGGGCGGCCTGCATCTGGCGCTCGCTCGCGGTGTCCAGCGCGGAAGTCGCCTCGTCTAGGATGAGGATGCGCGGATCGTGGAGGATGACGCGGGCGACCGACAGGCGCTGGCGCTCGCCGCCGGAGAGCCTGTGCCCGCGCTCGCCAACGACGGTGTCGTAGCCGTCCGGCATTTCCATTATGCGGTCGTGGATGTAGGCAGCCCTGGCGGCGGACTCGATCTGTTCCTGGGTGGCGTTCGGGTTGGCGTACAGGAGGTTGCTCCTGACGCTGGCGTGGAACAGGTAGCTCTCCTGCGTGACGTACCCAACGATCGCGGCGAGGGAATCGAGGCGAATGTCCCGCACGTCCATGCCGTCGATCCTGACGGCGCCTTCGGTGGGATCGTACAGGCGCGGGATCAGGTACGAGATCGACGTCTTGCCCGCGCCGCTGGGGCCTACGAACGCGGCGGTCTGGCCGGGCCGTATCTCGAGGCTGACGCCGTCCAGCGCCTTCGCGCGCGAGTCGTTGGAGGGGAGCTTTGGCCCTGTGGGCCGCTCAGACTCGTAGGAGAGGCTGACGTCGTCCAGAGTCACTCGGCCCGCTACGTCGCGCGGTTCGACGGCGGCGGCGTTGGGGCTGTCCTTGATGTCCGGCTCGATGTCGAGGTAGCCGAAGATGCGCTCGAACAGCGCCAGAGACGCGCGCAACTCCACGGACACGCGCATGAGGGAGCCGATGGGCCAGTACAGCCGCGACTGGAGCGTGGTGAAGGCGACGATGGTGCCGGAGGTGACGGTGATTGCGAACTGGCCGGTCAGCATGTACCCGGCGATGATGTATATGGCGACGGGCGAGATGGAGAAGAATATCTGCATGAGCGCGAAGAACGACTGGCCGGTCATCTGGCGTCGGATCGCGAGGTCGGCCATGCGCTCGTTCTCGTTGTGGAACCGCTCGATCTCCTGGTCCTGCCGTCCGAACAGCTTTGCCAGCGCGATGCCGGAGACGGACAGCGTTTCGTGCGTGATGGCGGTGACCTCGGCGGCGGCCTTCTGTGCCTCGGCGGCAACCCTGCGCCTTCGCTCGCCCACGATGCCGGAGAGCAGGAAGAAGAACGGCACGGTGACGACCGATACGAGGGCCAACTGCCACGAGAGCACGGCCATGGCCACGAGCGTGCTTATGACGATGACGACGTTGGACAGGACGCTGGAAAGCGTGTTGGTGACGACGTTCTGGATGCCGCCAACGTCATTGGCGATCCTGGACTGTATCTCGCCGGTGCGGGTGCCGGTGAAGAAGCCGAACGAGAGGCGCTGCAGGTGGATGTATAGCTGGTCGCGAAGGTCGCGCATGACGCGCTGGCCGACGATGTTGGTGGCCCACGTCTGTAGGATGCCGAGGCCGCCGGTCAGGACGGTGACGCCGATCATGGTCGCGCCGAGGAGCCAGAGCAGCCGCATGTCCGGCTCGCCGCCGGCCGGGAACAGCGCGTCGTCGAAGACGGAGCGGACCAGGACAGGGTTGACGACGCCGAGTCCGGCGGTGACCAGGATGAGCGCGGCGATGCCGATCGCGTGGAGCGAGTACGGTCGGAAGGAGCCCGCCGCCCTTCGTGCGACGCTTCGGTTCGGAGTTGACATAAACCACCTCCGGGGCGAGTCCAGTCTAGCAAGGGAGCGGTTGGGGGTTCCAGAATTTCAGTTGTGGGCAAGCGGTGGCTCTGACAAAGCGCCCCCGGTTCGTGTTGACAGTGGTATGGCGCGGGGCTAGTATTTGAGGCACGCCGAGGTAGCTCAGTCGGTAGAGCACAGCACTGAAAATGCTGGTGTCGCCAGTTCGATTCTGGCCCTCGGCACGCCGTAAGGCACTGTCTCACAACAGTCGCCACTCCCCGGCACGGACGGCAATGAGCGGAAGTGGCTCAGTGGTAGAGCATCACCTTGCCAAGGTGAGGGTCGTGGGTTCGAATCCCATCTTCCGCTCCAGTTCTTCACGTGCACCTGATCCCCGGCGACGCCATTGGTAGAAGACGGCGCTTCGTCTAACCCCACGCCTTCCCATCCGCGCGTCCGGCTCACGCAGCACAAGTGGGTCACGCACCAGGGGCGTCCGTACCTGTTCCTGGAGCCGCCGCATGGGCTGGCCGAGAACGGGGTGCTCGTGCCGCGCGACCTGACCCCGGTCCTCGTGCTGGCGGATGGGACGCGCGACGCAGAGGGCCTGCGGAGGGCGATGTCGCTGCAGGCGGGGATTGATCTGTCGCCGTCGGAGATGGACGACCTGCTGGCGAGCCTGGACCGGGCGCTGCTCATCGAGAACGGCGCGTACTCGGAGGCCGTCGCGCGGGCGCTGTCGGAGTACCGCGGTCTGCTGCATCGGACGCCGAGTCACGCGGGGCCGGTGTACCCGCCGGACCGGGAAGGGCTGGCCCGCAGCATCGCCGGCTACGAGTCGAAGGCGAGCGTGGACGAGCGGGAACGCGTCGATGCGGGCCAGCTCGTTGGCGTCGTTAGCCCGCATATCGATTACGTTCGTGGCGGTACGACGTACGCCCAGCTCTGGCGGAGGGCGCAGCCGTACCTGGACGATGTCGATCTAGTGCTCATGTTCGGGACGGACCACTCGGGCGGCCTGGGGAAGCTGACGCTGACGCGGCAGAGTTACGCGACGCCGCTTGGCCTACTGCCGACGGACGTGGGAATCGTCGACGGGCTGGCCGAGACGTTGGGGACGGAAGCCGCGTATGGTGAGGAGATACACCACCTCGGCGAGCACTCTATCGAGCTGGCCTCCGTGTGGATGCACCACTACATGGGCGGGCGGGAGTGCCCGATGCTGCCGGTGCTCTGCGGCTCTTTCCACGGCTTTACGAACGGAGACGGCAACCCCGCCGAGGACGAGCATCTGAACCGCGCGCTGGACTACCTCGCCGAGGCCACGGCAGGCCGCCGGACGCTGGCGGTGGCGGCGGGCGACCTGGCACACGTTGGGCCCGCGTTCGGCGACCCGGCGCCCGTCGACGAGGCGGGCAGGGACGCGCTCCGGCGCAATGACGACGCATCGATAGAGGCGGTCCTGGAGGGAGACGCGGACGCGTTCTTCGAGCTATCCAGGCGCGAGCGAGACTCGAGGAAGCTGTGCGGCCTGCCGCCGATATACATGATGCTGCGCTACCTCAAACGGGCGGGCTTGACCACGCTAAAGGGCGAGGAGCTCGGCTACGACCAGTGCCCGGCGGACGAGTGGAACGGCTCGCTCGTTTCCATCGTCGGGGTGCTGCTGTACGAAGACGGCTGCGAGTGACCGGCCCGGCAGGGCAACGTGCAGTCGACGCGTTTGAGTGGCGCATTTGCGGCTTACGGATTCCGACGCGAATTAGGTTGCCGATACATCGCGTTGTTATGTAACATCGCATGTGCGATAATTCACAATCCGCGACTTGGTACACCCCGAACCCCGATCAGGACACTCAACCACCAAGAGTGCGGCCTTTGAGCGGACGGCAGCGATGTACCTCTGACAAGGAGGGCCAGTGGAACCCAAAGCCGCAACTACCATGGCCATGACCGGCGCCGGTGCGTCCTCGAGCGGATCGAGCGTAGAGCAGACGCAGTCGGCCTCGGCCCCGGTCTCGATCCCGCGCTTGTTCATGGGTGAGTTGACCACGCACACGGACGGCATCGGCGTCATGTCAGCCGTCAAGTCGCTGCTTGACCATGGCGTTGTGGACTACCTGGTAGAAGTCTCCGAAGGTGAAGGCGGATATGTCAGCCTCGGGGGGCTGGCGGACCGGTTCGACGCGAATCCGGGCTACCTCAACGTGGTCATGCGCT
The DNA here is from genome assembly GCA_963668185.1 of Dehalococcoidia bacterium. Taxonomy (GTDB): domain Bacteria; phylum Chloroflexota; class Dehalococcoidia; order Lucifugimonadales. Next base: position 490,668 of record OY764162.1, read on the forward strand.
CGCTGTCGTGCCAGGGCTGGTTCGAGCGCGAGCCTTCGGTTGCGTCGGAGGAGACGCGGTTCGCGCTGACGCGAGTGGGACGCGTCGCGTTCGATATGCTGCGGGGCGCGGACTGCCTGGCGGCGCTCAGCGAGTTCGTGCCGGCGGCGACCGGACTGCGCGACCTGCTCAGGGACGCTTCGCAGTCGGACGAGCGCATCCAGACGTACGTGAGCCTGGTGGAGGAGAGCGAGAGGGAGTGGGGACTGCCTGAGGCCGTCGACCAGGACGCGCAGCCGGTCAGGCGGCAACTCCTCGCGCACCTGGACGGCAACCTGCTCGGCCCGACGGTTATCGCGCTCAAGGACGACCTGCCTGACGGTCGCGAGAACGTGCTGGACAAGCTGGCTAACTCGAACGGCCCCGTTGACGTGAGCCTCCTGGAGGGCCGGAGCGGCGGGATGAAAGCGGCGCTTCGACTGCTGGAACGCAAGGGCTGGATCACCTGTGTTGACAACCGGGTGGCGTTGACCGACAAGGGCGAGTATGCGGCCAGTCGCGGGTGGTCGTACGGCGTGCCCACGTCATACATGCTGACGTACGCCGCCATCGACGATCTGCTCTTCGGCGACCCGGAGGTCCTGAGGCATGGATCTCCCGGGGACCCGGAGTTGCACGTGGACCGTGCGATAAACGTGAAGGGCAGCGGCGGCGCGCATGGCGCGTACTTCGGCGCGATAGACCAGGTGATCGTGGACAGGTTCAACCTGCCGTTCGAAGACCAGCCGCTTGGGTTCGCCGACATGGGATGCGGCGACGGCACGTGGCTGGAGCACGTGTACCACCTCGTGATGGACTCGACGGAGCGGGGCAGGCTCATCCGCGAGCATCCTGACGATCCGCGCTACAAGCTCGTGCTCGTCGGGGCGGACTACAACCTGGCCGCGCTGGACATCACCCGCGCGCGGCTGGACGGCGCCGGCATCCCGCACCTCGCGGTGTTTGGGGACGTAAACGATCCGGCGGGCTTCAGGGAGACGCTGGCTGAGCACGGCATCGACTCGCGCGCGCTGCTGCACGGGAGTTCGTTCCTGGTGCACAACAGGCCGTACACGCCGCCGACCGACGTTGCGGCTGCCGAGGCCAGGGACGCGGACCTGGAGGGCGCGTACGCCTGGCGCGGCGCGGTGGTCCCGAACAACATGCTTCAGCAGAGCCTTGTCGAGCACTTCATGGCCTGGGCGGAGATCGTCGGCAGGCACGGGCTGGTCATCCTGGACCTTCACGATCCTGTGCGGATCGAGGTAGGCCGCACGCTGACGAACTACATCCTGTCGCACGGGCTGTCCGACCAGTTCACGACGCCGCTCAAGGTGTTCCTGTCCGCCGCCGAGGAGGCAGGGCTGACGGCGCACGAGCGCTTCCACCGCAGATTCCCGGGCGCAGAGGAGCGCTCCACGATCAGCGTGAACTACTTCACAGTGGACGAGGCGTAAGGCCGCACGCCGACGCTCGATTGTTGCGCCCCCTTCGGGGTGTCTATAAACTGCGGGCTGGGGTTCCCCGGCGCTTATCTCTATGGACACTATCCGGCATACGGTCAACGACTTTGCCGGAGTCGTCACGCAATCCGAGTCCCTGCCCGAATCGCCTGAGGAGTTCGAGGCGCAGCTGGAGCGATCGCTGTCCGCGTGGTCTGAGAAGGGCTACAGGGCTGTCTGGCTGGAGGTCCCAATCGAGAAGGCGGCGCTGGTGCCCGCGGCAGTCCGGGCCGGCTTCAGCTACCATCACGCGGAAGAGTCGTACGTGACGCTCACACTGCGCCTGGTGGACGGCACGTACATCCCGGCCCACGCGTCTCACTACATAGGTGTCGGCGGCGTGGCGGTCAACGAGGACCGGGAGTTGCTGGTGGTGTCCGAGTTGTACCACAGCCGCAGGCGAAGCAAGCCCTTCTACAAGTTGCCGGGCGGCGCGCTTCGGGCGGGCGAGCACGTGTCCGACGGCATCGTGCGGGAGGTGAAGGAGGAGACCGGCATCAGGACGAGGTTCGAGTCGATGGTCTGCTTCCGGCAGTGGCACGGGTACAGGTTCGGCAAGTCGGACATCTACTTCGTGTGCAGGCTGACGCCGCTTAACACGGACATCCACAAGCAGGAGGACGAGATAGACGAGTGCTTCTGGATGCCTGTCGATGAGTACATGTCGTCGGAGTATGTCTGGGAGTTCAACAAGAGCATCGTTTCAGCCGCGCTGGCGAGCGAGGGCATGGTGCAGGCGACGCTGGGCGGCAACAGCGACGATGCCAGGTTCGAGTGGTTCATGCCCCGGGCCGACGGGGTGGGAGCGGCGCGGGCGCGGCTCCGGACGTAAGGCGCGCGTCGCGGACAATCAACTGGGAGGTTGAGAATGAAGGCTGCCGTATTCAGAGGGGTAGGAACGCCGCTGGAGGTGGAAGAGGTACAGATCGACGAGCCGAGAGCGCACGAGATCGTCGTCCGTACCGGCGCGTCGGGCGTGTGTCACAGCGACCTGCACTACGTCGAAGGCAAGTACACGACGAGGACGCCGGTCGTGCTGGGCCACGAGGCGGCGGGAACGGTGGAGGCGGTCGGCGAGCAGGTGACGTACGTCAAGCCCGGCGACCACGTCATCACGTGCCTGTCCGTGTTCTGCGGCCACTGCGAGCGCTGCCTGGAGGGACGCATGGCGATCTGCCTGCAGCGCGACACCGCGCGCAGCAAGTCCGATGGGCCGCGCCTCAGGCAGGGCGACCAGGAGATCCGGCAATTCTTGAGTTTGTCGTCGTTTGCCGAGCAGATGCTGATCAGCGAAAACGCGGCGGTGAACATACGGAAGGACGTGCCGTTCGAGCAGCTTGCCCTGATCGGCTGCGGCGCGACGACGGGCCTCGGTGCGGCGCTGAACACCGCGCAGGTGAAGCCGGGCAGCACCGTGGCCGTCGTAGGCTGCGGAGGTGTAGGGCTGAGCGCGATCCAGGGCGCCGCGCTTGCGGGCGCGCTGCGGATCATCGCGGTTGACACCGTGGAGACGAAGCTGGGTCTGGCTCAGGAGCTTGGAGCGACCGACGTTGTGGACGCCTCAAGCGGAGACGTGGTCGAGCGCGTGATGAGCCTTACCGGGGACGGCGTCGATTACTCCTTTGAGGCGTTGGGTGCAAAGCAGACTGCGGAGCAGTGCTACGAGATGCTCAGAGCGGGCGGGACCGCCACGATCATCGGCATGATTCCGGAGGGGACGAAGATAGAGATCGACGGCCCCTCCATCCTGGAAGAACGGCGGCTCCAGGGTAGCAACATGGGTTCCAACAGGTTCAGAATTGACATGCCCCGGTACGTGGAGTTCTACCGGCAGGGCAGGCTCAAGCTGGACGAGATGGTAACGCAACGGATCGGGCTGGAGGACATCAACAGCGCATTCGACGACATGAACGAGGGGCATGTGGCGCGGAGCGTGATCACGTTCGACTAGGCGCGCCGCGAGGCCGCGGCCTCAGCCGTCGCGCCGTTGACACAGCGAACCGGCGCGGCTACCGTTTGAGCCGCGTCCGAAGGCCCCGGATCCACAGTGCGGGAGGTGCGGACTGACAATGACAACACGTGACGAAATACGCCAGCGCATGGAATCGGACGGCGTCCGCTTCATCCTGACACAGTTCGTTGACATTCACGGCGCGGCAAAGGTCAAGCTCGTGCCCGTGGATAGCTTCGACGACGTCGTGGACGACGGCGCGGGGTTCGCCGGAGGGTCGCTGCACGGCATGGGGCAGGGGCCGCACGACCACGACATGGCGGCACGTGTGGACGTCGATTCGTACACGCCGCTTCCGTGGGACGGAGAGACGGCCCGGTTCGCCAGCGACCTGTTTGTGGACGGGGAGATACACCCGTACTGCCCCCGGCAGAACATGAAGCGCGTGCTGGGCGAGGTCCGGGACAGCGGGTACGTGTTCAACGTGGGCTTCGAGCCGGAACACTTCCTTGTCGTGAAAGACGAGAACGGCGGCATCAAGGTCTGGGACCCGGCTGGCGTGGACACGCTCGAAAAGGCCTGCTACGACTACAAGGGCATCTCCGGCGTGATGGGCTACCTGAAGGAGATGGTGGATGGCCTCAACGGCCTGGGCTGGGGCGTGTACCAGTCCGACCACGAGGACGCGAACGGCCAGTACGAGATCAACTTCCACTACGAGGACGCGCTCACGACGGCGGACCGGTGCACGTTCTTCAAGATGATGAGCAGCCAGGTGGCCCGGAATCACGGAGCGATCGCTACGCACATGGCGAAGCCGTTCGCCGACCGAACGGGAAGCGGCGGCCACGTGCACTACCACCTTGCGGACGCCGGTAGCGGCGACAACGTGTTCCTGGACGAGTCTGACCCGCGCGGCCTCGGACTCTCGGAAATGGCGTACCACTTCATCGGCGGCGTCAAGGCGCACGCCCGCGCGATCTGCGCGGTGTCTTCTCCGACGGTGAACTGCTACAAGCGGCTGCAGGTGGGGCGGGCGGCGCTGACGGGATCGCGGTCGGGCAACCTCTGGACGCCGGCGTTCGTATCGTACGGTGACAACAACCGCACGCAGATGATCCGCACCGCCGGCCCGGGGCACCTCGAGGACCGCACGATCTCGGCGGCCTGCAACCCGTACCTCGCGTTCGCGGTGTACGTAGCGGCGGGCATGGACGGCGTTGAGAATCGCATGGATCCGGGAGAGCCGAACCTCGGCAACATGTACTCGCGGACGCTGGAGGAGATCGCGGCAAGCGGAGTGGAACTGCTTCCGCAGAGCCTTCACGAGGCGTTGCAGGAGCTCAAAAGCGACGAGGTGGTGCAGGCGGCGCTCGGCCCGATTTACGATGAGTTCGTCGAGGTCAAGGAGCAGGAATGGCGCGACTTCCATGCCCAGGTGACGCCGTGGGAAATCGAAAAGTACCTGACCCTGTTCTAGGAACCCTGCCCTGTCTTTCCTGATTCCCTGCCCCAACTGCGGCCCCCGGAGCGCCTACGATTTCAGGTGCGGCGGCGAGGTGCTGACGCGCCCGCAGCCCGGCGCGCCCAACGACGAGTGGGTGGACTACTTCTTCTATCGAAGCAACACGGCGGGCGTCCATCGCGAGTGGTGGTACCACAAGTTCGGCTGCCGGCGCTGGTTCCTGGCGGACAGGGACACCGTGACGAATGACGTGATCGGCGCGTTCTGGCCCGAAGACGCGCCGCGGGAGGCGACGTAACATCGTGGGCGGCAAGCCGGCTGCCCGCAGTTCGTGAACCGCAATGGCTGATCTCCGACTTCCCTCCAATGACTCGCATGTGCTGGACCGCAACCGGCGTCTGTCGTTCAGCTTCAACGGTAGAACGGTCTCTGCCTACGAGGGAGACACGATAGCCTCCGCCCTCCACGCCGCAGGCATCAAGCTGCTCAGCCGCAGCTTCAAGTACCACCGGCCCAGGGGGCTGCTGTGCAACTCCGGCCGCTGCGCCAACTGCCTGATGACGGTTGACGGCGCTCCGAACGTGCGGATATGCACAACCCCGGCCGTCGATGGCGCGGTCGTGCGGTCTCAGAACGCTTGGCCCTCGCTGGAGCTGGACGCGCTTTCGGTGCTCGACCGGATGGACCGGCTGATGCCGGTGGGCTTCTACTACAAGTCGCTGATCAAGCCCAAGTTCCTCTGGCATCTTGCCGAGCCTGTGATCCGGAGAGTCGCCGGGCTTGGCGCGGTGAACGCGGACGCAGGCAAAGACATCGATTACGAGCACGTGAACATGTACGCGGAGGTCGCCGTGGTGGGCGGCGGGCCGTCCGGCTGCTCGGCCGCCATCGCCGCGGCGGAGTCCGGGACGCGCGTCGTCATCGTCGATGATCAGCAGTCGCTTGGCGGCCACCTCAGGGACCTGGCCGGGCCCGTTGCCTCGGACGGGGAGTTTGCAGGCGTGCCCGGATATGGACTCGCGGCGGAGTTCGAACGGCAACTGGACGAAGCGCCCAACGTAACGGTCCTGACCGGAGCGAGCGCGTTCGGGCTGTACGAAGGCAACCTGCTCGCGATTCACAGGGGCAGCGAGGTCGTTAAGCTGCGCGCCGACCACGTAATCGTGGCAACGGGAACGCAGGAGACGCCGCTGCCGTTCCGCAACAACGACGTGCCCGGCGTGATGCTCGGCACGGCGGCGCTCCGGCTCGCCAACCGTTACGGCGTAAAGCCGGGCAACAGCGGAGTCGTGGTCACGGACGGCCCGCACGGGCTACGCGCCGCCAGGGAGTTGCTCGACGCGGGCGTGGGCGTCGCCGCGCTTGTGGATACGCGCGCCGGCAATGCCGCCTACGTTGACTCGCAGGCAGGCGGCAGCCTCGATCACGAGGCCGAAGACCTCGCGGAGAGGGGCGTCCGGCTCCTGCCGTCGTACGAGGTCGTCGAAGCGCGCGGCGGGAGGTCGGTCAAGTCCGTGACGCTGCGCCGTCGGTGGGGAGTGGGCGACGAGGTGCGAGTGCGCTGCGACTTCGTGGCGCTGTCCACGGGCTCGGACGCGCAACGGGCGCTGCTCCAGCAGGCGGGCGTCGATCTGCCTCACGCCGCATCCAATGGCCCCGACAAGAACGTCTATGCTGCGGGCAGCGTTGCGGGAACGCCGAACGCGGCTGCGTCGATCGAGCATGGCCGGCGCATCGGAGCCGAGGTGGGCGCGGCTGCTGCGGGTAGGGCGGCCCCGCCATCCACAACAGCGCCGGCAGGCGCCGGGGAACGAAGGCCGAACGCCGGGTACGCGTACGATACCGCGGCGGCCGGCAAGAGCTTCGTCTGTCCCTGCGAGGACGTGACGGCGGCGGACATCAGGCTGGCGATTGCGGAAGGCTTCCAGGACGTGCAGTCGCTGAAAAGGTACAGCACGGTGACGATGGGGCCGTGCCAGGGCAAGATGTGCGTAAGGGCGCTGTCTGAAATCCTCGCGGACGCCACGGGGCGCTCGCCGGACGAGGCCGGCAGGACGACGCTGCGCCCGCCGGTGCAGCCGGTGCCGATGGGCGCGCTGGCCGGCAAGGTGCACACGCCGTTCCGGCGCACGCCTCTGCATCACCGGCACGTCGAACTCGGCGGCGACATGACGGTGGTCGGCGAGTGGCTCCGGCCCGCGTCGTACGGCAACGCCACCGATGAGGTCAGGGCGGTGCGCGAGAGCGTCGGCGTCATCGACGTGAGCACGCTGGGCAAGCTGAACGTGTACGGCTCGGACTGCCCCGAGTTTCTGGACCGCATGTACTCCAACCGGATGTCCAATCTCAGGCAAGGGAGAATCCGGTACGGGATGATCCTCAGCGACAGCGGCGTCATCTTGGACGACGGCACGGTGACGCGCCTGGCGGACGACCAGTACTACGTCACCACGGGGTCCGGCAACGTGGACCTCGTAGAGGAGTGGTTCCAGCAGTGGACGGCCGGCTCGAAGGTCTGCGTGCACGTGACCAACGTGACTCCCGGAACGGCAGCGTTCAACGTCGCGGGCCCGAAGGCGCGGGAGACGCTCGCGCAGATCACGGACTGCGATCTCGCGTCCGACGCCTTCAGGTACATGAGCGCGGCAGATACCACGGTGGCCGGCGTGCCCGCGCGGCTGCTTCGCATCGGCTTCGTAGGAGAGGCGGGCTGGGAGGTGCACGTGCCGGCAGAGTACGGCGCGCACGTCTGGGGCGCCGTGCTCGAAGCAGGCGCGGCGCACGGCATCAGGCCGTTCGGGGTGGAGGCGCAGCGCGTGCTGAGGCTTCAGAAGAAGCACTTCATACCGGGGCAGGACACCGACGCGATGTCCAACCCGTTCGAGGCGGACGCCGCGTGGGCCGTGAAGATGGACCGCGAAGACTTCATCGGCAGGGAAGGCCTGCGAATCATTCAGGAGCGCGGCCTGATGAACAAGCTGGTCGGCTTCGTGATGGAGGACGCCCACGTCCCGAAGGACGGCGTGCCGGTTATGCGCGACGGCTACCCGGTGGGCAAGATCACGAGTTGCAGGGCCGACCCGTACGGCGGCGCGGCATTCGGACTGGCCTGGGTGCCGCTCGAGCTTTCCGAGGACGGAACGCGGTTCCATGTCTGGATCGACCGGGATACGACGGCGGAGGCGCGCGTTACAGACGCTGCCGTTTACGACCCGACCCACGAGAAGGTGAGGTCCTAAAGTGGCGGACTCGGCGGGCACAAGGCTTGTCAGGCGGTCTCCGCTGGCCCATGCGCACCGCTCATTGGGCGCGCAGTTCAGGCCCATCTATGGTTGGGAGATGGTCGCGTCATACCGTGCGGTCGAACAGGAGCGGGCCGCCCTGCTGGACACGGGCGGGATCTGCGACGTGAGCGACACGGGCAAGCTGATGGTGCAGGGGACTGAGGCGCTTGCCGGGCTTCGGACGCTGCTCGGAGTCGAGACCCTCAGCCCCGGCTCTGTCCACGCCTGGGCCGAGCACGGCGGCGACTCTCCCGTGACCGTCGCGGCGCTCACGCCTGACGAGGCGCTCGTCATCTGCGCCCCGCATGAAGAGGCACTTGTCGGAGACGCCGTCGAGAAGGCTTTGAACGGCTGCGCTCACGTAACCGGGGTTACGTCAACGCGTGCCGGCGTGCTGGTGATGGGGCCGCGTGCCCAGAGAGTGCTGTCCAGGATCGTGGAGTTCGATACGGATCCGCGCGCGTTCCCGGACGGCGCCTGCGCGCAGGGCAGGGCCGCCGGAACTCACGTGCTTCTTATGAGAACGGACGCGTTCGGGATTCCCGTCTATGACCTGTGCGTGACGCGGGACCACGCCGAGCACCTGTGGGACGCGCTGCTGGCCGCGGGCAGGAACGAGGGCGTCGGGCCCGTGGGGCTGGACGCTGTCGAGGCCCTGGGCAAGGCGGAGTAGGGCAGTGTTCGCGCTTCGAAGACTGTTCAGCCCCGATCCTACCTGGCGGCGCCGTGACCTCAAGAAGAAGTACGACGTCGTCATCGTCGGCGCGGGCGTGCACGGCCTCGCGACCGCGTACTACCTCTGCAAAGCCGGCGTCAAAGACGTCGCGGTGCTGGAGAAGGGCTACATCGGCGGAGGCGCAAGCGCGCGCTCCACCGCCATCCTTCGAGCGACGTACGTCACACCGGAGGGCATCGACTTCTTCCACGAGAGCCTGAAGCTCTACGAAGGGCTCTCGCAGGACCTCGACTTCAACCTGCTGTTCAGCCAGTTCGGTCGCATCGAGTTGGCGCACAACGAGTCATCGATCTACGCGCTGCGAATCCGGGCCGACTTCAACGCCGCGATGGGCGTGGACAGCCGGATCATCGGGCCTTCCGAGATCAAGGACATGGCGCCGGTGCTCGACATGGGCGAGGGCGGGCCGCTGCCGGTCATGGCCGGGCTGTACCACCCGCCCGGCGGCGTCATACGGCACGACGCGGTGATCTGGGGGTACGCGCGCGGAGTGGACCGGCTCGGCGGCCAGGTGCACCCATTTACCGAGGTCACGGGGTTCACAACGTCGAACGGCAGGGTCACCGGCGTGCGGACGCCGCGCGGCGACGTCGAGGCAGGGACGGTGGTGAACTGCACGGCGGCGATGTCGTCCGAGCTCATGCGGCTGTTGGACTTCCAGTTGCCTATGGTCACGCACCAGCTTCAGGCGCTGGTGACGGAGCCGCTCAAGCCGTTCCTGCACACCGGCATATCTTCGGCGAACCTTCACGTGTACATCTACCAGACGGACAGGGGCGAGCTCGTGATCGGCGGGGCGGTGGACCACTATCCTTCGTACTCGTACAGGTCCACGTATCCCCGGCTGGAAAACCTGGTATCGCACACGCTGGAGCTTCTGCCCTCGCTGCGCAGCGTCAACGTGCTGCGCCAGTGGACGGGCATATGCGACATGACGCCGGACTACGCGCCGATTATGGGCCCGACGCCTGGCCTGGACGGGCTGGTGCTGAACGTAGGCTGGGGCACCTACGGGTTCAAGGCCGGCCCGATAGGCGGCAAGACCACGGCAGAATACGTGATGACAGGCAAGCCTCCGAAGCTGATCGAGCCGTTCTCCATCACCCGCTTCCACAACGGACGGCTGGTTAACGAGAAGGGAGCCGCCTCCTCAGCAGCGCTGCACTAGGGCGGGGGCTGCTCGGCGGGCCGCGTCTGAAAACGGCCTACCTCAGTTCGGCCTTGACCTGCTCCAACGGGACGAGGTTGCCTTCCAGAGCGTCCTGCACTCCCTGGCGCAGCGCGGCCATCATTTCCGGGTCTCCCATGATCTCCATCGTTTCGGTGATCGACTCGAACAGATCCCACGGCATCACGGCGAGCACAGGCTTGCCGTGTCGCGTCAGAGCCGCCGCCCGATTGTCCGCGCTCAGCCGCTCCGGCAATTGCGATAGCATGGCCCGCGCCTTGACGATGGGGATGTTTTCGGTTCCGTACTCTGTGTATGTGGTCATGGTTGCCTCCTAGTTCGGCGATTCTGCGAGGCCTGTGCGAATCAGTTGCTGGGCCAGTCTGTATATGTCCCGTCCAAGCTTATCACGCCGTATTCCCAAAGCTATGACTACCACCAGCCGCTTGCGATAATCTATCTGGTAAATGATGCGGTAGCGTTGGTCAACAACTCGTATCGAACGGTATCCTGTCAGGTCGTACCGAAGCGCTCCTCCTTGCTCTTCGGGGTCTTCGGCTAATCTCTCCACACGCTCTATTATCAGGGAGCGTATGCTTCGGTCTGAGATATCGGCAAGCATCCTGCTGGCTTGCGCGGTGAACAGGACTGTGTACATCATCTGTTTAAGTACGCACTATTGTACACTATTCTGTCAATTTCACAACCTTATCTGCGGAAGGGAGAATCCCTCAGCAGTCCCGGTCTCCCTGTGTGCCGTCCGGCATGGTGGTGCCGCACAGGCGCGCGCCCTCGACGTTCGCGTTGGCCGCGCCGGTCAGGTCCGCGCTGAACAGGTTCGCGCCGGTGAATACGGCGTTCGTGAGGTCGGCGTCCTTGAGCGCCGCGCCGAACAGGTTTGCGTCGGTGAGATCGGCGTCAACCAGTTTGGCCCGCGTAAGGTTCGCCGCATCGAGTACGGCGTCCGTGAGGTCCGCGCCGGTGAGGTCGGCGCCCGTCAGGTCGGATCGGTGGAGACCTGTCCTGGACAGCGTCGCGCCGGAGAAGTCCGCGCCCTGTAGCTTGGCCCGGGAGATGTCCGCGAAGCTGAGATCCGCGCCCTTCAGGACCGTGCCCGTCATCGTGGTGGCGATCAGGCTGGCGCTCCGCAGGTTCGCGTTGGTCAGATCCTCGTTGCTGATGTCAAAGCCGAGAAGCTGCACGCCGGAGCACTGCGTACCGGGCTCGAAGACGCACCGCACCGGCGTATCGGCAGCCTGCGGCGTTTGCTGCGCCGAGGGCTCTTCGGTGCTGCGGCAGGCTGTGAGAGCCAGCATAGCCAATAGGGCGACGACTAGCGCGGCGCGAATGCGAACGACCCCTTCGGGGAAATGAGTACCTTCCGAGCGAACGGCAGGCAATAGTCTGCCAGCAGCCATGCGTTGACGTGTACGGGGAACCGTTTTGACCTGCTACCGGAAGTCGGCGTGAAGGAGCCCCTATCCCCTGACGCGTTCGTGCTTGCGGTCGTAGAAGTAGCGGCTGTGCGTGGTGGCTTCGATCGGGCCGGCTTCATTCATGATCGTGATCGTCGTGCCGATCTTGGTGTCCGGCGGGACCTCGCAGCGTCCGATGCTCATGCCCAGCGTCAGCGCCGGCCGGCCCATGCGCACCTTGCCCACCTCTTTGCCGTCGATGTGGATCGGCGCGCCGCGCTCGGCGATCGTCTCGTTGTCGCTCACGTGGAAGCCTAGCACCCTTCTGCGGAGCCCGTTCTCCTTGAGCGCGATGAGCGCGTCCTTGCCGTTGTAGTCGTACGGCTTGTCCAGGTCCACCGTGAAGGCGACGCCCGCCTCCAGCGGCGAAGTCTCCGCGTTGTAGTCCAGGCCCACCACGGTCAGTCCCTTCTCGAGAGCGCAGCTGACGAGCGCGTCGATGCCGCACGGCTTGCCGCCGAACGGCTCCATGGCCTCGACCGTGCGCTCCCACACCCATTCGCCGTACTGGCTGGGCACGTAGAACTCGTAGCCCAACTCGCCCGTGAAGCCTGCGCGGCCTATCAGCCCATCGACGTTCGCGATCTTCGCCGGAGCGCACCACAGGAAGGGCAGGGCCTCGTTCGACACGTCCGTGTCAGTCAGCGTCTCCACCACTTCGCGCGACTTCGGGCCCTGGATCTCCATGTACGCCATGGCGTCCGTCATGTCGGTGGCTACTGCGGCGAGGCCCCACTCCCTGATGTGGTCCTTCACCCACTTGACCGTCCGGTGCCTGCCGGCGGTAGTGGACACCTGGAGCCACTGGTCTTCACCCGTTCGCCAGATGATGCCGTCGTCGCGTACGCCGCCGTCATGGTCGCAGAGGCAGGAGAACACGCCCCTGCCTACCGGCACGTCCATGTCGGACGTCCAGAGCCGCTGCATGGCCTCCAGCGCGTCCGGGCCTTCGACGTACATCTCGGTCTGCGAGTTGGAGTCGATCAGTCCGCACGCGTTCCGCACGATGTGGTGCTCGGCCACGGCGTCGCCGTAGTGGACGGGCTGCTCCCAGCCCATGCGGCGGCCAAAGACGGCGCCCGCGCGCTGCTGGGCATAGTAGTAGGGCGCCTTGCCCTCCGGCTCGTCCGGCGCGCGCGGGATGATCCTGTGTCCCTGCTGGCTAAGCGCGCCGGCTCCAGGTCTTGTGGTCATAAATGCCCTTCCTTCTGGACGGGCCTAAGCGCCCGACCTCTTGTAAACTTGAATGCGGTGTCTGGGCCCCTCCGCGACGTACAGCCGTTCTTCGTCGTCCAGCTTGACGGCGGACGGCCCCCAGAAGTACGCCTCCGTCTGCGTGGAGACCAGTAGCGGCGTCTGGAGATGCTCGGGAAGCTCCGGCCACAGGTTGGACTGCTCGCGTGCCTCCCGCTCCTCGGGATTCGCGTCCAGGTACTCCTCTGCCCACTGCGAGAGCGTGGCCTGGCCCCGTTCGTTGACCAGTGGCGCGCCGTCCGGGTCCAGCATCTGCAGCCGCTGGTTGCCCCAGTCCGCCACGTAGATATAGCCGTCCCGGTCCACGCACACGCCGGAAGGTCGGTCGAACTGGCCGTCGCCGTCGCCCGATTCGCCGTAGGACGCCATGAAAGCGCCGTCCGCGTCGAACTTCTGCACGCGGTCGTTGCGCCAGTCCGCCACCCATACGTTCGAGTCGCCGTCGATCCAGATGCCCCACGGCATGTTGAGCTGCCCGTTGCCGGAGCCGAAGCCTCCCCACTGGCCGAGGTAGTCGCCGCCGGACGTGAACTTCTGCACGCGGTGGTTGTTCTGGTCCACCACAAGAATGTTGCCGTCCCCATCGACCGCCACACTCGCCGGCCCTTCAAACTCGCCGTCGCCTGACCCCTGGCTGCCCCATCGCCCCAGGTATGTGCCGTCGTCCTGGAACACGTTTACGCGATGGTTCTGCTCCTCGGCCACGTAGATACGCTCGGAGGCGTCGATCGCGATGCCCGTGGCGAGCCGGAACTCGCCTTCGTTGTCGCCGTGGTCGCCGAACTCGTACAAGTAGTCCTCTTCGAGGTTTACGACGCCCACGCGGGAGAATGCGGGCATCCCGCGGTTCAGCACGAAGATGCGCCCGCCGGAGCCGAACGCTACGTCGTACGGGTTGGCGAAGCCGCGCCCCTTTGCGGCGTTGTTGACGATGCCAATCGTCTTGACGTAGTCGAGCGTAGCTCGGCCGCTCTGAACCTGGGTAGTCATCTGCTCACCTCCACGCTACGTAAACTGGTACTCACGCGTTGTCGCAATCAGGCCGAGTAGCTGGCCCACGCGCACCTCAGTGTCGTCGCCGGGCGTGCGGTCACGCAGCGAAATGTCCCCTTCTCGGCCCACGGCCTGGGCGAGGCTGTCCCTGGTGGAGTCTTCGACCTCCAGTGGGCCAACGACGTCAAGGCAGGCGTCCACAAGCCCTTCGGGGGAAAAGTGCCCGCCGTTCATGGAGGCCAGCCTGTCTATGATGGCCTGCACGCCGGGGTTCTCCACGTTGCTCATGTGCTTGGAGGCGAAGTTCACGCGCTCCACAATGGAGCCGCTGTTGATCCACTCCACGCCCTCGTGCCAGCCCTCCACGGAGGGAGGCGCGAGGACCGCCTGGCCCATGAAGTTTGCCGCCCTGGCGGCTTCAAAAGCCGTGTCGGACGGGCGTGTGATCGCTCCGCTCTGCCTTAGAATCCCTACAACCAGCTCGACGGGGCACTTCACGCGCTCGAACTGCGCGTCCTTGAAGAAATCTGAGTTGAAGCAAGCTCGGAGCATCTCGCCGATGTTGTGATCGCTCTCGAAGTACACGTTCACGAGGTACTCGACCGCCTCGGGGTCGCGCGGTGGTGTGTACGGCCACTGCGGGACCGGCGCCTCGTCCGCGACGAAGAAGTCGTAGATGTGGCGCGCGATGAACTGTGCCGTGGCAGGCTGCCTGCAGATGATTTCGACGATGTCTTCGCCGTTGAAGTTGCCCGTGTCGCCCAGGAACGTCTTCTCGCCGTCGTCGTGGTCCCAATCGCGGTAATCGAAATGCCACGAGATGCAGCTGTACGGCCAGACGGAGTCCTTCTCCACACGCAATGCCATGTACTCGGCGTTCCCGAGCGTCCAGCCTGTGAAGGCTCGCGACGCCTCCTTGATGTCGTCCTCGGAGTAGTTGCCGATACCCATCGAGAAGAGTTCCAGCAGCTCGCGTCCCCAGTTCTCGTTGATAGACCCGTTGTGATTGTCCTGGTTGTCAAGCATGATCATCATTGCGGGGTCCCTGGCCAACTCCAACAGGAGGTCGTCGAAGCGGCCGAGGCCCAGCCTGCGGAACATGTCTATCTGGACCAGGATAGAGAGGGTCTGGTTGAGCTTGGTCCAGTCGGTGGCGAAGATACCGTGCCAGAAGAGAGCGATCTTCTCCTCCATCGGACGGTCTGTAGTCGCCAGCCTGTACATCCACCTGGCCGCGGCGGGATCCAGGACCCGGGACTCCAGGACGTTACAGTGATATCGGAGGATTATGTCTTCAGGCATGTAGTTGGCCTGGCCGGGACTGAGCAACTCATCCACGGTCGCCTCGTAGCCAACCTGCGCCCGGCGCTCCAACTCGTCTCTCGACGCGCCGAATCCGGCACGGCGCATGAGGTGCGCCATAAGTGAGATGTCGGTGGACCGCTCGGCGATGACCATGCGAACTACCTCTCCTCGGCTACGCAGATACGCTCGGAAGTATCGATGCTACGTTAGCTGGAACTCGCGCGTTGCCGCGATCAGGCCGAGCAGCTGCCCCACGCGCGCCTCGGTATCGTCGCCGGGCGCGCGGTCGCGGAGCGAGATGTCCCCCTCTCGGCCCACGGCCTGGGCGAGGCTGTCCCTGGTAGAGTCTTCGACCTCCAGTGGGCCAACGACGTCAAGGCAGGCGTCCACAAGCGCTTCGGGTGAGAAGTGTCCGCCGTTCATCGAATCGAGTCTGTCGATGATGGCCCTCACGCCGGGGTTCTCTACGTTGCTCATGTGCTTGGAGGCGAAGTTCACGCGCTCCACGATGGAGCCGCTGTTGATCCACTCCACGCCCTCGTGCCAGCCTTCGACCGAAGGCGGGGCGAGCAGCGACTGGCCCATGAAGCCCGCCACCTTTGCGGCCTCCATGGCGGTGTCGGACGGGCGAGTGATCGCTCCGCTCTGCCTCAGCGTGCCGACCACGAGCTCGGCGGGGCACTTCACGCGCTCGAACTGCGCGTCCTTGAAGAAGTCGGAGTTGAAGCACGCTCGCAGCATCTCGCCGATGTTGTGGTCGCTCTCGAAGTACACGTTCGCGAGGTACTCAACCGCTTCGGGGTCGCGCGGCGGCGTGTACGGCCACTGCGGGACCGGCGCCTCGTCCGCCACGAAGAAGTCGTAGATGTGGCGCGCGATGAACTGCGCCGTGGCAGGCTGCTTGCAGATGATTTCGACGATGTCGTCGCCGTTGAAGTTGCCCGTCTCGCCCAGGAACGTCTTCTCGCCGTCGTCGTGGTCCCAATCGCGGTAGCCGAAGTGCCACGAGATGCGGCTGTAAGGCCAGATGGAGTCCTTCTGGGAGCGGATCGCCATGTACTCGGCGTTCCCCAGCGTCCAGCCGGTGAAGGCTCGCGAGGCTTCCTTGATGTCGTCCTCGGAGTAGTTGCCGATTCCCATCGAGAAGAGTTCCAGCAACTCGCGTCCCCAGTTCTCGTTGATCGATCCGTTGTGATTGTCCTGGTTGTCCAGCCAGATGATCATCGCGGGATCCCTTGCCAACTCCGACAACAGGTCGTCGAAGCGGCCGAGGCCCAGCCTGCGAAACATGTCGATCTGGTTCAGCACGGAGCGCGCCTGGTTGAGCTTGGCGTAGCCCGTGGCGAAGATGCCGTGCCAGAACAGGGCGATCTTCTCCTCCATCGGGCGGTCCGTTGTCGCCAGCCTGTACATCCAGTTGGACGCGGCGGCCTCCAGGAATCTGGACTCCAGCACGTCCACGTGGTACCGGTGGATTATGTCCTCCGCCATGTAGTTGGCCTGGCCGGGACTGAGCAACTCGTCCACGGTCGCCTCGTAGCCAACCCGCGCCCGGCGCTCCAACTCATCGCGCGCGGCGCCAAAACCGGCGCGGCGCATGAGGTGCGCCATAAGTGAGATGTCGGTGGACCGTTCAGCGATGACCATGTGAACTACCTCCTGATCATGTCGAACTGTTCGAAGTTGCCGTTGACGATGGGCCTGGCCTCCAGGTCGAGCCACTGCTCCAGGATCGTGGAGTACGTGGAGCGGAAGTCGTTGTTCGACTTCATGTCGCCCTCGATCTGGTCCTCTTCCTTGAGCGACGGATACTCGCCGTACATGCCGCCGTTCACCGAGTTGCCGATGAGCATCGCCACTCCGCCCGCGCCGTGGTCGGTGCCGGAGCCGTTGTCCTTGATCCTGCGCCCGAACTCGGAGAAGACCAGTACGACTGCGTCGTCCTCCTTGCCGTGCTCCTTCAGATCGTCCATGAAGCACTGGATGCCGGCCGAGAGTTCGCTGACTAGCTGCGTGTGTACGATCATCTCCCCGGCGTGCGTGTCGTAGCTGCCCTGGTCCGTGTAGAAGATCCTCGTGCCGAGGTCTGCGGTCAGCACCTGCGCGATGCTCCTCATCTTCTGCGAGAAGTTGTCGGAGGCGTACTCCACGTTCGACTGGTACTGCTCAGGGGCCGTCCTCAGTATGTCGGCGCCCGCGAGAGCGCCGGTGCCGGTCTGGCCCAGGAACTCCATCACGTTGTCCTTGCCGGGCGCGCCGTACATCATTGAGAAGGCCTCCAGCGCGTACTTGCGCAGCCACTCGTCCTTGATGTCCGGGAACAGGCCGTACGTCTCCAGATCGCCCACGGACGCCACCTGAACGCCGGGGCAGGCCAGCGACCTCGGCAGGCCGCGGCCGAAGTTGATACCTGTCAGAACGTTCTCTCCCTTGGGGTCCATGTCCCGGATAACCCGGCCAAGCCAGCCCTCGCTCCCGACCTTGTCCGGCTCCGCCGTGTGCCAGATGTCCATCGAGCGGAAGTGCGAACGGTTGGGGTTCTCGTACCCGATCCCGTTGACGATCGCGACGTTGCCCTCGTCCCAAAGCTCCTTGATCGGAGCCATGTTCGGGTTCAGTCCGTAACCGTTCTCCAGGGGCAGGACCTCTTCAGGCTCGTACCGCACGGAAGGACGGTTGTCGTAATAGACCCCCTCCTCGAACGGCACGATCGTGTTCAAGGCGTCGTTGCCCCCCGAAAGCTGGATCACTACTAAAGACTTGCTGTTTCCGTTGCTGCTTCCAGCCATGTCAAGACTCCTTCGAGACCGAAGCGGTCATCTATCTTGAAACCCACTGCTCGATTCAGGTCGGATTATACCTTAGGCGTTCCTATAAACAAGACCCGCGCCGGAAGCGTTTCAGGAAGGATCCGGTCCGCCTTTCGCCCCGGAGCGCGTCTAAAAACTCTGGGAAGTGTCCTCCTCTGACTCCTTCCCCCAGTCTGCTGGGGAAGGTTAGCCCGATGATGCCAACATCGGCCAGGAGCTTCTGTAGTCCCTTTCCCCAGTCTGCTGGGGAAGGCTGAGTCTCCGTAGTCCCTTTCCCCAGTCTGCTGGGGAAGGCTGAGTCTCCGTAGTCCCTTCCCCAGTCTGCTGGGGAAGGTTAGGATGGGGTCATGGGGCGAGGTGCGGGGCCGCCCCCTAAACTCTGAACACTTACGCCCAAAGGGGCCGCAGCCATGCGCCTGACCGCCATGAGATATGATGCAAGCGGCGCGGCAGCGAGCCTCATGTCGCTCGATACTCTGGCCGCTACGGAGAAGATGTGATGTTAACCGATGCCGAACTGCTGGACCGCATCACCGTCCGTTCGGATGTGTTCGGCGGCAAGCCCATCATCCGCGATATGCGAATCGCGGTGGAGCACGTCCTGGGCAAGCTGGCTGCCGGAGACGACGTCAAGACCATTCTCGATGAATACCCAATCCTGGAGCCGGAAGACATCCAGGCGTGCTTTCTCGTGGCGTATCGGCTGCTTGCGGGCGAGCAGGTGTATGACCGTATCCCAGTACGGTAAACGTCTTGAGGTTTTTGCTGGAGTGCGAATACGCATGCACATCCCGCCTACTCAAACCTGAACAACCTCACGGCCAGCGCCGCCGATATCGCGATCCACGCGCCGATAAGGCCCAGCTCCGTCGAGTAGTCCGCCAGCGTACCCGCCTCGATCGTGACGCCCCGCACCGCGTCCACCACGGGCGCGAGCGGCATGTACCCCACCACGCTCTTGACCACCTGCGGCAGGTTGCCCGTAGGGAAGAACGCCCCGGAGAAGAACGCGAGCGGCAGCACCACCGCGTTGCCGATGCCGCTCGCCGCCTGCGGTGTCCGAGAGATGGACCCGATCACGAAGCCGATGTTCAGAAAAACCAGGTTCCCCAGCAGCATTATCACCAGCAGGTACAGCAGGTTCCCCTCTACGTTCACGCCGTAAACCAGCTTGCCGGCCGACAGGATCAGCGCGCCCTGGGCAATGGCCACCATGAGGCTGGCAAGCACCTGCCCAATGAAGAAGGTGCGCACCTTAAGCGGCGTGGCCTGCATTCGCCGAAGCACCTGCCTGTCCCGGTACATGGCAAGCGACGTAGCGATGCCGAACACCGAATAGCTCATGATCCCCCACACGGCCATGCCCGGCACCAGGAAGTCCAGAAAGTCTGTGCTTCCTTCTTGTGAAGCCTCGGTCTCCGGCGCCAGCCGGCTCTCCGCGCCGGCAATGTCGGCTGCTCCGCGCATCATCAGCCCCATCGTCAGCATCAGGACAAGCGGGAACGCGAGCGCCCAGAACAGCGTCTGCCGGTCCCGGACGATCATCTTGAGGTTCGCTACGGTGAAGTGAAAGATCAGCATCGCGCGCTACTCGAACGGATTGCCCGTCAGCGACAGGAAGACGTCCTCCAGGGTTGCGGAGGACACCTCGAGGCCCGCAAGCTGGGTCTCCGCCCGGCGCGCCCAGTCGATCAGGCCGCGAAGCGTCTCCGAGGCGTCGGCAGACCGCAGGGATACGCGGCCGCCGTCCACAAAGCTCGCGGACGTGACCGCCGGCAGGCCCTCCAGACCGTCGGCGCCGACACCGTCCTGCAGCCTGAACCGCACCTCGTCCGGGTCCGGCAGCGCCTTTACAAGCGCCCGCGGCGAGTCCAGCGCCACGACGCGCCCCCGGTCCATGATCGCCACGCGGTCGCACAGGTGCTCCGCCTCCTCCATGTAGTGCGTGGTCAACAGAATCGTACGCCCGTCCGCGTTGATGGCCCTCGCCAGGTCCCAGAGGTCTCTCCTCGCCTGCGGGTCGAGGCCGGTGGAAGGCTCGTCCAGGATCACCACCTCGGGGTCGTTCACAAGCGTGGCGGCAATCGAGAACCGCTGCTGCTGGCCGCCGGAGAGCTTTCGCACGGTTGTCCTGGCCCTGTCCTCAAGATTTACGCGAGCCAGCAGGCGGGCAGGGGAGAGGCAGCGCTTGTAGAACCTGCCGAACAGCTCCAGCGTTTCCGTCAGCGTAAGGTGGTCGAAGTACGAGTTAGCCTGCAACTGCACTCCGATGCGTTCCTTCACCTCGGCGCTTCCCGCGTCGCCGTCCAGCACGCGAATCCTGCCCGCGTCAGGCCGGCGCAGCCCCTCGATGCACTCCAGCGTCGTCGTCTTGCCCGCCCCGTTCGGCCCCACGATGCCCAGTATCTCGCCGCGCCGCGCCGCAAACGACACGTCGTCCACCGCCGTGAGGTCGCCGTAACGCTTAGTAAGGCGCTCCACCACGATTACGTCCGAACAGGCGCTGCGGCAGTCATTCATAACGAACAGTGTACCCCCGTCCCCACGCCAAGCGCCCTCCCCCCGTTCGCCCTTGTATCTTGACTATCCCTTCCCCAGTCTGCTGGGGAAGGTTAGGATGGGGTCTCCCCTCACCGTTCGCCCTGAGCCCGTCGAACCACCCCCCAAACCCCCTTCCAACCACCGCCCGATATTGGCACAATGCAACATTATCGTAACGCAACGCCGCACACGCCCTTCTATTGCCCCTGAGAAGGCCATATCGGATATATGACACCCTATCGTAAGGAGTCAACACGGTGAACCGACGCCTACGCCCGCTGCTCCCCACGCTCGCCATCGCCCTCGCCGCCGGCCTGGCCGCCCTGCTCGGCGGCGCGGCGTCCGCCCAGTCCGACCCCGTCGACTACGACGAGAACAACAACAGCCTCATCGAGATAAGCACGCTGGAGCAGCTGGCCGCCATCCGCCACGACCTGGACGGCGACGGCGCGGTTAGCGGCGCAAACGCCACGAAATACGCCGCCGCCTTCCCCAACCCGGCCACCGGCATGGGCTGCGACGACACCTGCAAAGGCTACGAACTGGCCCAGAGCCTCGACTTCAACGACGACGCCAGCTACGCCGAGGCTACCAGGGCAACAAACAAGGCCGCCTGGACGTCGGACAGCGCCGATTCCTCCAACGCCGGCTGGACGCCCATCGGCGGCAACACAGGGTCGTTCACAGCAGCCTTCGACGGCAACGGCCACACCATATCCAACCTGTATGTCAGAGCAAGATCTACATCGGCTACGGTGTACGCCGGGCTGTTCGGCGGCATCGGCATCGGCGGCGTGGTGAAGAAAGTGGGCGTGGACGGCGGCTCGGTCACGGGCAAGGTAGTAACAACCAGCGGTACGGCCGCGGCCCCGGCCCACGCGGGCGGGCTGGCCGGGATCAATTCCGGCAGGATAGTCGACAGTTGGGCCAACGTCGCCGTACTCGCGGATGCGACCGGCCCGGCGGGAGCCAACGCTGACGTAACCGCCTCCGCCGGCGGACTGGTCGGCCTCGCCGGCAGCACCAGCCTCATCCTGCGCAGCTTCGCCCTGGGCGACGTCGAAGCAGACGCCGGGGGCGACGATTCCTCTTATGCAGGCGGACTGGTGGGCAGCAACGTGGGGCGCATCGGCGCCTCCTTCGCCGCCGGCGACGTCCTGGCAGACTCCAACTCCGGCGCCGGGAACGCCCGGGGCTGGAACGCATACGCAGGGGGACTGGTGGGTACCAACGACGCCGGCACGGTGTCGGCCAGCTACGCCACCGGCGATGCACAGGCTAGGAGGCACGTCAGCAGCGGCGGCGGGGCCATCGAGAACGCCGGCGGGCTCGTCGGCTTGAACAGCGGGACCATCGAGGCCAGCTACTCACGGGGAGCCGCCGCCATCACCGGCGGGGGGACAAACGCCAGTAGCAATGCGGGCGGCCTCATCGGGAGCGGATTCCACAATGTGACCGCCAGCTACTGGGACACCGACACGTCGGGGATCACCGCCACGGGTGCGGGAACGGGTAAGACCACCTCGGAACTCACGGCGCCCACGGACTACACGGACTACACGGGCATATATGCCGCCTGGAACGTGGACTACGACAACAAGGCTAACACCGGAACTACCGAAGCCCCTGTCGGGCTGGACAACCCGTGGTCCTTCGGCACGACGAGCGAGTACCCGCACCTCAGGGAGTTGCCGCCCATGCTCGTGAGCGTGGCTGTGATCTCCTCGGGAACGCTCGACGTTGACGGCAAGGTAACCGTGGAGGCGCACTTCGACAGGCGGATGAAGGTCGCCGGCGCCCCATCGCTGAACATCGCCATCGGCGGCGAGACGCACGCCGCGGAGTACGCCGGAGCCGGGGCCGCCTCAACGCGGCTCACGTTCGCATACACCATCGTCCGCGGCGACAACGGCGCGGTGACCGTCCCCAGCGGCTCGATCGCGCTGAACGGCGGCACGATAACCGACGTGTACAAAGCGAAAGCGCCCGTGAGCCTGTCCTTCACAAGGGCGTCGGTCCCCGCGGGCCTCAGCGTGGAAACCAGGCCGTTCGACACGACCGCGCCGTCGGTCACGTACAAGCCGCCGTCCTCCCTCGCCGTAGGCCAGCGCATCCGCGCCATAGTACCAATCACCAGCGACACGGACATACGCTCATACGCGCTCAAGGAAGGCTCCGTCCTGCCGCGCACCCTGCGCCTCGACCCGGACACCGGCAGAATCACCGGCCGCCCCACAAGGGCCGTCGGCAGGTCCACCGTAGTCACAATCATAGTCTGCGACAACGAGACCGACCCAAAGCCCAACTGCGCCGAGGTCACCCTAAAACTCCCCGCCATCATCGACGAAGAGGCAGACGCCCCACCCCCCGAACCCCAGCTCCCCGAAGTCCCCCCGCTTGACCTCTCCACCATAACCGTAGGAGACCCCGCGCCCACGCCCACACTGCTCCTAGCCTTGGCAACAGCAGGCGCCACGCTCCTGCTGGCGGGCGTCGGCCTCGCGGCGGTGCGGCGGAGAACCCCATCTCAGTCTTCCCCAGCAGACTGGGGAAGAGGCTAAAAGGTAGCCGCCGCACGCCCACTGTCATTCCGAGTCCCCCGAGGAATCTCGGACGCCCCGCACTCCACCAACGCCGCGCCCCGGCCAAACGCGCGTCTCGCCGGGGGGCGGGGGCCGGCATCCAGCAGCGCCCCCCAGCTACGGAAACCGCTCGTCCACCGCCGGATCGTACGGCCAGTGCCGCAGCATGTCCCGCTCCCGCGGCTTCCCCTCGGCGAAGCGGTCCGGCCGCATGTGCGACACGTCCGCCGTTCGCGCCTCGCCGTGCACGATCATCTCCGCCAGGCGCTTCCCCGACGCCGGCCCAAGCATGAAGCCAGACCCGCTGAACCCGCAGGCCGCGTACAGCCCCTCGACGCCGGGCAGCGCCCCAAGCACCGGGTAGTGGTCGGGCGTGTACCCGTCCGGCGCGCTCCAGACCATCCGCCACGCCGCGTCCGCCATTGCCGGAATGCGGTGCGTTATGCGCCGCGACCACATCCGCATCGTGTTCTCGTCGATCGACTCCACGATGGTGTCAGGATCGTGGGGCCGCATGATCTCCTTGTTTCGCACGCCGAACAGCGTCAGGTCCGGGCCCTCCATTCGCCAGTACGTGCCGATCGTCCGGTCCGTCATCGACATGTGCTCTCTGATCTCCGGCGGCCTCTCCAGCAGTCCGGCGCAAATGCGGTACGAGGTCACGTCCAGTTCCACCCCCGCCGTCGAAGCCAACGGCGCCGACCACGCGCCCGCGGACAGGACCACCGTCGAGGCGCGCCGTTCGCCGCCGTCCTCCAACCGCACGCCAACGGTACGCCCGTTCTCTACCAGTACCTCCGCCACCGGCGTGTCGAGCGCGGTCCGCGCGCCCATCTCGCGCGCCGCAGCCGCAAACGCGTTCGCCGCGCTGTAGCCGTCGCCGTGTCCCGCGTCCCGGCTGTGGACCGCGCCGCCGATGTCATCTACCCGCAGGAACGGCTGCATGATCTTGACGTCCTCCGGCGAGACCAGTTCCAGACGCACGCCCGCCTCGTTCGATGAGGCCGCGGACGCCGCCGCCTGCTCCCTGTGCTCCGGGCCGAATATCGAGAGCGTGCCCGTCTGCCTGAAGCCCGCGTCGCCGCCCACCACATCCGGCCAGTTCCGGTAGATTTGAAGGCTCTCCCACACAACGCGCGCCTTCTCCGGCGACTCGCCGTGCACGAAGATCTCCGCGCCGGAGCGCCCCGTCGCGCCCGCGGCCACGCTGTCCCGCTCGATCAGCAGAACATCGGTAACACCCAGCTTCGCAAGGTGGTACGCCGTGCTAGTACCCGCTATCCCGCCGCCAATGATGATCACGTCCGCATTGTCCGTCAACGCAAGACCTCCGTAGTGGAGACGTCCACTCAAACTGCGGCGATTATATTGGCGCGCTGCCCGAAGCGCCATTGACCGGGCGGCAAGACAGTTCCTAGAATCTCACTCAGAGCGTGCCTAGAAACTCTGGCAAGCGTCCTCCTCTGACCCCTTCCCCAGTCTGCTGGGGAAGGTTGGGATGGGGTTCTCCGATGAGCGGAGCAGGGTCTATCACCCTTTTTAGACACCCTCTAAGGCTTACCCAGAAAGGCAAAGCACATGCTGTTCCTGAACCGCCGGGACGTAGAGGCCCTGCTCGAACCCGGGCCGCTCGTTGAGGCGCTCGGCCCGGCCATGGTCGAACTCAGTCGGGGAGCCGTCTCGATGCCTCCCCGCACGGGTGCGATGATCCCGGAGACGGATTCCTTTCTGGGGGTGATGCCGGTCTGGACGGGCGCGTCCCGCACGCTGTCCGCAAAGCTCGTGACCGTTTTCCCCAACAACGAAACGCGCGGCCTGCCAAGCCACATCGCGCTCATAGCCGTCTTCGACCCGGACACCGGCGAGCCCCTGGCCGTCATGGACGGAACGCACGTCACCGCGGTCCGCACCGCCGCCGGCTCCGCGCTCGCCACGCGGCTGCTTGCGCGGCCCGACTCGCGCGTGCTCGCGATCGTCGGCTCCGGCGTGCAGGCGAGGTCCCACGCCGAGGTGCTCACCCGTACCTGCGGAATCGAGGAGATACGTATCGTCGCGCGGGACCCGGCGAAGGCCGCGCGGCTCGCCGCTGAGCTGGCCGACAGCCTGGGCGTGCCCGTTACAGCCGCGCCGTCCCTTCGCGAGGCCGCCGCCGGCGCCGACATCCTGTGCGCGACAACCCACGCCGACCGGCCCGTCGTCCACTGGCGGGACGTTGAGCCGGGCACGCACGTCAACGCCGTGGGCCTGAACCCCGCAGGCCGCGAGTTGGACGACGACTTGGTCGTCAACTCCCTCGTCGTCGTCGAGTCGCGCGGGTCCGCGCTCGCGCCGCCGCCCGCCGGCTCCAACGACCTGCTGGAGCCGATCGAAGCCGGGATCATCACGGCCGATCACGTCCACGCCGAGATCGGTGAGATAGTCGCCGGGGAGAAGGCGGCAAGAACGTCCGAGGACCAGGTGACGCTGTACAAGTCCGTCGGCGTCGCCGTGCAGGACGCCGTAGCCGCCAGGCTGGTCCTTGATGCCGCCCAGGCGGCCGGCGTCGGAACGCGCGTCGATCTGTAGGGGAGTGGTGAAGATTGAGTAGCAGACAACAGGTCACGGCCCCCGCGTTGAACACCCACCTTCGCACAGCAGGCGCGTTGCTGGTATTCGCCGCCGTCGCCACGCTCGTCTCCGTGGCGGGCCGCGTCGCCGCCGATGCCGACCAGCCCACGCTCGCCGAGTCACTGAACGCCATCGCCGAGAACCGCTTGGAGTACAGCCTCGGATGGCTTGCCCGCATCGTGTCCGGCGGCGCGCTGGCAGCCGCCGCCTACGTGACGTGGAAGCCCGCCCGTGCGCACGGCGACCGCACCCTGAGGCCCGTGCTCCTGCTGTTCGCGGTCTCCGGCGTATGCACCACGCTGTCCGGCGTAAGCTCGGCCCTGCTGACGGTAATGGCCCCGGCGGCAGAACCAGGAGCGTCTCACGAAGTGGTCGAAGTGCTGAGATGGGTCTTCGGCAAAGCCGGGTTCGCGGCGTCAGGCCTCGCCCTGCTCGCGGCCACTCGCCCGCTCCTCCGGGCAGGCGGCATGTGGCGGATCGCGGCGCCCGTGACGCTGCTGCTGGGAGCCGCGATGCTGTTCATCTGGTGGGACGCGGCCACCACTCTTCACAGGATTACAGGGCCGGCATTCATAGGCTGGCTGATAATCGCGGGCGCGCTGATGCTAACTAGCAAGGCCCGAAATGCGCTCGCCGGAGTGTCTGGAACTACGTAGCCCACCCACAAGCCGTCGGAACGCGCATCGCCCTTTAGCGCCGCTTCAAGTTGCCTCTTCCCCAGTCTGCTGGGGAAGATTGAGATGGGGCAAAGCCAAACTCCCTACTCCCGCTCCGGCGCAGCCGCCCAGCCCTGCCGCTCCCGCCAGTCCCGCGGCGCCGACGCGAACCGCTTCGCGCTGAAGTCCTCGAACAGGTACGGCGACTCGCCGTGCAGGATGAGCTCGCTCGCCGTAAGCCCCGTCGCCGGCGAGATGCCGAACCCGTCTCCCGATAGCGAGATCACCGCGAAGTTCACCGGATGGTCCAGCGTGTCGATCACCCCCACGCCGTCCTGCGTCTGCTCGACAACGCCGCCCCAACTCCTGATGACGCGCAACTGGGCAGCGATCGGGTAAAGCTCGTTCAGCCTCTTGGAGATGTTGCGTATCGTCGGCGTGTTCGGCTTGTCCGGCGAGCCGAGGCCCACGTCGATCCACTCCTGATTGCCGCCGCCGTACGCCAGGTTGCCGCGCCT
Organism: Dehalococcoidia bacterium; assembly: GCA_963668185.1. Taxonomy (GTDB): domain Bacteria; phylum Chloroflexota; class Dehalococcoidia; order Lucifugimonadales. The sequence goes on from OY764162.1 coordinate 517,533, forward strand.
CGTCTGCCGCCCGTACAGCCCGTTACCGCTCACCTTGCCCATCGGCATGATCGGCGTCGGCTCCGTGACGATGATCTCCACCCGCCCCGGCGCCGTCGGCACCCACGCCCCGACCATCTCGCAGATGTGGCTCGTCTGCGGCCCGGCCGCGCACACCACGAAGTCCGCGCCGATCTCCCCGCGCTCCGTCTCCACGGCAACGGCCCGGTCGCCCTCGACCCGGATCCCCGTGACCAGCGTGTTCTGGTGGACGCGCCCGCCGAGGTCCTGGAGCGCCCAGGCATACGCCTGCACCGTGCGCTGCGGGTTCGCGTGCCCCCCGTCCGGTATGAACCACATCCCCGCGATGTCCTCGGACAGCAGGGGAGCCATCTCCCGCGCCTGCTGTACGTCCAGGATCTCGGACCGTATGCCGCGCTCGTTGTCCAGCCTGCGGTTGGCCTTGAATATCTCCAGGTCGCGCTCGTCCATCGCCGCGATCGCCGCCCCCGGCGTGTACTCCGTGGGATAGCCCAACTCCTCGTCGAGCGTCTTCCAGGCCTGCAAGTTGCGCTGCGCCATCGCCGCCTTCGTCTTGGAAGCGGTCGACGCCGACGAGAACGCGCCGCCGTTCCGCCCGGACGCCTCCCAGCCGACGAGGCTCTTCTCCACGACGACCACGTCCACGCCAGCCCGCGCAAGCCGCCACGCCGTGCTCAGCCCGCTGACGCCCGCGCCGATGACCACAACCTCCCCGTGATCGATTGCTGCCATATTCGCGGCCTCCAATCTACGCCCCGCCTTCGCCGGTCCCGTTCCGTTCGCCCTGGCCCCGCCGTAGGGGCGCTTCGCGAAGCGCCCTTTCCCCGTTCGCCCTTGTATCTTGGTAACTGTTCAGATTTCGTGGGACAGCAGCCTCACTATGCCGTCATACCGGCGAAGGCCGGTATCCAGAGGTGGGGGCGGGTGGGGTTTCCCCTCACCGTTCGCCCTGCTAACCGCTATTCTAGGCCATCACCCGTAACGAAACGGGACCTCTCCCGCAGGAGTCCAGCCCCGGTCCTCCCGCCACGTGCCGGGCACGTCCGCGAACCGCCCCAGGTTCATCTGCTCGGTCGGAATGGTCGACTCGCCGTGCAGCACCAGCTCGCTCACCGCCTTGCCCGTTCCCGGCGAAATCCCAAATCCGTCGCCTGAGAGCGTGCACACCAGGAAATTATTCGGATGGTCGGCTATGTCGATGATGGGGCAGTGGTCCGGCGTCTGCTCGACCACGCCCGCCCACGTCCTGATGACCGGAACGTGCTCCACCGCCGGCATCAACTCGGCCAGCCGCCTGCCGACGTTTCTGATCAGAGGCGTGTTCGGCTTCTCCGGCGACGCCAGGTCCACGTCGATCCACTCCTGGTTGCCGCCGCCGTACGCCAGGTTGCCGCGCCTCGTCTGCCGGCCGTAAAGGCCGTTCCCGAACACGAACCCGTCCCACATCGGCTCGATCGGCGCGGTCACCAGTATCTCCACGCGCCCCGGCGCGACCGGTACCCACACGCCCGCCATCTCCGCGACGTGCCCTGTCTGCGGCCCGGCCGCGCTGACCACGAAGTCGCACCCAATCGCGCCGCGCTCCGTCTCCACCTCCGTGATCCGCTCCCCATCGATCTTGAACCCGGTCACGGCGCAGTTCTGAAGGATACGCCCGCCGTGGTCCTGCATCGCCCACGCGTACGCCTGCACCGTGCGCTGCGGGTTCGCGTGCCCGCCGCTCGGCGAGAACAGGCCGCCCAGCGCCCGCTCGCTCACCATCGGCATCCACTCGCGGATCGTCTCCCGGTCCACGATGTGCGCCTCAGCCCCAAGCGCTCGCATGGCCTCTGCGTGCTGCTTCATCTCCTCCATCTCGTAGTCGAGGAACGCGATGCGGACCAGGCCCGGCTTCCACTCCGTCGGATACCCCAGCAGATCGTCGAGTTGAGGCCACAGCTCCACCTCCGCCTTCGCGAGGCCGTCCGCCCTTTCCTTGCCTCTGTGGCCCATCTGCCCGCCGTTCCGGCTCGACGCCTCGTAGCCGATCACCCCCTTGTCCACCACAACCACGTCCACGCCCGCCCTCGCCAGCCACCACCCGGCGCTAAGCCCCGAAACCCCACCCCCGATTATCACAACCTCGGCATTGTCCAGATTCATGCGCCCCTCTCACGTAAGATCGAAGTACGTGCCGTTGCGTAAAGATTGTCCAACAAGAAATCCGTTCACCCTGAGCCTGTCGAAGGGTCGAAGCGCCGTTCACGGTTCGACAGCTTATTGGACACCCCGTTAGACATCGGCCTCTTGGAACGTGAGCGATTGTATTTGCGCCGTCTCCGGCCGGTCAATCCGAGCACCATACTGCCATTCCGAACGCTCTCCACTGTCAATCGGAGTGCTCTCTACTGTCAATCGGAGTGCTCTCTGCTGCCAATCCGAACGCCCTCCACTGTCATTCCGAACGCCCTCTACTGTCATTCCGAACGTCCTACTGTCATTCCGAACGAAGTGAGGAATCTCAGACCTCTGTTCAGAGATACCCTTTCAGAGATGGACGAACCCAGCCCGTTCGAAGTGCGCATTCAACCACGACGGCCCACCACATGGAACAGGTTCAGAGAAACCGGTTACCTCGCTCATGGAATCAAAATAGTTATCTGGACGTTTCCCCGTCGCCGTCCGGTATAACCGGGGTTATACTGGCGCTGTGAAAACAACAATTTCCATTCCTGCCCCAGTCTTCCATGAGGCCGAGTCGATGGCCAGGCGCATGGGCATGTCGAGAAGCGAGCTATTCCGGCGTGCCGTAGAAGGCTACATAGAATCACACCGCAACGACGGAGTGCGGGAGGCCCTCGACGCCGTTTACGGCGCCGAATGGTCTGCTTTAGACAAGATAATCGCTCAGATGCAGTTCGCCTCCATTCCGAAAGAAGACTGGTAGCAAGACGTGATCTGACCCCTTCCCCAGTCTGCTGGGGAAGGTCGGGATGGGGTATCTCGCGTTCGTACGCCAAGCTTGCTTGTATATGCTCCAACTGCTCACTTCACCTGATTTGGTAGTAGCATCTATGCCTCTATCAGCTAACCGATACGGAGCATAATCATGCCCACCCTCGTAACCGGCGGTACCGGCTTCATCGGCTCCAACCTAGTCAAGGTGCTCGTCGAGAAAGGCCACCGCGTCATCTCCCTCGACATCGCGCCCCCTGACCCGCTCGTTCGCCGATACCTCGGCCCGCACTTCGACGACGTGACCTGGCTCCAGGCCGACATCACCGACCGGCAGGCGGTCCTGGCCCTCGCGGACAGCCACGCTATCGAAAAGATTGCCCACGCCGCCGTCTATACCGTCGTGCTGGAAGACGTCGAGCGTCAGCAGGCCGCCAGGATATTCGACATCAACCTCGCCGGTACCGTGAACCTGCTCGAACTCGCCGCCGCCGTGGACTGCGCGCGCTTCGTGTACGTAAGCTCCGGCGGCGTGTACGAGTCCCTGAGAGGCCCCGGCGTAGTCCTGAAGGAGACCGCCGGCCTTGTGCCGCCGAGCTCCACGTACAGCGTCTCCAAGTACGCCAGCGAGCTTCTCACGACGCGATACTCCCACCTGCACGGCTTCTCCGCCGTCAGCGTCCGCCTCGGCGGGCCGTACGGCCCTATGGAGCGGCCCACGGGCCACCGCGCCGTCATGAGCATGCTGCACAGGATGACGGGCAGGGCCGTCCGCGGCGAACCGCTCCAGGCGCCCGCGCCCGCCGTATGGTCCTTCACCCACGCGCTCGACCTCGCCGCCGGCATCGCCCTCGCGCTCGACCACCCCGCGCCCGGCCACGATGTTTACAACCTCGCCTCCGGCCAGTCCTGCACGACCGATGAGTTGATGACCGCATTCCGCGAAGCGGTCCCCGGCGTCCGCTTCGAAGGCGCCGGCTTCCAGTCCCGCGCAAGCTCCTACGGCATAACAGACGCCACCCGCATCAAAGAAGACCTCGGCTTCCACCCCCAGTTCGACATCGCCTCCGGCCTCAAGCAGTACATAGCTTGGCGGAGAGAATTCGACTACACGGACTGAGATGCTCGATGAGTGTGCGTCTAGCGTCCGCTATCTGGGAGGACCCAATGAACATAACAGGCCTTATCGCCGTCGTAACCGGAGGCGGCCGGGGAATCGGGCGCGGCATCGTGCTCGCGCTGGCCCGCAACGGCGCCGACGTAGCCGTCGCCGACATCGACGCTGCCATCGCAGGATCCACCGCCGCCGAAGTCTCCGAACTCGGCCGCCGTTCCTACGCCGTCGAGATGGACGTAACGGACCAGCGTTCAGTGGACCGCGCCGTTCAGAAGGTGATAGACCGCTTTGACCGGATCGACGTGCTCGTAAACAACGCCGGCGTCGTCTCCGCGCCCGGCTGGACCGGCCGCCTCGGCGAAAACGAGGCCGACTGGGACATCGTTTACGAGGTCAACGTCAAAGGCGTGGATCGCGTCACCCAGGCCGTCGCGCCGGGCATGAAGAAGAGGCGTTTCGGCAAGATCGTCAACATCTCCTCTGTCGCCGGCCGCCGGGGCAACCCCGGCCTGTCCGCATACTCGGCGAGCAAGGCCGCCTGCATCAGCATCACGCAGGCCGCCGCCCTCGAGCTCGCCCCGTACAACATCAACGTGAACGCCATCTGCCCCGGCCTGCTATGGACGCCCATGTGGAACGTGCTAGCCACCCGCCAGATTTCCATCTTCGAGGACGCCGCGGCCCGCACCCCCAGGGAGCAGTTCGAGTCCACCGTCGCCCGCAACACCCCGCTCCGCAGGGAGCAGACCCCCGAAGACATCGGCAACCTCGCCGCCTTCCTCGCCTCCCAGTCCGCCCGCAACATCACCGGCCAGTCAATAAACGTAAACGGCGGCTCCCAACTCTCCTAGCGCGCCCCGCCTTCCCATAGACAGCCGCTTCCGCCCGTAAGTATAATTGAGCCGCGCTGTCCGCAACTCTGGACGCGCGCTGCGCCGAGGTGGTGGAATTGGTAGACACGCAGCGTTGAGGGCGCTGTGGCCGCTAAGGCTGTATGAGTTCGAGTCTCATCCTCGGCACCACACACTCAGAGGCGACGTAGCCAAGTGGTCTAAGGCGGGGGTCTGCAAAACCCCTATTCGGCGGTTCGAATCCGCCCGTCGCCTCCACCCCCGCCGTCACCCCCGCATCCCCGCGCCAGCGTGAACCCGCGCCCAGCCTGAATCCAGCGGGGCGGGCCACGTCCGTGCCACCCGTCATTCCTGCCCCTCTCTCGCCGTCATTCCCGCGCAGGCGGGAATCCATCCGCCCCAACGCCGCCGGTGGTGAACCTATTGAGCCATGAGCCAGCGCCGTTGCCATTGTCGTTCCGAGTCCCCCGAGGAACCCAAGACCTCCCGCACGCCACCAACCTCCTTCCACGGCAGAAACCCCCGCCCCCACTGTCATTCCGATCGAGCGAAGCGAGAGAGGAATCCAAAGCCTCACGCCCTCCAATCCGTTCGCCCTGAGCCTGTCGAAGAGCCTGCCCCGAGTCCCCCGAGGGGGCCACCCCCATCAACCAACCGGCCGTCCGCTCCCCCTAGCCACTAACCACTATTCACTATCCCCCCCCTTGACACGCCAGTACGCGCCCGCTATCCTAGAACCCATGGATACCGAAGAGCACACCATATCACCCATACAGGCCATCGTCCGAGAAGAAACCCAGGACGGCAGACTCATCGTCCGGTTCCTAGTCGCAGCCATGCAGGACCGGATCCGCGGCGCCAAGCCCTACCACAGGCTAGACGCCGCCCGCCAACTCATCAAACTCGGCTTCGAAGAAGCCAAAGAGTTCGCCAGCCTGCCCACGCCCTCAGCAATGCGCGCAGAGCCCGCAGAGGCGTCCCAGGCCGACACCCTGGACACCACTGGCCTCAACCCCGACCTCGCACGCTTCATACGAGCCGAGACCGACGGAGGACGACAGGCCATACGATTCCTCATAGACGTCATGCTAGGCTACATGCCCGGCTTCGGCCCCCACCACCGCATAGACGCCGCCAAAGAACTCCTGCGCCGAGGCTTCGACGACGCACCCGGCCCCCTCCACCACGACACCTACGCCGACGCAGAACTAAACCCCCTTCCCCAGTCTGCTGGAGCCTCCCTCAAACCCCTTCCCCAGTCTGCTGGCGCCTCCCTCGAACCCCTTCCCCAGTCTGCTGGCGCCTCCCTCGAACCCCTTCCCCAGTCTGCTGGCGCCTCCCTCGAACCCCTTCCCCAGTCTGCTGGGGAAGGCCGGGATGGGGTTCCCGACATCCTCGCCGGCTACGAACCCCCGTACTCCAACACATACGGCCACAGCGGAGACACCGGCTTCGACAATCGAGCCGTCTCCAAAGCGACAGACGCCCTGCTGGACGCCGTCGGCAGGCGCCCGACGCCCCCGGACCCCAGAGTCGTTTACCCCTCCAAACGCGGCAGCATCATCATACACAACGGAGAGGAGCACTACTTCAGCGAACACGCCCGGCCGGCCGTCGAAAGGTCCATAGCGGCCGGCGAAATCATAGACGCGGTCAGGCGCATCCGCGACTCATGCCGCGGCCCCATCCGCCTCGCATGTCGCCACGGCACCGCATCCTGCGACTGCGAATCCAACCCCTGGGCCGAACACCCCGACGGCGAACCCGAACCCGGCGCCGAACCCCCCGACGGCGAACCCGAACCCGACGCCGAACCCACCGACGGCCCATCCGTCATTCCCGCGCCTACTTCCGTCATTCCCGCGAAGGCGGGAATCCATCCGCCCGAACCCGCCGAAGTCGAACCCGACCCGTCTGACCCCTTCCCCAGTCTGCTGGGGAAGGTCGGGATGGGGTCGGCCGGCGCGTCTCACACCGAACCCACCGACGGCGAACCCGCCCCCGCCGAACCATGAGCCAGCGCCGTTGCCACTGTCATTCCGAGTCCCCCGAGGAATCTCAGACGCCCCGCAAGCCACCAACGCCGCGCCCTGGCCAAACGCGCGTCTCGCCGGGGGCGGGGCCTGGCGGCGTGCGGGAGGCATTGGATTCCTCTCTCGCTTCGCTCAATCGGAATGACAGTTAGCAGCGCGCCCGGCCGTCAACCCCGGCCGGCCGCATCGAGTAGAATACTCCCGCGCTGCCCACAGATTCGCCCAAACACCCGAAGGAGCCGCCATGAAGATCGTCCGAAAGTCAGAAGTAGAAACGCTCGATGCCACCGGCTCGCCGATATTCGAGGGCGGTAAAGTCGCCCGCCGTCCCCTCATCGGGGGCGACGCCAGCAGCTACTTCAACTTCTTCATCGTCGAGTTCGCCGCCGGCGCAAGGAACAAGCTCCACACCCACACCAGCGACCAGATCCTCTACGTCACGAAGGGCAGGGGACTCGTCGGCGCCGAGTCGGAGACGTTCGAAGTCGAAGAAGGAGACACCGCCTTCATACCCGCCGGCGAAAAGCACTGGCACGGCGCCGCCCAAGACTCGGACTTCGCCCACATAGCCCTAGTCCACCCGGACAGCGTCACCGAAGTCCACGCATAGCCTGACCCTGGCTACCCTCTAGTCGATAGCCGCTCGCTCACGAGGCGGTTCATGCTCACACCGGTTTCGGCTGCTTCGAGCGCCAATGCGCGATGTGTTTCAGGAAGCACACGGACGACGAACCTCCCACTGTAACGTCGAGTGGATATCGGCTCCGGGACCGGCGCGCCCTCCTTGCGCAGATCATCTACGCAAAACGCCACCAGGTCGCGAATGCCGGCGAACGCCTTCTCCGGCGTCTCGTCCAGGTGGCTGAGCAAGGAGAACTCGGCGCACAGCCCGACATACTCGCCGTCCTCCTCAGACCAGACGACCCGGTAGGCGTAACGGTCGGTCATGCCATATCCTCCAGCATAGCGATTGCTTTGAGTACTTGTCGCACTTGGTAGGGCTTGGCCATGCCTCTGCTAGATTGAATGTTGACTCTGGGCTCGCCCTGCCAAGGCGTACGGTAGATCAGGTGGCTTCCGTGCTGTCTTGGCTGGCCAAAGCATCTGTCACAGAGCTTGCGAAGGTCAGCGAACCGGACATTCCTGGGATTCTTGCTGATCCGGTCAGCCAACCTGTTCATATGCCTTTGATACCAGTAATAGTATCGGCTGTCAAGACGTTCCGAAGTATGCGGGAAAGAACTTTTTAGGGCGTGCCTAAGAACACTGGGAAGCGTCCTTCTATGACCCCTTCCCCAGTCTGCTGGGCAAGGCCGGGATGGGGTTTCCCGGACGGCGCTGGTGACCGGAGCCTACCCCTCCCTCCGCCTCCGCTTCCTGTTCCACTCCGGCTTCGAGTCCACGTACTCGTTCAGCAGCTTCAGCAGGCAGTCCTCAGCGTAGTGCTCCGTGCTGATGCCGCAGGTGCCCACGTGGCTCAACGACGCCGCCTGCAGGCACGGGATCGGTCTGGAAGTGTGGTCTTCGCCGCAAACTGGGCAGTCCATCGGTTCTCCCTCGTAGAGTCGATTCTTAGGATTGGCGCTTGATTGAGCCGGACGCCTACTCCACGGTCCCTTCCCGGATCGCGCGCCACCACGGGTCGTCCGCGAAGTCGTAGTACTTCGCCCGGTCCAGCACCATGTCGGCGCCCGACTGCCACCCCGCCGCCACCCGGCCGTTGTAAGCGCGGGCCGCCGAGTACGCCTTCGGCGCGAGTACCTGGGCGGCGTACGCATGCCGCTCGCCGTCCTTCCAGCGCTCGATGCCCGACTCCTCCGTCATCAGTATCAGGTTCCCCTGGTCCGGGCCCTCGCCCAGCGCCATGCTGCAATAGGCCGCGACGTAAGCGTGGCTCGGCAGGTCCGCCACCAGCGCGTCGTCCACCGCCGTAACCTCCTCTTCGATGTCGTTCGGCTGCCGCATCCCGAAGAACCCCACCACCGTCAGCCCCTCGCCTGAGCGAAGCCTGTCCGGCAAAGAGATCACCGTGCGGTGATAGTAGCCCAACTCCTCTTCCTCCTCGATGATCACCGGCCGCTGGTCCTCCGGCAGTCCCTCCGGCCTGTCCAGGTGGTGCCGCACCCGGTCCAGCATCGTCCGAAGGTAACCGAGGTCCACCTCGCTATGCTCCGGGTCCGAAAACGGCCTCCCGGCCACGTGCTCCTCAGGGCCAAGCTGGACTGTCTTCTGTTCTTGCATAGTCTGGCGCTTACCTCAAATGTGGCGATCAAACTCTATTCTATCCACATCGCCGCCAACCCGCACTATGGCACACGACGGCAGTAACAGGTCACATCACACTTCGTGCGAAACCTCCGGTGGTAAAGAAATCTGGTTTCGCCGTCATACCGGCGAAGGCCGGTATCCAGAGGTGGGGATGGGGCAAAAGCGGCGAGTGCTAGTCGTGCCGCCTCCACTCTGAACACTGACCAATGTCAACCGGCCCTTGCGCTCGGAGAACAACCCCCCGCCCCAACTTGACACTGCACGCCGCCCCATCCCATACTTTCCGCAATCAATCGTTCTTGGCGCGAAATCTCCCCGGACACAGATCTCAAGAGATACAGGCTTGCAGAAGTACTCCCTCCTCACCATCGCCAGGAACGCCGTCACCTTCCACGAAAACTGGCAGCGCGCCTGGCGCAGCCCAGACCCGCGCCCCGAATACGACGTCGTAATCGTTGGCGGCGGCGGCCACGGCCTCGCCACCGCGTACTACCTAGCCAGGAACCACGGCGTCACCAACGTCGCCGTCGTCGAGAAGGGCTACGTCGGCGGCGGCAACACGGGCCGCAACACCGAGGTCGTACGCTCCAACTACCTCTGGGACGAGGCGGCATGGCTCTACGAGCACTCCCTCAAGCTGTGGGAAGGACTCACGCAGGAACTCAACTTCAACCTGATGTTCAGCCAGCGCGGCGTCCTCAGCCTCGGCCACAGCCTTCAGGAGATGCGCGACATCGCCCGCCGCGTCAACTCGAACCGGCTGAACGGCATCGACGCCGAGCTGATCGGCCCCGATGAGATCAAGCGGCTCGTGCCCATCATCAACACCTCGCCGGACAGCCGCTATCCGATCCTCGGCGCTTCCATCCAGCGCAGGGGCGGCACCGCCCGGCACGACGCGCTGGCTTGGGGCTTCGCCCGCGCGGCGGACGCCATGGGCGTGGACGTCATCCAGAACTGCGAGGTCACGGGCATCCGCCGCAACAGCGATGGCGTAACAGGTGTGGAGACGACAAGAGGATTCATCGGCGCGAAGAAGATCGGCGTGGTCACCGCCGGCAACTCCGGCGTCCTGGCCAACATGGCCGGCCTGCGCCTTCCCATCGAGAGCCACCCGCTGCAGGCTTGGGTCACTGAGCCGGTGAAGCCCATTCTGAACGCCGTCATCATGTCGAACGCCGTCCACGCCTACGTGAGCCAGACCGACAGGGGAGAGCTACTCGCCGGAGCCGGGATCGACTCTTACAACGGGTACGCCCAGCGCGGCAGCTTCTCCGTCGTCGAGCACGCCTCCGCGGCGCTCGTCGAACTGTTCCCCATCTTCAGCCGCGTGCGAATGCTGCGCGTGTGGGGCGGAATCGTCGACACGTGCCCGGACGCCTGCCCGATCATCGGCAGGGTCCCGGTCAACGGCCTCTTCTTCAACTGCGGCTGGGGCACCGGCGGCTACAAGGCCACCCCCGGCTCCGGCTGGGTGTTCGCATACACCATCGCGAACGACCGCCCGCACAAGCTGAACGAGCCGTTCGCCCTCGAACGGTTCACCACCGGAAAGCTGATCGACGAGCACGGCGCGGCTGGCGTGGCGCACTAGGGAGCCGACGATATGCTGCTGATCGAATGCCCGCACTGCGGCCCCAGGGACGAGTCTGAGTTCACCTACGGCGGCGAGAGCCACATCGTCAGGCCTCCGGTCCCCGAGGCGCTGACCGACGGCGAATGGGCGGACTACCTCTACTACCGCAAGAACCCTTTGGGGAAGCACATGGAGCAGTGGAACCACTCCGCCGGATGCCGCAGGTGGTTCAACGCCGTCAGGGACACCGGCTCGTACGACTTTGAATCGTTCTATCGCGTTGGCGAGAGACCGCCGGGAGAGGCCAGTTGACGCAACCCAACAGGCTCGATTCCGGCGGACTCATCGACCGCGCCCATCCCGTCATGTTCTCCTTCAACGGACGGGACTACGAGGGCTACCACGGCGACACCGTCGCGTCCGCGCTCCTGGCCAACGGGGCCGGCACTGTCGCCCGCAGCTTCAAGTACCACAGAAGAAGGGGCATAATGACTGCCGGCCCTGAGGAGCCTAACGCGCTCCTCCAGGTTGGAACTGGCGCTCGCACAACCCCGAACGTTCCCGCCACGCAGCAGGGGATATTTGACGGCCTCGTGACGGCCAGCGTCAATGCCTCCGCATCGCTTCGCGCCGACTGGCGGGGCGCGTTCGACAAACTCTCATCGTTCCTGCCGCCCGGCTTCTACTACAAGACGCTCATGGGCCCCAGGTTCATGTGGAAGACGTACGAGCACCGGATCCGTGAAACTGCCGGCCTCGGCGTCGCTGCCGAATCGCCGGACCCGGACACGTACGACAAGATGAACGCGCACTGCGACGTGCTCGTGGTCGGCAGCGGCCCCGCCGGCCTCTCGGCGGCGCTGGAGGCGGGAGGAGCGGGCGCCCGCGTGATTCTCATAGAGCAAGACAGCCGCCTCGGCGGTCGGCTCCTCTCCGACCGCGTCCAGATTTCCGGCGTTTCAGGACAGGACTGGGCAACGTCCGCCGCTGAGCGCCTTTCAGCGATGGACGATGTCCAAGTGCTGACTCGCAGCACTGCGCTGGGCTACTACCACGGAAACTTCGTCACCGTCCTAGAGCGCAGGACCGATCACGCGCCAACCGGAGACATCGCCGGGCCAAGAAACAGGCTCTGGCGCATCCGGGCCGGGCGCGTCGTGCTCGCCACCGGCGCCATCGAACGGCCGCTCGTGTTTCCGAACAACGACCGGCCCGGGATCATGCTGGCCTCGGCGGTATCTACTTACGTAACCCGGTACGGTGTGCTGCCTGGCGAAAGGTGCGTGGTCTTCGCCAACAACGACAGCGCATACAGGACCGCGCTGAATCTGAGAGCGGCCGGCGCGGACGTCACGGCCATCGTGGACACCCGCCCCCGGCCAACCGGCGAACTGCCGGAGCTCGTCCAGCACGTGGGCATCTACGTTGCGTCAGGGCACGCCGTAGTGAACACAATGAGCGGCGATCGGGTGCGCGGCGTCAAGATCGCCCGGCTCAATGCAAATGCCGATGGCGTCACAGGCCGCGAGAGGACGCTCGACTGTGACCTCGTCGCCGTATCCGGCGGATGGTCTCCCTCCGTTCACCTGCACTCCCAGACCGGCGCTCCCGTCATCTACGACGGCGAGCGCGCCTGCTTCGTACCGGGCGAACCGACACTGGAAAGTGTGTGCGTGGGCTCGGCCTCCGGCGACTTCCGCACGTCCGATTGCATCGCTCAAGGCGCGCAGGCAGGCGCAACTGCCGCGGCGGCTGCGGGATTCGGAAACGGCGCTCTGTCGGAGCATGCGCCTGAAGTGGAGGAAGCGTCGGAGAAGCCGGCCATGCCCGTGTGGCTCGTTCCCACCGGCAAGCCGGTCACACGCGGCTCCAAGCGGTTCGTCGATTTCCAGGCCGACGTTACCGCAGCCGATATTGTCGTAGCCGCCAGAGAAGGATACGAGTCCATCGAGCACGTCAAGCGGTACACCACGCTCGGCATGGGCACCGATCAGGGCAAGCTGGGCAACGTCAACGGCATCGGCATCCTCTCGCAGGCCCTCGGCAGCGAGATCGCGGACGTGGGCGTGACCACGTTCAGGCCCCTCTACTCGGGCGTGGCATACGGCGCGATAGCCGGCAGCGAGTCGGGCGACCTGTTCGATCCTGTTCGCACAACCGCGATTCACGGCTGGCACGTGGAGGCGGGCGCTGAGTTCGAGAACGTGGGGCAGTGGAAGCGCCCCTGGTACTACCCGAAGCCCGGCGAAAGCATGCACGACGCCGTGAACAGGGAGTGCCTCGCGGTGCGCAACGGCGTGGGGATACTCGACGCCTCTACTCTCGGAAAGATCGAGATCGAAGGCCCGGACGCCGCCGAGTTCCTCAACCGGATGTGCACGAACCCTTGGAAGAACCTCAGAGTGGGCAAGTGCCGTTACGGGCTGATGCTCGGCGAGGACGGCAACATCATGGACGATGGCGTGACCGGCCGCCTCACCGAAAACCGGTACCTCATGCACACGACCACGAGCGGCGCCGCAGCCGTCTTCGCCCACCTGGAGCGTTGGCTCCAGACCGAATGGCCCGAACTCAAAGTGTATCTGACCTCTTCCACCGATCACTGGGCCACCATCTCGCTGAACGGTCCCAGGAGCCGCGATGTCGCCGCCGCGACCTGCACCGGCATCGACTTCTCCAACGATGCCTTCCCGTTCATGTCGGTTCGTGAGGGCGCATGCCTCGGCGTGCCCGCGCGCGTGTTCCGCATCGCGTTCGCCGGCGAACTCTCGTACGAAATCAACGTCAACGCCAACTACGCCAGGGCGGTGTGGGAAGCCGCCGTGGAGGCCGGAGAGCAGTTCGGCATCACCCCGTACGGTACGGAGGCCATGCACGTGCTCAGGGCCGAGAAGGGATTCATTATCGTCGGGCAGGACACGGACGGCTCCATGACTCCGCAGGACATGGGCCTGGACAGGCTCGTGTCCAAGCGCAAGGACTTCATAGGCCGCCGGTCGCTCTCCCGCTCAGAGATGGTGCGGACGGACCGCAAGCAGTTCGTCGGCCTCTTGACGGAAGACCCGGCCCATGTGCTGCCGGAAGGCGGGCAGGTCATTGAAGACGCCGACACGTCCAGCCTCCCCGTGCCGATGATAGGTCACGTAACGTCCAGCTACTGGAGCGCGGTGCTTGGACGTTCGATCGCGCTCGGCGTCGTAAGGGGAGGACACCAACGGGAAGGGGAGACCGTGTACGTATCGACAGGGCCGGGAGACGCAGTGCCGGCGAAGATATCCAGTCCAGTCTTCTACGACCCTAACGCGGAGCGCCAGAATGCTTAGTGACAGTCCACGGTTGGAGTCTCCGCTCACAGGCTACCGCTTCGGCGAGACTGTCGATCAGGCTGAAGCGGGTCTTCGGCTCGACGAACGCCCGTATCTGGGGCACGTCAACTTGCGTGGGAACAACAGCGACGCCCTGTTCGCCGCGAGCATCCGCTCGGCGCTTGGCTTCGACGTGCCGGCTACGGCCAACACATTCGTCTCTCAGGATGGCAGGACTGCGGTCTGGCTGGGGCCCGACGAGTGGCTGATACTCACTGAGCCTGGCGACGAGGCCGCGCTGATCGAAAGGCTTCGCCGGGCGCTGACTGGCATTCACTCCTCGGTGACCGACGTCACGGGCGGCCAGACGGTACTCAGACTGTCCGGCCCGCACGTCCGCGACGTTCTGGCCAGCGGATGCACGCTGGACCTGCATCCACGCTCATTCGGCCCGGCCCAATGCGCGCAGACCAACATCGCGCACGCCGCGGCGACGCTGCTCCAGATCGATGATTCACCGACGTACGACGTAATAGTTCGCAGAAGCTTCGCAGGCTATCTGGCGCTCTGGATCGAGGACGCGGCGTCGGAGTACGGCCTTTCCGTCGCCTAGGAGCCGGGAAGAACGCATTGCTTACTCCGGCTGAAGACGCCAACGCGGCATGAGCATGGTCGAGCATCCTGCGGGCCGCAATCTAACCGGCTACGGCAGAGACTACCCGAGGATCGAGTGGCCGGACGGCGCTCGCATCGCCGTGTCTGTCACCGTCCAGTTCCAGGAAGGCGCGGAGAGAACGCCGCTTGAGGGCGACCCCGACCCGGAGCCGGCGACCGAGGGCATATTCGGGGAGCCAGGCCGGAGAGACTACTTCGTAGAGTCGTTCTGGGAGTACGGGTCGAGGAGGGGGATCTGGCGCATTCTGGATACCCTGGACAGGTACGGGGTGAAGGCGACGTTCTTCTGTTGCGGCATGGCGCTGGAACGCAACCCCCAAGCGGCCGCCGAGATAGCGGCGCGGGGCCATGAGGCCGCGGGCCACGGCCACAGGTACATCGAGCTTCACGATCTAACGGAACAGGAAGAGGCCGAGCAGATCCGCCAATGTGTCGAAGCCGTTCAGGCGGCGGCAGGTGAGCGTCCGGTAGGGTGGCTCTCCCGCGCTCCGAGCGAGCAAACGCTGCGTCTCCTGCTGGACGAGGGCGGCTTCATCTACCACTCAGACGCCTATGGCGATGACATCCCTTACTTCGACCTTGCCGCCGGCCGGAAGCTGCTGGCGGTGCCGTACACGCTTGAGGTGACCGACGCCAAGTTCTGGACGCTGCCCACCTTCGCGGGATTCACCCAGCCGGACCACTTCTTCAACGTCATGAAAGGGACGTTCGACCGCCTGTACGCCGAGGGCGCGGAGCATCCGCAGATGATGTCGGTGGGTCTGCATCCGCGCATCAGTGGAAGACCGTCGCGCGCCCGCCAACTCGGCAAGTTCTTGGAGTATGCGCGCGGTTTCGAGGGCGTGTGGTTCGCGCGGCGCGCGGACATCGCTCGTTGGTGGCTCCGGCGCTACCCGGAGCTTGGGTAGGGGAGGATGCCTGCATGTACGTCGTAAAGAGAGACTTCGTCGGGTACGGTCAGGACTATCCGAAAATCGAGTGGCCCAATGGCGCACGCATCGCGGTGTCGCTCGTGGTCAACTTCGAGGAAGGCTCCGAAAAGACCCCGCTGAACGGAGACGAGTACCCTGAGGCATCGGGCGACGGCTTCACGGTAAGGGGCAGACGCAGGGACGTCCGCAATGAGTCCGCGTTCGACTACGGCACGAGGCGCGGCTTCTGGCGGCTGATGGGCATCTTCGACAAGCAGGAAGTCAAGATCACGGTGTTCGGCTGCGCCATGGCGCTGGAGATGAACCGCGACGCCGCGCAGACCATCGTCGATGCGGGCCACGAGATCATCAGCCACGGCTACCGCTGGATACCGCACTACGAGCTATCCCGCGAGGAGGAGCGGGAGCACATCCGTCGCGCGGCGGACGTGATCGAGGACATCACAGGATCGACATGTCTGGGCTGGTTCTCCAGAAACCCCAGCGACTCGACGCGTGAACTGCTGGTAGAGCACGGTGGCTTCCTGTACGAGTGCGACTCGATGGCGGACGACCTGCCATACTTCATAGACGTGCTCGGCAAGCGGGTGCTCGTGATTCCGTACAGCCTGGAACTGAACGATGGCCGCTTTGGCCGCGCCCCCGGCTACTCGGAGCCGCGCGACTTCTTCCTGCGCCTCAAGGAAGCCTTCGACTGTCTGTACGAGGAAGGGGAGACCCACCCGAAGATGATGTCCGTCGGCCTGCACCTTCGCACCGTCGGCCGTCCGGCACGCGCCACGCCCGTCGAGGAGTTCATCGAGTACGCGAAGAGCCATCCCGACGTCTGGTTCGCGCGCCGCATCGACATCTCCCGCTGGTGGCTCGACAATTACTCGCACCTGCCAACACAGCCGGGCTGACGGCGATCAGCCGACCTCGCGCTCATCTAGCAGTTGCTTTAGCTGGCGGATGTGTTCGCGGCCGATGCCGCAGCATCCGCCGACGATCTGGGCACCTTGCCCCAGCCATTCGTCGGTGGCGTCGACGAACTCCTCCGGGGAGATGCGGTTCTCGAACTGCCACTCCGGCATCTTGAAGTCGCCCCTGTGCGGGTACACGCCCACGGGCCCTTCCCAGGCATCGCGCAGGATGTCCAGCGCCGCGCCCGTATGATCGACTTCCGAATGGAACACTAATGCTGCTCCACATCCGAGCGATTTCACGTCTTCGATGGAGTCTGCAAACGTTGGGTCGTCCGCGGGATCGCTTTCGCCGCGCCGCGGATCCGTGGCGTGCAGCGGATGGCCGAGCAGGACGCGGCCGTCTTCGACGATTCGCGTGCTGAAGGCGACCCACGTCGGCAGGCCGGTGGCAAGCGCCTCCTCGCAGGCGATCACCCGGGGCTCTCTACGGTTGCCGATCATTTCCACGAGCAGCATGTCCACGCCGCCCTCGGCAAGGTACCCGGACTGGGCTTTGAAGCTCTCCCTGACTTGGTCAGGATCTCCCTGCGAGTTGGGGCCGAGAGCGCCGGCTATGACCACCGGACGGTCCGCCGATGCCTCGTCACGGGCCTCCACGGCCAGCCGTGCCGCAGTCAGGTTCCATTCACGAGCCTTTTCGCCCAGCCCCTCGTTCCAGATCTTGAGCGGCACGGTGTCGAACGTGTTGGTGGTTATGACGTCCGCGCCTATGTCTATGTAGTCCTTGTGGAGTTGGCGAATCACGTCCGGGCTGTTCTCGACGGTGCGGCCACACCAGAAGCCGCCGCCCATCGGCGCGCCCATCTCCTGTAGTTCCGAGCCGATCGCGCCGTCGAGCAGTACGGTCCCGCCCTTATTGAGCCGGTCTTCGATCTCCGAATAGACGTTCATTGTTGCCTCCGTTTCCCTGTCTGTAGCCGGGCTATGCCACGCGGGCGGGCAACCCCTCGCGGATGGCTCGAACGTGGTCCGGCCCGATGCCGCAGCAGCCGCCGACGATCTGGGCTCCCGATGCTACCCACTTGCTTGCTTCGGCGAGGTACGTTTCAGGAGTGACCTGGTCCACGAAGACCCAGTGAGGCGGCTCCCAGCGTCCCGCGTTGGCGTAGGCTCCCACCGGGCCGTTGTGCGCCTCTCGCATTGCCGTAACTCCAGGGCCAATCGCTCCCAGGGCGGAGTGCATGATCAGCAGGGCGGAGAGGCCGGCGTCCTGCAGTTTGGAGACTGCTTCGGCCAACGGCTCATGTAGCGTGGCGCGCGGACTGTGCTGCTGGCTCTCCTCAATGCCGTGCATTACGTCGCCGCTGTTGCGGTCGAGGGCGCAGCTCAGCGAGAACCAGACTGGCAGACCATGCTCCGAGGCAGCCTCGATGGCCATCAGCGCCTGGTCCACGGTCGCGCTGGGCATCTCCACGATGATGAAGTCCACGCCGTTCTCGGCCAGCACGCCTGAGACCTCGACGAAGTTGGCTCTCAACAACTCCCGGTCGGCCTCTCCCCAGTTGCCGAAGTTGGAGATCGAGCCCGCCACATAGACCGGACGATCGGTTGCCCGGTTGTCGCGCGCCTGGACCGCGACCCGGGCCGCCGCCGCGTTCCAGTCTCGCACGTGGTCGCCGTGGCCGGCCTTCTCCAGCGCCAGACGGCCGCAAGTGAAGGAATACGTAGTGATGATGTCCGCGCCAATGTCGATGTACGTCTCGTGGGCTTTCTGGACCAGCTCGGGATGGCTTCCGAGCGCCGGAGCGCACCAGACGTGGTCGTCCACGGGCGCTCCGAGGAGCTCCAGTTCGGTGCCCATCGCGCCGTCGAGAATCAGGACATCGCCGGCTTCCAGGCGGGAGTGGAGTTCAGAGTAGGCGGTCATATCGACTCCTTGAGGGCGTCATGCGGCCTTTTGTTCAGGAACGCGGCCCCGCAGGGCTTCGATGTGGTCCGGGCCCAAGCCGCAGCAGCCGCCAACTATCTGCGCGCCCATGTCAACCCAACTCATCGCCTCATTAGCGAACTCGTCCGGCGAGACCTGGTCGACGAACGTCCAGTTGGGCCTCTGCCAGTAGCCGGCGTTAGGGTAGGCTCCGACCGTGCCACTGTAGTTGTCTTTGCATGCTTGCAGTGCGGGGCCAGTCGCCTTCAGGTCCGAGTGCATGACAAGCAGCGCGGAGCCGCCGGCGGCCATGATCTTGCGAGCGGCTGCGTCCAGCGGCCCGAAGCCCATGGAGTTCTCGCTGTGCTCCTGGCTTTCCTCGATGCCCATCATGACCTCGCCGCTGTCTCGATCGACTACGGAGCTCAGGCCAACCCACACGGGCAGCCCGGAATCGGCGGTAGCCTCAACGCCAGGCAGGGCCTCATCTACCTTAGCAGCGAGCATCTCCAGAAGGATCACATCTACTCCGTTGTCCTCAAGAATGCCTGCAAGCTCGCCGTAATTCTGTCTGAGCCGGTCTGCGCCGGGATCGCCCCAGTTGCCGAAGTTGGAGACCGCGCCCGCTACATAGACGGGTCGCGAGCCCGCGTACTTGTCGCGCGCCTCGATTGCGAGCCGCGCGGCCAGCGTGTTCCACTCATGCACCTTGTCGCCAAGCCCGGCGCGCTCCAGCGCGTGACGCGCCGATGCGTACGTGTTCGTCGTGATGATGTCTGCGCCCGCCTCAATGTAGTTGCGGTGCACCTGCCGTACGAGCTCCGGGTGGCTGCCAAGCGCCTCGGCGCACCAGATGTCGTAGTGCATCGGCGCTCCGAGGCGCTCCAACTCGCTGCCCATAGCGCCGTCCAGCACGAGCACTTCGCCGGCGTCCAAGCGGGATTGTAGTTCGGCTGACTTGGTCACTTGTAGCCCCTTACTTCGTTATCAACGCAACCTATGTCCATGGCGAGAGGGAATCGTCGCGGTGCATGTGAGTCATTCGGTCGAACAGGATTTCGTTCACATGGCCGTCTTCGTTCTGGCGTAGCACGATCCTAGGCGGCTCTTCCTCACCCGTGTCCAGTATGAAGTACGTTGGATCGTCCTCGAAGTACTGGACCATTCTCACGCCGTTCCGCCAGGAGCCGCGACGGGAGCGCAGTTCCAGGTCGTCGCCGCGCCTCGCGATCTGAACACGGCCGACGCCGCGCGTAATCCTGAAGTTCGTCAGGTGTCCAGGCGCGGGCCCATAGACCCCGGGCGCCGCTTCCAGAATCTCTGAACTGGTCGACTTGCCGCCGAGGTCCAGCGGCCCAGCGTCCAGGACTGCGCGCAAGATCGACCCTTCGACGTTGCTGAAGCCGTCGTAGGCCATGTTGAGGTGAGTGAGGACCGCGAGGTCTTCCTCCGGGACGATCGTTAGGTGGGTATTCCAGCCACCCGCGATTCCGCCGCCGTGACCGTACGTTGACCTGCCGAACCGAGGCTGGCGCATGAAGCACAGGCCAATGTCGGCGAGGCGCGAATCCGGACTCCACTGGGGCGCAATCATGCTCTCGAAGGTCTCCGGCTTCACTATGCCAGAGGACTTGTTGAGCAGGGCGGCGGCGTACTTGGCCATGTCGTGCACCGTGGACTGGACAGCACCGGCGGCCCAGGGGCCGACGTACAGCCACTTGCCGCGAATGTTGATGCCGTCGACCGTCTCCTCGGCCTGGACATCGTTCCCTAGGAGATCTGCCGCGTCGAGCGCGTCATGGTCGGGCGCTCGGTGGTAGCCGGTGGTGAGGTCCGGATGCTGCTGGTCCAAGCAATCGGTGTTCGTCATTCCGAGAGGCTCGAAGATGCGCCGGCGCAGCACTTCTTCGATCGGCTCTCCCTCGATGCGGGCGACTATCTCTCCCAGGAGGCCGTAGGCGTGGTTCGAGTATGCCCACTTCGTGCCCGGCTCTACCTCGACCAGGATGCCGTCCGGGTACGAACCGGGGAACGTGAAGCCGCCCGGCGTGTCGGACCAAAGCGCGGTCGTGTAGGGGTCCTGGAAATCGGACATCGTGGGCGCCTCGCCTATGCCTCCGGTGTGGGTGAGCATGTGCCACACCGTCAGGCTTTCGCCGTGGCCGTGGAGAGGAACGTCTGGCAGGAGCGAGGCGACGCGCGCCTCCAGCGAGAGGCGGCCTTCGTCTTCCAGCGCCATGACGCAGAGAGCCGTCATCGTCTTGGAAATCGATCCGATACGCTGACGCAGGGAAGGGTCCTGTGGCTGGCTCGACTCGATGTCGGCGTATCCGAAGCCCTCGGCCCAGACGAGGTCCCGGCCGGATACCACGCCGACCGAAATGCCGGGAAGGCGGTGCTCCTCGATGGCGCGAACAACTGCGGCGCGGACGCGCTCGATGTCAGCAGCGGTGAATGTCATGCTCTGATGTGCTCCCTTCGGGATTGGCCTAATGTAACCGCAGACGTTCTGGCTTTCAATGCTGCGTGCAATGCGGGAATCCCTTCCGAGTATGGCTTTTCACGTTGGCAGCGCAAAGTTAGGATTGGGCTACCACCAGGAGGCGGCAAAGGCATGGCGTTTGACATATTGATTCGGGGCGGTACGGTAGTGGACGGTTCCGGCGGCGACTCGCTTGCGGCGGACGTCGGTGTATCCGGCGGCAGGATCGCCGCGGTGGCGAACTTGGAGGGGGTGGAGGCCGCGTCGGAGATCGACGCGGCGGGCCTTGTGGTGGCGCCGGGCTTCATCGACATGCACTCGCACTCCGACCTGTCGCTGCTCGACTCGCCGGGAGGGGAGAGCAAGGCTTATCAGGGCGTGACTACCGAGGTCACGGGCAATTGCAGCTTCTCGCCGTTTCCGGCTGGAGAGGGCGGGCCAAACGCGCTGCGCGACCAGTTCGGAGAGATTCTCATCTCCGAAAGGGAATGGACCTGGAGGACGCTGGACGACTGGGCGTCGGACTTGGAGTCGGACGGCGTCAGCCTGAACGTCGCGCCGCAGGTGGGACACTCCGCGCTGCGCGTCGCGGCGGGAGCTACCGCAGACGGCCTGTTGCCCGCCGACAGGATGGATGTGATGAAGCGGCTGCTGGCCGAGTCGCTGGAGCAGGGCGCCTTCGCGATCTCTACAGGGCTGTCATTCGCGCCCTCGGCTTATGCGTCGACGGACGAACTGGTGGAGCTTTGCGGGGTGCTGCGCGGTTTCGACGGTGCCTTCTACGCGACGCACGCCCGCACGGGGGCCGGCAAGCACATCTCGATGATCGAGGAGGCGGTGGAGATCGGGGAGAGGGCGGGCGCGCCGGTGCAGTTCTCGCACATCTCGATCACAGACGGACGCTACTACGGCGAGGGGCCGAAGATGCTCCGGCTGCTCAACGAAGCCAGGGAGCGCGGCCTAGACATCACCTACGACGTGTACCCGTACACGGCGGCGGGATCGACGCTGAACGAAATCATCCCGCTCTGGGTGCAGGAGGGCGGGCATGACGCGTACATGGCGAGGCTGCGTGACCCCGGCATGAGGGCGCGGGTGGTATCCGACCTGAAACGCGCGGCGGGCGGTCTCAGGCCGCTGTGGGATACGTGGCAGGTGGCGTACGTGGAGGGCGGCAGGAATAGGGGGCTGATCGGCCTGAACATGGAGGAGATCGCGGAAGGCTGGGGCGTGGAGCCTGAGGAGGCGGTGGTCAGGCTGAACCTGGAAGAGGAGGGCGTGGTGGCGATGGTCATCCACAACAGGGCGGAGAGTGACGTACGGTACTTCATGACGCAGCCGCTCGCGATGTTCGGATCGGACGGACGGGCGATCTCGCCGGACGGTCTGTACGCCGACGCGAAGCCGCATCCGAGGTTCTACGGCACGTATCCCAGGGTGCTGGGCCGGTACGTCCGTGAGCAGGAGGCGATGACGCTCCCGACGGCGGTGCACAAGATGACCGGCTTCCCGGCGCAGCGCCTCGGACTGCGGGACAGGGGGCTTGTCCGAGAGGGGATGGCGGCGGACCTCGTCGTGTTCGACCCGGAGACGGTGATGGACAGGGCCACGTTCGAGGAGCCGCACCAGTACCCCGTGGGAATCCCGCACGTGCTGGTGAACGGCGTGCCGATAGTCGCGGACGGGCTGCACACCGGCGCGATGCCTGGCCGCGTGCTGCGGCGGGGCGAGTCGTAGGGCGGGCGGCTTTGCGGCAAGTGTCCGCCAAGTCGGCCTATGCCGGCCACTTCTTAGCGTAATTGACACGGCGAAGCCGGCGCTTTCGCAGTCGGCGAAGGGGCGTTACGATGGTGAGGCATTGGCCTCTAACGGGGCCGACTTCGCCAATCGTGGCGTTCATGGAGATCTGTTGACAGCGATCAAGCGAGAGGTTTCGAGGGCTGCGAAGCCGAAGACATACTTGGACTCCGTGCGGGAGGTGCTGCCGCGGGTGGCGGCGTTCGCTGATGAGGCGAGCCGGGATCGGGAGATACCGGCTGCGCTGGCTAACGAGCTGAAGGACCGGGGGCTGTTCCGGCTGTTGCTGCCCCGATCGGTCGGCGGTGCGGAGATGGACCACCCGGACTTTCTCGACGTCGTCGAGGCGTTCGCTGAGGTGGACGGCAGCGTTGCGTGGTGCATCAACCAGAACAACGTGTACTCGACCAGGGCGTCTGTCATGCCGCCGGAGCTTGCCCAGGAGATCTGGGGTGACCGGCGGGCCGTGGTCACGAACGGCCCGCCGCAGTGGACTGAAGTCGAGCGGGAAGGCGACGGGTACCGGCTGTCGGGACGCTGGAACTTCAGCAGCGGCGTACCTCATGCGACGTGGCTGGCCGCGCTTACGACCCTGCGGGACGCAGATGCCGAAGATAACGGCGAACTGCCCCGGACGATGATCCTGCCGAAATCCGAGGCGGATCTCGTCGACAATTGGCAGGTGAACGGGCTTCGGGGCACCGGCAGCCTTGGATTCGAGGTCCGGGACGCGCACGTGCCGTTCGGACGTACGTTTTGTGCCGACGGCGCGCCGCGCGAGCCAGGGCCGCTGTACGCGATGCCGATGGTGCTCATGTTCGCGTCCGGCTTTTCGACGGTGGCGCTTGGGGCCGCGAGGGCGAGCCTCGACGCGCTGATCGAGATGGCCGGCGGCAAGACGATACAGGGCAGGGGCCTTCTGCGGGACGACCCCGCCACGTGGCGGCAGGTCGGGCAGGCGGAGGCCACGTGGCGGTCGGCGCGCGCGTTCCTGCGGCAGAGCGCGTCGGAGGCGTGGCGCGGCGCATGCGAGGACGGCGCGCCGTCGCTCGACCAGCGCATCAGGCTGCGGCTGGCGGCCACGCACGGCATACGCATGGCGGCGCAGGTGGTGGATACGGTGTACAACCTGTTCGGCTCGCAGGCGATCTTCGAGCGCAACCCGGTGCAGCGCAGGTTCCAGGACGTGCACGTGATCTCGCAGCAGATCCAGGGCCGGATGGACCACTACGACGTTGCGGGGCAACACTTCCTGGGCCTGGAGGCGGAGGGGAGTTTCTAAGGGTGTGTCTGAAAGGGGGCTGGTCATCCTGAGTGGTTCGACAAGCTCACCACGAACGAGTTCAGCAGTTTTTCTGCAGACGTTTGAGAGCTTCCCGTATTTGCACTATGCTTGTGTCAGGCAGCCTTATCGAGGAAAGGACAGATAATGATGGAAGTCAAGAAGAAAAGGCTCACTCTGGACATAGATCCTGGCTTTCAGCGCCGGCTGAAGGCTGTCGCCGAACTCAAGGGCGTCAGTATGCGACGGTACTGCCTGTCCGCCATCGATAGGGAGTTGACGAAGGACGAAGCAAATGGCGCGTCCGCCCAACGTCCCGTCCGCTCCGACGCGGAGCGGTTCGCGGAACTTCGAGAAAAACACTTCGGAGGAAGAACGCTGCCTGGAAGCTCGGTTGACCTGATAAGGGAGGCCCGCGAGATCAGGGACGCCGAAATGGACAACTGGGCATGAACGGAGTGGTTGTCGTGGACGCGAGCCTGGCGTTCAAGTGGTTGGTAGAAGAAGCGGACTCTGACAAAGCCCATGCAATCCTCTTGTCCTGGGAAGATCGAGGCGTGAGACCGGCAGCCCCTCGCCTCATGCCGTTCGAGATAGCCAATGCTCTACACCGGCGGGTGGCGATGGGTGAATTGACTTTGGAAACGGCCGCCGACCTCATGGAGAACATGCTGTCGTCACAACTGGAGTTGCACGAGACGCCGAATCTTCATCGCAGGGCCTTCGAGCTTGCAAGTCAACTCCGCCAGAGAGCAGTCTATGACGCGCACTACCTTGCCTTAGCCGAGTCCTTCGACTGCGAGATGTGGACCGCGGACGAGAGATTCTTCCGGGCGGCGAGGCGCGTCGCTGACAACGTGCGCTGGATCGGCCAGTTCGCCACGGCGGAATAGAGACCGCGAGTGTAATCATGTCCTTCAAGCTCGCCTGCGCCGCAGCAGCCTCCGCGTGTGTGCTGTTGTGGTTTGTCGGGTGCTCGGTTGAGGTTGAGCGGACGGCGGCCTGCGCTGAGGAGGGGCAGGTGCTTGACATTGGCTTCTATGCTTTCTTCGCGCCGGTCAGCTACAGCGCCGACGAGGATACGAGTTCCGAAGGATTCAACACTCACGTGGGCTATGAGGCCGACCTGCTGACCGCGCTCGAAGCGATGGACGGCGCCGGCCTGTCCTTCTCACGCAAGCCGATCGCGGTCTGGGACGACATCTGGCTGCAGTCCGCCACGTCGGAGTACGACGTCGTTGGCGGCGGCATCACGGTCCTCGACGCGCGTACGAGGAACGCGGCCGGCGAGAAGGTGGTCGCGTTCACGTCGGGGCACATCGCGTTTCGCCAGTCCCTGCTGGTTCGCGCCGAAGACGCGGAGCGTCTCGCAAGCCACGACAGGCTGACCAGCGACGTGCGCGTGGGTGCGCTGGCCTACACGACGGGAGAGGCGCGGATGCTGGTGCTGACTGGGCTGACGGACGCAGACGGCGCGCTGGCCGCTGGAACGCGCGTCGAAACGCGGCAGGGCGAAGTGGTCGCCGACGGCAGCCCTGAGTACTTCATCACCGCCGCGGGCGAGTCTCCGGCCTCGAAGGAAGGCTCCGCATTCACCCGCCGTCCGAGTCGATGCCCCAGGTGGTCTATCTTGGCGACGATGCCGGTGAGACGGAGTTGCTCGCCGCGCTCGCCGATGGCACGGTGGACGCGTTGGCCAGGGGCGAGATCGGCAACCGGGACGCCGCCCGCGAGTACGGAGACGGCTTCGTAGTTACGGCGCTGGACGCTGAGGCCGAGTACGGCGGGTTCAGCCTCGCCGTCGGGGACGCCGACCTGCGGACCTGCCTCGACGAGAAGATCGACCACCTTACCGACGGCGGGCGCATCGGCTACGCGGAGTGGAGCGAAGACCCCTCGGTGTTCATGCGCCGGGCGGACGCCTTACCTGGGCCTTGAGCGCGGGCCTTGCGGCTCGGGCTGGAAGGGGCCGTCGCGGGCCTCCAGGAATGCGCGCAGGCCACCGGCCTGATGAGCCACGTTGAGCATCTTGCGGTGCTCCCCGTGAGACGAATGGGCGATGGATGAGAGCGCCGCGTTCACTTCCATCGCCGCCGTGAGGCCCATCGCTGAGAGGCCTCGCCACGTGACGGCCTTGTTGACGCGGACCGACGGCTCGGGCACCAGGGCGATGCGCTCGGCCAGGCGGAACGCCTCCTCCTCCAGGCTGTCGCGGGGGACGACCCTGTTCACTATGCCCAACTTCTCGGCGTGCTGCGCGTCCATGTGGTCGCCGGTGAGCGCCCACTCGTGCGCGTGCTTCCAGTTGGTGAGGGCGGCCAGAAGGAAGGTGGTGTTCGAGACGTGCCGCACCTCCGGCTGGCCGAACACCGCGTCGTCAGAGGCGATCGTGATGTCGCAGGCGAGGCTGTACCAGAAGCCGCCGCCCATGCAGTAGCCGTGCACCATCGCGATGACCGGGACACCAAGCTTCCAGATGTGCGTCAGGTCGTCCGTGTGGCTGGCGTCCCTCTCCCACCAGTAGCGCAGGTACTCCTCCATTTCATACGACTCTGGGTCCATCGCCGAGGGGCCGTCTTCTTCCGAGCCGCCTTCCCGCTTCATATCGTAGCCGGCGCAGAATGAGCGGCCCGCTCCCGCCAGGATCACGGCACGGACTTCCGGATCTCCGTCCGCCTCGTCGAGGGCGGCGCTGATTTCCCTGACCATCTGCTCGCTCAGGGCGTTCAGCACGTCGGGCCGGTTCATGGTGATCTTGACCACCGGCCCATGCTGCTCGTAGAGAATGCACTCGTATGTCATTTGTTCCTCCGGTCCTTAGTATTGCGCTGTCGCCAGGCCAGGCGGGCGAACGACTACATGATAAGGGAAACGCGGCGCGGCGTTCGGTGTGAGAGTCGCGGCAGTGATAGAATCGGGCCAGTTTGGCGGACAGCCGCACAAGAGAAGGAGACCCCCAAGTATGAAGTTCGGGATATTCTACGAGCACCAGCTTCCGCGCCCATGGGCAGAGGACAGCGAGCACAGATTGCTGCACGAGGCGCTGGAGCAGGTGGAGCTGGCCGACCGGCTGGGAATCGACTACGCCTGGGAGGTGGAGCACCACTTCCTGGAGGAGTACTCGCACTCCTCGGCGCCGGAGGTCTTCCTGGCTGCCTGCAGCCAGCGCACGAAGTCTATCCGGCTTGGGCACGGGATCGTGCTTATGCCTCCCACCTACAACCATCCAGCCCGCGTGGCCGAGCGCGTTTCCACGCTGGACATCGTCAGCAACGGGCGTGTGGACTGGGGAACGGGAGAGTCGAGCTCCCGCAGCGAGCTCGAAGGGTTCGGCGTGGACCCCGACCAGAAGCGCGATATGTGGACCGAGACCGTGCGGGAAGCCGCCAAGATGATGTGCACCAGCCCCTATCCGGGCTACGAAGGCGAGTTCTTCTCGATGCCGCACCGGGACGTGGTGCCGAAGCCGGTGCAGAAGCCGCACCCGCCGATCTGGGTTGCGTGCTCGAACCGGGAGACGATCCGGCTGGCCGGCAGGCTCGGCATAGGCGCGCTGACGTTCGCGTTCATCGACGAGGAGGAGGCGCGGTACTGGGTCAACGACTACTACACGGCGTTCAAGAACGAGTGCGAGCCGATCGGGCAGGCCGTGAACCCGAACGTCGCCATCGTCACGGGGTTCATGGCCCACGAGGACAGCGACACAGCGGTCAGCCGAGGCATCGACGGGTTCCAGTTCTTTGGGTACGGGCTGAGCCACTTCTACATGCACGGGACGCATGTGCCGGGCGGCTTCGACCTCTGGCAGGACTACCTCGAAAACGGCCCCAAGAACCGGGAGCCGGTGGGGTGCATCGGAAACCCGGCGCAGATACGGGAAACGATCTCCAAGTTCGAGGACGCGGGCGTTGACCAGGTGGTGTTCATCCAGCAGGGCGGCAAGAACCTGCACGAGCACATCTGCGAGTCGCTGGAGATGTTCTCGGATCGGATTATGCCGGAGTTCAAGGACCGGGAGCAGAAGAAGGCCGTGGCGAAGGCGGCTGAGCTTGAGCCGTACGTGGAGGCGGCGCTGGAGCGGAAGCCGCCGATCCGCAAGCTGGAGTACATTCCGCCCCTGGACGCGTATCCGGTTATGCGGGACAAGCTCGGCCTCGAAGCGCCGCAGCGCACGGGGCCAAGCATCCTCGATTCGCTCATCGGGGAGGAGAAGGCCGACGCTTCGGAGGAGACCGCGGCGTCGTAAGGGGATTATCAATTGACGTATGACCTGCTGGTGATCGGGGGCGGGATTGCGGGCGCATCGCTGGCCAAGGTCATGGCGGATGAGGGCGCAAGGGTCCTCGTGGTCGAACGCGAGGCGCAGTTCAAAGACCGCGTTCGCGGGGAGGGCATTCACCCCTGGGGCGTGGCGGAACTCAAGCGGCTTGGGCTGTACGACCTCGTCATGGGCACGTGCGGCCAGGAACTCCAGTACTGGACGAACTACTACAACGGCAGGGGACGGCCTAGAGACTTCCTGACTACGTCTCCTCACGCCTGCGGGGAGATCACGGTGCATCACCCCGAGCTGCAAGAGACGCTGCTCCGGGCCGCGGCCCAGGCGGGCGCGGAGGTGAGACGCGGGGCGCTGGCGCTGTCGGTCACGCCCGGCGAGACGCCGACCGCCGAGGTACGCTGGCAGGGCGGCGTGGAGACGATCGGCGCGCGCATGATCGCGCTGGCCGACGGCAGGTCGTCGAGCGGGCGCAGGTGGGCGGGCTTCGACGTGCGGCACGACCCGCCGAGAACGGCGCTGGCGGGCGTGCTGATGTCGGGCCTCAAGTGCGAGCCGGGATCAGTGCACGAGTTTGGCGACCCCGCGAACGGCCATGGGTTCCTGGTGTTTCCGCTGCCCGAAGACCGGTACAGGGTGTACTACGCGTTCAGGCAGAACGAGCGTCCGAGAGTGCTGAGCGGAGACCGGCGATTCCCGGAGTTCGCGCAGTCCACACTCGACGTGGGAGCGCCGCCCGAGTGGTACGAGGAGGCGGAGAAGATCGGGCCGCTGGCGATGTTCGACACGTCGGACACGTGGGTGGACCATCCTCACAGGGACAACGTCGTGCTGATCGGGGACGCGGCGTCCTCGAACGACCCGACGTGGGGGAACGGCCAGTCGCTGGTGTTCCGCGGCGTGCGCGTGCTGCGGGATGCGCTGCTGGGCACGAACAACTGGACGGAGGCAGGCGACGCCTACGCCGAAGAACACACGCGCTATTACGGCTCTATACACCGCATCACAAACTGGCTGGTGGACATGTACCTGGAGACCGGGCCTGAGGCGGACGCCTGGCGCACAAGGGCGCTCTCAAGGCCGCGCGAGGAGCGGTTCAGGCCGGACCACATGGGCCAGGGCCCGGAAGCGCCAAGCGACGAGGACGCCCGGCGGCGGTTCTTTGGGGAGTAAGGGACGGTCGCCTAGCCCGTATCCACCGGCAGGCCGCGCTCGGTCCAGTCGCGGTATGAGCCGTCGTAGAGGCGGCCGGTGCGGCCGGCGCGGGTGAGCGCCAGCCACGCGAGGCTGGCGCGAGCGCCTGACCGGCAGTAGGAGACGACAGGCTCGTCCGGGCCGATGCCGAGGTCTTGCAGGCGCGCGTTCACATCCGCTTCGGGCGCGAGGAGGTTGCCGTCTGAGCCGGGAAGCTCGCGCCAGTCGAGGTGTACGGCGTCCGGGATGTGGCCGGGGACCTCGTCGGCCTCGGACGTGCCTTCGTATTCTTCCGGCGATCTGACGTCGAGCCGCCTCCACGCGGCGTTCGCCTGCACGTCTTCCGCGACTGCGCGGACTTCCGGGCGGGGCGCGAGTTCGAAGACTGCGGGCTCCGGGCGGTGCTGCCGGTAGAAGACGGGCCGGCCTTCCTCCACCCAGCACTCGTAGAACACAGACATCACGCGAACGTCGCTCGCCCCAAGGTAGGTGAGCGCCCACGAGACCATCGCCACCTTCTGGCCGTCCGGTGAGTCGTACAGGACCAGCGTCTTGTCGCTGCTTATGCCCGCCGTGCCGAGCTTAGCCGCCAGGTCTGCCTCCGAGCGCAGTGCGCCCGCGTCGTCGAACAGTTCCGACATGGGGAAACTGACGGCGCCCTGAGGGTGGCCGGCGAGGTGCTTCATCCGGGTGCGCGGATCGACGAGGAGCACGGACGGGTCCGCCAGATGCCGCGAGACCCAGTCCGTGCTTACGAACGTTACCAATTGCGGGCTTCGAACTGCCGCTGTTGCGGCGCTTTGGCTAGAGGGCTTCGATTTCGGTAGTCAGGTTGGTGTTCCTGACGACCGTCTGCGTCACCGGCGAGCCGTCAACCGCGAGCCTCCAGATCTCCTGGATCGTCTCCTCGTCGGCATCGGCGCGGACGTACGCCTTTGCGCTGATCTCGCCGTAAGCGGAGCTGCCGCTGTCGCTCACGCCCGCCCAGACCGCGATGTTCTCGAAGTTGCCCTCTACGGCGACCTCAAGGTCCTGGACCCTGATGCCGCGCTTGGTCGCGTTCAGGATGAACCCCACGGACATGCAGGAGCCCACGGCGGCCAGAATCTGCTCGTGCGCGCTGGCCGCGACGTCCGTGGCGTCCAGGTCCGCCGGCTCGTCCATCTCGACGGTGTGGGTGCGCATGTGCGCCCTCACGCGGAAGCCGTCCTGCCACTGGATGCGGGCGCGCCACGGGCCGCTGACGGCCGCGAGCACGTCCGGGTTGCGGAACGACTCGGTGATCTCCTTGATCTTGTCCGGATGAAGTCCGTTCAGTGTGTCTTCTTCTGTCACAGCTTTGTCTCCTTCCTGATTCTCAGGCCTGATTGGCGGCTGAATTGCCGGTTGCTCTCGCTATGCGTACTCTTTGCGCAGGACCTCCGCGGCCTCCGCGATCGCCTTCATCTTGAGGAATGACGTCTCGGAGTCGTTGACGGCCCGCTCCGCGAACGTCCCGAACCCGCAGTCCGGGTTCAGGTAGATCTTTTCCGGCTCGAAGTACTGCAAGGCGTCCTTGACCCGGCCAACGATGTACTCGGTGGACTCGATTTCCTCGGTGCGCGGGTTCACGACGCCGAGGCCGATCTCCATCTCGCTGGGGTACTCCTTGAAGACCTCCAGCGAGCCGGCCCTCGGAGTCGCGTACTCCAGCACCAACTGATCGATGTTCATCTCCATGAGGTGTGGCAGCATTGGGCCGTAGTTGCCCTCCAGCAGCACCTCCTCCTTGCGGCTCCAGTTGCCACGGCAGACGTGCACGCCGATGTTCATGTCGTCCGCGTCTTCGACGACCTCGTTCATCAGGCGGACGGCGAAGTCCAACTCCACGGTGGGGTCCCGGCGCGCGCTGAGCGCGGCGCACATGAACGTGTCCGAGCTCTCCTCGCCGTACACGACTTGGGAGAGAATCGGCTCGTCCAACTGGATGTACTTGATGCCCGCCGCCTTCAGGGCCGCGATCTCGTCCTTCAGTATCTTCACCACGTCTACGGCAAGCTCTTCCTGGCTGGCGTAGGCCTTCTCTGTGAGGCCGTCGAACCAGCAGGAGCGCGTCATCTGGTACGGGCCGGGCAGCGGCACCTTGATGGGCCTGTCCGTGAACTTCTTCACGGCCTCCACTTCGTCCAGCGAGAGGCCGTCCCTCGCGCCGAGCTTTCCGAGAGCGATGGGGCTCTTGATTGCGAACGCCGGAACGTCCTGCGCGCGCAGTATCTCCTCGAAGCTGGCACGATCCTTCACGTAGTCCATGAGTTCGGACACCTTCATGAGGCTCAGCCCGTCCAGCTTCTCGACGATGAAGGAGTAGAAGTTGTCCCGCCGCTGCTCGCCGTCCGAGAGGATATCTACGCCGGCGTCTTCCTGATACCTGATGACCTGCTCGACCGCCTCGTCCGCGATGCGCTCGAACTCTTCCCGTTCGATCTTCCCGTCCTGCTGGCGTAGCAGGGCGTCCCGCAACTCCCTCGTGCGGGGCCAACTGCCCACGACAGTAACTGGAAACAGTACCTGCTCGCTCATTTCTTCATACTCTCCCATTCGGGCCGTAATGTCCGGCATTCTGCGCCTAGGCGTCCCGCGAAACCTGCCCTGCCAGGCGGTCAAGCGCCAATAACGCTCCGGCGGTGCGTATAGTGTGAACGCATAGGCTTGGGTCGTCAACTCTTGCAACTGCGGCGCATTTGGCAACTTCGTCCCTGAACTCGTTCAGATAGATGTGAGACAGGGGGAGTTGTAAGGGAAAGAGAAAGGGACCATCCTTTGGGTGAGACAAACCAAGGAGGTCCCTGTATGCGGGTAGTAGGTCTACCCAAGCCATTCTACCAGCTTGCCAAGGCTACACTGACAGACCTGCCTGCCGAAGCGCAGGAGCGATTGCGCATGGTGAACTGCTGGCAGGCGCTGAGACGGCGGGGACTGTCCGGCTCCGAAGCGGCTGAAGCATTGGGCATGGCCCGCTCGACGCTGTACAGGTGGGACAGGGCGCTGAGGGAAGAGGGACCGGCCGGCCTGTGTGCCAAGAGCCGTCGTCCTCACAGGGTACGCGGTCCTACGTGGAGCGTGGAGTTGGCCGAGGCGGTGATGGAGATGAGGGAGCGGTATCCATGCTGGGGCAAGGACAAGTTGGTGGTGATGCTGAGGCGAGAGGGCTGGCAGGTGTCCACTTCGATGGTGGGCCGCATCCTGGCCAGTCTGAAGGTTCGCGGCGTACTCAAGGAACCTCCGCGACAGGGTGTAGCGGCGCGTAAGCGCGCCCGTGCCCGTCCCTATGCGGTGCGCAAGCCCAGGGAGTACCAGGCCGTCAATCCGGGCGACATAGTGCAGGTGGACACGCTGGATGTCCGCCCCCTTCCGGGTATGGTGCTCAAGCACTTCACTGCGAGGGATGTGGTGTCGCGGTGGGACGTGATCGAGGTACACACGCGAGCCACGTCGACGTTGGCGGCGCGGTTCCTGGACTCAATGCGTCGGCGCTTTCCGTTTCCGATCAAGGCGGTGCAGGTCGATGGGGGTTCTGAGTTCATGGCTGAGTTCGAGGCAGCGTGCCGGGACTACGGGATCAGACTGTTTGTGTTGCCGCCGCGATCCCCGAAGCTCAATGGCCACGTAGAGAGGGCGCAGCGTACCCACACTGAGGAGTTCTACGAACTGTATGACGGCGACCTCGAGATGGCGCCACTCAACAGAGCGCTTCTGGAATGGGAGCGCCTATACGACACTGTCCGCCCACACCACTCACTGGACGGGCGCACTCCGGCCGAGTATCTTCAGCATCACCACCCGGACATGGTCTCGCCAAAACTGTCCCATATGTACTGAACGAGTACAGTCCCTTCCCCTTCGCGCGGACGGGCGTTAGGATTGCCGCGCGCGTCAGGACAACGCCCTCGGAAGGCCCATCTAATCGCAGGACGCGGCACGTATAAGTTCACGACAAGCTATCTAAGCTTCAAAGGTGATGTTCACATTGAGATCAGGAAGACAGTTGCGAAGGTTGCGCCCCTACACCGGCCTCGGCGTCTTGAGGGCCGCCTTGCTCGCCGCGTTTGCGGCAGCCGTTGCGGTCGCCGCGGCGTCTTGCGGAGGTGGCGGGCCGGAGTCGGCGCCAGCACAGATGCCGACCGCAACCGAGGAGGCGGAGGCGCTGCCGACGCCCGAACCTACGCCGCCGGCGTTCGTTGGCGACCTTGAGGCTATCTGGGCGGAGGACTTCGAGCGGTACCCTGACGGC
Source organism: Dehalococcoidia bacterium (assembly GCA_963668185.1). GTDB lineage: Bacteria > Chloroflexota > Dehalococcoidia > Lucifugimonadales. The sequence continues at coordinate 551,378 of OY764162.1, forward strand.
GAATTCCCGCGAGAGGGACACTGGCAGCGCTGGAAGAGCGGGGGAGTGCATCAGATAACCTCGCGGCACAGCGTGGGCGGCGCCAAGTCATACCAATTGGGAAAGTTCGCCCAGACCGCGAAGACCGTTCCGCAGGGAATGTCTCAAGTGACGTACACAGCCAAGTTCATGGTCCCCTCGGTCGACGAGTCCAGCCCTACGCTTGCCGTCATGATCGGTCTTGGGTGGAAGATGCGCGACGGCAATGTCCCGCACGCCAGCGCCTGCGGGGTCTGGGCCGGCGGGCAGCTTACGTGCGGCGGGCAGTTCCTGGGCCTGGCTGAGGCAGGAAAGTGGTACGAGATTCACGCCGTCGCCGATCTTGGGGCCGGGAGCGCGCGGTACTGGCTCGATGGCACGGAGTACGGCGAGTTTCCGCTCGAGACCTCATTCGGCATACCTATCGACAACGTTTCCCACCTGCTCGTGCTGACGGGGCCGCGCGAGATCGAGGCGTACGTCGACGATGTGGCGGTGTTCAGGGGCGATGTCGGCCCGCTGAGCGCCTCTCAGCCTTGAGCCGCGGACCGGCAGAGCGAGCCTGGCATGATCCACCGTGACTTTCGCTGCGATCTGTTCGTGTTCCGGCACGGTGAGTCGCAGTCCAACGTCGAGCTCGGGTGGATGGGCGCGACTGACCGGGACTCGCCGCTGACGGAGGCCGGCGTGCGGCAGTCGAAGACCCTGGGCCGGTGGCTGGGAGCGGAAGGCGTGCGCTTCGATCGCATGTACAGCTCGACGTTTCCTCGCACGGTGCGCACGGCCAAGCTGGTGCTGGAGGCGATGGGGCAGGCGGGCCTGCCGGTGACGCCTGTTGAGGCGCTCGTCGAAAGGGAGACGCCGTCGTGGAGGGGGATGGGCAGCGAGGAGGCGCTGACCGACGAGGCGCTGGCCTACATGCACACGAAAGGCGCCGACTTCGTGCCGGTGGGAGGAGAGTCTCACCGGATGGCGCGAAGACGAATATCGGCGTGGCTGGAGGACGAGCTTATCTACAACGAAGAACTGACCGGCGAACCCGTGGAGTTGACGATCGGCGTATCGACTCACGGGGACACGATCAACAGCTTGCTTCACTACGTGCTGGGGATGGACGAGCGCTTTCTCTCGCACTGCGAGCCGGCGAACTGCTCGGTTACGAGACTGGCGTTCGACAGCGGCGGATGGGCCGTGCTGTCGGTCAACGACGCCGGCCACCTGTCGACGGGCGTCTGAGGGTGCGCCCTCATCGCGCTAGCGTCCTTCGCGGGCGCGGCGGATGGCGCTGGACACGAATTCGACGTAGTCGGTTTCCGCCCGGTCGTCTGTGGCGCTTTGGTCGCCCATCTCGCGGGACGCCGGGATCCAAAGCGCCGGGTCGGGCAGGGGACGGGTTGCGCATGCCACCTCCCAGAAGCCGAGGTTGCGCACCGGGCCGGACGAGGCCTCGTAGTATTGCAGGAAGGGCTCGGCGGCCTCTCTGATGCCTCTCAGGTGCATGTTCATGCGGAAGTAGCCGACGTCGAGGGCAGGGTCGCCGTATGCCGCCGCGTCCCAGTCGAGCACTGCCGACACGCGGCCATCGAGCCACAGGACGTTGCCGGGCCAGTAGTCCATGTGAAGCAGCACGGGCGGGCCGGTGCGGATTTCGGGCCGCATTTCCTCGACCACGTTGTACATGGTCTCGGTGAGGGGGTGCCCGGCCTTGATTCCTGGCCAGTCGCCGCCTAGAAAGTACAGTCCCATGCCCCAGCCGTCGTAGATGCGGCGGCGCTCCTCGGCATCCGGGCGTACGTCGTGGACGCGCAGCAGGAGGCGGGCGAGGTCTTCGGCCCACTTGCGCGGGTCTTCGGGCGCCGCTATCTGCTTGCCTTCGACGAAGGTCGTGACGATGCCCGGCACACCGAGAAGGCTGCCGGTTTCATCGAGCAGTACGGGCTCAGGCGCGGGAATGCCGTGCTTGCTGGCGATCCGCAGGCCGTGGTACTCGGCGATCGCGCGCTCGGGGTCCGGGTCGTCCGTCAGGCGTTTGACGACGAACTTGACGGCGTGACCCCGGGGAGACTGGGCGCCGAGTACGTGGACGGCGTTGGTGAAGGCGGCCCTCGCATTCGTGACGGAGACCAGTTTGGGACGAGGGGCGATCTCTTCCAGGATCCTGCGGGCCAGTTCGGAATCCAATCTTATGTTCGCTGCCGGATAGGCCGACGGCGGCCGGTCCTGGTCGAGGGGCGAGTCTATGTTCAGCAGATCGCGGCCTATGTCTTTGGGAAAGGGTCCGTTATCTCGGCGGAGTAGTCCCTGGAGCGATTCGGCATCACGACGATGTCCGAAACCATGCTGCTATGCGGCGCAGAGACCGCGAGCACGATAGCGTCGGCCACGTCTTCGGAGGTCAGCATGGTCGCGCGCGCCTCATCGGACGGAACAACGGGCCTGTTTGCCATGATGGGCGTGTCAACCTCTCCCGGCGATACGGCGCAGGCGCGAACGCCGGTGTTTGCCAGTTCCTGGACAAGGTACTCAGTATAGTTCAGGATGCCTGCCTTAGCCGGGCCGTAGATTGGCCCGGAGAGCAGGCTCGCCCGCTTGCCGGCCACCGAGGCGACGTTCACGATGCTTCCGGAACCGGCTTCGACCATCGTTGGCAGGACCGCCTGAGTGAGGAACAGCGGGCCAATCAGGTTGACGCGGATGACGGCGTCGGCCTCTTCGGGCGTGAGCGTGAGCGTTGTCCTGTTGCGGCTGCTGAAGCCGGCGTTGTTGATTAGCACGTCGATTCTGCCGTGCTCTTCCAGGGTGGAGTCCACGATGCGCCGGATATCGTCCAGGTTCGTTACGTCCGCCGCAATCACGCTGGCAGCGCCGCCCGCGGCCTCGATGCGGTCACGCACGGCCTCCAGCTTCGACTCTGTGCGCCCGACGAGTACCGTAACCGCGCCCATTCCGGCGAGCTTGCCCGCTGTCGCCTCGCCGATGCCGCTTCCGGCTCCGGTCACTATGCAGACTTGTCCCTTCAATGCGCGCCTCCTGTTAGTACTTTCAACTCGGTTATGTTGTGGGGTAACGCTTCAGTTGCCCTGCTTGATGAAATCGGCGACGCGCTCTCCCATTGCCATGACGTTGGCGTTCAGGTTCGCGCGGACGCAGTCGGGCATGATCGATGCGTCGACGACCCTCAGCCCCTCCATGCCGTGCACCTTGCCGTACTGGTCCACGACGGCCATCGGATCTGTCGATGGCCCCATCTTGCACGTGCCGGCTATGTGGTGCGCCGTCAGCGCCTCGCGCTTCAGCCACGCGTCCAGGGCATCGTCGGTGGCCAGGTCATCGTCGGTGGGGAGCATGCGGCTGTCGACTATGCCTTCGAAGGCGGAGTGGTTGAAAATCTCCTCCGCGAGCCTGATTCCCTCCCGGCATCGTTGGAGGTCGAACGGATCGTCCAGCAGGTTGTAGTCGAGGTGCGGCTGCTGGCGGGGATCTGTAGAGACCAGCCTGAGTTCGCCGACGCTCAACGCGAGGTTCAAGCAGAGGCAGATACCGACGCCAACCGGCCATTTCTCGTCCATGCCGCGCCCCGGCCACTCGGAGACGTAGTTGTTCATGTACATGATCATGTCGTTGCGGAAGGGCGAGCCATTGGCGGTGTACCGTAGGGACACGGCCCCCGCGGGCGTGCGGCCGCCGTCGAGCGGGAAGTCGGGCTTCGTGCGCCAGCCGGCGTGCAGGTCCGGATGGTCGCGCAGGTTCTGGCCGACGCCCGGCAGGTCCTGGACGACCGGGATGCCGAGCGCGGCGAGCTGGTCCGCCGGGCCGATGCCGGACAGGCCGAGTATCTGCGGCGAGTTGACGGCGCCCGCGGCAACGATGACCTCGTGCGCATTGAGCGTGTAGAACTCGCCCTGGCTCACCGCGAGAACGCCCGTGGCGCGGTTGCCGTCGAACAGGATGCCGTGCACGAGGCAGTTGGGCCTGATGGTGAGTCCCAGCCGGTGACGGGCGAGGGGCAGGTACGACATCGCAGTACTGACTCGCTGGCGGTCAACGATGTTGAAGGTGAGCGGGCCGACTCCGGTCGAGTTCGGGTCGTTATGGTCCGGGCAGTCGAGGAAGCCGAGGTCACGGCAGGCCTGGTAGAAGGCGTGCTGCTGGTCGCCCCACACTTCGGGCGGGTACCGGCCCACGCTTACCGGGCCGTCGCCGCCGTGGAACTCTTTGGAGGAGTAGTCCCGGTCCGATTCGGACCTGTTGAAGTAGGGGAGCATGAGTTCGAACGCCCACTGGTCGTTGCCCCACTCGGCCCAACGGTCGTAGTCTTCAGGCAGGCCGCGTAGGTACTGCGCCCCGTTTACCGCGCTGGAGCCGCCGGTGACCTTGCCCCGCGGCACGGCCATCGGGGGCGCCTCGTCCGTCGCGCGGGCGACGTAGTTCCAGAGGTGCTCGCTCTCCCAGATCTCGAAGCCGCCGTCTCCGCCGTACGCGTACCTCACCTCCTGGGGCAGCGTGTCGATCTCAGGGAAGTCCGAGCCTGCCTCCAGCAGCAAGACGGATCGGCCCGGGTCCTCGGACAGGCGGGTCGCCAGGACGCCGCCTGCGGAACCCGCGCCGACGATTATGTGGTCGTATATCATGCGTAACCGTCCTCCGGTGCTTGTGCCCCACGAACGCTTCGGCTGAGCCGGCTGCTAGTGGTGTTGCTCCACCAGCACGCGGCGAAGGATCTTGCCTGAGGGGTTCTTGGGTATCGCGTCCACGAACTGCACCTCGCGGACGTGCTTGAAGGTGGCGACTCTGCCGGCCACGAAGGACATTATGTCTTCGTCGCTGGTCTCCGCCCCGGGCTTCACCACGACGAACGCCTTCGGCACCTCGCCCGCTTCCTCGTCGGGCTTGGGCACCACGGCGGCGTCGGCAACGGCTGGGTGCTCCAGCAGAAGGCCCTCCAGTTCGGCGGGCGGCACCTGGAAGCCCTTGTACTTGATGAGTTCCTTCTTTCGGTCCAGCACGAACACGTAGCCGTCCTCGTCCATGCGGACGATGTCGCCGGTGTGGAGCCAGCCGTCCTCTGTGATCGTCTCGGCGGTGGCTTCGGGGTTGTTGAAGTAGCCCTTCATCACCTGCGGGCCTCTCACCAGCAACTCGCCGATCTCGTTCGGCCCAAGCTCGACCGTGCCAGTCTCCACGTCCACGACCTTCTCTTCCATGTCAGGGCCGGCCGGGCCTATCGAGCCGGGCCTCATCAAGTGAGGCTCCACATAGTCTGAGTTGCAGTAGGGCGAGGTCTCGGTCAGGCCGTAGCCCTGGAGCACGGGAAAGCCCAGGATGCTCGATACGCGCTGCTGGAGTTCGGCGGAAAGGGGGGCCGCGCCGGAGAAACCGTAGCGGATCGATGACAGATCGTAGTCCTTTGCGGCAGGGTACTGCGTGAGGCCCAGCATTACCGGGGGCACGGTGTAGAGGATCGTGACGCGGTGCTCCGAAAGGAGCGTCAGAAACTCCTCCATGTCGAAACGGCCCATCATGACCTGCGCGGCCCCAACGGCGAGGGAGGCGTTCATCAGGATGTTCATGCCGTAGATGTGGAACAGCGGAAGGTGAACGAGGATGACGTCCCGGTCGGTAGGCGTGGACGCCTCCTTGCGCTTGACCATCTGCTGCACGTTGGAGGTCAGGTTGAAGTGGGTCAGCATCACGCCCTTGGTGAGGCCCGTCGTGCCGCTGGAGTAGGGAAGGGCGGCAAGATCGTTCTCCGGGTCTATGTCCACTTCCGGCGGCGTGGGCGAAGCGCCGTTCACCAGGCCCCAGAAGGTGTCCGGGCCTTCGTCGCCGCCGCCGATGATGATGGTACGGGACAGCCTCGGAACGTTTGGGCGCGCCTTCTCCAGCGTCCCCAGCAGGGCCTCGTGGACTATCAGGATCTCGGCTCCCGAGTCGTTTAGCTGGTGCGCGATCTCGCGCTCCCGATAGCCGGAGTTCAGCGTGGATACGACCGCCCCGGCCTTGACGATGCCGTAGAACGCGATCACGAACTCGGCGCAGTTCGGCGCAAGGATACCGACCCTGTCGCCCTTGGAGGCCCCGATCGAGGCCAGGCCGGACGCCAGCCTGTCGCTGTACTCGTCCAGCTGGTTGAACGAGAACGTCCGCTCGCCGTCGATCACGGCAACCTTGTCTCCGAACTTCGCGGCGGTGTCGCTGAGCAGAGTCTGTAGTGAAATCTTTTCCAAAGGCGCTACGGATGGTCGGCGCACTTGGTGGACCTCCTTGGTGGTATGCGGCTACCCGGCCGGTATGACCGGCAGCGTAATGTGCGACGGGTACGCGCGCGAGTGGTGCACGGTCTGGTTTGCCGTGCGCATCTCCGCGTCCATGCCGAACGCGTTGCCCGTGTTCAGGTTGCGGTCGAAGTGCGGGAAGTTGGAGGAGGAGATCTCCAGCCGCACCATGTGGCCCTTCCTGAAGACGTTCGAGGTGGGCGTCAACTCGATCTCGTACTCGTACGCGCGATTGGGCTCCAGCAGGGTCGGGGCCGTCATGCTCTCCCGGTACCGCGCCCTGCGGATGCCGTCGCACAGGTTCATCGCGTAGCCGCTCGGCGAGACGTCGACCAGCTTGGCCGTCCAGTCCGTGTCCCGGCAGTCCGTGGTCGCGTACAGCGTCACGATGATCGGCCCGGTCACCTCCATGTCCTCTTCCATCGGCGCGCTCGTGTAGCAGAGCACGTCGTTACGCATCTCGATAGGGCGCTGGTCGTACGGCCCCCACGGGACGATGTCCGGCGAGCAGCAGGTGTTGCCGCCGAGCGTTGGCACGGGGAACATGGGGTCGTACGCGAAGCGGTCGTCCGGCTCGTCGCCGGGCGCGTCCGTCGAAAGTGCGCCGTCTCCGCGCACGGTGTTGGCGTTGCCGCCGGAGTGCAGGTGCCAGCGCTGCCAGTTGGTCCGGGCGAGCGGCCACTCGGACTCGTCCCGCCACTGGTTGACGCCCATGACGAACAGCTTGATGGGCGGATCGTCCAGCACACCGTTCTCCCTGCCCCTCAGCCAGTAATCGAACCACTTCATCTCGTACAGTTCCAGGTCGTACATGGAGCCTGCGCCGAAGTCGACGTCGCCGGTCTTGCGCGACGCGCTGAGGCCGTGCGGCCACGCGCCCACGATGAGGCGGCTCTGCTTGGTGGCGGGCGCGCCCTCGCTGTTGATTAGGCCGGTGTAGTTGCGGAACGTCTGGTTGCTGAACACGTCGTACCAGCCGCCCATGACCAGGGCGGGAACTTGGAAGTTATCGAACCGCCGTTCCACGTTCGTCTGGTCCCAGTACTCGTCGTCGGTGGGGTGCCGCACCCAGTCCTTCCAGAAGTCGATCTCGTACCCGGAGATCTCGTCCATGTCGATCAGGGGAAGTATGCGGAACGCCTCGGTCCAGTTCTCGTATGAGATCGTCTGCCGCGTGCGCCCGCTGGTGCTCATGCCCCAGGTGATGAGCAAGTGCAGGTTGAAGGCGCCGCCGTAGTAGAGGGCGTGGTAGAAGTCGCACTGGATCACGCGCGGCGCGATGCACGTCAGGTACTCGCTTGCGTACTGCGCGCTCTGCCACTGGACGTGGCCGAGGTAAGACGAGCCGGACATGCCGATCTTGCCGTCGCTCCACTCCTGCCTGCCGATCCACTCCTGCGTGTCGTAGCCGTCCTTGCCTTCGTTGACCAGCGCGTACCACCTGCCGTCCGAGTCCCACCGGCCGCGGACGTCCTGCGCCACGCACGCGTAGCCGTTCGAGGCGAGGCGTCTCGCCTTCTCGACGGTGCGTTCCTGCGTGTTGTCGTAGGGCGTCCTGATCAGGACCGTGGGGAACGTCCCGTATGTGTCCGGCAGGTAGATGTCTGAGGACAGATTGACTCCGTCCCGCATCGGGGTCTTGACGTCGGTCAGTGTCTTCACCCGGTAGTTGTTCGCCATTACGGAAACTCCTCTATTGTGTTAGGCAGTCCGTTCTGTGGTCTTAGGCATGCATGACGCGCGGCCGGCGGCCCGCTCCGCTAGGACGCCCTCTCCTCGGCGCTGTCCTGCGGCACGAAGCCGAGCGCGTCGCGCGAAGGGCCCAGGTCGCGGTAACCCCACCTGTTGTTCGACGTCGCGAAGTAGACGCCGTACTTGAGGTCCGGCGGCGCCTCGATGCACCTGTGCAGCATATCCGTGATGTCCCGGTGGCTCAGGTACACAGACATGGCCCGGGGCCCCTCCGGGCGGTTCGCGGGCGTAACGAGGCCGATGCGCACGCAGATGACGGAAAGGCCGTGGTCGTCCGAGAACACGCGGCCGACCGCCTCGCCCCAGACCTTGGCGGCGCCGTAGAGTGACTGCGGACGCACCTGCTCGCCCGTGACGAGCGGGATCTCTTCCGGCACGTCCTCGTACCGGCCCTCCGAGATCGCCTTGTACGGCTCCACGAGGTCGAAGCCGCGTATGGCGTTGCCGCTGCTCGCGAAGACGACGCGGCCCACGCCGGCCCTCCGCGCGGCCTCGTACACGTTGTACACGCCGACCAGGTTCGCCGAAAGCTGGCTTTCCCAGTCGTTCGCGTCCAGGCTGGCGGCCAGGTGTACGACCACGTCGATGCCCCGGAACGCCGGCTGTATGGCGTCCAGGTCGGCGATGTCCGCCTCGTGGACCTCGACGCCCTCGACGGGCCGCCGGTTCAGCGCACTGAGCCGGTAGCCGCCCGCCCCCTCGAGGTGGTCCCTGAGAAGGCCGCCAATGAGGCCGCTCATGCCGGTTATGAGAACTCGCTTCATGGTGTTCAACCTCTCATCGCGTCGCTTACCCGCACGAAGGAACCCGTCTTGCGCAACCTACGGCTGGTCATGATCGAGCCAAGCCGCCGAGGCTGCGCGGTCAACGTCCCGAAGGGTCGAGCAGAACGTCGTCATCGGTCCGCTGATGGTCTTCGATGCCCCTCAATAGTAGCAGAGAGAACACTATGCACACAGCGAGGCTTACCACTGAGGCGACCTGCCCCATGCCGAGCGTGACGGCGATGTACCCCCACATGAACGGCCCAACGATGCCGGACAGCCTGCCGGTGGTGTTGGACAGGCCCATGAGCTGGCCGAGATGCGAGGGTGGGGAGAGGCGGATCATGAAGGGCCGGTCCGTCGCCCACACGCCCGCCACAAGAACGCCGCTCAGCACCCCAACGGCCCACCAGAAGCTCGAAGGCAGGCCCAGGACCGGGATCGCGGCGGAACTGCTGATCGCGACGATCCAGCCGACCAGCGCCACAGCCATCGTCTTCTTCGGGCCGAACCTGTCCACAAGGTAGCCCCACGCGGGCCCGCTTGGGATGGCGGCGACGATTCCGAAGACCAGTATCAGTTGCGTCGCGGTAACCGAGAGGCCCACCGTGTCGGTGGCGTAGAGCACCGCGAACAGAGACGCCGTGTTGACGCCCCAGCTGTACCAGAACCGCGCGAGTAGAAAGCGGGGGAAGTCTTGAAACCTGCCGATGCCCTTGAGCGTGCCCAGCAGCACGATGAGAGCGTCGCGCGCGCGTGTGGACGCGGCCTCTATCGGACGGCGGGACTCGCGCAGGAACAGGAAGAGGGGCAGCGACACCACGGCCATCAGCCCGGCGAGCAACTGGAAGCCGAACTCGTAGCCCCGGTCCTCCACCAACGTGAGGCCCAGCAGTATGACGAGAATGCCTCCGCAGTACCCCAGGCCGATGGCGATGCCGCTGATCCGCCCCTGCGACTCCTCGGAGGCCACGTTGGGCAGCAGCGCGCCGTAGAAGATGTCAACCGCGTTGGCGGCGATCATCCCGGCCGCGAACAGCATGAGGGCGACGGCCAGGCTGCTGGTGAAGCCGAGCAGCAACGTGGCGCCGACGCATACCACGGTCCCGGCCAGGACGAACGGTATGCGCCGCTGCGACTGGTCGGAGAGCGCGCCCGCCGTAGGCGCGATAAACAGCATCAGCGCCATCGCAACGGCGATCGTATTGCCGATGGACGCGTCGTCACCGCCTAGGTCGTCCCGTGCCCACAGTGGGAAGAACAGCCCGGACACGCCGAGATGGAACACCGTGGTGACAATGTCGAACGTAATCCACGACAGGACGGCCAACCTGCCCGGCTTAGGCTTGGACGACTCGGCAGGCTTCACGGGCTGGGCGCCGGCAGCCAACGGATACTAGTTCTCGGGCTCTCCCAGCTCCCTCAGCACCCACTGGTTGAAGCTGAACGGGCCGCGTTCCTGCGGCACGAACACCGAGTACTCGTGCCGGTTCGAGAACAGCCCCGCCTGCTGCCACTCGCAGTTGCGCGCGTCCTGCCTGTTGGTGATGTCCCATAGCTCGTACGCCTGCTTAGCGTCGAAGTCGTCCATCGCCAGCGTCTCCGGCTCGAAGAACCACTCGTAGGTCATCTGGACGCTCGTGGGGCCGGTGGGCAGCATCCGGTGCGTGTGAATGAAGTCCGGGTGCGTGTTGATGAACAGGTTCGGCCTGACGATGCCGCCTGTATAGGGATCCGCGCGCTCCTCCTCCGTGGTGTCCCGGAACATCGGCCTGCCGCCGGTCGTGCCGTCCATCGTGAACGTGACGGCGCCCTCGGTCAGTTTGAGCACCATCGTCAGGCTCTCGCCGCCGGACTCCTGCCACTCCACCAGGTCCTCGCCCTCGTTCAGGCCGCGCCCGTAGAGCGGCACCACCGAGCACAGCTCCGGATGCACCTGCGGGCAGTGGAAGCACTCCGCGAAGTTCTCGAACAGCAGCTTCCAGTTGGCCTCGACGTCGATCACCTCGCGGTGGCCGAGCCGCAGCCTGTCCACGCCGAAGTTGCGATGCCTTTCCGGGATGCCTCCCAGGGCCTTCTCCAGCGGTTCTGCGTCACGGCCGGCGAGGTTGATGAACACGAAGCCGCCCCACTCGCCGATCGCGACCTCGTACAGCGAGTAGTCGGCCATGTCGAAGTCCGCCGACTCAAGCTGGTGCGGCGTCGCGATCAGGTCACCCTTCAGCGAGTACGTCCAAGCGTGGTACGGGCAGACGATCGAGCCGCCCTCGAACCTTCCCTTGTCGGCTGTGCAGAGGATCGAGCCGCGATGCCGGCACGTGTTGTGAAACGCCCTCAACTCACCCCGCAGGTCGCGCGTTACGACCACGTTCTGCTCCCCGACGGTGTAAACGCGGTAATCGCGCGGGGTGGGGATGTCCTCGGCGCGGCAGATCATGAGCCAGCGCTTGTACCAGATCGCCTCCAACTCCCGCTTGTAGTGGTCAGGGTCGAAGTAGTAGTAGCTGGGTATGCTCCTCTCGATCTTCTCGTTGACGTAGGGACGCGCTACCTTGGAAGTAGCCATGCCATCTCCTTTCGATGTCCAGTGTACGGACGCGCTTTGACGCTTTCCTGCGCCTCCGAATGGTAAACCGTACACCGGAACGCCTTCAACCTGCCGACGACTATTCTGTATTCTTGTCTCGTCGCAGACCGCTTATGCAGGGCGCTAATGGAGTTGTCCACATTGTTTCGCTGGAGACGGGATCAGACCGAGGACGAACGCCTGGCGCGCGTCGAGGAGCGGACGGAACTGCCCATGCTCCTGCTCTCCTTCTGCATGGTCCCTCTGCTGCTTGGGCCGATGTTGTGGGAGATGTCGCCCACCGAGGAGACGGTGTACTTCGCGCTGGATAAGGTGGTCTGGGCCATCTTCGTGGTCGAGATCGCCTTCAAGTTCGCGATTGCGCGGGACAGGATCGGCTTCGTGCTTGGGCACTGGCTCGAAATCATTGTAGTCATCGTCCCGCCGTTCCGGCCCCTGCGCCTTCTAAGGCTGGCCCTGTTCGGGTCGAGGGCCATCCGGCACTCGAGACGACTCGCGAACATCGACTACCTGGGCGTGTACGCGGTAGGGCTGACCCTCATCGGGTCGACGATAGTAGCCGCGGTGGAGATCGGCGCGGAAGGAGCGCACATACTTCACTACCACGACGCGCTCTGGTGGGCGCTCGTCACCGTCACCACGGTGGGATACGGCGACGTTACGCCGGTCACGGTGGCCGGAAGGGTTGTCGCCGCCTTTCTGATCGTTGGCGGCGTCGGCCTGTTCGGCGCGGTGACCGCCAACCTGGCGTCCTCGTTCATCCGCTCCAGCGCGCGCCGGCCCAGGGCCGAGTCGGAGGCCGTCGAGGCCCTCGTTGCGGAGATCCGTGAGTTGCGGGAGGAGGTCGCCCGGCTCAGAGCGGATCGCGAAGGGTAGGGCCAACGCTGCCTTCGTTTGCGCTAATAAGCTCAACTGCTATTATCGTTTTCTCTTTAACCGCTAATAGTGTGCTCCGTTGTTTTCGTTTGCGCTAATATAGTCTGCTCTTGTTTTCGTAATATGAGTTAAGCGATAATTAGCTTCCGGGCAACTTTCGGAAATGCTAATAATCGAAAAGTGGCTGCATGACATCCGCAACCTATCGAAAGCGCCGCTCCCATGGCAGGACGGTGAATTGCGTGGGCGGCTATCAGGCCTACGTGCCGGACGCGCTCCCGCCGCCCATCGCATGGGACGAAGAACTGATCCTCGGCCTTTCGTCTGCCGATAGGGCCATGGGCGTTCTTGCGGGCGAAGGGAGGCGGTTGCCCAATCCGCGCCTGCTGATCAGGCCGTTCGCCCGCAAGGAGGCCGTTCTGTCCAGCCGCATAGAGGGAACTCAAACTACGCTTGGGGAGTTGATGGCCGCCGAGGCCCAGGGATCCATCGACCGAAGCGCGGCCGACGTGCAAGAGGTGGGCAACTATGCCGCTGCCCTGGAGTACAGCTTGGAGCGCCTTGAGACGCTGCCGTTATCCCTGCGCCTGGTGCGCGAGATCCACGAGCGCCTCATGCGTGGAGCCCGGGGAGAGGCGGCCGCGCCCGGGGAGTTCAGGCGCAGCCAGAATTGGATCGGGCCGCCCGGGTGCAGCCTGAACGATGCGACCTACGTTCCGCCGCCGCCGCCGGAGTTGATGGGCTGCCTCGGCGCCTGGGAGCGGTATCTCTACGACGATGCTCTCCCGCCCCTCGCTCACGCGGCGCTCATCCACGCGCAGTTCGAGGCCATCCACCCGTTTCTCGACGGCAACGGCCGGGTCGGACGCCTGCTCATCACGCTGCTGTTCATCGCGCGGGAGCTCGTACCGTCGCCGTTGCTCTATCTGAGCGCGTATTTTGAAGCCTCGCGGGATGAGTACTACGCACGGCTTCTCGGCGTAACGCAGAGGGGGGAGTGGGAAGAGTGGCTGCTCTACTTCCTCAACGGGGTTGCCCTTCAGGCAGAGGACGCGGCGGACCGGATTCGGCGCATGGACGACCTGATCGCGGGTTGGAAGCTGAGACTCTCGGGAAGCCGCTCCCGGCTCCCCGAGAGAGTAATCGATCTCTTCGCTGAGAATCCCTTCCGGACCGTCGGCGGCGTAGCCGCAACGCTCGGCGTGGCTTTCACGACGGCGCAGCGGGCGATAGACCGCCTTGAGGATGCGGGCGTCATCCGGCGCGTCGGGGACGCCAGGCGCAATCGGCTCTACCGGGCCGATGCCGTTCTCCAGGTGCTGGAGGCGAGCGCCTCGCCCTCCCCTCCAACCCGTTCGCCCTGAGCCTGTCGAAGGGCAGCCCCGAACGAAACTCCGTTCGCCCTGAGCCTGTCGAAGGGCCTCGCCCCTCAACTCTCCACGATCGGCTGCGCCACGATCCACAGGCTCGTCGCCGTGTACAGCAGCATGAGCAGCAACATCGGGTACTGGCTGCGCATCGCGCCCGCGTGCGTCGCGAACCTGCGCAGCGCCGTCACGTGCGCCAGGTACACCGCGATCACGTGCCCCAGCACGATCGACACAATCGACAGGAACCACTCGAACTTCGTCGTAAGCAACGGATAGATCGTGTAGTCTGCGAGGCCGATCAGGTCCCATCCCCAACCGAACGGGTCCGACGCCAGCGGCAGTATCGTCTGGCCCTGGATGAGCAGCAGCACCAGGAAGTGCGCCACGTGGTAGGCCAGCGCGATCGGTATCAGCGAGTACAGGAACAGCTTGCAGACTTCCAGCGTCCCGATCGTCTCTCCGGACAGCCGGCCCATTGCCCAGCAAAAGCAGTAGTACATGCCGAAGAACGCTATCGGGAACATCAGCAGCCCGAACGTCCCCACCGCCTCAGGCGCGGCGTCCCCCAGGAACTCCAGCCGCGGCTGCGCGATGCTCCGGAACTCGTTCCACGGCCCCGTGGCCGCAAAGCCGTCGTATGTGACCGTCGAGAGCAGCAGGACGACGAACGCCATTTCCCCCAGGCTGATCGCGCCGTTGCGGGCAAGGCCGACGGCGAACGGCCTGAGGTTGATCTGGCGGCGGGCCGGCGGCGCTAGCTCGTAGCACTCGTGGCAGTTGACGCAGTCGTCGGGCGTGTCGATGCAATCGCCGTCGCACGTCCCGCACGGCTCCAGGTCCAGCGTGCGCAGCTCGGTCGGCGCGAACCGCGCAAAGTAGCCGAACAGCCTCGTGAACGCCTCGCCCCGGCGCAGCCACTCGTGGCGTCCGAACAGCAGCATCCCGCCCCACGTTATCAGCGAGTACGCGATTATCATCGTTGCCAGCGCCCGCGGCTCGCCCGCCCTCGCGAAGTTGTTCTCTACCCACGCGAACAGCCAGAACAGGACCAGCGCCGGCCAGACGTCCAGCCACGGCGGGCACCGGAACATGGGAGAGCCGCCGATGCCCAGCAGCCTTTCGGCCCACCTGAACGTGATGTTCCACGGGTTGACCGCCTTCCAGACGTCTCCGAAGAACGCCGACGCGAACACCATGCCCGTCCACCAGACGATCCACACGAACGTCGGCGTGAAGTTCGAAAAGACCAGGTTCTCGCCGAACAGCGACGTGGCCAGCACGAGACCGAAGACGCCTATCGACAGCGCCTGGACGACCGCGGACGTCGCCCCGCTCACGAGTAACGGCCCGAGAACGCGCATCGAGAGCAGGTCAGCGCGCCAGTACCTGGCCCCCGTCAACCTCCTCTCCTGTACGAAGACGCCGATCATCACGAACGACACCGCCACGGCGGCCGCGGAGCCAATCAGGAAGTAGTTCAGCGGGACGGGAAGCGCGTACCGCCCTCCGATGCCGTGCGCGAACGCCGGAACGGCGGCCCACGCCAGCGCGCCCGCGAGCAGGAGCGCCGCCGCCGGCCTGGCGAGGCTGCGAATCAACGCCCCGACCGCGCCTGCGCCCGCCGCGCCGCGAAGTACCTGCGCATGCTGAGGCCGACGATCGTCAGGAGCGCGAGCGCGAGGCCGAGGGTCAGCAGGCCGGGCCACGGGCTGGTCCTGGCGACGTCGAGCACGAACTCGGCGGTCGCCTCCCCGGGCGGAGCGTCCACCTCCACCACGAACGTCCACGCCCCTTCGCGGTCCACCTCCACGTCCAGGTCATAGTCTTTCGGTGTGTCGGGGAGCGTGAAAGCGGGCAGGGGCCCGATCTCCGCGTCGGAGGACCCCGGCCCGCGGCCGGAGACCGTGACGCCGGCCCCCGTGATGGCTTCGTCAGAGCCCGCCTCCGCGAGTCTTACCGTGAGGTGAAGCGGGCCAACCCTCGGATCGGGCGGAGCGGTGCCCAGCGAGACCTCGTAGGGGCCGGCCGTGCTGCTGACGTACTTCGTGACGCGCCCGTTTCCCTCGGCCTCGCCCGCCCAGCCCCCGCTCGAAGCGACGAACGCGAATGCCGAGAGCGCCAGCGCCCAAACCGCGATGAGCGATGCGACGGTCATCCAACCCGCCCGCTCGCGTACCATAAGAACTGTTCGCACCTCCCGATAGCCGCGCCGCGCTCCCGTGCATGCTCCCCCCATTCTACATCCGCCGCACCGAGCAAGACCCGCGCCCCCAACCCGTTCGCCCTGATCCCGTCGAAGGGCCTTACGCAAGACACCGCACGAGACCTCCGGCGTAGGGGCCGCTCGCGAGCGGCCCATGCCTCGCGCTCCCAAT
Organism: Dehalococcoidia bacterium; assembly: GCA_963668185.1. Classification (GTDB taxonomy): domain Bacteria; phylum Chloroflexota; class Dehalococcoidia; order Lucifugimonadales. Next base: position 567,395 of record OY764162.1, read on the forward strand.
GCCGCTCGCCCTCACCAACCCCGTTCGCCCTGATCCCGTCGAAGGGCCGCGTTGACCCGCCCCTCGCTCGTGCCATACGATACAGGCATCCGGCGTAGCGACTTCCCTTTCTCACAAGCATCGGAGGCAAGCGATGCGCTACACGCGACACATCCTGTTGGCGTTCCTCGGGCCGGCTATCGCGTCCTGCGCGCTGCTGATCGTTGTCGCCGCATGCGGCACGAATGGCGACGGCGCGGCGGTCCGGGACTCGGTTGTCACTCCTCCAACAACCGGAGGACAGACGGTGACGGAGGTGGCGCCGGTAGCGCCGGTAGTTCTCTTTCACGGTGATACCGTGGTCGAGCAGAAGATCCTGGACAGCGACGTGATCGTCAGGGCGACGATGGCCTCTTCCACTTCGGAGGTCTTCCACAATACCGTCGATTACAGGGCGAAGCTGAAGTTCAGGCTCAACGTCAGCGAGTACCTGAAGGGCAGCGGCCCGACCAGCATCGTAGCAGTGTGGGTTGACGGGACCGGGTACGATACTCGTGCGAAGGCCGAGGCCAGAAAGGCGCGCATTCTCGCCTCGCGCGACACCCAATGGGACAACCGGGAGGCGGTCTTCTTTCTGCGGAATGGAGCGGCTGACTGGGAAGCGTCCGAGTATGCCCTGGGGCTGGGGCATGAGTTTAAGCTGGGGCATGAGTATGGCGACGATCTCTACAGCCTGCACAGCGAGAGGAACAGGAGGTGGCTGCCCGCCGCGGCGAGCGCGGCGGGCGCATCGAGCGTTGACGCCCGGGAGTACCTGCTCGACGTGCCGCATACGGGAGGGGCCGTCGGGGCGAGCTCCGGTACAACCGCGCCTACCATCAGCCTTGGCAACTTGAAGAAGCGTATCAAAGAAGTCACGGCGGAGTACAACGGCGGAGACGGGTCGGAGGCCTACAAGGAGTGCGTCAAAGGAAAATATGCATTCGAGCGCATGGTCCGCCACTCTCAGCTGGAGGGTGACGACTACCTCAGCAACGACTATTACCATCACTTGAAACACGCGCTTGCGTCCGGTCAGCCCGCCAACTCCGTGCTGCATCAGAGGGAGAACCACGGCATCTATCCTGATCAAAAGGCGAGGACGTGGCTGGAGGGCGGGGACGCCGCGCTGTTCAGCGTCGTGCAGGGGACATCGACTCCTGTTGACTATGACGAAGACGGAGTGCTCACTGCCGGGGCGGATGGAATCTATTTCACCGAGACATTCAGGACGGTTCGTCCGCTGCCTGCGGGCGTGTACAGGTCAAATCGCAAGGAAGTGTGGGCCCCTTACTTTGCATGTAACTACGCCATGAGCCTCAAATGGACGGTCACCGTGACGGCTCCAGCGGGCACGGTGCACGAGGCGTTCTTCGACCCGGCGTCCACGTTCCTGGGCGTCGGCGCGAGCGGCGGCGCGGGCGTGATCTCCCCGGCGTCCTTCAACGTCGGCGGCGTGACCACCACGATCACGCGGATAGTAGTGTCGTTCGGCAGCATGGTCACCATGCAGATATCGCCGTCGGTCTCGCTGTCCGGCAAGCACATGGAGTTCATCAAGGTGGACGGCACCGTGGCGGCAAGGCTGTCGTTCGATAAAGGGGACCTCAAGGGCGGCATCGGCATCGGCGGGGCCGGCACCGACACGGGCACCAGCACGGCGGAGGCGGCAGTGTCGGCGGCGGCGCACGCGGAGATAGCGGCGGCTCTCGCCGAAGCGCAGGCCACGGGAAGCAAGATGTACTTCTGGTTCGTGTCCAGTTCGCCGTGGAAGGCGGGGGACAAGCTGATGCTGCGCATACGGTAGGCGCGCCCGCACTGCCATGCCGCGCGCCCCTCAAGCTGTCATTCCGAGTCCCCCGAGGAATCTTGGACTTCCCGCATGTCGCCAACCCTAATCCCCGGCAAGCCGCGCATTCGGCCAAGGCAGGACGCTTTGGGCAACGGTGCGTCTTGGATTCCCTTCAAGGGACTCAGGGCAGGCTCTCTCTCGCTTCGCTCGATCGGAATGACAGGGGACGCGAGACAACAGCAATGAAACGTCGCGGTTACATCGCGGGATTACTGCATGCCAGTCTGCTGTTGGTCGCGTGCTGCGCGCTGTTAGTGGCCGCCGCCTCATGCGGCACAGCCGTTGATGTCCCTATAGTCCCCACACCCACGACTGAGGTCGGACACAGTGCAGCTTCAGACAACACGCCGACTCCCACGGCTACGGCTGAGGTTGGGGACGACGGTGCAGTTGCCAGCGATGCGATTGTTCCTACGCCAACTCCCGAGGTTCAAGTCCAGGCTCATAGGCCGGCCTCGTTCGTAGTCTTTGACGTACCTGCCTCACTCGAGGAACAGATTTACTATTCGGACGTGATCGTGCGCGCAACGCTGAAGTCCGCGACTTCAACGACGGAGACGGTCGACAGCGGCGCTTCAGCAACGTATCGGCCGGTACACGAGCTCAGGTTCATCATCCACGAGTATCTGAAGGGCAGCGGGCCGTCTGAGGCGGTGGTAGTTGCTGCGCGTGGAGATGAGTACGCGACAGTCGCAGAAGCGCACAAGAAGGCAGATTGGGCCATGACCCATCGAAACACCACATGGGACAGCCGCCAGGGAGTGCTATTCATGGTGAAGCTTCCCAGTTCCTATAACCCTGCCAGCGCAGCGAGTGCGGCGACTACGACAGCGTTCGGACTACTCAGAGGCTCTATGGGCGAATCCTTACCGTGGTGGGGTCATACTGTCGATACACTCAGCCGTGGGTGGTTGCCAGCGGGGGATGCTACGGGAGGCGTAAGCTCGGACGGCGGCGCGTCTGGCGCGGCCAGCGTGTCGTTCATAGAGGACGGGTCAAAGTCGCCTTACCCCACGGTCACTCTGGGTCAACTTCGTACCAAGATATCGGAGATGGTAGCTACTCTGAAGGCAGGAGAGGGGATCGATGGGTACGACGAGTGCATCCGCCGCAAGATTTATCGTGAGCGGCTGAATCGCGCAAGACCATGGACACCGCTCCAAGATACGGTGTCCATGCCCTCAGGTTCAGCGACAGGAACGGAGGTCTTCAGGGATCGGAAAAGCGCTGGGGAGCCGAAGTACATTCGATACTATGTGACCGGCCCGGACAAGGACTACTTCCAATCACCTAACATTGATGATGACTCAGATCCGTCTAACGGGTACTTCCGCACACTTTCCAACACTCGTCCCCTGCCTGCCGGTTCGTACGCCATCAAAAGACACCAGTGGCATTACAGTTACTTTCCTTGCAACTACAAGGCTGGTGACTCCAACTACGATGAATGGACGGTGACTGTCACCGCCCCGCCCGGCACGGTGCACGAGGCGTTCTTCGACCCGGCGTCCACGTTCCTGGGCGTCGGCGCGAGCGGCGGCGCGGGCGTGATCTCCCCGGCGTCGTTCAACGTCGGCGGCGCGACCACCACGATCACGCGGATAATAGTGTCGTTCGGCAGCATGGTCTCCATGCAGATATCGCCGTCCGTGTCGCTGTCCGGCAAGCACGTCGAGTTCATCAAGGTGGACGGCACAGTGGCGGCAAGGCTGTCGTTCGACGCGGGGGACCTCAAGGGCGGCATCGGCATCGGCGGGGCCGGCTCCGACACCGGTACCAGCACGGCGGCGGTGTCGGAGGAGGCGCAAGCTGAGATAGCGGCGGCGATGTCAGAGGCGCAGGCCACGGGAAGCAAGATGTACTTCTGGTTCGTGTCCAGCGCCCCGTGGCAGGCCGGGGATAAGCTGATGCTGCGGATACGGTAGGCCCCACCCGGGCCACCCCTTGATTCCGGCCTTCGCCGGAATGACGATGGGGATAGGAGATTGCGGGAAGAGGTTGGAGCAAGCTGATGCTGCGGATACGGTAGGGGTTTGCGGACGGTTCCCGCCTTGACACTGCCTGCCTTCGGTGCTAATTTCGCCGCAATACAGCTTGGCGGCGGGGCTTTCCTGCCCGGAAGCGCTTCAGGAGGGCGAAATGCAGGCACAGGTCAGGCGAAGGCGAAGGCTTCAGAACATCGAGCAGGGCATCCCGGCGCATTACATGTACAACCCGGAGCACTACAAGCGGGAACTGGACGTGTTCTGGTACGGCATGTGGGTGAACGTGGGCCGCGAGGAGGAGATCCCCAACCCGCGCGACTACTTCGTGAAGCCCATCGGCGAGCAGAACCTGGTCGTCACGCGGGACCTCAAGGGCAGCGTGCGGGCGTTCCACAACACCTGCCGGCACCGCGGATCGATACTCTGCACGGAGGACAAGGGCCGCTTCGAGGGCGGCAGCATCGTCTGCCCGTACCACGCGTGGACGTACTCGCTGGAAGGCGACCTCATAGCCACGCCGCACCAGTTGGAGTCGTCCGACTTCAGCATGAAGGACTACTCGCTGTACGACGTCGCCGTCGGCACGTGGGGCGGCTACATCTTCGTAAACATGGCCGGGAAGGACGCGGAGCCGCTGGAGCAGGCTCTCGGCAACATCCCGAGCAGGTTCGCCAACTACCGCATGGACGACCTGCGCATCGGCAAGCGCATCGTGCTGGACATCGAGGCGAACTGGAAGCTGCTGTTCGAGAACTTCGCGGAGTGCTTCCACTGCCCGACGGTGCACCCGGAGCTGTGCACGATCGTGGAGGCGTACTGGGAGGGCGGGGCGTTCCAGTGGAGGACGGACGAAAACGGCATCCCCATCAGGGAGATCAGGCCGACGTACAAGGACGGCGCGGTGACCCTGACGATGGACGGCTCGTCGATGATCCCTCCGTTCAAGCACCTGGAGGATGAGGAGAAGGCGCGCCTGTACACGACGGGCGTCGTCCGGCCCAACTTCTTCATGAACGTGCACCCGGACTACGTCAACACCCACCAGATGCTGCCCACAGGCCCGGAGAGCGTGCGCATGATCTACGACTGGCTGTTCGAGCCGGAGGCCATGGAGCAGGAGGACTTCGACCTCGACTTCATGGTCGAACTCTGGGACCTGACGAACCGCCAGGACGCACGCAACTGCGAGTGGCAGCAGGCGGGCCTGCATTCCCGGCACTTCGAAAAGGGCAACTTCGTGCCACAGGAGGGCGGCCCGTACAACTTCAACCAGTGGGTGCTGCACTGCCTCGGCGAGCTCGAAGGCGAGTTGGAGTACGACTTCAGCAGCGGCATGGGCATGGCAATGGACGCAGACTAGCGGATAGCCGCCGGGCGGTGTAATCCGTTCGCCCTGGCCCCTTCCCCAGTCTGCTGGGGAAGGTTGGGATGGGGCTCTCCGGCGTGATCCGTTCGCCCCGAGCCTGTCGAAGGGCCACAGCAGCCGGGCGCGCCTCTGCTGATATACTTCCGCACGAGGCGCACCTTCGCATGATCTATACATTCGGCCCGTCAGTCCGGCTACGCATATGGGTTGCGCTCATCGTCCTCGCCGGGCTGTGGCTCGGCTTCCTCGCCTTCGGCCCCTCCACGTCGGCGCAGGGAGCGTTCGTGTCCCTGGCCGACATGAGCAGCCCGATAGACTCGGTCTCGGCCGGCTACCTGTCGCGCGCAATCGAGAGGGCGGACGATGACGGCGCGGAGGCGCTGATAGTCCGCGTGGACACTCCCGGCGGAGAGTTCGGCGCGATGATGGAGATGGTCGAGGCGATCTCCGAGTCGCACGTGCCCGTCGTGTCCTACGTCTCGCCGCAGGGCGCAGTCGCGGCCTCGGCCGGCACGTTCATCGTCGCGGCGGCGCACGTCGCGGTGATGGCCCCCGGCACGTCGATAGGCGCGGCCAGCCCAATCGACGCCACCGGCGAAGACCTGCCCGACACCGCCGAACGCAAGGCGACGGAGCTTGCGGCGGCAAGCCTCCGCAGCATCGCCGAGGACCGTGGCAGAAACGTCGATGCGCTGGAGGACACCGTCCTCAACGCCAGGTCGTACTCCGCCTCCGAAGCGCGCGACATGAACGTGATCGACCTGATCGCGGAGGACGTGGGAGAGCTTCTCGAACTGCTGGAGGGACGCTCGGTCGAGACGACCGCGGGAGTCGCGACGCTTCGGACCGAAGGCCTGGGCGTGATCGAGATCGAGCGCACGCTTCTGGAGAGGTTCCTGGGCCTCATCGCCGATCCGAACATCGTTTTCATACTGTTCGCCATCGGCGGCATCGGGCTGGTGGCGGAGCTGTTCAACCCCGGCACGATCGTTCCCGGCACCGTGGGCGTGATATGCCTCGTGCTCACGTTCGTCGCGATCGGGAGCCTTCCGGTGAACTGGCTGGGCGTCGGCCTGCTGGTGGCGGCGATGATCCTCTTCTACGGAGAGCTCCAGGTGTCCGGGCTGGGAATCCTCAGCGTCCTGGGGGCGATCGCGTTCGTGGCGGGCGGCATCCTGCTGTTCGGGGACCCGACGACGCCGGACCTGGCCGGTTACGAGGTCCGCGTCAGCCCGTGGGTGCTCGGCATCGTCAGCGCGCTTGTGCTGGCCAACGTGGCCCTCCTGATCAAGTTCGCGGTGAGCGCCAGGAAAGCCCCGAAGTACTCGTCCCCCCACCAGCACGTCATCGGAGCGATGGGCGTTGCCGCGACCGACCTCACGCCCCAGGGCACGGTGCAGGTGGCGGGGGAGCCGTGGAGCGCGGTATCGGCGTCCGGCGAGCCGATCAGGGCAGGGGAGCAGGTGATCGTGCTGGACGTCGAAGGACTGACCGTAAGAGTGGAGCGGGCGCCGGAGGAGCTGGCGTGACGGATCGAGTAGCGAGCCGTTCTCTAAACTCAACCTCGCCGGGCGCATTTCGTGTAAGGTTGTGGGAAAGCAGCACAAGGGAAGCCGTGCTCGCCTCCCCTGACGAAGCCAAAAGGAGTTAGCCGAATGATCCCTTATTTCCGCATCGTTTCCCAGTACGAGCGGCTGGCCGTGTTCTGGCTGGGCCGGTACCACGGCATGAAGCAGCCCGGCCTGCAGGTGCTGCTCTGGCCGTTTCACTCCACGAACACGATCGACCTTCGCGAGGATGTAATCGACATACCCCGCCAGACCAACATCACGAGGGACAACGCTCCGATCGACATCGATTTCCTCGTGTACCTCCGGGTTATGGAGGGGGATGCCCAGAAGTCCGTGCTGGAGGTGGTGAACTACCGCTCAGCCGTGGTCGGAATCGCGACGACCACGCTGCGCGCGGTAATCGGCGACCTGAGCCTGGACGACGTGCTCTCCCAGCGAGAGCGCATCAACGAGGCGCTGCGGCTGAAGCTGGACGAGGTCACGGAGCGCTGGGGCATCAAGGTGACGCAGGTGGAGATCCGCGAGATCGAGCCGCCGCGGGACATCCAGGAGGCCATGAACCGGCAGATGTCCGCGGAGCGCGTCCGGCGCGCCGCCGTCACCGAGGCGGAGGGTACGCGCCAGGCGGCAATCACGGTCGCCGAGGGTCAGAAGCAGTCGGAGATCCTGAGGGCCGAGGGCGAGCGCCAGTCGGAGATTCTGAAGGCGGAAGGCGACCAGCAGGCGGCGATACTGCGCGCCGACGGCTTCAGCAACGCGCTGGACAAGATCTACGGCGTGGCGCAGAACATCGACGCAAACACGCTGAGCCTCCAGTACTTCGACACGCTCAAGGAACTGGGATCGAGCCAGTCCACGAAGTTCATCTTCCCGATGGAGTTCACGAACCTGTTGCAGCCCTTCTTGAGCAAGATGGGCTCGAACGGCGGGGAAGGCGATTCGTAGCCAGGCAGTGCAGGGTAGCGACGATAGACTGCCCTTGTGATTCCGAGGTGACTGAATGAAGAGTGCGCCAAAGACAACTGAGCTTAAGTTGACCGCCGTCCTGTACGAGCCGTCGGAATCCACCGAACCGGACAAGTACATGGCCGAGGTTCCGGCGCTCCCGGGCTGCCGCGCGTGGGGAGACACGCCGGAAGAGACGCTCGCCATACTTCAGGATGTCGCGCAGGCGTTCGTGGATTCCTACGTGGAGTGTGGGGACAAGCTTCCAGAATCGGATTCCGAGAACTCTGTCGACTCCAAAGAGCTTGTGGTTGCTGTGTGACCTATAGAGAGCTAACTCGTAGGCTGCGCCGTTGTGGTTGCAGACTTCTTCGGAGAGCCAGGGGCAGTCACAACATCTGGATAAATGAGGCCACAGGCAAGAGGACCACGATTCCAGACCACGGCTCCCGGGATCTACGGCCAGGGACCATCAGCGCAATCCTGAGAGATTTGGGCGTTTCGAGAGACCAACTCATGGGAAGCTGACGATGCTCGGAGCGGCGCGGATTATCTCGGCCGGGGCAACGGTTCCCGCTACAGGTACTCTTTGATGCGGCGGGCGGTCTTCATCGTCAGGCCGGGGACGGCGGCGATGTCCTCCAGGGGCGCGTCCTGGATCGCCTTCACGGAGCCGAACCGGCGCAGCAGCATCCGCCGGCGCTTGGGGCCGATGCCGGGCACGAGATCCAGCGATGACTGCACGGTCCGCTTGGAGCGCCGCTCCCGGTGGAAGGTTATCGCGAACCTGTGCGCCTCGTCCCTCACGCGCTGCATCAGAAACAGGCCCTGCGACGTGCGCGGCAGAACGACCGGCTCCGGCATGTTGGGGACGAATATCTCCTCGTTCTCCTTGGCGATGCTGGCAAGCGGTATGTAGTCGATGCCGAGGTCCAGCATGACCTGCACCGCCGTACCCAGGTGGCCTTTGCCGCCGTCGATCAGCACGAGGTCCGGAACGCGTCGCCATGCCTGGGTGGTCGCGGGTTCGTCGCCCTGGGCGTCCGGCTCTCTGCCCTCCGCGGCGAGGCGCTTGAATCTGCGGGTCAGCATCTCGGCCATCATCGCGTAGTCATCGACGCCTTCGACGCTCTTGATCTTGAACCGGCGGTAGTTCGAGTTGCTCGACTTGCCGTCCTGGAACACGACCATCGAGCCCACGGGGTTGCTGCCCTGTATATTGGAGATGTCGTAGCACTCTATCCGGCGCGGCAACCTTGGAAGTCCCAGCGCCTCCTGCACCTCCTCCATTGCCGAGTCCGGGTTGGCGCCCTCCGCCTGCTTGATCTTGAGCTGCTCGACGCCCTCGGCGGCGTTCTGCGCCACCATCTCCAGGAGCTTGCGCTTTTCGCCCCGTTGCGGGACCCGTATCTCCACGCGCCCGCCGCGCTTCTCGCGCAGCCAGTCCACGATTGAGTCCTGGCCCTCGATGGCGTGCTGCACTAGGATCAGCCTCGGGACGTACGGGTTGGCGTCGTAGAACTGTTTGACGAAGGCCGTAACCGCCTTCGCCGGATCGTCGTCATCGGTCCCGGACATGATGAAATGGTCGCGTCCGATGAGCTTCCCCTGCCGTATGAAGAACACTTCCACCCACGTCTCGCCATACGCCGGGGACAGGGCGATGACGTCGGTCGTCTCCGAGGTGAGGTGAAACACCTTCTGGCCTTCCAGCACCTTTTCGACGGCCTGGAGCTGGTCGCGAAGCGCCGCGGCGCGCTCGAAGTTGAGGTCGTCGGCTGCGGCACGCATGTTCCTGTTGAGCCCTCGAACGACCTGGCTGGTCCTGCCCTCTAGGAACAGGACCACCTGCTCGATGATCTCCCGGTACTCCTCTTTGCCGATCTCGCCGGTGCAGGGCGCGAGGCACCGCTTGATGTGGTACTCCAGGCACGGCCTTGGATCCGTGCCGGTGATCGCCTTGGTGCACGACCGGTAGGGGAACAGGCGCTTGAGCAGGGCGAGCGTGCGCCGCACGCTGCTGGCGCTTGCGAACGGCCCGAAGTACCTGGAGCCGTCCTGGTTGATCCGCCTCGTGAAATAGACCTGCGGAAAGTCTTCCGTCACGTCAATCTTGATGTACGGGTAGGTCTTGTCGTCCTTGAGGCGGGCGTTGAACGGAGGCTGGTGCCGCTTGATGAGCGTGTTCTCGAGAATGAGCGCCTCCGACTCCGTGTCCGTGACGACGAACTCGAAGTCGGCCACACGCTCGACCATCCGGCGGATCTTCGGCTCGAGACCCAGTGGGTTCTGAAAGTAGGAGCGCAGCCGGTTGCGGAGGCTGGCGGCCTTCCCGACGTACAGGACGGCGTCGTCCTTGCCGCGCATCGTGTACACGCCCGGCCTGGAGGGCGCGGCCTTCAGGCGCTCGGAGAAGTCGGCGCGGCCCCTGGGCGCGGCGCGCTTCTTGCGCCCCTTTGGCGTCGGTTTGCTACTCGGGGCGGACGTCGTCACCGTAGAACAAACGACAGAACGACCAGCACGGACACCAGGAGCGTGATCAGAACGCCGATCCGCCTCAACTCCGAGCCGAGGTGCCTGTAGGCCGGCTCCGGCTGAGCGGCGGCGCGGCGCGAGCTTCGTCGCCTCGCCGGCGCCTGGGGCTCCGCCGGCTGCGCGACCGCGGCGGCCGGCGCGCGGGCGGGTCGGGGAGCCGGGGTCGATACCTGCACCTGCGCCGCCTCCGCGCTTTCCGTGGGGGCGACAGCGGCCGAGGCCTGCGGAGGGGCTGGGCGCTCCCTGCTCTTAGTGCGCCTCTTCCTGCGGTTCAGCCTGGCCTGCCTGGATGCGGCCCTTCGGGACTTGCTGGGCATTTCAACACCTGCCTTCTGCGTGGCCGAAGCCGTCGGGCGCCAAGAGCGCGGTCTGCGTTGTCGTGGCCCCGCGGCCTTCGGTCAGGCTCGAGGATGCGCCCGGTCGTACTCGTTCCTGACGTGTTCCGTGGTGAGGTGAGTATAGACCTGCGTAGTCGTAATGCTAGCATGACCCAGCAGTTCTTGAACATGGCGCAGCGGCGCCCCGCCGTGCAACAGGTGTGTGGCGAAGCTGTGCCGCAGCGTGTGAGGCGTCAGGGCGCCGTTGATGCCTGCCTGCTGCGCGTGCTTCTTGAGGATCAGCCAGAACCCCTGCCTTGTGAGGCGCTTTCCCTTGCGGTTCAGGAACACCGCCTGCTCGTCCTCCGCGCCGTTCAGCTCCGGCCTTGCCGCCTCCATGTACTCGCTGAGCACGTCTATTGCCGCGCCGTGGAGAGGGACGAGGCGCTCCTTCGCTCCCTTGCCGAACACCCTCACGAAGCCCTGTTCGAGGTCCAGATCCTCTTTGTCGAGCTGCACCAACTCGCTGACTCTCATGCCCGTCGCGTACATGAGCTCCACCATCGCGTGGTCGCGCCTCGAGTCCACGGAATCACCGTCCGACACTTCGTCCAGCAGCCGGTCCACGTCTTCCATGTCAATCGTCTTGGGCAGAGCGCGTCCCGTTCGCGGAGCGGCCAGGTTCTCCGTTGGGTTCTTCTCGACCACTCCGTCTTCCAGGAAGAAGGCGAACATCGACTTCGAGGCGGCGAGCTTGCGCGCCTTCGTGGCGTCGGAGTAGCCGAGTTCGTGCAGCTTCATCGCATAGTCCATCAGGCGCCGTTCGTCGACATCCCTCCACGCCGCGCCGTTCCCGTCTTCCTCGAGGTACTCGGTAAGCTGGCGGAGATCGTTTCTGTACGCGGCGAGAGTGTGCGTGGAGACGCCGCGCTCCACGGCCATGAAGTCCAGGAAACTTTCCACGTGCGTCCAAAGCATTCAGGGCACCTCGTTCATTGATGCAGTAGAGGATCCAGCTTAGTTGGGGCATACCGCGCCATGATTGGCGGATTCAGTCCTCTTTCCGTCGCGTTTCGAGCCTGTCGAGGCCCGGTCCGAATGGGCGATTGAACTCACGCGCCACCGGCCCGGCGCGTTATACTGCTGAGGAGTACCGTTTCATACGTTTGCCGGAAGTGACGAATGATCGAAATCGACGTTAGCCCGAACCTGTTTTCGGGCGCTGTGATTCTCAGTTGGCACGGCGTGTTCGCCTTCGCGGCCGTGGCGACCGCCGTGTTTCTCGTGGGGCGTTGGGCCAGGCTGGTGAGGGTTGAACCCGACGCCGTTTACTCGATTGCCGTCTGGGCGGTTTCAGGAGGAGTCATCGGCGCGCGATTCTTCCACGTTGTGGACAGGTGGGACCTGTACAGCAACACGCCATGGGAAGCCCTGGCATTCTGGCAACCCGGCATCGCCGTCTGGGGCGGGGTGCTCGGGGGGTTTGCCGGAGGCGTCATTGCGGCAGTGGTACTCGAGTGGCTGCGCAAGCGGCGCTGGGCAAAGGAGCAGGCCGATCTGCCGGAGGACCGGCGCGCGCCGTACGAGCCTGCTTACCCGATCGGCAAAATCGCGGACATTACGGCGCCGGCCATGCTGTTCGTCCTGGCGGTGGGCAGGCTGGGGGACATCGTCAACGGCGAGCACTGCTCCAGGGGCACCGACTTCTTCCTGGGCTTCGTCTGGACGGCCCCCGATACGATTGCCAGAAACTGCGCCAGCGGATTCGGGACGGCGGCGCAGCCGTCAATCGCGTATGAGATGCTGCTGTCGTTCGGCGCATTATGGATCGTGTGGAAGCTGAGGGCGCGGCTGCGGCCCGACGGTATGCTGTTCGCGCTGTTCCTGGGGCTGTACTCCCTCATCCGCTTCGTAACGATGTACCTCAGGGAAGAGAAGATCTGGGTCGCAGGCATGTCGGAGGCCCAGTTGGTTGCCCTGGGCGTCTTGGTGATCGTCGGAGTCCTTCTGCTGGTCAGGGCGCGCTTCACGGAGCGGCTGGAGTTGGAGCCGTTGCCTGCCGTTGAGCGCGGCTCGCGGGCGCAGCGCCGCCGCAGACGCCGGGGAGCGTAGCCGCAGCGGTCCCCCATCCTGGCCCTTCGAGGGACTCAGGACAGGCTCTTCTCCAGCAAACTGGGGAAGGGACAATAGAAATGCCGCCTGAAGGCAGTGGACTACTCTTTCTGACCGCTGGGCGCGAAGTCCTGCACGGTTAGCTGGACTCTCCTGCGTCCACGCCACTCGTCAATCGTCGGCGAGTACACGACGTCGATCCGCCCGTATGCCTCCTGAAGCCGATCTCCCATCCTGAACGCGATCGCGTCTAGTAGCGCGCCGCCCTCGAACAGCGCCAGCTTCAGATGGCGACCGTCTTTTCCGACGCGCCTCGCCTCCGCCACGCTGACGCCCCTAGCGACGAAGACGGGCCTGGGATTGTCCTGGCCGAACGGCGACAGAGACTCTACGAACTGCACGGCGCTCTCAGAGGCGGCGGAGAGCGGCAGCTCGCAGTCGATTTCCAGCGTGGGCGTCAACGTCGAAGGGTCTATCCTGGCGGCGGCATAGTCATGCAGTCTCCGCTCGATCTCAGGGAGATCTGAGGTCCTGGCGGTGAACCCGGCCGCAAGCGCGTGACCTCCATGCCGTATCAGCAGGTCCTCGCACAACCGCAGCGCCCCCACTATGTTCACCTCCGGGATGCTTCGGGCGCTCGCCCGGCTGACCTCTGGCCCTTGTGACATGACTATTGCCGGCCGCACGTGCTCGTCGCTGAGTTGCCCGGCCATCGGGCCCAGGATGCCGGGGTGCCAGTCCGGGTGACCCACGACGATGATCGGCGGGACTCCGCCCGGGAAGCGCGTCTGCTCCTCAGCGAGCGACATCGCTTCGTCCGTCAGGGACCTCCGTTGCTGGTTCAGATGCTCCAGTTCGGCGGCAAGCTGTTGCGCCTCGGCTGGGCTGGTTGTCGTCAAGAGATCGAGGCTGGTCTTGGGCGTTCCTATCCTGCCTGCGGCGTTCAGTCTCGGAATGAGCGAGAAGGCCAGGTCAACCTCATCCAGCGTCCCCCGCGATACCCTTGCCGACTCCATCAGCGCCCTCAGGCCGGTGTTCCCGGTCCGGTTCAATTGCCTGAGGCCCCGTGACACGAAGTAGCGGTTCTCTCCCTCCATCGGCCCCACGTCGGCCACCGTTCCGAGCGCTACCAGCTCCAGCAGGTGCTCGGGGCGACGAAGGCCCCGGCTCTCGAACATCGCGGCGACCAGCTTGTATGCCATGCCGGCCCCGGTCAGGTCTTTGAAGGGGTACTTCGATCCCGGCATCCCTGCGTGTACGACGGCGCAGGCGGCGGGAAGCAGGGCCTCGGGCGAATGGTGGTCGGTGACTATGGTGTCGATGCCGAGCTGCGAGGCGAGACCTACCTCGTCCAGGTCGGTTACGCCGCAGTCCACGGTGACGCAGACCGTCGCGCCCGCGTCGGCTAGCTCTCGTACCGCGTCCGCATTCAGGCCGTGGCCTTCGGCCTCTCGGTCCGGCAGGTAGGGGATCGTGCGTCCGCCCAACTCCTGCAGGCCGAGCACAAGGACCGCCGTGCCGCTGATGCCGTCCACGTCGAAGTCGCCGTAAACGCCGATCGTTTCGCCCGCGCGAATGGCCGCCTCCAGCCGTCGCACGGCTTGGGCCATGCCTGGAATCAGTCCAGGGTCATGCTCCAAGTGTGGGCCGACTTCTAGGAATGCCCGGGCCTCCTCAGGCGTGCGGACGCCCCGGTTGTACAGAAGGCGCGCATGGAGCGAGGGCAGGTCCAGCCGGTCGGCGAGCCCAGCCGGCGGGGGAGGGGCAATGCGCCATGTCTTCGAGGGCCTGGTCGAGGAAGGGTAGGGCGTGCCGGCCGAGGTCAAGTCAGTCCTTGAACTCTTGGAAGACCAGCGACGCGTTGTGGCCGCCAAAGCCGAACGAGTTGCTCATCACCGTGCTTACCTTGCCGCGCCGCGCCGTGTGCGGCACGTAGTCGAGGTCGCACGCCGGGTCCGGGGTCTCCAGGTTGATGGTCGGCGGCATGACGTCGTCCGCTATGGAAAGCACGCTCACCGCCGCCTCGATCGCTCCGCTCGCGCCGAGCAGGTGCCCGGTCATCGACTTCGTGGACGAGATCGGTATCCTGTAAGCCTCCTCTTCGAAGACCGACTTGATGGCCATGGTCTCGTACTCGTCGTTCAGAGGCGTGGATGTCCCGTGAGCGTTGATGTAGTCGACTTCGTCCGGGTTTATCCCGGCGTCTTTGAGCGCCAGCTTCATTGCTCGCGCGCCGCCTTCGCCCTCCGGCGCGGGTTGGGTGACGTGGTGGGCGTCGGCTGTGGAGCCGTAGCCGACCATCTCGGCGATCGGCGTCGCGCCCCGTCTCTCGGCGTGCTCCAGCGACTCCAGCACCAGGACAGCCGCGCCTTCGCCCATCACGAACCCGTCGCGCTCCGCGTCGAACGGACGGGAGGCGCGCTGAGGATCGTCGTTTCGCTTCGAAAGCGCGCGGCACGCGTTGAATCCGGCCACGCCAATGGGGCAAATCGCCGCTTCGGACCCTCCGGTGACGGCGGCGTCCACGTCGCCCCGGCGTATGTACTGGAACGCCACGCCTATGGAGTCAGCGCCGCTGGAGCAGGCCGAGACGGTGGAGAAGTTCGGCCCCTTCGCGCCAAGCGCCATCGAGACCTGGCCGGACGCCATGTCCGGCAGCATCATCGGCACGAAGAACGGGCTGATCCGGTTGGGGCCGGACTTCTGCAGAACGCCCAGTTGGTCGGACAGCGTAATAAGCCCTCCGATGCCGCTTGCGACCATTGAGGACACCCTGTGCGAGTTCGTCCCGTTGATGCTCAGCCCCGCGTGCGCCTGCGCCTCGAGCGCCGCCGCGACGGCCAACTGCACGAACCGGTCCATCCGCCTGGCTTCCTTGCGGCCCAGAAGCGACTCCGGTTCGAAGCCTTTGACTTCTGCCGCGATAGTCGTCGCGTACCCGTCCGTATCGAATGACGTGATCTGGTCCACGCCGGACCTGCCTTCCACCAGCCCATCCCAGGTGGACTCCCGGTCCAGCCCAAGCGGGCTGACGACGCCGACACCGGTTACGACTACACGGTTCATGTGCGTTGGACTCCAGGCTCCTTTACCGCCGAAAGGGACGATTATGAAACAGCCCGCCGAATCTCATCATCGACCGGCCGCCCCTTCAGGCGGCGTCAAGGATACCACAAGGCTGTTCAGCCGCCGCAGTTCCTCATCCTGCTAGAATCCTGTCCATGATTGGCGTACCAAACGCAGCTATTGCGAGCGACGGGCCTCGCGTGGTCATCGAGACGCACGGCTGCAAGCTCAACCAAGCCGACTCAACGCAAATCGCCTGGGAGTTCGTGGAGTCAGGATTCCGAGTCGTAAGCACGGATGACCCCGCCGACGTGTACGTGGTGAACACGTGCACGGTGACCCACGTGGCGGACCGCAAGGCGCGGCAGGCCCTGCGCGCCGCCCGCCGCAGGAACCCCGACGCCGTCGTGGTGGCCGCGGGCTGCTATGTCGAGCGCGCGCCGGAAGTGCTCGACGGCCTGGATGAAGTGGACATGGTTGTCGGCAACACCGACAAGCCTGATCTGGTGCGCCGCGTCCTGGAGTGGCGGGGCGATTCGCCGGTCCCGTGCGCCGTGGGCGCCGAGCCGGATGGCTACAATCCCCGCGTACTTCGCACACGCGGCATGGTCAAAATCCAGCACGGCTGCGACCAGGTTTGCGCATACTGCATCGTCCCCAGGGTGCGGGGCAGGGAGCGGAGCGTACCGCCTCCCGAGGTGGTGGCCCAGGTTCGCCGCTACCTAGATCTTGGCTACAAAGAGATCGTGCTGACGGGCACGCAGCTTGGCAGCTACGGCTTCGACCTCGAAGGCGAAACCCTCGCCGGCCTGATCGAGCGCGTGCTGACCCACACGGCGGTGCCGCGCCTCCGCGTTTCGTCGCTCCAGCCGCAGGAGATAGACGTGCGGCTGCTGGACCTATGGCCCGATGCGCGGCTGTGCCCTCACTTCCACATGCCGCTCCAGAGCGCCGCTCCCGCCGTGCTCAAGCGAATGCGGCGCAGGTACACGCCCGAACGATATGCCGAGGCGGTGGAAGACATTCGCACCCGTGTTCGAGGCAGCTCAGTTACGGCGGACGTGATAGCGGGCTTTCCCGGGGAGACCAAGGAAGACTTCGAAGCCACGTATCGCTTCTGCGAGCGTATGGGATTCGCGTCCATGCACGTGTTCCCGTATTCGACCCGTCCCGGTACGAGCGCCGCGCACTTCAAGGACCACGTCGAGCCCCGGGTCAAGGCCGAGCGAGTCGCGAGGCTGCTCTGGCTGGCTGAGACTTCGTCGGCTAGATTCAGGCGCGGCCAACTTGGCCGCACAAGGCCGGTTCTGTGGGAAAGCAGGCGCGAGGGCAACGCCGGCGGCAGCGAGTACCTCGGCCTGACCGACAACTACGTCCGCGTGATTGCCGCCTCCGATCGTGACCTCACAAACACTATCGCCGACGCTAGGCTTCTGCGGCTTGAAGGCGATCTCGTACGCGCGCGATGCGCTGCGCTGCCAGCCGCGTCGCTCGAAACTGCCGAAGCCTCCGACTAGAGCGCGACTGGAAGCAGCTTAGCCCTTCCGTTCGTCTGCTCCAGGTAGCCCGCGTGGCAATCCAGCCCGTGCCCGAACACCAGTAGCCAGCCGTAATCGATCGCAGTCCTGATCAAGTCCCGTTTCTTCACCAGCGTGTCATTCGGGTCCTGGTCGGTCGCCGCAATGTACGTCAGATCCAGGTGGTGCGGCGTCGGAATGAGGTCGCCCGCGTAGGCGATCCGCTCCGCGCTGGACTCGATGTACACCATCTGGTTGCCACGCATGTGGCCGCCCGCGACCCGCACCACGATGCCGGGCGCGATCTCTGTCTCGCCGTCCAGCAGCGTGATCATGCCCTTCTCTTCCAGCGGCAAGAAGTCGTCCTCGTGCAGCGCGTCCAGCTCACGTTCGTTGGGGTTGTTCGCCGCTTCCCAGCACTCGCGTTGCACCATATACTCGGCCTTGGGGAAGACCGGCACCGCCGTCCCCATCCTGTCCAGCTTGGTGCAGCCGCCCGCATGATCGAAGTGCAGGTGCGTCAGAACAACCTTGTCAATGTCTCTGGCCGTCAGGTTGATCGCCTTCAGATTCTTGAGGAGCTTGTTACCCTTGAGCAGGAACTTATCCTTGAGCTTGTCAGCCCGTTTGGATCCCGCGCCCGCGTCGATGAGAATGTTCGACGTCGGAGTCCTGATGACAAGGCAGTTCATCGAGAGCCGCACCCTGTTCCTGCGGTCCGGCTTTGAAAATTGCTCCCATTCTGCCTTTGGTATCTGTCCGAATACTGCCCCTCCGTCCATCATGTAAGTGCCGTCGCTCACAACGTCAACGGAAATGTTTCCAACTTTCATACAAAAGACCCTTCGAAAAGAGGTATCGCCAGTGGTCGGACTCTGCACGCGAGAGTCCAAGGTGGCTGGGGGGCAAGGTGCCGGTGAAATCCCGGACCTGTCAGGGAGAACCGTCTTCTGCGCCCCGCAGCATAGACACTAATTCGCGTTTGCGAAATGACGCAAGGCGTTCTTGTGCCCCTTTTGGCTGAGTCTTAGACTTGTCCAAGCCCTGGACGGCGTTATCCGGCAGCCATGGGCAACTGCCGGACTATGTTGACAGCCCGGTGTGCAGGCAGTACGGGGTAGGGGAGGTTGCCTACCTTCCCAGCCGCTCGACTGCGTCGTCGAACGCCGCGAGCGTTGCCTTCACGTCCTTGTCGTCGTGTGCCGTCGAAAGATAGAACTTCGAGCCGCCTTTGTAGATGCCGTTCTCGCGCAGCAGCCCGTTGAACTCGTTCTTCTTGTCGTCGTCCGCCCTCATGGTCCCGCGGTGGTCAACGATGTCCTCCTGGGTGAAGTACACGTCGAACATGACGTTTTCGCCGATCACCTTTGCCGGGATCTCAGCCACGTCCAGCCGCTCCTGCAGGCCTTCCCGCAGCGTCCTTCCCACCGCCTCCTTGCGTTCGTAAGTCCCCTCGCGCTTCAGTATGTTCAGCGTTGCGAGACCGGCCGCAGACGCGATCGGGTTGCCGTTGAGCGTGCCCGCCTGGGGCAGGGACTTTCCGCTGGGCATGCCGGCCTGGTCGAAGTGGGCCATGATCTCGTCGCGGCCTGCCACCGCCGTCAGCGGGTGCCCGCCGCCGACCGCCTTGCCGAGCGTGCAGAGGTCCGGCGTGACGCCGTAATACTCCTGCGCGCCGCCGTAGCCCAGTCTGAACCCCGTAACGACCTCGTCGAAGATCAGTGGAATCTCGTACTGGTTCGTAATCTCGCGAAGTCCCGCCAGGAAGCCGGTCACGGGCAGGATCAGCCTCTGCATCGGCTCCACGATCACTCCGCCGATCTCGTCGTGGTACTGCTCGACGATTGCGGCGGTCGTCTCGAGGTCGTTGAACGGCGCGACCAGCACCTCGTCCTCCACAGACTTCGGGATGCCGGCCGAGTTGGGCTCAGCCTGCGGATAGTCCAGTTGCTCGGTCGGGAAGATGCTCATCATGGCATGGTCGTTCATGCCGTGGTATGCGCCGTCGAACTTGAGGATCTTATCGCGGCCCCGGAACGCCCTGGCCGCGCGCATCGCGAACATCGTGGCCTCCGTGCCGGTGCAGCAGAACCGCACCTTGTCCGCGCACGCGACGGCGTTGACAACCTCCTCCGCGAGCAGCACCGTCTCCTCGGTAGCGCCGAAGAAGGTGCTGCCGGTCTCGAGCTGGTTGCGCACCGCCTCGACCACTTCCGGGTGCGCGTGCCCAACGATCATCGGGCCGGAGCCGAGCAGATAGTCGATGTACTCGTTGCCGCTGGCGTCCCAGATATGGCTGCCACGGCCGCCGCCGACTATGAATCCTCTTGACCCGTGGCCGGTCGACCCGCCGGGAAAGTAAGCGTCGGCCTTCCTGACCAGTTCCTGTTCGTGGTCGGACACGTATCGTTCTGCCATCTCGTTCTCCCTTATGGTGTGTGGTGCTGAGTGCGATTATACAGTGGAGGGCCGCGCCGAACGCGCCTATCTCTTCTCTGCCAATCGCCCCGACAGGTATTTGTGGATCACGCTGGAAAGCAGGGTCTGGTACGGGATGCCTTCCTCCCTTGCGCGTGAGTGGGCGAGCGAAAAGTCCCTCTCGGTCATCCGCAGGTTCACGCGGCGGGTCTTGTTGAACGTGTTCCTGGCCGCCTGCCGCGCGGCCTGCATTTCGCCTTCGGCGTTGGCGATGGACACGAGCCGGCCGCGCTCGAACGCTTCTAGTATCTCCTGTTCTTCTTCGGTCATGCTGTCTTTCATCATTGTTGCTTCCTCCGGTAGCTCTTCGTAGCCTTGCTGCTCGGTATTATTGTTTTTAGAAAGCGTGTGCCGTCTGCCTCTAGGATAAATGGGACTAGATAGACGTAGTTTCCCATGTCCACTACGTAGATTAACTGCCCCGGGTAGCGCTCCTGGTTAGGATGTTCTAAGACGTCTAGCAGCCCGCCTTGCTCAATGGCGGAGACCATGAGTTCAAAAGACACGCCTCTGGTACTGCGGAGAAGCTGGTCCTTGTCCGTACTCCAGTCGTAACCCTCGCCCCGAATGTTATCATAGTACAATGTACACCCACTATAACACAATGTATGCACTTTGTCATCAAGGACACCGTTTGTTGACTCGTCAAGCGAGCATTGCCAGCGGTTCCGTTTCGTTCGTGGTGAGCTTGTCGAACCATGAGCGGGCTGCTGGCCGCTATTCTAGGTCATCGCCTGTAACGAAACGGAACCCTGACAGCCGAGGCCCTCTGTGGGGTGCCAGCTAGCTTTGCTTCCTTTACGGGTGCAGGGCCATGCCCTGCCTGTGCTAAAATCAGACCGTCTCGCGGTGAGTGTGGCCAAGAGGTTTAAGGCGCCAGGTTGTGGCCCTGGAGATCGAGGGTTCGAATCCCTTCACTCACCCCACCCCTCACGTATCTACAGGACTCCGTCTTGTCGCTGTTGCCGGTCCGGCCTGCCGCCCACGCGGCTATCATGCCATAATTGAAGGTGCTCAGCGTGCGCCTGTAGCTCAACGGACAGAGCATCGGTCTTCGGAACCGAGGGTTGCGGGTTCGAATCCTGCCAGGCGCGCCACCCACGCCGGGAACTTTTATGCGTCTGCCGTCGTCTCTATCACAGTAACGCTTCAAATCCTTGAGGTACTGACGTGATCCAAAAGAACGTGCTGACCCTGCTGACCCGAAGTGGGATTCTTGCTTTCATTCTCATCGGCCTTCTGGCTGGCGCGGTGTCGTGCGGCGACGAGCCCCAAGCCCCTGAAGACGGGGCCCCCACGATCAAGACCATCTCCGTGTCTCCGACGCCAACGCCCGGAGCGAGCGTAGATGTCGGCGCCGAAGTGCCGGAGGAGCCGGCAACCGCAACGCCGCAGCCCGCAGACCCGTCAGTCGCAACACCGCAGCCTGAGACGTACCCGCCCGCCGACGGCTACGTAGCCGCCGTTCCGAGCACGCTCCGCTCCGGGTACCCGGAGAAGGTGTCCGTGTCCCTCTTCCACGGCGTGAACCCCGCTCGCGGCCGGATCGATCTGAGGCTGCTTAACGGTGCCGGCGGGGATACCGTCGCGACGGGGTCTGGGGAGGTCGCGGGCAGCGGCGCGGTCGAGTTGCGGGTTCCTGACGTTCCTGAAGGCATCTACACAATCGAAGTCTCAGTCGAGGGCATTCCCGCACCGGAACGCGCCCAGGTCGCCGTGGAGAAGGGCGCGTTCGTGCTCCTGGAGACCGACAAGCCCATATACAAGCCGGGCCAGACCGTGCGCATTCGCCTCATGACGCTAGACCTTGATCTGAAGCCCTGGCCCTCCGACGTGACCGTGGAGGTGCAGGACGCGAAGGGCATCAAGGTGTTCAAGCAGGCCGCAACCACCGACGAGTACGGCATGGCCACCGTGGACCTCCCCTTGTCTTCCGAGCCCAACACCGGCGTGTGGAAGGTCGTCGCCCTCATGGATGATCGGCGCGCGCAGGTCGATGTCCGCGTGGAGCCGTACGTGCTTCCCAAGTTCGAAGTCGCCGTTGAGACGACGAAAAGCTGGGTGCTGGCGGACGAGAAGGTCGAAGGAACGGTGAGCGCCGAGTACACGTTCGGCAAGCCGGTCGTCGGCGAGGTGGAAATAGTAGCCTCGCGGTACGTCGGCCAGTGGGAAGAGTACGCCCGCTATTCGGCCGGACTCGATGCCGAGACCGCCTTCGAGCTTCCTCCCGTGCGGTACGCCTCCGGCGTCCCCGCCGCGCAGGGGCAGGGCAACGTGAGCCTGGAAGTCACGGTCAGGGAGAAGGGCACAGGCTACGAAGAGACTATAACGAAGCTGCTGACGGTCGCGTCCGGCCCAACCAACCTGAGCCTCGTCCCTGAGAGCGCGGTCTTCAAGCCAACGCTGCCCCTTCAGGTTCTCGTGATTGCCGAGTCCCCGGACGGCGCCCCCGTTGACCGCGACGTTAGGGTTGAGGTGGTGTACATCGACGAGGACTTCGAGGAGTTTGGCCGTGAGACGGCCACGGTCTCAACGACCGGCGGCGCGGGCACGTTCGAGGTGACGGCGCCTCGAAACGCCGTCGCGATGACGCTGGAGGCCAGCGCGGACGGCGCTTACGACGGGATGCTGCTCCAGGCAGGACGCTCGATATCCGGCGACTTCATCCACGTGCGGCAGATCACCGAGGGCGAAATCGGCGTGGGCGACCCCATCCGCTTCCGCATCTACTCCACTGCGGGGCCGGGCAACGTGTACTACGAAGTGCTGTCTCGCGGCTCCGTGCTCTTCTCAGACTTCACGGCCACGCAGTACATCGATCTTACCGCCACGCAGTTGATGGCGCCGGCCTCCAGGCTGCTCGTGTACCGGATACTGCCGAACAACGAGATCGCCGCGGACCAGTTGCCGTTCTCGGTGTCTGCCGACTACCCGCATAGCGTCGAGGCGGCGTTCAGCGAGACCGAGGTCAGGCCGGGCGAGAGCCTGGACCTGAACGTCTCCACCCAGGGTGAGGCGAGGGTGGGCCTCGCCGCCGTCGACAGGTCAGTCTTCGTGCTCGCGGGCAACAGGCTCAACCTACAGCAGGTGATGGACGAGCTCGAACGCTTGTACATGGAACCCCAGGTGGAACTGCACGAAGCCTGGTTCCCGGACACGATCACCACCAAGGGCGCGCAGGAAACGTTCGAGGACGCGGGCGTGGTGGTGCTCACCAACATGACCGTGCCCTCCGGCGAGCAGTTGCAGAACGAACTCATGTGGGAAGCTGCCATCGCCGAAGCGGCTGTGATGGATGATAGCGTTGAGGTGGAAGAAGCGTTTCCCGCCGAATCTGGGCAGCCGCCCTCTGATACGTCGTCGGATGCCGGCCTCGCCGAAGTCCAGCGTGTACGGCAGTTCTTCCCGGAGACCTGGCTCTGGACCGACCTGTCCACGGACGAGTCCGGAGAGGCCACACTGCCCGTGGAAGCGCCGGACTCCATAACGACGTGGATGCTCCGCGCCGTCGCCATATCGAAAGAGCACGGCCTCGGCGTCGACGAGTCGCGCCTCACTGTGTTCCAGCCGTTCTTCGTCCAGCCGAACCTCCCGTACTCCGTCATACGGGGCGAGGAAACTCCGGTGAAGCTCGCCCTCTACAACTATCTGGACGAGCAGCAGGAGATTTTCGTCACCATCGGCGAAGAGGACTGGTTCGAGCTTCTGGACGACGACGCGAAATCTGTCACCGTGGCTCCGAACGATGTTGCCGGCCTGCAGTTCAAGATTCGTCCGACCCTGCTCGGCAATGAGCCTCTGACCGTGACCGCCAGGAGCGCCGAGGCCGCCGACGCCGTGTCGAAGCGGCTGCTCGTGCTGCCGGAGGGTGTGAGCAGGGAGACGGTCGTCAACCTCGTCCTGTCCGGCACCGGCAGCGTCGAGCTTGCCTCGTCCGTGCCGCTGGGCGCGGTCGAAGGATCGGGCCGCCGGTACGTTGCGGTCACCGGCAGCTATCTGACCCAATCCATCGAGGGACTGGAGAACCTGCTCCAGATGTCGTTCGGCTGCGGAGAGCAGAACATGATCCTCTTCGCGCCCAACGTGTTCGTGGCCAAGTACCTGCGCGACACCGGCCAACTCAAGCCGGAGATCATGGCGAGGGCCGAGCACCTGATGACCACCGGCTACCAGCGACAGCTGACCTACATGCGAAACGACGGCAGCTTCTCGGCGTTCGGACAGTCGGACCCCGAGGGCAGCCTGTGGCTGACCGCCTTCGTGCTCAAGACCTTCTCGCAGGCCCGCAGCCTGCTCTACATAGACGAGGCTGTGCTGGACGGAGCCGCGCGCTGGATCCTCGACCACCAGCGCCCGGACGGCAGCTTCGAGCCTGTTGGCTTCCTGCACCACCAGGAGCTGCTTGGCGGCCTGCGCGGCAACACCGCCCTCACCGCGTTCGTCGCTGTCGCCCTCATGGAGGCGGGCGGCGGGGGCGCGGCCAACGCCGCGGTCAGCTACCTGGAAGTCCAACTCGATTCCATTGAAGACCCGTACGCGATGGCGCTCACCGCTTACGCGCTCGAACTGGCGGACAGCGCGTCCGCAGACAAGGCGCACGACAAGCTCATGAGCATGGCCACGGCGGACGAAGACGGCCTGTCCTGGCAGGACGGCGCCGCAATCCCCGAGCCGTACGGGATAGGCGTCGGCCCTGGCAGCGCGTCGGTGGAGACCACAGGGTACGCCACGCTCGCCCTGCTGGAGCGCGGCGACGCGTTCAACGCCGGGCGCGCCGCCAAATGGCTGACCACCCGGCGCAACTCCCACGGCGGCTTCGACTCCACGCAGGACACCGTCGTCGCGCTCCAGGCGCTAGCCGCCTTCTCCACCCACGCCGCGCAGGACGTGGACGTGGCTGTGCGGCTGGAGTCCGGCGACTGGTCCCAGACCGTCAGCGTCACGCCCGGGAACGCCGACGTACTGCAACTCGTCCAGGTCCCGGGCAACGCGCCGGTCACCGCGCGCCACGAGGGCAGGGGCGAGGTTGTGCTCCAGTACGTGGTCAGGTTCAACCTGCCGGAGCCGGAACGGACCGCGCCGGACATCTTCGATATAGACGTGACTTACGACACGAGCGAGGTCGAGGTTGACGACCTGATCACCGTCTCCGTGGACGTCCTGTTCGACCCGCCCCAAGATATCATGGCCGGCATGGTCGTGCTGGACGTGTCCGTGCCCACCGGCTTCGACCCGGTCCGCGAAACCATCGCCGCGCTGGTCGAGTCGAACGAGAACGTGAAGCGCTACGAAGTGGCCGGCCGCAAGATCATCCTCTACATCGAAGACATGTCGCCCGGCGAATCGGTCTCGTTCGAGTTCCAGGCCAGGGCCAGGTACCCCGTCGAGGCAAAGGGCGTCGCCTCCCGCGCCTACTCCTACTACCGCCCAGAATGGCAGGGCGAAACCCTGAGCGCCGGCATGGTAATCGCGGAGGGCGGGAACGACTAGCCAGGGCCGCAAGACAGTCTCGCGCAGGCGGGAATCTAGCAGCAATGACGCCGAGCAGCGCCTATATCACGCCGGGCGCGGCGAACCGCTTCACCTTCAGGGTGGCCGCACGCTCCCGAGCTTGCCACAGGTCGTAAGCCGTCTGCATCCCAAGCCAGGTCTCCGGCGAGGAACCGAACGCCATTGACAGGCGAAAGGCCATGTCCACAGACACTCCTGCCTTGCAGTTAACGAGATCCGACAGGGCCTGCCGTGTTACGCCGAGACCCTGGGCCGCCTCGGTTACGGTAAGGTCGAGCGGCTCCAGGCAAAGACGTTTCACAATTCCACCGGGATGAACAGGGTTGTGCATAGTAATCATTCTTTTGTACTTGAGCTATGACGGTTAGTGGTAGTCTAGATAATCGACATCACAGGCGCGACCGTCTTCAAACCTGAACGTAACTCTCCAATTGCCCGAGACTGAGACCGAATAGCGATCTGCGGGCCTGCCTCTCAGTTTGTGAAAATCCAACCCCGGCACGTTCATATCGGAGGGCTTAGAGCTTTGATCCAGCATTGTGAGTATATCCCGCAATCTGACAACATGCCTCGGATCTACGCGAGACGTGTCTTCCTTCTCATACAGTCGTTTTAGACCCCTGTGCCTGAACGTGATGCCGGTTTCTGGTTCCTGGTTTGACATTTTGCCTCCGCGCTATTTTCTATACCGTCTTTGAAATTTGTCGTCATCGTCCTATCCTCCATCTACGGTACTTATACGTCTCTTTCACCTCTGTCACCATAACATAGTGTGTCGCCTGTCACTTGTCAATAGACGGGGTGCTCAAGTCAGATGTTCCCGCAATCTGCCCGGCCCGCATGTTAGCCTTGGGGGAGCAGGCCGGTTTACCCAAACGCACCCTGTACAAGGCCCAGAATGGCATAGCGCAGGAAAAGGAGGCATAGATGCTCGCAGACCTCGTCGAAGTCACGACGCCCGAGGGCATCCCGTTAGCTGGAGCATACTTCGCACCCGACCCGGAGGCCCAATCCCACCCCATAGACGCGCTGCTGTACTTCCACGGAGACTCCGGCCACTTCTACAGCAGCCTGTACCTCTGGCTTGGCCAGCGCATGTCGGAGAAGGGCATCGCCTTCCTCACGGGCAATCGCCGCGGCCACGACCACGTTGCCAATGGCGTGAGGGGAGGGCCGCTTGCCGGCTACGCCTTCGAGTCGGTCAACGACTCGCGCGCCGACTTCGGGGCATGGCTCGAGCTGCTGCGGGAGCGTGGGCATCGACGCATAGCCATCGGCGGCCACAGCGGCGGTGCCGTGCGCGCCACGTACGCGCAGGCGATGGAGCAGTTCGACAATGTTGTCGCGGTCATCCCCGTGTCGCCGGGCGAGTACAACCATGAGGGAGTCGCCGCGCTGCACGGGGAGGACTTCTCCAGGCCGTTCCGGGAGTCGGAGCGGAACCTCGCCGAGGGCCGTCCCGACGTGCTGCTTCGTCCCGGCGTCCCTTGGGGTTCTACGTGGAGCGCCCGCGCCTATGTGGACTGTTTCAATCAGGACAATCGCTACAGCGTGACCGTGCACGCTGCGAACACCGGCTGCCCCACGCACTTCATATTTGGCGGCATGGAGTGTGACGTCGGCGGGCCGGAGGAGCTCCCCGTCTGCGGCGCGGCCCGCCGCAGCCTTGCGGCGGCCGGCCACTCGCACGTGCAGATCACCGAGATCCCCGGCGCCAACCACGGCTACGCGGGCCGCGAGCAGCAACTCTTCGAGACCATGTACTCGTGGCTGGCATTCATTCAGAGTTGATGTAATCCGGGAGTTGTCTCTCAAACGGTCGTTCTGAGCCACTCGAGAGCCTGCCCTGCCCCATCCTGAGCACGCCGCCCGTTCACCCTGATCCCGTCGAAGGGCCTCCGCTTGTCCCCTCCCCAGCAGACTGGGGAAGGGACGGATGGGGTCTCCCCCCTCCGTTCGCCCTGAGCCTGTCGAAGGGCCCCGCGTTGACCAGCCCCCGCCCGTGCCATACGATGCAGGCATCCGGCGTAGCGACTTCATTTAGCGCAGGCATCGGAGGCAGGCGATGCGCTACTCGCGGCACATCGTGTTGGCTTTCCTCGGGGCGATAGTCCTGGCGAGCTTCCTTGCGCGCGCCTACGGCCACACCGATATCTCTCCCACGGTTGAAGACCGCGGCCACGCGCTGCACGACATGGACACGGCGGGCATCCACGACCGGGTGAACGACCACCCTTGCAACCCGATGATCCCCAATTGCTATCCGCACACCAACCCTCACCCGACGCCTACGCCGACCGCAACGCCCACACCGACGCCTACGCCTACGCCGTGCAACCCCTCGATTCCCGGCTGTATGCCGCCGACCTCAACACCCACGCCAGCACCTACGCCTGATCCCACACCTGACCCGACGCCCGAACCCACCAAGAAACCTACGCCTGACCCGACGCCAACGACCGCGCCTACCAAGACGGCTACGCCCAAGCCGCTTGATCTGGTGGGCACGCCGACAGGTCTCGATGACATCGTCGTTACCCGCAACAGCATCACGCTCACGTGGAGCAAAGTCGTTGGCGCGTCGCACTACGACTATCGCCACAGGGTGTCGGGTTCCGGCGCCTGGGTAAATGGGGAGGTATCGGTGCAGGCCGGACCGAACGATCCGACGCACGAGTTCCGCAACCTGCTAGCCGATACGAAATATGATTTGAGCGTTCGTGCGCACGGCGACAACAAGAAGCGCCGCTGGGCATGGGGAAGTTGGGCGGCCCACATCACGGCGCGTACTCTTCCCACTCCAACCCCCACCCCTCCGACGTTGGATCCCGTGTCCGACAAGACCGCCACGGTCGGGGAGTCGTTTACGACGACATTGTCCCCGGCCTCGGGCGGCACGACGCCGTACACGTACTCGGCTGAGGGCCTGCCGGCGGGCCTGTCGTTCACCGCATCGACGCGCACGATCGCCGGCACTCCCACGACCGCCGGCACTCGTGAGGTGAAATACAAAGTCACCGATGCCGCCAAAAAGACCGATGAGGAAAAGTTCAACATCACCGTGAACCCCACGCCGACGCCTACCCCCACCCCTCCGACGTTGGATCCCGTGTCCGACAAGACCGCCACGGTCGGGGAGTCGTTCACGACGACGCTGCCGGAAGCCTCGGGCGGCACGACGCCGTACACATACACGGCTAAGGGCCTGCCTGCGGGCCTGTCGTTCACTGCATCGACGCGTGTGATCGCCGGCACTCCCACGACCGCCGGCAGTAGTGAGGTGAAATACAAAGTCACGGACGCCGCCAAAAAGACCGATGAGGAAAAGTTCAATATCACCGTGAACCCCTCACCGACGCCCGAGCCCCCCACCGTAACGCCTACCCCCACTGCAACCCCCTCGCCCACGCCGCGCGTCAACAATAGCCCCAAGTTCAGTCTTGAGAGGTACGTCTTCGTTGTGCCTGAAAATGTTACGGCTGGCGCAACCGTGGGTATCGTTTCTGCAACCGATCCCGATCCTGGCGATAAAGTGTCCTACTCTTTCCTATCTGGCAATAACGCCGGTAAATTCAACATCGCGGCTAGTACAGGAAAGATCACGGTTGCAGGGACTCTGAGCGGCAAGACAAGATACCACTTGAAGGTACGCGCACGGGATACGGGTGGGTTGACAGTTTATGCTGACGTCACAGTCGGCATTAACCCATCTCTCAATCTTGGTATACCTGAATGGTATGTTCTGGATAGCGAATTCTTCATACTGGACTGGATCATACCTTCGTCTGAAAGGCTCGCCGGTTACCAGTACCATCTCGATGTACCAGTTGATACGGGCTTTCAGATAAACAGCGGAACATCTCTGAATTCCCACAGATGCAACTGGAGTTCGCCTCCACCTCCTAACACGCCTTGGGTTGATCCAGATACGAGCTTCACTATCGTCCGCTGCAAACTGGGAACTGGGACTGCCAGCATCACATTGTGGAAGAGGCCTAAGTCCAGCACGAGTCCTTCATCCAAAGCCATGTCGCTCGGCCCTCTACAACAGTCATTGCACCAGTCGGATAACCAAGTTGGCTACTCTATTCGTACTCCCTTCATGGTGGGCGCGAAACCGGCGCATGTTCCCACTGACTATGAGCCGAACGCGACCACAACAAGAGATGGAATCGCCCACGCAGTATCGACTTGGAAGAGTGCACAGGCTTACGTAACCTTCGAAGCCGTAAGTTCTTCGCCTGATACTACAATCAAAGGTTACTGGAACCCCGGCACTAAGGACGATAAATGTGATGTCAGCTCAGCATTGGCTTGCGTCGATCCCGATGGCAGTGGTCCTGAAATCAAACACCAGATAATATGGGTTAAGTACCCGCCTCTGATATACAGTAGCTATGCCCTAGCGCAATGGACAAACAACCTCACAGAGGCCCAAGAAATGCCTGATGACTACTATTACCTACCGGGAGTACTGATGCACGAGTTCGGGCATGCTGCCGGGCTGGGCCACTCCTTGACCAGAGGCGACGTGATGGGTCCTAATGTTAAAGGTATGCCTAGAGAAGCTCCCACAAGGTATGACGTGAATGGCATGAAACATGTCTATGAAGGCCATACCAAGCACTAGAGAGGACACCGTGATTGGAAGCACCAATAAACTACCCAACGGGCCCTTGAGGCTTGGTTGGATCGTGGCGCTGGGGGTTTCAGTTGGATTCGTCTTGGTCATTGCGGCCTGTGGCGAGGATGAGAGTATAGCTCAAAGTGCTGCTGGCGCGGCTACGCTGGATATAGCAAAGAGCACGGTTTCCGATGCCGCTGCAATGATGGCCACATCCGATGCCCAAGGCGTCGTTCCCGATACCACGCCCACGCCGGAGGCCGGACACATCCTGGCACATGGGGCACCCTTAGAACCCGGGGCAGCCTCTCCTTCAATCGAGGCGCGAATCTATGAGTCTGACGTTGTCGTCAGGGCTACCCTTTCGTCCGTCAATTCGGGAGAATTCACGTTCAAAGCTATTGAATACCTGAAGGGCAACGGCCCTGCGGAGTTCTCCGTTGCAGCAGACACCTTGGGTTGGGACGAGCCGTGGGACGACCGTGAAGCGGTTCTCTTCCTGAGTCTGCTTGAGGGTCAGGAAGCCGCAAGAGCATCTAGAGACTCGGCAGCAACAACCACTCGGAAGTTTGCCTTCACGGTCGCCCGCGACTACTACTTGGCAAGCCCTTCCGAATACACGATAGACGGGAAGTCCCCTGCTTGGCTGCCCATAGAAGAGAGCTCGAACAGCGCATCGGCCACATTGGCCACATCAACCAACCCGGTATTCATCACAGATTCGGGCAAGGCTATTCACTTTCCATGGGGAGCCTCCTATACCGAGTTTCGCAAGGCGATGGAGCGTGCCCGCACTGCGTCCAGCACTCAGGAGACCATCTCCCTTGCTGATCTTCGAGCCAAGATAGCTTGGATAGAGGCAGAAGACTCTGAGGAGTACGATTTCTGCGTTGCAAAGGCACTGAACCACATAATGAATAACCGGAACTGGGAGGCATACTATGGAGTTCCACGGCCACGTCCTCAAAAGGAAAGTCAGCTAGCGTCAGGCACGTCAGAAGGGACATTAGTAGAGGACTTTGGACCATATCTCGGCGAACAGGGATACCATAAGTTCTGGCTTGCAGGTAAAGACTCAGGTCTTTTCCACAGGCCGATCATTGACGATGATAAGGACGCATCCAATGGGTACTACAGCAATATCATAACTGCTCGTCCGCTGCCCGCCGGCAAGTACAGGTTTTCTAGTCATGGACAACATTTCGGCCTACTACCTTGTAAATTCGTACCTAATCCTGAAACAACTGGACTGGACTGGGCGGTAACGGTCACCGCCCCCTCAGGCACGGTGCATGAGGCGTTCTTCGATCCGGCGTCCACGTTCCTGGGCGTCGGTGCGAGCGGGGGCGCGGGCGTGATCTCTCCCGCGTCGTTCAACGTTGGCGGGGCGACCACCACGATCACGCGGATAGTAGTGTCGTTCGGCAGCATGGTCACCATGCAGGTATCGCCGTCCGTGTCGCTGTCCGGCAAGCACGTCGAGTTCATCAAGGTGGACGGCACAGTGGCGGCAAGGCTGTCGTTCGACGCGGGGGACCTCAAGGGCGGGATCGGCATCGGCGGGGCCGCCGCTGGCAACGGCACCAGCACGGCGGAAGCGGCAGTGTCGGCGGAGGCGCACGCGGAGATAGCGGCGGCGATGGCCGAGGCGCAGGCCACAGGAAGCAAGATGTACTTCTGGTTCGTGTCCAGTTCGCCGTGGAAGGCGGGGGACAAGCTCATGCTGCGGATACGGTAGGGGCACCCGCACTGCCATGCCGCGCGCCCACACTGTCATTCCGAGTCCCCCGAGGAATCTTGGACGCCCCGCACTCCACCAACGGCTTTCCTGGCGGCAAGCCACGCATTCGGCCAGGCCAGGACGCATTCGGCAACGGCGCGTCTTGGATTCCCTTCAAGGGACTCAGGGCAGGCTCTCTCTCGCTTCGCTCGATCGGAATGACAGGGGACGCGAGACAACAGCAATGACACGTCCCGGTTACGTCACCAGATTGCTGCGTTCCATCCTGCCGGCGGTCGTGCCCTGCGCGCTGTTGGTCATCGCAACCGCGTGCGGCACGAATGGCGCGCGGGCACTTCGCTTCAGTGTGGCGGGAATGGCGTGGTGGGCCTTGCTAGCCTTTATCCTCGCGTGCGATATGAGCGAATCGCTGGTCCCGGAGGCCACACCCCTGAGTGAGGAGTCTATGGCTTCAGGTAACACGCTGGTCAATACGCTGACAGATGCATCTAAGGTTGAAAGCAGTGAGACGGTTGACGGCGGCACGCCGGTCCTTACACCCACGACTAAGCTCGAGGAAGAGGAGGATGAATGGTACGGGTCTGTGTATCCGAACATAATTTATACAGTACCTCCTTCACTAGACGAGTTGATATTTTCGACGGACGTGATCATTCGGGCGACTCTGAAGTCGGCCACTTCGACGACGGAGACGATCACTGGCGCAGTTGTGTCGTATCGGCCAGTACATGAACTCCGTTTCACAGTGCATGAGTACCTAAAGGGCAGCGGGCCATCGGAGGCGCTGGTGGTAGTGCGTGGCGAAAGAACTTACTCGATAGTGGCGGAAGCGCGCGAGGTGGCGGACGGAGAAATGGCCAATCGAACCACGGCTTGGGACAACCTCCAAGCAGTGTTGTTCCTGCAGACGCTGGATGGATCGGAGGGGTGGTTGAGAACAACTTATACTCCAACGAACAAGTCTGGTGTTGCGGAAGGGGTGGGGACTACTAAAACATTTCGAATGAAGTTAAGTTCTGCCGACGCATCAGCGTGGGACTACACCGTCGATACCATGAACCGCGCGTGGTTTCCTGTGGCGGCTGGAAGCACTGAAGGCGCGGCGTCAGGCTCGGCTAGCGTGGTATTCAACACCGGAGGCTCACCATTCGTCACGGACGGAGGGTCGACGGACCCGCGGGAGTCGGTCACCCTTGGTGAGCTTAAGTCCCGCATAGCGAAGATGGCAGCCACGCTGAAGGCGGGTGAAGGAGTCGCAGGATACGAGGACTGTATCGATGGCAAATTGTATCTTGAGCGGATAAATCGCGCGAACGGTTCTCCGTGGAGGCCGTTGTGGCTTGGGCAGTCTCTAGCCTCCGGATTGGCGAAGGGCACGGAGATCTTCGGGGTGAGCAATGCCGGAGAGTTGAGTTACAGTCGACATTACTTGACCGGTCGCGACAAGGATTACTTCCAAGTGCCGATCGTCGACGAAGACTCCGACTCGTCCGACGGGTACTCCTACATGATTGCCACTGCCCGTCCGTTGCCTGCGGGCACGTACAACATCAATCATCACACACAACATCACAGAGACTTTCCCTGCAACTTTGTTTCGGACACCAACTACGCAAAGTGGACTGTAACGGTCACCGCCCCCTCCGGCACGGTGCATGAGGCGTTCTTCGATCCGGCGTCCACGTTCCTGGGCGTCGGCGCGAGCGGTGGCCAGGGCGTGATCTCCCCTGCGTCGTTCAACGTCGGCGGTGCGACCACCACGATCACGCGGATAGTGGTCTCGTTCGGGAGCATGGTCTCCATGCAGGTATCGCCGTCCGTGTCGCTGTCCGGGAAGCACATCGAGTTCATCAAGGTGGACGGCACAGTGGCGGCGAGGCTCTCGTTCGACGCGGGGGACCTCAAGGGCGGCATCGGCATCGGCGGGGCCGGCGGCACGGGCACCAGCACGGCGGAGGCGGCGGTGTCGGCGGAGGCGCACGCGGAGATAGCGGCGGCGATGGCCGAGGCGCAGGCCGCGGGAAGCAAGATGTACTTCTGGTTCGTGTCCAGCGCGCCGTGGCAGGCGGGGGACAAGCTGATGCTGCGGATACGGTAGGGTGCCGACCCGTCCCCTTGCCTTCCGCGAACACACGTGCGATAATTGGCGCATGAACGCCAACATGCAACCGGACCTTGCCGCGCCGCGCCTGGGCCACCCTTCCGGTCGCCCTCGCCGCTCAGTTGTGTCAGAACTGGGACAGAACTGGGACAAAATGGCGCGTTTTTGGGTCAAAACCGCGCCATTTCGGGCCCAAAGGGTGCCGTCAGCCAAAGCACCCCAGCTACGAAATGCCCCAAATGTCCCGAAATGTCCCGCTTTTCTAAAACTCGCGGCCTTCACGAACTCCCGGAACGGGCCGTCACCGTGCGGCAAACCGCAGTTGCGTCCGCGCCTCAACTCCGGCTTCTGCGTCTGCATGAACCTGCCGCCTCAAGTAAACTACTGGCAAGCATCACCTCAGGAGCACCCCAATGGAACTTGACGGCGCGGAAGTAGTGGTCGTCGGCGCCGGTGTCTCCGGTCTCAGCGCGGGCTGGTGGCTCGCCCGCTCCGGCGTCGACACGATCGTGGTCGACAAGGGCGTCGTCGGCTGGGAGGCATCGGGCCGCAACGGCGGTAGCACGTCGCACAGGGGCGGCGAGATCCCCGTCGTGCCCTTGGCCGCCGAGTCGCTCAAACTCTGGCCCGGCCTGTCTGATGACCTCGGCTATCCCACCGAATGGACTCCCGGCCGCCTCAACATCGCCATGACCGACGAGGAGTTCGTGGGCGCTCACGAGTCCAAGCAGGCATACGCCGAGCAGGGCATCGAGTCGGAAGTCATCGACGGCGACGGCGTCCGCGAACTGCTGCCGATGGCCTCCCAGGAGGTCCGCGGCGCCAACTACTCGAAGGAGGCCGGCAACGCCAACCCGCAGCGAACCGTACAGGCCTACGCATGGGCCTTCCTGGACGCCGGCGGCAGGCTCCACCAGAACACCGCAGTCCAGGACTTCGAGACGTCCGGCGGCAGGGTGACCGCCGTGCTCACGGACCGCGGCCGCATTCCGACGGACTTCGTCGTCTGCGCCGCGGGCCCCCAGACCGGGCTGCTGGCGGACAGGGTCGGCGCGTACGTTCCAGTGTCTCCGGCGCGCGTGGAGATCATCGTCACCGCGCCGCTGGAGCCGATGTGGAAAGGACTGATCGCAGGCAACGGCCTGTACGGACGCCAGACGATGCGCGGCAACCTGGCCTACGGCGGCGGCCCTCACGAGTGGACCGACGTAGGCCTGGAATCGCCCGCCAAGCCGAACACGCCGCTGGTCCGCAACATCTCGCGCCGCGTCGCCGAGCTGTTCCCGGTCGCCGCCGAGACCCCGGTCATACGAAGCTGGGCCGGCGTCGTGGAGCAGACGCCCGACCTGTTCCCGATTATCGACACGCTGCCTGATCCGGCCAACTTCATGGTCGTGACCACGTCCGGCCACGGCTTCGGCCTGTCCCCCGCCACGGGCAAGGTCATTCGAGACCTAGTCGTCCACGCGGAGACCCCCGTCGACATCAGCGGCCTGCAGCTAGGCCGCTTCTCACGGGTAAAGTCAGACTGGCGAGAGCGCCGGAGCTGGGAAGCAGGCGTCCTAGGTACGTAGCTCAGACTGAGAATGTCCCTTCCCCAGTCTGCTCAGGTCCACATGATTCCCTTCCCCAGTCTGCTGGGGTCCACATGATTCCCTTCCCCAGTCTGCTGGGGAAGGCTAGGATGGGGTTTCTCAAGCATCCCACTCAACAGACCTCGAATACAGGAAAGACAGGCATAGCTAGCACATGACATCACTCGCCGAAGAGTTCCGCTTCATTGACGGGATGGCCCTTGCGGCCCTGGTCAGGGCAGGGCAGGTCTCACGCACAGAAGCGCTGGAGGCCGCGATAGAGCGCATCGAGCAGCTGAACCCGCCGCTGAATGCGGTCGTCACGAAGATGTACGACGAAGCGCGCGCCGCCACCGAAGACGCGGCCAACCGGCCCGGAGCCGACGGTCCGCTCGCGGGAGTACCGTTCCTGCTCAAAGACCTCGCCTGCACGTACGCTGGCGTGCGAATGACGAACGGCTGCGCCGCCACTCGCGACAGCATCCCGGAACGAAACAGCTTCCTGGTCGACCGGTACCTGAGGTCCGGCCTCGTCGTCGTCGGCAAGACGAACACCTGCGAGATGGGCCTGATGAACACCACCGAGCCGCTGCTGTTCGGCCCGGCCCGCAACCCCTGGGACACGGACAGAACCACTGCCGGCTCCAGCGGCGGCTCGGGCGCGGCGGTCGCCTCCGGCATGGTGCCGATAGCCCACGGCAACGACGGCGGCGGCTCGATCAGGTACCCCGCCTCAGCCTGCGGTGTGTTCGGCCTGAAGCCATCGCGCGGGAGGATCACCTCCGCCCCGGATGGCGGGGAACTGCTCGGCGGAATAGCGAACGACCACGTGCTCACTCGCTCGGTTCGCGATAGCGCTGCCGTTCTGGACGCTACGGCAGGCGCGGCGCCAGGCGACGCTTACCCACAGACACCTCCCCGGCGCCCGTACCTGGAGGAGGTGGGCGCGGATCCCGGCCGCCTGCGCATCGCCTTCAGCGTAGATGTGCCCGACGGTTACAGCTACGCCCCGGACTGCGTCGAAGCCGTCCGCGAAACGGCACGCCTGTGCGAAAGCCTAGGCCACGATGTGGAAGAGGCATGGCCGGACTTCATCGACCGTGACGAGCTTTACCACGAGTTCGCAGAAGTCATGTGGGCCAGCCTGGCAGCCCAGATCGTGGACGGCTGGGCACAGGCGGCTCGCGCAACGCCAACCACGGACCACTTCGAGCCTTACACGCTCGCGCTTGCCGAACAGGGCAGGGGATTTACCGCCGCCGACCTCCTGAACGCCATGAGCGCCATGCAGGCGCTGGCCCGCAAGCTGGGTCTGTTCCAGGAGCCGTACGACGCATGGATCGCCCCCACGCTATCCGAGCCGCCGCTGCCTCTCGGCTCCTTCGAGTCAACCCCGTCCAATCCACTGCGCCCAAACGAGGTCAACGACGAGTTCGGCGGCCCATACACGCAACTCTGCAACATCACCGGCCAGCCCGCCGCCTCGGTGCCACTGGGCTGGAGCGGGTCAGGGCTGCCCATCGGCGTCCACGTAGCGGCCCGTTACGGCGACGAGGCAACCCTTTTCCGCCTCTGCTCCCAATTGGAGGCCGCCCTTCCCTGGGCGGACCGCCATCCCCCTGATTCGGCCTGGCTCAAAGCCCGCAAAACATCGACAGCCTGCTAGTTGCTCTTGGTGCATCTATGCCTTACCCTTACGTGTAAGGGTAATTTAGCAAAGGAGCGAGTTAGATGCACAGCGATGCAAGTAACGAACAGGCAGAACAACGTAGCAGTGCCAAGTCTGAGGAAGCGCAGTCTGCATCAACGGAGGATGGACAACACACAGACCAGGGCTCGCGGCGCATCACCGATGCGCTGGAAGGCTTGGGAGATGTCGATCACGCGCTCCGCACCGGCATCGAGACGGGTAGGGAAGTGGCTGCGAGCGTCGCCGGCACCGTCAAGGACAGCCTGAAGACCGTCCGCGAGACTCGCGACTCCGTCGTCATGGTCCGGCTGAACAGGGACAGCCTCCAGAAGATCGACGAACTCGTGGACTGCCAGGTCACGAAGAGCCGGTCGGAAGCCGCCGCGCTTCTCATCAACGAAGGCATCAAGGCCAGGGCGGACCTCTTCAACGAAGTGGCTGAGCAGGCCGAAATCATCCGCCAGGCCCGCGAACGCCTCCGCACCCTCCTAGGCACAGACAACGGCGATAGACCGGAGTCCGATAGCTCGTGACCCAACTCAGTCATCGTCTAGTGGCGCTTTATCTAACGAACTAGGAGAAAGGGCAGTCAGCATGTGGAAGGTTATCACTGAAGAGGACATACGCTGCAGGGAGTGCAGCCACCGCATTGCAGCCAAATCCGCTTGCCTGTCGCAGTTGCCGCAACAGTTGCCGGAAGGAGTTCGCCGCCAGAGCTTCGAGAACTTCTGCGTCACCTGCTCAGTATGCGAGTCAAAGGGCAAAGTAGTTTCCTGTTACGGCCGGCGCTTGGACCATTGGTACACGCGCCAGGAAGTAGCCCCTGAAGGTACACATTGCCTCCAGTGCGGTTCTGATCTACCCGAAGACACAAGAACGTACATGCATGATTTCTATGCTTGGCCTGAAATCGAGGCAATACCCGGGAACAGCCAGTTTGAAGATGTGGCCACAGCCGGCGAGGCCGGAGCCGCGGGAGTCGCTTCTGCGCGGTTTGCTAGCCAGGTGCGCGCGGGTGCGTGGCATAACCTCCCGCCTCAAATGAAGTGGATGTTCCGAATTCGAGGCTTAGGCGGTAAGCGTGGATTCCGTAGCGAGGCGATGGCGCAGCGACTGTATGAGACCATCCCCCAAACCATTCGCAACCAGGGACCTTCCGCTGTCAGGAACTTCCTCAAGGGGAGAAGTGCAAGCCATATCAAATCGGTGGCGAATGCACCCAACCTTGCTAGACAGCCCGGCAACATTGTCTGGGAGAACGTAAGGACGAACGTTACTCGCGGTAGCCTAAACATGACTGGCGCAGAGATTGCCAAGGCCAATTCGGCGGTAAGCAAAGCAGCAGTTCGGGCGGCTGTCAAAGGTGCCGCTAAGGGTGGAATCCTAACCGCCTTAGTAGAGGCTCCGATAGCTGGTGCGGAAAACGTCCTCCACTGGAGGCGCGGTCGAAAAAGCGGTAAACAGGCTGTGAAGGACACCGCTATGAGCGCGACCAGCGCGGGTGCCATGGGGGTAGGCATAACTGCCGCATTTGCGGGGATTGCCAAAGGCGTGGCGATGGCCGGAGTTGGATTGTCTCTCGTGCCTCTTGGCACTCCGCTCATGGTTGCCGGAGGGGGTATGCTGGTCAGCAGTGCCATCCACCGCATCTACAAGGCCGCCAAACGAGACCTGCCTCTTGACCAGTTTCGCGCCTTCTTCTGCAAAGACCGAGACTGTCGCCTGCAATACGCTCAAGCCATGGTTGCCGCAACACCAACCGTGTCTGATGAGGAACGGGATGCGTAGGGAGAGCGGCGCGACCAAGCGCTTGAGTGGTTGGCCCCTACAGGGTCGTGAATCCCTCGCGCTCGAAGTCCGAGTCGTACGCCAGCGCAGCATTGACGCCAAGCTCCCTCATCACCACGAAGCTGACGCAGTCCACGAGGCTGAGCCTCCGCCGGCCACGCTGTTCCAGCAGTTCTACCGCCTCATCGTGCTCGCTCCGCGTGACCCAGTGGACCGTCAACAGGCGCGTTCCCTTGATGTACGCCAGCGCCGCTTGAAGCCCCAGCCTTCGCTGCATGAGCGCCACGCACTCCGCCACAACGTAGTTGTGCGTAATCAATGGTTCTCCCATGTCGAGGGCAGCCTGCATACCACGGGAAGCCCGCAGATGGTTCAGGTCCTCGACATTGGCGAGGGCGTATGAGGCGGACGTGTCCAGGAAGATCAGGCTTCTGTCACCTGTGGCCGCTTTTCGGCCAATTCTTCTTCCAGTGCCCTTGCCAACGCCTCGTCATGGTTCTCAGATACCGGGCTCAAGTCATCGTCCTTTGACCTTCCGATACCCACAAACCCAAAGTCATCAAGGGTCAGTGGTTTCTGCTGTTCGACGATCACGTACTGCGCCAGCGCCTCCCTGACTACTGCCGATAGGGAAACGCCATTTTCATACGCCTTCTGACGCGCCAAGCGGTAGATGTGCTCTTCTAGTTGTACTTGGGTCCTCCGCATGCTGGTGCCTCCTTCGGCTTCACCTCATGCCTACATTATGACAGCATACCGCCATGAAGGCAATGGCATGATCAGTTTCGGAGCGCCAGCACGTTAGGCAGACTGCAAAGCGGCAGGGCAGTGGAGTGATGCCGTCGCCCTCTACTCCTTCGGCTTGCCGTAGTGCGAGCGCAGCGTCACCATCGGGTGCCGCGGCGACATCTGGAACTTGATGAGCAGCTCCCGCGCGATCATATCCCTGTCCTGCTGGCTGTCCGGCAGATCGATGTCCTCCGGCACCGTGACCCAGCCGTTGATGTTGCGGTCGAACACCGCGGGCCTGTCCTCCTCGTACCCCATGTGTACGTCCTCGAGCCAGTTGAGGTCATCCCAGCCCATGATGTCCATGTACCGCTGAAGGAACGGCGTGATCTTCGAATAGTCGGGCAGCAGGTTTACGTCGTAGCGGTAGCCGACGTGCAAGTCGCGGTCGTCTCGTGTGCTGTGGTCGTTACTCATGGCGACGCTCCGGTACTCCCACCGTGTAGTCGGTGCCGGCCAGCGGCACCTTGCACATCGCCGACGCCTCCATCGTGAGCGCGGCCAGGTCCTCCGGCTCCAGCGAGTGCACGTTCGTCTTGCCGCAAGCCCTTGCCAGCATCTGGCACTCCATCGTCATCGTGTGGAGCAGGTTGTACACGCGCACCGACGCGTCGTCCGGGTTGAGCCGCTTCCGGAGCTCCGGGTCCTGCGTGGCAACGCCGACAGGACAGCGCCCCGTGTGGCAGTGGTAGCAGCTACCGGCCTCCACGCCGATCTCCCGCATGAAGTCGGCCTCGGCAATGTCCTTGTTGCAGTTCAGCGCGATGAGCGATGCGGTGCCGATCGCCACCGCGTCGGCGCCGAGCGCCAGCGCCTTCGCCACGTCCGCGCCGTTGCGGATGCCGCCCGCGTACACGAGCGATATGTCGCCGGTCACGTCAACGTCGTCCAGCGCGCGCCGTGCCTCCCGAATCGCCGCGATCCCTGGCACGCCCGTCTCCTCCGCCGCGATGTGCGGCCCAGCGCCGGTCGAACCTTCCATGCCGTCGAGGTAGATGCTGTCCGGGCCGGTCTTGGCGGCCATTCTCACGTCGTCGTACACGCGCGCCGCGCCCAGCTTAAGCTGGATCGGCACGCCGTCCGTCAACTCCCGCAGTTCGTTGATCTTCAGCGCGAGGTCGTCCGGCCCCAGGAAGTCGGGGTGCCGGGCAGGGGAGCGCTGGTCAATGCCGGCCGGAAGCGAGCGCATCTCCGCCACCTGATCGGTGACCTTCTGGCCCATCAGGTGCCCTCCGAGCCCGACCTTGTGCCCCTGACCGATGAAGATCTCGATCGCGTCTGCGAGTTGGGCATGGTGCGGGTTGAAGCCGTACCTAGACTGTATGCACTGGTACAGCCACTTCTCCGAGTACCGCCGCTCGTCGGGAATCATGCCGCCCTCGCCGGAGCACGTCGCCGAGCCGGCCATCGTCGCCCCGCGCGCCAGCGCCGTCTTCGCCTCGTAAGAGAGCGCCCCGAAGCTCATGCCCGTGATGTAGATCGGGATGTCCAGCACCATCGGCCGCTTCGCCCTCGGCCCGATCACCGTCTCGGTCAGGCACTTCTCCCGGTAGCCCTCGATGACGAACCGCGTCAGCGTGCCTGGTAGGAAAACCAGGTCGTCCCATGTCGGAATCTGCTTGAACAGCGCCATTCCGCGCATCCGGTACCTGCCGAGCTCCGCCTTGATGTGGATGTCGTCGATCACGTCGGGCGGGAACATGAAGTTCGTGCCCATCAGGTGCGGATTGCGGCTGATCTTCTGCCAGGCTCCGTTGCTCTTGATCTCTTCCTGCGGTGTCGTCATCTATCGACTGTCCTTTTGAGGTGTTGCCATCAACGGGCCGCGCTATTCGCGTATTCTTTCATCCGTTGGGTTCCTGCTCCGCTCCCGCTGCGCGCCCATGTCATTCCGAGCGCAGCGAGGAATCTAAGACGCCCCGTCGCCGAAAACCACGTGTGCCTATTCGCGTTGAAGTTAGGTTACAGCACCATCTTTCGCTCGTGCGGCTCCAGGCTGTCGTAGTTCCAAAGCTCCTTGCCGGACACTATTTTCTGAAGGTTCTCCACGCCACGCGGAGCCTCCAAGCCGTACATCGTAAGCTTCCGGTTGAGCCACTCCACGTCCAGCTCGGTCATCTCGTCGGGGACTGCGTCCGTCCCGAGGCCCTTGACCTCGCCGCCGACGTAGATCGTGCCGTCGTACATCGAGTCGCCGAGGTTCACGCCCGCGTCGCCGAGGATCACGATCCTCCCGCGCTGCATCATGAACCCCGTGAACGCCCCCGCGTGCCCGCCGATGATGATCGAGCCGCCCTTCTGGTCGATGCCTGCGCGTGCACCAGTGTTGCCCTTGCAGACCAGGTCGCCCCCTCGGATCGCTGCCCCGAAGCACGAGCCGGAGTTCTTCTCGATAAGCACGGTGCCGGCCATCATGTTCTCGCCGCATGACCAGCCCACGCGGCCGCTGATCCTCACGTTGGGGCCGTCTATACAGCCAAGGCCGAAGTAACCGAGGCTGCCCTCGAAGTTGAGGTTCAGCCGGTTGAGAATGCCCACTCCGAGCCCGTGCATCGCGCCCGGGTTCTTCACGTTGATAGTCCCGTGGCCACCCTCCATCAACTCCCGGATGCGCGCGTTCACAACAGGCGACGACATGCCGGTCGCGTCGAACTCGGCGCTCTTGAGAAAATCCACCTCGTTCGAGCCGTGGTAAAGAAAATTCTCCTCGGCTTCGGGACTGAAGAAGACCTGCTGAGTGCGTCCCGCGAGTTGCTCCTCGTGAAGCTGGGCGCCCCGCTGCGTTACGTCTGCCATACCATCACCTCGCCCTCGTATGGGTCGAACGTGTCGATCTCCTCAGGAAAAATGCTGCGAATCGCCACCTCTTCCGACGCCAGCACGATAAGGTCCGGGCTCTCGTACAGCACCATCGGCTTGGCCGCCATCGTGTCCTTCGCCATCCCAAGCTCGTCCCGCGTGGCCACCAGGTACGTGAACACGCCGTCCATCTCCTCAACGGACTCCCTCATCGCGTCCTCCAGGCTCACGCCGTCGTGCATCCTGTCCGCCAGGAACACCGCGATCACCTCCGAGTCGCAGTCGGACATGAATCGGTGCCCCTTTCGTTCGAGGGCGCGCCGCATCATCCAGTAGTTCGTGAGCTGCCCGTTGTGGACAACCGAAACGTCGCTGAACGGGTACGCCCAGAACGGGTGCGCCGACCGGATGTCGACATCCGACTCGGTCGCCATCCGCACGTGGCCGATCGCGTGCGTGCCGACGTATGTGTTCAGCCCGTAGTGCGCGGACACCTCCTCGGCGTCGCCGAGGTCTTTCACAAGCTCCAGCGAGCGGCCAATGGAGAGGATCTCCACTCCCTCGATCTCCTCAAGGTACTCCGCGAGTTCCCGCAGGTCGCCGTCGTAGTTGACAACGTACCGGCTGGAGTAGTCGCGCGGGCTGTCCTCCTCGGTAATCGTCCCGCCCATGGACAGCAACCGCCGGTCGACCTCCTCCTTGCGCTCCTCCATCAGTTCTCTCGTGCGGCTGCTTCCTTTGCCGATCATCTCAGGCTCAATCGTGTTGAACCGGATCACGTAGGAAGTCTCCTGTGGGGGAGAACCGTACACCGCGTACCCCGTGGAGTCCGGCCCGCGATGCTTCAGAGACTGGAGCATCTTCGTAAGCTCCAACCCCACCGGCGCCGCCGCCCCTCTATGAATCACTCCGGCAATTCCGCACATTTTCCAAGTCGCCTCCTGTTAACTCATCCTGCCTTCGTGTAGCCCCGCTCCGTCATTCCGGCGAAGGCCGGAATCCAGGAAGCGAGGGATATAGCGCCGCCGTCCAAACTATCCGCGCTGCTACGGCAGCACGTCCAGGTAAGTCTCCATGTCCCAGTCCGTCACCGTCGAAAGGAACTTCTCCCACTCGTCCGTCTTATAGTGCATGAAGACCCTGTACATGTCGCCGGGCAGGGCGCTCTTGATCACGTCGTCCCTGCTCAGGGCCTGCAGAGCCTCACCAAGCGACATCGGCAGCTTGGACACCTCTTTGCCTGCCTCCATCGCCTCGTAGATATTACGTTGTTCGGGCATGCCGGGGTCGAGGTCTCGCGTGATGCCGTCGTCGAACGCCTTCAGTATCGCCGATGCCATCAGGTATGGGTTCACCGAAGAGTCCACGGCCCTGTACTCGAACCGGCCCGGCGCCGATACCCTAAGCGCGGTCGTTCGATTCTGGTAGCCCCAGTCCGTGTACACCGGCGCCCAGAACCCCGTATCCCACAGTCGCCGGTACGAGTTCACCGTCGGGCAGCCGATCGCAGTCAGCGCGGGAAGGTGCTCGCGAATGCCGCCGATACTCTGCAGGCCGACCGGGCCTGGTGTCGTGAGCAGGCCTCCTTCAACCGGCATGAAGTGGTTCTCTCCGTCGCTCAGGTACGTGAACACGCCCTCCATCCCAGGTAGGGGATCGTTGCACAACGGCAGCACTCTCTCGTTCCCGCCGGTCCAGATCGAGACGTTGTGGTGACAACCGTTCGCCGATACACCCATGAACGGCTTCGGCATGAAGCACGCGATTATCCCATGCTTGCGAGCGACGGCCGCGCATATCTGCCGGTATGTCGTCAGCCGGTCGGCCGTCCGCACGGCGTCGTCGAAAGTGAAGTTCAACTCCAACTGGCCCGGCGCGTCCTCATGGTCGCCCTGGATCATGTCCAGCCCCATCTCCCTGGACCACTGGATCGCGTCCAGGAACACATCTCTCAGAGACTCGAACTGGTTGATGTGATAGCAGAACGGCTTGCTGTATCCGCCGTCCGGGTTGCCCTTCTCGTCCTGCTTGAGCCACATCATCTCCGGCTCAGCGCCGGCCCGCAGGTGCATTCCGTTGTGCTTCTCGCGGAACTCCTGCTGGTGTCGGATCAGGTTCCCC
Organism: Dehalococcoidia bacterium; assembly: GCA_963668185.1. Lineage (GTDB taxonomy): Bacteria > Chloroflexota > Dehalococcoidia > Lucifugimonadales. The sequence goes on from OY764162.1 coordinate 611,895, forward strand.
CGGCAGTCCGAGGTCAGAAACGCCCCGGGGTTCTCCGGCTCTTCACGGTTCCTGAACAGCACGCAGAAGACGCGCGCGCACCGCTTATCCCACGGAAGTTGCACGAAGGTGTCAGGGTCGGGGATGCCGACGAGTTCCCACGACTCGGGGCCGTAACCGATGTAGTTGCTGTACCTGTCAACGAACAGGTTTGCGGTCGAGCCGTACACGAGTTGAAAGCCGCGCTCCGCCGTTCGCTCCCAGTGGTCCGCAGGAATGCCCTTGCCCATGATCCTGCCCGTGACCGAAACGAACTGGTAGTAGATGTACTGGACGCCCAGTTCGTCGATCTTCCGCCTGACCTCGCGGACCAGTTCGGCCCTGCCATCCTGCTCTACGTAGGCTTCAAGGTCGGTTGGCATGTCTTCCTCCGCAGACTGGTCTCGCCCTGTTCAATGTCGCTGACAAGCCGCCATCAACTCCACGGGAACGGGCTGGACGACACCGGATGCAGCTTGCCCTCAGCGTAGCGCGAGAAGCGGAACGGCTCCAGCAGTGCCGACGATCCGCCTGTCAACTCTTCGGCGATGAGCTCGCCAACCCCGATCATCTTGTACCCGTGATTGGAATCGGCGACGATCCACACGTTCTGCCGGTATGTGTCTATTACAGGGAAGCTGTCGGGCGTGAACGCGCCCAGCCCGCCGGACGGCTCCTTGCGGTACAGCCCGTGCTTGCCTTCGAACCGCTTGTGGCAGAAGGCAAGGGCAGAGGCCCACATATCTTCAAAGTCCTCGCCCACGATGAACTCCTTTGACTCCGGGCCGTACGGGTCCACGGCTACGTCGACAGGCGCCTTGTCCACGTCGTACGGGGCAGATCCGCCCTGCACGCCGTCGAAGTTGAAGTCCGGCTTGTAGTAGATGCCCCAAAGCTCGTCGGTGATCAGCGAGCCGTCCCGGTCGGAGTAGAGCGGTGCGTCTGTGTCCACGTGGACAACCGGCGGCATCTTCCCCTCGTTCGTCACGAACGTGCTCGGGTCCACGCCGAGCGTCCCTTCCTGAAGGCAAAGGTAACGCCACATCGGGACGCCCTCGTGGACAGTCCCGTCTGCCCCCTTGATCGACACCTCGGTGGGCAGGTCCAGCATCTCCCATATCTGCGGCGCCCAAGGCCCGACGCCTACGACGACCTGTTCGACCCCCACCGTGCCCTGATCTGTCTCGACCGCCGACACGCTGCCGCCGTTGTACCGGAAGCCGGTAACGCGCACTCCCGCCTCGATCGCCACGCCCTCGGCCCGCGCCTTGCCCGCCAGCCCCTGCATCGACCGGACGTTGTTCGCGTAGCCTCCCTTGTGTTCATGCAGCACGGACGTAATGCCCTTCGCCTGCCAGTCGTCGAAGAGGCCCTTCATATAGAGAAGCGAGTCCTCCGCGCCTTCGATGAACGTGGAAGGGTAGTCGATGGCCTGCTGCTCGCTGTGGATCTGCGCTACGCCCTCGTGCATCACCTCAGGGCTGATCTGCATGTATCCGACCGGGTGGAAGCTGTACGCCTGCGGGTCGCTCTCCCACACCGCCACGCTGTGCGCCATCAACTCCCGCATCGCCGGCTGGAAGTAGTTGTTGCGGATCACCCCGCAAGCGATCCCGGATGCGCCCGCGGCGACGCCCGTCTTGTCTACCACCAGGATGTCCCGTCCGTCGCCCTTGCCCTGCGCCCTCAGCTTCAGCGCAAGGTGGTACGCTGTGCTCAGGCCGTGTACTCCAGCGCCGATGATCAGGTACTTGACGTGCTCGGGAAGCGCCATGTGATGAACCCCTTGGGGAAGTTGCGGCGAGTGTACAATGAAGCACCCACACCGGCAACACGAAGGATACGCCGCTCATACCGAAACCTTAAATAACCCAAGTAAGGAAACCCCATGACCACCAACGCCGCAGACCGCCTGAACATGCCCCTTGGCGAAGCCATCTTCACCCTCCGCGCGATTCGCCGCCAGAAGCCGGACCCCCATCCCGGAAGAAGACCTGCGCACAGTCCTCGGTGCCGCGTGACTCTGTCCGGGATTACAAGCACGGGCTAGTTATCGCAGTATTGTAGGCCGACTCGGTCCAGATCGTTAATCTCCACACTTTGCAAGCTATGGGGTATGCAGCCGGTCAACTGATTCCCGTTTAGCCATATCGATCTCAAGTTCGTGAGGTTGCCCAGTTCCGGCGGTATCACTCCGCTCAACTGATTATCAAACAGGGCCAGCGAATTGAGGTTGGTGAGTTTTCCTAACTCGGATGGAATCTCCCCGCTCAGCTCATTACTATGGAGACCGAGCCTCGTCAGGTTGGTGAGATTTCCGAGTTCGGGCGGTATCTCCCCACTCAACTCGTTTTCTGAGAAGTACGCCCAATCGAGGCTTGCAAGATTCCCGAGTTCGGGGGGTATCATCCCGCTCAATCGGTTACGAGTAATATCCAGTTCCTCAAGTTTGGAGAGGCGTCCCAGTTCGGGGGGTATATCACCGCTCAACCCATTTCCGGACAGGTACATCCACTCGAGGCTTGCGAGATTTCCGAGTTCAGGGGGTATTCTACCGCTCAGTCCGGAATCATACAAGAATAGCTTCTTCAGGCTTGTGAGATTTCCCAGTTCAGGCGGTATCTCACCGCTTAACTCGTTCCCAGATAGATCGAGCCTTGTCAGGCTTGTGAGATCTCCCAGTTCAGGCGGTATCTCACCGCTCAACTCGTTGCCTGCTAGGACCAGTTCCTCAAGATTTGCTAGGTTGCCCAGCTCAGGTGGTATCACGCCGCTCAGCCGATTACTATGGAGAGTAAGCCTTGTCAAGCTTGTGAGGTTGCCCAGTTCGGACGGTATCGTGCCGCTCAAGTAGTTACCACTAAGGTCCAGAGCGGTTACTCGGCCGCTATCGTCAGTAGTAACGCCGAACCACAGGCCGACTGGTCTGTCCGTCAGCCAGTTGTTGTTGTTGTTCCAGTTCGGGCCGTCAGTGGAATCGTATAGCGCGATCAGCGCGTCCCGCTGCGACGCATTCGTCATCTGCACTTCACAAAACGACAGGCCTAGCTGGTTCAGGTCAATGATCTCCACCCCTCGAAATCCAGAGGGCAAGCACCCACGAAACTGGTTGCCTCCCAAGTTCAGTTTCACAAGGTTGGGAAGGTTCCCGAGTTCGGTCGGTATCTCGCCGCTCAACTCGTTGCCATTAAGGAATAGTTCTTCAAGGTTGGAGAGGTTCCCGAGTTCGGAGGGTATCTCGCCGCTCAACTCATTTCCGGAGAGATACAATCCCTTCAGGTTAGAGAGGCCGCCCAGTTCGGAAGGTATGTGTCCATGCAGTTGATTGTCTCCCAGGGTGAGCTTTGTTAAGCGTGTCAAGTTCCCGAGTTCGGAAGGTATCTGGCCGCTCAACTCGTTGTCTGAGAGGTACAGCGATCTCAGGTTGGTGAGATTTCCAAGTTCGGGCGGTATCTCGCCGCTCAGTTCGTTTTCCGACAGCGCCAGCCCATTCAAGTTGGTGAGATTTCCAAGTTCGGGCGGTATCTCGCCACTTAGTTGATTATTGTAGAGATTCAGCCATGTCAACTTGGTAAGGTTTCCAAGTTCTGCCGGGATTTCGCCGCTCAGTTGATTGCCACTAAGGGCCATTTGCTCCAAGTTGGCGAAGTTTCCGAATTCAAGTGGAATTGTCCCACTCAACTCGTTATCCGCAAGGATTAGCCCTTTCAGGTTGGGGAGCCTGGCGAGCTCGGGTGGAATCTCACCGTTCAACCGATTATCTGAGAGGCCCATCCACGTGAGATTGGGAAGGTTGCCCAGTTCGGGTGGAATCTCACCGTTTAACTGGTTGCCTGAGAGGTACGCCCATTTTAAGCTAGCGAGGTTGCCCAGTTCGGAAGGTATCTCGCCGCTCAGCTCGTTATCGGAAAGATTCAGCCAAGTTAGGCTAGTGAGATTCCCAAGTTCTGCCGGTATCTCGCCGCCCAGTTCTTCGTTGTCCCAGAGATGCAGCACCGCAAGGCTAGTGAGACTGCCCAGTTCTGCCGGTATTTCGCCGTTTAGCAGGTTTCGATAGAGGTCCAGTTCCGTGACTCGACCGCTATCGTCAGTGGTGACGTCGAACCACTGGTCAAGTGGTGTGTCCGTCAGCCAGTTGCTACTGTTTTTCCAGTTCGGGCCGTCAGTGGAGTGGTAGAGCGAGGTCAGCGCGTTCCTGTCCGAGGCATTGGCCATCGGCGCGTTGCAGAATGTCAGGCCAAGCTGTGTCAGGTCAATGCTCTCCACTTCTCGCAGAGCATATGGCATACACCCACTCAACTCGTTACCACCGAGACTAAGTACTTTAAGCCCAGAGAGGTTTTCAAGCTCGTGTGGTATCTCTCCATTTAGTACATTATTGTCTAGGTATAGCTCACTCAAGTTCGTAAGATTCCCAAACTCGGATGGAATCTGGCCGCTTAATAGATTGTTCGAGAGATTTAACCATTCCAAGTGGACGAGCTTGCTAAGTTCGGCGGGTATCTCACCGCTCAGTTGGTTGTCCGAAAGGCCTAGGCCGGTCAAGATGGGAAAGCCTCCAAGTTCGGAAGGTATCTCGCCGCTCAACTGGTTGTTATCTAGGAACAGACCATTAAGACTGGAAAGATTTCCGAGTTCAGTCGGTATCTCACCGCTCAACTGGTTGTTACTGAGGAACAGACCATGAAGGCTGGAAAGATTTCCGAGTTCAGTCGGTATCCCGCCGCTCAACTGGTTGTTACTGAGGAACAGATCACTAAGGTTGGAAAGATTTCCGAGTTCAGTCGGTATCTCACCGCTCAACTGGTTGTCATGCAGTTGCAGCACAGACAGCTTCGTCAGGTTGCCAATTTCAGAAGGTATCCTTCCACTCAACTTATTGCTCGTAAGATACAACTCAGGGAGGCGCGCCAGGTTGCTAATTTCGGAAGGTATCTCACCGCTCAACTGGTTGTCATGCAGGTGTAGCACAGACAGCTTTGTCAGGTTGCCAATTTCAGGAGGTATCCTTCCACTCAGCTTGTTCTCCGAAGCGTACAATTTGGTCAGGCTTATGAGGTTGCCAATTTCTGCCGGAATAGTGCCATCCAACCGATTGCCAGTGAAGCTCAACACTTTCAGAAGATTGAGGTTACCAAGTTCTGGCGGTATCCCACCGCTCAACGAATTGTGCCAGATGTAAAGCTCGGTCAGACTGGTGAGATTACCAAGTTCTGGCGGCAAACTCCCACTTAGCCGATTCCTGCTGAGGTTCAAGTAAGTCAACTTGGTGAGATTTCCAATCTCGGATGGTATTTCGCCGCTCAGTTGGTTACCCCAGAGAGTAAGGCTTGTCAGGTTGGTGAGGTTGCCTATTTCGGCTGGTATCTCGCCGATTAGCTTGCCATCGCCGAACGTGAGTTCTTCAAGTTCAGTGAGGTCGCCTATTTCGGGCGGTATCTCGCCATTCAGCTCGTTGTCGTATAGGTCTAGCCTGATGACTCGCTCGTTTTCGTCGGTGGTGACGCCAAACCATAGCGTTAATGGAGCGTCCGCTAGCCAATTATAATTTTCTTTCCAGTTCGGGCCGTCAGTGGAGTGGTAGAGCGAGGTCAGCGCGTCCCTATCTGATATGGCAGGCATCGATGTGCTGCCGGGCGCAGGCGTACCTGTGGGTGTCGACGTCGGAGTGTCAGTAAGTGCGCCAGAGGGCGCAGGCGTACTCGTGGGTGTCGGAGGTGGGGTGGTAACCGGCGCTATTGTAGGTGTGGGAGTAAGTGCGCCAGAGGACGCAGGCGTACTCGTGGGTGTCGGCGTCGAGGTAGTAGCCGGCACTACTGTAGGTGTGGAAGTAGTGACGGACGCTATCGTGGGTGTCAGAATGGCATTGACTGCGGGAGTCTCGGGTTGCGAATCTTGGCACGCTGCCGCCGGCATGACCAGCGCCATTAAGAGTAAGATCAAGATTCTCGGGCTTCTGTATCTGAAGCATGATTGCTGCATGACTAGAATCTCTCACTATTGTCCGATGGTGATATGCTTCTCTCCGTACTTTATGCTCGTAGCAGCACCGTAACACGATTCCTACTTCGTTTGTGAGTTAATCCATCAGTAGAAAGGATCCCCCATGACCACCAACACCGCCGACCGCCTCGCCATGCCCCTTGGCGAGGCCATCTTCACCCTCCGCGCCATCCGCCGCCAGAAGCCGGACCCGATACCCGAAGAGGACCTGCGCACGGTCCTTGAGGCGACCATCAGGGCGCCCAACGGCGGCAACGAGCAGCCGTGGCGATTCCTCGTCGTCCGAGACGCTGCGCTCAGAAGCAGGCTGGGCGAGTTGTACCGCGAGGCGTGGTGGGCCAAGCGGCGCGACGAAGGCATTATGGGCCCGGAGGATCTGCCGGACACTCAAGTTCGCCGCTCCGCCGCGCGCTTCGCCGATGAAATCGGCAACTCGCCCATCATAGTCCTGTTGTGCGCCACTGCCCGCGGCCCCGGCGCAGCCAACTCCGTCGTGCCTGCCGCCCAGAACCTGCTGCTGGCCGCCCGCTCCCTCGGCATCGGCGGCACGATAACCACGCTGCACGCCACCGTCGAGGAGAGAGTGCACGCGCTGTTCGGCATCCCGGACGACGCCCAGGTCGTGTACTGCATGCCTCTTGGCTATCCGCGCGGCAGGTTCGGCCCAACCACCCGCAAACCCCTCGGCGAGGTCAGCGCCCTCGACCACTGGGACACCCCCACAGGCTGGTAGACTCGCCATGCGCGAACACCTTTGAACACACGTCATACCTGCAACGTAAAGCCCATGCAACCCCTCTCCGACCTCCGCGTCATCGCAATCACCGGGTTCCTTGCCGGCCCCTTCCTCGGCATGACACTCGCCCGCCTCGGCGCCGAGGTCATCAAGATCGAACGGCCCGGCGCCGGAGACGCGACCAGAGCCGCCGGACCGTTCGCCGGCCCGCAAGGCCTCTCAGACGAACGCCGCACGCCGGAAGACATCTCGACCCGTTTCCTGAAGCGCAACCAGGGCGTCAAGAGCGTCACGCTCGACCTCAAGAGTGAGCAGGGCAGAGCGCTGCTGCTGGAACTGGCCCGCAAGTCTCACGTACTGATAGAAAACCTCGCCCCCGGTGCGCTGGCCCGCATGGGCCTCGGCTACGAACACGTCTCGGAAGCCAACCCCTCAATCATCTACTGCTCGATCACGGGCTACGGCCAGTCCGGCGCATACTCCCGGATGCCTGCCCACGATCCGCAGGTGCAGGGCATGAGCGGGCTGATGGACGTCAACGGCCACCCCGACGGCCCTCCCACGCGCGTCGGCTTCTACATCGGCGACATGGTCGCGCCCCTGTATGCCGCGCTCGCCATAGCCGGCGCGCTACGGGTCCGTGAGAAGACGGGCAAGGGCCAGTACCTCGACGTGTCCATGATGGACTCCATCATGGCGTTGATGGCAATCGACAACCTGGAAGAGGACATCGCGAAGGGCCTGCCCCTACGCATGGGCAACAACACGCGCGCAGGCCCGACCGGCCTCTACCACGCGAGCGACGGCGACGTCATCATTGTAGATGTTAGGTAATTCGCTGACAGAATTGGTATGTGAAAGCAAACCGAACTGGAGGCGAGGATGCGAGACAACAGCAACGATCTCACCGTGGAGCGCAACTACATCCAGAAGTGGCGGTTCCTCATCAGCGAGTACGAGCAGGTCAAGGCGAAGAAGCACCCCCACTTCCGCTTCCTGGAGGACTTCTACAAGTTCCACGGCACCAACCGACAGACCTTCGCCAAGTACTACAACCGATACCGTCTGACCGGAGCCGATGATTCGCTGCTGCCCCTCAAGCGGGGCCCCAGGTGGAAGAGCCGCCGCACGCCGGCCTTCATCGAGCAGTTGGTGCTGGAGCAGCGGCGCAAGGGTATCAACCGCTACGAGACCTATGCCATACTCAAGCCGAAGCTCAAGTCGCACACCCCATCGCCGTCCACCATCTACGCCATAACCAGGCGCCACGGCCTCAACCGGTTGACCAGGCGGATGCAGACCGCCAGGAGGACGATAATCAAGACCCGCGCCGGAGAGTTGGGCCACCTGGACTCCCACTACCTGAGCAAAGACCTGATCGTGGGCGCCAGGCAGCGCTACTACCTGGTGTCGATAGTCGACGCCTGTACCCGGCTGGCCTGGTCTGAGGTGGTGGATGACCTCAAGAGCCTGAGCGCGATGTTCGCGGCGCTCAAGAGCATCAACATGCTCAACGCCGAGTACGGGGTGCGCTTCGAGGCGATGCTGACCGACAACGGCCCTGAGATGGCCTCGCCCAACAACAGGTCTCATCACCCCATGGAGCGGATGCTTGCCGAACTGGGGATCAAGCACCGCTACACTCGGCCCTACCGGCCCCAGACCAACGGCAAGGTGGAGCGCTTCTGGCGTACGCTCAACGACGACCTGCTGGAGGGGACCACCTTCGAGAGTGTGGAGGAGCTCAAGGACGAGTTGATGCAGTACCTGCTCTACTACAATACCGAGCGGCCGCACCAGGGCCTCGGAGGCGACACCCCTCTGAGGACCATGCAAAATCTGTCAACGAATTAGTCGACATCTACAATCATCACCATCGCCAGCGACGAGCAGCGGCGTCGCCTCGCCGCCGCGTTTGGCCGCACTGACTGGCACGACGACCCTAGGTTCGAGACCTTCGACTCGCGCAACGCCAACATCGACGCCACGCGCCACGCCATTCAGGAGTGCGTCGAGCCCCTGATCCGCGAGGAGGTCTTGCGAAAACTGGTGGAGCACGGCGTGCCTTGCGCCCCGGTCAGGACCGCCCCGGAGGCGCTGCGTGATACGCACTTCCGGGAGCGCGGCACACTGTTCGACATGCGGCACGCCGCTACGGACGCTCACATCGACGCCGCTGTCACCGGCTTCCCGGTCCTGTTCGACGGCGAACCTCTCCCGCAGCCGCCCGGCGCGCCCACGCTCGGCATGCACAACCGTGAGATCTACCGCGGCCTCCTGGGCCTCAAAGAACGCGAATTGCACCAACTCCAGACTGCCGGCGTCATCTGAAGCCATCGAACAAACCATGAAGGTCGTAGAGGCGGGTTTGAAACCCGCTGTCGGCCTCTCTCTAATTAACCACTAGCCACTGACCACTAGCCACTATAAACTGTCTTCTGGAGGTAGAAAAAATGCCCAAACAGAACATCATGGACAGGCTGGCCGCGGGCGAGCCGTTGCTAATGGACGGCGGCACTGGCTCCGAGATACAGCGCAGGGGAGCCGACGTTCTCGTCCAGACCACCGTGGAGACCGAGCTCCGGGGCTGGTCGGCCACTGCCAACATCGAGTTCGCCGACGTCGTCCGCGAAGTGCACCAGGACTACCTCCGATGCGGGGCCGAGATTCTGATCAGCAACAACTTCTGGACCACGCCCAGCCGGCTGAACCCGCTCGACCTGCCGTACTCATGGCAGGACTACGTGCGCGCGGGCGGCGAAAACGCACTCGCCGCACGGGACGCGATGAACCCGGAAGCGTACGTCGCGGGCGGAATCGCGCCCCCGTACGTTCACGACCATCTGGTAGGGGAGCCTCGTTCGGACGTTGCCATCATGGGCCGCGAGGCGTACCGCCAGGAGTTCGCCGGCCCGGCGAAGATCCTCGTTGACCTGGGCGTGGACGTCCTGCTGCCGGAATACATCGGCTTCAAGGACGACTGCGTCGAGGCCGTCGATGCCTGCGCAGAGTTCGGCCTGCCGGTGTTCCTCGGCGTCCGGCACATACGGCCCGGCGGCGTTATGCAGTACGGCGAGTCGCTGCGCGACCTCGTCGCCGCGCTGGAAGGACGGGATGTCGCCGGAATACTGCTCATGTGCACGCGCCCCGCGGAGATCACCGAAGGACTTGACATCCTGGGAGACTGCTACGACGGCATCGTGGGCGCGTACCCCAACGCCGGCTACAACCCCATGGCGCCGCTGGGCGGTCGCGGCGGCGAGCCGGGCGACATCCTGCGCCCGGGCCACACGCCGCCATCAGAGCTCGGCAGGATCACCGCCGACTGGCTGGACAAAGGCGCCCGGATCGTAGGCGGCTGCTGCGCCACCGGCCCAGAGCACACCATAGCGCAAGCTGCCGCCTTCAACGCCGCCAAAGAGGTGGCCGTCGCATAGCCTGACCGACGTACTCCGTCATTCCGGACTTGATACGGAATCCAGAGGTGGGGCAGGGGCTTGGTGCTGCACGCAAGGTCGGAGATGTGCCCGACCTCGATCGTCGTTCCGAGCGTAGCGAGGGACCTAGGGCCTCCCGCTCGCCATCAGCGCCGCGCCATTCGCTCCACGAGTTCGGGATCGACCTCAATGAGAGGGCGGTAGTCCTTGAACCCATTCACTTCCACGGGCGCGGCGTCAGGGTCGGTTGCTATGCCTGCGTTGATCGCAGCCTCTTCGCCATAGACAGTCTCTATCTCCGCGAACGTCCAGCCGTGGTACGATTTCTCTATCGCCTCGGCGAACTCCTCCATCTCCTCCGCGGGCAGCCTCGTTGCAAAGTCCGCCCACGCCTCGGCAGGCACCTTACCGGCTTTGCTCATAGCGCATCCCTTCTTGTCAGTTCAACTAAAAACTGACCACTGGCTACTAGCCATTGTTTACGCCTCCACGTACATCCCGTTCTCAAGATAATGCTCGCGCGCCGTCCCCACGGCGTCCCAATCAAGCTCGAAGCCCAGGCCCGGGCCGTTCACGACGGCCAGCCTGCCGTCCGTCAGCGTCAGGTCCGGTGCCGAGATGATGTCGTGCTCCAGCAGTTGCGGCATTATCTGGTTGCCGTCGTCAAGGTTCGGGAACGTGGCTGCCGCCTGGTTCGCCGCGCACGTCGTGATGCCGGTCTCCCGAAGGCCGTGCAGGCACAGGCTGACGCCTGCCGCCTCCGCGATAGCCGCCGACTTGCGCAGCCCGGTCAGTCCGCCCGCCTCGTGCAGTCCCAGCACGATCGCGTCCGCCGCCCGTCGCCTGCACACCTCGTACACGTCCGATAGCGTGTACACCGATTGGTCGGCTGCTATCGGCACACCCACCGAGTCCTTAACCTGCTTCAGCGCGTCGATGCTGTGGCTTGGCACCGGCTGCTCGATGAACTCCGGGTCGAACCGCTCCAGCTTGCGGATCATCCGTATGGCCGTCAGCACGTCCCAGGCCTCGTTTGGGTCGATCCGCAGCCGCCGGTCGCCTATCGCCTCCCGGACGCGCGCTATGGTCTCCATGTCGTACGCCTCGCTGTAGCCGATCTTGACGTAGATGACCTGCGCCCCCTCATCCACGTGCCGCCGCGCGTCGTCCGCTAACTCCTGCGGCGTGCCTCCTTGAAGGAACGCGAAGTACCCGATGCTGTCGTGCACCGCGCCGCCCATGAGCTTGTGCACCGGCTGGCCCGCCGCCTTGCCGACAAGGTCCCACATCGCCATCTCAAGCCCGACGAGCGTCTGGTTCGCGTGGCGCGGCGTGAGGAACAGGGCGTGCCGCCTGGAAGCTGTCGCGATCAGCGCCTGCATGTCGTGCGGGTCCTGGCCCTCCAGCGCCTTCACCGCCTGTCGTATCGTGGCCTGCGTCGCGTCCGCCGACGCCCACGCGAGGCACTCGCCGTAGCCGACCGCCCCCTCGTCCGTATGGATCTCGACGAGGATCGTCGTCGTCCCGCCGGACGTCCCGTGACTCCAGTGGTAGGCTTGCCTGAACGGGATCGCCAGCGGCGTAGTTTTCACTTCGGTTATTCGCATCGCACCAACCCTCTGCAGGATTTCCGCCTATCATATACGCCTGTCCTATGAGCACACTACGCCCGCCCGCCGCTCTGACCCGCGCCGTGTTCCGGCTGACCCTCGGCTCCCGCTTGCCCAGGACGAGCGGCACGCTTGAGGTGGAAGGCCCGCGCGGGCAGGTCACGATACGCCGCGACCGCTACGGTATCCCGATGATCGAGGCCGACGACGAACTGGACGTCTTCTTCGGCTTCGGCTTCTGCCAGGGCCAGGACAGGGCAGTGCAGATCGAGTTATCGAAGCGCGCGGCCAGCGGAACGCTGTCTGAGCTTTTTGGCCCCGGCACGCTGCGGCTGGACCGCCTCTTCCGCCGCGCCGGACTGCGCCATGCCGCCGGGGAGCAGTTCGAGGCGCTGTCGCCCAGCGTGGCCTCGATACTCGCCGCGTTCGCTGCCGGCGTCAACGCCGGGTACGAACGCGGCCTTGCGTCCCGGCCTCACGAGATGGCGCTGCTCCGGGCCCAACTCTCCGAGTTCACGGCAATCGACGTCGTCGCCCTGCTGAAGCTACAGTCGTTCACGATGCCCTCCAACTGGGACTCAGAACTCGCGAGGCTGAAGGTGCTGGACCTGGACGGTACCGACGCGCTCTGCGACCTCGATCCCGCGTACCCCGAATGGCACCGCGTCGCCGTGCCGCCCACCGCCGTCGCGGGTCGGGCCGCCGATCGGCTCGCGGACGACCTCGCGCTGTTCCAGGACACGGTAGGGACGGGCGGCGGCTCGAACGGCTGGGCCGTGTCGGGCGCGAAGACCCGGACGGGGCGGCCTATTCTCGCCAACGACCCCCATCTCTCGCCCGCGCTCCCGCCGCACTGGTACCTCGCCCGCATGCAGTCGCCGGACTGGACGCTCGCCGGAGCGGCGCTGGCGGGTACGCCCGCGATCGCTGTCGGGCACAACGGCCATTGCGCCTGGGGCGTCACCGCCGGCCTCACCGACAACACCGACCTCTTCCTTGAGCGCATCGGGCCGGATGGCCGCTCCGTACTTCAGGACGGCGAGTACGTCCCTTGCGAGTCCCGCGCCGAGACGATTCACGTCAAGGGCGCCGAGCCGGTCGAGGAGGAAGTGCTTCTCACGCCGCGCGGCCCGCTAATCAGCCCCGCGCTGGACGGCGAGCTTGGCGCGGTCTCGATGCGGGCGGTCTGGCTGGACGCCCTGCCGATCGGCGGGTTCCTCGGCGCGTTGGGGGCGAGGACGGTCGAGGAGTTCCGCGCGCCGTTCGCCGAGTGGCCCATCCTTCCCCTCGACATCGTCTGCGCCGACACCGCCGGCAACATCGGCTTCCAGTTGGTGGGGCAGGCGCCGCGCCGCCGCAGCGGAAACGGCGCCGTGCCCGCGGCCGGCTGGGACTCGCGGACCGGGTGGGAGGATGAGGGCGTCCCGTTCGAGGACATGCCGCACGCCCTGAACCCCGATTGCGGCTACGTTGCCGCCGCCAACACGCAGCCCCAACCACACGGCGAGGGGCCGTTCCTCGGCGTCGACTGGATCGACGGCTACCGCCTCGGCAGGATCGCGGAGGCGCTGGAGGAGCGCTCCGACTGGGACATCTCCACGTCCGCCTCGCTCCAGATGGACGTGAAGTCCATGCCGTGGGCCGAACTGCGGGACACAGTTCTGGCCGGGGATCCCGGCAGCCCGGAGTCCGCCGCCGCCCGCGAGTTGCTGGAAGGCTGGGATGGCCGCATGTCAGTCGACTCCGTCCCCGCCACGCTGTTCCACATCTTCCTCGCCGAGATGTCAGGCCGGATCGCTCGTGCAAGAGCGCCGCGGTCCGCACCCTGGATTCTTGGCCGGAGCCCGCATCCGGCCAGCGGGAGCTCGTTCTTCGCCGCGCGGCAGGTCGGCAGAGTGTCCCGCCTGCTACGCGAACGCCCGGAGGGCTGGTTCCCTGACGGCTGGCGAGCGGAGATCGACGCCGCCCTTCGCGCCTCGTACGCCGCCGTCGTCCGTCGCCTCGGCGAATCGACGGCCCGCTGGCAGTGGGGCAGGGCGCGCAGGGTCACGCTCGCTCACCCGATGGGCCGCGCCCCGTTCCTGGACGGCATCTTCAACCTCGGCCCGTTCGAGTGCCCCGGCGACGTCAACACCGTCGCGCAGGCCGGCACGGTCGGCGAAGACCCGCTGGCAAGCCCCGGCGCAGTCCCGTCGCTGCGCATGGCGCTGGACGTCGGCGACTGGGACCGGTCGTTCTTCTCGCTGCCGGGCGGCCAGTCCGGCAACCCTCTATCGCCGCACTACTCGGACCTGCTGCCGTTCTGGCTGGAGGGCAGGGGAGTCCCAATTCCCTGGACCCAAGAGGCCGTAGAAGCCGCAGCCGTCGAAACGCTCCTGCTAAAGCTCGCCGGCTGAGACGCGGCGGGCGGCGGCGAACAGGTACGTCGTGGCGTAGCTGCGGTGGGGCGACCATCGCCGCGAGGCCTCCAGCGCCTCGTCGCCCGTCATGCGCACACCGTCGCCCGGCGCCGCCTTGCCCTGCATGACCGCCGTTACGTGCCGTTGCAGCGCGAGGTCGCCGCTTGGAAAACCGTCCGCGCGGTCGAACGTGCGGATGAGCAGCCAGTGCGCCGTCCACGGCCCGACGCCACGGATGCGGCACAGTTCCTCCTCTATCTCCGCGTCAGGGCGGTCGTGCAGCGCCTCCAGGTCCAGCGCGCCGGAGGCCACGCCCCGGGCTATGTCCAGCACGTACTCTGCCTTGCGGGCACTCAGCTTCAGCGCGCGCAGGTCTTCGACGCTCGCCCCGGCCAGTGCGGCGGGCGCAGGGAACGCGCGGTACGTCGCGCCGCCGTGCTCGAAGGGCGCGCCGTAAGCGTCCACCAGCGCGCTCCGCAGGATGCGCGCAACCGCGCTGCTGACCTGCTGCGCCAGTATCGCCATGACCAGCGCCTCGAACACCGACGCCGCCTGCGGCACGTGCAGCCCGCGGAAGCGCCGCACGAGCGGCGCAAGCCCATCGTCGGCCAGCGCGAGCCGGTAGAACGGTGCGAGGTCCTGCTCGACGCCCAGCAGCCAGCCGACCGTCCGCTCGATCTCCGGCGCGTCCGCCTCCCCGGTGCCGGAGCCGTAAGCCCACACGGTCAGCAGCGGCGCGTCAACATCCCCGTTCCAAGCAACGTCCACCAGCGCAAGGCGCCCGTTCAGGTCAAGCACCCTCAGGAAGTGACCTTCCCGGTACACGTCCGCCCCGTATCGCTCCCGGTTGAAGGTGATGTGCGACGCGGTCAGGGCGTGGTCGTAGGGCGGGCGCGGCGTCATCTGGAAGGAGACGGCGGGCGGCCCCGGGGACGCGGGGGAAGTGCGCTGGGCGCTGCCTCCGGCTGTGCTCTTATCGTCTAACATAGCTTGAATCGTAGCTGAGAAATTCGCTCCAGACCCTGAACAGCTACCGCCTTCAGCATCTGTTTAGCCTCCATGAAATGCAAGTCCGTTCGCCCTGAGCCTGTCGAAGGGCACGTCCTCAGCCGACGCACGTTGTGGTTCGACAAGCTCACCACGAACGGGGTGGACTCATCATTTCTGAACAGCTACCGCCTCCGCGCCGCCGGTTTACTTGCCCCTGTGCCTATGCTAGATTGCGGGCAGCCCCGGCGGTAGCGATCTGGCCGGGCAAGTGGCGCAGACCCCCTTAGCGATTCAGGAGCGTGAACATGGTAACTCCCACCGACAAGTCCGCGTGGTGGATCAAGGACGACTACTCCAGGGAAGAGATCGACAGCCTTGTGAAGAAGGGCCTCGACCACTTCTGGACCCAGAACCACCAGATGGCCGACCTCGTCGCCGAAGACGGCTACAACATCATGGTCCGGGGCGACGGCTGCTACATCTGGGACATCGAGGGCAACAGGTACATCGACGGCTTCGGCGGCCTGCTGCTCAAGAACATCGGCCACAACCACCCGGAGGTCGCGGAGGCGGTCGCGAACCAGATGACCACGCTCGCGTACGCCAACTCAGGCGCGTACAGCAGCATCCCCGGCATCCTGCTGGCAGAGAAGATCGCCGGCCACGCGCCGGGCGACATGCACCGCACCTTCTTCTGCGGCGGCGGCTCCGAGGCCGTGGAGATCGCGCTGAAGATGGCGCGGCAGTACCAGCACATCACGGGCAACCCCATGAAGTCCAAGGTCATCTGGCGCAGGGGCCAGTACCACGGCTCCAGCAACGCGGCGATGGCCGCCGGGACCGCCGGAACGCGCGGCGGCGCGATGTTCTCCAACATGTTCAACATGGGCCCGTCCGTGGACCCGCCGTACTGCTTCGAGTGCCCGTGGGGCTACGAGGGCAGGACGCGCGACACCTGCTGCGCACAGAGCCCCAGGGCGCTCCGCAACGCCGTCAAGGCAGAGGGCGCGGAGTCCGTGGCCGCGTTCATCGCCACGCCCGTCAGCAAGGGATCGCAGATTCCGCCGGACGAGTACTTCCCGGAGATCCGCGAGATATGCGACGAGAACGGGATGCTGTTCATCGCGGACGAGATCGTGTGCGGGTTCGGCAGGCTGGGGACGTGGTTCGGCATGCAGAGGTTCGGCGTGCAGCCGGACATTATGACGATGGCCAAGGGCCTCTCAAGCGGCGAGCTTCCCGTGGGCGGCGTCATGGCGGCGAAGAAGGTCACGGAGGCGTTCGACAACGCAGAGGGCGATGACGGCGCGTTCCACCACGGCGTGACGTTCGGCGGGCACCCGGCCGTGATGGCGGCGTCCCTCAAGAACGTCGAGATCATGGAGCGCGACAACGTCGTCCAGAACGCCGACGAGATGGGCCGCTACTTCTACGACCGCTGCATGTCCACGCTGCAGGAGAACCATCCGAGCGTCGGCTTCGTGGGCGGCGGCATGGGCCTGCTCCTAAACCTGGAGATGGTCAAGAACCGCAAGACCGGCGAACGGTACGGCGGCGGCCCGCGCGGCGAGTACTCGGAGAAGTTCACGAAGAAGCTGCGCGACCGCGGCCTGGCCGTCAGGGCAGGGGACTCCGTGTCCTTCGCGCCGCCGCTGGTCATCACCCGCGAGATCATCGACGACATCATCGACATCCTCGATGAGACGATCGGCGAGATGGAGCAGGAGTTTCCTGTGGAGAACGCCTAGCGGCCTGACACCGCACAGCCCAGAACGCACGAGGCCCCGGATGCACAACGCCGGGGCCTCGGCATCTCTTAACTCTCGTCATTCCGTGCTTGACTCTGAATCCACTATCATTGGCGTATGGGACGCACTAGGGATGCCCTTAGCCACGCGGTTCACGGCCTGAGTATGCCCGCTTGGTCTGTCGGACCAAAGGCGCAACTCGCTCTCCTGACCGTATTCATTGTGGTTGTGGGTAGCGCGTGCTGTCAGGGCCAGGACGGAGGAATCTTAGGGATAAGCGAGACTTCAGATGGAAGGGTCGTAGCGTTTGCGCCTAATAGATACTTCTATTTAGAGTCTGGCGGAATAGATGTATCCAAGTCGGGTGTTTACTTGAGCAGCGATGGAGGATTGTCGTGGAGGCCCGCAACCGACTCAGACCCTATTCCCGAATTCTTCGGGCGCCGTCTCTCTATGAGCACACTCAATGGCACCTATGAAATTTCTGGCACGGATGTCTTCCACGAGGATGATGGGATCAGAGAGCAAATCTACTCCGCAGCGTACTTGACGAAAGGATCTAACCTCTGGGCACAGGACCATTCGTTGGGTTACCCCCCATGCAATAGCGCAGACTTGACGCAAGAACCTACTACTGTTTTCTATGATGGCCGCAGTGGCAACGTAGTCTTGGGAATGGGCGATATGGGCGTTGTGGTAGGCCTGCCCGATGGCAAGTGGGTAGAGGTTGGAGTTGGGCCGTATACCCCTATCGATTTTTCCTTCACTCGAAAGCTTGGAATGATGTTTGAGCCGGGCAGGTGGGTGCAAAACTTCGGCGCGGCGCTGCTTATCGGCCTTGCCTCGGTAGCTCTTGTTACCTGCATCCCCAACAGAAGGGTTGGCAAGGTCTATTGCGCGGTGGTGCTTCTCCTTTCCCTTCTGATCGTCCCGATTTTGGAGCCCCTTGCGATAAGAGGTTTTCTCTTTTGGGCTGTGGGGCTGCTGGCCCTCATCGCACTGCTAGTAACCTCGCCTCCAAGAGAACACCTGATCCTGGGCGCAGCTTACTCGGTGGCAATCTACTTAGCCCTTGCATGCGCCGGTGTAGTGTGGGTTGCTGGCGCCGCTTACTTCCGGCCCATGTCCGGGCTTCTGTTCATGCTCTTGCCGCTTCCAGTCATTGCTGCCCTAGCTTTCCACGTGAGACGCCATTCAGACCATCACGACAGCGAGATATACGGGTTGCGTACCTGACCCTCCCTCACGTGAGCGGCAGCGGGGACTGCCACCAACTTGGCGCGTCGTCCACGCTGACGGACGTTACCCACTTCACCCACTCGAAGCCGCGCTTGCCGGGGGCGACCAGCCGCACCGGCGACCCGTGCCCGTGCCACAGCGGCTCGCCGCCTACGCGCGTCGCCAGCAGGTACCCGCGCGCCTCGGCCATCGAGAACCTGCGCCGGTAGCCCGTGACGGAGCGTATCGCCACGCTGCGCGCCTCCGGGTCCGCGCCGGCCCGCTCCAGCACGTCGAGCAGCGGCGCGCCTTCCCACTCCTGCGTCGAGTGCCAGCCGCCGGTGCAGTCCAGCGTCGCCGTGACTTGTCCTGGATCACGCGCTATGTCGGCCAGAGGCCCTTCGACAGGCTCAGGGCGAACAGGTTGAGGCGCGGGCCGGGGGCTTGTCGAGGCCGTACTCAGGTCGGCGAGGGAGAGGTCCAGTTCGCGGTCCACGAGTCCCGTGACCTTCAGCCGCCACGCATCCTTGTCGACCGGCGGCGGGTTGTCGTTCAGCCACGACGTGGTAGGGAAGCGGTTCCCGGCGAAGCTGCCGCGCTCGTACGAGCCGGTGAAGCGCCGCTCCGTCCCCGGCAGCTCGAAGACGCCCGCGGCCAGCTTGCCGCCCTGCCACACCGCGAACCCGGCCGCGCCGAGGCCGGCCAGCCGCAGGAACGAGCGCCGCTCCGCCCAGAAGCGCGTGCGCAGCGTCCACGTGTGCCGCTGCACGTGCCACAGCACGAACGGCGCGAGCGCGAGCGACAGGTAGATGTGCCAGCTAAGCCCGCTGAACCCGAAATGCGCGAAGTACCCGCCGAAGCTCCACGCCAGGCCCAGCGCGAGCGGGGTCAGCAGCAGCGCGAGAAGCGCCAGCCCGCCGAGGTGCAGCGCGGGCCTTCGCCTCCAGCGCCGCACGTTCATCAGAGGCGTTACGATGTTCCGCCCTTTCCAGGCGAGCAGCGCCACGAGCGCGTAGCCGGAGACGCGGTGAACGTGCAGGGCAGGGGCCCACTCGGGCGCGCCGCCCAGAAGTCCCAGGAAGCCGCTCGCCAGCGATACGCCGCCCACGACCAGGATGAATACGTTCGCCCACGGATGCGCCATTCGACCGCCTAGAGGGAAGTCCCCGCAGCCGATTCTACGCCACGCAGCCGCGGTGCGGTTTCAAACAGCGTGCGTCCCGTCACCTTCAACCTATCGTACGGGAGGGTTTGAAACCCTCCCTGGGAGGCTGGGAGCGCCATTCTCGTCGAAAACAGGCCCGGATTCCTATCTACGCCGGGCTTGCCATGCGTTAGCATACTGCTAGCACCAGGTAGGGATCGGCTATGGCCACGGTACACATAAGGCGCGTCAAGGACGACGTCGTCGCGAGGCTCAAGGCGCGCGCCGCCTTCAACAACCGCTCGCTGGAGGCCGAGGCGCGCGAGATCCTGGAGCGCGCGGTGCACGACGACACGCTTAGCAAGCTCCACGCCTTCAGGGAGCACGCGGTGACGCTGCGCCGGCAGACGCCGGGCCGGAGCCAGACGCCGTCGCAGTTCCTCGTGCGGCGGGACCGGGAGACCGGGCACGGTACGGCGTAGTGCGATTCGTCGTTGACGCCAGCGTAGCGGTCAAGTGGCTCGTCGCCGAAGAGCAGTCGGACATCGCCGCCCGCCTGCTGGACGGCAGCCACGAACTGTTCGCCCCGAGGCTGATGGCCTCAGAGGTCGGAAACGCCCTATGGCGAAAGGTGCGCGTGGGCGAGATCGAACCCAGGCAGGCGGGGGCCCTTGCCGCCGCCCTGCCGGAGTTGCCGGTCGGCTGGGCCGATGACGACGAACTCTCCGCCGACGCTCTCCGTATCGCTATATCGCTGGAGCGTCCGGCGTACGCCTGCACGTACCTGGCCCTGGCCCACAGCCTGGGCGCGATGCTGATAACCGCCGACACTCACTTCGCGAGCGGCGTCGCCGCAACCGAGCACGGCGCCGCGGTGATGACCCTGGTCAGCCTCTTGGACGAATGACGCCCGCGCCGCACGCCTCCCGCAGGAAGGAGCGCAGCCCCCTCCGGACATGGGGCAACGTAGCTATGTGGGCCGGGATAGCCGTTGTCTTCCTCGGCTTCGGCGCCTGCGGCTTCTCCTGCGTCGGGACTGCCGTGAGCATCGGCACAGGCATTTCAGGCGACACCGCGGGCGCGATGGCCACCAGGGACGCCGCCGGCACTGCCGGCGTCATCTCGATGTGGATGATGGGAGGCGGGCTCGGCCTCGCCGTCCTCGGCGGCATCCTGAAGGCGGTGGCTGGCCGCTAGAAGGCTATTCGCTCCAGGTCGCGCAGGATCGCGTGGGCGGCGTTGTGGCCCGGCGCGCCGGTGACCTCGCCCAGCGGGTGCGTGCCCGCGCCGCACATGTAGAAGTTGCGCACCTCGGTCCGGTACGGCTGGCGCTGCGAGAGAAGCTGGCTCGGGATCATGTCCAGGTGCCGGATGTTGCCGTCGGTCATGCCGACCCTCGTCTGGATGTCCTCCGGCGTCTGCACCGACCACTCGATCAGGCTGTCCCGGAAGTTCGGGCAGTAGCCGTCGATCACGTCGATGATCTGCTTGCCTATCTCGTCCCGCATCTCGGCATATGAACCCTCGCTGGGTGTGCCCGGGTAGTACAGCACCCAGTTGGAGAGCACGTGCCCGTCGCCCCGGCGCACCAGGTTCGGCTCGACAACGCTCGTTAGCTGGATGCTCATGAGCGGGCTGGACGTTGGCTTGCCCGACTGGCAGTCCATCCAGCTTTGCCGGTGGTACTCCACGGACGGATTGATCCCAATGTGGTTGATCTTTGAGGCGTCGTAGCCGTCGCCCAGGTAGCCGGACAGGTCCGGAAGCTCCTTGATCGCGGCCAGGAACTTCACGCAGCCCGCCTGCGTCTTCCAACGGTTGACCTTCTGGATCGTGTCCTCGCGGATCTGGCCGTCCTCGAACAGCGTGTTGAACGTCCGCTTCGGATCGGCGTTGCACACCACCATGAAGCTGTTGATCTCCTCGCCGTTGGCGAGCCGCACGCCGCGCGCCTCTCCGTCCTCCACCAGCACCTTGTCCACCGGCGCGCCGGTCCTGATCTCCACGCCCATGCTGCGTATGGACGACGCCATAGAGTCCGCGATGTTGCCCATGCTCATGCGCGGGATGCCGCGGTCCTCAGGCCGGCCCTGCCGCCCGATGCCGAGTATCGCCGCCGACATCATGCTGCCGGGCGACGCCGGGTCCATCTCAGGGTAGCGCAGGAAGTTGGCCTGCACGTTCGGGTGCTCGAAGTGGTCCTCGATCAGGTCGAGCAGGCTCCAGGTTACGATCTTCTCCAGGATCTCCTCGTTCCGCGTCCCCTTCACGCTGTGCATCACGTCGGACAGGGTAGGGGGCTCTGTCATGAAGTACGGCGCGAACACCGAAACGGCGCGCTCCCAGAAGTCCACCCAGTCGAAGAAGCGCCTCGCGTCGTTCTCCGAGAACTGGCGAAGCTGGTTCGCCTGGTCGAGCGGGCTTCTCACCTCCGGCCCGCCGATGTACGTGCCGTCAGGGAACGGGTGAATGCCGTACGACGTCCATCCCAGCGATCCTGACTCCGGGATGATCTCGAAGCCGTGCTCACGCAGCTTGAGGTCGTCGATCACGCGGCCCTGGAGCACGTGGCAGACGTACGAGCACATCGGCCCCAGGTAGCCGGGCGCGAACTCGTCCGTCGTGACCGCGCCGCCGATCTTGTCCAGCCTCTCCAGCACCAGCACCTTCAGCCCGTCGCGGGCCAGGTATCCCGCCGCCGTCATCCCATTGTGCCCCGCGCCGATCACGATCGCGTCGTACTGGTTGTCAGCCATGCTCATACCTCCTGTTGCTGATGTCCTCTCACCCACAAAGGGGAGAGGGGATTTATTATGAGGGAGACCGCTAGTCTTTGTCCCTTCCCCAGTCTGCTGGGGAAGGCTAGGATGGGGCCGCGCCCTGCCTGCCTAAAACGCGATCCGTTCCAGGTCTCGCAGCACCGCGTGGGCCGCGTTGTGGCCCGGCGCGCCGGTCACCTCGCCCATCGGATGCGTGCCCGCCCCGCACATGTAGAAGTTGCGCACCTCCGTCCGGTACGGCTGGCGCTGCGACAGCATCTGGCTCGGTATCTCGTCCAGATGCCGGATGTTGCCGTTCGTCATGCCCACGCGCGTCTGGATGTCCTCCGGCGTCTGCACGGACCACTCGATCAGGCTGTCCCGGAAGTTCGGGCAGTAGCCGTCGATGATGTCGATGATCTGCTCTCCGATCCGGTTGCGGATGTCCGCGTAGCTGCCCTCGTTCGGCTCGCCGGGGTAGTACAGCACCCAGTTCGACATCACGTGCCCCTCGCCGCGCCGCACGAGGTTCGGCTCCGCTACCGACGTAAGCTGGATGTGCATGATCGGAGCGGTGCTGGGTATGCCGGCCTCGCAGTCCGCCCAGCTTTGCCTGTGGTACTCGATGGAAGGCATCATGCGTATCGACGTTACGGCGTCCCTGTCGTAACCGTCGCCGAGGTACCCGGACAGGTCCGGCAACTCCTTCATCGCAGCGAGGAACTTCACGCAGTTCGCCCTGGTCTTCCACGTATTCACGCGTTTCAGGGTCGAGGGCTGAAGCTGTTCGGGCTCGAACAGCGTCGAGAACGTGCGCTTCGGGTCGGCGTTGCTGACGACGATGAAGCTGCGAATCTCCTCGCCGCTGGCGAGCTTCACGCCCTTCGCCTCGCCGTCTTCGACGATCACGCTCTCGACGGGCGCGCGCGTCCTGATCTCCACGCCGAGGCTCTCCGCGGACGCCGCCATCGCGCCGGAGATGTTGCCCATGCTCATGCGCGGGATGCCCTTGTCCTCCGGCCTCCCGAACTGGCCGACCCTGTGAATCGCCTGGCCCAGGATGCTGCCGGCGTCCGCCGGATCCATCTCCGGGCTGCCCATGAAGTTGGCCTGCACGTTCGGGTGCTCGAAGTGGTCCTCGATCAGATCGAGGTAGCTCCACGTGAGGAGCTTTTCGAGGATCTCTTCCTGCCGCGTGCCCTTCACGCTCTGCACAACGTCCGAGAGAGTAGGGGGCTCCGTCAGGAAGAACGGCTGGAAGATGCCGGAAGCCTGCTCCCAGAACTCGATCCAGTCGAAGTACCGGCGGGCGTCGCTCTCCGAGAACTTGCGAAGCTGGTTGGCGGCGTCCAGGTTATCCCGAACCTCCGGCCCTCCGAGGTAGGTGCCGTCCGGGAAGGGGTGCATTCCGCGGCCTGCTCCACCTGTCCTGGTGTGGCGGGCGATCTCGAACCCGTGCTCGCGCAGCTTCAGGTCGTCGATGACCTTTCCCTGGAGTATGTGGCAGACGTACGAGCACATGGGGCCCAGGTATCCGGGCGCGAACTCGTCCGTCGTGACCGCGCCGCCGATCTTGTCCAGGCGCTCCAGCACGAGCACCTTGAGGCCGTCCCTCGCAAGATAGGCGGACGTGACCAGTCCGTTGTGTCCGGCCCCGATCACTATGGCGTCGTACTGATTGTCTGGCATGTCGAAGCGGCCTCCGGAGGGGATGTTAGGGCAGGGCGATTATACAGCAGAGGCCCGCCCGCGCCACTACCGAAGACGCGCAGTCTTGGCGTTTAACTTAGCCAAATCCAAGTACGAATTGCCGCCGAATCCGTTCGTGGTGAGCCTGTCGAACCACCCTGAGCCCCTGAAGGCGCCCGCCTACGGTTGCTGCGCCAGGTCCTGGAAAAACCCCAGAGGGTTGCCCCACGGGTCATCGAAGTCGCAGTAGGCCACGATCCCCGGAACCGTGACGATCTCCGAAACGTCCGCGCCCAGACCCTCAATGACGGCCCTCCGGGCCCCTGCGGCGTCCGCCACGCTGAGCCTGAAACGCCCGGCGCCTGTTGCCGCCCGCCCCTCTGTCACCTGAATCCAGAAGCCCTGGAAAATCTCCCACTCGTGAATTTCAGAGGTCGGCGTGAAGTCTGCCGGCCTGCCAAGCAGCCGCTCGTACCACGCGGCGCCCTCGCTCAGGCTGCCGACCTTGATCTCCAGCGTCGCCGCGAGCGGCGGATGTTCCTGGTTCATACCTGCTTCGTCTCCAACGGCGGCTAGCTCTCGAAGAACTCTCGGACTATCTCAACCGTGCCTGCCATGTTCTCCGAATGCAGGCCATGCCCGGCGTCGGGCACCTCTTTGAAGACGCCCTTGCCGTTGGGAATCGTGGCGGCCATCTTCTCGGCCTGCGGCCTGTCGAGCACGAACGTGGTCTCGCCCCGCAGCACGAGCGTCTTGCAGGAAATCCTGGCGACGCAGTCCCACAGGAACGGCCCCTCCTTGAGCGCGGTGCGCCCGTTCAGCCAGTACATCTCCGGATCGGTCTTGTGAACGAGGATGCCGTCCCAGTTCCGCCGGAAGCTGTGCTTTACCGTGCGCCATATCTGCTCGTCGGTGGCGTCCTGGTCCTGTTCCCGGTGCCACTCGAAAGCCTGCTCAGCCGAGAAGAACCCTCTAGGCCGGGGCGTGGAACTCCTGCTCAGCCTTGCGCGGGCCGTTGCCCGGCCCTCCTCCGACATGTCGGGCTGCGGCCCGTGGTCCCCGAGAACGAGGTGGTCAACAAGGTGGCCGTAGTAAGCGCCGACGGCCATCCCTATACGGGATCCCTGCGAGTGGCCGTAGTAGTCGAACGGGTACAGGCCCAGCTTCATCGCCATCGCGCCAACGTCCGCGGCGAACGACTGCGCCGAGTAGCCTTCCTTCGTCCAGTCGCTGTCCCCGCAGCCCCTCTCGTCCACTGCGATCACGTGGTGCGTGTCTTCGAATTGCGGCGCGAACTCGTCGAAGGCGTGGGCGTTGCCGCCGATGCCGTGCAGCAGGAAGAGCGGCTTCTTCGTTCGGTCCCCGCCCCAGTCCAGGTAGTGGATGTTGAGGCCGTTAGCGTGGACCCACTTGTCTTCGGGCACGGTAGGGTTGCTGCTCATACTTGCTTCCTCTCTGCGGCCGCGGCGGTAGCCGGCGGCCTAGCTGGCCATGTGCTCGACTACCCGGCCTGATTCGAGCTTGACCAGGACTATGTCGGACGGGTCCATCGAGTCCGCGTATGTTTCGCCTTCCTCTTCGCCGAGGTACTTCACGGCAATGCGGAGAATGTCATCGTAGGAGGCGTCGCCCTCCAGCCGGACCGGCCCGTTCACCATAAGAGCATAGTAGGGTGGGGAGCGTTGGTCGAACGCAAGGGAAACTTGCGGGTTCTCGATCAGGTTGCGGTGCTTCTTCGACCCCTTGCCGATCATGACGACGACCGTATCCCGCTCGCATAAGTACCAGACGGGCACCGCGTGAGGCGTTCCCGCGGCGTCTGCCGTAGCCATCACGCAGATGTGCGGCTGAGACAGGAATTCGGCCTGCTGGGGAGTGAAGTCCATAGTGCGGGAGTCTAGCAGACGCGGCGTCCGACCGCACAGCCGACACGAAAGTAGGCTCCGCCCTGTTTCGAGTGCAGGCACGGGATGCACAACCTCACTGCCGCAGGAAGATGCCGCGATGGACAAACCGTGCGTTAAGATGACATACGCCAGCGACTCGACCGGTGGTAGCAGAGCCATACTTGGCTCCGCTGCGGATGTGAGGCCATGATCGAAGCAATGTTTGGAGCTGGAGCTGTATTGGTCTCGTTTGCCTCTGCGGCGATGGCGTGGTCTTTGTACAAGAAAATCAGAGCCCGCAAGGACATGGAGACAGCCGAGGCCCGAATAGAGACCGCATTCATGTGGTCATACCTAGGGGAGCGAAAGCCCGAAGGAACGCGTCGATCTAAGTTGGAGCCTCACGAGGCAATTGGGGACATCAAAGGACTGCCCAGAGGCGGATTCGCGTGGCCGGCGGTGGTAGCCGCCTTTTCTATCAGGACCATCTTGATCATGGCTGCGGGAGGCGTCACGTTGGGGTTCAGCGAGTTCTGGCTTGGCGTCCACGTTGCCCTCAACTTCGTGGCGATCATTCCATTGGTGCTCTGGTTAAGTAGATGGCATGACTTGATGTGGGTCTCATACGACAAGCCGATCAAGGCGGCAGCGGCTGGATTTTTCGTCTTTGCGGTATTGGGTGAATCAGTACTTTCAGTTCTGGCATGGCTGGCTCGCTAGGCAGACCGCAATCGTCTAGCCGGGACGGCTCACGGCAAATTCTGCGAGCGAGGAGTGGAGCGCCTTCTGCTGCGTTTACAATCGGGCCTGCCCGAACAGGACCCCGTTTCAATCCGGCAGACACACACAGGAGGCAGACCGTGAGTAACCCTGAGCCTGAATCCCGATTCGTCGAACTGGACGGCCTCAGACTGCATTACCTTGATTGGGGCGGGCATGGGAGCCCGCCGCTCGTCTGCCTGCACGGCAACACCGGGCAGGCTCGCACCTGGGACTTCTTCGGCAGGCGGGCAGGGGACGCTTACCACATGACCGCGCTCGATCAGCGCGGCCACGGCGACAGCGACTGGGCGCCGGACGGCTACGAGCCCGCGCTGTACGCGGCGGACCTCGTCGGCTTCCTCGACCACCTTGGAGTCGAGTCCGCCGCGCTCGTCGGTCTTTCGCTGGGCGGCATGGTCGGCACGTTATTCGCCTCGCTTCACCCGCACCGCGTAGAGCGTCTGGTCCTCGTGGACATGGCTCCTGAGGTTAGCCGGGCCGCGATTGAGAGAATGACCGATTCGCAAGGCTATCCCGGCAGGTTCGACAGTCTGGACGAGGCGGTGGAGTGGGCGCGCGGCGACTATATGTGGGCGATAGGGCCGGGCCTGCGCGACGACCTCGCCGCCAGACTGAAGCCTACCGAAGACGGCGGCCTGACTTGGAAGGCCGACCCCGAAGTGTTCAACCCGTCGAGGCCCCGCAGGTGGGCTAGGGACCCACAAGCGGCCTGGGACTTGTTCGCCCGGGTCACGTGCCCGGTGCTTCTGGTCCGCGGCGGGGAGAGCGACCTCATCAGCGACGAGACCGTGCGGCGAATGACGGAGACTCATCCCGACTGCCGGACCATCGATCTTCCCGGCGCCAGCCACAACGTAGTCGTGGACAAGCCGGACGAGTTCATCGAGGCGGTCTCAGACTTCCTCGGCCTGTAGCCTGGGACCAGAGGAGACAGCCGCTTGACGGATCCGCAGTCCCTTTACGCACAGCTCGGCTCGATAAGACTGCACTGCGTCGACTGGGGGCGGGAGGGCCTGCCTCCGCTCCTGTGCCTGCACGGGTACACCAGCCACTCCCGGATCTGGGACCTGTTCGCGCTTGCCGCGCGCCGGAATTACCGTGTGATCGGCGTGGACCAGCGCGGTCACGGACGAAGCGGCTGGGCCGCGGACGGGTACGACAGAACTTCGTTCGTGAACGACCTTCACGGTCTCGTCCAGCATCTCAAGCTGGAGCGAGTTACCCTGGTCGGCCTGTCGATGGGCGGCTGGCACTCGCTCCTGTACGCTTCCGAGCATTCTGAAATGGTGGATAGGGTGGTGCTTGTGGACATCGCCCCCGAGGTAAGCCCGCGCTCCGAGCGGCGGAGCGAAGAAGCGGCGGAGCCGACGCCCGGCAGCTTCGATAGCGTCGAGCAGGCCTTCGAGATCGCCCGGCGGCGCAATCCCAGGCCGCCGGACGATCTGCTGCTGACTGACGTCCGCAACGCCCTCCGCCAGCGCGAAGACGGCAGATGGGTTTGGCGCCCGGATCCCGCCATGCTGCAAGCCGGCTTCGACGACCCGGTCAATCCCGACAAGATCCGCCGGTACTGGGCTGCCCTGGAATCCCTGTCATGCCCGCTGCTCGTCGTTCGCGGAGCGGAAAGCGGCCTGGTGCCCGATGACGTCGTCGCTCGCATGGTGGATGCCGGTCCGCAAGTGTCCGCCGTGGACGTTCCGCACTCCGGCCACAACGTCCCGGTGGACAATCCGGACGGCTTCCTGAAGGCCGTCGAAGGTTTTCTTGAAATAGAGTGAGTTATCGAATCGTGGCGGCAAATCACGCCGCTCAGGTACGAATCCGGGCTAGATTAAACACAAAGGCAACCGCCCAGGAAGGGACGCCAACGTGAAGTGGGACAAGAGCAGAGAGTTGTGGGAACGCTCGCGGCGTTCGTTGGCCGGCGGCATCAGCAGCCTCGCCCGCGCTGACGACAACCCGTTCCCGCTGTTCTTCGACAGGGGCGAAGGATCGCGGCTGTTCGACGTGGACGGCAACGAGTACATCGATTACTTGCTGGGCTTCGGCCCGCTTATCTTCGGCCACTCGCCGGATTTCATTCTTGAAGCAGTTGCGGAAGCAAGCGTGCGGGCGCAGATGCTCGGCGCACAGCACGAGCTTGAGATAGAGGTCTCCGAGCTTGTGCAGTCTATGGTGCCGTGCGCCGAGAGGGTACGCTTCGCAGGCTCTGGCACCGAGGCCGTCCAACTTGCGATACGGACGGCGCGCGCGTTCACGGGCCGTTCAAAGATCGTCATGTTCGAAGGCATGTACCACGGCTGGATGGACGGCGTCGCTTTCGCCGCCTCGCCGGACGCGGCGAAAGCCGGACTCGAAGGCATACTGCCGCCGGCTCCACAGTCCGAGGGCCTCGCGCCCGGTGCGCAGCACGATGTCATCATGCTCCCGTGGAACGATGCCGACATCCTCCGAGACACAATAAACGAGCAGGGCGATCAAATCGCCGCGGTCATCACCGAGCCGATCATGTGCAACTGCCAGTGCGTGTTTCCGAGGGCAGGCTACGTCGAGGAGATGCGCCGGCTGTGCGATGAGCGGGGCATCGTCCTGATCTTCGACGAGGTGATCACCGGCTTCCGGGTGGCAAGGGGTGGAGCGCAGGAACTGCTGGGCGTAGCGCCCGACCTGTCCACGTTCGCGAAGGCGCTGGCGGCCGGCTATCCCATTGGAATGGTGGCCGGGCGCGAGGAGTTGATGTCGTCGATAGGGGACGGAACCGTCCGCCACGGCGGCACCGGCAACAGCAACGTGATGTCGATGGCGGCGGCCAAAGCGACGCTGACTAGGCTCGCGGAAAACGACGGCGAAGCGCTGCGCGGCGTTCAGTTCGCGGGCCGTTCGCTAATGGCCGGCTTGGAATCTCTTGGCCGCAGACATGAGCAGCGCCTGTTGGTCCAGGGCCCGGGGCCGGTGTTCGGCCTTGCTTTCACGGAAGCCGACGAGATCACCGACTACAGAGACCAGGCCAGGCTCGCGGACCACGACAAGTACCGCCGGTTCAGGCGGGGAATGCTGGAGAACGGCGTCAGGTTCAGGGGCGACGGCGGCTGGTTCATGTCGTCGGCCCACACTGCGGAAGACGTCGCCGCGACGCTCGATGCGGCGGACAGGGTGCTGGCTGACCTGTAGCTACTCGACCCAGGAGGCCACGCCGAGAAGGCCCGGCCCGGTGTGGGCGCCCATGACAGGGGAGAACTCGCTGACGAAGGACTCCGCGCAGTTCAGTTCGTCACGCAGGTCTTCCAGCAGATCGTTCGCGTCCTGCTCGGCGTCGGCGTGAATGACCGAGAGATGGACCGGCCGGCCGCAGGCCGCGCGGGCCGCCGTCGCCTCGATCAGCCGTCGAGTAGCCCTCCGGCGCGTTCGCGGCCTGCCGACGGTCCTGATCTCGCCTGAGGACATCTCCAGCAACGGCTTGACCTGAAGCAGGGAAGCGCCCGCATGGGCGAGTCGCGGCACTCTGCCGCCCTTCCAAAGGTAGAAGAGAGTATCGACAAAGGCGAACAGCGTCACTTTCGGCACGACCGCCCGGATCCTGGCGACGACCTCCTCATGGGAGCCGCCGTCCTCTATCGTGCGAATGGCCTCTGTAGCGACCAGGGCCTCGCCGCCCGCCGCGGACCCGGAATCGGCAAGCGTCACGGGCAGTCCAGGGAGCGCGCCTTCAGCCTCAACGACCGCTGCCTGCGCGGCGTTGTACGAACCGCCAAAGCTGGACGAGACGGTGAGGCACACAATCGAGTCAGCCTCCTGCGCGGCTTCGCGGAAGGCCGTCAGGTAGGAGTCGGGCGACGGCGCGGACGTGGTCGGCAGGACGTCGGCCTGGCGAAGCAGCCCGTAGAACTGCGTAGTCGTCAGGTCCCGGCCGTCCAGATAGTCTCGCTCGCCGAATATGAGCCGCATCGGGACCACGTGAACGAAGGGCCGCGCGGCGAACGCTTCGGGCAGGCAGGCGGCGCTGTCAACTACGAGCGCGGTCCTGTTGGTCCGGCCCATGCGTGCCGACCTGGAAGCGCTACCCGGTTACGTCGACCGATCGGTCCGCGTCAACCGGGCCTCGCCGCGTTCGCTGGCGGTAGAGAAGGGCAGGGCTGAGCAGCAGGGCAAGGGAGATCGCGGCGAACAGGAAGACTGCGAACGGCCCCGGCCCGCCCTGGTAGCTGAGCCAGGCAAGCACCAGGACCGACGGCGCGGTTATCAGAAGGACGGCGACCTTGAGCAGCCGCCTCCCGATACGGAAGAAGACCACCGTGGAAGCTCCGAGGATCAGGAAGACAGCCGCCGCGCTGGCGTCGACGCCCTGGATGGCCTGCGCCGCTTCCTGTGCGCCCAACCGGTTGTAGAAGTAGAAGAACCAGTAGCCCAGGAAGGGCAGCGGAAGCACGGTGAGCGAGGCCATCAGCCAGTCCGGTCTGACGAGCCTGGAGACTATCTTGATCACCGCCCACATCGAAAACGCGATGTACCCGAGGCAGACGATGTAAAGCAGGAAGCTCTCCGGAAGGGAGTCGGAAGTGACTATGCTCCACGCGCCATACGCCACGACGCTGATGGCAAGTCCCCAGGACACGATGGGAATCACCAAGCAGTAACCCATCCAGGGATAGGTCCACGTGGGGCGGCCCATCCTCCATCCGAACACGCTGATGACCGTGGCCGCCACAAGCAGCAGGACAACCCACGCGGGGCTTGTCCAGAGGCTCAGGCCGAACATGACGGCCAGCAGCAGGTGGGGCAGGGCGGCCAGGGCGGTCTGCTGCCATGGCGCCTGGTGATAGACCGCATAGAACTGCTGGCCGATTGACTGTGTTGCGCCGAACTCGTCCAGCGCCCTCTCGAAAGCCTGGTCAGGGCTGTTCCCGGCCTCTTGAAGCTCCGCGGCGCGGTCTTCTATGTGGACCTGGATCTCTTCCAGGATCTCGTCTTCTTTCGCAGGCTCCAAGTGCAGTTGCCTGCGAATCTCGTTCAGGTAAGAAGGCGCGTCGGTACGCTGCATGGTCGAATGTACGGACCCGACGGCTAGGCGCTGTCCGGCAGCGCGACGAGGTTGACGGCGCGGGAAAAGTCCCGCCACTCTTCAAGCATGGACTTGAGCTTCGACCGCCCTTCCTCGGTTATGTAGTAGTACCGGCGGCGCTGCCTGGAAGAAGAGACTTCCCACACGCCCTTGACAAGGCCGTCGCGTTCAAGACGATGCAGAGCGGGGTAGAGGGTGCCTTCCTTAAACCGCAAGTACCCGCCGCTCTGTCCTTCCATTTCCTTGGCGAGCCGGTATCCGTACATGCGCTCTCTGGAAAGCAGGGATAGCAGAAGGGTGTCTGTGCTTCCTTTTAGCAACTCTTTGCTGTACACGGGTGGCTGGACGTCCTCTGTGGATATGTAAGTCTGCGCGGGTGTTGCCTGATTATGTTCTACGTCCAGGTATCGGTCAAGTAGGGACTGGGACCACGGCGGCAGTTCGCTCATGGTTCGACAGGCTCACCACGAACGAAACGGGAGGTTGCCACCACGAACGAGACGGGAGGTTGCTGCCGGATGGACTGACAAGCCTTCATCAGGACAAGTAGAATTGTGAGGAGTTCAGGAGATCGAGTTGAAGAAACAGCGAGTACAGGGGTTGCCGGGAATGCCGGACCTGGCGGGCGAATCCGCGGCGGCGATGGAACGCGCCGCGGCTGCCCTGCGTTCGTGCCTGGGAGGGCAAGGCTATGGCACGGTGTCCACGCCGATAGTTGAGGACGCCAACCTCTTCGTGCGAAAGTCGGGCGGCGAACTCGTAACGCAGCTCTACGCCTTCACCGATCCGGGAGGGCAAGCAGTTTGCTTGAGGCCGGAGTTCACGTCCGCCGTGATTCGCTACTACCTGTCGCTGGGAGACACTGCGGACAGCCCATCCAGATTTCAGTACTTCGGGCCGGTCTTCAGATACGACCCCGCAGGATCCCCAGTGCGTCACCAGCGCATGCAGCTTGGCGCAGAGTACATCGGAGGGCACGGCCACGAGGCGGACGCCGAGGTCATCTGGCTGGCGTGGCACAGCCTGAGAGAGCTCGGCCTTCCGGACGTTCGATTGTGGATCGGCAGCGTGGGCTTGCTGTTCAGCCTGTTGAACGGGTTCGATCTGTCCGAGTCGGCCCGGGCATTCGTTGCCGGCAGCGTGAAGGAGCTGACAGACGGCTCCGCAGGCGTGGCCGACCTCGTCGCCCGAGCCGAAGAGGCCGACCTTGTGAGGCCAGCACCGGGAAGGCGGGGGCAGCGGACGGCTGATCGAGCCGGAAGCGAGCAGGCCGGGGAGATCGTGCAAGGCCTAGCCGGCGACCTGGCCTTTGGCCCCACGGGCAGACGAACGACCCAACAGATCGCGGCACGCCTCGCCCGCAAGGCCAGCGAGGCGAACGATCCGTCAGAACTCGGGGCGGCCCTGGAGTTGATCGGTTCACTGGCCCGGCTGAGGGGATCGCCCGAGGAAGTGCTGGCTTCCGCGAACCGCGTCGCTCAGGCCAACGGCGCGGAAAGTCATCCGATTCGAGACCTGGAAAAGCTCGTGCAGCGCCTGCTGGAGCGGGGAGTCGACAGGAGTTGCCTCAAGCTGGACCTTGGCTTGGCGCGCGGCATCGCGTACTACACTGGCGTGGTGTTCGAGTTGGGCCCGCAGAACGCATTGGGAGAGTTTGGCGGCGGAGGCCGATACGACGGCTTGGTGCGCGCCCTCGGCGGCGGGCAGCCTACTCCGGCAATAGGATTCTCTTACGATCTCGACAGGGTGATGGACGCCGTCAATAGGGAGACGGGGGTTGGACGTGGCCTTTAGAATAGCCATTCCCTCCGACGGCCCCCTCCACGAGCCGGCGCTCGCATTCCTGAGTTCTTGCGGACTGGGAGTAACGCGGACAAGCTCCCGGCGCTACATGGCGAGCATGAACGGCCTGCCCGGGGCGACCGTGCTCTTGCAGCGCGCAGCCGACATCCCGGCGGGGCTGGATTCCGGCCTCGCGGACGCCGGAATCGTTGGGTTGGACAGGTTTCGCGAGTCGGGCAGGGACGCCGACGGTAGCCGGCTGGTGTTCTCCGACCTCGGGTTCGGCCACTGCGCCCTCGTGCTCGGAGTGCCGGAGTCCTGGATAGACGTTGCCTCGATCGCAGATCTTGCCGAGGTGTCGATCGAGTTGCGAGAGAGCGTTGGCGACCTGCGGGTCGGCACGAAGTACCCCCGGCTGGTTTCGGGCTATCTACTTGAAAATGGGATAAACCACTTCGAACTCGTACAGCCCAGCGGCGCGCTCGAGGTCATGCCCGGAGCGGGTTCCGCCGACATCGTCGCCGACATCACGGAGACGGGCACGACGCTGCGGGAGAACCGGCTGAAGACGATCCGCGGGGGCGAGATTGTCGCGTCCCACGCCTGCCTCGTCGTCAACGTCAACTCGGTGCGGGCCGACGCGCAGAAGATGGAGCGCGCATCGACGATGGTCGAGCTAATAGAGGGCCGTCTCAATTCGGACGGCTTCTATTCTGTCACCGCGAACCTCAGGGGCGCGTCCGCCGAGGAGGCGGCGAACCGCGTTCTGCGGCACTCGGACACTTCCGGCATCGGCGGCCCGACCATCGCGAAGGTGTACTCTGCCGGCGATGAGCAGTTGTTCGCGGTAACGCTGGTGGTGCGCAAGGACCGGCTGACGCCGGCCATCAAGCTCATCCGCGAGGCCGGCGGCGCGGGCATAACCGTGATACAGCCCGACTACGTGTTCCACGCCGAGAGCGAGGCCCAAAGCGTGCTGAACGGCAAGCCCGGCCCGATGGTCCAGTCCAGTTCCCCGGCCGGAGCCTCCGGTGCCTAACTCGGCAGTGCACATAGACTTCGCCTGCCGGGCGGTCAGGCAGTTGGACCACCCGGCGCTGAACCGCAATCTGGGGCACGTGGCGTTTGGCTCCACGTCTCCCGACATCCGGGCGATCACGAGAGAACCGCGCGAGGCGTACCACTTCGCGGACCTGGACTTCGAGAACGTCGGCGCGGGAATCAGCGCGATGACAGCGGCGCATCCCGACCTGTTCGAACTGTCGGGCCTTGCCGAGGAGACCCAGGCGTTCCTGGCCGGCTATGTCTCTCATCTCATCCTGGACGAGACCTGGATAACCGAGATGTACAGGCCGTTCTTCGGAAACTCCGATGTCTTTGAAGACAACGTGCTGGGCCAGGTGATGGACCGCGCGCTTCAGATCGAACTGGACCGCGAGTCCAGGCCGTCCGCCCTGAACGTCTTGCAGGCCATCGACTCGGCCCATGCCGGGATTCAAGTCTCATTCTTGAGGGAAGACGCCCTGAACCAATGGCGCGACTGGGTGATCGGCAGAATCGAGCAGCCCGTGTCCATGGACAGGCTTCGCTTCATGGCCGGGCGGATCGCACGGTGGGATGAGTCGCACCTGGCCTACACGGTCGCGGAAGACTTCCTGGACTCGCTGCCGGAAGGAATGAGCAAGCTCTACGACCGGGTCCCGAGAAAACACGTGGAACGCTTCAAAGCGATTGCCGCCGAACGCGTCACGAAAGTCATGGCGGAGTACATGCAATGCGCCTGATTCTGGACGCCCGCGAGGCCAGAGACCATTTACTGCGGGGCAGGGGTCTGGGACTGAACGAAGTGCCTGCCAGCCACTCAGCGAGCCTCAGCGAGGCGTCCGGAGAGAGCCTGACTCCCGCCCAGGTGGTGCAAAGAATCGTGGACAAGGTGCGGACGGGCGGCGACGAAGCCGTCTGGGAGCTAACGCAGCGACTGGATGGCATTTTGCTTTCAGCGTTCGAGGTACCTTCACGCGAACTCGAAAGGGCAGCCAACGAAGTTTCCGCCGACCTCCTGGAAGCCTTGAGGTTCGCGGCGGAACGAGTGCGGAGATTCCACGCGAAGTCCATGCCTTCCGCCTGGTTCGACGAAGACGAAGGGTACGGTCAAGCGTTCAATCCGGTGAGGACTGTCGGCGTGTACGTGCCCGGCGGTACCGCTCCGCTGGCATCCACGGTCCTGATGACCGCGGTGCCCGCTCGCGTCGCGGGCGTGGAGGAGATCATAGTATGCACTCCTCCAGGGCCGGAGGGCGGGCCGCATTCGGCGGTGCTCGCCGCGTGCAGCGTCGCGGGCGTGGATCGCGTCTTTACGATCGGCGGCGCCCAGGCCGTCGCGGCGATGGCGTACGGCACGGAGACAGTGCCCAGGGTGGACCTCGTCTGCGGGCCCGGCAATATCTACGTGACGCTGGCGAAGAAGGCCGTGTTCGGAGACGTGGGCGTGGACGGGCTGTTCGGGCCTACCGAGACGCTGATCGT
Source organism: Dehalococcoidia bacterium (assembly GCA_963668185.1). GTDB lineage: Bacteria > Chloroflexota > Dehalococcoidia > Lucifugimonadales. The sequence continues at coordinate 647,682 of OY764162.1, forward strand.
AGCCGACGAGACCGCCAATCCGACGCTCTGCGCCGCAGACCTCGTAGCGCAGGCGGAGCACGACCCGCTGGCCAGGCCGGTGTTGATATCGACGTCCGAAGAGGTCGCCTGCGCCTCCAGACGGGAGGCGCTGGACCGGGCTTCGCGGCTGGAGCGCAGCGGCATAGCTATGGCGGCTCTGCACAGCGAGGGCGTCGCGGCAGTTGTGGAAGATATGGACGACGCCATCGACCTGGCGAACGACTTCGCACCTGAGCATCTTTCGCTGATGGTGCGTGATCCGTGCCGGTGGGCGCCGCGGGTCAGGAACGCGGGGGCGTTGTTTCTTGGCGAAGGATCGCACGAGGTGCTAGGCGACTATGTAGCAGGGCCGTCTCACGCCATGCCGGTTGGGGGGACGGCCAGGTTTTCGTCCGGGATAAACGTGGGCACATTCTTGAAGGTCAGCCCTGTGATAGCGGTGAGAGACGATTGCGAAGGGACTCTGGCAAGGGCAGCGGCCGTGCTGGGCAGGGCAGAGGGGCTGACAGGACACGCCGAGGCCGCGGAAATCAGGCTCGAAGTCGGGATGTCCCATGCGGGACCGGAAGACCAGCGCCGGGAGGGATGAATTGAGCAAGCCAACCGTTGGGGATCTGATCCGCCCGCACCTTGGGAGCATCAGGACATACAGCGCAGTGGACCCGCCGGAGATTCTGGCCGAAAGGGCCGGAATCCCGGTCGATCGAATCGTGAAGCTGAACGGGAACGAGAACCCGTACGGCGCCTCGCCGCGAGCTTCGGAGGCGCTTGCCGACCTGCCACTGCACATCTATCCCGATCCTCAACAGCGAAGCATCAGGGACGCTCTGGCAGACCACAACGGCATTGGGCCTGAGTACATCGTTGCGGGCGCGGGCGCCGATGAACTGATCGACCTGCTGTTCCGGCTATTCATCTCGCCCGGGGACAAGATCCTGGACTGCGACCCGACGTTCGCGATGTATGCGTTCTGCGCCCGTGTCGCCGGAGCGGAGATAGCCATGGCGCCGCGCGACGAACTGTTCGACGTCGACGAGCTGGCCGTGCGGGAAGCTATCGACGAGCGCACGAAGATCATCTTCCTGACGTCTCCCAACAACCCGACGGGCAACCTGGTGACGGACGAGCAGGTGCTGCGCCTGCTGGAGACCGGCCTCATCGTCGTCGTGGACGAGGCGTACTTCGAGTTCTGCGGGAAGACCGCTGCCGAACTCGTGGAGCGGCACGACAACCTCGTGGTGCTGAGGACGATGAGCAAGTGGGCCGGCCTTGCGGGCCTGCGAATCGGCTACGGCATCATGAGCCCGGGCCTGGTGCGGCACATCATGGACATCAAGTCGCCGTACAACGTGAACGCGGCCGCGGAGGCGGCGCTGCTCGCCTCGCTGGAGGACAAGGAGTGGCTGCTGGACAACGTTGGCAAGGTGGTGGCCGAACGGACGAGGATGATGAGTCTGCTGGAGGAGACCGACGGCGTCAAGCCGTGGCCGTCTGAGGGCAACTTCATCCTGTGCGGACTCGCGCCGGGCAATAAAGAGGCGGTGGTACAGGGGATGGCGGACCGGGGAGTGTTCGTGCGCGGCTTCGATTCCGAGCGATTGAGAGACTGCTTCCGGGTCGCGGTGGGGACGCCGCAGGAGACGGACGCGTTCATTTCGGCGCTCAGGGCTTCGCTGTGACGCTAACGTGCGCAGGCCAGGAGCACGACGCCGAAGCGCGCGATTCGTACTTGGCAACGACTAAGTTAAACGCAAAGGGAGCGTGAGTTGGACCCCAGAATCGGCAGGTGCAGCCGTGAGACCGGCGAGACGCAGATCCACGTGGAGTTGGACCTTGACGGGCAGGGCCGGTACGAAATCAACACCGGGAACGGGATGCTGGGGCACATGCTCGCGCAGCTTGCCCGGCACGGGCTGATCGACCTGAAGCTCACCGCCGAGGGCGATACTCACGTTGGCTGGCACCACCTGGTCGAGGACTGCGGCATAGCCATTGGCCGCGCGTTTCGCATGGCCGTGGGGGACGGCCGCGCGATCACCCGGATGGCTCACGCCTACGTGCCGCTGGACGAGGCGCTGGCCCTGGTGGTCGTGGACTTCAGCGGCCGGGGATACTCGGTCATCGACGCCGAGATCGGCGACTCTGACATGGGGGAACTTCCCGGCGACCTCGTGCGGCACTTTCTGGAGAGCCTCGCGAGGGAAGGGGGGTTCAACCTTCACGTGAGGCTGCTCGCGGGGACGAACAACCACCACAAGGCGGAGTCCATCTTCAAGGCGCTGGCGAGGGCGGTGCGCGCGGCGGTTACGATCGATCCACGGCAGGGGAGTGAAGTCCCCAGCACCAAGGGCACTGTCAGCACATAGCGGCGGTCAGGCCGGCTCTAGCTGGAAGCTGAAGTCCTCGATGATGGGATTGGCCAGGAGTTGGTCGCACATTTCGGCGATCTTCTCCTTTGCCGCGCCCTCGTCAGTCTCGGCTACCCGGAGTTCGAAGTACTTGCCGGCGCGGACGGACTCCAGTGTGTCGAATCCGAGGTCGCGCAGGCCGTTCCCGATGGTGTCGCCCTGGGGATCGTTCACCATCGGCTTTAGAGTAACGACAACCCTGGCCAGGAACATGCGGTTAGCGAACGCCCGATTCCGGCGCGTGGCCTGAATCGAGGTGGGCTGAGATGAAGGAACGAATTCGCGCCTCGTCGAAGTCGTCGAACTTGTCGATGTAGTCCCACGCGGTAAGGGCGATCCGTGTGTCCATGTCAGGGTAGGGGGACAGCACCACTCTCCGCACCTCGTCCCTGATCTCCAGGAGTTGTGCGACCAGTTCCGGGCAACCGTCCGGGCAGTTGTAGTGCATTCCGATGCCGCCGTGCTCCAGGTTGTGGACCAGCACCTCGTCGGGCAGCGGCTCGGAGTAGGCTCGCCACGGGGCCGGCGCGTACGGGATGTTGTAGTGCCAGCCGGAAGTAGCCGGCACAGTTTTGTAGGCTGGGTGCTCCTCTCCCGGGGCGATGTGGGCCCTGCCCTGGTTCTCGACTTGCTGCCACAACCCATCCTCAGGTATGGCGCGCTGGGGCAGGACTGAGAATACGTTGGGCGCTATCAAGCTGAATATGAACAGGAAGGCAACGAGCGCAACTACAGTGAAGGCGATGCCCCTCGTCAACCGGCGCCTGAACTGCCTGCGGGCGCGCCTGGCTGCCCTGGCCTGGTTCGGCGTAAGCCTGCCTTCCCTCCGGTCATCGTCCCGCCTGTCTTTGCGTGTAATTCTAGTTGTCATTCAGTCCTGTGTTCCCACTAGTTTCAGATTCACAAGTCACTGCATCCCAGTTTAGCCGATTGCCGCGTTGAGTCTCACGCGAGTTGCGCGCCGGTCAGGCGATGGTACGCCTCCAGGTACCGTTCCCTCGTCCGAGAGACGACGTCATCAGGGAGTTCCGGGGCAGGGGGTTCGTGGTCCCAGTCCTGATCGTCCAACCAGTCCCTGACGAACTGTTTGTCGAAGTTGGGCAGCGACTTGCCCGGCTCGTAGCCCTCTGCGTCCCAGAACCTGCTCGAGTCGGGCGTAAGCAACTCGTCGATCAGGCTCAACTCGCCGTCGATGAAGCCAAACTCCATCTTGGTGTCCGCGATCACAATCCCGGACTCCAGAGCGCGGTCCCTTGCATGCGAGTACACGGCAATGGAGATGTCCTCAAGGCGGCGCGCGGTGTCTTCGCCCACCATGTTCCGGACTTCTTCCATTGAGATGTTCTCGTCGTGGCCGACTTCGGCCTTCGTGGTAGGGGTGAAGAGCGGCTCCGGGAACTGGTCACCATTCTGGAGGCCAGAGGGCATAGGCATCCCGCTCACAGTGCCCTCGCGCCGGTACTCCGCCCATGCTGAGCCGGTGATGTAGCCCCTTACGATGCACTCCACGTCGATTCGCTCGGCCTGCCGCACCACCATGGCCTGGCGGGCGATCGCCGCCGGAATGTCGAAGGGCCCGCCCGGCTCGGCGAGGGCGATCATGTGGTTCGGCACGATGTGCGCCGTCTCGCCAAACCAGTGCGATGAGATCTGGCACAGCACCGCGCCCTTGTCGGGAATCGCGGTGGGGAGGACAACGTCGTAGGCGGAGATGCGGTCCGTGGCTATCATCAGCAGTTCGCCGTCGGGCAGGCCGTAGGTATCCCTTACCTTGCCCCTGTACAGCCGCTCGAGGCCGGATAGATGCGTGTCGTGAATGGCTACCATACTGTAGACCCTCCTGTCTTTGCGTTTAAGTTTATTCTATTTGTACTCGTTCGAACGTCTCTTCAACGTAGCGAACGAAGTATTCATACTGGAAGAGTTCTTCGAACTCATCGGCTGACAGCAGGGAAGCGGCCCTGTTGTCCGAGCGCATGAGGTCACGGAAGTCGAGGTCTTCCTCCCAACTCTGGATGGCCCTGTCATGCACTATCCGGTAGGCGTCTTCCCTGGCGAGGCCCTTCTCGATCAAGGCGAGAAGAACGCGCTGGGAGAAGACCACGCCGCGCGTGGACTCCAGATTGGCCATCATGCGGTCCTGATAGACGCGCAGGTTGCGCATGACGCCCGCGAAGAGGTCCAGGACGTAGTCCAGCGCGAGCGACGCGTCCGGAAGGATGAGCCGCTCGGCAGAGGAGTGGCTGATGTCGCGTTCGTGCCACAGGGCCACGTTTTCCAGCGCGGTCACCGCATGACCGCGAATCAGCCGCGAGAGGCCGCAAACGCGCTCCGAGAGCTCGGGGTTGCGCTTGTGCGGCATGGAGGATGAGCCGGGCTGGCCCTTCGGGAAGCTCTCCGCGACCTCTCTGACCTCCGTGCGCTGCAGGCCCCGGATCTCCGTAGCGAACTTCTCCAGGGAAGCCGCAATCAGCGCGAGGGTGGTCATGTACTGAGCGTGGCGGTCTCTCTGTAGTATCTGGTTTGATGCCGGGGCGGCCTTCAGTCCCAGCCGTTCGCAGACCCTGGCCTCGATAGCGGGTGAAACGGTCGCGTGGGTGCCGACGGGTCCTGAAATCTTGCCGAAGGCCATTGTTTCGCGCGCCTGCAGAAGGCGGGTCCTGTTCCGGCGCATCTCGTCGTACCAGACGGCAAGCTTGAGGCCGAACGTTATCGGCTCCGCGTGCACGCCGTGGGTCCTGCCCATCATCAGCGTGTGCTTGTGCTCCAGCGCTTTCTCCCCGATCGCGTCCGTAAGAGCGGCAATCTCCTCGTCAAGCAAATTGATTGCATCCAGTATCTGAAGGCTGGTGGCCGTGTCCCAGACGTCGCTGGTGGTGAGGCCCAGGTGAAGCCAGCGGCCTTCGGGCCCGGCGAACTCAGTGATCGACTGGAGGAACGCCGTCATCTCATGCCGGTGCACTTCGAGGATCTCAGTGAGCCTATCGTAGTTGTGCCGGACGCCCCGCAGCTTCCGCATGTCGTCCGCGGGTATGACGCCCTCGTCGGCCCAGGCCTCGCAGACGGCGACCTCAACGAGGAGCCACTTGTCGTACTTGTTCTCCTCAGACCAGACAGCCTTCATGCGGGGGCGTGAGTAACGTTCGATCAAGTCGCGTTATTCCTGATACGGAAGTGCAGGGGAGCCATGAGCAAGGAGCGAGTCAGCCGTCCCGCAGGCTTCGGCGATAGGCCTCGCAGGCTTCGCGTATCGACTCATGCTTGATGGCCAGTATCTGCGCTGCAAGGTGGGCGGCGTTGCGCGCGCCCCAGCCCCCGACGGCCACGCAGGCCACGGGAATGCCCGGGGGCATCTGCGCGATGGAGTACAGCGAGTCGATGCCATTGAGTTCGCTCGATGTCAGGGGAATGCCGATCACCGGAAGCGTGGTCAATGCCGCGACCGCGCCCGGAAGGGCTGCGGCCCCGCCGGCGGCGGCGATGATTACTTCGATGCCGCGGTCGCGCGCGGTCTGCGCGAACTCGGCCACCCTCTCGGGCGTCCTGTGAGCCGAGGCCGCGACGACCTCGTGCTCGATGCCGTACTGGTCCAGTACCTGCGTCGTTGCTTCCAGGTCCGGCAGGTCCGACTTGCTTCCGACTATGACTCCGACTAGCGGCATTGGCTAAACCTCTCGGTATTCAGATTGCTGCATTCACACGACTACTAATGGTACTAGCATTTCGTCCGGCGTGAGGCCTGAGTGGATGCCAATCGGCGCCGGCGATTCACTCCCGGCTGCGTACTCGAAAGCGTCGGCGCCCCGCGCAATCGCCAGGTGCGTCCCGAGCCGCTTCCTGGAGGCCGGCCGAATGTTACCCGGACCGAGCAGTTCCAACTCTTCGACCTCATCCACCGTGAGGAGGAAGGCGATGTTTCCGAATCGATCGCGGAACTCCGCTTCGAACGACGCCGCGCTCTCCGGCAGGACCGCGAAGTGCATCTGCCGCGCGTCGCCCCACGGCTCGTGGCGCAGGCGCCGGACGATGGGATCGGCGGGCGCAATCTCGTGGGTGGGGCCGTCGAGCAGGCCGTGGTCGGCCGTCAGCACTACGCGCGCATGAGTGGGCAGGCCGGCGGCAAGCCGCTCGACAGCGACTTCCACCGACCGCAGGGCCTCGCGCGTTTCAGGCGCGTCAACGCCGAACCGGTGGGCCGCCGCGTCCACGACGTCCGCATACAGGCACGTTACGCTGCGCGATCCGGCGGAGCCGGCGATGGACAGGACGTGGTCGACGCCCTCGGAAAGGCTTTCGTAACCGACGCAGTGAGCGTTTCGGCCCGTCCAGTAGTTCGAGAACGCGGTGCCGACGAGGTGCTTTGGCGCTACGGAGTAGAGCTCTCCTTCGATCGCGCCGCCCAGGGAGGGCAGGGGATATGCCTGCCGTTCGCTGACGCCCAGCCTGTCCAACGGCATTCCATCATCGCGCCGGTGGAACATGATGATCTCCGATACTGCGTCGATCTCATCGAGGTACATGTCCCACCCCACCACCCCGTGGGAGTTTGGCCACGCGGCTGTCGCGAGGGAAGTCATCACGGCCGGCGTCGTGGAGGGGAACACGGTCCGGAGTTCCATCACGAGGCGCTCTCTCAGTATGGATGAGGGGGTGGTCCTGTTGATGAAGCACATCCCAAGACCGTCCGCAACGAAGAACACCAGGTGCGACGCATCGGCGAATTGGGTCTCTATGCGTGCCGACTTTTCGTTTAAGTAACGTGATTTCACACCTGCCCAGTCGAATACGGCTGCCGAAAGATCGACTACGGAGGACGCTCCAGACCCGGGCCGGAGCAGCGAACCTGACTCGAAGGCGGCAACCAAGGCCTGCGCGTCGCTAGTTGTCTGGATTTTAAGTTTTCTCATCGGGAGGCTCAGCCTGAGTTAATCATACCTGGATTCAATTAACTTAAACGAAAAGCTGACTCTTTCATTCATCGCAGGGCCACCCGCCCGATGTCCGTTCGACGGACGTGCCCGTCAAACGACACTGCGTTCAAGGCCCAGTAGGTCCGCAGGCGCGCGCGGGCGCGGTCTTCGCCGGATCCGCACACGGTCAGGACGCGTCCGCCGTCGGTCACGACGCCGCCGTTTTCATCGAGCCTGGTGCCCGCGTGGAAGACCAGGGCATCCTCCGGCACGTCTTCCAAGCCGACTACCGGAGTCCCGGTCTCGTATGATCCCGGATAGCCGCCTGACGCCATGACCACCCCGACGCAGGAGCGATCGCTGACGAGCAGGGGAGCGTGGGCAAGGCGACCTTCGGACACCGCCACCATGAGCGCCAGCAGGTCGGACTCGATCCTGGCCAGTATCACCTGCGCCTCAGGGTCCCCAAGGCGGCAGTTGAACTCGATCACCTTCACGCCGTCCCCTGTGTGTATCAGCCCGGCGTACAGCGCCCCCGCGTACGGGGTCCCCCGCTCGGCGAGAGCGGCCAGCACCGGCTCGATGATCCCGGCGCGCACGGTGCGCTCCACGTCGTCGTTCCACAGTTCGCGGACAGGCGGGCTGTACGCGCCCATGCCGCCGGTGTTGGGGCCGGTGTCGCCGTCGCCGACGCGCTTGTAGTCCACCGCGGCCACGAGAGGCGATATCGTCTTGCCGTCCGTGAATGCGAAGACGCTGAACTCCGGGCCCTCCAGGAACTGCTCGACAAGGACGGTCTCGCCGGACGCGCCGAACTCGCGCTCCACCATCATGGAGCGCAACGCCGAGACTGCGGCATCCTGAGTGTCCGCGACCACAACACCCTTGCCGGCCGCGAGGCCGTCGGCCTTGACGACGATGGGCGGCTCAATGTCCTCCGCGTAGCGCGCGGCGTCCTCGTACCGGTCGAAGACGGTAGCGGTGCCCGTGGACACGCCGCATTCGAGCATCAACTCCTTGGCGAAAGCCTTGCTGCTCTCGATGCGCGCGGCGGCCTGAGTCGGCCCGAAGATGGCGAGGCCGCTGGCCTGAAACCTGTCCACTATGCCGTCCGCGAGCGGGGCCTCCGGGCCTACGACCGTGAAATCCACTCCGTTCGCGGCGGCGAAGTCGAGCAGCGCGTCAACGTCCGATGCGCCTATGGGGACGTTGCGTCCGATCTGTGCCATTCCCGCGTTTCCCGGAGCCACGAACAGCTCTGAAAGCAATGTGCTTGCGGCCAGTTTCCAGGCCATTGCGTGCTCTCTGGCGCCGTTTCCGACGAGCAGGACCTTCAAGGAATCGCCTCCGGGGGCCGGCGGGTCACTGCCATTAGACGGTTACTCCCACTCGATCGTGCCGGGAGGCTTGCTGGTGATGTCGTACACGACGCGGTTCACGAGCGGGACCTCGTTGACGATCCGGTTCGAGATGCGGGCCAGCACTTCGTAGGGCAGGCGGGCCCAGTCGGCCGTCATGGCGTCATCGCTCGTCACGGCCCTGATCGCGATCACGTAGCCGTACGTGCGCTTGTCGCCTGCCACGCCTACGGACTGCGTGTCGGTCAGCACCGCGAAGCTCTGCCACAGGTCCCTGTAGAGGTCGTTGCCCTTGACCTCGTTCATGACCACCCAGTCGGCGGCTCGCAGGACGTCGAGCTTCTCTCTCGTCACCTCGCCGATGATGCGTATCGCGAGACCAGGACCGGGGAACGGCTGCCTGTGCACGACCTCCTCCGGCAGGCCGAGCTCGATGCCGACCTCCCGAACCTCGTCTTTGAACAGGTAACGGAGCGGCTCGACCAGTTCCAGCCTCATGTTCTCAGGCAGGCCGCCCACGTTGTGGTGGGTCTTGATCTTGGCCGAGACATTGTCTTCGGCGGTCTTGCTCTCGATTACGTCCGGGTACAGTGTGCCCTGAGCCAGGAAGTCGACCTTGCCTAGGCTCTCGGCCCGCTGTTCGAACAGTTCGATGAACGTCTCGCCGATCGTGACGCGCTTCCGCTCGGGGTCGGTAATCCCGCGCAGGGCGCTGAGGAAGTCTTCCGAAGCGGCCAGGTGCTCGATATTGGCTTTGATGTGCCTGCCGCACGTGTCGATCACGCGCTCAGGCTCCTCGTGGCGCATGAGGCCGTTGTCGACGAAGATGCAGGTGAGCTGGTCGCCCACGGCCCTGTGAACGAGCGTGGCAGCCACAGCCGAGTCGACGCCGCCCGACAGCGCGCAGATCACCTTGCCGTCGCCGACCTGTTCGCGGATGGAGTCCACCGCCTGCGAAATGAAGTGGTCCGGAGTCCAGTCTCCTTCGCAGCCGCAGACCTCGTACAGGAAGTTGCGCAGGATGCCTTTGCCCACGGGCGTGTGAACGACCTCCGGATGGAACTGGATGCCGATGGCGCCCCGGTCGTTGCCGATTGCGGCGATGGGGGAGTTGTCGGTGACGGCGAGCGTCTCGAATCCCGGCGGCGGCTCGGCGATCCTGTCGCCGTGGCTCATCCAGACCGGGAACGATTCCGGCAGGCCACGGAAGAGCGGCGAACCCGCGGCGGCGCGCAACTCAGCGTGCCCGTACTCGCGCTTGACGCCGGGCGCGACCCGTCCGCCGAGTTGGTGGGCGATGAGTTGCAGGCCGTAGCAGATGCCCAGGACGGGCAGGCCGCTCTGAAAGACCCAGTCCGGCGCCATCGGCGCGCCCGGCTCGTACACGCTGGCCGGGCCGCCGGAGAGTATGACGCCCTTGGCGTTCAGCGGACTGACCTCTTCCCAGGGCGTGTCGTGCCGCAGGATTTCGCAGTAAACTTTGCTTTCCCTCACGCGACGGGCGATGAGCCTGCTGTACTGGGAACCGAAGTCGATGACGAGCACGACTTCCCGGTCCGACCACTCCGGCGAGGCCGACGGGCGGCCTCCGCCGAAATCGTGTTCCCGGGAACTCCCGGCCGCGCTGGCCGGGGGCGCTGAGGGCTGTTCGGATGCGTCTGACATCTGCAAGGGAAGGGCAAGATTAGCACCTGTGTTACACTCCGGGCAAGGAAGGTGGGAAGTGGCGAACCTTGAACGCCGAGATTGATCGCGCAGTCGAATGCTTGCGTGACGGCGGCGTGGTCGCGGTGCCGACCGATACGCAGTACGCTCTATCGGTGGACGCGTTCAACGAGTCCGCCGTGGAGCGCATCTTCCGGATGAAGGGCCGCCCCAGCGGCATGGCGCTGCCCGTTCTCATCTCTTCTGCCGAAGCCTTGGACGATGTGGCGATAGACGTGCCGGACGTGGCCGCAAGGCTCGCCCGGAGATACTGGCCCGGCGCTCTCACACTGGTCGTGCGGAGGGCGCCTTCCGTACCGTCCGCCGTGACGGCCGGCATGGACACCGTGGCCGTTCGCGTGCCTGACCATCCGGCGCCGAGGGAGGTGTCGCGCCGCCTGGGGCGGCCGATCACCGGCACCAGCGCGAACGCGACGGGCCAGGCGCCTTTGAACAGCCCCGCCGACCTCATGCGCGAGTTTGGGGACTCGCTTGACTTCGTGATCGAAGGGAATATCCAGGCCGGGCGGCCCTCCACGATCCTGGACGTGACCGGGAAGACGCCGGAAGTGGTCCGCGAGGGGGCGATATCGTCCGACGAGCTTTCCGAGTACCTGGGCAAGGCCGTTCGCTCGCAGGCCAGGGCCGCGTCTGCAGGCTAGAGGAACCCGACGCGAAACAGCTGATGAACACCGACTCAACAGCCAATCTAGTCTCTAGGATAGAGGGCGAGCTCAGGGACATCCTGTCCGCGCGGGATATGCCGCTGTACGGCATGATGCTGCACCAGCTCGCGCTCGACGAGCCGCACGTGGGCGGGCCGAACCGCAGAAGACGCGGAGTGCTGTGTCTGCTGGCTTGCGAGGCGTGCGGCGGGCCGGACGTGGCGCTGCCTGCGGCGGCGGCGGTCGAACTGGTGCAGGGATTCACCGAGATCCATGACGACGTGCAGGGCGGCATCCCGACACGGAACGGCCGCGACGCCGTGTGGTGGGTCTGGGGGCCGGCGCAGGCGATCAACGCGGGCGACGGCATGCACGGCCTCGGCAGGCTCGCGCTGTTCAGGTTGATCGATCTCGGCGTCGACGCGGCGACGACGTTCGAAGGGCTGCGGATACTGGACCAGGCGGCGCTGACGCTCTGCGAGGGACGCTACGCGGACCTCGAGGCGCAGGAGAAGATCAACATCAGTGTGGAGAGCTACCTTTCGATGGTCGCCGACAAGACCGGCGCGCTGTACGCAGGAGCGCTCAAGCTCGGCGGCCTGCTGGCGAGGGCGGACCGCGAAACGGTCGACAGGCTGGGGGAGTACGGGCGCAGGGCAGGGGCCTTGGCCCAGGTGACCGCGGACCTGCGGGAGCTGTCCGGCGATGCCGGTATGCCCGGCCACGAGGTGCTGAACAAGAAGAAACTGCTGCCCGTGGCTTACGCCATGGAGCGAGGGGACATAAGCGTCAAGAGGCGCATAGGCGACATCTACTTCAAGCGTGTGCTGGAGCCCCAGGACGTCGAAGCGCTGAGGGGCATCCTGGAACCGCTCGGAGCGTTCGAGTTCTGCGACGGCTACGTGGACGGCGAGCTGCGCGACCTCGCGCAAATCGCGGAGGAGTGCGGCGCGTCGGCGCCCGGGTTTGGGGCGGTCCACGCCTACGTCACGGGCCTGGTCAGGGGCTGATGCTCCGCAAGAAAACGGTCCGCGATATCGACCTGGCGGGACGCCGCGCTCTGGTCCGAGTGGACTTCAATCTGCCACTGGATCCGGGTACGGGAGAGGTGGCCGACGACCGGCGAATACGGGCCACGATCCCCACCCTCGAATACCTCCTCGAAAGGGGCTGCAGACTCGTGCTGTGCTCCCACCTCGGAAGGCCCAGAGGACGGGTCGTCGAGGGGGAAAAACTCGACCCAATCGCGCGCCGATTGGGCGAAATCATGGGAAAACCGGTCTTGCAAGCAGATTGCTATAAACTGGCCGATTCCGGGGCATCCGACGGCTCGTCGGAAGGGCAGGGCATAGTGATGCTCCCAAACCTGAGGTTCCATCCGGGCGAGGAAAACAACGATTTTTCTTTTGCGTTGAAATTAGCAAGCAACGGGGACGTGTTCGTCAACGACGCTTTTGGAGCGGCGCACCGCGCGCACGCCTCTACGGTGGGAGTGACGGCCCATCTGCCGTCCGTCGCGGGCCTGCTGATGGAGACCGAAATCGCGACGTTGAGCAGGCTTTTGGAGGCTCCAAGAAGCCCATTCACGATAATCGTCGGAGGAGCCAAGGTTTCGGACAAGATCGGCGTCCTCCAAAACCTGCTTCCAAGGGCCGATCGGCTGCTGATCGGGGGCGGGATGGCAGCCACATTCATGCGCGCCCTGGGCCGGCCCGTGGGGGACTCGCTGGTCGAGGACGAAATGGTCGAATCGGCCGGCGCGATTCTGGCCCGCGCGGAGGCGCTCGGAGTGGACTGCCGGCTGCCGACGGACTTCGTGCTCGGGGACCGATTTGCCGCCGACGCGGACACCAGAATTTCCGGTGCGGAAAGCGTTCCAGGCGGCTGGAGGATCATGGACATCGGGCTGGACACGGCGCGCGATTTCGCGGACGCGATCGGCGGCTCCGGAGCGGTGCTTTGGAACGGCCCGATGGGGGTGTTCGAGTTCCGGGGATTCGCGGCCGGCACAGCCGCAATCGGAGAGGCCGTCGCCTCGCTTGAAGACGCGGACACGGTTGTTGGCGGCGGCTCGACGGCGCACGCCGTGGACGAGCTTGGTCTCACAAAACGCATGACGCACGTATCGACCGGCGGCGGCGCGTGCCTGGAGTTCCTAGAGGGCAGGAGCCTGCCGGGCGTGGCCGCGCTGATGGACGCCGAGTGAGCGGCTCCCGGGGCATTGCTGGACTGTGAGTTCGAATGATTGACTTCCCGTATCTGTCCGACATATGCCGGCAGACCGATTCGAAGATCGTGATGCTCGTCGTCGACGGGCTGGGCGGCCTGCCTGACCCGGCCACCGGCAAGTCCGAGCTTGAGACGGCCGATATGCCCAGCCTGGACGCACTTGCGAGGCAGAGCAGCTGCGGCCTCACTACGCCGGTGCTGCCCGGGGTCACGCCGGGCAGCGGGCCAGGCCACATGTCGCTGTTCGGTTACGATCCGGTCAAGTACCTCATGGGCAGGGGAGTCCTCGAAGCCCTTGGCAGCGGCGTACCGCTGGCGGATGGTGACGTGGCCGCGCGGGGAAACCTGTGCACCGTCGCCCCGAATGGCACTGTCACGGACCGCCGCGCGGGAAGGTTGCCGACCTCCGAGAGCGAGCCGCTGTTCAGGCGGCTTGACGCCATCGAACTACCGGGAGCCGACGTCGAAGTACATCCGGTGCGGGATCACCGATTCGTGCTGGCGCTGCGCGGCCCCGGCCTCCACGAGCGCGTGACCGACACCGACCCGCTCGTGGAGGGCATGGCGCCTCTGGCCGCGCGGCCCCTGGCGCGGGAAGCCGTCAGAACCGCCGAACTCGTCAACCGCTTCGTTGACCGCGCACGCGAGGAACTCGCGGGCCGCAGCACCGCTAACATGGTCGTGCTGCGGGGCTTCTCCGGCCTGCCCGGCCTCCCGAGCATGGCCGACGCGTACGCGCTACGGCCGGCTGTGGTCGCTGCTTACCCCATGTACCGTGGGCTAGCTGAACTGATCGGCATGGCGGTGCTCGATTCCGGAAGCGGCTTCGCAGAGCAGTTGGAAGTCCTGGAGGCACACTACGCCGAGTACGACTTCTTCTTCCTTCACTACAAGCCCGCCGACGCGGCAGGGGAGGATGGGGATTTCGACGCCAAGGTTGCCTCGCTTGAAGCCCTTGACCGCTGGATTCCCCGCATTCTCGAACTGGAGCCTGACGTGCTGGTGGTCTGCGGAGACCACTCAACCCCGGCTGTGCTGGCCGGGCATAGCTGGCATCCGGTGCCGCTGATGATTCGATCGCCGCACACTCCGGAGCGTGAGGTAGAAGCGTTCAACGAGGTTGCGTGCGACCACGGCGCGCTGGGCCGGATACCGGCCGTAAACCTGATGCTGCTGGCCCTGGCCCATGCCGGGAAGCTCGCCAAATTCGGACCGTAGCGCACGCGGGAATCGTAGCAGGTCGCAGTGGGCTTTTAGTTTAAGTAAGGTGCTAATTCGTAGCTGGATCGCCTGTTTGGAGGCCGTTGATGCCCGGTTTCGTAGTTGCCGGTAACTGGAAAATGAACAAGACCGTGCCGGAAGCTCGCGCGCTGGCTGCCTCGATGCGGCGCGAACTGGACGGTATCGAGAACGTGGCTCACGTCGTTTGCCCGCCGTTCGTCGCGCTGTCCGCCGTGGCCGAGGAGCTTGACGGTTCAGGCATCGCTATGGGCGCGCAGAACGTGCATTACGAAGACACCGGCGCGTTCACCGGAGAGGTGTCGCCCCTGATGTTGGCGGGCGTCTGCGAGTACGTGATCGTGGGCCACTCCGAACGGCGGCAGCTGTTCGGTGAGACGGACGAGGACGTCAACCGCAAGGCAGTCGCGGCGCTGGCTTCGGGGCTGAAGCCGATTGTCTGCGTGGGTGAAACCCTGGAGCAGCGGGAACAGGGCAGGGCGGAATCGGTGGTGGCGGCCCAGCTACGTGATGGGCTGGCATCGCTCGAATCGGTCGAAAGCCTGCTCGTAGCGTACGAGCCGGTCTGGGCCATCGGCACCGGCGTGGCGGCAACGCCGGCGGACGCGCAACAGGTGATGTCCCGCATACGCGCCGTGCTCTCCGAAATGTTCGGCGCGGCGGCGGCCGGCCGTGTGCCGATCCTGTACGGCGGCAGCGTCTCACCGGACAATGCCGCGGCCTTCTTCGCGGAGTCCGACGTAAACGGCGCGCTCGTTGGCGGGGCCAGCCTCCAGGCCGAGCCGTTCGCGGCAATCTCCCGCGCGGCTTCAGAGGCCCGGGAGTCCTGAGCGCAGGTACGCGCGCAGTGAATCCACCTCTGCTAGCTATCGTAGGGCCGACCGCGTCCGGGAAGACCGATCTCGCGCTGCGGCTCGCTCAGACCTTCGACGGCGAGATCATAAGCGCCGACAGCCGGCAGGTGTATCTGTACATGGACATCGGCACGGCCAAGCCGCCCGCGACTGAACGGCTGCGAGTGCCTCATCACCTCATCGACGTTGTGACCCCGGACGTCACATTCAGCCTCGTACGGTTCCTCAAGGAAGCCAGGCGAGCCATTCACGAGATCCACGGTCGCGGCAGGCTGCCGGTCCTCGCAGGCGGCACCGCGCAGTACGTGTGGGCGCTGCTCGAAGGCTGGCAGGTGCCCGAGGCCGAGCCGGACCCGGCCGTTCGGAGCGAACTCGAGCGGAGAGCGGAGACCGAGGGCGCGCAGGCCCTTCACGATGAGCTACGGGCCCTGGACCCTCGCCGGGCCGCCGAGGTGCAGCCGAGCAACGTACGCCGCGTGATCAGGGCGCTGGAAGTGCGCCGCGCGCTCGGAACGAGCGCCGGTCCCCGCAAAGTTGAGCCCCCATACAGGACGATGATCGTCGGCCTTGGCTTGGAGCGCGAGGAACTGTACGGGCGCATCGACGCCAGGGTTGACAGGATGGCCCGCGAAGGCTTGCTCTACGAAGTCCGCGGGCTGCTCCGGCGCGGATATGGCGAGGAGCATTCGTCAATGTCCGGCGTGGGGTACCTGGAGCTGGCGCTGTGCCTCGAAGGTCGGCTCTCGCTGGAGGAGGCGGTCGAGCGCGCCAAGTTCCGCACGCACAGGTTCGCGCGCAGCCAGCATGCCTGGTTCCGCGGGGACGACGAACGCATCTGCTGGCATCCGTCCTCGCCGGAAGGATTCAACGCAGCCGAGGTCGAGGCCCGCAAATGGCTGGAAGGCACGTTGTGATAGACTTTGCAGGTACGAAAACCGCGTTTGCGACACGGGAGCACAGGCAGGCTTGAGATTCACGAAAATGCACGGCGCAGGCAACGATTACGTGTACGTCGATGCCCGCGGTCAGAACGCCGACTGGCCGGCGCTGTCCGTCGCGGTCAGCGACCGGCACACCGGCATAGGCTCAGACGGCTTGATCCTGCTATTGGGGTCCGATTCCGCCGACTTCCGGATGCGTATGTTCAACGCGGACGGCTCGGAGGGCGAGATGTGCGGCAACGGCATTCGATGCCTGACCCGCTTCGCAGTTGAGCACGGCGCGGTGTCTCCAGAGAAGTCGCCCGTGGTGGTCGAGACGGGGGCGGGCAACCTGGAAGTGACGCCGGTCTGGCATGACGGATCGATCGCCGCCGCTCGCGTCTCCATGGGAATGCCGAGACTGGCGCCGCATGAGATACCGGTCGTCGTTGACGGCGACGAAGCCGTCGTTGACCATCCGATCACGGTCGCGAGCCGCGAGTTCAAGATAACTTGCGTCAGTATGGGCAACCCTCACGCCGTCGCGTTCATAGACGAGCCGGTGGACGATGTGCGCCTAGACGAGATCGGCCCGCTGGTCGAGCATCACCCGATGTTCCCGCAGCGCGTCAACTTCGAGATCGTGAACGTGCTCGGAGATGGCCGTCTCCGCACGCGAGTCTGGGAGCGCGGCTCCGGTCTCACCATGGCGTGCGGCACCGGCGCCTGCGCGGTGGCGGTTGCCGCCCGCATGCACGCGCACACTCAAGATAGGTCGATCGTCGAACTGCCGGGTGGAAACCTGGCCATCGAATGGCCGGGTGAAGGCCCGGTGATGATGGAAGGCCCCGTCGCCAGCGTGTTCGACGGCGAATGGCATTGCGAATAGAGGTGACCCAGGAATGAATCTTTCCAAGCGGCTGGAGAAGGTGCCGCCGTACCTGTTCTTCGAGATCAGCAGAAAGATCGCCGCCAAGAAGCAGGAAGGCATTGAAGTCGTCAGCTTCGGCATCGGCGACCCGGACCTTCCGACACCGGCTGAGTCGATCGCGGCGCTGTGCGAGAACGCCTCGGTCAACGAGTACCATCGGTACCCTGAGTCCGACGGCCTTCCGACGTTCCGGCAGGCCGTGGCGCGCTGGTACCACCGCAGGTTCGGCATCGCGCTCGACCCCGACTCTGAGGTCATCTCGCTGATAGGCGCCAAGGAAGGGGTCGGCCACGCCGCGCTCGCTTTCGTGGACCCCGGCGACGTTGTGCTCGTACCGGACCCGGGCTATCCCGTGTACTCGGTCGGAACGTGGTTTGCCGGTGGAGAGTGCCACTGGATGCCTCTCCGCGAGGAGAACGGCTGGATGCCGGATCTGGCCGACATTCCGACGGATGTCGCCAAGGCCGCCAAGACGATGTGGCTGTGCTACCCGAACAACCCCACCGGCGCAGTCGCTGACGCTTCGTACTTCGAGAGCGTCGTCGAGTTCGCGAGGACGCACGACATTATCGTGCTCCACGACGCCTGCTACTCGGACGTGACTTTCGGCGGATACCGGCCCGCCAGCTTCCTGGAGACTCCGGGCGCGATGGACGTGGGCATGGAGTTCCACTCGCTCTCCAAGACGTACAACATGACCGGCTGGCGGCTTGGCATGGCCGTCGGCAACTCGGAACTCGTGTCCGCGCTGCTGGTAATCAAGTCGAATCTGGACTCAGGCGTTCCGGGCGCGATCCAGGAGATGGGCATCGCCGCGCTGGAGGGCCCGGAGAGTTGGATCGACGAGAGGAATCTGGTGTACGAGAAGCGCCGGGACCGCGCCGTTGAGGTGCTCGAGGGCATCGGGCTGCGCCTTGATCCGCCAAAGGCGGGCCTGTACGTGTGGGCGCGCGTCCCCGAGGGCTACACGTCGGCCGGGTTCACCGAGTTGCTGCTCGAGGAGAGGAACGTTGTGGTCACTCCCGGCAACGGCTTCGGCCCAAGCGGCGAGGGCTACGTCAGGCTGTCGCTGACGATCGACGACGCGTCGCTCGAAGAGGGTCTCGACAGGATCGCGGGCTGGGAGATTCCGTCTCCGGCCGGCCAGGTCTCGAACTGAGGACTCCCATCCCGAAGAAGCTCCGTCCCACAGCGCGGCCCGCCGAAAGGGCGCTCCTCTTAGGCGTCCAGGTCAAAGGCAGGAGACGCCCTGGCGGCTGGCGGCTCGATGACTCCCTGGCCGAGTTGGCGGATCTCGCGACCGGCGCGGGCGCCGACGTGGTCGATGTGGTACCGCAACGTGTCCCGAAGCAGACGCCGCTCTACGTGGGCAAGGGCAAGCTGGAGGAGCTTCAGTCCCTCCGCAAGTCGGACGCCTTCGACACGGTCATCTGCGACGACGAACTGACCCCCACGCAGCAGCGCAACCTTGAGAACGCTCTAGATGGCGCGAAGGTCATCGATCGTACGGCCCTGATCCTCGACGTGTTCGCGAGCCGCGCCCAGACGCGCGAGGGCCGCCTGCAGGTGGAACTCGCGCAGCATGAGTACCTGCTGCCGCGCCTGGCGGGTCAGTGGTCGCACCTGGAGCGCCTCGGCGGCGGCATAGGCACTCGGGGCCCGGGCGAGACGCAGATCGAGACGGACCGCCGGCTGGTGCGCAACCGCATCAGGACCCTCAGGCGAAATCTTGAGGACGTGCGCCGCCACCGGGAGTTGTACCGGTCCCAGCGCCGCGACAGCGGCCTGCCGGTGATATCGCTGGTCGGGTACACGAACGCCGGCAAGAGCACGCTGCTGAACGCCATGACGAACGCCGGCGTGCTCGCTGAGAACAGGCTCTTCTCGACGCTGGACCCGGTCACGAGAAGGCTCAGATTCGCCTCCGAGCGGGAAGTTCTGTTGACGGACACCGTGGGCTTCATCCAGAAGCTGCCTACGGCGCTTGTGGCGGCTTTCAGGGCGACTCTTGAGGAGATCAGGGAGGCGTCGCTGGTGCTTCACGTGCTGGACGCCACTCACCCGAACGCCCGTGAGCAGGCGACGGTTGTCACCAGGATGCTGGAAGAGTTGGACGTCGCCGGAAGGCCCCGGATCGTCGTCGCGAACAAGATCGACATGCTGGAGGACGGCCCGGCGTCCGGTCCTGCACTCGGCTCGTTATCGGCCGAGCCTTATCTACCGGTCGGGCCTGACCAGATCGCGAACGCCTCCGGTCTTGACTCGACGGCGCCGGTAGGGGGGATAGGCGAGGCGATGTTCGCCGAGAGGACCGTGTACACGTCGGCCGTCACGGGAGCCGGAGTCGAGACGCTGAAGGCCGTGATCGAGGACGTCCTCGATTCGGTCGCGGATGCGGCTGTCGCGGCCCAGGCGGAGACGCGCTAGCCGGTAACCGCATCCTCAAACACCGCCGATTGCGCTGTGCGCTACGGAGCGGCGCGTAGAGGCCTCCATTTGCGCTGAAAGGTGTCCGCGTAGGGTTGCGGCCAAAACGCGCCTCTCAGAGCCGTTTCCGACAGGGCGCTTTTCGGCGACAGGCGGACGATCAGCTAGGGGATAGTGGATTTTCGCTCTGAGAGACCCGCCCAAAGGGTCGGAAGGGCGCGATTCTAGTGGTTCGCACTATAGATGTTATGTGAAGTCATAGTACCGCTCCGCGACTGTCCGGCCCTACACTTGACATAATATGTCAACGCATTGGGTTGAGCGGCACGGGCGCTCATGCGGTATGTTTGCCCGCGCCGAAATCTTGACGCCGGGTTGCCGGACGCCCGGCTGGCCCGGTCACGCGGTCACCTTGATAACGCCCGTGGCCGCCAGCGCCTTGAGCAGGTCGAGGCCGAGTTGCGCCGGCTGGTCGGACCGGTACGCCACCCTGTTGAGGCCATGCTCCGTGCCGTGCGCGTCTTCGCCGGCCTGCTCCTCGAGCACGACCACCTTCTCGCCAAAGAGTACGGACGCTCCTCCGAGCTGGTAGCCGAGCGAGTCGGCGTCGGAGTTCGTTCCGTCGAATATCAGGATGCCGGCCGTGCAGGTTCTCATCTCCCTGGCGACGTCCGGCGGCACCGGGAGGCCGCCCCCGGAGGACGCGCAGGAGTCCACGAACCGGATGTTGAAGGCCGACAGCGTGTCCCGAACGGCGTCCAGCGCCGCGCTTGGCCCCGCATGGCCGACGAATATCCGGCCGCCCTCTGCCGGAGCGCTCCGGCCCCTTTGCGGGAAGCCGGTCGCATAGTACGGGGCGGCCTCCTCCGACTCAGCCACGCCTGCGGCCCAGTCCTGCGAGCCGCCGCCGAGGTCCACGACCCGCGTGCCGTCGGCCTCGGTCCGGAGAATGCCCACGAAGAGGCCGTTCGCTGTGATGATCTCCAGGCACTCGCCGGCAAGGTCCGGATGGACCTCCAACTCCCTCTGCACCAGGTTCCTGGCGTACTCGTCCTCTGGCACGGGCCGTCCGTCGAACATCTCGTAGAAGCGCCTGAACAGGTCTGGATTCAAGGCGGCTTCGACGAGCGCGCCGGGCCTCTCTTCCGCCGCCTGGGGAGCCGTAATCGCCTCTCCGGTGGACGTCAGGCGTATCACCGGGTCGTTGTATGCCCCTTGCGTCAGCCCGTACTTGGAGGACGAGTTGAGGCGCGTCGTAAAGGCGCTGCTGGACACGGTCGTCCCCAGCGCTTTAGCAAGCTGCGCCCGGTCCACCGGGTACCCGGACGTGGCCTTCGCGATGGCCTGGGCCACCTCCAGGGCGTCCTTGAGCGTGTTCACAGGATACGGACGCACCAGCCGCGTCCGCTTGGCCGGCCTGGTCGCGTCCGTGTTTGATTCGTTCCACGTAGCCATCTGCGCGATTCCCCTTGAGAAGTCCCCGATCGGTCCGGGTCGTGAGATGGTACTTCTTTTCAGAAGCTATTTCAATATGTCTTTTCACGTGTTTCAGGTCTTCACAAGTTTGTATTCAGAGATTATGGAATAGATAGGGGCTTTATTTCAGGGGCAACGCGCGCTGGAGGCTGCCTGGCTTGTCCATTGCCCGCCGTCTGGGCTTCCAGGCACTGCTTCCCGGCTTGAAGGCGGTTCCCTCTTGCGCTGACGTTGGTGCCTTCCGCCGCCCGTGGAAAGCCGGATGAGGCTGTGTTTCGTACTTGCAGATAAGAGGAGGCTCATATTCGCGAAGGAGGCCGTGGTCGCGATGCTGGAACGGCTCCCGCCCGGCGGACGCGATCCGCTCAAACCGGGTCGGCGTCATATAGAATGATGTCCAGGTACACAAAGGAACCGGGAATGCTAAAGAACATCCAATTGTCAACGCTAAGACCGCTGCTGCTGGCAGTGCTTGTAGCTGCAGTCGCGGCGGCAGCGGTCGTTCCCCTGGCCGCTTGCGGCTCAGAGGACGAAGGCCCGTCCGGGACAGGCTCAGCTTCGATCTACGAGCCGATGGTCATTCCGGAGATCACGGAGCCGGAGACGCCGTTGGAGGCCCCTTCTGAGGTCCCGCCTGAGCTTCTGACGATCTGGGAGGTCTGGGCGCACCTGACGCGCGATTACGTTGACAGGGCCTCGCTGGACCCCGAAAAGCTGTCTGAGGCCGCCATACGCGGCATGCTGGCGGCCCTGGACGACCCGCACACGTCCTATATAAGCCCGGACATCTTCAGCATTGAGAACGAGGACTACCTGGGCGAGTTCCAAGGCATCGGCGCCGAGGTGGAGATGCGGCGCGACGGCTTCCTGATGATCCGCGCGCCCATGCCGGGCAGCCCTGCCGAGAGGGCAGGCCTGAAGCCGGGGGATGTCGTTCTCGCCGTGGACGGCGTCAGCATCGAGGGCCTGAGCCTCCTGGAGGCCGTGGCACTCATTCGAGGGCCTAAAGACACTCCTGTGCTCCTGCTAGTCAGGCACCTGACTGAAACTGAACCTGTGGAGATCGAGGTGATCAGGGGCGTCATTCCCCTCGTGAGCCTGATCCTGCGCAGCGAGCCGGGGGCCGAGATAGCCCACATCAGGCTCGTGCAGTTCTTCCCTGACACCGCCCAGCAGCTCTACGAGATGATCGAGGAGCAGAAGTCGGCGGGCGCAAAGGGCCTGATCCTGGACGTTCGCAACAACGTGGGCGGCCTGCTCTCCGCGACGGTCAACGTGGCGAGCCTGTTCCTAGAGGACGAAGGCACGGTGGTCTATGAGGTGGATGGACATGGCCGCAGGAAGGACTGGAATTCTACGGACGTGCCGTCGGTGGACATCCCGCTGGTCCTGCTCGTCAACGAGCTTAGCGCCAGCGCCAGTGAGGTCCTTGCCGGCGCGCTGCAGGACTACGACAGGGCCACGATCATCGGCGCAACGACGTACGGCAAGGCGGCGGTTAACGTGTTCCGCCCGCTCAATAACGGCGGCGGGCTGTATGTGACGTACGGCAAGTGGTACACGCCCATGGGCCGGTCCCTGCACGATACGGGCGTGACGCCGGACATCCAGGTGAAGGCCGTGGACCCGCGCGATGCCGACGTCAAGCAGCTTGAGAAGGCTTTCGAGGTTCTGGCGGAGATGATCGAGGAAGCCTCCCCTACTGCGGCCGTCAAGTAGCGTTGCCTTGGTCAAGACCAAGACCGTTACCGTAAACCGCAGGGCTAGGCGCGACTACGAGGTCCTGGAGGCTTACGAGGCCGGCCTGGCCCTGGAGGGTAGCGAGATCAAGGCCATTCGCGAGGGCCGCGCCAATCTCTCCGACGGCTACGCTGCGCCCCGCGGCGGCGAACTGTGGCTGGAGAACGTGCACATCGCGCCCTACTCGGCGTCGGCTGCGAGGGACAATCACGAGCCGAAGCGGCCGCGAAAGCTGCTGCTCCACAAGCGCGAGATCCGGCACCTCGCCAGGAGCGTCTCGGCGAAGGGCCTGACGATCGTCCCCCTCCGCCTCTACCTCAAGGCGGGCCGCGCGAAGGTGGAGTTGGGGCTGGCGAAGGGCCTCAAGAGGTACGATAAGCGGCGGGCGATCATTGACAGGGAGCGCGAGCGCGAGGCGCGCGCCGTCATCGGCAGGAGGCGGCGGGAAGGCTGACGGGCCGCGCGATGTAGAAACAGAACGGCGCGGGTCCTCTAGGACCCGCGCCGTTCTGGGTTTGCTCTGATTGGCCGGCGACAGCGCCGGATGGGCTCAGTTGCTGACCCTGTGAATCTCCAGCACCTCGCCGGGGGCCAGCGCTACCCTTCGCACGTTGATCCCCAGCTTCAACAGCCAGTATCCGAGCGTGGCCTTGGAGACGCCGAGGTAGTCGGCGGTTGCTGTCAGGCCGCGCTCGGTGACCATCTCCGGCAGCATGCTCTCGAGCGCCTGCCCGAACTTGTCTTCGACGGCAGCCATCTTCTTGGTCTTCCGGTTCATCATGCTCACTTTGCCTCCTTACAAAGTATCGTGGGACGAATCTTAAACGGCGCCTGCCAGTTCGGTCAATCGGTTTTCATGCCTTTTCCAAGACATTTCTTTCCTTTTCAGCGCTGCCGCATTGATTTTCAGGCGTTCTCAGGGGTCGCTTTGGGCGGTGAACCAATTTAGCAAACGTTGATTTTCCGTGTAAGGAAATGCCTTCTAGCTACGAATCGCCTCATTTGCGGCTCTGGAGGTGGATCACGCCGCCATTCGAGGCCCCGGACAGGATGAAGACCGCTTGGAGCCGGTCCGTGGGCGAATGGACTGCCCTGTTCGGGCTAACGCCCAGACATTGCCCGACTCTTGTTTGTCCTTGTCTTGGACTCCGGTCGAGTTGTTAACATAATGGAACGGCGTAGAGTGGTCGGAACGTGGGGGTTTGTCTGGAAACTCATGTTGTCCCTGACCGATGCGCTTTCTGGCCGGTTTCAGGCGATTTAGCTATGGAGATGGGGGTGTCGGATGGATCTGATCGAGCGATTCGTAAGGAGGGTTCGCGTGAATCACGGGCTGGAGCACGCGACTATCGCGGCGCTTCTGGGCCGGGGAGTGCCGACTCCGCTCGGAGGCTACTCGACCGCCAACGGATTTTACGTTTACGGTCGGGTGACCACCGAGCAGTTGCGGGACGCGGTCGAGAGCGCGCTTGACGCGATGGCCGAGGGCGCGCGTGACCTCGCCGTGTCCCCCTACTGCGGCACGAACCTCGCCATCGGCGCGCTGGTCGCCGGCGCGGTGTCCGGCCTGCTGGGCGGCCGGTCGACCCGCAAGCGCCGTCGCATCCCTGCCCTTGCGGCGGGCGTCGCCGTGTCCATGCTGGTGAGCAGGCCGCTTGGCGCGTGGGTGCAGCGCCGGTTCACGACCTCCGGCGAAGTGGATGGGCTCAGCATCGCCGGAATACGGAGGCTCAAGGGCGGCGCGTTCACCGTCCACCGCGTGGCCACGCGGCAGACGCCCCGATAGCGACACGCCCTACCCTTTGCTCCGTTCGCCCTGAGCCTGTCGAAGGGCGGCGTTTCGTTTCGTTCGCCCTTGTATCTTGACTATCCCTTCCCCAGTCTGCTGGGGAAGGCTAGGATGGGGTTCCGCCCCGTTCACCCTGAGCCTGTCAAAGGGCGGCGCGGCGTCTGTTGACCGGCGTTTGGCGCCGTTGCTAGACTCTGCTGGGGTGTCCCCGTAGCTCAGTTGGACAGAGCGGCTGCCTTCTAAGCAGCGGGTCGCGGGTTCGAATCCTGCCGGGGACGCCAACCCAGCGCGTCTTGAACGCCCGGTATCAGGGGAAACGCCACGACATACACCAAGATTGGCGACCTGCCCGCTGGTCAACGCAGGACCATCACGGCCTGGTGCATGTACGACTGGGCGCATTCCTCCTTTTCCACCAGCGGCGTGGCCGCGATTCTGCCGATTTATTTCGTCTTTCTGTTTAAGGATGCTTTGGGCGAAACGGCCCATTTCGCAGGCCTCGACTTCTCCGGCAGCACCGTGTGGAGCCTCGGCGTTGCCGTGTCCACCGCGATCGTGGCCCTTTCCAGCCCAATCCTCGGCGTCGTCGCGGACCGCGCGGCTCTCAAGAAGACGCTCCTCGGCGTCTATGCCGCCGCCGGATCGCTGTTCACGGCCCTGGCCTTCTTCTCAGCATACTCCGGGCAGCCCTGGGCGTGGCTTCTGGGCGCGTTCATTCTGGCGAACGTGGGCGCGGCGGGCAGCTTTATCTTCTACAACTCCCTGCTTCCGCACGTCGCGCCCCGCAGCCTGCTGGACGACGTCAGCAGCCGGGGTTTCGCGTTCGGCTACGTGGGCGGCGGCCTGCTGCTGCTTGTGCACCTTGCGCTTAACTTCGCGTTTCAAGACACCGACCATGCTGACATGGTCACCCGCGCCTCCATAGCCTCGATCGGCTTCTGGTGGTTTGGCTGGGCGATATGGACGCTCCGCGTCGTGCCCGAACCGCCGGTGTCCACGCCGGTCTCGGGCCTGACGCCGTGGAAGGCCCTCACGCTGGCCCTGAGCGAGTTGCGCGAGACGTTCAGAAGCATCGGCAGGTTCAGGGTGGTCGTGGTATATCTGGGCGCGTACCTGCTGTTCAACGACGGCGTCCAGACGGTCATTGCCATTGCGGGGGCGTTCGCGGCGGACACGGTCGGCATTCCGCTGGCCTTCAACATGGCAACCATTCTGATAATCCAGTTTGTGGCCGCGGGAGGAGCCGTCGCCTTCTCCTGGCTGGCCAGGAAGACGAGCACGAAGGCCGCGCTCACCGCCGCTCTGTCCGGCTGGGTCGTGATCGTGTTCGTCGGCGCGACGGTCGTGGGACTCGTCCCGGACGAGTCGGGCGAATACGAATATCACCTTACATACACGCAAAGTACGGGAATCTACACTGCCGAAGCCGTTCCTGAGCTTGAAGACTCGCACTCCGAGGAGATGTGGAAGCAGGAGGGCTACCAGATCGACGAGGGCGAGGAGCTGTCGTCCGACCGCGCCGCCCGTCTGCTGGATGCCGTTGGCGCGTCGGAGCACTCCGAGTACGCGATCGCCATAGACGGCGGCCCGCTCGACGGCAGAACGGCGGTCGGGCCGGCCCACCCGTCGTCGCTTGGCGGTGGTCCCATCGACTGGTGGCCGAGGGCCGTGCGGAACGCGGTCTGGGAGCCGCTTGGCCTGAGCGCCGGGATGCAGTGGATGATTCTTGGCGCGTCCCTCGGCCTCGTGCTTGGAGGCAGCCAGGCGCTCGCGCGGAGTCTGTTCGCTCAGATCACGCCCGAAACGCGCAGCGGCGAGTTCTTCTCCTTCTTCGGTTTCATGACGAGGGCCTCTGCCGTATTCGGTCCCATGCTGTACGTATTCGTGTCCACCGCGTTCGATACCAGGGTAGCTGTTGTCTCGATCAGTCTCATAATTGTCGCGGGAGTGGTGGTGCTGCGGTGGGTGGACGTGTCGGCGGGCGCGCGCACCGCCGCCGAAGAGGATGCGCGAAGGTCGATGGAAATCCGTTCGCCCTGAGCTTGTCGAAGGGCCTTACGCAAGACCCGCATGAGGCCCACGGGCAAGGGCCTAGCCTGAACCAACGCGCTTGGCGCCGTTCTCTCCGTCCCCAGGTGTTACCCTACCCTGCATCCAAAGCCGAACTCTTGGAGGCAACGTTGCCCCTGGTGCTGACAAACGCAACCCTCATCGACTGCGTGAGCCCGGACCCCGTGCCGGACGCGAGCGTCGTCATTGAGGACGGTCGCATTGCGGATATCACGCACGGCGCCCGCTCCCCCGCCGCCGGCAACGCCCGCGTCATAGACCTGGACGGCGCGTTCCTGCTCCCCGGCCTGTGGGATGTCCACATCCACCCTGCTCCCGTAGGCGGCGGCAGTCCGACCGTGGCCCAGCAGACGGCCGGCTTTGGCCGGAACCTGTCGCGCGGCTTGCTGGAAGGCGGCGTGGTCGGCGTGCGATGCGGCGGCGCGTCCCACTTCATGGACGTCGCCTGGCGTGAGGCTTTCGACTCAGGCGAACTGGACGGCCCCCGCGTGTTCGCCTGCGGAAACTTTCTCACCACCACCGGCGGTCATTTTCTTGCCTCGGGCCACGCCCGGGAGTGCGACGGCCCGTACGGCTTCGTGAAAGCCATCAGGGAGCAGATCAGGAACAACGTGGACCACATCAAGCTGAACCTCTCCGGCGGCGTCATGGGGCCGCGCTGGGACCTGCACACGCACCGCTTCCTGCTGGAGGAGGAGTTGGAGGCTGCGTTCGCCGTCTGCCGTCTGCGCGACTTCGACGTGATGGCCCACGCCACGAACCCGGAGGCGGTCAAGGCGGCCATCAGGCTGGGCGCGCACACCGTCGAGCACGGCTACATCATGGACGACGAGTGCATCGAGCTTTTCCTTGAGCGCGACTGCTGGTACGTCCCTACCCTCGGCATAACCCATCTGACTCCGTCACAGGCAACGTCCGAGCGTGAGAGGCGCTGGACCGAGCGGAAGGCCCTCGCGCCCGATCTCGTGGCCCGCGCCGAGGCCGCCGTCGACACCCACCGCAACTGGTTCCAGTCCGCCCTGAGCGCCGGCGTGAAGATGGCGCTGGGCTCCGACGTTTACCCGCTGCGCGAGTCCGCCCTGCTGGAGATGGGCCTGTGGGTCAAGTCCGGCGCGACGCCGTGGCAGACGCTGCTGGCCGCCACCCGCAACGGCGCGGCGCTGTGCGGCGTGGGCGACGACCTCGGCACCGTGGAACCCGGCAAGATCGCCGATCTCATAGTAGTGGACGGCAACCCCCTCGAGGACATAGCAAACGTCGGCAATCTCCAGCTAGTCCTCAAGACCGGCAAAGTAGTCGCAGACCACCGCCCATAACCGCTCGCAGCCTGCTCGCCGCAGCCCCTGTAGTAGCGGGTCTCAGACCCGCCTTCCACGCAAGCCACCCCGCCCTGTACGTAGCGAGCCCCATCGAGCCCGTTCGTCCTGAGCCTGTCGAACCACAACACGCGCCGCCTCTGAAAAACCCCTTCCCTGCCCACCTCCCTCCCAACCGCAATCCAGCGTACAATCGGCCCCCACCCGGCCACAGGAGGCTCACATGGACGCACCGCTAAGGTGGGGGATCATCGGCGCCGGCAGGATAGCCGGCCAATTCGCGCGCGGCCTGGAACACACGGACAGCGGCGACCTCGTTGCCGTCGCCAGCCGAACGGCGGCCAACGCCGAGCACTTCGTCGAGGCCCACGCCGTCCAGCGTCGGCACGCCGGGTACGATGCGCTGCTGAACGATCCCGGCGTCGACGCCGTCTACATCTCGACGCCCCACCCAATGCACGCCGAGTGGGCGATCAAGTCCGCCGAGGCCGGCAAACACATCCTCTGCGAGAAGCCCATGACCCTCAACGAAGCAGACACCATGGCCGTCGTGGAGGCGGCCCGGCGCAACGACGTCTTCCTCATGGAGGCGTTCATGTACCGGTGTCACCCGCAGACCGAGAAGCTGGTGGAGCTGCTGAGGAGCGGCATCATCGGCGACGTGAAGCTCGTGCGGGCGACGTTCAGTTTCCGGGGCCAATACGACCCTGAGGGGATGGACTACCACTACTCCAATGCCCTCGGCGGGGGCGGCATCCTGGACGTTGGCTGCTACACGGTGTCCATGGCCCGTCTCGTGGCCGCCGTCGCGCTCGGCGTGGACGTCGCGGAGCCCTGCGATCTGCATGCGGTCGGGCACATCGGACCCGAGCGCCGCATCGACGAGTACTCGGCGGCAACGCTGAAGTTCGACGGGGACATCGTCGCGGAGGTCGCCTGCGGTGTGCGTCTGGCAATGGACAACGAAGTCCGCATCTATGGCACTGAAGGTCGCCTCGTCTTGACGGAACCATGGTTCTGCAGCGGAGTCGAGGGCGGAACGAGCCACATCGAGGTCCACCGCGGGGGGCAGGCCCCTGAACGGATCGCCGTCTCAACCGACAGGTGGCTGTACGCTATCGAGGCCGACCACGTTGCCGAAAACGTCGTACGTCGCCAGGCCGGCTTCCCGGGAACGACGTGGGAGGACTCGCTCGCCAACGCCAGGGCGCTGGACCGCTGGCGTGACGCCATCGGCTTGAAGTACGACGCCGAGCAGCCCTCGAGTATGACAACGCCGGTCCACGGCAGGCCGCTCGCCCGCCGCTCCGACGCCCGCATGACATACGGCAGCGTGGATGGTGTCGATAAGCCCGTGTCGAGAATCGCGATGGGTACCGTGGCCCTGGAAGACCTGCGCCTCGCCTCGGTCATGTTCGACGACTTCTTCGAGATGGGAGGAAACTGCTTAGACACCGCACATGTGTACGGAGAAGGCCGGTCTGAGGTGACCCTTGGCCAGTGGCTCCGCAACAGGGGCGTGCGCGATCAGGCCGTCGTCGTCACCAAGGGCGGCCACACACCCCACTGCTACCCGGACGCCGTAACGAGTCAGTTGACGCAGAGCCTCGACTTTCTGGGCACAGACCACGTTGACATCTATCTGCTTCACCGCGACAACCCTGAGATTCCTGTCGACGAGTTCATCGACGTTCTGAGCGAGCAGGCCGCCGCCGGCCGGATAAGGGCATTCGGTGCGTCGAACTGGACCATCGACCGCTTCGACGAGGCCAACCAGTACGCGCGGAAGCATGGTCGGACAGGCTTCACCGTACTGAGCAACAACTTCAGCCTCGCGCGAATGCATGAGCCGCCGTGGCCGGGATGCTTGACGGCATCGGACCCGGAGTCCCGCGCGTGGCTGGAGGCCAAGCAGGTCCCGCTGCTCTCATGGTCGAGCCAGGCTCAGGGCTACTTCGCTGCCGACGGTCCGGGCCAGTTCCCCGCCTCCTGGCACACCGCAGACAATCAAGAGCGTCGCAACCGTGCCCGCACCCTTGCGAATGAAAGAGGCGTCCAACCGACCGCCATCGCCCTGGCATACGCGCTCGCCCAGCCATTCCCCGTGTACCCAGCCATAGGCCCCGCCACCATGCGCGAAACAGCGTCATCACTAGAGGCGCTCACCGTACAGCTAACACCAGGCGAGGCCCAGTGGCTGGACCTGACCGGATCCGGACGATGAGAAGCTAAGTCTATTCCCATCCACCACGCTAGAAGACCGGCTTCAAAAGTACAGCACACCCGTCCCAAGTCATAGGACGATTCGCGAATCGCCGTCCCCGGTTCCAGGCCGCCGTCCGACCGTTGCGCCGATGCCTGCGTCTGTTCCATCATGGAGCCGACATGTGCGGCAGGTATAGTCTCATAATCGCTGACCTCGGCGAGCTTGCGCAGCGCTTCGAGTTCGACGGCGACTGGCTGGCCTTCGAGTCAGCGTACAACGTCGCCCCCACGCACGAGGTCCTGACCGTCGTTGGCGGAGACGCGCGCCGCGCCGGCTACATGCGCTGGGGCCTGATACCCCGCTGGGCAAAGGACGCCAGGATCGGGAGCCGCATGATCAACGCGAGAGCCGAGACGGTGGCCGAGAAGCCTGCGTTTCGCGACGCGCTGCGCCGCCGCCGTTGTCTCATCCTCGCGGACGGCTTCTACGAGTGGCAGCGCAACGGCAAAGAAAGGCGGCCCATGCGCGTCGTCATGCGTTCCGGCGAACCGTTCGCCTTCGCCGGAATCTGGTCGGTGTGGAAGGACCCGGACGGCAACCGCATCCCGTCATGCGCCATCATCACCACCACGGCCAACGACGCTCTCAGGCCCATCCACGACCGCATGCCCGTCATCCTGACTAAGGAGGCGGAAAAACTTTGGCTGGACCGCTCCGTCGAAGACCCAGCCGCCATCACAAGCGTCCTGGCCCCCTACCCCAGCGACAGCGTTGAAGCCTACGAAGTCTCCCCTCTCGTAAACTCCGTCGCCAACAACAGCCCCGAGGTCGCGCAAGCCGTGCAAGCCACATCTCAGAGGATATCCAAAGAAGTCCGTTCACTCTTGTAGAGGCGGGTCTGAGACCCGCCTTCCCGCCGGTGCTCCTCCAGCACTTCGAGAAACTCCGCGTAGCTGGACACCTGGGAGATGACCTTCGAGAAAGTCCCAACGTCCGGCAGCAACTCGCGCAGCTCCCGCACCTCGCCTCCGATCGGGCTGACCGACGCCGCGCTCTCCCCATACTGGTTGAAGAACGCGAAGAACGCCTGGTTGAGCTTCCGGATGCCGTATCCGCCCAGCCTGAGCCGCCACCGGCGCTCCTTCATGTACTCCTCAGCCTCCTCCACCCTGCCTTCCGCGAGTAGCTCGTCGGTGCGCAGCCGCGTCTCCCTCAGGAAATCCGTTATCTGCGGGTTTGCGACCTGGCCGCTCTGGTAGCTGAATGAAGACTCGTCGAGGTCGCCGCCCATACGCTCGAAAGCCATGTCCCCGATCTCCCGTCCCGCCAGGTCCGCTGCTGTCTCGTTGAGCGTCGTCATGTCAGGCGAGTCGAGATAATTCCAGCCGAGCGGCTTAAAGAACCAGTGGTTGTGCAGCCACTCGTGCGCCGCCGTCCTTGTAACCGTTCGCAGCGTGTTGTCGTCCAGCACCAGCGCCGGATAGGTCCCTATGCCGCCGAGGTTGATGACAAGGGCCGATACGTCGTGCTCTTCCTCGATCTCTCGTTCGAGCTGGTCTCGTTCGAACGGTCGCAGCCCCGTCCGCATCGCCACCGTGCCCTGCAGCCGGATCTCATCCCTCGGCGAAGTGATCAGCAGCGTGGGTGTGCTGTCGAGCCGGATGTCCACAGGAGGCCAGATCAGGCCAAGAGCCAGCCCGAAGCCCTCCTCGACCAGCACCGCGCTGATCTCCGCCTCCAGCGCCTCCTCCGCCTCCGGACGGAGCCTGTTCCTGGTGGCCTTGAGTTCGTCAAGGTACTCCGTCGAGATGGGCGAGACCTTGCTCGCGCTCGTCCCCGGTATCGCGGTCCGCGACTCCAGCAGTCCTTCGATCCTCGCCTCTTCCTTGTGAAGCCTGCGGACGGTAAGAAGGTACTCGTCGAGCATGGCCAGCCGCTCTTCTCTCGGCGGCCTGTGTCCCGGCCGCAGTTCGAAGATCCAGTGGACCCACTTGTCCGGCAGGGTCGAAATCTCATAACCCACGAAGGAGAACAGGTACGGCGCGGCGTTGGCCTTGCCCGGCGTGAGGAACAGGGAGTCGGACTGCAGGTACAGCATCGAGACGAGCATGACCAGGACGAAGCCCGTCTTGCCGAGCCGGCCGAACCGCGCGCCGGCGGTCATCTGGCTGTCGCGGCGCTCTCCCCGTCTGCGTACCGGCCCGGAGACAGCTCGTGGAGCCTGCCGAGCATCAGGAACGGCACGAACGCGAAAGCCGCCCCCGCGATGCCGACGCCTGTGAGTCCGAACGCGCCCGCGATCACCCCGGCCAGCACCGGCACGCCTATCGAGAAGCCGCTTCCGAAGGTGTCGTTCGCTCCTATCGCGCGGCCTCTAGCGTCCGGCGCCGTGGTGTCCGCCAGTATGGCCGTGGAAGCGACGTTCACCGACGACCAGCCTACCCCAACCAGGAACAGGCCGAGCGTGATTACGGCGTACACGGGAGTCACGGGGACCAGCGCCGCCCCGGCGACGGCTGTCAGCAGGCCCGCGGCCAGCATCGGCTTCCTGCCCGCCGCGTCGGCGGCGCGCCCGAAGAAGATAGAAAACGCGAACATGCCCACCACGTGCAGGGCCACCGCCAACGCTATCGATCCCAGCGAGTAGCCGCTGTTGGACAGCACCAACGGCGTCATGATCATCATCATGCTCATGTTGGCCTGCGCGGAGGCGAAGCACAGATACGCCACCTGCTTGGGCCGGTGCGCCAACAGCGGCAGCAGTCCGACGCTCGCGCCCGCCGGCCTGGGGCCGTGCGCGTGGCCCGGCCAGTACTCGGACAAGTTCTCGGCGATCCACTTCGGGTCCGGCCTAACCATGACGAAGCATACGAATGCCGGTACCAGCGATATGGGCAGCAGGAACCAGGACAATGCCAGCGGGTCCTGGCCCGCCATGGGAGAGAGCCATTCGCCTCCCCTGACCACTACCGGCGATATGAACGCCCCCGCCACCGTGCCGGTGAGCACGAATCCCAGGCCCTCGCCGCGCCTGGCGGTAGGGTACATGTCCGACGCCGCCACTCTGATCTGCCTGCCCGCGCCCACTCCCAGGCCGAGCACCAGGATTCCGCCGATGAACACCGCGAACGAGTCGGCGATGAGCGACAGGCCGAGCAGGCACGCGCCGCCGAGCCCCAGCACCACCGACGCCGCCATTCCGAACCTGCGGCCGTACCTGTCGTTCAGCATACCGATCGGATAGGAGACCACGACCTGCGTCGCGGCCAGCACCGTCCCCCCGATCCCGGCCCAGACGACGCTCCCGGTGATCGTGGTCACCATGAGCGCGCTGAGCGTGATCGCCATCTGCATCGTGGGGCCCTGGAGCGCGAGGCCGAGCGTGATTAAAAGCGTGTTGCGGCGAATGGCCCTCGGTATCGGCTCCGCGACCGGGTCCGTCCTGAACCGCACGGGACTTCCGAGCCTTGGAAGGAACTTCAAACCCTGCCCCTCAGAAGCTCATCGCGCAGCTTCTCAGAACGCGGAGAAAGCTGGAACGATGGGTAACCGCCGCCCTCATGCCAGGTCGTCCAGCATCGGCATGACCTCTCCGGCCAGCAGCCTCATCGAGCGCTCCCACTTGTCCTTCGGCTCCCACTCGTGCCCCATCGCCAGCAGCACTCCGAATCCGCCGACCTCCTCGTACCCCCTTCGTATCTGGTCCGCAACGTCCTCCGGGCTGCCGACGATCCAGATGTTGTCCAGGAAGTACTCAGGCGTCAGCTCGGAGTCAGGCATGTCTGGATCGACCTTGAAGATGGGCCTGCGGTTGCTGAAATTCATCAGGTTCATCCAGTACTGCATGTAATCGCGCGCCAGCACGCCTTCCAGCGCGTCCTGCCTGGCCTGCTCCGTCGTCTCCGCAACGTACACCTCCCGTGCAATCCGCCACAAAGACCGGTCCGCCTTCTTCCCAGCGGCTTCGGCGCCCTTCTCCACAGAGTCCCAGTGCCCCTTAACAGTGCTCATGGGAATGAAGTTCACGCTCATCGGCATCCAGCCTCGCGCTCCGGCCAGGGTCAGCGTGTCCGAGTTGGGTGACACGCCCGCCACGCCGATGGGCGGGTGCGGCTTCTGGTACGGCCCCAGGTGCCATCTCAGGCCGATCTCCTCGACCGGCTCCGGCACAGTTCCCCTCCATCGCGGGTGCTCGTAAAGCCCGGGCTTGGGGTCTTTCCAAAGCTCGATTATCAGGTCCACCGCCTCCCGCGTCAGCGCCCGCTGGTCAACCTTTGTGGAGTCGAAGTCGAAGAGTTGCTGGTCTCCCGGGGTGGAACTGGAGCCGACGCCCCAGTAGAAACGCCCCCGCGCCATGTGGTCTAGTTGAGCGATCCTGTGGGCAAGCATGAACGGATTGTGGTTGGGCATGCACGACACGCCGGTGCCGAGAATGATGTTCTCGGTCATCGCCAGCGCCTGGGCGATGAACAGGTCGGGAGCAGGTATGTTTTCCCACTCAAAGGTCAGGTGCTCCCCTATCCACGCCTCCTCGTAGCCGAGCCTGTCCAGCAGGACGATCTGTTCCAGGTCGCTGTGAATCGTCTCGGTGAAGTCGTGCCCAGGAGGATGGAGCGGCATTGTGAAGTAACCGAGTTTCAATGTGATTCCTCTTTGTGGCCTCGCAGACTTGCGTTCCAATGAGGCCGGAATGAGTATTCTGCGGCTATGGTAGCCGACCCTTACCGGTGCGGGCGACCTTCGCGGCAGGCCTGGCCTCAGGCAGCGTCGGGCGCCGCACCGTTGTCACAAGCAGCGCGCCGCCCGCGCTGAGCCCGGCGAACAGCATGAACGGCAGGAAGTAGGTGCCCTGCACGTCGTATGCGTAGCCGGTGAGTATCGGCGCGACGATCATCGCCAGGTTGTTGGGCAACTGCGAGAGCCCCATGATCGTCGCGAACGAACGCCTGCCGAAGTAGTCGCCGCGTATAGCGGTCATGAGCGGAATGCGCCCACCAATTGCGATTCCGTACAGAACGGCGTACGGGTACGCCATGGCAACACTGTCCGCATAGGCGAGGATTACAAGCGACCCCGCCTGTATGAGCAGGAGCACCGTCAGGATGGGCGGCTTCGGCAGCTTGTCGGCCAGGAACCCCGCCGCCATCTGCGCGGGCATCGCGAACACCGTGGTCCACATGGTTATGGTGGCAGCTCCGGTCCAACTCATGCCCAGGTCAACCAGCTTCGGCGAAAGGTGCAGAGACAGGCTGACGATTGACGCCGTTGAGGACAGGTGCACGATGGTCAGAATCCAGAAGGCACGCGTTTTGAGCGCTTGCTTGGGCGTGAAATCGACTTCTCTGCTCTCGTCCGTTCCGGCTGAATCCTGACCTCTGCCGAAGTCCGGGCCGTCCGGCCGTTCGCCGCGGTCCTCCGGCCGGTTGCTTAGCGCTTTGAACACCGGCAAGACTGTCAGGAGCAGCGCCGCGCCTATGCCTGTCATCGCTATGCTGAAGCCATGGGACTGGATTCCAAACGCGAGCACCGGTACCAGGAATCCGCCGAAGTGCACTCCCATCATGGCGGTGGCCATGGCCTTGCTTCGGTGCCGGATGAACCAGTTGTTTACCATGGAAATGATCGCGAGCCATCCGCCCAGGCTGGAGCCAATCGTAACGAGAAAGAAGGTCGCGTAGAAATGCCACAGCTCCGTTACGCGCGCCACCAGCAGGAAGCCCACACCCATCGTCACGAAGCCGATCACGATCATCTGGCGGTTTCCGAAACGGTCCACGAGAAACCCTTCCATGGGTCCGATGATGGCGCCCTGCACCCGTGCTAACGAGAAAGCTCCGGAGAGGGCTGTGCGGCTCCATCCGAACCGCGCCTCCAACGCCACTAGATAAGTGCCTACCCCCATGAACGTTGTGACGGACATCAACGTGAGCAGGAACATCGACACGCCCACGATCCTCCATCCGTAGAAGCCCCACATCTGCTCGATGGCCAGATGGATGCCGGATCGCGCTGGCGTCGTCTTACTCATACCGGCGCGGATTGTAACAACTGTCGCTCAGGTTGAAGCAGCGTCCCCGCATGCCTATAATCGCCACTCATAGCGGCATCTGCAGGCTGGGCTTCATACATAGCGGCTGCGCCTTTGCTTCGAAGCCCTGCGGCAGTGCCCTTCAGCCCACGCATTCACGCGGAGGATATTGGATGACCACTCAGGCTGCTCTACTCAACCCGATGACCGTCCTGGACCAGTTCAAGAAGAACGACGTCACGCACGTTGTGTATCTCCCCGACAGCGAGACCAACCACCTGTTCATAGCCATGGAGAACGATCCTGACATCGACGTGATTCCGGTGGCGCGGGAGGCGGAGACGATGGCCATAGCCGCCGGGCTCATAATCGGCGGCAAGAACCCCGTCTGCCTGCTTCAGAACACGGGCATGTTCGAGTCCGGCGACTCAATCCGTGGTCTCGGTCTGGATGTCAACCTGCCCGTGGTCATGGTGATCGGTTACAGGGGCTGGACGCGCCACGGCAACACGCCGGACTCCGCGGCCAGGTTCACGGAGCCGTTCCTGCACGCCTTCGGCATCAACTACTACCTCGTCGAGGACGACGCTGACGCCGACAGGTTTACGATAGCGTTCGAAGAGGCCCGGGCGCAGAATCGCCCCGTCGCGGTCCTGGTGGGCGACGAGTACCACGGGTTCAACAGGCCCGACCTTGACGAGGTGAGAGAAGAGATCTCGCGGCAGTAGGCCCGCTCCCCCGCGCCTGTCAGCCTCAATAGACGTCCCAAAAAGACAGTAAGGAAAGCACATGATACGCAACAGCGATTTGATGGAAGTCCTCTCCAAGCATCGGGGAGAAGCTGTGGTGATGAGCACCATGACCGCGACGCGCTCGTGGACGGCCGCCAGCGATTCAGAAGCGCTGGACCTCCCCCTGGGCGGGGCCATGGGCAAGACGTCCTCAGTGGCGCTGGGCATTGCGCTGGCCCATCCCGACAGGAAGATCATCGTTCTGGACGGCGACGGCAGCCTTGAGATGAACCTGGGCACCCTCGCCACGATCGCGGGCAAGGCCCCCGCGAACCTGTACCACTTCGTCATGGAGAACGGCGTGTACGCCGTGACGGGCGGACAGCCGATTCCGGGCAAGGACAGGGTCTCGTTCGCCGAGATGGCGAAGGGCGCCGGTTACTCGTCCGCCTATGAGTTCGACGATCTGGAGGACTTCGCGCTGAAGATCGCCGATATCCTCGCTGAGGACGGCCCTGTCTTCGTCACGATAAAGGCCGAGCCGGAGATTCAGAACGAGCCGATTGGCCGCCGGACCCGCCCAGTCGGGCAGCGCTCCACCGCGGTCGCGCTTGCCGACCTTCGGAAAGAGTTGGGCGTCTAGGCCGTCGCCAGCCTGATGATTGAGCTTGAGGACGCGTTCGAACTCATCGAACGACATCGCGGCGACGCCGTAGTGATCGCGTGCCAGGAGAGCAGGCATGCGTGGGAGGCCGTCAGCGACACCCCGGACCTCGACATCCCCTTTGCCGGCTGCATGGGCAAGGGCTCCTCGCTCGGCCTCGGGATTGCCCTCGCCCAGCCCGACCGGAAGGTCATTGTCCTGGATGGCGACGGCAGCCTGCTGATGAATCTTGGCGGGCTTGCGACCGTCGCGGGCAAGTCGCCTTCCAACTTCTACCACTTCGTAATCGAAAACGGCATCTATGCCGGAACGGGCGGCCAGCCCATTCCCAACCGGGGCGGCGTCGGCTTTGCCAGCATGGCTGAAGCGGCCGGATACAATCAGGCGCACGACTTCGACGACCTTGAGGACCTGACGCTGCACTTGAACGATCTGATGTCTGCGAAAGGGCCGGTCTTCGCATCTCTCCGCGTCAGGCCGGTCCCTGAGACCAGGCCGATGAGCCGCAGGCCACGGGGCCGAAGACTGAGCGAAAGCCTCGAGTCCGTCAGAAAATCCCTCGCCGTCAACTAACCCGACAAGTGGCAAGGCTGCCGCGGCCCCTCGAGACGATGCGCCCTGCCCTTTCCCAATCCGCCCCTGAAGGTTAGGATGGGTTGAACGCTGGAGGCAAACATGACGCAGAGAAGCTATGCGGGCACTACGGACGCTCCCGAGTTCCCCGGGAATTTGGAGTGGCTCAACAGCGACGGCCCCCTCACGCTGCGGGAGCTGCGGGGGAAGATCGTACTTCTGGACTTCTGGACTTACTGCTGAATCAACTGCATCCACGCATTTCCGCAGTTGCGGAAACTGGAGCAGAAGTACAGCGATGAGCTCTTCGTCATTGGAGTGCACTCAGCCAAGTTCATGGCGGAGAAGGCCACTGAGAACGTCCGGCAGGCGATCCTCAGATACGACCTTGAGCATCCCGTCGTAAACGACGCCGACTTCCAAGTCTGGCAGCAGTACGCCGCCCGCGCATGGCCGACCTTCATGTTCATAGACCCCCAGGGCAGGATCATAGGCCGCCATGAGGGAGAGATTCCTTACGACGCCATGGACCGCGTCCTGGGCGAGATGGTCGCGCAGTTCGATTCGTCCGGCCTGATAGATCGCCGGACTATCCCCCACACGTTGGAGAAGGAAAAAGAGACCGACCGCCCCCTGTCATTCCCCGGAAAAGTGCATGCGGACGGCGCCTCCGGAAGGCTGTTCGTGGCCGACTCCAACCACAATCGCATTGTGGTTGCTACGCTGGACGGCTGCGTAACGGACGTGATCGGCTCGGGAGAGGCCGGGATGTCGGACGGCGGCTACACATCCGCCCGGTTCCACGATCCGCAGGGCATTGTCGTCGATGGCGACACGCTCTACGTGGCCGACACCAAGAACCACGCTATTCGCTCAGTGGATCTGGCGCAGCACAGGGTCTCGACAGCCGCCGGCACGGGCCAGCAAGCCAATCGCTTTCACTCCGGCGGCCCAGGACTGGAGACCAGCCTCGCCTCGCCCTGGGACGTGGAACTGCACGGCGCCAACCTGTACATCGCCATGGCGGGATTCCACCAGCTTTGGAGGATGGACAGGGCCACTTGCGAAATCCGGCCTCATGCCGGCAACGGCCGCGAGAACATAGACGATGGCCCATTGAAGTACGCTCAACTGGCCCAGCCGAGCGGTATCGTCACGGACGGCGCCCTGCTCTACTTCACCGATAGCGAGACCAGTGCGATCCGGTCGGCCGACCTCGATCCCAGCGGTCGTGTGAAGACAATCGTCGGCGTCGACCTGTTCCAGTTCGGCGACCTCGACGGAGTGGGTGACGCGGTGCGTCTCCAGCACCCCATCGGCATATGCACGTGGGAAGACCGCCTGCTGATTACCGACACCTACAACAACAAGGTCAAGAAGGTCTATCCGCACTCTCGCCGGGTTGAGTCGTTCATTGGCAGCGGTGAGGCCGGCAATGCCGACGGCGGGCGTTCCGAAGCCAGCTTCAATGAACCCGCCGGACTGAGCGCGGCTAACGGCAACCTGTACATC
The DNA here is from genome assembly GCA_963668185.1 of Dehalococcoidia bacterium. Taxonomy (GTDB): domain Bacteria; phylum Chloroflexota; class Dehalococcoidia; order Lucifugimonadales. Next base: position 687,453 of record OY764162.1, read on the forward strand.
GCGGACACCAACAACCACTCCATCCGGGTCGCGGACCTGCTCACAGGCCGCTTGACCACCCTGGAGTTGGCAGGCCTGTAACCGGGCCGTCCGCAAGATGCCTAACCGCCTCGTACACGAGACCAGCCCTTACCTGCTTCAGCACGCCAACAACCCCGTGGACTGGTACCCGTGGGGCGAAGAGGCGTTCGAAGAGGCGCGCTCCAGGGACAAGCCCGTCCTTCTCAGCGTCGGTTACTCCGCCTGCCACTGGTGTCACGTCATGGAGCGCGAGTCCTTCGAGCACTTTGAGATCGCCCGGACCATGAACGACAACTTCGTCTGCGTGAAGGTTGACCGCGAAGAGCGGCCTGACGTGGACGCCATCTACATGACCGCCGTCCAGGCGATGACCGGCCAGGGCGGATGGCCGATGACCGTGTTCCTTACGCCGGACGGAAAGCCGTTCTATGGCGGCACGTACTTTCCGCCTCGGGACCGCGGGCCTATGCCCGGCTTTCCCAGGGTGCTGGAGGCGATCAGCCGCTACTACAGCGAACACCGGGGGGAGGTCGATGCAACCTCCGCCAGGCTGATCGAACAGATCGAGCGGTACCAGTTTGCCGGCCGCGGCGTCGAGCCATTGACTCCGGACCTGCTTCAACGCGCCTACTCCGGGATTCGCGCGGAGTTCGACCACGTCAACGGAGGCACCGGCTCCCAGCCCAAGTTTCCCCAGCCTATGGTGTACGAGTTCCTGCTTAGGCATCACGTCCGCACGGGCTCGCCGGACGCCCTGGAGATGGTGGAGCTTACGCTTGACAAGATGGCCCGCGGGGGCATCTACGACCAGCTTGGCGGCGGGTTCCACAGGTACTCCACGGACGCAATCTGGCTCGTCCCGCACTTCGAGAAGATGCTGTACGACAACGCGCTCCTCGTAAAGCTGTACCTCCACACATACCAGGTCACGCGCAAGCCGCTCTACAGGAAGGTGATTGAACAGACCCTCGAATACGTAATGCGGGAGATGACCGGCGGCGAAGGCGGCTTCTACTCGGCCCAGGACGCCGACAGCGAGGGGGTCGAAGGAAAGTTCTTCGTTTGGCGGCCCGACGAAATCAAGTCGGTGCTCGGCGAGGACGATGGTGAACTCGTCAATCTCCACTTCGGCGTGACACAGCACGGTAACTTCGAGGGCCGCTCCATCCTCTTCGTTGACGGCGAGCGATCGGCAGCACTCGAGAAGTCCCAGCTTTCTGAGGAAGAGTTCGACGCCCTCCTCGAACGATGCCGCGGGCGGCTCCTGGAGCACAGGGAGCGGCGCATCAAGCCCGAACGAGACGATAAGGTCCTGACCGCATGGAACGGGCTGATGCTCCGGGCGTTTGCCGAAGCAGCTTCAATACTCGAAGAGTCTGAGTATGCTTCCGTGGCTAGGAAGAACGCCGACTTTCTTCTAACCCGTCTGCTTGAGGACGGGCGGCTGAAGCGTTCGTTCAAGGACGGCGACGCCAGGCTTAATGCGTACCTTGAGGACTACGCCTTCCTGATCGACGGCCTTCTTGCGCTGCACGAGGCGACTTTCGAGTCAAGGTGGCTGGAAGCGGCGATAGAGCTTGGCCGGACGATGATCGACCTGTTCTGGGACGAAGACGAAGGCAGGATGTATGACACGAGCCGGGACCACGAAAAGCTGATCGTGCGGCCCAGGGACGTATCCGACAACGCAGTCCCCTCCGGGGGAAGCATGGCCGTGGACGTGCTCCTGCGTCTGGCCATCATCACTGGCGACAGAGACATGGAGCGCGTGGGCGCAACCGCGCTCAGATCGGTTCGCGAACTCATGCTGATGGCGCCGCTCGGAGCGGGCCAGTGGCTATGCGCCCTCGATATGTACCTGTCGGAGCCGCGCGAGATCGCAATCGTGGCGCGGCGCGGCGAGCCTGCCGCTGATGCCCTTGCCGCAGAGGTCTTCCGCCATTACATCCCCAACCGTGTCATGGTTGGCGCGGCAGACCCGGCCGAGGCCGTTGAATCTCCCCTCCTGGAGTCGCGCGAAGCCGTGGACAGCGCACCCACCGCGTACGTCTGCCGCAACTACGTGTGCCAGTTGCCCGTCACAGAACCGCAGACGCTCGCCAACCTGCTAGCGAGTTGATCGGCGTCGTGGCCGGCGCTAGAGAGTCGTCTTCAGGCGGCGCAATCCCATGCACCGCCAACCGCAAGCGCGGCGCTCGCGAATGAGCACGGGAGCGCTGGCGACTCTGCTGTTGGTCGGTCTTGGTGGATTCGCAGGATCGATACTGCGGTACGGCGCCGGCGAGTGGCTTCAGCGACTCTTGGGGGACTCGGCCTTCCCGTTCGGAACGCTGTTCGTCAACGCGGCCGGCTGCCTCACGATTGGAATCCTTGCGGGACTCTCCGAGTCCCGCGACCTGCTCACCGAGGACGCGAGAAACTTCCTGTACGTGGGTGTCCTGGGCGGCTTCACCACGTTCTCGGCGTTCGGGTACCAGACGCTCACACTGATGCGAGACGGCCACACGGCAATGGCCCTCGCAAACGTCGGCCTGCAACTCGCGCTCGGCCTCAGCGCCGCCGCCGGGGGCTACTTGGCCGCCCGCGCGCTGTAGCGCTGGCCGCTAGACCTCCGTATCGTAAACCACCTTCCCGTCCCGCCACGTCGGGACAGAGCCGGTAAGGGCTATAGCCCGCCGCCGCGCCTTGATCGCGGCTCGGCGCAAGGCGGCCTCCGCGCCGTCAACGTCACGAGAGTGCGGGTGCTCTTTACCGTCATTCCCGCGCAGGCGGGAATCCAGGTGCGGCGGGGGTGGGCCGCCTCCCGAAACCTCGGTGTCGTAAACGGTCTCGCCGTCCCGCCAGGTTGGAACTGAGCCTGTGAGTGCAATCGCTCGCTGCCGCGCCTTCACCGCCGCTCGTCGCATGGCGGCCAACGCGCCGTCGAAGTCGTATGGGCGCCGGCGTTCTTGGAAAGTCTGCCTGTGTGTTGTTTGGTCATCGGCAACCGCAGTTGGCCCCCGTTCGATGAGCACGGGTGAAGTTCCTGCGCCAGAGAGCAACGCCCACTCGTCAACTAAGTCTTTGTAGAGTAGCTCAAAATTGCGCCAGCCTGCGTCAAATCGGCGTCGGATCGTCTCCTCCGGTATATCGTGGCCGCCTTCGATCACTCGGTTTCGCACCCGTGAGACCGCTATCTCCGGATCCGGCAGACGCAGAAAGTACAACCGCACTCGGTAGCCCTCTGCCTGCCAGCGCGGGATCATGCGAGCATAGCCCCGGCCGCTCAGTGTCGTCTCGAAAGCGAAGCTGGCGCCTCTTCGGACGTAGTCTTCGATCATCTCCAGCATCATCCTGCCCGCGCGGAACGTCTCGCGCTCCGGCTGTAGCGGGTTCAAGCCGGCCGCCAGCAGATCGGCGTTTACGAACGTCGGGCAGTCCGCTTCGTTGACCAGGAACTCCCTTGCGAACGTGGTCTTGCCCGCCCCGTTCGGGCCGGCGATGATCAGTATCTTCTTCGACGGCTCCATGCCCACCATCTTACACCAAGGGCTCCGGGCAACCTGAATCGTGCCCCTGGCCTGCTATCATTGCGGCTACCAATGCGCGGAGGCCGATGCCCTGTCATCGCAGTTGATCGAAGAACTCAAGGCAGTCGTAGGGCCGGAGTACGTCGTGCACCTCCCAGAAGACCTGATCGTGTACGAGTACGACGCTTCGATTGATACCGCCGTACCGCTGGCTGTGGTACTACCCGGAACGTCGGACGAAGTTGCGGAGGTCGTCCGCATCGTCTGCGCTCACGGCGCGCCGGTGGTGCCGCGCGGCGCGGGCACCGGGTTCAGCGGCGGCGCGATTGCCGGTCCGTCTTCTATCGCGTTGGGCCTCGCCCGCCTGAACCGCGTATTGGAAATCGATACCGGGAACATGCTGGCCACGGTGGAGCCCGGCGTCGTCAACCTTGAGTTGTCCAACGCAGTAGCGGTCCACGGCCTTTACTACGCGCCCGACCCTTCCAGCCAGCAGGTATGCACGATCGGGGGCAACGTCGCGGAGAACTCCGGCGGGCCTCACTGTCTGGCTTACGGCGTGACCACAAACCACGTGTTGGCCCTGGAGATTGTGAGAGCCGACGGCTCGGTGGAGTGGATCGGCTCCCCTTCCCGCGAGACCGCCGGTTACGATCTTCGCGGAGTCGTTGTCGGTTCGGAAGGAACGTTGGCCGTCGTGACCAAGATCGTCGTCAGGCTGCTCAGGAAGCCGGAGGCCGTCCGGACGCTGCTCGCCGTGTACTCGAAGATGGAGCAGGCCTCAGCAGCCGTTTCCGGGATAATCGCCGCTGGCATTGTGCCGGCCGCCGTGGAGATGATGGACGCGCTCTGCATCCGCGCGGTCGAGCCGGCCGTCAACGCCGGCTATCCGGCTGACGCCGAGGCGGTGCTCCTGGTTGAAGTGGACGGCCTTCAGGAAACCGTCGACGAGGAGTCGCGCGACATTGAGGCGGTATGCCGCGAGCATCGGCCAATGGAAATCAGAACAGCGACCGACGAAGGCGAACGGGCGCGCCTCTGGGCAGGCCGAAAGGGCGCGATCGGCGCACTCGGCCGCCTCGCGCCGAACTACTACCTGCTGGACGGCACGGTGCCCCGCACGAGGCTAATGGAAGCTATGAACGGCATTGGCGAGATCTCAGAGCAGGTTGGCCTGCCCATCGCCAACGTGCTTCACGCCGGCGACGGCAACCTGCATCCCTGCATACTGTTCGACATCAGGGACCAGGATCAGACCGCCCGCGCCGTTAAGGCGGGAGGCAGCATACTGGAGTTGTGCGTAGAACTCGGCGGCGTGCTGTCGGGCGAGCATGGCATCGGCCTGGAAAAGCAGGAGTTCATGCCGCTCATGTTTACGGAAGACGACATGGAGGCCATGTCCAGGCTGAACCCGGCCTTTGCCTCCGGCGACAACTTCAACCCCGGCAAGGTCTTTCCGAAGGGGTCCGAGTACACTGGCATCGATCACTCCGCGCTTGTTGCGCACGCCGGCCCGGCCGCCTACGTGTAGCCGGCGGCGCCGAGTTTGGCCTTCACGGTCTCTTCAACCTTGACCTCGCACCTCAGCACTTACGATTCTATCGATGGCGTCGTTCCGGGCGCTGCCGTCGAGCCGCAGTCGGTCGATGATCTTCGCTGTGCCATCGTAGATGCCGCAGATTGCGGCTCAACGGTGGCCCCCGTTGGCGGCGGGACGAGGCTCGACCTCGGGAACCCGCCGGACTCCCTGGACCTGATGGTTTCCACCCGCCACTTGAACAGGCTCGTCAGGCACACGCCGGACGACCTGACCGCGGCGGCGGAGGCCGGGATCACAATCGCCCGTCTCCAGGCCGCTCTCGCTGAGCACGGCCAGTATGTGGCGGTGGACCCGCCGCTGCCGGGGCGCGCAACGCTTGGCGGCACGTTAGCCGTCGGCTTCTCAGGGCCCGCCAAGTGGCAGTACGGCAACGTGCGCGACTGCGTCATCGGCCTGTCGGTCGTTCAGGCAGACGGCAAGCTCACCAGGAGCGGCGGCGAGGTGGTCAAGAACGTCTCAGGCTACGACCTCGCTCGCATGCACGTCGGCGCGCTTGGAACGCTCGGGGTGATCGTCGAGGCGTCGCTGAAGTTGACTCCCCTGCCGCGCACGGAGACCACGCTGCTCGCCGGCTTCACTACCATGAACGCGGCGTGGCAGGTCGGCCTGGCGGTGTTTCAGAGCCGCGTCGTGCCGCTTGCGCTCACCGTATTCGACGCGCGTGCGGTCAGCCAGCCCGGCATCCCTCTGGGATCGCACGCCGCCTACCTTGCCATCCGCCTGGGAGGCAGGCCCCTGACGGTGGAGCGCCAGATACGGGAGTGCCGGACGCTGATCGAGCGGTCGGACGGCGCCTTGCCGGAAGCCTTCGACCGCGCCGAAGCGTCTCCCCTCTGGAACGGCCTGCGTGACTTTGGCTGGAGTGACCGGGCAAGGCCCAGCCTGCTGCTTCGGGCCATGACGACGCCGACGGCCGGCGCAGCCGCACTTGATGCCCTCACAGCTTGCGGCGCGGAAGGCCCCAGACCTGCGCTCGTCAGCCACCCGGCGCACGGCACGATAAGCGCGGGCTGGTTCGGCGACGCCGAGGCGCCGGGCGCCGCCGCGCTGCTCGAAGCCCGCAAGGCGATTGAAGAACTCGGCGGACGCCTTGTAGTAGAGCGCTGCCCGCTCGCGCTGAAGTCGGAGGTCGACGTCTGGGGAGACCCCGGGCCGGCACTCGCCACCATGCGCAGACTCAAGAAAGAGTTCGATCCGGCGCGCATCTTCAACCCCGGCCGATATGTGGGCGGCATCTAGTGTCGACAACTCTGCACACATTCGCGGAAGGCAAGGGGCCGTCCGAGGAGGACCTGTACAAGTGCGTGCACTGCGGGTTCTGCCTGCAGGCGTGCCCCACCTACGTTGAGACCGGCCTGGAAACCGAGTCTCCGAGGGGCCGGATCGCCCTGATGAAGGCGGTACGCTCCGGCCGGATCGGGATCACGCCAAGCGTCCTGCAACACTGGGAGCTTTGCATCCAGTGCAGGGCCTGCGAGGCCGCCTGCCCTTCCGGCGTTCCGTATGGCCGCATGATCGAGGCCACTATGGCGGAGACGGCGCGCCAGCGTTCGTCTTCGTGGATGGCGCGGCTCGCGTCGGCTGTTGCGCTCGACCACGTGCTGCCGCATCAACGCAGGCTGTCGATGGTTATAGGCAGCGCGCGCCTCTATCGCAAGACCGGCCTGCACGGGGCTGTTCGCAAGCTGCGGCTGCTCAGGCCGTTCTCGCGCACCCTGAGCGATCTTCACGACGCGCTGCCAGCAATTTCGGGGCGGAACTTCGCGGCCAGGGGACAGGTCGTTGCCGCTCGCGGCGAGAAGCGGACGCGCGTCGGCCTACTTGCGGGCTGCGTCATGCCGCTGGTGCACGGCCCCCAGATGGAGTCCGTCGTGTCCGTGCTTTCGAGGAACGGCTGCGAGGTCGTCGTACCGGAGGGCCAGGCGTGCTGCGGCGCGATTCACAGCCACGTGGGCGATCTGGACCGGGCCCGAGATCTGGCGCGGGGCAACATCGACGCCTTCTCCCGCACCGGGGTGGACGCCGTGGTCGTGGCCTCGGCCGGATGCGGCGTTCGCATGAAGGAGTACGGCGACCTGCTGCGGGACGATCCCGAATATGCGGAGCGCGCCGTCCAGTTCGATTCCAAAGTCAAGGACGTGCACGAGATTCTGAGCGCCCTGCCCTTCAGACCTCCGACCGGCCGGCTCGATTGCAGCGTCACGTACCAGGACTCTTGCCACCTGTCCCACGCCCAGGGCATCACTCGCCAGCCGAGGGAGTTGATGGACGCCGTCCCCGGACTGAGGCGCGTCGAGATGGAGCACGCGTCGCGCTGCTGCGGCGCCGGCGGGACGTACACGATCACACAGCGCGACTTCTCCCTGCGCCTGCTGGAGCGCAAGATGCGGACCGTGGCGGCAACCGGCGCGGACGTGCTGGCAACCGCGAACCCCGGCTGCGCCATGCAGCTGGAGTACGGCGCGCGGCGTTTCGGCGTGCCGGTGAAGGTGCAGTACGTCACCGACCTTCTCGAAGAGTCGTACAGGCTCGCCGAAGCTCAGTAGAGGCCCACCTTCCTCCATCTGTGGGCGTTTCCCCCTTGAAGAGACCTTCGCCGCGCGGATGCTTTACACTACCCCGCAACACTCAAGAAAAATCCGAAAGGAGAGGGCTGATGGACCTTGGCCTGAAAGGCAAAGTAGCGGTGATAACGGGCGGCAGCGAGGGCATAGGCAAGGCTTCCGCCGTCAAGCTGGCGGAGGAGGGCGCCACCGTCGTGATCTGCGCGCGCCGGGAGGACGTGCTGGAGGCCGCGGCCGCCGAGGCCCGCGAGGCATCCGGCGGAGACGTTACCGGCATATCGACGGACGTCACCGACCCGGCTCAACTCGCGTCCCTGTTCGACCGGGTCGTCGAGACGCACGGCAGGCTGGACATCCTTGTGAACAACGCGGGGTCGTCAGCCGCCAGCTACTTCGGCGACGTGTCCGACGAGGAATGGCAGTACGACCTGGACCTGAAGCTGTTCGGCGCGATCAGGTGCTCGCGCCTCGCGATTCCGCACATGCGCAAGCAGGGCGGCGGCCGCATCGTCAACGTCACCGCGGTCGCGGGCAAGGCGCCTCCGGGCAGTTCCGTGCCCACGTCCGTCAGCCGCGCGGCCGGCATCGCGCTGACCAAGGTTATGTCCAAGGACTACGCCGCGGACCAGATCCTCGTGAACACGGTGTGCATCGGCCTCGTGAAGAGCGGCCAGATAGACCGGCAATGGATGGCGGACCGGGAGAACGAGCCGGACCTCACGCGCGACGAGTGGTACGAGCGCAGGGGCAAGGCGATCCCGGTGGGCCGCGTCGGCGAGGCCGAAGAGGCCGCGAACGTGATCGCATTCCTGGCGTCGGACGCCGCCAGCTACGTCACGGGCAGCTCGATCCACATCGACGGAGGCTCCGCCGCGACGGTTTAGGGATTAGTGCGCGGTGCGTGTCGCCGGTGAGGATTACGGAAGGGATGGTGCGGCATGCGCCTCATTGTTTTGCCTCTGCTTGTCTTTCTGACCTTGGCGGGCATCGCCTGCGCCGGTGATGACGAGCCAACGCCCGGGCTGGTTGACCAAATCTCTTTTGAGTTGGATCCCGGAGTACACGGGCACCTGTTCAGCTTGGAGGCGGGAGCCGAGTTGGAGTTGGAGTTCAGGTCGGACTCAGAGGTCGATCTCAGGCTGCTTGACCCAGAAGGCCGCGAATTGGGCAGTTGGGAGCGGGTCATTCACGTGGACAAGCAGTTATTCGAAGTGGAGTCGGCTGGTCAGCACAAGCTGGAGATTGACAACTCGTCCCCGGGGTCAGCGCCCACGTCCGTCACCATAACGATGCAAGTGTTTCCGCCTAACGGCGGGTAGGACCGCGTCTGGCCGAATGTCTAGACCGTAGCGTCGGCGCAGGTGAGGACAGGCACAGAGACGCGCAGCCCGCACGTAGCATCCCAACAGGCGAGGCCGCTGTGACTTAGGGCAGCCCTATGTGGCGCTTGCCAAACGGTCCAAGTCACAGGAGCCATTACCGGCACGCATCCTTCAGATGCTTGGACGCCCGCCGGATCGTCACGCCGACCGGTTCAATGCAGGCCCCAGGCTCCCACGGACTCTCCTGCCAATACGTAACGATGTCCGCATTCTCAGTAATGTTAGCCGGATCGCTCACGGTAGCTCCCAGGGTGAGCGTGTCAGCTTTCGTATCGTAGCCGCACCTGCCTAGGGGCAGGTACGAGGAAGCGCCTATCACTTCAAGGCCCACAACGTGACGACTTTCGTCGTCCGTAAGGTGAACCACCACTTCCAACAGATCGAGCAGAGAGGAGCTCGTTTCCTCATCCTCGCCGGTGAACAGGCGCAGCACGTCAACGTCCTTGTCATACAGAAGCTGCAGGCTCATCACGTACCTCCAGGTTGTCGTACACTCTCCTAAAGTACGAGTGGTCGCCGCGATTCCACGCTCTCGTCGCGTTCCCGTCAGGAAAAGCGGTCACGATTGTTGCATCATCCATCGAGACGACCACCCGAACCACTTTCTCCAACTCCGGCGAGTAGGCCAGGTAGTTCCGGCTACGGCGACCGTGTGAGTCGCTGCGCTCACCCTTCAGCAACCAGTTATCCAGCACGTCTTCAACGATCCGCCTTGTGATCCTCCGGTGGGGCTTCTCGACCATGTGACGGCTCAGCGCCCTGATCTTCCCTCCGCCACTCAACTCGCGTTGAAATCCCGGCCCGCATCTGTCGCTCACCCAAGCACCTGCTTGTCAACACGCTTGCCGATTTAATGATTGTAGCAATCTACCTGACACTGTGATGCCCTACCCGTCCCCCCCGCTGGCCGCGCTGGCGGAGCGCGTGGTCGGTCAGCACGATGGCGAGCATGGCCTCCACGATGGGCACCGCCCGCGGCAGCACGCACGGGTCGTGGCGTCCCCTGCCCCGCATCGTCGCCGGCGCGCCGTCCTCGTCCACGGTGTCCTGCTCGCTCGCGATCGTTGCCGTCGGCTTGAACGCCGCGCGGACGATGACGCTCTCCCCGTTGGAGATGCCGCCCTGTATCCCGCCGGAGTTGTTCGTCCTCGTGCGTATGCGCCCGCCCTCGCTGTAGAACGGGTCGTTGTGTTGCGAGCCGGTGCTGCGTGTGCCGTCGAAGCCCGATCCAACCTCGAAGCCCTTGCACGCGGGCAGCGAGAGCATCGCCTTAGCGAGATCGGCGTCCAGCTTGTCGAAGACCGGCTCGCCGAGGCCGGGCGGCACGTTGCGCGCGACGGCCTCCACCACGCCGCCGAGGGAGTCGCCGGCCTTCCGCGCCTCCTTGATGCGCTCGATCATGCGGACCGCGACGTCACCGTCCGGGCACCGGGCCGCGTTCGACTCCACGTCCTCCTGCCTCACGGTCTCCGGGTCCACGTCCGCCTCGATGCACTGCACTCTCTTGACGTAACCGATGATCTCCACACCGTACTCGGACGACAGGAAGAGCTTGCCGATTGCGCCCGCCGCCACGCGGCCTACGGTCTCCCTGGCGGAGGCGCGCCCGCCCCCTTTCCAGTTGCGGACGCCGTACTTGGCCTGGTACGTGTAGTCGGCGTGCGACGGCCTGTAGAGGCGCCGCATGTACTCGTAGTCCTTGCCCCGCGCGTCCTGGTTCCACACGCCAATCGAGATCGGAGTTCCAAGTGTCACGCCCTCGAACACGCCGGAAAGCAGGGTTGCCTCGTCGGCCTCCTTCCGCTGCGTGGATATGTGGCTCTGGCCGGGCCGTCTTCGGGTAAGCTCAGACTGGATCGCCTCGATCGAGAGAGGAAGCCCCGGAGGGCAGCCGTCGACGGTTACGCCCACGGCGTCCCCGTGCGACTCGCCCCACGTGGTCACGCGGAATGCGCGCCCGAAGGTGTTTCCCATCTTGGTCTGCTCCGCCCTTAGTCTGGCCGCTCGCCCTGCGCCGTCTATCCTACCATCGGGGAAAGCTGGCATGGTAACATCCGTGCCGGTCCCCAAAGCTGCGGGCATACCTGAAACAACGCGCGGCTCCACTTGGTCGCGGGCGGCTGGCGGGGCCGGATCGATACGCAAACGCGCGAAGGGTCCGGGCTGAACACCTGCGAGCGCCTCTTGTGTTTACACGAGTGAGCGCGCTCGCAGCCCGGGCCCAACCGACTTGAACATCGGAGGACCTTCACATGACTTCAAACATGGTTCTTTCCAAGAAAGAGTACAAGGTTGTCGGCACCCGACCCGTCCGGCACGACGGCGTCGAGAAGGTGACGGGCGCCGCGCGTTACGGCGCCGACGTCCACCTGCCCGGCATGTTGCACGGCAAGGTCCTGCGCAGCCCGCACGCCCACGCCGTCATCAAGCGGTTGGACACGTCGGCGGCTGAGGCCCATCCCAGCGTGAGAGCCGTGGCGACCGGCAGGGACTTGGCGGAGGTGGCCGAGGGCCTGTCCGAAGTCGGGGAGGACATCTTCACCAGCCTTCGCTACATGCGCGACAACATACTTGCGGCGGACAAGGCCCTGTACGCCGGCCACCCGATCGCAGCCGTCGCCGCCGACAGCCCGCACCAGGCCGAGGAGGCGCTGGCGCTCATCGAGGTCGAGTACGAAGTCCTGCCGCCGGTCGTGGACGTCGAGGCCGCCATGGCAGCCGACGCGCCGATTCTCCACGAGCGCCTGGCCACCGCGGGGCTGGAAGGCGAGGACTACAAGGCCGACACGAACATCGCCAGCCACGAGCAGTACATCCTGGGCGACGTAGAAGCAGGTTTCGAGCAGTCGGACATCGTCGTCGAGCGCGAGTTCAGGACGAAGACCGTCCACCAGGGCTACATCGAGCCGCAGAGTTCCACCGTCGTGTGGCGCGGCGACGGCCAGGTCGTCGCGTGGGCCAGCAGCCAGGGACACTTCGGCGTGAGAGACAGCACCGCTACCGTGCTGGGGCTGCCCCAGTCCAGGGTCAAGGTGATACCGATGGAGATCGGCGGCGGCTTCGGAGGCAAGCTGTCTTGCCGCTTGGAGCCGATCGGGGCCGTGCTTTCGAAGAAGTCCGGAAGGCCCGTCAAGCTGGCCATGACGCGCGAAGAGGTCCTCACCGCCACCGGCCCGACTTCGGGCAGCTACGTGAAGATGAAGATCGGCGCGAAGAACGACGGCCGGATAGTCGCCGCGCAGGGCATGCTTGCGCTGGAGGGCGGCGCATTCCCCGGCTCGCCCGTCGGCGGCGCGGCGGCGTGCATGCTCTCGCCCTACAACATCGAGAACGTCCGCCTGGACGGGTACGACGTGGTAACGAACAAGCCGAAGACGACGGCTTACCGGGCGCCGGGCGCGCCCATCGGCGCGTTCGCCGTGGAAACGATAGTCGACGAAATCTGCGAGCGCCTGCAGATGGAGCCGCTCGAAATGCGCGCGCTGAACGCAGCCAGGGAAGGCACACGGCGCGCGGACGGCGTGGTGAACGGCCCGATCGGCATGGAGGAGATCGTCGAGGCCGTACGGTCCCATCCGCACTACGGTTCGCCGCTGTCCGACGGCAACACGGGCCGAGGCATCGCGTTCGGGTACTGGCGGAACAACACCGGCCCGTCCTGCGCCGTCGCCAACGTCGCCCCGGACGGCGGCGTAGCCCTGACCGAGGGATCCATGGACATCGGCGGCTCGCGCACGGCGGTCGCCCAGCAACTCGCCGAGGTGCTCGGCATCCCTGTCGAAGACGTGCACCCCACCGTCGGAGACACCGAGGCGATCGGCTACACCTCCGTCACGGGCGGAAGCGGCGTTGCGTTCAAGACCGGCTGGGCGGCACACGCCGCCGCCGAGGACATCAAGTCCCAGCTCATCGACCGCGCCGCGTTCATCTGGGAGACCGACGCCTCCAACGTCGAGTACGTGGACGGCGCTCTCAGGCACAAGGCGGACCCCGAACTCAGCTACACGTTCAAGGAGATCGCCGCACAACTCAACAGCACCGGGGGTCCGGTGGTTGGCCGCGCCAACGTGTATCCCACGGGCGTCGGCGGCTCGCACATGGCCAACCTAGTGGACGTCGAAGTGGATCCGGAGACCGGCAAGGTGCAGGTGACGAGATACACCGCGTTCCAGGACGCGGGCAAGGCCGTGCATCCGAGCTACGTCGAGGGCCAGATGCAGGGCGGCAGCGTGCAGGGCATCGGCTGGGCGCTGAACGAAGAGTACTTCTACGGCGACGACGGGCGCATGGCGAACACGTCCCTGCTCGACTACCGCATGCCGACGAGCCTCGACGTGCCCATGATCGACACGGTGATAGTCGAGGTGCCGAACCCCGGCCATCCGTTCGGCGTTCGCGGCGTCGGCGAGTCCTCGATCGTTCCGCCCATGGCAGCGATCGCCAACGCCATCCACGACGCCGTCGGCGTACGAATGCGCGACCTGCCCATGAATCCGGACTCCGTCGTCCGCGCGCTCGCCGAGCACAACGGGGCCGCGGAATAGCGCCCCCGCCTGAAAACCCCGCGCGGCCCTTCACTCGTATCACAAGAGGAAGCGCCGTCCCGCGTCCGGTAAAATGCCGCCGCCAGAGTACAGACAACCTCTTCCCCAGTCTGCTGGGGAAGACTGAGATGGGGCCAAAAGCGAAAGGTCTCGGAAAGCATCAACGATGGCAGTTGACACAGACGCCGTAAACGGCGATTACACGATCTCGGTGCAGGGCGCCACCAAGGTGTTCGGCCCCACCGTCGCCGTGGACCGCGTCACGTTCGACATCAAGAAGGGCGAGGTGGTTGGCTTCCTCGGCCCGAACGGCTCCGGCAAGACCACCACGATGCGCCTCATCACCTCGTTCTACTCGCCGGACGGCGGCACGATCTTCGTGGACGGGATCGACACGCAGGACGACGAGACCGCGACCCGGGAGCTGATCGGGTACCTGCCCGAGAGCAACCCCCTGTACGAAGACATGCTCGTGAACGAGTACCTCGCCTTCGTGGCCGACCTTCGCGGCATCCCTACCTCGGAGTACAAGCGCAACCTCGAGCAGACAATCGACGAGACCGGCATCAACGAGGTGTACTACAGGCCCATACACGAGCTGTCCAAGGGCTACCACCAGCGCGTCGGCCTTGCTCAGGCGATTCTGCACCAGCCTGAGGTACTGATCCTCGACGAACCTACGGAGGGACTCGACCCCAACCAGCGCGTCACCATACGCGAGCTCATAAAGTCGCTCGGCGAGGAGCGCACCGTCCTGCTGAGCACGCACGTGATGCAGGAGGTGGAGGCCACCTGCGAGCGGATTCTGCTCATCAATCGCGGCAGGCTGGTGGCCGACGACACCGTGCAGGAGCTACTGACGCGGGCGCGCGGTCTGCGCCGCCTGTTCGTCGAGGCCGAAGGCAACCAGATCGAGTCCAAGCTCAACGTGCTCGACGGCATCGGCGGCATTCGCCGGTTGGACCCAATCGAAAACCGCAAGCGTTACGAGTTGACCGTCGCCGGCGACGCCGATCTCAGGCCGCAGGTGTTCAACCTAGCGAAGAAGGAAGGCTGGACGCTCTGGGAGCTCCACGAGGAGGCCTCCAGGCTGGAGGACGTCTTCCACGTCCTCACGGAAGAGGCGGAGCGGGAGGCACGGTAAGCACGCCATGCGGCCGTTCCTGGCGCTCGTAAAGAAGGACCTCAAAGGTTACTTCGACCAGCCCACCGGGTACATCCTGGTGATCATCTTCGTCGTCCTTCTGTCGTACCTGTTCTTCAACGCCGCTTTCCTGACCGACGAGGCGTCGCTCAGGCCGCTCTTCACGGTAGAATTCAGCCCTTCCCTGCCCTGGCTGCTAGCGATCTTCGTTCCCGCCGCCACGATGCGCCTGCTGGCGGAGGAGCACCGGGACGGCACGCTCGAATTCCTGATGACCCAGCCCGTGCGAGGCTGGACGGTGCTGCTGGCAAAGTTCACGTCCGGCCTCGTGTTCGTGGGCGCAGCCATCGCCGCCACGGTCGTCATCCCGCTCACGCTCCAGACCGCGGGCGACCTGGACGAAGGCGCGATCATCGCCCAGTACGTCGGCAGCCTGTTCCTGACGGCGTCGCTCATAACCATCGGCCTGTTCACGTCGAGCCTGACACGGAACCAGATCGTCTCGTTCATGGCCGCCCTCGCGCTCAACTTCATCCTGATGCTGGCCGGCCTCGATCTCGTGCGCGCCGCCCTTCCGCTGAACGTGGCGGTGCTGTTCCAAGACCTCAGCCCGGTCACGCACTTCAGCACCATGGCTCGCGGCGTGCTGGACCTCCGGGACGTGCTGTACTTCCTCGCGCTCATCTTCACCTTCCTCAGCGCCGCGTATCTGATGCTGCGGGCGCGGTCGCTGAGCCGGCGCTCTCCCCGCTTCGTGCTCCTGCAGTTCGGCGTCGCGGGCCTCGTAGTGCTGAGCCTGCTCGTCGGCTGGTTCGGAAGCTCGATCGGCGGCAGGCTGGACCTGACGGAAGACAAGCTGTACACGCTGAGCGACGGGATGCAGCAGATCGTTGACCAGCTTGACGATGTCCTCACAATCAAGCTCTTCGAGTCCCAGGACCTGCCCCCGCAGGCTGCGCTCGTCGCGAGGGACGTGAACGACTTCCTGGACGAACTCGCCGCAACGTCGGAGAACGTCGTCGTCGTCAAGCGGTACCCCAAGCCGGACGAAGAGGGCGACGAAGCCAGCCTGGAAGCGCAGTTGCTGGGCGTGCCCCAGGTCCAGTCCGAGGTGCGCAGCCGGAGCGAGTTGCAGCTTCAGAACATCTACCTCGGCCTTGCGATGACATACGCGGACAGGAAGGAGATTCTCCCGTTCATCGAGCAGGTGGACGGCCTGGAGTACCGCGTCGCTTCGCTCGCCAACCAGATGATCTCACGGGAACGAAAGAGCGTCGGCTTCCTCTCCGGCCACGACGAGATGACGCTCGAAGTCCACCTGCAGACCATCGGAAACGCCCTCGCGGTCAACTACGACGTCCTACAGGTGGAGGCCGAAGAAGGGCGGGAGTTGGACCTTTCGGGCCTAGACGTGCTCGTCGTTCCCCGGCCCGTGTCTCCGATGCCGCCGCAGCACCTCCAGGAGATACAGGACTACATAGACGGCGGAGGCAGGGCCGCGTTCCTACTGGACCCGATCGTCGTAGTCCCCGATCCGAACAGCCCCGCGCTGCTCGGCTTCGAGAACACCGCGAGCATGGCGTCGTTCGTGAGGCGCTACGGTGTTTTCGTGGACAGTGACCTGCTGCTCGACTTCCGGTCGTACTCCAACTTCCCCGGCTCCGCGCTTCCCTACCCTTACTGGATGCGCGTCCCGGTCATCGACAACAAGATCGCCGGCAACGCCGAGACCGCCGTCCTCGCCTGGGCAAGCTCCGTCGGCAGCACGCGCTCCGAGGTCGGCGCGGTCGAGGTCATTCCGCTGCTCGAAACGCGCGGGTCGGCTGCTCGCCTGGAGCTTGCGGAAGACCGGCCCGTGTTCAACGTCAGCCCGGACGTGCTTCCCGACGTGCCCGCGACCGAATGGCGGGAACAGCTCACCGGCGTGGCCGTCACCGGTCAGGCGCCGGCCTCGAACGACGGGACGGCGTTCCGGCTGGTGGTGGTGGGCGACGCCGACTGGGTATCCGACACGGTGCTAAGCCAGCCGGACGGGCCCGGCAACCTGCTGCTGTTCTCGAACCTGGTGGACTGGCTTGCCCAGGAAGACGCGCTCGCGGACATCAGGTCGAAGCTCATAACGTCGCGCCAGCTTCTGTTCGATTCCCAGACGCACCAGCTGCTCGTGCAGTACGGAAACGTGGTGGGCATACCCGCCTTCTTCGCCCTGCTCGGCCTGTTCCGCTACTTCATGCGCCGCCGCGCCACACGGAGGATCTACCGAAGTGCAAGGTAGACAGGTAGTTCTTGTGTTCGTCGTTCTGGCGGCCATAGCGGTCGCCGGACTGGTTGGACGTTTCGTCACGGCCGGCTCCGACGAGTTGTCGCTTGAGGGCCTCCTGCCGATTACGCCGGACGTCGTCGACGAGGTCACGCTTGAGGACGGCGGCGAGCAAACGACGATCCGCAGGCAGAACAACGAGTGGCTGCTGGTTACCGGGCGCACGGAGCCCGCGTTCGACCGCCGCTTGGCGGTGTTCTGGAACGCGGTGCTCCTGGTTGACGGCGCACAGCTCATCGCGCGGAACCCCGCCAACCACGAACTCATGGGCGTGGACGACGCGCAGGGCGTGCGCGTCGGCTTCTACCTCGGGGACGCCTTGCAGGAAGAGTTGGTCTTCAGCACCGTCTGGACAGAAGAGGCGCAACTCTGCTACGTAAAAAGGCCGCGCGGCGACGAGGTGTACGGCGTGCCGTGCGGCTTCGACCAGATCTTCGACCCGTCGCCCTACTCGTGGCGGAATCCCATCATCGCGCAACTCCCCCGCGATCAGTTGGACTCGATGACGTTCGCCTATCAGGACGACGTGTTCGTTGTGCGGCGGTCCGGCCCCGGCTGGGTCATCGAAGCGGACGGACAGCAGTTCACGGCCAATCCGCTCCAGGTGGAGACGATGCTGCAACTCGCGGAGTTCGTCGTAGCGCAGGGCTTCGTCCACGACGAAGAGGCGGGCGCTGTCGACTTCAGTTCTCCCCACGCGGAGATCACGGCCACTACCGCGCCCGGATCGCAGTTGGGCGGAGTGAACCTCCGCTTCCTGAAAGTGTCCGAAGACACTTACTACGTCCAGCGCCAGGGCTCAGACGACGTCTACCTCGTTGACGGCCCAACCGTCGACGCCCTGCTGCGCCCCCGCGAAGGCTACATCTTCACCATCGAACCCGCCCCGGACACCGCAGACAACGGGGGCTAGCCGGCTACGTCAACCGAAACTGATTGTCGATAGGAGTAGCTCATTTTGCCGTCATACCGGCGAAGGCCGGTATCCAGAGGTGGGACGGGTACTCCTCTCACGAACTCTGAACACTTGCCAGATACTCCTCTCAGTACACAAGGCGTCACGCAAGGTGGTAGACTTTGGCTAGGAGGCAACAATGGCAACGATTGAAGAGCGTGTAAGTCGTCTTGAAGGCGGGTACGAACACCTCGCAACGAAGGCGGACGTGTACAGGGCCATTGCCGACGTTCGATCAGACCTCAACCGAGCCATGCTCACCCTGGGTATCTTTATGACCGGCTTGGTCGGGGCTGCCGTTGCTTTCTTAAAGCTGACCAGCTAGCAGAATCATTGCCCTTGCACCAATCGTAGGGGCGATTCGCGAATCGCCCGCGGCGCCGTACGGCAACCGATTGCCCCGCCTTTACGGGCCAGGGGCCCAGCCCTACGTATGCGCCGCCTCGTAGTGCGCGCCTAGGGCGTCGTACCCGAAGTCGCTGTCGATGTCCCGCCACACCGAGTGCACGTGGTTCGCGTTGTCCTGCGTGTTGTCGTACTCCACGAAGAATCGCGGCCCGTGGATGCGATAGTAGTGCGGCTCGCGCCGCCTGTCGCCGCCCGCCCAACCGAAGTGGATGTCCCCTGCCCCGGCGGCTTCGATCTCCCTCATCGAACTGGCGGCAAGGCCGCCCTCGTGCCGATCCACGTACAGCCTCACCAGCGCCATCAGCCTGTCGCGCGAGTCCGCAAGCAGCGCGCCCGCCGCGACCCCTGCCGGGCTGCCCATGGTCACTCGATCACTGGCCCGCATGATTATCTCGCTCGGCGCCACAGGGTAGATCGTCGCAATCGACCGCAGGTCGTCGTCCAGCGACACGAACAGTTCCCGCGCCAGGTCCTCCTCTTGCCTCATGATCCTCAGGCCCTTGTGAGGCCCGTGGAACACCTCCGCGGGATTGGCCCCCAGGAAGCAGGGCGTCGATCCCGCCACCTCCCCGTCGATGATCGTGAAGTTCAGGGAAACGTGGTGCCCGTCCACCCTCCAGCCCCACGGCCCATCGCCGGGCTCGCCGAACACGGTGTGAAAGTAGAGTTCCGGCCGCCTGTGGAAGCCGGAACCTCCCGATCTCGCCTCGATCTCCCCCAGGATCAGTTCGTGCTCGAAGATCTGCTTTGCCCGCTGGTAAGCGTTCGGGCTCAGCCCGGTCGCCATGAGAGCGTCCGCCGCCTCCAGCGCCGCGCCGTCCATCTCGCCCCTCGACAGCCCCTGCCGCTCCATCGGGATGAAGTTCCAGTTGAGCCGCTCAGCCGTCTCGAACGGGAACGTGGCCCTCGCCCGCTGCGCGGTGTCAAGCCTGCCCAGCCACGCCTTAGCCGCCTCCGCCATCTCCTGCGCCGTCTTCACCGTATCGCTTCCATTAGTCATCGCGCGCCTCCTTCCGTGCCCCATCCTACTCTTCCCTACGTGCTCTTTGCACCTCTCCTGACTCCCAGCCCATTGAACTCAGCGACGGTCACGTGTAACTTATCCTAACCACAGCTTGGAGTATTGGAAAATGGCTTCAGCAGATTCAGGAACGATCGCGTCCCTTCGTCTTTGCCTCGGGCACCGCGAGCCCATGTGTGAGGTCGAGACCGTTGACATAGTCGCCGGCTACGGCATCGAAGGCGACCGGCACGCCACCCGCGGCCGGGCGCGCGCCCACCGGCAGGTACTGCTGATGGCGCAGGAGACGCTCGCCGCCTTCGGACTCGCGCCCGGCGAGGTCAGGGAGAACATCACTACGCAAGGCCTCGCCCTGCAGGAATTGCAGCCCGGCGACCGCGTAGCACTGGGAAGCGACGCCGTGCTTGAGATCACCGAAGATTGCGAGCCGTGCGAGCGCATGGACGAGTTGCGCCAGGGCCTTCGCACCGCGCTCGACGGCAAGCGCGGAATGCTCGCCACCGTGCTGGAGAGCGGCACGGTCCGCGCCGGCGATGCCGTCCGCGTGGTCAACGTCGCGGCGGCCCGCTAACCTCCCCGTATGAACCAAGACCGCATGCAGGGCTTGGCGCAGACCGTGCTCGGGCCGATTCCGGCCCACGAGCTCGGCCCCACCATGACTCATGAGCATATCCTCATCGACTTCAGAACCACGTTCGATCCTCCAACCGCCGCCTCGGACTTAGGACGGGCGTACGAGCCTGTCAACCTCCAGAACCTGGCCTGGGTGCGCTACCACTGGAACAGGAACGAGGACAACCTGCTCCTGACCGACGAAGAGACCGCGATACGCGAGGTTGAGTTGTTCCGGCGCGCCGGCGGCCGCACCATCGTCGAAGCGACGACGATCGGAATCGGTCGGGACCCGCTTGGCCTGGCCAGGGTGTCCACGGCGGCCGGCATAAATGTAATCATGGGAGCCGGCTACTATGTCGCGGCCACCCACTCGCCGGACATGGACCACGTGGAGGAGGAGCAACTCGCCGCCCGCATCATCGGCGACATCACGGAAGGGGTAGATGGTACGCGGGTCAAGGCCGGCATCATCGGAGAGATCGGGTGCACCTGGCCCCTCACGGCCAATGAGCGCAAGGTGCTCCGCGCCGCCGCCTCGGCTCAGAGGGAGACGGGCGCTCCGCTGCTGATCCACCCCGGCCGCAGCCCGCGCGCGCCGTTCGAGATCCTGGACATCCTCTCGGAGGCCGGCGCGGACATTGGCAGGACGATCATGAGCCATCTGGACCGCACGTACACGGACGAGGACTCGCTCGTCGAGTTCGCGGCCAGGGGCTCATACCTCGAATACGACCTCTTCGGAGTGGAGTGCTCCTACTACCCCCTGTCCGACATCGACATGCCCAGCGATGCCCAACGACTGGACTACATCCAGCGCCTGATCGCCGAGGGCTATCAGGACAGGATCGTCGTGGGCCACGACATGTTCTCGAAGCACAGGCTCAACGCTTACGGCGGCCACGGCTACGCACACATCCTTGAGAACATCGTCCCCAGGATGCGCAAGCGCGGCATGGAAGAAGAGACCATCCGTGCGATACTGATCGACAACCCCGCCCGCGTTCTGGCGTTCGCCTGAACCTTCCCCGTCAACAAATCGAACTCAAGCACGAAGGAGAGACCTATGTCCGCCGAAGACAGACTTGAAGAGTTAGGAATCGAGCTTCCGGAGTCCCCTGCCCCAATCGCGAACTACGTTCCGGCAGTGCGTACCGGCAACCTGCTGTACCTGTCGGGCGTCGGCCCGGCCGCGCCGGCCGAAGGCCCCGCGCCGACCGGCAAGCTGGGCGCCGATCTCACCGTTGAGCAGGGCTACGAAGCCGCGAGGCTGACCGCCGTCAACCTGATAGCCCGCCTCAAGAGCGAGCTTGGAGACTTGGGCAGAGTCAACCGCGTCATCAAGCTGCTTTCGATGGTCAACTCCGCTCCCGACTTCGATCAGCAGCCCGCAGTGGCCAACGGCTGCTCCGATCTGCTCGTCGAGGTGTTCGGAGACAAGGGCCGGCACGCTCGCTCCGCCGTAGGAATGGCCGCCCTGCCCGGCAACATCCCCGTTGAGATCGAAATGATCGTGGAGGTCTCAGACTAGCGCCAGGCGCTCAGCGTCCCGGATAAAGTTTATGGTCTCTCGAATTAAGAGTTCCGTCTCGTCAACCGGGTCGCACGGCCGTAGTAGAAACACTCGCCGTGTAGCGTCGCCTGAAGGTCCAGGTATCGTCGCCGCAAGGCGCGCAACTTGGGATCGGTCGGCACGAGGCGACGCAGACCCGCGCTGGTCGCGGCGGAGGTCCGGGGTTCATCGCCGGTTCGGGCTAGTATGAGGGCGTCGGTGGCGCGCTTAGCCGCGCACCAAGCCTTCTCAGCGGCGTCGCGAATGTCCCCCGCCGACAGCCTTTGCAGCGCGGCGGCGTGCATTAAGTGAGCGTCGGCGAAGGCATCGGTCATAGTTGTGGCCATGTGTTTTCTCCAAAGAGCCAGAGAAAGTCTAACCAACGACGCCGCTATGCGCTAGCCCGCACTCTGCCCTGTGGCAGCCTCTACCGGATACCGCGCCGCCCAGCCGTCGAAACCGCCGGATAGCGCCGCCGCGCTGTGTCCCATCGCCTGTAGCTGCTGCGCCGCACGGACGCCCGTCGCGTCGCCCGGTCAGGCGCAGTAGGTAACGATCAGCGCCTCTCCGCGCGGCCTGCCCGCCGCCCACTCGGAGACCTCGTCGGGCAGTACTCTCACGGATCCCGGTACCTGCAACCCGGACGCCGCGTAAGCAGACCGTGAGCGCACGTCCAGGATCACCGACGGCGTGACGCCGCCCGCCATCTCGCGCAGCTCCTCCGGCGTTACGGTCCGCACTTCGCTGTCGTCCCGCGCGAACAGCCCGTCCGCCGTTCCTTCCCGCTCCTCAGCTAGCGTTGCTCGGTCAGCCTTTCGTCCGTACCATGCGCCCAGCGGCGTCGTGCTCGCCCCGTGGATAGCCACCGACGCAATAACGACCACACCTACCGTCGCCAGCAACTCCTCGGCCCCCGGTACGTGCGCCTGCACGGCAAGCAGCGCCAGCAGCAGCGAGTTCAGGCCGCGAGGCCCGAACCACGCGATCAGCCCCTTCGCCTCAAGGCTCAGCCTGGTCCGCGCCAGCAGAGCTCCCAGCACCGGCGGACGAAGTCCGAAGATCACGATGGCGGCCAGCGCCGCCGCCAGCGGGATGTTGACCGTTTCGAGAATGCCGGACAGCACCGCGCCGAACAGCACGAACGCCAGCAGCATCGCCATCTCGGACGTCACCTCGCCGTACTCCATGAAGCAGTCGCAAAGCCGCTGGTTCAGCAGCACCACGGCCAGCCCTGCGGCGAAGGCGGCCAGGAATCCGTCGCCACCCGCCGCCGTGGCCGCGCCGAAGGCCGCCAGCACGAGGCCGATGCCGTAGAACGACTGATGCTCACGGCGGATGTTCATTCGAGCGTCCACCCGGTTCATCAGCCACGATCCGACGCCCCCGATGGCAAACCCTATCGCCGGGCCCAGCAGCAGAAGTTGAGCAAGGAATCCGCCCCACGCTGCCATGTCCCTGCCCTGCGCCTGGGCGACCGCAATCAGCACCAGGATCACGGGAAGCACGATGATGTCGTTCGTTCCCGCCTCTATCTTGAGCACCTGCCGCACCGAGCGCGGGACTCTTTTGTCGCGCACAAGCTCTCGGAGCACCACCGGGTCGGTCGAGGCGAGTATCGCCCCGCCTATGAACGCGACCAGCCAACCGAATCCCAGCATGAGCGCCAACGGCAGCGCGCCAAGCGAAATGATGAGCGCCGTGCCCGGCCCCAGGATCAGCGCGGGTATCAGCCACCGCCGGCCCAACTCCTCGACCTGCAGGTTCAGCGCGTCCAGGAAGAGGACAAGCGAGAGCGTCAGGGCCGCGACCACTTCGAGGATAGGATCGTGCGGCCCCATCTCCAGCAATCCGAACCCACTCTCGCCCAGCAGCAATCCCAGGCCCAGGAACAGTATCGGGAATGACAGTGGAGACCGCTCCACCGCGCCCGACACCAGCGCGGTGACCACCATGATGACCGCGATCAGGCCGAACGCCGGAAGAAACTCAGGTAACATGGGCTGTGGCCTTACTGCGACCCAACTAAGTTCATGCAGGTAAGGCTACAAGGGCGCTAGCCCTGGCTGTCTAACCTGTCTCCGCGCAGGCGGCCCAACTCCGCCTGAAGCTCACGGATCTGAGCCTCAGCGGCTATGCGCATCGCGCGCTCTTCGCCGAGGACGTTCAGCCACTCCCCGGTGGCGCTGTCGCGCAGGCGGAACCTTCCGAACCCATCCTCCAAAAGGTGGTACACGTCCACCCCCAGGACCTCGCTCCGTGACCACGTGCTGCCGTCCGTCTCCTCGCGCAATTCCAGCCGCTCATACTCTCCATCCACCAGCCGCTCACCCACCAGCGGTTCGCCGTAATGCTCTCCGTTTCGGTCAAGGCGCCAGTACTCCGTAACCCCGATGCGCGCGTATATCTCTCGCTTATCACCCAGATCTCTTGCCGCCGTACTCGCCGACGCCACCTCCATCACAAAGGCAGGCGGCTTGCCCCATTCGTCTATCCTGTAGCTCCGCCGCTCTCGCCTGATGAACTCGGTGTCCACTCCGAACACGACGTAGCAGTCCGGCGATATCACCGAGCCGGGCGTGTCCGAGTCGTACACGATTACCGCTGTGGGACCGGACACGAGCACCGTGGGATCGTCCGCGTAGCGTGCCCGGATGATCGGGTTGACGTGGTCTATCGTGTCTTCCTGCTGCATCCCGTCCTCTATCGGTTCGGCCACGTCGCTTATCAACTCGTACCAGGGACGGTCAGCGACGTCGGACGGCAGGGGCATCTTCGCGCCTGCTGGTGTCGTCATGGTCGGGCCTCCGGTTGCGCTTTCACAGTACCCATCCTATCACGCACGCGCTCAGGTTCCGTAAAGCATCTTCGAACAGGTAGTCATGCTTGGGCATCGGCTATCGAATCGTCGCTACGCCAGCACCTGCATCGTGTAGCGCGACTCCAGTAGCTTGCCGGCCTCGAACCGGCCTAGGTTCAGCATCGAGATGTCGATGGTCGTTGCCTGCCCGTCCGCGATAAGCTCCGCCATGGTCTGGCCTATCATCGGGGACAGCTTGAAGCCGTGGCCGCTGAACCCTACGGCGCAGTACAGGCCGTCGATGCCTTCCACTGCGTCCAGCACCGGGTGCCAGTCCGGCGTGACCGTGAACAGCCCCGACCATCCGCCGCGAAACAGGCCGTCCTCCATGCCAGGTATGCGCCTGGCCAGCCGGATCATCGTCCGCTCCACCTCGCGCATGTCCACGCCCTGGTCGAAGTCTTCCGGCGTGCCGTCGTGCTCGTCCTCCCCTACCCCAACCATCGTGATGTTCCCAACGTCAGGTCTTGGCGACATGTCGTTGACCACGTCGCCGAGGATGGGATGCTGGCCTATGCTGTCCGGCCTGCGGATCATCACCACCTGATGCCGCACCATGCCAAGCGGCACGTCCACGCCGATACCGGCCAGCAGCTTCCGCGACCACGGCCCGGCGGCAACCACCGCAGTGTTAGTCTCGACGCGCTCGTCCCCGAACCGCACCGCCACCACGCGCCCGCCCTCGATGTCGATCCCCGTAACGCGCGCGTCGGTCCGCACCGTTGCGCCAAGCTCGCGTGCGCGGCCGGCGAAGCCGTTCGTGACCGAGTACGGATCCGCGTAGCCGGACTCCGGCTCGTACGCGAACACCTCGCCCTCCTCTGCCGCGAGCAGCGACGAGATGCGCGTCACGTCCTCCGGGCCGACGATCGCGGTGTCCACTCCCACGGCCTGCTGCATCTCCACGTTCGCCTCGAGCGCCTGACGCTCAGACTCGGTTACCGCGATGAAGTAGCCTGTCTTGACATACCCGGAAGGCGTGCCCGTGATCTCCTCGAAGTCCCTGAAAATCTTGAGGCTCTCCCAGGCCATGCGGGTCGTGACCTCGTTCGAGTAGTGCATCCTGAGGATCGCCTGGGACCTGCTCGTCGAGCCGGAGGCCAGCGTCGTCTGCTCCAGCAGAACCGTGTTCGTGACCCCCTTCAGGGCGAGGTTGTAGAGGATGCTCGTCCCCATCACACCGCCGCCCACCACAACCACGTCCGCCGTTCGCGTTGCCATTCCAACTTACCTCCGTACTATCCCCTTATGGGTGCAGAGCCTGCCCCGTACCCCGATACGGGGGCCGCGGCCTGCTAGTCGTGGAAGTCCCTGACGACCTTGCCGGGGGCCGCGCCGGTGTACTCCCCGTCCTCGATCACCACCGTTCCGTTGACCGCCACGTGCGGCACGCCGACCGCGTAGCTGTGCGGCGACTCGAACGTCGCCGTGTCCGCCACCGTTGCCGGATCGAGCGCGACTATGTCGGCGGCGTAGCCCGGCGCTATCCGGCCGCGCCTCGTCAGCCCCATCCGGGACGCCGGAAGCGTCGTCATCTTCCTGATCGCTTCGGCGAACGAGACCACGCCGTGTTTCCGCACGAACTCGGCAATGAACCGGGGGAACGTGCCGTAGCTTCTCGGGTGCGGCACTCCCGCCGACAGCACTCCCTCGGTGGACAGCGAACTTCCGTCCGAACCGACGGAGATGAGCGGGTGCTGCGCTATCTCCAGGACGTCGTCCTCGCGCATCGCGTGGATGACCACCATCGCCTCGCCCATCTCGTACAGCCGCACGGCGGCCTCGGCCGGGTCGCAGCCGAACTCCTCCGCGATGGCGGTCATGGTCATGCCCTCGAATCGCGCGTCCTCGGCAAGCCGGGAGATCACGACGCCCTCAGGGCTACGGTTGTAGTCATAGTTGTAGTTGATCCCGTCCTTCACCTGGGACCTCGTCTTGGAGTCGGCCAGCCGCTCCAGCGCCGCCGCCCGTCCGCCGGCCAGCGCCCAGCGCGGGAAGATCGCGCCCGTCAGCCGCGTACTTGCGGCTGTGTACGGGTACTGGTCCCCGGCAACGTCCAGGCCCTCATCGACCGCCGAGTCTATGAGCCTCAGCACGTCGGGCGCCCTGCCGAACACGGTCGGGCCGACACACTTGACGTGCGAAAGTTGCAGCCGAACGCCCGTACGTCTGCTGATCTCGATCGCCTCGTTCAGCGCGACAAACAGTCCCACCGAGTGGGCGCCCTCGTCGCGGATGTGCGTGGAGTACACCTTGCCGCGCTCCGCCGCGGCGCGGCAGATGTCAATCACCTCTTCCAGGCGCGCGTAGTTGCCGGGGTCATAGAACAGGCCGGTGGAGAATCCCATAGCCCCTTCGTCCAGGCACTCCGCCACCAGTTCCCGCATCCTGTCCTGCTCCTCGGGCGTGGGGAATCTCGCGTCGAGGCCGACGACGCAGGCCCTGATCGTGCCGTGACCAACCTGGCCCGCAAGGTTGAGCGGCGGACGGGCCGCCTCGACGGCGTCCAGGTACTCTCCGAACGACGTCCAGCCCAGCCTCTTCGACTCTGGCCCTCTGCCCAGCCGCGCCTCGAGCTGCTCGCGGGCCTTGCCGATCACCGGCGCGCAGAAGCTGCTGCCGCAGTTGCCCGCAAGCTCCAACGTGACGCCCTGCCGCACCTTGCTCTGCGCCGTCGGATCGTGCAGGAACGAGGCGTCGCTGTGCGTGTGGAGGTCGATGAAGCCCGGCGTCACGGCCAGGCCGGACGCGTTGACGGTCTTCGCGGACTCGCCTTCGAGCCGCCCCACGGCCACGATCTCGTCCCCCGCGACGGCCACGTCCGCGGAGTACGGCGGGCTTCCCGTCCCGTCGTAGATAGTCCCGTTCTTGATGACGAGGTCGTACATGTTCGTATCAGTCCTGTCTGTAGTCTGTGGGGACGGGCTGGATTTCCAGCGTCACGACGCTGCTCATCCACACCTGCGCCCCAATGCCTTCGAGCGCCCGTTGCCCGGGCCGGTCCACTTCCAGCACTCGCTCAAGCAGCGCGTCCCCGAAGTCGCCGACGTAACCGCACCTCTTGCGGAAGCCGTTCAGCGTGTGCCTCTCCCCTCCCAACAGCACGTAGTCGATCGAGTCCTCGTGCGCCGCGAACACGGCCCGCGTCACCTCGCAGCACTTGTCGTACAACTCCCGCACGAGCCGTTCGCGGCTTCGCGCGAACCTCCCGGCGGAAGATCCTCCCTTGCGATGACGGTTCTTCACGTATCGGGAACCCGTCTTCGACGCGACTAGTTTGTCCCCTTGCGCAACTCCCACCGCGTACCTGCCCAACCTGAGCAACACTATCCCGACGCAATACTCCGTGTCCAGCATGGCCAGCAACGGCTCCGCATCGAAGCCGTCCGCGTGCAGGTCCGCGCGTAGCGGAAACGGCGGCGCGACCGCTGCCGCGTACTCGCTGCCGCGAAACACCGCCAGCCCGGTGGCGGACCGCCCGGCCTCCGCGGTCGCGTCGCCCAGCGGCACGAACCCCGCCTCCGCGCCGGCTTGCCGCGCGGGCGGAGCGCCGTTGTGCGGCAGGTAGTCGCTTCGGAACCCGTCGGGGCGCGCCGCCAACTCAGCGAGAAACCGCCTGAGGCCCGCCTTGCCCATACGCGACCTGTCTGTCACCTGGAGCATCGCGCCCCCATCCTAACCCTTCGAGGGACTCGACGTAGGCTGCTGCGACTGGCATGAAGACAGGGTGACTCATTAACATGGTCGCCTACTCGGTAACCGCAGTTATGAGGCCGATTCCCTCCTTCGGTAACCATTAGTTTTGAGGTCACAGGGAAGTGGATGGCGGCGAGTGGTTAGTGGCTAGGCCTGTGTGACCGTGTGGGCGCCCAGCTACTCCCTCGTCTGGATGACGACCCGGCCGCCGTTCTCGACTTCCACGTACAAGCTATGACCGACGAGCAATCGCATACCCGCTAGGGGCGTGGCGTCGGACACATAGGCGTCGGCATGGCGCAGGTAGCCGTCCCAAAGAACCTCGACGCTGTACACGTCGAACGTTGCCTCACTGCCGTCGGCCAGAATTGCCGAGGCCCTGGTCACGGCGGTCAATCCCAGTTCTGTCGCCAGCGCCGCCGGCAGGGTCAGGAACTCATTGAAACCGGTGTCTATAACGGCGTCTATCGCACGGCTTTGCCCCGATGGGCCTTGCACTGTAAGGGATACGGTAGCTTCCAAGGCGGCGTTCACCACGCCCTGGATCATTCCGTCCTCCGCAATGCCCCGGCGCCGAAGCTGGTCAGGGCCCTGTACCCGACCCGCTCACTCCAGACGTTGATAGCGTCCGGGCGCTGCGCGCGCAGACGGTCAACCGCCTCAAGCACAAAGCCGCCGATGGCCCAACTGCCGGTATCCACGTCTATGGAGACGATCTCCCCAACGTGGTCGGCCTCAACCTGCCGTCGGATGTCCCGCTCGTACATCCGCTTGCCAAGATAGGCGACCTCATCCCTTGTGCGGGTCGGGAGCCGCCTGTCCTGCGCCTCATGCGCGGGCGCTCTTGTCTTCGCGTCTCTCATGAGTCTCGCCTTTCGCAAGGGTTCTGTCGCATTATGGCATAAAGCCTGTCACGGGCGCCTAGAGCATCAGCGTGGCGGGAAGGCATCTTGCTCAATCTGTGCTGCCCTGTCGAGAAGTCCTTGCTCCTTGACTTTTACACGATATTCCTTACGGAGACGGGATTTGAACTCCTCAACCCATTCCTGAGAGGTCTGGGATTCCTCATATCGAATATCCTTCCGAAGATTGGCATTCACATCATCGGCGACCGTGATTATGAACTGGTTAACATCTTGAGTGAGGATGTTGGAGGCAGGGGTGTTGAGGTTACTCAGACGCTTCATATCAAAAAGGCCCGCTTCATTGAAAGCCTTATATCCGAGATCCGAGGCGACATTCCCAGTCTCCTTGCGGTAATTAACCAATTCATCATATTCATCGACAATCCACTGTCTATTGCGAGCTTGCGCTGAGCGTGCGGCAGAACGACCTACCGCCAGTCCGCCCACTGCAATGACAACGAGCACGAAAATATTCAGTATCTCGCCAATTGTGATGCTCCAAGACCACCAATCCATTGTCGACTCCTAGCCTAGTCCGGCCTCTCGGAACGGGATGGTCACGCCCGCTTCCTACCTCCTGCGCCGCCTTCTGCGCGTTGTGCGTTGCGCCCGGCCGTGCCGCAGGTAGGGTTCGCGCTCCGGGGGCAGGTGGCCGTTGGTACGGTTGCGCGCCTGCAAGCCCGTCAAGGTAAGGTGGTCCTTCTTTTCCTTGTTGCAGGGCGGGCATAGCAGCGTTAGGTTGTCGTAGGCGTCGCTGCCGCCTTCCGACGTGGGGCGGATATGGTCAACCTCCAACACGCGAGGGTCGAAGCCGTAGTCGCGCCCGCAACCCTGGCAGAACGCGCCGATGTCGGCCAGCAGGCGCGGATGCTGCGTCCTGGGCTTGGGATGCCGGGGGCGTTTGCCCGTCGGCGTTCGGAAGGCGACCGTTGCGGGATCGCCGTCGTCCGTGCGCTGGGGAGGGACGGTCTTCAGGTGAATGTCCGCGAACGTCAGGGTTTGCTGCCCGCGCTTCTTCTTGGACTGCGGAACAACCAGGTTCTCCTGCTCCATACGGTCGAGCACCATCTGGTACGCGCCGTCCCATATATCGATGCCGACCCACTGCCGGCCCAACCGTTCGGCGGCCACGGGCGTTGTGGCGCAGCCAACGAACGGATCAAGCACCATGTCGCCGGGATTCGAGGACGCCTTGATGATGCGCTCGTACAACGCCAACGGCTTCTGAGTCGGGTAGCCTGTGGCTTCGCCCTTCTTGCTGTAATTGGTGAACCCGCGTGGTTCAAGAATCAGGTCTTGGGGAAGCTTGCCCGTGTCGGCGGCGGCGTATCTCTTGAGGCCGGGCCACTTTCCCCTATCGGGATGATGGATGAGCCCTGCCTTGTCCAGCGCGTCAAGCCGTTCGTGAACGCCGGCGATGCCGCGGTAGCCGGGGATGAACTCCCGCTCTATGTACTCCGCGTACGTGCCCGTCTTCGGAACCGACCAAACGCGGTTCATCGCATATACGTCGTAATCCTTCCACGGCAACGTGCTGGGGCTGCCCCTTTCGGCATTGTGGCGGGGGCCTGTCAGGTTGTCGGCGCGGTAACGTCCCCGTTCGTCTTGCGAGGGATACGCGATGCGCAACTCTTCCGGTGTCCTAGGGGTCGCGATAGCACTGCCATTCCAAGTAGTGTCCCCTCCCTTCACGTAGTAGAGAATCGTGTCGTGGATGGCACCGAACCGCTTGGCGTCATTGTGGCTTACGGACCGCCTCCAGACGATCTCATTACGGAACTGGTCCGGCCCAAAGACGGCATCGAGCATGCACTTCACCCAAGCATGGGCGGTGTGATCGATATGCAGGTAGAAGCTCCCGCCATCCGCAAGCACCCGGTGCATCTCCAGCACCCGGACGCCAAGCCAGCACAGGAACGCGCCCATGCCGTTGCTGTGGGCTTCCTTCGCCGACATGATGACGTTCCAGATCTCCGGCTCGTCCGTGGAGATGCTGTCAAGCCAATCGGGGTGAAGGTCTTCGCGCCACCGCCACCTATCCTCGAAGCCCACGCCCGCGCTCATCTTGTCGGGCGTCACGTGGAAGTCCTTGTTCTTGTTGAACGGCGGGTCGGTAGCTATCAACTGCACCGAACGGCTATTCATCCCCTGTAGCACGGGCAGGTTGTCGCCGTGGTACAGGGTACGGTTCTCGAAGTTCATCCTGCTGGCGGGAACGGGATTCTGCATGCTCGCGGTGTCCGGCATCGTGCTGCCTCAGGTTGTCGGATTCGGGCCGGCGGCCATCATCCGCAACCTTAGTCTATCATACGTTCTGATAGGATGCAGCAGACTGGGGAAGAGGCCGGAGGTTCGTCCAAGCCACCCCTGGATTCCGGCCTTCGCCGGAATGACGGGTTATGCAAAGGTCTCCGAGATCCGGGCAGTTGACGCAGCCCGCCGCGCGTTCATAAACTTGCCATAGCCGTGGACTACAAGACTGGGTCTAAGGGAGAACTTTGCGAGTTGCAGTAGGCGCAGATCATGCCGGCTTTCACCTCAAGGAGCAGTTGGCCGAACTCCTGAGAGAGCAGGGCCACGAGGTCCACGACGTGGGCGCGCACGAGCACGATCCGGCCGACGACTTCCCGGACTTCGCGCTCGCCCTAGCCGAAAGGGTGGCGTCCGGCGGCTCCGAGCGGGGCGTCATGGTCTGCGGCAGCGGCGTCGGCGCGAGCGTTGCCGCGAACAAGACGCCGGGGATACGCGCCGCCGTATGCCACGACTCGTACTCGGCGCATCAGGGCGTGGAGCACGACGACATGAACGTGCTGTGCCTGGGCGCTCGAATCGTGGGCATCGAAGTGGCGAAGGAACTGGTCGCCAACTTCCTGGCCGCCGAATTCAGCGGCGAAGAGCGTCACATGAGAAGGCTTCGGAAGGTGATCGCCATGGAGGACGCATCCTTCCGGTGAATGCGGACTCGGTCTAGCCCTCTTCTTCGATTCCCGACGCCCGCAACTTGTCGGCCTCCGCATTGCTCAGGATGCGGAACACGGAAGAGTCGGGGTCTTCGTCTGCCACGCCCCGAACGGCGGGGCGCCCGTTCTTCAACTTCACCAGCTTGGGATTGCGAATCACGACGTTCTTACGGAGCTTAAGCGAGTATGCGGTGAGTTCGTCCATAACAACCTCCATTGTGCAAGATGTACCGACTGGGACTTCCCATATCAGGAGTTTTCAGGCATATAGAGCAGCCCAGGCGGGATTATAGCATCACAGCCAGACTTAAAACGACCACTCGGCCAAGTGTAAGTGTTCAGAGTTGATGTGGCGACCCGGTATTCGCCGCTTCTACCCCATCTCAATCTTCCCCAGTCTGCTGGGGAAGAGGCCGGAGGAGCACATGGCCTCTCACGAAGTCTGAACAATTACATGCTTCTTGTCTGTCTTCAAGCGCCCGTCACCTCTTCCATCACCCTCAGGACGTTCTCTCCCAGGATCTTCCGCACGTCGTCCGGCGCGTATCCGCGCTTGAGCAGTTCATCGGTGATCCACGGCATCATCGAGCAGTCGTCCAGGCCCCTCGGCGTCGAAGGAATGCCGTCGTAGTCGGAGCCCAGTCCCACGTGGTCCGCGCCCATGACGTTGACCATGTGGTCGATGTGGTCTATGACCTCGGTGTAGTGCGGAGGTTCCAGTTCCGCGCCCAGCCGCTCCCGGTGCCGCCGCCGGAGATCGCTGAGCGCGCGCTCCAACGCCTCGCCGCTCCCGCTCCATCCGGCCTCCAGTTCGGCAGTCTCCTGCTTGTGCCGCTCGCCGAGTTCCTCCGCCGCCAGCCGGTGCGACTCCGACACGAACGCCGGCGCGAAGTTCACGGACACGACGCCGTTGTTCGCCGCGACCGCGCGTAGCTGGTCGTCGTTCATGTTGCGCGGGTGCTTGCAGATTGCGAGCGCCGATGAGTGCGACGCCATCACCGGCTTGCTCGTGACTTCCATCGCGTCCCAGAACGTCTTCACCGAGACGTGCGAGATATCGACGATGATCCCCAGCCGGTTCATCTCGCGCACCACTTCCCTGCCGAGGTCGTTCAGCCCGTCGTGGCGCGGCTCGTCCAGGATGCCGTCCGCCCAGTTGTTGGTGTTGTTCCACGTCAGCGTCATGTACCGCACGCCGAGTTCGTGGAACATTCGGAGCGCCGCCAGGTCGTCCTGTATCGCGTGGCCGCCCTCGATGCACAGGATGCCCGCGATCTTGCCCTGCGCCTTCGCGTCCCGGACGTCGGACGCCGTACGCGCCTGCGTTATGCGGTCCGCGTGGGCGCCGAACGTCGCGTACATCGCGTCGAAGTACTGGAGCAGGCGCTGGATGCCGAAGTTCAGTTCGTACTCGTGCGGGTTCAGCCATCCCGCGAAGAACTGTCCCGTGATGCCGCCTTCTTGCATACGCGGTATGTCCATGTGTCCCCTGCCCGTGTCCAGGCCGAGGTCCTCGCCGTCGTCCACCGCGCGCCCGAAGCTGTCCGAGTGCGTGTCGACGACTATCGATGAGAAGTGAAGCTCGCGCGCCTTCTCGCTGACCATGTGCGCCTCCCGTTGACTTGAGTATCTATGCACCGGTCCGCAGTGTCCCCCACCCCGCCCCGCCGCGCAACCTCTTATACCTTCCCCGGTCTGCTACGCTATCATTAACGTACAAAGCCAAATTGAGGTAACTGAACAATGAACGGTCCCGAGCTGAGAGAAGCCTTCCTGAGTTTCTTCGAAAGCAAGGCTCACTCCAGGGCTGCCAGCTCCTCCCTGATTCCCGTCGGGGACCCGACTCTCCTGCTCACGACCGCGGGCATGGTCCAGTTCAAGCCGTACTTCGCGGGGCAGTCCGTTCCGCCCAATCTCCGCATGGCCACGTCGCAGAAGAGCTTCCGCACCGACGACATCGACGAGGTCGGCGACGCCACGCACCTGACGCTGTTCGAGATGCTCGGCAACTTCAGCTTCGGCGACTACTTCAAGGGCAGGGCGATGGACTACGCCCTGGAGTTCGTGCTGGACCACATGGGCCTTGAGAAAGACCGGTGCTCGATAACCGTCAACCACATCGACGAGGAGAGCATCGGCCTGTGGATGGACCGCGGCATCCCCGAAAGCCGCATCTACCGCTTCGGCGACGAAGACAACTGGTGGGGGCCGGCAGGCGACGAAGGGGCGTGCGGCCCCAACTCGGAGATCCATTACGACACCGAGTCACCCCGCAGCTGCGGCGAGCCGGACTGCGCGCCCAACTGCGAGAACACGTTCGGCCCGCACAACGAGACGTGCGAGCGTTTCGTCGAGCTCTGGAACCTCGTCTTCATGCAGTACGAGCAGCACCTCGACGGCACGCGAACCCCCCTGCCCGCTCCCGGCGTGGACACCGGCATGGGCCTGGAGCGCGCCGCCGCCATCCTGCAGGGCGCGGACACGGTCTATGAGACCGATCTATTCAACCCCATCGTCGAAAAGGTCGAAGAGGTCACCGGACGGCGCCGCGGCTCGGAGTACGAGACCGACTACGCCCTTCGCGTCCTCGCGGACCACGCGCGCGGCGCGGCGTTCCTCGTCGCGGACGGCGTCGTTCCCGGCAACGAGGGGCGCGGCTACGTCGTGCGCAGGGTAATACGCAGGGCCATCCGGCACGCGCGCCGACTCGGCCTGGAGAGGCCGTTCCTCGGAGAGATCGCCGAGGTCGTAATCGAGCAGATGGGAAGCGTTTATCCGGAACTCCCCGCCAACCGCGCATTCATCCTGACCGTGCTACAGCTTGAGGAGGAGCGCTTCCAGCAGGCGTACCAGACGGGCCTCGGCGTGCTGGAGGACGCCATGAAGGGCTCCGCGCTGCTTTCCGGCGCGGACGTGTTCCGGCTCTGGGACACGTACGGCTTCCCCGTCGAGATGACCACGGAGATCGCCCAGGAAAACGGCGTGGAGGTGGACCTGGAAGGCTTCGAAACGGAGATGGCGCGCCAGCGGGAGCGGGGCCGCGCCTCCGCCAGGTTCGGCGGCGATCAGGCCAAGATCCGCGTTTACGAGAGCCTCGGCGTAACGGACACCCCGTTCAACGGCTACTCCTCGCTGACCGGCTCCTCGGTGGTCGTCGGCCTGATCGCGGACGGCCAAGTCGTGGACAGCGCGTCCGAGGGGCAGGCCGTGGAAGTAGTCCTGATGAGCACGCCTTTCTACCCGGAGGGCGGCGGCCAGGTGGGCGACGCGGGCACGCTGGACGGCCCCGATGGCCGCATAGACGTCGACGACACCCAGAACGTGATGGCCCACCTGATAGTCCACTTTGGGACGGTCGCCCGCGGCGCGGTGAATCTCGGCGACAACGTGGACGCGTACGTTGACCCCGTTCGCCGCGAGGACACCGCCCGCAACCACACCGCGACGCACCTGCTCCACGCCGCCCTGCGCCAGGTGCTCGGCCCGCACGTCCGGCAGGCAGGCTCGCTCGTCGCGCCCGACCGCCTGCGCTTCGACTTCACGCACGTGCAGGCCATGACCGACGGCGAACTGTGGGACACGCAGTTCCTGGTGAACGAGAAGATCAGGCAGAACGCGAAGGTCCTGAAGGACGAAGACAGCTACACGCGCGCAATCGAACGCGGCGCGCTGGCCTTCTTCGGCGAAAGGTACGAAGAGAACGTGAGGCTGATCGAGATCGCCAACGGCGACACCTTCAGCTTCGAGGTATGCGGCGGCACACACGTCGGCCGCACCGGCGAGGTCGGCTCGCTGTTCCTGCTGGGCGAGTCCAGCATCGGCGCGGGAATTCGCCGGATCGAGGCCGTCAGCGGCCGCGCCGCGGAGCGCGTGTTTTCTGATAGGCACAGGACGCTGGAAGGCGTAGCCCGCGACCTGCAGACCTCGTCCACGGAAATCGGCGACAGGCTTCAGCGTCTGCTGGACGAAAACGCCGAGTTGCGCCGCGAGAGGGACCAGCTGCGCCGCCGTATCTCGCTGCAGTCCGCGGAGAGCCTGCTCGACGCGAAGGTCGAGGTCGAAGGCGTGCCGGTGCTCGCGGTCAACGTGCAGGTCGAGACCGTCGAGGCCCTGCGGGAGATGGGCGACTGGCTACGGGACAAGCTTGGCAGCGGCGTCGTGGTGCTCGGCGCGGTCGTGAACGACCGCCCGTCGTTCATCGCGATGGTGACCCAGGACCTGCTCCCGTCCGGCCTGGACGCCGCCGCCATCGTCAAGAGCGCGGCCAAAGAGGTGCAGGGCGGCGGCGGCGGACGCCCGGACGTCGCGCAGGCCGGAGGGCGCCGCGCCGACAAGCTGGACGACGCGCTCGCCCTCGTTCCCGACCTCGTCCGGGAGGCCCTCGCCGCCTCGTGAGGCTGCTTTCGCTGGACGTGGGCGACCGGAGAATCGGGGCCGCGCTGAGCGATCCTCTCGGCATAACGGCCACGCCCCTGCCCGCCATCGACCGCAAGCGCGTCCGGGACGCTCCCGCCGCCGTGCTGGGCCTGGCGCGGGAGCACGAGGTGTCGGGAATCGTCGTCGGCTTCCCCCTGACGCTTTCCGGGGAGGCCGCGCACCAGGCCGCCAAGGTCAGGGAGTTCGTGCGCGCCCTGGAGTCGCAGACAGAGCTGCCCGTAGTCGCCGTGGACGAGCGCTTCTCCACTCAGGAGGCGGAGCGTCTGCTCAGATCGACGGGAAGAAGTCCCCGCTCGCGCGACAAGGGCGCTCTCGACTCCGCCGCAGCCGCCGTCATCCTGCAAACATATCTCGACGCGCAGGCCCGCCAGCCCTCCTCCCCACCGCTCGGGTTCCGTTCGTCCTGAGCCTGTCGAAGGACCCCGCCACGAGTGAGACCCCCTTGCATTAAATACTCTCATGTGCGAAAACACTCAGGCCACTGCGACACTTACAGTGGCCAGGCGCCGCTCCGCCCGGACTTAGAAGCAAACTGGAACTTTCATGACTAGACTAGCTGGGATAGTTGGCCACCCGTTGGGGCATTCCGTCTCTCCCCCGATGCACCAGGCCGCGTTCGACGCGCTCGATATGAACGTGCGCTACAGGAGGTGGAACACGCCTCCGATAATGCTTCCGTACAGGCTGGAGGCCATGCGCCGCGAACGCTGCCTGGGCGCGAACGTCACCATCCCACACAAGGCCGTCGCCTTCGAATACGTTGACGAAGCCGATCCCCTGGCCCGGTCCATCGGCGCGATCAACACGATCGTGAACACGGAAGGCCGGCTTACCGGCTACAACACCGACGCGCACGGCTTCGTCACGTCCCTCAAGCACGAGATCGGGAGCAGTCTGGCGGGAGTCAACG
The DNA here is from genome assembly GCA_963668185.1 of Dehalococcoidia bacterium. Classification (GTDB taxonomy): domain Bacteria; phylum Chloroflexota; class Dehalococcoidia; order Lucifugimonadales. The sequence goes on from OY764162.1 coordinate 724,850, forward strand.
CCCTCGTGCTGGGCGCAGGCGGCGCCGCGCGGGCCGCGGTCTTCGGCCTGGCCGGCGAGGGCGCCGGAAGCATCGCGATCGCCAACCGCACGGCTCCCAAGGCCGCCGCGCTGGCCTCCGCCGCCGGGCCGGACGCCAACGCCGCCGTCGTCGAGCTCGGCAGCGAAGAGTTCGAGCGGACGGCTCTCGCCGCCGATCTGATCGTCAACTGCACCTCTGTCGGCATGGCGGGAGGCTCCTCCCCGGACGGGACTCCCATCCCGAAGCAGCTTCTCAAGAAGGAGACCGTCGTCTTCGACATGGTGTACAACCCGGCCGAGACTCCCCTGCTCGCCGATGCCGCCGAGGCCGGCGCAGTGGCGGTGGACGGCCTGGCCATGCTCGTGCACCAGGGCGCGGCCGCCTTCGAGCTGTGGACCGGCGAGCCCGCCCCGCTCGACGTCATGTTCGCCGCCGCCCGCGAGGCGATGGCCGAGATGCAGGAGACTTCGTAGCTTCCCGCCGCCTCTAAATCATCCGTAGGGGCCGTTCGCGAACGGCCCTTCCCAGTTAACATCCCCCTACGCCAACTGGGTTTCCGTTCCTCTACCAGCTATTCCCCGTTTTCGAAGTCCTGGCCGAACTGGTCCCAAAACTCAGCCAAGTCTCCCCAATCAGATTCCTCCATGCCGTTGCCTCCGGTCGGGTCCATCGACGACAGTATCCACAACAACATGCCAAAGAGGGCTTCGCCGAACTCATCGGAATCTTCCCCGTCCCGCTCGTTGTCCAACTGCATCTGCTCGACCATGCTGAGCAATTCGGCTTGCGTCGCTTCCACTGCGGCCACCTGCTCTTGCAGGTCTTCAATCGCGTCGAGCACTTCGTCATCGTTCGATTGGCAAGCCACGCCTGCCAGGACCACCACTGCCGCAAGAAGCACGACCAGCTTTCTCATGCTGTCTCCTTAATCTCGATCAGACACTCGTACAGGTCAGACTCCGCCATCGGTCCCGAACCCGTTCGTGGTGAGCCTGTCGAACCATGAGCGGGCTGCCAGCCGCCATTTTACGTAATCACCTATAGCGAAACGGAACCGGACCGGCCCCGCACTTGCAAGGCTGCCGGATAGACAGTTAGCCTGTGCCCCGTACGCAAGTCGCCGGCTTGAGCGCATCACAAGCAAAGGGCATTAGAGGAAGCCGCACACACCCATGCACTGTCACCAATGCGGTAGCGAAAACCCCGACGGCGCGCGGTTCTGCGGAAACTGCGGCGTTGGACTGGACGCCGGCCAGCCCCATCCTCACGAGGCCGGTCCCTCCATTGCCGGCCGCCCAGGCGCGGGAGACATCCCGCCGCGCGATCTCGGACAGCTAATCTCGGCAACCTTCGCCGTGTATCGCCGCGCCGCCCTGCCGCTGTTCATCATCGCGCTCGTTCCGCAGGTCCCGAACATCTTCAACTTACAGCAAGAACCCATGTTGAGCCTTGTCTTGACCATCGCGGCGACCCTGCTCAGCATCGCCGCCGGCGCCGCGGGCGTCTTCTGCGTCGGCCATGCGCTGACAGGCCGCAGCACGGACGTACTCGACTGCTACGGCCGCGCCGTGAACGTCTTCCTACCCATGCTCGGCGTGGTCGTCATCGTCACGCTGGCGCTGGTCGGCTCGGCCATACTGATGCTGATCGTCATCGGCATACCCCTGTTCTTCTTCCTGCTCGTCATCTGGTCATTCGCCACACACGCCGTCGTGATCGAGAACAAAGGCGTATTCGCCGCCCTCGGTCGTAGCCGCGAGTTGGTGCGCGGCAACTGGTGGCGCGTCTTCGGCATCGGCCTCGTGTTCGTGCTCATCACGATTGCCCTTGTCGTGCCGGTCATAGTCCTTTCAATTATCGTCGAGCTGCTGTTCAATCCCAGTCTTCTCGTGTTCAACATCATCAGTGCGGTGACCGCAGCCCTGCTGGTTCCGCTCTGGCAGGTCGTCGGCACCCTGCTATACATCGACCTCCGCGTCCGCAAGGAAGGCTACGGCCTGCAGTCCCTCGCCGACGATCTCAGCCGCAGGCCGGGAGACGCCCGCTAACGCTAGGAATCCGAATACGCCCGCCAGGAGAAGCCAACCCATGAACGACCATGAGCGCTACCTGTTCGACCTCAACGGCTATCTCGTCGTGCCCAACGCGCTGACCGCGGACCAGGCCGCGCGGCTCAACAGCGTCCTTGATGAGCACATCGCCGCCGAGTGCCCGCCGGACATGCGCACGCACAGGTTCGTGCCCCTGCTCGAATGGTCTCAGGACTACCGCGACCTCATAGACAACCCATCCGTGAAGGGCCACCTGGTTGAGCTTCTGGGCGAACAGTTCCGGCTCGACCACGTCTATCTGGACGTCATCAGGTCGGGCAAAGGCCCGATCGGGACCAGCCTTCACGGCGGCGCAGTCCCCTACAACCCCACGCACTACTACCACTTCCAGGACGGGATGATGCACAACGGCCTTTCCGTGGTCGCCTACAACCTCAAGGACGTGGGCCCGATGGACGGCGGCTTCGGATGCGTGCCCGGCTCGCACAAGAGCAACTACAAGTTCCCGGACGAATGGAGGGAGATGGAAGAGCCGGGCCCGTTCGTGGAGCGCGTCACCGGCCCGGCGGGCACCGCCATCCTGTTCACCGAGGCGCTCACCCACGGCACCCTGCCCTGGAAGGGCGCCGACGAGCGCCGCACCATCTTCTTCAAGTACAGCCCGAACCCGCTCTCATGGTCGGCTACCTTCCTCGACCCCAACGACTACGAAGACCTCACGGACGCCCAACGCGCCATCCTCGAAGGCCCCAACGCCCGCTACCGATACAGGTACCAGCCCGATTCCACGTAGGGCCGGTGTGCGGGCGGCGGCCGCCCTCCCTGTCGTTCCGAGTCTCCCGAGGAACCTCTAACGAGGTCACTGCAAACGACCTACTCCGTAACTCGCGCCAGCAAGGCCGCTCAACGCCGTCTTGAGGAAGTTAAGAAGAGGGCTTAGGCGGAGGGCCGGGAGGCTTACCTGTACTTTTCTCGGGCAGTGGCGGCCTGGTTCTCGGGCCTGTACCTGTCTTCACGGCTGTTCCTGGCCGAGGTTTACTCGATGCATTGTCATTGCGTGCCATTGTCCAGCCTCCAATTGAGGGAGTGACTACTCCTAGTGATGATTAACAATATCATAAATGGACGTTGCAGACCATCCTTCCGCAGATCTGGAGTCTTTTCGGTAACTCGGATTACGGAAAAAACTGTATACGAGTACCGACTCAACACTGGACGTCACTATGAACTCGGCAATTTCATGATGAGTCTCACCCGGCTCCACTATCATCTCATCTTGACTCCAAGCGCGTTCAATTCTGTTGAGTATCTTCCACTGTAAGTCTTTCTGTTCTTGATTATCGAAAACCTGCGTGTAGATCCGTTCAACCTCGGAGTCTGATACTGGCGAAACCTGCTGTATTGAGAACTCTCCCTCGTTTAATGCAATGCTAACTCTGGAAGTGTTACTCAAAGCTACGTCAACTGCAATATGTACATACTGGGAGCCAACAGGTCTGTGAGAGATGCTGTGTGTTACCGTCAAATGAGGCTCAAAGGGCCGAAACACCTGAAACCTGCGTAGCGCAAAGTATCCGCCAACAATTATCGCTGCTGTAGTGGCAACAGCTTGTACTGTCTGCGCTATGTTGATTACTTCCACGGCTCTTCAGTCAACGGCTGATTGAACGATACACTTTCTAGGATTGTAGCTCATTGCGTCTGTCAGCATGCCGCATAGTACAGTGAGACCAGCCCACACCCCCTACCCCACCGGCCACCCGCCGTGCGCCGTGATTGCCTCGTCGATGCGCGCCATCAGACGCGGCGTCTCCGCCAGTGCCGCGCACACCCGCTGGTAGTGCGCTATGTCGTCGTAAGTTAGGGTGCGCCGCCTGCGGTCTTTGAGCCACTTCTCTGCCGAACGGTAGCCCCCGATCGTGAACCCCCACGTCTCCGGCGACACCCCCTCGAAGTACTGGCCCCCGTTGATGTACACCCGCCCGCCATTCGCTTCCGTCGGAGGGGCGTACCGCACCTTGTCCACGCGGTTGTCCCCCGCCTCCGGGAACGACGGCCTCTCCTCGCCCTCCGCCTCCATCAGGTGCAGCGACGCCAGCCGCCCGCCAATCCCCACGAGCGCCGCGAACAGTTCGCGACTGCCCGTCAACGGAACCCTCGGAAAGTCCGACTTCAGAAAGTCCGCGTACCGTCGCCGGTACTCCGGGCTGTGCAGCACCGCGTAGATGTAATGGAAGACGTCTTCCGGCCCGAAAGTAGTCTGAAGGTCGCCGGGCCCGTCCGCCGTGAAGCTGAGGCCGAGCTTGGATCCCAGAGCCTGCACGAACCCATCGCTGAGGTTTGGATTGCGTTCGGATACAAATTGGCTCTGGCTTGGCGCAGAGTGTATGTACAGTGGAAACAGGCAATTCCCGCCGCGTCTGAACAGGTTGAAGTCTGAGGTAGCCTTAGCAATGAAGCATACGTCCCACGACTCCGATCCAATCACTTGACCGGCCCGGCCTATGCACAGTCCCACGTTCGGCCCGGCCAGCATGTGGCGCATCACTCCCGGACGCGGCATACAAATGAATCCGCGCGTCTGACCGGTGTAATACGTCCACCGCCTGTCGAACGGCCTGTACAGGATTGGTTTTACGTACTCGTCGGCTTCCGGGTGTGAGTTGATGTCTCCTTGTGCCCAGCTAACTTTCCAGTCTCTGGCATCCCTTCCCAGATTGAACCGCTCTCGCGCTTTCTCTTCCGAAAGCTCCGCGAACTCGGCGGCCACCTGCTTCATCTGTTCCCGTGACCACTGCACCGCGAGCTTGTCCCTGGCCGTCACGATTCCAACGGAGTTGTTGGGAAACACCTCTGGGATCGCCCATCCCGCCTCATACTCTTCGGCCAGCGCCTCGTCCCTCGGAACGAACAGGTAGAGTGGCTCCTTGGGCGAAAGCTCGACCCATGGGGTTGAATCTACGTCGTTCGACACGAGCCAGTTGTACTTGCCGCCATTCGGCTCTCCTTCCCTTTCTCCCCATATGCTCGCATAGAACATATGTGGGAGGGGGGGGGGGTGAACCAGACCGCCAGTCTGCCCGCTTGACGAACAGCCCGATCGCCACGCCCTGCTGGATGTCGAACACGTTCTCATCCGCGCCCCCTTCCGGCGTCCGCTCCTTCTTCCTCGCGTTCCCGTGTAGGTCCAGCAGGTATATCTCGTCGAATGCCTCCATCAGGCTCTGCCGCATCCCACGGAACGTGGGGTTGTCCAGGTAGCTGTGGTTCGTGACGAAGCCCAGCACACCCTCGCCCGTCTGCTCGATTTTCCACTGCGCGAACCGGATGAACTTCACGTAGTCGTCGTTCAGCCACTTTGGATTGCGCTCCCCCAGCGGCGCCCCATCGACCTCGAAGTAGTTGGCTGTGCTCTTCTCACCGTCCCTGCCGCGCATCAGGCCCGTTATCCAGTCGCCCGCGTTCGCGGAGTGCCCGGAGTAAGGCGGATTCCCAAGCACCACCATCACCGGCTTCTCGCGCTTCACTTCGTCGGCGCTTCGGGACTCGCGGGCGATCTCGTGGGCGAACAGCGGCCCCGTGGCCGACTCGTGCGCTTCTTCGAGCGCGTTCGTAAGGAACACGTTCAGCCGCCGGCCCTCCGGCATCGCGAACCCGGACTCCGGCCCCGCGATCTCCAGCGCAAGCTTCAGGTGGCATATCGCGTACGGCGCCATCAGCAGCTCGAACCCGAACAACCTCGGCAGAAGGTGTTCTTGTACGTACTCCGGCCATGCGCCCGCCAGCCCCTTCCCGTGCACCGTCTCCCTGATGTTCGCCGCCACCTCTCTCAGGAAAGTGCCCGTGCCCGTAGCCGGGTCCAGAATCAGCACGCGCGGGGTGGCTGCTTGACCATCCGCGGACTCAATGACCTCGGTATCGGCAAGGCCGTCCGTCAGCCCGAACTTGCCTCGCAGTATCCGATCTACACTGCGCACGATGTAAGAAACGACCGGTTCCGGTGTGTAATAGACTCCTCGCATCTCCCGAAGTTCATAGTCGTAAGCTGTCAAGAAATCCTCGTAGAAGTGGACTACCGGGTCCCGGCCGACCGTCGAGCTGCCAAAGTTCTCGAGTATCGCCTCCATGTCGGCGCGGTCGAGCAGCCGCGCGAGGTCGTCCACGACCCACGCGGTGCGCGGGTCGATCCCCGGCCCGGCGATCTGCCCGAACACCGCCTGCAAAAACGGCGTCGTCTCCGCAAACACCGCCGACTGCCGCGTGAACGGCCCACTGCCGGAGAGGTCATGGCGGCACCGCGCCGCGAACAGTCCGTACGCCGCCGTCTGCGCCTGCAGGTCCGCGAACTCCAGGTAGTTGAGATCGCCGATCAGCACCTCGCGGTAAGCGTCCAGCAAATCGCCGAGCGGCCCGGAGAAGCCCTCGCTGGCGAAGATGCTTACCACGCCGTTACGCAGCAGCCTCGCCTTGCCCGCCATCCGCCTTGCAAGATCGCGGGAGTTGTCGACCACCGGCGCGTCGGCATCGAAGAACGCGGCCAGCAGGTCCGCGACTTCACCCGCGCCCGCGCCGTCGTACCTCAAGCCGCCCTGCCCGTCCGAGCGTCCCGCCCGCGCCGCGTCGCCGCGCAACTCGCCGTCCACGTACCAGCGAAACTCCACGTAGTCGGTCAGCACCAGGTTCGGCAGCCCATCGCGGTAGCGCCTGAGTTGCTCGCTGCCCTCGACGCTGTCCAGGTCCGCGCCGACGTCCTTGCACTCGACGTGCCCTATCGGCACGCCGTCGCGCTCCACGATGAAGTCCGGCGCGCCGCACGCCACCTGCGAAGGCTCGTTCAGCGCCGTCACCCCGTCGCCGCCCAGCGCCTCCAGCAGCGTCTTGAGAAACGGGCGGTAGCTGTGCTCCGTCGCCTGCCCGGTAGCCCGCGTCCCCGACACCTCCCTCACGTACGCCCGCAGCGCCGCGCTCTGTCCCTGATTGGTCAATTCACACTGTCCTTAAGCATTGTCATTCGCCCAATTCTAACCCTGACCGGCTATAGCGCCGACCTCGGCCGCTGGTGAGGCCGTTCGGCGGGAGATCTGTCTCATTTTGTCTCATATCGTCTCATGCAGTCATAATAGCACCGTTGTTCGCAGAAGGGAAGGGATCGTTCAGGCTGGTCCCGCCTCGGTTACAATGGCAACCCTATGAACGCCGTTCCTAAAGCGAACATCTTCCTGACCGGCTTCTCCGGCTCCGGCAAGTCCGCGGCCGGAAGCGCCGTCGCCCGGCGGCTCGGCTGGACCTTCGTGGACATCGACGCCGAGATCGTCCGGTCGCAGGGCATGTCCATTGCGGACCTGTTCAGCCGGCACGGAGAGGCCCGATTCCGCGAGCTCGAACGCGAGGCGCTGGCCGCCGTCTGCGAGAACGACCGGCAGGTCGTCTCCACCGGCGGCGGCGTGGCCGCGGACGCGCGCAACCGCGATCTGATGCGAGCCTCGGGCCTGGTCGTGTGCCTGGAGGTCGCGCCCGAAACGCTCCACCAGCGCCTCATCGACCAGGCAGCGGGCACTGGCGAGGCCGAGGTCAGGCCGATGCTGGCCGGGGCCGATCCGCTCGCCCGCATCCGTGACCTCAAGGCCCAGCGCCAGCCCGCCTACGCAATGGCGGACTGGATAGTCCAGACGGACCGGCTCGACATCCCGGACGTAGCGGAAGAGGTGGTCCGGTTCTGGGAGCGGGCGGTCGCCGCGCCCTCCAGGTTTCCCGACGCCTCCTCGGTCGTAAGGGTCGCTTCCGGCGACTACCCCGTCTGGGTGGGATGGGGCAACATCGCCGGCCTCGGAGAGCGGGCCGCCGAACTCGTGTCCCCTTCCGCGGCGTACGTCATCACGGACGGGGGCGCATTCACGCACGGGCGTGCCGCGCAGGCGTCGCTCGAAGCCGCGGGCGTCCCCGCTCACCTGCTACAGCTTCCCCAGGGCGAGTCCTCGAAGGCGCTCGGCACCGTCAGCGTCATCTACAACTGGCTGGCCGGCCTCCGCGCCACTCGCGGCGACCTCGTGCTGGCCGTTGGCGGCGGCGTGGTGGGCGACGTGGCCGGGTTCGCCGCCGCGACTTACCTGCGGGGAATGCCGTTCGCGCAGGTGCCCACCAGCATGCTCGCCATGATGGACTCCTCCATCGGGGGAAAGACAGGGGTGGACCTTCCCGAGGGCAAGAACCTCGTCGGCGCATTCCACCAGCCGAGGTTCGTTCTCGCCGACGTGGGGACGCTGGGCACCCTGCCCCACCGCGAGCTGGTCTCCGGCTGGGCCGAGGCCATCAAGCACGGCCTGATCCTCGACGAGCCACTCCTTTCGACCTTCGAAGAGCGCGCCGGCGAGATCATGGCCCTCGACCGCGACACCGCGACCGACGCCATACGACGAAGCATCGCCGTCAAGGCGGACGTCGTGTCGCGCGACGAGAAGGAAACGCTCGGCATCCGGACGCTGCTCAACTACGGCCATACCATAGGACATGCGCTCGAAGCCGCCACCGGATACACAAGGTTCCTGCACGGCGAGGCCGTGAGCATCGGCATGATGGGCGCCGCCGACATCGGCATGAACATGGGACTGCTATCCGGCGAAGCCGTCGATCGCCAGCGCCGCATCCTCCAGGACTTCGGCCTTCCCCTGTCCTGCGGCCCGATCGACGTCGAAGCGCTCCACAACGCCATGCGCATGGATAAGAAGACGGAGGGCAGTTCGATCCGCTGGGTGCTGCTCGACGGCATCGGCAACGCCGTCACCCGCAACGACGTACCCGACGAAATCGTCCGTAACGCCGTCTCCCGCCTCCTTGCCTAACCGCAGCAAGACGGCCCTGAAAACAGGGGCTGTTCATTTCCCGCTCACCCTGAGCTTGTCGAAGAACATGGAAAAGTGTCTTTCTCTGACCCCTTCCCCAGTCTGCTGGGGAAGGTTGGGATGGGGTTCGGCGACCCCATGACATGGCTCTGGTTCGTCCTGCTCGGCCTCGGAGCGGGGTCTTACGGGGTGATCGTCGGCGCAGGAGGCGGCTTCATCATCGTCCCGATCCTCATCACCTTCTTCGAGTACGATTCGAAGATCGCCGCCGGCACCTCCCTGGCGCTGGTGGCCGTCAACGGCATTTCAGGTTCCATCGTCTACCTCAGGTCCGGCCTGGTGGACCGCCGCAGCGCGCTCTTGTTCGCCGCCGCCGCCCTGCCCGGCTCGGCGCTCGCGCCGTTTGCCCTGAAGCGCGTTCCGGGCGAAGGCTTCATGCTGGCGTTCGGTATTCTCCTGCTGGGCCTCGCACTGCACACCATCCTCCGGCGCTCGGACGTCGAAGCGCCTGCCGAGTCCTCTCCGGCGTCCGGCCCGGCCTGGCTGCTCTTTGCCGGGAGGCGCATCCGGGCCGACGACGGCACGGAGTACCGGTACCGCTTCAGCGAGACGCTGGCCGCGCTCGTCAACATCGTGCTGGGCTTCATCTCCAGCTTCTTCGGAGTGGGCGCCGGCTTCCTCCGAACGCCGCTGCTGATCGCCTTCTTCCGCTTTCCGGCCAAGATCGCCGCCGCGACGTCGATATGCGCCCTCGCGGTCTATTCGACCGCCGGCACAGGGGCGCACGCCTCGCTGTCGCACGTCGAGTGGTACCCTGCGTTCGTGGGCATCGGAGCCGGAATGATCGCTGGAGGGCAGCTTGGAGCGCGGATCGGCACACGCCTGAAAGGCCCCTGGATCGTGCGCCTGCTGGTGCTCCTTCTGGCCGCGCTGGGCGTGAGGCTGATCGTGGAGGCGCTGCTTTGAGCCGGGACCGCTTCGAACTTCGGGCAACCGACGGCAAGGCCAGGGCCGGCGGCGTCCACACGCCGCACGGCTCGTTCCCTACTCCAGCCTTCATGCCAGTGGCCACCCAGGGCTCCGTCAAGGCGGTGGACTCAACGGACCTGGAGGCGTTGGGCGCAAGGATCGTACTTTCGAACGCCTATCACCTGTACCTGCGCCCCGGCGTTGAGTTGATCGAGGAGATGGGCGGCCTTCACTCCTTCATGGCCTGGGACGGCCCTGTTCTCACGGACAGCGGCGGCTTCCAGGGCTTCAGCCTCGAGAGGCTTCGCAGAATCTCCGAGGAGGGCATCGCCTTCAAGTCGCACTTGGACGGCAGCAGCCATCTCTTCACTCCTGAGAACTCCGTCCAGTTCCAGGAGAGGCTTGGAGCCGACATCATCATGCCGCTCGACGTGTGCGTGCCCGCCGACAGCGACCGGGAGACCGTGGAGTCAGCCCTCGCCAGGACGACGCGCTGGGCCGCCAGGCGCCTGGACGCGCACTCTGAAAGCAGGCGGCAACTCTTCGGCATAGTGCAGGGAGGGTTGTTTGAAGACCTCAGGGAACGGTCGGTCCGGGATCTCGTCGCGCTGGACTTCCCAGGGTACGCCATCGGCGGCCTCAGCGTCGGCGAGAGCAAAGCACAGATGTACCACATGACCGCTTACACCGCGGGCTTGCTTCCCGAGGACAAGCCAAGGTATCTAATGGGCGTCGGCTCGCCTGAGGATCTCGTCGAGTGCGTGGCCGCGGGCGTGGATATGTTCGACTGCGTGCTGCCGACTCGCGTCGCCAGGAACGGCGCGCTGTTCACTCCCGACGGGCGCGTGAACGTGCTGGGAGCCGGATTCAGGAAGCTGGAGCGGCCTCTGCAACCCGGCTGCGACTGCTTTGCCTGCCGGAACTACTCAGCCGCGTACCTGCATCACCTGTTCAGGGCGAAGGAACTGCTGGCCTACCGGCTGGCCTCAATCCACAACCTGCGCTTCGTGATACGGCTGACCGAGGAGATGCGCGCCGCCGTACTGCGCGGCGAGTTCGCGGAGTACCGCCGCGATTTCCTCCGCAGATTCATGCCCACCGACGAGGCCGTCCGGGTGGAGCAGAAGCGCAAGTGGGCGCAGTCCACAGGTCGCCGGGTTCCCTAGCCTCCCGCTACGGCAGGGACGATGCTTATCTCGTCTCCGTCATTGGTGGCCGTGTCGAGACCGCTGAGAAAGCGCACGTCTTCGCCGTTGACATAGACGTTAACGAACGAGCGGATCGCGCCCTGCTCGTCGCACAGGCGCTGCTTGATTCCGGGGTACTCCGAGTCCAGCGAGGCGATGACTTCTGAGATGTTGGAGCCTGCCACGTTGACTTGGTCCGCTCCACCCGTCATGCGTCGTAGGGGTGTTGGTATGCGTACGTTAACGCTCATCTGGAAATCGTCCTCCTCGCGTGGGTACGAGATTTGCGGCCCGCTACTGGACCGTGCCGTTGTAGTTGCGCTTGAATGAGTCGTAATCGGGCGCGGTCGTGGTAATCTCCACCGTGCCCGCCATCACCTCTTGCGTCTTCAGGCCGTTGCCCGTGATGTAAGCGACCGTCAGTTCATCATGGCCGATTCGCCCGCTCTCCACAAGGTTCTTGAGGCCGGAGATCACCACGCCCCCCGCGGTTTCCGTGAATATGCCCTCGGTCTCGGCCAGCAGCTTTATCCCTTCGGCAACCTGCTCTTCCCTGCAGATCACTCCCGAGCCGTTGGACGCCTTCACCGTCCTCAGCGCGTAGATACCGTCCGCGGGGTTGCCGATGGCGAGCGACTTCGCGACTGTGCTCGGCTTGACGGGCCGCACCTGCGTTTCGTCATCCTCCCATGCCCTCACGATCGGGGAGCACCCCTCCGCCTGGGCGACGTGCATCCGGGTTCCAACGCCGTCGATCAGATCGAGGTCACAGAACTCGTTCAGTCCCCGCCATATCTTCGTGAACATCGCTCCCGACGCCGCCGGAACGACGCAGTGGTCGGGAGCCTGCCAACCAAGCTGCTCCGCGACCTCGTAACCCAGCGTCTTGCTGCCCTCGGCGTAGTACGGGCGCATGTTGATGTTGACGAAGGCCCAGCGGTTGTTGTCCGCCACTTCGCTGCACAGGCGATTCACCTGGTCGTAGTTGCCTTCGATAGCGATCATGCGGGCGCCGTAAACGCCGGCGCCGAGGATCTTTCCCTGCTCAAGGTCGGCGGGAAAGAATACGACGGTCTCCATGCCGGCCTTCGCTCCGTGCGCGCCTACCGCGCCCATCAGGTTGCCCGTGGAAGCGCAGGCCAGCGTGTCGAACTCGAACTCAAGCGCCTTCGTGGACGCCACCGAGACAACCCGGTCCTTGAACGAGAAGGACGGATTGACGCTGTCGTTCTTGACGTACAGGTTGTTCAGGCCCAGCGCGCGGCCGAGGTTTTTGGCGCGAACCAGAGGCGTGAAGCCGGTCCCAAGGTCAACCGGCTTTTCGGACTCGACCGGCAGCAGGTCGCCGTATCGCCACATCGTGGGAGGGCCCTGCCGTATCCGGTCTCGGGAGATCACACGGCTGATAGCATCGTAGTCGTACTCTACTTCGACAGGCCCGAAGCAGAGGTCACATACGCTTATGGGTTCCGCAGGGTACTCTGCGCCGCACTCGCGGCACCGGAGACATCGGACCTTTTCCAATAGCCGTTCCTAAGCTCCGGCCGTGTGATTGTGGGAAGGCCCGGACACCGCTCTCGACGCCTCGCGCCGAGCCTTCTTGAACTTGGGCGGATACTAGCAATCCCAAGCTGAGAGTGTCAAGAAATGCAAGCTGCGCCACAGCTGTGGCCGTGGTTCGACAGGCTCACCACGAACGAAACGGAAACGCTGTCTGCCGGAACTTGTCCGGCGTTGGACCTCTGGCTATACTCAGACGGAGCGAGGTTCTTTGTGATGGCGGCCAGGTCTCTCCCTCTGTTTCCTCTTCAGACGGTCCTGTTTCCAAAGGGAACGCTGCCGCTCCAGATATTCGAAGAGCGGTACAAGCTGATGCTCCAGCACTGCTTGAACGCCGATTCCAAGTTTGGAGTCGTGCTCATCAAGAGCGGGCCGGAAGTAGGAGGCCCGGCAACCACCTACAACGTAGGAACGGTGGCGAAGATCGTTCAGGTGAGCCCGGTGAGAGAGGGACGAATCTTCATCTCCGTGTATGGCCTGGAGCGCTTCGAGATCTCGGGACTCAAGCAAGTGGACCCCTACATGGAAGCGCGGGTAGAAGCTCTGCCCGATACCGAAGACGATCCTCCGTTGTCGTCGGAGCGCGTCGCCGGCATCAGAGAGGCCGCCGCCCAGCACGTGCGGCTTTCGCTGGGCATGAGGGCCGGCTGGACGCGCGACATCACCCTGCCGGACGAGCTGGGTGATCTTTCCTACCACCTCGCGGCTGTTATCCAGGCGCCGACCCAACTCAAGCAGAAGTTGCTGGAACAGCCGTCGACGGCCCGCCGGCTGGAACTGGAGGCGCAGTGGATGGACTCGACCAGGGACCCCCTCAAGGCGCAGGTGGCCCAACGGCTCCTATACAAGAGGTTTGGCCGCCAATAGGCCCAATCGCAAGGTCTCCCGATGCGGGAGCCGCGTTCAGGCCGACTCTAGAGCCTGCTATGAGCGTCAACTACGTCGGCCAGCTTCGCGATCCCCTCGTGAATCTCGGTAGTTGAGTTGTAGCCGAAGCACAGGCGCGCGTAGTTCCGGCCCTCGCCCGTAGGCGAGAATATGACGCCGCTCTGGTACAGCACGCCAGCCTCAGCCGCCTCTTCGCGGCAGGCTTCGAGGTCCGTTCCTTCCGGCATCTTCATCCACACGTAAAGTCCGCCTTCCGGCCTGCTCGACGTGGCTGACGACCCGAAGCTCTCGCCAATGGCCGCGAGCATCGCGTCGCGCTTGGCGCGCTGCACGTCAAGCATGTGGTCCAGGTGGTCCGGCAGGACGTTCCTCCCGAACCTGTGGATCGTCATGGCTGCCATCTCGTTTATGCCGCCGCCCGCTTTGATCGGCGGAATGCGGTCGAGCACCTCGTCCGGGGCCTCGACGTAGCCCATGCGCACGCCCGGCGCGACTATCTTGGAGAACGATCCGACATAGAGCACGCGGCCGCTGTCGTCGAGAGACCTGATCGAGTGAACGTTCTCGCCCTCGTATCTCAGGTCCACGTAGCAGTCGTCTTCGAAGACGACTATGCCGTGGCGTCCGGTTACGTCGAGTATGGCCCTGCGCCGTTCCATGCTCATGGTCCAGCCCTGGGGATTCTGGAACGTGGGGATCAGGTAAACGAACTTGATCTTCCTCCCCTCGTCGGTTGCCGACACTATCGCTTCATCAAGCGCGTCGGGCAACATTCCGTCATCGTCGCTGGGTATGCCCCGCACCTCAGCGCCAAAGCCGCGGAACATGTTCAACGTGCCGGAGTAGAAGAAGTCGTCGGCCAGGACCACGTCTCCAGGGTCCAGCAGCGAGCGGCAGAGCAGATAGATGACTTGGCTCGAACCCTCGCCAAGATAGACGTTGTCCGGGTGCGTGGCTATGCCGCGATCCGAGGCCAGCTTCTCAGCGACGTACTCGCGCAGCGGCGGGTAGCCCTGGGGATTCGGGTACAAAGCGAGGCCTGCCGCCTCTTCCCGCATCGCCGCCGCAAGCGACTCCACAAGCTCGTCTCCGGGAATGGTCTCCGGGTCCGGGTAGGCTACGGCGAAGTCGTACTTTGCCCGCCTGGCCGGTTGCCTGCTGCGTCCTTCGGGCAGCCCGTCCGCAAACAGGGTCTCATAGCTGAACTGGTTCGTACTCGACAAAGGTTGCCTCCTGATCCTGGGCTGGTGTCCGTCGATGCCCTCCGATCGATCTCGTATGGGATCAAGGTAGTAGTCTATTGCGAGAGCGCGAGCCGTACAACCCTGCGCCCTACTACGGTGCTACAATCTGCGGCGCATCGTTCGGACGCGGCGCCTCAAGGAAGCTATCGGTCTATCGCCTTGCCAGCAAGAAACTTCGACGTAGCCATCATAGGCGGCGGCATCATCGGCCTGGCCACGGCCATGCGAATGGCCGAGAACAACAGCGGGTCGAGTTTCGTGGTCCTGGAGAAGGAAGACCGGCTTGCCCAGCACCAGACCGGCCACAACAGCGGCGTCATACATGCGGGCATCTACTATGCGCCGGGTTCCAGCAAAGCCAACTTCTGCTCTGAAGGCGGCGCCCTTCTCCGCCGGTTCTGCGACGACCACGGGGTGGCCTACGACATGTGCGGCAAGGTCATCGTCGCAACAGACGAGTCTGAGATTCCCGGCCTGGAGGAACTCTACCGCCGGGGCACGGTCAACGGCGCCGTGGGGCTGCGGATCGTGGACAGGGAGGAGTTGCTGGAGCTGGAGCCGCACGCGGCGGGAGTCAGGGCGATCCACTCGCCCGGCACGGGGATCATCGACTTCGTGGCGGTCTCCGAGGCATACGCCGATGAGTTCAGGCGTTCAGGCGGGGAGATCGTGCTTGGCGCAGAGGTCTCGTCGGCAGCGCGGCACGGCGGCCTGCGAACGCTGGAGACGAGTCAGGGCGACTTTTCGGCGAGGTACGTGATCAACTGCGCCGGACTCCAGGCTGATCGCGTGGCGCTGATGATGGGCGCGCAGTTGGACGTGCAGATCGTCCCTTTCCGAGGGGAGTACTTCACGATACGCCCTGAAAGCGCGAGCCTCGTGAACGGGCTGATCTACCCGGTCCCGGACCCGAAGCTGCCATTTCTGGGCGTCCATTTCACCAAGAGGATCGACGGTTCCGTCGAGGCTGGGCCAAACGCCGTGATGGCGTTCGCCAGGGAGGGATACGGGCGTACATCGTTCAGGCTGGGCGATGCGCTGGAGTCGATAAGGTTCGCCGGCTTCTGGAAGATGGCCCTCCAGCACTGGAAGACGGGCCTTGGCGAGCAGTACAGATCGCTGGTCAAGGGCCGGTTTCTGCGCTCGCTGCAGGTCCTCGTACCGGAAATCACGATGGACGACCTGGGAGAGCCCGGGGCAGGCGTCAGGGCCCAGGTGGTGTCCAGAGACGGGGCGCTGCTTCAGGACTTCAGCATCGCGTCGTCCGAACATGCCATTCACGTGGTAAGCGCGCCCTCACCGGGCGCGACTTCGTCGCTGGCGATCGCGGACCACATCTCGCAACTGGCCGCAGACACGTTTCGCTTGTGAAAGGAGACTTGAGATGAAGATGGCGTACGCCTTCAGGAAGAGTTCGTATTACCCCTGGATAGGGCTCCGCTTCGCGGGCTTGCCGGACCATCGGGCTCGATCGGCGTGGCTGGACGACGTGCAAGAGATCGGGTTCGAAGCGATCGAGTTGGGGATGCCGGACCTCGAAGGCCTGGAAGGAGGCCCGGCCGCGGCGACTGAACTGAGGGCGGAACTGGACGGAAGAGGCCTGGGGCGAACCGTCCGGATCGGGGCTGGCTTCGCCAATCCCCGGACCGAGGGCAGGAACCGCGCCGCCCTGCTGAAGGCCATCGAGTCGTCCGGGAGCATTGGCGCAGAGATCCTCAACGTCGTGGTCGCCAGCGGGCTCAGGCATCCAGGCGCGCCCGGCTCAAGCACCGGCGAGCCGGTCTCGCAGGGTTCGAGCCGCGATGCGACGCACGACGACTTCGAGCGGACCGCGCGACATCTGCGGGACGCGGCTGAGGAGGCCGTCAAGCACGGAATGATAATCACCATCGAGTTGCACCACCTGTCGCTGGCTGACAATAGCTGGTCGATGCTTCATCTGCTTGACTTGGTCGACAGTCCCGCAGTGCTTGCGAATCCCGACTTGGGGAACGTCATCTGGGCTTACGACGTTCCCGAGGAGACTACCGAGGACGCGATCGTGGCGCTGGCCCCGCGGGCGGGGTACTGGCACTGCAAGAACCTGATCAGGGTGCCCATCTTGAAGGGCGAGCGCACGGAGTTCATAAAGGCGGCGCTGCCCGACGGCGAAATCGACTACCGGTTTTCGGTCGCCGCCATGCTCGACGCCGGGTACGACGGGTACATGGCGGTGGAGGGCGCGCTCTGGGGCGACCAACTCCACCAGGACAAGCGCAGCTTCGACTACGCGAAAGGGCTGATCGAGAGCCTCAGCAGCTAGGAACCGCTAGCGTCGGAACTCGTTGAGGCGGCTGAGCCTCTCGCCCACCCGGTGCAGCGTGTCTTCGTTCTTGGCGAACGCGAAGCGGACGAAGGGTCTGGCCTGCTCTTCGCTGTGGTAGAAGGCCCTGCCCGGAACGGGGGTTACGCCGATCTCACGGCACAGGAAGTATGAGAACTCCAGGTCGTCGTCGTAGCCGCAGTCAGGGTACCTGCACATGACGTAGTAGGCGCCCATCGGAGTAGTGAAGTCGAAGCCGGCGTCGCGCAGCATGGGAAGGAACATGTCGCGGCGGCGCTGGTAGCCTTGCCCAAGCTCCCTGTAGTACTCAGGCCCGTACCTGAGCGCAGTGGCGGCGGCCTCCTGCAGCGGGTGAGCCGCGCCGATCGACAGGAAGTCGTGGACCCGGCGGATTCCGGTGGCGATCTCGTCGTTCGAGGTCACGGCCCAGCCGATGCGCCAGCCGGTTGCGCTGTACGTCTTGGAGAAGCTGTTCACCGTCACAGTGCGGTCCGCCATCCCCGGCAGTGACGCGATGCTGTAATGGACGGCCTCATCGTAGATGATGTGCTCGTAGGGCTCGTCGGTGAGGGCGACGGCGTCGTACTCGATGCAGAGTTCCGCAATCAGTTGCAGCTCCTCCAGCGAATAGACCTTGCCAGTGGGATTCTGCGGCGTGTTGACGACTATCGCCTTGGTGTTTGGATTGAACGCGGCCCGCAGTTCGTCTTCGTCGAACCAGACGCGATCGCCCTCGGAGCGCAGCTGCACGTACACGGGCTTCCCGCCTGAAAGGATCGAGTCCGGGCCGTAGTTCTCATAGAACGGCTCGAACACGACGACCTCTTCGCCGGGATTGACCACGGCCATCATCGCGGCGATCATCGACTCGGTGGCTCCGCAGCAGACGGTCACGTGTTGAGCCGGATCTACCTCCACGCCGTTGAAGCTGGCGAACTTGTCCGCGATCGCTTGCCGGATCGAGTCTGTGCCCCACGTGACCGCGTACTGGTGAAAGCTGCCGTCGATGGCGCTGTGCGCCGCCTCGATGAGCTCCGCCGGCGGGTCGAACTCCGGGAAGCCCTGCGCCAGGTTGATTGCGTCGTAGCGATTGTTGACGCGCGTCATGTCGCGTATCAACGACTCGGTGAAGCTCATGACGCGCGTGGACGTCAGTTGTCTGGTCAAGATGGAAGCCTCGACACGGGAGTATTGGCTGGAGAGCGGGCAGAGGTTATCACGGGGGCTAGTTCGCGGCTCCGGCTGTGTCCGCCAGATCGGCTAGCTGTTGGAGCAGGCCCTCGTACTTCGAGAGGCCTCCGCTGCCGTAGCCAGTCTTGTGCAGGACTATTCCGTCGGGCTTCAAGGCGACCGTGGACGACTGTTGCTTGATGTTGAAGTCCGCAACCATCCTGCCGCCGGGGTATCCCATCGGGAAGGTCAGTCCATGCTCCTGACCGTATGCCACGATCTCCGAATCGGAGGCCGTAGTGTCTATGCTCAGCGCGTAAAGGTCCACCTTGTCCGAGTACTGCGGATAGATCTCGCTTAGCCCCTGCAACTCAGAGGAGCACGTAGGTCACCAGGTTGTGAAGAAGTAGTAGAAGACCGGCCTGCCGGTGGCAAGCTGGTCCTGTTGCGTGATCTCCTTGTGCTCCAGATCCAGGATGTAGTAGTCGGGCGGCATCTCGCCTACGCCGGTCCCGATCTTCACGGAAGCCGGCTCGACGGTTGAGTCTTCGGTCACGTCTTCCTGGGTGGTCACGGCCTCGCCGGCGTCTTCAGACGCGTCGTCCTGGGTGGTCACGGCCTCGCCGTCGTCTTCCTCGTCCATGTCGTCTTGTGAAGCCATGGCGTCATCGGCGTCGTCCACGTCGTGGCCTGAAGACATAGAATCGCCGTCATCGTCGTCCGTGTCGTGGTCTGAGGCCATGGAGTCGCCATCGCTCTGCGAAGCCGTGGATCCGGAGCCTGAAGCTACGTCGTCCTGAGAGGCGGAGTCGCTGACCTCTAATGCCGACGGCTCCTGGGCTGACGTGGGTTCGGTAGGCTCGCTATCGCTGGAACCGCAAGCCACTGCGAACAGCGCGAGGGCTGCCGCGGCAAGCGCCAGGGCCGCTACTGAAGTGCGGAAGGTCTTCCGGATTCCGATCAAGTCTTTCTCCTCAGGCTGGGCCTCGGTTGCAGGATACAATACACGTACGGGGCAACCAATAGTGAACACGAACCGAAAGCTTGACAGGATTCGGCCCGCAGGCGAGCGATCTGGCGTCCACAGGCGTCGACGCCCCCGAAGAATGCGCTGGATAGCCCTCATTGCCGTTCTTGCCGTTATGGGCGTAGTGGTCGGGCTGCTGGCCTCGGCCATTGGCGACAAGGAACCGGTCACGGGCAGGAGCAGTGAAACCCGAGTTGGCAAGCCTGCCCCTGAAATCTCTCTCCAGACCTTCGACGGGAGCGAGTTCCTGCTGTCCGAGCATTTGGGCTCACCGATCGTGCTCAACTTCTGGGCCTCGTGGTGCCTTCCCTGCCGGGACGAGGCCCCTGCGCTCAGGGAGTTGTGGCAGGAGTGGCATGGCGAAGGCCTGGTAGTGGTGGGAGTCAACAGCCAGGACGGTTTCGACGATGCCTCCGCGTTCATCAGGGAGTTCGACGTGCCGTACGTCAATGTGATGGACACGGACGGACACGCTTCAATTGACTACGGCGTGGTCGGCCTGCCGGTTACGCTCTTCATCGGCAAGGACGGCGCCGTGGAACATAGGTACGTTGGCGCGTTGAGGTTCGACGTTGTCAGGCCCTGGATAGAAGACATGGTCGATGCGCCCGCCGTGGAATTCAGTTCGAAGCTCCTCGGACAATAGGCTCACCGTTAGTTGGACTAGGGTAGAATTGTGAACCGGATAACAAAGTAGCCAGGAGAAGTTGATGAGCAGTCCAGCGTTGCCCGAGTCTCAAATGCCGCTTATCCCCGACCGCATCCTTCTGGGACCTGGGCCCAGCAATGCGAGTCCACGCGTGTTGCAGGCGATGATGGCGCCGATGATCGGCTATCTGGACCCGGACTTCGTACTGGTCATGGACGAGGTCTCGGAGCTGCTCAGGCGAGTGTTTCAGACGGAGAACGCGCAGACCTTTCCGCTCTCGGCCACCGGGACCGCGGGAATGGAAGCGGGCCTGGCCAACCTTCTCGAACCGGGCGACACGGTGGTCATGTGCGTTTACGGCTACTTCTGCGAGCGGATGGTCGATATGGCCGAACGAGTAGGCGCGAATCCAGTCCCGCTGAGGGCGGAATGGGGCAAGCCATTCCCCGAGGAGATGCTGGAGGAGGAGCTCAAGAAGCACAGCAACGTCAAGCTGGTTACGGCCATCCATGCGGAGACCTCGACCGGCATACGCCAGCCGTTAGAAGGGCTGTCCGCCCTGGCGCACGAGCATGACGCCCTGTTCATGGTGGATGCCGTTACATCGTTGGGCGGCGTCGAAGTGGCCGTGGACCGCTGGAACATAGACTTCTGCTACTCAGCCAGCCAGAAGTGTCTCGGATGCCCTCCAGGGATGGCGCCGGTGACCGTCAGCCCCAGGGCCTTCGACGCGGTGAAGAACCGCAAGACCAAGCCGGTCAACTGGTACCTGGACCTGCAACTCCTCGCGAATTACTGGGGCGGGGACCGCGTCTATCATCACACGGCGCCGGTCAGCAACATAGTTGGCCTGAGGGAAGGGCTCCGCATGGTGCTCGAGGAAGGCCTGGAGGAAAGGTTCGCCTGGCACCGGCAAAACGCGGCGGCGCTGTGGGCCGGACTGGAGGCTCTGGGCATTGAGGTGGTGCCGCCCCTGGAGAACAGGCTGCCGCAGATCACTCCTATGTGGATCCCAGGAGGTGTGGACGAGGCCGAGCCGCGAAACGTACTCTTGCGGGAGTACGGGATCGAGATCGGACGCGGGCTGGGCGACTTCGCGGGCAAGGTGTGGCGTGTTGGCCTGATGGGCGAATCGAGCAAGGCCGAGTACGTCCTCGCCCTTCTTTCGGCGCTTGAAGAGGCGCTCCCGCGAGAGGGATACGAGGTTGGCGTGGGTGTTGGAGTCTCAGCCGCAAGCAAGTCCCTCGCGAGCCGGTAAGTGGACTGCAAGGCGGCTGATTTGCCGAATCGAGCCAAGAATGGTTACTATGAAGTTGATCATAGTGCGTCCTGCCGGACGTTGACGAGGCGCAAATGGTAACCACGCTTCCCAATCCGGTTGAGGCCCTGGAGGACCAGGGCTATCGAATCACGATGCCGCGCCGCAGCGTAATCGCCGCGTTGGAGTCGAAGACCGAGGGATTCACCGTCGAACAGATCTGCGGAGAAGTGCCGGGGGTCGGACGCGCGACGGTGTACCGGACGATCAAGATCCTGTTGGAGAACGGGGTCCTGTGCAAGCTGGCGACACTGGACGGGGCCCCTGTGTACAGCCTGGCCCGAGCCGAGCACCACCACCACATCGTGTGCGTGCAGTGCGGGTCGGTGACCGAGTTTCGCGACTCGACCATCGAACGTCTGCTCCGCAACATAGGCTCGGACATAGACGGGGAGATCCTGGGGCATCGCATGGAGTTCTACGTTCGCTGTGGAAACTGCTTGAGTCCGCAGCAAGCGGCCAACTAGCCTTCCGCGACCATCCCGCGTCGCAGGGAGTCCAGAAAGGCCTGGAGATCCTGCGGCAGGTCTGACTCGAACGCGACCCGCTCACCGCCGGACGGATGCCGGAAGGCCAAGCGGCTCGCGTGGAGAAAGTGGCGATCCAACCCCTCATGGACTCTGCCGTACGTGGCGTCCCCTACTACGGGATGGCCGATCGACTCCATGTGAACTCTAATCTGATGAGTCCTGCCTGTCCTCGGCCTGACTTCCACGAGAGAGCGCTGTCCCAGGCCTTCTCTAACGCAATACGAGGTGACCGAGTCCCTTCCGCCTGCCACGACCGCCATGCGTTTGCGGTCACGCGGATGTCTGCCGATGGGCGCGTCCACCACCGCTTCCGCCGGATCGGGTGAACCTTCCACCAGCGCCAAGTAGGTTTTCTCCACCTCTCTGCTCTTGAACTGACACGACAGACGCACGTGCGCGCCGGCGTTCCTGGCGACAACGATGAGCCCGGATGTGTCCTTGTCCAGCCTGTGCACTATGCCGGGCCTTTCCTTGTCCCCTACGCCCGCAACGTCGGGATACCTGGACAGGACCGCATCCGCGAGCGTCCGGCCTGAGTGTCCAGGTGCCGGATGGACGGCCAGGCCGGCGGGCTTGTTCACCACCACGAGGTCTTCATCTTCGAAGACGACTTCCAGTTGGATGGGCTGCGGAAGGACGGTTGGCGAATGCGGCTCAGAATGAGTGAGTCGAACGTCCTGCCCTGCTGACAAGCGAGTCGAAGCTCTTGCAGGCCGGCCGTCGATAGTTACGCGGCCTTCGGCAATCAGGCTCTGGGCGCGAGTTCTGGATAGTCCCGAGACTGCGCGCGCCAGAAACAGATCAAGCCTCTCTCCGCCTCGATCGGCTTGCAGAGACTCAGTTCGGATCCGACCCGGACACATTTCCACCATCCTCGGGCTCAGGTTCGGGAGCCTTCCGGTCGGGTGAGTAGCGGAACACCAGAAAGGCAAGCAGAGCAACGCCAGTTACAACGGCGGAGTCGGCCACGTTAAAGATGGGCCAGGGGCCAATGTCTATGAAGTCGACTACGTAGCCGAGCCTGACCCTGTCGATGAGGTTCCCGAACGCGCCTCCCAACTGAAGACCGAGTGCCAGCCTGAACAACGGGTGGAGCCGGGAGTGCGTGCGATAGAAGTACACCAGGAATCCTATGGCGAAGACCGAGAGAACCGTCAGCAGAAGCGTATGGTCCTGGAAGAGCCCGAACGCGGCGCCGGTGTTAACGCCGTGCGTGATTCTGACCCAGCCCTCGGCCGGAATAGACTCGCCGAGGTACATGTTCGAGCTTACAAGCTGCTTTGTCAGCTGGTCCAGGGCCAGAACGCCAAGACCCGTAATGATTGCCGCGTACATAAGTCCATTCAGACTAGCACAAGAAGCGCCCGCCGCCCTTGCTCAAGAGCGGCCAGTTCAGGGCGGTACAGGCGCAGAGACAGGGGGGAAAGTCAGATCATTCCAGTCCTTAACCAGCGCCCCCGCTTCATGTAGTACGCAAACATCACGAACCTGGTCGCGCTCGCCGCGACGGTCGCCCAGGGAAGTCCGAACTGCCCCAGGGAGTCGATGCGGGAGAGCGCGAACGCGAGCGGGACTTCGAGCGCCCACATGGTCCCGAAAGTTATCACCATGGGCGCCACGGTGTTGCCCGTCGTGTTGAATGCCTGGGTGAACACCTGGACGCAGCTCATGGTGACGTAGCCGATTGCGAGTATCCTGAGCCACGTCGCGGCAGTGCCGACGAACTCAGCGTCGTTGCTGAAGAAGCTGGTGACCGCGCCCGGGAACAGTATGAAGCAGACGGCGATTGCCGTGCTGCCCGCGCCGCTGTAACCGAGGGCCCACAGGACGGACCTGAATGCCTGGGGCTTCTGTCCGGCTCCGAGATTCTGTCCTGCCAGAGCGCCCGCGGCCCTGCCGAAACCACGGCTGCCGTGGTTTACGACGTTCTCGGCCCGCCTGGTCATGGCGAACGCCGCGAGCGCGCCGTCGCCGAAGGGCGCGATTATCCCGACCATCGCGAGCTGCGAAAGGCCGCGCTGCACGTTGGTGACGGACGCTGGCGAGCCTATTTTCACAAGGCGCCAAAGCAGCGGCAGATCAGGCTTGGCATTGCGGAAGGAGAGTCGAAGGCGGGACCTGCCCCGGACCAGAACGTAGGCAACGATGGAGGTCCCGACTACCTGAGCCGCGAGATTGGCTACGGCCATTCCCGCCAGGCCAAGATCCGGGAAGACCCATATGCCGAACGCGAGCATGGGGCTGAGGCCGAGGTGAAGCACCCGGGTTACGCCGATGGCCTTCAGCTGGGTGATGCTGTCGCCGGCTGCCTGAAGGGACGCTCCCATCGTTCGCTGGTAGCCCATCATGGACATGGCGATGAACTGAATCTTCATGTATCCGGACGCCTGGTCCATCACAGACTGGCTCAAGCCAAGCAGCCTCAGGATGGGCTCTGTGAGCAGGAATCCGAAGGCGATCATCAGAGCCGCCATCGCCGTTTGAAGTATCAGGGACTGCTGTAGAACGTGATTGGCGTACCGGACCTGGCGAGCGCCGATGGCCCGGGAGATCATGGCGCGCATGCCCGCTTCCAGGCCCATGCGGGCCGTCATGGCGACCATGATTATGATCTGGCCCACGCCAAGGCCGGCGATGGCCTGGTAGCCGAGTCTTCCCGCCCAGATCAGGTCCGCGACCTGGTCGACTACGGTGAGAGCGCCCTCCGACACCTGCGGCCAGGACAGATACCATAGGTTGCCCGGCACGCTGCCCTTAGTGAGGTCTCTAGTTGCGTGGGAGCCGCGACGCCGGCGGGCGGCCTGCATCCTGGCCGAGAAGGCGCTTCTCTGAGCGCCGGATGGCGATTTGGGAGGTGGCGTTGCAGATTCGGAGCTTGAAGAACGCGGCCTCTGTGAGTTCAGCCGGACTGACTCGTCGCCGTTTTCTTCCATTCAACCCCGCAGCAGAGCAGGGACAGCGCCGAACCTACGGTCTATCCCCTGCCCTCTCAAACTCGTGAACCGGAACGGATTGAAGCCCAACCCCCTGGGCAAACTGGGCCCCACGTCACTTGCTTGGAGCGCGACAGGCCCCGGTCTTCAAAATCTGTCGCCACGCTAGTATGTTATCGGCAATCGAAGCCTGTCAACCGGAGGCGGGATGAGAAGGGCGTTTGCGTGAACCGGATTCTAGAAGTCGTGTCCGGCGCGGCGAACTCGGCGTTGCAACTGCTGATGCCCATGCGTTGCGTGAGCTGCGACCGGGAAGGGCCGTACGTCTGCCCATCGTGCGAGCCATCGCTGCCGAAGCTCAAGGGCGACCGCTGCAGATCGTGCGCTACACCGGGGCCGGCCGGCCTCTGCGAGGCGTGCGCGGCGCACAGGCCGGCGTACGACAGGATCATCGCCCGGTACCTGATGGACGGGGCGGTGAGAGTCGCGGTGCACGACCTCAAGTACCGCAATCTCAGGGCGGCGGCGCCGGAACTGGGGCGGCTCATGGCGGCCAGCGTGCGTGAGAGCCGCATCGCGGCGGACTTGGTGGTTCCTGTGCCGATTCACCGAAGGCGCGAGAGGCAAAGGGGGTACAATCAGTCGGAGCGCCTGGCCTCGGCGGTCGCGAAGGAACTGGGGCTCGCAGTGGAGCCCAGGCTGCTTCGAAAGGTGCGGGACACGGAGCCACAGGTATCCATGCCGAACGACGAAGACCGCCGGAACAACCTCGACGGGGCTTTCATCTGCGAAAGCAAGCTGACCGGGGCCAGCGTGCTACTGGTGGACGACGTCGTTACGACGGGCAGCACGATCGCCGCGTGCGCTGAGGCGTTGAAGGCCGCGGGGGCGTCGGCTGTGTTCGGGGCGGCCCTGGCGAGGGAGGCGTAGGGCGCGCAAGCCAAGCTCAGGGTAGCAGCAGGGACCGCCGAGGGCTCGATCTAGGGAATGGACGCCAACGCGGAAGCTGAGGGCTGAAGACACTGAAGGAGAGTTCGTTGAAGAGAATCGAACTGGGGCAACTCTACTACGAGATAAGCCGACACAACCCGCCCAGGGTCAGCATAGACCCGGGCGAGACGGTGATTGTCGAGACTGAGGATGCTTTCTCTGGGCAGATCCGCACGGAGAGCGACCGGCGGGACCGGACGACCGTACCGTACAGCAATCCGCAGACGGGGCCGATCCTGGTGAACGGCGCCGAGCCGGGCGACACTCTATCGGTGCGGATCGAGGAAATCGAGCCCCTGCGGGGGCAGGCGGCCACGCGGGTTGGCTCCGCCGGAGGGTTGAGCGAATGGCTTGGCACGGACGTTCCACACGGTTCGCGCATCTGCCCTGTCAAGGACGGCAAGGTCTGGTGGAGCAAGGACCTGGCGATACCCTACTCGCCGATGATCGGCACGATCGGGACCGCGCCGGAGATGGGCGTCCCAACGACGGGGCCGGCGGGCCCCCACGGGGGCAACATCGACGTGCGCGAGGTCACGTCGGGGAGCACCATCTTCCTGCCGGTGTACGTGCCCGGCGCCCTGCTCCACCTGGGCGACGTTCACGCGGCGCAGGGCCACGGCGAGCTTTGCGGTACGGCGCTGGAGATGGCGGCTGTCGTGACGATTACCGTGGACGTGATACGGGGCAAGGCCATCGAGAGGCCGCGGCTGCGCACGGAGCGGGAACTCATGGCGATTGAGACCGGGCTGCCGATGGAGCAGTCGGTGCGTCGAGCGTGCGCCGACCTGATCCTGTGGATGGAAGAGGAATTCGGCGTCGACAGGTGGGATGGGTACAACCTGTTCACGCAAGTGGGCGAAATCTCCGTTGGTTATGTCAACATCGGGACAGTGGGCGCGAAGATCGCCCTGGAGTATGTGGAGGCGGCTGGGGGCTGAGAGGCGGGCCCTTCGACAGGCTCAGGGCGAACGGATTGCTAAGGGTCGAGGATTATGTCGTTCTCGTCGGTGAGGACGACGTAGGGTTCGCCCCACTGGTCCGGATCGTCGAGGGACCAGTCGCCCTCGGAGCCCGACGCCCGGAAGCGGATGCCGAAGTCGCCGCCGTAAACGAGGTGCGCCCTTGCCTGCCCGGAGTCGGACACGGGGACGTACATGGCCGGCACCGGGCTTCCCGGACCGTCCAGGTCTCCGCCGCTATCCCAGCCGGTGACTTCGTACACCGCTTCGGGATGCACGAAGTCCTGCATGCGAACGCGGCTTATGGGTACGGGTTCGGCGTGCCCCTCGTAGAGTTGGAGGGGCATGTACTCGCAGTTCTCGTTTTCTTCGACCTCAAGATAGATGTTGTCAACCATTGAGTCTCACTTCAGAATCCGGCGCCGGCCGCGACGCCGAGGAGCGGCCGGACTAGATGCCCATGATGTTATAGCCGGTATCGACATGGACGATCTCACCGGTCACGCCGCTTGAGAGATCGCTGCAGAGGTAAAGGGCCGTCTTGGCGACCTCATCGACGGTGATGTTGCGGCCCATCGGGGAGCGCTCGGAGTGCATGCGCTTCATGTCACGGTAGCCGCTGATCACCCGGGAGGACAACGTATCGACGGGGCCGGCCGAGACCGCGTTGATGCGGACGCCGGTCTTGCCGAGGTCCCACGCCAACTGCCGGACCTCGTTCTCCAGCGCGGCCTTGGCGGTGCCCATGACGTTGTAACCGGGGAACACCGACTGGGACGCCTGGAACGTGAGGGTGACGATCGCGCCGCCCTCGATCATTATCTCCGAGGCGTGCCGAGCGATCGGTACAAGCGAGTAGGCGCTGATGTCCAGGGCGGTCCGGAACCCGTCCCTGCCCTGGTCGATGAACCTGCCGCCGAGGTCCTCTCGCTGGGCGAACGCCACGCTGTGAACCACGATGTCCAGCAGGCCGAACTCGCCTTTTACGCGGTCGAACGCCGCAGCGAGCGCGTCGTCGTCAGAGACATCGCACTCGACCATCAGTGTGTCGGGCCAGTCTTCGACCAGCTTGGCGACGGACGCCCGGACGCGCTCGTTCTGGTAGCCGATGGCGAGCCTTGCGCCGGCATCGTGCAGAATGCGGGCGATGGCCCACGCTATGCTCCGGTGATTGGCTACGCCGAAGATGAAGGCGGTGCTGCCACTCAGGTCTATTGCATACAAGAAGCGTCCTCCGTGGGGTCTGCCTTCGGGCCGAGCGGGCTAGTCATTGCCGGCGGCCTCAACGCCGATCGCTACGCTGCCGATGCCCATTGCCTTAGCGCCGGCTACCAGATCGGCCTTCTGGGACGGGGTGAGCGGGAGATTGGGCGGGCGGCCCTCTCCGCACTCGATGCCCAGGCGGCTGCTCAGGACGGCCTTGTATCCGGCTGGGAACGGGTACGCGGAGGTCAGCGCGGCAAACTTACTGGCCGTGCGCTGGGCCTCCGCGGCGCGACCGTAATCGCCGGACTCGTATGCGTTCCAGGTGTCCACCCATAGTTCGGGAGCGGCGTTGGGAGGCCCGTCGATCATGCCGCAGGCGCCTATGGTCATGGCGGGCAGCAGCAAGTATGCGGAGCCGATGAAGCAGTCCAGGCCCATGTCCGCGAAGCTGCGCACGCGGGCGAAGTCGGGAGAAGAGTGCTTGAGGCCCATGAGTTGAGGGACTGCGTCCTGTATTCGTTTCATCAGATCGACTGAGATATCGACGCCGGTGGAGGACGGGAGGTTGTAAACGAAGAGCGGCAGGTCGGCGGCGTTGCCTACGATCCTGTAGTGCTCGACTATCGCCTCGTCTCCCGGCGAGTAGAAGAACGGCGGCACGCAGCAGATAGCTTCGACCCCAGCCTTCGCGGCGTGCTCGGCCAGCGCCGCGGCGCGGGCCGTGTTGGCGGCTCCGACGTGCATGATGCACTGCACCCTGCCGCGATTCTGGTCTGCTGAGATTTCCGCGACGCGCTTGTTCTCATCGTCGTTGAGGTACACGCTCTCGCCGGTGCCGCCGGCGATCCAGAACCCGTGAACGCCGGAGCCGATGTTGAACTCCATCACCTCTCTGAACGCGGTCTCGTTCAGGCGTCCGTCGCTGGTGAACGGCGTGACGTGGGCCGGGAACACGCCTCGGAACTTGCTCACAACGAACCTCCTTTTAGTTGGGGCTGCTCAGGCCGCAATCCGCCAGCTAAGTGTAAGGAACCGCGGGCGGGCACGCCAGTTGGCACCTTCAGCAGCCTTTCACCTACTCGATGCTGAAGGCGGCCTGGACTCTCATGCTGACTTCGGTTTGGCCGCTCCCGATCGGAGTGGACGCAGCCATGCTGTCTTCCATCGCGAAGGCGACGCCCCTCGCGACCGGCGCGGGCACGGCGACGCCGGCGCGTCCGATGTACGTGAGCTTTCCGACGCTCACGCCCGCCAACTCAGCGAGATGTTCGGCCTTGGCCAGAGCATCCGCCACGGCGGACTCGCGCAAGGTGTCCTCGTACTGCTCCGGGTTTTCGATGGAGAAGTCGATGCCGTTGATGCGCGTCGCGTCGCCGCCCGCGGCCGTGCTGTCATCGATGATCTGGCCGATGGCGTCGAGGTTGCGGACCGTCAGCCTTGCCGAGTTGTTGACTTCGTACCCGACAAGAACCTGCTTGCCGACGTACTGGCCGTCTTCCTCGGTCTCGATCCAATCGTACTGGGGCCAGATGTTGAACGAAGTGGTCTGAATGTCATCGTCGGTCAGTCCATGCGCCTTCACGGCGGCGAAGATCGCGTCCATTGCGGCGGCGGCTTCGCCGCGCGCCTCCGCAACGGTCTTCGCCGTGGCGGAGACTCCCATGTTGATGTAAGAGACGTCCGGCTCAACGCTGATGCTCGCCTCGCCGATCACCCAGATACCGCCGGACGCAGCGTCTGCGCCAGAGGCCGAGCTCCCGGCATCGACGCACGCAACGCCGACAACCAGCAGCGCCGACAACGCCAGTCCTGCAATCAACGATCCAATCTTCATTTCCTATCCTCCATAGCTTTCTTAGTCTTATGCGGCCCAGGAAGCCCGCGTTCCTGCACTATAGACGCATAGCAGGCCGGATTAGTTCCCTTCCCAGGACTCTTTTCCTCAGCGACGCATGCGGCGAACCAGTCCCGCAACCAGGCCGGCCATGGCAAAGACAGCGAAGGCTATGCCTGCCGCCAACTGGATCTGCCAAAGGGGAAGCGCAATACCCTCGGAGCCGGGCTCTGCCGGGGTCTCTACGGCAGCGCGGTCAAGTGTATCCGCAATGCCCTGCGCGTCTTCTAGGTTTTCGGGGGCGTCTTCCGACTCTGAAAGCGCCTGCAAGTCCGCGTCGTCAACCTCGTCGAAGTCTGCCTGAGTTTCTGGCGCCAATGCGGACTCATCCTCTGCCAACGACATCGCCTCCATGGCCACAGCCTCCACCTCGACCTCAGACTCCAGCATGGCAGCCTCCATCAACTCTGACTCTTCAGCTTCCTGCATTTCCGCGAATTCGTCGAAAGCGGCTTCCTCCTCCACCTCGACCTCAGACTCCAGCATGGCGGCTTCCATGATTTCCTGTTCCTCAGGCTCCGTTGTTTCTTCCGTACCGGCAGAAGCGGCCTCGCTCACGACCATCCCCGCGAGGGCTGCGTCCTCTTCAACTGCTTCTGCTTCGTCTAACGCCATGATCTGCGGGGCGGAGGCAACTGCCGGCGCGTCGGCGTACGACTCGGACTCTTCTCCAAAGCCGCCGGACTGGACGAGCACGCCGGCGGCCTGGCCCGAAATGACGACTACCAGGAGCACAGCACATGCGGCAGCCGCGATGCCGGGAGCCCACAGGGAGAATGCAGGGCGACGCGCCGGATCTTCCTGATGCGCCGAGGAGAGCGCGTACGAACGTCCCGGCCTTAGCTCCGGCAGGCCGCCGATGAGGGAGACGGTCCGGCGCAGCTCGTCGAGTTCTCTTGAGCAGGCATCGCAGGCGGCCAGGTGGTCTTCGACGACCCTGCGCTCGGCGCGCGAGACCTGCCCGTCGATGTAGCTCGACAGAAGTCCCGCTACCCTTCTGTGTTTGAACAGTCCCAGCATTACGGTCCGGCCCTCATTGTTGTGACGTTGTTCGCATCGGATTGGTTCCGGGTATGGGCTTTCATTCTCCGTCGCCCTCCCTGAGGCGGGCCGGGAGCAGGTCGGTGTGCTCTCTGAGGTAGTCCCGTGCGCGCCGCCTTGCCCTGCTCAGCCGGGAACGAATCGTGCCGACGGCCACACCCACGGCCTCCGCAGCCTCTTCGTAGCTGAGTCCCTGCGCATCCACCAGGACGAGGACGGCGCGCTGGTCAGGCGGCAGCGACAGGATAGCTCGCTGCAACTGCGCGCCCAGCTCGCTGCGTTCGGCGTGCTGCTCCGGCGATGCTTCACCTGACGGCCGCTCCATTGCCAGGTCCAGCGACTGCTCGGCACGGCGGCGCACCGAGCGAAGAAAGTCGTAAGAGGCGTTCGCGGCTATGCGCAGCAGCCAGGCGCGGAGCGAGCCGCCGCGGAAGCGGCAGATGGAGCGGTATGCGGAGATGAACGTCTCCTGCGCGGCGTCGTCCGCCGCCGCCCTGCTGCCGAGTATGCGGGCCGCCGTGTTGAACACGAGCGACCTGTAGCGTTCGACGATCTCGTTGAACGCCTCAAGTTCGCCTGCCTTGCTTCTCTCTACGAGTTCGGAATCGTCGATTTGCATGTTGCGCGGGCCGGAATCTGAGAGTCCAATCTTAACCTACGAATGGGCGCGCCCTGCGACGGTATAATGGTTCGGGGGTAAGGGGTACGAATGCACAGCGTGAGGATCCTCATCAGGGAGCTTTCGGAGACGCTTCTGCTGTCTCTGTTGATCTTCATCGCGCTCCAGTTCTCCGTGCAGAACTTCACCGTGGAAGGCGACAGCATGTCGCCGACGCTGGATGAAGGCCGGTACGTCCTGGTGAACAAGCTATCGTACCTGCGGCTGCCGGGAGAGTTTCGCTCATTCATCCCGTTCATGGACGGCAGCGACGAGTCCGACATCCTCCTGTTCGATGCGCCCGAGCGCGGAGAGGTGGTGATCTTCCGGTTTCCGAACGACCCGACGCGCGATTTCGTGAAGAGGGTCATCGGCGTGCCGGGCGACGTCATCGAGTTCCGGGACGGGCGGCTCTACCTGAACGGCGAGTTCCGAGAGGAGCCGTACGTTGTCAGGCCGGACAGGGCCGACATGTCGCCAGTGCTCGTGCCGGAGCGGTCCTACTTCGTGCTGGGCGACAACAGGAGGATGAGCAACGACTCACGGGACTGGGGTCCGGTGCCGCATGAGAACCTGGTCGGCAAGGCGTGGTTCGCGTACTGGCCGTTCGACGGGTTGTCCAGCTTCGCGGAGATGGGCATAGAGTAAGGTAGAATTAAAGTCCCTGCGCTGATGGGCCGGTAGCTCAGTCTGGTCAGAGCATCGGACTTTTAATCCGAGTGTCCTGGGTTCGAATCCCAGCCGGCCCACCACGAACGAAACGGATTCGCTCTGTCTATTGCCACAGGTCGGGATCGGGCCGGTTCATCAGCCCGACGCCCAGATACCCATACCAGATGACCAGCAGCACGTAGAAGCCCCGGGCCAGCCCGATGAAGGTGTCGCGGCCATCGTTGTTGAGTATGGCTATCACGAAGAAGACCATTACGGCCAGGCTGACAAGGGAAGCCAGCAGGGAGACTATCCGGTTGAAATCGTCCCTCGTGGAGAGGCCCAGCGCGAAAATGAAGCCCCCAAACCCCATCGCGATCCCACCTGCGTAGAGGAGAGCGGAGCCGGCGTGGTAAACGGGCACGCTTCCCTGGATCTGATCACCGGTCTGGGCATCGGCCAGAATGAAGTCCATGCCGCCGGATAGAATCCAGCCGGTTATCCCGACGAAGATCATGAAGTAGCCCATCTGGACCAACGCCTTGCCGTTGCCCTGCAAGGTCACGTTCCGCATCAGCGCGTAGAGGCCCGAGAGGATCAGGGCAAGGCCGAGGATTATCGCGATGTTGGTCACGTTGGTCAGGGCGGCCTTGCCGCTTTTGGCCGTTATGGAGCCAACGGCGTCCGACACTTCGGCGCTGTCTATCAGCATTCCACCCGGCTCTATGAGAAAGAAGACGAAGGCGACCGTCGGGCCGAGTATGAGGGACAGGCCCGCCAGCCGGTTCACGGATATTGTGCCCATGTTCGAACCTCCTTTACGTGACTATGTGGCGTTATGAGAAGGACCCGTTGGGTTCAATCCTTCTTGGCGTACATACTGACACCAAAGTTGCGGCATCGCAACAGGCAAGCCAGCTATGTAACTGTTCAGACTTCGTACTCCTCTGGCCTCTTCCCCAGTCTGCTGGGGAAGATTGAGATGGGGTAATAGCGGCGATTGCCGGGCCGCCACATCAACTCTGAACACTTACCCGGCTATGAACGCGGCGCGCTCAGTCGACCTCCAGAGGGAGCGACGGGTCGGCGGCGTACTCTGACATCGAGGCGTCGTAAACCGCGACGTTCCGGTAGCCGAGCAGGGACAGGACGAAAGCGTCGTTGGATGCCGCGATGCCGCCGCCGCAGTACGTGACCACGCGCTGCGCCCTGTCCGCGCCTGCCGCCTCGAACAGCGAGGCCAACTCTCCAGCCGGGCGGTACAGGCCGGTGTCGGAGTCGATAAGCTCCGCCGCCGGCACGTTGACGGAGCCGGGGATGTGCCCGGCGCGACCGTACGTGCGCCCGCCGTCCGCGCCCGAGTGCTGATCCCGGCCGAGCGCATTTATCAAACAGCTACCCTCGGCGTCTCGGGACTCGACAAACTCCATGACCTCGTCGAGATCGGCGAACCGGGCGGGATCGAAGGCCGGGGTGAAAGTCGTGGGCGCGAAGGCGACTGCGAGTTTGGACACTTCCCTGCCCTCGTCGCTCCAGCGCCGCCAGCCGCCGTCCAGCACGACCGCGCCGTGGCAGCCCATTGCGCGGAACATCCACCAGAACCTGGCGGCCCACATCCCGTTAGAGCGGTCGTAGAGGACCAGCTTCGACGTCTCAGAGATTCCGTGCCGGCCTGCCGCGTCGGCGAAGGCCTCCGGTGAGGGCATCATGAACCGGAGGGGGTTGTCGTTGTCGGAGAAGTGCGCCTGCAGGTCCAGGAAGCCGGCGCGGGGAATGTGGCCCGATTCGTAGTCCGCCTTGCCCGACTCGACGCTATAGCTGCCGCCGCCGGTGAGGCGGAGGAGGACCGTGGTCTCGAAGACGCGCACGTCTTCGTCCGCAAGGTGGTCCGCCAGCCAATCGGTCGAAACGAGGTACTCGGGATGCGTAAAGGTCATGGTGTACTCCAGCCAAAATCAGGATTCTGTTTGAGAAGTGTCACATTCTGTAACATTCGCCTATAATAGCACGGTCGTTCGCGGACTGGAAGGGTCCATTCATGTAGATGATGGGCGAGGTGTGCTTAATTCCATACTCTGAGATAATATCTCTGCCACTTTGCTGGTGTAGATTCCAAACGGGAGCGAACAAATTGGCCGAAGAACAGAACTACACGATGGGTTATAGCGAGGAGTTCCTGCAACTCCTCGACCGCAGGAGCGCGGAGTCGCACGCGGGTTATCTGCTGCCGCACCTGAAGGCGGGCGACCGCGTGCTCGACTTTGGATGCGGGCCCGGGACGATCACGGTGGGCCTGGCGAAGGCGGTGGAGCCGGGCGAAGCGCACGGCATCGACATGGAGGAGTCGCAGGTCGCCCTGGCGCGCGCGGCAGCGGAGGCGGGCGGGCACAACAACGCGACGTTCCACGTTGGAGACGTGACGTCGCTGCCGTTCGAGGACGACTACTTCGACGCCGCGCACTGCCACGCCGTTCTTATGCACGTTCCCGACACGGCGGCCACGCTGTCGGAGGTCATGCGCGTGCTGAAGCCGGGTGGAGTCGTCGGGTGCCGCGAGTTGTTCGTATCGGGGTGCTTCCTGGAGCCTACGGACGAGCGTGTGCCCCAGGCGTGGAACGTGTTCGCCGGCCTCCTGGCGGCGAACGGCGGCCATACGCAGATCGGGAAGGAGCTGAGCGGCGTCTTTCTCAAGGCCGGGTTCGAGGACATAAGCACGAGCGCGTCTTTCGACTTCTTCGGCACGGCGGCGGACGTGGCATTCCTCCGGGCGTTCATAGACGACTGGTTCTACTCGCCGCAGGTGGTGGCGGCTGTGACCAAGTACGGGTTCGCGACGCAAGAGCAACTGGACGATTGGCGCGTCGGCCTGGACGAGTGGCGCGACACGCCGGGCTCGTGCGGCGGCCTGTCGTTCGGCGAGGCGGTGGCGCGCAAGCCGCGGTAATCAGAGTGTAATTGTTCAGACTTCGTGAGAGACCATGTGCTCCTCTGGCCTCTTCCCCAGTCTGCTGGGGAAGCGTACTCCTCTGGCCTCTTCCCCAGTCTGCTGGGGAAGATTGAGATGGGGTAAAAGCGGCGATTGCCGGGCCGCCTCATCAACACTGAACACTTACATCAGGGCCTGCGTGCTTGCGTACCTGAAACCGCTGATATAGAGTATTGGAACGCAGTTGGCCCCGCTTGGAGATGGGCCGCGAAACGTTGAAGTTACAAGGAGCGTGACATGAAATCTTTGCCGGTTGGGTGGGCTGTCTTGCTGGGCCTGCTCGCGGTTCTCGCTATGGCGGCAGTCGGCTGCGGTGCCGATGAGGCAGAATCGGAAGCTGACTCCATGGCCGAAGAGACTGCGGCGACGGGCGATGCGGAAGAGACCGCCACGGAAGAGCCGTCAGAGCCAATGGAGCCGTTCAGGATAGGCGTCATGGAATCGGTCACCGGCCCGGGCGAGAGCTACGGCACGGTGATGGTCCAGGCCAAGGAGATGGCCGCCGACGAGATCAACGCGGCAGGCGGCATCAACGGGCGAGAGTTGGAACTGATCGTCGAAGACTCGAAGTGCGGCGCGCAGGACGCGATCACCGCGTACAACAAGCTGACCGACGTTGACGGCGTGAAGATCATCCTGGGCACCTCCTGCAGCGGGGCGATGCTCGGCGCGGCGCCCCTGGCCGAAGCGGACGGCGTGATTCTCTTCTCGGCGTCGGCAACCAACCCGGACATAGCCGAGGCGGGCGACTACATCTTCCGCACCGCGATAAACGACAACCGGCTCGGCATCGACACGGGCAACGTGCTCTGGGCCGACGGCATACGCACCATAGCCACGATCACCGAGGCGACCGACTACGCCGAGGGCGTCAGGCGCACCTCGGTAGCGCAGTTCGAGAAGCGCGGCGGCTCGGTGGTGGCCGAGGAGCGGTACGCGTCCGACGTTACCGACTTCCGCAGCCAG
The DNA here is from genome assembly GCA_963668185.1 of Dehalococcoidia bacterium. Taxonomy (GTDB): domain Bacteria; phylum Chloroflexota; class Dehalococcoidia; order Lucifugimonadales. The sequence continues at coordinate 760,913 of OY764162.1, forward strand.
CTGACGAAGCTGACGGGCGCGAACCCGGACGCCCTGCACATATCGGCGCAGTCGGAGTTCACCGGCGGCACGATCATCAAGCAGGCGCGCGAGTTGGGTTACGAGGGGCCGATCTACAGCGAGTCGGTGGCCGTCGGCACGACCGCCCAGGAGATAGCGGGCGACGCGGCCACGGGCGTGAAAGGCATCGTACCCAATCCTGACCTGGACACCGAGAAGGGCCAGGAGTTCCTGGCGAACTTCAAGGAGCGCTACGGCTACATCACCCTGTCCTGGTTCCTGGGCTCTGCCTACGACGACGTGTACATAGCCGCGGAGTGCCTGAAGGAGACCGGCGACGACCAGGACGCGGACGGGTTCCGCGACTGCCTGTACGACATCACCTGGAGCGGCACGATAGGCGAGAGCTACTCGTTTGACGAAAAGGGCGAGGTCGTCGGCCCGTCCAACGTGGTGGTAGAAGTCCTGCCTACAGACCAGAGGAACGACTCCAACCTGGGCTTCAACATTCTGGGCGCGGCTCCAGCCGAGTAGCCCCGGGGGAACACTGGAACAGCCGCAAGGGAGCCGTTCCGAGAAGACGACCGGCCTCCCGCGCCACATCGCCTGCCAGAGCGGCGCGGAGGCCGGTTCCTGCCCTAAGGACGTTACGAATGCCTACTGACCGGGGTATGCCTTGGTAGAGCGTGTTCTTTCGATTCGCAACAGCCGTACAAACGCCCTTGCCGCGGCGCTGGTCTTCGTGGCCGGGGCATACCTGATCTGGAAGATCTCAGAGTCGCCGGATCAGGCCGTGCAGTTTGCGTTCAACGGCATCTCCGTCGGGGCCATCTACGCGCTGCTGGCGATGGGGTTCACCATCGTGTACAGCACCGTGTGGTTCTTCGATCTGTACTACGGCGCGGCGGCGGCCATCGGGGCGTACGGCGTCTTCTACCTGAGGTCCAAAGAGGCGGCGGGCGCGCTGTACGGCGGGGTCAACAGCCCGTACGTGAACGCGATGTTCGCGGCGGTCGTCGCCGGAGTGGTGGCGTGGGCGCTTCACGCGGCGTACTTCAACCGGCTGCGCGCCCGATTCGGCGCGAGAACGGTGATCGCGGCAGAGGCCGCAGTGGCCGGAGGCGCAGGGGCCTACGCCGGCCTGGTGATGACCTACACGGAGCACATGCACGTCATGCTCAGCCCGGCGGTAGGCATCGCCGCGGCTGGGACCGTGATCTGGGCGGCGCGCGCGGGCTTCGGGCGCGCGGGCGCGGCTGTGGCGGCGCTCCCGGCGCTGGCCCTCGGCGGGTACTGCGCGATGCTGATAGCGGGCGCGCCCGGCTCCAAGCTGTACCTGAGTTGGGCCGTCTCGTGCCTGCTGGCCGGGGCCGTTGGGCTTGCGTTCTACCGCGGCCTGTACATCTACGTGCGGAGGCGCGCAAGGTCTCCGCAGATAATGCTGGTGGCGTCTTTAGGCATACTGCTGGCGCTGACGGCGGCCACGGCGATCGTGTTCGACACGGCGGCGCGCCCGCTGCCGGACGCGTTCGGCAGCGAGCCGTGGACGATCCTGGGCGGCAAGATCAAAGGCTTCAACATCTTCACGCTCGGCGTGGCGATCGTGGGTTTCATCGGGATGCTCTACCTCCTCAAGAAGACGTCCTTCGGCAGAGCCGTTCGGGCCATCGGCGACGATGAAGAGGTCTCCAAGGTGGTGGGCATCAACACGACGGTCGTGATCGCCATCGTGTTCTTCATCGGCGCGTTCTACGCGGCGGCGGCGGGCGTGCTCAGCGGGCACGACACGGCGATCCAGCCGAGGATGGGCCTGCTACTGCTGCTGAAGGGTTGGATAGCGTCGGTCGTAGGCGGCATAGGGAACCTGTACGGCGCGCTCGTCGGTGGATTCGCGCTGGGCATGATCGAGCAGTTCGGGATCTGGGACCTCGCGGGCGAGTGGAAGGACGTAATTTCGTTCCTGGCGCTGATCCTGTTCCTGTCCTTCTGGCCGAAGGGCCTCCTGCCGAGGAAGTAAGACAGTGAGGAAGCTCCCCATAGCGATGGGCAACGTGCTCGGCCTGGCGAACCCGGAGGGAGGCCTGAAGCGGCTTGCCGCGGGCAACATCGAGCTATGGGCGAACCTGCTGATTCTTTCCTGGGCCGTCGCCTTCGTGCTCTGGAAGGGACAGGGGTTCGCCGTCACGATTGGAACGGTGTTCTGCATTTGGGCGATTCTGGCCGTGAGCCTGAACCTGGTCGTGGGATACACCGGCCTGCTGTCGGTGGCGCACATAGGCTTTTTCGGCATCGGCGCGTACACCGTCGCTATTCTCACGTCGGACGCCGCCTACGAGCAGCTTCGCACGGAGGCCATTCCGACGTTCGGCCTGCCGTTCTTCGCCGCGCTGCCCGTCGGCGTCGCGCTGGGCGGGCTCGCGGCAATCGCGGTCGGTGTGGTCTTCAACAGGTTCCGGGACGACATCTTCGTGCTGGTGTCGTTCGGGTTTGCCATAATCGCTTTCAACGTGTTCCTGAACTGGCGCACGCTTACCCGCGGGGCGTTTGGCATTCACGAGATCGCGAAGCCCCAGATCGGCAATTGGGTATTCGACGGCGAGTTGGAGTTCCTGGCGCTGGTGGCATTCTTCCTCCTGCTCGTCGTGCTGGTGTGCTGGTTCATTGTGACGACGTCGTTTGGCCGCGTGCTGACGGCCATAAGGGAAGACGAGCAGGCAACCGAGGTGTTCGGCTACCAGGTGACGCATTACAAGTTGGCGGTGTGGGTGCTCTCCGCCATGATGGCGGCGCTTGCGGGCGGATTCTTCGCAAGCTGGACGACGTTCATAGACCCGAACTCGTTCATCCTGCTCGAATCCATGCTCCTGGTCTCGATAGTCATCATGGGAGGCCTGGCGACCATCTGGGGCTCCCTGCTCGGGGCCATGGCCTTCGTCCTGCTGGAAGAAGGGATGCGCTTCATCCCATTCCTGCCGACGGAGTACGTGGGGCAGGCCCGTCAAGTCGTGCTGGGCGTCCTGCTGGTGCTGCTGATGCTGTTCAGGCCGCAGGGCCTCGTGGGGAGGTACAGGCTGTGAGCGCCGAAACTCACTCGACCGGCCAGTCCTTCGCCATCGAGACCGACGGCGTCACTAAGCTGTTCGACGCCGTCAGGGCGGTGGACGAACTGTCGATCGCGATACCCAGGGAAGGCATGACGAGCGTGATCGGCCCGAACGGGTCCGGCAAGTCCACGCTCATCAACCTGCTGAGCGGAATACTGCCGCTGGACGGCGGCATGGTCATCATCGACGGGGTCGGCCTCAGGGTTGTGCACGCCCACGAGACGCCGGACCACGGCATCACCCGTACCTTCCAGGACGTGCGGCTATTCGACCAGATCAGCGTCTGGGACAACATCATGGTAGTCCTCACGGAGCGCAGCCTGCTCGGAGCGCTGATCGAGCGCGTTCGCCCGCACTACAGGACGCGGGCGCGGGACATCCTCGAAGCGGTCGGCATGTGGGACAAGCGGGACGCGCTGGCGATGAACCTGTCTTACGGGCAGCGCAAGCTGCTGGAGATCGGGCGCGCGATGGCGATGGACATGCAGACGTACCTGTTCGACGAGCCGTTCGCGGGCCTCTTCCCCCAGATGCTCGAGAGCGTGAAGGACATAATGAAGGGCATGAGGGACGAGGGCCGGACGATCCTGTTCATCTCCCACAACATGGACATCGTGAGAGAGATGGCGGACCACCTGATAGTCCTGGACAGCGGCAAGCTGCTTGTGGAAGGTGAGGTGGAGGAGGTGCTTGCCAGACCTGAGGTCATTGACGCGTATCTGGGAGTTTAGGCGGTCGTTCGCGGGACGAGGCCAATGCAGCAAGACAACCTACAGGACGAATCCGGGAATGGCGCGGCGCCGTTGCTTGAGCTTGCGGGCGTCTCCGTGCGGTACGGCGCGGTGTCGGCGCTGGAGGACGTTTCGCTGGGAGTACGGTCGGGCGAGGTCGTGGCGGTGATGGGACCGAACGGCGCGGGCAAGTCCACAGTCCTCAAGGCTATCATGGGACTCGCGCCGGTGGTCGCGGGCCGCGTGTACTGGCGGCAGGAGTTGCTGGCCGCGGAGACGCACGAGATCGTCAAGGAAGGCATTTCGTTCGTGCCGCAGGGAAGGCGGCTGTTCACGCACCTGACGATCGAAGAGAACCTGGAGATGGGCTGCCTCTACGTGAACGACAAGGCCGAGAGACAGCGCCGCATGGACTCGGTGATGGAACTGTTCCCTATCCTGCATGAGAAGCGGCGCGACATGGCAAGCCAGATGTCGGGCGGCCAGCAGCAGATGCTCGCGCTTGGGCGCGGCCTCATGGCCAGCCCGGAAGTGCTGCTTCTGGACGAGCCGACTCTGGGGCTCGCGCCCATCGTGGTCAAGGAAGTGTTCAGGATGGTCTCGCTCATCGGCGAGAGGCTTGGCACGACGATCCTGATCGTGGAGCACAACATCAAGGGCGCCCTGGACATAGTGGACAGGGCGTACATCCTGGACATGGGCCGCCTTGTGTTCGAAGGCAGCCCCGAAGAGGTCCAGTCCACCAACATTCTGACCGAGGTGTTCCTGGGGAAGGTCAATGTCGAGACCCCCGGCGCCGCGAGCGTTGCCGAATAGTGACCGGCGGAAGCGAGGACTCTCTTGACTGAGCGACTGGCGCGATTGAGCGCGAAAAGGCCGTGGATCACAATCGCAATCTGGGGCGTGCTCGTCGTCCTCGGGCTGGGAATCGTCGGCAGGCTGCTGGACAGCGCGACGACGACCGATTTCCGGCTTGCGGGCCGGTACGAGTCCGAGCGGGCGAGCGCGCTGCTCGCGGACAAACTGCGTGGGCCGGAGAAGGCGAACGAGATAGTCATCGTGCAGTCGCCGACTCTGACGGTGGAAGACGAGGCGTTCCGCGAGAAGGTCGAGAGCCTTCACGCTGAGATAACCGCTCTTGGCGCGGAGACCGTCTCGGGCGGCTTCAACGATTCGCCGTTCCTGTACCACTACTACCAGGCGGTCGAGGCCGGGCCTCTCCTTACCCCGGAGCAGCAGGCCCTGCTGTTTCCCCTGCTCGTGTCGGAGGACCGGAACACCGCCCTCATGCACTACACGCTCGCCGGCACGGTGCAGGAGGCCACGGAGAGGGTCGAGGCCCTGTTCCACATCGCGGAAGAGGCCGACGGCGTGGACGGCTTCCGGGTACTCATAGGCGGGGACGCGAGCGTCGCCTTTGAGCAGAACGAACTGGCGACGCACGACCTGGAGAGGGGCGAACGGTTCGGCGTTCCCGTCGCGCTGCTCGTCCTGCTCCTGCTGTTCGGCGCCGTCGTGGCCACCCTGCTGCCGCTGGGGCTTGCGATCGTCTCGATCGTGGTCGCCCTTGCCGCGGTGGCGCTTGTCGGCCAGGTCAACCAGCTGGTCTTCTTCGTGACGCTGATGGTGGTCATGATCGGCCTTGCGGTGGGCATAGACTACGCGCTCCTGATAGTGTCCCGGTTCAAGGAGGAGCTGGGGCACGGCCTCGACCCAAAGGACGCGGTGGCGAGGACGGGCAACACGGCCGGCCGCACCGTGTTCTTCAGCGGCGCGACGGTCGTGCTGGCGCTGGTCGGGCTGCTGATCGTGCCAGCGTCCTTCTACCAGTCGCTGGCTCTCGGCGCGATCTTCGTCGTGATCGCCTCGCTTGCGGCCACGCTGACGCTGCTGCCGGCCGTCCTCGCGCTCCTCGGCCCGCGCGTGGACCTGCTGACCGTGCCGTTCCTGACGAGGTTCGCGCTCAAAAGCCCGGAGGCGACCGAGCAGGGATTCTGGGAGGCGATCACCAGGGCCGTGACACGATGGCCGGTCGTGAGCATTCTCGCGATCGGCGTTCCGATGATCGTGGTCACGCTCTTCTACTTCAACATCGGCGCGCTGGGAATCGACGGCATAAAGACCGGCCTCAACGACGTCAACACCTACCCGGACAGCGCGAGGACCAAGGAAGCGTTCGTCATCTTCAAAGAGGAGTTCTCGCAGGGAGAGGTCAGCCCCGCAGGATTCCTGAGCCCGGCGGAGATAGTCGTCGATGGCGACGTGAGCGACCCGCTTGTTTCCGAGGCCATTGGAAGGCTGCAAGGGCTGATCTTCGCCTCGCCGGACTTTCCGGTGCCGCCGGAGTTGACCGTCAACGAAGCGGGCGACCTCGCGCTGCTGACGCTGCCCTTCCCCGGTGAGTCCACGAGCAGGCAGGCGACGGCGCACGTGGAAACGCTGCGCGAGGAGCTGATCCCGGCGGCTTTCGACGACAGCGTGCCCGCCGAGGTGTACGTGGGAGGGCTGTCCGCCGAGTCCGCGGACTTCTACGGCATCGTCACGGTTTATACGCCCATCGTGTTTGTGTTCGTGCTGGGGCTCAGCTTCCTCATTCTCATGATGGTCTTCCGGTCTATCGTCATTCCGATCAAGGCCATCCTGATGAACCTTCTCTCGGTCGGCGCGACCTACGGGCTGCTGGTGCTGGTGTTCCAGAAGGGGTTCGGCGCGGACCTGCTCGGATTCGACCGGGCGGAGGTGATCGACGCCTGGCTGCCGCTGTTCCTGTTCACGATCCTGTTCGGGCTGTCGATGGACTACCACGTGTTCCTGCTGAGCCGCATCAGGGAACGCTACGACGAGACGGAGAACAACACGGAGGCGGTCGCGTACGGACTGCGCTCGACCGCGGGCATCATCACCGGGGCGGCGCTCATAATGGTCGTGGTGTTCGGGGCGTTCGCCACCGGAGAGACGATAGTGAACCAGCTCATGGGGTTCGGGCTGGCTATCGCGGTGTTCCTGGACGCTACGCTGGTACGGTCTGTCCTTGTTCCTGCTAGCATGGAGGTACTGGGCAGGGGCAACTGGTACCTGCCGCCGTTCCTCCGCTGGCTTCCAGACCTGCGAGTGGAGGCGGACGATTAGGCTCAGCGCGAGCGGAAGATGATCGTACCGACTGACTACATACAGGGTTACGCCAAAGCCCGCGCTTTGAACCCCGAACTTGCGGAAAACTACATCGCCCACACCACGGTTGGGGACCCGGTAGCGGACGACATGCTCGAAGACCTCGCTCCTCTTGGGCCTTCCAAGCTGAGCGAACTCATCGAGACCGGCATGGAGGCGCAAGAGAAGTCGGACCTCGAGAGCTTGCCGGCCAGCGCGCGCGCCTTCTTCGAGTCGTGCGAGGCGGTCCCGGACTGGGTGGACGTAGCGGCGTTCGCTCCGGGCACCCGCATGTTCTACCGCAGCTCCAAGCTGGTCCTGGGCGCGATGGTCGGCGGGACGCTGGTGGAGGGCTTCTCCACGAACATCGCCAAGTCGTTCTTCATCACCGGCAGGCTGCGAGACCAGGGCGTGAGGCGGCTCAAGCAGAACAACCGCCACATGGTGGAGATATTCCTGCCGTATGGCCTGGACCGCCAGGGCGACGGCTGGAAGCTGTCGGTCAGGGTGCGGCTCGTGCACGCGATGGTCCGGCGGCTTCTCTATAGCTCGGACGACTGGGACGTCGAGGCGTGGGGAACCCCGGTCAGCGCCGCTCACGTGGGATTCGCGATCACCGCCTTCTCGGCGAGGCTTCTGAGGCACCTGAAGAGCCTGGGAGCCAAGTTCGATGAAGAGGAGAGCGCGGCATTCATGGCCGTGTGGCGCTATTCCGGGTACTTGATGGGGATCCCTGAAACGATTCTCTTCGAAGATGAGGAAAGCGCGCTCGAACTGTTCCGGATCGGAGGGTTGTGCGAGCCGTCGCCCGATTTCGAGTCGATTTCCATGGCGAACGCGCTGGTGCACTCCGCTCCCCTGATCGCCGGAGTCACCGACTCCGACGGCCGCAAACAGCTGGCGAGCTACGTGTTCCGCGTGTCCCGCGCGCTCATCGGCCCCGCTTTGGCGAACGATTTGAAGTACCCGCGTTATCCGACGATTGGCGTGCTGTGGTGGTTCCGAATGCAGAACCGCTACGACGCTCTTATGAACAGGCTGTTCAAGAGCAGGGTGCAGAACAACAACAAGATGACGGCGCTGCTGGACGTTTCCATCTTCGACGAGGAAGGCATCACGTACAGGATGCCCGACCACGTACACGCGGAAGAGTCGAGCCGGTGGTGATTCGGAAGCGGAGGTAGTTCCTAATGCAGACCGAGACTAAACACAGGATCGCCGCGGAGGACTTGTACCGGCTGGAGCGCATTTCAGGGTGCGAAATCTCCCCTGACGGCGGGCACGTCGCCTACTGCGTGGAGCGGGTGGACCGGGACACGGAGAAGAAGTACTCGAACCTGTGGGTCGCGCCGACGGACGGCGGATCGCCCCGGCAGTTCACGCGGGGCGACCAACGGGACACGAGTCCCCAGTGGTCGCCGGACGGAGGCACGATCGCGTTCGTGTCGGACCGCTCCGACGGCTCGCCGCAGATATTCACGATCCCGTTCAGGGGCGGCGAGGCGAGGCCGCTGACGGACCTTCAAGGCCAGTTCGGGGCGTTCCAATGGTCGCCCGACGGCCAGAGGCTCGCGGTCCAGTTCCGCAAGAAGGACGCGGACGCGCTGGCGGCGGAAGACGATGAGCGCGCCAAGCGCCTGGGCACGGTGTTCCGGCACTATACGAGGGTGAGCTACAAGGCGGACGGTGCGGGCTTCCTGCCCAAAGAGCGGTGGCACCTGTGGACGGTGAGCCGCGCGACCGGCGTCGCGACTCAGATCACGGACGGCGATGTCTTCGACGAGACGCAGCCGTGCTGGACGCCCGACAGTCAGCACATCGTGTTCGTCTCGAACCGCAGCGACGACCCGGACTTCAACCCCGACCACGTTGACCTGTGGGTCGTCCCGGCAAGGGGCGGCGAGCCGCGGAAGATACCGACGCACGTAGGCTCCAAGGGCCGGCCCAGCGTGTCGCCGGACGGGGAGCTCGTCGCGTTCGTGGGCCGCGAGCGGCGCTCGGACTGGTGGCAGCACAGCAGGCTGTGGGTCGTCCCATTCGACGGCAGCAGGCCGCCTCGGAACATCACGGGCCGATACGACATCACCGTCTCCAACTCGCTGATCAACGACATCGGCGGGGCGGTCAACCAGCCGCCCGCGTGGTCGCGTGACGGGCGTTCGATCTACTTTCACGTCAGCGAGCATGGCAACACGGCCGTGAAGTCGATCGACTTGGACGGCGGTGGACTTGTCTCGGTACTGGAGGTTGACGGGCTGATCGGAGCGTTCAGCATCGACTCCTCGGAGAAGACGATAGCCTACTACCACGGCAGCACGTACGACACCGGCCAACTCCGTGTCCGCAAACTGGACGGCGGGAACGAGACGAAGCTCACGCAGGTCAACCGGAGCTGGCTGGACGAGACCGACCTGGGCCGCGTGGAGGAGGTATGGTTCGAAGGGGCGGCGGGAAACGACCTCCAGGGCTGGATACTCACGCCGCCGGATCGGGAGCCTGGCCGGAAGTACCCGTGCATACTCCAGATCCACGGCGGGCCGATCGGGCAGTACGGCAACGCCTTCATGCACGAGTTCCAGTACCTGGCCGCCAACGGGTACGTTGTGGTGTACAGCAACCCGCGCGGCGGGCTCGGCTACGGCGAAGCGCACACGGCGTCGATCTGGAACGACCACGGGGGCGCGGACTACGACGACGTGATGGCGTGGGCCGACTTCGCCGCCGCCCTGCCCTACGTGGACGAGACCCGGATGGGCGTGACGGGCGGAAGCTACGGGGGCTTCCTGGTCAACTGGATCGTGGGCCACACGGACCGGTTCAGGGCCGCGGTCACGCAGCGCAGCATCTTCAACCGCACGAGCAACTACGGCACGAGCGACATGAACTGGATCAGGGAGGAGACGTTCGACGATGAGCCGCCGTGGGAGAACCCGCAGAACTACCTTCGGCAGTCCCCGTTGACGTACATCGGGAATGCGAAGACCCCTACCCTGGTCATCCACAGCGAGAACGACTTCCGGTGCCCGATGGAGCAGGGCGAGCAGATGTTCATCGCGCTCAAGAGGCTCGGCGTGGACACGGAGTTCGTGCGGTTTCCGGATGAGTCGCACGGCCTCTCGCGGAACGGGCGCACCGACAGGCGGGTTGCGCGGTTGGAGCACATCCTCCGCTGGTTCGACAAGTATTTGAAGGAATGACAGGGGGCGCGGGGCTGGCTCATGGTTCGGCGGGTTCGCCATCGGGGTGTTCGTCGGGGGACGCGCCGGCCGACCCCATCCCGGCCTTCCCCAGCAGACTGGGGAAGGGGTCAGAGGGGGCGGGTTCCCCATCGACGGGTTCGGGGGTGGGTTCGGGTTCGCCGTCGGGTTCGGGCGGATGGATTTGCGCCCGCGCGGCAATGACGGTTGGGTCATCGGGATATTCGGTCCAGGGGTCGAAGCCGCAGTCGCAGGATGCTGTGCGGTGAGGACATGCGATACGGATGGGGCCGCGGCATGAGTCGCGGATACGCCTGACCGCGTCCATGATTTCCCCGGCCGCTATGGAATGTTCGACGGCCGGCCGGGCGTGTTCGCTGAAGTAGTGCTCTTCTCCGTTGTGTATGATCATGCTGGCGAGTTTGCTGGGGTAAACGACGCTGGGGTCCGGGGGCGGCGGGCGCCTGCCGACGGCGTCCATCAGGGCGTCTGCGGCTTTGGAGACGGCTCGATTGTTGACGCCGGTGTCTTCGCTGTGGCCGTAGGTGTTGGAGTACGGGGGTTCGTAGCCGGCGAGGATGTCGGGAACCCCATCCCGGCCTTCCCCAGCAGACTGGGGAAGGGGTGAGAGGGAGGCGCCGTTGGCGTCCGGGGAAGGGAGATCCTCATCCCTGTCTTCTCCCTCCAGGGACTCGTGGTCGTCGGCGTATGTGTCGTTGTCTAGGGGGCCGGGTGCGTCGTCGAAGCCGCGGCGCAGCAGTTCTTTGGCGGCGTCTATGCGGTGGTGGGGTCCGAACCCGGGCATGTAGCCTAGCATGACGTCTATGAGGAATCGTATGGCTTGTCGGCCTCCGTCGGTCTCGGCGCGTATGAAGCGTGCGAGGTCGGGGTTGAGGCCGGTGGTGTCCAGGGTGTCCGGAACCCCATCCCGGCCTTCCCCAGCAGACTGGGGAAGGGGTGAGAGGGAGGCTCCAGCAGACTGGGGAAGGGGTTTGATGGAGGCGAACTCTTTGGCTTCTTCGAAGCCTAGCTTGATGAGTTGGCGCGCGGCGTCTAGCCTGTGGTAGGGCTTGGCGTCGCGGATCTGGTCCTGCATGGCGGCGACGAGGAACCGGACGATGAGTCTGCCGTCCTGGGTTTCTTCTCGGACGATGCGTTGTATGGGTGATATGGTGCGCGCTTCAGGATTCATGGGTTCTAGGATAGTGGACGCGTACTGGAGTGTCAAGGGGGAGTTTTTAGTTTTTAGTGGCGATGGGGGAGGCGCCCCACCCCTTCTGGATTCCGGCTGGCCCCGGGTTCACGCTGGCGCGTGAATGCCGGAATGACGGTTGGGGGTTGGTTGACGGGAGCGGCCCTTCGACGGGCTCAGGGCGAACGGGGAAGGTCGGGTTTCAAACCCCACCCTACGGCGTGGGGGCAGGGGCAGGGGGCGCGGGGCAAGGGCCGTTCGCGAACGGCCCCTACGGTAGGCCCTTCGGCGGGCTCACCACGAACGGAACCGGCGTATGCCGGCGATTGCCCGCAATCTGCCCCTCATGTAAGCTAGCGCCAAGCTAGACAACTGAGGAGAGTGGAGCATGGCCGGATACAGTCATCTGAAGGAGCGCCTGGACAACAACGAGGTGATTATCCTCGACGGCGCGATCGGCACTGAGCTGCAGGCGATGGGCGTGCCGATGCACCCTATCGCGTGGTGCGCGGAGGCGCTGTACACGCAGCCCTACGTGGTGCGGCTCATGCACGAGCGGTACATCCACGCGGGCGCGGACATCATCAGCACGGACACGTTCTCCACGCTTCGGCACGTCCTGGAGGCGTCCGGCTACGGGGACTACGTGCGGGAGATCAACCTGCGGTCGGTCTATCTGGCGCAGGAGGCGCGCGAGCGCGCGGCGGGAGGGCGTCCGGTGTACATCGCGGGCGTGATGGGCAACTTCGGCGTCGGACGGCGGGCCTCGACGGGCAGGCTCTGGGGCGGCAGCTTCAACGGCTACGAACTCACGAACGAGCAGGCGACGGAGTACTACGAGGAGCTTGCGGACATTCTCGCGGAAGGCGGCGTGGACTTCTTCCTCCTTGAGAACCTGGGCAACCAGGACCATCGGATTCTGGCCCTGCGCGCCGCCAAGCGCACCGGCCTTCCCGTCTGGATGGGGTTCACCGGGGCCCGGCACGGCGACACGAGGCCGGGCGCGATGGGAGACCGCAAGTACCACGACATGACGGTGGAGCGAGGGCTGAACGAGGTGATGGAGGAGGGCGGCGTGGACGCCGTCGGCGTGCTGCACAGCCAGATGCCGGAACAGACGCCGGCGGTCGAGTACCTGGCGAAGCACTTCGACGGCCCGATCACCTCGTACCCGGACGCCGGCAGGCGGGACTACACGATCCCGCATCTGAACCGGTCGGTGCCGAACGAGTACTCGGTAGAGATGTTCGTGGACGAGGCGAAGAAGTGGGTAGGCATGGGCACGCAGGTCATCGGCGGCTGCTGCGGGTACGGCCTCGATTACATCAAGCCGCTGAAGGACGCGCTGCCGGAGAAGATCGCGGCGCGCTAGACAACTGAGGAGAGTGGAGTATGGCTGGATACGGTCACTTGATGGAGCGGCTGAGCAACGACGAGGTGATTATCCTCGACGGGGCGATCGGCACGGAGTTGCAGGCGATGGGCGTGCCGATGCACAAGATCGCGTGGTGCGGCGAGGCGCTGTACACGCAGCCCTACACCGTCCGGCTCATGCACGAGAACTACATCCGCGCCGGCGCGGACATCATCAGCACGGACACGTTCTCGACGCTGCGCCACGTGCTTGAGGCGTCGGGCTACGGGGACTACGTGCGGGAGATCAACCTGCGTTCGGTCTATCTGGCGCAGGAGGCGCGCGAGCGAGCGTCGGAGGGGCGGCCCGTGTACATCGCGGGCGTGATGAGCAACTTCGGCGTGGGCCGGCTGCCGTCCACGGGCAGGCTCTGGGGAAGCAGCGGCAACGGCTACGAAATCTCCAACGAGCAGGCTACCGAGTACTACGAGGAGCTTGCGGAGATACTGGCCGAGGGCGGCATCGACTTCTTCCTGCTGGAGAACCTCGGCAACCAGGACCACAGGATCCTCGCGCTGAGGGCCGCCAAGAAGACGGGCGTCCCCGTCTGGATGGGGTTCACGGGGACCTCTCCCCACTACGTCATGGATCGCACGGGGGACATGGGCGACGTCAAGTACTTCGACATGACGATCGAGAGAGGGCTGAACGAAGTGATGGCGGAGGGCGGCATCGACGGCGCTACGATCCTTCACTCCGTGATTCCCGAACAGACGCGGGCCGTCGAGTACCTCGTCAACCACTACGACGGGCCTGTGGCGTCGTACCCGGACGCGGGACGCACCGACTACATCGTTCCCCACCAGGACCGGTCCATGCCGAACGAGTACTCGATCGAGATGTTCGTGGACGAGGCGAAGAAGTGGGTGGACATGGGCGTGCAGGTAATCGGAGGGTGCTGCGGGTACGGCCTCGACTACATCAAGCCGCTGAAGGACGCGCTGCCGGAGAAGATCGCGGCGAGCTAAACAACTGAGGAGTGAAGTTTATGTCGAGTTACAGCCACCTGAAGGAGCGCCTGGACAACAACGAGGTGATTATCCTCGACGGGGCGATAGGCACGGAGTTGCAGGACATGGGCGTGCCGATGCACCCTATCGCGTGGTGCGGCGAGGCGCTGTACACGCAGCCGTACACGGTCCGGCTCATGCACGAGAACTACATCCGCGCGGGCGCGGACATCATCAGCACCGACACGTTTTCCACGCTGCGCCACGTCCTTGAAGCGGCCGGCTACGGGGACTACGTGCGGGAGATCAACCTGCGGTCGGTGTACCTGGCGCAGGAGGCGCGGGAGCGCGCGGCAGAGGGGCGGCCCGTGTACGTCGCGGGCGTGATGAGCAACTTCGGCGTCGGCAGGATGCCGATGACCGGCGTACTGCGCGGCGGCAGCTTCATGGGCTACGAAATCTCGAACGAGCAGGCGACCGAGTACTACGAGGAGCTAGCGGAGATTCTCGCTGAGGCGGGCGTGGACTTCTTCCTGCTGGAGAACCTGAGCAACCAGGACCACAGAATCCTCGCGCTGAAGGCGGCCAAGAAGACCGGCCTGCCCGTCTGGATGGGGTTCACAGGGACGTACGTCGGCAACTGGCGGCGCGAGGAGCGGCCAGCGGGGTCGATGTCGGACCGGAAGTACGCCGACATGACGCTCGAGCGCGGCCTCAACGAAGTGATGGCGGAGGGCGGCGTTGACGTTGTGACGGTGCTGCACAGCGAAGTGCCGGACCAGTCCAAGGCCGTCGAGTACCTGCTGGAGCGCTTCGACGGGCCGGTGGCCTCGTACCCTGACGCCGGGCGGAGCGACTACACGGTGCCTCACCTGGACCGTTCGGTTCCCAACGATTACACGGTGGACATGTTCGTGGACGTGGCCAAGGAGTGGGTGGACATGGGCACGCAGATCATCGGCGGCTGCTGCGGATACGGCCTCGACTACATCAAGCCGCTGAAAGAGGCGCTGCCTGAGAAGATAGCGCCGAGGGGATAGACAGGCAGGCTCGTACGAAGGGGTGCAAGTTAGCGCCAGCGGAGGTGTGACATGAGAAGCGTCAGCTACTGGAAGATAGCGATCGTGGCGATCGCGGCCGGCATAGGGCTGTTTGCCGCGGCGGCCTGCGGATCCGAGCCCGCGCCTGCGCCCGCGCCGGCAGAGGTTGACATGGAAGCGATTACTGCCGCCGTGGAGCGCGCGGTGGAGGCGTCCACGGCTTCGCAGGAAGGCATGGCCGAGGAGATGTCCTCGCAAATCGCCGACGAGATCGCCAGGATGGCGGCTCAGAACCCCGCGCTGACCGCGGACCAGGTGAACGCCATGATCGCCGAGGCGGTGTCGCAGTCGCAGGCGATGGTGGCGGAGCAGATCGCCGAGATGGCCGCTCAGAATCCCGGCCTGACCCGGGACGAGATCGAGGCGCTCGTAAGGGGCGCCGGCCTCAGCCGCGAAGACATCGCCTCCGTAGTCTCGGACGCGGTGGACACTGCGATGGCCGAGATGATGGTGGAGCCGACGCCGGAACCGGTAGAGGCAGTGGGCCCGCCGATCTACCAGATGGGCATCTTCGCGGAGCCGATCACCAGAAACTTCTGGAACTACTACGGCGGCCCCGGCGGCTCTGTGTGGACCCAGTACGTGATGGCGGGGCACTCGGCGTCGCTGTACGGCTACTCGGACCAGAGGTTCGACTGGGTGCCGAACGTGGCCTCCGCCCTACCCGCCGACCTCGCTAAGGAGACGGTGGACGGGACGGAGTACTGGACCGTCGAGGTTCCGATGAAGCAGGGCATCCTGTGGAGCGACGGCGAAGAGTTGAACGCCGAAGACTTCGTGTTCACGGTGAACACGGTGCTCGACATGGGGCTTGGCTCATCGTGGGCCAGCGCGGTTGACTCCGCGTTCCTGGAGCGCGTCGAGGCGGTGGACACGTACACGCTGAAGGTCTATTTCAAGACAACGGACAAGGACGGCAATCCCCAGACTCCCGGCCTGAGCGTCTGGCAGTATGGGCTGGGCTTCATGCCGATCCTCGCCGAGCACTACTGGGCTAGCGTCGTGGAAGAGGCAAAGGGAGCCGGGGACGAGGCGGCGCAGGTGGAAGCCCTGTTCGCGCACGTGCCTGAGGGGGAGCCGACAGTCGGCGGCTTCACGTTCAGCAAGTGGGAGCCGGGCGCGTTCTTCGAGACGGAGGCTACGGCTAACTACGCCTACAAGGGCGCGATGGTCACGCAGTACGCCAACGGGGCGTACGTGGAAGAGATCCCGAGGCTCGGCGTGACGACGACGCTATTCGGAGACGCCGCGGGCGATACGGTCCTGGAGTTCGAGCAGGGGCCGCACGTGGACTCCACGCTGTTCAGCATCTACGGAAACCAGGACGCGGCCATCCTGGCGCTCATCAGCGGCGACGTGGACTACGTCTTCAATCCGCTGGGCCTGGAGAAGGGCTTCCAGGACCGGATCAACAACGCCGAGGACGTGAGAATCGTCAGGAACCTGGACAACGGCATGTTCTACATGGGCTTCAACACCCGGAAAGGGCCCATGAGCCACAAGGAGTTCCGCCAGGCGGTCTCGACCGTCATCGACAAGGAGTTCGTGACGCAGAGCATCCTTCAGGGCGCGGCGATTCCGATGTACGCGATGGTGCCGGAGGGCAATGCTCTGTGGCACAACGCGGACGTTGTGAAGTACGGCCAGGGGCTGGACAGGACGCAGCGCATGACGCAGGCCGTCGAACTCCTGAAGAGCGCCGGATTCACGTTCGAGCAGGAGCCGGTGGTCAGCGAGGACGGGCTGTTCGTCGAGACGCAGGGCAGCGGGCTCAAGATGCCGGACGGCACGGACGTGCCGGAGTTGGAGCTGGTCGCGCCGAGCCCGGGGTACGATCCGCTCAGGGCGAACTTCGCGATCTGGATCGAGCGCTGGATGAACGACCTGGGCATTCCGGTGAGGGTGAATCTGGCCGGATTCAACGTGATAGTCGGCAAGCTGTTCAGCGACACGGTGGCGGAGGACCTGGACATGTGGATCCTGGGCTGGAGCCTGTCGCTCTACCCCGACTACATGGAGAACTTCCTGCACAGCCGGAACGCTCCGGAGAACCGGGAAGGCGGGCTCAACTGGGGCGGATACTCCAACCCCGATTTCGACACGCTGTCCTTCAACCTGCTGTCTGAGACGACGATCGAGGGCGCGATGACGAGCGTCCGCCAACTCCAGGAGTTCCTGGCGGAGGACCTGCCTTACGTTCCGTTGTTCACCGTCCCGAAGCTGGACTCGTACCGGCCTTCGCGGCTCGACTTCCCGTACACGACCGTGCTTGGCGGCATCGAGGGAACGAGCGGCATGCAGCAGGTGGTTGTCACGAAGTAGCAGGCAGACAGTCGAACAGCCGCACAAGGACTTGAACCATGTTGGGCGAGGCGTCTCACGAGCCTCGCCCAACCGCAAGAAGGCATCTGACCGCAGATGACCTCATACCTTCTGACAAGAACGGCCCAGATGGGACTGACGTTGTTCGTCTTCCTGTCGCTGGTGTTCGTGATCGTGAACGCGCAGCCGGGGGACGTCAGCAACTTCTACTCCCTGGACCCTGACATCCCGCCGGAGACGCGCGAGAAGATGCAGGACCTGTTCGGCATCAACGAGCCGCTCTGGAAGCAGTACCTCGTCCACGTCAGGAACGCGCTGTCCGGGAACTTCGGGGTGTCGTTCGGGCACTACCCCCGGACGGTGATGGACGTCATCGGCGAGCGGCTGCCCAGGACGGTGGTCCTGTTCCTCACGGCGACCGTGTTCTCGTTCTACATGGGGTTCGGCCTGGGGAAGATAATCGCGTGGCGGCGCGGCGGGTGGACGGAGTACACGACGACGCTGGGCGGAGTGACGCTGTACACGGTGTTCACGCCGTGGTTCGGGCTGATGATGATCTGGCTGTTCGCGTTCCAGGCGGGCTGGTTTCCGATCGGGAAGTTCCTGGATCCGGTCATCTGGCGGGACGCGCCTACCGACGCGAACTCGGTGTTTCTGCGGATGATGCTGAGCGCCGCCGTGATGTCGGCGGCGGCGGTCGCGATGTTCGCGATCTCCCGGCGGCTCGGGATCGGGCTGCCCGCGCCGGTTCGCGCGCTGGCCCTGGCCGGCGTCGCGGCCGCTATCGGGGGCGTGTGGCTCGTGTCCGGGATCGGGCATCTGGCGTGGGACATCGTCAGGCACATGGTGCTGCCGGTCGCCACGCTGACGCTGATCAGCTTCGCGGGCACGATGCTGCTCACCCGGAACAGCATGCTGGAGGCGATGCGGGAGGACTACGTCACGGCGGCGCGGGCGAAGGGACTGCCGGAGGCGAAGGTGCGGGACAGGCACGTTGCTCGCAACGCGCTGCTCCCGGTCGTCACCAGCTTCGTGTTCAGCCTGGCGTTCGCCGTGGACGGCAGCGTGATCATCGAGAGCGTGTTCTCGTGGCCCGGAATGGGCCAGACGCTCGTGGACGCCGCCATCAACGAAGACCTGCCGCTCGCGATCGGGGCGTTCGTGTTCGTGGGGCTGTTCGTGCTGATCGCGCACCTCGTCGCCGACCTGCTCTACGTCTATCTGGACCCGAGGCTCAGAGGGTGAACGAGCCAGGCTACGCGCCGGCGATGGGCGACGCGTCTCTGTGGAGGGTGCGCCTAGGCCTGGCGGCCGGCAGCGTCCGGGAGAACTGGGCGCTGTTCACCAAGACGCGCATCGGCGTGATCGGCCTCGTCATCATCGGCCTGTACGCCCTGCTGGCGGGCGCGCATCCGATACTGATGAACACGGTCTGGGAGGAGCGCGTTTACGATCCGGTCGTCGGCTACGCGTTCGACGAGACGCGGCAGCCCGCGCCGCCGAGCCTGAGCCACCCGCTCGGAACCGACCCGCTGGGCCGGGACGTGCTCAGCCAGCTCATGTTCAGCGCGCGGACGGAGTTCCTGCTCGGCCTGCTGGCGGCGGTCGTGACGGTGAGCATTGGCACGACGGTCGGGGCCGTGTCCGCTTACTTCGGCGGGATCATCGACACCCTGCTGATGCGGCTGGCGGACATCATGATCATGATGCCGGGGATCAGCGTCCTGATCGTGTTGAGCGCGCTGATCGGCGTTGACCACCTGGAACTGGCGCTCATCATCGGGATACTCTCAGGCTTCGGGGGCACGGGCGTAATACTGAAGTCGCAGGCGCTGTCCGTGGTGGTCAAGCCGTACGTCGAAGCGGCGCGGATCGCGGGCGGCGGGCCGCTGCACATCGTGTTCGTGCACGTGATCCCGAACCTGCTGCCGCTGTCGTTCCTGTACATGATGTTCACGGTGACGGGGGCGATTTTCTCCGAGGCGGTCCTGAGTTTTCTTGGCCTGCTGGACGTGCGAATGAGCTGGGGGCTGATGATCCACACGACCGAGTCGGCGGGGTACCTGCTGCAGGTGGCCGAGTACTGGTGGCTGATCTTCCCGGCCAGCCTGTCGATTACGCTGCTGTGCTCCTCGTTCTATCTCGTTGGACGCTCGATGGACGAGATCGTGAACCCGAGGCTGAGGCGGTCTTGAGCGGTCGACCTGTGCTGGCCGTCGAAGGGCTGAGTATGCAGTACGAGACGAGCGCGGGCCTGGTGCGGGCCGTGGACGGCGTCAGCTTCGCGGTCCAACGAGGACAGGCGCTCGGCCTGGTGGGCGAGTCGGGCTGCGGGAAGTCGTCGATCGCGCTCTCGCTGCTGCGGCTGCTGCCTGAGAACGCGCGGATCACCGGCGGGCGGATCCTGCTGAACGGCGAGGACGTGACGGCGCTGACCGAGGAGCAGATGCGGGCGCGGCGGTGGAGCAGCATATCGCTGGTGTTCCAAGCGGCGATGAACTCGCTCAATCCGGTTTACCGTGTGGGCGACCAGATCGTCGAGGCGCTGGACGAGCACGTGCGCCTCAGCCGGGAGGACGCGAACGCGAGGGTGCGCGAACTGTTCGATCTGGTCGGGCTGGACCGGGCCCACATCGACAACTACCCCCACGAGTACAGCGGCGGAATGAAGCAGCGGGCGGTGATCGCGATGGCGCTGTCGTGCGACCCGGACATCGTGATCGCGGACGAGCCGACGACGGCGCTGGACGTGATCGTGCAGGACCGCATCCTGCGGGAGATGAGGCGCGTGCGGGCCGAGTTGAACATGAGCATGATCTACATCTCGCACGACATGGCGGTCATCGCCGAGGTTAGCGACGTGGTGGGCGTGATGTACGCGGGCAGGATCGTGGAGATGGGCAGCACGGCGGACGTCTTCGAGTCGCCTATCCATCCGTACACGAGGGCGCTGGTGTCGGCGTTCCCCAGCATTTCGGGCGAGAAGCAGGAACTGATCACGCTGCCGGGCGAGCCTCCGAACCTCATGGATCCGCCGGCCGGCTGCCGCTTCCATCCGCGGTGTCCGTTCGCGACGGACGCGTGCAGGACGGAGGAGCCGCCGGCGGTGCGGCGGGGCGAACACTACGCTTTCTGTTGGAACCCGCTGGAGTAGGCGGCTGAGAAGCTGCCGAAACCGTTCGTGGTGAGCCTGTCGAACCATGAACGGCGCTTCGGCCCTTCGACAGGCTCAGGGCGAACGGATTTCCTTTTGGACACCCCTCACAGGTGCGACTCGGCGCGGGCCATGAGGTGGCCTACGTGGTGGTCTTCGTGGCAGCTGGACACGGTGGTCTCCAACTGGAACGTGGCGTGCATGATGTTGTAGTCCTCGTAGGCGATGGCGCGCATCTTGGCCAGCATCTCGTTCACGTCGCCTTCGTAGGAGGGATCGATGAGGACGTGCACGGTGAGGGCGTAGTAGTTCGAGGATATGGTCCAGACGTGAACGTCGTGGATTACGGTTACGCCTTCGACGTCCTCGATGTCGGCGCATAGCTTGTAGGTGTCGACGTGGGAGGGCGTCCCCTCCAGCAGGACGTCGACCACCTTCTGGAAGAGCGGCCGGGTGCTGACCAGGATCAAGGCGCCTATGACGACGCTGATGATCGGGTCTGCGATGTTCCAGCCGAAGGCAAGGATCAGAACGCCGGAGACGATGACGCCGACCGAGCCCATGAGGTCTCCGAGCACGTGGAGGAATGCGCCGTGGACGTTCAGGCTGTGCCCGGCCTGGGCGTGAAGGACGTATGCCACGACGATGTTGACCACTAGGCCCACCGCGCCGACCGACAGCATCAGTATGCCTTCGATTTCCGCGCTGTGCAGGAACCTGTGGTATGCCTCATAGAAGATCCATCCGGCGATGAGCCAGAGGCTGATCGTGTTGATGAGGGCTGCGAGGACTTCGGTGCGGTGGAAGCCGAAGGTGCGCGCTACGGTGGCTTCCCTGTTGGATATCCACATGGCGAGCAGGGCGAGCGCGATGGAGGCGGCGTCCGTGAGCATGTGGCCGGCGTCGGCCAGCAGGGCGAGGCTGCCGGACAGGATGCCGCCGATGACCTCGGCGATCATGTAGCTGCCGGTAAGCGACAGGGCTATGATGAGGCTTCTGCGGCTGGCCTCGCGAAGATCGTGGGCATGGTCGTGGTGGCCGTGGTCGTGACCGTGATGGTCATGGCCTGAGTGATCGTCGTGATCGTGGCCTGAGTGGTCGCCGTGATCGTGGTGGTCGTGTTCGTGCGATGACGCCAAGTCGAGTGTCCTGAGCGGTGAACCGAGGACTGGCCGGGGCGCGGTCGTCCAATGTTCTCCGTATTGATTGGCGTAATGGTAACTGATACGGGAGTATCATGCACTGGCGGGGGCGCGGGCCCTTCGACGGGGCTCAGGGCGAACGGAAGGGATTCGGGGCGTTAGTTACGCCTGGTTGCCGTTCTTCTGCTCATCAAGGAGCCTTCGGAGCTCCTCGGCGGTGAAGGCGCGCCCGGGATGGGCTTCCATGATCCGGAGGATCTCGGCCCGCTCTTCCTGGCGGCCTTCCTTCCGGTCGTACTCACGCAACTTCTTCTTGAATGCTTCGGCCAGCATTGTCCATCCCTCCGTTATTGTGTACACGGCTATGGCGGAAGCTACCCAGAGCGGCTGAACGTCCCGCCCGATAGCTATGATGGTATCCCACGCGCCGTCTTCGGTCCGCAGGGCTACTTCCCTGTACGTTACCGCCCCCAGACTCAAGAGGGCCAGAACCGTGAACAGCGCCCATACCCAAAACTCCCGTAATACAGGCATGATCCAGTTTACCGCTTCCAGTTTCAGATGTCTTCAGGCTAGTGCCAGCGTCGGAGCTTGTCAACGTGTTCGGCCCCATCTCAATCCTTCGAGGGCCTCCGGCCTTCGCCGGAATGACAGTGGGCGTGCGGCGGCTACCTTTTAACATCTTCCCCAGTCTGCTGGGGAAGACTGAGATGGGGCCCTCCGCCGCACAGCCGCCACGCCGATGCCCGCCACCACCAGCGCCCCGCCGGCCGACGCCAGCGCCAGCAGCAGCCCGCGCGAGGGCGACGCATCGCCCACCTTCACGTTGGAGAGGTCAAGCGGCGGCACTTCGGGCAGCTGCGGCTCCGGGGGTGGGGCGTCCGCTTCCTCGTCGATTATGGCGGGGAGCTTCAGCGTGACCTCCGCGCAGTTCGGCTCGGCGTCGCAGACTACGATGGTGACGACGGTGGCGCGCCCGATCGCCCTCGTCGGGCGGCCGGTGATCCTGCCGGTCTTATCGTCCAGGCGCAGGGTGCGCGGCAGGAAGGATCCCTCCTTCAGCTTGTAGGAGACGATGTCCGTGTCG
Organism: Dehalococcoidia bacterium; assembly: GCA_963668185.1. GTDB lineage: Bacteria > Chloroflexota > Dehalococcoidia > Lucifugimonadales. Next base: position 783,456 of record OY764162.1, read on the forward strand.
TCGGTGATCGGGACGATGGTGCGGATGCGCTGGCCTACGGTGAGGGAGGACGGCGGCTTGTACCGCACCGACGGCGCGGTCGTGTCGAGCGGCGTCGTTACCGCGTTGAGGTCCGCGGGGACGGACGCGCCCGTGAAGGCCAGGCTCAAGGGCCTGGTCTCGTCGGATCCGGACAGGTCTGTTATCGCGCCGCCTTCTCCGAGCGCGATCTCGCCGTCAGGGATCGTCACCGCGCCGTTGTCGCCGCGTTTCACGGCGTAGGTGAACATTAGCGTCGTTGGGGAGACGAGCGGAGACGAGACGGTGGACGCGTAGTTCGCGTCGCGCGTCTGGCCACCGATGGCGATGCCCAGCGACGGCGTGCCGCTCACCTTTACGCGCTTGTCGAAGGTCACAATCACCGTCACTACGTCGCCCGCGCCGAGCGTCCCCGAGGAGGGGACGTTCACCTCATCGAGCATGGGCACGGCGTGCCTGAGGCGCGGGTAGTCGCTGGCCGTGCCGAAGTGCCACGGGTCGTCCGTTGCATCGTCGTTATCGTAGTCCACGTTCCAGGTGGCGTAGATGCCCGTGTAGCCCGTGGGCGCCTTCAACTCCTCGGTCGTCTTGCCTGTGCCCCTGTCGGAGGCGGTGAGCCCCGACGTGTCCGTGTCCCAGTAGCTGTCGGTCACCGTTGGATCGTCACGCGCCTGCCCGATGAGGCCGCCGAGTTTGTTGGAAACGTTGTTGCTGCCCCCGCTCACGTCTGTGGAGGCGGTTCCCAGCGAGTAGCTGTACTCGATGGTCCCCCTCCACGCCCTGCCGGCGAGCCCGCCGCCGTTCGAGTCGGCGCCCACACGTGTTGAGTCGCGATTGGCCTTGGCGTCGCCGGTGGCGTAGCTGGCGGTCACCGTGCCGCCGTTGTTCTCCCCCACCAGCCCGCCGGCGTAGGCGTCATAGCCCTTGGTGGAGCCCCCTGTGCCGGAGTTGGAGTCGGCCAGGACGTTGCCGGTGGCGAAGGAGGCGCCGATGCGATCGGTGTTCCGGCCCACCAGTCCGCCGGCGAAAGAGTGTTGATCGCCCCCGGCGTCGGCTTTCACGTAGCCCAGGGCGAAGCTGCGTAGTATGGCACTGCCGTCCTCGGCGGAGCCAACCAGCCCGCCGGCGTGGGCGTTGCTGCCAGTGGACTCGGCAGACACTGTGACGTTGGCCCAACTGTCGGTTATCACGCCGACATTCTTCCCGGCGATCCCACCTGCGAAGGCCTCCCCTGAGCCGCTGGCCGTGACCGAGCCGCTGGCCACGCCCACGTTCCTCACCGCGCCGGCGGTTGTGGCGATTCGGGCGAACAGCCCGGCGTATGAGCCGGATGCGTTGACGTACAGGTTGGATATGGTGTGGCCGTTGCCGTCGAAGGTTCCCGCGAACTGCCCTGAGCTGCCACCGATGGGCTCCCAGCCGTCACCAGTGGTCCAGGCGGTCTTGTTGGTCGCCACGTCGGCGTAGCTGGCGTCGTCATTGAAGTCGAGGCTCCCGGCCAGTTCGTAGCCTTTACAGGCGGCGGGGCCGGACGCGCAGCCCATGTCGTCTGCCCGGTCGGGGAAGGCTGCGTCGTAGCTATCGATGTTAAGGACATTGTCAACCACGCCGTTGCCGTCCAGGTCCCAGCCGACGGCTTCCAACTGCTCCAGCGTCGTTATCTCGATGAGGTTGTCGTTGTCCTTATCGTAGTCGGTGGTGGCAGTCTGGGCGGACGCCGCGCCGCCGAGCAGCGCGGTCAGGCCGGCCGCGAGCGCGATGGCGAGCGTGGCGAGTAGCGGGCGTAGGTGGTGTCGGTTCACTGAGTTGCCTCTCTGAGGGGCTTGTCATGCATTGGATACGGTCTTCACGCGGGCAATGGAAGCGCGCGCGCAGCGTCGCATGACGACCGCGTGCGACGCTACGTTACGATGGTATCGCATTGTGCCATTATCGGGCGGGAGTTGGAAGGGGGTTTGGGGACCCCATCCTAACCTTCCCCAGCAGACTGGGGAAGGGACTCTGCGGATGGATACCGGCCTTCGCCGGTATGACGGTTGGGAGCGTGCGGCCCTTCGACGGGGCTCGGGGCGAACGGGGGGCGTGGGCCGTTCGCGAACGGCCCCTACGGGGGAATGGCGGGAGGGGTGTGCGGCCCTTCGACGGGGCTCAGGGCGAACGGGGGCGGCTTGGGCGGGGCCTCCGGCCTCTTCCCCAGTCTGCTGGGGAAGATTGAGATGGGGCGAGGCGTCAGTTACGCCTGGCTGCCGTTCTTTTGCTCATCGAGGAGCCTTCGGATCTCCTCGGGGGTTAAGGCTCGTCCGGGGTTGGTCTCAATGATGCGAATAACCCTGTCTTCGCCTTCCTCCACGCCCTTCTGCCGGTCGTACTCCCGCAACTTCTTCTTGAACGCCTCAGCAAGCATCGTCCATCCCTCCGTTATTGTGTACACGGCTATGGCGGAGGCCACCCAGAGCGGCTGAACGTCCCGCCCGATAGCTATGATGGTATCCCACGCGCCGTCTTCGATCCGCAGGGCTACTTCTCTGTACGCTACCACGCCCAGGCTCAAGAGGGCGAGGACGACGAACTGCGCCCAGGCTGACAGTTCACGGAATATGGGCATGATCCAGTTTACCGCTTCCAGTTTCAGATGTCTTCAGACTAGTGCCAGTGTCGGAGCTTGTCAACGTGTTCGGCCCCCTCCGGCCTTCGCCGGAATGACGGCGAACGTGGGTGCGGGGGCACGGGGGCGGGGGATTCCGGGTACACTATGGCGTGTGATGGCTAGTCTTCGATTTGTTCATGCGGCTGACCTGCATCTGGACAGCCCGTTCGTGGGGATCAGGGCCTCAGCGCCTGAGCATGTCGCGGGGGCGCTGCGCGAGGCGACGTTCGACGCGTATGAGAAGGTCATCGACCTGTGCATCGATGAGCGGGTGGATGCGCTGCTGGTGGCGGGGGACGTTTACGACGGCGCGGACCGGAGCCTGCGGGCGCAGCAGGCGTTCATACGGGGGCTGCGGCGGCTGGACGAGGCGGGCATACGCTCGTTCGTGTGCCACGGCAACCATGACCCGCTGGACGGCTGGGAGGCGCGGCTGGCGTACCCGGAGTCGTGTCACAGGTTCGGGCCGGAGTGGGAGGCGGCGCCGGTGTTCGAGAGCGATCCCGGCCGGGGCTTGGTGTACGGCGTCAGCTATCCCACGCGGGACGTGTACCACAACCTCGTCAACGAGCTTGGCTCCGTCGATGCCGGCCCGTTCAATATCGGCCTAGTTCACGCCAACGTCGGAAGCAACACGGGTCACGAGGCTTACGCGCCCTGCACGCTCGATGATCTAAGGGGCATTGGAATCGACTACTGGGCGCTGGGGCACGTCCACACGCGCGAGGTGATGCGTGACCGTGGCCCGGCGGTGGTGTACCCGGGCAATCCGCAGGGGCGGCACGTCAACGAGACGGGCGCGCGGGGCGTGTACGTCGTAGAGGTTGACGGCGGCGACGCGCGGCCGGAGTTCAGGGCGATGGATACGGTGCGGTGGGCGCGGATCGAGGCGGATGTTTCCGGCCTGGAGACCGACCAGGAGTTGCACGACAGGCTGTTTGAGCAAGTAGAGGAGGCACGAGCCGGCGCGGACGGTCGTCCCATAGTCATGCGCGTAGAACTGACGGGGCGAACCGCGCTTCACGGCACGCTGCGTCGTTCGGAGTACCTGGAAGACCTGCGGGAATCGATTCTGAACGCGGAGTTCGCAGGGCAGTCGCCGTTCGCGTGGTGCGAGCGAATCGAGGACGAAACGGCGTCGCCGATAGACCGGGACGCGCTGCTGAAGGGGTCGGACTTCCTGGCGGAGGTGCTGCTTACGGGTGAGAGGGCGAGGCAGGACGGGGACGGCCTGGCGCGATTCCGGGCGAGGCTGGCGGACCTGTACCGGCATCACAGGTACCGGCGCTACCTGGACGCGGACGGGCCCGCGGACGAAGAGATGCAAACTCTGATGGACAGAGCAGAGTCGCTGGCCGTGGAACTGCTGGCGGAAGGCCGGCCTTGAAGATACGGGAAATCCACGTCGACGGCTTCGGGCACTTCGCCGACCGGAGCTTCGGGCCGCTGGAAAGGCCGGTCACGGTGTTCCACGGCGCGAACGAGGCGGGCAAGAGCACGCTGCTGGAGTTCGTGCGCCGCGTGCTGTACGGCTTTCCGGACGGGCGCACGGGGGCGAACCCGTACAGGCCGCTCGCGGGAGGCAACCACGGCGGCGCGCTGACGATCGAGGGCGCGGACGGCCGGCGGTACAACGCCAGGCGGCTGCACGGCGCACGGGGAGGCACGGTGACGCTGACGGCGGCCACCGGCGAGCCACTGCCTGAGTCTGAGCTGCACAGGCTGCTTGGCGGCAACCCGGAGTACATCTTCAACCGGGTGTTTACGTTCACGCTGGAAGAGTTGTTCGCCAGCGACCTGCTGAGCGACGACAATGTGAACGACTACATCTACAGCGAGGGGATGGGCGTGTCTTCGCTGCCGGAGGCGCTGAGGCGGATAAGGCGTGATAAGGACGGCCTGTTCCGCAAGGGCGGCAGCACGCAGGAGATATACCGGGTGGCGAACCGGCTGCAAGGGGTTGATGACTCGCTGCGAGAGGTCGCCGACAATGCGGCGGAGTACGCCCGGCTGTCGGACGAGTTGGCCCGGGCGAACGAGCGTCTCGATGCGCTCGGGGACCGGCGCGAATCGCTGGAGCGCGAGCAGCGCCGCCAAATGCAGCTGAGGTCGTGCTGGAGCGACTGGGTCGCGCTGGACCAGGCTCAGTACCGCCTGAGCGAGATCCCGACGATCAAGGACTTCCCTGCCGACGGCGCGAGCAGGCTCGACCTGGCGGAGCAGCAGATCAGGGGCGCGCAGCGTACGCTGTCGAACGAGCAGGAGCAGGCGGAGCTACTGGCGCGGCAGATGGAGGAGATTGCTCTGCCTGCCGCCGTGCTGGAGAGCGCGGATGAGATACAGGCGATCGCGAGGGGCAGCAACTCCTTGAAGCAGTCGATCAAGGATCTTCCCGAGAGGCAGGCCGAACTGAGGACGCGCAAGGACAACCTGGAGAACATGCTGCGGGAGTTGGGGCCGGCCTGGGACGTGGAGCGGCTGGAGGGGTTCGACCTGTCGTTGGAGGTCAGGCAGGAGGTGTCGGAGCTTGGCGAGCGGCTGAGGTCTGCTGACGCGGAGCGACAGCGATGCGAGGCGGAAGTTTCGCAGGCCGGGCGCGCGCTTGGCGAGGCGACGCAGGCCGAGGAGGAGGCGCGCGGGCAACTGGAGTCGGCGGTCGCGCCGGGTCTGAGCGACGCAGAGATACGAGAGCGGCGCGGCCTGATTCGCTCGGCAAGGTCTCTGCTTGGAGAGCGCGACAGAGTTCGTGACCAGAAGGCGGCGCTGGACGGGCAACTGGCCTCTTTCGGTACCGCCGGCGGGGAAGGTGTCCCGCCGTTGCGGATTGCCGCAGGACTCGGCATCGCGATTGGGATTGTCGTAGCTGTCCTGGGATACGCGGCCGGGGGCGACGGCATGGCCGCTGTGGGAACCGCCGGCCTCGTGCTGGCGGTTGCGGGAGCGGGCCTGTTCCTCTACACATTCTGGGCCGGGGGCGGCGCGGGGGCCAGGTCGGCGCTGCTTGCCACAGTCCGGCGGCAGCAGTCGGACGCCGCAGCCGACGCCGAGAGGCGCGAGGCCGATCTGAAGGAGCTTGCGGCACGGATGGGCCTGAGCGAAGTCACGGAAGCAACTCTCGCCGACGCAGAAGTGGCTCTGGAGGATGAGACGGGGCGCATCCAAGCGCAGGCCCAGCTAAAGGCCGCGCTCGACAGAGAGACGGGAATCAGGATAGCGCGCGAGAAGGGGCTACTCGACGCGGAGCGGGCGTTGGCGGAGGCCGCAGATAGACAGCAGGAAGCGAGCGGAGCATGGCAGTCGTGGCTGCGGTCGCGCGAGCTTTCGGACAGGTTCTCGCCGGACAACGTGGACTTGCTGGCGGGACAGATTGCGAGGGCGCGAGACCAGTTGGGTACGGTCCGGGACTGGGAGCAGCGCGTGGAGGCAATCGAACAGGACCTGACGGAGCACTATGAGACAGTCCAACCTCATGCGCTGGCGCTGGGGATTCCGGTTAGCGCGGATGAGTACAGGAGCGTGGAGGCGGCGGCTGACCGGCTCATCGCGCTGCTGGAGGGGGCGCGAGAAGGCGAACAGGAACGGAAGAGCCTCGCCGACCGCCTGGCCGACCGGCAGCGGGAGGTCGAGACGGCGCGCGGAGAACTCGAACTGGCCCGGGACGATCTGGCGTACCTGCTCGAACTGGGGGGAGCGACGGACGCGGAGGAGTTCCGGCGCCGGCAGGCCATGGCCGACGAGCGGCGGCAACTGGAGGGCAGCGTCCGCGAGATCACGCAGCGCCTCACCGAGGCGAGCGGGCCGGGGCTGGCGCTGGAGGCGCTCTACGAGGCGCTGGAGCGAACGGATTATCAAACAATAGAAGCCAAGAGAGAAGAGCTAGAAGAAGAGCTTCACGTGATCGAGTCCGAGCAACAACAGACAGCGAGCGAACGAGGCTCGGTTGAAACGCAGTTGCGGCAGATTGAGGGCGAAGAGGCGTCTTCGCGGCTGCGGATGGAGCGCGGGCAGCTTGTCGAGGAGATGCGGGCGCACGCGGCGGAGTGGGCGAAGCTGACGCTGGCGGAGGCGCTGATCGAGGAGGCGCGGGCCAAGTTCGAGCGCGAGCGGCAGCCCGACGTGATACGGGAGGCGGAGTCGTTCTTCCGGGACACGACCGGGGGCCGGTACGAGACGGTGTTCTCGCCAATCGGCGAGCGCGCGATTTACGTGACGGAGTCCGGCGGGAGTTCCAAGCAGCCGTCGCAGTTGAGCCGGGGGACGCGGGAGCAGCTTTTCCTTTCGCTGCGGTTCGGGCTTATCCGGGAGCTGGGACGGAGGACGGAGAACCTGCCGGTGATGGTGGACGAGGTGCTGGTGAACTTCGACCCTGAGCGGGCGCTTCGGGCGGCGGCGGCGTTCGTGCGGCTGGCGGAGGACGACCAGCAGGCGCTTGTGTTCACGTGCCATCCGAGCACGGTGGAGCTTTTTCAAAGAGCTGCGGCGGAGGTTGGCGGGTCCCCGCCGGAAGTTGTGGAGCTTGGCGGGAGTTAGATGTTGAAGCAGACTAATGGTCGTCCCCTGCTGAGGGTCGAGGGGCTCAGGAAGCACTTTCCGGTTCATGCCAGCTGGTACCGGCGGAGCAAGAGCCTGGTGCACGCTGTCGATGGGATCAGCTTCGACGTGGGCCGGGGCGAGAGCTTCGGGCTGGCGGGGGAGTCGGGCTGCGGCAAGACGACGGCCGGGAAGCTCATCGTCAGGCTGGCGGACGCAACGGCCGGCCGGATCGTGTTCGACGACGGCGACGGCGAGCCGGTGGACGTGGCGACGCTGACGGGGCGCGACCTGAGGGCGTACAGGAAGCACGCGCAGATGATCTTCCAGGACCCGTACGAGTCGATCAATCCGCGACGGACTGTCTATGACACGATCGTCGAGCCGCTCCAGGTGCAGAAGATCGGCACGCCGCTGGAGCGAATCGAGCGGGTGTCGGGAATGCTGGAGATGGTGGGGCTGAACCCGCCGCGCACGTTCCTGTTCCGCTACCCGCACGAGCTTTCGGGGGGGCAGAGGCAGCGGGTCGCGATCGCGAGGGCGCTGGTGGTGGAGCCGACGTTCGTGGTGGCGGACGAGCCGACGTCGATGCTGGACGCTTCGATAAGGACGGGCGTCATGCGGCTGATGGACGACCTGGCCGAGCGGCTGGGGATCAGCTACCTGTACATCACGCACGACCTTGCGGTGGCAAGGTACGCGTGCACGAGGATCGCGGTGATGTACCTGGGGAAGCTGATGGAGGTGGGCGAGACGGAGGACCTGCTGCGCGAGCCGCAGCACCCGTACACGCGGGCGCTGGTGTCGGCTGCGCCGGTGCCGGACCCGTCGGTGACGCGGCCGCCGGTGAACATACTGGGCGGCGTCACGACGGCGATCGACCCGCCGGCGCGGTGCCGGTTCTACGAGCGGTGCCCGATGGCGGACGCGTTCTGCCGGGACAACGACCAGCCGCCGCTGGAGGACAAGGGCGGCGGCCGGCTGGTGGCGTGCTACAAGGTTTAGGGATCTAGTGCTATAATGGGGGCGATGTGGGGACGCGTGGATTCGACAGGGGAGTTGTTCAGGGCATTGCAGGCCGGGGCGCTATCGGACCCCGTTAACAAGGTAGCAACAAAGTAACTGGCGAACCTGAACTCGCCCTAGCCGCCTAAACGGGCTGCTACGTCCTGCTCCGGTTGTCCTCGAGACCGGGGACAGGGCGCCAACAATCGAGGCGCTGTCCGGCCTACGCCGATACGCCGGGCCCAAGATTATCGGCTCAACCTCTTTGACGCTCCATGCCGGCAGGGGGCCTGAGAGGCGAATGCAACTTCCGGCTAAGCCTGTAGAAGTGCTCTTGTTAGCTTTCCTGGACGGGGAGTTCGACTCTCCCCCGTCTCCACCACGTCTGTTGATTGGGCCGGGGGCGCTCAGGGCGAACGGTGAGGGGAAACCCCATCCTAGCCTTCCCCAGCAGACTGGGGAAGGGATAGTCAAGATACAAGGGCGAACGGGTCGCCAAGAACGGGACCGGCTCAACTTAGCAGTTGATTCTCCCGCTTGACGATCTGACCTGCCTTCACGATCGTGTTGACGCTGTGCAGGGCTTTGATGTCGGCTAGCGGGTCACCGTTTATGATCAGGATGTCGGCGGTCTTGCCCTTCTCAAGCGTGCCGGTGACGTCGTCGATGCCGAGGCATTCCGCGGAAGTCTTCGTCGAGCAGACGATGGCGTCCATCGGGGAGATGCCCATGCCGGTAACCATCACTTCGGGCGTGTAGGCGAAGTCGTCGAAGCGGGCGTATGGCACGCCCATGTCCATGCCGGTCACGAACTTGACGCCGCGGTCCCACATGTCCCTCAGGATCTCCATGCGACGGGCCGGGTCCCGCATCATCCTGGCCACCTCGGGGTCCGGCACTCGCCTCATTCTGTTGAGGTGGCCGAGGGCGAGCGTTGGGTCCACGTACAGGCCCTTCTCGGCGATCTCATCGGCTGTCCTGGGATCGTAGTCATAGATCTCATCGGGGTTTTCCGAGAGCCACGTGCAGTGGATGAGGTTGTGGACCCCGGCCTCCACGCAGTTCTTCACGCCCGCCGTTCCGTGGCAGTGAGCGGCGACGCGCAGTTCAAGGCGCTCGGCGTCGGCAATCGCGGCCCGGAGGGTGGCGGCATCGTACTGCGCCTCCCGCATATTCGTGCCGGGCGTCAGGCCGCCGCCGGTGGACATGATCTTGATGCAGTCGGCTCCCTGCTTGAACTGGTCGCGAATCGCCTTCACGACGTCGGCAGCGGTGTCGGCCTCCCTGCCGAACATGTTGCAGTGCCCGCCGGTCGTAGTTATGGGGAATCCGGAGGCCAGTAGCTTCGGACCGGGTATCAGGCCCTGCTCGATCGCCTCACGAATCGGGAAGATCACGTGGTTCTTGCTGCCGAGGTCGCGCATCGTGGTCACGCCGGAGTTCAGGGCAGTGCGAACGGCCTGGACTCCCCTGACGATCAGCGTTTCGTCGCTCTCGGTCGTTACCTCCTGGTACACGTGCGGCCCGGCGCTGAGGTGGATGTGCGAGTGCACCTCGACGAAGCCGGGCATGATCGCGCCGTCCTCGACCGAGATCACTTCGCAGTCCGGCGTCTTCTCCTGCGACAACGCTTCCTGGGAGCCGACCGCCGTTATCGCCCCGCCTTCGACCAGCACGGCGGCGTCCTTCAGGGGAGGATTGCCTGAGCCGTCGATCAGTTGGGGGGCTTCAAGAATGAGTCTCATCGGCTACGCTGCTCCTGCGGGTTGACTGCGGGCGATTGTATCACCGAGAAATCTTATGCTCTGCCGTACATACTGCTAGAGTGATACCTCGTACTAACTGGAGGCGCGAGTTGTATTTCGATTGGCGGCTGTTCGGTATGACGCGCGGGGTGAGGCTGCGCATACTCTTCGCGGCGGCGCTGGGCCTGATCGCGGTCGGCGCCGGGGTGTCGCGGCTGGCCGTGTCCGGGGTGGTCATCTACCGGGTGCTGACCGGACAGGCGAGCTTCTCCGCGCTGTTCATGGCGCTTGGGGCAATCGCGCTGCTCATCGTGGCGCGCAGCCTGTTCCAGTACTGGCAGAACGCCGTCAGCCACCACACCGCGAACATCGTCAAGATGCGGCTGCGCCGCGAGTGCTACGCGCACGCGCTTCTGCTGGGGCCGGGGTACTTCGACCGGAACAGGACGGGCGAGGTTGTGCTGACGCTGGTGGAAGGGATCGAGCGGCTGGAGACGTTCTTCGGGCAGTACCTGTCGCAGATCCTGGTCTCCGCGATAGCGCCGGTGGCGATCTTCGCGTACATGGTGACGCTTGACGTGTACATCGCGGTCATCTTCCTGGCGTTCGCGTTCCTCACGCTGGCTGTGCCGGCGACGTTCTACCGATGGAACCGGGACAGGAGCTTCGCGCGGCGGAAGGCGTACGGGGCGCTGGGCTCGGAGTTCCTTGACAGCGTGCAGGGGCTGGCGACGCTGAAGGCGTTCGGGCAGAGCAAGGCACGGGGGCGGGCGCTGGCGGAGCGGGCGCACAACCTGTACCGCAGCACGATGGGCGTGGTGGCCGCGAACGGCGCGACGAGCGGGGCGTCGATCTTCTTCATGGCGACGGGCGCGGCGGTCGCGCTGGCCGTCGGGGCCGCGCGCGTGAGCGACGGCGACATGGAGCTGCGGCCTCTGCTGATCGTGCTGATGCTGGGCGTGGAGATCTTCAGGCCGATGCGCGAGCTTACGAACCTGTACCACCAGGGCATGGCCGTGCTGTCGTCGTCCCAGAGCGTGTTCGAGATCATGGACGAGCCGGTGACGGTCCGCGACCCGGAATGGGGCGAAGGCGCGAAGCCGGACGATCTGCGTCCGACCGTGTCGTTCGAGAACGTGACTTTCGGGTACGAGGGCGGGCATCGGAAGGCGCTGGAGGACGTATCGTTCGAACTGCGCGAGGGCGAGACGCTGGGCGTCGTGGGCGCGAGCGGCGCGGGGAAGTCGACGCTCGTGTGGCTGATGTACCGTTTCCACGACCCGCAGACAGGCTCGATCAAGCTGGGCGGGCACGACCTCCGCGAACTCCCTCTGGACACGATCCGGGACAGCATCTCCGTTGTGACGCAGGACACGTACCTGTTCCACGGGACGGTGGAGGAGAACCTGCGATTCGGCAAGCCGGACGCGACGCGGCAGGAGCTGGAGGAGGCCGCGCGGTCGGCGAACGCGCACGAGTTCATCGCGAGCCTGCCGGACGGCTACGACACTGTGGTGGGCGAGCGGGCGGTCACGCTGTCCGGCGGGCAGCGCCAGCGGCTGGCGATCGCGAGGGCGCTGCTCAAGGACTCCCCTATCCTGCTGCTCGACGAGGCGCTGTCCAGCGTGGACGCGGAGAACGAGGCCGCGATCCAGAGCGCGCTGGAGCGGCTGATGGAGAACCGAACGACGCTGGTCATCGCGCACCGGCTGTCGAGCGTGATCAACGCCGACCGGATACTGGTGCTGGACGAGGGCCGGGCCGTCGAGATCGGGGCTCACGCGGAACTGCTCGCCGCCGACGGCACATACGCGGGGCTGATGCGCCAGCAGACGCAGCTGGGCCTTGCGGACGACGGCGTTCGCACCGAGGCCCACTCGCCTGCGAGCGCCAGTGCCGAGCGTGAGCCGGAGCTGCCGCTGCTGCCGTCGGGCCACGGGCACCAACCGCCGCAGGCGCAGGCGTCGAAGGCGGACGACGGGGTCAGCGTGCGGTCGCTTTCGGTATGGTTCCGGCTGTTCGGGCTGGTGCGGCCGGTCAGGTTCCAGTTCCTGATCACGGTGGCGCTGGGGATGCTCCACCACGGCTCGGTGATCGTGCTGGGCGCGTTCAGCGCGCTGCTGGTGGGGGCGGTGTACCGCGACGAGCCGATATCGACGCTGGTCATTCTGGTGTGCGTCTTCGCGCCGCTCTCGGCGCTGCTGTTCTACTTTGAGACGTGGCAGGCGCACGACATGGCGTTCCGGCTGCTGGCGAAGATGCGGGTCGAGTTGTACGAGAAGCTGGAGCCGCTGGCGCCCGCGTACATGGTGAAACGCCGGTCCGGGGATTTCGTGAGCGTGGTCGGCGGCGACGTGGAGACGGTCGAGTTCTTCTTCGCGCACGCAATCTCTCCGATGATCGTGGCGGTCCTGATTCCGGGCGGGCTGCTGATCGCGCTGGCTGTGCTGGCGTGGCCGGTGGCGATAGTGCTCGCGCCGTTCCTGATCGCGGTGGCCGTTAGCCCGTTCTTCGCCAACGCGCGCATCGAGCGACTTGGCAGCGAGATCCGGGGTCGGATCGGCGACATTCACGCGTTCATGGTGGACAGCATCCAGGGCATGCGCGAGATTTCGGCGTTCAGGCGGGGGCCGGACCGCAACGACGAGCTAACGGAGAAGGGCTGGGCGTATGCCGGGCACCTCGTTCGGTTCCAGAAGTCGCAGGCGTTCCAGATCGGCTTCATGGAGGCGATGATGGGCGTCGGCGGCCTGGCGGTGCTGGCAATGGGCGCGTGGCTTGTGCTGGAGGGACAGCTTGCGCGGCAACTGCTTCCGCTCGTGAGCGTGCTCGCGCTGGCGTCGTTCAGCCCGGTGACGGAACTGGCCCGCACGATGAAGCAGATGATGGAGACGCTGGCCGCTTCGCGCCGCATACTGGCCGTTCACGACGAGGCCGTGCCCGTGGAGGACGGCCCAGGGGTGCCGGCCGAGGAGGCCGCCAACCTTGCCGGAGCGCCCTCAGTGGAGTTCCGGGACGTGACGTTTGCCTACTCTCCCGGCGCTCCGCAGGCGCTCGACGACGCGAATTTCAGTATCGGGGCCGGGCAGACCGTGGCGGTTGTGGGGCGCTCGGGCGCGGGGAAGACGACGAGCGCGTACCTGATGATGCGGTTCTGGGACCCGGACCGCGGCGGCGTTGCGCTGGAAGAGCATCGCCTCGATCGGTTTCGGCTGGACGACCTGCGCGGCCGCATGGCGCTCGTGGCGCAGGACACGTACCTGTTCAACGACACGGTGCGGGAGAACATACGGCTCGGGCGGCAGGACGCGTCGGACGCGGAGGTGGAGGACGCCGCGAGGCAGGCGAACGCGGCTGAGTTCATTGCGTCTTTCCCGGACGGTTACGACACGCTGGTCGGCGAGAGGGGGATGCAGCTTTCCGGCGGCCAGAGGCAACGGATCGCGATAGCGCGCGCCATTCTCAAGAACGCGCCGGTGCTGATCCTGGACGAGGCGACGTCCCACCTGGACGCGATCAGCGAGGCGTCGGTCAGGACCGCGCTGAGCCGGCTCATGGAGGGCAGGACGACCGTGGTCATCGCGCACCGGCTGTCGACGATTCGCGAGGCGGACAACATCCTGGTGCTCGATCAGGGCAAGGTCGTGGAGCAGGGAACGCACGGGGAGCTAATCGAGCGGGACGGCCTGTACGCGCAGCTCGTGTCCGCGCAGATGGTGGGCGCGGCGCGATGAGCCGCTTCCCCTGTCGTTCACGAGGCGACGGAGGGATGCTATCGACGGTCCCGTTTCGTTACAGGTGGTGACCTGGAATAGCGGCCTGCCAGTGGTTCGACAGGCTCACCACGAACGGTTCGACAGGCTCACCGCAAACGGAACGGGGCGGAATGCCTTAGACTAAGGTTCTTATCCTGGCTGGCTCTACCGGAGGGAAGAGAGATTTATGCCGAGTCCCGAAAGCGAGGATGCGCGCTTGACTGAAAGCGGTTCCGCAGGCAGGCGCCTCATCAGCGCGGCCGCTCAGGAGCGGCTGGACGATCTGCTCGAGACGTTCGAGGAGATGGGCAGAACGGCGGTGGGATACCCGGTCAACCTGGAGTACGAGTACTCGGCGCTCCTGCCGTTCCTGCGGCACTCGGCCAACAACGTCGGCGATCCGTACCACGAGAGCAACTACGCCAGCAATTCTCACGAGTTCGAGCGGGAGGTTATCGGGACGTTCTCGGACCTGATGAAGCTGCCGCGAGACGAGGCGTGGGGGTACGTCACGTCGGGTGGGACTGAGGGCAACATGTACGGCCTCTACATGGGCCGGGAGATGTTCCCGGATGGAATCGTGTATTTTTCGGAGGACACGCACTACAGCGTCGTCAAGATCCTTCGCCTGCTCAAGGCGCGCAACATCATGGTGAGGAGCCAGGACAACGGCGAGATCGATTACGAAGACTTCTACCACACCGTCAGAATCAACAGGGACGTCCCGGTCATCTTCATCGCGAACATCGGAACGACGATGAAGGGCGCAGTCGATGACCTGGACAGAGTAAGCGGCATCCTGGACGAGCTTGCCGTTACCAATCGCTACATTCACGCGGACGCGGCGCTGAGCGGGATGATCCTGCCGTTCGTGGACAGCCCGCAGCCGTTCGGATTCGACTCCGGCGTGGACAGTGTGGCGATAAGCGGCCACAAGATGATCGGCGCGCCGTTGCCGTGCGGCGTCGCGCTGACCCGGCAGGCGTACGTCGCGCGCATAGCCCGGTCCATAGAGTACATCGGCGCGCTCGACACCACGCTCAGCGGGTCGCGCAGTTCACTAGGCCCTCTGATGATCTGGTACGCGTTTCAACGGCACGGACTGGAGGGATTTCGATCTATCGTGGCGGAGTGCCTTGACGTCGCTAGATATGCCGTGGAGCGGTTTAACGAAGCCGACATCCCCGCATGGAGAAACAGGAACTCGGTAACGGTCGTGTTCCCAAAGCCATCGGACGAGATCATACGAAGGTGGCAGATCGCGCCGTTCAGGGACATTGCTCATATAATCACGATGCCGCACGTTTCACGCGAGCTTGTGGGCGAGCTGGTCGAAGAGATAGCGAAGGGTTAATCGCCGAAGGAGGTTGGAGATGAACCGGGTGATAGTTACGAGCAAGAACGAGGTCGGCGTGATCGCAGACATAACCGCGCCGCTGGCCACGGCCGGCGTCAACATACTGACGATCAACACCGAGAGCACGGACGAGACCGGCATGGTCATCCTGACGACCGACAACAACGACGCCGCGCTCGAAGCCCTGACGGCGGCCGGCCACAGAGCCGTGCTGGATGAGACGCTGCTGATACGCTTGCCGGACGAGCCCGGAGCGCTGGCCGGCATCGCCGAGAAGTTCAAGAGCGCCGGGCAGAACATCCAAAGCGTTCACATCGTGGAGCGCCGCGATGGGTTCACGATCATAGCCCTGGCCGCCGACGACCCTGACAAGGCAAGGGAGCTTGTGGGGGACCTGGTGGTCTAGCGGCGCCCAGCACACTCAGGCAGGCGCGCCGCTCATGGTTCGACAAGCTCACCACGAACGGTTTCAGCGCCGCGAACGGTTTCTGTTACTCTCTTAGGCGCGAGGGGGGCTGACAACTCCGGCCGATCTCGGTACACCGAGCCTCTCACACGCCGCCTGTAGCCTTGCGCTGGCCTAATGCGGCTCGGCGAATCAACTCCGGGCCAGAACACCGGGTGAGACTGTCCCGATGGGAGGAGAAGGAGCGGAAGCTCCTACCCTGCGCAGATTTACCGTCGGCATACTACTGTCGGCCGGAGATGTCAGCCTCCCTCATTTCCTGGTTTCGTTTCGTCATGGTTCGACAGGCTCACTACGAACGAAACGATTCTCATTTTCATCTGTTACCGGCTCAGCCGGGGAACGCGCTTCATCGCCACGGTCAGGCAGAAGATTCCGGTAGCCACCAGCGTCATGACCGGGCCGGACGGCAGGTTCAGGTGGTACGACAGGTATAGGCCGGACAGCGCCGACAACGCGCCTATCACCGCCCCGACGACCATCATCGAGACGAACCGCCGGACCAGCAGGTAAGCCGTGGCCGCGGGCGTAATCAGCATCGCCATGACGAGCACTATGCCCACCGCGACGATGCCCACCACGATTACGAGCGACAGCAGCATCAGCAGTATGTTCTCGATCGCCGTGGTCCGGATGCCGACCACCTTCGCGCCGGCCGGATCGAAGCTGGTGAGGACGAGTTGATGGTGAAACAGGTAGAGGCCCAGAATCACGACTCCCGTCAGGGCCAGGGCGGTGTACACCTCTGACCACGAGACTCCGAGCGGCTGGCCGAGCAGGAAGTCCTCTATGTTCACTTTGATTCCGGTGGAGACGGAGAGCATCACCAGTCCGAGGGCAAACATGCCCGCGAACAGTATGCCGATGGCTGTGTCTTCGCTGACCCCGGAGCGCCTGCTTATGTATCCAATCAAGAGGGCCACGGCTATTCCCGTCGGCACCGCGGCGATGATGCCGATGCCGAGCAGGAATCCCACGACCATGCCCGGCAGGACCGCGTGCGCTAGCGCGTCCCCCATGAACGAGAGGCCCCGCGTTATCACATAGGCTCCAATGAGCGGGCACATCACCCCAACAAGCAGGGAGACCACCAGCCCGCGGACCATGAAGCTGTACTGAAGCGGTTCTGTGATGTAGTCGATCACGCCTCGGGCTCTTCAAACTGTTCTCCTGTCTGCGCGAAGTGGACGCCATGAGCGCCGTAGAGTTCCTCCAGCACCTCGGGCGTGAAGGCCTCGTTGGGCGGGCCGTAGGCACAGACGTGATGATTCAGGCATAGTATGCGGTCGAATCGTTCGGCCAGGTTCGTCAGGTCATGCGTGGCCAGCACGATGATCCGTCCGTCGTCCCTCAGCGAGTGGAGTACCTTGACCAGGCCCTCCTGCGCGCCGACGTCGACGCCGCTGAACGCCTCGTCGAGCAGGAGGACGTCGGCTCCCTGGGCCAGTGCGCGGGCCACGAAGACGCGCTGGCGCTGGCCGCCTGACAATTCGGTCATCAGGTTCGAGCGCTGGGCCCAAAGCCCTACGCGCTCAAGGCATTCCCGCGCGAGTTCCCGGTCCTGCCTGCCGGGCCGCTGAAACCAGTTGTGATTGACGGTCCGGCCCATAAGAACAACGTCCATTACCGACACGGGAAAGCGCCAGTTGACGCTTTCCCGCTGCGGCACGTATGCGAGCGCGCCTTTGTACCCGCCGCTTCTTGCCGAACAGATGGTCACGGAGCCTTGATCAAGCGCCTGCAACCCGGCGATGCTGTTGAAGAGCGTGCTCTTGCCGGCGCCGTTCGGGCCGACAACCCCCATGAGGGTGCTGTGCTCCACGCTGAACGTCACATCGCTGAGCGCCTTGTGCTCGCCGAACTCGACTGTGACGCCGTCTACTATGAGCGAGGCTTCGTGCGATTCCGAAAACTCGGTCACTTCAGGGCCGCCACAATCCTTTCCACGTTGACCCGCAGCATACCGATAAACGTCTCGGCGTCACTGCCCTCTTCTCCGAGCGAGCCGGAGTAGAGACGGACCAACTCGGCCCCGGTCTCATCCGCTATGGCCCTTGCCAAGCGCTCGCTGACCGTGGTCTCTCCAAAGATCGCGCTGACGCCAAACTCCTCGATCTCATGTACGAGATCGGTCATCTCTTCCGCCGTCGGCTCAACATCCGTAGAAGCAGTGGCCGGGATCACTGTGCCGACAACCAGGAAGCCGTACGTCTCAGCGAAATAGCTGAGGCTGTCGTGCGACGTTACCAGCAGCCTGCTAGCTATCGGAACCTGGTCCACCTGCTCCAGCGTCCAGGTGTGGAGACCGTCGAGTTCCGCGTTGTAGGAAGCCGCGTTGGCGCTGTAGCTGTCCGCGCCGGCGGGGTCCAGCGCCGAAAGCCGTCCGGCGATTTCCGTCACCACGGTCTGCACGCGGAGCGGATCGAACCAGAAGTGCGGATCGAGCGGCCCGTGGTCATGCTCTTCGAAGGTCTGCGCCGCGCCGACGCCGACGAAGGCAAGGCTGCCGGGCTGTCCCATGATAGGCCACTCCCGCTCGACTTCGCCCTCGGCGATGCTGAACTCGACGATGCGCCCGTTCGCCCTGTCCGACAGGTAGAGCAGTTCGCCTATCACGATGAACGAAGGCGAGGTGTCGGAATCGAACGCGTCCACCAACTGCATCGACTCTTCGATTTCGCCCGTCCCGGTCTCTATGGCGTGGAGCATCCCGTCGTACGTGAGGGCGAACAGCTCCTCGCCGTGGCCGTCGAACGCGGCGGACAGCACCCTGCCCTCTACCCCCGCCGGCAGGACGCGCGTCATCTCGCCGCCCTCGGCGTCGATCAGCCACAGGCCGTCATAGACTCGCTCGCCGTCCTGGCTGTACGACGCGGAGCCGAAGAAGTGCTCCGAGTCGCCATGGCCCCAGACCGTGCCGATGCGCGCGGCTTCGTTCATGTCCGCCGGGTTGTCGATGAATTCGTGCTCGTACTCGCCGTCGTGGCCCTCTATGAACAGCACGCCGCCCACGCAGCCGAACGCCACGCCGTGGCTGCCGACGGCATCCCCGTGCTGTCCGGGGCATTCGCCTGCGCTCGCGTCATAGACGACCTCGCCGTCTATAGTCCATATCTCAACGCCGAGCGGCAGGCTGCTCTGCGCCGTCTCAGGGTAGTCAGGATTGGCGAAGGTGACCGCGAAGAAATCCTCTCCGAGCGGCACCACGGCGCCGTGCTGCAACCCGGCATCCAACCAGACGGGCTCGTACTCGTTGCGCTCCTCCTCCAGATCGTGCTCCTCGAAGAGAGCCGCGCGGCCGGTGCCGTCATGGAAGATTGCGGTCCAGCCGTGGTGAACGCTAACGTGGATCGGTCGATCGTCGCTGGTGCCGACGTCAAGTCGCGATACTGCTTCCACTTCGAGGTCCATGTGGCCGTCGTGCTCTTCCAGATACACGCCGCCATCGAAGACGTGAACGCGGTCGTCTCCATCCTCCGGGCCGCGGGCAATTGCGAAGGCAAAGCGCCCGCTCGGGCTCGTGTACAGTCTGGCATTCGGCGCCGCAACATCGAGATTCAGCGAGCTAATGCCTTCCGTTGTCAGGTCAAGAACGGAAAGCGCCGCCTGCTCGCGGTCGGCGATCAGCAGCCGGCCTGTGGGCGCGGCATGTTCTTCATCCTCCTCATGCTCATCGTGCCCTCCGACCTCTGCGAATTCGATCGGATCTATGAAGTCGCCAAGGGCGATGATCTTTGTTTCATCAGTGTTGGCGTTATGCACGAGTTCGGTCAGCCACCCGGCTTCAAGGCCCAACCCTATGGTCAGGACCAGGTCGGCGTCGGCGATCCGGGCCACGTCGCGCGCGCCCGGCTGGAACGAGTGCGGGTCGCTTCCCAGGGGCAGCAGGCTGAACACTTCAGCGCGGCCACCCGCGATGTTCTGCACCCAGTCGGCGACGAAGTTGGTAGTCGTGACGACCTGGATTACAGGCTCGGGTTCAGGAGTTGGCTCGTCGGCAACCGTTTCCGCACCAGTATCTTCATCTTCCTGTTGCGTATCGGTCTGCTGTGTCTCGGCCTCCTGGGTCGCGACGGCAGTTGCGGCGGCGGTCGCGTCAGGAGTTGGCTCGTCGTCACTGCAGGCGGCGAAGACGAACATTGCCAGCGCGCCCAGCAGAAGGAAGCAGCCAATCGCTCTGTTCCACGAACCTGGCTTGAAGGAATGTCTCAATTTCAAATTCTCCTAAGTATCAGTTGAGAAGGCTTCTCAGTTGATGATTCACTTTTCTCGACATTGACCTGGTCCAGTGAACTCGCTAACGTCTGATCCGCCAGCCGCCGCCTTCCGGCGACAGGGCGCCCTCGGCTCGAAGCCCGTGCCTGCGGCACTTAAATGAGAGTGAATCTCACTTCGGCCCGATGCCTGTTAAAGTCTGGATGTTGAGTGACGGTAGGCTAAAGAATAAACTCCCGCGTGTCAATGGATGGGGATGGCGCGGGTCCCGTTTCGTTAATGGTTCGACAGGCTCACCACGAACGAAACGGAGCCATTGGCGCGAGTTTACACGTCCCCGGTTTGTGAGTTGAATCTGAACAGGAACGCTTTGCCAGGCTTCACGAGCGCGGTATCCCGCCTTGTCCCCTCCGGCTTCAGCTACGACATTCAGACCTTTCGCGGAGACGTCTTCGGAGGCGTAACGGCCGCGGTGGTCGGATTGCCGGTGGCGCTCGCCTTCGGCGTGGCGTCCGGCCTGGGAGCGGTCGCCGGCCTGTACGGGGCGATAGCCGTCGGGTTCTTCGCTGCGGTGTTCGGCGGGACCAAGTCCCAGATTTCCGGCCCTACCGGCCCCATGGCGGTGGCCATGGCGGTGATCGTGACCATCCACGCCGAGAGCCTCCAGGAGGCGTTCACGATCGTCGTGATGGCCGGCCTGATCCAGATACTGCTCGGAGCGCTGAGGATAGGCCGCTTTGTGAGCTACACCCCGTACTCGGTGATCTCGGGGTTCATGTCCGGAATCGGCATTATCATCATCCTGTTGCAGACCCTTCCGTTCATGGGCGCCGAGTCGGTTTCCGGCGGGCCGGTCGGCGCGATACAGGCATGGCCTGACGCATTCAGCAACATCAACATGAGCGCGCTCGCCATCGCATCCGTGACGCTGGTGGTGGGCGCGGCGTGGCCCGTGCGCTTCAACAGGTTCCTGCCGTCAACCCTGGCCGCGCTTATAGCCGGCACCATGCTCGGAGTGCTCTGGCTGACGGAGTCGGCGGTCATCGGCGAAGTCCCGACCGGCCTGCCGGGCCTCCAGGTCCCGGACTTCTCGCCGGGGGTGCTGGCCGGCGCGGTGCAGCCCGCGCTGATCATCGCGCTCCTGGGATCGATCGACAGCCTGCTCACGTCGCTCATAGCGGACTCGATGACCCGCACCACGCACAAGCCGGACCGTGAACTGGTGGGACAGGGCATCGGTAATACGATGGCGGGCCTGTTCGGAGGACTGCCGGGCGCGGGCGCCACGCTGGGGACGGTGGTGAACATCCGAGCGGGCGGGCGGACACAGATATCGGGCGTCATCCGGGCGGGGATTCTCCTGGCGATCGTCCTAGGGGCCGGCAGGTTCGTCGAGGAGATCCCGCACGCGGCGCTCGCCGGCATACTGATGAAGGTTGGGTGGGACATCATCGACTGGCGCTTCCTTACCCGGATCCACCGCGTCCAGCGCGCGCACCTGCTGGTCATGGCGATTACGTTCCTGCTCACGGTCTTCCTGGACCTAGTCACCGCCGTGGCGATTGGGCTTATCGCCGCGGGCATGGCCAGCGCGCGGCAACTGGAGCGCTTCGAGCTGGACAGCGTGGTGTCTGTGCCTCTGCTGGACAGAACATTTCTTTCAAGCAGCGAGGGCGACGCCCCAGGCGATGACCTGGATGACGATGAGGATGAGGCCGCGTTTTCGGCTCGCGTTGGCCTCGTGGCGCTCAGGGGTACGTTTACAGTGGCATCATCCAGGAAGTTGATCAACACGATCAGCGAGGACATCCGGGACCACGAGGTGGTCATCCTGGACTTTACGGACACAGTGTACATGGACGACAGCGCGGCTCTCGTGGTGGAGCAGTTGGTGGACGCCGCGGTCGCGGAAGACACCGAGTGCATCGTAATGGGGCTGGAAGGCCCGCCGGCGGACACGCTACGCGGGCTGAACGCCCTGCAGCGCGTGCCGGAAGACCAGTACGCGGCCACCCTGGACGAAGCGAGAGAGCTCGCCTGGAGGCTGCTCAAGACGTAGGAAGCGAAGCCGGCGGGAGCGGAGATGCCAACGAGCGGCAGGACAAGGGAGCCAAGGCGCATAGCCATAGTGGGCGGAGGAATCTCCGGGCTGGCTGCCGCGTGGGGCCTGCATCACCACCCCGACCGGTTCGACTTCAGGCTGTACGAGGCCCAAGGCCGGGTAGGCGGGAACGCGGTCACGGTCGATATGCCGCAGGACGACGGCACTTCGATTCCGTTCGACGTATCGGTGACGGCGCTCATTCCGTCCGTCTATGAACATATCGTCTTGCTGATGAGGCGGTTCGGCATCCCAGTGCTCGATACGAAGTTCAGCTACAGCGTCAAGTACGGAGAACAGGTCTATGCGCACGACTTCGACTCCGAGATGCGAAGCCGGCTTCAACCGGACATCGAGAAGTTTCAGCGCGTCCTCAGGCGCCTAGAGTGGTTCGGCCCCCTCACGCGCTCCAGATCGAAGCTCTTGAACGCCCTCAACCCGTTCAACTACGTGAGCATGGGCACGGTCCTCAACGCGGCTGGCGTATCCGAAGAGTTTCGGTACAAGATACTGAAGCCCATGTTCGTCAACTTCGTGCTGGCCACAAGCGTCTTCAGTCTGCCTGCGTCCCTCTTCTCCAGGTACTTGGAGTTTTTCGACATCGAGAGGGCCACGACCATGCAGACGTGGGACCAGGGCACGCGGCGGATCTACGAGAACCTGACCGCCAACTTCCGGGACAGCATCTACCTCAACCGCCCGGTCCGACGGGTCTTCCGGCGAGAGTCTGACGTCGTAATCGAGGACGCGAACGGAGGGCGGGAAACGTTCGACGACGTGGTGTTCGCATGCAACGCGAACCGGACGCTGGACATTCTCGACAAACCCACGTTCCTGGAGAGATTCGTCCTTTCGTCGATCCGTTACGAAAGCGATCTGCACGACCAGGCGGTCGTCCACTCAGACCGGACTGTCCTGCCGGACGATGACGTTCAGGCTCTGACAGCCAGGAGCAATCACATCGAACAGTACGGCGACAGGCCGGACAACTATGAGATCACTTACATCATGCACAACCAGCAGCCCTGGGCGGGGAAGTCTGACAAGCCATGCCTGGTCACCTATAACCCCAGGAACCCAATCGATGAGAAAAAGGTCATTGGAAGATACCGGTTCCAGCACGTAGTCCATGACGTGCGGCAGGTCGCCTTGCTGATGCACCTGTTCCGGTTCATCCAGGGCAAGAGGCGCACCTGGCACTGCGGGGCGCACACGCTGGTCAACAGCCAGGAGACTTGCTTCCTGAGCGGGCTGGCCGCCGCCACGCAGATCGGCGCGGACTATCCCTTCGACGACCCCGCGGCGAGGCGGACGTTCAACTACTACGGCGGCATCATGCACGGCTGGCGCTTCAAGAAGGCGAAGGGCTGAAGGCAACTCATGGTTCGACAGGCCCTTCGACAAGCTCAGGGCGAACGGGTTAGACGGGCTGGCCCCTTCGACAAGCTCAGGGCGAACGGGTTAGACGGGCTGGCCGCGAACTGAACGAAAGCTCACGAGTGCGTTGCTTGTTCTTCACGTTGCGGCGCAGTTATACTTGATTTTATGAGTTCGTGCTTGGCGGCATGAAGGCAAGGAGTTGGCGCCGGGAGACCTGAACCGATGACCACTACCGCAGACCGCGTCGCAACCCAGGAGCTAAGCCTGCTTGGGGAACTCATTCTGACTCTTCTCAACGAGGAGAGCGGATACTTTCACCAGGTGCCCGGCTGGGACTTGAACTGCGCCGTCGCGGGCGGAGTCATCGCGGAACTCTCGCTCCAGTCCCGCATAGACACGGACATGGAGTCCCTGTTCCTCGTGGACCGGACGCCCACGGGCGATCCACGGCTTGACCCCATACTGCACCAGATCGCGGAAGAGCCGGTGAGGCGCAACGCGCAGTACTGGATCGAGCGGCTGGCCCCCCAGGCGGAGAACATAATCGACCTGACGCTGGACCACCTGGTCAGCGTCAAAATCCTGGAACACCACGACGGCGATTTCTGGACGGTCTCGCGTAGCGCGGCGCAGGCGGACTCGCGCAACGGCGCGCAGGGAGGCGCGGGAGCGGATTTCGTCAAGACGCGAATCAGCAGGGCCATATTCGAGAACGAGATCCCCGACCCGAGGGACATCGTCATCATCAGCCTCATCAACACGTGCGACGTGTTCCGGTTCATGTTCCAGTTGGACGAGGCCGCGGAGAAGCGCATCGAAGCAATCTGCCGGATGGACTTGATCGCCCGTTCGATTGCGAGCGCGGTCTCGGAGAACATCGCCGCCCCGCTGCTACGGCATTCGGCCCTGACGAAGACGATACCCAGGGCGTCGCTGAGGAAGGCGCTGTTCAGTCCGCACCTGCGCAGCGGGAACATTCCCGCCCTGTTCGCGGACCTCGCGAAGGAGTACGGCCCCGTCTTCGAACTCAAGCCTCCGTTCGTCAAGCCGATGATTTTCGTCGCCGGGCCGGAGACCAACCGCTGGGTGCACCGCCGGGGGCGCATGTACCTGAGGGCGAAGGACTACTTCTCGGACTTCGAGAAGGTGTACGGCGCGTCGGGAGTACTGCCGTCGCTCGACGGCGCGGAGCACTTCCGGCTGCGCAAGTCCCTGTCTCCGGGGTACTCTCGCGGCAGGCTGATGAGCCGGCTGGAAGATCTCTACGGCTTCGCGCGGAGCTACATGTCGGGCTGGTCCGAAGGGGACACGTACACCGCGACGCCAATGTGCCGCGAGATGATAAACAAGCAACTTTCGCCGCTTTTCGTCAGCGTGGACTCCCAGGACATATTCGAAGACCTGGCCACCTACAAGGAGCGCGCCCTCACCACTCACATCCTGAAGGCCATGCCCAAGTTCATGCTCAAGACCCCGGGCATGAGACGCAAGGCGAAGGCCGTAGACGTCCTGCTGGAGCGGGTCCAGAGCGTGCACACGCCGGCCCAGCGCGCCGGAAGCCCGCGGACCCTGTCGGACGACCTGCTCAGCCTGCACGCCAGCGATCCGCAGTTCGTCCCGGAGTCCAATCTACGGTTCGCGCTTTCCGCGGCGTTGATAGCCAGCGTATATCTGGGGGACGCGTTCAGCTTCGTCCTGTACGCGTTCGCATCCCAGCCGGAGTTGCAGGACAGCATCCGGGAGGAAGCGGACGCCCTGTTCGACGGCGGCGACCCCGACCCCAGGGACTTCAGGATGCCGGCGATCGACGTGACGCACCGCTTCCTCATGGAGTGCCTGCGAATGTACCCGATAGTCCCGATGTCGCTTAGAAACGTGATGAACTCGTGCGTGGTGGAGGGCTTCGAGCTGCCGGTGGGCACGAGGCTCTACATCGCCCAGTCCGCCTCACACTTCATGGAAGACGTGTTCCCGGAGCCGTTCAAGTTCGACATCGACCGCTACAAGCCGCCGCGCAACGAGCACCACAGCCCCGGGTACGCGCCCTACGGCCTGGGCACGCACACCTGCCTGGGGTTCCGGTGGATGGAGTTGCAGTTGGCCGTAAACCTGCTGATGGTGGCGCATTACTTCAGGCTGGAGTTGTATCCCTCGAACTACAAGCTCAAGTTCGATCCGGTGCCCTCGATGAAGCCGAGCAGGAAGCTGAAGTTCCGAATCGCGGAGAAGCGCCGCCCCCTGCCCGCCTAGCGCGTCAGCCGACTGCGCCTTGACCCTTCGACAGGCTCAGGGTGAACGGATTTCTTTTTAGGCGGGCTTGCGGGCCAGGAAGCAGTAGAGCGGCGTAAATATCCCCGTCCTGCCGCCCGCCACGTATGCCCTCGCGGTGCGGTCCATCAGCCCCACAACATCCGCGGACCCTTTCGGGAACACTCCCACGGCCTCGGCCAGCTTGGACCCCGCGATGAACACCTTGCGGCCCAGGGGAACCCTGCGCAGCGCGTTGCCCAGAGTTCTGCTCCGCGTTTCCATGGGCTGATACCACGGCGTGGCCTGGCTGCCTCTTTCCGCGACGGCCCGGTCGATCCCCTCGATGACCTGGAATCCCGCCGCCTCGAGGTCCCGGTTGACTTCGTCCGTAGTCGCGATTTCCTTGAGCGCGATGCCGTGCATGAGCTCCCGCTTGATAGCCCTGTGTCGATTGTCGCCAGGGTCGAACTTGTCCGTCATGCACATTTCCTGGCCCCAGAACAGCGCCCCGGGCTTCAGCACGCGGTAGATCTCCGCGAACGCGCCGACCTTGTCCGGCGCGTGGCACGTCGATTCGATCGCGTAGCCCCTATCGAACGTGTCGTCCGCGACGGCGCTCATGTCCATGAAACTGCACGCGAGGTAGTCCGCCACATGGTCCAGCCCCGCCTCGGCGTTCAACTCTTTCGCCTTGTCAAGCTGGATTTCGCTGCTGTTGACCCCCAACACCCTGACGCCGGCCTCCCGCGCGACGCGGCGCATCGGGCCGCCGATCCCACAGCCCACGTCGATCACGCGCATACCCTCGCGCAACTCCAGCTTGGAGATCATCAGGCGCTGGTGCCGGATCTTGGAGTCCTCCAGGCTCTCGCTGGGCGATAGCGGGGCGAAGTGCAGGGACTCGCCCCAGCCGAACACCATGAACTCGCCGCAGAGGTCGTAGTACTCCTTCACGGTTTCGGCGTGGTCGTAACCGGCGGGCGCCCTGTCCATCCAGCCGTCAAGGCGCTTCACGCGGCTTTGAACGTCGGACTGGCCGTAAGCCGACTTGAGCCCGGCGGAAAGTTTTCGGAGTTGCATTAGCCTTCTCTGACGCGGGGATGGTTGCCGGGCGAGGTCACGCGGTCTCGCCGCGCGTCTGGATGTCATCGATCGCGACGTCGAGATCGCTCCAGATGCGCTCGATCGAGGCCCGCAGCCGCATGTTCTCGTACGCGCCCCAGACAACCATTATCGGAAGCACGACGAGGATGGAGACGGCCAGCGAGTAAACGATTGTGATTGTCGCCGTGATGCCGAACTGCTGCGAAGCCCCCAGCGGGGAGGCGGCCAGCACGCCAAAGCCGAACGCCGTGGTCAGCGCGGAGCCCAGCAGCGCGGAGCCGGTGGTGGAGAGCGTCCGCACGGCAGCCCGCTCCGGGTTGCGAAGGCGGGTGAACTCCTCGCGGTAGCGATGAATGATGTGGATGGTGTAGTCCACGCCGATCCCTATCGAAAGCGCGGTGATGATGGAGGTTATCATCGTGTACGGAATGCCCAGCAGCGCCATGGTCCCGAGCACGCAGATGAGCACGAGGACGATTGGCCCCACGGCGACGAGGCCAAGCGCGGGCTGGCGCAGCGTGACCCAGAAGAAGATGGTGAGTATGCTCAGGGCCGCGGCGATGGTGGCGCCGATGGCCTGGGTCTGGCCGTCGGTGATCTGGTCGGTCACGGCAACCGCGATGATGCTTTCCGAAGTGGCGGTGACCGCGTCATCGTCGCCGAGCCAGAGCGCTTCTATTTCCTGCTGGAGGTCCCTCGTCTCCGCCGGGTTGTCGAGGAACTTGGGGAACTGGAGCAGCATAGTGTCCATGCCCTGCGGATCGTTGATAAGGAAGCGGGCCCCGGCAGGATCCGTGGCGATGAGCTTGTCCACAAACTCCTGCATCAGAGACGGGACCAGCTCCACCCCTGGGGACGCCTCACGAAGGAGCGCGTCCAGTTCAGGATCGTAGTTGTCGCCGGGTTCTCCGGAGTCGGTCGTCCAGTCGCGCACCAACTCCTCGAACGATCCTTGCAGGGGCCCGGCGGCTGCCGCGGGGCGGCGCTGCTCGTCCTCGAAGGCCAGGGTCAGGTCGTGAAGATTCAGCAGTGTCCGGCTCTGGGTCAGTTCGGACTTGATCAGCAGGCTGCCGACCTCCGTAGTGCCGCCGACGGCCGTTTCGAGCGTGTCCATGTCCGCCAACACGCTCCCGCCCCTGGGGAGCACGTCCTTGACGGTGAACTCGGACTCCAACCCCGTAGCGGCGTAACCGAGGCCGATTGTCGCCAGGACGACGACGACGATGTAAGGCACCGGATGGCGCGTGATCCCGCTTGCCACGATCTCCGCCGCCCTGGGGATGCCGGGCAACGCGTTGGAGATGGGACGGGCGGGCGGCAGTGAGCCTCGCGCCTCGCGCCGCCGGTCGATGATTGTCCGGCCGGCCGGGATCAGGCTCAGCATCACCACGAGGCTCATGCCGACGCCCAGCCCCGCGACGATGCCGAAGTCGGCAATAACGCCGATGGGCGAGAACCGGGTTGCCAACAGGCTGACGATCGTCGTAACAGCGGCAAGCGTGAGCGGCAGCGTGACGTTCCGCGTTCCGGTGCGCACGGCGACCAGCACGGAATCGCCCTCCACCCGCCGCTCCCGGTAGTGGGAGACGGTCTGGATGGCGTAGTCCACGGTCAGGCTGATGATGATGACGGGCACCATGGTTGACAGTGAGCTTGGAGGCCCTATCAGGCCCAGGGCGTTCGGACCGAGCCAGCCCTCCGCTCCGACAACCCAGACTATCGAAACGAAAAGTCCCGCCAGGGACAGCAGCATGTCCGACAAGGTGCGCGTAAAGAGCAGAAGCAGCGCGGCGATCAGCAGCAGCGCCAGCCCTATCAGCGGCGCCATGCCCTCCTCCGTGGCCTGCTTGTACTCGTCCTGGACTATCGCGTTCGAAAGGCTGCTGACCCGCATCGGCCCCTCGGACGCGTCCGCCAGATCGAAGATGTCCCGCTCGACGTCAGCCACCCGCTCGGCGTCCGTAACGCTCAGGCGGAGGTGGGCGACGGCCACGGGCGTACCGTCCGAGTCGGTCCCGGTCATGGAGTCCAGGACGCCGCCCAACTCCGGCGAGTTCCTGACCGCGTCGATCTGCGCCTGCGTGACCGACTCGAAGTCTTCGACTTGGAGCGCGGCCCCCACCAGCAACGAGGGCGCGATCATGCCGCCCTCCGGCGCGAGCAAGTCGGGCACGCCGGGGATGGCCGCGATGTCGTCCATCAGGGCGTCCATCTGCGAGAGGCCGGCGGGTGTCAGGGCATCCCCGCGAAAAACCAGCGTGACGACCGAGACGTCGCCGGAGTCCCCAAAGAACCGGTCCACTTCCCCGGTCGCCGTGACGATGGGGTGATCGGGCGGGAGGAACGCAAGGTCGGCGCCCTCCGTGGGCGGGGCCCGGCGCGCGGCGCCCGCGGCGAGAATCACGGTGATGATGAGGATCACGCCGATCGTCAACCAGGGGCGGGCCGTAACCAACCGACTCAGGAAATCAAGTACGTTGGTGATGTCCTGACCTCTCTATTCGTTATCTTCGTCTTGGGCCGGATAGAACTGGGCGCAGTATGCCCGATAGGGCATGATCTCGCCGTCGGAGCGGCACAGGCGGGGCCGAGGCTCGTACCGCTTGTTGCCCCAGATTATCACGTCCTGCCGCACATCGTGCTCCTGGAAGCGAACGATGAACTTGTTCATCAACGGCGCGCGCAGCTTCACCGGCAGGAATCCCAGGCCTGCGACCCACCGCTTCGGGCCGCGAATCTCCTTCACCTGCGAGGCAATCGTCAGGTCGATCAGAGTCCCGTCCACGGGCGTCGCCAGTATCCACAGGCGCATGTCCATGCCGATGGAGCGCTCCCGGATGGCGACGTGCGAATAGCCCAGCCCCAACACGAGCGTCCTCGCGGCAACGTCGAAGGCGATCGTGGCGAGCCTCGCGATCTTCCGGGCGCTTCTGAAGATGAAGTTGCTCTGGAGGCGGTGACCTTCTATCGACAACGGGTCGATGCGGTCCACGCTTCCATAGCCGTGGACGTATCGCAGGTGGGCGAGGTCCACCGAGTTTTCGGTAGTCTCCTGCGGATGGCCGGGAAAGCGTAGCGTCCTAGTCTCCAGGCCGCTCCAGCCCGACTGGTCCGGGGTTTCGTCCGGCAGGCCCCATTGCGGCCCTCGCCCGTCGATGCCCCACCAGGCGAAGACCAGGTCGAGCACCTCGTGCGTCTCGAACGTCCGCAGCCTCGCTGTCCTGGGCGGGTCGGCGTACGGCGTGGCGACGCACTGTCCGGTCGTGTCGAACTCGTAGCCGTGGAAGGGGCATACCAGCCGGCCTCCGCAGACCTCGCCTCCGGCCTCCGGCCCCAAGTCGGCGCCCAGATGCGGGCAGTATGCCTCGGCCACGCAGACCCGGCCGTCGTCGTCACACCAGATGACGACGTTCTCCCCCATCCAGGTCTTCTGGACGAGTTTGGCTTTCAAGACGTCCCGACGCCTCGCGACGAAGTACCAGCCCTCCGGGAAGGGGGCAAGCGATTGAGCGTATTCGAACGTCCTGAGTTTGGTTGTCATCCAGCCAGGCCCCTGCTCAACATAGACGATGGCACTCTAGCACGTGGGATTTCATACTGGCTATCTTCCGGCAGTACACGTTCGCGGCTTTCCCAACCTGCCCGCTCATGGTTCGACAGGCTCACCACGAACGGACTACACAGGCTCACCACGAACGGACTACATAGGCTCACCACGAACGAAGCGGAACGCTTGGCTCGAATCGGTTACATACCGGAGAGCGCTACCGGCATAATACTACTCAGCGTCTCGAACGAAGGAGTGGCGACATTGGAATGGATAACAAGGATAGCTCTCGGCCGGCGGTCTGTGACCACGCTGGTCGTGATCCTCATACTCGCGGGCGGCGTCTTTACCTACAGGACGCTGCCGGTTGAACTGTTTCCGGAGATTGAGTTCCCGCTGGTGATGGTCACCACCTTCTATCCTTCGGCCAACCCTGAGGCGGTTGCCAGGGAGGTGACGGAGCCTATCGAGAACGCGATCACAGGGGTGGATGGACTCGATACGCTCCAGTCCTTCTCTTCGGAAAACAGGTCCATAGTTCTCGCGACCTTCGAGTTCGGTACGGACATGGCGGAGGCGGAGAGCGACATCGGCTCTTCAGTGAACTCCATCTCGTTTCCCGACCTTGTCGCAGACCCTGTAGTCGGCCGGATCGATCCGGACGCCTTCCCTGTCCTTCAGCTAAGCCTGTCCGGCGAGCGCGACCTGATCGAGTTGCAGGAGACCCTCGATTCCACCGTCCTGCCGGTTATCTCCGACGTTGACGGCGTGTTCGCCATCGAAGTTGTCGGAGAGGTGGAACGGCAGGCCAGCGTCGTGGTTGACCCCGCAAAGCTGGCTGAGAAGGGAGTATCCCTGTTCCAGGTGTCCCAGGCGCTGGCGGACAACAGCGTGGCGCTTCCGGGAGGGTCCCTGAGCAACCGGGACGGCAAGGTCTTTCCGATCAAGACCTCGAACCGCTACGAGTCGCTCGAAGACCTCAGGAACCTTTCGGTGGGCTTTCCTCAGGGCGGTTTCACGGGCGGCGGCATGGGAAGCGGCGACGCGTCCGCCGGGCCTACCGCTCCGGTGACGATCGGCGACATCGCGGAAGTCAGCCTGAGCACGGGTGAGACGACGAGCATCTCGCGCACCAACGGCAAGCCGAGCATCGGCATCGGCGTGATCAAGGACCCCGACGCGAACACCATAGACGTGACCGCCGAAGTACTGCGCAGGCTGGACGGCATCGAAGACCTGCCGCCGGGCGTGGAAGTCGTCACGGTATCCAACGACGGCCCAGTGATCCAGAACCAGATCAACACCCTGGAGCGGGAGGCGGTGCTGGGACTGCTGCTGGCAGTAACAGTGGTCTTCATATTCTTCCTGACTCTCCGCCCAAGCGCGGTGATCGGCATCCTCACCACCGTGCGCCCTACCATAGTCATCGGCCTCTCCATTCCGCTGAGCATCTTCACCGCTGTCCTGCTCATGAGTTGGCAGGGCCTGGCGCTGAACTTCATGACGCTGGGCGGACTTGCCATCTCTGTGGGCAGGGTTGTCGACGACAGCATCGTGGTGCTTGAGAACGTGTACCGGAACATCCAGGGCGGAAGGCCGCGGCTGAGGGCGGCGCTGGAGGCCACCGCCGAGGTGGGCCCGGCGATCACGGCGTCGACGCTTACCACGATCGTCGTCTTCGTGCCCCTGGCCTTTATCGAAGGCCTGGTCGGCGCCTTCTTCTTCCCGTTCGCGCTGACCGTCAGCTTCGCGCTGCTGGCCTCGCTGGTAGTCGCGCTCACCGCGGTGCCGGTGCTCGGCAGCTACTTTCTCCGGCAGGGAGACCTTCCCGAGGGCGTTGGAGAGACGGACGATCTTCCTGAAACGGAGACCTGGCTCCAGCGCGTCTATACGCCCATTCTTGGCTGGGCGCTCCGTCACAAGGCCATTACGGTTGTGACTGCTCTCGTGGTGACCGTCGCCAGCGTGGGCGTCGTGGCATTGATCCCCATAAACCTCTTCGAGGGCGGGGGCGAACGGTACGTCAACGTGAACATGAGCCTCCCGCCAGGCACCCCACTCGGCGCTACGCTGGAGGAGGTAGCCGACGTCGAAGAGGTCGTCAAGCCGAGCGCGGAAGTGTACCTCACGACGGTCGGCAGCCCGGGAGTGAACTTCGGGGCGAACGTTCCCGGAGGATTCAACCAGTCCAACACGTTCGTCAAGCTCAGCGAGGACGCGCCGGAGAACGTCGTCGAATCATGGCGAGAGGAGTTAGAAGGCGAGGGCGGACGAACCGTAAACGTCACGGAGGTGGTCAACGGTCCGCCCGTGGCCGGGCTCGAAGTGACCATCACCGGCAGCAACTACGAGGACATCTCATCCCTCGCGCTGCAGTTGATGGACGAGCTTGCGAGACTGGACGGGGTTGCCAACGTGACGAGCAACGTCAGCGAGGCCAGGGACGAGGTCATCGTCGACGTCGACCCTGCCCGCGCGTCCGCCGTCGGTCTCACGGCCCAGCAGGTCGCCTTCCAGGTGAGCCAGTTCTTCGTGGAACGCGACGTGGCAAGCGTCCAGACGGACGGCGGCCCGGTTGACGTTGCGCTCAGCGTCGCCTCGGACGGGTCGCGCGGCCTGGAGAACCTCGACGGCCTGATGATCGCCGGCCCCATGGGCGCAGCGTCTCTCGGAGAGATCGCGGAGATACGCACCCAGCCCGGCCCGGTGACCATCACCAGGACGGACGGCCTCCGCTCGGCCAGCGTAACCGGGAGCATCACCTCCGACGACACCCAGGCGGTCGGCATCGCGATCCAGGAAAAGATAGACGCGCTCATCATCCCCGCCGGTATAGAAGTGGTCAACGGCGGCGTCTTTCAGCAGATCTCCGAGGGCTTCGAGACCATCTTCATCGCAATGGGCGTTGGAATCATTCTCGTGTACCTAGTGATGGTCGGGGCGTTGGGGTCCCTCAGGAACCCGTTCGTAATCGTTACCAGCCTGCCGCTTGCCATCATCGGCGCGCTGCTCGCCCTGCTGATCACCGGCCGCTCGCTCGGCCTTCCGGCCATGATGGGCCTGCTCATGCTGATCGGCATCGTGGTGACGAACGCGATCGTGCTGATCTCGTTCGTGGAGCAACTCAGGATCCGCAGGGGCCTCTCAGTACACGACGCCCTGATGCTAGGAGGCCGGATACGCCTCCGGCCTATCCTGATGACCGCGCTGACGACGAGCATGGCGCTGCTTCCACTGGCGGCGTTCGTGGAGGACACGGGCGGCATTATCGGCGCGGAGCTTGCGACGGTGGTGATCGGCGGGCTGGTAAGCTCCACGGCGCTCACGCTGATCGTCGTGCCCGTCGTGTACACGCTGATGAATCACAGCATACCCGGCGCGATTCACAGGCTTACGCGGCGCGGCGGCGTTGCGGCGCAGGCCGCGGGAGAGGGCGCCTGATCTAAGAGCGTCCGATCAAGGGCTCCGTTTCGTCAGAGCCGCTGCGCCGGCTGCGGCGAGGAGCGCGCCGGCGAGGGCGATTGCCACGAGCAGCCACGCCGGGGCGGTGGGGCCGCCTACGACCGGGAGCGTCGGGGCGCCCACGACCGGGGGCGTGGCCATCGTGCAGTACTCGAGGCCAAGCTCATCGACGTCGCTTCTTGCGATGCCGCTCAAGCCTTGAGGTACGCAGCCCCAGAACTGGTTCGTGCCGCCGAGGTAAAGCGCATCGACTTCCAGCGACCCGAGTTCCGGCGGTATCTCGCCGCTGAGCAGGCTGTCGCTGATGTCCAGCGAGGTCAGCTTGGCGAAGCCACCCAACTCCGGCGGTATCTCGCCCGTCCAGAAGTTTTCGCTTAGATCCAGTTCCAGGAGTTCCGGCGACTGGGCCAGGTGCGTCGGCAGTTCGCCGCTCAGGTAGTTGTCCTGCAGGTACAGCCTCTCCAGCTTGGGGAGACTGCTCGCCCATGTTGGAACGGCGCCGGTGAATCCGTTGTTGGAGAGGTCCAACTCCTCCAACTGCGCCAGGCTGCCGAGTTCGGATGGGATCTCGCCGCTCAACTCGTTATCGTTCAGGAGGAGTTGCTGCAACTGGGTCAACTGTCCAATCTCCGGCGGGATCGGCCCGGTGAACTCGTTGCCGCCAAGGAAGATGTCCATGAGCTCCCCAAGATCGCCAAGCCAGGCCGGCAACTGCCCTGAGAGTTCGTTGTCATACAGGTATATGTACTGAAGGTTGGTGAGGTTCGCCAACTCGTCGGGAATCGTTCCGGTAAACCTGTTGCCTTCAAGATGGAGGTCCATCAGGTCCCGGAGTTTCCCGAGCGAAGGCGGCAGGGGGCCGCTCAACTCATTGCCGTTCAATTGTAGGTATTGCAGGTTGGACAGATTCCCCAACTCGTCCGGAACGGGGCCGGTGAGTCCGTTCTGGCCGAGATCCAGCCTCAATAAGAAGGGGAAGCCTCCAATCCAGGACGGGACTTCGCCGGTCAGGTCGTTGTGACTGACGTCCAGTCCCAGGAGGCGCCTGAGGTTCCTCAACTCGGACGGGATTTCTCCGGTCAGATCGTTGTGGTCCAGGTGCAGGTGCAGCATGTTGCGGAGGTTGCCAAGCTCCCCGGGTATCTCCCCGGTAAGCTCGTTGTGGTCCAGGTGCAGGTCGTTGAGATTTCGCAAGCCGCCTAGCCATAACGGTATGGGGCCGGTGAGTTGGTTGCCCCCGAGATCGAGACGCGACAGCCTCGTGAGAGACCTCAGCGCGTCCGGGATCTCGCCCGTCAGGTTGTTATCGTCCAGGAACAGCCAACTCAGGTTCTTGAGTTCGCCGAGCCACAGCGGAACGGGGCCGGTGAGCTCGTTGTCGTAAAGCCCCAGCCTCTCCAGCTTGGAGAGGGAAGCCAGTTCCCCGGGGATTTCGCCCGTGAGGTTGCTGTCGTGCAGATACAGCCACCGCAACTCGGAGAGGTTCGAGACCCAGGTTGGGAACGGCCCCGCGAAGTCGTTGTCGCCAAGTACCAGCCGTTGGAGGCCGGCTATCGACGCAAGCTCCTCCGGGATCTCGCCGCTCAGGCTGCTGTCGTTGAGATAGAGCCACTCCAGGTTCTCGAGGCTGCCGAGCGAGGCTGGAATCCCGCCTTCAAGCTCGTTGTGGCCGATGACCAGCCTTTCCAGGGCCGTCAGAGAACCCAGGTCAGGGATCGGCCCGGTAAGCGTGTTGTAGCTCAGGTAGAGCCACTCCAGATTGACGAGGCGATCGAGCCAGGACGGGATCGGGCCGGTCAACTCGTTCTCGCTCAGGCGCAACCGCCGCAGTTCGGCAAGGTCGCCCAACTCTTCCGGTATCTCGCCCTCCAGCTTGTTGTCGTACAGGTAAAGCTGCTCGAGCTTGGCAAGGCTGCCCAACTCTTCCGGTATCTCGCCCTCCAACTCGTTTTCGTACAGGTGAAGCTGCTGAAGCTCGGCCAGGCCGCCCAGTTCGGGCGGAATGGCGCCGGTGAGCGTGTTCCTGCTTATCCAGAGTTCTTCGAGGTGCGCCAGGCCCCCAAGCTCGACCGGGATCGGGCCGGTGAGTTCATTGCCGTTCAGGTGCAACACTCGCAGGCCCGCGAGATCGCCCAACTCAGGCGGGAGCTCGCCGCTCAACTCGTTGGACGCCAGCACAAGGCCCTCGACAAGGCCGTCATCGCCCAGCCTGACGCCGAACCAGTCATCTACCGGAGCCTCCAGGTCCCACTTCCTCCTCCAGTTCTCCCCGTCCGTAGCCTCGTGGAAGGCGAGAAGGGCCGCCCGGTCTGTCTCCGGCGTGGCGCCCGTAATGTGAGCATGCGCAACGGCGCTTTGAGAGAGCGCGATGACCATCAGCGCGGCTAACGCCGGCAGAGCCGCCGCGCTCCGCAGCCGACGGCGGGCCGCCAAGAAGCACGCGCTCGCCGCCGAGCCGACCAAGCGCGCCGCCGCGAGTTTCCTCCGAATAGAGCCGTTAGCGGTCGCCACAGTGTGACCTCCTCCAAGTTCACGTAGTGGACGCAGGCGTGCGGGCCTTGTAAGACCGGCCTGCCGCAAACGACATTGTAGCAGCGCAGGCGCAGCGCTGAGGCGTGGGCTTCGCTCGTGCGGCCCCGCTCACGATGCAGGGGGCTTTTCGGCTGGCCTGGCCGGAAAGGCGCTCTGCGAGCATCCCTGTCTTGTTGACCGAAGCCGACGGTCACGCCTAGAATGAACCCCGGCAGCAAGCAGCATGGACCTTCAAATCGACGGCAATCCAGACTACGGTCAGCTTCGCGTCCACCTCGGCCCAGGAGAGACGTTCCTTGCCGAGGGCGGCTCGATGTCCTGGATGGACGTGGGCATGAACGTGAGGGCCCGCCTGATGGGCGGGTTCCTGCGCGCCCTGATCCGCAAGATCACCGGCGGCGAGTCCCTGTTCGTCGGCGAGTACTCTTGCGACCGCGGAGGCGAGGTCGCGTTCTCCCCTGCCCGCCCCGGCACCGTCATGCAGCGAACCATGACCGGAGACTCCATTACGCTCACGGGCGGGTCTTTCTTCGCCTGCACTCCTGGCATCGAGTTGAGCACGAAGTTCGGAGGCCTCAGGTCCGTCTTCTCCGGCGAGGGCCTGTTCTTCATGGAGTGCAGCGGGACCGGCGAACTGTTCTTCAACTCGTTCGGGAGCATCATCGAGAAGGAGATCGACGGCTCCTTCGTCGTGGATACGGGGCACGTCGTGGCGTGGGAGCCCGGCCTCAGCTACACGATCCGGGGCATGGGAGGCCTGAAGAGCACGGTGCTTTCAGGAGAAGGGCTGGTCATGGAGTTCTCCGGCAGGGGCAAGCTGTATCTCCAGACTCGCACGATGGGCGGGATAGCCTCCTGGCTGACCCCGTTCGTGGGGTAGGCGCGAAAATGCAAGTAGAAGCCATGCAAAGGGGCGCTTTCGGGTGGGCTCTCGTGAAGCTCAACTCCGGAGAGAAGTTCATCTCCGAGGCGGGCGCGATGTTCAGGGTATCCAGCAACATCGAAATCGATGTCACCACCAGAAGCCGCAGCAGCGGCGGCCTGCTGTCCGGCGTCCGGCGGATGATCGCGGGCGAGAGCTTCTTCCTTTCGACGTACACCGCGTCCGGCGGAAGGGGCGGCGAAGTAGGACTCGCGCCCAAGCTACAGGGCGAAGTCGCCGTCATCGACTGCGACAGCCGCAACAGGTGGGTGTGCGCCGGAGGAAGCTACCTCGGCTCGTCGCCTGATCTCGATATCGACACCCAGTTCCAGGGCCTTCGCGGGGTCTTCTCAGGCGAGTCGCTTTCCTTCCTCTCGGTGGAGGGCGCCGGCCCGCTCATCGTAAACGCGTTCGGGAAGCTGACCGAGGTCGACGTCGCCGGCCACCTCACGGTGGACACCGGCCACGTGGTCGCGTTCGAAGAGTCGCTCACCTATTCCATAGACAAGGCAGGCGGCAGCTGGGTGCAGTCTTTCCTGACGTCGGAAGGGCTGACCCTGAAGTTCTTCGGCCACGGGCGGCTGTACCTCCAGAGCCACAACCCGGACGAGTTCGGCAAATCCGTTGGGCCGCTTCTGCCGCCCCGGAGTTCTTGATGCACTACGACATCGCATCTCGCCCCAGCTACAGCCTGCTCGAGGTCACGCTCAATACCGGCGAGCAGATTGTCGCCGAAGCGGGCGCCATGACGTGGATGGACAGCAACGTGGACGTCCACACGTCCGCGCGAGGGGGCATCCTCTCAGGACTGAGCCGGGCCGCGCTGACAAAGGAGAGCTTCTTCCAGAACACCTACACCGCGCGCGGCGGGCCCGCCACGATCGGCCTGGGGCCGGGCCAGCCCGGCGACATCTGCGCCTACGAGATGGCCGGCGGCGAACTCTACCTCGAACGCGGGGCGTACCTGGCTTCGACGACCGGCATCGAGACCAGTTCGGACTTCCAGGGGCTGCGCGGCCTGTTCAACGAGGGCCTGTTCATTCTCAGGCTCTCCGGCGTCGGGACGGTGTTCTT
Source organism: Dehalococcoidia bacterium (assembly GCA_963668185.1). Lineage (GTDB taxonomy): Bacteria > Chloroflexota > Dehalococcoidia > Lucifugimonadales. The sequence goes on from OY764162.1 coordinate 821,566, forward strand.
CAACGCCTACGGCGACATACAGGAGATCGACGTCAACGGCTCGTACGTAATCGACAACGGACACGCCGTCGCGTGGGAGCCTTCGCTCGAATACAGGCTTACCAGGGCCGGGCGCATCCGCTCGTTCCTCTTTTCCGATCAGATCATCATGGAGTTTTCGGGCCGGGGCAAGCTCTGGGTGCAGTCCCGCAACCCCCGCTCGATGGCCGACTGGGTCCATCCCTTCCGGCGCGTCCAGTCCAAGTCAGGCAGCTAGCGGCGGCCCGCGCTTTCGCCGCGACCTGCGCGCCCGCCGGCGAACTGCGCTGCATCGTCTAAAATATCCGCCCACCTCTCGAAGGGAGACTGAGTCCAATGCCCAGATTGTTGCTGCCCGTCGTTCTCGCGCTCGTTCTGATACTGGCTATCGGCTGTGTTGAGGTATCTTCGACCACGTGGGAGGCGGACTCCGAAGAACTGAACTCCAACCACATGGTCGCCGAGGCGATGTTGACGGCCCACTACATCGACGCCGCCCGCAAGGCTGGGCTGTCGCAGCAGGAAATCAACGCGGCCCTGACGCGCATCGCCGATGAGTCCATCATCAGCGAGTTCTGGGTCAGCGACGCCAACGGGGGCATCGAGTTCACCAACATGCCGGACATAGAGTTCGCCTTCCCCATCGATCCCGACGCGGGCACTCAGGCCGCTCCCTTCGCGGACCTGCTGACAGGCGCGCAGTCTGTGGTCGTTCAGGGAGTCCGGGAGCGGGAAGTCGATGGCGCCCTCTTCAAGTACGTTGGCGTCGCCGGAGTCGATCAGCCGCGCATCGTGCAGGTCGGCATCGGCATCTCCGACGAATCGGAGGCCATGGAGTCTCAGGAATGAATCTGGAGACGATCACAATGCGAATGTTCCACGACAGATCCCGGCTGGCCTTCGTGCTGGCGGCAGCGCTCGCGCTCGCGGCCCTGGCCTGCGGCGGCGATCAGGAATCGGAGCCGTTCAGGATCGGCGTGATGGAGTCGCTGACGGGCGCGGGCGAGACGTACGGCACCGTCGCCAACCAGGCCAAGCAGATGGCCGCGGACGAGATCAACGCCGCCGGCGGCATCAACGGCCGCCCCCTGGAACTCATCGTCGAGGACTCCCGCTGCACCGCGCAGGACGCCATCGCCGCCTTCAACAAGCTGACCGACGTTGACGGCGTCAAGATCATCCTCGGCACCTCGTGTAGCGGGGCCATGCTCGGCGCGGCCCCCCTCGCTGAGGCCGCCGGCGTGATCCTGTTCTCCGGTCTCGCCAGCAATCCGGACATCGCCAAGGCCGGCGACTACATCTTCCGCACGCAGATCAGCGACATCCAGGTGGGCATCGACACCGGCAACATCCTCTGGGCCGACGGCGTCCGCAATCTGGCCACGATCACCGAGGCCACCGACTACGCCGAGGGCGTGAGGCGCACGACGGCAGCGCAGTTCGAGAAGCGCGGCGGCGCGATCGTGGCGGAGGAGCGGTACGCGCCGGAGACCACCGACTTCAGGTCGCAGCTTACGAAGATGCTCGCCGCCGGGCCAGACGCGATCCACCTCGCGCCGCAGTCGGAGTTCGCCGCGGGCACAGTCATCAAGCAGGCGCGGGAGATGGGCTACGACGGCCCGATCTACGCCGAGACCGTCTCCGTGGGCACGACCGCGCTTGAAATCGCGGGCGAGGCGGCCACAGGCATGAAGGCCATCACCGCCGATCTGGACCCGGACAACGAAAAGGCGCAGGAGGTCCTTGCCAACTTCAGGGAGCGGTACGAGTACGTCACCCTGCCCTGGCACCTCGGCTCCGCATACGACGATGTCTATATCGCCGCCGAGTGCCTCAAGAAGACCGGCGACGACCAGGACGCGGACGGTTTCCGCGACTGCATGTACGAGATCACCTGGAGCGGCGCCATCGGAAACAACTACAGCTTCGACTCGGACGGCGAGGTCGTCGGCCTCTCCCGCGTGGTAGTCCAGGTCCTGCCAGTGGCGGAGCGCACCCCTGACCGCATGTACAAAGTCCTCGGCCCCGCGCCGAAGGAGTGAGGCGGGGCGAGTCCATACTGCGTCAATCGACGTTGGACCATACGTAAAACTCGGCTACTTCAAAATCTGATTTTTAATCAGCCGCATTCCAAAGGTAGTTCCACATCATGGCCGGACCAACCGAAAGCGCTGACAGCGCCTCATCCCTGACCTTCGAGACTCTCGAAGCAAAGTGGCTTGCCGTCGAAAGCCGGCTGCCGGACGACCTCAGACTACGCTTGCGCCGCTCGTTAAGCTGGCTGGGCAGGGCTGGAAAGGAGATGGCCGGCAACGATCACGACGCCGCCTTCATCTTCTACTGGATCGCCTTCAACGCCGCATACCAGAAGCAGTACTCTCCCAACGATCCGCTGGAGCCTACCGAGAGAGAACTGTTTGCCGAGTACTTCCACAGGGTCATTGGAGTGGACTCCCAGCACTCGATACACAACGCCGTGTGGCAACGGTTCTCGGCATCGATCGAGGGTTTGCTGGAAAACCATTACGTCTTCCAACCGTTCTGGAACCACCTGAACAGAGGAGGTCGATTCCCACGATGGAAGGAAGACTTCGAACGAGACATGATGAAAGCACGAATGGCAGTCGGCGGCCAGGTTACTTCGGAAGCGCTGGCTATCCTCTTCGACCGCCTCTACGTGCTTCGCAACCAGCTAATGCACGGCGGCGCGACCTGGAGCGGTTCGATCAACCGCGCCCAGGTCGGGGACGGCGCAAGGATCATGGAGTTCCTCGTCCCACTGTTCCTGGGCCTGATGCTGGACAATCCCGGCGAGCCGTGGGGCGCGCCGCGCTACCCGCCGATAACGTAGTGGCGGTTGCTCGAAGCTCCGGCGCTTCGTTGCTGGGTCTAGCATTGATCGAACACCGCAGGTCGGGCGGGTTGACAGTTCTAGTGGGACGGCGCTATGCTTCGGTCACGCTCAATAAGAGCGCAGAGCACATTTGACGAAAGCGAGCCCCTGACGCGGGCTCGTTTTCTTTTTGGAGTCCGGCTGTGAGCCTGCGTACCGTCATTTTCATCGATGGTCAGAATTTTCGCAGGAATCTGCTGGAGTTCTCGTTTCAGTCTCAGGAGACTAACGTCCGCTACCCTACTTTCCGACTGGATGAGAAGCACTTCCTGTGGCGTGACCTCTTCCTAGCAGTTACCGAACAGTTCAACAAAGCAACGTTGCTAGATCACACCCTAGTACGGGCATACTGGTACAACGCCGAGACAATAACTCCCTTTCAACAAGATCCACGTTGGACACAGCAGATTCTCGACAGATATGGGCGAGAGTTTCCAGAACTGACCTCAGCGATGGTAGAGACGATGGCGCGTGCGTGGTGGGAGCGTGAACGCGACCACTTCTCAAACACGAGAAGCACGGTATTTGAGTCAATACAGCGTCGGACCGACTTCCTGGAGTTCAAATATGTCGGACAATACGTCGTAAGGCCTTTCGATCCATACCGCATTTACCGGGATCCATACGGCAAGATCGTCTACTTAGGTAAGAGAGTTGGGGAGAAAGGGGTGGACATCGGCATTGCTGTCGATATGATCGCAAAGATTCAGGATTACGATGCAGGCATCCTCATAAGCGGAGATTCAGACTATATGCCGGCCGTCGCCTTCATTAAAGACAGGCTGAAGTACTTCTATCAGTTTTCGCTGGCAAAGGGCATTCCTCCGCGAGTCCGTCACTTATCTCCTTGGCTCCGAGGAATTGTGGACTCGTATCAGTACTTCGACGAACTGACTCTGCTTAGTGACTTCCTCAACCGCAGATCGGGCATTCCTCCGTACATCTTGGACGCCGTTGACGTACGTATCGACAATTTGAAGTCTGGAAACGCTTGACCTAGTAAGTGACGGACTCCTCGAACGAACCCTTAACAGGCGCTTTGTCGCTCCCCTTACCATACCGCGCCGCCATTCTCTTGGCCTCACTTGCGGCACGCGCCGCATTCTCAGCCATGTACTGGCTGACCTCAACGATGCTCACGTTCTTCGAAGCCTTGTTGACGAGGACCCCCGCAGCCAAGCCTGCCAATAGCGCCGCCCCGGCAGGGCCGCCGGCGACTCCTACTACCGAGACCGCTGCCAGTGTCGCGCCCGCTCCGGCACCACCCTTGAGTTGGCCGTCGACGAACTCCGCGTACTCTCCGGTCTGCCGAGCTTTGTGGAAAGCCTTTGCCAGCGCTATGACCGTGACCACCAGAAGCAGTGGGTTCGCGCTGATGGCGGCGGACACGCCTAGACCGCCAACCAACCTTGCGAAATCCTCAGTGTCGGCGCGGTTCCAGTTCAGGGCCACCGCAATAACGCCGACGATGCCTCCCACAAGCTCTGCGGCATCGTATGAGTTCAGGTCGTAGAACCAGCCTTTAGGTATGTTGAAATGAGATTGCAGTGCACCGGCCACGTTGTCATAAGTAGCTCTGTCCCAGTTTGCGAGCGGGAGTCCTCTTGGCGTAGTCACATCCCTGAGGAGCCCCTGTACCGTGCCCAGTGCTTCTTGGACAACACTATCGTCAGGTGATGCGTTACGGCTGGCCTCGATTGCCCCTGAAATGGTGTGGCCGCCATCAAACAACCGATGATACGTATCGCCACGCACAGCGTTAGCGTCCATCGCCCTGTCATAAATGGTCGTGCTGCCCTTGACCATGTTTTCCAGCAGCCCATTCAGGTCATTGGACAGGCTGCCGGCCAAGAGACCCTGCGTTGTCGTCACCAGTTCAATTGCGGACTCCGTTGCCGCCTTCCACGCGTCCTTGGAGCGGGCTTGCACTCGCTCCGCGGCCATCGTTGCTGCACCCGAAACCTTGCTCGTGGCATTTCGCGTCGACTTCCGTACCGAAGATGCTGAGTTCATCGCCCTCTCCGATGTGGACTTCAGCTTATCGCGCGATGGTGGGGCTACCTCATCTATGAACTGCTTGGAAACGTCCTTCATCTGTGATGCCGCAGATTTTGAAGTCCGCAAGGTCTGCTGAGCGCGGCCACCGGCAGACCGTGCGGCGTCTCTCAACTTATCGAATCTTGGCATCGCTCAGTCCGAGGTTTGTTGACGAATCGTACACGCAGCAAACATGCTACCACCGCGAACCGAAGTGCCGCGCGCGGTATAACCCCCCTACCGCCCCACCTCGTGCAGTCTGTGCCACGGCACGAGCCGTCCTTCCGTGCGGCGCTGCTCTTCATCGCCGCCGTACGCCACCACCACGTCGCACGGCCGGCCGTCGTCCGCCAGGTGGCGCCGGACGCGGCGCGCGCCCGCGAACAGGCTTGGCGACGCCGTCTGCGCAGACTTCGCCTCGACAAGCGTGACCCCGTCCGGGCGCTCGATGACCAGGTCCACCTCTGCCCCGTCGCGGTCCCTGTAGAACGAAAGGCCCCGCGTGTCGCCCGCGTTCGTACGGTGCTTGACGATCTCGGACACGACCCACGACTCAAAAATGGCCCCTCGCAGCGGGTGCGTCCTGAGTTGCTCTGGTGCGCGTATGCCCAGGAGCCAGCACGCCAGGCCGCTATCGTAGAAGTGCAGCTTCGGCATCTTCACCAGCCTTCTCCGCAGGTTCGAGTGAAACGGCGGGAGCCTGAAGACGATGTAGCTCGTCTCCAGTATGCTCGTCCAGGCCCGCACCGTCGGCTGCGTCACGCCGCAATCGTCGGCCAGCGACGAGTAGTTGAGCAGTTGCCCGGTCCGTCCGGCGCAAAGCTCGACGAAGCGCTGGAAGACCGACAGGTCGCCTACGCTGCGGATCGTTCGCACGTCGCGCTCTATGTACGTGGCGACGTACGAGCGGAGCCACTCCGAGGGATCGAGTTCCCTATCGAGTATGCGCGGATAGCCCCCCGTCAGCATCGTCTCATCAAGGCTCTCGGGATAGCGATTGAAGTTGACAACCTCGCTGCGAGCCAGTGGAAGCAGGTGGAGTACCGACGTGCGCCCCGCCAGCGACTGGCTGACCGCCTCGGAAAGGGACAGGTTCTGCGAGCCCGTCAGCACCCACCTTCCCGGCCGCGGATCGGAGTCGATGATGCCCTGCAGGTAAGAGGGAAGATCCGGAGCGCGTTGCACCTCGTCGATGACCGCCCCTTCCGGGAACTGCGCGAGAAAGGCGCGCGGGTCCTCGGACGCGAACGCACGCACGTCCACGGCCTCGAGGCTCACGTACGGATGGCCGTCGAACATCGCCCGGCACAGGGTCGTCTTGCCGCTCTGGCGAGGCCCCGTCAGCGTAATCGACGGCGATACCCGCGCCGCCTCGGCAAGTCTCGGCGCGAGGTCACGTTCAACATTCATGACCTCGACCATAGCACGAAAACTCGGCTAATTCAAAAACAGATTTTCAATCAGCCGAACTTTCAAAGGAGTCAGTTCGCCCTGACCGCGTCCTGAGCTTGCCGAAGGGGCCTGTCGAAGGGCCGAAGCGCCGTTCATGGTTCGACAAGCTCACCACGAACGGTTCAGGCCGCGTGGGAGCCGCGCTACCCCGCCGCCTTCTTGAGCAGCCGTATCGCCGTGGTGATGAGCAGCAGCGGGAGCGTGGAGTCGATCAGCACCCACACGAGGCTCTCCGAGTTGATCGGCTCCGACCACTCGACGCCGAACCAGTTCCACAGCAGCATCAGCATCAGCGCCGACGAGTAGTAGAAGGTGACGTTCGCCCCCAGGTACTCGCGGGTTATCTGATCGTTCGAGTCCAGATTCCGCTTCCGCGCGAAGGCCACCAGTATGACCATGGCGAGGCCCACGACCATCATCGGGTCCAGTATCCGCCACACGGTCATGGAAGCGCCTTCCAGGTGCGGATCGTAGATCTGGTTCGCCAGGAAGTGGACCGCCACGGCGGCCCCGAGCAGGATCATGTACACCGCGGCCAATCGCATCAGCATTGCCATTATCGTCCTCCGGGACTGCAAACTCTGCGCACTACATCGCTTTCCGATGCTTTCGGATGTTACCAGACTCAGGCTATTCACAATACTGAGTCTCGTTCATAGCCGAACGCTCCGCCAACCGTGCGCAAATGCCGAAGCGCCGACGTATAATGCCCGCACTCGATTCGTTCGTTGGAGGAGGAAATCGGAATGGAAGTAACGCAGCACGAGCCGGGCATGTTCAGTTGGGCGGACCTGGCAACCCCGGACTTCGAGGCATCGAAGAAGTTCTACACCGGCCTGCTGGGCCTCGGCCACGAAGATGCCCCCGTCGGCGGCGGCATGGTCTATTCGATGCTGAAGAAGAACGACAAGGGCGTGTGCGCCATGTACCAGATGGACGAAGCTATGGCGGCCATGACCGGCGGGCGCGCGGCGTGGCGCACCTATTTCACGGTGGAGAACACGGACGAGACGGTGGCGAAGGCGACGGCGTTGGGCGCGTCGGTCATGGCGGGGCCGATGGACGTGTTCACGGCGGGCCGCATGGCCGTGCTGCACGACCCGGCCGGCGCGGAGTTCGCCGTCTGGCAGCCGAAGGACCACATAGGCTCAGGCGTGTTCGCCGAGCCGGGCGCGCTCTGCTGGGCGGAACTGTCCACAAACGACACCGACGCCGCCACGGAGTTCTACTCCGCACTCTTCGGCTGGTCGGCCAACGTCAACAAGTCCCCCACCGGCGCCGACTACACCATGTTCAGCATCGAGGACAGGCCCGCCGCGGGGATGCTGGAGATACAGCCCGAATGGGGCGACATGCCCTCAAGCTGGTCCATTTACATCGGCACGGACGACCTCGACGCCGCGCTCGAAAAAGCGAAGTCCATGGGCGGCAACAGCTTCATGCCCGTCATGGAGGTCCCGGACATAGGCCGGTTCACGATGCTCCAGGACCCGCAGGGGTCGCACTTCACTCTCATGGAGTTCGCGGGCGCGCCGCCTGCGCACTAATCGCACGGAGGTGAGAGAGATGAGCGCATACGCACAGTTGAAGGCCCGAATCGACAACGGAGAGGTCATCATCCTCGACGGCGCAGTCGGCACGCAATTGCAGGACATGGGCGTACCCATGCATCCCGTGGCTTGGTGCGCGCCCGCCAACTACACGCACCCGGACACCGTCGAGCTGATGCACGAGCGCTACATCAGGGCCGGCGCCGAGATCATCACCACCAACACCTTCTCCACGGTCCGCCCCCGCCTGGAGAGCGCCGGCTACGGGGACAAGGTCAGCGAGATCAACATCCGCGCCGTCAGGCTTGCGCAGCAGGCCAGGGACCGCGCCGCGTCTGATGACCGGCCCGTGTACATCGCCGCTTCGATGGCGGGCCACACGGTCACGCACGATCCGCGATCGGGAGTCGTAAACAGCCGCTCGACGAGCGGCCGGTTCACTGCCGCGGAGATGAGAGCGTATGCCGAGGAGAAGGCCGACGTCATGGCGGAGGCCGGAGTCGACTTCTTCCTGATTGAGCTAATGGGCCCCGATAACGAGGTGCGGTTGATCCTTACCGAGGCCGCGAAGAACACGGGCCTGCCCGTCTGGGTGGCCTTCACCGCCTACGACAACCAGGAGTCCGGCAAGGTCCTGGCCTCGTCCCGTTGGGGGATGTTTCCCGCTCCTCTTCGCGTTGAGGTGCGTGACATCGACCACGACATCACGCTCGCGGAAGAGATCCGCCAGGTCGCCGCCCTCGAACCGGACCTCATGGCCGTGTTCCACTCCAGGCTCACGGACACCATGGTGGGCCTGGAGGTCATGAAGCAGGAGTGGAACGGCCCGCTCGGCGTTTATCCGGACGCCGGCAGGCGAGACTACACCGAGGCATGGCAGGACCGGCGCTCGCCTAACGAGGAGTCTGTCGAGGACTTCACGCAGGAAGCGCAGAAGTGGGTGGACATGGGCGTCCAGGTCGTCGGCGCATGCTGCGGCTTCAACCTGGACTACATCAAGCCGTTGCCGGCCGCCCTCCCCAACAGCATAGCCGCGTAAAAGCAAATCAGCGAAGGAGCACTTACCGTGATTCAGAACTCCACGTACGACGCCATAGTGATAGGCGCGGGCCACAACGGGCTTGTAGCCGCCGGCTATCTCGCCCGGTCAGGAATGTCCGTCCTTGTGCTGGAGAGGCTTGACAAGGTCGGAGGCGCATGCACGACCGACGAAATCCACCCGGGCTTCTTCGGCCCGATGTGCGCGTACGGCCTGCACCTGCTCCAGGGCAAGGTGATCGACGACCTGAAGCTCAGAGCGCACGGCCTCGAGACCTTCAACTCTGTGCCGGAGGGCTCGTATCCCGGCGTCCACCCCTTCCCGGACGGCACGCACATCAGGGGCGGCGGTCCCGAGATGCGCGTCGCACAGGAGATAGCCAAGTTCTCAGACAAGGACGCTCGGGCCTGGTTCGAGTGGAACCGCTTCCTCAACGAAGTCGGCGGCATCCTACAGTCCACCTTCCTCGACGATCCGCCCACGATTTCTGAGTTGATGGACGAAGTCCGGGGCACCCGGCACGAGGAGGTCCTGGAGAGGATACTCACATGGAGCCTGCTCGACCTGCTCGACTACTACTTCGAAGACGAGCACGTCAAAGCCTTCGCGATGATCCAGGTGGAGATGGACCCGCGCGCGTCCGGCAGCGCCCTTTGCATGGCATACCTGCGGTGCGGCAATGCCAATCGCGATGAGGACAAGGGTGTCCCCCGTGGAGGCATGGGCGCAGTCACGCAGCTGTTGGCAACCTCTGCCAGGGAATTCGGCGCGGAGATACACACAGGCACGCTCGTGGACAAGGTCATCGTCGAGAACGGCGAAGCCGTCGGCGTGCAGCTCGCGGACGACAAGGAGATTCGCGCCTCAGTCGTCGTCTCCAACGCCGATCCCAAACGCACTTACCGCACCTTGGTTGACCCCGAAGACGTCGGCGAAGACATGATGCGCCGCGTAGACGCATGGAAGATGACCGCAGGCTCCATGAAGTTCCTCGCCGCTCTCAGTGAGCCGCCCGACTTCTCACAATACCTGGGCGATGACTACAACCGGTTCGAGCAGGCGTACATGCATGTCTGCGATAGCGTGGACTACCACATCCAGAGCTGGGACGACTCCCAGGCAGGCAACACCCCCACCTGCCCGATCATGTCGATCCAGATGCCGTCGATGATCACGCCGAATTTCGTTCCCGGAGGCAGTACCGTCGTCCTCTCCGACTGGGTCCTCTACGCGCCCAGACATCCGAACGCCGGATCATGGAACGACATCCGTGACGAGGTCGCGAACACCATCATAGACAAGATCAATAGCTTCGTGCCCAACTTCAGGGACAGCATTCTGGAGTGGACGCTTCAGACGCCGCTGGAGATCGAGACGCGCGTCGGAATAACTGAGGGCCAGATTCGCCACGGTAACTTCATCCCGAAGCAGATTCTCGCGGGCAGGTTCCCATACAAGACTCCGATAAAGAACCTGTACATGTGCTGCGCCGGAACGCACCCCGGCGGTGAAGTCTCAGGAGCCCCCGGCCACAACGCCGCACAGGCCATCCTCAGGGACAGAGGCTAGGCCTGCAGAGGTCGCCTCTCAAAGCACGTAGTCCCATCGTTCCCGCGCACGGAGACCTTTCAAAGCCCAATCACCTGCGCAACTAGCCCTCCTCTCCCTTGAGAGGAGACCTTTGCGTAACGACGGGTTTCCAGTTTGGCGACGGAGGTTGGGCCAGGTTGGGGCGGTGAAGGGTGTCATGGGTGCCGATTCGATGCCGATTCGATGTCGTTTCGGCGTCTGTGCGGGCTGTTACGCCGCAGGAGGGCCCGATTCAGGGCCCCGCAGGCGTCTAGGGCGCGCTACGACTCATGACGGGCGCGTCGAAGTAGCGCAGACGCGCCGCCCGGCGCAGATTGTAGGCCATACACTTGAGCCACAGCTCCGTCGCGTTCCGCTCCAGGCCCATGTAGCGAACCTGCCTGTATCCGTAGCTCCGCTTCAGCGTCCCGAACACCTTCTCCACCGGCGCACGTGCCCGGGCGATCAGCGCATTGCGCCGCGCTTGCCAGTGCGGCAGCGCACGTTGGTTCTTATGCGACCGGTGCATGATGCGGTCCTTGATCCCGCACTCCCGCAGCCGCGCACGCCGCACTTTCGACTCATACCCCCTGTCCGCATAGACCGCCTCCTCATCTCCCGAAACCAGTTGGTCCGCAACCTCCGATTCGTTCACGTTGGCGCCCGTCAGCGCCGCCTTCCGTATCAGCCCCGACTTCCCGTCCACCCCGAGGTGCGCCTTGTACCCGAAGCGAGCGGATCTCCTCCTCCTCGTCCAGACCGCGTCGGGGTCGGTCGCGCTTCGTGCCACGGGTCCTTCCGACGTCCCCGGACGCCGCGCCTGCGCCTTCACGATCGTGGCGTCCATCAGCGTGCCCTGCTTAAGCACCAGCCGCTGCTCGTCCAACTGGCTGTTCACCTCGGAGAACAAGCGCTCGGCGAGCCCGCGCTCCGTCAACGCCTTCCGAAAACGGCTGATCGTCGAGTGGTCGGGCGTGCCGTCCGTCCACCCCAGGCCCGCGAAACGGCGGAAGGAGATGCGGTCCCGCAACGCCTCCTCGATAGCCGGGTCCGACGCCTGATACCACTGCTGAAGCAGGGCTATCTTGACCATCGTCAGCGGCGGGTAGCCGGGCCTGCCCTCAGGAGCGGCGTGCACATACGCCACCAACTCCCCGATCCGTTCCCAGTCCAGCAGGTCGTCGATCCGCTCCAGGGTCTCGTTTACTCCCAGGCCTTCAGGAACGAAGGCGTCCACAAACGTCGGCAGACCGGTGCGCTGATGCATGGTTATCTCCTCTCAAGCGTCGAACTCCACTTTGCCCTTTCCCGCCAGGTTTTGCAAAGGTCTCCACAGGGACTGCTCTGCATCGTATAGGCCGGTTGGAGATGACATTGCTCACCTGGATAGATGCGGGCCGCGACGGCCGATGGCGTTGAGAGACTTGAGTGCGAACAGCTGGGTCTTGAGGTTAGCGGCGCAGCGTCCGCAGCCGACCGCGATGGCGGCGGTAGGAGAGACCCATCGGGCCGCGCGGCCGCTGGTTGCGTCTATTGGTAGTCCGACGGGCGGCGGCCTCTTACGTAGGTGCCGAAGCCGAACCCGGTCGGCGCGTAGGACTCCAGCGGCTCGACGCTGCGACTCGGGTCGATGCTCCCCTCCATCCCCATGCCCCAGTAGGCCGCGTTGACCACCAGGCGCCGCAGGTCGGCGCTCAGCAGGTCGGTGGCGGCCCCCATGGTGGTGCAGAAGACCCGCGACGCCTTGCCCTCGTCGCCGGTGTACTCCTTGATCCAGGCGATGGGCATCGTCGCCGTATCGGGCTTGGGGTCGTCGCCGGGATTCATGCCCGTGAGGACCTGGCCGTCCAGCAGCACCTGCGGGTCGCCGGTCAGCTCGCCGACGGCGTAGACGTCCGTCGTTCCCCACACGTCGGCCACGCCCCTCAGGATGGGGTGGTCCTTCGAAGATGGGTTGATCAGGGCGCGGGTGCTCTCGAAGCCGTGGTCTCCGTGATGGGCGACCCAAGTTTCGCCCAGGACCTGGCGGCCGAAGCCGCCCTCGAACTCCTCGTTGGTGCAGTCGTACTTGGCGTAGGGGCCGCTGGTATCGCGGCTGTACTCGAAGGCGTGGGTCGCCGTCCGCAGGCCCATGACCGGGCGCCCCGAGTTGACGTAGTCGACTATGTGCTTCATCTGCTCATCGGGCAGCTCGCGAAAGCGGACGAAGATGAGCATGAGATCGGCCGTGTCCAGCGCCTCGAGGCCGGGGATGTTGGTCTGGCACTCGGGGTCGATCTCGCCCGTGTCGGGGTCGATGGCGAAGAGCACCGTGCAGTCGAAACCGTGGTGGGCCGACAGGACCTTCGCCAGCATGGGAAGGGCCTCCTCCGACCGGTACTCCTCGTCGCCGCTGACGAGGACGATGCGCTTGCCCTGGCCGGGGCCCGCCGTGCCCTCGAAGTCGAGCCATAGCTGATCATCCATGGGGATGTACCATAACCTTTCCGCACTCGGCGCCCATCTGCAGTCTCCAGGCGTCCTCGATCCGCGAGAACGGGAAGTGGTGAGTGATCAACCTGTCCAGCGAGTCGCCCACCTCGGAGATCATCTCGAGCATATCGTGCGTGTCACTCAGGTTCCAATGCCAGATGCAGGCCGTTGCGGAGCATTCCGTCGCTGATCCGGATGGTGTAGTCGCCCGACTCGCCGACGAAGGCGAGGTGCCCCTGTCGACGGGTGGCCTCCATCAGGATGTCCATGTAACGCGGCTGGCCGCTCGTCTCCACCGACTTGGACGCGCCCAAGCCGCCGGTCAGGGCGCGCACCTCGGTGACGACGTCGTCCTCTTCGGGGTTGAGCACGGCTTCGGCGCCGAGCTCCAGCGCGAGGCGGCTGCGGTAGCCGTTGCGGGCAAGGCCGATGGCCCGCGCACCGCGGTAGACGGCGTTTATCACCGTACCCAGGCCAACGGCTCCAAGACCGCTGACCAGGACGGTGTCCGTACCCGACACCCTCATGGTCTGCATCGCGTTCCAGCCGGGCCCGAGGCCGCAGCAGGCCATGCTGGCGTGGTCGTAGGACATCCCGTCCGGTATGGGAAGGACGAGCCAGTCCTGCTTCAGGCAGTAGTCGGCGTAGGCCGCGGAGCCGGCCTCGGTCTGGCAGGCCTCGTGGGGATCGACCGGGTCCTGGCAGTGGATGTACTCGCCGCCCAGGCAGTAGCGGCACTTGCCGCACCAGAAGCCCGGCATCGCCACCACCCGGTCGCCGACCTGGACCCTTCCGGGCCTCGCGACCTCCACCACCTCGCCGGCCGCCTCATGCCCCAGGAAGGAGGGGGCTTCCTCGCCCCGCTCGAACTCTATGCGCCCGCAGCCGTCGGCGTAGTCGCTGTACTCCGTGCAGAGGGGGGCCGACATCACCTTGACGACGAAGTCGTCCTTCGCGTGCGGCATGGGCCTCTCGACCATCTCGCACTGCTCCACGCCGGTGATGGCGACAGTCTTCAACTGGTCACTCCTCCCACGGATGCAGGATGATCTTACCGCACTGGTTGCCGGCCCTAGTCTCCAGAGCCTCTTGCACTTGCGAGAACCGGAAGGTATGGGTGACCATCTTGTCGATCAGCGACTTCGCGCCGCGGATGGTGCCCATCATGGCCTGGATGTCCCGATGGTGGTTCCAGTGCCAGCACCCGTACACCGTCAGCCCCTTTCCGTTGATCTCCCTCGCGTTCATGGGGCCGCCCCAGCCGGGGGAGGCGATCATGCCCCTCCAGGCGGCCGCCTTCACCAGGAAGTCGGGCGCCTTCTCGACGCTGCTGCACTCGACGCTCTTGTCCGCGCCCCTGCCATCGGTCAGCTCCATGATCTCCTCCAGGGCACCGTCGCCGGTCGGATCGACGACCGCCTCGACGCCCATCTCCCTGGCGAGGGCGACGCGGTAGGGGTTCATCTCGAGGCCCAGCACTCGCGCGCCCCGATACAGAGCGATGGCCGCGGTGCCCAGTCCAACCGGGCCGAGTCCCGAGACCAGCACCGTGTCCGTGGGCATCACCCGCATGGTCTGGTTCGCGTTGAAGGCGGGCCCGAAGCCGCAGCAGGCCATGCTGCCGTGGTCGTAGGAGATGTCGTCCGGCAGGGGGACGAGCAGCCAGTCCTGCTGCACGCAGTACTGGGCGTAGGTGGAGGTGCCGGTCTCGATGCCGCAGATGGCGTTGGGGTCCTTCTTGTCCGGGCAGTAGATGTGTTCGCCTGAGGTACACAGCTCGCAGACGCCGCAACCGCTCTGGGGCATCACCACGACGCGGTCGCCGGGCTCGACCCTGGTCACGCTCGGACCGACCTCGACCACCTCGCCCGCGGCCTCGTGGCCGCCGAGGGGCCCAACGGCGCCCGCCTGGAATCGATGGAACTCGGTACACATGGGCGCGGAGTATATCTTGACCTTGGCGTAGTTCTCGGCGACCCGGGGGTCGGCAACTTCCTCCCAGGAGCACCGGCTCTCGCCAGTTACGACAACGTGCTTCATCGCAGACTCCCCAGCCATACTTCTGGAGGCCTCGACCCACCCGTGTCCACCCTCTGGCGACGGGTCGCCTGGGCGGCCGTGGCGGCGGGCTCAGGTTCGCGTGCACTGTACCACTTCCAAGGCGACTCTCGCTGAACTCGGAGTGACAAGAGTGGCCCCCTCCGAAGTCGACAGGTCGGTCTCTGCTCGCGCCGCTCCACCCAATCGCACGCCCCGCCCCTGGGTTCCCGGCTGCCGGAACGACTGGAGGGATGTCTCCCAAGAGCCCCGGTACCTGCCCCACCCCGCCACAGGAGCGCAACTCAGCCACCACCATCCGTCGTTCCCGCGGAGGGAGACCTTTGCACAACTCCCCCGGCTCCCCCTCATCCTAACCTTCTCCCACCAGGGGAGAAGGGACTAGATGGCATGGGCTGCCTGTGTTGCAGCGGTTACGCAAAGGTCTCCTTGAGGGAGAGGATTGAGGTGAGGGTGAACGAGGTGTGCGAGGAGATGTAAGGCAATGAGCCAATCGCCCATGCCCTTATGGGTGCAGAGCCTGCCCCGTACTACGGTACGGGGGCTATGCCCTGCTGAACCTGCCCGGCACGTTCCGGACGTGCCGCCAGTCCTGCCGCAGCTTGACGATCGTGCTGTCCGGCACGCAGCCGCTTACCACAGCGTTCGCGTACACGAGCACGCTTCGCCCCAACACCGTCCCGGGATTGAGGACCGAGTTGCACCCCGTCGCCGACCCGTCGCCGATGACGGCCCCCAGCTTCGTGAGACCCGTGCTGATGGAGCCGCCGCGCTGCACAACCCGGATCTCCTTGTCCGTGCCGATCTTGTAGTTGGACAGCTTAGTCCCCGCCCCCAGGTTCGCGTCGTTTCCCAGGATCGAGTCGCCGCAGTAGTTGTAGTGCGGGGCCGCCGCGCCGTTGAGCATGATCGTATTCTTCAACTCCGTCGAGTTGCCCACCACGACGCCGTCGCCGATCAGCGCGTCGCCCCGGACGTACGCGCCGCTGCGGATCTCGCACTCGCTGCCGATCACCGCGGGGCCGCGCACGTAAGCGCCCGCCTCCACGACGGTGCCGGGCCCGATCGACACCGGCCCGATCACGTGCGCGCCTTCCTCCACAACCGCGTCGTCGGACACCCCGTTCTCGGCCTTGCTCAGCGCGAAGTCTCTGACTCCGATCAGCGCCTCCCACGCGAACTCGCAGCCCTCAAACACCGCCTGGTGCTCGAACTTGGCCAGGTCAAACAGATCGGCCGGCGCTAGGTCCATTGCATTCCCTCAACTCTGAGCATATTAAAATTGCCGCTCTGTCGTAGTTCCGTTCGCCCTGAGCTTGTCGAAGGGCCTGTACTCACCCCGCCCCCGCGATCGCCCTGTACACCCGCTCCGGGTTCATCGGCAACTCCTCCAGCCGCACGCCGACCGCATCGTACACCGCGTTGCCGACAGCCGCCGCCGGCGGCACGATCGGCACCTGCCCCACCGCCCTCACGCCGTACGGGTGGTCGTCCGACGGCGCCTCCACGACCACCGTCTCCAAGAACGGCACGTCCAGCGCCGTCGGCAGCCGGTAGTCCAGCAGCGTCGCGTTCTCCACGGCGCCGTCCGCGCTGAACACGTACTCCTCCGAAAGCGCCCAGCCCAGTCCCTGCGTTGCGCCGCCCTGTATCTGGCCCTCCACCTGGTCCGGGTTCACGCTCAGGCCGACGTCCTGCAGCGCCGCGTATCTGATGACGTCCACCTTCCCCGTCTCCCGGTCCACGCGCACCCGCGCCACGTGCACCGCCGCGTTCGGCGCGATCGCCACCGAGTCGGTGACCTCCGTCACGCGGCCCGCGCCGAACAGCGTCGCCTCGTCCTCCTCTGCCGCGCGCTCCGCCGCCGTCGCGAGCGTCATCTGCGATCCCGATGCGTTAACTACCGACAGCCGCTTGCCCTCGAAAACCACCTCGTCCATCGGGACGCCGAACTCCGACGCCGCCAGCGACTTGAGCTTCCCGGTCAACTCCCGCGCGGCCTCGTACACCGCCTTGCTCGTTACGTACGTAACCTTGTCCCCTCCGGACGACTCCGAGAACGTCGCGATGTCGGTGTCCCCCATCACCACGTTCACGTCCTCCAGGTCCAGCCCCAGCACCTCCGCCGCCACCATCGCGAGGCTCGTCCGCGTCGCCGACAGATCCACCGTGCCCAGCACGAGGTTTACCGTTCCGTTCGCCGCCAACTCGATCCGGCAGCTCGTAGTCCCGCCGGGCATCGTCCACATGCCGAGCGCCAGCCCCCTGCCCTCTCCGGGCCCGGTTGGCTCCGTCCAGCACGGGTGAGTCCGCACCCGCTCCAGCAGCGCCGCAAGGTTGATCGACGGCAGCATGACCCCGTCCGGCATCGGGTCGCCGGGCCGCGACACGTTCTTCAGCCGGAACTCCAGCGGGTCGACGCCGAGCCGCTCCGCCGCCTCGTCCACAACCGACTCCAGCGCGAACGCGGTCGGCGTCGCGCCGGGCGCGCGGTAGAACGACACGTGCGGCTTGTTCGTGACAACGTCGAACGCGTCCACCCGTAGGTTGGCCGTCCGGTAGTGCGAGTACACGCGCCGTAGCGCCGACCGCATCGGGGCGCAGGGGAACGCGCCCGCGTCGAACACCATCCGGGACGAGATCGCCGTGATCGTGCCGTCCCGCTTCACGCCGAGCCTGATCCTGCTGACCGTCGCGTTGCCCGGCCCCGTCGAGCGGATGACTTCCTCGCGCGTCAGTTCCCCTCTCACCGGCCTGCCCGCGCGCTGCGACAGCGCCGCGCAAACCGTGCTCAGCCGCACCGACTCCTTGCCCCCGAACGCGCCGCCGACCTCCGTCGGGATGACGGTGACGTCCTCGACCGGCACGTCCAGCGCCCGCGCCAGGTCCTTGCGCACGTCGAAGATGCCCTGCGTGTTCGCCCACACCTCGATGCGGCCGTCCGGGTGCGCCCACGCCGCCTCGGCGTCCGGCTCCACGTACCCCTGGTGTACCACCTGCGTCCTGAACTCGCGCTCCACGACGACGTCCGCCTCGGCGAACCCCTGCGCAACGTCGCCCCGCTCATACACGAGATGCTCGGCCACGTTCCCGGACACCGCGTTGCAGTCGATCTCGCCTTCCGGGATGAGGTCCGCGTGCAGCACGGTCGCGCCCGGCCTCATCGCCTCCTCCGGGTCCAGCACGTGCGGCAGCGCCTCGTACTCCACGTCGATCAGCCCCAGCGCCTCCTCGGCGGCTTCTTCCGTCTCCGCCGCGACCGCCGCCACCGCCTGCCCGTGGAAGAACACCCTGCCCCTCGCGAGGATCGTCCGCGCCGCCGCGCCGTCCTTCGAGAAGTCGCCCGGAAGCGGCACAGGCAGATCCGAGCCGTCGATGACCGCGTGCACGCCCGGATGCGCCTCTGCCGCGCTGGTGTCGATGTGCCTGATCACCGCGTGCGCGTGCGTACTCCGCAGGATCCTGGCGAAGAGCGCGTTCGGCAGCCTCACGTCCGCCCCGAACAGCGCCGCGCCCGTCACCTTCGCCTCCGCGTCCAGCTTCGGCGTCGCCCTGCCTATGACCCTGAAACCCGTATCCGTTGCCGTCATCCCATATCCTGCTTGCCGTTTCTAAGCGCGAACCCGCGCCCAACGCCAATGTTACGCTATGCGCGGCACAGGCGGCATGCTTCGGGTATGCTGTAATCGTTCGGCAGCGGGGCCTCGTGATGGAAGGAAAGGTGGTGACACGGGTTCCAGTCCCGTCGGGGTCACCACCAGATTGATCGTTTGGCGGTATTGCGTTCACTCGGGAAACGGAGGCTTGGAAAATGAAGCTGTCGCGATTCACAGCCAAGCGCTATCGCAGTCTGCGCGACGTGACCGTTGAACTGGGCGACCTCAACCTGTTCATAGGCGCTAACGCATCGGGCAAGAGTTCAATACTCGATGTGCTTCGTTTCATTCACGAGGGAGTCCGCGCGCGTGATTTCCGGGTGCCGATGTTCTCACGGGGCGGCATCCTCAATCTCGCATGGAAGGGTGAGGAAGCCCGGCAGATCGATCTTATGATGACCTTCGTGGACTGTGACCAGACTTACGAGTGGACCGTCCGGCTCATTAGGGAAGGCTACGAGTTTCGAGCGGAGGAGAACGTCACCCGGTCGCGTTCCCAGCAACCTCCGGAGCAGTTGCTCGAAGCAAGTGGAGGCACGGGCTTTTGGTGGTCCGGCGATGAAGGCAAAGTCAGATTGAAGCAGCCTTCCAATTCATGCGCGCTGGCTGCCGCAGCCGCTGACGCGTCCTTTCCGGCGCGGGGCGTCGCCGAGTTCGTAGAGCGATGCGGCTTCTTCGACCCCAACCCGTTTCTACTCCGCAGGGACTGGGCAACCGTGGATGCCGGCAGGTTTGATCCATACGGTCGTAATTTCGGCGAAACCCTGTGCGCTGCCTCGCAGGAAGTTCTGGAAAGAATCGTATCCTCGACACGACAGATAGTCGGGCTTCCGTCCAGCATCGAACCGAGGGAATCCGAAGACCGGTTCTACTTCGTTCAGGAGGAACCCGGGCTGCAATACCCGGTGAACCAGATGGGAGTCTCGAGCGGAACGCTGCGAATGCTGGCCCTGATGACCGCGCTTCACGGAGATCCTTCCGCAAACCTGGTCGGAATAGAGGAGCCCGAAAACTACGTTCACCCGTCGGCGCTGTCATCCTTCGTGGAGTATCTTCTGGAGAAGCGTGAACAGGTGCAGATGATGATAACCACGCACTCCCCTTTACTGCTTGACTTCCTCGGAGACCCGGCAGCCGTATCCGTGGTTCGGCGCAGCGGCAATGGGGAAACAACCGTCACGCGGGAGACGAACCCGGACGGTGTCAGACGGGCACTCGAAGCTTCCGGTTTCGGGCTAGGGGAATTCCATCAGACCAAGGGCTTCGGAGGCTAGTAGGCGTGGGCAAGCGCGTAATCGTCCTCGCGTCCGGCGAGACCGAGAGACGTGCGCTGCCTCACCTGACATCTCACCTCGAGGCTCGCGGCACATCCGTATCATCTGTGCGTATTCCCCCGAGAAACAGGGCGCTCAGTGTGGAGATGGCGGAGAGACTTATCAAAGCCGCATGGTATGAAGATTTGACCCAACCACCTGATAAGTTCGTGCTGCTTCTGGACCTGGACAGAGCAGGGTCGGATGAAGTCCTCGAGCCTTTCAGGAAGCTGCCTGACCGATTGGGCGCGATTGATGCGTCGATTCAGTTTGCTTACGCAAACCCGCACCTTGAGGGCTGGTTTTTCTCGGATAGCACGAATCTGAGGAACTATCTTGGCAAGCCACTGGGAAGTGTCGATACTTCGAAGCCCGACGAGATCGAGAATCCCAAGCTACATTTGCGGCACATACTCGGCCAAATCTACACGTCCAGGACATCGGAGGAGATAGCGAAGTCACTGGATGCCAGTGTCATGGCCCAACGCAGCCCGAGTTTCCGCGGATTCCTAGACGCTGTCTTGAATGGCGGTAGCGTCGTGGGGCTGTAGTCCATCTGGGAGAGCGCCGCCACTTCAAGCTATCACTGTTCAGAAAGAAGCTGATGTTTTACTACAAGCACAAGTTTGCGGAACTCAGGAATGCCCCGGAAATCGTTCTCAATCTACGTTCATGGGCAGACCAGAGCCTATGAACACCCCACCCACCCCATCCCGCGCCACCGTCGCCGGCCTCCCCTTCCGATACCTCGACTGGGGCGGCGACGGCCCGCCCGTGCTCGCACTGCACGGCCTGGCGTCCTCAGCCCACTGGTACGACCTCGTCGCGCCCCTGCTCCGCGACCGCTACCGCGTCATCGCGCCCGACCAGCGCGGCCACGGCCAGTCAGCGCAGGCCGCCTCCGGCTACGACTGGCCCACGCTAGCGTCCGACGCCATCGGCCTCCTGGACCACCTCGGCCTGCAGACCGCCGCCGTCGTGGGCCACTCGTGGGGCGCAAACGTCGCGCTGAACACCGCCGCCCTGCACCCGGACCGCGTCACCGCGCTCGTCATGATCGACGGCGGCTTCTTCGGGCGGCGCCTCCGCGGCGGCACGACGTGGGAGGAGTTCCGCGCGCGCCTCTCCCCGCGCGACGTCTCGGGCACCCGCGCCGAGTTCCTCCGGCGAATGCGCGGCCAGCTAGACGTATGCTGGATCCCTGAAGTGGAGCGAATCGTGCAGACGATGGTCGTCGAGGGCGAAGACGGCCAGATGAGAGACATCCTGCGCCCCGAAAACCACGCCCAGGTGCTGCGCGCCATGTGGGACCATCCCGCCTCCGAAACGTGGCCCAGCGTGTCGGCGCCCTCCTTGCTCGTGCCCGCCGGCCCGACTCCCGAACGCCGCGGCACCCGCTTCGCCGAAATGCGCCGCGAGATGGTCGACGCCGCCGCAAGCGCAATCCCCAACGTCCAGGTCCGCTGGATCCCGGAAACGATCCACGACATCGGCTACCACAAGCCCCAGGAACTCGCCGACGGCATCACCGCCTTCCTCGATTGACTTGGTGGACTGACGCGGTTCAGTGTAATGTAGGATTAGGCTAGGGCTGGACGGTGGGCGCTATTCAATCGGTAAGGAGATAGGCAGATGACTCAGCTTCTGCAACAAGCCTTCGAGAAAGCTTCCGAACTTCCCCAAGAAGAACAGGACAAGTTCGCTCGCTTCATCCTGGCTGAACTGGCGTCGGAACAACAATGGACCAAACTGTTCTCACGTCCCGAGTCCGAGGATATGTTGGAACGTCTGGCCGATGAGGCCGTGGCAGTTCACAAGGCGGGACTAACTAAGCCTTTGGACATGGAAGACCTTTAGTCTGCGCTCCTACACGCAGGGCAGCTTCTGGGATGCCTATCGGCGCCTACCGAGTCACGTGCAAAGCCAAGCGCGCCAGTCGTACAGGTTCTTCGCGTCCAATCCAGGCCATCCCAGCTTGGATTTCAAGCGCGTCAGCCGGCGGCGTCCGGTGTACTCAGCGCGTGTGAGCATCGATTACCGTGCGCTTGGTGTAATGTCAGAGGGCAACATCATTTGGTTCTGGATCGGTCCGCATCACGAGTACGACAGACTACTCAGAAGAACTTAGTCGCCAGGAACAACCCATGACCCTCATCGTCACCAACGCGCGCATCGCCACGATGGACCCTGCGAACCCGTCTGCCGAGGCCATCGCCGTCACCAACGGCAACATCGTCGCCGTCGGCTCGAACGAAGACGCCATGGCCTTCCGTGACTCACGCGCTACGGTCATCGACGCCGGAGGCCGGAGAGCCCTCCCCGGCTTCATCGAGCCGCACAACCACATGGTCATGTTCGCCTCCTCCACTCTCGAAGTCGACGCGCGCACGCCGCCCAACCGCAGCATCGATGGCATCGTAGCCCGGCTGCGAGACCGCGCAGCCGAAACACCGCAGGGCGAATGGGTGCGCGGCACCCGCTACGACGACACCGGCGTAGTCGAAATGCGCCACCCGACGCGCCACGACCTGGACCGTGCGACCACCGAGCACCCCGTCGCCCTCGTACACAACTCCGGCCACATGATGTGCGTCAACAGCCGCGCGCTCGAACTCGCGGGCGTCGACGACGCCACCGCCGACCCGTCCGGCGGGCGCATCGGCCGCCTCCCAAGCACGTCGGAGCCGGATGGCATGTTCTACGAGACCGCCCAGGAGCTAATCTACAGCCGCATCCCGGAATACGGAGAAGACGAACTCCGCGAAGCCTTCCGCTCGGCCCAAGCCGAGTACCTACGCCAGGGCGTAACCACCTCGCACGACGCCTACGTCGGCGCGCCCATCCTCAATGCCTACCGCCGCGCCCAGAGTGAAGGCAACCTCAAGCTGCGCGTCAACATGTATCTCGGCTGGGACCTGCTGCGGGACACCGGCTTCGAGCCGCGCACCGGCGACGTGGACGGACGCCTGCGCGTCGCCGGCTGCAAGCTGATCTCGGACGGCTCGATCCAGGGCATCACCGCCGCGCTCAGGGAGCCATACCACTGCGACCCCAGCGAGCAAGGCTGGCTGATCTACGAGCAAACGGAGTTGAACGAGATCGTGCGAACCCTGCACGGCCACGGCTACCAAGTCATTGCGCACGCCAACGGCGACGCCGCAATCGACGCCGTGCTGGACGCGTACGAGAACGCCCTCGGCCCGCAACCGGGAGAGGATCACCGCTACCGGATAGAGCACTGCCAGGTCTGCCGTCCTGAGCAGCTTCAGCGCATGGCCTGGCTCGGCGTCATACCGGACTTCTTCGCCAACCACATCTACTACTGGGGCGACAGGCACCGCGACCGCTTCCTCGGCCCCGAGCGCGTGCTGGACCTCGACCCGGTGGGATCCGCGTATCGCCGCGGCCTGCGTCCCCTGCTCCACTCCGACTGCCCCGTGACCCCCGTAAGCCCGCTGTTCAACGTGCAGTGCGCCGCGGCCAGGATCACAAGCTCCGGCGAGGTCCTGAACCCACCCGAGCGCGTCACCGTCGAGCAGGCCCTCCACGCAGTCACCGCAAACGCCGCGTTCGCCGCCTTCGAAGAAAGCTCGAAGGGAACGCTGCAAGTCGGCAAGCTGGGCGACTTCGTCATCCTTGAGGAAGACCCATTCGACGTCCAGCCGCATGAGATTGGCTCGATCGACGTCGCCGTTACCGTCATAGGCGGCGAGGTCGAGTACACCTCAGGCTCGATCAGTATCTGATAGCCTGCTATCAGTCACTCCCATAGTTAGAGACCACCGGAGGCATTAGTTGGACCTCAAAGAGACCCTGGAAAAACTCGAACACGAATACTTCAACGCCAGCGTCAGCGCGGACGGCGATTACTACGACCGCAATCTCACCGAAGATGGCTTGCTGGTCTTCGCCGAGACCGGCGCACTCGACAAGCAGGCCTGCGTTCAGGCCGTCAACGGCAGTCCGGGCAACGCCGCCGGCGCTTCCTGGCGTATCGAAGACTCGCGCCTCGTGACCCTCTCGCCGGACTCGGCCATCCTGTCGTACCGCGCCGAGGCAACCCGCCCCGGCGGCCAGCCCGCCACGATTCTCGTCGCCAGCGCATACACCCACCAGAACGGCGCATGGAAGCTCGCCTTCCACCAACAGACCGTAATCTGAGCGGCACAAGCTCGAGCCCGTTCGCCCTAAGTCACACGCAGCCCATGCCCGTTCGCCCTGAACCTGTCGAAGGGCGGCGCGCCCTCTACCCGCCGCCGCCCCAGTCTATTGTTGGCCTACCCCGCTGGCCCGTGGTATCCTTATGCTGACTCTTGGACCTCAATGACTGCACGTAACGCAAGTGGACTACGCCTTTAGTTGCCCCAGTGTTCGAAGCTGACTCGGTCTGTGAGAAAAAATCCGTAGGAGCGCCGAATGCGCATATATGTTGGCAATCTGCCATATGAGACAACAGACGAACAGCTCAGGACCCACTTCGAGGCGCATGGCGAAGTCTCGACCGTAGATGTCTTGATCGACAGGTACACCGGAAGGCCGAGGGGCTTCGGCTTCGTCGATATGCCCGACTCCTCCGAGGCCGAGACCGCCATCAGGGAACTGGACGGCAAGGAGTACATGGGCCGCGTCCTCAAGGTGAACGAGGCCAGGCCCCGCCGCCAGGACGACCGGGACCGAGGAGGCTTCGGCGGCGGTGGCGGTGGCGGTGGACGCTACGACAGGCCGCGCTACTAGCCTCAGAACTACATACGGGCTTGGCTTCTCCGGTTCGAAAGCCGCCGCCAGCCTCTGCCAAAAGTCCCCTCGACTTTGAGGAGACTTTTGCGTAGCCGTCATTCCGGCGGAGGCCGGAATCCAGGGGCGGTTCCGGCGGGGCCTCTGTCCCCTTCCCCAGTCTGATGGGGAAGGTTGGGATGGGGCCGGCCGTGCGAAACGCACGCGGTCGCTCGTAAACCTCAGGAGTCCGCATGAGCCACGTCAACACCGTGCTCGGCCCCGTGAGCGCCGACGCGCTCGGCTTCACCCTGTCGCATGAGCACGTGCTGGTCACCTCCGCAGGCATCCAGCACGTCTATCCGGAGTTCATCGACCGCGACGGCACGATCCGCAGGGCAATCGAAGACCTGAAGGAGGCCCGCTCCGAAGGCGTCGACTCCATCGTCGACGTCACAACGCTGGACCTGGGCCGCGACGTCCGTCTCCTGCGAGCCGTCTCCGAGGCCTCCGGCGTAAACATCGTCTGCGCGACGGGTACCTGGCTGGACATACCCAGGGCCTTCTGGAACGCGGACCCTGACGACGTCGCCCGGCTCTACGTCAGGGAGATCGAGGAAGGCATCGAGGGTACCGGCGTCAGGGCCGGCATCATCAAGGTCGCCAACGACCGCGGGGGCGTCTCGCCCGCGGGCGAGGTCATTCTACGCGCCGCGGCAAGGGCGCACAGGGAGACCGGCGCCCCCATCTCCACCCACGCATGGGCGCCGGAGCGCGTCGGCGAACAGCAGCTGCGCGTCTTCGCGGAAGAAGGCGTGGACCCGGCCCGCATATACGTGGGCCACAGCAACGACACGACCGACCTCGGGTATCACCAGGCCATAGCTGAAGCCGGCGCGTGGATCGGGCTTGACCGCTATCCCGGGTCCAAGACCGCCGAGACGCCGGACTGGCTCGAGCGCACCGAGGCCCTGAAGCAGCTCATCGACATGGGCCACGCCGATCGCCTCATGCTCGGCCACGACTGGTCGGTCGAAATCTTGATCGGCCCCCGCTCCGAAAGGGACGCGGACAAGAGCTACAACCCGGACGGCTACCTGTTCATAACGCGGCAGGTCATCCCAAAGCTCCGGGAGTGGGGCGTCCCTCAAGACGCCATCGACCGGATGATGGTCCACAACCCCAGGCGCTTCTTCGAAGGAGCATAGCCCCCGCGCGACGGGGCCTGTGCCCATGTTCGCGTTGGCGGCCTTCTCGAAGATCCACTTGGCGGCAACCCAGCTTCAAAGTTAAGCTGTCGCGCCATGACGCAGGACACAGGCACCACGACAGCGCCGGCGCAGCAGAGCGTCGGTCCGCCCACCCGAAGCCTGGGCTGGCTTCGGATGTTCGAGTCGCTCGCCAACCGCCAGTTCCTGTTGCTGTGGCTTGGCATGGTCGCCTGGATGTGCGGCATGAACATGCAGTTCGTCGCGCGCGGCTACCTCGCCTACGACATAACCGGCTCCGCGACCCTTCTCGGCGTCGTCAACGTCGGCTCGTCCCTCACCATCCTCGCATTCGCCCTGCATGGCGGCGCGATAGCCGACCGGCTGGAGAGAAAGCTGATCATCCAGGTCTGCCTCGCGCTGTCGATACTGACTACCCTGCTCATTGGCTTGGCCATAACCTTCGGCATCATCACATGGCATTACCTGCTGATCGCTTCGGCAGTCCAGGGCGGCGTGTCCGCGTTCCAGATGCCCGCCCGCCAGGCCATCATCAGCCAGATCGTACCTAGGGAACAGTTGACGAACGCAATGGCGCTGAACGGCGCCGCCATGAGCGCGACCATTCTGCTGGCGCCCGCGGTCGGCGGCGGCCTGTACGCTCTGGCCGGCCCCGACGCCGTTTACTACCTCATCACCGCCCTCGGAGTCGGCTCCTTTATCTTCACATCGTTCGTCGCCCGGACCGGGGTCGGCACGGAACGAAAGGAGCCCGTCGGCTCGGAAATCAAGGCAGGTCTCAACTACCTCAGGACAAATCGAATGGTGTTCATCCTCGTCCTGGTCGGCGTCGTAGGCACGATCCTGTCCGAACCGTTCTGGCTCATGGTGCCCGTGTACATCGTGGACGTGTACGGGCGCGGGCCGGAGGCGATGGGCCTGCTCGTGTCCGTCGTGGGAGCCGGCTCGCTCGGTGGCTCCCTCGTAATCGCGGCCGTCGGACGGAAGATGAGAGGCGCGATGCTCCTGCTCAGCGCGCTGCTGTCGGGAGTGGGCCTCATGATGATCGGAGTCTTCCCTTACTACTACGCGGCGGCGGCGCTGATGATCCCCATTGGCCTCGGCGAAGCCGGACGATGGTCGTTGAATCAGGCGCTGGTCATGGAGAACACCGACGACCGCTTCCGGGGCCGCGTTATGAGTATCTTCTCCCTGACATGGGGCCTGATACCCCTCGGCGCGCTGCCGTTCGCCGTCCTGATCGACTTGATCGGCGGGCGCATGGCAATCGGCATACTGGCCTCGCTCCTGATCGCTTTCATCCTCACCGTCAGCGCAACCCGCAGGGACGTCCTGGCCGTCCAGTAACATGACGGCCGGCTCCGTGCCAGTTGAGGAGTCATCTCCGGTCCCTTCCCCAGTCTGCTGGGGAAGGTTAGGATGGGGTTAGGAACTCAACTCTCACCGAGACTCAGCAGCCCTTCCCCGCGGCAGCCTGCAACTACAGGTTCAGGCCCGAAATGATGCCGGACTTCAGCGACCCAGGCCCCCACTCCTCCCCGCTCTCCAGCACCTTGATGTTCACCGCGCACGGGACGCCGGTCGGAGACTCGGCCCGCTCGTACTCCACAACCGCACCCGGATCGACCGTGCGGTACCCCTCGCCGGGGATTCCCGTGAAGTGCATGAACACCAGCTTCCCGCCCGACTGCTCGATAACTCCGTACCCGTCGTCCAGACTGAACCACTGCACCACGCCCTTGAGCCTGGGCCCCCCGTCGGTCTGCGACTCAAGCCACCGCTCCGCCGGCACGCGGATCGCCTTCACGTCGGCCCGGTTGTACTGCTCGTACTCGTAGTTTGACCTGCGCGACATCAACTCGCGCAGGTCCATGCGGAGCTCCTCCAGCGTTGGCCGCCCGACGAAGAACCAGCCGTTGTAGATCTTGTAAATCGTCAGGTCCGGCGAGAGCACGTACGTCATCGGGATCGCGCAGCCCGGGTACTCGCCCTCCGTCTGGTCCCTGATGCCCAGGAGGTCGATCGCCTCCCTGTTCTCGTCGCTCATGAACGGGAACGAGGCCCCCAGGCCGTACCGGTAGGCTCCGCAGACCTTCGGCTCGTCCACGCTGACGCACACAAGGCGGCAGTAGTTGACCGATAGCTCCTCCTGGTAGCTGACAAGCTGGCGCAACTGCGCCCCGTCCCGTGGTCAGTAGAAGCCGCGATAGAAGACCACGACCAGCGGATACCCGTCGTCGAATCCCATCACCTCGTCCATCGTAGTGGCCGCCGTAAGCTCGGACAGCTTCGTCAGTCTGCCCCGGTGATCCGGCAACTCCAGATCAGGGAAAGGTCCGCCTTCTCGTATCTCAATGCTCATGCGCTCCTCCTCGGACTGTCAGAGTCGGAAAGCCTAGTTTACAGCAGATGTTTCCCCATCCGGCGTATCCTTACTCTTCAATTTGCCATTTACGCGGCGCATCCGATTTGGTACATTTCAACCGACCTTGGCCCAGTGCGCTCAGGGTCGTTCAATGGAGGAAAACTACACTTCGTGGAGGCTGGTATGGCATCTCGCATAGTCGAGTATCTGTGGATAGACGGAACGGAACCCACCGCCAAGCTGCGGTCGAAGACAAAGATCGTGCCGGAGGGCGAGGACCCGCCTCTTTGGGGCTTCGACGGCTCCAGCACGAATCAGGCGCCCGGTGAAGACTCCGACTGCGTTCTGAGGGCTGTGTACACGTGCCCTGACCCGATTCGAGGCGGCAACGCCGAAATCGCCATGTGCGAGGTGCTGCTGCCCGATCTTTCGCCGCACCCGACCAACACGCGCGCGGCCTGCGCGGCAATGGCGGAAAAGCACGCAGGCGCTGAGATGATCTTCGGAATCGAGCAGGAGTACACGCTGTTCCAGGGCCCCACCAGGCCCCTCGGCTGGCCGGCTGACGGGTTCCCGGCTCCACAGGGCGGCTACTACTGCGGCGTCGGCTCGGACGAGGTCTTCGGCAGGCCGATGGTCGAAGAGCACATGGTAGCCAGCCTTGATGCCGGGCTGATGATCTCCGGCATCAACGCGGAGGTCATGCCCGCGCAGTGGGAGTTCCAGATCGGTCCCCTCGGCGCGCCCGAGGTTGCCGACCAGCTATGGGTCGCGAGATGGCTTCTCTACCGCATCGGTGAGGACCACGGAGTGAACGCGACGCTCTACCCCAAGCCGATGCGCGGCGACTGGAACGGGGCCGGGGCGCACACGAACTTCTCCACGCAAGCAATGCGAGAGGACTACGACGCCTGCATAGCGGCCGCCGACGCCCTCGGCAGACGGCACGACCTGCACATCGCGAACTACGGCCACGCCATTGAGGAGAGGCTTACAGGCCGCCACGAGACCGCCTCCTACACCGAGTACAAGTACGGCGTCTCGGACCGCGGCGCCTCCGTGCGCATACCGTGGCAGGTAGCCCGCGACGGCAAGGGGTACATCGAAGACCGTCGCCCGAACGCCAACATGGACCCCTACGTGGTGACCGGCCTGATTCTCGAAACAGTGCTCGAAAAGTAGTTGCCCCGGCAATCTTGAGCGGGCGCTCACGAGGGCGCCCGCTCTTCCGTTTCGCAGGCAGGCATGTAGGACGCCACCCAGTAGCTCCGGACATAAGCTGTTATGCCCAGGTTCGCGGCAAATCTAAGCATGATGTTCAATGAGGTCGACTTCTTGGACCGCTTCGATGCCGCGCGCCAGGCGGGCTTCTCCGGCGTCGAGTACATCTCCCCTTATGAGCACAACCCCGCAGAACTCGCTGAGTTGCTGAACGTCAACGGGCTGACCCAGGTCCTGTTCAATCTCCCGGCCGGCAACTGGGACGCCGGCGAGCGCGGCATTGCGTGTCTGCCCGACCGGACCGGAGAGTTCCGCGCGGGCGTAGAGCAGGCCGCCGAATACGCAACCGCGCTCGGTTGCCGCCAAGTCAACTGCCTCGCAGGCATCGCGCCGGAAGGCGTCGAGCGCGAGCATCTGCGCCGCACGTTCGTAGAGAACCTGCGCTATGCGGCGGACGTGCTGGAAGCGGAGGGGGTTACGCTGCTCATAGAGGCTATCAACAACCTGGACATCCCCGGCTTCTTCCTGAATACCTCGAGCGAGGCTCGAAGCCTCATCAACGAAGTCGGCTCCGAGAACCTCGCGTTCCAGTACGATGTCTATCACATGCAGATCATGGAAGGCGACCTCGCCCGCACCATCGAAACCAATCTCGACGTGATCCGGCACATCCAGATTGCCGACAACCCGGGCCGTCACGAGCCCGGCACCGGCGAGATCAACTACCCGTACCTGTTCGATCACCTCGACAGGCTGGGCTACGATGGCTGGGTCAGTGCAGAGTACAACCCCGCAGGCGCGACCTCGGACGGCCTCTCGTGGCTTTCGGAATACATCCGGTGAACCGCCGTCCCGCGCATCCCGCTGCCGTCATGCCCGCGCACCCCACTGCCGTCATTCCGGCGGAGGCCGCATGACCACGCACGCTAGCCCCGCCACCGAAGCCCTGCGGGATAGGAACCAGGCCCTGTCCGAGATCCAGGACCGCGTCCTCTGGCTATCGATGCAGATCGTTGACTACGCGAACAACGTCCGGCCCAACACGGACGGCGTCAAGGTGGGCGGACACCAGGCATCCAGTTCGTCCGTCGTAACAGTCTTGACGTCTCTGTACTTCGACTTCATGAAGGCCGGCGACAGGCTGTCGGTCAAACCGCACGCCTCCCCCGCCTTCCACGCCGTCCAGTACCTGCTCGGCAATCTCGAAGCCCACCATCTCAAGACCCTGCGCGAGTTCCACGGCCTGCAGGCGTACCCCAGCCGCACCAAGGACCCGGACCCGGTCGACTTCTCCAGCGGCTCCGTCGGCCTCGCCCCGGTGGCCACCAACTTCGCCGCGCTCGTGGCCGAGTACCTGCGTGACGGGCGCGGGAACGGGCAGGCGCGCGACCAGTCCCGCTACATCAGCCTCCTGGGAGACGCCGAGCTGGACGAAGGGTCGGTATGGGAAGCGATCGCGGAGCCGGTCATGGAGGACGTCCCCAACCTGCTCTGGATCGTCGACCTCAACCGACAGAGCCTGGACAGGGTGATTCCCGGCATACGCGTTCGCGCATGGCGCGACATGTTCGCGGCAAACGGCTGGAACGTGATCGACGCAAAGTACGGCAGGAAGCTCGAAGCCGCCTTCACAGAGCCGAACGGCGAACTGCTGCGCAACGCCATAGACGGCATGTCCAATCCCGTTTACCAGCGTCTGCTGCGCCTGCCGAAAGAGGCCGTGAGAGAGTGGCTTCCCAAGTCGAGCCGGTTCCCGAGGGACATGACTCGCCTGATCGACCGTTGGGACGACGACGAGTTGGTCGATCTGCTGAGCAACCTCGGCGGCCACGACTTCTCGACGCTCAGGGAGGCGCTGTCGCGCGCCACCATCCGCACGGGGCCGCACGTCGTCTTCGCATACACCCTGAAGGGCTGGAGGCTCCCCTCCGTTGGCGACCCTCAGAACCACTCCGTGATCCTCTCACGGGAGCAGATGAACAACCTCAGAGTCGGGCTCGGCATACCGGAACAGGAAGCGTGGTCTCGGCTCGAAGGCGAAGGGCCCGGCGCGGCACTGGTCAGGGAGACCGCGCGGCGGCTCGCTCCCGCCGAAACGCGGCCCGACGTCCCCGCGATCGACGTGCCGGTCGAGCTGGGCTCCGGGTACCGCGGCCACATGTCCACTCAGCAGATCTTCGGCCTCATCCTCACGGAGATATCCCGCTCCGTCCCGCAGGTCGCCGACCGCATCGCCACCGTGAGCCCGGACGTCGCCAGTTCCACCAACCTCGGCGGCTGGATCAACAAGGCCGGCATCTGGTCCCGCACCGGCGGCGAGACCCTGCCCGAAGAAGACATCGTTCGCGCGCTCAAGTGGGACGAGTCCCCCAGCGGCCGCCACATGGCCCTGGGGATCTCGGAGAACAACCTGTTCATGATGCTGGGCCAGTTGGGCCTGACCCACGAGATGGAGGACGAACTGCTCTTCCCTATCGGCACGCTGTACGACCCGTTCGTGCGGCGCGGCTTGGACGCGTTCGTCTTCAGCGTGTACTCCGGTGCTCGCTTCATCGTCGTCGGCACCCCTTCCGGGATCACCCTCGCGCCCGAGGGCGGCGCACACCAGTCGCTGATCACGCCAAGCATCGGCGTGGAGATTCCCGAAGTCGCCTTCTACGACCTGTGCTTCGGACAGGAACTCGAGTGGGTCATGCTGTCCGCGCTGGAGAACGTTCGCAACAGGTCCCAGTGTTCGTACCTCCGGCTCACCAGCAGGCGGGTGGACCAGAGCATCATGAAGGTCCCCGCGGACGCCGCCGAGCGCGATGCGCTCCGCCGCCAGGTGTTGGCCGGGGCGCATCGCCTTGTGGACCGTAAAGGCAGCCCCGGCTACTCCCCCGGCGAAAACGTCGTGCACGTCATGGCGTCCGGCGCGATCATCCCCGAGGCCGTCGAAGCAAGCAGGCTCCTGCTCGAAGAGGGCGTCTATGCGAACGTCGTCAGCGTTACCGGCCCCGGGCCCCTCTACCGGCGCTACCAGGCGTCAGTGAAGTCCGCGCATGGCATCCGGCGCGATCTCACCGGCTTCATGACGGACGTGATCCCTCTCGACGACAGCGCGCCCGTAGTCACAGTCGTCGACGGACATCCGCACTCGCTGGCATGGCTCGGCGCAGCGCTGAACGCGCCGTCGTACCCGCTCGGCGTCTCTGAGTACGGGCAGTCCGGCGGCCTACAGGACCTCTATCGAGAGTACGGCATAGACACGGACAGCATCATGAACGCCTGCTTCTGCGCCCTGGACTGCTGACCTCAAACAACCCGCAAGGCCCGGTATCGACGCCCGCTCACCACAGCCCCGTCTCCATAGCCTCCGTATCCCGCTCAGGCCAGGCTTGGTGGAACGTCTCGAACGTAAACCCCGCCTCCTCCATTCGCTCCGCGACCTCAATCGCGTCCTGCTGCGATTGGTACAACCGCAACGCGCTTACCTTGACGCTCATGACCTCGTTGATGTCGATCGTCAGAGTCGGCTCCGCCTCCGGGCCCTCCACGCCTAGCCCGAACCTCTCGGCAAGATCCTTCGGAATCGCCACGTAGAAGAGGCGCGGCGCACTCGCCGCCGTGACCCTGTACCGGTGGAACGCCCTCACGGCGGCCTCGTGCACTGCTATGTGGTCAACGTGCCCGGAGATCCCGTTCGGCCCCCACGTGATGACCGCGTCCGGCCTGGCCTCGCGCATCACCGCCAGCATACGGTCGGAGACCTCTTCCACGTCGGCCTGGTCAAGCTCCTGGTCCCGGTAGTCGAGCACGACCGGCTCCCGCGCTCCTATCAACCGCATGACGGCCCGCAACTCCGACTCCCGCACGGAAGGCAGCTCCTCCCGCGTGAAGCTCTTGCCGTCCTGGCCCAGCGTGCCGAGTTCCCCGCGCGTCGCCGTGATCACCTGCACCCGCGCCCCCCTCGACGCATACATCGCGAACGTGCCGCCGGACGTGGTCGTCTCATCGTCCGGATGCGCGAAGATCCCCAGTATGCTCAACTCCGAGTCTTTGCCGTTCCCCAATTGCACCCCCTTAAAGAAGGATGCACATTCTATAATAGGCGGACGGTTGCGCCCGGATTGTGGCCCAGAGGCGGGCCGCGAAATTGGAAGTGTCGGAGGATGAACTTGAGACCTGTGAAGAGAATTGGCGCGATGGGCCTGCTGCTGGCGCTCCCCATGCTCCTGCTCGTCGCCTGCGGCAGTGACGAAGGAACAGCGCCGGCGGAGACCGACGTCCCAGAGCAGGAGCAGGCCGCGCAAGAGACCCCGGATCCCACTACGGAGCCGGCGGACACACCAGAACCTGAGGAAGAAGGAGAAAAAGTGTTGCAGTGGAGAGAACCCCCGAGCATGGAGATAGACACGTCAAAGGCTTACACCGCCGCGTTCAAGATGGAAAACGGCGCCGAGTTCGTAATCGAACTCTTTGCCGACAAGGCGCCCGTCACGGTGAACAACTTCGTCTTCCTGGCCCGCCAGGGCTACTACGACAGCATCACCTTCCACCGCGTCATACCCGGCTTCATGGCGCAGGCCGGAGACCCCACGGGGACCGGCGCGGGCGGCCCCGGATACACCTTCGATAACGAGTTCCATCCGGACCTCTCGCACGATGGGCCGGGAATCCTCTCCATGGCCAACGCCGGGATTCGGAACGGGAGCGGCACCAACGGCAGCCAGTTCTTCATCACATTCACCGCAACGCAGTACCTTGACGGCCTTAACCCGAACGGCACCCCCAAGGACTGCACCGTGAGGGGCGCCTCCTGCCACTCGGTGTTCGGCAGGGTGATCGAGGGCATGGACGCGGTCCAGCAGATCTCGCCGCGAGACCCGCAGAGCGCGCGCGAGCCGGGCGACAGGATCGAGTCCGTGACGATCACCGAGCGTTAGCCCGCCGGGCGCAGTTTCCCATCAAGGTCGGCAGCGCAGAAGGGGCCGCCCGCTGGTCGGCGGTCGGCCCCTCTTCTAGCTCGGTTTCGGCGCGCGTACCCTAGTCCGCGCTGGCCTCCGCGAAGACCGGGCTCTCCGAAGTGATGTACGTGTAGAGCTTGCCGTGCGCGCCGATCCAGGACCGGTCTGCCACGTGCGCGCTGTCAACCAGGGGCTGGTTGTTCACGCGAAGCAGCGAGCCGCCGCCTCTCTGCACGATCTCCATGCCGGTGTTCGAGAACACGAAGTCCACGCCGTCGAACGCCGCCGCTCCGGTCTCCTCGCCGCCGATCTTGTCCCTTGAGAACAGCGCGAGCATGAACGGCCTCTTCAGTCTCCCAAAGTCCACGATCAACTCGTTGCGGTCATTGAACAGGCAGCCCTTGGGCTGGGTCCGGGTGGCCCAGTAGGCCAGTATCACCAGCATCGCGAGGACGATCACGCCGCCCACCGCTATCCCGGCGATGATGAGCGCCGTCGCCCAGATCGGGAACTCGGCCCTTACGGCAGGCGTCTGCGGCGCGGGCGTCTCCGGCACCGTCGGATCGTCAAGCTGTAACACTACCGACCCTGTGCCGTGCGTGAAGCTCTGGCCCGCGTAGCCCGTCTCCAGCCAGAACACGAACCTGTGCTGGCCGTAGTCCGCCGGCGTCAGGAACACATCATAGATCCAGGTCGTGTTGTCCTTGAAGTCCACCTGCGGGACTATGTCGATCTGGCCCTTAGCCGCCGTCGGCCACGTGGCGTCGATCGCGATCGCCTCAGGCGCCACAGGGTACGGCTCGTCCTGCACGTGAATCGATAGCGTTCCGACCTGCACTCGCTCGTCCTTGGCAAGCTCGACCGAGTCCGCCTGCTCGTATCGGAGCGTCGGGAACGCCTGCACCGCGAAGCTCGCGCTCGTGGAGATCGAGTGGTTGTACTCCGGCCACGCCATCGTCAGCGTCAGGTCGTAGTCC
The DNA here is from genome assembly GCA_963668185.1 of Dehalococcoidia bacterium. Classification (GTDB taxonomy): domain Bacteria; phylum Chloroflexota; class Dehalococcoidia; order Lucifugimonadales. The sequence continues at coordinate 857,074 of OY764162.1, forward strand.
CCCATCTCGGTCAGCTCGGGAATCGTCGTCGAGTGGTAGCCGTCGTTGGCCCTGCGGTCACCGAGCTGGCCCTCGTCATTGAGCTGGTACATCCGCGAGGAGCCGTCCGGCCCCCTGACCATGCCGAACAGCGTCGTGCCTTCGACGATGGCGTGCTCGTTGTTGTCCAGCACGTGGGCCACTACCAGGATCTTCTCGTTGACCGGCGCGTAGTCCCCGATGTCATGCCCAACCGTGTAGCGGTTCTCCGCGTTCTGCCAGAGCGAAGTCCGGCCTGTAACCCCCACCGTCTCGATCAGCCACGGCCCCGGCTCCGGCTCGAACAGCCTCATAACCACGATGTGTGGAGACTCCACGACCAGGAAGGAGTCGCTGTCCGTCCTGGAAATCTCCAGTCCCGCGGGCGTCTCCACCCTCAGGTCGCCGGCGCTGTCCGACTCCTTGAACATGGTGACCGTCACGTGCTGCGTGCCTGGAACCACCTTCAGCCTGGAGTTGAGCAGGTCGCCGGACCTGATCGTCGCGCCGGCCAGCTTGCTCATCGACCCTGCGGAGCCGATCTTCAGAATATGGTCGGCCACGCCCTTGATTCCATCGTCGGAACCCAGGTGGAACATCTGGCCGTTGGATATCCCGGAAATCTGGGACAGGAACTCAAGCTCTCCAGCCGAAGAGCCGGGCAGCGCGATGGTGTGTATCGGCCATCCGCTTCCCTGGAATCGGCTCAACGCGGGGCTGATCCGGTCCGCGAGGTTTCCGTAGTCGTTGACACTGCCGCCGCCGGATAGGAAGTAGACCTCGGATCCGGAGTTGCCGATCTGCTGGCCAATGAAGTTGTGCACTTCGACCAGCGCCTCGAGATGTCCGCCGGGTTGCGGAAGCCCCCGGCTTCCAATCAAAGCTTGGACCGCGTCATTGGCGGCGGCATATTCCCACTGTGAGATCTCAACAGGGCCTATCACGTTGAGCGGCTCGTCCATGGCGACGAACGCGTATCTCCTGTCGGGGTCCAGCGCGGAGGTAAGCGTGTGCACGGAGCGCGCGTAATCCACGCCCTCGTGCGCCGAGTGGATGGCTCCGCGGTCCACCAACACGACGGCCAGCGACTTTTCGTTGTCCGCTGCCAGCATCGCCGTGGGCACGGCAATCAGCGCAACAGCCGCAATCAAGACCAGAACTCTTCTCAGCATCGCAACATCTCCTGGACCGGCAACTACTACTTCCTGTTTCCTAGACATAACCTAGCCACTGTATAAGAAATAGGTCAACCTGAATTTAGGTCTCTTTGCGTGTGAAAAAAGGTAGGCAGGCCACGCGCCGGAGGCCCGGAATTCAGGTTTGCGCGGAGCGGCGGTTAGCCGCTGGCCAGGAAGTCGTCTCGACTGCGCTGGGATCGCCGGATCGCGATGGTCACGTACACGCCGCCGCCTATCAGCACGGCCACGAGGCCCGCCCAAAGCGCGGTGCCCAACCGGCCCGAGTTCGGCTGGTCCTCGGTCACGTCCAGCGTGAACTCGAACTCGCCGACGCCCTCGCCTTCCTTCGAGACGGTGACCTTCAGCGTCCACGTCCCCGTGTGCCTGATCAGCAGTTCCCCGTGGTAGTGCCTCGGCTCCTCCGGCCTGTTGATGGCGAAGGTGTGGTAGGCCTCCTCGTCCTCCGAACTGGTCGCGAGTATCTCCACCCGCGCGCCGTCCACCGGCTCGGAGTTCGCGGTGTAAACGGGCGTGACCTTGAAGTGGACAGTGCCGACCTTCGGCTCGGCCGGCTGCACGACCACCGTCACCGTGAAAGGCCCGTCGCTGTCCTCCAGCGCCGTCACGCTGTCGTCTTCCGCGTACGCCGGCGCCGCCAGCAGCCACCAACACGCCGCAAGCAGCATCGCCGCGGCCGTCGCCGTCGCCAGGGATCGGCGGAAAAGGGAGCCGCGCGCTACGGCGATGGCAGCACCTCGTTCAGCGCCGACTCCAGTTCCTCTTCGTTCACGAAGCCCTCGAACTTGCCCGCCACGACGCCGTCCGCGCCGAGCACGAACGTGACCGGCTCCGTCGCCAGCCCCCACTCATCCATCACCGGGCTCAGCCGCCCGTTGCCCTGGTTCGTGAGCATCTCGTCCGGGTTCTCGTACACCTCAACATGTATGAAGTTCGCGCGCGGCGCGTACCTGTCCTTCAACTTGGCTATTATGTCCACCTGCGGCCCGCACGTCGCCGTCGAGCAGAACGCGGGAGTCGCAAACGATACTACCGTCGGCAGTCCGCTGCCAACCGCGTCCTCTATCGACACCCTGTAAAGGTCCGGGTCAGGCGAAAGGGCGCTCGTCAGCTTGCCCAGTTCCCCCGCCGTGTCCAGCGTCCTGTTCATGCTCGGCGGGACCGTCTGCCCGATCCCTGGCGAAGAACTCTGCTCCTTGACCGTGACGCCCGTCTGGGCCAGCACCGACTTGCCGTCCTCGTCGGTAAACCGCCCCAGCATTCCCCAGGGGCCCGCCCGGTCGAACTCCACCAGCGCCGAGTACACGCCCGCGTGGCCCGTCGGCCACTTGCGGAAGACCGCCTCCGCCGTCCGCTCAGCCTGGTCCTCGCCGCTCAGCGGCAGGTACGCGACATCGATCTTCGACACCCGCACCGGCGCGCGATCCTCGTCGAACACCGCGAAAGCGAACCGGTTAGTCCCGACGGCTAGGTCGATCGTCACCGGCACGATCCGCAACGGCGCCTCGCCATCCTGTTCGCCCGCTTGGGACGTACCGGCAACCGTCGTCTGCGCAGACGCCGGCCCGCCCGTCGACGCTCCCCCGCAACCCGCGCCTACGCCGGCCAGGACAACCGCGGCCATGACCAGCGCCGCCGCCGCGCCGCGCAACTCGAAGAACGCCCTTACCAAGCGCTGCCTCCTCACCATTGCTGCCCATATCCTACATGAGCGCGAACGAAACAGGGTGCGCGGTCGCGCCAACGGCACCGATGACATTCCCCATCCTGACAATCAGACGCGCTCTAACCTGACAATTGGCCGTATCGTAATCTGACAATCAGCGCCCTGGACAAGAATCGTCGAAGAGCAGCCACGGCATAGCCGCCGTTTGACAAGACGGCGGTGTTAGTCATACCATTAGCTAAGTTTAACGTAGAAAGGCCTGCGATGGTAACGGTAAACGTCCACGAAGCGAAGACCCACCTGTCGCGCCTGCTGAAGCGTGTCGAGGAAGGCGAAGAGGTCATCATCGCCCGGAACGGCAGTCCGGTGGCGCGGCTGGCGCGAGTGGAGCCTGAAGGCAAGCGGCAATTCGGCGCTTTGAAAGGCAACAAGATGTGGGAGGAGTTGAGCGACATCATCTCCGAGCCTCTGCCGCCGGAGGAGTTGGCCTTGTGGGAAGGCGGCCCCTAGTTGCGGCTGCTGCTCGACACCCATGCCTTCATCTGGTGGGTGAACGGGAGCGAACGCTTGCCGGGGCGCATCCGCCGCGTCATCGACGACGGCGCAAACGTTGTATTCGTAAGCGCGGCCTCGGCATGGGAGATAACCACCAAGTACCGCCGGGGCAGGCTGGAAGAAGCCATGCGGATAGCCTCGGACGTCGCCGGCGTCATCGCTGTCCAGAGTTTCAAGGAGTTGTCCATAACGGTCGACGACGCCGCGCGAGCGGGCGCGCTTCCGGGCCCGCTCCGCGACCCCTTCGACCGGATGCTCATAGCCCAGGCGCTGTCGCGCGACCTGGTCCTCATCTCGAGCGAGTCCTCCTTCGATCAGTACCGCGTTCGCCGCTTGTGGTGAGCAGCCGCCGTACCCGTCCGCCGCCTCCTGCAAGGCCGGCCGGTTGGCGCTCTAGATGGCAGCCATCCAGGGTGTCCGACTTCCCTTTCTAGCAGTAACATAGACAAATGACAGTCCGAAACACCGACCCTGAGACAATCCGCGAGGAAGGCGTCAACGTCCTTCTCGCCCAGGCCCTCCGCGCTCACGGTCTGCAGGCCAGGGCGGAGCGCCGCACGCGCAAAGGCGCGCCCGACGTTCGCGTCGACCTGAAAACCCGCGATAGCTTCGTCCTGGAGTGCAAGTGGGAAGGCGCCGCCGGCCTCCTCGATACCCAGCTTGATGGCCGCCTCAAAGACTTCCCCGACGCCCTCGGCGTAATCGGCGTCCTCTACCCGGACCGGCTCAAGTTCGAGGAGAACACCGACGCCGCTCTCAATACCGCTGACGACCTCAGTTGGTGGCTCCACGGCTCCCGCGGAGTGGCCCTGCCCGAACCGCGCGTCGTCAGAACGGGCTCGGTGTCCGCGCTCGCCGACCATCTACGAACGATGCCGCTGGAGTTGGAGGGCGTGGACCGCGTACTCGCCGCCGCCGGCGCCATCGAGTACGCGCTCGAACAGGCGGCGGAGCGGGCCGACGGCCACGCCCGGGTGTCCGGTCGAATCGCCGGAATCATCGCCGTCACGGACCAGGAGAAGAATCGCGCCGCCGCCCTTCGCATCGGATGCCTCGTGCTTTTCAACGCCCTTGCCTTTCAGGAGCGTCTCGCCGCCGTCAACGGGGAGGTCCCCACGGTCAGGGAGGCGCTTGCTCAGGGCATCACAGGGTTGCGCGACGCCTGGCAGTACATTTGCGAACACATCGACTATGTGCCCGTCTTCGAACTCGCGGCCAACATTCTTGATGTTCTCGAGAACGGTCCGGACTACGTCCGCATGCCGGTGATCGAGCCCCTGGTCAAGGCGATGGAAGAAACGCACAACCTCGAAGGGCACGACCTGTCTGGCCGGCTGTTCCACACTCTCCTGACCGATGCCAAGTTCACAGGCGCGTACTACACCTCGGTTCCCGCCGCCGCGCTTCTCGCCCGGCTCGTTTTCCACGGCTGGCCGCCCCACGTCGACTGGGCAGACCACGAGTTCCCCGCTTCCCTCAACGTGGCGGACCTCGCCTGCGGCACCGGCACGCTGCTGATGGCCGTCGCCTCCGAGGCCGAGCGCCTTCACAGGACCGCCGGCGGTACGAAGGCCGCCGACCTGCACAAGGCCATGGTCGAGCAGGCCCTGCACGGCTACGATGTCCAGCTATCCGCCATACACTTCGCCGCCACCAGCCTCGCCATGCTGAACACCGATATACAGTTCGACCGCATGAACCTCTACGTCATGCCCCTCGGAGTGGAAGGCGCCAGCGTGTCCCTGGGCTCGCTGGACTTCCTGGGCCGCGATGAGGTCCCGGTCCAGTACTCATTAACCGGCGCGGGCATGGGAGTCCCGGCAAAGGATGCCGAAAAGGTGTCAGGCACAGGACACGCGGGCGCGGCGAAAGGCGAGACCGCCCGCCTGCCGGAGTTGGACCTTGCCATCATGAACCCGCCGTTTACCCGCTCCGTGGGCGGCAATCTGCTGTTCGGCAGCCTGCCCCCGGCGGAGCGGCGCAAGCTCCAGAACGAGCTTTCGCGCCGCCTGAAGTCACACCATGCGTCCGCAACCGCCGGTCTCGGCGCCGCGTTCGTGGCGGCAGCCAGTCCCAAGCTGCGACCCGGCGAGGGACGCCTTGCGCTCGTGCTGCCCGCCACAGTCTGCACCGGCCCGTCATGGAAGCAGACCCGTGCGCTCATCGAGCGCGACTACGCGCTCGATATGGTGGTCTCCTCACACGATCCGCAACGCTGGAACTTCTCGGACAGCACCGACCTTTCCGAGGCGTTGCTGATCGCCACGCGCCGCCCCGCCGTTCCCGGCACAGTCGAACGCCGCACCACGTTCGTGAACCTCTGGCAGAACCCCGACGGCGTGACCGACGCTCACCGGGTGGCCCAGGCCGTCGCCTCTACCACGCCCGCGAAGTTCGAGGAGACGGGCACCGCCCTGCTCGAAGTGGACGGACGGCACATTGGCGAAGTCCTGTCCATCCCCGAATCGAGACTCAAAGGCGGCAAATGGTCAGGCGTACAGTTCGCCCGCGCCGACCTCACCCGCAGCGCACTAAGGCTTCTGGACGACGGCGAAGTGCGGGTCCCCGGCGAGGAGAAGGTGACCAGCGTCTCACTGTGCCCGCTTGACGACCTCGGCCAGATCGGGCCGGACGTAAGAGATGTCCGGGATGGATTCGAGCCGACAGACGCCGTGACCGCCTACCCCATGGTTGAGGGAAACGACACTGAGCAGAGGACGCGCTTGGCCACCGGGCCCGACAAGTACCTTGCCCCGCTTCCCAATCCCAAGCCCGGTCGCAAACTCAAGCGGGTTGATCAGCTATGGCCCAAGGCAGGCAGACTCCTCATCGCCGAAAGACTGCGATTAGGAACAGCTAGAGTCGCCGCAATGCACATCGACGCACCAGTGCTATCTAACGTGTGGTGGCCCGTCAAGGCAGACAGCCGCGCTCTTGAGAAGGCAATCGCTGTATGGCTGAACAGCAGCGTCGGCCTGCTTGCCCTGCTGGCGATTCGCAACACTACGGAAGGTAGTTGGATAAAGTTGAAGAAGGCTGATCTACGTACGCTCCCCGTCCTCGACGCACGCCAACTCTCCCCAGCGCAGCTTCAAGCCCTAGCAGACCTGTTCGACGAACTCGCCCAGTCCGACTTCGAGCGCCTGCCAGCCATGGCCCACTGCAAAGCCCGCCGCACCCTCGACAACGGCCTCTCCCGCATCCTGAACCTCCCAGACCTCGCAACCCTCCGCACCCTCCTATCCACCGAACCCGTAATCTCCAACCACCGGCTGTAAGGAAGGCATGGCGCCCCAACATTGACCGCCCGCCGATGGCGCGCGTATCTTTGAGTAGCAGCGTTGGCTCCCCACGTTGAACTGGAGGACGACTCAATGGCGGCCCGAACGTACAAGCCGGGAGAGACATCAGCCTTGGGCGAGGCAATCGATCGAGAAGCGAGTCAAGTCCGCAAGAGTCGGGGACTTCGTTGTCATCGACGTTGAGACCGGCGACTACGAAGTCGCCCCCGGCGACGCGATAGCTACTCGCCGGCTCTTGAGGCGAAGGCCCGAAGCGGCAACTTACGCCGTGCGAGTCGGCCATCGCGCGGCGTACAGCCACGCAGGCGGATTCCGCGTGCCCGTCCAAGATGATTGAGGGTGAAGTTACAGAGAACCGCCAAGCCGTTGTCGCAGTCGACATCATTGACGGTCAGGGCCAAGCCCGCACCGTGGACCACAGACGAAATCCCTGCTACGTTTCGTACACCTCCCCTATCGACTAGACGGTAGGGCCGAGACCGCCCTTGCGGCGGTCTCTGTCTTTGTCCTGCCGAGTACGTGCGGCAAGGGCATCACGCCCTTGACCGGAGTCCCAGTTGACGGTACCATTGAGCATACTTCCCCTATCGCTTCGCCGGTAGGGTCGAGACCGCCCTTGCGGCGGTCTCTGTCTTTGTCTGAGATTAGCGATTGATCACCAACCTCTACATCGACGGGTTCAATCTTTACTACCGTGCCCTTAAGGACTCACCGTTCAGATGGCTTGACCTGCGCAAGCTAGCCGCTAACCTCTTCCCAAACGACAACATCCACAGGGTCTGCTACTTCACTGCCAGACTTGACGCTCGTCCAAGTAACCCAGGCCAACCACGCCGGCAACTGATCTACCTGAGAGCCTTGGACACCCTGCCGAACCTCGAAATTCACTACGGTGCCTTCCGGTCCGGCACACAGCGCCGCCCACTGGCTGAGCAGGTCTCAGGCCTGCCGAGACACGTTCTTGTAAGAGACTCGGAAGAGAAGGGATCGGACGTGAATCTTGCCACCCGTCTCTTGGTGGACGGCTTCAACGGAGAGTACGAACAGGCGGCGGTCGTATCCAACGACGCGGACTTCGCCGGCGCCATGCGATATGTGAGAGACGGCCTAGGCCTGCGCGTCACTCTCGTCAACCCGGACTCCAAGAGAGTCAGTTCTAAAGAGTTAGCAGAGGCTGCGACTTACGTAAAACGACTTTGGAAGAGCCACCTGAGGCGCAGCCTGCTTCCCGATACCCTCACTGACGACATCGGTACCATCACCAAGCCCCGCGGCTGGTAACGCACGCCGATTCCGCGCACCCGCCCAGGACGTTGAGGGCGAAGCCGCCGCAAGCCGTCGCCCCACACCCCCACATCGACCGCGCCACATTTCGACCCACCCTCTCCCACTCAGCACCCAGCCGGTAACCAAAACGTGTTCATCCAAACCCATCCAGTCCCACCCAGTCCCACCCGTTCCCTTCACTCCGACCCCACCGTAGGGCCGAAACCCGCGCGCCCTAACCCCGCCGTAGGGGCGCTTCGCGAAGCGCCCTTCCCCCGCTCGCCCTGAGCCCGTCGAAGGGGACCGTCAAACCATAAACGCACCGGCCCCTTCCCTTCTGCGAACGAGCGTGCTATTATAGACCCATGATCGCAATAACACACATCCGAGGCGTACCGCAGCGCGGCCCAGCGCTGGCCCTCGCGCTCATTCGAGCCGCCCTCCTTGGCTGTCACAAAGTGTCACATCTCGTACGCAAATTGGCTTATGCAGGCATCATTTCGTACACATTTCGTCCCACGAGCGAACGCTCCCCAGATACGAAAAGTGACAGAATGTTACGGAACGTGACACATCTTTCAAAAGCCAGCCGCCGCGCTCGCCCCACCGTGCTACGCCTGCCCAGGTACCACCCGCCCACGAAGTCCGAGCGGCCGCCCGGCGAGCGCCTGCTGGTGTACGACGGCGAGTGCGGCTTCTGCAGCCGGTCCGCCGCGTTCGTGCGTCGAAGGGCGCGCGTGCCGGTGACGCTCGTGCCGTTCTCAGAGCTCGACGGCTGGCCCGTGCTAACGACGCTGGACCCCGAGCAGGTCGCCCGCAGCTCCCACTACGTCACGCCCGAAGGCGTCGAGTACCACGGCGGCGAGAGCATCACCCGCTCGCTGCGCCTCGTCCCGTTCGGCGCAGCCGCCGCGCCCCTCGATCTGTGGGGCCTCGCCCTGCTGCGCGAGTTGCTGTACGCGCTCGTCGCCGGAAACCGCTCGCTCCTCTCAGTTCCGTTCACCCTGACCCCGCCGTAGGGTAGTACAATAACGGCATCCTGTAGCCTCAGTGCCTGCCAGATCACAGCAAGGAGCGGTCATGGAGCAACGGCAATTCGGAGACAGCGACCTCTACACCTCCCCCATCGGTTTCGGCACCTGGGAGATGAGCATCAACTCATACGGCCACATCGACGTGGACGAGGCGGCGGAGGCGGTCCGCCAGGCTATCGATCACGGCATCACCCTATTCGACACCGCAGAGGTGTACGGCCCGTACCACTCTGAAGAGCTCCTGGCAAAGGCCCTCGGCGACAGAAGGAAGGACATCGTCCTCGTCAGCAAGGTCGGCTTCGATTACGACGACGAAGGCAAGAACCTGGGTCGCAACTCCAAGCACGACCACGTGATCGAGCGCACGGAGGGCTGTCTCCGCAGGCTGGAGACCGACTTCCTGGACCTGCTGCTGATCCACTGGCCCGATCACGACACGCCCTTTGAAGAGACGATGCGCGCCCTGAACAAGCTGAAGGACGACGGCAAGATCCGCCACTACGGGGTGTCGAACTTCACGCCCGAAATGATGGACGAGTGCGAGAAGTACGGCCACCTCGCCGCCAACCAGGTCGGCTATCACATGTTCGACCGCCGGATGGAGTCGGCAGTCCTGCCTTACTGCCTGGACAAGAAGATCGGGTTCATGGCGTACGGCTCGCTCGCGTTCGGCCTTCTAGCCGGCGCATTCACCCCGGAAACGACGTTCGGCGAAGGCGACTGGAGAAGCGGAGGCCTCGCGTTCGAACTGCCCCTGTTCCAGGAAGCGGAGTTCGCCAAGGAACTCAAGGTCGTCGAAAGGCTCAAGACCATCGCCGCCCGTTACGACAGATCGGTCGCGCAGCTTGCCATAGCCTGGACCGTCGGGCACCCGGCAGTGACCGTCGGCCTCGTCGGCATGCGCAACGAGCGTGAGCTAAAAGAAAACGTAGCCGCCGCCGGCTGGGAGCTGGACGCCGAAGTCCGCGAAGAGATAGACGCCATCTTCACCGAAGAAGGCGTCCCCACCCACACAGACACGCCCCAAGCCATCTAAAGGGAAACCCCGTTCGCCCTGAGCCTGTCGAAGGGCCGAATTCCGTCCACCCTGACCCCACCGTAGGGGCGCTTCGCGAAGCGCCCTTTCCCCGTTCGCCCTGAGCCTGTCGAAGGGCCGAAGCGCCCCTCCCTAGCCGAGCCCGCTCACCGTCACTGTGACGATGTTCACGCCGTGATACTTCTGGTGCCGCACCGAAGACGCGTAGTGCCTCAACAGCCGGAACGAAATCTCCCGCCCGTCCGTAATCTCCGGAGCGTCCCCCAGGTACGCGAGCTTGTCTTCTAGGTTCTCGCCCTCCGTGCCGGAGATGAACTCGAGCTCGGCCTCGCCGGCGCCCGCGCGGGCCAGCACGACGAGCCGGCCCGCCCTGCCCTCTTCTTCTAACGCCCCGTCCTCCGACTCCAAGCTTGTGAGCGTCTCCTCGCCGACAAGTACCAGCCGTTCGGTCGAGGCCGCGTCCCAGCCGGCCCTCGAAGCAAAGCCCTGCAAGAACTCTCCTAGCCTCGGCAGGGAGTCCGGAGTCAACTCAACCTCCAGCCGCTGGCGGCGGGGGGCCGTTAGCTCCATGAACACCATCATGATGATCGCGACCAGCGCGCCGGAGGTCATGCCGTTCCCAAACAGCACTCCGAGGAAGCCCTCTCCAAGCAGGTCAGGGAAGATCCACTGGTTCTGGAAACCGACTCCGATCCAGAACGCCAGCCCCGTAACGGCGGCCTTCCTGTGATCGACGCCGTCCTGGATGACGATCCTCATGCCCTGAACGAACAGCAGCCCGATCAGCACCGTTATGTACGCCGCCGCCACCGGGCCCGGGATGGCTATCAGCAGGGCCGTGAACTTCGGGAAGAACGCCAGCGCCAGGAACAGGGCGCCAATGACCACTCCGACGCGCCGGGCCCCGATGCCCGTGATCTCGGCCAGCGAAATGCTGGAAGAGTAGGTGGTGTTCGGCAGCGTCCCGAGCAGGCCGGACAGGAGGTTTCCCAGCCCGTCCGCATTCAACGCGCCCTGCACCACCCTGAAGTCGGTCGCCTGCGGGTTGCGCCTCGACACCCTCTGGATCGCCACTCCGTCGCCGACCGTCTCGATCGCGCCCACCAGCGTCACCACGATGAATGCCGGCAGGAGCGCCCCGAACGTGGCGTCCGGCGTCACGTCAAGGCCCGGCCAGGATCCAAAAGGAACGCCCACCCACGGCGCTTCGGCGATCTGATCGACGTCGTACAGCCCGAACGGCGCGCCCACGACGCAGCCCACCACGATGCCGATGACCGGCGACCACAGCCGCAGCGCGGGAGGGCCGCGCAACACGAGCACGGCCACGGTCACTAGCGTGGCCAGCGCAGCGGCGGGAGCGGCGGCCGTCGATACGCCTTCCGGGGTCTCCCTCAGCGTGTCGAACACTATCGGCATCACCGTCGCCGCGATCAGCATGATCACCGTGCCGGACACGACCGGAGTGAAGATGCGCCGGAGCAGCGAGAGCCGGGCGGCCATCGCGAACTGGAAGATCGACGATATGACGATCAGGCTCGCCATAGTGGACGGCCCGCCCTCAACGAGCGCCGCGACGCACACCGCGATGAACGCGCCGGACGTGCCCATGATGAGCACGTGCCCCGAGCCGATCCGGCCGACGCGGACAGCCTGGAGGATCGTCGTGGCCCCGCTCACTATCAGCGCCGCGAACACTCCCCATGACAGGTAGCCGTCCGGCTGGTCCGCGATGCGGAAGACGATGACCACCGTCAGGACGACGGGCGCAACGATCAGCAGCGCGGCCTGGAGACCCGCGCCGATGGCTACCGCGTGCGGCGGTATCTCATCCGGCTCGTATCGTACGTTGTCGCTCACGTTTGCCGATGCCATATCAAAACAGCTTTTCCCCGGGCAACTCCGACGCCTGCCGGATCCATCCCGCCACCAACTCTTCGTCTAACTGGTCATCCTCGTGAATATGGAAGTAGCGCACGTCGTCGTGCTTGGACTCGACCGGCGGAAGCGGACTGAGAGACGCGCCATTGAGGAAAGTGACCTTGATGTACCTCGTAAAGCAATGATAGCCGAGGAACCAGCCCTGGCCTTCGACGCCGTAGAAGGGCGTGTTCCACCTCACGGCCTTGCGGACGTCGGGCACGGTGCGCACGATGAGGTCGTCGAGGCGGCGCCCTGCGTCGCTCTTCCAGCCGGGCATCGCGGCAATATACGCCTGCACCGGGGCGTCGCCGTCGGCCTTCGCTATCTGCGGGTTGCCGCCTGAAAGGAGCGCCGGCTTCGCGCCGTCCCCCTTGGTATCGGCGTTCTTTGCGGCTTTCGCTGGCTTCTCAGGCGGCTTGCGGACCACTGCGTTCACTCCAATTCGCGCTTCACGCGTATGATACCCTCTTAGAGTATCAAAGCCACCCGAAAAGAGCGCCCGCAAATGCGCCCGCACCCAATCGCGAGGTCCTCACAAATGAAGCCCCTAATCGTTGCCTTACTGCTGATATGCCTTGCGGTTGCCGTGTCCGGTTGCGGCGACTCCGAGCCGGCCCCCGAGGGCGGTGACAGCGTAGAACAGACCGCCTCGAACGGCGGGCAGTCCGCGGCATCCTCCGAAGACAGTTCAGACGACGACTCGGACGGCGGACAGTCATCGGCGGCATCCTCGGAGGACAGTTCAGACGACGACTCCGACAGCGACCATTCGTCGGCGTCTTCCTCGGAAGACAGTTCAGACGACGACTCCGACAGCGATCATTCGTCGGCGTCATCGGGAGACGACGACTCGGACAGCGACCATTCGTCGGCGTCATCGGGAGACATGGACTCCGACAGCGACGTCAACGGCGACTCCGGCGAGCACGCCTCGGATGACGACGATGTCGTGGCCTTCGAGAACCCGGGAGCCGAAGGGACGCCTTTCGATAGCAGCCGGAACGACGCGCTCGCCGGCGCCCAGCCCCTTGACGTCGTGACCTGGACCAACGGGCCGACCCTCTCACTGGGCGCGCTGGAGGCGAGCGGCACGCTCAGCGAGGGCGCGATGCTCTTCAACCCGATGGTGGACGGCGAGGGCGCGGGCTTCATCCTCTACCACAAGAATGTGCCGGATGAGCCGCTGCTAGTGCTGCTTCCCGACCTAGGCCCCATGTACATCTGGGACACCGACCACACGGTAGCGGACATGGAGCACGAGTTCGAAGGCTCCACGTTCACGTTCACGGCCTACTCCCCGATGTTCTTCGACACAGGCCCAGGCGACCTGGAACTCCGCGTCTTCGGCTACGACGCGAACGGCGCCGACAGGCTGCTGTCGGTAGCAACCGTAGAGTAGCGCCGCAGGCGGAGAAACCACCCGTCGGCATTGTTCGACGATGCTAAGGAACCGAATCATCGTGTTAGATTCCCGCATCCGCTGGCCGGCAATCGTGTCGGGGGCTCTATTCATCGTCGCCGTTCTGAACGCATGCGGCGATCCAACGCCAGAGCCCACAACGAATCTGACTCCAGGAGCGACAGCTACACTCATGGCAACGGCGGTGCCCGCACTGACACTCGAGCCTGCATCAACACCCGCGCCGACTGGTGCTCCCACACTTACGCCGGAACCGACGGCAACTCCTACGCTTACGCCGGAACCGACGGCAACTCCCACACCTACGCCGGAACCGACGGCAACTCCTACGCTTACGCCGGAACCGACGGCAACTCCCACACTTACGCCAGAGCCGACGGCAACTCCCACACCTACGCCAGAGCCGACGGCAACTCCCACACCTACGCCAGAGCCGACGGCAACTCCCACACCTACGCCAGAGCCGACGGCAACTCCCACACTTACGCCGGAACCGACGCCCGATTCGGTGTTGCCGGCGCCGCCATCCGACCTTGATTTAGACACGTTCTACAAGAAGTATCTGGACGCTGACGGGCTTCCTATCGTTTCTTCCGCCAAGGTGCCCGACCAGGCCCTATTTCGTGCTAGGGACATCATAGATGAAATGCTCGGCAATCGGCCCGAGTTGCTAGCAACAATCGCGGGCTCAGGACAAGTTCTGGCAATCGCGGCGCGATCGGAGGTTCTTACTGATATTCCAGGCTACCATGACATCTACGAGCGGTTTCCTAACGTCAACTTCGATTGGAATGAAAGGCACCGTGGCGGGGGCATAAGCGGTGGAACCATAAGCGAACCAACCGTTGTCTGGGAGCAAAATGTATTATGCCATGAGAATGACGTATTCCCGAACGAGGACATCCTCGTGCATGAGTCGGCGCATACTGTGCTCAATCTAGGAATCAAGCAGCAGGAGAGAGCTACGGAGTTTCTGGCGCGGCTTGACGCCGCATACCGTAGTGCGATGGACTCCGGCCTCTGGGCTGGTGCCTATGCGGGCGAGAATGTGGATGAGTACTGGGCAGAGGGCGTCCAGTCATGGTTTGGCTTGAACGACTGGGCTATCCCTGCCAACGGAGTTCACAATCAGATCAACACCCGGCACGAACTAGAGGCTTACGATCCGGCCTTGGCCAACTTAATTCGAGAGGTTTTTGGCGAAACGACCATCTCCTCCACGTGTCACGTCGTAGCGGCATCAGTGGATATTCAAGAGGAGCATACAATTGAATTCCTCGGTGATGTATCTCCTGCCAAGAAGGCCGAAATCCGCGCATTGTTCACTGATCTTCGGAATTTCTTTGACGATTACGCTGCTGGCAAATCAGCACCAGAGCCTCTTCTTGTAGCTTCCTATGATCAAGAGGCGCTGCAGAGAAGATTCAAGGAGATAGAGGGCTACGAACACGCAGGTTCTATATGCGGAGTCCGATCAGTTAGTCTTTACATTTCCCTGGAGCCGGGATGTGGCAGACCTGCTGTATTCGCACACGAATACTTTCATCACCTGCAAGGAGCAACAGCGCCGGGCCACCTGCTGCCCGATTATGGCGAAGGATATTCTACCCAGGGTCCATGGTGGTTGACCGAAGGAGCAGCTGTATACAGTTCTCTGTTGTACACTGTCGCGAGCGGTATTGAGAGTTACGATGTTGAGCGCGACCGAATGATAAGAAAGGCTTGGGAATCTACTCGCAACCTAGTTGATCTGGAACTGGCAGAGAGTTTCTTCAATGAACATCCGTTTGGTTCTTATGAAGTTGGATTTCTTGCGGTGGAGTGGCTTGCTCGACATTCGAGCGACGCCTCAATCCTTCGCTACTACGAGATACTGCCTCAACACGATACATGGCAGGCAGCGTTCGAGAACGCCTTCGGCATGGCAGTTGACGAATTCTATGAGTCTTTCGAAGGGTATCGCGACGGCGTGGCTCCGACCAGAGAAGAATCCTTCAGGATTCAGGGCCGAGTGGTTGGCCCTGATGACCAGCCGTTGGAGGGCATCGGTCTGTGGGCCTGGCAGGGAGATGCTAATAACAGTGGGGTTGGCAGTACACGCTCGGATGGCAGCTTTGTCTTAGTCGTGCCGGGTGGTTCATTCACCTTGGACGTTTACGCTGATTTTGTCGCTGGATGTACCTTTGTTGGCTGGCTAGGCCCGGATGGATTCACCACGTCACATAAAGAAGCCGTTCGTGTGCAAGTGAACGGCGCCAACGTAAGTGGCATCGTGATCAAGCTGCCCAAGCAACTGGACCAGCTTCCGTTCATCGAACACTGCTCGTAACCCGCATCATCCTCGGAAGACAGTTCCGACGACTCCTCCGGCAGCGACACTAGCGGCACGCTCAGCGAGGGCGCGATGCTCTTCAACCCGATGGCGGACGGCGAGGGCGCGGGCTTCATCCTCTACCACAAGAATGTGCCGGATGAGCCGCTGCTAGTGCTGCTTCCCGACCTGGGCCCCATGTACATCTGGGACACCGACCACACCGTCGCCGACATGGAGCACGAGTTCGAATTTTCGACGTTCACGTTCACGGCCTACTCCCCGCTCTTCTTCGACACAGGCCCAGGCGACCTGGAACTCCGCGTCTTCGGCTACGACGCGAACGGCGCCGACGCCCTGCTGTCAGTAGCAACGGTGGAGTAGCTCCCCGACCTCAACCGCTAGCTTGCCTCGCTGCTTGGAGCAGAGCCGCTTGTCGTCGCGCCCAATGCTTCGACTACTTCCCTGATCCGCGCCAGACTTGCGGTTGCGTAGTCGGTCGCTTCATACCGCTGTATCTGCTGCTCCTTGAGCCGGAGTCGCTTGGCCAGATCTTTCTGGCTCAAGCCTTGAGAAATGCGGGCCTTGATCAGAGTGTACGGTAGTTCGGCAACCACGTTCAGATCCCCCATCTGAAAGTTGCCAGCCTTCAGAGATTCGTATTCGCGCAACTCTCCCTCAAGGTCTGTTAGCTGACTCCTCAAGGCGTCCTCTTGAGCCTTTGCGATGATGGGATGAACTCCATCCGTCTCACCGGAACGCCGCCTGAGACTGTCGAGAGTCTGCGAAAATCGAACTGCCTGCGCCTTGGTGATCCGATATTGCCGCTCGTTCTTGATCATGCGAGGTCTCCCAAGTCTATGGCGATAATCCCTTTGAGCCTCCCGGTATCCTTGTCCGTCTGGAAGAATTCAAGAAACGAAAGACCGCCCGTGTCGGCAATGATCGAAGCGGGGAACAGTTCTCCCATGTACTTGGCCTTTTGCGCCGCTCTTCCCTCGTCAAACGTCAGGAGCACGGGATCGAGTGCAGTCGGATCCACGCCAGCCTCTTCCCAGCAGGCGTCATAGTCGTTGGGCATAGCCTTGCGCGTCACGAAGCTCCCATTGAGATAGACGGTTTTGCAGCCTGCATCCTTCAAGTTATCTATGGCGGCCCTGAACCCCGTCGCGAGAAGCAATCTCCATGGGTTGTTCCCAAATCTATCCATCAACTCGCTCCAGCCAGCCCAGTGGACTCCCGGCGGTAGAAACCCGTCCGTATCAAACTCGGGTATCACAACACAATAATACTATTGTGTGTACGCCGCATCAAGATGTACTCGTTCAGTACATATGGGACAGTTTTGGCGAGACCATGTCCGGGTGGTGATGCTGAAGATACTCGGCCGGAGTGCGCCCGTCCAGTGAGTGGTGTGGGCGGACAGTGTCGTATAGGCGCTCCCATTCCAGAAGCGCTCTGTTGAGTGGCGCCATCTCGAGGTCGCCGTCATACAGTTCGTAGAACTCCTCAGTGTGGGTACGCTGCGCCCTCTCTACGTGGCCATTGAGCTTCGGGGATCGCGGCGGCAACACAAACAGTCTGATCCCGTAGTCCCGGCACGCTGCCTCGAACTCAGCCATGAACTCAGAACCCCCATCGACCTGCACCGCCTTGATCGGAAACGGAAAGCGCCGACGCATTGAGTCCAGGAACCGCGCCGCCAACGTCGACGTGGCTCGCGTGTGTACCTCGATCACGTCCCACCGCGACACCACATCCCTCGCAGTGAAGTGCTTGAGCACCATACCCGGAAGGGGGCGGACATCCAGCGTGTCCACCTGCACTATGTCGCCCGGATTGACGGCCTGGTACTCCCTGGGCTTGCGCACCGCATAGGGACGGGCACGGGCGCGCTTACGCGCCGCTACACCCTGTCGCGGAGGTTCCTTGAGTACGCCGCGAACCTTCAGACTGGCCAGGATGCGGCCCACCATCGAAGTGGACACCTGCCAGCCCTCTCGCCTCAGCATCACCACCAACTTGTCCTTGCCCCAGCGTGGATACCGCTCCCTCATCTCCATCACCGCCTCGGCCAACTCCACGCTCCACGTAGGACCGCGTACCCTGTGAGGACGACGGCTCTTGGCACACAGGCCGGCCGGTCCCTCTTCCCTCAGCGCCCTGTCCCACCTGTACAGCGTCGAGCGGGCCATGCCCAATGCTTCAGCCGCTTCGGAGCCGGACAGTCCCCGCCGTCTCAGCGCCTGCCAGCAGTTCACCATGCGCAATCGCTCCTGCGCTTCGGCAGGCAGGTCTGTCAGTGTAGCCTTGGCAAGCTGGTAGAATGGCTTGGGTAGACCTACTACCCGCATACAGGGACCTCCTTGGTTTGTCTCACCCAAAGGATGGTCCCTTTCTCTTTCCCTTACAACTCCCCCTGTCTCACATCTATCTGAACGAGTTCACAAGAACGACACGCGCCCCGGCCTCAACCGCTAGCCCCGGCGCGGTCGCGTCACTCGCCGATGCCCTCGTACCACCCGGCCCCGAAGACCAGGTTGCCCCGGCGCACGACCCACGCGTGCTTGCGCGCTTCCTGCCCCGTCTCCGGGTGGGTGAACAGGTAGCTGACCCACTCGCCGCCACCCTCCTCGGTGACCGCGGCGAACGCCTTCCCCAGGTCGAAGCCGCTGGAGTCGATGCGCTCGCGAGTCGTCCCCACCCTCTCGGGGTGTAAGGGGTTGGCCGCGGCGTACAGATCGCCGCCCCGGTCCTCCAGGATGAAGACGTACCACGGGCCGTCCAGGCTCTCCGGCGAGTTGTAGCGCTCCAGGGTAGCTTCCATGCCGTGGTCTTCGTGCATCGTGAGCGCGCGGCCCACCAACAGACGCGCGTACTCCGCCGGTTGCTCCTTCGTTGGCGGCGGCGCGTACCAGCCGCTGGCGAAGATCAGCCCGTCCTCCAGCGCCGCGTAGTAGTTCTTGACCTCCTCGACCGCCGAGTGGAGCGGGTTCTCCTCGTCCACGCTGGGCGAGGCGATGTAGTTGCGAACGAAGACACCCTCAGGCGTAGCCCTCATAAGGTCGGCGGCATAGAAGTACCCCGTGTCGTCGTACGCCTCCCTGTACGTCAGGTCCTGGCCTACGGACTCCGCCGCCGGGTGGGCCAGCACAACGCCTTTCTCGGCGTCCAGGATGAAGGTGTACCAGCGGCCATCGACGCTCTGCGGCGAACTGTGGTAGGCGATGGTGGCGTCGTACCCCTCGGCGCGGTAGCGTTCGACCGCGCGGTTCACGGTCGCCACCGTGAAATGGGCCTGCTCGCACTTGGACGGCAGCAAAGAGTGGTGCTCGGGCGGCTCGTGCCAGCCGGAGCCGATGATAATGTTGCCCCTGCGCACGGCCCACGAGTGCCTGGCCTCGCAGTTGCCGCTCGCCGGATTTGTGAAGTAGTAAGACTTCAGCCACCTGCCCGCTTCCGTGACCTCTAGGAACTCCGGCCCGAAGCGGTTGCCCACAAGGTCGAATCCTGCCCGCCCCCGTACGTTCCGGCCCACCAGCTGCTTGGTCGTGGGATGAGCCAGAAACGTCCCGTCTGAGTCGATCACGTAAACGTACCATTGGCCATCAACGCTCTCCGGGTCGTTGTACTTGCGAAGCAGCGCGTCCAGGCCCTCGACGTCGTACACGTCCACCGCGTCCTGCACGAACCACTGCGTATAGCCCGCCGGGTCACCGTCCTTGGTGGGCAGCGGGACGACGTTCTCGTACCAGCCGGACCCGAAGATCAGCCCGTCGTGGAGCTTGAGCCAGGTGTGCTTGTCCCCCTCCTCCACGGGCGTGTCGCCGTCGTAGGTCCGGTAGAAGTAGCTCACCCACTGCCCTTCCTCCGTGGTCTTGAGCATCTCCGCGCCGTAGGCGTAGCCTCTGGGGTCCCGCCTCTGGGCGGACTTCGCGCCCAGCAGCGCCTGGTTCGGATGCAGCGCCAGCTCATCGACGCTCGTGTCGATGATGAACAGGTACCAGCGTTCGACGGCGCTCTCATCGGAGAAGTAGTGCTCGAAGGTCTTCTCCCTGCCCTCCGAGACGTACATGTCGATGGCCCGCTGGACGTAGGCCTGTGTGAACTCCGCCGGCTGGCCGGTAGTCGGGGCCGCCGCCGCCGGAGCCTGGTCCACCGCCGCGGGAAGAGCCGGGGCCGTCGCCGTCGCCGTTCCGAGCAGCGCGACAACGCCAACCGCAAGCGCGGCAAGACCCACGACAAACGCGGCCACGCCGATCAGACCGGCATATTCCCGTACAACTCTCAATCAGTCAAGCTCCCTGCGCACAACTCCAAGCTGCGGCGCCAGCGATGCTATGCACTGGTCCTGTGACGGTCAAGGCGAAGTACGCCGATTGGCATGGTACTCACAACGCCCTGCGTCGGATGGCTTCGAGCTAGTCACACCATGCCGGCGTGCTCTGGGACGGGAAGAACCCTGGCTGGACGCCGCTAAGGTCCGCTTCCGCGCCCTGCTCAGGTACAACCCGGCTTTGCTCGCCGAACTCCTGCCACGTTGCGACGCCGTCGCCGTCCATGTCCGCCTTCAAGGCCGGGTACTGGCCCGCGTTACCGAAGTCCCACAGGTCATCGCCCCACTTGGCGAATATGCCTTCGCCGGCCGTATGAGACTGCAACTCGGCGGTCGTCGCGCCTTGTGCGCCGTCTGCGTCACCACGGCCGGTCGCTTTCGCTTGCTTGGAGGTCTCCGAATCCCATAGGCCAATGACGACCTCACCTCCGTTTTCCCCGATGAGTCCGCCGAGGAAATCCCGACCGGATACGGCCCCAATTGAATAGCTTGAGACCACCTTCCCAGGTGGGTCGTATGAGCCGGACATCACGCCACTGTTGTAGCCTACCAAACCGCCGGCCATGTCTAGGCCGATGACGCTGCCGGTGGCGTAGCTGTTGGAAATAGCACTGTTCTGGCTGTTCCACCCCACCAGGCCGCCTATGCTCTGGCTGCCGCATACATTGCCCGTGGCGTAAACGGCGCTGACCTCGCCTCCATTCGACCCAATCAGACCGCCCACGTCCCAGCCGGCATATACGCCGCCTGTTGCGTAGGCGGCGCTAACCTCGCCTCCATTCGACCCGATCAGGCCGCCCACGTGGCCGCCGCCGGACACCCTGCCGGCGGCATAGCTTGCCCTGACCTTCCCATCGCTCCTCCCCACGAGGCCGCCTGCGGCATGGCCGCCTCCCGAAACGCTGACATGGGATGAGCTAGCCGCCACTTCCCCGTGATTGAGACCAACCAGCCCTCCGCCGGTACCATCGACAAAGCCTATGTGCCCCCCGACGTGGCTGTCGATTATCAGCCCATTGTTTACCCCCACCAAGCCGCCGATTTTAGCGAGGCCGACAGCCTGCACTTCGGCGAGCGTGGTATTGCGGATGCTGCTTGAACCACCGGTCACGCCGAATAGGCCAACGCCCTCGGGGCTGTCGAGAACGGTAAGGCGGTTGATGTACAGGCCGGAAATTGCGTACCCGTTGCCATCGAAAGCAGTATTGAATCCCATGCCTCCAGACCCGATGGGAAGCCAGCCGCTGCCTGCGGTCCACGACTCGTTGACGACGCCTGATGCGTAATCACCGCCCTCGCGAAAGTCCAGCGCACGGCCCAGTTCATAGCCCTGGCAGGCTCCATCGCAGAGGCCTGTCGGTGAGACTGTGGGGAAGGCGGCTTCGTAGACAGGGGCGCTGGCGGCCGAGTTTTCGTCCACTATGCCGTCGCCATCCAGGTCGTAACGGATCGCGTACAACTGCTCCAGGTTGCAAATCTCGATGAGGCCGTCCCCGTCGCTGTCGAGCCCTTCAGGATAGACTAGAGTTGGCAATGGCGCGGTGGAAGCAGGGGCAGGAGACGGTTCAGCGGAGACTGAGGGCGGTGGCGACGGCACATCTCTATCCTGATCGCCGAACTCCCACCAAGTGGCGACCCCGTCTCCATCGAAGTCAGCCTTCAGAGCCGCGTACTGTGCACTGTCGCCGAAGTCCCAGTAGTCTTCTCTGCCCGTATCGAGATTGTAATCGCCGTCGGCGTTATCGATGTCCGCCCCCCACAAAACGTAGATGCCGGCGGCTTGGGTGGGCCGCTGCAACTCGGACGTGGTGAAGCCGGAAATGCCAAGGGTATAACCCGAACTTACGGGAGACCCTTCCCCGGAGACTTGCGTATCCCAGTAGCTCGCGACCGCGGTTCCGAGACTGGCCCCCACCAGACCGCCAGCCCTCTCCTCGCTGGCTGACGTCCGGCCAGCCGCGTAGCTGGTCATGATCTCGCCGTGGTTATACCCCACTAGGCCGCCCACTTCGCTCCTGCCGGACACCTCCACCTTAGCGTAGCTGGCCGTAACTGCGCCGGCGCTGTAGCCGCTCAATCCGCCCACCATTGCTTTTCCCGATACCTTGCCTTTGGTATATGAAGCCTGGATCGTCCCATGATTTTCTCCGGTCAGCACGCCAGCCCCATATACGGCGGCTACGCTTCCGGTAACGTAGCTGTCGTAGATCCGGCCGGCATTCAACCCGACCAACCCGCCGGAAATCTCGTAGTTTTTGACTTCCACGTCCACGTCAATCATGCCCACTCTTCGCAAGATGCCCGCTTTGTCAACAACCCCAAAGAGACCGACGGCCTTTCGGTCGTCTGCTCCAAGCCTAGCTCTGTCAGCCTCTGTAAGTATGCGCCTGGCATAGAGGTTGCTGATAGTGTGCCCGCTCCCATCGAACACGGCCTTGTACCCAGATGATGTATCGGGAGGGCTTCCATAAACGAAATGGGGAGCGATCGGCGGCCAACCGTCGCCCGAAATCCACGCGGGATTGACCGCGCCCGATGCATAGTTGTCAGCGTCTTGGAAGTCCAGAGACCGGGCCAGTTCGTAGCCCGCGCAACCTTCGCAACCTTCCGCCGCCGCGACTTCCGGGAAGGCTGCGGCGTAGGCTTGAGCGTCCGAACTGAAGTCGGCCCGTCCGTTGCCGTCGAGGTCGTAGCGGAGCGCGTCCAATTGCTCCAGACTGGTCACTTCGATGAGCCCATCGCCGTCGGAGTCGTAGCTCGTTGCAGGTCCCGTAGGAAGCGCCGGCATCGGGGCAGGCGTGGACGTATCTACGGATAGGGGTGTCGGCGTTGGCGCGTATGTATGTGTGACTGTGCAAGTGGACATAGGCGCGGGTGTTTGAATCGGTTGTGCCGAAATCTCAATAGGCGCAGGTGTTTGTGTCAATTGCGCTGAGATCTCGTTGGGCGTAGGCGTTTGAGTTGGCTGAGACAGTTCTCCAGATTGAGCCTCCTCGCCGCACGATGCCAAACACGCGGTGACAACCGCAGACAACAGGCCGGTCAGCGCGACCCGCAGAAACACCGCGCACAGACTATGGGGTTTGGGGAACATCAAGCCAAAGCCTTCGTTGGGGGTGGTGGGCTCGGCAGGATTCGAACCTACGACCAATCGGTTATGAGCCGACCGCTCTGCCGCTGAGCTACGAGCCCTGAGCACCAAACTAGCGTAGGTTAGGCCCCACAGGCTGTCAAGCTCCCACGCGCGGGTTCCGTTTCGCTCATGGTGAGCCTGCCTTACGACATCTTCCGGGAGCACGGGGCCAGATCATACCCGCGTTCGAGCCGGGCCAACACACCGTAACAGCCGTGCGGCTGCCCCAAGACCCTGGCGCGGCGGGCCGTGCGACGGACACGAAATCGACGCAGCGGGTGGCGTAACGACCCGTAAGCCCACTGCAGGACTTGGGATCCATTCGAAGGTTACCCATGTCAACCGGAACCCTCTGCGTATCTGGTACAGTTGCCAATTGTGTAAGACTGCCGCCATGTACTGGAGGCATCGATCTTGAAATCGATCGCAAGCTGGTTGATTATCAGCGTGATTTTCGTCGCCATGCTTCAAGCAGGCTGCTCCAGTGAACCGACCCCTACGAGGATAACCGGAACCCTGCCGAGCCCCACTCCCGCGTCCACGCCCACTGCAACAGAAACTTCCGCCCCCACTCCCGCGTCCACGCCCACTGCGACAGAAACTCCCGCCCCCACTCCGACGCTCACTGCCGTGCCGACACCCACACCTACTCAGGCCGCCACACCCACACCGACATCCAAGCCCATCCCGTCTAACAGAAGGTTCGTCTCCGTAAGTGCCGGAGGGTGGCACACCTGCGGAGTGATGCGGAACGGCTACGTAGTTTGCTGGGGTCGTAACAAGTCTTGGAGCGGTTACGTTATCGGAGACCTTGGCCAGGCCGCGCCGCCGGCCGGGGAGTTCTCCTCGGTCGACGCCGGAGATATGCACACCTGTGGGGTGGGGCTGGACGGCTCCGTCGTCTGTTGGGGTGATAGTCCCGATGGGCCAGCCGGGGAATTCGCCTCCATCAGCGCGGGTCTAAGTCACACTTGTGGTGTTAGAACCGACGGTACCGTGGCCTGCTGGGGTTATACTCCATCTTATGGCGGGGCCGCGCCCCCGGCCGGGGAGTTCTACTCCGTCAGTGCCGGAGGCTGGCATACCTGTGGGTTGCGCATGGACCGCTCCGTCACATGCTGGAATAGCAATACAGATTTGGTTGATAACGAATTCGGCCAGGCTACGCCTCCTGCAGGAGGATTCACCTCAGTCAGTGCTGGGCATGAGCACACTTGCGGTATAAGGCTTGACGGCTCCGCGGCCTGCTGGGGCAGTGATGCATTTGGCCAGGCTAGGCCGCCGGACGGGAAGTTCGCATCCATCAGTGCCGGGTTTGAGCACACCTGCGGTATAAAGCTTGACGGCTCCGTAACCTGTTGGGGCAGGAACCTCGATAGTCGATCCTCGCCGCCAACTGGGGAATTCGCATCCATCAGTGCCGGTAGGTACCACACCTGCGGGGTTAGCATAGATGGCTTGGTAGCCTGCTGGGGCCAGGATGAAGACGGCCAGTCCACGCCGCCTGACTGGGTGTTGGCCTCCGTCAGCGCCGGAGGGTACCAGACTTGCGGGTTGAGGTCGGACAGACTCGTCCTCTGCTGGGGAGGTATTTTTGGAGAGGCTGATCCGCCTCCCGGGCAGTTCACTTCCGTGAGCGCCGGTGTTGAGCACACATGCGGGGTAAAGCTTGACGGCTCCGTGGCCTGCTGGGGCCTTGACTACTATGGCCAAGCTACGCCCCCGGACGGGAAGTTCGCATCCGTGAGCGCTGGGTATGGGCACTCATGCGGGGTGAGGGTGGACCGTTCCGTCGTCTGCTGGGGAAATGATGAATTTGGCCAGGCTACGCCGCCATCCGGCGAGTTCTTCTCCGTAAGCGCCGGGGCCACCCATACTTGTGGGATGATGCGGGATGGATTCGTGGCCTGCTGGGGCTGGGGCGAAACGGGTGAGGCCACGCCGCCGTCTAACGTGAGGGCCACACCCCCTCCAAACACAAAGCCCACGCCCACTGCCACGCCGACACCTCAAGCAACGTCCACACCGTAAGTTTGTCTCCGTCGGCGCAGGGGAGAACTACTAAGAAGGGCAGCCAGAAGACCAGCCTGGGACTGAGCCTGCCGTAACCGTTCGTGGTGAGCCTGTCGAACCATGAGCGGGGCGCCCGCCCCTAGTTAGCGCCTCCGAAGTCGAAGTCGTCCAGCATGCAGCCGGTGTCGTACCCGCCCGGCGGGAACCAGATCGGTATGCACCAGGGATCGTACGCGGCTATCTTCCCGCCCGACACTCTCACGTCGTAGCTGCCGTCCGCGTTCTTCGTCACGCTCACCGTTACCCCGCCGCCTATGCTCCTCGACTCCCCGTCCGCGATCACCGAGAAGTCGTCTAGTCCGTAGCCCACGTCCGACTCGTAGTCCGGGTTGGCCGCGTTGTGCAGCGCCGGGCCGGTCCGCGCGTTGTAGCCCGTGCCGGTGGTCTGGTCGTACCGGCTCACCATCACGCCCTCGTATCGAATGGGCCGCCGCCGGTTCGGGCTCGCCGGGTCATAGACCACGGCGTGGGTGTCGCGATAGACGGCGTTCCGTTCGTCCAGCACCTCCAGAGTGGTGAAGGCGCCGGCCCGCCCGGAGTGAACGACCAAGAACTGGTATCCGCTCTCCAACGGCCTGGCCAGCGTGTAGGTTGCCTCGTCCGAAAGGTGCAGCGCCACGTCTTCCGGCTCGATCCAGCCGGCGGCGTACCGGTTGACGGCCAGCGTGGCCGGCATGTCCTGGTACCAGCCGGCGGGCCTGGCTGGAGTCAGCTCGGACATGAAGTCGTGGCGGTTGCTGTAGAAGTTCGGCCTCTTGTACGGCTTGTTGGCGTCCGGCCTCCAGGGAAGCTCAACATAGGAGTGCGGCCAGAACATCCAGGCATGGCCGATTTCGTGCACCAGCGTAGGCATTACGGCGTGTCGCACGGTGACAAGCCCAAGGTCGGCGTAGCCGTTCCACGCCGACCCGAGGGAGTAGCCTCCGACGTCGTTCAGGAAAAGCCGGTTCAGCGCCCCCGGCGTCCCCCATCGGCAGCCGGGCCTGCCCGGGTCGTCCGGGTCGCATCCCACGACGCCGATCAGGGCCAGCCACTCGTTCTCCACGTCCTGCGGGGTTGCCCGTCCGCTCGCGTGAAACTCCTCGCCGGCGACGAAGGTCATCCGCAGCTTGCCCTGGGAGATCTTGCGAAAGTATGCGGCCACGTTGTCGTTGAGCGCATCGACCGCGCCGGCCATGCTCATGTCCACCCGGGAGCCGTCGTCATTCGGCCATTCCGAAGCGCCTGCAGGCACCCTCGCGATGTCCACGGCTATCTCCAGATCGCCCAGGGAGTAGTACGTGGGGTCCAGGGGTATGTCCAGATGGGTGCGTTCGGGATGCTTGCCCATGAAGGTGCATCCCTCGAATCCCATGAGGCCGTAGCGGACATAGCTGCCGTTGCCGAAGTAGCGTATGAGCGACAGCGGGTCCTGGCCGTCCAGGTCCGGCATCCCCGCGGCCGTCCAGGGCGAATCGGGGTTGGGCGGCGGGTCGCAGTCGTAGGGGTTGGACGGTCTCCACCAGGGCATTGGCGTCGCCAGCCACTCGTGGTCGTTCCATGACTCGTAGTTCTGGACAGGCGGTATGGTGGGGACGGGAGTGGGGGTGATCGTGGGATTGGCCGCCTGCTCCGCCGACGCGTCCGCCGCGGCTTGGCGCGCCGCTTCGGCAGCGTCCGCGATGGCCTTGGCCGCGGCCAGAGCGTTGGCCTCCGACACGGCGTTGGCGGCGTCTATGGCTGTCCCGACATCCAGGTTGGGAAAGCCAACGGGGTTGCTCAGGACCTGGTACAGAGTCGTGGCCACGTCATTGGCGTCGGCGCCGGTCGTGGAGACGGCTTGGGCCACGGCCCCCGATATGTCGTTGGGATTGACGATGATGTGCTCCAGGGCCAGGGTCACTGCCGCGGTCAGTGCCTCGGACATGCCTTTAGCGGCGGGATCGACGGGGACGGGAGTGGCTCCGCCGAAGCTGCTCATGACCTCGTCCATTGCCCTCCTCACGGCGTCGGCATCGGCGTTGGTCATGGAGACAGCGTGGGCTATGGATCCCTCCAGATCGTCGCGATATGGGCCGTTGAAGTAGGAGTCCAGCGCTATGCCCACGGCATCGGACAGGGCCGCGGCATCGGCGTTGATTTTGGCTATCTCCTCAGGAGTGAGGGTAGAACTGGAGTCGGGAGTAGGATCGGCTACGGCTGTGCCGATGTTCTCGGGAGTAGGCATGGGAGTGGGAGCAACCGCGGCCTCGGCCAACGCCGCGGCGACTGCCTCAGCTATCGCTTTGTCAATGTCCTCGGCAGTGGGCGCGTCGGGGTCTGGAGTCGCATCGGCTGCGACCTCCGTCAACGCCGCGGCAACGGCCTTTGCTATCCGCTCTTCGAGTGTGGGCGTAGGCTCGGCTGCTGGCGCCGCAACCGCCTCAGCCGTGGCCGTGGCGATGCTCTCCGAAGCGGGCGCAGGCGTGGAGGCAGCCGGCTGATCCTCTCCGCCGCAGGCCGCCAGAGACAGCGCCAGCAGGACCGAAGCCGCAACCAAGACCGGCAGACGCTCTCTAACGACAGACGTTATCGAATACAAGCTCATTCCCCTTGGCTGCTCGCCGCGTGTTCCAAGCTCTGAGCTTGGGCGATTGTATCAGGCGCCTTCATCACTGGGGATTGACCCAAGGCCCCTCCGCTGAGCGCGGCGGCTGGACGCGGCGATCTAGGAGAACCTGGCGCGGCTGGGGTTCGGGAGTTGATTTCGGGGCTGGCCAGCGCAATAATCTAGCCAGTATTGCTGGCTAGGAGGTGCAGGCATGGTGGAATGGTCATTGCAAGACGCCAAGAATCGCTTCAGCGCGGTGGTCAACGCGGCATTGGACGGCTCGCCCCAAATGGTCACGCGCAGGGGCGTGCCTGCCGTGGTCGTTTTGGCTGTGGACGATTACGAAAGGCTTTGCCAGGCGGAGAAGTCCGCCGCGCCCGACTTCATCGAACACCTCCTGGCCATCCCCAAGGGCGGGCCGGAAGACCTGTTCGAGCGTGTCCCGATGAGGCTTCGAGACGTGGAGTTGTAATGTATCTGCTGGATACTAACGTGGTGTCCGCGCTGCGCCGACCGGATCGCCACCCTGGGCCGGCCTCGTGGCTGCAAGTCCAACGGGCCTCCGACGTGTACATCAGCGTCGTGACGCTTGGAGAAATAGAACGGGGAATCGCTCAACAGATTCCCCGGAACCCGGACTTTGCCCGCGACCTTGCCCTGTGGTTTGAACGAATCCTGGCATGGTTCGCGGACCGCGTCCTGCCGGTGGACGTGGCGACGGCGCGACGCTGGGGCCGCCTCTCGGCCTCCGTCGGCAACCGGGACGTCGATCTCGTCATCGCAGCAACCGCGCTCGAACATGGCCTCACCGTCGTTACCCGCAACGTACGCCATTTCGAGCCGGCGGGGGCGCCGGTCCTCAATCCATTCGGATAGTCACTATAATTACGGCATCGCCGAGTAACAGAGGGGCAACGCATGACTAGACCGGTTGAAGTTGAGCCGCGAGAGGGCTTTCGCATCTGGTTGCGATACTCGGACGGGACTGCCGGCGAGGTTGACCTGTCGGACGTCGCCGGGCAGGGCGTCTTCGAGCCGTGGGGCGAGCCGGGATTCTTCGACCGTGTCCACATAACCCCGCATAGGTCCATCGCTTGGAACGATGATATCGAACTCTGCCCGGACGCTCTTTACATGGAGGTCACCGGCAAGTCGTGGAGCGAGTTATCGCCTGAGACTGATGCCGAAGTGACTGTCCACGATGCCTGAGCTATGCCGCTTTTACGGCATCGTCATCCGGATGTATTCCAGGGAACATGCGCCGCCCCACTTTCACGCGGAGTACAGCGGGCAAGAAGCTTCAATAGCAATCAACGATCTTGCCGTGACTCGCGGCCGCATTCCCACGCGCGCTCACAGGCTTGTAATGGAGTGGGCCTCTCTTCACCAGGATGAGCTTCGAGAAGCCTGGGACCGGGCGCAACGCATGGAGCCACCCGGAAAGATAGCGCCGTTGGAGTGAGCAAGGAGGACACAGTGACCGTAAATGAGTTGATACGACTGCTGGAGAAGCACCCGCCCGGCCTGCGCGTCATGGTGCAGGGTTACGAGGACGGGCACGACGACCTGGAGGCCAAGTGCGTCGTTGCGGGGGAGGCGAGGCTGGACGTCCACTCGGCGTGGTATTACGGACGGCATGAGCAGGCGCTGAGGGGCGATGAGCCAAGTCGCCATGAGATCGTGCCGGCGCTGTTCCTTCACCGCCCGTGGCACGACAGGACGTAACGATGGCAGATCAGTGGTGTGAGGTGACCGTCGAAGAGATTGCCGAGAAAGTCGCCATGGGGCCTTTTGGGTCGTCTATCAAAGTCGAGACGTTCGTGCCGGAAGGTGTGCCGATCATAAGCGGGCAGCACCTGCACGGCTTCAGAGTTGATGACACGCCGGGGTTCAACTTCATCAGCTCTGAGCACGCCCAAAAGCTCGCGAATGCCAATGTCCACAGAGGTGACGTTGTATTCACTCATGCAGGCAACATTGGGCAAGCCGCGTACATCCCAGAGGGCTCACAGTTCGAACGTTATGTAATCTCACAGCGCCAGTTCTACCTGCGATGTGATCGGTCCAAGGCACTGCCTGAGTTTGTCACGTTGTACTTCAGGTCGCCTGAGGGGC
Source organism: Dehalococcoidia bacterium (assembly GCA_963668185.1). Lineage (GTDB taxonomy): Bacteria > Chloroflexota > Dehalococcoidia > Lucifugimonadales. The sequence goes on from OY764162.1 coordinate 887,027, forward strand.
AGCACCAGCTTCTGGCCAATACATCGCAGGTGGGGGTTCCATCTATAGCGCAACCCGTGACCTACCTGCGCACGATACGGATTCCTCTCCCGCCCCTTGACGAGCAACGCGCCATCGCCCACGTCCTGGGCACGCTGGACGACAAGATCGAGTTGAACCGGCGCATGAACGAGACGCTGGAGTCGATGGCGCGGGCGCTGTTCAAGTCGTGGTTCGTGGACTTCGAGCCAGTGCGCGCCAAGATGGAAGGCCGCTGGCGCCCCGGCCAGTCCCTCCCCGGCCTGCCGTCGGACCTCTACGACCTGTTCCCGGACCGGCTGGCGCCCTCAGAACTGGGGGAGGCGCCGGAGGGGTGGGGGGTGAAGGCGCTGGGGGATGTGATAGAGATTCACGACAGCAAGCGCGTTCCCTTGAACAGTCGAGAGCGCATGGAGCGACAGGGGCGTTATCCTTACTATGGCGCTGCCGGCATCATGGATTACGTGGATGACTATCTCTTTGACGGCGTTCATGTGCTGATCGGTGAGGATGGATCAGTGGTCGATGACGAGGGTTATCCAGTGGTGCAATACATCTGGGGGCAGTTCTGGGTCAACAACCATGCTCACGTGCTCAAAGGAAGGAATGGGTTTGGCGACGAGCATCTGTACTTGCTGCTGAGGCAGATGCCCATCATGGCGTACGTGACCGGCGCGGTGCAACCCAAGCTAAATCAAGGGAACCTGAAATCCATCCCTATCATCTTCCCGGGTCCGCCAGCGTGCAGAGCGTTTTCTGATAGGATTGCTCCAATGTTCCAGAGAGTACGTGACAATGCGGACGAGATCGAATCGCTGGTGGGTCAGCGTGACGCGCTGTTGCCGCGGTTGGTGAGGGGGGAAGTGGGAGTGGCACTCTGAGAATAGAGGTCGCCGTGGGGTTTCGTGAACATCTGGTCGTTGGTGAATGAGAACTGATATACTGTTGCTTAGTCGTCCTCACCCCACGGTGGCGCAACCGCGGAGGGAGGGCGTAGGAGAGACAGACGCATACGACGCAGCCAGAGGCAGTAGCAGATCGTGACGCTCACCCCTAACATGCAGATGTCACAACTTTCCCTGGCCTACATATCGGCGGTCGCCTCCCATGCCGGCTACGAGGTTTCGGAGCCGAGGCTAGACTTCGACAGTGTGGACGGCACGCTCAAGTCGAGTTCCGGCGGCCGCCCACGGATCGAATTTCAGGCCAAAGCCACCACCCAGGACATCCTGCGCAGCGGACAGTTACACTTTCCCCTGCCGGTCAAGAACTACAACGACCTGCGAGCCCCCACTATGGTGCCTCGCTTGCTCATAGTGATGCTCATGCCTGTAGAGCGGGAAGAGTGGCTCACGCAGTCAACTGAGCAGCTTTGCTTACGCAAGTGCGCCTATTGGTATTCCCTGGAGGGCAAGCCCACCACCAGCAACACGTCCAGCGTCACTCTTTACATCCCTACGCAGAACGAGTTCAATGCGGCACAGTTGACCGCGCTCTTACAGAAGGCAGACCAAGGGGTGTCGTTATGCTAGTGCAGATCAGAGACCGAAAGGCATTGTCGTCGCTCTCCCTCAGCGCTCTGCGCGCCTACTTGGGAGTGCGGGGGTGGAAGGATGAAGGTCTGTGGGGCAGCCGCCCGGCCAGCATCTTTACCGCTGGCGACGAGGCCAACATGGAAGTTTTGGTGCCCACGCGGGACACTGTCGCGGACTATGCGGAGGCCATGGCGGAAGCGGTGGCGGTTCTCGCACTCCACGAGGACCGATCGCAGATAGAAGTGTTCCACGATTTGCAGGGAGCCAAGTCCGACGTAATACGGTTGCGCTCCTCGAATGGACTTGCCAACGAGCGGCTGTCACTCAGTCAGAGCGCGGAGCTGCACTCCAACGCTTACAGGCTGCTTGCCGCCAGCGCACGAGCCGCCGAGAGGCCCCAACCTGCCTATCGCGGACGGCCTAGCGCGAAAGTCGAGGACTTCCTCAACAAAGTACTGCCTCTACCCAGTCAGGGCGGATACGACTTGACGCTCCATTCACCCGTCGCGTCGGACATCGGCGGCCAATCCGACATGGGCGATGAGTTCCACGTCCCATTCTCCCGGCAAGTCACCCGCAAGCTTGATGAGGCTTTGACATACACCGTATCCGCCATTGAGGATGCGCTCGTGAAGGACACGCTGGACACCTTCAAGACGCATGTGAACAGAGGGGTCAGCGCGAATTTGTGCGCCTCAGTGTCTGAGTTGGCTACAAGAGGCCAGGGAGTCACCATAGACTTGGGATGGGCTGATGTCAGGCCATCCGACCGCGTTGACTCGCATTTCCCCTTTACCGTTGATTCGGCTGAAGTCCTATTGCAGGCTTCAAGGTCATTGAGCAGGACTGAACCGTCCATGGATGAGCAGATCGAGGCCCAGGTTGTGCAACTCGCCAGAGAACCGGATCAGTTCGACGGCAGGGCTACACTCGTTTCTACTTGGGAGGGACACCCAATCAGGTTGTCGGTACAGTTCGAACAGTCCGTCTATGACACCGTGATCCATGCGTTCAAAGACCAGTCCTACGTGAGTCTGCTGGGCGACATTTACCCAACTGCCAGAGGCTATGAGTTGCGCGCCCCCCGCAACTTGTTGGTAGTGTTGGAAGAGTAACTCCCCTCGCCACGCTCACCAAGGCGGCGCTTGGGTGGGCCATCGCGCACGGGCTGGAGATCGCGCCGGACAGGCTCGCAGTAAACCTTCGGAATAGATGAAGCGCAATGCACAAGTACGAGATCATCATCTGCTGGAGCGATGAAGACGGCGTCTTTGTTGCGGAGGCGCCGGAGCTTGCGGGATGCGCGGCTCATGGTGAGACTCAGCAGGCGGCGCTGGAGAACATCAACGAGGCCATGGACCTTTAGCTGGAGACGGCGCGGGAGTTCGGAGACCAGATCCCCAAGCCCAAGGGCGAACAGCTGGCGCCGGCATGACCACCCTCCCCAAAGCCGCCGTCGAGCAGGCCGCCCTCGAATTGCTGTCAGACGCCGGCTGGCAACTCGCGCACGGGCCGGACATCACGCTGGGGCAGACGCTCCGCCGCTACCGGAACAGGGCCATCGAGGCAGCGTAGGCGGTCAAGACTGGGCGACCCCCAATTCCTACTCGCCGCGCCCAGCCGCCTGCTAGAATCTGGTACTTGGGCCAGTCAGCCTTCAAATCCGCCGCGCCGCGCGCCGAGGACCCTGAGACCGCTTGTTACGCAACACCACCCGTACTTGGAAATACGCCGGAAACCCGTGGGGCGAACGCATCGGGTGGGCGCTCGTTGTCGTGACAATAGTCGTCGTCACGATCGTTTCATTGGACGCGTACGACCGTTGCACCCCAGGCGACGCCGTCCCCGGCCACGTGTACGCGTTAGACTCGACCACCGGGGAGGAACTCTGGCAACGCAAGGTCGAAGGCGGCGTCATCACCACGCCCGCCGTCGGCTTCGGCGGCGTGTACGTCGGCACGTTCGAGTCCAAGCTCTACGCCCTGAACGAGACCACCGGCGAAGTCAACTGGGAGTTCGATACCGGCGCGCAGATCAGCAGCTCCCCCACCCTCGCCGATAGCTCCGTCATCTTCGCCAACTGGGACGGCGCCGTCTTCTCCGTGAACGCCATCACCGGCAAGGAAAACTGGCGCTTCCAGACCGAAAGCGGCGAGGTCATCAACTCGACTCCGGCCGTGCTGAACGGCACCGTTTACGTCGGCAGCAACGACTTCAACGTTTACGCGATAGACCAGCGCACCGGCGAAGAGGTCTGGCGGTACGAGACCGGCGCCCTGATCCTAGGCTCCACGCCGATCTACGACAACACCCTGTACGTCGGCAGTTCCGACTCCCGCCTCTACGCGCTCGACGCCGGGAACGCCTCCGAAGTCTGGACCGCCGACACCCGCAACCGCGTCAAGAACACTCCGGCGGTAGCGTCCGACGCCGTCTTCTTCAGCAACGATGACAGGTTCATGATCGCGGTTGACAGAGTCACGGGCGAGGAGCTTTGGCGCGTCAGGAACGCGGACAAGGTGTCCTCCCCGGCCGCCATCGCCGGCAACCTAGTCGTTTACGGGACGCAGGACGGATTCGTGACCGCGCTCGACGCCGACAACGGCAGGGTCGAGTGGCTGTACCACGCCCGGGACAAGGTCGTCGGGACGCCGCTCGTCCACGAAGGCCGGATCTACGTCGGCACCAACGACAACAGCGTGTACGCCCTCGACCCGGCGACCGGCGAGGAACTGCTGGCGTTCGAGGCCAACGGCGCCGTACGCGGCGGGGTCGCAGCCTCCGGTGACCGCATCTTCTTCGGCACGTACGACGGCTTCATACCCCCGGACAGATAGCCAGCCTCGCGCCGGGGAGACCTTTGTACAACCGTCATTCCCGCGAAGGCGGGAATCCAGGGGTGGCCTGGGCGGGGCCTCTGGCCTCTTCCCCAGTCTGCTGGGGAAGACTGAGATGGGGTAATAGCGGCTATTACCGCAGCCTAGATCGTCAGCGAGTAGTCCGCCATGTCGCCCTCCTCGAAGCGCGAGTACCGCAGCGGCCCGATGTCGATCGTCGTCTCGCCGTCCAGGATCAGTTCCGACAGCGTGAACCCGGCGCCAGGCCCCAGCGCGAACCCGTGCCCGCTGAACCCCGTGCCGATATAGAAGCCGCGCACCCCCGGCGCTTCTCCCATCACGGGCACAGCGTCCGGCGTAGCGTCGATCCTGCCGGCCCACGTCCGCAGCACGCCAACGTCGGCAAGCGACGGCACAAGCCGTTTGAGGTTCCGCATCGTGGCCTCCACCGTCTGGCGGTTCGGCTCCGGCTCCACTCCCACCGTGTGCGCGAACGGCCGCCGGCGCGCGCCGGACCACGGCATCGCCCGCAGCACGTCTCCCGCCAGCGCCGACCCGATCCTCACACGAAAGCTTCTCCTCGCCCGCATGAAGTTCGGCAGGAACCATCGCAACTGCCGGAAAGATTCCAGATCCACGTCGTAGTCACCGCTTCCCCCGCCCGCCACGTACAGCGTCCCGTCCCTCTTCTGCCGGAACGCCACGCCGTCGCCCCAGACCACCGTGTGAGTGAACACCGGCGCAGGCGTCGTGCAGGCCACCGTCGCCCGCACCGCCCTCTGCGGCAGCCGTAGCCCGACCATTCGCGCGACCCGGCTCGCCCACGCCCCTGCCGCGCACACCACGACCGGAGCCTTCACGTCGCCCCGCTCGGTGATGACCTCCTTCACCGCGCCGTCGCGCACCTCGATCCCCTCCGCCGCGCACCCGGTTACCACGCTCGCGCCCATCGCCGCCGCGGCCTCCGCCACCGCTCGCGTGGCCTTGCGCGGCTCCGCCTGCCCGTCCGACGGCGTGTACGCGCCGCCCAGGAACGGCCCGTCCAACTGCGGAATCAGGCCCTTCACCTCATCCCGCGACAGTAGCGACGACTCCAGCCCCAACTCGCGCGTCGTGTCCACCCACGCCTGTTGCCTCGCCAGTTCATCATCGTCATACGCCAGCCGGAGCGATCCCTCCTGGATGCGCTCGATGTCCGCGCCCAACTCCTCGGCGAGCTCATTCCACTTCAGCCGCGACAGCATCGCCAGCGGGATCTCCCGCGGGTTCCGCCCCTGCTGCCTCGTCCAGCCCCAGTTGCGGCCCGACTGCTCGTCCGCGATCTCGCCCTTCTCCACGAGGACGACCTTCGCGTTTCGCCCCGCCAGGTAGTACGCTGTCGAGGCCCCGACGATCCCGCCGCCGATGACGACGACGTCCGCCTCGCCCGGCAGCGCCGATGCGAAGCTCAAGACGCCTCCGCCGCGAACGCAGCCGCCAGCCGCCAGCCCCCGAACGCCGACTCCAGCGCCGCGGCCAGCGCGAGGCACACGTCCTCCCGCCACGGTCGCCCCACGACCTGCGCCCCGATCGGCAGCCCGTCGCCTGACGTGCCGACGCGCACGACCGCCCCCGGCCAGCCGGTCTTGTTGTACACGCTCGTGTAGCTGAACGAGCCCTTGTTGTAGTCCTCCCGCCACGTCCCGTGCGGGATCGCCTCCACAGCCGCCGGCGGGCACAGGATCGCGTCGTAATCCTCCATGAACGCCAGCATCTCCGCCCGGAACTCGTCAATCCGCTCCAGCTTCGCCGTGTACTCCCCAATCGGCATCACTTTCCCCTCGGCGCGGGCCATCCCGGCGCTGTTCCAGTGATGCGTTTCCTCCGTCCCTACCGCGTCGAGCTTGCGCTGGAACCACGCCATCCCGTCGGCGTCCAGCACCCCGAGATCGACTCCCCACTCAATCGCCGCCGGCCTGTCCTCCACCACCGTCACGCCCGCGTCCCGCAGCGCGTCGGCTGCGGCGCAGGCCGCCCCGATGATGTCGGCGGTCGGCGCCGATACGCCGTTGTCGGGGTGAAACGCCACCCTCAGCGAGGTCACGTCCACGTCTTTCGGATCCCTCATCGGCACGGGCATGATCGCCGGGTCCACCCAGTCCGGCCCCGCGATTATGGGCAGCACGAGCGCGAGGTCGCTAACGTACCTCGCCATCGGCCCGATCTGCGTCAGCGAGTCGATCGCCCCCATGCCGTGGGGCACCGCGTGGCCGGTCCTCGGCACCCGGCCCGACGTCGGCTTGAGCCCGGCGGTGCCGCAGAAGTGCGACGGCTGCCGGATGCTCCCGCCCGTATCGCTGCCCAGATCGAGCGGCGAGCCGGCCGCCGCCACTATCGCAGCCGCTCCCCCGCTGCTCCCGCCGGAGGTCCGGTTCGTGTCGTACGGGTTGCTCGTCCTGCCATAGACCAGGTTGTCGGTTTCGAACGCCATCGTGAACTCCGGCGTGTTCGTCTTGCCAAGCACGATCGCGCCGGCCTGCCGCAGCCTCGCCGCGACGGTCGCGTCCCGTTCGGGGACGTGCCCTGCCCGCCCCTGCGTGCCGTACGTCGTTACGATGCCCTCGGTGTCGATCGAGTCCTTAAGCGTCACCGGCACGCCGTGGAGCGGCCCGGTCCGCTCCCCCTTCGCTATCGCCTCGTCCGCTCGCGCCGCCTCGTCCATCGCGCGCTCCTCCGCGAGCGCCACCACGGCGTTCAGCGCGGGGTTCACCTGCTCGATCCGCCCCAGGTGCGCCGAGACAACCTCGACTGACGACATCTCCCTGTTCCGAATCGCCTCCGCGATTCTGCCCGCCGACCATGAGCATATCTCGCTCATTGCAAAGGCTCCTTAGCTTGCGCCATGTTTGGCCGTTCTGCCCGGCTCAGACGGTACCAGACTTGCGTATACTGGTTCCAGCGCGCCTGCCTGAACCCGCAATACAAGGAGGCTGACCGTCCGCCCATGATCGAGTGGCTGCTTATCAGGCACGCGGAGACCGCGTGGAACATGGCTCGCCGTATCCAGGGCCACTCGGACGTTCCTCTGAACGCGAACGGCATGCAGCAGGCCCGGCTGATCGCCGAGCGCCTCTCAGACATTGACCTTGCCGCCATCTACTCCAGCAACTCTTCCCGTGCGTTCGTGACCGCCCGCATGATCGCCGACGCGAACGGGGCGGGAGTGACCGTCCGCCCTGAACTCCGCGAGAAGTCCTACGGAGAGTGGGAAGGCATGACGGGCCCGGAGATCCAGGCCGCGCACCCCGAGGAGTTCGCCCTCTGGCAGGACGTGCGCGACCCGGCCTTCTCCGTGACGGGCGGCGAGTCCGACCTGGACGTCCGGGCGCGCGTCCGCCTCCTGATCGAAGACCTGCGCTCCGCCCACGAAGACGGCGAGCGCATCGCGCTGGTCGGTCACGGCGGCTCGCTCCGCGCGATAGCGAGCGAGCTGCTGGGCATCCCGCCGACCGCCGGGACCATGCTCTGGCTCGCCAACACCAGCGTCTCCACACTGCGCCTCCACGACCGCTTCACCGCCCTCCACAACTGGAACGATGCCTCCCACTTGCGGAACCATAATGGCTAATGGCAACTGTCTGAACTCGTTCAGATAGATGTGAGACAGGGGGAGTTGTAAGGGAAAGAGAAAGGGACCATCCTTTGGGTGAGACAAACCAAGGAGGTCCCTGTATGCGGGTAGTAGGTCTACCCAAGCCATTCTACCAGCTTGCCAAGGCTACACTGACAGACCTGCCTGCCGAAGCGCAGGAGCGATTGCGCATGGTGAACTGCTGGCAGGCGCTGAGACGGCGGGGACTGTCCGGCTCCGAAGCGGCTGAAGCATTGGGCATGGCCCGCTCGACGCTGTACAGGTGGGACAGGGCGCTGAGGGAAGAGGGACCGGCCGGCCTGTGTGCCAAGAGCCGTCGTCCTCACAGGGTACGCGGTCCTACGTGGAGCGTGGAGTTGGCCGAGGCGGTGATGGAGATGAGGGAGCGGTATCCACGCTGGGGCAAGGACAAGTTGGTGGTGATGCTGAGGCGAGAGGGCTGGCAGGTGTCCACTTCGATGGTGGGCCGCATCCTGGCCAGTCTGAAGGTTCGCGGCGTACTCAAGGAACCTCCGCGACAGGGTGTAGCGGCGCGTAAGCGCGCCCGTGCCCGTCCCTATGCGGTGCGCAAGCCCAGGGAGTACCAGGCCGTCAATCCGGGCGACATAGTGCAGGTGGACACGCTGGATGTCCGCCCCCTTCCGGGTATGGTGCTCAAGCACTTCACTGCGAGGGATGTGGTGTCGCGGTGGGACGTGATCGAGGTACACACGCGAGCCACGTCGACGTTGGCGGCGCGGTTCCTGGACTCAATGCGTCGGCGCTTTCCGTTTCCGATCAAGGCGGTGCAGGTCGATGGGGGTTCTGAGTTCATGGCTGAGTTCGAGGCAGCGTGCCGGGACTACGGGATCAGACTGTTTGTGTTGCCGCCGCGATCCCCGAAGCTCAATGGCCACGTAGAGAGGGCGCAGCGTACCCACACTGAGGAGTTCTACGAACTGTATGACGGCGACCTCGAGATGGCGCCACTCAACAGAGCGCTTCTGGAATGGGAGCGCCTATACGACACTGTCCGCCCACACCACTCACTGGACGGGCGCACTCCGGCCGAGTATCTTCAGCATCACCACCCGGACATGGTCTCGCCAAAACTGTCCCATATGTACTGAACGAGTACATCCTATTGACGGCGCATTGGAGACGCACGTAAAATGGTTGGTCGGTATGGCTAGTAGCCGGACCGCCTGGCGACTAGCCTCGCTTTGTAAGAGGCGGACTGGCAAGCATTGACGGCGGCGCAAGCCTTGCGGCAACTGGGCCCCAGTGGCGCAATCGGCAGCGCAGCCGATTTGTAATCGGCAGGTTAGCGGGTTCGAATCCCCTCTGGGGCTTCTGTGGCTCGGCTACGCCGACCGTATGGACAGAGAAAACCGGTGTGCTAAACTTACGATGCGAAATCCCGGAGGGGTGGGAGAGTGGTTAAATCCACCAGACTGTAAATCTGGCGCCCTGACGGGCTACGCAGGTTCGAATCCTGCCCCCTCCACCAGAAGAAGGCAAACAAAAAACACAGACCAGGCCCACATAGCTCAGTAGGCAGAGCGCGTTCTTGGTAAGAACGAGGTCAGCAGTTCGAGTCTGCTTGTGGGCTCCACAACCTGGGAGGATAGATAGTTGGCAAAGCAGAAGTTTGACAGAACCAAGCCGCATGTGAACGTCGGGACCATCGGCCACGTCGATCACGGGAAGACCACCCTGACGGCGGCGATCACCCAGGTCCTCAGCAAGGCAGGGTTGGCTGACTTCCGGCCGTTCGACAGCATCGACAACGCGCCGGAAGAGAAGGCCCGCGGCGTCACGATCGCTATTCAGCACGTCGAGTACGAGACGGAAACTCGTCACTACGCCCACGTGGACTGCCCAGGCCACGCCGACTACATCAAGAACATGATCACCGGCGCGGCCCAGATGGATGGTGCAATCCTTGTGGTGAGCGCGCCGGACGGCCCCATGCCTCAGACGCGGGAGCACATTCTGCTCGCGCGCCAGGTTGAAGTGCCGGCCATGGTGGTCGCCTTGAACAAGGTGGACGCCATGGACGACGAGGAGCTTCTGGAGCTCGTGGAACTGGAGCTTCGCGAGTTGCTCACGGAGTACGGCTTCCCGGGCGACGACATTCCCATCGTTCGCGTGAGCGCGCTCCAGGCCCTTGAAGAAGAGGACGGGGATGGCCCGGCCTCTCAGGGCATCAAGGAGCTCATGCAGGCCGTTGACGACTACATTCCCATTCCGGACCGCCCGAGGGACCAGTCCTTCCTGATGCCGATCGAGGACGTGTTCGGCATCAAGGGCCGGGGCACCGTCGTTACCGGTCGCGTCGAGCGTGGCATCGTCGGAGTGGGCCAGCAGATCGAGATCGTCGGCATCAAGGACACCACAACCACCACCGTCACGGGCGTGGAGATGTTCCACAAGACGCTGGACGAGGGCGAGCCCGGAGACGCCGTCGGCGTCCTCCTGCGTGGCGTCGACCGTGACGGCGTTGAGCGCGGGCAGGTGCTGGCCGCGCCCGGCAGCATCACGCCGCACACCGAGGCGAAGGCCCAGGTGTACGTCCTCAGCAGGGACGAGGGCGGCCGCCACACTCCGTTCTTCGACGGGTACAAGCCGCAGTTCTACATCCGGACAACGGACGTGACCGGGGAGATTCGCCTGCCGGAGGGCGTGGAGATGGTCATGCCCGGCGACAACATAGAGATGACCGTAAAGCTCATTACGCCCGTTGCCATGGACGAGCAACTCCGGTTCGCCGTCCGCGAGGGAGGCCGGACCGTGGGCTCCGGGGTGATCACGGAGATCGTCTCCTAGCCCAACATAAGGACTTGGATTGCGCACAGCCCGCCGCGCGCGGGCTGTGTGCTGAAGAAGGAATTGCCTGATGGCAAAGCGTTCCGCCGTTCGAACTCTGATTACGCTCGCATGCCCCGACTGCAGGGAGCGGACGTATGAGACGGAGAAGAACCGCCGCAACGACCCGCAGCGGATCGAGGCCCGCAAGTACTGCCCCAGATGCCGCGTGCACACACTTCATAGAGAGGTGCGATAGCTAATGGCCCGCAGCGCAAGGAGCGGTTCGGGGCCCGGCGCCCGCGCGACGGCGTCGGAAGTAAGGCGAGGCTTCAGCACCCGCTTCATCTCTGAAGTCATCGGGGAGTTGAGGCGCGTCACCTGGCCAAGCAGGGAAGAGGCCATGAGGCTGACACTCATGGTCATTGCGGTATCGGCGGCCATTGGACTCTTCCTGGGGCTGATCGACATGGGATTCGCCCGGTTGTTCGACGTGATCTTGGGGAACTGATTCAGATGACAACAGCCAGACGTACCGAAGAGCCTGAAGCCGAGTGGTACATCATCCATGCCTACGCGGGGCATGAGATGCGCGTCAAGCAGAACCTCGATCAGCGCGTCACGACCATGGACATGAAGCACAAGATCTTCGATGTCGTCGTGCCGACCGAAGAGGAGGTCGAGATCAAGGGCGGGCAGCGTAAGCCGCGGGCGCGCCAGATCTTCCCGGGCTACATCCTGATCAATATGGTCATGGACGAAGAGAGTTGGCACGTTGTCCGGGACACTCCCGGCGTCACGGGATTCGTCACAACCGAGGATGAGACGGAGCGCCGCCCGAAGCCGGTGCCCCTCGACCAGAGAGAGGTCGACAACATCCTGAACCAGATCCAGTCGGACGAGCCCAGGGTCCGGGTAGGGTTCGCGAAGGGTGAAACGGTGAGGATCACGGACGGGCCGTTCGTGGATTTCATGGGAGGCGTGGACGAGGTCTTCCCGGAGCGGTCGAAGGTTCGCGTGCTCGTTTCGTTCTTCGGGCGCGAGACGCCGGTGGAACTGGACTTCCTTCAAATCGAGCGAGTGTAGGGCAGGGCGCGCCTTACTCGGCGCGCGCAGCAGGCAGAGGCAAAGAAGTTGGCCAAGAAAGTAATGACGGTGATAAAGCTCCAGATCGAAGCGGGGAAGGCCACGCCCGCCCCGCCGGTTGGCCCGGCGCTCGGGCAGCACGGCGTTAACATCATGCAGTTCGTGAAGGAGTACAACGAGCGCACCGCCTCTCAGGCGGGAAACATCGTTCCCGTTTCACTGACCGTTTTCCAGGACCGCTCCTTCAGCTTCGAGATTAAGACACCTCCCGCCTCAGACCTGCTTCGCAAGGCCGCGGGAGTGGAGAAGGGGAGCGGCAGCCCCAGGTTGGAGAAGATCGCGACGATTCCCCGCTCCGCCGTTGTGGAGATCGCGGAACAGAAACTTCGCGACCTGAATGCCGCCGACGTGGACGGCGCCGTGCGGATTATCGAGGGCACGGCCCGCAGCATGGGCATCCAGATCGACGCGAACGCATAGAGGAGGTCTTCACAAGTGCCAAGACACGGCAGAAGGTACGCGGACGCGCGGGGCCTCGTCACCGAAGACAGGGAGTACCAGCCGGAGGAGGCGGTCGCTCTCGCCAAGGAGACGGCGACGGCCAACTTCGATGAGACCGTGGAGCTGCATCTCCGCACGGGCTGCGACCCGCGCCACGCGGACCAGTTGGTGCGCGGCGTGGCGGTGCTGCCGCACGGAGTGGGAAAGCAGGTGCGCGTGATGGCGTTCGTGCAGGGCGAGACCGTCGCGCTGGCGCAGGAAGCCGGCGCCGACTTCATCGGCGACGATGAGACGGTAAAGAGAATCGAGGGCGGTTGGACAGACTTCGACGTCTCAGTGGCAACGCCCGACATGATGGGCAAGATCGGTAGGCTGGGGCGGGTGCTTGGACGCCGCGGCCTTATGCCGAACCCCCGGACCGGCACCGTCGTGCCGCCGGAAGACGTGCCTCGCGCGATCGAGGAAGCCAAGAAGGGCAGGGTAGAGTACAGGCTGGACCGTACGGCCCTCATCCACGTCCCCATCGGTCGCGCCAGCTTCGAGGACGAGCAGCTTATGGACAATATGACCATGCTCATGGACAACATCGTGAGGTCGCGTCCGAGCGGTGTGAAGGGCCAGTTCATTCGCTCCGCATTCCTGACAACTACGATGGGTCCAAGCATCCCGATGGACGTGGGCGCCGCAACCGCGCTTAAAGTAGAATAGAGTCGCAGACTCGACACGGAAACATCCGGCGCCAGAGGTTCTAATACAGCAAGAGCAACAAACAGAATAGCTTCAAGCCGCAGACAGCAGGCTCCCGTTACAGGGATTAAAACTTCAGCCTGCCCAGGCCGGCGCCGCAAGGCGTAGCAGCCACCCTGTCACAACAGGCCCCGAGTCTGCGGCTCGGGGTTTCTTCTTGGGAAAGAATCGGAAGATATGCCTACCGAAAAGAAGATACAGAGCGTAGAGAGAATCAAGAACTGGCTTCAGAACGCCACGATCGTCATCGCGACCGATCCGACGGGCATGGGTGTGAGCCAGATGACGGATCTTCGCCGCGCTCTCCGCGAGAGTGGCATCGAGTACCGCGTGATCAAGAACACGCTGGCGCACCTTGCGGCGGACGCGGCGGGCACCCCGTGGGTGAAGGAGATCGTGGAAGGGCCCACCGGGATAGTGCTCGGCTACGGTGACGCGAGCGAGCCGGCGAAGATCCTCGACGGATACATCAGGGCAAACCGCAGCCCCCTGGCAATCAAGAAGGCGGCCTTTGAGAGTCGCGTGCTGTCAGCCGAGCAGGTCAGGACTCTGGCGACCCTGCCGTCCAAGGAAGTGCTGATTTCCCAACTCATGGGACAGTTGAACGCGCCGATTCAGGGCCTGGCGGGAGTGCTCAACGGGCCAGTGGGCGGATTCGCGCGAGTCCTACAGGGCCTGGCGGACCAGCGGGGTCAGGCGCAGGAGGCGTAGCTTCGCGCCATTGGCAACTTTCCGGCTCGATCGAGTGGCATACGAATTGCATCAGGTTTCAAGGAAAACACAGGAGGCAGCAGAAATGACGATGACCAAAGACGACATCATGACAGCCATCAAGGAGATGTCCGTCATGGACCTTGCCGAGCTCGTAAAGGAGCTTGAGGACACGTTCGGCGTCAGCGCCGCGGCGCCGGTGGCGGTTGCCGCCGCTCCCGCCGCTGCCGGAGCGAACGGCGCGGCAGAGGCGGCCGAGGAGGAGAAGACCGAGTTCACGGTCACGCTCAAGGAGATCGGCGCCAACAAGATCAACGTGATCAAGGCTGTCCGCGCCATCACGCCTCTGGGCCTCAAGGAGGCCAAGGAGCTAGTGGAGAGCGCTCCCACGACGATCAAGGAAGAGGTCCCGCAGGACGAAGCGAACGAGGCTAAGGAGAAGCTGGAGGAGGCCGGCGCCACCGTCGAGGTGGCATAGCTAACCGTGCTTGCGGCGCTGGCAACGGCGCCGCAGTCTCACTCCGTCAGCAGCGTCTCGCACAGGTGGGCGCAGTCCACGAGATCCGGAATAGTGACGAACTCGCGGACCGTGTGCATGCCCGTGTCCGCCATGCCGACCACCACCGAACTGATCCCCCGGAGGCGGAACACGTTCCCGTCCGTTCCGCCTCCGGACGGCAGCATCGTGGGGACGAGGCCCAGCTTTCCAAGCGCGTCCTTCACCAGCATCGTTGCCGGGTCGTCGTCCGTGAGCGTGTACGTCTCGAACTCGGTGTGGATGTGCTCGTCGATTACCCCTTCCGGGAAGGTTGCCCTCACGCGGTCCAGCGCCTCCTGGATCTGAAGCCGGACACCGTCCAGCGTCTCGATGTTCCTTGACCGGAACTCGCCTCGAATCACGGCGTTCTCAGGCACGGCGTTTCGCACCGTGCCGCCTTCGATCGTCCCCACGTTGAACGTCGTCTCATCGTCCAGCCGGCCCTGCGGCAGCCGCGTCAGTATCTCGGCCGCCATGCGTATCGCGGAGAGGCCCTTCTCAGGCTCGACTCCCGCGTGCGCCGCCCGTCCGGTGATCTCGATGTCGAAGCCCACGTAGGTCGGGCTGGCCGACGTGATGCGGCTGCAGGGGCCCTCGCCGTCGAAGATGATCGCCTCCTGCGCCTTGAGGGCCGAGAAGTCCAGGTTGCGCGCTCCTACCAGGCCGATCTCCTCCTCCCGGGTGAACGCGACCTCTATGGCCCTGTGCTCCCGCTCGTCCTCCTTTATCGACTCCAGCGCCTCCAGTATCGCCGCCAGCCCTGCCTTGCAGTCTCCGCCGATGATCGTCGTGCCGTCGGACACTATCCGGTCCCCGTCGATGGAAGGCTTCACGCCCCGGCCAGGCTCCACGGTGTCCATGTGCGCCGAGAGCAGGAGCGGATTATCGCCGCCGTCGTTGGCGATGACGTTGCCGTAGTCGTCTCTGAAGACGTTGAGGCCCAGCGCCTCCAGCCGTTCCACGAGATGAAGTGCGATCTCCTCCTCCTCGCTTGAAACGGAGTCGATCCTGGCGAGGTCGCAGAACGTGCGCACGAGCCGGTCACGGTTGATCATCGAGGTCTCCTAATGGACTTGACTTGGTAGCAGGGCATCGGAATTGTAAGTTTGTCCCGAATGGGTAGGCAACCCCGAAACTTCAGATAGCCGCCATCCGACACCGGTTTTATGGCCGAATCAGACAGGCGGACGTTAAACTAGCTGTACGTCCCTAACATGCACATTGCCGGGGCTGGGGAACTTCGATTTGTCCGACAAAGACGCAACTCCATACACCACGCAGATCCGTGACCTACCCATTACCGAGCGCCCCCGCGAGCGTCTCCGTGAGGTGGGGCCTTCGGCGCTGAGCGACTCCGAGTTGCTGGCGATTCTGCTGAGCACCGGACGCAAGGGCAGAAGCGTGCTCGACGTCGCCACCAATATGGTGGCTAACGGCGGCGGCTTGAGCGGCCTGGCCGGCGCGTCCCATGCCGAGTTGTGCGAGTTTGACAGCGTCGGCGACGCCAAGGCCTGCACGATTCTCTCGGCCTTGGAGCTTGGCAAGCGGGCGCTTGCCGTTCGCAGGGACAACCGCGTGAGGATCAATTCTCCGCTCGACGTCTATAACCTGCTTGGGACTGAGATGGCGTTCCTGGACCAGGAGAGCCTCAAGGTGCTGCTGCTGAACACCAAGAACGAGGTGTTGAGCGTGACGGAGGTGTACAAGGGCACTGTGGACTCGTCACTCGTGAGGGTGTCCGAGGTGCTGAGGCCGGCGATACGGGAGAACTGCCCGTCGATCATCATCGCGCACAATCACCCATCCGGCGACCCCGCTCCCAGCGCCGAGGACGTCTCGATCACGCGCCGCATCAGGGACGGCGGAGACACGATGGACATCAAGCTCCTAGATCACATCGTGATCGGCATGGGAACGTTCGTGAGCATGAAGGACAGGAACATGGGCTTCGACTAACGCGCGGTCTCAAGTCGCCGCCCGGTCAAAGAAGGAGTTAGAACATGTCAGTAGTTGATGGCCCCCTCGGGGAGATAGCGAGCGTAGTGCTGTACGAGAACGACGCGGTCCGCATCTGGAATCTGATCGTCGAGCCCGGCGAGAGCAGCGACTGGCACTTCCACGAGAACGACTACGTGACCGTGGTGCTGGAGGGCGGCGGCCTGACCGTCGAGTACGACGACGGCTCGCGCGAGGATGGCTCCGCGTCGGTGGGCGACTGGCGCTTTCACGGCGAACACCGGACACATCGCGTGCATAATCCCACCGACACCAGGTTCAAGAACCTGCTCATAGAGCTCAAGTCCTGATTTGCCGTCATTCCGGCGTAGGCCGGAATTCATAGGATGTAGCAGTTCGCTCCTCAACTCTGAACGGCTACATCCTGAACCCATAGCCGGAGGCGAACAAGTGAAGATAACCATCATGGGGACCGGCGGCGTCGGCGGCTACTACGGCGGCCTGCTGGCGAAGGCCGGCCAGGACGTGACGTTTGTGGCGCGCGGCGAGCATCTGGAGGCGATCCTGGAGCGCGGGCTTCACGTCGTCAGCCGGTCGTCCGGCGAGTTCACGGTGAAAGCTAAGGCCACGGCCACGCTGGACGGCACCGAGTCCGCCGATCTGATCATCTACTGCGTCAAGGGCTATGACAATGATGTAGCCATAGACCTCATTCGCCCTGCCGTGGGGCCTGACACGTCCATCCTCACCTTGCAGAACGGCATCGGCAGCGGTGACATGCTGGCGGCAGCCTTCGGCTCAGAGGGCATACTGCTGGGCGCTTCTTACGTTGACGCTCGTAAAACCGGCCCCGGTGAGATCGCAGAGATCGGCTTCGACCCAAGCATAGTCTTTGGCGTGGCCGGCGGAGGGGTAACGCCAACAGCGGAGCGTGTGCTCGAAGTTATGAAGGACGCGGGAATCCCGGCGACCCTGTCGGAAGACCCGGACCAGGTCATCTGGAGCAAGTTCATTTACATCTGCGGGCTGAGCGGCATGTTGTGCATCACCCGAGCCACTTTCCCCGAAATCATGGGATCCCTGGAGACGCGCGCCATGACGGAACAGGTGCTGCGAGAGGCGGAGGCGGTAGGCATCGCTAAAGGCGTGAGCGTACCGTCCAATCTCGTCGAAGACGTTCTCGCAGAGTTTGACGCAACCGGGGAGGACGACGGTTGGTCGTCCATGCGCACGGACCTCGATTCAGGCAACCGTCTCGAAGTCAGTGTGATCAATGGCGCAGCGGCGAGGATTGGCAGGGAAGTGGGCGTGGATACGCCCGCCAACGCGTTCATTGCAGCGTCCCTCGCGCCAGCTCACAACAGGGCCGTCGCTCAACTGGAGAGCTTGAAGGCCCAGGAGGTCATCGAGTCCTGGAACGAGATCTGGGAGGATGCCGACCACGCCTCCGCCGTCCACGACAAGGCGCTGGAGGAGATCGCGGGCAAGCTGACGCCCGGCCGCGCGCTCGAGTTCGGCTGCGGCGTGGGCGGCAACGCCCTCTGGCTGGCAGAGCAGGGCTGGGATGTGACAGCGCTCGATTACTCGGACGTTGCCATTAGGAAGGGACAGGAGTTGGCCGCAGAGCGCGGCGTGGACGTGGAGTTCGTCGCCGCGGACGCAACCTCGTACCGCCCGGACCGCCAATACGACCTCGTCGCGTCGTTCTACATCCAGCTTCCGCCGGAGGACCGGGCGCAGATGCTGTCCGCATCGGCAGACCTTCTTGCCCCGGGCGGCACGCTGCTGTTCGTGGGCCACGACAAGACCGCTCCGCCACCTGGATGGAACGCCGAGGACCTGGAGTCTCTGACGACCGTTGAAGAAGTGACCGCCGAACTGCCGGGGCTGGAGATCGTCAGCGCCACGCTGATCGAGGACGACGGCGCACACATGGCGCACATGCGGGACCCGGACGAGGACCAGGGCCACGAGGACAGCAAGTCCCACGATGGGCACGACCACGACGAGGGCCACTCGCATGGCGCCAGCACTGCCGTGGTTGCTCGTAAGCCGGACTAGCCAGCCTCTCACATGCGGAGTGAGGGCCGTCCGACGGCGCCGGCAATGAACAGACCGATACGGAGGTAAGCGTGTCGTACTTCTACAGCATGGACGAGTTGGACCGCAAGGAGCTCGTGCCGGGCGTCCATCTCCGCACCGTCTGGGGCGACAAGGTCATGCTGAGCCTCGTGGACATCGCTGCGGACGGAGAGGTGCCGGAACACACCCACCCGCACGAGCAGGCAGGCCTGATAATGCAGGGCGCCGTGGACTTCACGATCGGAGGCGAGACCCGCCGCCTGCGACCCGGCGACGCGTACGTCATTCCGGGCGACGTGCCGCACCGCGTTGTACCGGTTGACGGCCCGGCGCAGGCGCTCGACATCTTCAGCCCGCCGCGCGAGGAGTACAAAGGAGACTCGGTCGGCCTCCGGACGGACTGATCGCACGCATCCTCTCCCGTTGAGTCCCACGCTACGTTGAGCGCCGACCGAACTGCACCGGGCGCGGGCGTTCGCCGTCCGACGCTTGGTTCGCCCGGCAAGTGGCTCGTCTTGACCGTCGTGTCGATCGGCACGCTGATGACCACGATCGACAGCGGCATAGTCAATGTCTCGTACCCCGCGCTGGTGGAGGCATTCGACAGCGACGCCTCGACTGTGCTGTGGGTCAACGTGGCGTACTGGGTCACGGACATTGGCCTGCTCTTGACGCTCGGCTGGATAGGCGACGTGGCTGGCCGCCGGCGCGTCTTCGCCATGG
Source organism: Dehalococcoidia bacterium (assembly GCA_963668185.1). Taxonomy (GTDB): domain Bacteria; phylum Chloroflexota; class Dehalococcoidia; order Lucifugimonadales. The sequence goes on from OY764162.1 coordinate 906,179, forward strand.
GTTTCGTCGTCTTCACCGCCGGCGCGCTTCTGTGCGCCGCCTCTCCCACGATCTGGTTCCTGATCGGCGCCCGCGTCGTGCAGGCCGTCGGCACCGCGATGATCCTCGCCAACACGTACGCGATCATCACTTCGGCCTTTCCGTCAAACGAGCGGGGCAAGGCCATCGGGGTCTCGATCGCAGTGGTAGGCCTGGGGCTTTCGACCGGGCCGTTCATAGGCGGCGTACTGCTCGATGTCCTGGACTGGCGCGCGCACTACTACGTCCGCGCGCCGGTTGGGGTGCTAGGCGTGGTCATGTCGTTGTGGCTGCTGCCCAGGGACGCCACGTCGGCCGGCGACAACCGGATGGACTATCTCGGCGCGGCGACGCTGTTCGCCGCGATGGCCACCACGTTGCTGGTGGTCAACCAGGCCGGCCGCCTGGGATTCGGCTCCACGCCGATAATCGGCCTCTCCGCCGCGGCCGTCGTGACCATGGCGATGCTCGTCTGGTCGCAGAGGCGGTCCGTGCGCCCGATCCTCGACTTCGGCCTGTTCAGGATTCGGGGTTACACGCTCGGCCTTGCCGTCTCGGTTGCGCACTACCTCTCGCACGGCGGGGTGATGCTGGTAGCGCCGTTCTTCCTGATCACCGCCATGGGTTTCTCCTCCACCAAGATGGGCGGCTTCATTGCGGCGTTCTACGTCATGCGGATGGTGGTGGGGCCGCTTTCGGGGCGGCTGTCGGACCGTGTCGGCGCAAAGCTGCCGCTCGTGATCGGCAACGCCGTGACCCTGCTGGGGTTGCTGTGGCTGAGTCGCCTGGGGACAGGCGCGCCCGACATTGCCATACTCGGCAGCCTGCTGCTGGCAGGAGTGGGCTCGGCGATGTTCGAGCCGGCCGACACCAGCGTGATCATGGGATCGGTGCCGGTCGGGCGGCTCGGCACCGCCTCGGCGTCCGTGGCCACCGCGCGCCACGCCGCCTTCGCCGGAGGAGTAGCCCTCGCGGGCGCGGTGTTCGCCATCAGGGAGCGCGCTTACCTGGCGTCGTACGACCTCGGCTTCGTTTCGGCAGCGACCGCGCAGGCGGAGTCGATAGCCCGCGCCTTTGGCGACGTCATGCTGGCTGGCTGCGTACTCCTGCTGCTGGCGATCGCCCTGTCGGCGATGCTGCGGGGACGGGAGCGCGAGCCCTAAAGAATCCACATCGATGCTTTCTAAGGGTTCTGTGAAACATCCATATTCAAAGTTGCCCCAGTCGCCATGGCTTTGGTAACATCTATACAAATACGCCCTGCCGTCCGGTTCGAATTAGATCGACGCACTGCAGGTTAGAAATTTGGGGAGGCATCGATTGTTCGATGTCTCCCCTTTCTCATTGGCGGGAGGCTATGGCCGAACGAATTGCGATCTTCATCGACGGTGCATACTTACAGCGCGTCCTGAAGGACGAGTTCAATGAAGCACGGATAGACTTTGAGGCCCTCTCAAGCACTATAGCAAGTGGGCAGGAAGTGCTTCGCACTTACTACTACAACTGCCTCCCCTACCGGAGCAACCCTCCTACTGGTGCGGAGACAGAAAGGCATAGAAGAGCGAGAAGTTTCCATGCTCGTTTGGAGAGGTTACCACGCTACGAGGTTCGATTGGGACGTCTCGAGTTTCGTGGTATGGATTCAAGTGGTCGGCCCAGATTCGAACAGAAGCGAGTCGACATCCTCTTGAGCGTGGACATGGTCCAGCTTGCTGCGCGAGGACACATTCGCCAAGCGGTGCTCATTGCGGGCGACAGCGATTTCATTCCCGCAGTCGACGTTACCAAGAATGAGGGAGTGGTTGTTTCCCTCTATCACGGCAGCAACTGCCATTCGGACCTGCTCGCCAAGGTTGACGAGCGGGTGAGAATAGACCAAGCGCTGATCGACTCGGTCACGCTTCGCTAGCGCAGGAGTCTGAGACTTAGCTCAGGCTACGTCCCGAAGCGGGCCTCTGCTACCGGGTCGCTGTACTCGATGCCTTTGGTGGCCCAGAAGGTGGCGGCGATGTCGTCCACAGCAGCGACGAGGCTGTCGGCGTTCTCCATGCTCACGCCCTGCTTGCACTGGCCGGCGAGCTTGAGAGCGGCGTTGAACTTGGCGGCGAGGTCGTTGGCGTCGGTGTCCGGCCACGCATAGTCGGCCCAAAGGATGGCCAGCTCGCGCTTGCACAGTTCGGCGTGCTCTTCCTTGACCGTGATGTAGCGGGCCATCGTGTTGGCGAAGGCGCTGTGGTCGTCGCCTTCCTCCAGACTCTGCATCCGCAGCACCATCTTCTTGACGGTCTGCGCGGCGATCTTCGCGGCGATGGGGTCGTAGATGCCGCAGGGAATGTCGCAGTGGGCATGGGCGGTCCGGACGGGCGACAGGCTCTTGACGAAGGACAGGATGGACATCTTGTGAGTCACCTCTGGATTGAAGTTCAGACAGGGGAAAGGGTACAGGAACGGGCCTTGCGCGGGCAACATTAGGCGGCGCTCCGATGCGCGGCTGGTGCGGGCAGGGCGCCGGCCGCGGCCACGAGCACGGCGCCGGCCGCGAACATGGCGGCGACTATCGAGAACGCGAGCGTGTAGCTGCCCGTGGCGTCGTACGTAAGGCCCACGAGCAGCGGCCCGCCGCCGAACGACGCCACCATTGCCAGCGTGATCACTCCCATGATCGAGCCGAAGCTGCGGACGCCGAACGTGTCCAGCACTACAAGCTGAAACAGGGAGCCGAACGCGCCGGTGAAGAACCCGAACACGGGTATCACGGCCCAGGCCGCCCGCGGGTCGGAGAACACGGTCATGGCGACCAGGAAGCCGGACATGCCGGCGAAGTCGGCCACGAGCGCGAGCCGGGAGGAGATGCGTTCGGCGGCGAAGCCCATCGCGAACTTGCCGACCATGCCGAACACGGCGAACGCGGCCAGGATGATCGAAGCCGTTCCCAGGGATGCGCCGTTGTCCGTCTGGTGCGTGATCACGTGGGGCATGATCGACGCGTACACGAATGTGCCCAGCACCACCGACAGGGTGAGGGCGTAGAACCTCGGGCTGGCGAGCGCTTCGCCCAGGGACACGCCGGCCAGTTCGTGCGTTCCTCCGGCCGGCGCGTCCGCAAGCTCGTCGCCGAGTTCCTCACGCGACGGGAAGTCGCGAATGGCGAGCAGCGCGAACACCGCGATGCAGGCGGTGACGCAGGCAAGCACGACGTACGCGCCTTCCCATGACAGCAGCGGCAGCAGCGCGCCGAGCATGGGCGGCATCACCAGCCCGCCGAAGTTGTTGCCCATCCCCGTGACGCCAATCACGCGGCCCCTTCTGCGGTGGAACCAGACGCCTATCAGCTTGCCGGTGATCGGCGAGGCGGCGCCGGCGAACCCGGCGTACTGCATGAAGCTGAGCGCGTACCACTGCCAGAGATCGGCCATCAGGGGCCGGAGCGCGAACCCGGCGGCGATCAAGACGAGCGACGCCGCCATCACGGGCCTCGTGCCGTGCCGGTCCACGATTCCGCCGAGGAAGGGGCCGAGGAGGTTGCCGATCGCCGCGAACGAGAGCGAGGCGCTGATCTGAGCGCGATTCCAGCCGAACGCGTCTTCCAGAGGCTCGATGAAGACGCCGAAGCCATAGACTCCGGAGCCGGTGCAGACGGCCGACGCCATGAACACCGCCGCCGCGCCCCACCAGCCTCGATAGACCTTCAGGCTATGCAGTCGTTCTATCACAAGGTCACGTATCCTACTCTTCCTCAAGACGGGCGAGAAGGAATCGGGATGGCCCGTTGCGCCGGTGGGTTCGTATAGAATCGCGTGCGATAGTTCAAGATCTGTCCTGCTTCTGACCGCGAACATGACTACTACGAACATGAGCCACTTTGCCGAGAGGCCGACTTGGACCAGGCCGTAGTCCTGGGGCTGCTCCAGGGGACGCTGGAGTGGCTGCCCGTAAGCTCGCAGGGCATCGTGGCGGCGGTGTATGCGCTCGTGTTCGGCGGCGACGCGGACGACGCGGTCAGCTACTCGCTCTGGCTGCACGTGGGGACGGCGCCGTCCGTGCTGCTGGCTTTCCGCGCCGAGGTCGCGCACGTGCTGCGGGAGCTCTTCACGCGGCCGGCGTCTGTTGCGTCCAGAGTGCGCGGGGCCGGAGGGCCGCAGGGCCTGACCGCGTTCCTCGTTCTGGCGACGACTATTAGCGCCGTGGCAGGGCTGCCTCTCGTGCTGTTACTGGACGACCTGTCGGAACAGGCAGGCTCCGCAGCGATGATCTTCGTTGGCGCGGCGCTGCTCGTGACCGGCGCGGCGCAGCTACGGCGTCCGTCCTCCGGCGAGCGCACCCGCGATGACCTTGGCCTGCGCGACAGCCTGCTGGCCGGCGTGGCTCAGGGCCTGTCGGTCATACCGGGGCTGAGCCGGTCCGGCCTTACCGTGGCCTCGCTGCTCTGGCGCGGGTTCGATAGGCGTGAGGCGCTGGTCGCGAGCTTCCTGATGAGCGTGCCGGCCAGCCTGGGCGCGGTGCTGCTGGTCGCCCTGCGCGGCGACGTGGCATTCAACGCCGAGTCCGTGGTCGCCGCGGCGGTCGCGTTCTGCGCCGGCCTGGTCACGATCAGGGCGCTTGTCGCCGTGGCCCAGCGCGTGAACTTCGGCGCGTTCGTGCTGCTGGTCGGCGCGGCTGTGGTCGCAGGCGCGGCCTGGCAGGCGGCGGGGTAGGGCCGGGCGTAAGTGTTCAGAGTTGATGTGGCGGCCAGGCAATCGCCGCTATTACCCCATCTCAATCTTCCCCAGCAGACTGGGGAAGAGGCCAGAGGAGTACGAAGTCTGAACAGTTACGGCCGGCCCCGCATATTGACGCGCATTCGGCCTTCAAATATCGTTTCGTTCCCTGATAGGCTTTACGTGATTTACCCGAACTCACGACCGAAGGGGGAAGCAGGTTGCATGGACTAAGTGTGCTGGCGGTCGTCCTGGCGCTCTCCCTCGTCCTGGTCGCGTGCGGCGGGTCAAGCGAGGAGGATACTGGCGAATCGCCCTCGGAGGCGCTTGCGACCACCCAAGCGACCGTCGCTCCCACTCCGGAGACGCCCACGGCTACGCAAGTAGCCGCCGACGCCGTTGAGGAGGCGACCGCAACTCCTGAGGCCACCCCGGCTGCGGCCACAACTCCGGAGGCTGCTGCCGATGACGCCGACTCCGCCGAAAGCGACGGCGGCGCCGATATCGTCGAGCACCTCAGGCAAAGGACGATGAACCTGTGGGAGGTCTATAACACTTACGACGTGGACGGGCTAAAGGTCTTCTACGAGGAGAATTATTGGAGCGAGCAGGAAGAGATTCTGCGATTGAACATGAAGTCTTTTGAGAGCAGGGACGCCAAGATCACCGCGGAGGAAACGTCCGCTCCGACGGAGATAGAGCCGGGCAAGTGGGAGACGCGACACAGCGCGAGCTTCTCGTTCGGTTCGGTCAAGATGGTGTTCATCTACGAGCAGTTCGACGGCGAGTGGCTACTCACGTACGCGGAGGCCCAATAGTCCGGGACGGCAGCGCGCGGATGCCTCGGGGGACTCAGGGCAGGCTGTCGCGAACGGATTGTAGCGGTGGGCGCTTCGCGAAGCGCCCCTACACCTGAGGGGATCAGGGCGGGTTCTCTGCCGGGGTGGGGGATGGGTCATCGGGGGGTTCGGCGGCGGAGGACCCCATCCCTGCCTTCCCCAGCAGACTGGGGAAGGGGTCAGACGGGTCGGGTTCGTTCCCTCGAGGGACTCGGGACAGGCTCTCGGTCGGTTCGGGCGGATGGATTCCCGCCTTCGCGGGAATGACGGAGGGGTTGTCGGAGGACCCCATCCCGGCCTTCCCCAGCAGACTGGGGAAGGGGTCAGACGGGTCAGGTTCGGTGTCGGGGGCGTGCGGGTCATCGGGGTGTTCGGCCCAGGGGTCGGATTCACAGTCGCAGGAGGCGGTGCCGTGGGGGCATGCGAGGCGGATGGGGCCGCGGCATGAGTCGCGGATGCGCCTGACCGCGTCCATGATTTCGCCGGCCGCTATGGACCTTTCGACGGCCGGCCGGGCGTGTTCGCTGAAGTAGTGCTCCTCTCCGTTGTGTATGATGATGCTGCCGCGTTTGCTGGGGTAAACGACTCTGGGGTCCGGGGGCGTCGGGCGCCTGCCGACGGCGTCCAGCAGGGCGTCTGTCGCTTTGGAGACGGCTCGATTGTCGAAGCCGGTGTCTTCGCTGTGGCCGTATGTGTTGGAGTACGGGGGTTCGTAGCCGGCGAGGATGTCGGGAGCCCCATCCCGGCCTTCCCCAGCAGACTGGGGAAGGGGTTTGAGGGAGGCTCCAGCAGACTGGGGAAGGGGGTTTAGTTCTGCGTCGGCGTAGGTGTCGTGGTGGAGGGGGCCGGGTGCGTCGTCGAAGCCTCGGCGCAGTAGTTCTTTGGCGGCGTCTATGCGGTGGTGTGGGCCGAAGCCGGGCATGAAGCCTAGCATGACGTCTATGAGGAATCGTATGGCTTGTCGGCCTCCGTCGGTCTCGGCTCGTATGAAGCGTGCGAGGTCGGGGTTTAGGCCGGTGGTGTCCAGGGTGTCTGTGGGAACCCCATCCCTGCCTTCCCCCTCGAGGGACTCGGGGCAGGCTCCGCCAGACTGGGTAAGGGGTTTGAGAGCGCGTTGGGCTGCGGAAGGCGGAACCCCATCCCGGCCTTCCCCAGCAGACTGGGGAAGGGGTTGGAGGGCTTCTTCGAAGCCGAGTTTGATGAGTTGGCGTGCGGCGTCTAGCCTGTGGTAGGGCTTGGCGTCGCGAATCTGGTCCTGCATGGCTGCGACGAGGAAACGGACGATGAGTCTGCCGTCGTGGGTTTCTTCTCGGACGATGCGTTGTATTGGTGATATGGTGTGCGCTTCGGTATCCATGGGTTCTAGGATAGCGGGCGCGTACTGGCGTGTCAAGAGGGTGGGGGAGTGGATAGTGGTTGGGGGCGGGAGGTTTAAGATTCTTCGCTGCGCTCAGAATGACAGTGGGGGGCGGCTTGGGGTGACGGTTGGCTGGCCCCTGCCCCGCTGGATTCCGGCTGGCCCCGGGTTCACGCTGGCGCGTGAATGCCGGAATGACGAGTGGGGGTTGGTTGACGGGGGCGGCCCTTCGACAGGCTCAGGGCGAACGTAGTGGAGGGCGTGAGGCTGTAGGTTCCCCTCGCGGGATTCGGGGCAGGCTCTTGCGAACGGCCCCTACGTCGGAGGGTTGGCCCCACCTTGATCCTTCGAGGGACTCGGGGCAGGCTCTCTCTCGCTTCGCTCGATCGGAATGACAGGGGGCGCGGCGCACCGGGGCGCGGCGTTGATGCCATGCGAGAAGTCCTAGATTCCTCGGGGGACTCGGAATGACAGGAGGAAGGGCGGTGGCCCTACCCGCCCTGCTGGATTCCGGCTGGCCCGGGTTCGGGCTGAGCGCGACGGACAGGGAGCTAAGTGATCAGTCGTGCGCCTTTGGGACGCCTCTTGCCGCCGTGGACGGACGGTTCAGCGCACCACTTGGCGGCCAAGCGGCGTACGGCACGGTAGGTGTCTTCGTCGAAGCCGAGCAGGTCACAGACCACGCGCCGGTCCAAGTAGGCGCGGTTTGGGTCGGCGTCGGCGAGGTAGGCGGGCTTGAGTTCCTTTTCCCGGAAGTCGTCGAAGATGTTTTCTGCGGTGCGGAGTTGCTCGTCGGTGAGGGTGCGGAGGTCAAGGACGGGTAAGGACTCAATCGCGAATATGGTAGTACGTCCTCTGCCGTCATGTTGTCTACTGGCACACCACCAGTACAATAGTAGTCCCAACGTAGAGTTACACCATAATGTGAACGCAGCATCAAATCTGGCATCATCGAAGAGTATGTTCGGCCAAGCCGTTCCGCCTATAGCCTTCTCGTCTGTTAGTGCGGCAGCGAGAGGTTGCGAAGTAAAACGGAAGTCAAGAGTAAGGTGAGATCTGCTGGCAGTAGCCCAAAGTTTGCCAGCTCTCTCCTCCATGCCAGGCTTAACTAACATTTGAGAGTCTGGCTCGCAGACCATATATGTTTCATTCTTAGCATTGTGGTTCCACAAAGCCGGGTATGTGGCCGTTGGGCTTGCGGCTTGTTTAGTGAACGGCGCTGAGTGCGCATTGCTCACAAAGAATTGGTGGTCTAATCCACGTTTGCCAACTTGATTCAAGAATGTCATAGCTACTTTGGATCGTTCCGGTCTTGCAGGTAGCCAAAGCTCACCACCGGTCAGCGAATGTGCGACTTGAGCCAAGGAGGCGTCAAGTACTCGTCCCGCACCCCATCCCATCTTGAAATCTCCCAATGATGCATCGAGGATTCCTCCCGCGGGAGAGTCTCCGGAGTAGATGGGAGTTGCACCGTACGGCCCATCTTCAAGGCGGCGAGTTGACGTACCATTCTTGATCGCTCTCGAGAACTCCGACGCTTCCACGAAGCTGGCCGGCCTGGTTTGCAGTGAAACGAACTTCGCACGGTCATTGGGATCTTCGTCCTTCGTCTTTTTGCGGCCAATGACAAGACATTCCGCCATTCCTGTGTCAGAAGAGAACGACATGTCCTTGCCATTGGCTGCAATGCTCAGGACGGTCAAGTCCGTGTACTCGGTTGTCATAAGCTCCCTGAATCCAGCCCAGGATGCTCCGCTGATCGCCGTGAAAGGCAGGACAAGCGCGACCATGCCGTTCGGGCGCAACTTCCTGTCGGCGAGGGCGACGAAGGCGGAGGCAAGGCCCGCATGGCCGTGATAACAGGTGTCTCTGGACATCCGCTTCATTCGTTTCGCCATGTCTGATTGGTCTTCTTCCGAGGCGTCAAATGCGGCGAAAGCGGCGGCCAGTGTCCCGGAGTCCGCGTCTCTGTGCTTGGTGTTGCTTGTGAACGGCGGGTTCATGATGATGAGGTCGAAGCCTTCGTCGGGGATGTCCGCGACGACGTAAGCAGCCGTCTCCTCACCGATCCGCCCCGTTCGCTTTGCCGGATCGCTGGTGTTGAACAGCGTCATCGCGGAGGACGACTGGAGCAACTCGAGAGAGCCGATCTTCACGCTGCCGTCTTCCTGTCTGCCGTAAGGCAGGGTGTACAGGCGCGAACCGTTGAACTCGACTTCCGGGTATGCGCCGGACAGGGTTGCGCCTGTTATGTGAACGGCAGATGGCATAACGTCACAGCCGAACAGGACATTCTCCATCATGGGGGCATGAAGCTTTTCCGGGTCGCCGCCGGCGCGCTCGTGGCGCGCGGCGATCTGCTCATAGACCGCCGAGAGCAAGGCGCCGGTCCCGCAGGCGAAGTCTCCGACCCGCAGCTTGCCGACAGCCTCAGCGTCCGACCAGTCCACGCCGTCCATCCCTGCGACGGCGATCCTGGCCAGCAGGGCCGCCGAGGCGGGCAACGTGTAGAAGGTGGCAAGATACTTGCGGTCTGCTATGAGCTTCTGGAAGATGCGCCCCGTGAGATGGTGAGCGTTCTCAATGCCGGTTGCGTTCACATCTCCAACGGTAAGCTCCAGTGTGCGCAGTACCCTGGCCGCGTAATTAGCCGGCAGTTGTCTGAGGATGTCTCTCCCTACGGAGAAGATGGGGAAGTAGTTGATTTCAAGGATGGCTGACCATTCGGCAAGCGTTTCCCTCTGCGGATTCGGAACGTCGTGACCGCACACCAGATTAAGCGGCCTGATGTTGATCGCGTGTTTGGTCCCGGCGATGCGCTCATGGAAGACCATGGCGTTGGCGATGATGGCGCACGCCATGCGTCGGGTCTGTGCGACGTTGGCCATTCCGAGCAGGCGGGCAATCACGGCGTTGACGGCTGGTCTCGCAGTGTCTATCTCGTCGAGAATGGCCGCAACCCTGTCAATGCCCTGCTGTAGCGCGTCCGCGGCAGCGTCGACTGCCTTCTCGGGCACGGACACGAGCTTTACGAGATCGGCCAGATCCTCAACAGAGCCGGTCAGCCATCCCGACTCCGGGAAGCGGCTGACTCCGGGGGATTCGTCCCTGAATACGCAGTATGAGAGCCGGGCGTCCAATAGTGCGGACGCCAGGTTGTTAGAGTCTGCAATGGCGTCCGGGTACTTGAGCGCCACGACCGCCTCCACGCTGCGCCGGCCGTCAACTACCTCCAGTCCGAGGCGGGACCTGGCCTCATCTTCGACGGTTCGAGCGGGCTCGTACTCTGCTTCAACTATCACGGGCGAGCGGCCGGGCTCTGTGATGACAATATCCGGCTGCAGACCGGGCTTGTCCACGATGGCGCGGACGTTTTCGGAGCGTACAGTCCACGCGCGCGCCATCGGCTGAAGCAACGCGCCGAGGGCGTTGTTCACGCTAGGCTCGGTCTGACGCGGCATCTATCGTCTCCCTGTTACGCGCATTTGGTTATCAGATGTGGCGGTCTCTTGATGAGACCACTATCTTAGTACGAGTGTTCGCGGAATGCAACAATTTGGGATGCCGTTCGCTTGGTACGGTTTAAGCCGCCGTCCGTATCTGACCGCTGCGCCGCCTGTGTTACCATTTCGGGGGTTGCTGGGTTGGGCGGAGGATCACTTCAGGAGTGGAGCGCATTGGATAATAACGAGGTATCGGACGAGATACTGGAACGCTACAAGCACATGGTGTCGGCGACGGTGTACACGTCGCTGTCCAGGATGGGGTACGAGAACTGCGTCATCGAGGGCGTGAAGCCGTACACGCCGGGGCGGAAGCTGGTTTCAAGAGCGGTTACGTTGCGGTACCTGCCGATCCGGCCTGACCTGGTGGCGGAGATTCGCGGCGGAGAGGCGGGGTTCGCGGAGCCGAACAACCCGGACTCGCCTGAGTACGCGGCGATGGGTTCGTGCGGCCCGGGCTACACGCTGGTGGTCGATGCGATGGGCAAGCCTGCGGCGAACATCGGCGACGTGAAGTCGATCATGCTCAAGATGGTCAACGCGGACGGGTTCATCACGGACGGGTACATCCGGGACCTGGCTCCCATCCTGGACTACGGGTTCATCATCTACGCCGGCGGCAGGACGCCGAGGGCGGCGCGCGGCTACATGACGGAGTACGCGGCGAACGTGGACATCCAGTGCGGCGGCACGCTGGTACGGCCGGGAGACCTGATCATCGGCGACGACGACGGCGTGGTCGTGGTGCCGAAGCAGCTTGCGGTGCCGGTGCTGGAGTGGGCGGAGGAGCACGAGGCGGCTGAGCAGCGGATATTGGAGCTTGTCCAGAAGGAGAACGTGCCGCCGGGAACGTACTACCCGCCGACGGACGCGTTCAAGGCGCGTATGCGCGAGGAGCAGGGGGCGTAGGGGCGGTCGCGGGCAGGCCCTTCGACAGGCTCAGGGCGAACGGGTTTGGGGCGGCGAACGTACGGCAAGGCCCTTCCACGGGCTCAGGGCGAACGGGGAAGGTCGGGTTTGAAACCCGACCATACGGCGTGGGTGCGGGGCGGGCGCGTTGGCAGAGGGCGCGGCCAGGGCCGTTCGCGAACGGCCCCTACGGTAGGCCCTTCGACGGGCTCAGGGCGAACGGAAGGCCCCGCATACCACCCCTCCCACCCTCACCCTCAAGGGAGAGGGGACAGTCAAGGTACGTGTGCGGTTACATACGCCGCCGATGCAGCGTTGCGGCGGATGGATTCCCGCCTGCGCGGGAATGACGGCATCGGCGAGGGCGCGGGTTAGCCGACTTTGGCGGATACCTCGCCGATGGATTCGTTGAGCGCGCGGACTATGAAGTCGACCTCTTCGCGGGTGACGCAGAGCGGCGGGGCCAGCCAGACGTGGTCGCCGCGCTGGCGCGTCAGCAGCTGGCGCTCCAACAGCAGGGGCGTGAGCTTGTCGCCGATGTCGTCGTCCTTGCCGAATTTCTCCTTGGTGTCGCGGTCCTTGACCAGTTCGATGCCGAAGAACAGGCCCAGGCCGCCGTTGATGTTGCCGACGATGGGGTGCTCGTACAGCACCTGAAGCTGGTCGTACAAGTAGCTGCCCATCTCGGCGGAGTTCTCGACCATGTTTTCGCCGATCATGATGTCCAAGTTCGCCAGCGCCGCCGCCGCGGACAGAGGGTTGCCGCCGAAGGTGATCAGGTGGCTGAACATCTTCTCCCGTTCGCCGATGAACGTGTCCGCGACCGCCTTGCTGGCGATCGTGCCGCCGATGGGGGCGTAGCCGCTGGACAGGCCCTTGGCCACGGTCATGATGTCCGGCTTGAGGTCCCAGTGCTCCGAGGCGAACATCTTGCCGGTCCTGCCGAAGCCGGTTATGACTTCGTCGGCAATCAGCAGAACGTCGTTGTCGTCGCAGATCTTGCGGATGGTGGGCCAGTAGTCGGGGTGCGGTATCTGCACCTGCGAAGACGAGACCGGCTCGCCGATGAAGGCGGCTACGGTGTCGGGCCCTTCGTGCTGGATGGCCCTGTCCACGTCGTTCGCGCACTCCAGCGAGCACTCGGACTGGTTGCTGCAATAGACGCAGCGGTACTCGTACGGCTGCGTGATATGGATGTTGCCGGGCAGCATGGGGCCGAACGACTTCTCGACGTAGCCGCCCTGTCCGAGGCTGGCGGCGGCGAAGGTCGCGCCGTGGTAGGAGCCGCGGCGGCTTATGATCTTGAACTTTCCGCCGTTGCCGCGGAGCTTGTGGTACTGGCGGGCCATCTTCAGCGCGGTCTCCACGGCCTCGGAGCCGCCGCTGGACAGGAACACGCGCGACTCCTTGTCGGGCGCGAGGTTCGCGACCTTGTCGGCGAGCCGGATCGTGGGCTCGGTGGTAGTGTTCTCCGGCGCGTAGGTGATGTGCTGCATCTGCTCGTACACTGCGTCGGCGACCTCGGGGCGGCCGTAGCCGATGTTGGCGAGCCACATGCCGGAGAGCACGTCTATGTACTCGCGGCCCTGTACGTCGGTTACCCAGATGCCCTTGCCGTCGGCGATGACGTGAAGGCCGTCCGGCTTGTCGAAGTCGGCGACCTGCTGGGCGTGGGGCCAGAAGTGGTCCCTGGCCATCTGCCTGAGTTCGTCGAAGTTGGTGGTCATGTGCTGCTCCTTAGCTTACGGGGTGCCAGTGCTTCACGGTACTAGGCGGCGCGGTGCTTGGCAAGCCGGAGGGAGAGGCCCTTCGACATGCTCAGGGCGAACGGGGGCGGGCGGTTCGCGAACCGCCCCTACGGTTGGGTCAGGGCGAACGGACGAACTTCAATTCGCTTTGGCTTTAAGGGGAGCGGTCGTAGGCGCTATCGGCTCGATTCCAAGGTCAGCGCAACCTTCAAGGTAAACGTCGATTGAGATTTCGAACTCTCTCTTGATGCCTTCTACGTCAGTCGCCTCGGCGTTTGCGACAGGGTAGGGCCCGCTGTTGATTACCCTGGCGTGCAGTACCTCGGCTTCCTCATCATAAGTGACCTCGCCGATGTAGCCTTTGTACTTCAGCATCAGATGTCCCCCGTGCGTTCGATGAACCTTGCGATGTCACGGACGGTATCGCGTCGCGTTTCGGGTCGAGGGTGGGGTCTGTGAATCACGATAGAGTTGGCTCCTTTGACCAACTGTACTCTAGAGCCGGCTCGTTCGATTAACCGGATTCCTAGCGCGGTCAACAGAGATTCAATCTCCGCCCACCTGACATCCGCAGGTGTGGGTGTCGCTCTCATCCGCTCCAGCGTCCGGCGGTGCCGCCTCCGCATTCTACGTGTGCTTCGAGGCTCGGACAAGACAGTGTACTCGTTCAGTACATATGGGACAGTTTTGGCGAGACCATGTCCGGGTGGTGATGCTGAAGATACTCGGCCGGAGTGCGCCCGTCCAGTGAGTGGTGTGGGCGGACAGTGTCGTATAGGCGCTCCCATTCCAGAAGCGCTCTGTTGAGTGGCGCCATCTCGAGGTCGCCGTCATACAGTTCGTAGAACTCCTCAGTGTGGGTACGCTGCGCCCTCTCTACGTGGCCATTGAGCTTCGGGGATCGCGGCGGCAACACAAACAGTCTGATCCCGTAGTCCCGGCACGCTGCCTCGAACTCAGCCATGAACTCAGAACCCCCATCGACCTGCACCGCCTTGATCGGAAACGGAAAGCGCCGACGCATTGAGTCCAGGAACCGCGCCGCCAACGTCGACGTGGCTCGCGTGTGTACCTCGATCACGTCCCACCGCGACACCACATCCCTCGCAGTGAAGTGCTTGAGCACCATACCCGGAAGGGGGCGGACATCCAGCGTGTCCACCTGCACTATGTCGCCCGGATTGACGGCCTGGTACTCCCTGGGCTTGCGCACCGCATAGGGACGGGCACGGGCGCGCTTACGCGCCGCTACACCCTGTCGCGGAGGTTCCTTGAGTACGCCGCGAACCTTCAGACTGGCCAGGATGCGGCCCACCATCGAAGTGGACACCTGCCAGCCCTCTCGCCTCAGCATCACCACCAACTTGTCCTTGCCCCAGCATGGATACCGCTCCCTCATCTCCATCACCGCCTCGGCCAACTCCACGCTCCACGTAGGACCGCGTACCCTGTGAGGACGACGGCTCTTGGCACACAGGCCGGCCGGTCCCTCTTCCCTCAGCGCCCTGTCCCACCTGTACAGCGTCGAGCGGGCCATGCCCAATGCTTCAGCCGCTTCGGAGCCGGACAGTCCCCGCCGTCTCAGCGCCTGCCAGCAGTTCACCATGCGCAATCGCTCCTGCGCTTCGGCAGGCAGGTCTGTCAGTGTAGCCTTGGCAAGCTGGTAGAATGGCTTGGGTAGACCTACTACCCGCATACAGGGACCTCCTTGGTTTGTCTCACCCAAAGGATGGTCCCTTTCTCTTTCCCTTACAACTCCCCCTGTCTCACATCTATCTGAACGAGTTCATAGGACGCAATGTTATGCGTGGGACGCGCCGTCAGCAGATTGTACTCGTTCAGCAATACGGAGGCACTACCCACACTTAAGGAACCCCTATTCACCCGTTCGCCAGAGGGAGATATGCCAGCCTGTCATACACTGCCCCGCCCTGAGACAGAGTGCTGCGCATCAGGCTCAAGCCCTCGACTGCAAAGCGCCCCTCCTCTTCGGAAGCGATGCAACGCACGTGGTCCAGCGCTGCCCGCACTGTCGAGGCCGGCGCATTTGCTCTGAACCTCGCAACGGTGACGTGCGGCCTGAATCGAGGGCGCATGTCTTTGGGGAATCCTGCCTGCTCCATCGACCTCTCAACAGCGTCACGCAGCAACTGAAGCGCTTCGATTTCGCCGTCCAGGCCGACCCAAAGCACGCGCGGCCTCCTCTTCCCCGGATACACGCCGCCGCCAACCGCGTGCAGCCGTATGTGTGAGAACCCTTCGCCGGCATGAGAGAGCGCGATTGTCGCATCGGAAGCAGCACGGTCCGGCATCTCGCCCAGAAACTTGACCGTGAGATGCAGCCTATCCGGGTGCACGGGCCTCAGTCCCGGCAACGAAGCGTCAAGCAGCGGCGCCATCCTTCGAGCGAGGAAACTCCGGACCTTCTCCGGGAGCTCAATCGCCACAAAGGCTCTCAGGACTCTTTCCCCGACTTCTTGAGGTCTTCAGAAAGGCGTTTGAGACGAATGAACCAGCCTGTGATGTCTTCCAGGGAGTAAGCGGCGTTTGCCGGGCTGGGGCTCGGCGCCAGGAAGACCCGCGATTCGAGTATCCGCCAGCACTGCAGGCCAAGCGTTACTTTTGTGCGCTCCGCGCGAGCGTACCTCGCGTAGTTCCTGCACGCCACCACGCCCAGGAAACAGACGATCGCCGGGCCGAATCTTACGATCTTGTCTGTGAACGGCGCGACAGACCGGCGAAAGTCGGACGCGGTCAAGCCAGACACGCCACGCGAAGGACGCTTAACCAGGTCCGTCAGTCCGATCCCGTGCCGCAACACCCGCTCGTCAGTTTGCGCTGTCAGATCTTCGTTCACCAGGCCACTTTCGTTGAGCGCCGGCCAGAACCGGTTTCGCGGCGATGCGAAGTAGTGTCCGGCCTTCACAGAGCTCAGCCCAGGGTTGATTCCCACGAACAGGATGTCCAGTCCGGGCTGCAGGTAGTCAGGGAGAGTCTTCACCTGGTTGCCGCCGAGGGTATGGGCCTGCCTTGCAGGTCTGCTATCTTCCCGCCAGGTAATCGGCCATGGGCTTCACGTTGTAGCTGGTCGCCGCATCGGTCAGCGCCTCCACTGCCGCCCGCGCCGTATCCGGTGACGTGAAGCAGGGGATGCGACGCTCCACGGCCGCCCTGCGAATATGGAAACCGTCCTGCAACGTCTCGCGGTCGCCGGTCACCGTGTTCACCACCGCGGTGACCGTCCCGTCCATGATAATGTCGACCACGTTCGGGTGGCCTTCGTTCAGCTTCTTGGGCACGGAGACTATCGGGATCCCAAGTCCTTCGATCATGGCGGCCGTTCCCTCAGTGGCATAGAGACTGTACCCCGCATCTGCGAGGCCTCGAATGAGGGGAAGGGACGCCGCCTTGTCGCGGTCGGCAATGCTGAGCAGCACGGAGCCCTCCTCCGGCAGCATCATGTCCGCCGCCATGAACGCCTTTGTCGCTGCTGGGCCGAACTCGTAGTCAACGCCCATCGCCTCGCCCGTTGACTTCATCTCCGGGCCGAGGTAGGTGTCCACACCCGTCAGTTTGGACATGGAGAACACAGGGGCCTTCACCCCGACCAGCTTCCGGCGCTTCCACAGGCCGCCCTCGTATCCCTGCTCGCGCAGGCTGTGGCCAAGCATGGCGTTGATCGCCAGCCTGACCATCGGCACGCCGGTGAGCTTCGAGATGAAGGGGATCGTCCTGCTGGCCCGTGGGTTGACCTCGATGATGTAAACGCTGGCCGGCTGGCCGTCCGCCCGTAAGCGTTCGTCATTCGGGCTTCGATACGAGTCTCCGCCGACAAGGACGAACTGGATGTTCATCAGGCCGTGCACGTCTAACCCCAGCCCTATGCGAGTGGTATAGTCGACGATCGTGTCCACTTCTTCCGGCGTCAGAGTGAGGCCGGGATATATCGCCATCGAGTCTCCGCTGTGGACGCCCGCGCGCTCCACGTGCTCCATGATCCCCGGGATGAGGACCGCCTCCCCGTCGCACACCGCGTCGACCTCCACCTCGCGCCCTTCGAAGTACTTGTCGATCAGCACCCTCCGGCCTCCTCCGGCCTCGAACGCCCCGGACATGTACTTCACCAACTCGGTAGCATTCTGCACGATCTCCATGGCCCGGCCACCAAGAACATAGCTCGGCCTAACCAGAATTGGATAACCGACCTCCTGTGCCACGTTGAGCGCCTGCTCCAGGTTCGACACCGCCGCACCGGGCGGGTTTGGGATGCCCACACGCGCCAGGAACTCCTCAAAAAGATGCCTGTCCGAGGCCATGTCGATCGTACGCGCGGATGACCCCAAAATCGGCAACCCGGCAGAATCCAACGACTGGGACAGGTTGATCGCCGTCTGCCCTCCGAACTGCACGATTGAAGGCGGCACGGCCAGGTCGTCCCCGGACTCTGCGACTGCCTCGTTCTCCAGGATGTCCCGCACACTCTCTTCGTCCAGCGGCTCGAAGTAGAGCCGGTCGCTCGTATCGAAGTCGGTCGACACCGTCTCGGGGTTGGAGTTGACGACAACGCTCCCCAAGCCTGCGTCTCTGAGCGCCCAAGCGGCGTGCACGGAACTGTAGTCGAACTCGATGCCCTGGCCGATTCTTATCGGACCGCTGCCCACGACCACCGCCTTCTGGCCCGGCATCGGCGCTGCCTCGTTCTCTTGCTCGTACGCGCTGTAGTAGTACGGCGTCTGAGCCTCGAACTCCGCCGCGCACGTGTCCACCATCTTGTACACGGGCCGGATTCCCCACCTGCCGCGCAGCTTCCTTACCTCATCCTTCGTCCGGTCGGTAAGCAGCGCCACCTTCTCGTCCGAGAAACCGAGCCGCTTTGCTTCCAACAGGGTTCCTTCATCGAGAGTCCCGGTGATGAGCCGCTGTTCCATGTCCGTAATGTTCTTGAACGCGTACGTGAACCACGGGTCAATGCCGGTAAGGCGCGACATCTCCTCCGGCGACGCTCCTTGGCGCAGTCCGGACATTACGGCCCACAGCCGCTCGTCATGAGAGTCGAGCGGCAGGCCTGACAGAGAGGCGCCGTTCCTCCAGGCCGGTTCCTCCCACAGGATCGATCTGTTCGTGATCTCAAGCGACCGCACCGCCTTCTGAAACGCCGCCTCGAACGTACGCCCTATGGCCATGACCTCGCCCGTGGCCTTCATCTGCGTGCCGAGCGACCGGTCCCCGCTGGGGAACTTGTCGAACGGCCAGCGCGGGATCTTGACGACGCAGTAGTCAAGCGCGGGCTCGAACGAGGCCACAGTCTTTTGGGTTACCGCGTTCGGAATATCGTCGAGTCGCCGGCCGGCCGCGATCTTCGCCGCAACTCGCGCAATCGGGTAGCCGGTGGCCTTGCTCGCCAGCGCCGAACTTCGACTCACCCTGGGATTGACCTCGATCACGTAGTAGGAGCTGTCCGCCTCGCTGCCCGGAAGCGTGTCCCCCACGATCCGGTTCGGCTCCAGCGCGAACTGGATGTTGCAGCCGCCCTCAATCCTGAGGGCGCGGATGATACGCAGGCTGGCCGACCTGAGCATCTGGTACTCCTTGTCGGAAAGCGTCTGGCTGGGCGCCACCACAATGCTGTCCCCCGTATGCGTCCCCATCGGGTCGATGTTTTCCATGTTGCAGACCGTGATGCAGTTGTCCGCGCCGTCCCGCATCACTTCGTACTCGAGCTCCTTCCACCCCACAAGCGACTTCTCGATCAGCGCCTGGCTGATCGGGCTGGCCGCCAGCCCGCCCGACACGATCGCCTCGAACTCCTCCTCTGTGGACGCGATGCCGCCGCCTGTGCCTCCCAGCGTGTACGCCGGCCGCACGACCAGTGGTAGCCCCAGCCGTTCGAGCGTATCTCTTGCCTCCTCCATTGAGTGCACGGTGGCGCTCGGCGGTACGGGTTCTCCCAAGTCAAGCAGCAGTTGCCTGAACAGGTCTCTGTCTTCGGCCTGCTTGATCGTCTCCAGCCGTGTACCCAGTAGGCGGACGCCGTACCTGTCGAGGACGCCCGCTTCCGCAAGCTCCACCGCAAGGTTGAGGCCGGTCTGGCCGCCCAGGGTAGGCAGCAGGCCGTCCGGCTCCTCAGCCTGGATGACCCGCTCCAGCACTGCGGCGCTGAGCGGCTCTATGTACACCACGTCGGCGATGCCCTCGTCCGTCATGATCGTGGCCGGGTTGGAGTTGACGAGCACCGTTGTGACGCCCTCTTCCCGGAGCGACTTGCAAGCCTGCGTGCCGGCGTAGTCGAACTCGGCCGCCTGCCCGATCACAATCGGCCCAGACCCGATCACAAGGACTTTGGAGGGCTTGGAAATCACTGCTTCGTTACTTCCTCGATTTCTACGGTGATCTTTACGCCCTTTAGGTCGTAACCTTCCGACCATACTTCGTCAGCGCCTATCAACTCGTAAATCAGATCCTTGATCGACCGCATCGGATTGTCTCTACTGACCTCATCTTCACTGCCGTTCCAGAGAATCACTCCTCTGTTCATTGGCCTAGCGCATCCGTTCTCGAACTCGTACTTTCTTAACAGCATCTATCGACTCCTCTTATCTAGCCATCAACCATTCCTCGCCGCCACTATATCCATGAACCTATCGAAGATGTACCCGTTGTCGAGCGGCCCCGGCGACGCCTCCGAGTGGTACTGGATGCTCATGGCCGGCAGGCTAGTGTGCGCGATGCCCTCCACTGTGCCATCGTTGAGGCTGACGTGGCTCACCACCGCCTCGGCCGGCAGCCCGTCGGGGTCGATCGCGTAGCCGTGGTTCTGGGCCGTGATGTACACGCGGCCGGTCTCCTCGTCCCGCACCGGGTGGTTGCCGCCCCTGTGACCGAACTTCAGCTTGAACGTGTCCGCGCCAAGCGCCCGGCCAAGCACCTGGTGGCCAAGGCAGATGCCCAGAATCGGAACGCGCCCTAGCAGCGCCCTGGCCGTGGCCACGCTGTAGTCCAGCAACTCCGGGTCGCCGGGCCCGGGCGAGAGCACGACCCCGTCCGGGTTGCGCGCCAGTATGTCCGACGCCGACGCCGACGCCGGCATCGCCGCCACCTCGCAGCCTTTGCCGGCGAGTATGCGCATGATGTTGTACTTCACACCCATGTCCAGCACCAGTATCCGGCGGCCGCTGGCGGCCGGCGCGGCCAACGCGTCCGAGTTCCAGTCGTACGCCTTCCTCGTGCTCACACTTGAAACGAAGTCCTGGTCGCCGTAGCCTGGCAGCCCGCGCAGCCGTTGGAGCGCGCGTTCCGGCGTCCCCTCGCGTGTAATGAGACCCATCATCACGCCCCGGCTGCGCAGCCTGCGCGTGATCGCGCGCGTGTCGACGTCTGACAGCCCGGGCACGCCCGCCGCGTCCAGGTACTCGTGCAGCGTCATGCGCGACGTGTTGTGGCTGGGGCGCAGCGAGTGCTCCCGCACGACGAAGCCGGACACCTGGATTCGTGCGGACTCGTGGTCCCCGTCGTTGATGCCGTAGTTGCCGATCAGCGGGTACGTGGGCATCACGATCTGCCCTGCGTACGACGGGTCGGTAAGCATCTCCTGGTAGCCCGTCATCGACGTGTTGAACACCACCTCGCCGTGAGTCTCCACATCCGCGCCGAACGCCCGGCCCCTGTAAACAGAGCCGTCTTCGAGGACCAGGTATGCGGGAGTTGGCATAGTAAGTCTACTAACTTCTGTCGATCGGAAGCGACCGAGTGCGAATGCGGCGGGTGGAAACGCTGACAATCGAACCCGCTTCAAGGTGCCCACTGAAATTATCTAGAACTTGCCGGAGATATGGGTTAACCACATTGGGCTGCATGTTCCTGAGCCGGAACATTATGACGCTCGGAAACTGTGCGTCCCTTGCGGCCATCAGTTTGCTAAAATCCAGATCATGCGTCAGCAAGACTCGGTCCTCATCCAGCGCCAACTGTAGTATTTCATGGTCTTCCAACCTCCCGCGGCCCTCTACTCCAATGTGAATGGCGTCGTATCCAAGAGTTATAAGGTATTCGACGGTTCTTGGAGAGATTCCCATATCCACCAGGAATCTCACCCTAAAATCTGCTCTATCGGGTGCATGCTCTCGTCAGCCAGCCGCGATGCGTACTCAAGAGACTGTTGTATGTCTTCAGATTCGAGATACGGGTACGCATCGATGATCTCTTTCACTGACATGCCGTTGGCCACAAGGTTCAGAACGAGTGATACCGTCACGCGCATGCCACGAATGCAAGCACGTCCTTCCATCACGTTGGAGTCGAATGTTATTCGGTCTAAATCAGGCATCGGCATCCTCTTGTCATCGCAGGGTTTCATTCAAACGCAACTCTTTCTTCGCCTCATCCCATGAGATGTAACCCTCGCGTGATTCTCTGACGCGGTCGATCTCCTCCAGATCCTGCAAGTCTCCGATCAACTCCGTCCACGAGTCGTAATCCAACAGCACTGCCTTCTTCTTTCCAGAAGAGTCCACGAGGATTCGCGCACGTTCGATCAAATCACCTGTTTGCACTGCTATGCGCCTCCAACCGTCTCCCGGCTTTCTTGCCGAGCCGCATATACAGTCTGCAACAGTTCGGTTAGCGCCTCTTTGTGAGTTTCCCATTCGTCACGGCTGAACGCGAACTGTATCTCAGCGCGTGCATCTGTCAAAGGCTCAAGGTTATGCGGCCAAGTTGTGTGCCTGATTTTCTCTGTCATGGGACGGAACTTATCGCGACACAGGTTGGCCGAGGCTGGATAGAATACTATTCCTATGCCCTCGTCCCACAGGCCAATTCGAGCATGCGGCGTCAGTTCAGGCCCGGTTCGGGCCGCTATATCAACTCCAAGCCTGTGCAGTACATTGATCGAATCGGGCCAGTTATCTCGAAACAGCTTCAATGCATCGCGCGCCAAGTCACTCGCGCCGTTATCGTTGATGCTGTTTTCGATGTACGCTTGGTGAATGGTTCGCACCAGTTTGGCCAGGGCCTCTTCGTGAGTCGTCCACTTTTCCGCATTTACTCTGAAGATGATCTCTGTTCTGGGATCTTCCAATGGCTCACGTCCCTCCGGCCACAATACGTATGGAATCTCCTTTAATGGCTTTCTGAACTCATCCAAGCACAACGCCTTGGCCGCTGGAAAGAAAACTATCTCTATTCCCTCGTTCTTGACGCCAATACGCGCATATGCCTCTCTCCTTCCCACGATTGGGATGTTGAGCCCGAAAGCTCCTGGACGTGGTCGAGACGTGGGCCAGTTCTCTTGAAACATCTCCCTTGCTGCTTCAAATAGGTCAGACACACCTGATTCTTCTATTCTGCGCTCCAACTGTATTCTCCGCTCCTCCACGCTAACACGCCGTCTTCGCGAGCGGCGTTCGGGTTCGGCTGCTGCCTCCACTTCCACTTGCTTGGCCAGGAACGTCTTGCCGTCATAGACGAACCCGTGAAACGTTAGCAGCGAGACCTCCATACCGCTGTTCTCGGCTAAGAACCTCACCATCCGTTCCGTCCTGTCATCGACGCCCAGCCCAACTAGAAACAGCCGCAGTGGTTTAAGCGACTCCAGCGCTCCATGTCTGCCGTACCATTCTTCGAAGTCCTCGACTTCTTCGATTCCGTGGGCACCCCCTGAGCGGTCTGAAATGTGAGTTGCAAGTTCGCCCAGTTCCATGCCGTCTAGGTAAGAGGCGTAGTCGATGATCTGCGCCACCGCCTCCCGCGATAGTGTGCCGCGCTTGAGTTCGAATACGCACAGCCGCCCGTCTTCGTCCACGCCGAGCAGGTCGAGCGGGCCGCCCTCCGTCGGCGTCTGCCGGCCCACGAGCGTTAGACCCCCGAGCAGCAAGCCGGGATTCTTCGCAAGGACGTTCTCCAGCAACTCCTCGGACTCCATTCGATCGGACGTCTGTAGCTGCGTTACGTCTTCGCCGTCAATCTGCCACAGCTTGATAGATTCCAAGCTAGCCCCCTATCCAGTGACCGCATACTCTAGGGTTCTGGGATTGGAGATTCGTCTCGATGCGTCCAGTATCTCCATTCCGACGACGTTCCCGTGATCATCGTAGTCGATGATGACTCCGGGCTTCTCCTCGTCGCTCTCTTCAATATCGGCATCGTTGAGGAGAATTCTTAGAATGTCCACTTCTTGGTCGTATATCACTTTCACGATCTTCTCCAGCGTGCTTCCAATCCCGGCCTGAAGTTCAATTCTACTCCACGCCCCCATACACAACCTTGCCCCCGAACACCGTCGCGACCACGCGCCCCCTGAGCGTCGCGCCCTCCAGCGGCGTGTTCTTGCCCTTGGACGCGAACTCGGCCGTGTCCACCGTCCACTCCAGGCCGGGGTTGAAGACGACAACGTCAGCGGGCGCGCCCGGGCGCAGCGTCCCAAGCTCGCGGCCCAGGAACTGAGCGGGCGCGCTTGTGAGCTTCTCGATCAAGAGCGGCAGTCCCACGTCGCCTGAGTGCGCCAGCGACATCAGCGAACCGAGCGCCGTCTCCAGCACGCTGATGCCGAACGCCGCCTCGTCCACCGTCGTCATCTTGTCGATCGCGTTGTGCGGCGCGTGGTCGGTGGCAATGAAGTCGATCGTGCCGTCCTTGAGTCCCCCGATCAGCGCCTCCACGGCGCTCGGGCTGCGTAGCGGCGGGTTGACCTTCGCGTTCGGGTCGTACGCCTGCCGGGTCAGCGGCGCGTATCGTGAGCCTTCCGCCGTCATGCCCATGACCGCCTCGTCCGTCAGCGTAAGGTGGTGCGGCGTGACCTCGCACGTCACGTTGAGCCCGCGGTCCTTCGCCCTCGCGACGTGCTCCAGCGACTGGACCGTGCTCACGTGCGCCACGTGCAGCCTGCCGCCGGTCAACTCGGCCAGCGCGATGTCTCTGGCAACCATCACGTCCTCCGCCGATCCGGGCACGCCCTTGACGCCGAGCCGGTTCGACACCCATCCCTCGTTGATCGAGCCTCCTTTCGAAAGCTCGTGCACCTCGCAGTGATTGATGATCGGCAGGCCCAACGCGGAACTGTAGCTGAGCGCTTGCCGCATGAGGTTGGAGTCCGACACCGGCATCCCGTCGTCGCTGAAGCCGATCGCGCCCGCTTCCGCCAACTCGGCCATCTCGGCGAGTTCGTCTCCCTTGCCGCCCGCCGTGACGTTGCCGATGGGCAGCACCCGCACCGCGCCCTCCGCCGACGCACGGTCCAGCACGAACTCTATCGCGGCCCGCGAGTCCAGAGGCGGGTTCGTGTTCGGCATGGCGCACACCGTCGTGAACCCGCCGCGCGCCGCGGCCCGCGTGCCGGTCGCGATCGTCTCCTTGTACTCGAACCCCGGCTCCCGCAGGTGGCAGTGCACGTCCACGAATCCCGGACAGACGATCATGCCGTTCGCGTCCAGCGCCCTAACCCCCGCGTCCGCGGGCAGATTTCCGCCGACGGCGCTTACCAGGCCATCCTCGAGCAGCACGTCCGCCACGCCGTCGATGCCCTGCGACGGGTCCACGACCCTGCCGCCCCGGATAAGCACGGGCGCAATCCCCGCTGTGTGTCTCATTCTCCGTCCTCCGAGCGGCGCCTCGGCGCGGCAAGCGCGGTCAGCACCGCCATACGCACCGATACTCCGTTGGTGACCTGCTCCTCGATCACCGATCTCACGCCGTGCGCCACCTCCGG
This sequence comes from Dehalococcoidia bacterium, assembly GCA_963668185.1. Classification (GTDB taxonomy): domain Bacteria; phylum Chloroflexota; class Dehalococcoidia; order Lucifugimonadales. Next base: position 930,951 of record OY764162.1, read on the forward strand.
GTCTATCTCGACGCCCTCGTTCATCGGCCCCGGGTGCATCACCAGCGCGTCCGGCTTGGCCGCCTCCAGCCGCCTCGCGTTGATCCCGTACCGTTGGGAGTACTCGCGCAGGCTCGGCAGGTGCCCCGCCTCCTGGCGCTCACGCTGTAGCCGCAGCGCCATCACGATGTCGGCGCCTTCCAGCGCGCGCTCCAGGTCCGTCTCCACGGTTATGGAGGCAAACGGATGGTCTTCCGTTCGCAGGCGTTCACGGTTGAAGTCCACAGGCAGCAGCGTCGGCGGCGCGCACAGAACGACCTCCGCGCCCATCTTCGTGAGGCCCCACATGTTGGACCTCGCCACCCGGCTGTAGTTGATGTCTCCCACGATCACCGCCTTCAACCCTTCGATCCGTCCAAAGCGCCTGCGAATCGTGTAAAGGTCCAGCAGCGCCTGCGTCGGGTGGGCATGTGCGCCGTCGCCCGCGTTCACGATAGCCGCATCGAGGTGACGCGCCAGCAGGTACGGCGCTCCCGCGTGCGGATGACGGATCACGATCACATCCGCCCTCATCGCCTGGAGCGTCAGCGCGGTGTTGTACAGCGACTCCCCCTTCTCCATGCTCGTACCGTTGCCGGAGAGATTGATCACGTCCGCGCTCAGTATCTTGCCCGCCTGCTCGAAAGAGACGCGCGTCCTCGTGCTGGCCTCCACGAACAGCGTGAGAACGCTCTTCCCGCGAAGAGTCGGCACCTTCTTGATGTCCCTGTTCAGCACCTCTGACATGGCCTCGGCGTTGTCCAGGACCTCTTCGATTTCGCTCCGTGTGTAGTCGTCCAGATCCAGGACGTGCCTGCGAGGCGCTGGTCGGGTGCGGGCGATGTTCGTTCGGGACTTCGTTGCCGCGCTGGCAGTGAGCGTCACTTTGCCCTCCTTGTCACCAGGTCCACGCGGTCGAAGCCGTCCGTCTCCTCCACGCGCACGTCAACCTCTTCGTCGGCGCGCGTCGGGATGTTCTTGCCCACGTAGTCCGGCCTGATCGGAAGCTCTCGGTGTCCGCGGTCCACCAGTACCGCCAGCCTGATCTCGCTGGGCCGGCCGAAGTCCATCAGCGCGTCCATCGCCGCGCGGATCGACCTCCCCGTGTAAAGGACGTCGTCCACGAGCACGATCCGCTTGCCGTCGATGCCAACCGGAATGTCGGTGGGCCTGACAACCGGACGCGCGCCGGAAGCGATGTCGTCTCTATACAGGCCGATGTCCAGCGAGCCGACGGGCGGGTAGGTTCGCTCGAATTCGCCGATGATATGCGAAATCCGTTCGGCCAGCGGGACGCCTCGCGTGTGCATCCCCACGAGGACGAGGCCGTCCACGCCGCTGTTTCGCTCCACGATCTCATGAGAGATTCTGACCAGCGAGCGGCGCATGTCCTCGGTCGTGAGGACCACCCTGTCAGTGGTCATTCCCGGCATGTCGCGTTCGGAACTGGCAGCAAAACAAAACCCCCTGCCTTCGCTGGCAAGGGGCTTAACGCTTCTCCGCGCGGCTTTCAGCGCCGCCGCCGTCTCGGCTGCCCGCCCTTGCCAGCCTCTCAGGACTGAATTAAAGGAACGCCGAAACGAATCTATGCTCTCTGGCAAACATCATAGCCGATCCAGACGTCGCCCTTCAACCGAACCGCCGTCAGGGTAACTGTTCACACTCCGTGAGAGACTATGTACTCCTCTTGCCTCTTCCCCAGTCTGCTGGGGAAGATTGAGATGGGGTAAGAGCGGCGATTGCTGGGCCGCCTCATCAGCACTGAACACTTACGCCTTCAATCATCAGTGGACATCTGCGAACTAGAGTGCTATTCTCATCGCGTGGACATCATGACAGTCGCTCAGGAGCCGCTCCGCAGCCGGTCGTCGATGGGACATTTTGGGGACATTTCTGAGTCATTTCAGAGTCACGATGGGACACGCCAGCTACGGCGGATGGGGCGGCTCTGGGACATCGGCGAAGCTTCTCAGCTTTGGCATGTCCCGAAATGCCCCAGAATGTCCCACATTTTTTTAGGATAGGCCGGAAGGAGGAGCAGTCCTTGGATTTTGATCCGACAGTGAGAACGGCGATCATCGGTTGCGGAGGTCTGGCGCGCAACCGGGTCAGGGAGATTCTGGCCGGCTTTCGCAATACGCACATCCCCGTGGTGTGCGAGCCGTCCGACGAGGCCTTCGAGCGGATGGCGACGCTGTTCGAGGAGTCTGGCCGAGCAGTGCCGGTCAACGTGCCGGACCTGTCCACAATGCTCGATCAGCATGTGGACAGGCTCGATGCGGCGTATGTGGTCACTCCCCACGCCCTGCACTTCAGCCAGGCCGACGCATGCCTGAAGGCAGGGCTTGACGTCCTAGTCGAGAAGCCGATGGTGATGAACGCGGAGGAGGCGAGGAAGCTCATCGAGACTCGCGACAGCACAGGGCGCATGCTGACGGTAGCGTTTCAGGGGAGCCTGCTTCCACATGTCCGCAAGGCGGCGGAGATGCTTCGCTCAGGCGAACTGGGCGAAGTCCAGAGCATTTCGGGCGTCATCTGGCAAAACTGGGTTGGGCTGGCAGCGGACTCATGGCGCATGAGGCCGGAGCTCTCAGGCGGCGGGTTTGTGTTCGACAGCGGGGCCCACATGCTGAACACCGTGTCCGACCTCGCCGGAGAGGACTTCGCAGACGTCTGGGCGCTGCTGGACTACCAGGGCGGCCCGGTTGAGATCAACGCGGTCATAATGGGCAGGCTGCGGTCCGGAGTGCTGGTGACAATCCACGCCTGCGGCAATACGGCGAAGTCGTGCGCGTCCGATATTCGCGTGTTCTGCTCGAAGGCGGCGCTCAGGACAGGCGCGTGGGGCGAATCGCTGGAGATACTGCGACAACAACCGGAAGACTGGCATCTCAAGGGACAGCGGCGGGACCAGGGATGGGAGCGGGTGGAAGTGCGTGACTCACGCGGCGTCTGGGAGGAGTTCCTGTCCGCCCGCGAAGGCGTGATCGTCAACCCGTCCCCGCCTGAGCTTGGCCTGAGGATGGCCATTCTCTGGGACGCGATCAGAGAGTCTGCAAGTCAGGACGGTACGCCCGTCCGTCTGAAAACCTGAGCGCGAGTACAATATCGGAACGTCAGGAGCAGTTATGAGCCAGCTTCCCAGAGTGACCGTTTGGAATGAGAACCGGCATGAGAAGGAGGACGCGGACGTCATCGCGGTCTACCCCGACGGCATGCACGCTCCAATTGCCAGGCATCTTGGAGACCGGGGATTTTCAGTGAAGGTGGCGACGCTGGACGAACCGGAGCACGGTCTCACGGAAGAAGTGCTCGCAGAGACTGACGTGTTGACCTGGTGGGGGCACAAGGCCCACCGGGAGGTAAATGACGAAATCGTGGAGCGCGTGTACCAGCGCGTCCTGGACGGGATGGGACTCGTGCCGCTGCACTCAAGCCATTTCTCCAAGATCTTCAAGAAGCTGATGGGAACCAGCTGCGGGCTTTACGTCCGTGAGATTGGCGAAAAGGAACGCGTCTGGGTCGTTAATCCGGGCCATCCGATCGCCAAGGGGCTTGGAGAGTATTTCGAAATCCCTCATACGGAGATGTACGGTGAGCCGTTCGACATACCTGAGCCGGACTCGCTCGTCTTCGTGAGTTGGTTCGCCGGGGGCGAGGTGTTCCGTAGCGGGTGCTGCTACAAGAGAGGGCGCGGGAAGGTGTTTTACTTCAAGCCGGGTCACGAGACGTACCCGATCTTCTACCAGACCGAGGTGCTTCGCGTGATCGAGAACGCGGTCCTGTGGGCCGCGCCGGATGACGGCATCGACGACCGGCCGGACCGCACGACGGCCAGGGGGATTCACCGCTACGATCCCCTCGAAGACATTCGCTAGAACTGAGGCAACGAGGCCGGACTTACTTGCAGACGGACGAGGAACACTGAATGGACAGGAAGCTGAAGATGGGAATGGTGGGCGGCGGGCGGGACGCGTTCATCGGCCCGGTCCACCGCATGGCGGCGCAGCTTGACAACAGGATCGAACTGGTCTGCGGCGCGTTCAGCAGCGCTCCGGAGAAGTCGAGACTGAGCGGCAGAGACCTGTACCTGCACCCGGACCGGGTGTACGGACACTACGATGAGATGTTTCGCGGCGAGTCCGCCCTGCCCGACGGCGAGCGGATGGACTTCGTCGCCATCGTTACGCCCAACGACGTCCACTACCCTGTCGCGCTCGCCGCTCTCGACGCTGGGTTCCACGTAGTCTGCGACAAGCCGATGACAACGACGCTGGACGAGGCGAGAGAACTGGAGCGCAGGGTGGGAGAAGCAGGAAAGCTCTTCTGCCTCACGCACAACTACACCGGCTATCCGATGGTGAAGGAGGCGCGCGACTTTGCGAAAGGCGGAGAGCTTGGCGCCATCCGTCGGATTGTCGTTGAGTACCCGCAGGGCTGGCTCGCCACGAGGCTGGAGACCGAGGGCATGAAGCAGGCCGAGTGGCGAACCGACCCTGCCCGGGCCGGCGCTTCATCGTGCATGGGGGATATCGGCACGCACTGCGAGAACCTGGCGGAGTACGTCGCCGGCCTCCGCATCACAGAGATGTGCGCCGACCTGACAACGTTCGTGGAGGGCCGCGAACTCGATGACGACGGCAGCGTCCTGCTTAGATTCGAACGCGGCGCGCGCGGCGTGTTGTGGGCCAGCCAGGTCGCGGTGGGAGAGGAAAACGGCCTGCGGTTGCGGATATACGGCGAAACGGGCGGGATAGAGTGGCGGCAGCTTGAGCCGAACACGCTTGTCGTCCACAGGCCGGACGGCCCCACGGAGATCAGGCGCACCGCCACCCCGTTTGTTGGGGCGGCGGCGTCCGGCAGCGTCCGATTGCCGGCAGGCCATCCCGAGGGCTTCATCGAGGCGTTCGCGAACATCTACAACGCCTTCGCGGACGCGCTGACCGATGTGCTGGGAGGAAAAGAGGTGGACGAAGATGAGTACGATTATCCCAACGTGCGCGACGGCGTCCGCGGCATGGCGTTCCTGGATGCGGTTGTGCGAAGCGGCGAAAGCGACGAAAAGTGGGTGCGGCTTCCGCAGTAGCGGGGCCGAAGAACCACAAGGAGGAAGGTGCATATGACGAGGCCGGTCACGCTGTTTACCGGGCAGTTCGCGGACATCCCCCTGGCCGAGCTTGCTCCCAGGGCGGCCGGGTGGGGCTACGACGGACTGGAGCTTGCTTGCTGGGGCGACCACCTGGACGTTGAGCGGGCGGCTGTGGATCAGGACTATGCGGAGGGGCGGAAGGCGCTGCTGGCGGAGCACGGTCTCAAGCTGTTCGCGATCAGCAACCATCTGGCCGGACAACTAGTCTGCGATCCCAATGACGACGCCCGGACCGACACGTTCGCGCCGGCGCATGTCCACGGCGACGCTGACGCAAAGCGAGCATGGGCTGTCGAAGCCATGAAGAACACCGCCAAGACGGCCCGAAACCTGGGTCTGGACGTTGTCAACGGCTTCACCGGATCATCCATCTGGCACATGCTCTACAGCTTCCCGCCGGTAAGCTCCACGACGATTGACGAGGGCTTCGCCTACTTTGCCGAAATGTGGAACCCGATCCTGGACGTGTTCGATGAGTGCGGCGTGAAGTTCGCACTCGAAGTACACCCGACGGAGATCGCGTTCGACATTGTGACTTCGCGCCGGGCGTTGGAGGCGGTCGATCACAGGGAAGCGTTCGGTTTCAACTTCGATCCGAGCCACCTGTACTGGCAGATGGTCAGCCCGACAAGGTTCCTGAAAGCTTTCCCGGACCGGATCTACCACACCCACATAAAGGACGCCGCGCTCACGCTGGACGGGGACTCGGGGATCCTGTCCTCGCACCTCAACTTCGGCGAGCCGGGCCGGGGCTGGGACTTCCGCACGCCAGGCCGGGGAGGGATAGACTTCGAGGACATCATACGGACGCTCAACGCGATCGGTTACGAAGGGCCGCTCTCGGTCGAATGGGAGGACGCGGCGATGGACCGGGAGTTTGGCGCGGCCGAGGGCTGCCGGTTTGTGAAGTCGCTTGAGTTCCCACCGTCCGACCGCGTCTTCGACGAAGCGTTCGGCGAGTAGTTGTCCTGCAACTGTTCAGACTTGCTGAGTCTCTACAGTCCCTTCCCCAGTCTGCTGGGGAAGGTTAGGATGGGGTCATGGGGCGAGGTGCGGGGCCGCCCCCTCAACTCTGAACACTTGCGTTGTCCTTCCGGGCGTCGTCGTCTGAGCGGCGCGCGTCCTTCGGCCTTAGTCCAGCGCCACGTTGTCGATCAGGCGGGTCTTCCCCACCCTTACCGCGATGGCAACCACAGCATGACGCCGGAGAGTATCGACCTCCTCGAAGGTGTCGGGGTCCACGACGCTGACGTAGTCGACGCTGACGCCCTCCTGGGCATCTATGAGGCGCAGCATCTCTGCCTTGACTCGGGCCGGATCCGAAATGCCCTCAGCCCATAGCTTCTGAGCCAGGCGCAGCGCCGCGTGGAGTGCCCGCGCGGACTCGCGTTCACCGGCGCTTAGGCGTTGGTTGCGGCTGCTGAGTGCCAGGCCGTCCGGATCTCGAACGGTTGGCACGGCTACGATGTCGGCTCCGAGGTTCAGATCAGCGTTGAGGCGCCGAACGACTGCGCACTGCTGAGCGTCCTTCTGGCCGAAGTACGCGCGGTCAGGACGCACTATCGCCAGCAGCTTGCACACGACCGTGGCCACGCCCGCGAAGTGGCCGGGCCGCGAGGCGCCCTCAAGCCGCTCGGCCACTGCCCCCACGCTGATGCTGGCGCTGAAGCCGGGCGGGTACACCTCCGCCGCCGAAGGTGTGAAGGCGATGTCCGTGCCGGACGCCGCAAACTGGGCGAGGTCTCGTTCCGCGTCCCGGGTGTACTCTTCGAAGTCGCCCTGATCGTCGAACTGCGTGGGGTTGACGAACAGGCTCGTCACCACGGTCGTATTCTCGCGCCGGGCCCTGTCCATCAGGGCGATGTGGCCCGCGTGAACGGCGCCCATCGTGGGCACGAGTCCGAGCGGCCTCGGCGCTGAGCTTGCGATTTCTCGCATCTCCGCCACTGTGCGGACGACTCTCAACTGAAGCTCTCGGACTCCGTGGGAAAGGCTCCTGACTGCACGTCGGCTACGTACCGGGCAAGCGCATCGGTGGCGATGTCCGCCAGTTCGGCGTAGCGGCGGGCGTGCTTCGGGGCGAAGTCTGTGTAGAGGCCGAGCAGGTCATGCAGTACCTGCACCTGGCCGTCGCAGTGGGTGCCAGCGCCGATGCCAATCGTAGGGATAGCTGCCCTGGCCGTAACAGCCTGCGAGGTTATGGAGGTCACGCCCTCGAGAACAAGAGCGTATGCGCCCGCCTCTTCGAGCGCCAATGCGTCTCTTACCAACCGGGCTGCGGCGTCCTCAGTCCTGCCCTGGATGCGGTAGCCGCCGAGTTGGTTGACTGCCTGCGGCGTGAGACCGATGTGGCCCATCACGGGTATGCCGGCGCTGACGATCCGATCGACCGTTGCGGCGGCGTGTTCGCCCCCCTCGAGCTTGACGGACTGCGCCCCGCCCTCCTTGAGGAGCCGTCCGGCGTTGCGGACCGCCTCAGCCGTGTCGGCTTGGTAGCTCAGAAACGGGAGGTCGGCAACGATGTGGGCCTTGCGGGAACCTCTCACGACCGCCCGCACGTGGTGGATCATCTCATCCATGCTGACGGGCACGGTGGTCTCGTAGCCCAGAACCACCTGCCCCAAGCTGTCACCTACCAGGATTATGGGGACGCCGGCGCTCTCGACTATCTGCGCCGAGGTGTAGTCGTACGCGGTCATCATGGCGATCTTCTCGCCACGTTGTTTCATCTGTTGGAGGCGTCTGGTTGTTGTGCGCATTAGGCTCTCTTCCGAGTCCGGTCACCTGTGGACGCCACGGACCATCCCGCAGCCGCGACGTGCCGAACTCTACCACAATCGCGCTCGGCCAAAGAGCAGTCTGCGCGCGGCCTCTTGTGACAAATGGTGCAAAGCGCTCCAGGCAATACTATGATTGTCCGCCGAATCCTGGAATATCCAGCGCCTCAGGGATGCCGGCAGGCTCTCGACTGGCGGGAACGTGAGGGCCTATGTCACCGGCGCTGCTTTGGCTTCAGTTTGGCGCGATCGCCGTTGCCATTCTGATCGCGGCGCAGTTCATGGCGCGCTCCGCGGACGCCGTGGCCGAGAAGACTGGACTCGGACGTTCATTCGTCGGAGTAGTAATGCTGGCCACGGCCACTTCGCTTCCCGAGCTGGGCACGGGAATCAGCGCCATTGGCTTTGTCGACTCTCCTGACCTGGCCATTGGCGACGCGTTCGGAAGCAACCTGTTCAACCTGATGATCATCGGGCTTGCCGACTTGTACTGGCGGAACGGGCCGCTGCTGACAGCCGTGCGGCTCACCTCTATCACGGTGGGAGCTTTGGGGGCGGGACTCATCCTTCTGGCGGTCGGCGCGGTGTACTTCCACACCACGACCACCCTGATGTCATCCTGGTACGTAAGCCCACTGTCCGCCGCGCTGATAGTGGGTTTCCTAATCGCGATGATGCTCGTGTACAGGCAAGATAAGAGTGACCGGGAGAAGGACGAGGAAGAAAACGAGACGAGCAAAGAGTATGCCGACCAGAGCCTGAAGAAGGCAATCGGCATCTACATCGTCTCGGCTGGAGTTGTGGTTGCCGCCGCCGTGCTGCTGGCGGAGACCGGCTTTGAGATAGCCGAGGCGATGGACTGGGAGGCGAGCTTCGTAGGAACGCAGTTCCTTGCTTTGAGCACTTCACTTCCGGAGATCGCGACTGCGTTCGCGGCGCTGCGGTTGAACGCGCCTGACCTGGCCGTCACGAACCTGCTGGGCAGCAATGTGTTCAATATGGGCTTCATCCTCTTCGTGGATGACCTTGTGTTTACGGAGGGCGTTGTGTGGAACGCCGTGTCGCAGGTGCATGTCGTTGCTGGCCTCGTAGCCGTGTTAATGACCGGCGTGGTCATCGCGGGCGCGGCGCTCAGGCCGCGGGGCAGACTGGCTACGGTGTGGACGCCGGAGGGCATTGTCCTCGTGGCCTGCTACGTAGCCGGCAACGTGCTGGTCTTTGCCCTCGGTTAGATCCGGCCGCGTAGATTGACCGCTCTGGCAGGTGATGCTAGTTTACGAAGCCAGATTATGGACAGCAGGATTCCGCAACACGCAGAGATCGTCGTCATCGGTGCGGGCATCGTGGGATGCAGCGTCGCCTACCACCTTGCCGACGTGGGGTGGAAGGACGTTGTGGTGCTGGAGCGAAGCGCCATCGTCAGCGGAACGACCGCGCACTCCGCAGGACTGGTGACCCAACTGCGGCATACCCGCGCACTGACAGACATCTCACGCTATGGCGTGCGCCTCTACGAAGAGCTCAAGAACGAGACCGGGGTGGACACAGGCTTCCGGCAGACCGGCAGCATCAGCGTAGCCCGGACCCAGGCCCGCATGGACGAGCTTCGCCACATGATCTCGATGGCGAAGAGCTTCGGCGTGGAGATGAACGAGGTCAGCCTGGACGATGCGAAGAGGCTCCTGCCCCTGTTGAGCACGGAAGGGCTGGTTGGAGCCGTGCACCTGCCCAAGGACGGCGAGACAGTGCCGGACAGCACCGCGAACGCGCTTGCCACGGGCGCCAGGAACCGTGGTGTGAAGATTGTCGAGAACACGCGCGTTACCGACATCCTCGCCCGCGACGGTGCGGTGTCAGGGGTCTCCACGTCGCGCGGCGACATCGAGTGCGAAGCGGTGGTCGTCTGTGCGGGCATGTGGTCCCGGGAGATCGGCCTTATGTGCGGAGTCCCCATTCCGCTTCATGCCGCCGATCACGCCTACTTCGTGACCGAAGAGGTGCCCGGCGCCGCGGATGACATGCCCTCGCTCCGTGACCCGGACGGGTGCATCTACGTCCGGCGGTACCCGTACGAGGGCGGAGGACTGCTGATCGGCGGCTTCGAGCCGGAGGCGGAACCCTGGGGGATGGAAGGCATACCGGACGACTTCTCCGTCCACATGCTCAACAGGGATTGGAGCCACTACAACGTCTTCATCGAGAATGCCCTGGAACGCGTTCCGGCGCTGTCGGAGACGGGAGTGCGATTCAGGCTGGTTGGCCCTGAGAGCTTCACTCCAGACACACGTTACATCATGGGAGAAGCCCCTGAGTTGCGAAACTTCTTCGTGGCCACTGGCTTCAATTCAAGCGGCGTGGCGTCTGCGGCCGGGGCGGGCAAGGCCATGGCTGAATGGATCACGGAGGGCGAGATGACGATAGACCTCTCCGAGGTGGACATCGCCCGCTTCCAGGGCTGGGCCAACAACCCGGCTTACCTCCGCGAGCGCGTCTCGGAGGTGTTGGGCCTGATTTATGCCATGCACTGGCCTCACAGGCAGCCGGAAACGGCTCGAAATGTTCGCCGCTCTCCCCTGCACGACCAACTGGCCTCGCGCGGCGCGTGCTTCGGGGTTGCCGCCGGGTGGGAGCGAGCCAACTGGTACGCCCCGGAGGGAGTTGAGCCCACTTACGAGTACTCGTGGGGACGGCAGAACTGGTTCCCACACTCGGCGCGAGAGCACATGGCCGTGAGGCAGGCTGTTGGCCTGTTCGACCAGACCTCGTTCGCGAAGTTCCTGCTCCAGGGCCCCGACGCAGAGGCAGTCCTGCAACGAATCATGGCGAACGACGTTGCCGTGGATCCCGGCAGGCTCATCTACACGGCAATGCTGAACGCGCGCGGCGGTATCGTGGCGGACTTGACGGTGAACCGGCTTTCGGAAGACGCGTACATGATTGTCACTTCTGCGGCGTCGATCACCCGCGACCGCGCCTGGATCGAGAGACACATACCGGAGGACGCGAGAGCGACGCTCACCAATGTCTCGTCGTCGTATGCCGTACTGAGCGTAATGGGGCCGCGCTCAAGAGACCTGCTGTCGCGCCTGACGGATTCCGATCTGTCGAACGAGGCTTTCCCCTTCCTGACCTCCAGGGAGATCTACCTGGACTATGCGCCGGTGCGCGCTTGGCGGATTACCTATGTCGGCGAGTTGGGCTGGGAGCTTTACATCCCGAGCGAGTACGCCGCCAACGTGTACGAGTCGATAATCCGGGAGGGCGGCGAGTTCGGCTTGGCGCACGCGGGCTACCACGCCCTGGAGTCGCTTCGCTTAGAGAAAGCGTACCGAAGCTGGGGCCACGACATCTCCAGCGTGGACACACCATTGGAGGCCGGGCTAAGATTCGCGGTTGCATTCGACAAGTGTGTCGACTTCATCGGGAGAGACGCACTTCTACGGCAGAGAGAAGCGGGCGTTGAGAAGCGGTTGGCCGTCTTCGTGCTGGAAGACCCTGAGCCCCTGCTGCTGGGCGACGAACCCATCTACCGGGACGGCGCAATCGTAGGTCACACTACTTCCGGGAACTACAGCCATGTGCTTGGACGCTCCATTGCGATGGGGTACCTCGAGAACGAAGAGGGCGCCACGCCGGGCTGGATACGCACCGGCTCGTATGAGATCGAGGCCGCTACCGAACGCTATCCTGCCGGAGTGCGCCTGACCCCGCCCTATGATCCTAGGGGCGAGAGAATCAGGTCATAGCGCGACGCCGGGGCCCAATCCGATCTGAACGGCGAATCCATAAACTCGGGGAACGCTAGTGGAGTTCAATCGTGGAGAGGTCGATGCTGAACTCTGAGTATGCCTCCACAAAGTTATGGTCGAGGCCGTACTTGTGGAACTGGCCCACCAGGGTTTCTAGACCTGACAGGCTCAGGTTGGCGAAGTGCACGACGGCGCGCTCGTTCCCGTGCCCGCCGTTGTACAGGTTCCATTCCTGCGAGTCGGCAGTCTTCAATAGCAGCGTATAGCTGCCATCGGCGGGGTTCGCCCAACCTATGTCGATGCCTGCTGAGTTGACCTCGTAGCTTGCTCCGATTTCGGAGCCAGCGATCTGGTGTATCTCTGGGATCGCGAGATCAATCGAAGACAGGTCGATCGTGAACTCCGGATGTTCGAGCAAAACCCTACCGACGTCGTCATGTTCTATGAAATGGCCGATGAGTGTCTCCGTTCCTGAAAGGCTGAGGGACTCGTACTCCACCGAAGCGTAGTCCTCGCCGTGGCCCCCATAGTAGATGTTCCACTCGACCGAGTCCGCGGTCCTGAGCAGGAGGGAGTAGCTGCCGTTCTCCGGATTCGTCCACACTATGTCGAATCCGTTCAAGCCGACCTCGTAGAAGGCCCCGATGTCCGTGCCATCGATCAGATTTTCCGTGACCTCTTCAATAACAGGTTCGAGTGTTTCGACTTCAGTTGCTTCTTCGACTGCTATGGCAAGCTCTGGAGTCGCAGCGGGTTCCTGTTGGACGGGATCTGCGGTGGTCACAGATTCGTTGCCACAGGAGACAAGAAACAGTGCGGCTGAGCAAGTGAGTATGGAGCAGACGACGGGACGGATGGCCTTGTAAAGCATCTTTCGCATCGTATGACAGTCTCGATGGCTGAGGCCTAACGTTAGTGCCGGGGACAGACCATGTACAAGGTTATTTAGGCCCCAACTCATCGAATTAACGAGATGGTGGGATGTCTTCTGCAGCCAGGTCTCGCATGCATGATCGCAGGTAGCCTTGTTGCCATGATGGCCATACCCTCAAGGACGTAGAGCGCTTCGGCTATGCGAGACGGCCCGCGTCAACGCCTGTGCGCCGCTCCGGCCACCTATCGATCTCAACAGCCGAAAGGAAGTCGGCGACGGTACGATTGAACAGGTCCGGCTCCTCCAGATTGATGGCGTGCCCCGACTTCGGGAACACTGCCATACCAGACTTGCGGATGCATCGCTTCATGAACACGCCTGGCTCGATGCAAGGATCGTCCTCGTCACCGAACATGATGAGCGTGGGTACGTCGAGGGCGCGAAGCTCCCGCTCCTGATCGAACACAGGCGCGCGCCTGGCCTGGAAGCCGCGGAATGTGAGCGCCGAGCCGGTGCTCGAATGCGACAGAAAATAGCCTGCGAACCGCTCCCAGCCAACCGGGTCCTTCTCCAGAAGCTGGATGCGTGTGGGGCCTCTTGCGTAATCGACCATGGACTGCATGCCGTGGGCCTCCATCTGATCAGCAAACCGGTTCGCGGTCTGGCGGAATGCGACGGGATCGACAGAGCCCGTTCCCGCGCCCGCCACGATGAGCGATCGCGCCATCTCAGGATACTTGATGCCGAAGTTGAGCGTGACGGCTCCGCCCATGGACAACCCGCCGATGTGCGCGCTCGATATGCCGAGGTGGTCCAGCAGGCCCTTCAGGTCTTCAACCGCCCGTTCCTGGCTGTAGGCCTCCAACTCCTCCGGAACGTCCGACGGAGGGTATCCCCGGGCGTTGTATGTGATGACCCGGTACCTCCGCGAGAAGTACGAGACCTGCTGTTCCCAGGAGCGGTAGTCGCCCGCGAACTCGTGGCACAGTACGAGCGGGAAGCCCTCCCCGTGTGACTCGTAGTAGATCGAGAGACCGTCGATTGTAGCTTTCGGCATAGTCGGTGCCGCCTCTCCTCACATGCACGCGTGATGCCCGCAGGAACAGTATAGTGCGTCGAAATAGTGCGTCGAATCGCCATCGGCGGCGGCCTTTGACTCACCCATCATACAAGCGCAGGAACAGTTCACGCTCATGAGACTTTCCAGGACGACCGCTACTCCGGTAGTCGAACTGAATGACACCTTGAGTCGATCACACTTGAGGAAGTCTCCGCCGCGGCTCAGCGCTACGTGACCGGGGACAGCTGCGTGAGGGTGGCCCTCTTCCCGGAGAAGTAACGCCGCTGCCCGCCAATTCGCCTTGTTGACTGAGATTTGCCGGTGTTATACTCCCACCTCTATTTCAGGGAGGTGGACACAGCGGTGGCAATCAACAATAACGGCCCTTTTCCAGACTGCAAGGCCTGCCCGGACGGAAGCTTGCTCCCCCTCTCTGACTTCGGCAGTCAGGGAGCCCCCATCCACTACAAGGCTTGGGTGTGCAGCAACCCGGACTGTGGGTTCAACCTCAAGATCCGCAACGGCGACGTTTACATCAACGAGCCGATCTCAAGCGGGCAGATGCACACACCTCGTATGAGGTAGCGCCTCGAGTCCCACACTCGCCGCCGCAGTTAGCGCGGCCGGCGCGGCCCCTGCCCTCCCACGTAAAGCCCGTTCGAGGCGGCGCCAAGACTCCTATCTCCGGCATCTGGGTTCCGTTTCGTTCGTGGTGAGCCTGTCGAACCATGAGTGGGCTACTGGCTGCCTGCGCTATAATTCCCCCAATCGTGTTAGCCGAACGTAACGACACGTCACGAAGCACGCTTCGAAGTTGAGGCGATGAGACTTACGCAAGCCGTCATTGAGAGACTCCGGTCACGGCGCCTGCACCGCGCAACCGGCGTGGCGATGATTGCCCTTGGCCTCGTCATGCTGCTCAGTGTGGCCGGATACTATGCTTATTCGTACTACTCGCGTGCCAACTTCGACGACCTCAGCTTCGACGTCACAACCGCCGCCACAATTGAGACGTTGGAGGCTAACGAGACCGCACAGAACGACAGCTTCACGGTGGTGGATCATGCGAGCAAGGCGGCGGATCCTATCGCCGAACCGGCATCCACCAGGGCCACCGAAGAAGCAGCGCCGTCAACCGGCGTTTCAGAGGTGGCAGAAACAACCGCCGAGAGCTACGAAACCGAGGCCGTGGTTTCGGCCACCGCCGAGACCGCGCCTGAATCAGCCGGCGTCAGCGAGACGACGCCGGAGTCGAACGGCGGCGCGGTGATCGCCGCGGACTCCCCTGACTCCGGGGACGAAACAGCCGGTCCCCAGGCCGGCGCGGCGTCGTACGACGGCCCCGTCCTGATAGACAGCTTCGCCACGTCGTATCCCGGTGCCGAAGTTCACCCGAAGTACTGGGACGACCCATTGTGGGCTGGTAGCGACCGGCTGGAGGTGTACTTGTTGCCGGAGGGGTTTGCGGCAGTGTCATACAAGGCCGACGACTATGAGTGGCTGGGCGCGGCCCCGGCGCGCCGCATGGTCATAGCCGACATCGGCGTGGACGCGATCGTGAACGGCCTCAGGATCATAGACCTTGGAGACAGCCAGGCGTACGAGACGCCCAAGAACATCGTCGGCCACATTCCGAGCACCGCGAATCCGGGCGAGTACAGCAACGGCTGGTACTTCGGCCATCTTCAGAGCCCGATCAGGGGCGAGGGCAACGTGTTCCGGTCCCTGCCGAAGCTGAGCCAACTCATTCGCGACGGCGATCCTATATTCGTGACGCTTTACAGCGCCGACGGCGCTTACCTGTACCAGGTGGTCAAGGGCGAAGTGGTCCACCCCTCCGAACTGGAACTGACCTACACGAAAGATGCCGAGATAACCCTCGTGACCTGCTACCCGCCCCTCGTTTACGATCACCGTTACGTGGTGACCGCCAGGCTGGTCGGAGTGAACAACTAGCGATTCCCGGCAAGCGGCTTCGACAGGCCGCGGCGGTCCCTGCCTCACTCCTGCTGGCGGCCGATCACACTCTGCGCCAGGTCCATGAAGTTCTCGGCCGGAGTCGACAGCGTCTTGCCCTGGAGCGTAACGACTCCACCCTGGTCCACCGGAAGCAAGGCGGCAAGGCTGGCGACCCCAATGACCCGTTCGTCATCGGGGTCTATGGCAAGCCTGGGCCCTACCGATATGCCCACGTTCATGGCAACGTAGCGCTTGATCATGTCGAAGTTCTCCAACTCGACGATCACGTCATACTGGATGTTCCTGCGGCGAAAGGCATGTTCGAGCAACGCCCTCGTGTGTGACTGCCGGCCCCGGAGTATGAGCGGGTAGCGGCCTATCTGCTCCAGCGACGTTACTGGCTCACGTAACAGCGGATGCCCCTGCGGAGCGATGAGCACCCGCTCGTACGGGAACAGGCCTCGGAACTCCAGCGTGGCCGAGTACACCGGCCTCGCCAGGAACCCCATGTCAACTTCGCCCTCCTCCACAAGCGCCAGCACCTCGTTCCGCAGCGCGGACCGCATCCTCAGGTGCACGTGAGGGAACCTGGTCCTGAACTCGCTCACCACGCGCAGCAGCGTGTGAGGAATGATGTCGTGCGTGGCCGCGATCGCCACGGGCCCCTCCTCCTCAGCCATCGCCGTCTGGGATGCCAGGGCGTCGATTCCTTCGACGAGCGGAGTTGCAAGCTGAGACAGGGTGGCGCCCGCGAGCGTCAGTTGGATGGGGCGCTTCATACGGTCGAAGAGCTTGGCGTTGAGCTCCGTTTCCAGCTTTTTTATGTGAGTTGTCGCCGTAGGCTGCCCGATGTTCAGATTGTCCGCAGCCTTCGAGATACTCCGCAGTTTGGCCGCCGTGCAGAAAGTTCTCAACTCTCTAAGTTCCATCGGTCACTCCGTTCCCCGCAGTATCAACGAGCCGAATGTAAACATCATACTGCATGACTTCACGCAATTTTACCGCCGGCCTGAGAATTACTGTAGGAACCATGGTTCAGGCAGATGCAAATCCAAAAGAAGTGAGAGGTGAAGCGAGATGATCAACACAATTCTGGGCCGGCTGCCGGTGAGACTGAACTCGGACTTCGAGTACTACCTGAGGAACCTGGAACGCAGGAGCGCCCATGGCCTGCCGTCCATCCAGGAAGCCAGGAGGGACTACCGGGCCGCCGTGCGGTCCAGGCACCCGTTCATACCGTAGGCCCATCCGTAAGCGATCGAACCGGCTGATTCGAGGACGCTCCGCATTAGCGGAGCGTCCTTGCTTTGCACATCACATCGCTGGTATCCCTCCGCTCGGAGATGGGACAATGGGGCGCACCAGCCAAAGGAGATTCATCCGGTGAGATTCCTGCGCCGGGACAGCAAGAACAGGACCAGAGACGCCGCTCGGAAGACGCGGCGGGCATGGTTCGGGCGCGTCGCCTCCATGTTCCGGGGGCAACCCCTGGACGAAGAGGTCTGGGATAGCCTGGAGGAGGCGCTGATCTCGTCTGACATTGGCGTATCCACCGCGATGGAACTGCTGGAGAACGTGCGGGAGGAAGCCCGGAACTCGTCGCTGGACAGCGCTGACGACGCGATCGCGTTGGTGAAGCGGAAGATCGCCGACGCGCTGCGAACCTCCGGCGACGGGCGCGGCCTGGACCTAGACAGGACGCCCGCTGTCGTGCTTGTCGTCGGCGTCAACGGAGCCGGCAAGACCACCAGCATCGCGAAGTTGGCCAGGGCGCACCAGAACTCGGGACGGTCTGTGATCCTGGGCGCCGCCGACACCTTTCGGGCGGCAGGCATCGAGCAGCTACAGGAGTGGGGCAAGCGGCTGGGCATAGACGTCATCGCCCACCAGAGTGGCGGAGACCCAGGGGCCGTGGCGTTCGATACGGTCCAGGCGGCCAGGGCGCGCAATGCCGACGTCGCCATCATCGACACGGCGGGCAGACTCCAGAACAGGACCAACCTGATGCAGGAGCTTCGAAAGGTGCACCGCATAGCGGAACAGCAGGCGAAGGGCTGGGCGTTCCATGTGCTCCTCGCGCTTGACGCCACTACGGGCCAGAACGGGCTGGCGCAGGCCCGTTCATTCACCGAAGCGGTCAAGTGCGACGGCGTGTTTCTCGCCAAGCTCGATGGCTCGTCCAAAGGCGGCATCGTCGTGGCGATCGCCGAGGAACTGGGGCTGCCGGTGCTGTACGTGGGCACGGGGGAGTCGCCGGACGACATAGCCGCGTTCGAGCCGCGAGAGTTCGCCGACGCCCTGTTCGACGAGGAGACGGCCTAGGCTTTCGGCCAGTCCTCCACCCGGATCAGGTTGCCGACCTCGCCGACGACGTCGAGACTGCCAATAGCGTTGACGGCGCGCTGGACCGCGTCCTCGTTCGCGACGTGCGTCATGAGCACAAGCTCCGCCTGGCCGGACGCCTCGTCGGCGCTCTTCTGGATGACCGAATCGATGCTGATGCGCAGGTCGCCCAGTATCCTGGTGATCTGCGCGAGCACCCCCGGCCTGTCCTTGACCGACATCCTGACGTAGTAGCGCGTTTCCAGTTCGGAAAACGGCAGGACCCCAAGCTCGGATGAGGGCGCGGCAGGCGTCGGCGCAGCGCCTCCGGCCATGCCGCGAACGATGTCTATCACGTCGCCCATGACCGCGCTGGCCGTGGGCAGGGAGCCAGCGCCGCGCCCGTGGAACGTGATCAGGCCCGCAAGGTCCGTCTCCATCTCCACGGCGTTGTACACCCCGGAGACTTTGCCCATCAGTTCGTCCTGCGGGACCATCGTCGGGTGCACCCTGGCATGGATGCCGTCGCCGGTGCTGCTCGCGAGTGCGAGTAGCTTGATCGAGTATCCCAGCTCTCCGGCGTACTGGAAGTCGCGCGCCTGCAGCCTCGTGATTCCTTCGTGGTAAACGTCGGTGTCGCGGACGCCGGCGCGGAACGCCAGGCTGGAGAGGACCGCCAGCTTGTAAGCGGCATCCACGCCTTCGACGTCGTCGGCAGGGTCGGCCTCTGCGTATCCGAGTTCCTGCGCCTCTTGCAGCGCCGTCTCGAAGTCGAGTCCGTCGCTGGCCATTCTCGTTAGTATGTAGTTGGTGGTGCCGTTGATGATGGCGCGGATCGTACGGACGTTGTTGGCCGCCAGGTCACGCACCAGCGGCGAGATGATCGGCGTGCCGCCTCCGACGCTCGCCTCGAACAGCACGCGCACCCCGTGCTCCGACGCCGCGGCCAGAACCTCGGGGCCGCTGCTCGCCATGACCTCTTTGTTTGCCGTGACCACGTGCTTGCCGGCGGCGATGGCGCGGAGGATGTAGTCGCGGGCCGGACTCCGGCCGCCCATGACCTCAACCACCACGTCGATGTCCGGATCGTTCAGTACGTCGTCAGCGTCTGTCGTGAGAACGCCGTGCTGGACCGCGGCTTCCCTCGGCTTGGCGGCGTCGCGTACCAGAGCGCGCTTGAGGCGGATCTCCCTGCCCGCCAGGGACGCGACGTGACCGGGCTTGTCTCCGAGAACGCGGGCTACTCCCCCGCCGACCACGCCGAGCCCAAGCAGTCCTATCTGGACCGTAGAATTAGAACTCAAGGCTAACTTTGGGGCGCAGCCTGTCGGGTGATCCCGATCAGCTTGGCGCCAATGTCAGGCGGCTCCGAGAAACCCAACTGTAGAAGCACCCAGTCGTAGATGTCGCTGTTCAGGGCCGAGTACACGTCGAACTCCGCCCTGCGTTCGTTCACCCAGTCCGTCAAGGCGCGGGACTTGAGTTCGTTCCAGTGCTCCTCGGACAGGTCCCTCGCCTGCTCCTTGCCGCCAACCATGAAATAGAAGAAGACCCTGTTGGTCTTGTCTTCGTAGTCGGGCAGACGCTGGCTCAACTGTCCCACCTCGAGGTCGAACAGCACGTCATCATAGTCTTCGAGGATGCCCTTGGGCATCCATCCAAGCTCGCCGCTCTTCCGCACCGTGTCGCGAGCGTCGCGGGAGAACTCTCTGACAACTCCCCTGAACGCCTCGATGTACTCCTCCGGGGTCTCTGCCTGCTCGATGGCGAACTCGTACTTCTCCTCCATGATGTCGAACTCCTGGCCTTCGAGCATCACTACCCGGAAGACCCTGACATGTTCCGCGAAGCGGGGCACGGACTCGCTCATGAACTGCACAAGCTTCTCCCGCGTCATCGACCGTCTGATGGTATCGCGGTGCTCGTCCTCGCTCAGTTGAATGGCGTTCAGGTACCCGCTGTACAACTCCCTGAATTCGCGCTCCGCCTGTTCAGGGTCCGAACTTGGCCGCCTTAGCACCAGCTCCCTTATGTGCAAGTCCAACTCCTCTTCGGAGACCGTCACGCCAAACTTCGGGGCGGACTGGACCAGGATCTCGTGCTGCACGAGGTTCTGAAGCACGTTGAACACTTCGGTGGCGGTCTCCATCTGGATGCCCAGGTACTCTGCGCCCCTCTGCTGGACGCGCACCAGCTTGACCAGGTCGCCGCGCGTGTACTCGACGTCGTTGACTCTGACCATGACTTCGCGGGGAGGCAGGACGAAGTTGATGACATAAGCCGCGATGAGAATCCCCGCCATTGCGAGGATGAATACGCCCGCGACGGCCACGACCAGCTTGGTCCTCCGCCTCCGGCCGGCGAGGTCAACAGACTCTCTTCTTGGGTCTTCCCCTGAAGAGGAACGGCGGCGGATTCTTCTCTGTGCTGCCACTGCTCAACTCCCCAAGCGCGGGCGCGGGCCTAGAGACCAGGCCACGCGGGCGGCGTCCCGGCCTAGCCCGGGAAACGTTGGCTCAGCGCTCCTGTGCGGCTGAACGGAATCAGGCCGATGTGCCGCGCCCGCTTGATAGCGGTCGCCAGCGCGCGCTGGTGCTTGGCGCAGGTGCCGGTCTTCCTGCGTCCCTCTATCTTGAACATGTCCGAGACGTATCTCCTCAGAGGAGCCACGTCCTTGTAATCGATTGTCGTGACGTGATCTACGCAGAACGAGCACACCCTTCGGCGGGGGAAATACCGCCCACGGCCTCTGCGTCCGCCTCGCGGGCCGGGCCGGGAGTCCCTGTACGGCGCGCCCTGGCTTGGAGGGCCGGAAGAAGGCGCGGCCGGGGCTGCCGTCTGCTGCGGAGCCGGCGCGACCGGGGCTGACGGCGCTGCCGCCTGCTGCGGAGCCGGCGCGGCAGGCGCTTCAGTCTGCGCGGCGGGTGCAGCCGCCGCAGGCGCCGCCGGTTGCGCGGCGGGCCCTGGAGCGGGCGCCGCCTCGGTGCTTGTCGTCTCGGTGTTCTCCGTTGTCATCTGTCCTTCCGTACCTCTTTGCGAACGAGGCTCGCCTGCCCCTGGTCGCTCCTGTCTATTTCAACGTAACCCTGTGCCGATCGGATTTCCCGCGCGCCTACCAAGGCAGATCGTCTTCCCCAGCGCCGGGCGTCGGCCCCATGTCATCGCCGCCGTCGGATGGGCCGCCTCCGCTGAGGAAAACTACCTGGTTCGCATTGATTTCAAGGTTGAATCTCTGCTGTCCATCCTGTCCGGTCCATGTGCGGGTGCTCAGCCTGCCCTCCACGTACACCTGCCTGCCTTTGCTAAGGTACTGATTTACCGTTTCCGCCAACTGGTTCCAGGCACTGACGGTGAACCACTCGGTCTCTTCACGCCGCTCGCCGGCGCCCGTCGTGTACACCCGGTTCACGGCGATTCGGAAGGACGTGACCGCCGCGCCGTTAGGCGTGTAGCGCATCTCCGGGTCGGTCCCCAGATTGCCTATGATCATCATCTTGTTCAGTCCGGCCATTTAGGCATGTCCTTTGGTTGGATTACTCAGCTAGTGCGTGGCAGGCGACTGTCAGACCGTATCTAAAAACACTGGAAAGCGTCCTTCTCTGGCCCCTTCTCCAGTCTGCTGGGGAAGAGCCTGTCCTGAGTCCCTCGAAGGGTTGGGATGGGGTTCTCCTCCGATGAGCGGAGTTGGACATATTACCCTCTTAGACCTTCACCACAAGGTGGCGGATGACGCCCTGGTCCGCGTTGAGCGTCCGCTCCACCTGCAGGGCCGTCTCAGGGCTGGCCGTGAAGCGCGAAAGGAGATAGCTCCCCTCCTGGAACTTCTGGATAGGGTAAGCGAGCCGCCGAAGCCCCCACGCCTCGTGATGCGTCATCTCTCCGCCGCCATTCTGGACCATGCCGTCCACCCGCTCCTGGGCGGCGCTGACCTCATCGTCGCTGGCCTCCGGACTCACTATCATCACCAACTCGTAGTTTCTGGAACGCTCTGTCACCAAACCCTGTACCTCAGTCTCTCAGGTAAACCGCCAGATTATAGCATGGCGGCACTTTCCGCGGAGTTGAAACCTTTGCGTAACCGTCATTCCGGCGCAGGCCGGAATCCAGAAGCAGGAATGGCAACTTGTCCGTAACCGTCATTCCGGCGGAGGCCGGAATCCAGCCAGCCGTTCGACCTTTCTTTCGGTCTTCTGTAATTGCGGTCCATGTCAGGCATAGCGAAAACTCTCCACCGCCTCCGGCAAGACGTTGCGCGCCTGCCGACGCTAGAGCGCGCCCTCCTCGCGCGCCTGCGTGAGCGCGGTCTCGTACGCCACCAGCGTTTGGTCAATGTCCTCGTCCGTGTGCACTGCGGAGAGGATCATCATGTTGGCCCCGCCCCATACGCCCTCGTTGATCAGAGCCTGCTGGAGTAGCCTCTGGGCGTCCGCGCTCATGCCCATTCTTCCGGCGCCCACGATCTCACGGTCGCTCTCTTGGTCCGCGCCAAACCTGACGTGGACGATCGAAGAAACCCCGTAAGCGCTCGCGGGCACCTCGATCTTGGCGAACAGGTCGTTCAGGCCGGCCTTCAGCCGCTCGGCCTGCGCGTCCGCGCGCTCGTTGATCGGCTCGTCGGCCACGATCTGCAGCGCCGTCGATCCCGCGGCGGCGGAGAGCGGATTGGCGTTGAACGTGCCGGGGTGCGCGATCTTGCCGGGCGAGATCATGTCAATCACGTCCGCCCTGCCCGCCACGGCGCCTCCCGGCAGGCCTCCCGCGAGTATCTTGGCCAAGGCGCACAGGTCCGGCGTAACGCCGTACCGGTCCTGCATGCCGCCCCTGGCCCATCGGAAGCCGCTCACCACCTCGTCGAAGAACAGCAGAACGCCCTTCCGGCTGGTCAGCTCCCGCAGGCCCTCGATGAACGAAGGCCCGATGACCACGTCGCCCTGAAAGACGACGGCCGCGATGTCGTCGTCAGCGTCCAGCGTTCGCTCGACCTCGGAGAGGTCGTACGGCAGGACAACCATCGTCTCCCGCACAGCGACGGGGATCCCGTTGTCAAGATTGTCGCCCGCGGCCCCAACGAACGCGGCGTCGGACCACCCGTGGAACGCGCCCTGGAACTTCACGATCTTCCGCTTGCCCGTGAACGCCCTCGCCATGCGCATGCCCATCATGATGGCCTCTGTGCCGGAACTCTGGAATCGCAGCTTCTCCGCGCACGGCACCAACTGCTTGACGAGCGATCCCCAGCGCATCTCCAACTCCGTGGAGGCGCTCAGATGCGTGCCCCGCTCCATCTGGTCCTGCACCGCCTTCACGATAGCCGGGTTGGCCTGGCCGAGGATCATCGCGCCGTGCCCCGTCCGGTAGTCCACGTACTCGTTGCCGTCCACGTCCCACTTCCGGGAACCCTGCCCCCGGTCCATGTACACGCGGAAGGGGTTCAGCTTCCGGCCATCGTGCGTGACCCCGTCCGGGAAGAGCTCCTCGGCAGTCGAGGACAACTCCACGGAAGTCGGGTGGAGTTCGTAGAATCTCTCAGTGATCGAAGGCATGATCGCTCCTCTTCAGGCAACTCGGCGGCTCCGTGGATTATATTCGAGTCCCTCCGAGCGTGTCAGGCATTGCAGGGTCGGCGTAACTGTTCAGATTTCGTGGGACAGCTGCCTCACTATGCCGTCATACCGGCGAAGGCCGGTATCCAGAGGTGGGGGCGGGTGGGGTCTCCGCTCCCCAACTCTGAACACTTGCCAGCCCACTCATGGTTCGACAGGCCCGCCACGAGGTGAGATAATCGGATGATGAGACTGGTCTCAATCGGCGCGTTTTTGTTGTCGCTGGCCCTGTCGGTTGCGTTCGTGTGGGGCAGCGCAGCTATTCCGCCGGGCGACGTTACCCAGGACAAGGCGGTGGCGCCGTCCCGCGCGCCTGCCCCTCTCAGCGAAACGGACGACGATCCTGACGGCGACGATGGGCAGGACACTCCGTACACGGACGGCGACGGTTACGACACCCCGGACACGGACTACGACGGCGTAGATACGCCTCCGACAGACAACGACGGCATCGACACGCCCACGCCGACGGACAACGACGGCGTGGATACACCGTACACAGACTATGACGGCGTAGATACGCCGACCCAAGCTGCCGCCGGAACTTTTCGCGATCTGGACGCGCCGACCGAATGGGCGAACGCGATGGCCGCCCGAATGGCGAACGCGCTCACCGACAACGACGGCACCGACTCCGACGGCATAGACACCACGGGGCAACTCACGTCCAATGACGGCACTGACTCCGACGGGATCGATACGACGGGGCAGCTTACGTCCAACGACGGCACTGACTCCGACGGTATAGACACCACGGGGCAACTCACGTCCAATGACGGCACCGACTCCGATGGCATAGACACCACGGCGCAACTCACATCCAACGACGGCACGGACTCGGATGGTATAGACACCACGGGGCAGCTTACGTCCAACGACGGCACTGACTCCGACGGTATAGACACCACGGCGCAACTCACATCCAACGACGGCACAGACTCCGACGGCATAGATACGACAGGGCAGCTTACGTCCAACGACGGCACAGACTCCGATGGCATAGACACCACGGGGCAGCTCACGTCCAACGACGGCACAGACTCCGACGGCATAGACACCACGGGGCAACTCACGTCTAACGACGGCACCGACTCAGACGGCATAGACACCACGGGGCAACTTACGGATAACAGCGACGACAGTGATGACAGCGACTAGGGGAGATGGTTTCCTCTTCCACGGCCTTATCGCTGTATCCAGATGTCGCCTTTCCTGACGACCCCGGCCTGGAAGACTTACCGAAGCTCTTCGATTCCGAGTGGATCTGGGAAGCGTATCGGCGCCGGTTCGGAAGACCTGGCACGGACCCCTATCGCATTCGCGTGCGCCAGTTCGCGCACAGCTTGGGCAGGGTCGCGCTCGTCAGCTACGAGATGGAATGGCCAGCCGACGAGTACATCCCGTCGGAGCACCTGGCCATCCGGGCCGAGCGCGGCAAGCCTGTGGAGATGTTCAGATACCCGGAGGATCCTCGCCTGCCGGGTTTGAGCGAGGCGGCGCATCCGGAGACTGTCCTCGAACTCCTGAACAGGCACGTCATGGCAATGCGCGCGCGGCGCGCGGCTGTCGAACTGGTCCGCTACAGGCCGGCCAGCCGGGCGGTGCTGCGCCACAAGGCGGGGCGAGTGCGGTTCTATGCCCGCGTCATGCGGCCGGACACAGTCGCGCCGTTGCTCGCGGCCCAGGAGCTAATCGGGCAGTCCGGGTTCGTTCTGCCCCGGCTCGCGGGGTACTGGAAGGAGGGAGGAGTCGTGTGGTTTTCGGAAATACCCGGCAAGAACATGCGGCAGCGCATAAGAACCGGAAGACTCCCTGACCCGACTCTACTTCTGGACGGCCTCCAGACGCTGTGGGCTGCGCCTAACGCGCCGGCTGGCGCCCGTCCGTTCAACTTGCCGGGGGCGTACCGGCGGGCCAAACGGAGCTTCTCGCACAACGTTCGCGACGGCGGCCCCGCTCTGCGCAGTCTGAAAGACGCCGTCAAGTCGTTGGACCCGTTCGTTGGGTCATGGCGTCCGACCAGCGTCGCGCATAATGACTTCTACGACGACCAGATGCTGATCCTGCCCGACGGCAGAATCGCGCTGGTGGACTTCGAGGAGGCAGGCCCGGGCGACCCGATGCTGGACGTAGGCAACTTTCTGGCGCACTTGAAATGGGCGTCCTGCTTTGGCCGCAAGAGGCGAAGGGACGGAAGCGGCGCATACTACAGCCAATTCCGCCGCGCCGCGCTCGAGCGCCTGCGATGGAACGAAAGGGACCTTGCCTTCCGTGAAGCGGTCTGCCTCTTCAGGATATGCACCAACACGATTCGTCGCCCACAGGGAGACTGGCGCGACAGGCTCGAAGCCGGTCTATCGCTTGTGAACGAGACGGTGGGATAAACGACCACTCCCACTACCGTTGCGCTGATGCCGAAACAGTCCCCCACAAGCGCGTTTCCTTGACTGGAAAAACCGGCGGTGTTTAACATCACCGTCGTTTGCGAGGCAAAGTCCGCATACCGGCGGCGGGGGCCGTTGGCAGGCAAATAGCTCGGGTCGATTATGTACTTCGTGCGACTGGTGCTCTTCTGCGCCGACGTTTTCAACGACTACCTACACAAGAACTGCCCGCACATCGCGGGCGCGATCGCCTTGTACACCCTGTTCTCCCTGTTTCCGCTGATACTTGCGATCATCTCCGTCACGGGCTTCTTCCTGGGAGACGAACTGGACAGGGCCGACCTTGCGATGGACATTGCCGAGGTCATCCCGGTTTCCAATGCGCTGATCAGCGAAACGATCGAAGGCATCGTGCGGGCCAGGACGATCACGAGCGTGTTCAGCATTCTGGGCCTCCTCTGGGCCTCTACCGCCGCCTTTGCTGCGATTCGTAAGGGAATAAACCATGCTTGGGGCATTACCAGGACGCGGCCGTTTCTAAAGGAACGCGTCATAGACCTGTCGCTGGTATGCGGGGCGGGAGTGCTGGTTTTGATGGTGCTGTTCACCGGCCCACTGTTCAACGCCCTCAGGGATATCGCCGGCACCCTGGCACCCGACTACGAGATCGCGGGCACCTACATCTGGGGACGGACGGCTACATTCTCCATGCCGGTGTTCTCCTTCCTTACCTTCTTGATCCTGTACAGGTACCTGCCGAACACACGGCTCGAGATGAGACAGGTCTGGCTCTGTGCGCTTGCGGCCTCGATCTGCTTCGACGTGGTCACGTGGGGATTCGTCTGGTACATAAGCCAGATCGCCGTTTACAACGCCGTGTACGGATCCATCGGCGCGGTGCTGGTCTTATTGACCTGGGTATATGTGTCGGCTATCATCATGTTGTTCGGGGCCTTGGTCACGTCCAGGTACGCGGCGGCGGCTCGGAACGACAAGAACGGGAAGGCCTTCGGTATCGTCTGGAACGGCCTCTCGCGTGTTAGGCTTCGGGTTGTTGCGGAACCTTCGTTGGCGGGATAGGGGAAGAAGTCTTACTTTAGCCCTCACCTTCGCTCTCGCGGCGCTCCTGTGCGCTGCGTGCGGCGATGGTGAAGAGGCCGGGGTTGACGGCGCGGTCGAGTTTATGCCCGCGATCGCCGCCGCGACATCCGAGCCCACGCCAACGCCGCAGCCCGCGCAGGTGCCCCAGCCCTACTCGCTCGCTACCCTCCCCTCGATTTCGGACCTCGTGGAGGCCATAAGGCCCTCCGTCGTTTCCATATCCGTGGAGTCGGTTGAGCGCGGCTTCTTCTTCAGCTACCTCAATCAGGGCGGCGCGACCGGCACGGTCGTGCGGCCCGACGGCTACATCGTGACCAACCTGCACGTTATCGAGGGCGCTCGCGACATCAAGGTGCACGTCCCCAATGCCGACAGCTACGACGCAACCGTGGTCGGCGTCGACAGGCTGACGGACCTCGCGGTCCTCAAGATCGAAGCCGAAGACCTGCCGGCGGTGACATTCGCCGACTCGCGGCGAATGCGCGTGGGCGACTGGGTAGTGGCGGTCGGCAACGCGCTCGCGCTGCCGGGCGGGCCGTCCGTGACCGTGGGCATAGTCAGCGCCAAGGGCCGCTCCATTCAGACGCAGCACCAGAACGAACTGTTCGACCTGATCCAGACGGACGCCGCCATCAACGAGGGCAACAGCGGCGGCCCGCTCGTCAACATGGACGGCGAGGTCGTCGGCATCAACACGGTCATACTCCAGGAAGCCCAGGCCATCGGCTTTGCCGTCAACGCCATTCAGGCCCAGTCCATCATCGAGAAGCTTATCCAAGACGGCCGCGTCGTCAGGCCCTTGATTGGATTCAACAGCGCTGACGTAACTCCGGCGATCGCAAGCGATCTGGGCCTCCCGGTGGACGAGGGCATCATCGTCACCAACCTATTCCCTGACGGGCCTGCGGCCACAGCGGGAATCGAAGTCGGCGACGTCGTAACCAAGCTGGACGACATTCCAACCCCGACCAACGCCAGGTTCCTGTTGCTGCTCTGGTCGTATCAGCCCGGCGATCAGGTGCAGATCGAGTACTACAGCGGCGACGAAAGCCGGATCGCGACAGTCACTCTTGAGGAGCGCCTGGTCCGCTGAGTCAGGCCCTCACCACGCCGAGCACCGTTTCCTCCCCGTCGATCGTGTGCGCCTCCCGGTAGCAATCGCCGGCGGGCGCGTCCTCGACCAGCCGCTCCGACAGAGTCTCCCCGCGGACGTAATCGCCGTGCCTCTCCATCACGGCGCGCACATCGGCTGAGCCGCTGTAGTACGTGACTATGCGGTCCGCGATGTCGAACCCGGCGGAACGGCGCATGTTCTGGATCCGGTGCACCACCTCGCGCGCAAGTCCCTCAGCCTCAAGCTCCGGCGTGACCTCGGTCTCCACCGCCACCATGTACCCGGCCTCGCTCGAAACCGAGTAGCCGGCCCTGTCCGACGTCTCCACCAGGACCTCGTCCGGCTCCAGCGCATACTCGCCCGCCTGGACCGTCCTCCCCTCGCTCACCGCCGCGCTGACCTCGGCGGGATCGAGCGCGGCCAGCGCAGAAGTAATGTCGCGGACTCCTCTGCCGTACTTGGGGCCGAGCGCCGCGAGGTTGGGACGCACCTCGTAGGAGAGCATCTCGCCCTCGTCCCCGGCCACGGCCAACTCCTTGACGTTGATTTCGTCCCTTATCTGCCCGCCGATCTCGGAGAGCATGTCGGACTCGCGCGGGTCCCTCACCTTCACCACGGCGCGCGCCAACGGCTGCCGGACCTTGAGCGACGCCCGGCTCCTGGCGGCCCTGCCGAGGCTGGACAGTCGCATCGCGAGCCTCGTCGCGTCGGCAAGCCGCTCATCGACCTTGGAAGCGTCCGGCTCCGGGTAAGACTCCAGGTGCACGCTCTCCTCTCCGCTGCCGGTGGACCGGACGAGGTTCTGGTGCATCTCCTCCGCCATGAACGGGACTATCGGGGCCAGCAGCCTGCTCAGCGTCACCAGGCACTCGTACAGCGTGTGGTAGGCGGACAGCTTGTCGGCGTCCGCCGCGCCGTTCGACCCTCCGACCACGCCCGCCTTCCAGAAGCGTCTCCGGCTGCGCCGCACGTACCAGTTGGACAGCCGCTCCACGAAGTCCTCCGCGGCGCGGGCCGCCCTCTCAGGCTCCAGGCCGTCCAGCGCGGCGCGCATGTCCGCCGTAAGCGCGTTCAGCTCCGAGACGATCCACCTGTCCAGTTCCGGCCTGTCCGCGTGCGGCGGCGCGTCTCCCGCCGACTCCGGTGAGAACCGGTCGATGTTCGCATACGTGACGAAGAACGAGTACACGTTCCACAGCGGGATGATGAACTTGCGCCGCACGTCGTCCGCGACGCCGTAGCCGAAGTTCAGG
Source organism: Dehalococcoidia bacterium (assembly GCA_963668185.1). Taxonomy (GTDB): domain Bacteria; phylum Chloroflexota; class Dehalococcoidia; order Lucifugimonadales. The sequence goes on from OY764162.1 coordinate 960,314, forward strand.
TTCGCCGCCGGGTTCTGTCGCGCATACATCCAACGCATCGTGTCCACGCCCATGCGGTCCGCCGCCTCCTCGAACATGATGGCGTTGCCCTTGCTCTTGTGCATCTCGTCGCCGCTCTCGTCGCGCATCGTCGCGTAGCTGAAGATCGAGCGGCACGGCTCCCTGTCCTCAAGCACCGTGCTCATCGTGAGCAGCGAGTAGAACCAGTTCCGGAACTGGCCCGGAAAGCTCTCCGAGATCCAGTCCGCCGGGTACCAGTCGGCCCAGTAGTCCTTGTCGTGCCGGTAGCCGAGCGTCGAAAAGCTCACGATGCCCGCGTCCAGCCACGGGTTGCCCACGTCCTTGATGCGAGGCACGGAGGCGCCGCACCTCTCGCAAGCGATGCGCACCGCGTCGATCCACGGACGGTGCGGCGAGTGTCCCTCGAACGCGTCCCAGCCCTCGATTGCGCGCTCCTCGAGCTCCGTCTCGCTGCCGATCACCTCGAAGTGACCGCAGCCGCACTTGAAGATCGGCAGCGCCAGGCCCCAGTAGCGTTTCTTGGAGATCATCCAGTCCCGCATGTTCCTGAGCCAGTCCAACTCCCGTTCCATCCCGAACCCCGGCACCCACTTGATGCGCCGCGTTACGTCCGAGATCCGATCGCGCAGCCCGTCCATCGAGATGAACCACTCGTCCACCAGCCTGAAGACCAGCTCCGAGCCGCACCGCCAGCAGAACGGGTACCTGTGGGAGTAGTCCTCCAGGTGGTACAGGACGCCCTTCTCCCTCAGATCCGCGTAGATGGGATCGTTGACCTCATAAACGTTCATGCCCGACAGCCAGCCGAAGCCGTCCATGAAGTCCCCGTACTCGTCGAGCGGCGCCAGCGCGGGCAGGCCGAGCTCGTTGCCCAGCGCGAAGTCCTCCTGTCCTGAACCCGGCGCGACGTGCACGAACCCCGTGCCCTCGCTCTCCGTGACCTCGTCCCACTCCACCACCCTGTGCTCCGCGCCCGCCTGGGCCGGCAACTCGTCGAACGGCGCCCGGTAGCGCAGTCCGACCAGCTCCTTGCCCGGCATCTCCTCCAGTACCGTGTGCTCTCCGCGTATGACCGGTTTGCACGCCTTCGCCACGTACAGGACCTCGTCCCCGGCCTGCACCTTCAGGTATCGCAGTTCCGGATGCACCGCCGCCGCCATGTTTCCGGGCAGCGTCCACGGCGTCGTCGTCCAGATCAGTATCGACTCGTTCTCCCGGTCCAGCAGCGGGAGCCGCACGAACAGGCCGGGGTGCACCACCTCCTGGTAGCCCTCCGTCACGATCTCGTGCTGCGAAAGCCCCGTCCCGCACCTCGGGCACCACGGCATGACGTCCGTGCCCTCGTAGATCCAGCCCTCCTCGTGGCACCTCTTCAGAAAATGCCAGATCGTGTAGTTGTTCTCGTCCGACATCGTGTGGTACGAGTTGTCCCAGTCCATCCAGTAGCCAAGCCGCACCGACTGGTCCGTCTGCACCTTAGAAAACCGCCGGACGCGCTCCTTGCACAGCTCCACGAACCTGTCGATGCCGAACGCCTCGATGTCGCGCTTCGACCCGAAGTTAAGCTCCTTCTCCACCTCCACCTCGATCCACAGGCCCTGCCCGTCGAAGCCGTTCTGGTAGCGCTGCCTGTACCCCAGCATCGTCTTGTAACGCTGGAACAAGTCCTTGTACGTGCGCCCCCATGCGTGGTGCACGCCCATAGGGTTGTTCGCCGTAATTGGGCCGTCTATGAAGGAGAACCGCCTGTCTGACGACTCGTTGCGCTCCATGTAGCGCCGAACGATGTCGTTCTCCTCCCACCACTGGAGCGTCCTCTTCTCCTGCTCCGGGAAATCCACCTTCGAACTGACCGGTCTGAACATGTCTGCTTCCTCACACTTCTGTGACTGTTGTTATCTATCGTTCTGCGGCGCCGGCCCCTGGAGTTCCTGCCAAAGTCTCCCGCAAAGAAAAACTCCCGTCCCAAATCAAGGGACGGGAGCCTGATCGACGCTTCCGCTATCAGGTATGCCGCGGTACCACCCTAGTTCCCCGAAGGCTCCGTCCGCGAAGACGCGCGAAACCGCCGGGACACTCGTTGCTGGCGCTCACCAGGAACGCCGCGCCCGTGTAACGTCGGACGAGTCCGGCGCGCCCTACTCGCGCCATCAGGCGCTTTCGGACGGCCGAGGGCCGGGGCCGCTCAGCCTGCGCGCAGCTCGGGAGTGATGCGCCCGGGGCCGTTCCGCATCCCCTCTCACCAGCTTGGGACTCGCTGCCCGGCCGGTACCCCTGCGCCTGTCTCCGTCTTCGCTTTGAATTAAGCGTAGGGTTGGCAGCATCACCTGTCAAGTGCTAGTATGTTAGCTCTACACCATTGACTTGCGAGGTAGCGTCGAAATGACGGAATTTCACGAAGAGGCAGCTCTAGAGGAACCTGAAGGCATTGGAGACGATGATGGAAGCCCCGGAAGTGATTATCCGCTCAACAATGTGCTGATCAGAAATGAAAGCCGTACTGTCTACGATGTGCTGCGAAGGATTGGGCAAGGACAGTACATAATGGACCCAGATTTCCAGCGGGACTTTGTCTGGGACGATGCTCAGCAGAGCAAATTGATTGAGTCTGTATTGATGAGGATACCTCTACCAGTTCTTTACCTCGCTGAAGATCAAGATGGGAAGATGATTGTGGTCGATGGCCTACAGCGTCTATCAACCTTTCGAAGATTCGTAAATGGCGATCTACGGCTCAGATTGCGCGAACAGTCTAACTTGAATGGAAAGCGGTTCGACGACCTAACTCCTGGACTCCAGAATCGTATCGAAGACTGCAATCTCATTCTGTACGTTATTGACGCTCAAGTCCCGGAGCGTGCTAGGTTAGACATTTTCGAGAGAGTTAACAGTGGGGTTGCGTTAACACGTCAGCAGATGAGGAACTCATTGTACAACGGACAAGCCACACGATGGCTCAGGAAAGAAACAGAAACAGACTTGTTTGTCGATTCGACTGGAAGAAGTTTGCGCAGCGATACGATGCGCGACCGCGAGTTCGTCAACAGGTTCTGCGCCTTTCATATTTTCCCCCTCGAACGGTACCGTGGAGAGATGGACGAATTCCTAGCAGATGCTCTCATACGTATGAACTGCATGGACGATCAGGAACTTGACGAACTCTCGTCATTGTTTCAAAAAGGACTCGAGAACAATCTCGAAGTGTTTGGACGCCACGCTTTTCGAAAGCGTCAGAGAAACCAAGAACATCGAAGCGTAATCAACGCCTCACTATGGGATGTGATGGTCACTGGTCTATCCTGTATTGACGCCCATGTGGTGGCATCTCGTGCTGACGCTCTCCAGGAAGGCTTCTATCAGCTAATGGAGGACGAAGACTTTATAGCAGCCATTACCTACGGAACCAATGCGACGAGACGTGTGATTGACCGCTTCCGAATGGCTCAGGTCTTGTTTGAAGAAGTTTACAATGCTTAATCTGCTTGAACTTAGGCATTTCAAATGCTTCGAACTGCTAAGACTACCTCTTAGCAGTTTGACGGTCTTATCTGGCATGAACGCCTCTGGCAAGTCGTCAGTTCTTCAGTCCATAATGCTCCTACATCAGACAATGCGCGATCATGAATGGTCGGATCGCCTTGTATTAAACGGCCATGTAGCTCAAGTCGGCATGGTTTCCGACATAGTTGATCAGGATACTGGCCGTGGCCAATTCGAAGTTGGCCTCGGCAACACCGAAGTCGGCTGCAACTGGGTATTTGCTGGAGAACGCCGCGAAATGTCGGCCGGTTTGACACAGATTTCGATCAACGGCGCCACAATCACCCCTCCGTCTCAGATACGATGGTTGCTACCTCTTGATGAGAAGGACGAGGTTCAGAGACTTGCGTTTAGCATTAGGGATCTGACGTATATCACGGCTGAACGAGATGGCCCACGTGAAGTGTACCCACTTCTGGACGAATATGCCGTCCGAGTGATCGGCTCTAGAGGCGAATACGCTGTCAGCACTCTGTATCATGGGCGAGATGACCTTATCGATAATAGACTAGTGTTGGCTGACGTGGCTCCCAAGCTTTCGCGGCAAGTGGAAGCGCGACTCGATACATTCTTCCCGGGATGCAAATTGGAGTTGCGACAGATCGAGGGCACAACCGCCGCTACCCTTAGGATACGGACTTCTGAAGCTACAGGCTTCCTACATCCAATTCACTGCGGGTTCGGCATCACTCAAGTTTTGCCAATAATCGTTGCTGTCCTGTCTGTCCGCGAATCTATGAGTAATGGCAGCCCACTCATTCTCATTGAAAATCCTGAAGTACATCTACATCCAGCCGGGCAAGCCCTGATGGGCGAGTTTCTAGCTGAAGCCGCTCACTCCGGCGTACAACTCATCATCGAAACTCATAGTGATCATGTACTCAACGGAGTTCGCAGAACAGTCAAAACAGGGCGGATTTCGCCAGATGAAATCGCCATCCACTTTCTCCGTGACCGATTCTTGCATGAAACCCAGATATTGAGCCCGACTCTAGATTCTTCTGGCAACATTGATGTATGGCCTGAAGGCTTCTTCGACCAGTTCGACAAGGACTTAAACTACTTTGCAGGCTGGGGCGAATGACTTGGAACTAATGTTGAACGAACTCTCCATACACTCGCAATTCTACAACCCAGCAGAGTTGTTAGAAGCTTTGAATAGGATCATGATAATGCGGAGCATTGCTCGCAGATTTGGCAGAGAAGTGTATTGCCACAGGAATGTTATGTTCAGGGCCGCTAGACCCGGAAGTTCCCTAATACGAATGCTGTCTTTGCTATCTCGTGAACAACAATCTGCCGTAAAATTGTGGATAACTAGGCATGGCCCCTTTTGGGATGATGATCAGAGACACGATCAGAATGAATGGTTCGAGTGCAACAACGAACTTGTTACAGAGTATGGCATAGCCGAAGCCGCATACTGCTCAAGTATTGGACTGGATTATCGAATGGTTAGCCTCACTCCTTCGGCTTGGGAGTTCTCACCTATTACTGTGACATGGTACAAAGATGACGCAACTTATTCTGACGTCGACTTAGCAAATTACTGGGATCCGCTCACTTTAGAAGCTAGCCTGCGCCAAGTCGATCCGGCAATCGAGTCGTGGGCACAATTGGAAGCGACTTCTCGGCAGCGGTTTCAGCATCTGAATTTCACAGCGAACAGCTTCAGTTATTTGAATGGTCAACCTTTCGCACCTGGCGCGGCGGTCAGAATTCTCAGTCGTTTTGACGTCTTGGATCGTCTTTGGAGCTACGGTCGTGAGTCCATAGAAGGACGACGATTATACAACGACCACTTCACCGGCCATAGGGCATGGTTTTCAGATTCGTCTGATAGAGAGAAACGTAGATTCAGGAAAGAACTCACATTCCCGTCGCCAGATGCTGTTGGGGAAAGCCTCTTCTGCACGTGGCATGGAAAGGTGAATAATCCTCCATATCGCATTCACTTCTCTTGGCCAGTTCCTCCAAGCGGCCGACTACATGTCGTGTATGTCGGTCTTAAGATTACCCGAGAGTGATTACGTGTCTTGCCAATTCATGCCATAGAGGATTTCGCCAAGTGATCAACGTGTCACAAAGAAGCCATACTACGAACATCAAGCGTTTTGGGTAATTGCTCATACCGTAGACTTATGCCAAAAGGCAACGATGCGCCACCTGACCTCCACCGAACAGATCGACAGGGCCTGGATCGAAGATGTCCTCTTCCCCGCGTGCGACGCCTACCGCACAGGCGACTCGCACGCCGATTCGCTCAGGGGAAGGGCGATCTACTGCCTGTTCTATGAACCCAGCTTCGTTACGCGCACGTCCTTCGAAAGAGCGGCCGGTATGCTCGGCGCGGACGCGCTGCATACTGAAGACGCGTCCCAGTTCTTCCCCGTCACGACCGCCAGCTACGTCGACAACGTGATCGACATGCTGGCTAGCCTGCACATAGACCTGGTCGCGCTCCGCAGCAGCGATCCCGGCGTGACGGAGACCGCCGCCGACGCCGACGCCATCCCGGTGGTCAACGCCGGCAGCGCCGTGGACCACCCGACGCAGGCGCTGACGGACGTGTACACGCTCCACCGCGAACTCGGACGGCTCGACGGGCTGCGCGTGGCGGCGGTCGGCAGGCTCGAACACCGCAACGTGAACGCGCTGCTAGTGGCGCTGTCGCTGTTCGACAACGTAAGCGTGGACCTCCTGCCCTTCAGTGGCCGCGTCGACCCCGCCGTGGAGTCGTACTGCCGCGAGCGCGGTCTCCAACTGACGCTGCTGGACGGCGCCGACGGTCTGTCGGAGGCCGATGCGGTCTATCTGAACGGCCCTCGCACCGTGGCGCACGCGCAGCTTCTCAAGTCCAGGGGCGCGTTCAACCTGCGCATCGACGACGAGTTCATGTCCCGCCTCAAGCCGGACTGCCCTGTGCTAGACCCCATGCAGCGCAGCGGCGACTTCGAGGTCGCGGTGGACGATGACAGGCTCGCGTTCTACCGGCAGGCCGAGAACTCCCTGTACGTACGGATGGCCGTGCTCGCGCAGCTGCTGGGCGGGCCGGGCGAATAGCGGGGCGCGCGTTGCGTCAAGTCGCCGCCGAGGCAGGCAAGCTCCCCAGGATCAGGCATCTCGCCTCGTTCCGGCACCGGGACTACCGCGCCACGTGGATCGCGTACATGATCTCCGGCTGCGCCCTCTGGACGATGATCGTCGCCAACTCCTGGCTTGTGCTGGAGAAGTCAGGCTCTTCCGGCTGGGTCGGCATCATCACCTTCGCGTCGATGATCCCGTACCTCGTCGCCTCGCCCATCGGCGGCCTGCTCGCGGACACCTTCGACCGCCGCTCGCTCGCGCAGGCCACGTTCGTGGCGTCCACCGCGGTGAGCCTCGTGCTTGCCGTGCTCGCGGTCACGGGCGTCATCGAGCTCTGGCACGTTGCCGTGCTCGTGTTCCTCAGCGGCTGCTTCCGAACGGTACAGGAGCCGACCATCGCCGCCCTCGTCCCGAACCAGGTTCCGCGGGAGGACCTGCTCAACGCCATCACGCTAAGCTCGGCAACGCGGCACGGCGCCCGCTTCCTCGGCCTGCTGGTGGCCGCGCCGCTCCTGGCCGTCGACTTCTTCGGCGTGAGCGGCGTGCTGTTCATGGGAGCGGCCTTCAACCTTTTCGGCGCACTGATGATGTCCAGGGTGCGCACCGTGTCGCGGGGTGTGCGCCGCCCCGGCGACAGCATGATGAGCAGCATGGTCGAAGGTCTGGCGTACATCTACACCCACAAGATGATCGCGCTCTTCATCATCATAACGGTGTTCCACTGCGCCCTCGCCATGTCGTTCGAGGCCGTGTTCCCGATCTTCACGCGCGACGAGTTGGGCGCGGCTGACGGCTCGGCGCTCGGTTACCTCGTGATGGGATTCGGGATCGGCGCGCTGGCCGGCACCGTGCTCATCGCGGGCATCCGGTCCGAGCGACTCAAGGGGCAGATGCTGTTCCTGACCGGACTCGGCAGCGGGCTGACGCCGCTGCTCCTTGCGGTCTCCTTCAACGTCCCGATGGCGATCGCCGCGACGATTGCGATGGGATCGACCCAGGCCACGTTCATGACGCTATCCAACACGTACGTCCAGACTCTGGCCCCGGACAGGCTGCGCGGCAGGATATCGAGCCTGTACATACTTCACGCGGGCGGCATCATGGCGTTCGGCAACCTCGGCTTCGGCTTCATCGCAGACGTCTTTTCGGCGCCGCCGTTGCTGGCGGTGACGGGCCTCATGTTCGCTGCGTTCATGCTCGTATCCGGCGCAGGCCAGGAAGGACTTCGACGGGTGTACCGCACGGGCGAAGTCGCCGCGGCGACGGCCTGACGTGGGAACGAGCGCGCCGACCGGACGAGCCGTGCGCAAGGCCGTGGTCCCGGCCGCCGGCCTCGGCACGCGCTTCCGCCCGGTCACCAGAGCGGTCCCCAAGCCGCTGCTGCCCGTCCTGGACACGCCCGCCATCGCATACGTGGTCGGCGAGGCGTTCGAGTCCGGCGTAGAGGAAGTCGCGCTGATCGTATCCCCCGGCCACGAGGCCATAGGCCGCTATTTCGAGGACGGCCCGGAAATAGCCAAAGTTTCAACGGTCGTCCAGCGCCATCCGCGCGGAGTCGGCCACGCCGTCTTGCAGGCCCGCGAGTTCGTGGGCGATGAGCCGTTTGCCGTGCTGCTGCCGGACGACCTGTTCTGGGCGCCGAGGCCGGCCCTCTCATACCTGATCGACGACTACAAACGGTTCGGAGAAAGCGTCATCGTGGTCGAGGAGGTCGCCGACGAGCGTATCCCATCTTTCGGAATAATCGAACCCGTGCCGTTGGAGGAAGACCTGTTTGAGGTGCGCTCGATGGTCGAAAAGCCACGACTCGAAGACGCTCCGTCCAACCTCGCCGCCATCGGACGCTACGTGCTCACCCCGGACATCTTCGACATCCTGAACGGCCTCCCGCCGGGAGCAAACGAAGAGATACAGCTAACCGACGCAATCGCCGCGCAGCTAACCCGCCGCCGCGTCCTCGCCAGGCTCGTGCCCGGCGCGCACGTCGACGCCGGCACGCCCGTCGGCCTCCTGCGGGCCTCCGTCCACGAAGCCCTCCGCCGCAAAGACATCTCCGAAACGGTCAGACAACTACTTCAGGAAGAACTTCCCCAACTGGACTGATCGACTCCAGACGCGCCTTCACCGCCTGCAGGAACGCGCCCGCCTCCGCGCCGTCCATGATCCGGTGATCGAACGTCAGCCCGAGATTCATGACAGACCGTATCGCTATCCCGTCGCCCACGACCACCGGCCGCTTCACGATCGCCTCCGTCGCCAGTATCGCGGCCTGCGGCGGGTTGACCAGCGGACGCGAGGCCACCGAACCCAGCGCGCCCGTGTTGTTCACCGTGAACGTCCCGCCCTGCACGTCCGCCAACTCCAGCCTGCCCGCCCGCGCCCGCTTGATCAGCAAATCGAGTCGCTGGGCAATCGCCGAGACGTTGAGCCTGTCGGCCCCGTGCACGATCGGCACCATCAGCCCTTCCGGCGCGGCCACCGCAACGCCAACATTGACCTCACGGTGCAGCGCGATCCCGTCCTCATCCCACGACGAGTTCAGCAACGGATGCTCCTTGAGACACGCCGCAGCCGCGGCCACGAAGAACGGCAGAAACGTAAGTCCCGCGCCGGTGCGCTCCAGAAACTCCGCCTTCAGCCCCTCCCGCACTGCCACCAGTCCGGAAACGTCCGCCTCCACCATCGACCACGCCTGCGGTATCTCCGACGCGCTCCGCGCCATGTTCGCCGCGATCATCCGGCGCACCGGCGTAATCGCCAAGCGCTCGGCCCGTTCATTGGCCCCGTCCCCAGACCGCGCCGCGCCGTGTTCCGCCGCCGAGAACTCGCCCGCCTCCACGACGCCGCGCACGTCCTGGAGCGTGACCCGCCCGCCCATGCCGGTCCCGGCCACGCGCGCCAGGTCCACGCCGTGCTGCGCTGCCAGCCGCCGCACCGCCGGCGAGTAGCGCTGCCTGGGCTGACGCGGCGCGGGCGTCGCGTCGTCCGTCGCCATCGGCACGCCGCCCGAGCCGGTCGGCCCAACCGGCGCCGCGTCCGCGACGTACGTCCCCAGCGTGTCGATGCCCTGCGTCTCCGCCTGCTCGTCCGCCGCCGGGCCTGCGGACTCCGCCGCGTCTTCGCCGTCCGCCGCCATCTCGGCTATCGCCGCGCCCATCGGGACCGTGTCCCCTTCCTGCGCCAGGATCCTCGTAAGCACTCCGGACGCGGGCGACGGAAACTCCATGTTCACCTTGTCCGTGACCACCTCGACCAGCGGATCGTACTTCTCCACCCGCTCGCCGACCGACTTCAGCCACTTGCCGATCATGCCCTCGGTAACAGACTCCCCAACCTGCGGCAACTCGATTCTCACTGGATCACTCCACCATCAACACAACCCGCTCGTCCTGACCACGTAACTCCGTTCGTCCTGAGCCTGTCGAAGGACAAACCACACGCCATCAATACGCCGCCAGCCGCCGGGCCGCGTCCGCGATGTCCTCCGGGCTCACCATGAACATGCCCTCCAGAGGCGGGCTGAACGGCATCGCCGGCACGTCCGGCCCGGCCAGCCTGACCACCGGGCCGTCCAGGTACTCGAACGCCTCCTCCGCGATCACCGCCGCCACCTCCGCGCCGACGCCCAGGAACTTGTTGTCCTCGTACACCACCATCGCCTTGCCCGTGCGCCGGACAGACTCCAGCGCCGTCTCCGTGTCCATAGGCCGCACCGTCTGGAGGTCTATCAGTTCCACCGATATCCCCTCGTCCGCCAGCGTGCGAGCCGCCTGCGCGCAGTGGTGCACCATCAGCCCGTACGTGATCATCGTCAGGTCGTCGCCCGCCAGCTTCACGTCCGCCCTGCCCAGCGGCAGCGTGTACTCCGCGTCCGGCACCTCGCCCTTAACAAGCCGGTACGTCCGCTTGTGCTCCAGGAACACCACCGGATCGTCGTCCCTGATCGCGCTCTTAAGCAGGCCCTTCGCGTCGTACGGCGTCCCCGGCATGACCACCTTGAGCCCCGGCGCCTGCGCGAACGCCGCCTCCACGCTCTGCGAGTGGTACAGCCCGCCCCGGACTCCGCCCCCGTACGGCGCCCTCAGCACCATCGGCACGCTCACGTTCCCGTTCGTCCCGTACCTCGCCCGCGACGCCTCGCCCACGATCTGGTTCATCGTCGGCCAGATGAAGTCCGCGAACTCGATCTCCGCGATCGGCCTCATCCCGCACATCGCCGCTCCCACCGCGATGCCGGCGATAGACGACTCCGCGATCGGCGTGTCGATAACCCTTGCCTCGCCGAACTCCTCCAGGAACCCGTCCGTCGCCAGAAACACGCCGCCCCTCTTGCCGATGTCCTCGCCCAGCACGAACACGTCGTCGTCCCGCCGCATCTCCTCCAGCATCGCGTCGCGTATGGCCTCCAGGACGTTCCGCTCCGCTATGGCGCACCTCCCCCAGGCGCGGCGTAGCCTTCCGGTCCCTTCCCCAGTCTGCTGGAAGAAGTAGAGCCTCGTTCCTCTGATCCCTTCCCCAGTCTGCTGGAAGAAGTAGAGCCTCGTTCCTCTGATCCCTTCCCCAGTCTGCTGGGGAAGGTTAGGATGGGGCCCCCCGGCGCATACACATGGTCCCCGAACGTGTCCGTCGACGGGTACCCCGCCGACTCCACGAAGTCCGTCGCCTCGTTCACCTGCCGCACCGCGTCAGCCCGCATCTCCTCGTCCCGCGCCGCGCTCAGCACGCCGTCCGCGGCCAGCCGTTCGCGGAGCAGCGTCAGCGGGTCGTGCAGGCGCGCCAGGCCAAGCTCCTCCTCGGACCTGTACCGGCTGTCGTCATCGTCGCTCGTGTGCGGCAGGTACCGCTCCACGCGCGCCTCGATGACCGTCGCCCCGTCCCCCGCCCTCGCGCGCTCCGCCGCCTCCCGCGTCACGCCGTACACCGCCGCCGGGTCCGTGCCGTCAACCCGCTCGTACGCCAGCCCGTACCCCTCCGTCCGCGCGGACAGATCGCCCACGGCCATCTGGAGCGATATTGGCACCGAGATCGCGTAACGGTTGTTCTCGTAGAAGAAGATGAGCGGCAGCTTGTGCACGCCCGCGAAGTTCATCGCCTCGTGGCAATCGCCCGTGCTCGTCGCTCCGTCCCCGAAGTACGTGATCGTGACCGCGCCGTCGCCCCTGATCTTCGACACGAGCGCCGAGCCCGCCGCCTGCGGTATCTGCGTGCCCACCACGTTCGACAGGTTGAACAACTTCCCCTCGGGGAAGTAGCCCTGCGACGGGAACTGCCGGCCGCCGCTCAGAGGCTCGCCCTCCTTGCCCATGTACCCGAGCATGATCTCCGTCGGCGTCAGCCCGAGGTGCAACTGCACCGCGAGGTCCCGGTAGTAGATGAAGAACCGGTCCACCCCGCGCCGCAGCGCGCTCGCGCTCCCCAACTGCGCCGCCTCGTGCCCCTGCGCCGACGCCACGATCGCCGCCTTGCCCTGCCGGTTCAGCATCCAGATGCGCTCGTCCAGCGTGCGGCACAGCGCCATCTCGCGGTAGATGTCCAGAAGCTGCGCGTGCGTCGGCGCGAAGCCGCCCGCCGTCGGGCCGGTCTGTACGGTCGTAATGCCGCCGTCCTCAGAATCTGTCACAACGCGCAACTCCGAACGAAGGCCTGCACATCGGGCGAGCCGTCAGACGCTCATCGAGACCTTTCCACAACCGTCATTCCGGCGCAGGCCGGAATCCAGACGCAGACCTTTCCACAACCGTCATTCCGGCGCAGGCCGGAATCCAGACGCAGACCTTTCCACAATCGTCATTCCGGCGTAGGCCGGAATCCAGACGCAGACCTTTCCATAACCGTCGCCTGGGCCAGTCCAGCCATTCCTTTGACCCCTTCCCCAGTCTGCGGAGCCTGCCCCGAGTCTCTCGAGGGGGAAGGCTGGGATGGGGTTACGCAAAGGCCTCCTCATGCGGGACAAGCACACCCGGCCGGTCTAGCCGCTCGGCGCCGCTCCGTGCCCCGCGCCGTTGGACGCGGGCGTCATGCTCTCGTCCAGGATCTCCAGCAGGTCGCGCGCCTGCTTCGTGTCCGCCGCGTCCTTCGACTCTATGCCCTCGGTCATCATCTGCAAGCAGAACGGGCACGACACGCCCACCGTATCCGCCCCCGTGTTCAGGAAGTGGTCCGTGCGTATGTGATTGACCTTCGGGCTCTCCTCCAGCATCCACATCCTGCCGCCGCCCGCGCCGCAGCAGAACGCCCGCTCCCGGTGCCTCGGCGACATCTCCACCAGTTCCAGCCCCGGAATCGCGTCCGCGATCTTCCTCGGCTCGTCGTAGATGCCGTTGTGCCGCCCGATGTAGCACGAGTCGTGGTACGCCATGACCGTATCCACGCGGCCCAGCGGCTTGATCCTGCCCTCGTCCACAAGCCCCGCCACGAACTGCGTGTAGTGCATGACCTCGTAGTTGCCGCCGAACTGCGGGTACTCGTTCTTCATCGAGTTGAAGCAGTGCGGGCAGATCGTGACGATCTTCTTCACGTCGTACCTGTTCAGCGTCTCTATGCTCTGCTCCGCCATGATCTGGAACAGGTACTCGTTCCCAAGCCGCCGCGCCGGGTCTCCGGTGCACGTCTCCTCCGCGCCCAGCACCGCGAAGTCCACGCCCGCCCGCTTCAGCACCGACGCCATGGCCCGCGCCACATTCTGGCTCCGCTCGTCCATCGCCGCCGTGCAGCCCACCCAGAACAGCGTCTCCGCCTCCGGGTGCTCGGCCAGCGTGCGCAGGTCCATCCCCTCGTACCAGTCCGTCCGCGTGAACTGCGTCCCGCGCCACGGGTGGCCGCGCTGCTCCATGTTCATCAGCGCCTCCATCGCCGTGTCCGGGATGTTCGCCTGTTCCAGCACCAGGTTCCTGCGCATGTCCACGATGCTGTCGATGTGGTCGATGAACACCGGGCAAGCCTGGATGCAGGCCATGCACGTCGTGCACGACCACACCGCCTCCGGATCGACGTACGAGAACACGTCCCTCTCCGGCGGGGGCGGCTCCTCCCCGTTCTTCTTCGCCGCCAGCAGCGCCGGCGAGCGGTCGGTCGAGTACGTCCGCAGGTCCTGGATAATCTTGCGCGGCGACAGCACCTTGCCGCTCGCGTGCGCCGGGCACTGGTCCTGGCACCGGCCGCAGTTCGTGCACGCGTCGAAGTCGATAAGCTGCTTCCACGTGAAGTCCGGCAGGTCGCTCGCGCCGAACCGTTCCAGCGACATGAAGTCCCCCATCGGGCGCAGCGTTCCGTGCCCCCGCGCCGGGCGCAGGAACGCGTTCATCGGCGCGAAGAAGATGTGGCTAACCTTCGTGAAGTTGATCGCCATGTACGCGAACACCGCCGCCGTCCCCGCCGCGTGCACCCAGTACGTGACCTGGTACGTGAGTATCATCACGTCCTCGGACGCCCCCCGGAACATCAGCGAGAACACGTACCCGCCCGGAGCCGCCCACACCGGCCCGTCCAGCGTGCCGTCCAGCCGCGTGCCCTCGATCCGAATGCCCTCCACGATGAACCCCGTCAGTATCAGGCTCATCAGGAACGCCAGGAACACGTGGTCCTCCACGAACGTGTTCAGCCTCGAAGGCTTCATGAAGTACCGCCGGACGATCGCCATCGACACGCCGATGAACGCGAAGATCCCCCCGAACACGTCCCACACGAAGTCCTCTTGCACCCTGAACCGCGCCGTCGGGAAGTCGAAGTCGAACGGGTTCAGCTTGTGAAACTGGAACTCCAGCATCCCGATCGTCGTCGCCGCGAACAGGAACAGGAAGCCCCAGAAGATGAAGAAGTGCATCAGCCCCGGGTACAGCTCGCGCTTGATGAACCGTCTGTGCCCGAAGATGTCCATGCCCGCCAGCTTCATCGACCGCTTGACCCGCTCTCCCCACGGGCCCAGGTCCGCGTACTCCCTGCCCAGCCGCCAGATGCGCGCCCGCTGCCAGATCGCCCACCCGAACGCCAGCGGCGTGACGATAAGCAGCGTGTACACCAGCACCCCCCAAAGCGGGTACCCGATGTTCCAGAACTCTTCCCTGCCTGGCATCTAAGCCCGTCCTCTCACACAGCTTCCGTCCCAACCGTAACCGTAGGGGCGCTTCGAGAAGCGCCCTCCCCGCGCCGTCATTCCCGCGCAGGCGGGAATCCATCCGCCACAACGGCCCACCGCAGCAACTCGCCGAACCGCCGCAATTGTAGTTTCGACAGCTAGGCCGGTCAAGCGCGCCGCCCCCGCCCCTCCCACTGTCATTCCGAGTCCCCCGAGGAATCTCAGACGCCCCGCACTCCACCAACCCCGCGCCACGGCAACCCGCCCCGTTCGCCCTGAACCCCGGCGAACCACGCCCCCAAACCCCCTTCCAACCCCCGCCCGATCATGGCACAATGCAACATTATCGTAACGCAGCGGCGCGCACGCCCATCCATTGCCCGCCGGAAGGCCGCATCGAATACATGACACCACATCGTAACGCAACGACGCGCCCGCCCTACCATCGCCCGCGACAGGGCCGCATCCAACGTATGACGCCCACCACCCGCAAGGAGACAACGCAGTGAACCGACACCACATACGCCCGATACTCGCCACGCTCGCAATCGCCCTCGCCGCCGGCCTCACCGCCCTGCTCGGCGGCGCGGCCTCCGCCCAGACCGCCGACCGCGACTACGACACGGACAACGACAACCTCATCGAGATAACGACGCTGGAGCAGTTGGCCGCCATCAACTACGACCTGAACGGCGACGGCGCGGCTCCGAGCGATGTAAATGCCTACGCCGCCGCCTTCCCCGACCGGGCCACCGACATGGGTTGCCTAGCCGACTGCACCGGCTACGAACTGGCCCGGAGCCTCGACTTCAACGCGGACTCCAGCTACGCCGACGCGAATACTAACAAGACCGCCTGGACCACCGGCGCCGGCTGGACGCCCCTCGGCCTAACCAATGCGCCGTTCACGGGGACCTTCCACGGCAACGGCCACACCATATCCAACCTGTACGTCAACATAACCGAAACCGTCACAGCCCCTGTGACGGGTATTGCGCACGCCGGGCTGTTCGGCAGCAGCGACGGCGTGGTGAGGAACGTGGGCGTGACCGGCTCGGTTACGGCCACCATAGAAATAGTGGGAGTCGCCACGGTGGATTCCTACGCGGGCGGGCTGGCCGCGCGCAGCGCCGGCAAGATAACCGACAGTTGGGCCGCCGTCACAGTGAAAGCGGACGCCACCGGCCCGAGTGGAGCCGCCGTGACCGCCCACGCCGGCGGACTGGTGGGCGAAGTCGGCGGCACGGGCGTCATCCTGCGCAGCTTCGCCCTGGGCGACGTGACAGCCGACGACGCTCCCGGCGGCAACAACTCTTTCGCCAACGCCGGAGGACTGGTGGGGCAGAACACCGAGCGCATCGGCGCGTCCTTCGCGACCGGGGTTGTCAAGGCCGTCTCCGTCTCTGGAACCGCCTCAGCCGGCGGGCTGGTGGGCAATAATGCTACTGGCGGTACAGTGGTGTCGGCCAGCTACGCCACAGGCAGAGCCGAGGCCACGAGCAACCACGTCCAGTACGCCGGCGGGCTCGCCGGCAGGAACAGCGGGACCATCGGGGCCAGCTACTCGCGGGGGGCCGCCGCCGCCACGGGCCAAGGCACAGACGGCGGCAATGCGGGCGGCCTAGCCGGGAGCGGCACGGCGGACATCAGCTACTGGGACACGCAGACGTCGGGGATCATTGCCATAGGCGCGGGAACGGGCAAGACGACTGCGGAGTTGCAGGCGCCCACGGCGTACGGCACGACGCCGGACATCTACGCCGCCTGGAACGTGGACTACGACAACACCCCCGGAGAGGACGACCCGTGGTTCTTCGGCACGGCGACCGACTACCCGCGCCTCAAGGGCTTCGAGCCCATGCTCGACGGCGTGACCGTCCCCTCCTCGGGGACGCCCGGCGCAGGCGACATAGTGACGGTGATCGTGACCTTCGACAAGCTCGTAAAGGTAGTGAGCGGCAACGGCAAACCGTCGCTGGCCATCGCCGTCGGCGACGAGACGCGCACCGCGTCGTACGTCGGAACCCCCGGCACAGCCTCAAAGTGGCTCCCGTTCGCCTACACCGTCGCCCGCGGCGACAACGGCCCCGTAACCGTGCCGGACGGCGAGATCGCGCTGAACGGCGGCACGATAACCGACCTGTCCGAATTGAACCCGCCCCTGAGCCTGGCCTTCACGGACGCGTCCGTCCCGGCGGACCTCAACGCGGTAACCGTGCCGTTCGACACGACCAAGCCGTCGGTCAGGTACAAGCCGCCGTCCTCGCTCACCGTCGGCCAGCGCATCCGCACCATCGTCCCGATCACCGACGACACGGACATCGTGTCGTACAAGCTGAAGGAAGGCTCCTTCCTGCCGCGCACCCTGCGCCTCGACCCGGAGACCGGCTACATCACCGGCCGCCCCACAAGGGCCATAGGGCGCGCAACCACAGTCACCATCATAGTCTGCGACAACGAGGTCGACGCCAGCGGCAACAATCCCAACCCCAACTGCGCCGAAGTCACCCTCAAACTCCCCGCCATAATCGACGAGGAAGCGGACGCCCCACCCCCCGAGCCCCAGCTCCCCGAAGTCCCCCCGCTGGACCTCTCCAGCATAACCGTAGGCGATGCCGCGCCAACGCCAACCCTCCTCCTAGCCCTCGCCGGGGCAGGCGCCGCCCTTCTCCTAACCGGCATCGGCACGGCAGCAGTGCGACAGCGCGCCCCCTCCCGCCGTCGCCGCCGCACATAACCGCACACAAACAACCATCGTAGGGGCGGGTTTCAAACCCGCCCCTACACCCACGTTCGCCCTGACTCCCTCAGGTGTAGGGGCGCTTCGCGAAGCGCCCGCCCCTCCCCCTGTCATTCCGAGTCCCCCGAGGAATCCAAGACGCCCCGCGCTCCACCAACGCCGCGCCCCGGCCAAACGCGCGTCTCGCCGGGGGCGGGGGCCGGCGGCGTGCGGGAGGCCTTGGATTCCTCTCTCGCTTCGCTCGATCGGAATGACAGCAAAGGCCGTTCGCCCTGACTCCCCCAGGCGTAGGGGCGCTTCGCGAAGCGCCCGCCCCGCTCCGTTCGCCCCGAACACCACGAAGGGGCCGCCCGCATATCTGGCATTCGCAACGGCCCCTGCCGTAACATAGCCGCACGAATTACATACCGGCGCGCAGCCTGTGCCGACGGACCGCCGCCTGATCGCCGCCGCCTTCTTGGCGTTGTGACAGCCTTGCCAGACACCCCCATACAGATTTCAGACACCACCTTCAGGGACGGCCACCAGAGCCTGCTCGCCACCCGGCTGCGCACCGAGGACATGGTCCCCATCGCCGCCCTGATGGACAGCATCGGCTTTTACTCCATGGAGGTCTGGGGCGGCGCGACGTTCGACGCGGCCACGCGCTTCCTCGGCGAAGACCCGTGGGAGCGCCTCCGCACATTCCGCAAGCTCATGCCGAACACCCGCCTGTCCATGCTGCTGAGGGGACAGGCCCTCGTCGGATACCGCCCATACGCCGACGACGTCGTGGACGCGTTCGTAGAGCGGTCGGCGGAGAACGGCATCGACATATTCCGCGTGTTCGACAGCCTCAACGACGAGTACAACCTCGAAAGAGCCGCAGCCGCCGTCAAGTCGTCCGGCAAGCATCTCCAGATGACCATCTGCTACTCCGTCACCGAAGAGGGGCGCATGGGCGGCCCCATCTACAACCTGGACTACTTCCTCGACAAGGCCCGCCGCTTCGCCGCGTTCGGCGCGGACAGCCTCTGCATCAAGGACATGGCCGGCCTCCTCGCCCCCTACGACGCCCGCGACCTCGTCAACGCGCTCAAGGACGCGCTGGACGTGCCGATCCAGCTGCACACACACTACACGAGCGGCATGGCCTCGATGTCCGTCCTCATGGCCATCGACGCCGGCATAGACACCGTCGACGCCGCCCTCGCGCCTCTCGCGCTCCGCACCTCGCAGCCGGCCGTCGAGCCGCTCATCGCGTCGCTGGCCGGCAGGCCCCGGGACCCGGGCCTCGACCTCGGCAAGATAACCGAGGCGGGCGCGCACCTTGAGAAAGTCCTGCCCAGGTACGCCGATCTCCTCAAAAGCCCTCGCGCCGCCGTCATCGACACCGACGTGCTCAGCCACCAGATACCCGGCGGCATGGCTAGCAACCTCCTGTCCCAGTTGCGGCAGGCGAACGCCCTCGACCGTCTCGACGAAGTGCTGGCCGAGATTCCGAAGACCCGCAAGGACCTCGGCTATCCGCCCCTCGTCACGCCGATGAGCCAGATGATCGGCACCCAGTCCGTCAGCAACGTCCTGATGGGCCGCTACAAGATGATCTCAGACCAGGTCAAAGACTACGTCCGCGGCATGTACGGACGCCCGCCCAGCAAGCTCGATCCGTCCACGGTGGATGTCGTCCTGAACGATGCCGGCGCCGGCCACGTGGAAGGACGCCCGGCCGACCTCCTGGAACCGGAGCTGGAGGCGGCGAAGGACGCGGTCCAGGACATTTCGACCGACATCGACGACGCCCTGATCTACGCCCTGTACCCCACCACCGGCATGAGGTTCCTGAAGATCAAGCACGGCCTGGAGCCGATGCCGGACGAGATGAAGCCGCCCGCTCCCGTCGAAGCGCAGGACGCCGCTTCGACCACTGTGAAGGCCCCGGCGGTAGCCGCGGAGAAGAGCCCCGCCGCGCGCCGCTTCAACGTTTACGTCGGCGAGCGCATGTACGAGGTGGCGGTCGATCCGTTGGACGGCGCGGCCCCCGCGATCGTCGCGTCCGGCGCGGCGCACCGGCCGGCCCCTGCGCCCGCGCCGACAGGCGACGGCCGGCAGCCCGCGCGCGAGAGGACAGCCGCTCGCCGGAGGCCGCCCGCTCCGCGCAAGCCCGCGCAGGCCCCGGCCGCCGCCGCGCCTCCGTCTTCGCCGGGCGGCGGCGACGCCCAGCTCACGGCGCCCATGCCCGGTATCGTGCTGCGCCACGTCGCCAAAGTTGGCGCACAGGTCAACGAAGGCGACCCCGTCCTGATTCTGGAAGCCATGAAGATGGAAAACGCCCTGCCCTCGCCGGTAAGCGGCGTGGTGAAGGAGCTGCCCGCCGACGTGGGCGCGAGCGTCGCGACCAACGACGTGCTTGCGGTCATTTCGGCCGGCTAGAAAGGTACGCTGACGCCGAAGATGAGCACAACACAGACGGCAGAGATAGTAGAGGCCGCTCGCGCCCACTTCGGCGAAATCGTCGAACAGCAACTCGCCAGGGTGGCCCGGCTCAGGCAGGACACCGCCCGCACCGACTACTCGAAGCTCCGCCCCGTAGAAATCGGCATCATTGGCGGCGACGGCATCGGCCCCGCCATCGCGCACGAGACCCGGACCGTCCTCGAACGCCTCCTCCGCGCCGAGGTTGAGAACGGCGCGGTACGCTTTCACGACATCGAGGGCCTGACAATCGAGAACCGCGCCGAGAAGATGCAGTCCATCCCGGACGACGTCATGGCCCAGATCAAGTCGTGCCACGTCACGCTCAAGGGCCCAACGCACACCCCTGAGCAGGGCGACGGCTGGCCCAACCTTGAGAGCGCGAACGTCGTCATGCGCAAGGAGCTTGACCTGTTCGCCAACATCCGGCCCGTGCGCATCCCGCAGGAAGGCATCGACTGGACGATCTTCCGCGAGAACACCGAGGACATGTACGCCGTCGGCAGCCAGGGCATCCACGTCACGCCGGACCTCGCGATCGACTTCCGCGTCATCACGACGCCCGGCTCGGAGCGGATCATCGACGCCGCTTTCGCCCACGCGCGCCGCACCGGCAAGAACAAGGTCACCGTCATCACGAAGGCGAACATCGTGAAGGCCACGGACGGCAAGTTCCTCGATGTCGCGCGTGAGATCGCCGCCGGATACCCGGAAATAGAGTGGGACGCCTGGTACATCGACATCATGACCGCCAAGCTGCTGGACACCGCCCGGCGCAACGAGTTCCAGGTCATGGTCGCCCCGAACATGTACGGCGACATCCTCACCGACGAGGCCGCCCAGATACAGGGCGGCGTCGGCACCGCCGGCAGCGCGAACGCCGGCCAGCGCTACGCCATGTTCGAGGCCATCCACGGCAGCGCGCCGCGAATGGTCGCCGAGGGCCGCGCCCAGTACGCCGACCCAAGCTCGATGCTCCGCGCCGCCGCGATGATGCTGGAGCACGTCGGCTTCGAGGCTCTCGGCTCCAGGCTCCACAAGGCCATAGACCTCTGCGGCCAGTACGAGCGCAAAGTCGTAATCACCGGCCGCAACAACGGCGCAACCTCCAGCCAGTTCGGCGAATACGTCCTCTCCACCGTAGAAGACCCCAACATGGAAGCCCGCTGGACCCAACTAACCGCCCAGGCGTCAGGCTGACGTCAGGAACAGGGGCGCACAGCCGTCTCAGGCAGAGCGATCAGCGCTGCTTCTGACGGGCATGAGGCGAGCATTATCTGGACCTGTACACCTCGCTGCGATGCCTGATCATGTGAACGATGATCCTGCGGCGTGCTCGGACGAGGCTGTAAATGACTCGGTAGTCGCCTGATCGCAAGCTGAACGCGCCCCGCAGTTGAGCGGTGAGTGCCTTGTGACTCACCGACTCAGCATTGTCGGCCAGCCAACGCAACCGGTCGAGAACGCGCTGCGCCTCTGTCCTGTCCAATCGGGTAAGGTTGCGTTCTGCCGCGTCAGTGAACTCTACTTCATACGTCACCAAGTCAATCGCTGTCTCTGGGCGACCTCTGGCGCTGGACTGGTTGCCCCGCCGTTTGCCGCAGCCATCGACGCCGCCACCTCGGCCAGCACACCGTCTCTTACCTCCAGCCCGGCATCGGGGTCACCTTCGTCATCGGCCAATACGACTTCGACACGTCCCAGAGACTTGAGAGACCATTCCACCTGAGGGTGGCGGTACCTCTCCGCCTCGGCTACGCGCCGTCTCCGCTCCGGCACAAGGCTATCCAGAAGCTCTATATCTCTTCTAAGATTGGCCTCCCAGACAGGTAGTATCTGGCGCTGCAACTCGCCGCTGCTCTCACGGATACCATCTAAAATATCTTGTGTGGACGCCACTTTGTCTTTAGCCACTCGTTCCCTGTAGTCAAACCACTTGATGAGACGTGAGACCTCCGTATCAACGCGCCCGGCGGCCTGTTCTTCGGCCTGATGTTGGATTTCCGCCCTTCTGTCCATGGCGGCTCGTTCCGCTATCGGCGCAATTCTGTCGAGATTGTCATCAATGTCTGAGGAGTCAATTTCCGTCTCTAGTCTGTCGAACTGATATGCACGAGCCACGAGTCGGCGCCCGATGTCCAGATCGACCACTCCATTGTCACTGACAAAGATCGGATCGAGTTGCTCCGTGGAGCGCCCGCCCGGAATAGTGAACTGGTATGTGAAGAGCCAGCCGGAACACGGGGCGAGATCATCGCCGGCCGGAATGCGGCGTGTACCGGTCACGCCTTCGTAATCTGCCGCAAGCACTCGTTCGGTTGCTGCGTCAACGATCGGATGACCAAAGGCCATGAATTCAACGCCTTGAGTGTCTGGTCGGATGTCGGGACGAAACACGGCGCGCAGCGCACTGTCGCGGCCGGCCAGGAACTCCTTTCCGGCTTCGAGCAGCTCCCCGTGAAATGTCAGTTCGTACTCGTTGCCTCTTCGCTTCATGTAGGTACGCGCGTCGGCAAGCAACTGTCCTATGAACCGTTCGAGAGCGTCGTTGCCTATTGGCGAAGGCTGGCCGGCTATCCGCTCAGCGATTTCCTTCCTATAGGACTTGGTGTCCATGATAAAGTCGCCCAACTGGCTCTCTGCCGCGCGGGCGCGGTGCACCTCGCCCTCTAATTGTTTTCCGTACTCCTCGAACGCCTCTTCTTGTTTCTCGCCCGCAATACGAAGAATCCTGGTAATGTCGCTCTCAGTGTCGCCTAGTATCGGATCCAGGCCGCCCACAGTCTCTTCGAACACCCTGATGCGGTTTTCGAGTACGTCAAGGACACGCTCTTCTATAGTGTCCTTGACCCAGAGGTTGAAGATACCCACAGGATGTTCCTGGCCGATGCGGTCCACTCGACCGATCCGCTGCTCGACTCGCATCGGGTTCCACGGTAGATCGTAGTTGACCAGGATGTGGCAGAACTGGAAGTTACGCCCCTCGCCGCCGGCCTCAGTGCTTATGAGAACCTGCGGGCCTACGCTGTCCCTGAACCGTTCTACTGCATCATCCTTCTCCTGTGGACTCATCTGTCCATGAAATACGTTGACGCCCCAGCCGCACGCGGCAAGTCGCTCTGCTAAGAATCGCTGTGTTTCTCGGAATTGAGTGAACAAGAGCACCTTGTTGTCAACGTCCGTGTCAAACAGCTTGAAGAGTTCTTCTTCGAGCACACGCGCCTTGGAGTCTTCGGTCACGTGTCCGAGCGCCATTAAGGCCTCGTCAAGCAGGGCAAGTTCTTCATGAGAGTCATCCAAGAACTTGCCGCCGGTATCTGTGATGACTTCGACCGCCTCTTCATCGTAGTCCAGTCTTTCTGCCGGGTCGCTGACACTCTCAGGGAACTGCGGTTCTGCGGCTTGGACTCTTTCTCGACGTCTGGACAGCGATTCCCGTATCGCAGCAATACTGGAGGCCATGAGTTTCTGGAAGATAACCATGACGAAGCCAAGGGTCCTGTCATTCTTCCCCTCAGCACATTGGAAACCAAATTCGACGTATCTCTCAACGGCTTCCAAGGCGGTTCGCTCTCTAGGCGTGAGCGAGACCCCCCAGCGACTGGCAGCCCTGGGCATGAATCCACCGACTACCGCCTTGCGATTCCTAATCATCACTTCGCTGAGCAGATGGCGGTCGGCCAACTCGGCAACCAGAGTATCCCTGGCTTCCGAACCGGCGGTCAGCCGCTGACGAACTGAGTCCTGGTCCAGTTCCAGCCAGCTGGCGACATGAGCGATTGTCGCGTCAGTGTCCTCGCCAGGCAGCGGGAATCCATGCCGGCTCAGACGCTCGGCGAGTTGGGAAAGGCCCGGCACCTGCCTGCGGTGCTGTTCAAAGTGTTTCTCAGAAGGGAAAAGCGCCGGGTCGAGGAGTTCCACGAGTGAGTACAACTCGTGAGTATCGAGCTGCATCGGTGTCGCAGTGAGAAAGAGCATCGCCCGGCGTGCGGCGTGGCTAGGTGCAGCTAGATCCCGAACCAAACGGTAGAGGCGCGTGGTATCCCCAGAGCGATGCTTACGAGCGTGGTGGGCCTCGTCCATGATAATCAGATCCCAGTCCACTGTAGTACACAGCTTCGCCCATCTTTCGTTCGCAATCCATCCCGACGAGCACAGGATGCTCTTCTTGAACGTGAACGGATTACCATCGAAGCCCTGATTCTTCAAGTACTTCACCGTGTTGGTGTTTAGTACGGAGAAGGCCTCGTTGAACTTGGTTTTCATTTCAAACTGCCACTGACGGACGATGCTCGGTGGGACGATTGCCAATACGCGCTGCGCGCCGCCTCTGGCCCGCAGTTCCTTAAGCACCATGCCCGCCTCTATCGTCTTACCTAGGCCGACCTCGTCGCACAGTAGAAAGCGGTGGGGATAGTTGGAGATGACCTTGTGGGCCACTGCGACCTGGTGGGGCTTAATGTCCACTCCGACGTTTCCCAATGACACGAGTTCATCGTAGAGATGCATCAGCCGATACCATCTGGTCACTTCCTGGAGCCGATACTGCTTCAAAGACCCAATGAGGTTCGCCTTGAAGCGGCCGATGGGGTCCGTAATGGCTACGGGCCGCAGGCCCGCCTCCGGCACGTTGACTAGCCTCCCGCCGCCATCGCCGGCTACGAAGCACTCCCAGGCCGGCGGCTCTGAAGCAACATAACGAATCGCCATCGCGCCTTCGCCGCTTGCCGAGAGTTCGACCTGCTGCTGCTGCAAGTCAACGCGAACGATCTGTTGGGCGCTGGCAGAGAACTGAGAAGGAGGGCCGACGTCATCCCACCGCACTTGGACTGTCCGATGGTCGCAGTCGGCAACTACTCCATACGTTTTCGCGCCCGTCCACTGGACGAGCGCACCGACCACTATGTTTCCGTTCCCTGAAGTCATAATCGAATCGCTTCCCTACTCAGCCCCATTAGATCCCATTCTATCGTACGGAATCGCCACAGTGCGATTTCTCTATCCATCCTAACGAGTACAATCCCTTCCCCAGTCTGCTGGGGAAGGTTAGGATGGGGCCAGCACCGAAGACCCCATGACGGAGGCAACACCACCGTGCGAGCCAAAGTAACCGTCGTCGGCGCAGGCAACGTCGGCGCTACCACCGCGCAGCGCATCTACGACCGCGGCACAGCCGACGTCGTCCTGGTGGACATCGTCGAGGGCCTGCCGCAGGGCAAGGCGCTGGACATGCTCCAGTCCGGCCCCGTACTGGGCACGGACGCCACGGTCGTCGGCACGAACGGCTACGACGAGACCGCCGGCTCCGACGTCGTAGTCGTCACGTCCGGCATCGCGAGGCGCCCCGGCATGAGCCGCGACGACCTCCTGCTCACGAACATGCGCATCGTCACCTCCGTCGTCACCGAGGCGGTGGCGCAGTCCCCCGAATGCATCCTGCTGGTCGTGACCAACCCGCTCGACGCCATGGTACAACGCGCCTTCGAAGTGAGCGGCTTCCCCAAGAACCGCGTCGTCGGCATGGCCGGCATTCTTGACACAGCCCGCTTCCGCACCTTCCTGGCCCAGGAGGCAGGCGTCTCCGTCGAGTCCGTCTCGGCGTTCGTCCTCGGCGGCCACGGCGACACGATGGTGCCCCTCGTCGGCAGCGCCACCATCGCCGGCCAGCCGGTAGAGCGCGTACTCCCGAAAGACCGCATCGACGCCATCGTACAGCGCACCCGCGACGGCGGCGCGGAGATCGTCGGCCTGCTCAAGTCCGGCAGCGCGTACTACGCCCCGTCGGCCTCCATCGCCCAGATGGTGGACGCCATCCTGCTGGACAGGAAGGCCGTGCTCCCCTGCGCGGCGTACCTCGAGGGCGAGTACGGCATCGACGGCCTCTTCGCCGGAGTCCCCGTCAAGCTCGGCGCAAACGGCGTGGAGGAGGTCGTGGAGTTCGCGCTGACCGACCATGAGGCCGCGGAACTGCGCCGCTCCGCAGACGCCGTCCAGGAACTCGTAAACGTAATGAAGTCGGCCTGACCCAGGGCCGCCGCAAAGAGGCACAACCGTATGACATACGACACCCAGACGCAGGAGAAGCCGACCCAGGCAACGCCGGGCACGCCGATCCCTGACCCGCCGGACTTCCCGGTCGTGTGGGAGAACGAAGAAGACAGGGCGCTTCTGTGGCAGTGGAGCGGCGACCATGGCCCGCTGCCCGGTTCGCCGATGTCCAACTCGCTTTCCGAAACGGTCTCGGAAGGAATAGCCCGCGTCGATCGCGAGTTAGGACGCGAACGCGGCGAGAGCAAGAGCCTGACAATCAACGGCTACTCGTACTATCCCGTAAGCCCGTCCTCAGAGTCCGACGACGAAGGGGACAAGGACGAAGCTGCCGAAGCCGAGCGCCAGCAGATGATGAACGAGCGCATGGCCACCGTCAGACAAAGCTGGGACGAGGAGTGGCTGCCCGCTCTCAAGCGCGACCTCCGCAAGATGGCGGACACGGACCTGCGGTCGCCCCCGAACGAGGGCCTGTTGCAGATCCTCGACGACTTCCTCGTCATGTCGAACGAGCACTGGTACGTCCACTTCCTCGTGGTGTACCCCGTGCACTCCGCCGCTAACCGCCTCGTGGCCGCGTACCGCGAGATCATGGGCGGCGGCGAGGACGAGGCCATGGTCCTGTTGCAGGGCCTCGACACCATGAGCATGGTCGTGGGCCGCGCGCTGCGGGGCCTCGCCGCCGTCGCAAACGCCGAGCCGCGAGTCGTAGAGGCGTTAGAGGCTGGCGACTCCCCGGAGATCATCCTTGAGACGCTGCAGACCATGCCCGAGGCGCGCGACTTCCTGGACGCGTTCGACGCCTTTTTGAATGAGCACGGCTACCGCCCGGAAAGCTTCGACTCGATCAACCCTTCCTGGATCGAAAACCCGTCGTTCGTCATCCACATCGTCAAGAGCTACATGGCGGGCCCGCCAAAGGATCTGGACGCCGAACGCGAGGAACTCGCCCGCGAAGCCGAGGCCCGCCTCGAAGCCGTCCTCGAAAAGATCGGCGATGACGAAGACCGGCGTGCCGAGTTCCTGCGATGGTACAAAGAGGCCCGTGAGTCCTGGGTCCTCAAGGAAGACCACTCTTACTACATCGACCAGGCCAGCTCCGCGTGCGTCCGCATGGCCGTCGCCGAGATAGGACGCCGCCTGCACCTCCGCGGTCACCTGGACTACCCCGACGACGTCTTCTACATGTCGCTGCCGGAGGCTCGCGAGGCCCTGCTTTCGCCCGCCCCGGAGCCGCTGCAGGAACTCGTCGCCCCGCGAAAGCAGGAGCGCGAGCGCTTCATGCGCGTCGTCCCGCCCAGGTACATCGGCACCATGCCGCCGGAAGGCCCCGGCGAGGAGCAGGACTCAGGCCCCGCAGCGGAAGATGTCGAGGGCCTGCGCGGCATGCCCGGCGCGCCCGGCAGCTACACCGGCCCGGCCCGCATCGTGCGCGGCCCGCACCAGTTCGACACCGTCCGCCCAGGCGACGTGCTCGTGTGCACCAGCACCAGCCCGACCTGGACGCCCTTGTTCGGCACGGTCGGCGCGCTCGTATCGGAGACCGGCGGCGCGCTCTCCCACACCGCCATCGTAGCCCGCGAGTACGGCATCCCCGCCGCAGTCGCCGTCCGGCGAGCCACCGCGCTCATCCAGGACAGCCAGCTAGTCACCGTTGACGGCAACTCAGGCGCAGTCCTCATCCACTAGCAGCCGGTGCCAACCCCGTTCGTCCTGAGCCTGTCTGATCCCTTCCCCAGTCTGCTGGGGAAGGTTAGGATGGGGTATCCCCGAACAACGCCGGGCCCAGAACACGGAGGATGACATGACCAACCTGCCAGACCTGTTCGCCCAGGTTGACCGCGAAGAAGACGAGATCATCGCCCTGCACCAGGCCCTCGTCCGCATCCCCTCCGTCAACACCGGCTTCATGCCCACCGGCGACGAAACCCCCGTCTGCGAGTACGCCCGCGACTGGCTCGCCGAGGACGGCATCGAAAGCCGGATCCTCGAGTCCGCGCCTAACCGCGGCAACCTCATCTCGAACATCCCAGGCCGCTCCGGAAAGAACGGCCTCATGTTCATGTCCCACACAGACGTCGTTCCCGTCGAGGAGGAGGACAAGTGGCGGTTCCCGCCCTTCAGCGCCACCATCGCCGATGGCCGCATCTACGGCCGCGGCGCATCCGACTGCAAGGGCCTGCTGTCGGCGCAGCTATACGCCATGCGCCTGCTGAAGCGCAACGGCGTCGAACTTGAGGACGGCCTCGTGCTCGCCTCCGGCGCAGACGAGGAGCACGGCGGCAGGTACGGCTTCGGCTGGCTCGCCGAGCACCACCCGGACCTGATCGCCGCGCCCGTCGCCGTCAACGAGGGCGGCGGCACCCCGATCGAGGCCGCCGGCGGCCTGACGTACGTCCTCGGCGTCGGCGAGAAGGGCCGCCTCCAGGTCGAGATAGACGTTCGCGGCGCAAGCGCCCACGCCTCCGTCCCGTGGCAGGGCACAAACGCCATGTACCGCCTCAGCCAGGTTATCTCCCGCATCGAAGCCTACGAGCCGGAGCGCGACACCTCCACGAGCCTCTTCGAGCACCTGTCCAACTTCGCCATCGAGCACAAGCCTTCCGCCGAAAACGTGGACGACATCATCGCCGAGGTCGAGCCGGACAATCCCCGTTTCGCCTCCATGCTCCGCGCCCTCTCCAGGATGACGCTCACGCCGACCATGATCGCCGGCGGCATCAAGTCCAACAGCGTCCCCGAGTCCATCCGCCTCACCTGCGACGTCCGCACGCTGCCCCACCAGAACGACGCCTACCTGCGCGGCGAGCTCGACAATATCCTGAGCGGCATCCCCGGCGTCAGCTACGAAATCGACTACATGGCCGTCCCGAACGCGTCCGACTTCGAGACCGACTTCGCGAGCAGCATCCAAGAGGCCACCGCGCTCGCCACCGGCAGGCCGGACGTGCGCTTCGTCCCCGCCGTCAGCACCGGTTTCACAGACTCGCGCTTCACCCGCCCCCTCGGCACGATCACCTACGGCTTCTCCGGCTCAGACCCCGATGACGACCCCATGCTGAGCCGCGCCCACGGCACAGACGAGTCCATAGGCATCCGCAGCCTCGTAACCGGCACAAAAATCATGCTAGCCCTCGCCATAGATCTCCTAGCCGTCAGGTGAAGGTGATCCGTTCGCCCTGAGCCTGTCGAAGGGCCTCACCGTAGGGGCGGTTCGCGAACCGCCCGCACCCGCCTGCCCCAATCCGTAGGGTCGGGTTTCAAACCCGACCTCCCCCGTTCGCCTCCGAACAGTTACCAGAGATTCGTTGACGTAGGCCCCACGCGCAACTATTGTCAATTCACGCCCCGCACGAGCGCGGCCTTCGACTATGCCCAAAGAACAGCACTCGCCAGACAGCGCCGTAACCGTTCAGACCTCGCCGGCCGCCGCCCCCGCGGCGGAGTCCCCGGCCGCTCCCGCGCGCCCCTCATCCTTCTGGCATCACCCCATGCTGAAGACCTTCTCCTCCCTCGCGAACAGGGACTTCAGGTACCTGTGGCTCGGCATGTTGGCCATGATGGGCGGCGTCCAGATGGAGATGCTCGCCATCGGATACCTCGTGTACGACATCACCGGCGACGCCCGCATTCTCGGACTCGTCGAGACCGGCTTCGCCATACCCACGCTTGGCCTCGCCCTGTTCGGGGGCGCGCTCGCGGACAGGATCGACCGTCGGCGCGTGATCCAGCTTTGCCAAGTCATTCAACTGGGCGCGTCCACGTTCATCGCAGTCTCCATCTTCACCGAGACCGTGACGTGGCAGCACCTGTTCTTCATGGCCCTGATAGAGGGAAGCCTGTTTGCCTTCATGATGCCTGCCCGTCAGGCGATCATCCCCCAACTCGTGCACAGGGACGAGTTCACCAACGCCATGGCGATCAACTCTGCCGCGTTCTCCTCCATGACGCTCGTGGCCCCTGCCGTGGCCGGCTTCCTGTACGCATGGCTGGGCCCGGGCGGCGTTTACATCGTCATCGCCTCGCTCCACGTCCTCGCCGTCACCTTCACCACGTTGGTCCGCCCCGTCCCGCCGAAGCCGTCCGACTCAAAGGCGAGCGCCGGCGCAATGGTCGTGGACATCCTGGATGGACTCCGCTACCTGCTGAGGAGTCGGCTCATCCTCATCCTGCTTGGGATCGGGCTGCTGGCGACATTGCTGAGCTGGCCCTTCCGCGCGCTTCTGCCCGTCTTCGTCGTGGACATCTACAACAGGGAAGCCGACGCGATGGGCCTGCTCATCAGCCTCATGGGTCTCGGCTCCCTGCTGGGGGCGCTCATGATAGCCCAGCTCGGCAGATGGAAGCGCGGTCTGCTGCTGATTCTCGGCAGCTTCGTCTCCGCGATCGGCCTCGGTATGGTCGCGGCAATCCCGGTCTATTATGCGGCAGCGGGAATCATGATCTTCATGGGCCTCGGCGAAGCCACCCGCTGGACGATCAGCATGACCCTGATAATGGAGAACGTGGACGACCAGTACCGCGGCCGCGTCTCCAGCGTGTTCATGATGAACTTCGGCCTCATGCCCCTCGCCGTGCTGCCCGCGGGCATCGCGATCGAGTACTTTGGCGGGCAGGCGACTATCGGGTTCCTTGCCGGACTCCTGGCCGTGATAGCGACGGTCGTCCTGATAACCCAGAAGCAGATCCGCAGACTGGACTAGCCGCGCTATGGACGAACACACCCGGTCCGCCGACCGGACCCCCGCGGATGCTCCTCCCTCGGCGGAGGCGCATCCGATTGATCCCGATGACCTGACCCCGAGGTCAGGAGGCTGGCGCGCGCCTTTCGCCTCGCTTGCGAACAAAGACTTCCGTTACATCTGGCTGGGCATGTTGTTCCTGGCCGCAGGCGTCGAGATGGAGATCGTCGCCATCGGCTACCTCGTTTACGACCTCACCGGCTCGGCCTTCAGGCTCGGCATCGTCGAGGCGTCGTTCGCCTTCCCAACCTTGCTGTTCTCGCTCTTCGGCGGTGTGCTCGCGGACCGCATGGACAAGCGCCTGATCATTCAAATCGCGCAGACCCTGGAGGTGTTCGTCGGGTTCACCGTCGCCTTCCTGATCCTGACCGACGCGATCACCTGGACGCACCTGCTCATAATGGCGCTGATCGAGGGCAGCCTGTTCGCCTTCATGATGCCGGCGCGCCAGGCCATCGTCCCCAGGCTGGTCAGTTCCGACCAGCTCACGAACGCGATCTCACTGAACACCGCGGCGTTCAGCGCCATGACGCTCCTGTCGCCCGTCCTCGCGGGCGGCATCTACGGGCTTGCCGGGCCCGGCGCCGTCTTTCTGACGCTGTCCTCGTTGAAGGTAGTCTCCGTGATCTTCACCACGCTCGTCAGGCCGGTCCCGCCCAACCGCGACGGAGAAGGCGGCTCGGTGATGACGGAAATCAAGCAGGGCCTGGGCTACGTCTGGAACAACAGGCTGGTGCTGCTCCTGATGGTCTTGGGCTTCATCAGCTTCTTCCTTAGCTGGCCCTTCCACACGCTAATCCCCGTGTTCATCAAGGACATCTACGGGCTGGAGGCTGAGGCGATGGGCCTGATGCTGGGCTTCCTCGGCGCGGGCGCCCTCGTCGGCTCCATGTTCGTCGCCACCGCCGGACGCTGGCACAGGGGCCTGGTTATGATCGGCGGCGGATTCGTCACCGCGATCGGCCTGTTCCTCGTCGCCGGCATCCCCATCTACTACGCCGCCTTGGCGATCATGCTTCTCGTCGGGCTGGGCGAAGGCCTGACATGGGCTCTCAGCAGCACCCTCACGATGGAGCGCACGACCGACAGGTTCCGGGGCCGCGTCTCCAGCATCTCAATGCTCACCATGGGCCTGATGCCGCTCGGCGTGCTGCCTGCCGGCTACCTCGCGGAGGTCCTCGGCGGACAGATCACGGTGGCCATACTCGGCGCAACGCTCTTCGTCTGCTCGCTCCTGTTCCTCGTGACCCAGAAGCAGATCCGGCAGATGCAATAATGAAGACTGTAGAGAAGGCGGGCGCGTGGGACGCCGAAGCCTACGATGGGCGGCACAGCTTCGTCTGGAAGCTCGCGGACCACCTCCTGGCCATGCTGGCCCCGCAACCGGGAGAGCGCATCCTCGACGTCGGCTCCGGGACCGGCCACCTGACCGCCCGCATCGCCGGGGCGGGCGCAACCGTCGTGGGCATCGACAGCTCGCCGGACATGGTCGAGGAGGCCCGGCGCCACTACCCGGACATCGACTTCCGCTGCGCCGACATCCGGACCTTCGTGACGTCGGAGCCGTTCGACGCCGTCTTCTCGAACGCCACGCTCCACTGGGTCGGCGAACCGAAGCTGACCGCCTTCCGCATCCGCGAGGCGCTCAGGCCCGGCGGCCGCTTCGTCGCCGAGTTCGGCGCAAAAGGCAACATCCATTCAATCACGAACGCTGCGACGGAAGCCCTGGAGGCCGTCGGCGCGCCGCCTCGCAACGGACGCAACCTCTGGTACTTCCCGGACGAAGCCGAGTACCGGACCATCCTGAACAAAGCCGGCTTCGCCGTTGACGTGGTCCGCACAACCGACCGGCCTACCGAACTGGACGACAGCGAGTCCGGAATGAAAAACTGGCTAACGGTCTTCGGCCGGCACTACTTCGAAGACCTGAGCCCTGAACAGGCCTCGAAGTTCATAGAAATGGTCGAGGCCAGCCTCAGACCAACGCTCTTTCAGGACGGACGCTGGACCGCCGACTACCGCCGCATCCTCGTAGCCGCCTATCGCCCCGCAATCCAGCAACAATTCTAGGTTATCTGGGGCCTCACTCATCCGTCATACCGGCGTAGGCCGGTATCCAGTAGCGGGGCTGTGAGGTTAGCCCTTAACTCTGGTACAGCGCCGCTCTTGACGGTACGATTGAGCGCCAGAAGCAAATCCGAAACTTGGGCCGAAGTCCACGGCCAGCGCCAGCCAGAACAGCCCCGGAGGCAAGCATGATCAAGTTCACCGACGAGATGAAGCATCACATCGACAACGCTTACACCTACTCGATCCCGATGATCGTCGCAACCGCGTCAGCGTCCGGTGAGCCAAATATGAGCTTCCGAGGCTCCTTCATGGCCTTCGACGACGAACACCTTGCCTTCTGGGACAGGACCCAGCAGCGCGGCCTCTCCCAGATCGAGGAGAACCCGCAGGCGCTGGCCATGCTCGTCAGCTTTGAGCACGGCGTCCGCCTCAAGTTCTTCGGCACCGCCACCGTCCACCGCGACGACGACATCCGTGAACAGGTGATGGCGAGAGTCGTTCAACCGGAGTTGGACCGCGACCCTGACCGCGTGGGCATAGCGATCCTGATCAAGGTGAACAGGATCACCGGCCTGAGCGGCGACATCATCCAAAGCAGGGACTGATCAACCCGTTCGCCCTAACCCCCCACCGTAGGGGCGGTTCGCGAACCGCCCCCCCCCCCGTTCGCCCTGAGCCTGTCGAAGGGCCTCGCGCAGACCGCCACTCGCCCCAAGTCCGCCGTAGGGGCGGTTCGCGAACCGCCCGCCCCCGCCTACACCCTCGCCCGGTACTTCAACGACGCCAGCAGCTTCCGCGAAGCCTCCGCCACCTCTTCCACGGCGGCGTCGAACACAACCGCATTCGCCGCCGAAGGCTGGCGGTACCCGCTGATCTTCCGCACGTACTGGAGCGCCGCCGCCTCTATTTCATCATCCGGCGCGGGCACCGCCCCCGTCCTGAGAGTCTTGATGCTTCTGCACACAGTCGTCGCTCCTCTTGAGGCTACCCCGTCAACTCGTGCCAACGTCGGAACGGTCGCGATAGACTTCAACGGCAGCATAATCCAGGATCGCCCCATCTATCGGAACGTCGGGCTTACGGACTGCCACCCTCACCGACTCAACCTTACTCTGCCTCAGTATGGCGCGGGCAATCTCCTCCGCGACGCTCTCGATCAGGTTCCTCCCCCTGCCTTCCATCACGCTCTTGACCGTGTGGAACACTTCCGAGTAGTTGACCGTGTCGTCCAGATCGTCCGACCGACCGGGCCGCCTGAGGTCCACCTCCATCTCCACGTCAACGATGAAGCGCTGGCCCTGCTCCTTCTCGGAGGTGTTGACGCCATGGTACGCAAAGAACGTCATTCCACGCAGGTGAATCCGGTCGCTGGCCAAACTACGTCTCCATTCCTCGCGTGTCCTGTGCGTCGCCGCCTGCGTTGACTCTCGAAAAAAGACCGTGCTATAACTCGGCTACATCCCGGCTGGAGGCACAATTGTACCCGCGCATTGAGGTCTTCGGCTTGACGGGGATGCCCGAGTTCCGACCCGGCGACAGCGTCGCCGCGGCCATACTTGCCTCGGCCGAATCCCAGGGCACCCCCCTGCGCGACGGCGATGTTCTGGTCGTAACGCAGAAGATCGTCTCCAAGTCGGAAGGTCTGCTTGTCAACCTGAACTCTATCATCCCTTCGCCCTTCGCCCTCGCGTTCGCGGAGCCGGCCGGAAGAGACCCTCGTCTCATCGAACTCGTGCTGAGGGAGAGCAGGTCGGTCGTCCGCATGGACGCTGAGCGCGGCGTGCTCATCACCGAGACGCATCACGGCCTGGTCTGCGCGAACGCCGGCATCGACTCCTCGAACGTCCACGGCAAAGAGACCGTCGCGCTCCTGCCAAGAGACCCGGACCTCTCAGCCCGGACGATCCGCGAAGACATCCGACGCGACCCAGGCGGGGCGACCGTCGCCGTCATCGTGTCCGACACCTTCGGACGCGCGTGGCGCGAGGGGCACGTGGACTTCGCCATTGGAGTGGCGGGCCTCGAGCCGATCAAGGACTACATCGGAACTAAGGACGCCGTCGGCAAGGAGATCAAAGTCACCCGCATCGCTGCCGCCGACGAGCTCGCCGCCGCAGCCGAACTCGCCGGCGGCAAGTCCGACAACATCCCCGTCGCCGTCATCAGAGGCTACCCGTTCGACGCCTCGGACGTCGGCTCCGCGCCCCTGGTCCGCGAGCGCTCCCGAGATCTTTTCCGATAAGAGGACGCCTAATTTGACATCAATTGGCCGCAAAAATATACTTGACCATAATCTGCACTGGTGAACGCGATACAGTTACCATGCAAGGCACGCGGCTACGAATACTGCAACACTTGCAGCGCTCCGGTCAGGATACGGTAGCTGGCATCTCCGGATCGCTCGGCTTGTCCGTCGCCACAATCCGCAGGCACCTGGACATCCTCAGGCGCGATACCTACGTCACGTTCGACGTAGTCCGCAAGCGTACCGGCCGGCCCGGCTACTCGTTCCGGCTCACCGACCTCGGCCACGAGACCATGCCGAAGGCATACGACAGGCTCCTCGGCATGATGATTGGAGAGGTCTCCTCACTTGAGCCGGAAGACACGCGGAACAAGAGCGGCGATGACGTGCTCTCCCTGGTGTTTAGCCGCATCTCCGACAAGGTGTCTGAGGGCCGGCGGAACGAGGTCAGGGAAGACACCTTTGAGCGCAAGCTGGAAGGGCTGGTCTCGCAGCTTGCGGTTGACGGATTTCAACCCGAGGTGGAGAGCAGCGAGGGCAAGGTGAGCATCACGCTGCTCAACTGCCCTTTCAGGTCTGTCGCCGTGGACCATGAAGCGGTCTGCGAGTACGATGCCCACCTCATCAGGAGCTTCCTGGGGGCAGACCCGCAACGCGACGACAGCATTCGCGACGGCAACCCCCACTGCATCTACATGGTCGAGGCTCCGGCGCCGGCACCTGCCGGAAGATAGCCCGCGGGATCGCTAGAAGCTCCACTCTTCCATCGCCAGCGCCGCCTCCCAGAAGAGATACTCGTACCTGAGCCCCAGGTCAAACGCCGAGTCCATGCGCGCGAGCGCAGCCGGCCCAGCCGAGGCGCCGCACTCGTCCACGAACGCTTTCATCCGCTCCGCGGACTTCGCGTACTCCTCAGAGGCGTACATCTCGATCCAAGGCCAGTACAGCGGCTGCTTCTGCGGCAACCCCCTGTCGAACAGCATCAGGCCGATCTCTGCGTACGTCCAGGAGCACGGAAGCATAGCCGCCGCGATTTCGACCGGGCCGCCTTGGGACGCGACCCTGATCAGGTGCCCCGTGTACTCTAGAGTCGTGGGCGACGGCTCAGTTTCTCGCAGCTCCTTCTCGGTTACTCCCAGCTTCTCGCAGTAACCCGTATGCAGGCTCATCTCGGCGTTGAGCGTGGCGTCCAGCCCCCGCGAAAAGTACTGCATGTCCTCCAGCGTGTCGGACTTCGCCACCGCCGAAGCCATGGCCCGGCACATATCGACAAGGAACAGAAAGTCCTGGCGCATGTAGTATCGGAAGTTGTCCAAAGGCAGAGACCCGTCGCCGATCCCATTCACAAACTCATGATTGACGGACGCCTCCCAGAGCTCTCCGTACTTTTCCTTGAGTTGTGCCGAGTAACTCATCGACGTGCTCCGCGTCATGAGCGGCGGGTCCGCTGGTGCAGGCCGATGTATCCGACGACCACGCGCCTGATCTCGTCATCCCAGGCGAACGCGATCCTGAGCGTGTACTGCGGGTCGTAGCTTGTCCCCTTGCCCATGTGGGCGTCCAGGTCGTAGCGCCTGCCGTCAATCGTCGTCGTGTACCACTCCTCGAACTGCTCTTTAGTCACGTCCGTCTGCTTCGGCTTGTAAGACCACCCGGGGCACGACTCCTTCAAGAGCTTGTCGAAGCCGGGCAGCTTTCCGGGCTTCGTCCGTCGCTGGAAGTACACAGTGGCAAGCCACGCCAGCGCGTCGAATACCTCATCCGGCTTCTGGAAAGGACTCCTCCTGTCCGATTTTGAGTTGAGAGCGAACACGAGCCTGTCGGGAAATGACCTCTCCGCAAGCGCAATGGCCTCTTTGACCGTTGTCGGCGATGCCGAAGCCTCGTCTTCATCGGCCACGGCGGCTCTTTCCGACACGTACGCCCGCCGCCAGGTCTCTTCCATCTCCTGGCTTTGCGATAACTCGGTGCGCAGCTTGCCGTTGACCTCGCCAAGCGACTCCTTGTCCGCCTGCAAGTCGCTGTTCGCCCGCGTCAGCCGCTCGTTCTCCGCCTTCAACGACGCCGCCTCCCGGCGCAGTCCGTCTGCTTCCGAACGCAGCGCCTCATACTCCTCCGACGGCACGGCTTTCGCGGACTCATCCTCGGTAGCCGGATCTTCCACCGGCAGGCCGTCGGCGCCCGGCTCGTCCTCCAAATCGAGTTTCTCGGCAGCGTATCCATCCCACCTCGCCATTACGTCCAGCACCGCCTCCTCGCAACGCCCTCTCTGCGCCGCCCGTTGAGACTCCTCCGTCCTGGATTCAGCCCGCGGAAAGACGGCGCTGTACTCCTCCAGGCGCTGGCGCAGTTCCTCCATGAGACCCATCGCGTGAGGCATCAGCGTGGCGCTCTCGGCTGTCTCCAGGGTCCTCCTCTCCGGGTCCATGTCTATC
The DNA here is from genome assembly GCA_963668185.1 of Dehalococcoidia bacterium. Classification (GTDB taxonomy): domain Bacteria; phylum Chloroflexota; class Dehalococcoidia; order Lucifugimonadales. The sequence continues at coordinate 997,770 of OY764162.1, forward strand.
TCCAGATAGCCCAGTTCAGCCTCGAAGTTCTCCCTTATCGCGGCGAGGACCTCCAGGAACGCCTTCAGGCTTTCGAGCGCGCGTTCAGTGCTCTTGGCGGCGGCGATGTCGAGCGCGCTTTCTGCGAAGCCGTTGATTTCCCGCCATTCCGGAGCATCGGCGGGCAACTCTCTCAGTTGGTCCAGAAAACTCGAAAGGGTCTCAGATTCGATGATGATCTCCCCTTCGACGGCCTCCACCGCCATCCCGGACACGTAGCACAGCATCAGACCAGCGTCGTCTTTATCCAGACCGGGATCGTCCTCTGTCATCGTCTCGGCCTCGCGGAACCACTCCTCCAGATCCCACATCCCGGTGAACGTCCGGTCTCGCAGGTCCGGGCCGTCCACGCTTACGCCCAGGCTGCTAAGGCGTTCGGCGACTCGCTGGCGGAGGGGTTCGCGCGCGTCAACCCATGCCCTGAACATCGCCGCGGCAATCCGGTCATTGCCTTCGATAAGCTCATCCATAACCCATTCCTGGAGCAGTTCCGGGGCCGCCCTGCTCGCGTCTCGGAACCCGTCCAGCTTCACGCTGTTGGCAATCGCCGCGTTGAGGGCGTCGCGCGCGCCTTCCGAAAGTCTTCCTCGGGACGCCAGAACGTCCGCCACCACGCCTTCGATGTACTCGCGCTCGAACGCATAGATCACGAAGCTCATCGGGACCGGAATTTCTGAACGGTCTGCAACGGTCATTTGCTCGTCCTCTCCTGGCGCGGCGCCGGCCGCGCCTTGCGGGCGACGCTTGACGTCCCTCAATACCCGTACGTTGTGAGATTATCACTTTAGCCGTTGATGTACATGGCCCAGTTGATCTAGGCGAACTGTCGTGCTATTATAGGCGCATGAACACTACTGACCATTACGAATATGGGTCGAAACATCGCCGCGACTGCGTGCGTTTCAGACGCTGAAGCCGCCCAAGTCGGCGGGCCCGTCTTGTTATACTTGGCCCTCGAAACACACCGCATTGGAGTGAACGAATCGTGCCCACGATACTTGTGGCCGGCAACCGCCCTAGGGTAGGCAAGACAGCCGTATGCGCCGCCCTCGCCCGCATCCTGGCCGATGATGGCGTCTCCGTCGGCGTGACCAAGCCGCTCAACTCGGCCGCCGCTGGCGACTCCGAAGACTTGGACTCGTCCGATTACGCCGCGCTCCTGGGTACGGACATCGCCGCCGGGGCCGCCTCCTCGTCGGGCCTCGCCTCCCAGGCGATAGCCAACTTCCAAGCCCATGTTGAGCAGGCGTCGGCAGGCCACGACGTCATGCTCGTCGAGAGTTCGGCCCAGCTTGGCCCCGACGTCACCGCAACCGCCGCCGAAGCCATCGACGCCTCCGTACTGTTGACAATCGGCTACGAGCCCGACTTCGACCCGGAGTCACTGGCCCCGTGGCGCGAGGCGCTGGGAGACCGGCTGGCCTACACCGTAGTCAACGGCGTCACCGATTACCGAGTACGGCACGCCAATTCCGAGCTAGTCCCCGCTCTGGAAGCAGCCGGACTGAAGCCCGCCGGGTGCCTGCCGGAAGACAGGCTTCTCCTCGCCGTCAAGGTTGACGAGATTGCCCGCCACTTCGACGGCGAGTACGTCGTGGACGAAGGCGACAAGTCCGCGCTCGTGAGCAACATCCTGGTCGGGTGCCAGACGCTCGACCCCGGCGAGCTGTATTTCGGCATCCGAGAAGACAAGGCCGTGGTGGTCCGGGGAGACAGGCCGGACATCCAGATGGCCGCGCTCTCCACGCCCACGGCCTGCATGGTCATCACAAAGAACATGATGCCCATCGAATACATCAGGTACGAGGCGGGAGAAGAAGAGGTGCCCGTCATCCTCACAGAGGCCGACACCCTCACCGCCATGGACATGCTCGACACCGTCCAGGAGCGCGCCCGGTTCGACCACCCTGCCAAGCTGGAGCGCATGACGGCCCTGCTGCGCGAGCGCCTAGATCTGGACGCGTTGCGCTCTGCCCTCGGGCTGTCTAACCCCAACACATTGACCACGGAGACCTGCGATTGGACGCGGTAGGCACACACCTCCTCCTCGACCTCAGGCGCTGCGACGCCGGCCTGCTCGACGATGACGGGTACATCCGCGAGTCGCTGACCCTGGCGGCGGAGGCCGCAGGCGCAACCGTGTTGAGCGCGCGCTTCCACAAGTTCAGCCCCATGGGCGTCACCGGCGTAGTCCTGATATCGGAGTCGCACCTCTGCATCCACACCTGGCCCGAGCGCGGGTACGCAGCCGTGGACATCTTCACCTGCGGCAGCGCATTCCAGGCGCAGAAGGCCGCCGATGTCGTGATCGTACGGCTCGGCTGCCGCGAGCCTTCGATCACCCGCCTGGAGCGTGGAGCGTCACGCCAGCCGCAGAGCGTCACCGCCTAGGGCATGTCAACTATCGAACTCCCGCCGGGCCGGTGGCACTCCGAGTCGATTACGCCCGACCTCTACCAGGCAGAGCGCATCGAGCGAGTCGTCTTCGAAGCGCAGTCGCCCTTCCAGAAGATAGAGATTCACGACGGACACGCCTTCGGACGCGCGCTGATCCTTGACGGCAAGACGCAGTCAACAACAGCGGACGAGTTCGTGTACCACGAGTCGCTCGTTCAGCCGCCCATGGTCAGCCACGCCGGGCCGAAGTCCGTGTTCGTCGCTGGCGGCGGTGAAGGCGCGACCATACGGGAGGCGCTCGCGCACTCCGCCGTAGAGCGCGTGACGATGGTGGACATCGACCGCAACGTCGTGGAGGCGTGCCGAAAGCACCTGCCAGACCACCACAAGGGCGCGTTCGACGACCCTCGCCTAGATCTTCACTTCGCAGACGCCATCGCCCACCTCGAACGGTCCGCCGACCGCTACGACGTTATCCTCGTGGACGTCTCCGACCCGCTTGAAGCTGGCCCGGCAGTCATGCTGTACACCCGTGAGTTCTACGAACTCGTGCGGGACCGGCTCCTGCCCGGCGGGATCGCGGCCACGCACGCTGGCCCTACCGGCCCCGAGTTCTACGAACAGTGCTTCTCCGCCATCGTCAACACGATGGAACAGGTCTTCCCCGTCACGGTTGCCTACGAGGCTTTCATCCCGTCCTTCGGCTCCACGTGGGGCTTCGTCGCCGGCTCGCTTGGCCCGGACCCAAGAGCGCTGGACGCCGGCGAGATCGACCGCCGCATCGCCGAGCGTATGTCCCGCCCGCTCAGGTTCTACGACGGCGTCACGCAGCGCGGCATGGCCTCGCTGCCCAAGTACCTGCGTGCGGCGCTCCAGGCGGAGACGCGCATCATCACCAGGGAAGACCCGATCTTCGTCGAGTGACAACTCTGAGTACCCGGCCGCGCGACCATTGACCACAGACCTGCTCTCCGGCCTCAATCCCCAGCAGCGCGAGGCCGCGCAGGCCGTGGACGGCCCGGTGCTGGTCATAGCCGGCCCCGGCAGCGGCAAGACGCGCGTAATCACCCACCGCATCGCATTCCTCGTGCGGGACTGCGGCGTCAGCCCATGGCGCATCGCCGCCGTGACATTCACGAACAAGGCCGCCAGGGAGATGCGTGAGCGCCTCGGGCCGCTTCTCGGAGCGCGGGCTGATCATCTCTCCTGCGGCACATTCCACTGGTTCTGCGCCCGCATCCTGAGGCGCGAGGGCGATCGCATCGGCCTGGACCGCAACTTCTCGATTTACGACGACGATGACCAGGTGTCCGCGATCAAGGGCATCATGAAGAGCCATGAAATCGATCCCAAGACCTTCAATCCCCGCTCCATCCAGTCGATCATCTCCGGGGCCAAGAGCCGCCTCCTGACCGCGGAGGGCTTCCGGTACAACACCGAGAGCTACATCGATGAGATCGCGCTCCGAGTCTATGAGGACTACGAGGGCGTTCTCGCCCATAGCTCCGCGCTGGACTTCGACGATATTCTTCTCCGCACCTTCGCGCTCCTCAGGGACGCGCCGGACGTGGCCCGCAGCTACCAGGACCGCTTCGTGCACCTCCTCATAGACGAGTTCCAGGACACGAACGTCGCCCAGTACAGCATCGCCAAGCTGCTGGGCGAGACCAACCGCAACATCTGCGCCGTCGGCGACCCGGACCAGTCGATCTACTCCTGGCGCAACGCCGACATCCGCAACATCCTCAGCTTCCAGAAGGACTTCCCGGACGCGCGAGTCATCACCCTCGATGAAAACTACCGCTCATCCCAGACAATCCTCGACGCCGCCACGGGGCTGATCTCCTCCAACCAGAGCCGCCTGGAAAAGGACCTCTGGACCCGCAACGGCGTCGGCGTCCCAATCGTCGTTTACGAAGGCTATGACGACTTAGAGGAAGCCGGTTTCGTCGTGAGAGAGGTGGGCGCGCTCCTGCGGCAAGGCGGCATCAAGCACCGCGATATCGCGGTCATGTACCGCGTCAACGCCCAGTCGCGCGCGCTGGAAGAAGCCTGCCTCAGGGAAGGCGTGCCGTACCAGATCATCGGCGGCCAGCGCTTCTACCACCGCCAGGAGATCAGGGACGTAGTCGGCTACCTCAGGCTCATCGCCAATCCCAACGACACTGCCGGCCTGCAGCGCGTGATCAACGTCCCGCAGCGCGGCATAGGCCAGCGCACCGTCGATGAGGTGGAGCGCGTCGCCCGGAACAGAGGCGTCTCCATGATGGAGGCCATCGACGCAATCCTCGCGGGAGAAGCGGGACGACTGGCAAGCCGGAGCGTGAAGGCGCTGGGCCGGTTCCGTCAACTCGTCGAAACGCTGATCGACGGGGCGCAGCACGTTGACCTGACCGGCGTCATCGACCTCGTCATGGACCGCACCGGGTACGGCCTGTACCTGGAGGAACTGGAGCGGGGCGAGGAGAGGCTGGAGAACGTGCGGGCCTTCCGGGACGCGGCGGCCGAGTACCTGCACCTGGAAACGCAGGACGCGCTGATGGAGTTCCTGGAGAGGGTGAGCCTGGTCAGCGACGTGGACAGCTACGAGGACAAGAAAGACCTGATCACCCTGATCACCCTCCACCAGGCCAAGGGGCTGGAGTTTCCCGTCGTCTTCATCACCGGTATGGAGGAAGGGCTGCTCCCCCACATCAGGTCCCTCGACGATGAGGACGAACTGGAGGAGGAGCGTCGCCTCTGCTACGTGGGCGTCACCCGCGCCAGGGAACGCCTTTACCTACTGCGGGCCTTCCGTCGCGGCTTCCGCGGCGGCTTCGAGCGCCGCGTCCCTTCGAGGTTCCTGGCGGACATTCCACAGAAGCTCATCATGGCCGCGGAGACCGCCGCGCCCAAGGTCCGTCGCAAGGCAGCCGACACCGCGCCTTCTCGCGGGCAGACCAACGCGGAATCTGAAGCGCCCGCGCCCGGACCCTCGTTCACCACGGGCGACAAGGTGCGCCACGCGAAGTTTGGCGAAGGCATGGTCGTGAGCGCCATACCCTCGAACGGCGATGTCGAACTGACCGTTGCCTTCGAAGGCGCCGGCGTAAAGCGCCTCCTTGCCAGCTTCGCGCCCCTCGAACGCGCCGCCCGTTCTTGACACCGATTCGCCGCGCTCCATAAACTCACAGTACGCCAGCCGGAATCGGCGTTCACAAGGGGGACCTGCAGATGCCCGAAGACTCTGTCATCACCGACGAAATGCGCGAGGCCATCGGCCTGGAATCGGAGCCGATAACCACCGAAATAGAACAGGGCGCCATCGTCAAGTTCGCCCGCGCCATAGGCGACGACAATCCGCTCTACTCGGACGAAGAGGCCGCGCGAGCGTCCCGCTTCGGGGGGATCGTCGCGCCGCCTACCTTCCTGCGGTCCGTCCGGGCGCCTCGGCCGCCGAGGGAGTTCCCGTCCCAGTTCAGCGCCAACCTGGACGGCGGCAGCGAGTGGACCTACTTCGAGCCGGTACGCCCGGGGGACCGGATCACCGTCACGGCCAAGATCGCCGACTTCAATGAGCGCAAGGGGCGCCTCGGCACGATGCTGTTCACGATCCGCGAAACGAGATACGCCAACCAGTTCGGAAACACGGTCGCTATACAGCGAAGCACCGGCATCAGCTACGACCCGGAAGCCTCCAAAGACGACTAGCCGGCCTGATACAGTGAGGCGAGGGCGAAACGGACGGCGCGTTAGAAGCGCCCTAGATCAGCGGCCAAGCAACCGAGTCAACAAGCAGAAGGGGCACAAGATGTCAGACCAGGTTTACTACGAAGACGTTGAAGAGGGCATGGACATTCCTACTCTCAGGAAAGACCCCACGACGCAGCAGCTCGTAATGTACGCGGGCGCGTCCGGCGACTACTACCAGATCCACTACGATAAGGACTACGCGCTGAACAACGGCCTGCCGGACGTGATCCTGCACGGCGCATTGAAGAACGCGTTCCTGGGCCAGTTGATGACCGACTGGATCGGACAGCAGGGCACTCTCAAGAAGCTGTCGGTCCAGTACCGGGGAATGGACGTCCCGGGCACTCCCGTCTTCGCGAAGGGCGCCGTCAGCAAGAAGTACGAACAGGACGGCGAGCACATCGTCGAGTGCGACATCAGGCTCGAAAAGGAAGACGGCCAGACAACGACGCCCGGCCACGCCATCGTCGCCCTCCCAAGCAGGGGCTAAGACGTGAAGAAGCACGACCCTTGGCCATAGCAGCCGAGCCCACCGGCCGCGTGACCATCGGCGTCCGCGGGATGACCTGCGGCGCTTGCGTCGGCCACGTCGAGAAGGCCCTCTCCGGCGTCGACGGCGTCGTCTTCGCAGCCGTCAACCTCGCCTCCGAGCGCGCCACGGTCGAGTACCTGCCGGGCACGGTGCGCGTCTCAGACTTCCACGACGCCATTTCCGGCGCCGGCTACGATCCGCACGCCCTTGACGATGCCGCGCCGGGCTTGAGTTCCGAAGACGACAGTTCAGTCGAGCTAAAGCTGAAAATGGCCGTCAGCATCGGCTCTGCGGCAATCATCATGACGCTGATGGCCCTGAGTTTCGAGATGCCCTTCCGGGCCGACTACCTGTTCCTCGCGCTGGCCGCGCCGGTGCAGTTCTGGGCGGGCGCGGGGTTCTACAGGTCCGCATGGGCGGCGCTCAGGCACGGCACGTCGAACATGCACACGCTCATTGCCGTTGGGACCACCGCCGCCTTTGGGTACAGCGCGGTCGTCACGTTCCTGCACGATCTATCCGTATTTTCGATTCACGGCTCGGCAACGTACTTCGACACGTCAACCGCCATCATCGGCCTGGTCCTGGTAGGACAGTTCCTCGAAGGCAGGGCGAAGGGCCGGGCCGCGGACGCGATCAGGCGACTGATGCGGCTGAGGCCGGACACCGCGAGAGTACGCCGGGACGGCATCGAGGCGGACGTGCCCGTTGACCAGGTCGTCTCGGGCGACGTTCTTGTCGTGCGGCCGGGCGAACGGCTGCCGGTTGACGGCACGGTCATCGAAGGCGCGTCCGCCGTGGACGAGTCGATGCTGACCGGCGAGAGCATGCCGGTGGACAAGACGGAGGGCTCCCCGGTGTACGGCGCGACCCTGAACAGCACGGGCGCCTTCACGTACCGGGCGACGAGCGTCGGGCAGGACGCCGTGCTCGCGCAGATCGTGCGCCTGGTGGAGGAGGCCCAGGGATCCAAGGCCCCCGTGCAGAGGCTCGCGGACACCGTCTCCTCATACTTCGTGCCCACCGTAATAGGCATCGCCGCGCTGGTGTTCCTGGTCTGGCTGGCCTTCGGGCCAGACCCGTCGTACGCCAACGCCATGCTGGCAGCCGTAGCGGTGCTCATCATAGCCTGCCCATGCGCGATGGGCCTGGCGACCCCGACCGCGATCATGGTCGGCACCGGCAAGGGGGCCAGCCTCGGCATCCTGGTCCGGAGCGCCGAAGCGCTCGAACGCGCCCACAACCTCGACACCGTAGTACTGGACAAGACCGGAACGCTCACGCTCGGCCAGCCGGCTGTGACGGACATCGCGCCGGCGGACGACGTTGACGAAGCCCGGCTGCTGCGCATCGCGGCCTCCGCGGAGCAGCGCTCCGAGCATCCGATAGCCGCCGCGCTGCTGGACGCCGCCCGGTCGCGCGGCCTGACGCTGGCGGAGCCGGCCGGCTTCGAGGCCCTGCCCGGCCACGGCATAAGCACCACCGTGGACGGAGACGCCGTACTGATCGGAAACAGGCCGCTCATGGAGCGGCATGGCATCGCCGTGGAGCGCCTCGCGGCAAGCGCGGACGAGCTTGCCGCCGCCGGCAAGACGCCGCTTTTCGTGGCCCGCGAGGGCGCCGCGCTCGGCCTGGTCGCCGTGGCCGACACGCTGAGGCCCGGCGCGGCGGAAGCCGTCACCGCCCTGCGCGGCCAGGGCCTGCGCGTCGTGATGCTCACCGGCGACAGCAGGCGAACGGCGGAACACATCGCGGCCCAACTCGGCATCGAGCAGGTGGCCGCCGAAGTGCTCCCGGAGGACAAGGTCGCCGTGATCCGGGGCCTGCAGGCCGAGGGCCGGACGGTGGGAATGGTCGGCGACGGCATCAACGACGCGCCGGCGCTGACCCAGGCCGACGTCGGCATCGCTATCGGGGCAGGCACCGACGTCGCCATGGAAGCCGCCGACGTGACGCTCGTGGGCGCGGACCTGGCGAACGTCTCCGCCGCGATGGCCCTGAGCCGCGCTACGATGCGCACGATCAAGCAGAACCTGTTCTGGGCCTTCGCCTACAACGCCGCGCTCATACCCATAGCGGCGGGCGTGCTTTACCCGGTCTTCGCCGGTTCAGGCGTGCCCGAGGCCCTTACGCCCATACTGGGCGAGCACGGCTTCCTGAACCCCATCCTCGCCGCCGGCGCGATGGCATTCAGTTCCGTCTCGGTGGTCACGAACTCGCTCAGGCTGGGCCGCTTCCGCCCGCAAGACTCTCCCAGCACACCTTAACTTCCTTCAATTCGCCTGAGCCTTCACCCTACCCCCAATCTCCTGCCCCTGGATTCCGGCGAAGGCCGGAATCCAGGGGCGGCCCGGGCGGGGCCTCCGGCCTCTTCCCCAGTCTGCTGGGGAAGATTGAGATGGGGCCCCTACCGTATCCGCAGCATCAGCTTGTCCCCCGCCTTCCACGGGGCGCTTGACACGAACCAGAAGTACATCTTGCTTCCTGTGGCCTGCGCCTCGGCCATTGCCGCGGCTATCTCCGCGTGCGCCGCCGCCGACACCGCCGCTTCCGCCGTGCTGGTGCCGTTGCCAGCGCTGGCCCCGCCGATGCCGATGCCGCCCTTGAGGTCCCCCGCGTCGAACGACAGCCTCGCCGCCACCGTGCCGTCCACCTTGATGAACTCGACGTGCTTGCCGGACAGCGACACGGACGGCGATATCTGCATGGACAACATGCTGCCGAACGACACCACTATCCGCGTGATCGTGGTGGTCGCCCCACCGACGTTGAACGACGCCGGGGAGATGGATCCCTGGCCGCCGCTCGCCCCAACGCCCAGGGACGTGGACGCCGGATCGAAGAACGCCTCATGTACCGTGCCGGAGGGGGCGGTCACCGTTACCGTCCACTCCGAGTAGTTGTTATCCGGTTTGAAGTTGCAAGGGTGGTGAGCATAATGCCACGCGTGAGTCTTGACACTATACTTCCCTGCGGGCAGTGGGCGAGTGATGGAAATCGTGCGAAAGTACCCATTCGACGGATCTGAGTCATCATCGACGATGGGGGCCTGGAAGTAGTCCTTGTCAGTACCGGTCATGTAGTATCGATAGTACTTCGGATTTCCATTGACCTTTTTCCTAAAGACCTCGGTCCCTGTTGCGGAGCCGGAGGCTAGGGATACCGCAAACTGGAGTGGTGTCCATGGGGTTTTGAGCGCGCGAAAATGCCGCTCATTGCCAATCTTGCTGTAGATGCAGTCCTTGTACCCCTCTACACCCTCCCCTGCCTTCAGCATGGCCGCGATCTCCGTTATGCGTGTCCGAAGCTTCCCCAGCGTGACTGTAGAAGACGAGGTCATCGAGTTGTTCGTGGTGAACCCCGAGCCGCCCGTGGTGAACGACACGCTGGCCGCGCCGGATGCGCCGCTAGAGCTTCCACTCGACGCGGCTTTCTCCGCGGGCAGCCAGCCGCGGCTGTTCGTATCGACGGTGTGTTCCCACCACGATTCGTAGGCACTCGCATTTATTTCATACGCCGTCGTAGTAGTTGCCCCCACCGAGCTTCCCACTGAGTTGGTGGGAGCGTACTGGGCTCGGACAAACGACGTACCGTCAAGCGCATTCAGGAAGAGCACCCCCTGGCGGTCGTCCCACGTCGTGGTCCGACGGGACATGGTATAGATGGCTACTGCTCGCGCCTCTGCAACCGTAGTGTATACGTTCTCACTGCGCACGACTATCAGCGCCTCGGACGGCCCGCCACCCTTCAGATACTCATGAATGGTGAACCGGAACTCGTGCACGGCCCTATACCCTCGAACGACCTTCCCAGAGATTTTCTCGGTTGTCGAAGTAGCCGACTTCAGCGTCGCCCGCGCGATCACGTCCGAAATGAGGATCTGCTCATCCAACGAGGCGGGCACAGACCATCTTGCGGGCACATATGAGCTATCTGTTTCTTCGCTCAGCACCATCGACACAACCTGATCGATGTTAGTGGGGGTCAGCGTGGTATTATTCGAGTCGCCGGCAGTCGCGGGCGTGGGGATGGAGGGTGCCGTACTGTCGATAGCTGTCCCGCTGTCTGTGCCACACGCCGCCACAATGACTAACAGTGTGCAGAACCACGCGAAGTAACCGTGACGTATCATTGCTGTTGTCTCGCGTCCTCGCCTCAAGTTCGGTTTGCTTTCACGTACCAAATCTGTCAGCGAATTACCTAACATCTGCAACTCCCGAACGCAGCGCCACGCCCTCTGTCATTCCAATCCAGCGCCGCCCCTACCGTATCCGCATCATCAGCTTGTCCCCCGCATGCCACGGCGCGCTCGACACGAACCAGAAGTACATCTTGCTCCCCGCGGCCTGCGCCTCCGCCATCGCCGCCGCTATCTCCGCCTGCGCCTCCGCCGGCACCCCCGACTCCGCCGTGCTGGTGCCGTTGCCAGCGCTGGCCCCGCCGATGCCGATGCCGCCCTTGAGGTCCCCTTTATCGAACGACAGCCTTGCCGCCACTGTGCCGTCCACCTTGATGAACTCGACGTGCTTGCCGGACAGCGACACGGACGGCGATATCTGCATGGAGACCATGCTGCCGAAAGCGTGATCGTGGTGGTCGCCCCGCCGACGTTGATCGTGGTGGTCGCCCCGCCGACGACGCGCGGGAGAGATCACGCCCGCGCCGCCGCTCGCGCCGCCGCCCAGGAATGTGGACGCCGGATCGAAGAACGCCTCGTGCACCGTGCCGGATGGCGCGGTTACCGTGATCTTCCAGTCGAAGTAGTTAGTGTCGTCGGGCTTGAAGTTGCAGGGGATATACACGTAATCTTGTGAGTGATACTTCACACTGTATCTTCCTGAGGGCAGAGGGCGTGTGGTGGAAAGCGTGGTAAAGTATCCGTTGGATGGGTCTGAGTCATCATCAATGTTCGGGGCCTGGAAGTAGTCCTTGTCCAGCCCGGTCACGTAGAATCTGAGATACTTAGGCTCGTCGGTATCTAGCCTCCTGTACACTTCCGTCCCTGCCGCCGAACCGGAAGTCAGGGACGCCTTAAATTGGATCGGTGTGTATGGGATCGCGCGAAAATGCCTCTCACTCCTAATCTTGCTATAAATGCATTCCCTGTACCCTGGTATGCTCTCCCCTGCCTTCAGCGTGGTCGCCATCTGGGCTATGCGAGTCTTAAGGTCCCCCAGAGTGACCGTCTGAGAGGACGCCATCGAGTCGTTCGTGATGAACCCTGAGCCGCCCGTGGCGAACGACACACTGGCCGCGCCCGACGCGCCGTCCGAGCTTCCGCTCGACGCAGCTTTCTCGGCAGGCAGCCATCCGCGGCTGTTCGTATCGACGGTATGTTCCCACCACGATTCGTCAGCGCGCGCATTTATCGCAAACGCCGTCGTAGTAGTTGCCCCCACCGAACTGCCCACTGCGGCGGTGGAAGCATACCGAGCTCGAACAAACGACGAACCGTCAAGCGCTTTCAGGAAGAGCACCCCCTGGCGGTCGTCCCACGTCGTGGTCCGACGGGACAGGGTAGAGTCAGCTACCTCTTGCGCCTTTGCAACCGTCGAGTACGTGTTCTCGCTGCGTGCGACTATCAGTGCCTCGGACGGCCCGCTGCCCTTCAGGTACTCGTGCACGGTGAACCGCAACTCGTGCACGGCCCGATACCCTCGAACGACCTTCCCAGAGATTTTCTCGGTTGTCGAAGTTGCCGACTTCAGTGTCGCCCGCGCGATCACGTCCGAAACGATGATCTGCTCATCCAACGAGGCAGGCACAGACCACCTTTCATCGACATATGAGCTAACTGCTCCCTCACTCAGCGCCTTCGACACCATCTGAACGATGTCATTGGGGATTAAAGTGTTATCGTTCGAGCCGCTGGCCGCTGCCCCGTCTTCCTCATGCTCAGCTGTGGGCGTAGGGGTGCTTGAGTTGCCGGCGGACGCCTCGTTGCCCTCGGTCGCGGTCTCAGGCGTGGGGATAGAGGCAGCCGTCTGTGTCGCAACTTCCGCGCCGCCTGAAGCTGCGTTGCCATCCATGCTGCACGCGGCCACAACGACCAGCAACGCGCAACACCATGCGAAACAACCGTGACGTGTCATCGTGTCTCTCCCAGCTAGTGCTTTTCGTGACCCTCATAGATGCCCTTGAACCCGCGCTTCTCTGTATCGGAGAAATCGCATAGCTTGAGTTCAATCTTTAATGTTGGTGACAGACTGATGCAGGCCCTGAGTTTCTTCAAAGATCTACCCATTATGTCGTAGTAGTTCGCGCTGTGCCCAAAACCGAGCGTGTGCCCGAACTCATGCATCAGGGCTGCAGGGAGATACCTGCGAAAGTCTTGGTTTAGAAACCACTCTTGGAAATCCGCAGTCCACTTGATTGGCTCATTGATGTCCTGGGTCGGCGGGTCTTTAATCAGCATCAACTGACCTGAATCTTCTTCATGAGGATAGTGTGCTTCGTACGCGAAAACACACGCAATAGCACTCTCGGCAGAACAGGTTATGCGATCCGGGTGACCAAAGTCGGTGTTCCAGAAACCACGTATGAGAACGCCTGTTGTGCTGGTGGAGTAGGTGCTTTCACGCGTGATCGTCACCTTAGTGGTCAAGCTATTCCATGCGTTAGAGGCGTTAACCCAGGCCATAGATGACGTTTCATAGTTCGAGAACAGCAGCAATGCATTATTCGGCTCGCCAGACTCCTTGAATGGAAATAATCCAAGCCCTGTTGAACTGTCCATGTCCCTGATCTCATTGCCATTCGTTCCCGAAACGTAGTAGGTAACCGCGTGGTCGGCCTGGTGCCATGATTGACTTAGATTGAGTACCTGGACGTAAGCGCCTAACTCATAATATCGGCCATTCTGGAACTTGCGGGCTTTGAGATTCAGCGGTGTCTTCCCATCTGCGGATCCACAATGCGCGAGTTGGAAGTCCATGTCTTCCTCAAATATCCGCCAGTTTGATGTGGGCCACTCATCCGCACACTCCTCGTTCACCTGTAGGCCTGTACCGGATGGCGCATCAACAGCGAACTGGAACCACGATTTGTTTGTCGTCTTTATGTCGGTCGGGGGCTCCGAGGTGGGAGTTGACCATTGCAAGCTGAACTTGAGATAGTCCAACATTCCCCACTCGACCTTTCCTAAGGGGATGCGTGGGTCCAGATACTCCCCACCCATGCTCACAACCATCAGCTCTGGCATGGGGTGTGTCTTCGCGACGGTCGCGCCGCTCTTCACGTCAATCTTCTGGCCGCCCACCTCCAGCTTGGCCTTCACGGTGATGGCGTAGTCTGAGCTACTCTCCAGCCCTGTTACCAGATGGGTAGTCGCGGCGGTATTGAGGACAACGTATTTCGCCTCGCAACTGCCCACGCTCTGTGCGCATGGCCCAGACTGCCTCTTCGATTCTATCCCGAGCGTCTTCACCACTACGTTGCTCGGCATTGTCCACTTCACGTACGCGCTCATCGTCCCCGGTATCACCTCTATGATCTGTAGGCTGGGCGCGGTCACGCATGGCCCCGTCGTCGCCGATACCGTCTTCGACGCGCTGCCGAAGGTTGTCGATAGCGGCGAGCCGTCGCCGCGCGCCTTCACCCTGAATTCGTACGTTGTGCCGCACGTGAGCTTGGGCATCACCCCTCTCGTATTCGGGACGACCAAGGTCCGCAGGCCCGTACCCGGACTCCAGATGGCGGAGGCCCCCGCGCCGGTGCTGGTTGCGGCGCTCGCGGTGGTGCTAGTAGCGGCCTCGAGCCTGTATAAGCTGGCATTGGCAACCGAGTCCCAGGCAAGCCTCACGCTGGTGGTGGTCGTAGCCGTCACGCGCAGATTCCCCGGCGCTGACGCGTCCGGGCACGTCCCTGTTGTGGCAGATACCGCCGCCGACCAGTTTCCGAAGTTCGTCGAGTACGGCGAGCCGTCGCCGCGCGCGCTCACCCGGAACTGGTGCGCAGTGTTGCAGGTGAGACCGGTCGCCGTCCCGTTTGTGGAACTCGTATCGGAGACAGCCACAGACCACGAACCCGTGGTTCCCTGGCGATACTCCAGCCTGTATCCGTGAGTGTTGGTAACCGAGTTCCAGCTAAGGCTGACGCTGGTCGTGGCCGTGCCCGTCGCGCTCAACCCCGCGGGCGCGGGCGCGTCAGGGCACGGCGGAGTCGCCGACACCGACGCCCCATTCTTGAAGTTCGTCGAGTACGGCGAGCCGTCGCCGCGAGCCTTTACCGTGAACTGGTACGCTGTGCCGCACGTGAGGCCGGTCGCCGTCGCGCTCGTGCTACTCGTGGTCTTGGACGTACTGCCCCACTCCAGCTTGTATCCGTGAACGTTGGCAGCCGTGTCCCATCCAAGACTAACGCTGGTTGCGGTCGTGCCCGTCACGCTCAGCCCCGTGGGCGCGGGCGCGTCCGGGCACGTCCCCGTCGTGGCAGACACCGCCGTCGACGCATCCCCGAACGACCTTGAGTGCGTCGTGCCATTACCACGCGCGCTTACTTGGAACTGGTACGCAGTGTTGCACGTGAGGCCGGTTGCCGTCGCGCTCGTGCTACTCGTATCGGAGACGGCCACAGACCACGAACCCGCGGTTCCCTGGCGATACTCCAGCTTGTACCCGTGAGCATTGGCAACCACCTTCCAGCTAAGGCTGACGCTGGTATCTGTCGTGCCCGTCGAGCTCAGCCCCTCCGGTCTGTCCACTGTGGGCAGCGGAAGAGTGGTCACCGTGATGTGGGGCGCCCAACTTCCCCATGCCCAGCGGCGCTTCTTGTTGTCGCCGTGCGCCCGAACGCTCAAATCATACTTCGTATTGGCTAGCAGGTTGCGGAACTCGTGCGTCGGATCGTTCGGGCCGGCCTGCACCGATACATCCGCCTTTACCCAGGCACCGGAACCGGACACCCTGTGGCGATAGTCGTAGTGCGACGCGCCAACGACTTTGCTCCACGTAATCGTGATGCTGTTGCGGGTAACAACGATGTCATCGAGGTTTTGCGGCGCGTCCGGCGTGGGCAGCGGCGTGGCCGTGGGGGTAGGTGTAGGCATTAGCGGCAACGCGCGGCCCGCAGTCTCATATCGGCAACACTCGAACCCGGCTTCGACTTTCGTCAACCACAACCAAAGCTCCGGCGGACAGGTCGGCCTCGTGCTGATTGAGGGCGGCGATGACCGACACTTCCATATAGTCCGGCAGAGTGTCTTCCGTGCGGACCTGAAGCACGCTCGGCCCCGCTTCATGCGAGAGCGCCAGCATCGTTCCGAAGTCCAGATCGTGGGTGAACACGACGTACTGGTGAGCGACCGCCCAATCCATAATATCTTTGTCGCTGGCCCCTGGGTCGCCGACGGCGGACCAGTGCACCGCCTGCCAGCCGTGCTTTCGCAGAGCAGGCGCCCAGTCGGGTGACAGGTTCATATCGCGAGGAGTTTCAGCATCCTGACGTGGAGAGGGGAACTTCGCGTTCCTCCAATCTCCAAGCGGCGTAGGCCAGGGACTGGTCGATGTCCTCCCGCTCAAGATACGGATAGGCTTGAAGTATCTCGGCGGGCGAGCGGCCGGCCGCAAGAAGGCCCACCACCGTACCGACCGTTACGCGCATGCCGCGGACGCACGCCTTGCCGCCCATGACGGCGGGATCGAAGGTGATCCTGTCAAATGATTTCATGACGCGTCTCCTTCTACCTTCATCCCACGCGGGTTGCCTGGCGCATTCTGTGGAGCTGGTCCAGGCCTTTCTTGGTGTCGCTGGCGATCTTGGGCTTGTCAGACCGCCTTAGCCTGAGCTTGAACAGCCAGTACGTGAACTCCTTGCACTCCGACATGGTCATCGGTTGTTCGTCGAGCGTTGCCGGCGTGCTGCCCTCTCCGGCTTCCTCGCGCCTGAACCTCGCCGCCAGTTCGGTCTGGCCGGCCCCGTATATCCTGGCGAACGCCTCCTCGGTCGGGTCTTCGATGCGCCGGATGCCGTTGCTGGCGTACCGCTTGATCACCTCCTGCTCCACTGCAAGCTGAAGCGTCTCCTCCACGGTCACGCCGTAGTGGAAGTTCAGATATCCGCGATACTTCTCAACGCCCAACAGGCTCTGAACCCCGTCCTCGTCTATGCCGGCGGGCAGGTTGCCCCGGACCGTGAAGTCCTCCAACTCGTTTTCAGGGACTTCGCCTGCGACCTCCCTGAGCAGACGCTCGGCCAGCAGCAGCCTGTCGAACGCCTCGCCTCCTATGAAGTACCGGTAGCGTCGGCCGTCCACTTCCTCTTCCGCGTCGGTCCACTGGCCCATCGCTCGGAACACGGCCTCCGCCCAGTGAACGCCGGCCCGCAGGTCTTCGCGGAGGCTGTCGATGATCTCTGCGGAGGAGGAGCAGACGAGCGGCGGGGCTTCACGCATTTCTGGCGAACCATTCCGTGCGCCGGGGCTTCTCCGTCGCGAGGTACTCTAGGAAGCCTTCGAGAGGCAGCGCGTTCAGTATGTGCCGGGCCTCGCACCAGCCACGCCGGGCCACCGCGACTCCGAATCGAGTGTTGTCCAGCGCCTCTGTGGTGTGGGCGTCCGTGCTTATCACGAGGGGCACGCCAAGCTCCCTGGCGCGATACACGAGCGTGTCCTTCAGGTCCAGGCGCTCCGGCGAGGCGTTGATCTCCATGGCCGTGCCGGTCTCGGCGGCGGCCCTCAGGATCGCGTCGTAGTCGGCCTCTATCGGGGGGCGCTGGCCGATGAGCCGGGTGCTCAGGTGGCCGATAGCGGTGACGTGCGGGTTGTGCATGGCCTTGATGATTCGCCGCGTCATCGTCTCCGCGTCCTGGCCCATGCCGGAATGAATCGAGCCTATGACCCAGTCCAGCTCCTCCAGCACGTCGTCGTCGTAGTCCAGGCTGCCGTCCGCCCGTATGTCCATCTCGGTTCCGTGAAGGACTCTCATGCCGTCGAAGCGGCCGGCCATCTCGCGCACCGACGCGGCCTGGCTCTTCAATCGCTCGACGCTCAGGCCGTTGGCGATGCCCCGCCCGACGGAGTGGTCGGTAATGGCGACATACTCCAGGCCGCGCTCCGCGGCTACAGCGAGCATGAGTTCCATAGGGTCGCGACCGTCGCTCCAGTCGGTATGGTCGTGAAGGTCTCCTTTCACGTCCTCCACCGTCACAAGCCGGGGCAGCGCACGCTCGGCCGCGGCCTGGACTTCGTACATGCCCTGGCGCAGCTCAGGAGGCGGCGTGTCCATATCGAGCCGCTCGTAAAGCGCCTCCTCGGTGGCGAACTCCTCGACCTCGCCGGTGGCCGTGTTCGTGAGTCCATACTCGTTGAGGGACAGGCCCATGCGCTGCGCGCGGCTCCTGAGCTCGACGTTGTGCTGAAGGCTGCCGGTGAAGTACTGGAGCAGCGCCCCGTAGTGGGCTTCCTTCACGACGCGCAGATCGACCTGGATGCCCTCGCTGAGCACGACCGACGCCTTCGTGCCGCCATGCCCGAGCACTTCGCGCACGTTCGGCTGGCCCACGAGCGCCGCCAGCACCTCGGCGTGATCGCCCGCCGTGCAAACGAGGTCTATGTCGCCAATCGTCTCCTCGAAGCGCCTGAGACTTCCGGCCGCCTCGATCCTGGTCAGGCTTGGGCACTCCTTCCTGAGCGCGCCAATCAGCCGGTCCGCCGCCCGCATCGCCCGTCCGACCGGCGTCCGCTGGTCCTTCGTCCGCGCGGCCTCGATCTGCCGCAGGATATTGTCGGCGCTCTTCTTCCCCATGCGGGGCAGCGCCGCCACCGCACCGCTCTCGATGCCTTCCTTCAGCCCGTCGAGGTCCGAGATTCCAAGCTCGCCGTAGAGCCTGGCCACGGTCTTGGGGCCGAGCCCGGGCACCTTCAACAGGTCAAGACTCAGATCAGGAAACTTCGTCTTGAGGTTCCGGAGGTAAGCCAGCTCGCCGGTGTCGATCAACTCCCCGATCTTGTCTGAAATCGCCTTCCCGATGCCGGGAATCTCGGTCAGGTCCTGCTCTTCCCGCAGCATCTGGTCCAGTTCCGTGGGCAGGTGGGCGATCGTCCTGGCGGCGCGCTGGTAAGCGCGGATCTGGAACACCTTCTCGCCTGCCATCTCCAGAAGGAAGGCGATGTCCTCGAAGACGCCGGCGATCTGGGAGTTGTTCACGCGAGCCTCAGGCGGCGCCGTGGCAGCGCTTGTACTTCTTCCCGCTGCCGCATGGGCACGGGGCGTTGCGGCCAACCTTGCGGGATGCAACGGGCACGGCGCCGGCGTTTGGCGCGGCGGGCTTGGCGGCCTGCCTGCCCGGCGCCGGCCTTCTGCGGGCGGCCCCGTTCGGGCCGGGCGGCCCCGGCGCGACCGATACCCGGAAGATGGTGTGAGCTATGTCGCGCTGGATGCGCGCCATCAGGTCCTGGAACTTTTCGTGGGCCTCTCTCTTATACATCACCAGCGGGTCTCGCTGCCCGTACGCATGGAGGCCGATGCCCTGGCGCAGGTTTTCCATCGCGGTCAGGTGCGTGACCCAGTGCGCGTCAATGATCCGGAGCATGAGGTGGCGTTCGAGAGATCGCATGAGGTCGGAGCCGATCTCGCCTTCAAGCCGCGTGTACGACTCGTCGGCCCACTCGCGCACCCGGTCCGAGATATGGTCAGACGGCAGATCGAAGACCTCATCAGGGTTGGAGAGGTCCGGAGGCATCGGCAGGAGCGCCTCAAGCTCTGCCAGCAGGCCGTCAACATCCCAGTCCTCGCGGGTCCGGTCGTTCAGGTAGCCGTCCAGGATGTCCTGGATTTCGCTTTCGACCAGGGCGCGGACGTTGCTCTCCAAGTCAGCGCCGCCGAGTATCTTGTCTCTCTCGCTGTAGATGACGTCCCTGTGCGTGTTGACGACGTCGTCGTAGTCCACCAAGTGCTTCCGCATATCGAAGTGGTGGGCCTCGACCTTGACCTGCGCGCCTTCGAGCGACTTGCTGATGACGCGGTTCTCGATGGGAACGTCGTCCTCCATACCTGCCCAGTCCATGACCGACCTGATTCGCTCGCCGCCGAACCGCCGCATCAGGTCGTCGTCCAACGCGACGTAGTACCGGGAGCTTCCCGGATCGCCCTGCCTGCCCGATCTTCCGCGGAGCTGATTGTCGATGCGCCGCGCCTCGTGACGCTCCGTTCCGATAATGTGCAGGCCGCCGGCCTCCAGCACGCTCCGGTGGTCCTGCGTCCAGTCCCCGTCATCGAGGCCGTCCTGGCTTCCGCCCAGGATGATGTCCGTGCCGCGACCGGCCATGTTCGTGGCGACCGTCACGGCGCCGGGCCGGCCGGCCTGCGCGACGATCATCGCTTCGCGCTCGTGCTGCTTGGCGTTCAGCACCTCGTGAGGAATGCCCTGCCGTTTCAGGAGTCCACTAAGCGCCTCGGACTTGGAGATGTCCGTCGTCCCCACAAGCACGGGCTGGCCCCGCTCGTGCCGGGTCTTTATGTCATCGACAACCGCCTTGTACTTCGCCTTCTGGTCGCGGTAGATCAGGTCATTGTCGTCATCCCTGATCATCGGTCGGTGAGTGGGGACCTCCACCACCTCAAGCTCGTAAATCTTGTAGAACTCCTCAGCCTCGGTCGCGGCTGTGCCGGTCATCCCCGCGAGCTTGTCGTAGAGGCGGAAGTAGTTCTGGAGGGTGATGGCGGCGTGCGTGACGGTCTCGCGGCGGACTCTCGCGCCTTCCTTCGCCTCAAGCGCCTGGTGCAGGCCGTCGGAGACGCGCCGCCCGGGCATGAGCCGCCCGGTGAACTCGTCCACCAGCACCACCTCGCCGTCCTTCACAACGTAGTCCCGGTCTCGCCTGTAGATGGCCTGCGCCTTTACGGCGTTCTCAACGAAGTGCACCAGCTCGAAGTTGGAGGGGTCGTACAGGTTCGAAACGCCCAGTATCCGCTCGAGCTTGCCCATCCCATCGACGGTCAGGGATACGGACTTGTGCTTCTCGTCCACGGTGTAGTCTTCTGCGTCCCGCAACTGGAGGGCAACCTTGGCGAAGCGCTGGTACTCGCGGGGCTGGGTGTCCGCCTGTCCGCTGATGATCAGCGGCGTCCGGGCCTCGTCGATGAGGATGTTGTCAACCTCGTCCACGATCGCGTAAACGCGGCCCCGCTGGACCCTGCTCGGCAGGTCCACGACCATGTTGTCCCGCAGGTAGTCGAACCCGAACTCGTTGTTCGTGCCGTAGGTGATGTCGGCTTTGTAGGCTTCCGCGCGGTCTGCGGGCCGCAGCTTCTCCATTCCCGGCTTGGGGCCGGGCGGGGCCGGGTCAAAGAGAAACGCGCCCTGGTTCTGGAGGACGCCAATCGACAGTCCGAGCATGTGATAGATGTCGCCCATCCACTGGGCGTCCCGCCGTGCGAGGTAGTCGTTCACGGTGACAACGTGCACGCCTTTGCCTGCGAGCGCGTTCAGATAGGAAGGGAGCGTGGCGACCAGGGTCTTGCCTTCGCCCGTGCGCATCTCCGCGATCTTCCCCTCGTGAAGGACCGCGCCGCCGATTAGCTGCACGTCGTAGTGACGCTGGTTCAGCGCGCGCTTGGCGGCCTCGCGGACGGTCGCGAAGGCTTCGGGCAGAATGTCGTCAAGCGACGCGCCCCGCTCAAGTTCGGCGCGGAGGTCGGCTGTCCTCTCACGAAGCTGGCCGTCCGTCAGCGCTTCGAGGCTGGACTCAAGAGCGTTGATCGCCTCAACCCTGTCCTGGATCTGTTTGACGACACGCTCGTTAGAGTTGCCGATCAGGTTCGCAAGCTTCTTGAACATGGTTCAGTTATGTGACTCTCCAACTCTATGGCCGACACCTCATCGGCATGGGTTCACAATGCGATTATATCAACGCCAACCCAGGCATGGCTTGACGCCGTGGACTCTCTATAATGCCGGACGCCGGCCAGGCAATGGAGTCTTTCATGTACAACGAACCGAGACGAGTCCGGGCGGAAGACCTTTACGCGCTGCGAACCGTAGCGGGCTGCGATCTGTCTCCGGACGGACGGCACGCCGCGTACACGGTTCGGAGAGTCTGTAAAAGCACGCAGCAGACCTACTCGGACATCTGGGTTGCCGATACTGACGGCGGCGGACATCGTCCCTTCACCGCGGGCGATTGGGCCGACAGCGGACCGAAGTTCTCACCGGACGGCTCTCGGCTGGCGTTCCTGTCGGACAGGGACGGCGGGCGCGACAAGCAACTGTACCTGATCCCGTTCGACGGAGGGGAGGCGAGAAGGCTGACCGACGTGCAGGGCCGGATCGACAGCTTCGACTGGTCGCCCGACGGAGAGCGCATCGTCTTTGAGTTCAGGCCTGAGGACACGGATGATGCCGAAGCGGGCGGCGTAGAGGACGAGACTTCGGGCGTTCCCGTGGAGCGGTGGATCGAAAGAGTGTATTACCGCCTGGACGGAGTAGGCTACTGGCCCAAGAGCAGGCAACACCTGTGGACGGTTGAGATAGACGCAGGGACTGTACGCCAACTCACGAGCGGGGACGATTACGACGAGCACAGCCCCTGTTGGACGCCCGACGGGAAGAACGTCGTGTTTGTGTCCAACCGCTGCGATGAGCCGGACCTTCGGCCAGACGAGATGGACCTGTACATGACGCCTGCCAACGGCGGCGAACTTCAACGAATCGAGGCCCCGCTTGGGCCGAAGTCGCTTCCGAGCGTGTCACCTTGCGGGAGGTGGGTCGCGTACGTTGGGTACGAGGGAGCAAACAGCCCGTGGAAGAACGCCGAGCTATGGGTCGCGTCGCCGGACGGCTCCGAGGCCGCCCGGAGTTTGACGGGCGCGTTCGACATCGCCGTCGGCAACGACACGATCAGCGAACGCGGAGACGGGCCTGCCACGAGGCCGATCTGGGCCGGGGACTCGGAGCGGGTCTTCTTCCAGGTAACGCGCAGGGGCCGGACGCAGCTTTGTTCCGTGACCCTGGACGGCGCTCTGGAAACGGTCCTGGACCACGACGGCATCGTCGGCGAGTTCGGCTTCGACCGTGAGCGATCGACGGTTGCGTGGGTGGACGTCTCGGAGCGCAGTCCCGGCGAGGTGCAAGCCGCCAATGGGGCCGGGGACGCCTGGCGGCGCATCAGTTCGCACAACGACGAGCTAATGGGAATGCTCGACCTCGGCGGCGTGGAGGAGGTGTGGTTCCCGAGCCCGGGTGGAGGAGAGTTACAGGGTTGGATACTCAAGCCGCCGGGGTTCGATCCGTCGAAATCGTACCCGTCGATCATGCAGATCCACGGCGGGCCCTGGGCGCAGTACGGCAACGTCTTCATGCACGAGTTCCAGTACCTCGCCGCGCACGACTACGTCGTTTACTTCTGCAATCCGCGCGGAGGGCGCGGGTACGGCGAGGCGCACGCGAGCGCGATACGCGAGGACTGGGGCGGCGCCGACTACGACGACCTCATGGCGTGGGCGGACTACGCGCAAGGGCTGCCGTACGTGGACGAGGAGCGCATGGGCGTTACCGGCGGAAGTTACGGCGGCTTCATGACCAACTGGATCATCGGACACACGGACCGGTTCAAGGCCGCGGTCACTCAACGCTCGGTGGTGAATCTGGTGGACTTCTACGGCACGAGCGACACGGGGTGGGTCTGGGAACCGGTCTTCAGCGGAAGTCCTCCGTGGGAGGACTTTGAGAGCTACTGGAGGCAGTCGCCGCTGCGCTACGTCGGGAACGCTCTAACTCCGACGCTGATCATTCACAGCGAGAACGACTTGAGGTGTCCGATTTCGCAGGGTGAGCAACTGTTCACGGCATTGAAGCGGCTGGGAGTGGAGACGGAGTTAGTGCGGTTTCCGGAGGAATCGCACGGGCTGTCGAGGGGCGGGCGCACGGATCGGAGGATCAGGCGGCTGAACCACATCCTGCGCTGGTTCGAGCGGCACTTGAAGAGGTAGGGCCCGACCCTTCGACAAGCTCAGGGCGAACGGGGCTGGGGCAAGGGCCGTTCGCGAACGGCCCCTACGGCGGAGGTCGGGTGCGGGTGCGGCCTACTTTTCGAACATGGCGCCGACGGAGAGGCCGCTGTGGATGCGGTGGATCGCCTCGCCCAGCAGCGAGGCCACCGACAGGACGGTCAGGTTTTCGAAGCGCTGTTCGTCGGTCAGCGAAAGCGTGTCGGTTACGACGACCTCGTCCAGGGAACTGAGCCGGTGCACAGCGCCGTCGCAGAAGACGGGGTGCGTTCCCGCGCAGTAAACGGCCTCCGCGCCGTGCGCCCGCAGCACCTCGGTGGTGTTCGCCACCGTGCCAGCGGTAACGATCTCGTCGTCGACGATCAAGGCCGGGCGTCCGGCTACGTCTCCGATCAGATTGCGCGCCTGCGATCTGTCGTCGTTGCCGAAGCGCTGCTTTTCGACGATGGCGATGGGCGCGTTCAGGTGGTCTGCGAACTCTCTCGCCAGCCTCGTGCCGCCCACATCCGGCGCGACGACGACGATGTTGTCCAGGCCCTTGTCCTGGAAGTAGCGCGAGAGCAGCCTCACGGCGGTCAACTCGTCGACCGGGATATTGAAGAAGCCCTGTATCTGGCCGGCGTGAAGGTCGATCGTGAGCAGACGGTCGGCCCCGGCGGTTGTGATGAGGTTGGCAACGAGCCTTGCCGTGATGGGCACTCTTGGCTGGTCCTTCTTGTCGGACCGTCCGTACGGGTAGAAGGGAACGACGGCAGTTATCCGGCCGGCAGACGCCCGCTTGGCAGCGTCGATCATTATGAGCAGTTCCATGAGGTTCTGATCGACGGGCACGGCGGACGGCTGGACAAGAAAGACGTCCCGCTCCCTTACGTTTTCCGCGATCCTGACGAACGTGTTGTCGTTCGAGAACTTCAAGACGTCGCACTTGCCGAGCGTCATCCCCAGGTAGCCGCAGATGTCGCCTGCCAGCTTGGGGTGCGCGTTGCCTGTGAACACGCTGAGGTTCTCGAATTGAGCCATGCAAGTCCCCTATGAATCAGGGGTCTAAGTGGTCTGGAGAGTCGGGGCGTTCAGCGGCGGAATGATCTCTTCCTCAGATAGCGGGTACGCTTCCTTCTTGTAGATCTGGACGCGGTACCTGGCGTAGTCGGTCACGAACATGTGGAACTCGTCGTCCACGTTGACGGACGTGGGACTGCCGAAGCGCTTCTGCTCCTCCAGCCGGGCCATCTCGCGTAGGCGCATCGGCTTGGCGTTGGTCATCATGTACGAGACGCCGGACCTGGAGAGCGTGGCGTCGCCGATGAACTTCTCGACGAAGCGGCCCGTCCGGTCGAAGAGCTGGACACGGTCGTTGCCCCAGTCGGCGACGTAGATGTCGCCGTGCGCGTCCACAGCGACGCCGGCCGGCCGGTTCAACTCGCCGTCTTCGGAGCCGGACTTGCCGATGCACATCACGGGTTCGCCTTCCGGCGTCAGCTTCGCGACGCGGTCGTTGCGCCAGTCGGCTACGTAAACGTAGCCCTCTTCGTCAACGGTCACGCCCCACGGCATGTCGAACTGGCCTGGGCCGCTGCCGTGCTCTCCGAACGACCGGACGTGCTCGCCGTCCCGGGTGAACAACTGGATGCGGTGGTTCAGCCCGTCGGCGACGTACAGGTTCTGGTCGGCGTCGAGGGCGAGGCCAGCCGGGCGATCCAGCGAACCTTCGTCGCTGCCCTGCTCGCCCCAGCACTCGATGAACTCGCCTTCGGTATCGAACTTCGATATCCGGTGTGTCGCCTCATCGGAGACGTAGATCACGTCGTCTTTGTCGATGACCATGCTGGACGGCCAGTAGATCTTGCCCTCATCCATGCCGAGGCCGGAGATCGCTCCCAGGTTGTCGTCTTCCCACGAGAGCCTGCGAATCTCGCTGGCGGCCTGTCCCCTGCCCAGAATGAAGCAGGTGCCGTCCGAGGACCGCGCAAAGTCCATGGGGAAGTTCGTGGTGCGCCTCATGCCGATCGTCTTGAAGTACGGGAAACCGGCCCTGAGCAATGCGTACGGTCTGCCCATAGTCGAAACCTCGCTTGCCTTCGTCGTGGCGTCTGCCTACTTGAACGGGTTGATCTGCTCGAAGTCTCCGCCGACTATCTCGTTCGGCGTGATGTCCATCCACTGCTGGAGCATGGTGCCGTAGATGCCGCGGAAGTCGATGGTGTGCTTCAGGTCTTCGCCGTTCAGCCACTCGCTCGGCTCCAGGGACGGGTACTCGGCGTACAGGCCGCCCTCCACCTTCTCGCCGATGATGAACGCGCCGCCGCCGGAGCCGTGGTCCGTGCCGCTGCCGTTGTCCTTCATGCGCCTGCCGAACTCCGTGAACACGAGGATCGCGATCTCGTCCGCCGCGTCGTGCTCCCTGAGGTCATCCATGAAGTCGGATATTGCGCCGGACAGCTCGGAAAGCAGCCGTGGCTGCGTGGGGTTCTCGTTGGCGTGAACGTCGTAGCCGCCGTGCTGGGTGTAGAAGATTCGCGTGCCGAGTCCCGCGAGGTGAACGCGGGCCACGTCGCGGAGGCTCTTGGCGATCGGGTTGGCGGCGTACTCCACGGTGGACTCGTACATCTCGGGGGCGACCTTGATCTGGTCTGCGCCCTTGATGACGTCCAGGCCGGTGCGGGCGAGGTAGTCGGCCACGGGGCCGGAGCCGATCGCCGGGCCGTACATCTGCTTGAAGATGTCCAGCGCCTCGGTCCGCTGCTCCACGTCGGAGATGCCGGACATCAGGCCGTAGGTGTCGAGATCGCCGACGGAGGTGATCGGCACTCCGGGGCTGGCCAGCGCCCGCGGCATGCCGCGTCCGAAGTTCACGGTGGTCAGGACGTTCTCGTGGCTGGGATCGAGTATCTCGGTAGCCCTGCCTAGCCAGCCCTGCGTGCCTACCTCGTTGGGCTCGCAGGTGTGCCAGATGTCCATGGCGCGGAAGTGCGACCGGCTGGAGTTCGGGTAGCCGATGCCCTGGATGACGGCGACGTCTCCCGCCTCGTACAGGTCCTTCAGAGGCGCCGCCGACGGGTGGAACGCCAGCGTGTCGTCGATCGGGAGGGACTCCCCTTCGGGGATCGCCGTCGTTCCTCTCGCGTCGTAATAGACAGGGTTCGTGTACGGGATGACGGTGTTCATGAAGTCGTTCCCGCCCGTAAGCTGTATGACTACGAGGACGGGGTCTTTGCCGTTGCCGTTCTTTGCCATTGGACTCCTCCTGGGCAATCCTGTCGCGGGCGCCGTGCCTGCCTATGCGAACTGGAACTCTGTGGACGCCACGATCAACTGGAGCGTCCTCTGGATGCGTTCCACACTATTCTGCCTGTCTTCCTCGGTGTCGAAGCTCAGGGGGCCGCCCTCCGAGGCGTTGTGCATGAGCGCCTGGCGCGTGTCCTGGCCCACGTCGATAGCGCCGAGTTGCTCCAGGCAGCCTTCGACCACGTCTTCCGCTGACAGGGATGCGCCCGCGCCCAGGGCGTCGACGATGCCCTTGATGCCGGGATTGTCGAGGTCGCCCACCCTGTCCACGGCGAAGTTGACGCGCTCGTTGAGCGTGCCGCCGTCGATCCACTCCTTGCCAGTGTGCCAGCCCTCGACCGTGGGCGGGTCCATCAGCCTCTGGCCCATCACCATGGTCGCGGTGTCGAGGTCCACGAGGCCCGGCTCCGGGAAGCGGTGCTCGCCCGTCAGCCGGATGACGCCCACAACCAGTTCGGTCGGGCTCTTGACCTTCTTGTAGCGCGCCTGCTTGAAGAAGTCCGAGTTGAACAGCGTCCGCAGGACGGCCTTGACCGAGTAGCCCGAATCGGCGAAGGAGTTCATCAGCGTCTCGATCGCCTCAGGGTTCTGCGGGGCGACGGTCTCCCAGGCGGGTACCTGTGGCTCGTCGGCTACGAAGAAGTTGTACAGGTGGCGGCAGATGAACCGGGCGGTCGCCGGCTCTTCCAGGATGATGTCGATGATGTCCTCGCCGTTGAACCTGCCCTTCCGCCCAAGGAACTCCTTTTCGCTGTCGTCGTGGTCCTCTTCGTCATAGACGAACTCCGGGACGAAGTGGCCGTGGGGGTACAGCGGTATGACCTGGCGCATCGTCCAGCCGGTGAAGGCGCGGGCGGCGTTCTTTATGTCGTGTTCCGTGTAGTTGCCGACGCCCATGGAGAAGAGCTCAAGCAACTCCCTGCCGTAGTTCTCGTTAGGCGCGTCGCGGTGGTTTTCCGAGTTGTCCAGCCAGTCGATCATCGCGGGATCGCGCGAGAGGTCCATCAGGATGGTCTTCATGTCCTTCATGCCGTTCTCGCGGAAGGTGTCGATCTGGGTGACGAGCGTGGGGGTGTGCTCGCTCTTGTTGTAGCCGGTGGCGAAGACGTGGTGCCAGAACAGGGCCATCTTCTCTTCGAGCGGGCGCCTGGTGTTGATCATGCGGTACAACCACCGGCCACACCAGGTGAAGAGGGGTTCCCACGAGTTCAGGGCGGCGTAGTACCGCTTGAGGACGTCTTCCTCCACTTCGGGCAAGCGGTCCGGGTGGAGGAGGTCTTCGACCACGTCCTCGTACTCCCTGGCCGCGAGGACCTCCAGTTCGGCGCGGGTGGCCCCGAATCCGGCGCGGCGCATCAAGTGGCCCATCAACGCGAGTTTGTCGTCAGACATGCCAGCCTCCGTAAGTCGACAACGTGCTCTGCCTCTCAAAAGTCCGACACAGCCCTACCCCACCAATCGCGATTATAGGTAGAGGCCTAGATAAGGTCAATGCAGTTTGCACGATAGTCGAAGTACCCTCTCAGGAGGTCCCTTCGTTGGTACGGCATCACCCTGTGGTAACATCGCCACAAGTTCCAGCCGCAGCTCCTGGAAGGAGTGAGAGATGCCAGACTTCTCAGAACTTCAGCGCCGATTAGACGACGGCGACGTCATCATACTGGACGGGGCTATCGGGACCGAACTGCAGCGCATGGGCGTGCCGATGGACTACTATTGCTGGGCGGCGCTCGCCAATGAGAGCCACCCGGACAGCGTCCGCCAGCTCCACGAGGATTACATCCGGGCAGGCGTGGATGTGATCACGACGAACACATACACGTCCGCAAGGCACGTGATCCAGCATGGCGGATTCGAAGACCGGACGCGGGCCTGGAACCGGCGATCGGTCGAGCTTGCGCTGGAGGCGCGTGAGAGTGCGCAGTCGGACAGGCCGGTGTACGTTGCCGGCTCGGTGTCGGTCATGGGTTCAGGCTCCGACTACGCACCCGCCAACGTAGAAGAAAGCTGCCGTGAGCAGATTGGCCTGCTGGTAGAGGGAGGCGTGGACCTGCTGCTGCTGGAGATGCTGGCCACAAGCCTGGAGCGCGTCCAGACGGCGGCGCGACTAGCGGACGAAACGGACTTGCCCGTGTGGCTGAGCATCACGGGAATGATTGAGGATGGCAACCCGGAAGTACTCTACGGCGACAGGGAGGCGTTCTCCCAACGGGCGGTACGAGTGGACGACATCACGTTCGCGGATGCTGTCGAGCAGATCGAGGGACTGGGCGCTCCCTCCGCGCTGCTCGTGTTCCACTCGCAGGTCGAGACAACCGGCCCCGCGCTGCGGGCTATGGAGCCGCAGTGGAGCCGCACCATGGGCGCGTACGCCAACTCAGGGTACTGGGTGCGCCCCAACTGGCAGTACGTGGAGATGACCTCGCCCGCGGACTACCTGGACCAAGCCCGCGAGTGGGTGGACATGGGAGCGCAAATCATCGGCGGTTGCTGCGGCGTCGGCTTGCAGCACGTGGAACTGCTCCGCGAGGGCCTCCCAAGCTCGCTCCGAGTTCCGTAAACCGCCCCAACCCCGCGCAGGCGGGAATCCAGAGGCGGGGGGCGCACGCCGTCGCTACTTCACGCGCTGTATCACCCTCCGCGCCGCATCCACCAGCGCCGTCACCTCCTCCGCAGTCGTCAGCGCGCTCAGCGAGCCGTGGCATCTGCCCTGCACCAGGACGCCCTCGTTGACGAGGCCCATGAAGAACGCGCTGGCCATCGTCTTGTCGGCCCTTGCGACGGGGCCGTAGCCGTCTATCTCTTCGTCCGTGAAGTGGATGCCGAAGAAGGAGCCGACGCCGGTGACCTGGGCGTCGATCTCGGCCTCGTCGAAGACGGCGCGAAGCTGCCTGCGCAGGTCTTCGCCGAGCGCGTTCATGCGGTCGTAGGTCTCGGGCGTCATGCGCTCCAGGACGGTCACGCCCGCGGCCATCGTGACGGGGTTGGCGTTAAAGGTGCCGCCGTGGGTGATCTTGGTTCCGGGCAGCGAGGGATCGTAGAGCGCCATGATCTCCTCGCGTCCGCCGAATGCGCCGACGGCGGTGCCGCCGCCGATGATCTTGCCGAAGAAGGTGAGGTCAGGCACGACGCCGAACTCTGCCTGCGCGCCGCCCTGCGCGAGGCGGAAGCTCTGCACTTCGTCGAACACGAGCAGGATGCCGAGCTCGTTCGTAAGTTCACGGAGGCCTTCGAGGAAGTCCTGGTCGCCGCGGATGTAGCCCCAGCCAGCCACGACAGGCTCGACGACGACGCAGGCGAGGTCGTCGGCGTGGGCGCGGACGATCCGCTCGCAGGCCTCCAAGTCGTGGTATGGGAGGACGACGACGTCTTCCAGCAGGCGGGGCGACATGCCCGGGTACTCGTGGACAGCAAAGGGGTCTCCTTCGGCCGGGTCGGGATAGACGCTGACGGACATCTCTTCGCCGGAGCCGTGGTAAGCGCCCTCGAACTTGGCGAACTTGTGGCGGCCGGTGAACGCCTTGGCGGCGCGGACGGCGTTGAGCGCGCCCTCGGTGCCGGAGTTGGTGAAGCGGACACTGTCCAGGCCGGGCACGCGCTCCACCATCATGCGGGCGAGCGTGGTCTGGTGCTCGGTGGGATTGGCGAAGGCGGCGCCGTTGGCGGCCTGCTCCTGGATGACGCGAACGACGTCCGGGTGGGCGTGGCCGAGCACGAGGCTGGTGGCGTTGAGCATGAAGTCCAGGTAGCGGTTGCCGTCGACGTCGTAAACGTAGTGGCCCTCGCCGCGCTCGGCGAAGAACGGGTACGGCTTGAAGTACGCGGTGGTCCTGGAGCTTCCGCCCGGCAGGTACTTCACGGCCTCGGCCTGCATCGCCGCCGATCTGGGCGTCTTCGCGACGTAAGCGTCGGACTCTCGCTGGAGTTTTTCAGTGGTCATCGGCGCCTCCCGGACGTTGTGCGGGGCGTATTATGCCGGAAGTGGCGGCGGCGTGGTCAAACAGGACTCTCAAGCTTCACCCTGGCATCGAGGTCGGTGACCACGTGCTCAAGCACGGCGTTTACCTGCCATTTCTCCACTCCTTCAAACCAGTCCAGGAACTCTTCTACCGTGGCCCCCGCCGCCAGATTCCCGAACAGGGAGGACACCGGCACTCTCGTCCCGGTGAAAACCCAGGCTCCGCTGAGCCTGCCGGGCACGCTCTCAACCCCCGGGCACTTGCTCCAGTCCGTCATGCTTTCACCTCCTCTGCGGCTGCCGGTTCTCCCTCGGCGTCGTAGATTTCTTCGTCCAAGGCGTCCGGCAGCCTCTCCGCCGCCTCGCGCACGTCCAGCTTGCCCGTCACCACGTTCGCGATGAGGCTGGCGCGGTACTCCTCGACCAACTCGATCTGGCGTCGGGTACGGGCGATGGCGGCGTCTATGTCAGTGGTGGCCTTGTCTAGGTGTTCGGCGATAGCGACCTGTTCGGGTAAGGGTGGGAGGGCAATAAGCATACCTCCTATGAACTGCCAATCAGCGCGAGGCATCTTTGCTCCAAAAGTTGAGGCGTCTATCGCATCAATGATTGGCTTGGATCTGAGAACCTGCTCAAGGTAACTTGCCAACACAGTGCCAGTGTCTGGTCGGAGGACTAAGAACTCTCCGACACACACGCCACTTTGGTTTGGACAAGCCACCTTTGCCAAGTATGGGCGCAACTTACCGAAAAGCACGTCGCCAGTCGTAAAGCACTTTACTTGGCTGTCAAACGTTACATCATCATCCGCAGGTTGGTATCTGCCTGTCCAACCCTCTACGTTCTCAAGCGTGACGTAGATGTGGTCGTCGTCCTTGTTCCTTGTGAGGTCAACAACATTTGCAGCATGTCCCTTTAGCCTAGCCACCTCCCAATGCTCCGGCACGTCGCCGAGCCACTCGACGCCGGAGGGCTTGAGGCGGACGTTGGGATCGAGGCCGCGGGTGACGGCCCGGTTGACGACGGCCTGCCGCTTCTCCTCCAGCAGCGCGATGAGCTTCCGCTTGGCGCTCGCGTAGCGCCGGATGCGCCCGTCGGCATGGTCCAGGTATCGCACGATGGCGCGCTGCTCGGGGAGGGGTGGGATGGGGAGATAGGAGCGACTTAATTCCGCATAGTCAATGTTCTGACCCTGACGTATGCCGGTAACGTGAAGGGTAAGATTATCAATGTATGGCAGTGACTTGAAAAGCCAGGCCAGATACGCATGACCGGCAGGCTCCCTTGGATAGAGAACTGTGTATGCAGGACTAATGATGCCCTGCTCACGCGCGTACTCGATGCCGCCCTGAAATGATCTGAGACTGATAACAAAATCGCCCACTCTCACCAGCTTCAAGAGATGAAGATCCTTCAAAGCCAGTACTGTACGATTCTCGTACCGCTCCTTGCGAACGACGCCTTTCGTCTGAGTGGCCGCTAGCAACGGTTCGTCAGGGAACCCTTTCTCATTACGTTCCTGCAATACCGTCTTAACTCGCCGCACGTCCCAATGCGCCGGCACGTCGCCGAGCCATTCGATGCCGGAAGGCTTGTAGGCGAGGTAGGGACGGGGGGCGGGGGTCACGGTGAACCTCCGGCTGTCCGCACGACTGCCGGGTTCTCGGGGTCTCGATGCCATTGGGCGGGGTTGTCTTCGATGTACTGCCGGATGCGGTTCAGGGACTGATCGTCCCGGATGATGTGTTCGTAGTAATTTCGTTGCCAGAACGGGGTGCCGACGGCGCCGCGAAGGGCGTTGATCCGCCTCGCGGAGAACGTCTTGAAGGCCCTGACGACCTCGGGCAGCCCGTGCCGTGTGGTTCCAGGGGCAGGTTGGGATGGCGGGCCGTGTCGTGCGGCACGGGCGCTGGTAGGGGCAGGTTTGAAACCTGCCCCTACGGTTGGTTCCGCGACGCCGTCGGACAGGACCACGATGCCGTGTACGTGATTGGGCATGACCGTCCAGGCATCTAAAACGACGTGAGGATAATGTCGGGGCAGGTCTTCCCACGCGGCCTGGGCCAACTGCCCGACTTCGTTGAGGCGCATCACGCCTTCCGCCACGTCGCCGAGGAGACATTCCCTGTTGCGGGTGCAAATCGTGACGAAGTACGCCCCCTGCCGAGAGTAGTCGAATCCGTGCAGCCGTATGGACCGGCGCCTGGGGCGGGGTTGGGGGTTGAGGTACATCAACCCGTCCTGGCGGCGAGAGAAGCAGCGACCTCCACTTCGATCATGCCAAAGGTTGTCGGAACGCCGGAATCGGCGCCGGTGAACCGGGCCAGGGTTTCCTCATCGTATTCGCCGAGGGCTTTTTCGTGGTATGCAGCGGCTCCTTCGAGGGACGTCCGGGGCTCGGGGACTGGCTCGCCGTGCTCGACCATGGCCTCTATGTGGGAAGCGATGGCCTCCCGCATCATCTCCTGCGCTTCCTCCCAGGTATCGCCGACGCTCACGCATCCCGGCAAGTCCGGCGCGTAGGCGCTGTAGTTGTTGGGCGCCCGTTCATAGACTACGGCGAAATTCAGCTTCATCAGGTTTCCTCTGCGCCTGTGGGTCTATTTTACTATGATCGCCCATTGACAAAAGCGAACCGCCGTACTATTCTGAATGCATGTTCTCATCAACTTGCGCAAACGCCGGCTCCGGAGACAGCCGGAGAAGTCGAGCGCCGGGTGTCTCAGAATCGCCCAATTGCGCCCCGTTTCCGCTTCATTTCCGTCTCGCGAGCGCCTCAAAGCCGTCTCGCATCAGCAGCGTCCCAGCTACGAAGTAAGGCAAAATGAAACAAAATGAGACAAATCTCCCGGCCCAGCCCCGAGTCCCTCGAAGGGTTGGGATGGGGCTACATTTCGCCGAGGCGGAGGATGCGCTGGAGGGAGATCCGCCTGACGAAGATTATTACGCCGATGATTACGACGGCGAAGAACAGGCCCATGGCGGCGTACGTGGACAGCAGAGTTGTCCAGTTCAGATCGACCTGGAAGGGCGGGAGCACCTGCGCGCCCTGTTCGTCGTGGCCCAGGAAGGGCATGACGGTTGCGCCGAGCCGCGCGCCCATCCATGAGCCGAGGGCCAGGCCGACCACGATGACGAGGGCCTGCTCCAGCCATACGAGGCTGAGAAGCTGGCGGCCTGAGAGGCCGACCGTTCTGAGCAGGGCGAACTGCAAGGCCCTGTTTCGGAAGGAGACGTAGGCGTGCACGAGGAAGCCCATGCAGCTGAGGATGAGGACGGCGGCGAAGGCGATGAACAGCAGCGCCCTCCAGCCGGCCTCCACCAAGGGGTCGGCCTGGGACGCGCTCCGGTTTAGTTCGAGGTCGTGGAGAAGGTTGGCTTCGAACGGCCTTTCCAGCAGCGACTCGCGCAAGGCCTCGCGATTGGCGGCGTCCGGCGACAGGGTAAGCCATGCCTCGTTCGGGTAAACCTCGCTGAACCCGCCGTCCAGGTTGGCCTGCCTCGCGACCGCTTCGAGGTCGGCGATGAGCCAGCGCTCCGTGAGGGTGTTCAGCGTCGGGAAGAAGTCGAACGCTCCGACGATCTCGGCGCGGATCCGCCTGCCGCGAACGGAGGCGGTCAGGACGGAGCCCACGCTGTGATCGGTCTGATTGATGAAGGACTTGCTCGCCAGGACGGGAAGAGGTTCGATAGGCACTCCCGCGTAGAAGCCCCGCGTGCCGAACGTGTCTCCCTCGCTCCAGGAGAAGACGAGCGAGTTCTCGCTGCCTTCGCTCGACGCCTGCGAGTAGCGAACGCTGTCGGCGACGGCGTCGGGCGTGGCGTGGAAGGCGTGCCACTCGGTGGAGCCGTCGAACTCGTCCCGGATCGTGGAGCCGTCGGCCCCGACCGCGCTGACGTAGTCCACGAGCAGCGAGCCGGTAGGAAGCGGCTGGGTCAGGCGAACCTGGTCGATGTAGATCGATACGAGGGTGAGCGGCTCCCGTGGCCGCAGCCTGACGGAAAATCCGAACCGGTCCCGGCTCTCCGGCCCGACAGTGAGCAGTTGCCAGTCCCCGGACTCCAGTATGCCGAGGGGGAACGGAAAGTGGCGGCCATT
Source organism: Dehalococcoidia bacterium (assembly GCA_963668185.1). Lineage (GTDB taxonomy): Bacteria > Chloroflexota > Dehalococcoidia > Lucifugimonadales. The sequence goes on from OY764162.1 coordinate 1,032,755, forward strand.
GGCGTCGCGAATCCTGGCCGTCAGCAGAGCGTTGTCGTAAGGCTGGTCGGACCTGACCATCACGGACAGGGACCGCAGGTTGTCCGGTAGCCGGAGTCCGGCGGGCGACTGCCCGTGGGGAAGGAGTCCGAGCAGGTCTTTGACCGGCTCGTCGGCGAAGTCGTCGCGGAACCAGGCGACGTCGCCCACCTTCCGAGAGTCGACGGCGAACATGTTGTAGCCGGCCCCGAAGAGCGAGGTGAGATCGAAGCCGCTTCCACGGTATGCCGGCACGGCGCCTTCGACGCCTTCGACGTCCAAGTAGCTCTCTACGAAAGGACTGGTCACGCCGCGCCTGGGGGCCGTGACGCTCTGAAGGCGTATGTCGCTGCCGGTGGAGTAAAGCACCCGCTCATCGAAGTTTCTTTGCAGCGTGCCGCCGAAGCTGGCGGCGAGAATGCCGAGCCCGGCGGTGAGAATCAGCAGCAGAGACAGCCGCGCGTAATGCGTCGGGTTGCGGGCCATCTGCCAGATGCCGAGCATGAGGCCGGCAGGCAGCCAGTTGGACAGCAGGCGGTTGAGCAGGGTCATTACGAGCGGGAACAGCCGCAGCAGGACCATGGCGGCGGCCAACAGCATAATGGCCGGCACGGCGAGGAGGAGCTGGTTGACCACGACCTCGCCGAACACCTCCACCGCGAAGACGGACCCCTGCTCCGAAAGCTGGCGGAACAGGAGGATCGCGACGACGAGCAGGAAGACGTCCACGTAGTAGCGCTGGAAGACCGGGGCCTCGGCAGGCCGGGCCGACTCCTGCCTGTGCCTGGTGACGCTTATCCGCGTGGCGCGATACGCGGGAATCATCAGTGCGGCGAAGCTGAGCAGGCCGCCGACGCCGCTCATCAGGTAGGCGTTCACCGAGATGGAGACGGGAAGTATCGAACCGCCGCTGAGGTCCGAGAAGGCGGGCGTCAGGCCGAGCAGGCCGATCACGACGGCGGCCAGGAGCGGGCCGACGAGCGTGGCCAGCAACGCGAGGGTCGCGCCTTCCAGGACGAAGACGGCGAGGATCTGCGTCCTGTCGGCTCCCCTGCTTCGCAGGAGCGCGACCTCTCCGCGCTGCTCCTCGACGAGCATGGCGGACAGGGTCACGACGTAGTAGAGGATCACGACTGCGATCAGCACCAGGACTACGAACATCGGGACCTTAGAAAAGAGGAGCCGCCTGCCGTGTTCCTCCAGGGTGACGTCGAGCTCCGTGACGAGACGGAAGCTGTTCAGCCTCTGGAGCAGACGTCTCTGGAGGGTCTCGACGTCGAAGAGCGCGTCCTCGGCGTTGTTGGCGTCGATGGTCTCCGAGTCCACCTTCAGCAGCCAGCCGTACGTGCTGTCCATGTCCTTGAACGAGGCGCCGAGGACCTCCATGAAGGAGGGCGCGGTGATGTAAAAGGGCATCGTCCGGAAAGAGGGGCCGGTCGCCGACCTGAGAACGGTCTCGTCCAGGTGCCACACTTCGTCGCCTTCATCCAACGGCGAGAATAGCCCCGTGATTACGACGGTCGCGTGCGGCGTATCGGACTCCCAGTACGGGACGGCAGACATCCGATCGCCCACCCCGACGCCGAACTCGTCCGCGGCGTCCGCGGGCACGACGGCCTCGATGATGGGAGGGCTGCCCCGAGGGGCCAGCTCGCCGCCGGACGGCATGCTTCCGCCGGGCAGCAGGGCTATCCTGTCTTCGAAGTCCTGGACGACGCCGAAGAACGACCGCGAGTTGTCCGTGCCGGCCAGGGACTCCCGGCCCGGCTCGGTGACATAGAAGGTGGACGACTTGAACGCGATGGTCTGCCCAACGACGTAAGGCGAGACGAGCGCGCCCACCTCCTGATCTACGATGCGCCGTACCCGGTCGAACTCTTCGCGGTTCGTGGGGCCGCGGTCGGCCTTCAAGACGATGTTCGTCTCGTCGGCGGAGAGCATGCGTAGGGACGACTCCAGCGCGAGGTTTCTGAGCGCGTCGAAGTAGATGACCGTGCCGCCCATGATCGTGGAGGCCATCAGGACGCCGATGATGACCGACGACAGGAGCCGCCAGTGCGCGAGGGCGCGCTTGAACACGAGCTGCCACGCCGAAATCAGCCGGCTGAAGTCAACGGGCATGGCGACGCCCCAGGCTTGCGTGGGTGTTCCCGTGCATCATGCGGTCTCCAGCCGTGAGATCGCATAGAGGTCGAGGCGGGTGATGCCGCGGTTGACCACCGCCAGGGCGGCGACAAACACGGCGCAGAGCGCGGCGTACAGGGGCGCCATGACGCTCCAAGTGGTGGTCAGGATGAAGGGCGGCACGACGGGGAACCCGGAACTGGTGACGGCAAGCGCGGAGACCATGATCCTGCTCATCTCGTGGCCGGCCCAGGTCCCGAGGCCGAGGCCGACGATCGCGACCAGCAGGTGTTCCACGCTCATCAGCCCCGAGATCTGCCGGCGCGTGAGTCCCATGGCCTGCATGAAGCCCATCTGATTGCGGTTGGCGCGCGCAAACGACAAGAGGTACGCGACGTAACCGAGGCCGGCGGTGAAGATGATTATGCCCACGGAAAGCGCGACCATGGCCTTCCAGCCGGCAGACACGAGCGGATCGAGCGTGGACGCGCCTGCCTGCGACTCCCTGTCTCTGACCTGGTTGGAGGTCTGTACCAGCGAGTAGAGGACGTTCCTCACGGCCTGGTCCGCGCCGGGCGCTTCCTTGATGAAGACCTCGTTCGGAGCCGATTCGCCCGCCGGCGAGAGCATGTTCAGGCGCTCAAGCAGCAGTTCCAGGTCCACCAGCACGTAGCCGACGCCTATTCGCGGGTTCAGCGTGGGAAAGTAGTTCACCCTGTCTCTTACGACCACGGGGATGAAACGCTGGGAGACCTCTATCGTGAAGGAGTCGCCAACCTGGATGCCGGTGGCCTGTATGAACGAGGAGCTGACCACAACGGGAACGCGGCCCCTGGCGGTGCCCCGGTAGAAGCCTCTTATGCCGGAGTTCGTGTCCCTGCCGAAAGTGAAGGCGGCGGCGGACGCGCCGGAGACGGAATCGGTCCTCGTGATTCTGAGCACGTCGGAGGCTACGTCGGAGGTCGTGATGGGAACCCAGCTTGTCGGCCCCTCGAAGTCTTCGAGCACGCGCACGGCGCCGCCCTCCCCTATCGCCTGGATGCTGTCGATCAAGATGCTGCCGGACGTGCCCACGGCGCCGTATCCAGGCTCAAAGAGATTCACGGCTATCAGGGACACGGGCGGCTCCAGCCTGCGATTCACGTCGGCCGTCAGGAGCGACCAGCCGGGCCCGCCCAGGCCTCCCGCCGTGAAGGTGGAGATCCTGCCGAGCCTGTCCTGCACCACGAACCACAGATAGACGCCGCGATAGACGTCCTCCGGGTTTATCCACGCCTGGATGTGCGTAACGCCTTCGGGCAGCGGAAGCGGCTCCAGCGTGCCGCCGTTGCGAAGCTCCCGCATCACGCCGGTAAGCGGTTTTTCGGAGAAATCGTCCCTGTACCAGCTTATGTACGGGAACTCCCCCGACTCCAACGCCAGGTACTCGAACTGGCCTGCGCCCGAGCCGGCGCCGACGGAGCCTCTGCCGCGCATCGCGACGGATACGGAGGTGACGCCCGGGATGGTCATGTAAAGCTCTTTGAGAGACTCCAGGCTCCCCACGCGAACGGGCCTGAGCCCGGTCACCCGGAGGTCCGCCCCAACGTTGTAAAGCGCCTGCTCCTCCCTGCTCCTGTCGAGCGTCCCGCCCACGGTGGTCGCCAGTATTCCAAGCCCGGTGACTATGACGATCAGCAGGACCAGCCAACTGTACTGGGAAGGGTTGCGCGCCATGTTCAGCAGCGCCATAGACGCCCAGACGGGAGCGATTCGCGACGCCAGCCGCAGAGCGTAGAAGACCGCCTGCATCGGCACCACGGCCATCAACACGATCGTGGGGACGCGGAGGAACTCGCCCTCGCGAGGCGGCTCCATCCACAGGAACAGCGCGATAAGCGACGCCTGCGCCGCGAGGGCGGCGGCGGCAAGCAATGGCCGCCGCGTCCGGTTGAAGAACCAGTACGCCGCCGCGAAACCGGCCAGCACGAGCACGGGCTGAAGCCAGCCGGCGGGGCTGTCGGCCCGCACCTCCCGGAAGACCAGTCCCGCTACGGCCGCGGCCAGGCTTCCGGCGGCGACCACGTGCGTCAGCGCGGGGGAGTCGCCGCTCAGATAGCGCACGAACAGGGGGAACAGGCGCATGAACAGCAGGGCGACGACGGTCAGGAAGAGCACGGGCGCAATGAGCATGGCCTCGTTGATCTGAACATCGGTGAACAGCCCGCCGGAGATCAACTGGCCCCGGGAGCGCAACTCCCAGAAGATGATCCCGCCAAGAACCAGCAGAGCGCCGTCCAGGTAGTACCGCTGAAAGAAGGGAACGGTGGGCGGCCTCGACGCGCGGAGCCTGTGAATGATGAGGCCGGCCCGCGCGCCGAGCACGGCAGGAGTGACGAACAGCGCCAGGCACAGGACGCCCACTCCGGCAGCCGCGAGCAAGGGCAGAAGCTCGAACCGCACGGGCAGGAAGTCTCCGTTCGAGAACTGGTGGAAGTACGGCAGTTTGCCGGCGGCGGCTATGAGGCCCATGGCGAGCAGAGGCGAGACGAGAACGGCCAGCACGACCATCGTCACTCCCTCGTAAGCGAACAGTCTCAGCAGTTGCAGCGTGCCTGCGCCCCTGCTTCTCAACAGGGCGACGTCCGCCGTCCTGCTGGTCACGAGGTAGGAGACCATCATGGCGAGGTAGTAGAGCACGGTGGCGACCATGATGGTGAGCAGCAGCAGCAGCGGTACGGAGGAGAAGAAGGTGCGGCGCTCCAGATCGTCCAGCAACGCCCTGATGCCGGTCAGCGGAGTTGCGCCTCCCATCGTCTCCGCCAACCTCACGTCGAGGGCGTCCAGCCTCTGTCCCGCCTCGCCTGCCGAGAGCCGCTTCAGGGCGTCCCTGTCTATGTTCATGTACCAGTGGGCGTTCACGAGCGATCCGGGAAATGCCTGGCCAATCCCCGATACGAGCGCCTCCTCGCCAACGAAGACCGCAACCGGCGGCTCCTCTGCGTCAACCTCAAGTCCGCGCTCCAACGGCTGCTCCTCGGGCGCGGGGTACATGAACAGGTTGAGGTTCTGCCGCCAGTAAGGGTCTGCCTGTTCGGGCGCGCGTATGAACCCGGTGATCGCGATCGTTACCCGGACGGGATCGGCGAGGGAGCCGGCTACGACGATTTCGTCGCCGACGGATAGGTTGAAGAAGTCCCTGACCCTCTCCCCGACAGCCGCTTCCATCCTGGGGCCGAGCGGGCCCTGGGCGACTCCCGGCTGCGGGAACCGGCCTTCGTAGGCCTCCGCGTGCCTTTCGAGGCCGGTGAAGTACTGGACGAAGCCGACGGAGACGCGCCCTCCTCCGGCGGACGATTCGGGAAGCGGTTGGTGGGGCAGCCCTACGAGGTACGGCCCGAGCCGGTTGTAACGCTCGACGCCGTCGTTCAGGTCGCCGAGGGCGGCGTCGAATGCCTGCCGGACGTGGTCATCCGTCCTGGCGGTAACCACGGCATCGAGGGGAAGGTACGGAGCGTACGTGTAAACGCTCAGGAAGCCGGGCGAGGCGCGGTCGATGGCGGTGTTGAACGCCAACTGGCGGAGCGAGGAGAGATAGACCGGCGCGCTGGCCACCAGCGTGCCGGCGACGGCGATGCCGATGAACACGGCAAGCAGCAGGCGCCACTCGCTGCTAAGGCGGCGTCTGAGAAGGCTGGTCGCGGTTACTATCTGCACGGTTCCGTTTCGTTACAGGGGATATGGTTCGACAGGCTCACCACGAACGAAACGGAGCCATCTGCGCTTGTTGCGGGAGTACGGCTTCGGGCGTTGCATGCGATGGAGACGCCGCGCGCTATCGCCGGTAAACGGTCTGACCGTCCACGTACGTTTGCTCAACGACGATGTCCCTGATCGAGTCCGGTCTCACTGCGGTGGGGTCCTGGCTCAGCACGGCCATGTCCGCCCTCTTGCCGACTTCGAGAGAGCCGATTTCGTGTTCCCTGTTCATGGCGTACGCCCCGCCGAGCGTGTACATGCGCAAGCCCTCCTCCGCCGTGACGGCCTCTTCAGGCACGATGGGCGTCTCAAGCGAGCGCGTCTTGCGCGTCACGAGCGAGTAGAGCCCGAATAGCGGGTTGAGGTCGGCGCAGGGGTTGTCGGAGCTCGCGGCGACCGCGACGCCCTCCGACAGCATCGTCCTCAACGGGTAAACCAGTATCTGCTCGCCGTCTTCCCTGATGCGGTCCAGGTATGACGCGTTCATGCCGTATATGAAGGACGGCTGCAAGGACGCGATTACGCCCAGGGACGCCTCGCGCTTCACCTGCTCTAGCGTCGGCGAGCCGCCGTGCTCTATGCGGAACCGGGGCTCCTCGACCGGGTGCTCGCGGATTGCCCGCTCGAACGAGTTCAGGGCCTGCTCCACGGCCCAGGCGCCCAGCGCGTGGATGGCCACCTGCATGCCTCGCCTGTGGGCGTTCAGCACGAGTTCGTCCGCCTCCTCCTGCGTGTAGTACCTGACGCCGGTGTGCTCGACGTGCCCGTCCGGGGAGAATCTGAGCCTGGCGGCGCTGGGGAACACCGGGTCCATGAAGACCTTCATGGTTCCCGCCCTCAGGCGGTCGGACGTGTCCGGAACGCGCTCGCCCCTGCTCGTTGCCTCCGGCGCGGCGAAGAAGCCGTCGCCGGCGATTAGCTGGTGCATCGTTATCGGCAGCTTGCGGGCGGCGTTGGCGCGGCGGTACAGCTCGGCGGCTTCGGGCACGACGCACGCGTCGCCGACGGACGTGATGCCGAGGGCGGCGTGCCGCCGTGCGTTGTGGTCAACGAGGTCGGCTATGGAATCGCCGAATTGGTCAAGGTGCGCCCGGAGGGAGAGGTTATAGACGGCGTCCATCGCGCCTTCCCAGAGGGTGCCGTTCGGCTCGCCGTCGTCGGCGCGTAGGATCTGGCCGTGCGACGGATCGGGCGTGTTCCGGTCGATTCCCGCGAGGCGAAGCGCGGCCGAGTTCGCGTAGCAGGAGTGGCAGGAACTGTCCATGATGCAGACGGGATTGTCCGGCGCGACTTCGTCCAGGTCGGCGCGCAGCAGGCGCACGCCTCCGAGGCGGGAGCTCGACATGCCCCAGCCGCGAATCCACAGCCCGCGCGGGGCAGCCGAGGCGGCCGCCGCGATGGCGTCGAGGATACTGTTCGCGCTCTCGTGCGGAGGGACGCTGCAGTCCACGGCGACCGGTTCGAGCGTGGTGACGCTGAAGTGGGTGTGAGGATCGACGAAGCCGGGGATGACTGTCCGGCCGGCCAGGTTCAAAATCTGCGTTTCGGGGCCTGCCATCGCGGCTATCTCCGACGAAGCGCCGACTGCCTTGATCCTGCCGCCATCGACGGCTATGGCCTGGGCGCGCGCGCTCCTGCCGTCCAGCGTGAGTACGTTTCCGCCGGTCAAGACAAGATCCATACTACCGCGCTCCTTTGCCAATCGATGAGTTGGATGCAGCGTGGGGAAGGAAGGCCGCCGCTTCACTTTACCAGAGCGGATGAATGACCGCACTGGATTGAACTCAGTAGAGTAGCGGCCGGCAGCCCGCTTATGGTTCGACAAGCTCACCACGAACGAAACGGAACCAACTCGGTTGTAAATCCGACGGGGGCTGGGGGGACGTAACAAACAGACGAGGGTGCACGCCTAGAGGAGGCTGGGAGGAAAGACCCAGCGGAGGATGGTGCACCGGGCGGCGGACGTGGGGGAGGGTCTGCGAGGGAGTCCGGCGCTTCTGCCGGACTCCTTCATTGTTGGCCTGCCCGGAATGCCTGACGACGGAATTGTCCGTTGCTCCACGGAGGGCCGAAAGCGCGCGGCCTCGCGCAAGGAGGCGAACGCGCGATGGCCGTGGGCGACGCAGCGGAGCGCGAAACCCTGATAGTATCCGCAGCGACAATCGGCTGCGCGCATAGACTGGAGGTCCAGATGCCGATCCAGAAGATAACTGTCCTTGCCGCGGGGCTGGCCCTGGCGTCGTTGCTGGTCGTCGCCGGATGCGGGAGCGCGGAGCCGGCGAGCGAGCCTGAAGCGACGGCTACGGTCGAAGGCGCTTTGCAAGAAGCGGACACGTCCGCGTCAACTGACGTTGACGACGCAGCCGAAACTGAAGCAACGACGGACGCCGCGGAGGAGACCGGGGCCGATGAGGAGACGGCCGGCGCTTCGCCAACCACGCCTACCACGTTCGGGGTCGGTTCTCCTGCGCCCGAAATCCAGTCCGACCCCGGCGGGTGGATCAACTCCAGTCCGCTATCGATCGCGGGCAGCCGCGGCCAGGTGGTGCTGATCGACTTCTGGACGTACACATGCATCAACTGCATCCGGACGCTGCCCTTCCTCAAGGCGTGGCACGACTCGTACGCGGATGACGGACTTCGCATCGTCGGCGTTCACACTCCTGAGTTCGAGTTCGAGAAGGTCATGGCGAACGTAGCGGAGGCAACAGCCGAGTTCGGGATTGAGTACGCGGTGGTGCAGGACAACGATTACCTGACGTGGCGGGCGTACAACAACAGGTACTGGCCCGCAAAGTACCTGATCGACAAGGACGGCGTCATCAGGTTCACGCACTTCGGAGAGGGCGCGTACCAGCAGACTGAGGAGATGATCAAAACGCTCCTGGCGGAGACAGGCTCGGATCCCGGGGCCGGGCTGGTATCGCCGGAAGCGCCGGAGCGCGATCCGAGCGCGTACCCGGCGGACCACATGCAGGGGCTTACGCGCGAGCTGTACGCCGGCGCGGGCCGCAGCTATTCGGCGCTGTACAACGGGGACGCTCCGTACATATTGCAGGAGGAGTTCTACCAGGGCGCGGAGCAGGTGGTGGAGTACGAAGACCCAGGAGAGCACAACAACCACTTCCTGTACATCCACGGGCTTTGGCACAATGGCCTGGAGAGCCTGCTCCACGCCAGGCAGACCGAGGCGTTCGAGGACTACATCCAGATCAAGTACTTCGCCCGCGAGGTCAACGTCGTGATGTCGGTGGAAGACCTGGCGGAGCCGTACGACGTGCGAGTAACGCTGGACGGAGTCCCTATAGACCAGGAAGCGGCGGGCGACGACGTGATGTATGACGACGACGGCAACAGCTACGTGCGGGTGGACTCATCGAGGATGTACAACGTGGTGGACTCGAACATCTTCAGCGGGCACGAGCTCCGGCTGAGCTCCAACTCGGACGACTTCGAGCTTTATGCTTTCACCTTTGGGGCCTACAAACCGATGGCAGGCTCATAGCGAGGTACTCATGAAGTCCGCCGCCCTTGTCATCGCGGCGCTCGCGGCGACGGCGTTCGCCTTCGCCTGTTCGACGAGCTCGGAAGCGCCTTCAAACGGAAGGCAGAACGAGTTCGACGCCGAGTTGCTGAAGCCGGAAGGCGAAGCGCTGATAGAGGGCGAGTTTTCCGAGAGCGGAGTCAAGGCCATCCTGGGCACGGCGGACCTTGGCGTGGGCGGCAATCGCATCGGGGTCGCCCTCGTCTCCAGGGAAGGGCCGGTGACGGAGCCGACCGCGACTTTCGTTCTGCGTCACCTGGACGACAACCCGGACGAGGCCCTGCGGGCGGCGGCCGTCTTTCGCCAGTGGCCTTACACGAGCCGCGGCCTCTATACGGCGACCGCGGAGTTCGACAGGCCGGGCACGTGGGAGCTAACGGCGGAGGTCGAGGGCGACGGCGAACCGAGGTCGGCGTCCCTGACGTTCGAAGTGGCCGAGTTGACCCGCGCGCCCAACGTCGGCGAGCGGGCTGTCAAGAGCCGGAACAGGTTGGAGTCTGACGTTGACGGCATCGACCGGCTGACAACGGGGTCGTTGCAGGACCCGGACCTGTATGCGATCACGATCGCGGACGCCGTGGAAAGCGGCCTGCCCACGGTGATCGTGTTCGCCAGTCCAGCGTTCTGCGTCAACGCCGTTTGCGGACCGCAGGTCGAGGTCCTGCAAGAACTCAAGAACAGGTACCGCGGCCGGGCCCACTTCGTCCACGTTGACATATACGACAACCCGCACGAGATCCAGGGAGACCTATCGGTCGCAGAGATATCGCCCGTCGTCGCGGAGTGGGGCCTGCCCAGCATCGAGTGGACTTTCGTGATCGACCGCAACGGCGAAGTCTCGAGCCGGTTCGAGGCGTTCGCGACGTTCGAAGAGGTCGAAGAGGCCCTCAAGCGGGTCATCTGACCTCACGCCCTGATCGCGTTTCGTTACATGAATCCCCTGGGCATGATGAAGGCCGTAGCCGCAACGATTCGAACGTCGGTTGCTTCGCTCATCGACGCGATACCCCCGTACAACATCTTCGAAGGGGCGCTAACCGACAAGGCGCGGGACGAAAGCGGCAAGTGCTGGATCCGCTGCGGCGGCAACCCGGTGGAGGTGGACCCGCATACCTACGAAGCGCTCGAGGTCGGGGAGCGGCTGCGTCTCCGGTACACGCGCGGAAACAGGGCGGTCAGCATCGACAGGCTCGTGCCACCGGGCGAAGTCGAGGACCGGGAGCACTGACCGGGCCGTTCGCGCTATGGAGACCTTTGCATAACGGCGCTCTTGCCCCATCTTGATCCTTCGCGGCCGGAGGCCCCACCCGGACCGCCCCTGGATTCCGGCCTTCGCCGGAATGACGGTTATGCAAAGATCTCCTATGCCGTCAAGGACGGTTATGGAAAGGTCTCCTATGCCGTCAGGGCTTCTTCCAGCGGGGTGTATGGGAGTTCGACGGCCTCGGCCACGGCCTTGTACGTTACTTGGCCCCGCATGGTGTTGATGCCCAGGGCTACGTCCCGGCGCGTGTGGACCAGGTCTTCGACGCCGCTGTCCGCGATCACGAGCACGTACGGCAGCGTGGCGTTGGACAGGGACATGCTGGAGGTGACGGGCACTATCCCCGGCATGTTCGGGACGGCGTAGTGCACCACGCCATCCTCGATGTACGTGGGGTCGCTGTGGCTCGTGGGCCGGATGCCCTCGACGGAGCCGCCGTGGTCTATCGCCACGTCTATGACCACGGCCCTGTCGGCCATGTTGGCGATCATGTCTCGCTCGACAACTTTCGGGGCCGATGCGCCCGGCAGAAGGACCGCGCCGATAACGACGTCGGAAGACGCCAGTATGTCGGCGAGATTGGCCGGGCTGGAAAACGTCGTCTTGATTCTGCCGTCCGAGAGCGCGTCGATGTACCTGAGCCGGCCGAGGTTTATGTCCGCGATAGTCACCTCGGAGCCCATGGCGCTCGCGACGAGCGCGGCGTTGAGCCCCACGGTGCCTCCGCCAACGATCGCCACGCGGCAGGGCTCGATGCCGGGAACGTGGCTCATCAGCTTCCCCGGCCCGCCCCAGTGGCTCTGCACCAGCGCGCCCGCGGTGAGCGCCGCGAGCTTGCCGGCGATCTCGCTCATCGGGTAGAGCAAGGGCAGGCTGCCGTCGGGGTCCTGAATCGTTTCGTAGGCGATGCTCGTGGTCTTCGAGGCTACCAGCGCGCGCGCCAGATCCGGCTCGGCGGCAAGGTGAAGGTATGTGAACAGCATCGCGTCTTCGTTGAGCAGCTCGTACTCTTCGGGCTGCATCTCCTTGACCTTGACGACCAGTTCGGAGTCTTCGAAGATCGCCTGGGGACTGGCTACGATGTCTGCCCCCACAGCCTCGAACTTATCGTCCTCGAAGCCTGACCCGATTCCGGCGCCGGTCTCCACCGCGACGCTGTGCCCTCGCCGTACGAGGATGTCCACTTTGTCGGGAGTCAGTGAGATCCGAAGCTCGTCGGCCTTTACTTCTTTGGGTACGCCGATCCTCATGTGCTGATCACTGCTCCCTTCACTGCCGGGGGTTCAACGCGGCCCGGTCACCGGACAATGGTAGCCTGATACGAGAATACGCGAAAGATTTCAAAGCGACTCTTCCAGGACCTGGGCAAGGTGCATGGCCTCGCGTCCTGCGCCGTCTAGGATCTGCGCACGGCAGGATACACCGTCGCTCACGATTACCGCATCGGAAGGCGACCGCCTGACCGCGGGGAAGAGACGGTCTTCTCCTATGCGCATGGACAGATCGTAGCGGTCCACGGTCATTCCGAACGAGCCTGCCATGCCGCAACAGCCGGCGTCTATTTCCACCGCGCCATCGCCGCTGAGACGCTTCAGCACGCTCAGGGCGCTCCCCGTCCCCGTGAGCGCCTTCTGGTGACAGTGCCCAAAGTACCGGACATCCTTCGTGGGGTTCGCGAACGGCGGGGGCGAGCCGTTGGAAAGCGCCTCGTCAACGAGGCGGTCGAAGGAGACGGTCATGCCGCGAACCAGGTCGGTCTCGCGTCCCGGACCGAGGAGGTCGCGGTAGTCATCGGAGACGGCAAGCGTGCAACTCGGTTCCAGGCCGACTATCCTCGCGCCTTCGGCGGCGTGCGGATAGAGCGCCTCGACGTTCTTCGCGGCGTTCTTCACCGCCTGCTCCATCATTCCGGCGGAGAGCATCGGCCTGCCGCAGCAGACCGTATCGGGGACGACCACCCGGAAGCCGAGGCGCTCAAGGACGACGACCGCGGCCCGCCCTATCTCGGGGTGGTTGTAGTCCGTAAAGGTGTCGGCGAACAGCGCCACGGTACGTACCGAGTCCCGCGCATGCGGCGGCTTTCGAGAGCGGAACCACTGGCGGAACGTCCGGCCGGCGAAGGGCGGCAGCCGTCTGCGGCGATCGATTCCCGTCGCCTTCTCCATGACTCGCCTGAACGCGGCGGAGCGCATGGCCGCATTGGACAGCGGGGCCAGGCGCGATCCGACTCTGTTCATGCCGGAGACGTTGCCGATCATGCGGGCCTTGATGGGGAGTCCGTTGGCCTTGCGGTACTGGTGGAGGAACTCGTACTTCAGCTTGGCCATGTCCACGTTCGATGGGCACTCGGCTTTGCACGCCTTGCACTCCAAGCAGAGGTCGAGCACGTCGTACAGCCTGCGGCCGGTCAGGGCGTCGGGCGGCAGACCTCCGGAGATCACGGCCCTGAGCGCGTTGGCCCTGCCCCGCGTGGAGTGCTCTTCCTCCATGGTCGCCATGTACGACGGGCACATCGAGCCGCCAGACAGCTTGCGGCACGCGCCCTGGCCGTTGCAACGCTCGATTGCGCCCGCGAAGCCGTTCTCGGGTCCGAAGTCGAGCCCGGTCCGCACCTGAAGAGGCGTGTATGCGGGCGAGATGCGGAGGTTCTCGGTCATGGGGGGAGGATCGACGATCTTGCCGGGGTTCATCATGCCGTGGGGGTCGAAGATACGCTTGACCTCGCGAAACGCGTCGTACAGTTGCGGGCCAAACATCTTTTCGTTCCAGACGCTGCGCACGAGGCCGTCGCCGTGCTCCGCGCTCATCGCGCCGCCGAACTCCAGGACAAGGTCGCTTACGGCTGAGGCGATGGAGACCATGCGGTCAACGCCTTCCTGTAGCTTCAGGTCCACCAGGGGCCTGATGTGCAGGCATCCGACGCTTGCGTGGCCGTAGTAGCCGGCTTCCGTGTCGTGATCGCGAACGATCTCGTCGAAGCGGCGAACATACTCGGGCAGCGCTTCCGGCGCGACGGCGGTGTCCTCCACGAAGGCCAGCGGCTTGGCATCGCCGGGGACGTTCATCATCAGGCCGAGGCCCGCCTTTCGGACGTCCCAGACGCGGGCCTGATCGCGCGGGCTCATCATGCGCACCACGGCGTATCCGAGGCCGCTCCTGGCGAAGCGCCGCTCCAGCATGTCGATGCGGGCGGCGACTTCGGCCTCGGTGTCGCCGACGAACTCCACCGCCAGCAGGGAGTCCGGCTCGCCTTCAACGAAGTCCATCAGCCGGGAGTACGCTAGGTTGGTCCGGACGGTGGAGAGGATCATGCTGCCGATGTGCTCGACGGCGGCGGGCTCCAACTCCAATGCCGCGACCGTGGCCTCCATGGACTCGTGCAGGCTGGCGAAGTGGACTACGGCCAGTCCCCGCACCTTCGGGATCGGCGTCGTCTTCAGAACGGCGCCGGTAACGGTGACGAGCGTGCCCTCGGAGCCGACCGCGAACCGGGCGAGGTCAAGAGGGCCGGGCCCGGCGAGTTCGTCCAGGTTGTATCCGCCCACGCGGCGCATGATCTTCGGGAACCGCGCTTCGACCTCATCGCGGCAGGATTCCCCTAGAGCCGACAGCCTGCGCGCTATCTCCCCCACCGGGGACTCGGCGCGGGCCATGCCGGTGAGGGCCTCCTCCGGCAACGGGCCGAACGTAGCCGTAGAGCCGTCCGCAAGGATGACGTCGATCTCATTGACGTTGTCCACGGTCTTGCCCCAGATGATCGAGTGAGCGCCGCACGAGTTGTTGCCGATGGCCCCGCCAACCGTGCCGCGGTTGCTGGTGCTGGGGTCGGGCGTGAACATGCGGCCCGAGGACCGGATCCGGCGATTGAGTTCATCCAGAATGATGCCCGGCTCTACGCGCACCCAGCCCTCTTCCGGGCACTCCTCCAGCACATTGCGCAGATACTTGGAGAAGTCGATCACCACGGCCCGAGCCACGGTCTGGCCCGCCAAGCTGGTGCCGCCCCCGCGCGACAGGAGCGCGCCGTCATGCCTTCGGACGACGTTGACGGCCGCGATTACGTCCTCGACGGTGCGCGGGATGACGACGCCGACGGGCTCCATCTCGTACATGCTGGCGTCGGTGCTGTAGAGAGCGCGGGACATCGCGTCGAACCGGACTTCGCCGCCGGTCTCGCGGCGCAACTCCTCGACGAGGCCCCTTGTGTCGCCGTGGGATGCGCTCTTCATCGGACGGTCACCCGGCTTCGACTGCTCAGGCGAAGGAGCGCATGGATAGGCAGGACTCCTGGCTCATCGGCTCAGGCCCGATGACTACGAAGCGATCTCTACGATTTCGTAGTTGACTTTGCCCCGAGGGGTCTGGACCTGGACTTTCTGTCCGGCCCGCGCTCCCACCAGGGCCTGGCCGACCGGGGACACGTCCGAGATCTTGCCTTCCAGGGGGCTGGCTTCGTTCGCGCGGACGACTACGTAAGTGGTGTCGCTGTTCTTGGCCGGGTCTCGTACGACGACCTTGGAGCCGAGCACCACAGTCTCGGTCTTCTGCGCGGAGGCGTCTATGATGACCGAGGCCTTCAGCGTGGCCTCCATGTCCTTGATGCGGCCTTCCAGGTAGCCCAACTGCTCCCGCGCGGCCTCTAGGGGGGCGTTCTCCCGCACGTCTCCGTCCGCCGCGGCGCTGCTGATCTGCTCGGTCAGCGGGACGCGCTCGGCCTTCAGCCTGCTGAGCTGCGCCTCAATCTGCGCGTGGCCCTCCGGCGTCAGTTCGACGACGTTGGAGTTGCTTGCCACCTTGCTCGCCGCGGAGGTCTTCGACTTTCGAATGCGCACGTGCTGGGCGAGATTGATCTCAATGATCCCCTCTTTCCTGGCGAAAGTGAGGAACTTCCTGACCTCCTGGAGGCGGGCAGCCGACTGGAGGCTGGCGCCTATTCCGTTGTGCCGCTCTACGAAGTCGCCGATTTGCGAGGCGTTGAGAGCGGACATTGGCCTGTCACCCCCGCACCAATTGATAAACCTCTGCAGGCCCTGTTGCCTTGCCTGAGCATCGGCCTTGGCCCTGGAGTTCTTCATGATGTGATCCATGTAATCGGCCACGGCCTGCATCAGGGTTGTTGGTTCGGTGGTTGCCAATCTCTCCTCCAATGTAACGGTTCAGGTCAAGTTTGCCGGAATCGGCCTCATGGTATTAAGGCGCACGGGGCAAGTCAAATGAGGTCACGGTTGCGCCTTACTCACCTTGACGATTCCACCGGCTTCGATCCGAGGACAACGTGAGTACTGCCGACGGCTGGCGCTATGAGGAGAGGTCTTCTACGAAGGAGCGGGCCCATTGCTCCGCAAGGTCTCGCGTGGCCTGTTCCGCTTCGGAGAGGGCGGACAGCAGCTCATCGTGGGCCGCGCCGCGCTCCAATGCGTCGAGAAGCGGATGCAGGCCGATCCACATGGGAGACAGCCGGGACAGCACCGGGCTGTCGGCCTGGGTGCGTATGGCCTCGGCGGTCGTGAACTCGCCGTAGTCGCGGTACCACTCCGCCGTGGGGATGCCCTCGACAATGCGAGCCGCCTCTTCCGGCGCGCCTCCGTCTTCCAGCAGCCGCCGCGCCTGGGACAGGGCGTCCAGCGCCGCCGTAGCGACGTCGAACTTGGGGCGAACGTCCCAGAACTGGCAGCCGTACAGATGCCTGTTCACGGTTCTGATCAGCACGAGCGACCTGCTGAGCCTGTCGCCCCGGCTGCCCGCGTCGTTGATGCCGTCGGCGGTGTCCCTGAGGAGATTTTCGATGTCTTCCCCAAGCTCGGTGCAGGACAGGCCCCGGACCGCGGAGTCAACCAGGTGGTCGGCGGAGAAAGGCGGCAGCCCGCCGTTGGCGAAGCGCCAGGCCAGCAGCAGCCACGCGCGGGCGGTGGTCATCAGGGCTTCGGGAAACACGTGCTCCAGGTCATCCCGGGTCGTGTGATAGATCGACATGTAGGGAGACAGCGCTTCGTCTTCGTCGGAGTCCGGCGCTCTGTACTGGGAAACTTGGGCCGACGGCACGCCGAGGGTATGGAAGCAGAGATGATCGCTGCCGGACCATCCGAGCGGGACTTCAGCGAAGTTGATCGGGTCCGCAAGATCGAGGGCCGCCTGCTCGACCGCGGGAATCAACTCAGGCGAGACGTCGATTCTGGTGCCGCTCGTGTAGCCGGTGAGTTCGCCGTTCAGGATGCAGATCGGCTTCTCGCCCGGCTCCCTTCCGGAGAGCACCGCTTCATGGGCCACGCTGTACGCCGTCGAGCCCTGGTCCCAGTAGAGCGCGTCCCTGTCCATAGCGACGCCCGATTCCTCGGAGCCGAAGCTGATGAACCTCACCGTCCTCTCCGGCCTGTCCTGGCTGAAGACCCTGGCCATCTCAAGGAGCAACGCGACGCTCGTGAGATTGTCGTTGGCGCCGTCGAAGAACGTGTCGTGGTGCGCGGTGAGGTAAACGATCTCCCTGGGATAACGCCAGCCGGTAAGCTCACCGACCACGTTGTAGGACGTGCTCTCGACGCCGCGCTGGTCCGTTGCATAGCGGATGCGAATCTCGCCGTGTTCGGAGAGGAGGCCGCGGAGTTCACGGGCAGACTCGTTGCTGACCGAGAGCGCGGGAATGTCCGTGTTCACGCCATAGACGCTGATGAGGTCGTCGTCTCTCGGCGGGAAGTGGTAGATGACGCAGGCCGCGCCGTGCGCCCTGGCTTCCAGGGCCGATACGGCCAGGCCCTCGGTGTCCGATACGAGCACGGCCTTGCCTGTGACGTCGCCGAGGCGGCGGTAGTCCGCGCGAGTGCCCGGCCCCGCGTCGACGAGCGCGACCTCGCCGCCGCCCGCCGCGCCGCAGGGGTTGACCTCGCACGTAATCTGCGTCCGCGCAGGCTCCAGGACCTCCAGTTCGCCCTTGCCGCGAACGTAAGAGGTGACGGGGAACCCCTCCAACTCGCAGGAGTCGAGTATCAGGTGGAGCTTGTCGCGGATCAGGCGGGCGACCTGCTGCTCGGCCTCGCTGCCGGACATCTTCTCGCCGCCCTCGATCAGAACGGCAACTTCGTCGAGCGTGCGACGGGAGTCGATCAGAGACAGGACCCGTTTTTCTTCGCTGCTCAACATGCTGGCGCTCCTTCGGCAACGTTGCGGCCCGTCTGCCATGCCCACAGGGTCGGCCCCACCGATAAGTAAATGGTATCGCATTGCGGCCTGCCTGCTCCACCGTTCGGCGGCCTTTGTAAGCGGGTTCCATTTCGCTCATGGTTCGACAGGCTCACCACGAACGAAATGGAACCAGGGAGCGTGATCGCTTGCCACTCGGAGGGGGCGGGCGTACCCTGAGACTATGAGCGACGGCCCCCAGCCTAGGGAGGAAGGCGGCTCAGGCAGAACGAGTCACGCGGCGGACGGGCGCAGCGCCCCATCCGCCGGCGGCAGACCCGTTCACGCGGCCCAACCTCGTAGATCCGGGGCGTCCCGGCTGGTATGGCGCCGCACGTTCAGTTCGCTCTCATACCGGAACTACCTGTACCTGTGGCTGGGCATCGTGTTCTGGGCCGGCGGGATGCAGATCCAGATGCTCGCCCGGGCCTACCTCGTGTACGACCTCACGGACTCGGCGGGGCTGCTCGGCCTTGTGAACGCGGCGTCCGCGCTGCCGATGCTGGCGCTGCCGCTCCTCGGGGGCGCAATAGCCGACAGGTTCGAGCGGAAGCGCATCATCCAACTGGGGCAGTTGGCTTCGATGCTCCTGGCGGTGATAGTGGGCGTCGCCATCACAACGGACGTCATCGCCTGGTACCACCTGATGATCGCGGCAACGGCGCAGGGCGTGTTCTTCTCATTCTCCATGCCTGCCCGGCAAGCGTTCATAGCCCAGTTGGTGCCGAGGCATGAGTTCACGAACGCGCTGGCGCTGAACGCCGGCGCGATGAGCGCGATGACCCTCATCGCGCCCGCGATCGGCGGGGCGCTGTACGCGTGGACGGGGCCGGACACTGTCTATTACCTGATCGGCGGGCTCTCGGCCGTCGCGGTCGTTCTGACGGGGTTCGTCTCCGGCGCGTCCGGGGAAGCCGCGACGGCGCGGCGCGGGATGGCGCGGGCCACGATGCTCTCGGACATCGGCGCCGGGCTGGGATACGCGTTCGGCCATTCTCTGATCCGGGTACTGCTGATCGTCACCTTGTGCACGACGCTACTCACGATGCCGTTCCAGTTCCTGATGCCGGTGTTCGTGGTGGATGTCTATCACCTGGGGCCGGACGCGATGGGCCTGCTGATCGCCATCACGGGCGGGGCGTCGCTGGCGGGTTCACTCGCGATCGCGGCGATGGGGTCATGGAAGCGAGGGATGTTGCTGATCGGGGGCAGCGCGCTTTCGGGCATCGCGTTGATGCTGGTGGCGGTGATACCGATCTACTATGCGGCAGCCGGGTTCATGCTGCTGCTGGGCCTGGGCAACGCGAGCCGGCGCACGCTTGTGCAGACGCTCGTCATGGAGGCGTCGGACGAAAGCTACCGGGGCCGGGTGATCAGCCTGTACATGATGAACTTCGGCCTGATCCAGCTTGGCATCCTGCCCATCGGCGTGCTGATGGACGTGCTCGGGGGCCAGCTAACGCTGGGCGGCATGGCCGTCCTTCTGCTCGTGGTCACAGCCGTAACGCTGGTTACGCAGAAGGAGCTAAGGGAGGCTGACTGAAGCGGGGCCGGCGGGTAAGTGTTCAGAGTTGATGTGGCGGCCCGGCAATTGCCGCTATTACCCCATCTCAATCTTCCCCAGCAGACTGGGGAAGAGGCCAGAGGAGTACGAAAGCAGACTGGGGAAGAGGCCAGAGGAGTACGAAGTCTAAACAGTTGCGGGGCTGCCGGATTTATTGCTACGAGCACGGGGCGGGCGTACCCTTAAGCGATGAGCGACGGGCCCCAGCCTGAAGGGGAAGGCGGCTCAGGCAGAACGAGTCACACGGCAACGGCAGGCACAGGCGTTTCTTCCACGAGCCGGAGGCCGGCCCGTACCCCACAGGCCCGCAGTTCCACATCTTCCGGCCTGTCGTGGCGTCATACGTTCAGTTCGCTCTCCCACAGGGACTACCTGTACCTGTGGCTGGGCATCATGGCATGGC
This sequence comes from Dehalococcoidia bacterium, assembly GCA_963668185.1. GTDB lineage: Bacteria > Chloroflexota > Dehalococcoidia > Lucifugimonadales. The sequence goes on from OY764162.1 coordinate 1,052,583, forward strand.
TGGGCGGCATGCAGATGCAGATGCTGGCCCGCTCTTACCTGGTCTATGAACTGACGGGATCGGCGAGCCTGCTGGGCATAGTGAACGCGGGCTCGGCTGTGCCGATGCTCGTCCTTCCGCTGCTGGGCGGCGCGATCGCCGACAGGATCCCGCGGAAGCGAGTGGTCCAGTTCGGGCAGTTCGCTTCGGTGCTGATCGCCCTGTTCGTGGGCGTCAGCATCACGACCGGCGCGATACAGTGGCAGTATCTGCTGATCGCGGCCATTGCCCAGGGCGCGCTGATGTCGTTCGCCATGCCCGCCCGGCACGTGCTGACGGCCCAGGTGGTGCCCCAGAGCCAGCTCACCAACGCCCTGGCGCTGAACGCGGGAGCCATGAGCACCATGACGCTGGCGGCCCCTGCCGTGGCCGGCGTCCTGTACGCATGGACGGGGCCTGCCATCGTTTACTACCTCATCGCCGGGCTCGGAACGGTCGCCGTAGTCATGACCGGGTTGATCAGAGGCGGGACGGAGACGCCGGCGGCGTCGCGGGGCGGGTTCCTGCGGGACATCGCCGCCGGAGTAGATTACGCCGTTCGGACCCCGATGATCCGGCTGCTGCTCGTCCTCACGCTTGTGACGGCGTTTCTCGCGATGCCGTTCCAGAACCTGATGCCGGTGTTCGTGGTGGACGTTTACCACCGAGGGCCGGACTCCATGGGCCTTCTGATCGCGATAACGGGAGGCGCTTCTCTTGGGGGCTCGCTGCTGATCGCGACGGTTGGATCGAGAAAGCGCGGCTGGATGCTAATCGCGGCGAGCGCGGCATCCGGCATCGGGCTGATGCTGGTGGCGACCGTACCGATATACTACGCCGCCGCCGGATTCATGCTGCTGCTGGGGCTCGGAAACTCCAGCCGCCGCACGCTTACCCAGTCGGTCGTGATAGAAGTGGCGGAGGAGCGGTACCGGGCAAGGGTGATGAGCCTCCACACCATGAACATCGGCCTGATCCAGCTTGGAGTGCTGCCAATCGGGGTACTGATGGACATATTCGGGGGCCAGCAGACGATTGGCGTCATGGCGGTGCTGCTGCTCCTGCTTACCGTGGTGGTGCTGACGACGCAGAAGCAGCTTAGAGGCTTCAATTGAGGAGCAGTTCGGAGGGCGCGGAGCCCGGGGAGACGGCATGAGTTCGAGCGAGCAAACGGAGTTGGCGGTCCGGCGAACGCTGGACGAGATGGGCGCGGAGTACGAGTGGATGGAGATAGATCCCGAATATGCGGACACGGCGCAGTTCTGCGAGCGGTACGGGGTGCCGGAGGTGAACAGCGGCAACACGATCGTCGTGGCGTCACGCCGGGAGCCGAGGCAGTTCTGCGCGTGCCTGGTGCAGGCCACGGTGCAGCTCGACGTGAACCGGACGGTGCGGAAGCTGATGGGGGTGCGGCGCCTTTCGTTCGCGTCGGCGGAGGACACGGCGGCGCTGACGGGGATGATGATCGGGGGCGTGACGCCGTTCGGGCTGCCGGACGACCTGCCGCTCTACATCGACGAGCCGGTGATGGCGCTGGACTGGGTGATCGTGGGCGCGGGCAGCCGGTCGGCCAAGGTGAAGGTGCATCCGTCGGTGTTCGAGAAGCTGCCGAACGTTCAGGTGGCGCCGGAACTGTCGAGGCCCCGGCCGGCGTAGCGGCGGGTTTCAAACCCGCCCTGTTCTACAAAACGCAACGTACGGGCTTCAAACCCGCCCTTGCTACTTTGCGGGTCAGGCCACCTCTTCGAAGACCTCGGTCTCGTGAGTGGCGGCGAGGACGGGGTAGATGCGCTCGAAGATCTCTGTGATTGAGCGGGTGGCGCGCACCTTGTCGCGGGAGGCGTCGTAGTCGGCGAGCGAGTCCCAGCGCTGCACGGTGACCATCGTGCCGTGCGGGCCTAGGACCTTGCGCATGACGGCGAGAGGCGGGAAGCCGGCCTGCTCGGTGGCGGCCCGGAGGTCGCGCAGGTGTCCGGTGAGGCCGCCGCCTCCGGGCTTCGGCGTATAGGTGCGCTTGACTATGATCATGTGCGTCTCCTGTGCGTGTGTAAGCTTTGGGCGAGTGAGTATAGCAGGGGCCAACCCCATCCTAGCCTTCCCCAGCAGACTGGGGAAGGGAACAGATAGGTTCAGGGCGAAGCGGACGGGCGCGGCGTTACGTTGGGGGTGGGCGGGCAGTCCTTCGACGGGGTTGGGACGAACGGAGTTGGTTAAGGTAGAGTATGGGGCGGGAGGGTTAGAGTGCCGGGCGAGCTTTTTACGCACTATTTTCTTACTGAGGGGATCAGGACTACGCCTGAGTGGCGGCGGTCTGAGCGGGAGTTTGCGGACTTTCGGGCGCGGCTGACGTGGATCTTCGACGCGTTCGGCCAGCACCATGAGCCGAATGAGGCGGTGACCGAGCAGGAACTGATACAGCCGGTCCTGCAACTGCTGGGATGGGCGGAGTACCTGCCGCAGCAGGGCGCGTCGCGGCGCGAGGACATCCCGGACATGCTGCTGTTCGGGGACGCTGAGTCGAAGGCGCGGGCGGCGGCGCGGACCAACTCGGTGGACAGGTTCGAGGACGCTGTCGTGGTGGAGGAGAGCAAGCGGTACGGGCGGGCGCTGGAGAGCAGGGTGGGCGGCCGTGCGTCGAACGGGAGCACGCCGCACGGCCAGATCCTGAGGTACCTTTCGACGGCGGACGTCACGTCGAAGGGCGGCGTCCGGTGGGGCATTCTCACGAACGGCGGCGCGTGGCGGCTGTACGACTACAGGACGAGGCCGCGTTCGAGCGCGTACTTCGAGGTGGACGCCGCGCCGAAGGACGGCGAGTTCGACGACGATCAACTGAGGCTGTTCTTCCTGCTGTTCAACCGGAGGTCGTTCACGCTCCAGGGCGGCGCGGCTACGACGTTCATAGAGTCGGCCATCGAAGAGGGGCGGCGGTACGAGGAGAGGGTGGCGCAGGACCTGTCGAACGTCGTATTCGACGAGGTGTTTCCGACGCTGGCGAGGGCGCTGTCGCGCGACGCGGACGCGAGCCTGGAGGAGGTGCGGAACGCGGCGCTGATATTCCTTTACCGGCTGCTGTTCGTGCTGTACGCGGAGGACAGGGGCCTTCTGCCGGTGAACGACTCGCGTTACGACGACTACGGGCTGCGGAAGCCGGTGCGGGACGGCGTTTCGGAGAGGATGGAACGGCATGATGTATTCTCTGAAGCGGCCACGAGGTACTACGACCACCTGTCCACGCTGTTCCGGCTGATCGACAGGGGGGACCCTTCGATAGGGCTGCCGCCTTACAACGGCGGGCTGTTCAGCGTCGAAGCGGCGCCGCTGCTGGAGAGCGTGAGGATTCCAGACAGCGTTATCGGGCCGGTGGTCTATGCGATGAGCCACTCCAGGGCGGACCTGACGCCGGGCGGCAGGCCGAGGTTCGTGAACTACCGGGACATGTCTGTGCAGCAGCTAGGGTCGATCTACGAGCGGCTGCTGGAGCGGGAGCTGGCGCGGGACGCGGACGGGGGCGTTTTCGTGCGGCTGAACCCGTACGCGCGGAAGGACACGGGGAGCTTCTTCACGCCGCAGAGCCTTGTCGATCTGCTCATCGACCGGACACTGAGGCCGCTGATCGAGGAGCGGCTGCGCGCGTTCGAGAAGAGGGCGGCGGAACTGAAGGACGACAGCCGGCCGAAGTCGCAGAGGCGCGAGGAGCTCGAGAACCTGGATCCGGCGATGGCGGCGCTGAACCTGAAGGTGCTGGACCCGGCGATGGGAAGCGGGCACTTCCTAGTGACGGCGGTGGACTTCCTGACGGACTACATCGCGGACCTGATCGAGCGCGTGCCGGAGATCCCTGACTGGCTCGACGGCGGGTACGCGTCGCCGTTGGCGAGGCGTCTCGAAGTGATCCAGTGGGGCATCATCGACCGGGCGCGCGAGGCGAAGTGGGAGCTGGACGAGACGCAGCTCACCAGCCATGCGATCATCCGGCGGATGGTGTTGAAACGGTGCATCTTCGGCGTGGACAGGAACCCGCTTTCGGTGGAATTGGCGAAGGTGTCTTTGTGGCTGCACAGCTTCACGACGGGCGCGCCGCTTGCATTCCTGGACCACCACCTGCGGCACGGGGACTCGCTGCTGGGGTTGAGGGTGATGGACGCGGTTGAGGAGGTCAAGAGGCTCGGCGGGCCTTCGGTGTCCAGCGCGATAGAGGGCTTCGCGAGCGCGGCGGACGGGATGCGGTACATCGAGGGGCGGTCGGACACGGACGCGGCGGAGGTCCAGGAGTCGGCGGCGCAGTTTGGACGCATGGAGGAGTTCACCGCCGAGGCTCGCGCGTTCATGGACTTCCTGTACGGACTGCGCTGGATGACGGCGGGGCTGACCAAGCGGGCGCGAGAGGCGGTGCAAGGTCCGTTGCAGGACTTTCTAAAAGAGCCTGCGGGCGACGTTTACAAGATGCTCGCCAACGGGCCGGGCGACGATGCGCCCGCGTTCAGGGAACTCTGGAGCAAGGCGCGTTCGTTGGCGGGCAGGGAAGCGTTCGTGCACTGGGATGCGACGTTTCCGGGAGTGTGGAGCGGGTGGGGGAACGCGAGGCCGTTGGGCGGGTTCGACGCGGTGATCGGCAACCCGCCGTGGGACCGTATCAAGCTGCAGGAGGTGGAGTGGTTCGCGACGCGGGACACTGAGTTGGCGCTGGCGGCGACGGCGGCGGAGCGCCGGAGGGGCATAGCGGCTCTACGACGGCAGGGCGCGCCGCTGGCGGCGGAGTACGACGAGGCGAAGGAGCGGGCAGACCGGCTTGGCAGGGTGATCCGCAAGGGCGGCGACTACCCGTTGCTGGGCGGCGGGGACATCAACCTGTACTCGCTGTTCGTGGAGCGGGCGATGGAGCTTGTGAGGCCGGACGGGTTCGTGGGGCTGCTGACGCCGTCGGGCATCTACGCGGACAAGACGGCGGCGCGGTTCTTCAAGTCGATCTCCACGAGCGGGCGGCTGGGCGGGCTGTTCGACTTCGAGAACCGGAAGATCTTCTTCAAGGAGATTCACGCGTCGTTCAAGTTCTGCGCGCTGGTGTTCAGCGGGGATGAACGGCGGTTCGAGGAAGCGGAGTGCGCGTTCTTCCTGCACGACACGGCGACGATCGAGGACGGGGACCGCTGCTTCGCGATGTCGCCGGAAGACTTTTCGAGGGTGAACCCGAACACGGGGACAGCGCCGGTGTTTCGCACGAGACGGGACGCGGACATCACGCGGCGCATCTACGAGCGGCACCCGGTGCTGGTGGACCGGTCGGGCGAGTCGATCGAGATGGCGTGGCCGGTGCGTTACCAGACCATGTTCCACATGACAAACGATTCGGGGCTGTTCAGGACGGCGGAGCGGCTGGATGCGGAGGGGTTCTATCCGGTGCAGGGCAACCGGTGGCGGAAGGGTGATGAGCTTTACCTGCCGCTGTACGAGGGCAAGATGGTGCAGGCGTTCGATCATCGCGCGGCCAGCGTGGTCATCAACCCGGAGAATCTACATCGTCCAGCACAGCCGGAGAACACCGAATTGGAGGAGTACGAGGATCCGGACTGGCTGCCCAATCACCAGTATTGGGTACCAGCATCTGAATGCGAGTGGCAGCCCGGAGAGAACTGGGTTCTGGGGTTCAAAGAGATAACCGCGCCGACCAACGTGAGGACATTCATAGCGGCGATCCTTCCTGCTGTCGGGTTCGGGAACAAAGTCCCGATTCTGAAACCTACATCCGAAACACGAAACGAATGGCTGCTGGCCGCCAACCTGAACGCCGTGGCTTTCGACTACGTGACACGTCAGAAAATACAGGGCCAGACCCTAAACCTGTTCCTCGTGGAGCAACTTCCGGTGATCGCGCCTGAGGGCTACGAGCGGCGGTTCGGGGACGTGACGGCGCGGGAGCTTGTGCGTGACCACGTGCTGCGGCTGACGTACACGTCGCACGACATGGTGCCGTTCGCGCGGGACCTGGGGTACGAGGGGCCGCCGTTCGCGTGGGACGCGGAGGAGCGTCGGCGCCTGCGGGCGCGGCTGGACGCGCTGTACTTCCACCTGTACGGGCTGGATCGGGAGGACGCGGGCTACGTGATGGACACGTTCCCGATCGTGCGTCGGGAGGACACGCGGGAGTTCGGACGCTACCGGACGCGGGAGATGACGCTGGCGTACATGAACGCGCTGTCGGCGGGGGACACGGCCACGGACGTGGCGGTGTGAGGTGTTGGCGTTCGATCCTGTTCGCAGCCGGAGCGATGGCCGGGGCGCTCCTGACGGCTTGCGGCGGCCCGACATCCCCTGACCCGACGGCCCTCGCCACACCTGTGCCAGGCCAGTCCGAGCCGGAATCGATCAGCCTTACAGACCTGTCTAACGAGGCAGAAGCTACCGCAACGCAGCCCGCGCCCACCGAGACCGGGCCGGAGCCGACACCGGCAGACCCGGCGTCCGTCGACGCCGAACCCCAGCCGACCGTAACCCACCCGCCGCCCGCCGATCCCGAACCCACCGCAACGGAGCCCGCGCTTGCCGCGTCCATTGAGCCGGCCTTTCCCGGCCTGCCCGCGCTGAAGCTGCCGGTGGCGCTCGTGGACGTTCCAAAGCACGATCTGTTTCTGATTGCCTTGCAAGACGGGGTGGCGCTCGCCGTGCCTCGCGACGGGCCGTACGATAGTCCTCGTACTATCTACAATCAGAGGGAACGCACGCTCCGCTATGGCTACGAAGAGGGGCTTCTGGCGCTCGCGCTGGACCCCGGCTTCGACCGGAACGGCTACGTGTACGCTTACTACAGCTACAGCGCCGGCCGCGGCGAGCGCTCCACACGACTCGTCCGACTCGAAACCACGGGAGAGGGCGACACGTTCGAGTTCGTTGACGGCAGCGAGTTCGTCATACTTGAAATACGTCAGCCCGAGTGGAACCACAACGGCGGCAGCCTACTCTTCGGGCCGGACGGAATGCTCTACCTGGGCGTAGGGGACGGCGGAGGAGACAGCGACCCCGGGGGGAACGGCCAGAACCCCGGGACCTTGTTGGGCAGCGTCATCCGTATCGACGTGCGCAACGCGTCGGCGGAGGAGCCGTACGCGATACCCCCGGACAACCCGATGATCGGCCTGGCAGGAGCGCGTCCGGAGGTCTGGGCGTACGGGCTTCGCAATCCGTGGCGGATGAGCTTCGACCGGGAGACCGGGCTCCTGTGGGCGGGCGATGCGGGACACTATCACGCCGAGGAGGTGGATGTCATAAGGCCGGGCGAGAACTACGGCTGGAGTGTCACCGAGGGGTCTAGCTGCTTCCCGCAAGACGAGACCTGCGATACCATGGGACTAACCCTGCCCGTGTGGGAGTACGGGCGCTCGTTCGGCTGCGCCGTTATCGGCGGCTACGTGTACCGCGGCGAGGCGATTCCGTCGCTTGCCGGCTGGTACGTGTACGCCGACTACTGCTCGCGTCATGTCCGGGCGATCCATGCGGAGACGGCGGCATCGGGCCAGCCAACGGAGGCGGTATCGCTGTTCGAAGACGGGCCAAGATTCGTGTTCAGCATGGCGGAGGACGCCTCCGGGGAGATTTACCTGCTCACCGGCGATGAGGACAGCGAAGCTAGTATCTACAGGCTCGTCCAACGATAGGTTGCGGCAAGGTGGGGTGGAGACCGGCAGGGTGACGCCTGGGAAGTTGCGCCAACTTGAACAAGAGCGCGCGAACGCGAGGAAATGTGAGACCGACGAGTCGAAGTTTCGACGAGAGTGCGGGGAAGCGACGGGGCCGGCTCCGGTGAGGGCGGAGGACTACGCGCGGGCGGAGAGGCTCCTGCCCTGGAACGTCGAGGGACTGGCGCAGAACGTGGAGATAAGGCCGCGGTGGGTGTGTGGCGGGAGAGCGGCGCTGTACAGACGGGACACCGGCTCGGAGCCGGAGTTCACGCTGGTGGATGCGGTGACGGGGGAGAGGTCGGCGGCGTTCGACCACGCGCGTCTGCGCAGCGCCCTGGAGAAGCGCACGGGCGTCGAGGCATCGATCCGGGACATCCCCGAAGACTCCGTGGAGTTGACGGAAGATGGCGGAGCGGTGACGTTCGAATTCGGCAGCCTGCGCTGGACGTGCGATCTGCGGTCGTATTCGCTTGAGGAGCTTGGGCCGGCCGCGCAGGGCGAACTGCGCTCGCCGGACGGCTCGATGTACGCGTACGTGCGGGGGCACGATTTATATGTCAGGCCCACGGACGAGGGCGAAGAGCGGAGGATGACGTTCGACGGTCAGCCACACCATGACTATGCGTCCAGACCGGAGTCGTACACGCGAGCAGTGACGGACCGGCTGGCAGGGACCGCGCTTCCACCGCTGGCGGTGTGGTCGCCCGACTCGTCGAAGCTTGTGACGCACCGGCTGGACCAGCGACGGGTGGGTGAGTTGCATCTCGTGCAGTCCACGCTGGACGACGGCGGCAGCCGGCCAAGGCTGCACTCGTACCGGTACGCGCTGCCGGGCGACGAGGAGGTTCCCACTGCGGAACTTGTAATCTTCGATGCCCGCACTGGGAAGCGTTTGGATGTCGACTACCCTCCCCTGTCCTGCGCAACATTCTCTCCGTTCCAGTACGACAAGGCGTGGTGGTCGGACGACGGTCGTTACTTGTACTTCATGGACCAGCCGAGAGACTTCAAGGCGCTGCGCCTCGTGGAAGTCGACGCGTCAAGCGGGGCTGCGAGGGTCGTGCTGGAGGAAACGTCCGACAAACCTGTGGACGCGAACCTTTACATCTTTGGGAGGCCGAACGTACGGGCGCTGTCGTCAGGTGAAGTGATCTGGTTCTCCGAGCGGGACGGATGGGGGCATCTTTACCTGTACGACGGTGTCACGGGAGAGCCAAAGAACAGGATCACGCACGGCGAATGGGTTGTTCGCGAGATTGTGCATGTCGACGAGTCGAAGCGCACGGTCCTGTTCACTGCCGGCGGACTGGAGCCCGGCAGGAACCCGTACTACCGGCACCTGTATCGTGCGAGTCTCGACGGCTCGGAGCCGCTGCTGCTCACACCGGAGGACGGAGAACACGAGATCAGCGTGAGCCCGGACGGCCGCCGTTTTGCTGACGTGTATTCTCGGGTGGACCTTCCGCCTCGTGCCGTGCTGCGAGACTCGGAAGGACGGCTCGTTCGGGAGTTTGAGCGGGCGGACGTGTCGGCGTTGGAGGCTGCGAGCTGGACAGCCCCGGAGACTTTCTCGGTGACCGGCGCGGACGGCGAGACTACGATTCACGGCGTGATGTACCTGCCGTCAGACTTCGACCCCTGCTCCACTTACGCGGTAATCGACAGCATCTACCCGGGGCCGCAGCATCACCGATCGCGCCAGTCGTTCGCGGCCGCACTGGCGGACAGTGCCCGGGCGCTCGCCGAAGTGGGTTTCATAGTGGTGACGATGGACGGCCGTGGGACGCCGCTCCGGTCTCGGGCGTTTCTGGACGCCTCGTACGGCCGGCTGGAGACGGCGGGCGGCCTGATCGACCACGCGGCCGTGCTGCGGAGCCTCGCGTCAGAGCGACCGTACATGGACATCGAGCGTGTGGGCATCTACGGGCACTCGGCTGGCGGATACGCGACGATGCGGGCGATGCTCACTTTCCCAGAGCTGTACAAGGTGGGAGTGTCGTCGGCGGGCAACCAAGACCAGCGCATTAACGTCGCGTTGTGGGGCGAGCGGTACATCGGCTTGCCCCAGGAGACCGACTACGAGCCTCAGGCGAACGCGAACTTCGCCGCCAGACTAGAGGGGAAACTGCTGCTGGCGTACGCGGACATGGACGACAACGTACATCCGGCCGGGAATGTGCGTCTGATCGACGCGCTGACCAAGGCGAACAAGGACTTCGACCTGGTGCTGCTCCCAAACCGGAACCACAACTATGCAGACGACCCGTACCTGACGAGACGGCGCTGGGACTTCTTCGTGCGTCACCTGATGGGCGAGCGGCCGCCGGAAGGGTATGAAGTCGCCGGGCCGTCGGCAGAGTGAGAGGCTGATTGCGCGACCACTCGCCTGGCGGGAGCGCGCGGACTAAGCGAACGGAGAAGGACTGTTGAGCGACGAGGCCAAAGAGATCCCACCGTACCGGCTGAGATTCCTGGAGGCTTCTACGCCTGTCACTGCCGACCCCAGGCGGATACCGGTCCCGCGAAGCGACGCTGAAACGTCGGATATGTTTGTGCTGGAGGGCGGCAGGCTGTTCGACGCCGTCGACGGCAAGACTCGTACCGGCTCCGTGGTAGTTCGAGGCAATCGGATGTTAGACGTGTTGCCAGAAGGGGAGAAGGGCTGGCCCGCTGACGCCGAGGTGATCGGCGTTCACGGCATGACAGTAATGCCCGGACTCATCGACCTTCACTCCCACCTCACGTACACGATGCGGGACGTTCCGCCAAGTCTTGCGGCAGGACCGGAGGACGCGACGCTCAGGGGCGTCGAGAGGCTGCGCTACTACGTCGAAAGCGGCATAACGAGCGTGCGGGACATGGGGTCCCACTGGGACGCGCCGTTCCGGCTGAAGGAGTGGTCGGCAAGAGGACGCATTCCAGGGCCGCGAGTCTTCCCTGCCGGAAGGCTGATAACGGGAACAGGAGGGCACGGCGCGCAGAACCTTGACCGGACTTCATTCCTGTATGGCGGAATCAGGGAGGCTTCGGGAGTTGACGACTGGCGGGAGGCAGTGCGTGAGCAGTTCAAGGCGGGAGCGGACGTCATCAAGCTGGCGAGCCATTACAGCTACGCGGAGGTTGAGGCGGCAATTGAGGAGGCGCACGACCTTGGGCTGAAGGTCACCGCTGACGCGGAAACTTTCTACATTGGGCGAGCGGTGGAAGCAGGTATCGACTGCATCGAGCACCCGTTGCCGAGGACAGAGAAAACGATCCGGCGAATGGCCGAACTAGGGGTGGCCGCTGTGCCGACGATCGTGTCGTACGTGCACCTGTTCGATCAGAGCAAGGGCGGGTACTTCGGTTCGACGTCGCGAAGGTTTACGTTCGACCACCAGTCCAACCTGGAGATGGTGAGACGGCTTCGCGAGGCGGGAGTGACGCTTGGCGTTGGGACCGACCTGATCTACGACTCGTACCGGTACCTGCCGGAGGCATACGTGTGGGAGCTGAAGTATCTAGTGGAATGCGGTATGACGACAACAGAGGCGCTTATCGCCGCAACCAGGACAAACGCGGAGATCCTGGATATGGACGACAGGCTCGGGACGCTGGAGAAGGGCAAGCTGGCCGACATTCTGGTTGTCGAGGGCAACCCGGACGTGGACCTCGATGCGCTGAGCAGGACCAGCATCGTGATCAAGGACGGACGGGTAGTGGTGCGGGATGGTAAGCTGTCGATCCCGCCGCATCCAGAACTGCACTGGGCATCACCGGACAGGATGCCAAACATTGATTCCCACACGGAGGAACCCCAATGACCACAACGCAAGACCTGCAAACCGAGTACGCGGAGGCCTGGGCGAACCTGGAAGAGGCTAAGCGGAAGATGGTCGAGTTGTGCCGGCGGATCGGGCCGGAGCGGGTCGAGGACTACGAGTTGCAGGGGCGCGAGGGCGGCGTCAAGCTTTCGGAGATGTTCGGCGACAAGACGGACCTGATCCTGGTCCACAACATGGGGTCTGAGTGCCCGTACTGCACGATGTGGGCGGACGGGTTCAACGGCGCGCTGCGGCACCTGAAGGACCGGGCGGCGTTCGTGGCGGTGTCGCCGAACAGCGTCGAAGTGCAGCAGGCGGTGCGGAAGAAGCGCGGGTGGCAGTTCGAGATGTACTCGGCGGAGGGCACGACGTTCATCAAGGACATGGGCTTCGAGTCGGACGGCCAGTCCTACTACAACTCGACGGCGATGCCGGGGGTATCGACCTTCCGCAAGAACGCGGACGGCACGATCGACCGCATCGCGAAGGACTTCTTCGGGCCGGGCGACCTGTACTGCGGTGTGTGGCACCTGTTCGACCTGCTGGCGGACGGCACCGGCGACTGGGAGGGGAAGCTGGACTACTAGCCGGTTCGGCCTTTGCGTAACCGTCATTCCGGCGAAGGCCGGAATCCAGATGCAGGAAAGGCAACTTGTGCATGACCGTCATTCCCGCGGAGGCCGGAATCCAGAAGCAGGTCTCCCCGGCAGGTGGAAGATTGGCGGGCTGACAGGGGCGTCGGTGAGAAGGACGCCGCGCGAAGCATGACCGGCAAGCCCGAAGATACGGGGCGGCTCTGGGATCTGGCGCAGCACAGCGGCGTGAGCCGGCGCAGGTTCCTAGCGCTGATGGCGGCAGGCGGGGCGGCGGCGGTGCTGGCGGCGTGCGCAGGCGTCGATACCGGAGACGGAGACCCGGTCGCGATCACGGAACAGGAAGCGGAAGCGTTGCCGTGGTTCAAGGACCCGGCGCCGTTCGTCCGGCACGAGAAGAGCCTGGAGGCGCGGCTGGAGAGCATCCAGGGCACGATCACGCCGAACGACCTGTTCTTCGTGCGCAACAACTCCGTGAGCGTGGACATCGACGCCGGCGAGTGGCGGCTCGCGGTCGAGGGCGACGCCGCAGCTAAGCCGCTCAGCCTGTCGTACGAGGACATACGCCGGATGCCGAGCCGGACGGTCGTGTCCTACCTTGAGTGCGGCGGCAACCACCGGGCGATGTTCGACATCGTGCAGGGCAGGAAGGCCGAGGGCACGCAGTGGAGGACCGGTGGCATCGGCAACGCCGAGTGGACGGGCGTCGCGCTGCGCGACGTGCTGGCCCAGGCCGGAGCGGTGCCGGACGCCGTCAGCGTGATGCTGATCGGCATGGACGTCGATTCGCCCGAAGAGGGCTTCCGCCGAGCGATTCCGATCGAGAAGGCGATGCACTCGGACACGATACTGGCGTACGCCATGAACGGCGAGGCGCTCCCGCGCGACCACGGTTACCCGCTCCGCGCGCTGGTGCCGGGATGGGTGGGCAGCTCCAGCATCAAGTGGCTGAGCGGGATCGTGGTCTCATCCGAGCAGCTATGGGGGCGCAACAACACGTCGTCTTACGTGCTGATAGGAGACGCGTACCCGCCGGAAGGCGAGGCGCTGGGCAAGGTGGTCACGGCGCAGTCGATCAAGAGCGCGCTCGCCCTGCCCTGGCCCGCGGAGCTTCAGGCGGGCCGCAACCGCCTGCACGGCTTCGCGCACTCGCCGGCGGGGCCGATCGCGAGGGTTGAGTGGAGCGCGGACGCGGGCGGAACGTGGAGCGAGGCGACGGTCCTCCCGCCGCAGGTGCAGCGGTCGTGGGCGCGGTTCGAGCTCGCGTGGGACGCCGGGCGCGGCGACTACGTCGTGATGACGCGCGCCACGGACGCGGAGGGCAACACGCAGCCGGACGAGGTGCCGTTCAACCGGAAGGGGTACCTGTTCAACCAGCCTCTCCCCCACCCGATTGCGGTCGGCTGAAACCCCATTGGCGGCGTGCTTCGTATGAGTAAACGTAGGCCGGCACGCAAACATTCCGCCGGCCCGGACTGCTGAATGATCGCAAGCTGCCTGGCAGCAATAATCGCTATCGTCGCCTCCGCCGGGGGTTCGCCGCCGCTTGATCCCACGACGGAAGCGACGGTGCGCGTCGTGCACTCGGAGGCCGAGGTGCGGTTTCCGGACGAGGTCGTCTTCAGGCTGGCGGCGGAATCTCAAGAGAAGATCACGGGCCTCAAGCTGCACTATCGGTTCGTCAACCTGAGCACGACGAGCTACGCATACCCGGAGTTCAGGCAGTCCAGCCGCGTGACCGCGAGCTACAGCTTGCAGACGGGCGGCAGTTCGTACGTGCCCGCCGGGGCGACGATCGAGTACTACTACGAGTTCACCGACGCGAACGGGCGCCGGAGCCGGACGGATCCCGCCACGGTGGAGTACCTGGACCCGCGCTATGACTGGCGGACGGTGCGGACGGAGAACCTGCTGGTGGTCTATCACGACCGGGCGGAACGGGACGTGCTCGCCGCCGCAAGGACCGTTGACCGTCACCTGGCTGCCCTGAAGGACCTGCTCGGCATGAGTACGGCGCGTCCGGTGAAGGCGGTGATCCTGAGCGGAAGGGCCGAGGCGCGGCGCACGTTCCCGTTCGTAAGCCAGACGGCGCACGACTCGCACCTGTTCGGCGGCTTCGCGTACGGCGAGTACGGGCTGTTCCTGCTGGGCGGCCTCGACCCGGACGGCATGACGCACGAAGCGGTGCACGTGATGGTGCACGAGGCGCTGGAGTCGCCCTACCTCAAGATGCCCGCGTGGCTCAACGAGGGGCTGGCGATGTACTTCGAGCCGGAGGGCAGGCACAGCGCGTCGATGGTGGCGCGGGCCGTGCGCTCCGGTGACGCGCCGCCGCTCCGGTACATGTACAGCATTCCGGGCCAGCCGGGTGCCGTCAGGCTGTTCTACGCCCACGCTCGCAACGTGGTCACGTACATGATCGACGAACTGGGCCGCGAGAGGATGACGGCGCTGCTGCGTGAGTTGAAGAGCGGCAGCGAGATCGACGAAGCGGTTCGCGCCGCTTACGGCATAGGCCTTGACGACCTTGACGAACGGTGGAGAGCGTGGTTCACCGGAGGCCGGACACAGGCAGGCGCGTCGGACTCGATCGATCGCACGGACGACAGCTTGGAGCCGTACCGCGACTCGCAGGCGGGCGCGCTGGAAGCCTACGGCGCATCCGATATCCTGGAGCTTGCGTCGAACACCGCGGACGTCGCAACCGAGGACGCGGCCCGCTCGGAGACAGGCGCAGTACCCGGGACGACGCAGGCGGCTGACGACGCGAGCCGCCCGGAGCCGGGCGCGGCAGCCGGCGCAACCGACGCTGCGGACGGCCTGCCGTGGTGGCCCATCGGCGCGGGGGCGGCGGCGCTGCTCGCCGTCGCAGCGGCGGCCGCGGCCTGGAGGCTCAGGCGCGACTAGCGGGGCGCCGGCTCCCCCAGCCGTCCTCTTCCGGGCAGCAGCTTGATGCGCGGGTCCGGGATGAACCAGAGCAGAAGCGCCGCGGCCAGCGTAATCAGCATCGAAGGGCCCAGCAGCCAGTCGTAGCCGCCGGTGTAGTCGTAGATCCAGCCCGCCAGCACCGGCGTGCCGATAGTCCACACGCTGACGGACGAGCCCATGAACCCGCGCAGCGTCGCCACGTTTCGCCGGCCGAACAGGTCCGCCACCAGCGCGTAGCCGAGCGACCACGTGGCCTCCGTGGGCGAGAGCAGGGCGAGCACGAGCAGCATGCGCCAGATGCCGACCTCGTCCCACAGGAACAGCGGGGCGAAGGCCGCAATCCTGATGAAGTGACCGGCGGCGGCCACCCGTTGCATAGGCACCATGTCCCCCAGGCGCCCCATGATCAGCACCATCGGCGCCATCAGCAACGAGAGCAGTCCGATGAGATAGCCGGCGGTGGACTCCTCGAGCCCCTTGGAGACCATTATTGCCACGAAGTGAAGCCCGAAAGCGGTGGCCACGATGCCGTGCAGGCCCGTGCTCACCGTCAGCATCCAGAAGGCTCGCGAGCCCAGCGCCTCCCTCACTGTGAAGTCGTACTCAGGCTCCGCCGTGCGCGCCTGCGCCGTCCCGGTGTCCGGCCCAGTCGGCGGGCCGCCGTCCGGAAGCAGGCCCATGCTTTCGGGCGACCTTCGCAGCCGAGTCGCGAGCGGCACGACTACGATCAGTATCATCAAGCCCGTGGCCAGCATCGTGAACCGCCAGTCCACCCGGCTGACGCCGAGTGCAAGCAGCGGCGGGAAGACCGCGCCGCCCGTCGTGAAGCCTGTGAACGCGTACGACATCGCCGTCGAGCGGCGGCGGCGGAACCAGACGTTGACAACCGTCGTGGTGGACATCACCCAGCTCATCATGCCGATGCCCAGCAGCGCCGTGGCAACGGCGATGAACGTCGCCAGGCTGTTTGCGCGGCTCAGCAGGATCCAACCAACGCCGGCCAAGATGGCGCTGGTGGTCAGCACGCGCGCCGGGCCGTACCTGTCGATGAGAGCCCCCACCAAAGGGCCGCAAATCGCGGGAACGATCCTGTTGACGGTGAAGGGCAGCGAGGCCATCGTGCGGGAGAGGCCCAGGTCTCTGCCGATGGGGAGAAGGAAGATGCTTGTGCCCAGGTAGTACGTGCCGTCGTGAACGGCGTTGATGACAAAGGAAGCCGCGACGATGCGCCAACCGTAGAACGAGTTCGACAGTCTTTCGCGGAGGCGGGCGGCGAGGAATGCAGGTGAGTTCACGCGCGCCGATGGTATTTGCGATGCCGCGTGCGGGTCAACGACCAGAGCCTTTTCGCTTTCCGTTCGCCCTTGTATCTTGACTTCCCCTCTCCCTTGAGGGAGAGGGCTAGGGTGAGGGTGAAGTCCGCTCATCGTTCGACAGGCTCATCTACAATGACACGCCACAGGAGGGACGATGACGGACAAGACGGCTTTCGTTTACGACGACGCGCTGGCCGGGCACACGCTCAGCGATACGCATCCGATGAAGCCGGTCAGGCTACGCTACACGCACGAGTTGCTTCAGGCGTACGGCGCGCTGGACCATCCCAACGCGCTGCTCGTCTCGCCGCGAAGCTCCACGGACGATGAAGTCCTCACGTTCCACACGCGCGAGTACCTCGAGGGCGTGAGGTCGCTCAACGGCAGCGGCAGTTCGGACGACGCGCACGTGTTCAACTTCGGCCCAGGCGACAATCCGGCGTACGCGGGCATCTTCGACGCGGCCTCGCTTTCGACGGGGGCCTCGCTGACCGCCGTCGAGTTGCTGCTGAGCGACGAGGTGGACCGCGCGTTCAGCATCGCGGGCGGGCTCCACCACGCCATGCCGGGATACGCGTATGGCTTCTGCGTGTTCAACGACCCGGTGATCGCGATCAACGCGCTTCTGGCGCGCGGCCTCAAGGTGGCGTACGTGGACATCGACTGCCACCACGGCGACGGCGTGCAGCTTGCGTACTACGACACGGACGCGGTGCTGACGATCTCGGTCCACGAGTCGGGCGCGTTCCTGTTCCCGGGCACGGGCCACGTGCAGGAGACCGGAGCGGGCCGGGGCCGCGGCTACTCGGTGAACCTGCCGCTGTACCCGTACACGCGGCCCGACCTGTACCTGTGGGCGTTCCGCGAGGTCGTGCCGCCATTGCTGGAGCGGTTCGCGCCGGACGTCGTCGTGACGCAGCTAGGCATCGACTCGCACTTCAAGGACCCGATCACGCACCTGGCGCAGACCGTGCAGGGATTCGCGGAGGCTGTGGGCGAGTTCGCGGGCGCGGCGCCGAAGTGGCTCGCGCTCGGCGGCGGCGGATACGACCTGCAGGCCGTGGCGCGGGCGTGGGCGTCGGCCTACGGCGTGATGGCGGAGATCCCGCTATCGGAGGAAATCCCGGCGGCCTACGCCGGGCGCTACGGGGTGCACACGCTCAGCGACCACGAAGAGCTTGAGCTAACAGACCAGGTCGCCCGGGACGCGAAAGACTTCGCAGAGTCCAGCGTCCGCGCGGTACAGCGGCTTATCTTTCCGATGCACGGGCTGAGGACGGTGTAGGCGGGCCGGGCATCAGATGGAGCGCGAACTTGGCGACCGCCAAGCAGTCTACATTGAGACCTCGGTAGTGTCGTACCTTACTGCAAGGCCTACCAGTAACCTATTGGCTGCTGCCTGGCAAAACATCACGTCTGACTGGTGGGATACGCAGAGAGTAAGATTTGATCTCTGCACGTCTGCCCTCACAATTGAAGAAGCTGGAAGGGGGCACCCCGAAGCGGCGGCACGGCGTCTCGATGCACTGGATGGGATTCCTATACTACCGATGACAGAGACCGTGACCGACTTATCGAACGCGCTCCTCGACGAAGGAGCGTTGCCTGCGAACGCTCAGAACGACGCCCTTCATATCGGCCTGTCTGCCGTGTATGGTGTTCAGTATCTGTTGACTTGGAACTTCCGCCACCTTGCGAATGCGGAATCTCAGCCCATCATACGAAGCGTTTGTGCACAGGAGGGCTTTACCAGCCCGGAGATATGTACCCCGGCCGAACTGTTGGGAGGCTACGAAGATGAGAGACGAAATCATTGAGGAGTTGTGGCGGATCAAGGATGCCATGTCCGCTGAGCACGGTCGCGACGTAAGGGCTATGGCTGCCTATCTCCGTGGCGTCGAGCAAAGGGAACGCGCCCGCACTCGCAACACGAACGCGAGCAACCCCGCCGATCAATCGCCGAGGCACGCAAAGCCGGACTCCGGCGAACCGTCCTGACGCTACGTTCCCTTCCGAATCTCGACCCCGGGCGCCACTAGCCCAACACCCACGGAGCCCAATGCACGGGCTGAGGACGGTTTAGCCCCCACCTACACCTCCCGAAACTCGCCCTCTACCGTGTCGTCCGGCGTGTCGTTGTCTCCGGGGGTCTGGCCCTCGGCGCCTTCCGCGCCCGCCTGGGCCTGCTGCTGGCTGTACACGTGCTGGCCCACCTTCTGCAGCGCGGCGTTCAACTCGTCCGACGCCGCCTTGATGGCGTCGGCGTCTTCGCCCTCCAGGGCCGTCTTGAGCGCCTGTATCTTGCCCTCGACCTCCTGCTTGAGGTCTTCCGGGATGTTGTCGGCGTTGTCCGCCAGCATCTTCTCCGCAGAATAGACCAAGCTGTCGGCGGCGTTCCTGGCCTCCACCTGATCGCGCCTGCGCCTGTCCTCCTCCTCGTGCGACTCCGCGTCCCTGACCATCTGGTCGATCTCGGTGTCGCTGAGGCCGGAACTCGCCGTGATCGTGATCCGCTGCTCCTTGCCCGTGCCCTTGTCCTTCGCGGACACGTTCAGGATGCCGTTCGAGTCGATGTCGAACGAGACTTCGATCTGCGGCATGCCCCTGGGCGCGGGCAGTATGCCGTCGAGGTTGAACCTGCCGATCGACTTGTTGTCCGGCGCCATGGGCCGCTCCCCTTGCAGCACGTGGACCTCCACGCTCGGCTGGTTGTCCGCCGCCGTTGTGAACGTCTCGCTCTTGGCCGTGGGTATGGCGGTGTTGCGCGGGATCAGCGTGGTCATCACGCCGCCGAGCGTCTCGATGCCCAGCGTGAGCGGCGTCACGTCCACGAGGACGATGTCCTGTACCTCGCCTTGCAGCACGCCCGCCTGGATCGCCGCGCCCACGGCCACGACCTCGTCCGGGTTGACGCCCTGGTGCGCCTCCCTGCCGAACAGCGTCTCCACCGACTTCTGTACCGCGGGCATCCGCGTCATGCCGCCGACGAGTATGACCTCGTCCACGGCTGACGCGGCGACGCCGGCGTCCTGCAACGCCTGCCTGCAAGGGCCAACGGTCCGCTCGACGAGGTCGGCCACCAGCTGCTCCAGCTTCGCGCGTGTGAGCGGCATCACCAGGTGCTTGGGGCCGGCCTGGTCCGCCGTGATGAACGGAAGGTTGATCTCCGTCTGGGCGACGGTGGACAACTCCACCTTGGCCCTCTCGGCGGCCTCCCGGAGCCTCTGCAGCGCGAGCCTGTCGTCCCGGAGGTCGATGCCCTGGTCCTTCTGAAACTCCTCGACGATCCAGCCGATGACCCTCTCATCGAAGTCGTCGCCTCCCAGGTGCGTGTCCCCGTTGGTGGACTTGACCTCGAACACGCCGTCGCCGATCTGCAGGATCGTGATGTCGAACGTGCCGCCGCCGAGGTCGAAAACGGCGATCGTCTCGTCGCCCTTCTTGTCCAGGCCGTACGCGAGCGCGGCTGCCGTGGGCTCGTTGATGATCCTCAGCACCTCCAGCCCGGCTATGCGGCCGGCGTCCTTCGTGGCGTTTCTCTGGCTGTCGTTGAAGTAGGCGGGAACCGTGATCACCGCCTGGGCGATCTTCTCTCCCAGCTTTGCCTCGGCGTCCTGCTTGAGCTTCTGGAGGATCATCGCGGAGATCTCGGGCGGAGCGTGCTCCTTGTCGCCCAGCATGACGGCGGCGTCCCCGTTGCTGTGCTTGACCACCCTGAAAGACACCATCTCGTTGTCCTGCCGGACGGCGCTCTCATCGAACCTGCGGCCCATGAACCGCTTCACCGAATACAGCGTGTTGTCCGGGTTCGTCACCGCCTGCCGGCGCGCGGTCATGCCGACGTAGCGCTCGCCGGACCGCGTGTTCAGGCCGACGACCGACGGCGTGGTCCTCGCTCCTTCGCTGTTTTCGATGACCCTCGGCTCTCCGCCCTCTATGACGGCCATGCAAGAGTTGGTCGTGCCAAGATCGATTCCCAGTATGCTTGCCACTTCACTCCACTCCTTCTGTAATCGATTCGTTCTTCAGTACCATGTCCCGAATTGTCTTCATCCGTTCGCCCTGAGCCTGTCGAAGGGCCGCCCTTCAGCCCCCGTCGCTCGGCATCGCCACCGTGACCTGCGAGGCGCGGAGCACGCGGTCGTGCAGCTTGTAGCCTTCGCGAATCACCGTCACCACGTGCCCCTCTTCGACATCGCCGGAGGCCGGCTCGTACCCGACCGCCTCATGCTCGTCAGGCGTGAATGGGACGCCGTCGGCCTCGATTCGCGTGACGCCCTCGGACTCCAGCCACTGCCGCATCTTTCTGGACACAAGCTGCAACCCCTCCAGCCACCCCGGCGCTACGGCCTCTTCCGGCACCAGGGACAGCGCGCGGTCAAGGTCGTCCATCACCGGCAGGCTCCCCGCGAGAAGCTGGGACTTTCCGAACTTCCTGACGTTCTCCCGCTCCTCTTCGGCGCGGCGCCGGTAGTTGACCAGGTCCGCCTGCGCCCTCTTGTGCATCTCGCGAAACTGCTCCACTTCGCGGAGCGCCTCATCGAGCCGCTCCTCCAGCGAAGCCTCTTCCGCCAACGAAGCCCCTTCTGATTGAAGCTCCAACTCGTCTCCCCCTCCCGCCGTCTCGGCGGACACGTCCTGGGGACCGGCGTTCTCGTCTGTCTCTCGGTTCATTCCTACCCCTGCTCTAACAGTTCGATCATCTGCGAAACGCTCTCGTCCAGGGACTCCCTGGCCCTGGACGGCTCAAGGCCGCGTAGCTGCCTCTTCATGCTGACCAGGTGATTGAACATCTTCAAGGCCATGCGCACACCCGCCATGTTGAGGCCGAGGTTCGCGACGAGGTGCTTGATGAGTCTTAGCTGCGCGATGTCCACTTCCGAGTACAGCCGCAGCATGCCCATCGTACGGGACGGGGTCACCATGCCAAGACGCTCGTACTTCCGGAGCGTCTGCGGGTGCATGTCCAGAATGCGGGCCACGACGCTGATCACGTAGAAGCCCGAACTGGCGTCCGCGTGCGCGCCGAACTCGCCATGCCTGCCTGCCATGTCGGCTGCGCGGGGGTCTGTACGACCGCTCCGCGAACTCCCAACGAGCCGCTCGAAAGCTCTGACCTGGTACCTGCGATTGTCCATGTCCACCCAGTGTCCTGGCCGATGAGGACTAAATCAAGTTATTGCAGGATAATGCTAATGATTGATACGGGCCGTGTCAAGCCTGAGAGCAAACACTTTCCTTCCCGTTCGCCCTGAGCTTGTCGAAGGGGCCTGTCGAACCATTTCATCACGAAAGCAAATACTAATTATCGCTCCACATAGAGTCACGCGATGCTTACGGTTGCGTATAAGTATATGAACACATAGAGAGACACACAGATCGACCCCACGGAAGGAGGTTCAAATATGCTGGATTTCAAGTCTTGTCCGCGCTGCAAGGGCGACGTGCAGAAGAGCCGCGACTACTACGGCGAGTTCCGCCAGTGCCTCCAGTGCGGTCACACCGAGTACCCGAAGGCCATCGCCGATCCCTACGCCGAGCTCGCGGCAACCGTGAAGCGGAAGGCCGCCGCTTAACAAGTACTGCCTCACGTCCTGACGGCCCTCCAACTCGGAGGGCCGTCAGTGTTTTCAGCGCTGTTCTAACTGTCCTCGCAGCCGGAGACCTTTGCATAACCGTCATTCCGGCGAAGGCCGGAATCCAGACGCAGGAATGGCTGGGCAGATCGTAGGGGCGCTTCGCGAAGCGCCCTCCGCTTCGCTCCGTTCGCCCTGAGCCTGTCGAAGGGTCGAAGCGCCGCTCACATGAGTTCGTTCCAGAAGCGCTCTTCCTTCCATGGGTCCCCCTTCATGTGGTAGCCCAGCTCCTCCCAGGTTCCCGGCCTGTCCCTCCTCATGAACTCGATCCCGTTCGCCCACTTCGCGCTCTTGTAGCCGTACAGCTTCGGCACCACCAGCCTGAGCGGCGCGCCGTGCTCTTTCGTCAGCGGCTCGCCGTCGTGCTTGTAGGCGAACAGCACATCGTCGCCCATCAGTATGTCCAGCGACACGTTCGTGGAGTGGCCGCCGTAGCAGTGAATGAGAGCGTACTCGGCGTCGCCCGACGGCTCGGCCAGCGCGGCCACCTCTTTGAACGGCACGCCCTCCCAGGTGTTCTCGAGCCGGCTCCACTGGGTAACGCAGTGAAACGGCGCCGCGACCGTCACCGACGGCAGGCTGGTGAACTCCCGCCAGTCGAGCACGATCTCGTGGCCGGTCAGGCCGAACATCCTGAACCTCCACGACCTCATGTCGATCTCAGGCGTGGAGCCGAACGTCAGCACCGGAAACTTCTCCGTGACGAACTGGCCCGGTGGGACGGCCAGCCCCTCCTGGTCCTGCGTAATCTTCGTGATCCGTCCGATCTTCCTCAGCAATTTTCCTGAAACCCCCAAACTTCGATTGCTGGGCCTGACAGCCCACAGTTCCCGCCGCACAGCTCTCGCCGCCCCACAGTTCCCGCCACATTGTAAGGCATTGGCCTCTCCCACTGTCATTCCGAGTCCCTCGAGGAATCCAAGACCTCCCGCGCGCCGCCAACGCCCGTCCCCGCAACCAACGCATTCGGCCAAGTCTGTACGTCGGTGGAGCGTGGGGCGTCTCAGGTTCCTCGAGGGACTCGGAACGACAGTGTGAGGGCCGGTTGTGCAGACCGGCCCTTTCCGTGGACAATACCCGCATGACTGCGCACGCCAACCGAAGCGAGACCGTCGACGGCATCCTGACCGGCGCGTTCGACCTGAACGTGCTCGCCGGCCCGGACCACTACGGCGACATGCGGCTCGACGCCCTGGACACCGCCCGTTACGCGCAGGAAGCGGGATTGGACGGCTTCCTTCTCATAAGCGACCACTACCCTACCGGCCCGCAAGCCCAGATGTTGAATCGGGTTTACCCGGGGCTTACCGCTTACGGCTCCGTCACGTTGAACAAGGCCGTGGGCGGAATGAACGCCAGCGCCGTAGAGGCCGCGGCGGGCGCCGGCGCAAGAGCCGTGCTGATGCCTGCTGCGGACGCCTGTCATCCGCTCGACCCATCTGGCTCCGTCACGCAAGCGGCGGAAACTGTACTGGACGCTGCCGTTAGGCACGGGCTGATCGTGGCGTCCGGCATGTTGACGCACGCCGAAACGGTCGCCGTCTTCGGCGCCGCCCGTGAGCGAGGCGTGACGCGCGCTGTAGCGTCGCACTGCGCGGGAGAGGCCCTCGCTGAGCGCTTCGAAGAACTGGCCTCCCTGGGCGCATACGTCGAGCACTCGTTCGCGGCCTGTATGCCAGGGATGGCCCGCACGTCGCCGGCCCAACTGGCGCGGAACATCCGCGCCGCGGGCGTCGAGTCCTCCATACTCACGTCCGGCTTCGGCCAGTGGTACAACCCGCCGCCCGCCGAGGGCCTGCGCATGGCCATCGCCGCCATGCTGGCCGAAGGCGTCACGCCAGACGAACTGGAAATCCTCGTGAAGCGCAACCCCATGCGCCTCCTCGGACGTGAAGACGAATAGACACACTAAGGAACCTACGTCACTTGAAGACAACGAATTGACAGCCAACAGCACAGAGCCAACCGTCCATAAGACCACGCTGGACAACGGACTCCGCGTGGTCACCAGCGAGATTCCACACACGAGGTCCGTGTGCATCTCCTTCTTCATCGGCGCGGGCTCCCGGCACGAGGTCGACGAGCAGGCCGGCATCGCGCACTTCGTCGAGCACATGCTCTTCAAGGGCACCGAGTCCCGGCCCACTCCGATGGACATCAGCGGCTGCATCGAGGGCATGGGCGGCATGATGAACGCCCATACCGAGCACGAGATGACCATCTTCTGGTGCAAGGCCGCGTACAACTGCTTTGACGAGGTCCTTGACCTCATGATCGACGTCATGCGCAACTCCGCGTTCGACGCCGGGGAGGTCGAAAAGGAGCGCAAGGTCGTTTTCGAAGAGTTGAGCATGAACCACGATCATCCCGACTACGCGCTGGAGACCCTGGTGGACGAGATGTTGTGGCCCGGCCATCCCCTGGGCAGGGACATCGCCGGGTCGCGGGACACCGTCGCGGGAATCACCGGAGACATGCTGGCCGCGTTCGTCGGCCTCTCCTACAGCCCCTCGAACATCGTCCTGAGCGTCGCCGGGAACGTGCGGCATGACTCGGTGGTGCGGCAGGCGGATGCTTTGACGTCCGGGTGGAAGCCACGCGAACCGTTAAGCTCGCCGGAATTCGATCACGTCCAGAGCGAGCCGTGCTTCAGGAACGAGTACCGGCGGACCGAGCAGACGAACATCTCGCTGGCGTTTCCGGGCCTGCCTTCCGATCATCCGGACCGGTACGCCCTGGACCTGCTCAGCGTGGTGCTGGGAGAGGGCATGAGCAGCCGGCTGTTCATCGAGATCAGGGAAAACCTCGGCCTTGCCTACGACGTGCACAGCGGCGTGTCCCACTTCCAAGACACCGGGTCGTTCGTGGTAACAGCGGGCGTCGAGCCGGCGAGGACGTACGAGGCGCTTGGGACTATCGTCGACCAGCTAGCCGCGATCAAGAACGGCGTGCCGGAGCCTGAGCTCGTCAAGGCCAAGCACCTCGCCGCGGGCAGGCTGATGCTCCAGATGGAAGACACGCGCGCGGTCAGCGGATGGAACGGAGCGCAGGAACTCATATACGGACGGATTCACGACGCCGACGAAATCGTGGCCCTGATCAACGCCATCACGTCTGAAGACGTTTGCCGCGTCGCCAAATACATCCTGCGAACGGACCGCCTGAACATCGCCCTGGTCGGGCCAAACAGAGGCCGCAAGCGCATAGAGCGCCTGCTGGAGCAAGGCCTCTAACGCGCCCTCCCGCGTTCCTCCTGCCCGGCCCCGGTAATCTCCATTCCGTTGAAGCAGCTTGCCTCCGTTTGATAATCTGTACTTGACGCAGTTCTTCTTGTTCGGAGGGTGAACTTGCACGAAGTATTCAAAGAGGCCGGGCACCTACTCGAAGCGGGTGAGCCGATCGTGGTCGCCACGGTCATCGACACGAAGGGATCGACGCCGCAGAAGCCCGGCGCGAAGCTCCTGGTGCGGAAGGACGGGAGCGGCGTCGGCACGCTCGGCGGCGGGTGCGTGGAGGGCGACATCTGGTTCGCGGCTAGCGAACTGATGAGGCGCGGCGGCGGCGCGCAGTACAGGGACTACCACCTGAACGAAGACCTCGCGGCCGAGGACGGGCTTGTCTGCGGCGGCACGATGTACTTCCTCATCGACCCGATATACAAGCCGGAGGGCTACCTCACGTACGCGCAGGAGATCGACGACGCCTACAGGGGCGGGCCTTCCGTCGCGCTGGCCAACCTCGTCAAGTCGGCCAACGGCGACGGCACGGCCACCGGGGCCAAGCTGCTCATCAGGGAGAACGGCACGACGGACGGATCGCTCGGAGACCCCGCGCTGGACGGCGACGCGGTCGCCAGGGCGCGGGAACTGATGCTTCACGGGCGGAACGACTACGTGACCGCGCCGGACGGCGCAGAGTACTTCCTCGAGGCGTACACGACGCCCCCGCAACTCGTCCTCTGCGGCGGCGGCCACGTCTCCAGGGCCATCGCGCCGGTTGCCGCGACGCTCGGCTTCCGCATCTTCGTGACCGACGACAGGGAGGAGTTCGCCAACAAGGACCGCTTCCCGGAGGCGGACGGGGTAGTGGCGAAGAAACCCGAGGAGGCGCTGGCGGAACTGCCGATCAACGCGAACACGTTCATCGTCGTCGTTACGCGGGGCCACCGCTACGACAACGTGGCGCTGGAGGCCGCCGCGGCCACCCCGGCGAGCTACGTGGGGCTGATGGGGTCCAAACGCAAGACGATCCTCATCTACGAGGACCTCATCCGCGCCGGGATGTCTCTCGACCGCATCCGCGAGATCAGATCGCCGATCGGCCTCGACATCCACGCCCGGACGCCGGAAGAGATCGCCGTCAGCATCATGGCCGAGATCCTGATGTTCAGGCTGGGCGGCACCGGCGTGCCGATGAAGCTGGAAGAGCGCCGCCTGCAGCGAATCGTGGACAAGGTGCGCGAGGCCCCCGTCGCTGCCCCCGCCGCCGACTAGCCTGCCCAGGTCCGGCGCCGTGCACTGACGATGCGCTCAGTCTCCGCGATACTCAGCGCGGCGGGCGCCTCCAGGCGGATGGGCAGGCCGAAGCCCCTGCTCCCATGGCTGGGCGTGACGCTCATCGAGCACCAGGCGCGCTGCCTCTTGGATGCCGGATGCGCCGAGGTGGTCGCGGTCCTGGGCCACCGCGCCGAGGAGATCGCGCCGTACGTTCACGGCCCGGCGGTACGCGTAGCAGTCAACCCCGAATACGCGAAGGGCAAGACCACGTCCATCAAGGCGGGCCTGCGAGCCATCGACCCGGCGGCGGACGCGATCCTGTTCCTCGCCGTGGACCAGCCGCGAACGGCAGATCTCATCGCCGCCGTAATCGAGTCCCACCGCAAGAGCGGAGCGCCGATAACGTCGCCGCGATTCGGAGGGCGCGGAGGCCATCCCTTGATCTTCGACGCTTCGCTCAAAGGAGAGCTCGAGGCGATCACGGAGGAAGGCCACGGCATCCAGGAGGTGTACCAACGCCACCGGGCCCAAGTGAACGAACTGCATCTTGAAGACCCGATCGTGCGGCTGGACCTCAACACGTCGGAGGCGTACGAGGCAGCTTTCGAGACGTATGGTAGTATCAGAAGCGATGACGATGGAGAGTAGGCGGATGAGTGATAGACTGGAGGGTACGGCTGTGTACTTCACCGAGACCCAGCGATTCAGACAGCTTGTCTGGCTGCGGCTGTTGGCGGCAGTCACCACGTTGCCCCTCATAGCGTTCTTTGGGGCCCTGCTTGTGGGACACTTCGCATTCAACAAGACGTGGGCCGGCATGTCCGACGGCGGCCTCCTCGGCGTCTCCGCCCTCGCCATCGGGCTTCCGTTGGCAGTGTGGGCGCTGATGTATTTCATCGGCCTGATAACGGAAGTCACGCCCGAGGGCGTTCGCGTCCGCTTCCACCCGGTCCACAGCCGCACCATCCCGTTCGGCGAAATCGAGTCGCAGGAAGCCGTCAAGTACAACCCGCTTTCCGAATACGGCGGCTGGGGCATCCGCTGGTCGAGGCGCAACGGCATGGCATACAACGTGAGCGGCAACCGCGGCGTGCGGCTCAAGCTCACCGACGGCAGGACCGTCCTCATCGGATCCGCCGACGCCGAGCGGCTGTCGACGTCGATCCGGGAACGGATGGGCGGCTGACTGCGGACGCTTACTGTGCCGGAGCCGGCCTCAACAGTTCTGTGAGTCTGCGCCGAATCCTCTCGCGGCGCTCTACGTAGAACTTCTCGAACCCAGCCAGACTTTCGGGGACGTGTCCGAGGAGACGCCTGTCGACGTACTCCCTGCGTGCCCCCTCGTCGTCTCCGAACTTGCTATGCAGCCACTCATGAGGCATCTTGCCTCCCTTGGCAGAGTTCTCTAAACCATCCAAAAGCTGCAGGTTGGCGATGCCGTTCGACATTTCATCGAATAGGTCAAACTGCTCATCCGGCACGCCAGCCTTACGCATCGCCGCAGGTCCGAACGCGGCTCTTGGGAAGATGTGGTCCACGTGCAAATTGCCGTCCAGATGCGAGACGGGAAAGATGAGTGAAAGAAGGGGATAGACTCTGCGGTCTCTGAACCTCATATCAGCAAGGTCGTCGATTTCCTCTTTCGTAAACTCTAGGGATTTCCCAAGCTGCGACATTGCTTTCATCAACGCCTCTTCCGGGAATCCCGTGTCGTCGTTGCTCTCGATGGCGCGCTGTAGCCGCGTTAACAATGCATCCTGGCCGCTGGCCCATACACCCTGCTTCATCAGACTCCGCCTTAGCCATCCAGCGACGCGACGCCTATCCTCCCCGTACCTAGGAAGGCTCAAGTAGCCTTCGCCAGGGTTTAGACAGTAGAGGTAGTGCGCGATGGGCAAGAGCGCGTTGTTCGAACTCAGATTGTCCCTGTTGAATCCAAACCTGCTGGCGAGTTGCGCGGTTAGGATGAGGGCGCGTTTGACGTCGTGCCAACTCCGTTCGAGCTTCAGCATGTTGGTCTGATCGAAGTTAGCTACTCTGAATCGGACGTTCAGATCGCATAGCATCATTCCAGCCTTGAGTACGAAGTCGAACGGGAAGTTGAAGCCTATGCCGATTCGGTTTAGTTCGTCGACAAGGCTGTGAATCTCCTTGCGAGCGTCAAGGCGCTGCCACTGGGCCACGGCAGTTGACAGGAGGAGGTCTGAGTAGGCAAGAGGCGTGCCGCCCCTGTTCATGCGAATGAAAATCTGGAGGACTTTCTCTATATCCTGCCCGCTCTCTTCGTAATAGTTCACCAAGGAGGTGTTGTGTATGACCGTTCGCAACCGATCCAGCTTTTCGTGGGCTTGGGGTTGGCGTTCGGCGTCTAGAACGTTGTCCATCACCCACTTCGATACGTCCCAAGCGCTTAACAACCTCATGATCTTGGCGGCATTGAACCAACATTCGTCTTTGGAGTTGCGGCGGTTTCGCTCATCAACCGTCAGAAACTCGAAGCGGAACTTCTCCCCTTCATCCTCTTCGGAATCGGCCAGCAGATCCAAGCAGAGATGCTTAACGGGAAAAGCGTTCGGGTTGCTCCAATGCCAGTAAGGTATCTTGTTAGCCATTGACCCTTGCAGCCCGATATTGAGCGCGGTCAGGCGCTGCTGTCCGTCAAGGACGGCCGTTAGCGGCCTATTGATGAGCGTTGGATGCGGTGGGCAGTGCGCGTTGTCTCGTTCGTGGTACTCCCGCACGAAATCGAACCATTTGAACTTGTGGCTGTTTTCCGGCTCGATCTCCCAGAACAGGAAGGTGCCGAACGGGTACCCCTGTAGGATGCTGTCGAAGAACTGGCATATCTGGCTTGGCCGCCACACGAACTCGCGCTGGATCGCTGGCAGCACAAGCTTGTTCTCATGGATTGCGTCCAGGACTTCGCGGATCGTGCCGTTGCTGCCATAGGTCTTGTACATTCCTGATCTACTCCCCCTTGCCTAGTTCCTCGATAGCGCCCTGAACGGGTTCTCTATAGTCAGCGATCTGATTTGCTGGCCGTGCTGGAGGTCTTCGCTGTAGAGGCGGACGCACCCGGACTGGAGGGCGCCGGCGACGATCATCGAGTCGTAGAAGCTGAAGCCGTACCTGGAATGCAGCGCCAGGCCTCGCTCGTACAACTCTCTGCTGGGCTGGACCGTCCACAGCGGCTCAAGGACGTTTGCCAGCAGGCTGCGGGCATCGTCGGCTGAAAAGCCCAGCCTTCGAGTCGCGACGTTGAGGGTCTCCTGCACTACCTGATAGCTGATGCAGCCGGCGCCTGTCGCGATACTGGTCCGGACCAGTTCCTCAGCCCGGTTTCGCTTCAATTCGTCAGTGTCGTCGAGCATGTACACGATAATGTTCGTGTCCAGGAAGTGCTCAGCGCTCATTCAGTTCGTCCCTGCTGAACTTGCGCCCTCCGGTACCGTACTTGGCCTGAAGCTCCCGCACGGCGCTCATGGCGCGAACAGCGCGATACCGGCGGGCGTACGTCTCCAGCCAGCGGCGAAACTCGGCGTTCAGCGTTGTGTTTTCGGAAGCGGCGCGTTCACGCGCGGCGTCAATGACGTTCGCGTCTGCGCTGAGGGTAATGTTCCGCACGTCTCACCTCCTAGCATGGCTTTGTGTTCCAAGCGGCATTCACACGGCGCATATTACACTAGTACATATCCAGTGTGCAAGCAGCACGGTATCGTATGCAGTGCTTTTGAGACGCTACAGAAACAGCACCTGTCTATCGAGCCACGCCGCAGGAGCGCGAAGGCTTCAGGCCCGCTATCCGGAGACCTCCACCCATTCCTCGACGGCCCGCTCCAACTCCTTCTGGGCATCCTCGTACTCGCGGCCCAGGCGAGCGACCGCATCGACGTCACGGCGCTCGGAAGCTCTGGCCAGCTTCACTTCCAGCGACTTTACGCGTGCTTCGAGATCGGAGACGTTGCGGTCAGCCTCTTCGCGCCGCCGCTCAGATTCGCGGGCCGCGGCCTTTCGCTTCCGATCCCTGGACCTTGACTGCGCCCTGGACGGCTCACGCCTCCGGGAAGTGGACCGCTTGGGCAGCGCCTGCTCCACCGTCCTGGGCGCTGCCGGCTCTTGTCGGGCGGCGAGGCCGGGCGACGGTCTGTTCAAGCTCGCCGCCCACTCTTCAAACGTTCCTTCGAACTCAACGAGCACGCCGTCCCCGACCAGCCAGAGGCGACCGGTAAGACGGGAGATGAACCGCCTGTCGTGCGATGCTACGAGCAGCGTTCCCTCGTACTCGTCCAGCACCTCCTCAAGCGCCTCCCGGCTTGGTATGTCAAGATGCGTGGTCGGCTCATCGAGCACTAGCGTGTTCGGCTCCGTGATAAGAAGCCTTGCCAGCGCCAGCCTGCTTCTCTCCCCCCCGCTGAGGGACCTGACAGGCTGGAAGACCTCATCATCGTGGAACAGGAAGCGCGCGAGGTAGTTTCTCGCCGAGCCTATTCCGATGTTCTTGATATCGAGAAAGGCATCCATCACCGAGCGGTCATCGGGCAGATCGTCCAGCCCCTGTTGATGGTAGCCAACGTTGACGTTGTGCCCAACGCCGGCGCGGCCATGAAGAGGGGGATGCATCCCGATCAAAGTGCGAATCAGCGTGGTCTTGCCCGCGCCGTTCGCGCCGACAACGGCAGTTCGTGAGCCGCGTTCCAGCCGGACGTCCGGGACTTCCAGCAACGGCACCTCGCCATCTGCGGTATGAAAGCCGACCTGGAGGCCGCTTGTATGCAGGACCACCTGCCCTGTCCGCGTCACGCCTGCCGTCGAGAATGAAGCCGTCCTGCCCTGCACCGGCGCCTCGATGCGCTCCATCCTGGCGAGCTTCTTCTCTCGACCCCGCGCCTCTTTGGTGCGCTGCCCAGCCTTGTATCTCTGGATGAAGAACTCCTGCTTCTGGATGTACGCCTGCTGACGCTCGTACTCTGCAAGCTGCCGCGTGTTCTGTTCCTCCTTCTGGACGCGGTACGCGCTGTAGTTGCCCTTGAATCGCTGGAGACGGCCGCGGTCCAGTTCCCAAGTCTCACGGGCGACCTGATCGAGGAAGTAGCGGTCGTGCGACACAACGACGTACGCGATCGAGGATGCCGTCAAGAAGCCTTCCAGCCAGCCCAGACCGGGGAAGTCCAGGTAGTTGGTAGGCTCGTCCAGAATCAGAAGGTCAGGTTCGGACAGCAGTGCGCTCGCAAGCGCGGCCCGTGTTCTTTGGCCTCCGCTGGCGGCGGACACGGGTGTCGACAGGGCGTCCGGAGTCAGCCCAATGGCGGCGACAACCTTCTCCATGCCGCTCTGGTAGTCGTACCCTCCGACGGCCTCGTACTTGGCGAGCAGTTCGGCGTACTGGCCTTCGGCCCTGCGACGGTCCCGCCCTGCGGTTTGCTGTATCTCCATGGCCGCGGCGGCCACCTGTTCTTCCAGTGCGGCTATCTCCGTGAAGGCCGTCATGACCTCGTCTCGAAGAGTGCCGGCCTGGCCCAGGGTCGGACGCTGGGGCACGAAGCCTATTCGCAATCCCTGGGCGCGCACGACGATCCCCCCATCGGGGTCCCGGACGCCCGCCACCATCTCCATGAGCGAGGTCTTGCCGCTTCCGTTGGGCCCGACAACCCCGATGCGGGCGCGGGCGACCACTTCGAGAGCCACGTCCGAAAATATGTGAACGTCGCCGAAGGACAGGCCCAAGCCCGACGCGGAAAGCAACTGCACGGCGGATCCTACTGCTCGGGTTCCGTTGAAGAGGTCGGCTCGATGTGTTTATCGAACCAGTCCAGTACCCGCGCCAGATACTCACGGCGAAGCTTGGGATGGCCGCCCCGCAGGAATGAGTGGGCGGAGCCGGGGAACCTGACGAACTCGACCTTCTTGCCCAGCCGCTTGAGAGTTACGAAGTACTCCTCGCTCTGGCCGATCGGGCACCTGTGGTCGTCCTCACCGTGCAGGAGAAGCACGGGGGTCTGCACATCGGGGGCGTATGTAAGCGGGGACATCTCCAGGTACATGTCCAGGGCGTCCTTGCGCATTCCTCCCCACTGCACTTCCCCGAAGCTGATGCCGATGTCCGACGTGCCGTACATGCTGGAGAGGTTGATGCAGGGCGCTCCGGAGACGGCGGCCTTGAAACGGTGATCGTGCCCGATGATCCACGCCGTCATGAACCCGCCGTAGCTGTATCCGGTCACACCCATGCGGGACGCGTCGACGTATGGCAGGCCCGCCGCCTTGTCCACCGCGGCCATGATGTCGAGGTAGTCTTCGCCGCCCCAGTCACGGATCACGGCCTTCATGAAGCTCTCCCCGTAAGTGGAAGACCCCCTGGGGTTGACGGCAAGCACGACGTAGCCTGCCCCGGCCAGTACCTGCTGGACCGGGTTGAAGGCGTCGTAGAACACGCCGTGCGGCCCGCCGTGGATATCGAGGACCAGGGGGTACGACTGCGTTTCGTCGAAGCCCGGCGGCAGGAAGAGGCGGGACTCGATGTCCAGGCCGCCTCTTTCAAGCACGAACTTGGTCATCTCGCCCGGCGGATGTTCAGCCAAGTACTCGTCGTTGACCCTGGTAAGCCTGACTGCCCCGTGGCCGGAGGTGAGATTCATCAGGTACAGGTCGCCCGGCGATGAGGGCGTAGATGCCACGACTGCCGCAGTGAGAGCCTCGGCGTCCAGGGAGAGGGAGGTCATCTGCCCACCGGCGTCCTGTACGGAGCGCTCTGCGCCGGAGTTGGCATGCAACTCGAAGATGCACGTCATTCCCTGGCGATCGGCCAGAAGCACAATCCTCCCGTCATCGGTCCACCTGATCTCAGGAGGTGTTCCCAGGCCCGGGAATCCGCCCACCGGAGACAGCGAGTCCCCGGTCAAATCAATGGGGTCACTATCCGGCTCAAGGACGTAAAGCCGCCCCTGCCAGTGGCCCATGTTGTCCGGGTCCCTGCTGCCCAGGGCCAGCAATCTGTTCGCGTCAGGCGCCCATGTAACCGACACGACGTTCAGCAGGCCGGCGGAACGCAGTTCGGGCTCGCCGCCATCAGCATCGACCACGTAGGCTTCGCTTGCGGCGCGAGTGTCGCGGTCGCCGAGGCGGCCGGACACGAAGGCCAACCGAGCGCCGTCCGGAGACCATCTGACAAAGCCATCGTCCCAATCGCCGTCGGTTACCTGGTTAGAGTCACCCGTCGCAACATCGACCACGAAGATGTGCCGATGCGCGTTGCCGCGCCATCCCAAAGTGTCGTACCTGTACCGGATGCGGTTAACTACGCGCGCCACAGGGTCTTTGGCCGGATCGTGGTCTTCAGGAAGGATATCGGGATCGACGTTGGAGACGTACGCGATCTTCGTCGAGTCCGGCGACCAGGCGTACTCGCTCACTCCGCCGCGCTCGGACGTGAGTTGCCATGCCTCGCCGCCGTCCGTTGGGATGATCCAGAGATTCCTGAGGCCCTCATCGTTCGAGCGGAGGAAGGCGAGGCTGCGGCCGTCGGGAGAGAAGCCGGGGGAGGCGTCTCCCGGGCCGGTGGTGTACTCCTCGGAGCTCCGATCCGGCAGCCGGATCAGCATGATTCGGGACTCGGCTTTCTGTGTCTCCGCATTCACCCGCGACCGAACGTACGCGAGCAGCCTGCCGTCTGAAGATAGCGACGGCTCAGCCACAGTCACGAGATCGTAGACTAGGGATGGGGTTATCGGTTTGACCATAGCGAGCCACCTAGGTAATTAGCCATTAGCCGGATCTTACTCCATTCGTAAAGCTGACAGCATGCGACGTTGACCATGAGCGTTCTTAATTCTCAGGTATCTTGAGTTTCTCGAAAAGAGTATCGATCCAACTCGGAGGTTCTCCTGTCTCCTCAAGATATGATACAGCTTGAGAAACTAGCGGCTGCGGCATTTCATTGAATACTTGGGGGCTAGGAACTAACGCAGTGTTAACGTCGTTAGGCTCAAACTTATCCAGCCGGTCACCATATCTGCGCATCGATAGAGAAACTATATCCCGTCCCACCGAGCACGACAAATACAGAAACAAGTGATCCAAGTATTCCAGGCCGAAGAAGTTCGGGACGAATCCATGGAAGCAGGTCAGGTTCAGCGCATCGGTTCTGTTCCGGACGATCTTATATCCATTACGCGAGAACACGCCGAGAAGAAGCGGCGCGGGTTGCCTTCTCTCCATCTTGTACCAAGGATTCCGAGTCTTCGTCAGAAACCGAGCATCGTACCCCTTCCGTTCTCCATGGAGAATATACGCCGCCGCACTCTTGGAGTGTGTCGTATTTACATTGAACAACAGGACCGGAGCATCGTTTTTGACTAAATCACTATAGTCGGTTCGAGTGAACACTGGTCGGCGGATTTGCGAGCTCCTCGTTATGCAATTCACCGTCTCGAAGTCACTGATGCCAAGTTGGCTAGCATGCGATGGCCGCAGAATGAAGAATTCATTGGCTCCGGTCGCTATTCCTCTCGTAAAGTAGCCATAGTATTGCAATGGAACTGTCTCATGAGTATCAACGGCAAATCCGTTCGGCTGGAAGTACGGGAGCCACTTTCTTGTGGGATCCAGCTTCTCAATCGGAACCTTAGCAGCAGGTTCAACATCAAAGATCCTCTTTAGCGACTGGACAGAATCGACAGCATGGAAATCAACGTGGGTGTGCGTACGCGAGGCATCGTACAGAACTATCCCTATCGAGGTTATGGCATCGGGGAAGACGTCTTTCTCACAGTCAAGCTTGATTATGGCAGCAAGATGGGCGCCTTCTACAAGATGGCTTTTAACAGCGGTTCCGTATCCGGCACTTAGAAACTCCAAGGGCATGATGTAAGCTAACCTGCCGGTTCCATCCAGTTCTGAAATTGACTTCAACAGGAATGCAGAAGCGGTGTTAGTGTATCCCGAAAGTTTGAATCCCAGATTTTTGAGGAATGCGTTGAAGACGGCATCTCTATTGAGGAACTTCTGAAAGCGCATGTACGGTGGATTACAGACGATGTTTGAGTGAGTGCGCCCCCATGTTAGTAGATAATCTTCATTACTGACTTCCGCCCCCAGATCCCCTGTCGACTCCATCCAATAACGCAATACTTCAAGATCTACGTCCGTTCCAGTGAACTTAACATCAGATGCATCATCGATCGGCTCTAAGAAGGCGCCCAGCCCGAATGCTGGATCGAAAATCGCTTTTGCCTCTGATTCCAGAACCCACTGCACCATGAAACGAGCCACATCTGGGGGAGTGAAATACTGGCCGTACTCCTTTCGGTGGGCCTCGCCTACTCTACGAAGGTATTCTGATTGCCTAATCAACATTCAGTACCTCCCGTGAGAATACATCCTGGTCAAGGTATCCATGGCCGCCATGGAAAGTTACATAGAACAAGAGTCTGCCTCGCTCCAATTCCTTCAGGGCAGAACGGTGTTCTGGCATATCGATTCTTCCTAAAATTTCTTTCCCAGCCCTAACATTGATTTTGATAGTGGTCTTACCTTGATTCTTGACATCACGCTCAACCGTAAAGGTCTCATCTTCATTTTGTGAGTTGCTAATCAGTTCAAGAATGCTATGAAATGGGATGACATACGCTTTATCAAAAAATACTTGGAGATAACAGTGTGGGACTCCAAAACGCTGTATCCAACGATTAACGAGTACCAAGTCTTCAATCTTAGGAGTAATGCTGAGGTAGTCTCGCTTATGCAGAATTTTAATCTGCTCTTTTAGGGACTTCAAAAGAGCAGTCAAGGTTCGTAAATCTTTAGATGATGCCCAATTTCTTCGTCTAAAATTCAACTCACGAAACGTGTCAATCGTGGCGTCTCGTATCATCAGGTAGAGTTCGGGACTCTTTTCCAAGAGTAGGCTTGAATAGGGTTCTGTAAGTATTTGCTTCTGAATGCTAAGGGCAGACGTTTCCGCATCACGTGCCCGATTCTCCATGAATGCCGAGTACCTGTTTGCAAGAAAGCTGCTTGACCGCACTTCGATAGCCGCTACTGCACTCTGAATGAACCCATCATCGTCCAGATCATAGTCTTGTGGAACATCGTTTCTCTTGTAGATAAGAAGGTCCGGCCTTTTCCCAATCGTGTTCAACTCATCCTGATAAGAAGCGTAGAAATCAGCGAATCCTGGATCACCTGCTTCTATGGATTCCGAACGACCGTACTTGATTGCACAGTAGTCTGTAGAGTACTCGTTGATAGCATTGAAGACTACTTCTTCCGCCCAGTCACCCTGCTCTTTGTGAATGAGGAACATAGAGTTTGCCATAGTGGGTGGTCGCCCACCCAGCTGTAGTTCTGGGTCGATCTCAAAGGGTGTCTCCTCGATCATGCGAGCGATTCTGCTTTTATACGTCGAGTTCATGGTCTCTGTTATGCGTCCGATTCTCTAGAGCACAGCCTACTCTGCGCCTGACAGGTACACGCGATCGGGATCGACCTCATCCCTCAGCAGGCGCAGTTCTTCTGCTGACGGGGGCTCGACAGGCGCAAGGTCCGGCGCCGCTCCGGGGCTGAAGACGGTGTTCTCGTTCACCTGCTCGATTGTCACGCCGGGCATGAGCTTTCGCACGCTCAGGCGTCCCGTTGACTTGTCGATTTCCATAACGCACTTGTCTGTGATAACCACAATGTCCGGGTACGCCGTGGGGAGTCCCGCGTTCTTTCTGCCGTCCGGCCCGTCGATGTAACCCGGGCTGGTGATGAAGTCGCACCGTGCGGGAAAGCGGCGCTTTTCGTGCCGGGTGACGATCAGTATCTTGTGGGCGTGAGAGGCAAGATCGTTCGCGCCTCCGCTTCCCGGGAATCGTACTTTGGGACTTTCGTAGTCGCCGATCACCGTCGAGTTGACGTTCGCGAACTCGTCGATCTGCGCGCCGCCCAGGAATGCTACGTCCGCCAACCCGCGCTGTAGAACGCCTCCGAGGGCATCGACAAGGCCCCCCAGCTTGACCGCCCGGTGCATGACGCGGGGGTCCGAGACCGAAGTCGGCGTAGGCAAGACCTGCGGCGATATGGGCCCGGTCTCCACCACGTAGCACATGTTCGGGGCGTGGCTCTTCTGGGCCAGGAATGCCGCCGCGAAGGGCAGCCCTGTGCCCACCAGGACTGTGTCTCCGTCTTCGATCTGGCGGGCGGCTTCCACCACCATCAGTTCATCAAGCTGATACTCAACGGTCATTGCATTCGTCATACCAGTTTCCCCATGAGCGAGCGCAGGCGGTTCAGCTTGGCGACGCCTGCCGCCTTTTCGAGGTGTTCGTCAAAGTTCGAGCAGTCTCTGACGTACTCGTCCAGGTAAGACTCGTAGTCTGCCCCGCCCTTTCGGGCAACCGCCTGGTACTTCGAGAGGTGGTCCGCGTCCACCTCGTAGCACTTGTACACCGAGGTCGGGTAGCCTCCCCAGGGCTGCTCCACGACGGCGTCGACGAACAGGTACGGCACAGTGGTGCGATCTGGGTCGCGCCTGATCTCGTCCGTGTGGACCAGTTGTTCACAGCTTACGATGACAGCCTTCGAAGCTCTCATCATCTCCGGTTCCTGCGTGGTAAAGCCCTCTACCACTACGTTGCCCATCTCGTCCGCCTTCTGCGCGTGAACGATAGAAACGTCAGGAGACAGGGCCGGCAAGAGGACGACGGGGTCGCCCGGATCCCACGGATTGTCGATGACCTCGAAGGGCCTTTCGCCGTCGAACGACTTCTTGTTCAGGTTGTCGGTGCCGAGCATGCTCTTGGAGGGCATGAACGGCAGTCCCAGGGACGCGGCGAGAAAGCGGGACGCCATTGCCAGATGGCTGTAGTCCCTCACCTCGAGCCTGCCCTCTTCGATGGCCCTGCGCCACCTGAAGGTCGTGCCGAAACGCTCCAGGTTTCCAGTGCCGCACTCTGTGCGACAGACGAGGCCTGCGCCGACCAGCAGGTCCATGGAGAGGGCGAGGTTGCAGCCCACCAGGGTGAGGTCTTTCCTGCGCTGGCGGACGATCTCGTGGGCGAGCGCCATGCTGTTGCGTCCGATGCTCTGGCCGCCCATGCCTACGACGGCCCCGTCGAACACGTACCGCTCCACCGCCTCGGCGGCGGACATGAGCTTGCTGCCGGTACGCTTGGCCACTATTCGAGCGCCGACGTGCCCATAGGCGTCAGGAGCGCGCCTCCGCCTTGGCCCGCTCGGTATCCTCCACGATCTTGGTCACGAGGTGGCCCGGCACTTCCTCGTAATGGTCGAACTCCATCGTGAACGTGCCCTGGCCCTGCGTCTGCGAGCGCAGGTCCGTGGCGTAGCGCAGCATCTCCGCCTGCGGAATCTCCACCTCTATCTCGGTCGTGCCGTCGCCGTTCGGCGTCATGCCCTGGATGCGGCCGCGCCTGCTGTTGAAGTCGCCCATCACGTCGCCGGCGTAGTCGTCCGGGATGACGACCTTCGCCCGCATTACGGGTTCGAGCAGGACCGGCGTGGCCTCCCTCATACCCTTGGAAAAGGCCTGCCCGCCGGCGATCTCGAAGCATATGCCGGAGGAGTCCACCGGGTGGAAGCTGCCGTCGAACAGCACGGCCTTGAGGTCCACGACCGGGTAGCCGGCCACTACGCCCGCGTCCATGGCCTTCACGACGCCCTTCTCCACGGAAGGGATGTACTCGCGAGGAACCGATCCCCCAACGACCGTTGAGGCAAACTCGAAGCCTCCTCCCCTGTCCTGAGGGCCGATTTCCAGCCACACGTGGCCGAACTGGCCGTGTCCGCCGGACTGCTTCTTGTGCCTGTACTCGACCCTCGTAGTCGAGTTGATCGTCTCCCTGTACGGCACTTTGGGAAGGTTCAGGTTGATCTCGACTCCGAACTTTCTTGCCATCTTCTCGACGGCTACCTCGACGTGGCTGTCGCCCAGCCCGGCCAGGAGCAACTCCTGCGTTTCCGGAGACCGGATCACCTGCAGGCTGGGATCCTCTTCCGCGATCCGGGCCAGCGCTCCGGTCAGCTTGTCCAAGTCTGCCTGCGACTTCGGAGACACCGACACGTGGAACACCGGGCTTGGGAAGGTGATCGCCTCCATCACGAGCGGATTGTCCCGCGAGGATAGAGTGTGGCCGGTGAGTACGGACGACAGCTTGGGCGCTGCGCCGATGTCGCCGGGGCCAAGTTCGTCCACCGGCTCCTGCTCCTTCCCCCTGGTAACGAACACCTGCCCAACGCGCTCCGCTTCCCTGGCGGTGGCGTTCCATAGCTGAGAGTCGCTCTTGAGCGTTCCGTTGTACACGCGGAACAGCGACAGCCTGCCCACGAACGGGTCGGCTGTGGTCTTGAAGACCAGGGCCGCAAGCGGACCGTTCGGGTCTCCGTCCAGCGCGGCGCTGCCAGTCCCATCGGGGCTTGCGGCTTCTTCGGAGCGGCCCTCGCCCGCAGAGGGGAGGAAGTCCACGATGGCGTCCAGGAGTTCCGCGGCGCCTATGGCGTTGGAAGCGCTCCCGGCCAGCAACGGGACTATGTCGCCCGAAGCGACGCCCTTCTTCAGTCCTTCGATGAGCTCCGCCTCTGTCAGAGGCTCGCCCTCCAGGTACTTCGTGGCGAGGTCGTCATCCGTCTCGGCGACGGCCTCCACCAGGCGGTCCTTCACAAGCTCGAAGTCGTCGCTCAGTTCGGCCGGGACGTCGCTTTCGTCTCCGAGCAGGTTCGCGACTCTGGAGAAGTCGGACTCAGAGCCGATGGGCATCTGAATCGGAACGACGTGACGGCCAAATGCTTCCTGCAGCGATTCCACGACTCGCTCGAAGTCGGCGTTGTCCCTGTCGAGCTTGCTGACGTACACGATCCTGGGCAGGTCACGCTCGACGGCCAAGTTCCACATCTGGGTCGAGCCGACCTCTACGCCGGCAGGCCCGGAGATGACCAGTACCGCCGCGTCCGCGACCCTCGCGCTGGACACGACCTCGCCCCGGTAGTCCGCATAGCCGGGCGTGTCGATCAGGTTGACCTTGTGATCGCGCCACGCGCAGGGCAGCACGGCTGCCTGGACACTGCTGCTGCGCTTGATCTCCTCCGGCTCATAGTCTGAGGTGGTGTTGCCGTCTTCCGGCGTGCCGAGCCTGGTCACGGCCCCGGCGGTGTACAGCAGCGCCTCCGTAAGCAAGGTCTTGCCCGCACCGCCGTGTGATAGCAGGACGACGTTACGAATCTTGTCCTTGGGGACTGCGGGCATGGCGCTGCACTCCTTGAGCCTGTGAAGTGGGGCTATTGTATTGAAGGGCGGCTTGAGTACGCAACGCGGGCCGCTTCTTTCAATCCGTAGAAGGTTGCCGGGTGGGGCGAGAGACGCTAGATTACCCATCCATGAGCAAGCGCGCGCTGGGATTCATCGGAGGCACGGGGCCTGAAGGGCGCGGGCTTGCGCTGCGCTTCGCGCTGGCGGGGCACACGGTCGTGATCGGCTCGAGGGACGAGGGCCGGGCCTCGGAGGCTGCCGGCTCCGTGTTGGCGAGCGCGCCGGACACCGAAGTCGCCGGCGCAACGAACCGGCAGGCCGCGATGGACGCCGACATCGTGTTCGTGGTGGTGCCGTACGGCGCGATGGCCGCGACGCTGGAGGCGCTCAGAGCGCCGCTAGCCGGCAAGACCGTGGTCAGCGTCGTCGCGCCGCTGGAGTTCACGGGCGGCAGGCCTGCGGCGGTGCGGGTCCCCGAGGGCTCGGCGGCTGAACAGGCGCAGGCGGTCCTGCCGGATTCGACCGTGGCGGCGGCGTTCCAGACGATCAGCGCGCGCGACCTGCTTCGAGCCACGCAGCCGGTGGACTCGGACGTGATCGTGTGCGCGGACGACGCGGAGGCAAAGCAGACGGTGATGACGCTGGCCGGGGAGATCCCGGGGCTTCGGGCGGTGGACGGCGGCGCGCTGGGCAAC
Organism: Dehalococcoidia bacterium; assembly: GCA_963668185.1. GTDB lineage: Bacteria > Chloroflexota > Dehalococcoidia > Lucifugimonadales. Next base: position 1,093,986 of record OY764162.1, read on the forward strand.
TCGCGGTACGTCGAGGACTTCACGGCGCTGCTCCTGAACATCAACCGGATCTACAAGGCGCATTCGGCGGTGCGGATCGCGGGGGTGTGAGGGGGACGCGCGTCTCGATATTTGTCTGGGCGCGGTTTCTCCGGCGGCGGCTGTTCAGAGTTGAGGGGGTTGTCTCGCAATCGACGCTTTTGCCCCATCCTAACCTTCCCCAGTCTGCTGGGGAAGGGACTCTTGCGGTTCCAAACCGTTGACACTGGTTTCTGGGCGGTGAAAGAATTCGCGGTTGCCGGGCCGCTGGCAGGCCTGCCGCAGGAGCCGACCCCTAATGCAACTCGAAGTCCCCACGGCGCATCCGCATTGACCGAAGCGTCGCTGGCTTTCTTTGGGGGCTCCGGGTTCGCGGAGATGGAGGGCATCTCGGACGCCCGGACCATCACCGTCGATACGCCGTTCGGCCCGCCCAGTTCGGATATCACCGTGGGACGGTTCGGGGACGAGCAGGTGGCCTTTCTTCTGCGGCACGGACCCGGACACCGCCTCACACCCACAGAAGTTCCCGCGCGCGCCAACGTGTACGCGATGCGGACGCTGGGCGTGAAGCGCATCGTCTCGATCAGCGCCGTCGGAAGCCTCAAGGAAGACATGCACCCGCTCGACGCGGTCGTGCCCGACCAGTTGATCGACAGGACGAAGTCTAGGCCGAGCAGCTTCTTCGATGACGGCATCGTGGCCCACGTCGGAATGGCAGACCCGTACTGCCCTGTCCTGACGGCAAAGCTGGCGGACGCAGCCGAGGGCGAGACGCCGGCGGTTCACCGCGGGGGAACGCTCGTGGTGATAGAGGGGCCGCAGTTCTCCACGAGAGCGGAGTCTGAGCTTTACCGCTCGTGGGACGCGGACATAATCGGCATGACGGCGCTGCCGGAGGCGAAACTGGCGCGGGAGGCCGAGATCTGCTACGCGACGCTGGCGCTGGTGACCGACTACGACTGCTGGCACGACACGGAGGAGGACGTGTCGGTAGAGGTGGTGGTGGAGAACCTGTTTCGCAACGTGGCCGCGGCAAAGCGCATCGCCGGCAAGCTCATCCCTACCCTGCCCGCCGACCGGACATGCGCCTGCGAATCGGCGTTGCGTGGTGCTATCATAACGAACCCTGAGCACATAACCGACGAGATGAAGGCCAAGCTGGCGCCAATCGCGGGGCGCTATCTTAAGTAAAGCAACGGAGGTCCAACCATGCCCAGGCAAGAGCCGGGCGAGCCCTACTACCGGATAGACATCGACGAAGCCAGAGCGATGTACGACGATGACGACGTCGCCTTCGTGGACGTTCGCAGGGACGACGAGTACCAGGAAGGGCACATCAAGGAGGCCCTGTTCATCACCGTGGACGACATCCTCGCCCGGATCGGCGAACTTCCGACGGACAAGCGGCTCGTGTTCATCTGCGCGCAGGGAGTGCGGAGCGGGCTGGCCTGCGAGATGGCGGCGGCGATGGGGTTCGACTCCGAGACGCTGTACAACGTCGAGGACGGCACAAGCGTCTGGATCGAGAAAGGCTACCCGACCAGCTACGGGGACGAGCCGTAAGATTCCACCGGGCCGTTCATCAATAGATTTCGACTTCTTCGCATAAGGGATTGCTATGTCACTTCTGGTAGTGGGTTCTGTCGCATACGACTCTGTCAAAATCGGCGCCGAAAGCCGGACCGACGCGCTCGGCGGCTCCGCAACGTACTTTTCCGTGGCCGCCAGCTACTTCTCAGACGTAAGCCTGATCGCAGTTGTTGGGGAGGACTTTCGCGAATCCGACGTCGCGCTGATGCAGGGCCACAACGTGGACACGGCCGGCCTGGAACGAGCGTCCGGCAGCACATTCAGATGGGCGGGCGAGTACGATCCTGATGACCTGAACAGCCGCGAGACGCTGGATACGCAGTTGAACGTGTTCGCCGACTTCAGCCCGAAGCTGAGCGATGACCACCGCGGCGCGCCGTACCTGTTCCTCGCCAACATCGATCCGGCGCTCCAGTTGGACGTGCTCAACCAGATGGAGGAGCGGCCAAAGCTGGTGGCGCTGGACACGATGAACTTCTGGATCGAGGGCAAGAAGGATGAGTTGCAGAAGGTGGTGGAAGCGGTGGACGTGCTCTTCATAGACGAGACGGAGGCGCGCATGTTCTCCGGAAAGTCCAACCTGCTCCACGCCGCCAGCGCGATCACTGACATGGGCCCGCACACGCTCCTGATCAAGCGGGGCGAGCATGGGGTGCTCCTCTTCCACGACGGATCGATCTTCGTCGCGCCGGCGTTTCCGCTGGAGACGGTCGTGGATCCGACGGGCGCGGGCGACTCGTTTGCGGGCGGGTTCATGGGCTACATGGCCGCGACGGGCGACATCAGCTCGCGGGGCCTGCGCAGGGCGACGGTCCTGGGCTCCGTCATGGGGTCGTTCTGCGTCGAGGCGTTCAGCCTTGAGAGGACTTCGGCGCTGAGCAAGGAGGAGATCGAAAACAGGTTCCGGGCGTTTGGAGGGCTTACCGACTTCGAGCATCTTGCGGAAGACGAGAGCCTTCCCCGGCCGTGAGGCGCGCCCTTCGACAGGCTCAGGGCGAACGGACTTGCGTCTGAACGGTTGCAGTTCAGTGACAAGTCTGGACGTTGCGGGTTGATGAACTTATCCTTAGTGACCGCTTGAACGAACTAAGCAGACACCGGCAGCCGCCCGACGTGCGGCAACGAGTGACGAACGAACACAGGAGGAGAGATTGACGACTTCTACCAAGGGTGACGTCAGGGATCTGGCGCTGGCGAGGGACGGCGTGAACAAGATCGAGTGGGCGGCGAACGACATGCAGGTGCTGCTCCAGATCAGGGAGCGCTTCGCCCAGGAGAAGCCGCTGGACGGCTTGACGGTGGCTGCCTGCCTGCACATCACGTCAGAGACCGCGAACCTGCTGATCAACATGAGGGACGCGGGCGCGGAAGTCGTCGCCTGCGCCAGCAACCCGCTCAGCACCCAGGACGAGGTGGCGGCGGCGCTGGTGGCGGAGTACGGCATTCCGACGTACGCGATCACAGGCGAGGACAACGAGACGTACTACAGCCACATCGACGCGGTGCTGGACTACCATCCGCAGATCACGATGGACGACGGCGCGGACCTGACGGCGGTGCTGCACACTAGCAGGTCGTCGCAGATCGGCGACATCATCGGGGGCTGCGAGGAGACGACCACAGGGGTGATCAGGCTCGAAAGCCTGCACAACGAGGGGCGGCTCAAGTACCCGATCATCGCGGTCAACGACGCCGACACGAAGCACTTCTTCGACAACCGGTACGGCACGGGCCAGAGCACGATAGACGGCATCACGCGCGCGACGAACGTGCTGTGGGCCGGCAAGAACGTGGTCGTGTGCGGATACGGCTGGTGCGGCCGCGGCGTGGCGGCGAGGGCCGCCGGGCTGGGCGCGCACACGATAGTGACCGAGGTGGACCCGATCAGGGCCATCGAGGCGGTGATGGACGGCCACCGGGTGATGCCGATGATGGAGGCGGCCAAGATGGCCGATGTGGTGATCACGCTCACGGGCGGCTACCACGCGATCGGGCGCGAGCACTACGAGGTGCTGAACGACGGCGCGATGCTGTCCAACAGCGGGCACTTCGACGTGGAGATCGACATCGAGTCGCTGGAAGAGATGAGCGAGTCGAAGAGCCGCGTCCGCCCGATGGTGGACGAGTACCTGCTGAAGGACGGGCGCAGGATCTACCTGCTCGGCGAGGGCCGGCTGATAAACCTCGCCGCCGGTGACGGGCATCCGTCGGCCGTGATGGACATGAGCTTCGCGAACCAGGCGCTGTCGGTGGAGTATCTCGCGAAGCACGGCAAGGGCATGGGGCCGCAGGTGATTCCCGTGCCGAAGGACATAGACCGGGAGGTCGGCAGGCTGAAGCTGCTCTCCATGGGCATCAGCATCGACGACCTTACCGCAGAACAGGACAAGTACCTGGCCAGCTGGGACCTGGGAACCTAGCAGGCCTGGGGCCGGGCGCGCCGGCGATCGACAGCCGGGCCTGCCCACGCACCCCAAGACTTACGCCCAAGCAACACAATCGAAAATCGCTAGGAGGGCAAACACATGCCAGTCAGCTTCAGGGAGTCGGAGTCTTTTCTGCTGACCTCAGAGTCGGTAACCGAGGGTCACCCGGACAAGATTTGCGACCAGGTTTCGGACGCGATACTGGACTCCATGATCGAGCAGGACCCGATGTCGCGCGTGGCGTGCGAGGTGTGCTGTACCACCGGGCTTGTGGTGGTCATGGGAGAGATCACGTCGCAGGCCATCGTGGACATTCCCAACGTGGTCAGGGAAACGGTGAACGGCATCGGGTACAACGACCCGGCTTTCGGGTTCGACGGGAACACGTGCGGCGTCCAGGTTGCGCTGGACAAGCAGTCGACGGACATCTCGGCCGGCGTCACGACGGCGCTGGAGGCGAGAGACGGCGGCGCTTATGACGACGCCGAGACGCTGGGAGCGGGCGACCAGGGGATGATGGTGGGATTCGCGTGCAACGAGACTCCCGAGCTCATGCCGCTGCCCATTCACCTTTCGCACGAGATCTGCAGGCGGATGTCCGAACTGCGCAAGGACGGCACCCTGCCCTACCTGAGACCGGACGGCAAGTCGCAGGTGACGGTGGAGTATAGCCAGGGCGAGCCGAAGCGCGTGCACACGGTGATCATGAGCACGCAGCACAGCGCGGACGTGGAGCAGGACCAGATCAGGGACGACCTCATCGAGAAGGCCGCCAAGTCGGTGGTGCCGGAGCACCTGCTGGACGAGAACACGCGGTTCGAGGTGAACCCGTCGGGCCGTTTCGTGATCGGCGGGCCGGTCGGGGACTCCGGCCTGACGGGCCGCAAGATCATCGTGGACACGTACGGCGGCGCGGCGAGGCACGGCGGCGGCGCGTTCTCCGGCAAGGACCCGACGAAGGTTGACCGCTCGGCCACGTACGCGGCGCGCTGGGTAGCCAAGAACCTGGTGGCCGCCGGCGTGGCGGACCGGGCCGAGGTGCAGCTTTCGTACGCGATCGGCGTCGCCAGCCCGATCTCGGTTTCGGTGGAGACGTTCGGGACGAACCACATCCCGGACGACCGGATCGTGGAACTCGTGAACGAGCACTTCGACCTGAGGCCGGGCGCGATCATCCGCGACCTGGGGCTGAGGAGGCCGCTGTACAAGCAGACGGCGGCTTACGGACACTTCGGGCGCTCGGACATCGATCTGCCGTGGGAGCAGACGGACAAGGCGGAGGCGATCAAGGCCGACGCAGGCCTGTAGGAAACCGAGTCCAGACCACCGCTCGACAGCGCCAATCGCACGACTCGACAGCCGGGGCGTTCCGATGGAAATAAAGTTCGGCACAGACGGCTGGCGGGGAATCATAGACCGGGAGTTCAACACCCGGAACGTGCGGTTCTGCGCCCAGGGCGCGGCCAGCTACATCAAGAGCCAAGGCCTCGCCGCGGACGGCGTAGTCATCGGGTATGACACGCGGCGCCGCTCGGAGGAGTTCGCGCGGGCGGTGGCCGAGGTAACGACCGGCAACGGCATCCCGACCACGCTGTGCGACCGGCCCGCGCCAACGCCGACCGTCAGCTTCGCGGTCGTCGGCCAGGCCGCGGCCGGGGGCGTGGTCATCACCGCGAGCCACAACCCGCCGGAGTGGAACGGGTTCAAGTACAAGCCCGGATTCGGCGGGAGCGCAGGCCAGGAAGTGGTCGACGACCTGGAGTTGCGAATCGCGGACGCCTACGACGCCGACTCGGTTACCTCGATGGACCTGGAGGACGCGAAGCGCGTCGGGCTGCTCACGTGCATGAATCCCCTGCCCTCCTACCTAGGCCAACTGGCGTCGCTCGTGGACCTGCGGGCGATCAGGGACGCGGGGCTGAAGGTGGTGGCGGACGGGATGCACGGCACGGGCGGCGGTCTGTTCAGCAGCCTGCTCAACGGCGGCTCCACGGAGGTCTTCGACCTGCGGGCGGAGCCGGACCCGAGCTTTCCGGGCATGGCGCAGCCGGAGCCGATCGCCGGGAACCTCAGCCAGTTGATGACGACGGTGCCTAGCCGGTCGGCAGACATCGGCCTCGCCAACGACGCGGACGCGGACCGGCTGGGCGTCGTGGACGAGAACGGGCGCTTCATCACCACGCTGCAGGCGTTCGCGCTGATCTGCCTCCACCAGCTTAAGGTGCTGGGGAACGAGGGGCCGCTGGTGCGCTCTATCACGATGACGCGAATGATCGACCGGCTCGCGGAGAGGTACGAGGTGCCGGTGTACGACGCGCCGGTGGGGTTCAAGCACCTGGGCCAGGCGATGATGGAGCAGAACGCGCTGCTCGTGGGCGAGGAGAGCGGCGGGTTCGCGTTCCGGGGGCACATCCCGGAGCGGGACGGCATCCTGAGCGGGCTGATGCTCCTTGAGATGATGGTCAAGACGGGGAAGACGGTTTCCGGGCTGATCGACATGCTGAACGACGAGGTGGGGCCGTATCACTACGACCGCTGGGACCTGGAGATCGAGCCGTCGGAGAGGCAAGAGATCGAGGGCAGGCTTGCGATGGCGAGGCCGGACTACCTGGCCAGCTACAGGGTGGAGAGCATCGACACCCGGGACGGGCACCGGTACGGGCTGGAGGGAGGTCACTGGGTGCTCATCCGCTTCTCCGGCACCGAGCCGTTGCTGCGCATCTACGCGGAGGCGTCGTCGCCGGACGACGTGGAGGACCTGCTGTCGGAGGCGAGGGACCTGGCTGGGGCGTAGGTTCCGCGGCGCGGAGACCCCATCCCGGCCTTCCCCAGCAGACTGGGGAAGGGGTTCTATAGTGCGATTGGCGGTTGAGGTGTCCGGTTAGGACTGGACGGTTGGCGGTTGGTTGTGCGATTGTCTGAGGCTGATCTACCAGCACCGGCCGCCCGCGCAGAAAGCGCAGCAGATGCCCAACGAACCCGTCTCCCGAGAAGGCGCTCCACCGAGGACCATGTCCGGCACGGCGAGCGCCGCTCAGCCATCGGCCGAGGGCGCGACGAGCGCGGCGACCGCGCCTGCCCCGGCGTCGAGGGCGCGGAGGGACCTGCCAGGATGGAAGCGGCCCTTTCTTTCGCTTTCGAACCGGAACTTCCGCTTCCTGTTCTTCGGCACGATCCTGTTCATGGGCTCGATGCAGATGCAGATGCTGGCGGTGGGGTACCTGACCTACGACCTCACGCGGTCGGGGGTGATCCTGGGCATAGTGCAGTCTGGGTTCGCGCCGGCGATGCTGGTGCTGGCGCTGTTCGGGGGGGCGATCGCGGACCGGATCGACCGCAGGCGGATCATCCTGCTGGCGCAGATCTGGGAAGCGCTGATGTACCTGGCGATCGCGGTGACGATCCTCACGGACATCGTGACGTGGTACCACCTGCTGGTGATGATGGTGTTCGACGGGATCATGTTCTCGTTCATGGGGCCGGCGCGGCAGGCGATCATCCCGCAGCTGGTGGGCAAGGACATGGTGACGAACGCGCTGGCCCTGAGCGCGGCGGCGATGAGCGCGATGACGCTGACGACGCCGGCGATCGGGGGCTGGCTGTACGCGTGGCTGGGGCCGGAGGGCGTATTCTTCATCACGACGGTGATGGCGCTGCTGGCGGCGCTCCTGACGGCGTTCATTCCGCCGTTGCCGCCCACGGAGTCGTCCGGGGAGAAGAACATCCTGGGCGACATCAGGGACGGGCTGGCCTACATCAAGGGGACGCGGCTGGTGCTGGTGCTGCTGATCATGGGCGGGGCGACGGCGCTGTTCGCGATGCCGTTCAAGCACATCCTGCCGGTGCTGATGGTGGAGATCTACGACCGCGGGCCGGAGGCGATGGGGCTGATGCTGAGCGCGATGGGTTTGGGATCGCTGGTCGGCGCGATGTGGATCGCTTCGATGGGCCGGTGGCGGCGTGGGCTGGTGCTGATTGCGGGCACACTGGTCACGGGGGTCGGGCTGACGCTGATCGCAGCGATACCGATCTACTACGCGGCTGTTGGGCTGACGGTGCTGATCGGGCTTGGGGACTCGACGCGGCGGACGCTGTTCCACGCGATCATCGTGGAGCAGACGGAGGACCGCTACCGTGGGCGTGTGATGAGCGTGTGGATGATGAACTTCTCGCTGATGCCGCTGGGGATGCTGCCGGGCGGGTTCGTGGCGGACTGGCTGGGCGGGCAGGCGGCGGTGGGGATGTTCGCGGCAGCGGTGATGGTCACGGGGGTGCTGGTGCTGGTGACGCAGACGGAACTGCGGCGGCTGGAGTAGTGGGTTAGCCGCGTTGTTCCCAGTTTTCGCCGGCGCGATCGAAGCGGGCCTGGAGTTCGGCTACTACGGAATCGGGGACGTTGAGGCCGGACTCTACCATGCGGACGTTGGACTGCATGTGGGCCTGGTTCTGGGTGCCGAGGATTGCGGTGTCGACCTGGGGGTGGGCGAAGGTGAAGCCGAGGGAGGTCTCGATGCGGTCCTCCGGCTCGTCGGCGATGTCTCCCATGGCGGCTAGCTCCTGGGCGCGGCGGAAGTACTCGTCGGCGTATGCGGAAGTGCTCTGGGCGGCGCGCCAGACGGCGTTGCCGATGGGGCGCTTGATGATGACGCCCATGCCCTGCTCGTCGGCCTTCTGGAGGATTTCCCACGTGCGGGCGCGCTGGTCCACCAGGCTGAAGGAGGTCTGGAGGGTGTCGAAGTGGCCGCTCTCGACGGCCCACAGCGCCTCTTCGTTGTCGCCGCTGTATCCGGCGAAGCGGACCTTGCCGGCCTGCTTGGCGTCGAGGAGGGCCTCAATGACTTCGCCGCGCTTGAGGACTTCGAGCTCGCAGGTGTGGAGCTGCATGACGTCTATGCGGTCTGTCCGGAGGCGCTTGAGGCTGCGGTCGATGCTGGACTCGACGGTGGCGCGGTCCCAGACGTGGCCTTCATAGCCGCCCGCTCTGTGGGCGCACTTGGATGCGAGGACGAACTCGTCCCTTCTGCCGGAGACGGCCCTGCCGACCAACTCCTCGCTGTTGCCGTAGCAGGCGGCCGTGTCGAGGAAGTTGATGCCGCCGTCGAGGGCGGCATTCAGGACGGCGGACACGGTGTCGACGCTGTCCTGGTCGAGTTCGTAACTGCCGATCTCAGAGAGGCCCATGCCGAGGCGGGTGACTTCGAGTCCGGTGTTTCCTAGGGGTGTCGTTTCCAATGCGCGGCTCCTCGGTTTGATTGATTGGAGAGGCGTCGGCGCCGGAGAACGCCGACACGCTCAACGCTAGCACGGGGCTTCGGGCGGCGGCAACGTTTCTTGCGGGGCGGGGAGTGAGCGCGCTATCGACACCGAGACTAGCCAGCCTTGATGCTGTGAAGGGGTAGCGCTTCGGTTTCCAGCGTGTGCAGGTCCAGCCGTTGGGACGCATGGTCGATGTCGAAGCCGACCACCTCGCCAGCGGCGTCTATATCTACATTGAGACCCTCGGTGACCTCAATGGTTTCCGCCCCCGGCCGCGCCTTGAACTCGACGTAGAGGCTATCGGTCTCCGGATAGTAGTGAAGTTTCATGCTGGCTCCTCTTTGCGAAAGCGCCTGTCGAAAAATGCGTTGTGAATAGTCTCGCCGTCTTCCAGCGTTACGACGCGCAGGTAGCGGGGGGCAGTTTCGCCGGGCGGAGTGATCTCTCCCCAAAAGCGCAGACGTCCGTCCGCCTGCTTTTCCCTGTGTAACGGAGCGCCGACGATTTCAACGCACCACGATAGTTTGATGTAGGGCCGCTTGCGACGTACTTGCTCATCAAAGTAGCGCGTTGTCTTCATGTACGAGCGTTCTCTTACGCGCAATTCAATCGGGCGCCGATACGCTCAACGCTAGCACGGGGCTTCGGGCGGCGGCAACGTTTCTTGCGGGGCGGCGCGGCCAGCGTCTGAACGGTTTCTTCTCTCGCTAAATCCTTGTGCGCCCCTTCCGATGCGTTAGAATTGGAGCATCGGACTACGCACCAATTCCGAGAGGAGCAGGCTCGTATGGACAACGTCAAGATGAACATCTGGATAGACTTTGGCTGACCGTGGGTGTATCAGGCAGCCGTGTGGCTGTCACGCGTCCAGGACGCTTACGGCGACAACCTGGACATCACCTGGAGGCACTTCTCGCTGGAGCAGAACGCCCACACGCTGCGGCAGGGCTCGGAAGGCAACGGCGACAGCGACTGGAAGGTCTGGGAGCAGGACGACCTGACCGCCGGCCGCAGCATCGTCTCGCAGATCGCGAGCGTGGCTGCGCGCAGGCAGGGCGCCCGCGAGCAGGACAGGTTCAACCTGGAGCTTCTTACGGCGCGGCACGGCGGCGACGACCGCCTCCCGCTGAACGAAAAGGACGCCATGGTAGGCGTCGCGGAGAAGGCCGGTCTGGACGTCGATCGCTTCAAGCAGGACATGGACGATCCGGAATTGGCCGCGGCAGTAGGCCGCGACCACGAAGAGGCCGTGTCTCTGGGCATCTTCGGCACGCCGACGTTCGTCTTCGAGAACGACAACGTCGCATTCCTGAAGACGTTCACGCCGCCCGAGGAGGACTCGGTGGAGACGTTCGAGCACTTCATGGCTCTTGCTTCCAGCAAGGCTTACATCGGCGAGCTCAAGCGCCCGCAGCCGCCCTGGCCGAAGGGATCCGAGGGGTAGATGAGAGGCGATGTCTGACGATAAGGCGGTTCTGTACACGCACCCCGAGTGCACCATCTGCGTGTCGGTCAAGATGGAACTGGAAGAAAAGGGGACCGAGTACGACGAGATCGATCTCGCGATCAGTCCGGAGAAGTGGCCTGAACTCGAGGCATTGACGGACGGCGAGCGGATCACCCCGGTGCTCGTGGAAGACGGCAAGGTCACAATCGGTTACCGCGGCATCGGCTGCACGTTCTACTAGGGTTTAGCGACAATCATTCAGGGAGACAACCGTTGAGCAAGACGATAGCCGTAACCGACGACACCTTCGAAGACGAGGTCATCCAGTCCGACAACCCTGTGGTCGTGGACTTCTGGGCCGAATGGTGCGGCCCCTGCAAGGCGATCGCGCCGGTCGTGGACGAGTTGGCCGAGGAGTACGACGGCCGGGTGAAGTTCGCCAAGGTGGACGTGGACTCCAACCCCAGCACGCCCCAGAAGTTCGGCATCCGGGGCATTCCCGCGCTGCTCATCTTCAAGGACGGCGACAAGGTCGGCCAGTTGATCGGGGCGGCCCCGAAGGCCAAGCTGGTCCAGAGCATCGAAGCCGCTATGGCCGGCTAGCCCATCAAGCCAATTCTCTAAGACCAAGGAACGTAACGATGGCTACGGATACCAGGTACTCGGTCGAACTCGACAGCAGGAGCGTGACCGGCAAGAAGGTTGGACGGCTCCGGCGGCAGGGGATCGTGCCCGTGCACCTCTACGGGGGCGAGAAGGCCCCGGTCTCGCTGCAGGCGGACGGACACACGCTTTCGATGATGCTTCCCGCAGTCGGCACCAACGTGCCCGTGGGCGTAAGCGTGCCCGGCGAGGACGGCGAGACGATCTGCTTCGTGCGCGAAGTGCAGCGGCACCCGGTGTCTGAAGACCTGCTGCACGTGGACTTCATGCGCGTGGACGCGGAGCAGCGCCTGCGCGCGGACGTGCCGCTCGTACTTCTGGGCGACGCTCCCGCGGTGCGGGACGGCGGCACGCTCGTCCAACAGATGTCGTCCGTGCCTGTGGAGGCTCTCCCGCTGGAGATGCCGGCGTCGATCGAGGTGGACGTTTCGGGGCTCGACGCATTCGACATGGTGGTCCAGATTAGCGACCTCACCACCGGCGCGAACGTCGACATCCTGGCGGAAGCCGGGGACGTGATCTGCCGCGTCCTGCCGCCGCGCAAGCTGGAGGAGGGCATCGACCTGATCGAGGGCGAGGTCGAGGAAGGCGCGGAGGCTGCCGAAGGCGAGGCCGCGGACGAGGAGTCGGCGTCCGAGTAACCCGCCCGCCGTTCTTCAGCCGGTCGGCTGTTGGCCTAACCTAGCTCGCCCGGTTTTCAGACACCCGCCGGAACGCGCGGCCCAGACGTTCGCCGACTTCGTTCAGCTTGTCGAGCGGCGCGTTGCTGAAGGCCATGCGGATGTGCGAGGTGTCGTCCTCTTCGCCGCGGCGGAAGAACACGGAGCCGATCGGCATGACGAGCCCCTCTTCCGAGGAGCCCACGTCCAGCACTTCTCTCGCCGTCGCCCCGGCGCATTCGACCCACTGGAAGAACCCGCCCTGCGGCTCGCTGAAGCGCAGGTGGGGCTCGCAGTGCTCGGCGAGGGCGTTGGCCAGCACTTTGCTCTTCTCCGCGTAGATAGGCCGCATCCTGTCTAGGTGGTCGTCGAACTTACCCGAGGCGACCAGTTCCGCCAGCGCACGCAGCATGACCTGGTTGCCGCCCATGTCGAACCGCATCCGGCTGACCGATTCCACGAAGTCGGGACGGCCCTGCACCCATCCCACGCGAAGCCCGGTGGCAATGGACTTGCTGAACGAGCCCAGCTTGAGCACGCCCTGCCCTTCCGCGACGGCGTAGATGGAGGATTGAGGCTCTTCGCCGAAGTACAGGTCTGCGTAGGCGGCGTCCTCCAGGATGATCACGCGGTGCGATGCGCAAAGCTCGATCAGTTCCGCCCTGCGCCGCGCCGACATCGTTACTCCCGAGGGGTTGTGGAAGTCGGCTATCGTGTAGAGGAACTTTACGGTGCCGCCCTCGGACCGGACGGCCTCGATCGCGTCCTTCGCGCCCTCGACGGAGATGCCCTCGTCGTCCATGGGCACGTCCACGATTCGCGCCTGGTAGCCGCGCATGGTGCGGATCGAGCCTGAGTAGCTGGGCCTCTCGGTGATGATGACGTCCCCCGGCTCGATGAAAGCCCTGCAGACGTTGTCGATCGTGCCGGAGCTGCCGTTGTTGAAGAGCAGGTTGTTGGCGTCCAAGGGAATGCCCTCGGTCCTGCTCAGCCGCTCGGCCATCGCCTCCTGCAAGCCGATAAACCCCATCCGGCCCCCGTACTCCAGGGCGTTCCGGGCGTCGGTCGCCAGCACGTTGTCCAGCGCGTCCCGCAGGTCCTGCACCGGCAGTGTGTCCGCGTCTGGAATGCCCGCGGCCAGCACGATGGGGTCCGGGTGGTCGGTCGGCGGCATCCATGACCGGCCAACGTCGGTCGGCGTGCCGGCGCCAATGGCAAGGGCGGCGCCGGCCAGCATGTCCGCTACGTCGACGTCCGCCCAGGGACTGGAGTGTTCGGTATGTCCGGCTTCGTCTCGACTTGAATGTTCCAAGGTCTCTCCTCCCGGCAGGGGCGAGGTTTAAGTGTGCTCGGAATCATCTTACAGGAGCGATTCGGGCGGCCAAAAGATTTGTGCAGGCGTAAACGGCGCGGGTGTTGGTCATGGGCAGGCCCAGCTTATCGCCGAGCTCCACGACCGCGCCAACGACGCTCTCCACCTCAAGCGGGCGGCCCGATTCCACGTCCTGCAACATCGAGGTCTTGTGCTCTCCGACGGCTTCGGCCCCTGCCAGCCTTCGCTCGACGGAGATCGGAATCCTCACGCCGAGGGCGTCGGCTACGGCGTCGGCCTCCTCCATGACGGCGCGCGCCAGCGCCCTCGTGCCGGGATGGGCGGCGATGTGGACCATCGTCGCGCCGGTAAGGGCGCTGATTGGATTGAACGCGACGTTGCCGAGCAGCTTGATCCAGAGGTCGCGCCGTATGCGGGCGCTGACGGGGGACTTGAGGCCGGCCGATATGATCGCCCGCGAAAGCTCGCGGCACCTGTCCGACCTCTCGCCGTCCAGCTCGCCCAGCGAGAAGCGGTTGCCCTCCAGGTGGTGTATGACGCCCGGCTCGGCGATGACCGTGGTGGGATAAACGACGCAGCCGATGATGCGCTCCGGCGCGATTGCGTCCGAGATGACGCCGCCGGGATCGAGGCTCTCCAGTTGCGTCCCGTCCAAAGGGCCGCCGTGACGCTGGAAGTACCACCAGGGGATGCCGTTCTGCGCTGAGACGACGGCGGTGTTCGAGCCGAGCATCGGCCCGACGCGCCCGACGATTCCGGGCAGCGAGTGCGCCTTCACCGTCAGGAACAGGTAGTCAACCTCGCCCACTTTCGCCGGGTCGTCGGTTGCGCGCACCTGGACGGTGTACTCGTCCTCCGCCTCCCTGACTCGCACGCCGCTACGGTGCATCGCGTCGAGGTGCGGCCCCCGGGCGATCAGCGTGACGTCCACGCCGGCCCGCGCCAGCTTCGCGCCCAGGAACGCCCCTATCGCGCCGGCGCCGAAGATCGCTATCTTCACGCGTTCGTCCCCAGCACTGCCTCGGCCACCAGCCTGCGCTGCACCTTGCCTGTGGCCGTCTTCGGTATCTGGTCCAGGATGTGGATCTTGCGCGGGGCCTTGAACGCGGCGACGCGGTCCCGGCAGTGGCGGATCAGGTCTCGCTCCGTGGCCGCGCCCGCGAGCACGACCGCTGCCGCCGGCTCCTCGCCGTGCATCGGGTGCGGCGCGGCGAAGCACACGGCCTCGGCGACCGCCGGGTGCGCCATCAGCACTTGGTCGAGCTCCCACGGAGAAATCTTCTCGCCGCTGCGGTTGATCAGCTCCTTCAGCCGTCCCGTAAGCGTGAGGTAGCCTTGTTCGTCCAGCGTGCCTTCGTCGCCCGTTCGGAACCAGCCGCCGGCGAACGAGTCCGCGTTGGCCTGCGGGTTGTCTTCGTAGCCGTCGATCACGTTGCGGCCCCTGATTACCACCTCTCCCCTGTCGCCTCCGGGCAGCAGCCGGCCAGCGTCGTCCATGATCGCGACCTCTACGCCCGTGCCGGGGCCGACCGATCCCGGCAGCCGCTCGCCGGGCGGCAGCGGGTTCGACGTCATCTGGTGCGCGGCCTCGGTCATGCCGTACGCCTCCAGCGCCGGCACGCCGAAGCGGTCCTCCATCGCCAGCATCACGTCGGCCGCCAATGGGGAACTGCACGACCTGATGAACCGGAGTTCCTGAGGTACGGCGGGCGGCTGGTTCGCGCTGCGGGCCAGGAGGGCCTGGTGCATGCTGGGCACTGCCGTGAACCACGACACGCCGTACCGCTCGGCCATGGGCCAGAAGCCGTTGGCCGAGAACCGCGGCGGCGCTACGACCGTGCCGCCGGAGAGCAGGGCCGCCAGCAGGGAGGCGACGATGCCGTGGACGTGGAACAAAGGCATCACGCACAAGGACACGTCTTCCGGTGTGAGCGCATAAGTGTCCCTGATGTTCACGGCGGAGGCGGCAAGGTTCTTGTGGCGCAGCGGCACGCGCTTGGGGCGGCTGGTGGTGCCGCTCGTGTGCAGGACCAGCGCGGGATCGTCCGGAGCCGGGCGCTCGGTCGTGGCGCAGGATGCCGGTTGCCGGCAGGTCAGCGTCACCGCGCCGTCCGAGTCGCATGAGGCCGCGATTTGAAGCACGCCGTCGAGGGCGACGCCGCGGGCCGCCTCGCCGTCATCGGCGGGCGTGATCAGCGCCTTGTGGCTCGTGTCCTCCATGTAAAACCTGAACTCTTCCGGGCGGTAGCCGGGGTTCAGGGGGCCTGCGGTCGCCACCGACGATACCCCCAGGAACGCCACGATGGCCTCGATGCCGTTCGGGAGGGCGAACAGGACGCGGTCTTCCCTGGCGACGCCAAGCCCTCGGAGTTGCTCGCCGAGGTCGTGGACCTGGCGCCGGAGGTCTTCGTAGGTGAGCGATGGGCCGTCCGGCGCCAGGAGGGCGATGTCTCCAGGCTTGCCCACCTCAAGCAGGTCGAGCAGCGTCTCCGGTTTCGGTGAGGTCAAAGGCGTTCTCCGCTTTTATCGATTTGCGGCGGCTTTCGGGAATGTTCCGGGCGCGTCTCACGCCGCCTGCGAATGCTAGCACAACGGGACTCGCCAGCACGGCTTGCGTGTGTTGTAGACTGATTCAATGAATAAGCCAGACCACAGCAGGGTCTATCTGGAAGAGTACGGCCCGCCGGCATTTCACAGGCTTCAAGAGATCGTCGCCTCGCTCAAGCGGGACGATCCTTTCGCGCCCGTGACCGTCGTGGTTCCGACGCGATACGCGTCGATTGCGGTGAGGCGCGCGCTGGCCGGCGAAGACGGGATCGCGAACGCGCGGTTCATGACGATGTCCGACCTGGCGGGCGTGCTGGGAGAGTCGAGCGCGGCGAGCGCCGGCGGGCGGCTGCTAACGCGGCACGTGGAGATGGCCGCGATACGAGCGACAGCCGCGGGCGTCGATCCCAACGGCCCGTTGGCCGCCGTCGCTGGGCATCAGAGGTTCCAGGCGTCGCTGCGCAACACGTTCGGAAACCTGGACCGTACCGGAGATGCCGCGCTGCGCAGGCTGGAGGCGCTGGAAGACTTTCGCTCGGACGTGGCGCGGTGGTATCGCCGGTACAGGGATACCGTCGCCGACTGCTACGGAGGCGAGCGCATGGCGGAGGAGGCGGCCATGGCAGTAGCCGCCGGCGGCGCGGGGGTTCTCCACGAGATCGGTCACGTGATCCTGTACCTGCTCCACGACCTGTCGCCGGGGGAGATGCGGTTGGCGGAGGCGCTGTATGGGACGGGGCGTTGCGCCGTCGTCGCCGGGCTGGTGGAGGACGACGCGGCGGACGCTTCGACGCGGCAACTGGTCGTGTCGCTGCGCCTGGAGGAGCCGCAACTTGCCGGCGAGGCTGACGGCGACGGCGCGGCGCGGACGGACAGGCGCGTCGTCAGCGCGCCGGACGCGGTGGAAGAAATCAGGCACGCCGTCCGAAGCATCGTCGAAAGCGCGCAGCAAGGCGTTCCGTTCCACAGGTCCGCCGTGCTCTACCGGCAGGCCGAGCCGTACGCGCAGTTGGCAGCCGGTCAACTGGGGTTCGCGGGGATACCGACCGCCGGGCCGGGGCACAGGCGGCTCGGCGATACGCCGCCCGGCAAGCTCCTGGGCCTGCTGCTGCAAGCGGTCGATGAAGACCTGGGCAGGTCCGCCGTGCTTCGCTGGATCGCGGAGGCGCCGGTGCGGGACCCGCGCACAGGGCGCGCCGCGTACGACGATCTGCGCCTGTGGGAACGCGCGTCGGGGCAGGCCGGGATCGTCGGCGGCGAAGACCGGTGGTCGAGCGGCCTGGACAAGTACCGCACGGGGCTGAGGAGGCGGATCGCTTCCCTGGGAGACGACGATGAAACCACGCCCGCGACGCTCGCCGGCCTCGAAATGCTGTACGAATCGACGGGACGCCTGAAGTCGTTCATCGAGGCGCTGGCCGCCGACGCCGCGCCGCCGAAGTCGGGCGGCTTCCGAGCGCGCGCGGACTGGTGCAAGACGCTGCTGGACAGGTACGCGCACGACGTCGATTCCTGGCCCGATGACGGGCGGGACGCGCTCAACGCTCTACTGAAGAGCCTGGACGAGATCGCCGATCTTGACGCGAGGTTCCACGGCGCAGGCCCGGCTGAGTTCGACCTGCACCTGCGGGAGGCGCTCTCCGCGCGGTCCGGAAGCCTGGGCCGCCTGGGGACGGGCGTGTTCGTGGGGCCGCTGAACGCCGCGCAGGGCATGGAGTTCGACGCGGTGTATATCGTCGGCATGGCCGAGGGAGCGCTCCCGCAGCGCGTCGCAGACGATCCGATACTGCCGGACCGGCTGCTGAGCAGCGCGGACGGCGGCGGGCAGCGAGGCCGCTCCGCGGAGCGCGAGGCACGGGACAGGCGCGCGTACCTGTGCGCCCTGTCTGCGGGCCGCTCCGTCGTGCTGAGCTATCCCCGCGCCGAACCCGGCGGCCAGCGCAAGCAGCACCCGTCTCCGTGGATGCTGGACGCCGCCCGCGAGCTTCACGGCGGGCAGGTTACCTCCGAGGGCCTGTCCCGGCTCTCCCGCGAGCCGTGGCTGACGGTCATCGAGTCGGCGGTGCAGGGCCTCGATCACGCCGGCGCCATCGCGCCCGCCGACACGCACGACTACGACCTCGCCTCTGTGAGCGAGTGGCGAAAGGCGCGGCCAAACCTGCGGGGCCACTTCCTCGCCGCCCAGGAGCCGATGCGCCGCGCGCTCGCGATGGAGAACGGACGCTTGGGCAGACGGTTCACCGAGTGGGACGGGAACGTGTCGGCGGGCGCGCGGGCGAGCGGCGGGCTGTCCCGCCAGTTCGCCGGGCCCGTCTCCCCGACGAGCCTCCAGAGGTGGGCGACGTGCCCGTTCATGTACTTCATGGGCGACTTGCTCAAGGTATCCGCGCCGGACGCCCCGGCGGAGGAGCTTTCGATCTCGCCCCTGGACAAGGGGGGACTGGTGCACCGCATCCTGGAGCAGTTCGTCTCGGACGCGATGGAGGCAGGCGGCGTTCCGTCGCCGGGCGAACCCTGGAGCGCCGAGAGCCGGGCGCGGCTGCGCGAGATCGCGGGCCGCGCGTTCGCGGAGGCGGAAACCGATGGCGTTACGGGCAGGCCGCTGCTGTGGCGCGTCGCCAGGGATGAGATTCTCGAAGACCTCGACAGGTTTCTGGAAGAGGACACTTTGTGGAGGGCCGAAGGTTGGGTAACCAGGGCGGTCGAACTCACCTTCGGCTTGTCTGAAAGCGAAGGGCTGCGGGCCGCGACGGTCGAGTTGCCCGGCGCGGGCGCGCTCACGTTCCGCGGCAAGATCGACCGGGTGGACATCGGCGCGGACGGGAAGACGGCAACGGTCATCGACTACAAGACGGGCGGCGCGTCCGCGTACCGCAGCAGGATGAAGAACGATCCGGTTGACCGGGGCCGCCGCCTTCAACTGCCGGTGTACGCGGCCGCGGTCCGCGCCGCCGAGGGGCTGCCGGACAGCGTTCGCGGCTTCTTCTGGTTCGTGACCGAGCGCGGCAAGTTCGAGAAGGTTCCCGCGGACCTGGACGACGAGGATGTTCAGGAACGCTTCGGGGAGGTCGTCGGCGTCATCTCGTCCGGAATCGCGGCGGGCGCGTTCCCGGCCAACCCCGGCCCTGAGGACAGGGGCAGTTGGGAGAACTGCCGGTACTGCGACTTCGACAGGGTCTGCCCGTCCAACCGGCTCCGGCTGCGGGAGCGCAAGAAGTCGGACGACGCCGCGCTGGACTACACCACGCTCGCGGACACGGCATGGCCGGATGAGGGGGAGTAGCGCGTGACGGAGACCTACGAGCCTGCCGACCAGAAGCAGCGCGAACGCATCGAACGCTCGCTGGACGAAACGCTGTTCGTGGAGGCAAGCGCGGGCACCGGCAAGACTACGGCGCTCGTGTCGCGCGTGGTCAGCCTGATAGCCGGGGGCAAGGCGACCGTCGATCAAGTCGCCGCGATCACGTTCACGGAGGCCGCCGTCGCCGAACTGCGCGCCCGCGTGCGCGAGAAGCTGGAGGAGCGTGCCGTCGATTCGAACGCCCCGGACGAAGCGAGCGGACGCTGCCGGGCCGCCGCGGGCGCGATGGAGCGCGGCGCGTTCCAGACGATACACAGCTTCGCCGCCTCGCTGCTGCGGGAGCGTCCACTGGAGGCGGGCCTGCCGCCGGGGTTCGACACGTCCGACGAGATCACGGCGGACCTGGAGTTCGACCGGCGGTGGCGTGACTGGCTCGAGACCGCGCTGGACTCGGAAGACGCCGCGCCGGGCCTGGCGCGCTACCTGCGGCTTGGCCTGCCGCCGTCCGTGAGCCGCCTCGAAGAGATAGCCCGCGCGTTCCACGCCAACTACGATCTTCTTACGGAGCCGTTCGAATCAACGGACGCCGGCACCCCGGCCGATGCAGTGGAGGACATCGCGTCAGAACAAGACCGCATCGAGCATCTGCGGACGCTAGCGAAGAACGGCGACGACGATCCGCTGTCCGCACACGCGCGGAACGTAGCCTCGCTGTGCGCCTCGCTGGAGCCTGGGCCGGATCACGACGAGGCGAACGCCAGGCGGCTTATCAGGTTCGGCAAGGTATCCACCAACATAGGACGGCAGCCGGACTGGGTAACCGACCCGGACACCGGCGTCAATGGGTGCAAGGCGCTGAAGGCGTTGCTGAGCGACCTGGAGGAATCGCGGTCCTCTCTGATCGGCGGCGTTGCCCTCTCCGCCGTCAACGGGCTATTGGAAGAATTGTGCCGGTTCGTGCTGGACTACGCGGAGGCCAGGAAGCGGGAGGGCCGCGCCGAGTTCCACGACCTGCTCATCTGGGCGCGAGACCTGCTGAGGGACGACGAGCAGGCCAGGGTGCACTTCATGGACCGCTACCGGTACGTGCTGATAGACGAGTTCCAGGACACGGACCCGATACAGTCCGAGATAGCCCTGCTGCTGACCGGCGGCGGCGCGGAGGGCCGGCTGTTCATCGTGGGTGACCCCAAGCAGTCGATCTATCGTTTCCGGCGCGCCGACATCGCGTCGGTGAAGGACACGCGAGACAGCCTCGTCGCGGGGTTCGTGCCGCTCACGCAGAACTTCCGGTGCCAGGAGCCTATCGTCGCATGGGTGAACGCCATATTCGGCGAGTGGATGGGCGGCGAACCGAGTCCACTCCAGGCCGAGTACCAGGACTTGCGCGCCAGCTACCTTCCGCCTGAGAGCATGACCCCGGTGAGCGTACATTGGTACGGCGAGGAGTGCGAGAGGGCGCCGGAAATGAGGCGGCGCGAGGCCCGCGCGACGGCGAATGTACTGAGCCAGATCAAGAGCGGCGGATGGCAGGTGCGGGACGATGAGGGCGGGACCCGCGGCGCTGAGTACCGGGACGTCTGCGTTCTCATGCCGGCGCGCACCGCGCTCACAGAACTTGAGGACGCGCTCTCAGACGCCGGGGTCCCGTACCGGGTCGAAAGCGCGTCAGCCGTGCTGCGCACCCAGGACGTCAGGGACCTGCTCAACTGCCTGCGCGCCATAGACTCGCCCGCCGATGAGGTGGCGATCATGGCCGCGCTCCGCTCGTCGGCGTTCGCGTGCAGCGACGCGGACCTGCTCGCCCACGTGGATGGGGGCGGACGCTTCTCGTACGCGGCCCGCAGCGATGGCGCAGGCCCAGTGTCCGAGGCGCTGGCGACTCTTGCGCGCTTTCACGACGCCCGGACGTGGGAGCCGCCGGACTTGCTGATCGAGCGGTTCGTGCGTGAGCGGCGCATGATCGAGGCGGCGTTCGACCGGCGGCGGCCGCGCGAGAGGTGGCGGCGCATGATGTTCGTCGTCGAGCGGGCGCGGACGTTCGCCGCGACTGCCGGGGGCGGGCTGCGCGACTTCCTGGACTGGATAGACCGGCAGGCGAAGAAGCGCGCGCTGATGGTAGAGGCGCCGGTGCCCGAAACCGACGAGGACGCCGTCAGGATCATGACGATACACGCCGCAAAGGGACTGGAGTTCCCGATCGTCACGCTGGTTGGCCTCGGTGCGTCCGGCGGCAGGCGGTCCGGGCCGGTGCTCTTCGACCGTGGCGCGGGCGAGGCGCACGTCCGCATATCGGCCCAGGAATCGCCGCCCTTGCGGACGCGCGGTTATGCTGAGGCGCAGGAGGCTGAAAAGCTCGCGGACGATGCCGAGAGCGTCCGGCTGATGTACGTTGCGGCAACGCGGGCGCGTGACCACCTCGTGGTGAGCGCGTTCCGGTACGGAAAAAGCAGCGACTCGGAGGCGCGCAAGATACTGGAACTTGCCGAGAGCGCGCCCGATCTGTGGCGGGAGTTGCACACCACCCCGCAGCCGGCGCCGGAGCAGGAGCCGCCCCGGAGCGCGCCGCGCACTAAGGCGGAAGACCGCGATCGATGGCTGGAGGAGCGCGAAGAAGTTGTCCGGCGAGCGTCGGCCAGGCATGCGGTGGCGGCCAGCAGCCTTGCGCACGATCCGGAGTACGACGACCCTGACCGCGAGCCTTCGCCCGGAAGGCGCGGGCGCGCCGGGACGAATGTCGGGCGCGCCGTCCACGCCGTGCTCCAGGCCGTCGATCTGCCGGATGGCCGGGAGGTCTCAAGGCTCAGCCGCCTGCACGCCGAGTCCGAGGGCGTCTCAGGACGGACTGAGGAGGTCGAGAGGCTGGCGAGAAGGGCTATCGGTTCGGACATTGTAAGGCGAGCCGTGGAGTCCGACAGCTACTACCGCGAGATATACGCGGCTGCGCCTGTTGGCGAGAGCGTCCTGGAAGGCTTCGTGGACCTTTGCTTCGTCGAAGACGGGGCATTGGTCATCGTGGACTTCAAGACCGATGCAATCACCGACCAGGACGGGGCATCGATAGCACGCAGGTACCGAACCCAAGTCGGCGCATACGCGCTCGCGCTGAGGCAGTCAACCGGAATGCCGGTCAAAGAGGCCATCCTGCTGTTCCTGCAACGTGATCGCATCGCAGAGACATTCGAGGACATCGACGCGCTGATGGCCGAGGCCGAGGCGGCCACGACCCCGGCGTCCTGCTAGAATTGGCGACGCCGCATGAACCCCCAAATGTAAGCAAGCAGCGCGCATGGCGCTCGACCAGAGTTCCTCAGTGCAGATTACGCGAAACCAGATCGACTCCAACAAGCTCAATCGCAAGTTGGCGCTGCCGTTTGAGTTGCGGCTGCGGGACTTTGAGATGGCGATGCAGGACGTTTACGACTTCTTCTATGACGTAAATGCCCACCTGCTCGACAAAGGACTCCATCGACTCGACGATATGCTGCGCCCCGCGATAATGTCCGGCGTCTTGTCCGACATGCTGACCGCTAGCCTGGCCAGGCATTCACGGGTACTTACGGAAAACAGATACCACAACGGACACCCGGACCTGCTCGTCCAGGGCGTGTATCCCAGCAACGCTATCAAGGCAGGTTCGGAGGGCGTGGAGGTAAAGACGACTCGGAAAGCGGGAGGAGCCGTCGATACGCACGGCGCGCGCGATCAGTGGCTATGCGTCTTCGTCTATCGAGTGGATAACGAATCCGAGCCTGTCCGCCTCCGTTCTCCCATGACCTTCACGGAAGTCTACCTTGGGCACGTGACGATCGAAGACTTCCGCAGGAATCCCAGGAGTGAGCTTGGGACGCGTACCGCCACCCTTCACAAGGACGGAATCCGAAGACTGCGCCAGAACTGGGTTTACTTAGCGAACTAGCCGCCGTTGGGTGAGAAACGCGCCAGTTTAGGAATCGCCTCGCTGGCGATGCTGAAGTAGAACTCGTCCTTTTCAACACCTACGCTTGAGTATCCTACGGCTTCCGCAGCCGCAATGGTCGAACCCGCGCCGGCAAACGGGTCCAGGATCGTGCCTTCTCCGACCGGCAGCACCGAACGCACCAGGCGGCGCAGAAAGGACTGCGGCTTCAGGCTGGGGTGCGGGGCCAGGTCGCGTTCCGCCTTTCGCGTCGGCGATGACTGGATCACGTCGCCGAACGGCTTATCCGGGCACGGGCGCCGGAACCCGCCCGTCTTCCAAGACCTCAAGTTGTCCTGGACTCTGCCTTCTACGGGTTTGCGATATACGATCCAGGGCTCCCACATGGAGCGCGGCATGACGCTGACTTCTGGAAACTCGTTGTGGGCGGCCTTGGGCCGGTCCCCGCCTCTCAGTGTCATAGTCAGGCGTACGATCTCGCCTCGGCGCTCCAGTCCGCCGTCGGACATCGCAGCCGATACCAGATAGGACACCAGCGGGTTGGACGCCACAACCACGTGAGCGCCAGGCGCCAACTTGGGAATGAGCAGCCGCGTCCAGACGAAGAAGAACGTGCGTATATCGCCGAGTTGCTTGGAGGTGAGCGTCGTGAACCTTGGCAACGGGGAGCGCCGATGGCCGTCGAATGCCGGAGGCAGGCGCCACACGCCGCCCCTGCCTGCTCGGAGCTTGGTTTGCTGCTCACGCGTGTACTCGTGAAGGCCGTAGGGAGGGTCGGTTACAACGGCGTGGATGCTATTATCGTCCTGCTCTCCCAGCCAATCGAAGCAATCGGCGTGGTAGAGTGTGGATCGTCCGAAAGAGAAGGGCTGCTTCCAAGGCTGGCTGATCGGCATCTCAGCCTGCAAGCCTGATAGCGCTTCGGAACGAAGCGCGTACATCCCGCGATCCTCCCGCATGAACATGCGCGGAGTGTTGAGCCTCAGGTATGATCGCACTGAAGAGCCGGGGGTAGGCCCTACTACTTTGGATACGCGTTCTTCGATCTCTTTGACCGAAAGCACCTTAGAAGTGAGCGACATCACCTGGATGATGCCGTCTCTCACACGTCCCGGCGCGTATCTGGCCCTGTCCTCTGCCATATCAATATAAGCATAGGACGTCTGGACGTCCATAGTCAAATCGCGAACTTGCGCCTCGTCGTCCTGCTAGAATTGGCGCCACCACTCGAACTAGCGAGGAGGCGATATGGCAAAGAGAAGGGTCACGGTCGATGAGCAGCTGAGCTTCAAGCGAGTGGCCGACGCGCAGATCTCGCCCGACGGCTCGATGGTGGTGTTCCAGATGGGCGACTCGTTCATCGCGGACACGAAGAACCAGAAATCGAACCTGTGGATGGTTCCCACGGACGGCGGAGAGCCCAGGCGTGTGACCTCCGGCGGTCGTTCCGACGTGAAGCCGCGCTGGTCGCCCGACGGAAAGCGCCTTGCGTTCCTGTCCGACCGGATCGAGGACGGCCAGTACCAGGTGTACCTGCTGCCCGCGGACGGCGGCGAGGCGGTCCAGGTCACGAGCACAGAGGGGAGCTTCCCCACGCAGGGCGGCGTGCCGACGATCGAGTGGTCGCCGGACGGCTCGAAGCTCGCGTACCTCAAGTACGACCCTGAAACGGAAGACGAGAAGCGCCGCAAGGCCGAGAAGCGGGACGTAGTTGAGTTCGAGCGGCACCCCAAGTTCATGCGTATCTACGTCATCGACATCGAGACTGGCGAGGAGACCTGCGCCTCGCCGGATGGCCTGCAGGTCTGGGACTTCTGCTGGTCGCCTGACGGCACTCACTTCGCGGCTGTCGCATCTGACCTGCCCTTCGAGTCGGACTGGTACCTCAACCGGCTGGTGCGGTTCCCGGTCGGGGGCGGCAGCGTAGATACGCTGTACGACACGGACCGCATGGCGTCCAAGCCCACGTGGTCTCCCGACGGCGGGACGATAGCCTTCACGTCCTCCACGTGGAGCGACAAGTACTCGGTCAAGGGCGACGTCTGGGTTGTGCCCGCCGCAGGGGGCGAGTATCGCGATCTCACAGAGGGCGAAGTCGCCAGCTACTGCTGGATACAATGGTCGGACGACAGCGGCAAGCTGCTGGTTTCCGGCGCGGTGCGCGGCGGCACAGGCATAACCGAGATAGAAGTATCGACCGGCGGGAACCGGCCTCTGTGGCTGGGCGAAGGCTCGATGGCTGAGGGCAACTACGCCGGCTTCAGTTCGGACCGGACCGGCAATCTCGCGTTCGTCCTCGAAAGCTGGGACTCCCCCAGGCAGGTCTATCTCGCGAAGCCGTCGAACGGCGGATACGACTTGACGCAACTGACCAGTTTGCACCCGCAGGCGGCAGACCTCGATATCGGCGCTGTCGAAGAAATCGTCTGGAAGGGCGCGGACGGCTGGGACATGCAGGGCTGGCTGATGCGGCCCCCAGGCGACGGCGGCAACCGCCCGCTTCCGATGATCACGCTCATCCACGGCGGGCCGACGAGCGCCCACGGCAACGTTTACCACGCAGGGTCGGGCAGGGACTTCTCGCAACTGCTCGCCGCGGCGGGATTCGCCGTGTTCCTTCCGAACCCGCGCGGCAGCACCGGCTGGGGGATGGAGTTCTCCGAGAGCAACCTCGGCGACCAGGGAGGCAAGGACTGGCAGGACGTGCAGCTCGGCGTGGACCACTGCATCGCCCAGGGAATCGCGGACCCCGAACGGCTCGGCGTCGCGGGCGGCAGCTACGGCGGGTTCATGACGGCGTGGACGGTGACGCAGACCGACAGGTTCAAGGCGGCGGTGATGTCGGCCGGCATCAGCGACTGGCGCAGCTTCCACGGGATGACCGGCATACACACCTGGGACTGGATCTTCTACAACCGGCCCGATCCCTGGGACCCGGACGGCA
Organism: Dehalococcoidia bacterium; assembly: GCA_963668185.1. Classification (GTDB taxonomy): domain Bacteria; phylum Chloroflexota; class Dehalococcoidia; order Lucifugimonadales. The sequence goes on from OY764162.1 coordinate 1,120,092, forward strand.
TCTACCGCCACTTCTCGCCGATTACGCACATCAAGAACGCGAAGACGCCCACGCTGATCGTCCACGGCGAGGAAGACCCGGTCTGCCCGGTGGAGCAGGCGTACCAGTTCCACCGGGGCCTCAAAGACCACGGCGTCCCCGTGGAGTTGGTGGTCTATCCGCGCGAGCCGCACGGCATCCAGGAGATCGCTCACATCCGCGACGTCCAGTCGCGCACCGTGGAATGGATGATCAGATACCTGGAGCCGTAGCCGGGGAGCGCGCCCGGAGGCGTACTTTGGCAAGGTCGGCGCGGCTACGGACGTTGACGTAACTGTTCAGATTTCGTGGGACAGCAGCCTCACTATGCCGTCATACCGGCGAAGGCCGGTATCCAGAGGTGGGGGCGGGTGGGGTCTCCGCTCCCCAACTCTGAACACTTACACGTTGACTGCCTGCGCGCCGAATAGCTAGAATACGGATAGACGTTCAGGCGTCTGTCTTCTTCTGCGGCCCCGTGGTGTAGTGGTTAAACATACTGCCCTGTCAAGGCAGAGATCGCCGGTTCGAATCCGGTCGGGGTCGCCAGCAGTCACCGTTTTGGATGCTATACGTGCTCAAGGCCAGAGACATGCGGCGCAAGATCGAGTCGTCGCTCAAGGGCAAGTCCGAGGCCGAGCAGATCAGCATCATCGAGGGCTACATCGCGGACTGGCCCCCGAACCTGCGCGGCGAATACGTCAGGATGCGCCGCCACCTTACGAACCGCCTGGAGCGGCTTCGGACCAGCCGCAGCGTGACGGCTACCAGCCGGCCCTCATCGGACGATCCTTTCGTGATTGGCAAGACCGGTCACCTGACGGCCTGCCTCGTCGGACTTCCGAACGCGGGCAAGACGCACCTGTTCCACCGGCTCGGGGGCAGCGGCGCCACTATCGCCGATTACCCGTACTCCACAGGAGTACCGGCGTCGCACCTGGCGACGCTGGACAATCTGAGCATTCAGGTAGTCGACCTTCCGCCCGTTGCCGAGGACACCGTTGGCAGTCTGCCGTACGGAGAGAAGCTGGGCCGTATCTTGCACCTGGCCGACGTGCTGTGCGTCGTGCTCGATGGGACAGACGACCTCCAATTCCAGGAACTGGCTGTGTCTGAAGAACTCGAACTCTTGGAGCTTGAACCGGGTTCTCGGCCGGTCTTGGTGGTCGTTAACCGGGCCTCGGCCGGGAGTTCTTCGAGCGCCGGGGCTTCCAATGAGTTGCAGGCATGTACTCGGTTGCCTCTGCGGACGGAGTGTGACTTCATCGACATCCTGCCCGCCATCGCCAGGATGGGCGGCTTCATCTCTGCTTATGCCAAGCCGCCCGGCCAATCTCCGCAGGACGCGGACCGGCTGTGGGTGAAGGCCGGTTCGACCGTGGCAGACCTGGCGGCGGCAGTCCACAGGGACCTGGCGCGGCGACTGACAAGCGCGCGCGTCTGGGGAGAGTCGGCGAGACAGCCGGGCCAGCCCGTGTCCACCGAACACGCCCTCGCAGACGCCGATGTGGTGGAACTGCTGGCCAGATGATCGGTTGTCTGAGAGCGCGGAGTTGGGACGATAATGGCTGGAGGCTGATATGAATCACCCGGCACGTAAGGCGGTCGATGCCGAGACAGGCGATGCATCACAGTTATGATGCCGATATGCTACCATTGTGGCATCAACTAAGTCCTGATCTACGAGAAGACTATGGCCAACCTCGCTCTGCGCGGCATCTCTAACCACTTGCATAAGGAGCTAAAGGTGGCCGCAAAGAGGAACCACCGCAGCCTGAATGGGGAGATACTCGCACGGCTAGAGGCGTCCGTTCCACCCAAGTCTGAAGACACCAAAGCAATCTTGGATCGAGTTCGCCGGCGTGGCAAGGTCCTGGGGCCGCTTGGTCTTAGCGAGGCAGCCATTCGAGAGCGCCGGAATCCCAGCCGAACTTGATCGTTGTCGACACGAATGTGATGGTTGGCCTCACCGAAGGCCAGTCCGATGCTGTGCTGTTGTTGGAGCAAGATCCTGAGTGGGCCGCGCCTGCCATTCTCATGAGCGAGTTGTGCAATGTCCTGCTTGGTAGTGTGCGTCGGGGCGCCATTGACTCGGATGAGGCCAAGGCAATGAGCGATGACGCTGCCATGGTACTGGGGGATCGTGTAGGCAGCGTTGCGAGCACAGAGGTGATTGACACCGCGCTGGAGTGTGGACTTACAGCCTATGACGCCGAGTTCGTCGTACTAGCGCGAATGCTAGGTGTCCCGCTCGTTACCTGGGACAACGCAATCCTGCAAGGGGCGTCAGACGTGGCTGTCACTGTACGGGATGTCATCGAGCGGCTTCGATACTAGCGGACCGCGATTGAGGAAGTATAGGCAACGGGCCTGTAGATAAGGAAGCAAGGCGCTCGCGCTCGCAAAGCACGTATTTTTCCTCAACAATGAAGTCCGCTTTAGAAAATGCTCCTTTTTCCGATCTCCCCCCCCGCATCGCCGTCGTCACCAACTCGGACGCGTACCTGTACAGGTTTCGCGCCCCGCTGCTGCGGAGCCTCGTCGAGAGCGGCGTCGAGGTAGTCGCCATAGCGCCCGCCGGGCCGTTCGCGGGCCGCATTGAGAGCATAGGCGCCGAGTTCGTCCCGTGGAACGTGCGCAGAAGAAGTCTCAATCCAATTTCAGAGATTCGCTCGATCATCGAGTTGGGCCGTATCTACAGGCGCGTCCGCCCCGACCTCGTCCAGCACTACACCGTCAAGCCCAACCTGTACGGGGCGTTGGCGGCCAGGCTCGCGGGCGTGCCCGTGGTGGTGTGCGGCGTCACCGGCACGGGGTACGCGTTCACGTCGGGCAAGCCGTCCAGGATCGCGCTGCGGACGACGCTCGCGGCGTGGTACAGGCTCTGCGCCGCGCTTTCCGACAGGCTCACGTTCCAGACGCAGGACGACGCCGCGCGAATCCTCGGAAGCCGCGGCCTGTTCGCGTCAAAGGCAAGGGTCAACCCCGGCGGGTCCGGCGTGAACGTCCGCGCGTTCAGCCCGGACGCAGTGCCGGAGGCAAAGCGGGCCGCGTTGCGCGAGGAACTCGGAGTGGCCGACGGCTCCCTTGTGGTCACCATGGCGTCGCGTCTGCTCTGGGACAAGGGTGTGGCCGAGTACGTGGAGGCCGCTCGAAAGCTGAAAGCATCGTTGGGAGATGTAGCCTTCCTCATGGCCGGCTCGCCGGACCCGGGCAATCCCGACTCCGTAGAAGACTCGGACGTGGAACGCTGGCGCGCAGGAGGCATCGTCAATCCCGTGGGCCACGTCGAAGACATGCCAGGGCTGCTTTCGATCTCCGATGTAGTAGTCTTGCCTTCCTATGCTGAAGGAGTGCCCCGCGCGCTCATAGAGGCCGCGGCAATGGCAAGGCCGATCGTGGCTACGGACATCCCCGGCGCACGAGCCGTCGTGGAACACGGGGTGAACGGGCTTCTCGTGCCGGCCAGGGACTCTGAATCGTTGGCCCATGCCATCGAACGCCTGCTTTGCAGCGAAGAACTCAGGATGGAGTACGGCGGAGCGGGCAGGTCGAAGGCCCAGAGGGAGTTTGACGACCGCCGCGTGGCCGAATGGTTCGTCGAGGAATATCGGAGCCTGTGGAAGGCGAAGCGCGGTGTATGACGTTCTACGGCCTAAAGTGGAAGCACGTCGGCCGGTACAAGATGATGCCGAGAGGTGTCTGCAACAAGACCGAAGTTTTGAAGAGAGGTAGCGCCAAGCAGGAACTGGCCCTCCGCTCCGAACACCACGATGCTGGGCCGTTCCCGTCCGTTGATTCTGAGCCGGGCCTCCCCGATCTGAAGCTCCTGCTTGCTGCCGTCAGCGAATGTGAAGACTTCCGTATCGGTGGGGTGTACCCCTATCTGCTCGCGTAACAGGGATGCCGGCAACACCGTGAAAGTGGCCCCTGTATCCACCGTGGCCTCAACCCAGTGAATGTCTCCCCCGTTTCCGGCACGCACTCCCAGGCTGGTCTTGAACACACCCACTTCTTGCCTCCTTCTGGTACTGTTGCGGCCCGTCCTGATGCTATTCAAGAAGGCGCGGAGCCACCAAGCGCCTCTGATCCAGTCTGTCTTCCCAGTGTAAGAGTGCGACCGCCTGCCCGCAACGTGCGCCGTAACTGTTCAGATTTCGTGGGACAGTAGCCTCACTATGCCGTCATACCGGCGAAGGCCGGTATCCAGAGGTGGGGGCGGGTGGGGTCTCCACTCCCCAACTCTGAACACTTACCGTGCGGCGCGATTCATGCGCTTCCGAAGTTGATAAACTGCACTGTACTTCATCGGAACGCGCCCAGCAGAAGGATGGTAGCCATGGCCAGCAATTACATAGTTACGGGATGCGCCGGCTTCATCGGCGCGCGCGTATCGGAGATGCTGATCGAGGCGGGCCATCGCGTGACCGGCGTCGACGACCTCAGCGACGGCTACGATCCGCGGCTCAAGGAGTGGCGGCTGGAGCGCCTGCGGTCCGAAGAGCAGTTCGCGTTCCGAGGCGCAGACATCGGCGACCTCAAGGCCATGTCGGACGTGTTCGACTCCGACCGATTTGACGCGCTGCTCAACCTGGCCGCCAGGGCCGGCGTCAGGCAATCGGTGGCGGATCCATGGATCTACGCCCAGACGAACTACCTTGCGATGGTCAATCTACTGGAACTGTGCCGTGAGTACGGAGTCGGCAAGGTCGTGCAAGCGTCCACGTCCAGCGTTTACGGCAACGACACGCCCCCGCCGTTCAGCGAAACGGCGCCCGCGTCCATGCCTCTGTCGCCCTACGCGGCCTCGAAGAAGGCTGCCGAGGACCTCTGCTACACGTACCATTACCTACACGGCATCGACGTAACGGTGTTCCGGTTCTTCACCGTTTACGGCCCGGCGGGCCGGCCGGACATGTCGATCTTCAAGTTCGCGCGGGCCATTGCGGAAGGCGAGCCGATCACCCTGTTCGGCGACGGCGGGGAGCGCGACTTTACGCACGTTGACGACGTGGCGCGCGGGGTCATCGCCGGCCTCAAGCCGCTGGGCCACGAGATCGTCAACCTCGGCGGAGGGCAACCTGCGACAGTCGGCAGGGTCATAGAGCTTATAGAGTCGAAGCTGGGGAAGAAGGCCATCGTCGAAGTAGCCGAAAGGCCCGCCGCCGATGTGGACTCGACCTGTGCGGACATCTCCAAAGCGGAGCGTCTGCTTGGCTGGCGGCCCGAGGTAGGCCTGGAGGCTGGGATCGCGGAAGCGGTTGACTGGTACTTGAACAACCGCAGTCTGGCGATCAGCCTCCGGGGCTGATGTCCGGCGGCAAATGATAGCGTCCATTCGCGTATACTGCCGCATACCATCTCGAAGCGTAAGGAGAGTTAGCTGTGCTCACACTTCCCAGACTGGTAGCGATCCTGATGCTCGCGTCCGCGATCGTGGTTGCGGCCCACTTCATCTTGTCCCACTTCTATAGCGACGCCGTAGATACGGGTGCGATATGGAACATACTGAACTGGATCATGGCCGCGGGCGTGCTCTACTCGTTAGCCTACAACTTCATGCGCCGGCGCGCCGCGAGCAGAGGCCTGGGCCAGTCCGACGGCATGGCCGCAAGCGCGGCCTTCTACATCACGGCGGTGCTGGCGTTGATGTTCTTCTGGAGTTGGTTCGCGGAACTGGCTACGGGGGACGACGAAACCGGGGGCGTGACCCGGTCGATAACCTGGGTACTGGTCGATTCGCTGTACCCGGTAATCACGGGCGCCGTCGCCTGCCGTCTCTGGAGCTCGGACGACGGGTAACCATAGCCGTATTGACCACGTCGCGAGGACGCCCGCGCCGCGCCGCCGTAAGGCAGGTTGAAGTTGGCGTCTGAAGGCCGAGCCGGACAGGAACCCTTTCCCGAGGGCGTCGAGGACGTACTGTCCTTCCCGTTCATCGAAGCCTTGCACGGTCGCCGTGCTCGGAGATTCGGGCTCGGTTCGTCGATTCCCGGCGGCCCGTTCGAGTTCAAGTCGCGCCATGAGCCGGAGCCTCTGAGCGAGCTCGAGGAAATGCTGGTCGTGACCGCGGCCGCGGGCAACACCGGCTGGCACTTCATGCTCCCGCACAGCGACCGGTACTCGCCGCAGTTGCCATCGTATCCGTCCTCGGCGGGAGGCCGCACGTTCCCCTCCGCGGCCGGCTATCACACCACCGAGCTGTTCTTCACCAACGACCGCGGGACCTACATGCTGGAGACGCGGGACGCCCCCTCGCTGACGGGCCCGGAAGACAGGCCCCTTGACCTGCACGACTTCCTGGAAGCGCACCGGTCTCGCGTCCGCGTGCTGTCCGACCGGCGGCTCGACGTCCCCCCTGCCAAGCCGCACGTCGCCGGGCACAACACATGGTGCGCGAACGCGCCCGGCAGCCTGCTCTTGATGCCCATCAGCGACGTGGCGGAGTACCTGATAGCGTCGATGTGCTACATGGTCCTTAACGGCGGGTGCCTGTATGACGACGTGAACGACGAACGTATCCCCGGCCTCGACCGGTTCAGCCGCCTCATCGACGTTGACGACCCCGGCCCGCTGACCTCCATGGAGCGGAACACGATGGCCTCCTGCGCCACGGAGATCTCGATCTCCTGCTATGCGGGCATGTTGATGCTTCAGGCCATGGGGCTCGGCGGCTGGATGTACAGCGGGATAGACGGCTTCTCGGTCATGGGCGCGACCGGCGACCCGAACGTGCGTGGTCTGGGATTCCGCTACGACAAAGACGAACGCTGGCCCAGCCCGAATCCCACCGGCCTGCCGGGCGTGTTCGAAGGCCACTGCCCGCCGCACTACGCGAACATGCGCGAGGCCGTGGAAGCGCACGCGCAACGCAAGTTCGGCCCCGGCGGCCCGTTCCACGAGTCCACGCCCGGCCCCTGGCGCGACAGCGCGGCTGTCAGGACGAGCGTTGATCCGCACTCGGACGAGTTCATCGAGTGCGTGTCGCACATGGCGCAGTACATATACGACCGCTTCGGCAGGTTCCCCGCGACCGTTCCGGCCATGTACTCGCAGATGTACCTGCAGGTCCACCACCTGGACCTGGAGTTCTACGACCGCCACTACGGGCCGGGCGCGTACCTGCAAACCCACGCCCGCCACATGGAACGCTGGCACTCGGCCCCATCCTAGCCTTCCCCAGCAGACTGAGGAAGGGAACAGATATAGTCGTAACTGTTCAGACTTCGTACTCCTCTGGCCTCTTCCCCAGTCTGCTGGGGAAGATTGAGATGGGGTAATAGCGGCGATTGCCGGGCCGCCACATCAACTCTGAACACTTACGTGCCCCCGATTCTCTCGCAGGCCGTGACCGCACGCTGGTAACATAACGGCAACTCATCTCCGGCCCACGGGAGGCGCAGCCGCTAATGCCCAGTGACAAGATCGTGGTCCAGGGCGCCCGCGAGCACAACCTCAAGAACGTAAACGTCACCATTCCCCGGAACAAGCTGGTCGTCATCACGGGCGTCTCAGGCTCCGGCAAGAGTTCGCTCGCGTTCGACACCATCTACGCCGAGGGCCAGCGCCGCTACGTCGAATCGCTGTCGGCGTACGCGCGGCAGTTCCTGGGCCGCATGGACAAGCCGGACGTCGATTACATCGAGGGGCTGTCGCCGGCCATCTCCATCGACCAGAAGGGCGTCTCGCACAATCCCCGCTCGACCGTAGGCACCGTGACCGAGGTCTTCGACTACCTGCGCCTGCTGTTCGCGCGCGTCGGCCATCCCCACTGCTACAAGTGCGGCCGCCCCGTGGCGCGGCAGACGGTGCAGCAGATCGTCGACTCGATCATGCGAATGCCCGACAACAGCCGCATACAGGTAATGGCCCCGATGGTGCGCAGGCGCAAAGGCGAGCACGCGCCGGTCTTCGAGGACGCCAGGCGCTCCGGCTTCGTGCGCGTCAGGGTCAACGGAGAGGTCCGCGAATTAACCGAAGAGTTCAACCTCGACAAGCAGAAGTGGCACGACATCGAGGTCATCGTGGACAGGCTCGTGCTCGGCGACTCCGCGGAGCCTTCGCGCGTCGCCGAGTCGGTGGAGACTGCCCTGCGAATGGCCGGCGGCGCCGTGCTCGTGGACGTTCAGGGCGGCGAGGAACTGCTGTACTCGGAGCAGTTCGCTTGCGTGCACTGCAACATCAGCTTCGGCGAGTTGGAGCCCAGGACGTTCAGCTTCAACAACCCGCACGGCGCATGCTCCAAGTGCACCGGCCTCGGGTACAGGCTTGAGATAGATCCTGACCTCGTGATTCCCAACAAGAAACTGAGCCTGGCCGAGGGAGCCGTGCAGCCGTGGCAGCGCTCGGGCACGCAGTCCCCCTGGTTCGCGAGCCTGCTGGAAGGCCTGGCCAACGCGTACGGCTTCTCAATGCGTACCCCGGTCAAGGACCTTCCGAAGGAACATCTGGACAGGGTGCTCTACGGCAACCGTAACAAGCGCATTACCGTCAGCCACCGCACGCGCCGCGGCAAGACGTACCGATGGAAGACGTCGTTTGAGGGCATCGTCAACAACCTTGAGAGGCGCTACCGGGAGACCGAGTCGGACTACTCCAGGACCGAGATCGAAAGGTACATGGCCTCCCGTCCGTGCCAGTCGTGCCAGGGCGCCCGCCTGCGCCCGGAGGCCCTCGCGGTCACGATTGGCGGCCTGAACATCATGCAGGTCACGGAGCAGTCGATCGGCACGGCGCTGTCGTGGTTCCGCGCCATCGCCGGCCAGCCGACGGTGAGGGCCGATGAGACGGGCGGGGTGAACGGCGCGGTGACCCATGAAGACCTGAAGGACCTTGTCGGCGAAACGCTGACCGAGCGTGAACTGGCCATCGCGGACCAGATACTGAAGGAGATCGAAGCCCGGCTTAGCTTCCTCCTGAACATCGGGCTTGACTACCTGACGCTCGGGCGCACCGCGTCCACGCTGAGCGGCGGCGAGGCGCAGCGAATCAGGCTGGCCACGCAGATCGGCTCCGGCCTCATGGGCGTGCTGTACGTCTGCGATGAGCCGTCCGTGGGCCTGCACCCGCTGGACGATAACCGGCTCATAGGCACGCTGAAGGGTCTGCGTGACCTCGGCAACACCGTGATCATCGTCGAGCACGACGAGGCGATCATGCGGTCCGCCGACTACATCGTGGACCTCGGCCCCGGCGCGGGCGAGCACGGCGGCCACATCGTGGCCACGGGCCCGGTCAAGAGCATCATCCGCGAGCGCAAGTCCCTCACGGGGCAGTACCTCGGAGGGCGCCGCTCCATCCCCATGCCCGAGTCGCGCCGCCCCGGCTCCGGGAAGCACATCGTCATCAAGGGCGCGAAGCAGAACAACCTCAAGAACGCCACCGCGAAGGTCCCGCTTGGGATGCTCGTCTGCATCACCGGCGTGTCCGGCTCCGGCAAGAGCACCCTCATCTACGAGACGCTGTACAAGAAGCTCGCGCAGCAGCTTTACCACGCCAGGGACCGCCCCGGCGCGGTGGACGAAATCCTAGGGGTCGAGAACATAGACAAGGTCGTCAACATAGACCAGTCGCCGATTGGCCGCACCCCCAGGAGCAACCCCGCCACGTACACCGGCACCTTCACGCCGGTCAGGGAGTTGTTCGCCACGGTCCCGGAGGCGCGCATTCGCGGCTACAAGCCGGGCAGGTTCTCATTCAACGTCAAGGGCGGTCGCTGCGAGGCCTGCACCGGCGATGGGCACATCAACATAGAGATGCAATTCCTGCCGGACGTCATGGTGCCCTGCGAGATATGCGACGGCCGGCGTTACAACCGCGAGGCGTTGGAGATCGAGTTCAAGGGCAAGCACATCGCGGACGTCCTGAGCATGACCGTGAGCGAGGCCCTGGAGTTCTTCGGCAACATACCGAGGATCAGGAACAAGCTGCAAACGATGAACGATGTGGGCCTCGGCTACATCCGCCTCGGCCAGCCGGCCACGCAGCTAAGCGGCGGCGAGGCGCAGCGCGTGAAGCTGGCCACCGAGCTGTCCAAGCGCGCCACCGGAAACACGCTCTACATCCTGGACGAGCCGACAACCGGCCTCTCGTTCGAGGACTGCGCGTACCTGCTGCGCGTGCTGCATCGCCTCGTGGACGCAGGCAACAGCGTGATACTGATCGAGCACCACCTCGACCTCATAAAGAACGCCGACTACGTGATAGACCTCGGCCCCGGAGCCGGAGACAAAGGCGGCTACGTCGTCGGCGCCGGCACGCCGGAACAGATCGCCACCATGCCCGGCTCCCACACCGGCCGCTACCTCCGCGACGTGCTCACGCCAGTGCAGAGCGCCCCAGTGCAGGGTACCGAGGAGCCGAAGCTAGTCGGCTGAGTAAGCCGTCACTTCCTCCAGCCTGTCGGAGATGGAGTCTTCGGCCATCTCCAACTCATACTGGCTCTGCAGCCCCATCCAGAAACCGGCGGACGTTCCGAAGAAGCGCGAAAGCAGCAGCGCCGTCTCCGCCGTGATCGACCGCTCGCCGCGAACGATGGCGTGAATCCGGCGAGCGTCAACGCCTATCGACTTGGCCAACCTGTACTGGGACACATCCATCGGCCTAAGAAACTCCTCGCTGAGAATCTCCCCCGGGTGGATGGGCGGCAACCTATCTGAGCTTCGGGTCTTCTCTTCAGGCATCCTGGAATCTCTTTGCTGCCGCTCTTTCAGTGATAGTCGACAATTTCCACGTGATAAGCATGACCATGCTCCCAGTTGAAACAGATACGCCACTGGTTGTTGATGCGTATGCTGTGTTGACCGGCTCTATTCCCGGTAAGTGCTTCTAGCCGGTTTCCAGGAGGAATCCTCAAGTCATTCAGGTCTTTGGAATTGTTTAGCATTCCCAACTTTCTCTGCGCCCGTCTCTGAATCTCCGGTGGAAACTTGCGAACCCGTCGTCTCTCGGCAACGGCTTGTGTGTCTCGGTCACGATAGCTCTTGATCAAAGGCGCTTCATAATAGTACGCCGCGCTATTAGCGTCAACCGCCAATGTCATTACTGACGGTTGCCGCTGTTTGAACAGATTGGAGATTACACGCCGGCCAGCCGCTCGGCGTCCTCAATGTACTCGATCATCTCGCGGATGCGGCGTTCCGTATCCTCCATCGGCTCGCAGTCGCCCAGGTAGAAACAGTCGCCGTGCAACGCGCCCTGGCTCGCAAGATATCGATCCGCAAGCCCCCTCGCTTCCGGTTCTGAGGCAGCCATTCTCCGCAGCCCCCTGGTCGTGGCCGGGGACTTCTGCGGCTCCTCGCCGGTGCGCGCGATGATGAGGGCGTCGGTCGCCCGCTTCGCGGCGCACCAAGCCTTCTCGGCAGCGTCGCGCACGTCGCCGGCCTCCAGCCGTCGCAGTGCGGCAGCGTACATCCCTCTGGCGTCGGCGAACACGCGAAGCGCGTCGGCGGTCATAGTCATGGCCGAATTCTAGCACACGCCCTCAATGCGACCTCCCGGAGTGACCCAACCCCGTAACTGTTCAGAGTTCGTGGGATAGTAGCCTCATTATGCCGTCATACCGGCGAAGGCCGGTATCCAGTGGTGAGGCTGGGTGGGGTCTCCGCTCCCCAACTCTGAACACTTACCCAACCCCGGCCCCACGCCGCTTGACTTTGGCGTCAGCCCAAGTACCATCGTGACAACAACCATCGCGCACGGTCAACGAATCAGCCCTTACAAGAAACAAGGAGGCGTCATGCAGGCTCCCAGCTATAGCTACTTCAGGCGGTTGCACAAGACGGAGAAAGGATTCCCGGCCAGGTACCTCTACGACCCCGAGCACTACGAGCGCGAACTCGACGTGTTCTACTACAACATGTGGATCGCGGTGGGCCGCGAGGACGAAGTCCCCAACCCGCGGGACTACAAGGTCATCTCGGTAGGCCGTCAGAACGTCATGGTCGTGCGCGACCTTCAGGGCCAGCTTCGCGCGTTCCACAACACCTGCCGGCACCGCGGCTCCATCCTCTGCACGGAGGAGAAGGGGTCCTTCGCGGGCGGCTCAATCGTCTGCCCGTACCATGCCTGGACGTACGCGCTCGACGGCGGCCTGATTGCCACGCCCCACCAGCTTGAGTCCGCCGACTTCGACATGGCCGGCTACTCGCTCTACAACGTGGCCGTGGACACGTGGGCCGGCTTCCTGTTCCTGAACCTGGCCGGCGACAAGGCGCCCCCGCTTTCGAGCGTGCTCGGCAACATGCCCGCCCGCTTCGAGAACTACCGCATGGAGGACCTCAAGCTCGGCAAGCGCATCGTGCTCGACGTGAAGGCCAACTGGAAGCTGCTCTTCGAGAACTTCGCGGAGTGCTTCCACTGCCCGACGGTGCACCCCGAGTATTGCAGCATCGTCGTCTCGGACTCGGACGGCGGCCAGTGGGGCATCAAGGAGGACGAGTTCGGCAACGCCATCGAGGAGATCGGCTCCCGCTACCTGTCCGGCGCAAAGACGATGACGCTCGACGGCACCACGGAGATACCCCCGTTCAAGGGCCTCACCGAAGAGGAGCGCGACATCGTGTACACCGGCGGCGTGATCAGGCCCAACCTGTTCCTGAACGTGCACCCGGACTACATCAACTCGCACATCATGTTCCCCACAGGCCCCGAAAGCGTCCGCATGGTGTACGACTGGCTCTTCGAGGCCGAGAGCATGGACCTGCCGGACTTCAACATTGACAAGTACGTCGAGATGTGGGACATCACGAACCGGCAGGACGCGCGCAACTGCGAGTGGCAGCAGTCCGGCATCCGCTCGAACCGGTTCGAGGGCAGCACCTTCGTCCCCCAGGAGTTCGGCCCCCACAACTTCAACGAGTGGGTCACGCAGTGCCTCGAAGGCCAGGGCGTCCTCTCCCAGGTCGGCACAAGCATGTCCGGCTGACCACAGCCCGAATAGCCGAAGCCTTTGTACAACCACCGTCATTCCCGCCCCTCTCTCGCCGTCATTCCCGCGCAGGCCGGAATCCATCCGCTCGCCGTCATTCCCGCGCAGGCGGGAATCCATCCGCTCACCGTCATTCCGGCGAAGGCCGGAATCCATCCGCTCGCCGTCATTCCCGCGCAGGCCGGAATCCATCCGCTCACCGTCATTCCCGCGCAGGCCGGAATCCATCCGCTCACCGTCATTCCCGCGCAGGCCGGAATCCAGGGGCGGCCGGGGCGGGGCCTCCGGCCTCTTCCCCAGTCTGCTGGGGAAGATTGAGATGGGGCAAAAGCGCGTCAGACTAAGACCCAAGGAGGCCCACCCATGGCCCAGCTAGACGGAGCCGAAGCCGTAGTCATAGGCGCAGGCGTCACCGGCCTCGCCGCCGCGTGGTTCCTCGCCCGCGAGGGCGTCGACACCGTCGTCGTCGAAAAGGGCGTCGTCGGCTACGAAGCGTCGAGCCGCAACGGCGGCATCTGCGCCTACCACCGCGGCCTGGAGGGCGGCGGCCCCATGGGCTACGAAGAGACCCGCCTCTGGCACACCCTCGAAGACGAGCTCGGCTACCCCTGCGAGTTCGTCCGCGGCACCGTCTCCGCCGCGCTGGACGACCAGGAGATGGAGGACATCGCCACCGCCTCCGCCCGCCACAACGGCCTCGGCTGGCGCACCGAGATCCTCGACGCGCAGACGGTCCGCGACTGGATGCCGATCATCAGCCCCGAAGTCCGCGGCGGCTGGTACGACCCCGACGCCGGCCACGCCAACCCCCAGCGCACCGTGCAGGCGTACGCCTGGGCCGTCGAAGACCACGGCGGCCGCATCTACCAGCACACCAAGGCCACCGGCTTCAAGATCGAAGCCAACAAGGTCGTCGCCGTGGAGACCGCGCGCGGCGACATCGGCTGCGACGTCGTCGTGGACGCCGCCGGCCCGCAGACCGGCATCCTCGCCGAGATGGCCGGCGGCTTCGTCCCCCTGTCGCCCGGCCGCGTGGAGATAATCGTCACCACGCCCGTAGAGCGCATGTGGGAGGGCGCCCTCATGGGCAACGGCCTGTACGGGCGCCAGACCGAGCGCGGCAACCTTGCTTACGGCGGCGGCAACCAGGAGTGGGTCGACGTCGACAACGAGACCCCCGAGCGCCTGAACACCCCGCTCATCCGCAACATCGGCAGGCGGCTCATGGAACTCTTCCCCGGCGCAGCCGGCATGGGCGTGCTCAGAAGCTGGTCCTGCGTCGTCGAGCAGTCCCCGGACATGTTCCCGATCATAGACTTCCTGCCCGATCCCTCCAACTTCATCGTCGCCACCGCCTCCGCCGACGGCTTCGGCCTCTCGCCCGCCCACGGCAAAGCCATCGCCGAGTTGGCCCGCCACGGCGAAACCTCCCTCCCGGTCGAAAACTACCGCCTGAGCCGCTTCGCCGGCATAGGCCCCAACTGGCGCGAAGAATACGGCTGGTCCGCCCCACCCGAACGCGGCTAGGGTGAGACAAGAATGCTGCCATCCGAAAATCTGCCGGAACTGATAGAACGGCTGCGGACACGAATCCAGATCAGCCGTGGCGAACTCCAGAGCGGCGAGGCCGTCACGCGATACGCGCTTGTCGATCCGCTTCTGCGCGCGCTCGGATGGGACACATCCAATCCCGATATGGTGTGGCCTGAGTACGACTTTGGTGATGGCAGCAAGGCAGACTACGTCCTGCGCGTGGACGGCAAGCCGTACATGGTGGTTGAGGCAAAGAGCCTGGGAACCGACCTCGCAGACGCGATTGATCAGGCGGTGTCATACTGCGTGAAGGAGGGGATTGACTACTTCGCCGTGACTAATGGAGACCGCTGGGAAATCTACGAGACGCCCCAAGAGATAACCCAATCCCCGAAGCGTCTTGCCGAGTTCAGCTTGGTCCGAATGCCGCCTGATGAGGTGTGGATGAGTGCATCTCGATTGTCTCGTGAGTTTGCGAATGGTTACGTGCTGGGTAGCGGAGGGACACAGCCCCTGCTCTCTCAGGTTCCGTCTGAAGATGACGCCGACTGGCGCACGCTTACGGCGTGGTCTAGGGCCAAAGGGAAGCACGAGTCTTCGGAGATGAAGTTCCCGGATGGCAGTCGCGCCGAAGTTCATTCCAGGACCGACTTGGTTGTGAACACAGCGAAATGGCTGATAGATAACGACTTGCTGAACGATGATTTGCTGCCGATCGCTTCTAGGGGATCAGCCCGCAGAGGCACAAGGATGTTCATCGTAGCAACTCAACCAGAGCACGAGTCGGGAAGTCCAATGGAAGAACCGTTAAAAGTGGGCAGGTACTATGTTGATGTAAAGGAATGTGTCCACGGGTCGGTGGGGAAGGCCAAGAAGCTTATGGAGCTTGCTAGCCAAGACTCTTCCGCTGTCAAGATAAGGTACCTATAGGTAGCTGTTCGGGTTTCGTGAGAGACCATTTACTCCTCTGTACACATAATGCGGTCTTTTCGCCGTCTCGTTAGACTGGTTGAGGGAGACAGCGTACTAGCTCAAATTGAGCTCCTCTTGCGAGTCGGCTGGGCAGCCGCATTCCTTATCGTTCTTGTCCTGGCACTGGACTCGCTGATAGTCGCGCACGGCAAAGACCTGAGCGTCTACATCTACATAGCGCAAGGCGTTGCCGATGGCGACATTCCTTACCTTGACCGTTGGGACAACAAAGGCCCACTGACGTATTTGCTGACCTTCGCGGGAACGGTAATGGGCGGCGCTTATGGGATCTGGCTGCTGGGAGCAGCGTTCCTGCTAAGCTCGACGTGGTTCGCCTTCAAGGTCACGCGTGAAGCGTACGGAACTACCGCAGCCTTGCTGGCGACCACATTGTTCCTGTTCTGTTTTCGCAGAGTTGCGGATGGGGGAGGCTTGACCGAGCACTACGCCATTCTCTTTCAACTTATGGCCCTCTTTCTATTTGTACAGCTTAGGAATGGCAACGCGAAACGTGATGCCTACTTCTGCCTAGTGATCGGCGCACTTGGCGCAGCCGCGTTCCTGCTCAGGCCAAATCTCGTCGGAGTTTGGTTGGCAATTGGGCTGTACTGGCTTGTGCAGCTCTGGATCTTTCGACACCGTGACATTCTGAAACGAATGTTATGGTCTATCGCCGGCGGGTTAGTCACCCTTACGATCGTTGCTATGGCATTCGCAGCCCTTGGTGCTCTAGGCGCGTTGTGGGATGCGGTAATCGTTTACAACTTCACGTACTCGGACGCTTCATTCATCAACAGGTTGGGTGTGTTGCGTAACCTTCGCGGCGCACTGATATTGGTCTCATTGCCGCTTATGGCCGGATGGGGTATTGGCATCTGGTACTATCTGTCTGGCAGGGCAAGAGGAACGAGATTTGAAGACATACTGCCGCTGTGCTTGGTACTGTTGCCCATCGAGACGCTACTGCTGACGACTTCGGGCTATGGGTTCAATCACTACTTCGTCGCCCTGCTTCCAGCCGCTGCCTTGACTCTTGCCTTTCTGGCGAAGTTCGTCTTGAGCCGCAGCGCCACCGCTCCGCTGCTGCTGGCCACGGTCCTGCTTATTCCTGTCGTGTACTACAACCTGCCGGACTACAGGACGCCATACCGCAACTTTACTGGGATAGTCGACAAATACGTGCATGCTGGCGAGATCGCTACCGACAGATACACGAACGTTGCTGAGCATATCCGGCAAACCACCGAGCCCGACGCTCTGATATTGGTGTGGGGAAATCAGCCCCAGATATACTTGCAGTCCGACCGAGACGCGCCGACTCGTTTCTTCACGCAGTTCCCATTGATCAACCGGGGATATGCAGGCCAGGCCATTCGAGACGAGTTCACGTCCGGCATCATCAAAGTGAAGCCGGCAATGATCGTCGAAACGGGAGATGGCAGACTTCCCCCGCTGGATGGAGCGAAACGCCGCGAATGGGTCCCGAAAGGTCGGAGGTATTTGGAACCGGATGTATACCAACGGTTCTTCGATTTTATTGACGCCGAGTACGAAGCCTTTGAGGAAGTAGACGGATTCATGATCTACAGACTTAAGGCTCCGATCTGAAGTGCACCCTCCGCCGCGCAAACAGCAGCCCCGACCACGTAGCGTCGATAGCGCAGATCTTGTAGTCCACCAGGCCCGCCGCCAGTCCCACCTCCCGCACCACAGGCTCGCTAACGTCCGTAACCACGCCCGACGCCTTCTTCGGCCACGCCAGCCAGAGCCGCGCTCCCTCCGGCATGGCGTCCTTCATCTCCCGCACGCCCGCCTCCAGGCGCGCCCGGTCCCTGTTGAACAGGACGATGACGTCCGGCCTGCCGTCGATGCCCCGCCGCAGTTCCGCGCCCTCCGGCAGCGCGCCCAGCGTCCCCTCGAAGTCCGGCGGCGCGTCGATCAGCGCGACCGTCGCGCCCGCCTTGATGCCCAGCTTCCTGGGCAGAGGCGTGCCCGAATACCCCGCCAGCGTGGACGTCGGCACAACCGGGTCGTCCGGCGGGTTAGCGATCGCGTCCTCGATTACCTCGCGCGCGTCATCCCACGCCCCGTAAGCAGCGTCCGGCAGCGACTCTCGCGTCCGTTCGACCTTGTCCCGCGCTCCGCCCAGGAACACGATCGGCACACGCCGCGTCGCCTTGCGCTCCCGCAGATAGAGCGCCACGTCCCGGCCATGCGAAGGCAGCCGCGTCAGGTCGATAACGAACGCATCCGGCGGGTCCTTCGCGAAGTCCCGCAGCGCCCCCGGATCGACAGCCTCGTACGCCACGTCATACCCCGCCTCCGCAAGCTCCTCGATCCGGGGCCCCGCCTCCTCAGCCTTCCAGTGAATCAGCCGCACACGATGCATGCCCCCATTCTACGCAAGATGCCGTCATTCCCGCGCAGGCCGGAATCCATCCGCCCCAACGCCATCCGTAGTGAACCTACCGAACCATGAGCCAACCCCCGCACACTGTCGTTCCGAGTCCCCCGAGGAACCTACAGCCTCACGCCCTCCACAACCGCCCGTCCGCTCCCCCTCTCGCCACTAACCACTATTCACTATCCACTCCCCTCCCCCCTTGACACGCCAGTACGCGCCCGCTATCATAGAACCTATGAATGCCGAAGAGCACACCATATCACCCATACAACGCATCGTCCGAGAAGAAACCCAGGACGGCAGACTCATCGTCCGTTTCCTAGTCGCAGCCATGCAGGACCAGATCCGCGGCGCCAAGCCCTACCACAGGCTAGACGCCGCCCGCCAGCTCATCAAACTCGGCTTCGAAGAAGCCCTCCAACCCCTTCCCCAGTCTGCTGGGGAAGGCCGGGATGGGGTTCCGCCTTCCGCAGCCCAACGCGCTCTCAAACCCCTTCCCCAGTCTGCTGGGGAAGGCCGGGATGGGGTTCTGCCCGCCGAAGCGTCCCAGCCAGACACCCTCGACACCACCGGCCTAAACCCCGACCTCGCACGCTTCATACGAGCCGAGACCGACGGAGGACGACAAGCCATACGATTCCTCATAGACGTCATGCTAGGCTACATGCCCGGCTTCGGACCCCACCACCGCATAGACGCCGCCAAAGAACTCCTACGCCGTGGCTTCGACGACGCACCCGGCCCCCTCTACAACCCGTTCGTGGTGAGCCTGTCGAACCACAACGCGCAGGGAACCCCTTCCACAGACGCCAACGGCGCCTCCCTCAAACCCCTTCCCCAGTCTGCTGGCGCCTCCCTCAAACCCCTTCCCCAGTCTGCTGGGGAAGGCCGGGATGGGGCTCCCGACACCAACGGCGCCTCCCTCTCACCCCTTCCCCAGTCTGCTGGGGAAGGCCGGGATGGGGTTCCCGACATCCTCGCCGGCTACGAACCCCCGTACTCCAACACATACGGCCACAGCCAAGACACCGGCGTCAACACGCGAGCCGTCTTCAAAGCCGCAGACGCCCTGATGGACGCCGTCGGCAGGCGCCCGACGCCCCCGAACCCCAGCGTTGTTTACCCCAGCAAACGCGGCAGCATCATCATACACAACGGAAAGGAGCACTACTTCAGCGAACACGCCCGCTCGTCCGTCGAAAAGGCCATCGCCGCCGAAGAAATCATGGACGCGGTCAAGCGCATCCGCGAGTCATGCCGCGGCCCCATCCGCCTCGCATGTCCCCACGGCAAAGCATCCTGCGACTGCGAATCCAACCCCTGGGCCGAACACCCCGACAACGAACCCAACCCCGCCGATGACGAGTCCGCCCCCTCTGACCTCTTCCCCAGTCTGCTGGGGAAGAATGAGATGGGGCCCTCCGCCGATGGCCCCTCCGTCATCCCGGCAGAGAACCCGCCCTGAACGTAGGGGTGGGTTTCAAACCCACCCTCTCCGCGCGGAAACAACGGCGAACGTGGACGCCCCGCCCCTTCGCTCCGTTCGCCCTGAGCCTGTCGAAGGGCCGCGCCCTGGCCAAACGCGCGTCTCGCCGGGGGCGGGGCCTGGCAACGTACAGCAGGTGTAGGGGCGCTTCGCGAAGCGCCCGCCCCTTCGCTCCGTTCGCCCTGAGCCCGTCGAAGGGCCGCGCCCCGGCCAAACGCGCGTCCCGCCGGGGGTGGGGCCTGGCCGGAATCCAGCAGCGCACCCGCCCGCAGATCATTTCAAGGAGGAGGCTGTGATCTTGTTTACCGACTGCCCCCGGTGCGGGGGAGACATAGACGCATCAACACCGGAAGACGTCCACTGCGTCCAGTGCGGAGACCGCCCCCAGGTGTCATACCCGGGGCCGGTCATTCTCGGCGCGGGCGCAGGTCCGCCGCATCGCGTCGCCGCGTCCGGCCCCGCCGGCCTGTGCCCGCGCTGCGGAACCGGCGAGTCGATGGCGCTCCAGAAAGTCCGCCCGGACTACAACACCTGCTACAGGTGTCGCAGGTGCAGCCATGTGTACAGCCCGTAGGGTCGGGTTTCAAACCCGACCTTCGCACAACCGTCATTCCGGCGAAGGCCGGAATCCAGAAGCAGGTCGTAGGGTCGGGTTTCAAACCCGACCGGATCGCTGGCAGACGCCGGCGCTAATCCAGGATCAGGTCGTAGGGTCGGGTTTCAAACCCGACCTCAGAATGTTGTGGACGCAAATCGTGGGGAGGGGATGTGGAGATGGGAAGCGAACTCGATGCTTACAAAGACGACCCGAAAGGATTCTTCAAGAATGTGCTCAATGCGAACCCGCACGAGAAACAGGAAGAGATACTGCAAGCCGTGTCGCGCCGCCGCCGCGTGTCCGTCGTCGGCTGCAACTCGTCCGGCAAAGACTGGGCCGCCGGCCGCATAGTCCTCTGGTGGATGCACACTCGCAGTCCGTCGAAAGCCGTCGTCACCGGCCCCACCACACGCCAGGTCAACGACATCGTCTGGAGCGAACTCAGACACGCCTATCAGGACGCCGCCGAGGGCATGCTGGACGGCAGGCTGTTCCGCAGCTCCCGCTACGAGGTCGATGGCCGCGGCTTTGCCATCGGCTTCGCCTCCAACTCCCCGTACAACCTCCAGGGCTTCCACTCCCCCAACCTGCTCGTCGTAGTCACCGAAGCCCACGCCGTTAACCACGACGATATGAACGCCCTCCTCCGCCTGAACCCGTCCCTGCTCCTCCTCACCGGCAACGCGTTCACCGTCGATGGCGCCTTCTTCGACTCCCACCACGGCCAGAGCCACAGGTACGGCACGGTGCGCATCGCCGCCCACGATACGCCTAACGTGAAACACGGCTGGATCAAAGTGCCCGGCCTCATCACCGAGGAGGACGTGCAGGAACGCAAGGAAGACTGGGGCGAAGACAGCCAGTTGTACAGGGGCGCCATCCTTGCCGAGTTCCCGGACAGCCTGGAAAACACCTTCGTCTCCGCCAAAGACGTGCGAGCGGCCGTCACGCGCTCGCTCGACCCCCATGGCCCGGTGATCGTCGCCTGCGATGTCGCGCGTCAAGGCCCCAGCAAGACCGTCGTGATCAGCAGGCAGGGGCCGGTAGTGCGCGTCGTTCACAAGGGCCAGGACCAGAGCATAACGACGACCGCCAAATACCTGAAAGACTACGCCGACTGCCATCAGGTCGACTTCCTGGTCGTGGACGACGTGGGCGTAGGAGGCGGAGTAATCGACATCCTGCGCGATTCCGGCTGTCGCGCCAAGCTGGTCCCATTCGGCGCAGGCGAGAAGCCCGAGGACAGGCGTTACTTCACAAACAAAATTACCGAGTGCTTGAATCGAATGGCGCGACGGTACGAGGCCGGAGACATGGACACCGAAGGCGACGATCGGCTTATCGCGCAGGTCATCGCCAGGAAGTACAAGATAATGGAAGACGGGCGGCGGAAAGCCGAAAGCAAGGAGAAGGGCGCCGCGTCTCCCGACGAGGCGGACGCCCTCGCCATGACCTTCGCGGTGAAGCAGGAAGAAAGGATGAAGATATGGGTATGACCACGTGGAGCAAGGCCTTCTGTAACTGTTCAGATTTCGTGGGACAGTGCCTCACTATGCCGTCATACCGGCGAAGGCCGGTATCCAGAGGTGGGGGCAGGTGGGGTTTCCGCTCCCCAACTCTGAACACTTACGGCCTTCTATGTAGTCCTCTCTCCCTTGAGGGAGAGAGTTAGAGTGAGGATGAAAGAGGTAGGTCATACAAAGGTCGCGCCTAAGTAGGAGGTGACGTCATGACTGCATCGACGAGCGAGCGGCCGGCCGGCGTCGGCGGGCTGCTCAAGAGATGGACCGGCGCGTTCGCCGCGCGCCTGCGGGCGAACAGGGTCGCGCCGGCGCTGAGCGGCGATGCCGCGCACGCCTTGGGCACAGGCTCCGAGTGGAGGCCGCTGTCGTACGGCGAGTACTACCCCCGGTCCGTCCCCGTGTACGCCGCCATCAGGCTCCGCGCCGAGTCCGTCGCCCGCACCCCCCTGGTCGTGCGCCGCGCGCCGTCCGGCGGCCCCGGCGCCGGCGCCGGTTCCGGTTCCGGCCCCCCTCTCCCTCTGGGAGAAGACCACCCCATGCAGCGCCTGCTGGACATGCCCAACCCCTTCTGGACGCGCGGCGACCTGTGGCGCGCCACCGAGACGTACCTCGGCCTCTGGGGCTCCGCCTTCTGGGGCCTGGAGCGCGACGAGTCGGGCGCGGTCTCGGAAATCTGGCCGCTCAGGCCGGACAGGGTGCGCGTACTGCCGGACCCGGAGCGGTACGTCCGCGGGTTCGTGTACGGATCGCCGCTCGGCGGCGCGCCCGTGCCGTACGTCCCGGAAGACATCGTGTGGTTCCGGTACTTCAACCCCCTCGACGAGTACGCCGGCCTGTCGCCCATGGCCCCCCTGCGCCTGTCGGCGGACATGGGGATGGACGCGCTGCGGGCCAACAAGTCCGCCCTCGGCAACGAGAGCCTGCCGGGCCTGATCATCGAGACGTCCGACTACCCCACGGACGACGAGGTGCGGGACTTCTACGACCGTTGGGAGTCGCGCTTCAAGGGCGAGGACAGGAGCAGGCGGCCCGCCCTGCTCAGCAAAGGCATGAAGGCCGCGAACCTCGGCTTCAGCCCGCGCGACATGGAGTACGTGCGCAGCCTGCGCTGGGGCCTCGAAGACGTGTCCCGCACCTTCGGCGTGCCCAAGCTCATGCTCGGCGACATGGAGCGCGCCACCTTCTCCAACTTCCGCACCGCCCGCCGCATGTTCTGGGAAGACACCATCCTCCCCCAGCTATCGTTCTACGAAGAAGCCCTCCAGCAGATGCTAGTAGCCCCCGAGTCCAACGGCGCCGGCCTCCGCGTCCGCTTCGACATCAGCGCAATCGAAGCCCTCCGAGAAAACGAAAACGACCGCGCAACCCGCCGAACAGCATACGTCCGCGCCGGCATCATAACCATAAACGAAGCCCGCGCCGAACTAGGCCTCCCCCCAAAGGAGACATTTGCGTAACCATCATTCCGGCGAAGGCCGGAAATCCGGAACACAACCTCCGTCATTCCGGCGAAGGCCGGGAATCCGGAACACAACCTCCGTCATTCCGGCGAAGGCCGGAAATCCGGAACACAACCTCCGTCATTCCGGCGAAGGCCGGAATCCAGGGGCGGTCCGGGTGTGGCCTCTGGCCTCTTCCCCAGTCTGCTGGGGAAGACTGAGATGGGGCAAGAGCGCCGTTGTCCAAGCACCGTCATAGAGTTATGCAAAGCTCTCCGATGCGGGAAGGTCAGACTCGATTGCGTTAGAATCTAACCATGACCGGCCAAGGAGGCGCTCATGTCCGTGCTTACCAAAGAGATAGCCGCGTTCGACGAACTGAAAGAGCAACTGGAGGCAAAGCACCGGGACAGGTGGGTTATCTTCCGAGACGAGGAGTTGAAAGGCATCTACGACTCGCTGCACGATGCCGCAGTAGATGCCGCCCGCCGGTTCGGCCGGGGACCATACCTGATCCGGCAGGTAGGCGCGCCGCCTTTCAGATTCAAAGCGTTATTGGAAGCAAGACCGGCTCTCATAGCTCACTGGTAATGTCAGAACTCATATGGTCGCGTAACTCGTCATGTGCCTGTAGGTTCTTAATTAACCATAGATACTCATCCAAGAGAGCCTGACCTTGTAACTTCGCCAATGCCGAGATGATGTACTTGATTAGGTCCCATGTCATCATCTCCCTAAAGAAATGTGCCTCAGGCGGATCGAAATCGCTGTACGGACTAGTGTCAGTGCGCAAATAGTCCCAGTTACCGGAGAGTTTGGCGTCCTCCAAGTATGCGCCTTGCATGCCCGAAAAATCAGTTTCAGGGAAAAATAGTCCATCGTTTGACTTTAGATAGTTGGCCTCGTTCCGTTCATTAGTCTCCGCCTCATACCAAGCGGTTCCACTTACGAAAATGGGTTCTTCTCCCAAGACTGATGCCGCTTCTCCCGGGGGCTCGATTTCCGCCCAGTTACGGAAGAACCTCGAGAACATGCGCCATTGCTCCCTGTGGCTACCTCCGCCGCAACCGACCTCTCTTACTTTGGGATCATTCTTCTTGATGAGTAGGTATTCGTGACCTTTCTCGTCTGTACGGAGCAATAGCCGTTGATCAATAACGGCTATGCCCACTAGCCGTAACATGGCTGAGATACTATGGAATCGGGCGTAGTACAGGCATATCGATCCCCATGTAAGAAATCCTCCAGACCTGAGCCGACTACATGCTAGGTACGATACAAGCGATGCTTTGGTCAAGCGGTCAGCGTCATAGAGAAGTGCCGCATCCAAGCGCCTCCCGTGATCACTTATTTGAAACGGCCCTTTACCTGGCGGAAATGAGAGCCTAGTTGTGGCCACCGCTCCGATACGGACGCCGTTATAGTAGGAGAGTAATTCTTCGAGTGACTTCATCTGTCCCTAGCGTTTCAAGAAGAAGGCCCCCGGTCCCTTACCGGTCATCGCGGCGCTGCTTGCCTTCGGTGACTTCGCCGCTGGATGGCATGCGGTGGAAGACGACGCGGGTCTTCTTGCCGCCGTGGATTTGCGGCTCGCGGGCCAGCTTGCGGCGTAGCAGGTCGATGGGGCCGTTTGGCTCGCACAGCGACTCGGGCAGGCCGAGCACGTCGACGATCAGGCGGCGGTCTAGCTCGGCGCGGGCGGGGTCCTCGTCTATCTGGTCGAAGGGCAGGAACCACTCTTGGCTCAGATCCTCGAATGCGGACTTTGCGGCGGCGGTCTGCTCATCGGTTAACGTCCGCACGTCGAGCGTGGGGATGTTCGGGATGCCGGTCACTGTGGTCCTGCCGCGTCCGGACTGGGTCTTGTTTGAGACCCACCAGTGCATCAGCAGGCCCAGCGTAGAATTGCACCACAGCGAGAATGCGTATTCGTGGTTCGCGTCCTCGAATATGACGGAAGGCCACGCCGTTCCGCCGATGCAGGGCCGCTCAGTCATGGCCACGATGAGGGACTGCGAGTTGAACTGCAGGTCAAGGTTGTAGTGGGCGCGGGTGGCCGTCGCCACGATGCGCCCCGCCCTTTGCATGATTTCATCTTGGGTAACGCCTCCCGACGCTCGCTTGATAAATCCCTCCGAGTCGGGAGCGACGACCAGCCTTCGCTCGCGTCTGGCGTTGTGCGCCCAAAGCATCGGGTAAGTGGGCACCGGGGTATCCGCCGGCTTGACCAACTCGAACGGGCCGCGCGGCGCTCCGGCACGGGTCTGTTCCGTAATGTCCCTGTGTACAGGGCCGCGCTCTGCAATGTTGCCCAAGCGGATGACCGGCAACTCGATGTTAGGCTCTGTGGGCCGCCCAACCGGCGCCAGCGCGCCGTGCTCTAGCTGGTACGCGGCCTTTGCAAGATCGCCGTCAGCGATTCCGGCCAACTGCCAAGGCCCGGTCTTAGGCAGTGGAGCGTCGATGGCAACGCCAAGCGATTCTTCACCCAACCGAAGGTGCACGACGCTCCCAGCGTCTTCAAGCCGCTGGACCTGGCCGGACTCCCGTACACGCGCGACTTCTGCCGCGAGCAGTTCTGCCATGACGGTGGACTGCGGCTGCCTGTTCAGCATGACAAAGGTCGCGCGTTTGGGTGACTCGCCGGACGCGACACGCCTTGCCACGAACAGGCACTCGGCCATGCCCGTGTCCGCAGAGAAGGAAGACGCGTAAGAGCCAGGCCCGGCAACCGTGATAACGGTGATGTCTTCGTAACACTCTCGCCAGCGTTCTCGAATCGCGTTCCAGGAGCCACCGCTAATCGCGCTCAGCGGCAGCACCATCGCAACCGAGCCGTCCTTTCGTACCTTGCGGTGTGCTAACTCCACGAACTCAGACGCCTCGCCCGCGTTGCCATGGGACGGAGCGTTCCTAGTCAGCGCCTTAACTTGCGCCGACATTTCGGCCTGCTGTTTCGGAGTGGTCTCAAACGCGGCGTATGACGGTATCGGCACCTCTGAGTGTTCCGCCTCGTGGTTGGTCGGCCTGGTGAAGGGCGGGTTCATAATGACCAGATCGAACCTTCCGTGGCCCATGCGTGACACAAGGTCCCGCACTTCCTTGGGCGACCGGCCGCCGGCCGAAACCGCCGTAGCAGTGTCCATCAATTCCTGCTGCACGTGCTCTGCCAGCAGTTCCAGGGAGCCGACTGCCACCTTTCCGTTGCCCTGCCCGCCGTACGGCATGGTCAGTAGGCATTCGCCATCGAATGGAGTATCTGGATGGCTCCCAGCGAGCATCGCCGCCGTCAGGTGGACGGCTATGTTGATCACGTCAAGGCCCACCAGCCCATGCCGCATCATAGGCCCGTGAAGTTCACTTGGGTCGCCGCCGTGCAACTCGTGCATCAGGGACATCCGTTGGTACCCCATGGACATAAGGGTCCCGGTGCCGCA
The DNA here is from genome assembly GCA_963668185.1 of Dehalococcoidia bacterium. Taxonomy (GTDB): domain Bacteria; phylum Chloroflexota; class Dehalococcoidia; order Lucifugimonadales. The sequence continues at coordinate 1,146,430 of OY764162.1, forward strand.
GGCGAAGTCGCCGATCTGCGCGCCTGCCAGCGTCTCGCCGTCGCTCCAGTCCGCGCCTCCCGGGGGCCGGCTGGCGGGCAACGCGAGGGCGGCGAGCAAAGCCGCCGCTTCGGGTCGCGTGTAGTTGGTGGCGAGGAACTTTCGGTCGGCGATGAGCCTTTGGAACACAATGCCGATCAGGTCGTGGGAGCGGGTCACGCCGCCGGCTACCAACTTCTGGCAGGTACGCCATAGCCAGTCCAGCGCGCCGTGGGCCGTGGCTGCCGGCATGTGGCCCAGCATCTCTTTAGCGGACCAGAAGATGGGCCAGTAGTTGACGGACAGGATACGTTCCCACTCCGCGCGGAGTTCGTCCGGTGAGAATATGTCGTTTGAACGGAAGTCTTCGACTTGCCGCAAGGCACGGATGGGACCTCCAGGTGTTTCCAGCACCTGAAACCCGACCTCGGCAAGGGACTCGTGGAAAATGAGGGCGTTAGCGATAACCGTCATGGCCATGCGCCGTGTCTGGCCTTCCTCGTCGTCGGCCTGGCCTAGTACACTGGCGATGTTCGCGCCGTGAGCGCTCCCGTACGCTTGACGCTGTGTGAAGTCCGCTGCCGCGTACCTCACGCCCTTCTCCAACTCTAGAGCAAGGGCGGCGATCCTGGGAGGCGGCACGGCTGCCCGATGCACGAGCATGGCGAGGTCGCGCACACTGCCGGATATCCATCCTCTGACCGGCAGGCGTTCGGGTAAGCCGCGGATCTGGCGGGTGAAGAGTACGTACTCAAAGTCACTAGCCTGGGTTATGGCTTCCCGCAATGCGGAGCCATCAAGCGTGTGAAGGTTTGTGGGATAAACCAGCGCAATCGCCGTTTCAATCCTGCGCCCGGTACCGGCAACTGTGCGGCCCAAGCGCGCAGTGGCGTCGCTTTCAGCGCTGGCATGATCGGTGCGTTCGGCCTCGATGACGACGGGCCAGCCGCTCGCTTCCTCGATCAGGATGTCGGGACGACCGCCGCCTTCAAGCACGTCTCCGATCTGCTCAGTGCGCGTTGTCCAACTGCGCCGCAAGCCGGCGAGCACTTCGCCCAATGCAACGTTAAGGGTGTGCTCGTGCGTGCCGGTGGTCATTGCGGCATGGTATAGGAAAGCCTTAGAACTAACAAGCGATAAGTTAGAGGGAGCTTGTTTCAAGCGGACGCCGTCACCAGCGGCTCGATCGCGCTGACGTCCGTATTGGCGCGGGCTACGTCCAGGTCGTACATGCGCTGGAGGTTCAGCCAGAAGTCCGGGGTTGTGCCGAGGGCGCGCCCGATTCGCAGGGCCGTGTCGGCGGTGATGGCACGGCGGCAGTGCACGATGTCGCTGATGCGCACCTGCGGCACCCCGATAGTCTTGGCAAGGCGGTACTGGGTAACGCCCAGTTCTTCGATGAACTCCGCCAAGTGTTCGCCCGGGTGTATCGGTTCGTGGGTGGTCATAGGTTGGCTCCGTGCTTGGTGAGTTGCGGGAGGCTTTACCCCATCCTAACCCACCACCCCCACCAGCGGCTCGTACCCTGCGCGCTGGGGCAGGGCGGCTTCGGTGACGCGGCCGCGGCGCTTGGTGAGCCTGTACGCGCCGGCGCCCTCGCGTGAGGTTATCACCCGGTAGGCGTCGTCCACGATTTCCAGGGCGCAGTGGTCGTCGATCGCGATGCCCACGCCGGAGTGTTTCAGGAACATCGCGTGGAAGTCGTCGCGGCGCGGGACGCCCGCGGTCGCGCTGTCGTAGTGCGGGCAGGCCAGCGCGTCCACCAGGCCCATGCCGCGCACCCTGACGTAGCTCCAGTCGTCCGGGTGGTAGAAGGACATCGAGTCGCTGTGGCCCCACGCGAACCAGCAGATGCACCCCGCGCTCAGGCCGGACAGGACGATGCCACGCCGGTACGCCTCCTCCAGCACCGCGTCCACGCCGAGCCTCCGCCAGCGACGCATCATCATGAGCGTGTTGCCCCCGCCGACGTACACAAGATCGGCGGAGAGTATCTTGCGCTCCAGTTCTTCCCGGGACGGCGTGACGCCCAGCAGGTACAGCACGTCGGTCTCGCAGCCCAGCGCATCGCCGTAGGTGCGCTGGAAGCCGCGCCAGTACTCGCGCGAGTCGCTGCTTGCCGTCGGGATGAACAGCGCGCGCGGGCCCGACTTGCCGGTGAGTGCCACGACCCGCCTGTCGATGGCCAGCGTATCGCCCTCCGCCATCTTGCCCCCGCCTATGGCCACGAGTTTGGTCAAGGTAGTTTGGCCTCTTTGGTTTGGATTGGCGGCATCCTAGCATCAGCTAAATCGTGGCGGAAGCGGACCTGGCGTCCGCCGTCGCGGGTTGCGCCGTCCCTGCGCCAGCCCGTGGTCTCGTAGAAGGCGATGCCCCGCTCGTATCCTTCGACGGTCCAGAGTATCGCCTCGCGGTAGCCGTCGGCTGCGAGATGGCGCAGTGCAAGCGAGATGAGCGCGGCGCCGACTCCGGTGCGCCAGTGAGGTTCGTCGACGGCGATCGTGTCTAGCTCGCCAAGGTTGGGATCGACGGGGTCACGGCTGGGGCGAATGCCAGCGAAACCGACTATCGTCCCAAGACGTTCGGCTACCCACCATCGATGCGGGGCGGAGCGGGCGAGGTCTCGACGCCAGCGCTCGGTGAGTTCAGGCGTCACTGTCCTGTCGGCCTGCGACAGCAGCGTGCCGAAGCTCGCGTTCCAGGAGTCGATGTAGATGTGGACGATGGCCTCGGTGTCAGCCGTCGTGGCTGAGCGGATCATTGGCGGTAGGGATGCCGAGGTCACTTGTCCTAGTACATTATGGGATAAGTTGGTACGAGCCGCTGCTCGACCGGGTCCACGGCAAGCGCAAGGCCGTCGAGGGTGTACCTGCCCAGCAGCGGAGGAGACTCGCCCGAACCGAATGCGACGATGGTCGTCACAGTATCGCCGCCGATGGTAGCCATTGCTTGCGCATAGTCCATCTCTGCTCGTCGGCCGTCTGCCAGCAGGAACCTTCGCTGGCCCATCGGCTCGATGCCCAACTCGTGCAGCAGGCTGCCGGGCAGCGTGGTGAAGGCCGCGCCGGTGTCCACCGTTGCCTCTATGTCCCGCGCCCGCTGGCCGTCCATGCTGGAGATTCGAATCGGCCAGTTGAATGTGCCCATTCGGGTGACTCCTTCTTCGCCGGATACGGCACCCATTCTATCGGATTGCTGAATTCTGACGATGGCATGGTCCTGAGCCTGTCAAAGGGCAGCCCGCGCCGCCGTAAATGGGCGTGATTTTCGGGCGCATCGGCTAGACTTGACTTAGCTTCAGGCGGCGTTTGAGGTGCGATCGAGTTGACCCAGATGGGACATAGCTTTCGGCCCGGACTGCTGGGCCGGCTGAGGTTGCCGCCCGCGCTGCGGTACCCGATGTACCGGCGCTACTGGCTCGGCACGCTCGCCTCGGTGTCCGGCTTCCAGATGATGTACGTGGCCGAGAGTTGGCTCGCGTACGAACTGACCGGGTCGCCCCTCTACCTCGGGTACGTCGGCGTGGCCTCCGCCGTGCCCTCGATCGTGCTGAACCTCGTAGGCGGCGTGGTCGCCGACCGGGTGGACCGCCGCCAGCTCATCCTGCTCGGCCAGGCCGTGATGACCGTCGTGATCGGCGCGCTCGGCGTGCTGACCGTCACCGGCTTGATCGAGGCGTGGCACATCATCGCCGCCGCCTTCATCACCGGCGCGTTCGGCGCGTTCGAGATGCCCGCCAGGCAGGCGCTGTTCCCGCACCTCATCGAGCGGCCCGCCATGATGAGCGCTGTCGCGCTGAACTCGTCGATCTGGCAAGGGACGCGCATCGGTGCGCCGGCCACGGCCGGGCTGATCATAGCGACCGTCGGCACCGCGGCCGTCTTCTTCGTGGCCACTGCCGGGTTCATCGGGATGATCCTGGCGGTGCTGACGCTTCCTCCGCCGCCCACGGGCAGGCAGTCGGGGAGCAGGCAGTCCAGCGGCGCGGTCAGGGACCTGCTGTCCGGCGTGGCCTTCATCAACCGGGAGCCGGTCTTCAAGTTCCTGATCTCCATGACGTTCTTCAACAGCTTCTTCGGCATGTCCTTCGTCGCGCTGATGCCCATCTTCGCCAGGGACATCCTGGAGGTGGGCGCGAGCGGCCAGGGCGTGCTGCTCAGCGTCAGCGGCGTCGGCTCGCTGCTCACGACGCTGTGGATCGGCTCGCGTGGCTCGCCGCGACGCATCGGGCTGTTCCTCACCGGCGGCGCGGTGATGTTCGGGACGGCGATCTGCGCGTTCGCACTCACATCGGAGTACCTGGGGTCCTATCCGCTCGCGGTCGGCATCATCTTCTTCCTGGGCGTCTTCAACTCGATGTACATGATCTCAATCCAAAGCACGCTGCAACTGATGACGCCGGACCACATGCGCGGGCGCGTCATGGGCTTCTACGGCATGACGTGGAGCATCTTCCCGCTCGGAGCGATGCAGGCCGGGGCCGTCGCGAACGTCATCGGCGCGCCGTTTGCGGTAGTGGTCGGCGGCGCGGCGGTCGCCGCCTTCGCGCTCGGCCCCGCGCTCCTCAACGCCAGGATCCGCCGCCTGGACACCGGCGCCACCCTCCGCCCGGCATAGGCGGCCGCCTGTTAACCTCTTCCCCAGTCTGCTGGGGAAGGCATGTCCTGAGTCCCTCGAAGGATCAAGATGGGGTTCGCCGCCGCCCACCTGTTGACCTCTTCCCCAGTCTGCTGGGGAAGACCGAGATGGGGCCTCCGCCGCCGCACTTTAGCCGCTTGCCGGCCCGCGCATCGTGGTGTATGCTGTGTGCATGTCACGCACCAACGTAAACATCGATGATCGAGCATGCGCCGAGGTCATGCGCCGCTATCGTCTCGCCACCAAGCGTGACGCGATCAACTTCGCGCTCCGCACGATCGCAGCCGAACAGGCTTCCGTAGATGAAGCCCGCGCCCTGAAGGGCATCGGATGGGAAGGCGACCTCGAAGCGATGCGCTCCCATCGTGGTCCTTGATCTTAATCGACACATCGGCGTGGATTGAGTTCCTGCGAAACACGGGATCCGAGGTCTGCGACGTTGTCGATGAACTGCTGGGAGAAGAGATCGCCGTCTGCGACCCCATCCGAATGGAGGTGCTCGCCGGCGCGCGGGACGAGTCGCACCTGCTGAGCCTGCGCAGGCTGCTCGCCAGGGCCGCCGTCATCCCCACGTCGGCTACCGACTACGAGGATGCCGCCTCGCTCTACCGCCGTTGCCGCAGGCAGGGCGAGACCGTACGAAAGCTGGTCGACTGCCTGATCGCGGCCACGGCCATTCGCGCCGGCGTGCCCATCCTCCACAAAGACGCCGACTTCGACGCGCTCGCCCGCCACACCGAACTGCGCCTGCACACCTAGACTAGCCATATCTTCCGACCAGTCATACAATATGTCCACAAAGAAGGGAGGCGGCTATGAACACCATCGGAGTTGCGAAGTTCAAGGAGCAGTGCCTGGCATTGCTGGACCAGCTTGACGCCGATGGGCTGATCGTCACCAAGCACGGCAAGCCCGTCGCGCGGGTGCTTCCATACGATAGCGAGGGCGGCGAACTCATCGGCAGCCTCAGTCACAAGATCAAGGTCAAGGGAGACATCTTCACGACGGGACTGACCTGGGACGCGCATGGTCAACCTTGACACCCACGTCCTGGTATTCGCCCTGAAAGGCGAACTCAGCAGGGTTGAGCGCGGGCTGTTGGCTTCCAGCAGGTGGTCGGTATCGTCTATCGTGCTCTGGGAGCTGGCCAAGCTCGTCCAACTCGGCCGGTTGGACATAGACCTGGACGATCGTGAAGTGGTCCGAGTGCTCACGCGTCTCCACGTCTGGCCGATCGACCTCGCCGTTGCACGAGCCTCGACCTCTCTGGACTTCAGCAGCGACCCTGCCGACGAACTGATCGCCGCTACCAGCGTCGTCCATGACATTCCGCTGGTCACGCGCGACAACACTATACGAAACTCGAAGCTGGTGCCGCTGGCCCCGTAGCCTGCTTCCGATGGGAAGGCGACCTCGAGGCGATGCGCTCCCACCGTGGTACTTGATCTTAATCGACATGTCGGCGTGGATTGAGTTCCTCTCTATTATGAAGGTGCCGCCTCGCTCTATCGCTGTTGCCGCAGGCGAGGCGAGGCGGTCCGGAAGCTGGTCGACTGCCTGATTGCGGCCACGGCCATTCGCGCCGGCGTGCCCATCCTCCACAAGAACGCCGACTTCGACGCGCTCGCCCGCCACACCGAACTGCGCCTGCACAGGCGTTAGGGCCGGGCAGCTGTGGAAGAGGGCGGCGTTCGGGTGGCTGTTCCCTGTGTACTTCCGGTACGTGACGCCGTTGATCGGGACGCTGCTGGCCGGAGACCGGGAGGCGTACACGTACCTGCCCGAGTCGGTGCAGGCTTTCAGGATGGCGCGGGAGCTCGGAGACCTGATGCGGGACGCGGGCTTCCGTGACATAGAGCGCCGCAGCCTGGCGCTGGGCACGGTGGCGGTATTGTGCGGGAGGGTTTGATTGGGGAAGGGGAAGTATCCAACGAGCCTATCAAGTCCAGCAAGTCCTATGCTTAACTCACAACTAGCTTCGGCACTGCGAGAACCGTCGGCACCAATAAGCCCTCGTAATGGACTAGTCCTGTTGCCTAGCACCAAAAGCCCTTGCAAATGAATTTCATTCGGAGAACTGGGCGAGTTATTGCTATTTTTCGGCTATCGCGTAGCAATTCGGATTGTACGCCTGAACATCCCAGGCGATTCTCGTCTGACCAATCCATGTGCAATCAAGCGTTGCAACTGCTGTCGGATTTTCGGGCGCACGTGTTGATTCTTTGGATACTGGACAGATACAAACGGTAAACAGGCAGCATGCAATTCGTCCAGACGAATGATGTCTGACCGCATATTAAGTACACGCTCCAAGACAAGCTTTTCCCACCCCGAAAAGCCGCTTAAGAAGGACTCTTTCCCATCAATGCCAACTGACGAATCGTACGTAGAGAGATCATCCTTGGAACGCGGTTCTTTTGGTTCAGGCAGACTGGTTCTAATAGCCTCGACTGGGGCGCGCAAGGCTGCAAGCTGATTCTTAAACATGATGCGGGGACGGTCGTCCGCTCCGAGGCCAGCCAAAAGGGCCTTCGAAAGCTGCGCGACTACTTCTACGTCGTCGGTGATAAGACCGCATTCCAAATTGCGCCACATGCCAGATGTCGTGGCGTTTGCCGACGTTACGAGAGCAGCAGCATCGTCGAAGATATACATCTTGGCGTGGAGTCTTCTCAGACTCCGAATCACTACCCCTCTTTCTGCAAGGGTGCAGAGAGTCTCGAGACTGGAAGATCCATGAGCGAAATCATACAAGTCAGTTCGAGTAACCAGCGTCTTGGATACTTCATCTGGAACCATGTCCGCAAACTTGAACAATCCATTGTTTACGTACGGACTGCCAACAAGCATCCTTGAAGTGCACGCTTGCGCCAGTTCGCATAGAACATCCATTGTAGGAGTTGTCACGATTTGCAGGTTTGACATGTCCAAGCTACCAGCTAGTTTGGTTAGTTCAGTCTGCCACTATCTCACAGCAGAGATGAGTCTGACACACACCAGTAGCGGCCGATAGCGCCGCAGCCTAGCCCTCGGCACGGTGGCGGCGCTGTGCGCGGCTACCCCTCGTAGGCGGTGCGGCCGCCTATGATTGTCTGCTGGATGGGGATGTCCATGATGGTCATGGGGTCAACGGCGGTTGGGTCTTCGGAGAGCACTACCATGTCTGCGAGCTTGCCGGGGGTGATGCTGCCCTTGATGTCCTCTTCGAAGCCGGCGTAGGCGCCGTTCAGCGTGTAGAGCCTGAGCGCCTCTTCCACGGTCACGCGCTGGTCCGGCCCCCAGACGTTGCCCTCGCTGTCGGTTCGGGTCACGCAGGCCTGGACGCCCATGAGCGGCTCGTACGGGCCGGGCGGGTAGTCGGTCGCGCCGGTTGACACTACGCCGTAGTCTATGAAAGAGCGCTGGGCGAACATCCACTGGAGCCGGTCCGCGCCGTAGAACGGCATCTTCTCGCCGTGGTAGTAGATGTAGGTGCAGAACGGCGTGGCGACGACGCCGGCGGCGGCCATCCGCGACAGCAGGTCCGGATTCACGACGGTGCAGTGCTCGACGCGGTGGCGCGCCTCGCCGCGCGGGAACGCGGCCTGCGCCTTCTCGTATGCCGTGACGACCATGTCGATCGCGAGGTCGCCGTTGGCGTGGATGCCGATCTGGAACCCCGCGCGGTGCATCTCCATGACTGCCTCCTCGACCTCTTCATGGGAAAGGGCCTGGATGCCGTGGTCGTCCTCTGCGCCGACGTAAGGCTCCGACAGCCATGCGGTGCGCGTGGCGATCGCGCCGTCCGAGACCATCTTGATGCCGCCGATGCGCACGCGGTCGTCGCCCATGCCGGACTTTACGCCCGCGTCCCTCAAGTGCGGGAAGAACTCGTGGCGCATCAGCGTGAACACGCGGAGCGAGAGGTCGCCATTGTCCCGCCCGTCCTGGTACGTGCGGAGTTCGTCCGCCGTGACCATGGCGTCGTGGACGCTGGTGAGGCCGGCGGCGGTGAGCATGCCGTCGATGACGCGCAGTCCTTCGGCGCGGGACTCGTCCGTTACGGGCGGCAGCAGCGGCCTGAACGGCTCGATGGCGCGCTCATACACGACGCCGTTGAGCTCGCCCGTCGCCGGATCGCGGCCCAGCCGGCCGCCCGGCGGATCGTCGGAGTCGCGCGTGTACCCGGCAAGCTCCAGCGCCCTGCCGTTCGCGTACGAGACGTGGCCGGCGCGATGGGAGACGAGCACCGGCAACTCGGTCGTGACCGCGTCCAGGTCTTCCCTGAACAGGAACCTGAACTCCGCCGTCTTCGTGTCGTCGAACTTGAAGCCGCGGACCCAGTCGCCCAAGCCCGCGCCTGGGAGCCTCTCGCGGAGGGCGGCCTGCACGTCCGCTATGGAGCGGCGGTCGCAGTCGGCCTCCATCACGTGGCGCGTGCCGCTGCTGAGGACGTGGATGTGCGCGTCGATGAAGCCGGGCAGCACGGTTGCGCCGCCGAGGTCGTCAACGCGCGTGCCGGGGCCTGTGAAGGCGTCGGCGTCCTCGTTGCTGCCCACGGCGAGGAAGCGGCCGTCCTTGACGGCGACGGCCTGCGCGCGAGGGGCGCGCGTGTCCACGGTGATGACGTTGGCGTTGCGGAGGACGCGGTCGGCTTGGATGGAGGGCACGACTACGCTCCGTGCCGGGAGTCCCGGCCTAGCTCACTCCGGCGGCGGTCTTCTCTGCGACCGTCCACCTGTCCGCCCAGGTCTTGATGGCGTGCAGGACGTCCCGCAGTTCGAGGCCGCTCTCGGACAGCGCGTACTCGACCCTGACGGGGCGCTGGTCCAGCACGCGGCGCTCGACGATGCCGCGCTGCTCTAGCTCCTGGAGGCGCTCGGAGAGCACGCGGTCGCTCACGCCCACCACGTAGGAAGAGATTTCAGAGAAGCGCATGGGGCCGTCCACCATGGCCCGCACTATCAGGCAAGTCCACCTCTTGCCCAGAAGGTCCATGGCGTTCTGAAGGTTGGGGCAGCAGTAAGCCTCGCCGATCACAATGCTCTCCGCGGGGAAGTGACCCGATTCGTTGATTCTAATGGGTGCATTTCGGCTTGACAACGATAAAAGAGGGGTACGCGCAAGCTGGCGCTTAGAAGAACCAGCCCATTCCGGTCTGGAGGCCCCGGAGATAGGCGATCTGCCCGGCGTGCTGCATCGTGTCCATGCAGATCCTCGAAACGTCGGTGTGAGGGTCCTTGCCGATTTCGTCTCCCTGCTCCTCGGCCACGGCGTCCAGAGTCCCTTCCGGAAGGCCGCCGATTCGCTCTGCGAACGCCCCGCGGACCTCGGCGGCGTAGTCGAAGACGAGCTTCGTGTCGGGCCGGAAGTCCGCAAGCTGCTGCGAAGTGTGGCCGAAGCCCAGGTCCTCCGGCTGCATGCCGAGCTTCTCCGGCCAGCCGCCGGCCGTCCAGACCTGCTCCTTGCCGGACAGCGCGGACGAAATGTAGTCCTGGGACCGGTACAGGTGCCAGACCAGCCAGACGATCGAGTTCGTCTCTTCCGACGGCCGGAAGTGAAGCTGCTCGTCCGTCAGGCCGTCCACTGCCATCTTGATCGTCATGTGCGCGCCCTTCATGAGGCTCTCGACGAACCTCGGAGTGCCGTGTACTTCTCTTTCCGTCATGCGGGCCTCCCTGCGGGGCTTGTCCGGCCCAGACCGGGCCGGGACTCTCAATAAGCTATACGGACGCGAAGCGCGGGGCAACCAATTTCACTAATTTTCCGTAAGGGGCTTGACAAGTGTAACTAACGCTGCTATCGTTACTTACGAAAGATAAGGGCAAAGCGAAAAGTAAGGAAACAGGAGGCGCAGCGATGTTCAACATCTTCAAGAACGGAAGGCAGACCGACGATCGCAAGAGGGGGCGCGAGAGGTACGTGGCCCACGGGGCGCGGGGCGCGGGCTGCGAGCCGACCCTCGGCGGAGCGAGGTGGGACTACAACGCCTGGCTGGGCCGCTGGAACAGGTGCCCGTAGCCGGACGGCGGACGGCGGACGAACGATCACATCGACACTGGCAAACAAACACAGGAGGCAAGTGATGCTTAAGGTTCTCAACATCGGCAGGGGCAAGGCGCGCGGCGGCGCGGCCAAGCGGGACCGGACGGCGGCCGGGAGGCCGACGCACAGCGAGGCCGTGAAGGACTGCACGGCGGCCCTGATAGCCCGGAACAGGGCGTTCACGGGCTAGCCCCCATCCCGGCCTTCCCCAGCAGACTGGGGAAGGGGCCGGAAAGCCCCAAGCAAGAGCGGGGCCCCGGAATCGGGGCCCCGCTTCTTTTGCGTCCGGCTGCCGGCGCGCTACCGTTGAGTAACGGTAACTGGCCTCTATTTCCTCTCTGTAGCCTAGTCGACGCTGTTGCCCTCAACAGTTATCTGGATCCTGCAATGGTCGCTGGGGCCCCATTCGTGCACGCCATTCAGTGCCTTCGTCCGAACCTCTTCGTGGAAGCCCCGAGAGGCAAACACGTGGTCAAGCTGGGCATACGCGCCGGCAGGAGTGTTCGATGGCCTGTGATAGTAAGTAGGCACGTCCAGAGACTCTTCATTCAGGTGTTTGGGTATTGGGTGAGCACGGCGACCGGCAGGATACTGAGGCCCCATGTAGTCCAGCCCCAACGCTTGAAACCGATCGAGAACCGTCTGAGCTCGGTGATCGAACTGGTCAGTGCTCTGAAAGGACATGTTCAAGTCCCCGGCTGCCAGAATCCGATGTTCAGCAGGACGGTCATAGTAACCAATGAATGCCGACAGGTCTGAGATTATGCTGTGGGCCGAGGCATCCGGATAAATCCAGTCCCCAACAGCGGCAGGATGCGGGATGAGCCAGCGCGCGTACATCGAGACCGCGATGAATGGCCCGGCCCCCGTCACGGGGATTACTCGGGCAAACTCCACGTTTCCAATCCCGCTTACCGCAACATCAAAGGGCCTTTCAGGCGCCACCCAGGTCGGACCTACCTGCCGAAACCACTCGACCCGGACCCGGTCGGAAAGCTTCACCACCATGGGCCACCGGTCGTAGTGCGGATCGTCGGTTGCCGGATCATGCTTCAGCCATGGCATGTACGGGCTCAGTTCAACCCGGTCGATCACATCGTCAGGGATGGTGCCCACTTCCTGTAGCAGGGCGACGTCGGCATCCATCTCGACCAGTTCACGCCATGGTTGATGCGCCGCGGCGATGTTCCAACTCACTACTCTAATCACAGCAAGTCCTGATTTCCCTACTCCCACCTGCCAGGATGCTCAGCGCCTAAACGACTGCTTTCTCTCAAAGACCCAGCATCGCGCCTCGTCGCGGCAGGCTACCGCTCGCGCATGTGGGGGAACAGGATGACCTCGCGGATCGTCTTCTCGCCGGAGAGGAGCATCGTGAGGCGGTCCACGCCGAGGCCGAGGCCGCCCGTGGGCGGCATGCCGTGCTCCACGGCCACTAGGAAGTCCTCGTCCAGCCGGTCCAGGTCCTCGTCCTGGAACGCAAGGCGCAGCGCCTCCTGCCGCTCGAAGCGCTGGCGCTGGTCCACGGGATCGTTGAGCTCGGTGAAGGAGTTGCAGATCTCCATGCCCGCGGCGAACCCCTCGAAACGCTCCACCAGCCCCGGCTTGTCGCGGTGGCGCTTGGCGAGCGGCGACATCTCCACCGGATAGTCCACCAGGAAGCACGGCTCCAGCAGGTGCGGCTCCACGGCATCCGAGATCAGCTTGTCGAGCATGCCGCCCCAACTCACCTGCTCGCCGGGATTGAAGCCGGCGTTCGTCATGGCGGCGCGCAGGTCTTCGATCTCGGGGTGCTCCAGGAAGTCGATGCCGGTCCTCTCCGAGATCTCCGCGCGCAGGTCCAGCCGCGGCCAGGGCGGCGTGAAGTCTATGGCCGCGCCGTCGTACTCCACCGACGACGAGCCGCACACCTCCAGCGCGATGTGGTGCACCATCTCCTCCGTCATCGCCATAACGTCTGTGTAGTCGGCGTACGCCTCGTAGCTTTCCAGCATCGTGTACTCGGGGTTGTGGTAGAAGTCCGAGCCCTCGTTGCGGAAGACGCGCCCTATCTCATACACTTTCTCCAAGCCGCCCACGATCAGCCGCTTCAGGTAAAGCTCCGTTGCGATTCGGAGATAGAAATCGCGGCCGAGGTCGTTGTGGTGCGTGATGAACGGCTGGGCCATCGCGCCGGCCGCGACCGACACGAGGATGGGCGTCTCCACCTCCATGAAGCCGCGCCCGTCCATGAAGCGCCTCATCTCCGAAGACACGCGGCTTCGCATGACTGCGAGCCGGCGGGCGTCCTCGTTCGATATGAGATCCAGGTACCGTTGCCTGTACCGTATCTCCACGTCGCGCAGGCCGTGCCACTTCTCCGGGAGCGGGCGCACCGACTTGCTGAGCACCTCGAACGTGCGGACCTCCAGCGTGACCTCGCCCGTGCGCGTGCGGAGCAGCGGGCCGCCGACGCCGATCCAGTCGCCGATGTCCAGGTCTTCGAGGACCGCGAACTCGTCCCCCAGGATGTTGCTGCGGAACATCGCCTGGACGCCGGCGTCCTGGTCGCGTACGTCCATGAAGGATACGCGCCCCATGTCCCGCACGGCCATGACGCGGCCCGCGAGGACGAACGTCTCCCCGGTGCGGCCATCCTCCAGCGTCTCTTCGAGCGCAAGGTATCTCGCGACGGCCTCGGCGATCGTGTGGGACCGCCGGAAGGTGTGCGGGTATGGATCGATGCCGCGTTCGCGCAGCCTCTCCAGCTTTTCGAGGCGCACTCTTACAAGGTGATGCTCTTCAGGGGTGGTCATTCGAACTCTAGGGGTGGTCATTCGAACTCTCGGGCCGCGAGGCTTACTTGACCCTTGTGATCTTCATCCTGTTCACGCCGGCGGGTGTCTTGACCTCCACGGTGTCGCCCACCTTGTGGCCCATGAGCGCCTTGCCCACCGGGGACTCGTTGGAGATGCGGCCCTCGAGCGGCTTCGCCTCGGCGCTGCCGACGAGCACGTACGTCTGCGCGCCGCCCCTGGCAGGCTTGACGGTCACGGTGGAGCCGAAGTCCACCAGTCCGCCCTCAGGATCGTGCGACGGCGCGGTGATGGAGTTGTTCAGGGTGCGCTCGATGTCCTGGATGCGGCCCTCGATGAAGGACTGCTCTTCCTTGACCTCCTCGTACTCGGCGTTGTCCACGTTGCCGCCGGTCTCGTGGGCCTTGTGAATGCGCTGGGCGATGTCGGGACGCTCGACGGTCTTCAGCCGGTGAAGCTCCTCTTCGAGGTCCTTGCGGCCTTCCGCGGTAAGGTAATGCTGCTCGCCAACCATCTCGACCCTCCGGGGAAAACAAAAAAGACCGATCGGCGCCTGAAACAAGCGGCTTACGCGTCGGCCCTGCTTGACTAAGTGTAGTTGACGCGGGGGCGGCTTGTAAATGGCAGGAGGGCGACGGCGCCCACTAGAACGGCTTCGCGTTTGGGGCCGCTCGACTGGAACGGCTAGGCCAGAAAGCGCATTATTGCGGCCACGGCGCCCAGGCCGAGAAGCTGAAGGCCCACCATCCAGCGCAGTTGACCGTCTATCTTGCCGGTGAGTCGCCTCTCCAACTCCGCCAGGTCTTTCTGCACGTCCGCCTTGAAGCCGGACAGGTCGGCCTTCGTCGCAAGATTGGGCATGACCGCCTCATAGAACTCTCGTCGAGTGAGCGGCTGCTCAGACGTTGCCATGGTTGACCTCCGTGCCATTCAGCATACCGGGCTGCTCACAACACGATTATATCCTAGATGCAGACATTGGATTTCGAGTCTGCCTCGTTACGCCTCCGCGGCCCGAAATCGTGTACCGTCGAAATAGGCCTTTGTTAAACTCCCCAGGTACTTGTGCGGACTCCCTCTCAGGCAAAGTCGCGGAGTGCGCAACCACACTCTGAACATACGGACGGTGAAATGAAAGACCTGAACGGATACAAGCGCGGAATGACTGTCGTGGCCCACGCGGACGACGCGGAGTTCGGCTGCGCGGCGACCGTCGCGAAGTTCTGCGACGAGGGCTGGGAGTGGGTGTACGTGATGTGCACCGACGGCAGCCGGGGTTCAAGCGAAAAGGACGTGAGCCCGGGCGAGCTGGCGGAGACGCGCAAGCAGGAGCAGATCAACGCCGGCAAGGTGCTGGGCCTGAAGGCGGTCGAATTCCTCGGCTATACGGACGGCATCCTGGAGCCCACGCTGGAAGTGCGCCGTGACATTGCGCGGGAGATCCGGCGGCACAAGCCGGACGTGGTCATCTGCCAATACCCTTCGCGGGGCGACATGACGCACTTCTGGATCGGGCACCCGGACCACATGGCGGCGGGAGAGGCGGCGCTGTCCGCGATCTTCCCGACGGCCAGGGACCATCTCTCCTTCCCGGAACTCTACGAGGACGGGTTCGAGCCGCACAACGTGTCCGAGGTATGGGTGATGGGACACCCCCAGCCGGACCTCTGGATCGACACCACGGGCTACATGGAGCAGTCGGTCGACGCGCTGCTGGAGCACAAGTCGCAGGTCGGCGGCTGGAAGCGCGAGGACGCGCTGCGGATGTTGAGCGACTGGCGCCGCCGCACGGCGTACGGCCACGGCATGATGTACGCGGACTCGTACAAGCGCATCCGGTTCGGCAGGCGGAACAGGGATCGAGAGGACGACGAAGAGTAGAGCCGCCGCGCACAGTCCCGCGGTCATATAGAATTGGGACTTCCAAACTTGGATTGAGGGGCGCCGGTTGGCGGTATTCGACCTCCACGTACACACGACGAGGGGGAGCAGCGACAGCAGCCTTACTCCTGAGCAGTTGATCGAAGAGGCCGGGCGAATCGGCCTGGACGGCGTCTGCCTCACCGAGCACGGAGGCGGCTGGGACGACCGCGCGCTGGCCGACGCGTTCGACGGCTCCGGGATTACCGTACTGCGCGGGCTCGAGGTGTCCACCGACATGGGCCACGTGATCGTCATC
The DNA here is from genome assembly GCA_963668185.1 of Dehalococcoidia bacterium. GTDB lineage: Bacteria > Chloroflexota > Dehalococcoidia > Lucifugimonadales. Next base: position 1,162,084 of record OY764162.1, read on the forward strand.
GGCATCCACTCTTACATCGACCCCCTCATGCACGACGCGGCGGCGCTCAGGGAGACCGTGGACCGGATCGGCGGCGTGATGATCTCCGCGCACCCGTTCCGCAACCTGTTCAACAGGCCGCCGTACAACGTGAACATCGTCTTCAACGGGCCGTACGGCCACCCGAAAACGCCCTCGGAGGCGGCGCGGCACCCGATCTTCTCGCTCGTGGATGAGATCGAGGCGGCCAACGGCGCAAACTCCGACGAGGAGAACCGCTTCGCCCTCGCGGTCGCGCGGGAGATGGGCATGGTGGGCACGGCGGGAAGCGACGCCCACTCCGAGCACGGCATCGGCCGGTACGTGACGGTATTCGACGGCGACGTCCGCTCCGAGCGCGACCTGATCGACGCGATCAAGGCGAAGGCGTTCGAGCCGGCCGGCGGGCTGAACGTCGGCGCACTGGAGCGATTCGACCCGCCGCTGGGGCTGCCCTACCCTCACGCCGCTCCGGCGGGCTGACCACGCGGCTCAGCATGGCCACGCTCCCCCTGGCGCCCGCAGATATCGACCTGCCGTGGGTCGCGCTGGACCTCGAAACGACCGGCCTCGACAACAAGAAGGACGCGGTCATAGAGATCGGCGCCGTCAAGTTCAGCGGCGACCAGGTCCTGGACACGTTCCAGACGTTCGTGAACCCAAAGCGCCGTCTGAGCGCGTTCATCCGCGACTATACCGGCATCAGGCAGGCGGACGTGGCCGGCGCGCCGGAGTTCGACGTGGCCGCCGCGCGGCTGACGGAGTTCGTCGGCGCGTCACCGGTTGTCGGGCACAACGTGGGGTTCGACCTGGGCTTCCTGGAGGCCGGCGGAGCCGCGCTGCCCAACCCGCGCTGCGACACGTACGACCTCGCGTTCGTGCTGCTCCCCGGCGCGGGCGCGTACAACCTCGGCGCGCTGGCGAAGGCGCTCGGCGTGTCGGCGGGCCGCGCCCACCGTGCGGACGCCGACGCCGCAATGGTGCACGGCGTGTTCCGCAATCTGGAGGACATGGCGCGGGAACTGGACGCCGGAACGATCTCGGCCATGAGACGGCTGGCCGGAGCCTCGTCGTGGGTGCTGGACTACTTCCTGCGCTCGCTGGAGGCCGCCAGTCTGCGGGCGGCGGCGCTTTCCGTCCCCTCGCCGGGCGCGGGCATCTCCGGCGTGGACACGGAGGCGCTCGCGGGCCGTCTCAGGCGGGAGCGGGCGCTGCGGCCGGCCGGCCCGCCGGAACCGGTGGACCCCGACCACGTCGAGGCGCTGCTGCGGAGCGGCAGCCCCGTGGCCGGCGCGTTGCCGGGCTTCGAGGAGCGCGAGGAGCAGGTCGCGATGGCCCGCGCGGTTGCCGACGCGATCAACGGCGCGGACCCGGACGCGGGGCAGGCCGCGCGGCTCATCGTGGAAGCGGGCACCGGCGTCGGCAAGTCGCTCGCGTACCTGCTGCCCGCCGCGCTGTACGCGATAGCCAACGGCAAGCGCGTCGTAGTCTCCACGAACACGATCAACCTCCAGGAGCAGCTCATCCGCAAGGACCTGCCCGCCCTCGCAGGGGCGCTGGACGATGCCGGCGAGGCGGGCGAAGCCGGGCTCAAGTTCACGCAACTCAAGGGGCGGGCCAACTACCTCTGCCTCAAGCGCTTCGAGCACCTGCGATCGTCGGGCAACGTGAGCGTGCCCGAGGCGCGGATGCTGTCGAAGTCGCTGGTGTGGCTGGGGGACACGGAGACGGGCGACCGCAGCGAGATCAACCTGGGCGCGCGGGACACCGCGTCGGCCTGGGACCGGATATCGGCGCAGGGCGCGCTGACCTGCCCGGACATGAGGGGGCCGTGCTTCCTGCGAGCCGCGCGGGAACGGGCGGCGGCGTCCCACATCGTGGTCGTCAACCACGCGCTGCTGCTGTCCGACGTGACGGCCGGGGGCGCGCTGATCCCGCCGTACGATGTCCTGATCGTGGACGAGGCGCACCACCTGGAGGACGAGGCCACCCGCAGGCTCAGCTTCGAGGTGGGCCAGGGCGCGCTGAGCGACAGGCTGCAGACGATGGCGGGCGAGCGCGGCGTCCTCCGCGAGACGGCGGCGGCCGTCGCCGCGTCCGGCGCGGGCGAGCAGGGCCGCGCGACGATAGAGACCGCCTCGTCCCAGGTGTCCGCGCTCGTGCCGGCGGCCAGGGAGCGCGTCGCCCGGCTCTTCGCCGCCGTGAACGACGTGCTGTTCTCGGAGGCGGAGAGCCGCTCGCAGTGGGGGCCGCAGACGGAGGCCCGCGTCACGTCCGGCACGCGCGCGCAGCCGGGATGGTCCGAGGTCGAGTCGCGCTGGCACCACGTGGACGCCGCGCTGGAGACGGTCGGCGACGGCCTGCGCGGGCTGCTGGCGGAGATGGACTCGCTACGGGACGCGGACGTGCCGAACTACGAGGGACTGCTGACGGAACTGGCCGGCGAGTTACAGCACGTCGGCGACGTGCGGCGCATGTTGCGGGAAGCCGTCCCGCACCCGGAGGACGACGTTGTGTACTGGTGCACGCTCAACAGGCGCGACGGCGGCATGGTGCTGCACGCCGCGCCGCTCAGCGTAGGCGAACTGCTGGAGACGGCGCTGTACTCACAGAACGAGACGGTCGTGCTCACGAGCGCGACGCTGAGTTCCGGCGGGACGTTCAAGCACGTGCTGGAGCGCACGGGCTTCGAGGGCGCAGAGGAGCTCCTGCTGGGATCGCCGTTCGACTACCGGACGGCGGCAGAGGTGTACGTGCCCAACGACGTGCCGGAACCCAACGCGCAGGGATATGCCGAGGCGGTCGGCCTCGCCATCTCGCAGGCCGTCGAGGCGGCGGGCGGGCGCACGATGGCGCTGTTCACGTCGCACGCCGCGCTGCAGGCCACGGCGTCCGCGCTGCGGCAGCGGCTGAGGTCGCGCGGCATCGACGTGTACGCGCAGGGCGTCGACGGCTCGCCGCACGGCGTCATGCGGCGATTCATCGAAAACCCGAACTCGCTGCTGCTCGGCACGGCCAGCTTCTGGGAGGGCGTGGACCTGGCGGGCGAGTCGCTGCAGGTGCTCGTGCTGGCGCGGCTGCCGTTCAACGTGCCCACCGAGCCGGTGTTCGAGGCGCGGTCGGAACTGTTCGAGCGGCCCTTCATCGAGTACGCGCTCCCGCAGGCGGTGCTCAGGCTCCGGCAGGGCTTCGGGCGGCTGATACGCACGAAGAACGACCGCGGCGCGGTCGTGATCCTGGACAGCCGCGTGGTCACGAGGAGGTACGGCCGCACGTTCCTGGATTCGCTGCCGGACATGAAGATAGACCGGTGCAGGCTTGCGGACGTCGGCGGCAAGATCGAAAGCTGGCTGGCGGCGAGCGCCTAGCGCGATGCTCATAACGCACGATGTCCCGTACGACCTCGACGCATCGCTGCACGGCGGGCAGGCGTTCCGATGGCGGCGCGTCGACGACGGCTGGCATGAGGGCGTGCTGTTCGACAACCTCGTCCTGCTGCGGCAGCGGCCGGACGGCATCGAGATGGCCTGCGGCCCGGAGCCGGAGGAGAAGCTCGCGCCGATGGTGCGCGACTACCTGGCCCTGGGGCCGGACATGCAGCAGGCGCGCCATGCGCTGCGCCACGACGACGCGCTAGCGAAGGCGTTCGAAGGCTGCCGCGGCGTCAGCATCCTGCGGCAGGACCCGTGGGAGTGCCTGATCGGCTTCATCATATCGTCCAACTCAAACATCCCCCGGATCGCCGGCAACGTCGAGTCGCTCGCCGAGACGTTCGGCGGAACGGTCGAGTGCGGCGGGCGCAAGCGGGCAACCTTCCCCACGCCCCAACAACTCGCCGCCGCGGGCGAACCGGCGCTCCGCGATCTGCGGCTCGGCTACCGCGCCAAGTTCGTCGCCGGCACGGCGGAGATCGTCGCAAACAGCGGCCTCGATCTACACGCTTTGCGGGAGGCCCCGTACGAGGACGCGCTGGAGGCGCTCGTCGGCCTGCCGGGCGTGGCGGACAAGGTGGCGAACTGCGTGCTGCTGTTCTCGCTCGACAAGCCCACCGCGTTCCCGGTGGACGTTTGGGTGCGCCGCGCCATCGAAGAGTGGTACCTCCCGCCGGGCGAGAAGATGACCGATAAGAAGATGCGCATCTGGGCCCAGGACCGCTTCGGCGCGCACGCCGGCTACGCCAACCAGTACCTGTTCCACTACCGCCGCCTGATCGACGGCGAAGTTTCTCAATAGCGGTCAAACGTCCCCAGCGAGCGGAGGTCAGGCACTACCCTATGGCTAGCGAGTCCGGCGGCACATCGGAAAACCCCTATCCGCCGTGGGCGTTCTACAAGGACGACCGCGGCGATGACCGCTGGTTCTACGCGCAGCCCCGGCTAGTCGTGCACCTGGACGAGCCGGCCATCGAGGCCGTTGGCCGGTACTTCGCGGAGACCCTGCCGCGGAACGCGCACCTGCTGGACCTGATGAGTAGTTGGCGCACGCACCTGCCCGAAGAGTTCGTCGCGGAGCGCGTAGTCGGCCTCGGCATGAACGCAGTCGAGATGATGGAGAACCCGCAGCTACACGACATGGTCGTGCACGACCTCAACGTCGATCCCTCCCTGCCCTTCGAGGACGCGGAGTTCGACGCCTGCTTCGTAACAGTCTCCATCCAGTACCTAACGCGCCCCCTGGAGATCTTCGCCGAGGTGAACCGCGTGCTAAGGCCCGGCGGCGGCCTGCACGTGATCTACTCCAACCGTATGTTCTTCACGAAGGCCGTAGCCATCTGGAAGTCGCTCGACGACGAAGGACGCGGCCTGCTGGTGGGCACCTACTTCGAAAACACCGGCGGCTGGACCGCGCTCGAGCGGCTGGACATCTCGCCCGGCGCCGGCACAGACCCCGTTTACGTAGTGCGGGCGTTCAAGGCGGAGTGAGTCAATTGCTCCAGCCTTGTTGGCACCGATCAAGTGCCTTAGCCTGTGAGCGGTGTTATGCGAAACTTACTAGTTGTAAGTGAGCACCTATGCTTATGGTTAGTTCGGTTAAAAGAGATCATCGCATATGCATATCTCGGCGATTAAATCCGTTAAGAAGGAACGAGTTTTGAGGTGACAGGCAAGTGCAATACCAGAATTCCTAGGAGACAACGAGAATCTGCCGAAACCTAGTCATTCTGATTCAGGGCAGAGAGAAGCTGCCAGCTAGTAGAGAAGACTTAAGTGCTAGACAATCCATCAAGACGTGTCCATAGCGGTACAAATGATCGAAGTCGGATAGACAATGCTATACTTCGTCTCTCCAAGAGCCTAGAACTTCTCGGAAGGTAGAAATCGCCAAGTGCCCTTTAGGCGGTCATCAGCCCAACGCCTAGATACGGGTACAAGTTCACAAATGTCCAATTGCTCTTCTGTATAGAACATCTTTGTCCAATAGACTTTGAGGGAGTTAGCAGTGAGACCGATGCCCTCCTTCGGTCTGTAATGTCGTTCAGGGAATAGGACCGCAGTCTTGGAACAGATATCGGGCTCAACGACGAAGTTGCCAATCTCAGATGCTACACCTATGCTTCCTTCGGCGACAAGTATGATGATTAAGTCGACGTTAGCGTCCCTGAGCATCTTACGCTCTTGTTCAACCCAAATCGCTGCATCAACAGACCTGTCGATGTATTGCTCTGGGAAGAAGGCTTCATGTCCATCATCCTCTAGCGCATCTGCGATCTGATATCGCTTGACGGTGCCCTTTGCCCTCAAGTCCTTCAGATCTGGACCAAGGACTGCGATTCGCAGGGAACCCAAGGATAGCTCATCTACTATCTGTCTGAGTTCGAAAAGGATTTGCTCGTTGAAGCGAGTGCCTGAATTCATCGTCCTCGCGCGACCGACTCAATGAAATCCTTCCCCGATTCAGTGATGTAAATCAGGTTCGTGCTGATCTCGCAGAAATCGGCCGCAGAAAGTCTGGCCAAGGGTATGTCGAGCTTGCAGACATTGAGTTCACTGATTTGCATACTTGCATTCTGATAAAGAGCGGACAGAAGTGAAACGGCATCCTCATCGCCTAACACCTCTGCCGCCTTGCGCCGGAAGTGATTATTAGCGTTGTCGAGCCGCTGTCGAAGAAGCGGAACATCATCCTGGATTGATCCCTCAAAGTTTCCGTGGTGCGTAGTAGCTAATGTTCGCGAACCGACAAATGAAGCAGGATCATACCGCCAACGGTCAATGCCAATGGGTTCACGTCCCACCAGATCAGCCGAGCCCCACGCACCTTGAACAGGATCATCTGGGCAGTCAGTTAACAGGAGATCGCTCTCTTGAGATTCTCCATGCCACAGGTTAGCTTGGGCGGTCACGTCACTCTCCTTGGGTAAAGTCAAAAAGGTTCAGAGATATGGATTTGGCGCGATTCAACAAGTTACGGATTGATTTCCAATTGAGTTGGCACTCGGTTTCGAACCGAACTGAATGCACATAAGCCCCATCATCCGCTGGAGGAGTAACTGCTATCTTGTATTCAGTCCCATGTGAAGTCCGGCGGCTGAACTGTGCACTCTCAATATGAGTAACTCCATCTCCGGCAGCAGGGACGATCAGAGGTATAGGGAACTGCACTCTCGAGAGTTTTTCGTGGCTCCGATCATATTCAAATATACAGCGGACGCTTGCTTTCAGGTGTCCGAAAAGATGTGGTGAAACTTCGATCAGCTTGGAGACTGACCTAAATCCGGAAGGAGGTCGTGGGAGGTCTTCGGAAGCTCTGTCGATGAGGAATCTGAAACGTACTGTATCATCGTCCTCTTGATCATTCGTTGTCTGGTGTATGCTTCCGATAATCTGATGGGTGATGCCTTCTACCTGAGACTTTGATCCGAAGAATACGGCCCAGTCACCATCAGGACCTTCATGAGTATGGGTACTCATGTTCTGAAGTGAGCCCCTAAGTTCGGCACCCTCCTCCTTAGGCACCTTGAACGAGCTTACTATGTGGAAGTGAGTGCAATTGTATCGGGCTAAGTTAATTCTCATGCTTACTGGACGCAGTGCGTAGGGTGTCCCCTATGACGGTCAAGGTTCCTCCTTTCTTTGATAATGTGCCAGTACCTAAAGCTGGCTGCTTGGGTGCGCCGATTCAAGTATCCAGCAGGTCAGTATTCTATAGCATACTGAAACGGTTAGTATAGCGCTGGCGCACGTGCAAGACCATAGTACGACCACAGGGTATAGTACTTCATGGCCTCTTGCTCGTGGGCGCAATATTATGCGTAGAAATCCGACAGTGCCGAATCTCCCTTCTTGAGCGGAGGATGTAAGCCGAGGCTGAGGTGTGGCCGATGGTAATGGTAGCGCTGAAGGAATGCGTCCACGTTCCTCTGGCACTCAGGCAGGTCTTCAAGCCGGTAGTGTAACCAGCCGAGGCATTCCTTGCGAACTGTCCGGTTGAAGCTCTCGATGTAGGCCTGTTCGTTCTTCTTGTAAGGTCGGGCCACACGATGCCGCTGGCAATAGGTCAGCACGTTGCGAGCGAACGACTCTTTGAACTCACTGCCGCCGTCGGTCTGGATCAACTCTACCCAGCCGTCGAAGCGCCGTGTCATGGCCTGTTCCAGGAAGACGCGCCCGTAGGCGGCCGTGAGCGCCGGCGCCACCAGGATGTCCGCCTCCCTGGTGTAGATGTCTATGGCCGTGAAGGCGAACAGGCTGCCGAACATGACGGTGTCCATCTGGACTACCTGGCGTGGGCCACTGGCGACCGGGACGGGTCCCCGCCGCCGATTCTTCTTCCACTTGGGGCGGATGACGTACTTCTCACGGAGAATCTCGTAGATCTTCGGCACCGACAGACGCACTCCGTGCTCGCGCTCCAGGAAGTAGGCGATCTTCTGTCCACAGCACCCTGCCTCGCGCTCTCTGATGGCCCACACCCAGCGTTTCACAGCTGGGGCTACCTGCCGCTTCGGTCGTGGACCCTTCTTCGCCTGCTGGTAGCGGTCGAGGAAGGGGAGCAGCCCTTCGCGTTCAATCCCGCCTATCCACCGATGGATCGTCTCGCGGTGTTTCCCCAGGCGCTGGGCGATGCGTGTTTTAGGGACTCCCTCTTGGTAGAGCTCCCATGCCATGGTGATAATCGTGACGTTCAACATGTCCATGAGCGTATACATGGACTGTCGGATTTCTACGGAAACATTGCGGTGGGGGTGGACGCGGAGAAATCTGCCGGGAGGGCGGCTCCATTCAGTTCTCCCTCGAATCACCGCTCCACGGAGAGAACCGGTGTCTCCTTATTCCGACTCCTCCCACCGATCCAAGTCCGCCTGACGCCACTTCCAGCACAGGTCACCTATCTCCTGAATCTCGTTCGGGTTCTGGTTCGGCCAGCTATCCACGTATGCCTTCGTCATTTGGACTATAGGCACTGAGTACTCCCTGTCCTTGCTCATCCCGTCTAGGCTCATCCCGTAGACCAAGTTAACCTCGTCATCCGTCAGATCTCCGGCTATCACGCCGCTGCAGAACCGCCACACCAGCACGTCCGAATAGGTGGTCTCGACCGTCGGGGTCGGCTCTGGCGTAGGAGTTGAGGAAGTCTGTGTGAGTATCACAGTCGGTCCTGACGCTGGGGACGACGCATCTCTCTCCGTGTCGTCAAGTGCTCCGGCGATAATCAGAAGCACCAGCAGGCCTGCTAGGATCCCACCCGCTACGAGCCAATCCCGCTTGCTCAAGCCACGACCTCAATAAACTCCAAGGACACGTCGACCTCCTCCTACCGTAGCCTGCGGGTTGAGTAGTCCTTTGAGAATCCCGTCATGGTGCTAGCGTAGAGTAGAGGCCTCGTAGTGTCATTGGTGACATGCCTGATTTGTTATCCGGGAACGATCGGTCCGATCCCAACCGAAGGCTCCGCCGGGGCGTGATAGTGTGACCGCATCCGACCTGCCCGTCAAGAGAGTTGAGCCAGACCTTCTACTACTGAATACAAAAAGGATGGGCCACCTATTCCAATGCAAGGAAAGAGCGCGAAGTGGCTCTTGTCAGCGACCCTTCAACACCATAAACAAGCGTACCCGCCGGATTTTCGAATGTCAATTCCGCATTCAGCCTGTACGCCCACCAGCCCCACGAGCGCCGCTTTCCAGCCCAACCGCGCCCCCACGCGAATTGACCCGCCCTTCCGCCACTGGCTATAATCTGCGTTCGCCAACTTCAGAAATCGACACTATGCCCAAGAGAACGTATCAACCTAAGAAACGGCGCAGGGCCCGCGTCCACGGATTCAGGGCCAGGATGAGGACGCGCGGAGGCAGGCGCGTGCTCAAGCGCCGCATGTTCAAGGGCCGGCGCAGGCTGGCTGTTTGAACGGCCCGGCAGCCACCGGGCCGGCCGGAATGCGCAAAGAATCGCGACTCAGGAAGTCAAAGGACTTCGCGCTCGTTTACGACGAGGGCCGCAGGCGCGCCGATCGGCGGCTCGTGGTAATCGCCCGCCGCAACGGCCTCCCCGACACGCGGTACGGCTTCGTGACCAGCAAGCGCGTGGGCAACGCCGTCGTTCGCAACAGAACCAAGCGCAGGCTCAAGGAGGCCGCGCGGCTGAGCGGCGCGGAAGCGGGCTGGGACGTGGTGGCCATCGCCCGAAAGAGGGCGTCCCGCGCGGATTACCGCTCGCTCGATGCCTCGCTCCGCCGTCTCATGTCGGGCCTCGGCGTCAAGTCGTCCGCCGGGCCGGGCCGTCCGGAGTCTGCGTAATGCGGACGGCCATCGTAGGCGGCATAAGGCTGTACCAGTTGACGCTTTCCGGCCTCTTCTTCCGGGGCGTCTGCCGCCACCTTCCAACGTGCTCAGAGTACGCTATCGAGGCAGTATCGAAACACGGCGCGCTTCTCGGCTCATGGATGGCCGCGCGGCGCATCGGTCGATGCAGGCCCATGGGGACCGCAGGCTATGACCCGGTGCCTTGAGCGTTTCGTGCCTGTGAGCAAACGCCTCCCGTTCCTCGCGCTGGCCGCCGCGCTGATGTTGCTCGCCGCCGCCTGCGGCCAGATCGCGACGCCGGAAGGCTGGTCGGCGGGCGTGGTGATCGACGGCGCCGCCACCGGCGCCGGAACGAACGACGCCCTCGTGATCGGCACCAGGGACGGAACGCTGATCGCCCTGGACAAGTCGAACGGCGCGACGCTGTGGGAATACGAACTCCAGGGGGAGGAAGCGTTCAGGTCGGTGTACGGCACGCCGGTGTTCGCTAACGACACGATCTACGTGAGCGGGTACGACGGCTCGCTGTACGCCCTGTCCGCAACGGGCAGCCTCAAGTGGCGCGAGCAGGTCGGCGACGACGAGCCGCTCCCGCTCGTGGGAGGCCCCGCGCTCGTGGACGGCTTGCTGCTGGTCGGCTCCGAGAACGGGGGTCTCTACGCATTCCAAGCGGAAAGCGGGTCAAGGACGTGGACGACCCCGACAGGCGACAAGGTATGGTCAACTCCCGTCGTAGCGAACGGGATCGCTTACTTCGGCTCGATGGACCACACGCTCTACGCCGTAAGAGTGGCCACCGGCGCGATAGTCTGGCAGTTCGAGGCAGGCGGCGCGGTGACGGGCGCGATCGCCGTTCACCACAACCGCGTGTACGCCGGCGCATTCGACGGCGTCATGTACGCCCTCGACGCCGGTTCCGGCGAGGAACTCGCCCGCTTCGAAGGCGCGAGCGGCTGGTACTGGGCAAAGCCGGTCATCGCCGGCGGCGTGCTGTACGCGCCGTCGCTCGACGGCAACGTGTACGGCCTCGACGTGAACACGCTGGATCCGGTGCGCCCCGCCGTCGAGACCGACGGTCCGGTCAGCGCGTCGCCCGTGGTCGCCGGCGAGAGGCTGGTCGTGCCATCGAACGACGGCACGATACGCCTCGCGCGGCTCTCGGACGGCGGCGACGTGCGGCGCTGCGACATCGGCAGTAAAATCAGGTCCCTGACCGCAAGCGGAAACGTCGTTTACCTTTCGGCGCACGACAAGTCGATCAGGGCGCTCGTGATCGACTCCAACGGCGATCCGGACGAGGACTGGTCCAGGTTCACGGACCGGGACGAGCCGGAGCCCTCAGACAGGTCCAGGCCGTGCTGAACGCCTGGTGATTGTGAGCATTCCTTGGACATAATTCTGGAAATCTGGAATCAGGCCATCATCAGGCCGATGATCAACAGCCTGATACTGCTGTATCAACTGTTCTTCAGCAACTTCGGCCTCGGCATCGTGTTCTTCACCATCGCCGTGAGGGGCCTGATGTTCCCCCTCACGCTGCGCCAGAGCAAGCAGATCAAGCAGATGAGCGCCCTGGCCCCGAAGATGAAGGAGATCCAGGAGAAGTACGCCGACGACAAGCCGCGCGCGTCCAGGGAGACGATGAAGCTGTACCGGGAAGCCGGCGTCAACCCCATCGGCTGCCTTGGGCCGATGGTCGTGCAGTTCCCCATCTTCATCGGCCTGTACCAGGCGCTCCGCCAGACGCTGCCCTCCACGCCGGAGAGGCTCGCCGGCCTGTCGGAGCACCTGTACTCGTGGCTGCCGCAGGTCAACTCCGCCGTGCCGCTGGACCCCGGCTTCCTGGGACTGGACCTGTCCACCACGGCGCAGCAGGCCGGCGCCGTCGGCTGGGCGCTGGCAATCGTCGTCGGCGCGTCCATGTGGGTCATGCAGAAGATGACCTCCATGCCCGCGGCCGATCCGCGCCAGGAGTCCACGCAGCGCACGATGCTCTGGATGATGCCGCTGATGTTTGGCTACTTTACCCTGTTCTTCCAGAGCGGCCTCGCGCTGTACTGGATAGTATCGAACATTATTGGAATCGTGATCCAAGGATTTGTTTCAGGCTGGGCGCCGTTGATGTCGCTCTCGCTGTTCGGGAGATCGCTGTCCCCGGCGGGAGCCCCCGCGCTCAACGCCCCGGCCGAGGAGGAGCAGTCAGATGGAGGACCGCAGGACGGAGATAGTGACGGAGGCCAGGACTCCGGAAGAAGCGATCGAAATCGCACTAAGGGAACTAGACGCCGATCGCGCGGAGGTAGAAATAGACGTAGAAAGTCGAGGTAAGGCCGGAGTCCTCGGCTTCGGAAGCGAGCCCGCACGGGTAAGGGTCACCTTGCTCGAAGGGGCCTCGGACATCGTCATGGTGGCATCCGAGGTGCTCAACGGCCTCATCTCCAGGATGGACGTCGATGTCATCGCCAACCTCACGGAGGCCCACTCTGAGGAGATGGGCGGCCCGGTGTTCGACATCGACGGCGACGACTCGGGCCTGCTGATCGGGCGGCGCGGCGAGACGCTGCGCTCCCTCCAGTTCCTCGTCAACTTCATGGTGAGCCGCCGCCTGGGAGAGCGGGCGCGGATCATGTTGGACGTCGCCGGGTACCAGCAGCGCCGCATCAACTCGCTGAAGACCATGGCGCGGAAGGTCGCGGGCCGGGTTTCCAGTTCGGGCAGGTCGATCGCGCTGGAGCCGATGCCCCCGAACGAGCGGCGCATCGTGCACCTCGCGCTCTCGGGCCGCTCGGACGTGGAGACCGAGAGCGACGGAGACGGAGACGGACGAAAAGTCGTCATCTTCCCAAGGTCCGGCTAACCGTTGGTAACTGTTCAGACTTCGTACTCCTCTGGCCTCTTCCCCAGTCTGCTGGGGAAGATTGAGATGGGGTAATAGCGGCGATTGCCTGGCCGCCACATCAACTCTGAACACTTACAACCGTTGAACGCCGTTTCCGTCTGGTGGTACACTATCGCATAGTAAGTGGACTACCCCGAACAGGAGATTCTGTCGATTAGCACTCTCGGTTTCGCCAGCCCGAACCGCGGCATAGACGCCGACCCGTTCGCCTGCGCCTGTATCAGCGATCTCGCCGGACTCTGTCCGAGCGAGGTCGAACGTGGGCGCGGCGCGGCTGGCGTTTGCTACTCGCGCATCCTATAGCGACAAGTCCGAACAGCCGTCGTCGCCGCCCCGCGAATCGCACAGGTTTGCGGGGCTTTGTTTATGTCCGGGCAAAGCTCAACAATCGCAACAACATCGGAGGCAACAACGTACATGACACAGACCCAGACCAGACCAGCCGTGGCCGCGCTCACGCCGTACCAGGTGGAGCGTTACAGCCGCCACATAATCATGCCCCAGGTCGGCAGCGCCGGGCAGCGCAAGCTCCTCAACGCCAGCGTGCTGATCGTAGGCGCGGGGGGCCTCGGCTCCCCCATAGCCGTGTACCTGTCGCTCGCCGGAGTCGGCACGATAGGCATCGTCGACTTCGACACCGTGGACGTCACGAACCTGCAGCGCCAGATCCTCCACCAGAACGACGACGTGGGCCGCCCCAAGGTCCAGTCCGCCGTGGAGACCCTGAAGGCGTACAACCCGGACGTCAACGTCGTTACGCACGAGGAGCCGATCACCTCGGCCAACGCCATGGACATCGTCCCCAACTACGACGTCATCATCAACGGCGCGGACAACTTCCCGGCGCGGTACCTCGTCAACGACGCGGCGTACCTCGCCGGCAAGCCGCTGGTCGACGGCAGCATCCTGCTGTTCGACGGCCAGGCCACCACGTACCTTCCGGGCAAGGGCTGCTACCGCTGCCTCTTCCCCGAGCCGCCGCCTCCGGGCGAGGTTCCGAGCTGCGCCGAGGCCGGCGTGCTGGGCGTCCTTCCGGGCATGGTCGGCACGATCCAGGCCACCGAGGCCGTCAAGGTCATCATGGGCGTCGGAGAGTCCCTGACCGGCCGCCTCCTCCTCATAGACGCCCTGGACATGGAGTTCCGCATGGTCAAGCTGCGCCGCAACCCCGGCTGCCCGCTCTGCGGCGACAACCCCACCGTGACCGAACTGATCGACTACGAAGCGTTCTGCGGCATGCCGGCCGTCGAGTAACGCCGTCAACCGGGAACGCCCCCGGAATACCCAGGGAATCAGGCAAGATTCCACAACACGAAAGGAGAACACCCCAATGGCTGCAAGAGTAGCTAACCCACAGGCCATAGTGACCACCGACTGGGTGGCGGAGAACAAGGACGACGAGAACGTAACGCTCGTTGAGGTGGACGTCGACACCGAGGCATACGACGAAGGCCACGTCCCCGGCGCGATCGGATGGAACTGGACCAGCCAGCTCAACGACGAACTGCGGCGCGACATCCTTGACCGCCGCCAGATGGCCGCGCTGCTCGGCGCGTCCGGCATCGGACGCAACACGACCGTCGTGCTCTACGGCGACAACAACAACTGGTTCGCCGCATACGCGTACTGGCAGATGAAGATGTTCGGCCACCGCCGCCTCAAGATCATGGACGGCGGCCGCGTGAAGTGGATCGCCGAGGGCCGCGAACTCACCACGGACGTGCCCCAGCCGGAAACCCGCATCTACCGCGCGCCCCAGGCCGACTCCAGCCTGCGGGCCACGCGCGACTACGTGCTGTCGGTGGCCTCTGGCGACAACAACGTCGGCCTCGTCGACGTGCGCGCGCCGGCCGAGTACAGCGGCGAGCTGCTCGCCCCGCCCAACCTGCCGCAGGAGGGCGCCCAGCGCGGCGGCCACATCCCCGGCGCGGCCAACATCCCGTGGGCCACGGCGGTCAACGAAGCGGACGGCACCTTCAAGTCCGTCGACGAACTGCGCGAGATCTACGGCGGCAAGGGCATCACCGGCGACAGGGAGATCATCGCCTACTGCCGCATCGGCGAGCGCTCCGCCCACACCTGGTTCGTGCTAACCCAGCTCCTAGGCTACCCCAAAGTCCGCAACTACGACGGCTCCTGGACCGAGTACGGCTCCATAGTAGGCGCACCCATAGAACGCTAGCCCACCCGCAGACCAGCGCACCAAGCCAGAACAAAGCCCCTTCCCCGGCTCTCCAGGGAAGGGGTCACCATGCCGAAGTGGCGGAACGGTAGACGCGACAGTCTCAAACACTGTTGGGCGAAAGCCCGTGTGGGTTCGACTCCCTCCTTCGGCACCACCGCCCCTCACCCTGGCATAGCCGCAGCACCGGCTACTCGATCATGCCAAGCGCATCGATATTGACGTCCACCAGTCCCCAGACGCCGCCTGCAAGGTCATCATTGACTTGATGCTCCTGCATCGGGCGCTTTGCCGGAACTGCCTGCCCATCCAGCAACAGCGTCTCGATGTGCCCAACGATGGCTTCCCGCGCCATGTCGAAGCCGTCGTCCAACGTGTCACCGGCTGAGAAACAACCGGGCAGGTCTGGGACCGTCACTCCGTAGCTGCTGTCCTCATCCTCGTGAATCACGATCGGATACCGCATTATCGTCTGCTCCTCCAGTCCCATCCAGCTTACCTGAACGCATTTCGTACGGATACTCTCCGATCCCTTCCCCAGTCTGCTGGGGAAGGTTAGAGCCTGTCCCGAGTCCCTCGAGGGAATGGGGTTTCCGCAAACCCCGCTCGCCCTGCCCGGCTGACGAAAGCGGGCCGGCGATCAGCCCCTGAATGCCAACAACGCTTTTGCTGCTATAATCAGCGTCCACGAAAGAGGGGATAGCGAAGGCAACTTCAGCCTCGCAGCCTCCAGGTTATGAATACCGAACGCTCATGGTGGGTATATGAGAACTGGACGAATGACCGAGCCCGTCTTCACCGGGCGGATTGTTCTCACTGCCGTGACGGGAAGGGCCGTTCCAACACCCCCAGCACGACTGCGGGCAAGTGGCATGGGCCATTTACCCTAGAGGCCGGGGAGGCCTTGCTGGCGAGTCTTGGCCGATCAGACTCCCGGCCATGCTACTTCTGCGCCAGAACTAGAACTGGAGTAAGCTTTCGAGCGAAGATATTTAAGGAAGGGGCGGGCGCGCTCAGACAGTGGGGGCCTACCGTCATCAGGGTTATCGTAGAGAATCTGAGGGAGTTTCTGCCATGACTACCAAGACCGCCAGATCGAGGAAAGCCAGGACAGAGGAAGGCACGCTCATAGATGTGGATTACCTTATCGCATCCGATGGCGAGGTCATGGTCACGCTCGTGATTGGCGATGAGGGGTGGGTCTTCCCAAAGGATGCCGCCCTGCGGTTGGCAGCGGCGCTTCAGCGGCAGGCCGCAGAAGGTGAAGGGCAAAGCAGGTCGCTCTACGGGCAGTCCGGGATGGAGTCCCCCTAACCCCCCCACACCCCCTCCCCCATCGCCGCTGGCCGCTCGCACCCCGACGCGATCCCCACGTGCGCCCCCCGGTCCGACGCCTCGTGCACCGCGTGCATCACGTCCAGCACGTGGTACGCCAGCGCCCCCGACGCCCGCGGCGTCCGCCCCTCGCGCACCGCCCGCGCCATCTCCGCCACGCCCAAGCCCCGGCTGCCCGACGGGAACGCCGCCGGCACGCTGACGGGCGGCCCGTCCCCGGCCTCGATCACGCTCACCGGCCCATCGAACAGATTCGGGTCCGGTACGCGCAGCGTCGCCTCAGACCCGTACACCTCGATCCGAGGCAGCGTCGCTCCCACCACGTCGAAGCTCGTGATGATCGTCCCGATCGCCCCCGACGCGAAGTCCAGCACCCCCGCCACGTGCGTCGACACCTCCACCTCGATCACCTGCCCCCTCTTTGGTTCACTCGTGATCTCCCGCCGGTCGAACGTCCTCCGGTGCGATCCCGTCACCCGCGCAACCGGCCCCAGCAGCGTCACCAGCGCGCTCAGGTAGTACGGCCCCATGTCGAACATCGGCCCGCCGCCCGCCTTGTAGTAGAACTCCGGGTCAGGGTGCCACGACTCGTGCCCCCGGCTCATCATGAACGCCGTCGCCGCCGCCGGCTCCCCGATCCGACCCTCGTCGATCAGCTTGCGGCACGTCTGGATTTCCGCGCCCAGCGCCGTGTCCGGCGCGCAGCCCACCGCAAGCCCCCGCGCCTCCGCCGCGTCCAGGATCGCCCGTCCCTCCGCCCGCGAGACCGCAAGCGGCTTCTCGCTGTACACGTGCTTGCCCGCCTCCAGCGCCGCCAGGCTGACCTCCGCGTGCGCCGCCGGATTCGTGAGGTTGACGACGAGCTCGATGTCCGGCTCCGCCAGCAGCCGCTCCGGCGTAAGCGCGGCCGGCACGCCGAACCGCTCCGCCGACGCCCGCGCCCGCTCCACGTCCAGGTCCGCGCACGCGACAACCTCCACCTCGCCGTACCTCTCGGAAAAACTCTCGAAATAGACGGCGCTGATGTTGCCGCATCCGACTATCCCGGCCTTCATCGGCGCGATGGACGCCGGCGTCACCACGCGTCCTCGCCCGCGCTCCGGCCCGCCCACAGCATGCCCCGCTTCGCGATCTCGTTCGCCTCCGGCACGAGCAGGTCCTCGATCTTGTGCCCTATCGACGAGTAGAACACGCGGCCCTTGCCCCACATGCGCTTCCACACCACCGGCATCACCGTGCCCCTGATCCACGTGCACTCGTACTCCGCCCGCCCGCTCGCCGGGTGGCCGCCGTCGAACGTCGTCGTCGCCAGCACCACGTTGCCCGGGTCCACGTGCAGGTAGTACTGCTCCGTGTTCAGCTTGAAGTCGCCAAGTCCCGCCGTCACCGGGTCGCCCGTGTCGAGCACGTTGATCTCATGCTCGATGAAGTTCCCCGGATGCGCCACCCACTGCCCGCCGACCATGAACTGGTAGTCCGTCGAAACCCGGAACGAGTCCGCCATGCAGCCATGCCAGCCCGCGATCCCCACTCCCGACCACACCGCCCGCAGCAGGTTCCGCTCCTGCTCATCCGTAATCGTCCCCTGCGTCCACACCGGCACGATCAGGTCCAGCCGGGTCAGCATCCCGAAGTCCTCATACGCCGAGAGCGTGTCAGACACCGCCACCTCGTACCCCTGCCCCGCCAGCCACGGCGCGAACAACTCCGCCGCCTCCCTCGGCGAGTGCCCCTCCCAGCCTCCCCACACCATCAACGCCCTCTTCATGCTCACTCCCTCGCCTCCTTCGTTACTACCTGTCTAGTGAACGCGCCGCGATTGGCCTTTGTAGTGGCGGGTTTCAAACCCGCCTTCCCCCGTTCGGCATCGAATACTATCCCCTGAAGACCATCGACGCTATCTCTCCCCCGTCATTCCGATCGGAGCGCCCACACACTGTCATTCCGATCGGAGCGCCCACACACTGTCATTCCGATCGGAGCGCCCACACACTGTCATTCCGATCGGAGCGCCCACACACTGTCATTCCGATCGGAGCGAAGCGGAGAGAGGAATCTCAAAGTTCCCGCCCACCTAACCCCCCGCCCGTCCGCAGGGCCGCTTCGCATGTAGGGGCGCTTCGCGAAGCGCCCGCCCCCCAATCACCCCCTTATGGGTGCAGGGCGCGCCCTGCTGCCCCCCGACAGCAAAAACGGCGCCCCGCACGCCAGCACGATCGCCGCGTTCGCCGCCAGCCCCCACGACAGCCCCGCGACGTCCGCGATCAGCCCCAGCAGCGGCGCGCCCACCACCAGCCCCACGTCCCCGAACGTGCGCATCGTCGCCAGCGCCACCGGCCGCTGGTCCCCCGTCGCGATGTCCGCCACGTACGCGTTCACCGTCGGCGACTCTATCGCCTGCGCCAGCCCGTACATCACCATCGCAAGCCCGAACACCGCAACCACCGGGCTCGCCGCCGACACCAGCAGCGCCCCCGCGAACACCACCACCACCGGAAGCACCATCGCCCGCCTTCCGAGCCGGTCCGACAGCGCCCCCGCGAACGGCTGGAACACCAGGTTCGCCACGGCTGGCACGGTCAGCATCAGCCCCAGCATCCCCGCGTCCATCCCGAACCGCTCCTCGCCAAGCAGCGGCCACAGCGTGAACAGCGTGCCGCCCCGCGTGAAGAACGTGGCCATCGCGATCAGGCAGACCGACACGAACAGCAGGCTCCGAAGCGGCGACCTCGCCCGGCCCTCCGGCGCCGCTCTCCTGCCCGCGCGCCCGCGCCCCCGGCGCGCCGTCGACTGGCCGATGCCCGACGGTATCCTCGCCAGCGTCCACACTCCCGCCACGCCCGCCAGCGCCGCCACGAAGTAGAACGGCGCCCGCAGCCCGAAGAAGTGCGCCGTCAGCCCGCCCGCCGCCGGGCCGACCGTGATCCCGACCAGGAAGAACGTCTGGTAGATCGTCATCAGCCGGCCCCGGTTCTCCGGCGTGCTCACGTCCGCCACGAACGACACCGCCGCCGTGATGTACAGCGCCGAGCCCGCCCCCGCCAGGAACCGGAACGCCACCAGCGCCTCGTAGCTCTCCGTCAGCCCCGCCATGAGATTCCCCGCAAGCGACAGCCCCGCCCCCGCGACCAGCACGTTGCGCGCCCCCGACCAGCTCGTCAGAAACCCCGCCGGTATGTTCGCGAACACCCGCGCCAGCGCGAACGCGCTCACCGCTATGCCCACCATCGCCGCCGTCTTCCCCAGGCTCTGTATGAGCAGCGGGATCACCGGCACAACCACCCCCTGCCCCATCGTGATGAACATCGTAGAGAACGCCACCAGCAGCACGCGCGGCTCCTGCCGTATCGGCTCCGCGAAGCCATAGCTCAGAATCCGCCCTATAGGCGCAGGAACAAAGTTCATAGACGCGCCCCATAATAAAAGACTTCGCCGCGCCCATCCGCCCCAACGCCGCCCGTGGTGAACCCATCGAACCATGAGCCAGCGCCGTTGCCATTGTCGTTCCGAGTCCCCCGAGGAACCTACAGCCTCCCGCCCTCCAATCCGTTCGCCCTGAGCCTGTCGAAGGGCCGCCCCCATCAACCAACCGCCCGTCCGCTCCCCCTCTCGCCACTATCCACTATCCACTCCCCCCACCCCCTTGACACACTGGTACGCGCCCGCTATCCTAGAACCTATGGATACCGAAGCGCACACCACATCACCCATACAACGCATCGTCCGCGAAGAAACCGACGACGGCAGACTCATCGTCCGTTTCCTAGTCGCCGCCATGCAGGACCAGATCCGCGGCGCCAAGCCCCACCACAGACTCGACGCCGCACGCCAACTCATCAAACTCGGCTTCGAAGAAGCCAAAGAGTTCGCCAGCCTGCCCACGCCCTCAGCAATGCGCGCAGAGCCCGCCGAGGCGTCCCAAGCCGACACCCTCGACACCACCGGCCTCAACCCCGACCTCGCACGCTTCATACGCGCCGAGACCGACGGAGGACGACAAGCCATACGATTCCTCATAGACGTCATGCTAGGCTTCATGCCCGGCTTCGGCCCACACCACCGCATAGACGCCGCCAAAGAACTGCTCCGCCGAGGCTTCGACGACGCCCCCGGCCCCCTCCACCACGACACCTACGCCGACGCAGAACTAAACCCCCTTCCCCAGTCTGCTGGGGAAGGCCGGGATGGGGTTCCGCCTTCCGACACAGAACTCCAACCCCTTCCCCAGTCTGCTGGGGAAGGCCGGGATGGGGTTCCCCCTTCCGCAGACACCAACGGCGCCGTCGAAGAGCCCCAGTCCGCTATCGGACCCCTTCCCCAGTCTGCTGGGGAAGGCAGGGATGGGGTTCCCCCTTCCCCGGACGCCAACGGCGCCGTCGAAGAGCCCCAGTCCTCCCTCTCACCCCTTCCCCAGTCTGCTGGGGAAGGCCGGGATGGGGCTCCCGACATCCTCGCCGGCTACGAACCCCCCTACTCCAACACATACGGCCACAGCGAAGACACCGGCTTCGACAATCGAGCCGTCTCCAAAGCGACAGACGCCCTGCTGGACGCCGTCGGCAAGCGCCCGACGCCCCCGGGCCCCAGCGTCGTTTACCCCTCCAAACGCGGCAGCATCATCATACACAACGGAGAGGAGCACTACTTCAGCGAACACGCCCGGCCGGCCGTCGAAAGGTCCATAGCGGCCGGCGAAATCATAGACGCGGTCAGGCGCATCCGCGACTCATGCCGCGGCCCCATCCGCATCGCATGTCCCCACGGCGCCGCCTCCTGCGACCTCTGTGCCGAACCCACCGATGACGAACCCGAACCGTCTGACCTCTTCCCCAGTCTGCTGGGGAAGAATGAGATGGGGTCCTCCGCCGCCGAACATCCCGCCGGCGAACCCGACCCCGGCGACAACATCCCGCCCTGAACGTAGGGGCGGGTTTGAAACCCGCCCCTACTACGCGCGGAAACAACGGCGAACGTGGGCGCTTCGCCCCGTCCACCCCATCGCTGTACAATTGCCGCCGACGCTTCACGGAGGCCCGCCCATGACAGCCATCGCCCTGCGCAACGCCACCCTGATCGACGGCACAGGCGCCGACCCCGCCCCGCGGACCACGGTGCTCGTCGAGGACAACCTCATCTCCCGCGTCGGCCCTGACGCCGCCCTCGCCATCCCCGCCGGCGCGGAAGTGATCGACCTCGGCGGCATGACGCTCCTGCCGGGCCTGACCGACGCCCACGTCCACTTCGGCCTCCACGGCGTCAACCGCGGCGCGGGCGCTTCGCCCGAAGACAACCTCACCACTTACGTCCTGGACGTCATCGAAAACATCGAGATAGCCTTGGACGAAGGCTTCACCACCGTCCGCGACGCCGCCGGCCTCGATCCCGCCTTCGCGATGGCGGTCGAGCAGGGCCGCATCCGCGGGCCGCGCATCCTCCCGTCCGGCGGGGCGCTGTCGATCACCGGCGGCCACGGAGACCAGCGCGGCAGGTACGACACCGCGCTCCCGCAGTCGGTGCCCGGCGTCCTGGCCGCGTTTGAGATATGCGACGGTGTCGACGCCGTCCGGGCCGCCGCCCGCCGCCAGCTCCGCCTCGGCGCGACCCAGATCAAGATGATGGCCTCCGGCGGCGTCATGTCCCAGATGGACGAGCTTGAGAGCGTCCAGTTCACCGTCGATGAGATGGCCGCCGCCGTGTACGAGGCCAGGGCCACCGGCAAGTACGTCCTCACCCACTGCCACACCTCGCCGTCCATCAACAACTCGCTGGACGCCGGCGTCCGCTCGATCGAGCACGGCAGCATCCTGGACGAACCGACCGCCGCGCGCATCGCCGAAACGGGCGCGTTCATGGTCCCCACCCTCGTAACCCTCGAAATGCTGCTCCGCCAGACCGACGAGCTCGCCGTCTCCCACTACAGCCTGATGAAGCTGGGCCAGGTCAAAGACCGGATGCCGGTCAGCGTCGAACTGGCCGCCCACGCGGGCGTCAACGTCGGCTCCGGGTCGGACCTGCTCGGCCTCCGCCAGACCGCCCGCGGCGAAGAGATCAGCATCAAGTCGAAGATCATCGGCCCCATGCAGGCCATCGTCAGCGCCACCAGCGTCAACGCCCGCCTCTTCCAGCTCGAAGACCGCATCGGCGTAGTAAGGGAAGGCATGGAGGCCGATCTAGTCGCCGTCTCAGGCGACCCCCTCACCGACCTCGATCTCTTCACAGACCCCGCCAACATCAGCCTCGTAGTCAAAGCCGGCAAAGTAGTCAGAGACACCCGCTAACCCCCGCAACCACCCATCCTTCCTGCAATCGGAGACCTTTGCATAACCGTCATACCGGCGGAGGCCGGTATCCAGAGGTGGTCTGGGTGGGGCCTCTGGTCCCTTCCCCAGTCTGCGCTGCGGGGTTCATGACGCTGCACTCTCTGGTCCCTTCCCCAGTCTGCGCTGCGGGGTTCATGACGCTGCACTCTCTGGTCCCTTCCCCAGTCTGCGCTGCGGGGTTCATGACGCTGCACTCTCTGGTCCCTTCCCCAGTCTGCTGGGGAAGGTTAGGATGGGGCAAACGCCGTGCTATACTCAAACACATCCCGGCCGGCGCGCCGCCGCCCAAACCCGCGCCCCATGGAGAAAACTTGACACAGGTAGAAGACCAGGTACGCCTCACCGAACTGGCCGACTGCGCCGGCTGAGCCTCCAAGTTCAGTCCCAACGACCTGGCGCAGGTCCTGCGCCATCTGCCCCCGATCTCCGATCCGAACCTGCTCGTCGGGCACGGAACGTCCGATGACGCCGCCGTTTACCGCCTCAACGACGACCTCGCCCTCGTCCAGACCGTCGACTTCTTCCCGCCCATCGTCGATGACCCGTTCGCCTTCGGCGAGATAGCCGCCGCCAACTCCTTCAGCGACGTTTACGCCATGGGCGCGCGCCCCCTGCTCGCGCTGAACATCGTCGGCTTCCCCGTCGGCCTCCCGCGTCACGTACTCGGCAGCATCCTCGAAGGCGGCGCATCCAAGGCCCGCGAGGCAGGCGCGCTCATCGTCGGCGGCCACACCGTCGACGACAAGGAGCCGAAGTACGGCATGGCCGTCACCGGCCTCGTCAGCCCAGGAAGGCAGGTCTCCAACGACGGCGCTCAGCCCGGCGACGCGCTGGTGCTCACCAAGCCCATCGGCGCGGGCCTCATCACCACCGCCGCCAAGCAGGGCGTCGCCCCCCCGCACGCGCTCGACGCCGCAATAGACACAATGGCCCGCCTGAACGACGCCGCTTCCCTGGCCATGACCGCCGTCGGGGTGAATGCCTGCGTCGACGTGACCGGCTTCGGCCTCCTCGGCCACCTCCGGCCCATGGCGATCGAGAGCGGCGTCTCGGCCCAAGTCCGCCTGTCCGCTGTCCCGTTGCTGGACGGCGCGCGCGATCTGGCGGAGCAGGGCGTCGCGCCCGGCGGCACAGGCCGGAACCTCGATTCCCTGGACGGCGTCGTTGAATGGGACGCCGCCATTACGCCCGCGGACCGGCTTATGCTGGCCGATCCTCAGACGTCCGGCGGCCTGCTCATGGCCGTCCCGCCCGAACGGCTTGACGAACTCCAGGCCCGGCTCGGCGGCTCCGGGGTGGAAACAGCCGCCGTCGTCGGCGAGCTTTCGAAACCCGCGCCGGGCGGCCCGGCCATTCACGTGGTCCCGTAGCGCGCCGATGACGCAGCTATACGTCCGACAGGAAGTCGATGCCCGGCTTCGCGCCGCCCTGGCCGACGCCCAGGAGTCCGGCGTTCTGCCGGCCGCCGCCGTGGACGACCTCGCCGTCGAGCGCCCCCAGGACAGCTCCCACGGCGACTTCGCCTCCAGCATCGCCCTCAAGCTGGCGCGGCAGATGCGCATGAACCCCCGCGAGATCGCGGACAGGCTGGCCGAACGAGTCCAAGCGGACGGCTTCATCCAGGCCGCAGAGGTCGCCGGCCCCGGCTTCGTCAACGTGCGGCTGTCCCCCGCGTGGCTCGCGTCCTGCGTGGAGGCCGTCAGGGCCGCCGGCAGCGAGTTCGGCAACGCTCCGAAGCCCACCGGACAGCGCGTGCAGGTCGAGTTCGTCAGCGTCAACCCGACCGGCCCTATCCACGTCGGCCACGCCAGGGGAGCCGTCTTCGGCGACACGCTCGCCAGCATACTCACCGCCGCCGGCCACGACGTGGAGCGGGAGTACTACTTCAACGACGCAGGCGCGCAGATGGAGGCCTTCGCCCGCAGCCTGCTCGCCCGCTACCGCCAGCATCACGGCGAAGACTCGCCGGTCCCCGAAGACGGCTACCACGGCGAGTACGTCGTCCCGCTAGCCGAACGGGTCGCCGCCGAGCATGGCCGGAAGTTCCTGGAGATGCCCGAGCACGACGCCGTCCGGGACCTGCTGGAGATCGGCCTTGCCGCCATGGTCCAGGACATCACCGGCGACATGGCAAGGCTGGGCATCCAGTTCGACGTCTGGTTCACCGAGCGCTCGCTCTACGAAGACGGCCAGTACGACACCGCCATGTCGATCCTGCGCGAACGCGGCTTCGTCGCGGAGAGAGAAGGCGCCGTCTGGTTCACCTCG
Source organism: Dehalococcoidia bacterium (assembly GCA_963668185.1). Classification (GTDB taxonomy): domain Bacteria; phylum Chloroflexota; class Dehalococcoidia; order Lucifugimonadales. The sequence continues at coordinate 1,186,848 of OY764162.1, forward strand.
ACCGACCTGGGCGAGGACAAGGACAACGTCCTCGTCCGCAGCAGCGGCGCGCCAACCTACTTCGCCACAGACGTCGCCTACCACTACAATAAGCTCGTCGAGCGCGGCTTCGACAGAGCGATCGACGTGTGGGGCGCAGACCACCAGGGCCACGTGCCCAGGATGAAGGCCGTCGTCCGAGCGATGGGGATCGACGACGAGCGCCTCGTCATCGCCGTGATGCAGATGGTCGCCTTCAAGCGCGAAGGCGAGACCGTCAGGCTCTCCAAGCGCACGGGCGGCGTCATAACCCTTCGGGAACTGCTCGACGAGGTAGGGCCGGACGCATGCCGGTTCGTCTTCCTGTCCCGCTCGGCGGAGAGCCAGATGGAGTTCGACATCGAATTGGCCGTCAGGCAATCGTCGGAGAACCCCGTTTACTACGTCCAGTACGCCCACGCCCGCATAGCGTCGATACTCCGCCTTGCGGGAGACCGCGGCATCGACTGGTCGGACGGAGACGTAAGCCTGCTGGCTCACGAATCCGAGTTGGACCTCATTCGCAAGATGCTGGTTCTGCCGGAGCTGGTCCAGACCATGGCAGCGCGGCTGGAGCCGCACCACCTCCCGCACTACGCGATGGAGCTAGCCACCGCGTTCCACCTCTTCTACCAGAAGTGTCGTGTGGTCTCCTCCGCGCCCGAAGACCTGCCGATCACGAAGGCCAGGCTGAAGCTCGTGGACGCCGCCAGAGTAGCCCTGTCCAGAAGCCTCTCCCTAATGTCCATGTCCGCCCCCGAGTCCATGTAGCCCTACTCCATCCCGCGTAACTGTTCAGATTTCGTGGGACAGTAGCCTCACTATGCCGTCATACCGGCGAAGGCCGGTATCCAGAGGTGGGGGCGGGTGGGGTCTCCGCTCCTCAACTCTGAACACTCACTCCAGCCCGCCCTCCGCCTTGTACCGCCGCGTCAACTCCGCGTACCACTCCCCCGTCCTCTTTATCCTGTCTCGATACGCTTCAGCCCCCCGGCCCCTCGCCTTGCCGGGCACTCCCACAATGAGCGAGTTTGCCGGAAACTTCTGCCCGTCCACGATCACCGCGCCCGAAGCCACCAGGCAGTCCTCGCCCAGTTCCACGCCGTCGTTCACCGTGGCCCCGTTCCCGATCAGCGTCCGGTCCCCGACGATCCTCGCGTGGCACACAACCCGGTGGGCCACGACCACGTGGTTGCCGATGAACACGTCCGCGTCGCCATGCACCACCGAGTTATCCTGGATGCAGGTGTAGTCGCCGATCGTGATCCTGCCGAGGTCCGCCCGCACAACCGTCCCCGGCCATACGCTCGACCCCTCTCCGATAACAACGTCGCCTACGACGTACGCGGCCTCGCTCACGAACGCCGTCGGATGAATCTGCGGCGTCTTGCCCCTTAAGCTGCGAATCAAACTGCGCTCCTCTTCCCGTGTGCTATGCTGTCCGCAATCCGTGAACCAACGAGTTTCGTAATCTAACACATGAAGAAAACCCTGCTTGCCTTAGCCGCCTTCCTGCTTCTCGCAGTGGCGGCCTGCGCGTCCGAATCCAACGAGACCGTGACCTCGCCCGCGCCTGAACCCACCGCGGCGGCGGAAACGGAAGGCGATGCCGCCGAACCGGCCGGCGCGGACTCGTCCGAGCCCGCCGCAAGCGCAGAGCCGGACGAAGCGGCGGAGGATGCCTCAGACTCGTCCGAGCCATCCGCGGAAAGCGATCCGGACGCCACTGCCACGCCGGTAACCGGCGTCCTGTTCACCTACATGTACGCAGTGCAGCTACTGGAGAGCGAGCTGTACGAGGACGCCATCCCGCAGCTGAACATAGTCGTCAGGAGACTCCCGGACCTTGGCCGCGGCTGGTACTACAGGGGCATGGCCTACCGCCACGAGGGCCAGTACGACTTCGCCCTGGAGGACCTCAACATGGCGATCGAACTCAAGCCTGAGTTCGGCCCGGCCTACAAGGAGCGCGGCATCCTGTACACGGAGCTGGAGGAGAACGCGAAGGCCATGGACGACTTCGAGAAGGCCCTTTCCCTGTACCACCCGCGGAGGGACGCCGAGCACATCCCGGAGACCAGGAGCCTGCTCAACCGGTTACGCAGCGGCCAGTAAGCCGGCCCCAACCTCCGAGGGCAGCGAGTAGCGCGCCGCCGGTTGCTCACTGATGCGCCCGATGTGCTTCCTGTAGAGGTGAATCAGGCCCTGATGCCTAAGCGCGTTTGAGACCAGGCTCCGGCCCTTGGGTACTCCCAGAATCGACCGCATCTCGCGGGTGACGGCGTTCTCGGAAGGAGGACGCAACTCTGTCGCCAACTGGATACAGCGTTCGCCGAGCGCCCCGTCCCGTTGAGCCGCGGCCCACGAGTGGACGACGGGCAGGACCGCGTTCACGACGATGTCGAGCGCCCGTCCCCGGCCGATCAGCCCCGGCGCAGTGAACCTGTCCACCAGTTGAGGTCCGCCGCGCTCACTCACCGCGGTCCGCATCCCGGCCATGGGGCCGCCGTCCAGCATCGTCCCCAGCAGGACGCCCGCGCCGAGCACGCGGTTCACGGGATGGTTGGCCGGCCGCACGCGGAACATCCTCCAACTGGAAGGCGGTACGGGGTTAATCGCGGGCAGTCGCCGCCGCAGCCTCTTGAGTTCGACGCGGGCGCTCTCCGGCTTAACGTAATCAAGCAGCCCTGCGCCTCCGGCCAGAAGCGCCTGCAGGGCCCTGGGGCGCGTGGCCGGCGGCTCGAATCTCATGGCAAGCAGCATCGAAATCGGCGCACGGCGGGCCAGGAGCAGGAACGGCCGGCGGTTCGATGAGTAGCCCAGCGCCTCCATGATCGCCTCGTAAGCGACCTGATCGGCGCTGGCCGCCGAGGCCAACTCGTGGGAGTATCCCCGGCTCTTCGCAAGAAACCGCTCCATCCCCGCGGCATCCAGGTCTTCCGCGCTCACGCCCGGCAATTCGAGACGCTTGGAAGGCCGCCCGCGAACGTCCGCCGCCCGGACGATGACCGTGGACGGAGGCGAGGTGCCCGAACTCTGGACGGCCGGCGCACCGCTTGGCCTCAGCACGACGTGGAGGACCACCCCGTTGTAGTTGGGATCGGTGTGATGGCCGTGCGCGTACCAGTCGCCCGCGCTGACGTGGACCTCCACGTCTCCGCGCAGCGTTTCCCCCGCGTCCGTAACGAAGACCGCGTCGAGGAAGTCCGGACCTGCGCCCTGGTTCGGCCGGCCTGGGTAGATGACGGACCTGCGCCTGCCGTCATCCGTCACTATCGTCTCCGCAAGTTCCGCCGACCTTGCCCAGAGGTCCTGAACGGCCTTCTCCGGCAAGCGGTCCGATACGCTCATGTCAGCCTGGATTCCCCTGCGAACGCGATTCCGTCAGCTTCCGAACATACAACAGCACGTTATCATAGGATCCGCCGGCCGGCTGAAGCTAGTTGTGGCAGCCCCGCGCCGACACGTCGTACACGCCCTCCACGACGCCGTCGCGCACGCCCACGATGCGGTCCCAGCGGTTGACCATGATGTCCTGCTGCCCGCTGTGAAGCAGGTACCTGTCGCCGATCTCGAGTGGCGGTCCGGCGCCGACGCCAAGCACTATGTGGTCCTCGAAGATTCGCTCCACCGTTACGTTCTCGTGGCTCGCGACCGAAGGGAGCATGCCCCGCGGCGACGCCAGCGCCCTGCTGCCCGTGTCCCCAATGGCGACGCCTGGACGGGGCGTGCTGATCACCGTTCCCACGATCTTGCCTGCGAACTGGAAGTCATCCATGTAATGGAACATCGTGTCGTACAGGGCGTAGGTGCCCCCTTCCACCTCGGTCACTCCGGGGATGGCGGCGGCCACATCGTACGTCCACGTCTCCCCCGTGGAAACTACCTCCACGGAAATGCCGGCCGCCTCGATGGCATCCTTCACGTCCAGGCACTTCTGGATCATCCGCCGCCCTTCCGTGAAGCGCGTTTCCCTGTCCGGGTCGGCGTCGCCGTCTATTGTCTGGTGACTCATGACTCCCTTGAACCGGACGCCCGGCGAACGGTACGCCAGCCTTGCGAGCTCGACGCCGCTCCGCACGTCGCGCACGCCTGCCCTGCCCATCTGCGTGTCAACCTCAACCAGTATTCCGATCTCTACGTTGTGCCGGGAAGCGACCTCCGAGATGGTCTGAACGTTCCTGAGGTCGTCAACGACGACGCTTACCGCGCCCCGGCCGGCCAACTGGCACAGCCTAGCGATCTTGTCGCGCGTCACCACCTGGTTCGGGATGAGCACGTCGGTGATGCCGCCCTCGAACATTGCCTCGGCTTCGGCAACCTTCGCCGCGCACACGCCGCCGACGGTTCCCCCCGCCTCGATCTGCATCATCGCCAACTGGGGGCACTTTATGTTCTTCACGTGCTGGCGCAGCTTCGTCGCAGACTCCGCGTAGGTGTTCGCCATCTTGCGATAGTTATGCTCTAAGGCGTCCAGATCCACCACGAGGCAAGGGGTCTCCAGGTCCTCCATCGGTGTCCCTATCGCCGGTCTGAAAGCGTTCATTCGGTTACTCTCCACATCCCGTATTATGAAATCGGCCGGCGATCACCAGTACAGGCCCCGGGCGTTCACCGGCCATACGGCTTCCAGGACTCCATCCCGGACCACGTGCATGATGTCATACACGTTTGCGGTATCGCCGATGCTGTACGGCGTCAGCCAGACCTTGTCGCCCAGGTCGGGCGAGGATGCTGCTCCGGCGTTCATGGTGATGCGGCCGTGTTCGGCGCTCAGCGAGAACACTTCTCCGTCCACGTCGTCTGCGATTGGAAGCCCCGCGTCCGCTCCCGTTGCCTTGTTGCCGGCGTCCAGGACTATCAGGCCGGGTTCGGGCACGCTGGTGACCGTGGACACGATCTTAGCCGCGCACTTGAGTTCCGGCCGCTGGTCTTTGTACTTCGCGTCCATCAGCGCATACGAGCCTGCGGCGACGTCAGTGACGCCCCCCATGCTTCCCGCGACCGTGTAGTTGTGCGTGCCGCCCGCGCAGACCATCGGCACGTCCATGCCCGCGGCCTCAATCGCCTGCCGGGTGTCCAGAAGCCTCTGCAACGCCTTCTTCGTCTCCCCCTCCACCACCGTTGGGTCGTCCGAGAGGATGGCTCCCTCGTACGTAGCAATCCCGCCGAACTCGAGGCCGTCAGACCTCGCTGCGGCGGCGGCAAGCTCGACCGCCGCTCTTCCCGGCTCGACTCCGCATCTGTGGAGCCCCGTGTCAACGTCCACGACCGCCCTGAGCGATACTCCGGCGCTGGCTGCGGCTTCCGAAAGCGCATCGACGTTGCCGGGATTATCTACCGCGACGTAAATGGTCGCCTGGCGCGCGAGCGCGCACAGCCTGGCTATCTTTCCCGGCGATACGATCTGGTTGGCGACGAAGACGTCCGTGAAGCCTTCCGCGACGAATACCTCGGCCTGCGCAACCGTGGAAACCGTCAATCCGCCGGCATGTCCCTCCACTCCGAACTGCCTGCGGGCCACGGCGGTGGACAGATGAGATCCTACGAAAGGCCTGACCTTCGCTTCCCGGCTCTTGAAGAAGCCGTGGACTGTCTCGATGTTGGCGTTCAATCGATCAATGTCAACGACCAGCGCGGGAGTGTCCAACTCCGCAGCCGGGGTGCCGACGGGTTTCAGTATCGGGCGTTCCATGGGCGATCCGTAGTCAGGGTGTGATTGCCGGCGAGCGCGGCATTGCGCCATGTTAACATGACGTGCGCGCCGGACCATCCGACCCGGATATCCCGGGTATCTTGAATTCCGGTGGCCGCGCAGGGGATGCAGTTGGAATCGCCACGCAGTGAAGCATTGAAGCTCAGGCTCGTTCAGGGCGAACGCTTGGAGTCCGTCCTGGGACTGGGGACCGGCGATCCCGACAACGTCCTCGTGCTGACGAACACGCGGCTCGCGCTCGTAAAGGGGAGCGGGCGTCAGCGCAGGTCTGCCTTCACGTCCGTGAGAGACATCGAGACGGTCGAAGTGGCGGAAGTGCGCCCGGGCATCGGCGGCTATCTCTGGGCCGGCCTGGCCGTCGTTATTGCGGCGCTGCTCTGGTTCACCATCGACAACACCGTTGGCAGCGCCGTCTCCGCCGCCGCAGTCGGGGCAGTCGGGCTCTTCCTGCTCTACGATCGGCTCTCCGAACCCGCTATCACTCGGATCACGTTCAACACGAGGCGCTCAGGCCTGGTGTGCGAACTCGGAGGGGAGCGTACCGACGAGGACGTTCAGGCGTTCGTCAACCGCGTCTTCGAGTTGAAGGACGGGACCGGCTCTGGAAACTGGACCCTTAGATAACCAACCTGCTTACCGGTTGCCGATGCCCAGGCCGGGCAGGATGTCAAGGTCCCACTCGGAAGAGTGGCCGTCCCTCAAGCGATAGTGCGCGGCCGCGCCGATCATAGCGCCGTTGTCGGTGCAAAGCAGCGGCCTCGGCACGATCACGGGCACCCGGCATCGGTCCTGCATTTCGGCGCGCAGCGCCGCGTTAGCCGCCACTCCGCCGCACAGCACCAGCCCATTGACTCCCGTTGCCTTGACCGCCCGTACCGTCACGGTGACCAGACTGTCGACTATGGCTTCCTGGTAGGCGTCGGCCATCGCCGAGACCATCGCTCTGTCCAGCCCATCATCCGGCGCGGGGTACATCCTCCTGGATCGAGCCCGCTCCAACAGCGCGGTCTTGAGTCCGCTGAAGCTGAAGTCGAATCCGCCTTCGACGCGCGGACGCGGAAACGGGTCTTCACCGCCGCCGCTCTCTTCAGCAGCCTTCTGGATTGGCGGCCCGCCGGGATATCCAAGTCCAAGCACGCGCGCGCCTTTGTCAAATGCCTCGCCTGCGGCGTCGTCTCGCGTCCTGCCGACAAGCTCGAAATCACCATGCCCGCGCATCAGAACGAGATCCGTATGACCGCCCGACACTATGAGGCACAGCAGGGGAAACCCCGGCTCGGAATCGATGTCGACCTCTTCCAGCCATGCGGCATAGATGTGCCCTTCGAGATGGTTAACCCCGATGAATGGCAGTCCCGACGCGTACGCCAGCGCTTTGGCCGTGTTGACGCCAACCAGGAGCGATCCGGCCAGGCCGGGCCCGTAGGTCACCGCGACAGTGTCCAGGTCCCGCAGTTCTGCCCCGGCGTCCTCCAGCGCCTTGCGGACCACGGCGTTGATCGTCAGCAGGTGCTGGCGCGACGCCACTTCCGGAACTACGCCGCCAAACGTGGAGTGAATCTCGGCCTGCGACGCTATGACGTTGGCATGGATAGTGCGGCCGTCTTCGATTACGGCCGCCGCGGTTTCGTCGCAAGAGGTCTCGATTCCAAGTACGATCACGTGCTAATCCAGAATGGAGATTTGAGCGGCGGGGACGCCCGCGTCTCGTTCATATTAGCATCGCCGCCCACGCCGCTGAAATAGTCGCCTCTCAGGCATTCGCTGGGCAGGTGGTATCATCACGCTGAGACTTAACCTTGTCTATGGAGAAAACTTGAACCGCACGAGGTCCCAAGAGCTTTACTCGGTCGCCCGTAATTTGATGCCGGGCGGCGTCAACAGTCCCGCCCGCTCATGGAGCGGCGTTGGCGGCAATCCGCTGTTTATCGAGCGGGCCTCCGGCTCGCGCGTGTGGGATGCGGACGGCAACACCTATCTGGACTACGTTTGCTCCTGGGGCCCGATGATCCTCGGCCACGCGCATCCCTCGGTCATAGACGCCGTCAAGGCGGCGACGGAGAAGGGCACGAGCTTTGGGGCGCCCACGGAGATGGAGAACCGACTGGCGAGCCTCGTCATTGAAGCGTTTGACTCCATAGACCTCGTAAGGTTTGTGAGTTCCGGCACGGAAGCGGCGATGAGCGCCATCAGGACCGCTCGCGCTTTCACCGGACGGGACAAGTTCGTGAAGTTCGAGGGCGGCTACCACGGCCATACGGACTCACTGCTCGTTGCCGCAGGCTCCGGCGCCGCCACCCACGGCGTACCGACCAGCGCCGGCGTTCCCGAGTCGTACGCTCGCGAGACGCTCGTCGCCACATACAACAGCCTCCAGTCCGTCCGGGCCTGCTTCGAAGCATACCCTGACGATATCGCTTGCGTAATTGTGGAGCCCGTTGCGGGGAACATGGGAGTGGTTCCCCCGGAACAAGGCTTCCTGGAGGGCCTTCGGGAGCTTACCACCGCCCACGGCGCACTCCTCGTATTCGACGAGGTGATCACCGGCTTCCGGCTCTGCTTCGGCGGCGCCCAGCGTGTTTACGGCGTCCACCCTGATCTCACTTGCCTCGGCAAGATAGTCGGCGGCGGCATGCCCGTGGGCGCATACGGTGGCCGGGGCGACGTAATGAGCAGCGTTTCGCCGCTGGGCCCCGCCTACCAGGCGGGCACGCTGTCAGGCAATCCGGTGGCCATGGCAGCAGGCATAGCCACACTGGAGACCCTCAAGAACTCAGAGCCTTACAGTCTGCTGGAGCGCAAAGCCGACCGCCTGGCGGATGGCTTCAGGCAGGCTTTCGTAGATGCCGAGACGCCTTTCACTATCAACAGGGTGGGGTCCATGATGACGCTCTTCTTCAACGGCGAAGATGTCACGGACTTCGCATCCGCTTCCGCCTCGGACACCGGGGCATTCGCGCGCTTCTTCCATCGCATGATCGATGAGGGCGTGTACCTGCCCCCTTCGCAGTTCGAGGCGATGTTCGTCTCAATCGCGCATGACGACGAAGTCATGGACGCAACCATAGAAGCAGCGAGCCGGGCATTGCGATAGCCGAAGTCCAGACTCCCCGGCTAGGCCGCTTCTCCGGCTGCCGCGGCGCGGATGCCGGCGATCGCTTCCGCGACCGAGCACCCCGCTCCGAACACCGCCGAGCCGGCAACCAGCACGCTCGCCCCGGCGCTTGCGGCTCCATTCGCCGTGCTGAGGTTGATGCCTCCATCGACCTCCAACTCGGCCTTCAGCCCGCGACTGTCCAGAACAGACCTCATTCGTTCTATCTTTCCCAGCGTTGCCGGAATGAAGGACTGTCCGCCAAATCCCGGGTTGACCGACATTACAAGCACAAGGTCCACGTCCTGGAGAACCTCCTGCACGGCAGAGACCGGCGTGCCGGGGCTCAACGCCACACCGGGCCTGGCTCCCTTGCTCCTGATACGTTGCACAACCTCGTGCAGTTGAATCGCCGCCTCGACGTGAACGGTTACTATGTTGGCCCCCGCGTCGATGAGTTCATCTACCAGCCGGTTTGTGTCCCAGGCCATCAGGTGGACGTCAAGCGGCAGGTCGGTCCTGCGCCGCAGGTCACGCACCATCTGAGGGCCGAAAGTCAGGTTGGGCACGAACCGGCCGTCCATAACGTCGACGTGAACGTAGTCCGCGCCGCCCGCCTCCGCTTCCTCGACCGCCTCGCCCAAGCGGGAAAAGTCGGCGGCCAGAATCGAGGGCGCGATCTTGACGCCGTTATCCGGAGACACCATCCGATCGCATCCTTGACTTGGCTTTCTCAATGGCTCCCCGTACCTGCTCATACGAAGTTCCGCCCAGTACGTCCCGCGCCGCTATGGACGCTTCGACAGTGATCAAGAGTACATCTTCTTCGAAATGGTCTGAGAATCTCCGGTACTCATCGAGAGATAGCTCGTGAATCGCCCTGGAGCGCTCCGAGGCATAGGTGGTGAGCTCCGCCACAATTCCGTGCGCCCTGCGAAACGGCACTCCTTTGGCGACAAGGTAGTCGGCAACATCGGTCGCGAGCATGTTGCCACCCTGCGCAGCGTCTCTCATTCGGTCCGCGTCAACCTGCATCGTGCTTAGCATGCCGGCGAACACGGCAAGCGTGGCCAGCAGTGTATCAACAGTGTCGAAGAAGCCCTCCTTGTCCTCCTGAAGGTCGCGGTTGTACGTGAGGGGAAGGCCCTTCAGCGTTGTCAGCAGTCCTACGAGGTTGCCGAGCGCGCGCCCCGTCTTTCCGCGCGCGATCTCCGCGAAGTCAGGGTTGCGCTTCTGAGGCATGATGCTGCTGCCGGTGGTGAACTCGTCGGCGAGCCGGACGAATCCAAACTCCTCTGAAGACCAGATAACCAGTTCCTCGGCAAGCCTCGAAAGGTGAATCATGCACAACATGGCCGCCGAGTGGAACGTGACGAGGAAGTCGCGGTCCGAGACCGCGTCCATGCTGTTCGGCGTAACCCTGGAGAAGCCCAAGTCCATACGGACGGCCTCGCGGTCAAGCGGGTATGGCAGACCGGCCAAAGCTCCGCTGCCCAGCGGCATGACGTCCGCCTCCCGCCAGGCCTCCCGCAGCCGATGCCTGTCCCGCGTCAACATTTCGAAGTAAGCCAGCACGTGGTGGGCGAACAGCACCGGCTGCGCTCTCTGAAGGTGCGTGTACCCGGGCATTACGGTACTTGAGTGGGCCTCGGCCAAGCTCAGCAGCGCGGACCGGATGTCGTCCACTCCCTCTATCGCCTGGTCTGCGACCTCCTTCGCATACATCCTGACATCGAGCGCAATCTGGTCGTTGCGAGAGCGGGCGGTGTGGAGCTTGCCTGCCGTGTCGCCGATGATCTCGTGCAGGCGGTGCTCTATGTTCATGTGGATGTCTTCCAACTCAGGCCGCCACAGGAACGTCCCGCCCTCGATTTCACCCTGAATCTGACGGAGGCCTTCGATAATCCCGGCCGCCTCGTCCGGCTCGATGATGCCCTGCGCGCTGAGCATCCGGGCGTGGGCTACGGAGCCGGCGATGTCCTGGCGGTACAGCCGGCGGTCGTAGTCGATAGAGACTGTGTAGAAGGAGAGCGGATCCATGGAGGCCGCAGCCTTAGCGCCCCAGGTATGGGAACTGGCGCGATCCTACGTTCATGGCGGACACGCCCAAGACCTTCAGAAAGCCCTCGGCGTCCTCGTGGTCGTACCCGCCCAACGCCTCCATCGACGAGTCGTCCGTGTAGAGCGAGTGAGGCATGGCCTGGGAAGTATCTTCGGCTGACTCGAAGTAGATTCCACCCTTGAACAACTTCATCGATATTGTGCCGGTAGCGAGACGGCTCATCGTCTCCAACGCAGACAGCGCGGATGTCGTCGCGAGGTCGAGCCAGTAGCCCTGGTAAATCTGGAGACTGATGACCTTGGATAAGTGATCGAAAAGCTCACGCGCCCTACGGTCGAGCACGAACTGAAGCAGATACTCGTAGCTGCGGCCCAGCAACTCCATTCCGGGCGCTTCGTACAGGCCTCGCGACTTCACGCCGACGAACCGGTTCTCCACCACGTGCCGCCCGATGCCTACTCCGTGCGCTCCGGCGACCCGGTTCGCCGTTTCAAAGGCCCCAACGAGGTCAACGGATTCTCCGTCGATGGCCGTCGGGACGCCCTCCTCCCACCTGACGGTCACGGACTGCGGCAAGTCGGGAGCGTCCCATGGCCACACGCCCATGCCCGGCTCAACGAAGTAAGGTTCGATTGAGACCGACTCCAGGTCTCCGGCCTCGTGAGTCAGGCCCAGGAAGTTGGCGTCGGTGGAATACCGGGCCTGGGCCGAGGGCCGGATTGGGAGGCCGTTCGCCTCGCAGTAGTCGATCATCTGGCTGCGCCCGGGGAACCGCTCGATGAACTCGCGGTCCCGCCACGGAGCATACACCCTGATCGAAGGGTCCAGCGTGTTGCAGGCCAGCTGAAACCGGACCTGGTCGTTGCCGCGGCCCGTACACCCGTGAAAGAGCGTGTCAACTCCCCCGGCCTTGAGGTATGGGAGCATGGCCTGGACAGTGATCGGCCTGGCAATGCCGGTGGTGTTCCAGTAGTCGCCTTCATAGCGAGCCTGCGACTGGATTACCTTCAGGCCGCCTTCAGCGAGCTGCTCCTTGCCGGGAACGATCGTTGCCTCGTCCGCGCCGCAAGCCAGCATCCTGTCCGCTACCGCATCCAGAGACTCCTCGTCAGGCTGCCCAAGGTCAACCGTAAAGCTGTGAGTCGTGAAGCCGTTCTCTTTCAGCCAGTGCGTTACGGTGCAACTGTCCAGGCCGCCTGAAACGGCTCCCCCCAACACCGTGGCGCCCAGGCCCTTGAGGTCGGTTAAGTTCACGTCAGTCTGCTTGCCGGCGAAGTCGTATCACTGCGATGGTCGTGATGAACGCTCGCGCTAGCTGACCGCGGCCGTTAGTCCGGTCTCGAGCCGTTCGAGGGCTTCGTCGACCTCGGCCGGCGTGACGTTCAGGGTGGGCATCAGCCGGACGGCGTCGGGCCGGAGCGGGTTGAGCAGCAGCCCCGCCTCGTTGCAGGCCGCCACGACATCTCCCGCCAGTTCGGAGTTGAACTGCATGGCCCACAGCAGGCCCATGCCTCGCACGTCGGCGATGAACTCGTGGTCCGCCTTCAGCGCATTCAGTCCTCTTGCGAGATAGTCGCCCATCTGCCTTGCGTGGGAGGGAACGTCGTGCTCCACGATGTATCGCACAGAGGCGTTGGCGGCGGCGCACGTAAGCGCGTTACCTCCGAAGGTCGAGCCGTGGTCGCCGGGGCGCAGCACCGCAGCGTCGTCCTTCGCCATGAAGGCGCCGATGGGGACGCCTCCGCCAAGCCCCTTGGCCAGCGTCATGACGTCAGGCTCCACTCCCATGACCTCATACCCGAACAGGGCGCCGAGGCGGCCCAGCCCGGTCTGTACCTCGTCCAGAATCAGCAGAAGACCGTTGTCGTCGCACCACTGCCTCACCTGCGGCAGGTAGTCGGGAGGAGGCACGTTAACGCCGCCTTCTCCCTGGACCGGCTCCAGCATGACCGCGGCGGTCTTGTCCGTGGTGGCCTCCTTTATGGCGTCAACGTCGCCATAGTCAACGTAGACGAATCCGGAGGGTACGGGCTGGAACGTCTCCTGGTAGTGAGGCTGCGCGGTTGCCGCCACCATCGCCAGCGTGCGCCCGTGGAACGAGTTGTACGCGGTAATGACTTCGAACGCGCCGTTCCTGTGCATCTTGCCGTACTTCCTGGCGAGCTTTACGGCGCCCTCGTTGGCCTCCGCGCCGCTGTTGCAGATGAACACCTTGTCCAGGCAGCTGTTCTCAACCAGGGCTTCCGCCAGCTTCAACTGCGGAATCGTGTAGAACTGGTTGGACGTCTGGAGTAGAGTCCTGGCCTGCTCGACGATCGCTTCCGCGACAGCCTCATTCGCGTGACCGATGTTGTTGACCGCCCAGCCTGAAGTGAAATCCAGGTACTCTTTTCCGTCAACGTCCCAGACCCTTGCGCCCTCGCCCCGCTCGATAACGATCGGCTGGCGCCTCGCGCAGAACATGTAGTATCTGCTCTCTATCTCTTTCCAGTCAGTTGCCATGTCACTCCTCTGAGATTAGCTGCTTCAACTGTTCGAGAGAATCCTGCAGCGTCAGGAACTCGTCCATTACCCGCTCCAGGGACTCTTCGATATCCTCGACCTGTGCTTCCATCGAACCTTCGTCGATGTCAACTTCCAGCGTCGCCGCTTCCTCGTCGGGAGCTTCGACGTCGTCAGGCATTGCCGACCCGGACGTAAGCTCCGCCACGGCCTGCTGAACGGTATCTTCCATAACGACCCTGTCGGCGGTGGCGAGCACGACCTTCTTCAACTCAGGGAATCGTACGCCCTCAGCCTGTAGATAGATCGGCTCTGCGTAGAGCAGGCTGTCGCCTATCGGAATCACGAGGAGGTTGCCCCGGATGCACTCCGAACCCTCCTGGCACCTGAGCGTGAACCACTGGGAGATCATAGGATCGTTGTCTATGCGGGCCTCGATCTGCTCCGGACCGAAGACCTGCCTGTCCTTGGGGAAATTGAACGCCACGAGCTTTCCGTAGTGTTCGCCGTCGCTTCTTGCGGCAAGCCATCCGATCAGGTTCTTGCGCTGATTCGGCGTGTATGGAATCAGCAGCACGAACTCTTCCCTGTCCTCCCCCGGAATCTTCAGTGTGGCGTAGTAGGGAGCCACGTCGATCAACTCCGCGCCCGGCCCGAACTTCTCCTGGGGAATGTTCCACAGGTCTTCGTTGTTGTAGAAGATCTGCGCTTCCTTCATGTGGAACTTCGTGTACTTCAGCGCCTGGAACTTGAACAGGTCCTGCGGGTACCTGATGTGGCTGCGCAGATAGTCGGGCATCTCCTCCATCGAGGTGAACAGAGACGGGAAGATTTCAGAGTACGTCTGTACCAGCGGGTCGGTGGGATCGGCTACGTAGAAGGTCAGCGTCCCATGGAAGGCGTCCACAACGACTTTCACGCTATTGCGAATGTAGTTGAATCCTTCCTCGGCAGGCTCGGAGTACGGGAACCGGTCTGTAATCGTGTAAGCGTCCTGGATCCAGAACAGCCTGTCCTCGGAGGCGACTAGGTAAGGGTCGCTGTCCAGCATGAGGAACGGGGCGACTTCCGCGATCCTGTCCGATATGTCGCGGCGATATTGCAGCCTGCTGTCGGAGTTGATCTCGCCGCTGATCAGGATGTTGATATCTCCCATCTCCCATGCATACGCCAGCCTCCGCACCAGCGAGCTAAGGGGGACTCCTCCGTCGCCGAAGTAGTTTGTCCGGAAGAGCTCGCCCTCCTCAGTCTGATAGTCAAGCTCGTCCGTGTTGGTATTGACGATCACGTAATCGGAAGTGTTCTCGCCGTAGTAGATTCTCGGATTCGTTATTACGGTCGCGTCCGCCGGAGCATCGCCATCGAACGAATCTCTGGCCGTGAGCGGTATCACGCCTTCCGAGGGGATGTCTTTCGCAAAGAACTCAGGCTGACCCTCCGGGGTAAACTCCGTCACCGGACTCATTGCAAGCCCGAACCCATGGGTGTAGATGAGCCGGTTGTTTATCCAGGTCTGCGCCTGTTCCTCCAGGGTCTCGGGCGCAACCTCTCTCGCGGCCAGCATCACCTGCCGGTACTCGCCGTCTATCACGTAGCGGTCCACGTCGGCGTCCTTGAAGTCGTAGTACGGCCGGATCACCTGAATCTGCCTGTACACGTTTCGCAGGGGGTCGTGGTCCCACAGCCTGATGTTGTCAATGGTCACCAGGTTTTCGGACACGTCCTGTTCGTCCAATGATGCGGCGGGATGGAATATCTCCTCCACCCCGTCCAGCACGAAGCCCTTGCGCGTAAACTCAATGCTGCGCTCGATGTACGGCTGCTCCCTAACGAACTCGTTCGGCGTGACGTTGAACTGCTGGACCGCGGCGGGCCACGCAACTCCAAGCACGATCGCCATCACGACCCAGAGGGCGGCGGCTCCTATCAGGAGACGCATCTCTTTCAGGTAGATGTTAACCAGCGTCAGGATGCCGGCCCCGGCTGCGACGATTGTCATCACGAGCAGGGCCAGCTTGCGAGCGTGCAGGTCGGTGTAGGCCGCGCCGAACACGGCTCCCTGGTCGGAGAGGAGCAACTCCCAGCGGTCCAGCCAGTGGCCGACGGCCAGCAGGAACAGCACGACCGCAGCCGCGACCGAAACCTGCACGCGCAGAGCCGGGGTAAGCTGGAACCGCATGTCCCTGAGAGTGAACTTGATGAAGTGGAGGCCGACCGTGGCCAGCAGGATGACGATGGCCGCGCCCAGCAGCCAGCCTTGCAGGAAGTTGTAGAACGGGATGCGGAACACGTAGAAGGCGAGGTCGCGCCCATAGACGGGATCGACGATGCCGAATTGCTGGGCACTCGAGAACCGGAGCCACGTTTCCCATTCGGACGCAGCCACCGATCCGAAAATCAGGCTGAGGATGGCGGCTCCGGCCACGGCCCCCCAGGTGACGAGGCGCCCCATGAATCCCCTGACCTCGGGAGGCACCGCAACCATCTCTGTGCTTTCCGAGAACCTGTTTGCCGCGTACAGGCTGGCTCCGACGAGGACCGCCATTGCCACGCCGCCCACGATGAACAGCACCACTCGCGTCAATATGATCTTGGTGAAGACGCCGCGCAGTCCCAACTCACCGAACCACAGCCAGTCCGTGTAAACGGTCTTGAGGAAGTTGAGCGCCAGGAACGCGATGATGAGGCCCAGTATCACGAGGCCCCACTTCACCCAGCCTCCGATGCTAGCGGTGTCCAGTTGGGCAATGACGTCCGACGCGCCGGCCGAGCCGTTGCCGTCCTGACTGTATGGGTCAGCCATTGTTCTCAGTCTTCTCCGTTCTGCTCTCTACTGCTAACGCTTGTCTTTCTTGCAAAGCAACCAAGTTTAACTGTTGAACTCAATCTAAGGTACAGGCCGCACGCACTGACGGCAACTGCGGGACTTCAAGTTATCCTGGTTCCGACAGGCTGGTCCGTCACGCTATGGATCAACGCGCCGTCCTTTCTCCCGTCAGTGATGTGGGCGCTGCCGGCTGCCGAAAGCGCGGTAACGCATGCCTGTAACTTGGGGGTCATGCCGCCGCCAACCAGGCTGGACCTCATGAGCGTCTCGGCCTGGCGAACGGTCAACCTCGAGATCACGCCTCTCCCAGGCGTCAGGACGCCTTCGACGTCAGTCAGGAGCACGAGCCTGTCGGCGCGCAGCGAGGCGGCAATCTCCCCGGCGATGATGTCCGCGTTGACGTTCAGCAGGAGACCCGCGTTCTCAGACCCATCGTTCACGTGGACGGCCACCGGCGCGATCACGGGGATGTAACCTCCGTCCGTTGCGTCGGTCAAGACGGACGTGTCAACCTCGGCGACCGACCCCACCAGTCCAAGCTCAGGGTCCTGGAGCGTGCACCGCACCATGGCGCCGTCCGCGCAACTGAGGCCGACGGCCCGTCCGCCCGCCTTCTGAATGTCGGCAACCAGTTGCTTGTTGACGAGGCCGGTCAACACCGCCGTCACGATCTCCATGCTCGCGGCGTCGGTCACGCGCAGACCGTTGACGAACTTGGGCCTGAGTCCGTGCCTCTCCATCCACGTGGAGATCACCTTGCCGCCGCCGTGAACGACCACCACCCTGGCGCCGCTGTCCTGGAGTGTCACGAGGTCTCGCAGAGTCGTGTCATGCTCTCCGAGCGTGCTGCCGCCGATCTTGACTACTATCGTTCCAAGGCTTGGGTCATCCTCCCTAGGTGGTATAAGCGGAGTTCAGCGTGACGTACTCTTCGGTAAGGTCGCTTCCCCAGGCGACGGCCGATCCGGATCCGATGTTGAGGTCGACGCGAATCTTCACGTCATGCGCGGCCATGCTGCTGACCACAGCCTCGGCGAAGTACGGGATCGCGATCCCGACGTGCACCATGTGGATGTCGTTTATGAACACGTCGATCTTGTCTTCGACCATCTCCGCGCCGCTGTTGCCTATGGCCATCATGATCCGGCCCCAGTTCGGGTCCCGGCCGTGCACCATCGCCTTCACGAGCATGGATGACGACACCTCGCGGGCCGCGAGGCGGGCGTCAGCGTCCGTGCGTGCGCCTACGACGCTCACCTCGATCAGGTGGCCTCCGCCCTCCGCGTCTCTGACCATGTCTTTTGCCAGTTCAGTGCACACGTGGCTGAGGGCGCCTTTGAAGGCCTCCGCTTCTTGCGTGCCATCGGCGATCGGCTCGCCGCCCTCGGCCCCGTTCGCAAACAGCAGGACCGTGTCGTTCGTGCTCTGGTCGCTGTCCACGTCGATCATGTTGAATGAGACGTCCACCGCGTCCTTGAGGGCGCTCTTCAGCAGGCTGTCCTCAACTGCCGCGTCCGTGGTGAGGAACGCAAGCATCGTCGCCATGTTGGGATGGATCATGGCGGCCCCTTTGGCTGCGCCGCCGATCGTGACGCGCCTCCCGTTCAGGTCGATGGCCACCGCCGTGGTCTTTGGCCGGGTGTCCGTGGTCATGATCGAGCGCGCGAACGCGTTGCCGCCGTCCCCGCTCAGTTGAATCGCGCCCATCCCGGAGCGAATCAGCGCCATCGGGAGCTCTATGCCGATGACGCCGGTGCTGCACACGAGCATCTCTTCCGGCCCCACGCCGGCATGTGCGGCGGCGGCGGCGACCATCTCCTCGGCGTCTGTGATGCCCTGGGAGCCAACCGCGCAGTTAGCGCATCCGCTGTTCGCCACCACGCCCCTGGCAGCGCCGCCGGATGCCCTGGAGCGAGTTACCGTCACTGAGGGCGAGAGCACCGCGTTCGTGGAAAATGTGCCCGCAACCGACGCGGGATGCTCGGAGACCAGGATGCCCAGGTCCAGAACGCCATCGCCCGCGGTCTTGAGGCCCGCGTGGGTCCCTCCTGCCAGGTAGCCTGAGGGGGACGTCACGCCGCCGTTCGGAATCAACTCGATTCTATCCGCCATAGTCAACCTGTCTTGCGCCGGTTTTCCGCGTCCATCGACTCAGGAATGCGGTGCGAATGAAGCTACGAAAGTATAGCACGAGCCGCCTGTCCAGGTCTCTCGACTACCTGCGGGGGAGCAGCCGTCAAGCCGACGGCATACGCTCCAGGTCGCGCAGTATGGCGTGAGCCGCGTTGTGTCCCGGAGCGCCCGTGACCTCTCCCATAGGGTGTGTTCCGGAGCCGCACATGTAGAAGTTTCTGATGTGCGTCCTGTAGGGCTGCCGCTGTGACAGCAGTTGGCTGGGGATCATGTCCAGATGTCGAATGTTGCCGTCGGTCATGCCCACCCTCGTCTGGATGTCGATCGGCGACTGTACCGTCCAGTCCAGCAGGCGTTCGCGGAAGTCGGGCGCATACTCTGAGATGCTGTCGATGATCTGCTCTCCTACTTCGTTCCGGATCTCTTCCCAGGGCCGTCCCACTGGATCCGGCGGCTGGTACAGCACCCAGTCGGAGAGCACGTGGCCTTGTCCCCGCACAAGCCCTGGCTCGGCAATGGACGTGAACTGCAAGCTGTGAATCGGGCTCGACGTGGGTTTGCCCGCCGCGGCGTCGGTCCAACTCCGCACCTGGTACTCGACGGAAGGTCGCAGCGAGACTCCGACCACACCCGCGGGGCTGTAGTCATGGCCGAGGTAGCGACTGAAGTCCGGGATGCGGTCTAGGGCGGCCAGGAACTTGACGCAGCCGGCACCGGTCTTCCACTGACCAACCTTCTTCAGGACCTGCTCTCCAACTTCGTGCGATTCAAAGAGCGTAGTGAAGGTCCGCTTCGGGTCCGCATTGGAGACTACCAGTCCTGCCGAAATCTCACTGCCGTTCGACAACCGGACGCCCCTGGCCTCTCCATCCTGAACGATGACCTTTTCCACTTGTGACCGCGTTTGAATCTCCACCCCGCGCGTCGTAGCGGAGGCTGCTAGGGCCTCCGTGATGTTGCCCATACTCATGCGAGGGATGCCCCTGTCTTCGGGGCGCGTGAACAGGTTGCAACGGTGAACCGCCGGTCCAAGGATGCTGCCGGCCGATCTTGGGTCGGCCTCGGTGTTGTACATGAAGTGGGCTTTGACCCTCTCATCTTCGAAGTAGTGGTCCAGCAGATCGATGTAGCTCCAGGTAAGTACGATTTCGAGTATCTCTTCCAGGCTCGTGCCCCGCACGTCCTCGGCCAAGTCTGCAAGGGTGGGCGGCTCCGTGAGAAAGTAGGGATTGAAGATTCCGGCAGCCCGGTCCCAGAACCGGTTCCATTCGAAGTAAGCCCGCGCGTCACTCTCGGAGAAGCCTCTGAGTTGGTTGGCCGCGTCCAGGTCTGACTTGATCTCCGGCCCGCCCAGGTGGGAGCCGTCAGGGAATGGGTGGAAGGTGTGCGCCTGGCCCACGTGGCCGCGAGAGTGGACGATTTCAAAGCCGTGCTCCCTGAGCCGGAGGTCGTCGATTACCTTGCCTCGCAGCGAGGAGCACCAGTACGAGCACATCGGGCCGAGGAATCCTGGAGAGAACTCGTCCGTCGTGACAGCGCCCCCGATCTTGTCCAGCCGTTCAAGAACGAGGACTTTCAGGCCGTCGTTCGCGAGATATCCGGCAGTGACCAGGCCGTTATGCCCAGCCCCTATCACTATCGCGTCGTACTGCGTGTCTGTCATTTCGTTCGCCTCCTCGATCAGGTGGCTGGCCTGCGACTCGTGTAACATCCGGTCATTGCACAGCGTGATTATAGTGGACGCGAAGACAACCACACTTTCTGGAGTGTACCCGGAGTGCCTGTAGATAGCGCGGACGTTGTCATAATCGGTGGAGGCGTGAGCGGCCTCTCGTCCGGCTTCTGGCTCGCGCGGGAGGGCGTGGACGTAGTCGTCGTAGAGCGCGGCGTAGTCGGCTGGGAGGCGTCGGGCCGAAACGGCGGCATGATAGGCCATCGCGGGGTGCCCGCATCCGACGGCCTGGGCCGTGCAAGCCACGAGCTTTGGCCGGAGATGGACGCCTACCTGGGGTATCCGACCGAGTTCACGCCGGGACGCATCGACGCGGCGCTGGACGGGCGCGAGATGGAGGCTCTGCTGGAGCGCAGGGCGCTCTTCGCGGACCTGGGCATCCGCCTGGACGTGATCGACACCGAAAGCATCCGCGAAATGGTCCCGGCGGCCACCGAGAAGATCGTCGGCGGGTTGATCACCATGGACGGCGGCCACGCCAACCCGCAACGCACCGTGCAGGCGTATGCGTGGGCGCTTCAGGACCACGGGGGCCGCATCTACCAGCACACCGCGGTCTCCGGGTTTCGCACTCGCGGAGGCAGAGTAGAGTCGGTGATGACCAGCCGCGGCGATTTCGACGCAGGCCTGGTCATCTGCGCCGCCGGGCCCCAGATTCCGGCTCTCTGCGAGAGCGTGGGCGCCTACGTGCCTCTCGCCCAGGGACGTGTGGAAATCTGCGTTACCGCTCCGATTCCGCCCGCGTGGCCGGGCGCGCTCGCCGGGAATGGGCTGTACGGGCGGCAGACCCGGCGTGGAAACCTGGCGTACGGCGGCGGGCCGCACGAGTGGATCGAAGTCGATATGGACAGTCCCGCCAAGCCGAACACACCGGTCGTCCGCAACATAAGCCGGCGGATCGCCGAGCTGTTTCCGGGCGCGGCCGACGTTCCAGTGATCAGAAGCTGGGCAGGAGTCGTGGAGTTGCCGCGCGACCATCTGCCAATCATCGACACTCTGGAAGACCCGGAGAATCTGATCGTCGTGTCAGGCGCCGGAGCGGGGTTCGGAAGGTCGCCGGGCACGGGCAAGGCGGTTGCCGAACTGGCTTTGCATGGCGAGTCGTCCATCCATATCGATGACCTGAGCCTGGGCCGGTTCGGAGACATCTCCAGGGACTGGCGCAGGGAGATGGGCTGGATGCCCGGCAGGGAGTATGTCGCCGACCATGGCTATCATCCCTCATCGGGGCACTGGTCGCCCGCGGAAAGATCGGATTTATAGGCATTCCTTCCACTCGGCACAGAGCGCGGTTAGTATGAAGCAAGGCAAAGCACATCACTCCGGGAACCATAGCCCAGCGTTTGGAAAGGACTCCTGATGGACGGACATCGCGTAGAGAACGTAATCATCATCGGATCGGGCGCCGCCGGGCACACTGCCGCCCTTTACACCGCCCGCGCCGATCTGGAGCCCCTCGTGTTTGAGGGGATTCAGCCGGGCGGCCAGCTCACGATCACCACGGACGTGGAGAACTACCCCGGCTTTCAGGACGGGATCATGGGCCCGGAGATGATGGATATCTTCAAGCAGCAGTCGGAGCGCTTCGGAACTCGATACGAGCAGGGAGAAGTCACGTCCGTTGACTTCTCGGTCAGGCCGTTCGAGGTAACTATAGATATGACCGATGTGCGGTACGCCCGATCGGTGATCGTAGCAACCGGCGCGACGGCCAAGCTGCTTGGGCTGCCGTCTGAGGACGCGCTGATGGGGTACGGCGTGTCGGCCTGCGCGACCTGCGACGGGTTTTTCTTCCGTGACAAGGAGCTGGTGGTAGTCGGCGGCGGCGACACGGCGATGGAGGAGTCCACGTTCCTTACGAAGTTCGCCTCCAGGGTCAACGTCGTGCACCGGCGCGATGAACTCAGAGCCTCCAAGATCATGCAGCAGCGGGCGTTCGACAACCCCAAGATCGAGTTCATCTGGGATACCGTGGTTGACGACATCCTGGGGGTGGAACAGGGAGAGGTGACCGGGGTTCGTCTCCGCAACGTGAAGTCGGGGGACGTTCGAGACAAGCCAATCGACGGCGTCTTCCTGGCCATAGGGCACAAGCCGAACACGGAGATCTTCCAGGGCGTCCTGGACATGAACGACCAGGGCTACATCCTGACGCACGATGGGACCAGGACGAACATACCGGGCGTGTTCGCGGCCGGGGACGCGCAGGACTGGGAGTACCGGCAGGCGGTGACGGCGGCGGGCACCGGCTGCATGGCCGCCATAGACGCCGAGCGATGGCTATCGGAGCAGGAGGCTTCGGAGCCTCAACCCGCGGAGGCGGTGTCCACAGCCTAGAATGGACTAGAGAGTGGGCAGGCTCTCCGACTCCCTGAGGCGGCGCAGGGCCTGCCTTTCCAACTGGCGAACGCGCTCTCTGGTCACGCCAAGCTCGACGCCAACCTCTTCCAGCGTGCGGGGCCGGTCGTCATAGAAGCCGAACCGCAGCAGGAGAAGCAGGCGCAGCCGCGGGGGTAGCTCCTCCAGCGCCTGCAGCACATCCTCACGGGTCAGCAGCCGGAGCGCGATTTCGTCCGGCGTCCGGGACACGTTGTCCGGGATGAAGTCCTCCAGCGTCGAATCTTCCTCGCCAACCGGCGTCTCGAGCGACACCGTGCGCTGACGCTGGCTGCGAAGCTGAATTACGGCATCCTCGTTCCACTCAAGCGCTTCGGCCACTTCCTGTAGAGTTGGCTCCCGGTCCAGCTCCAGCAGCAGTTCCCGTTCGGTCCTGTTCAGCTTGTTGAGCCGCTCGACCACGTGGACCGGCAGCCTTATGGTGCGCCCCTGGTCGGCGAGCGCGCGGGAAACGGCCTGCCGGATCCACCACGTGGCATACGTGCTGAACTTGTATCCGCGGTGGGGATCGAACTTCTCCACGGCGCGCATCAGCCCGAGGTTGCCTTCCTGGATAAGGTCCAGGAGAGGCAGTCCCCGGTTGAGGAACTTCCTGGCGACGCTGATGACGAGGCGGAGATTCGACTGCGTGAGCTTTTCCGACGCCGCGCCGCCCTCTCGGGAGATGCGGTCCCAGTGCGCCTCGATTTCGGACTTGTGAGCTTCCGTAGTGCGCTTCGCGGCGGTTCCCACGTCGCCGCCGAAGGCATCGAGTTCCTCCGTGACGTCCCTGGGGAGCAGCGACGCTACTTTGGCCAGCGAGTCGACGGCGACGGACACTTCCTTATCTTCGCGGCCCGTGCGCTCCGAAATGGCGTCGGCGATCTCCTGGGGCATCGGCCCATTGAGGACGTCCTGCACGGACGGAAGCCACAGGAGGTCGGTCAGCCCCGCGCCCTCCACCTGTTCCTGAAGCGAGCCTGCCAGGGCCGCGAGGATGTCCCGCCGGCTTCCGACATCGCTCCAGATCGCTCCGACAAGCTCCTCCGTGGAAGGCTGTCTCTCGTGATCGTCGAGGAACTCCTTTCGCAGTTCCTTGAGCCGTACCCATTTCTCGACCGCGAGGCCCAGTTCCACCTCCTGTCCGGCGGTGAGCAGAGGGTGGCGGCCAATCGACCTGAAGTACTCGCGGACGGTGTCGCCCGTGTCGTCTTCGATCGATACGTCATCGGCGGCGCGGCCCCGCGCGGACCGTCGAGCGTAGCGCCGGCCCGGCCCGGTCAGAACGCTCTCTTCTTCGATCTGGTCTCTGGTAGTCATTGCGGCCTATCAGTGTGGGCGAATCTTGTCTCTGTCCATTGCCGTCTCCGGCTGGTGGACGTTCGGTTACATAGTCCCATGTTTAGATGATACCGCTTTTCGGCTCGGACTAATAAGCATGCCCGGCTTCATTTGCGAGTGTATGATGAGGCCCGTAATCCCACGGCAACTTGAGAGGAATCGCTCATGGAAATTGGAGTAGGGCTGGACGGGACTCTTGGCCTTTCGTTTGAGCAGGAGGCTGAACTGAGCCGCGAGGCGGCCCGCCTCGGTTACGAGAGCGTGTGGACGCCCGAAGGAGCCGGATACGACGCGTTCCAGGTCTGCATGCATCGCTGGGTGGCGTCCCGCGACGAGACGCCCGAAGGCGTGGGGACCGGGATATCGGTGTCCCCGGTGGCGCTGAGGACGCCGCTCAGCCTGGCAATGAGCGGCGGCACGTTGAGCGCACTCACCGGCGGAAAGTTCACGCTGGGGATCGGATCCGGCGGGCTGCATCGCCGGTCCGGGCGCAGGCCGTTCGGTGTGCCCGACGTGTCGGCCATCGAGGCGATGCGCGAGTACGTTACGACGGTGCGCTCGCTCGTGAACGGCGAGACCGTAACCGTAGATGGGCAGATGGCGAGGCTCAACGGGGTCAGGCTCGGCATCAGCCCGCCTCCGCAGACGCCGGTTTACCTGGGTGCGCTGGGCCCAAGAATGCTTCAGCTGGCGGGCGAGGTTGCCGACGGCGCCTCGCTCAACTGGTGCTCCGCCGAGCAGGTGGCGTGGAGCCGCGAGCACGTGAACGAGGCCGCGGAGGCCGCCGGCCGCGATCCGTCCGAGGTGAAGCTGGCCGAGTACATCCGCGTGTGCGTGGACGATGACGTGGACGCCGCGCGGCTGGCCGTGGCGAAGGCAACGCTGGGCTACGCGATGGGGCCGCGCGGCGACACGGCGCGAGGCCGCAGGTTCGCGTACCGGGGCCACTTCGAGCGGATGGGGTTCGCCGACGAGCTTGCCGAACTGGACCGGATGCGGGACGCCGGAGCGTCGCGTGACGAACTTGCCGGGGCCGCGCCGGAGGAGATGCTTCTGACCGTGGCTTACTTCGGGAAGGCGGACGGAGCGCCGCAGGCGCTGGCCCGGCTCTCGCGTGGCCTGGACACCGCGATGGTGCGCGTCGTCAACGCGCGGCCCGGGCCGGAGAGCGCGCTAACCACGATGCGGGCGTGCCGCCCAGAGTTGATAAGGCAGGCGGCAGGCTGAGCCGTCCAGACGGTTTCATGGTTCGACAAGCTCACCACGAACGGTCTGGGCCCTTCGACAGGAATCTCGTGAGCCTGCCGAACGGATTGCTTTCTGACGCCCTCTAAAGGTCGGCGGCGTCCATGACCGCCGGTATGCGGTGCTCCCAGCCGATCGCCATTACGTGGACGCCCTTGCACATCGGAGCGACCTCGCGGACCAGCTTGCCCGTCATTGCCACGCTCGTCGCAACGCGGTTCTCGGCGCTGTCCAGTTCTTCGATCATCGCGTCGGGCACCACCACTCCGGGGATGCGGTCGGTCATGTAGCGGGCCTGCCTCGCGGACTTGAGCATGATGATGCCGGCCAGGATCGGGACTCCGAAGCCTTCCACGGCCTTCATAAACCCGGCGAACTCGTCCGGGTCGTAAACCGCGTTCGTCTGGAAGAACTGCGCGCCCGACTCGATCTTCTGCTCCATCCGGGCGATCTCCTTGCCGAGGTCGGACACGGCCACGTTGACCACCGCGCCCCTGTAGAAGCTGGGGCTGCCTGTGAGATCGTTGCCGGCGATGTCCTTGCCGGACTCGAGGCTCTTCGCGGCGTCCAGCAGCGCCTCGGCGCCGAGGTCGAACACCGGCTTGGCGTCCGGGTGGTCGCCGCCGGAGGGCGGGTCGCCGGTCATGCAGACGATGTTCGGGACGCCGAGGGCGTGTGCGGCGAGCATGTCGCCCTGCACCGCCAGCCGGTTCCGGTCGCGGCCCGCGATCTGGAGCGTGGACTCGATGCCCCGGTCGCCGAGCAGGTGCGCCACGGCGGTCGGCGCCATCGCCATGCGGGAGGCCGCCGAGTCGGTCAGGTTGAAGGCGGTCACCCGGTCGCGCAGCGCCTCGGCGGCCTCCATCAGTTCGGTCAGGTCTGTGCCCTTGGGAGGGTTGAGTTCGGCGGTGAGCGTGAAGTCGTTGCCGGCCAGCGCGTCCGATAGCTTGCTCATGTAGGCGTCCTCAGTTGGTCTTGGGGTGTGGGTTAAGGCGGGCGTGGGTATCGGCCTAGTCGTCGCGGCGCGAGACCACGAACGACTCGTCGGTGAACCATAGGCCGTGGTTCTTCTCCAGCACGCTGGCCGTGGCTTCGAGGTACTTCTCGTCGCCGAGGGCCTCCATGATCCGCTCGTCCTCGATCTGGGCGACGTACGTTGCGGCGTTCCAGGCCGCGAGCAGCGTGGACGTGCCGATGCTGCTGGATCCCTCGTCGGGCCGGTACTGAAGGTGGTACCTGAACTCGGCGTCCGCGTCGGCCTCCGAGATGTAGTCCAAGTCGGGGCGCGTGCCCCGCAGCCGCGACTGCAGTTCCGCCAGAAGCTGGCGCCGGTCGGTATGGAACGGGTCTTCGTCCGGCCAGATGGCCCGGATGATGTCCATGCCGGGGTCCTTGCCGGTGGACTGGAACACGACCATGCGGCCCCTTCTGGCGAGGCTGCCCGCGAGGGGCGCGAGCACGTTCCTGACCTTGGCGGCGGCTGGCATGCGGGCCCTGTACGGCTGGGCGGCGATGATCAGATCGTACTCGCGGCGGCCGGGGCCCTTGGCCGGAAGCACCGGCTCCAGCGGCCACTCGCGGTCGCGCCGGTAGATGATCAGCACGGTTGGAGTGTTGTAGAGCGGGTTGCCGGTCCGCTTGCTCGGCGTCGTGCGCCAGCTATCGTGGACGAACGGTTCGAGCGCCCTTATCTGCTTGTCGAAGTCGTAGGCGGCGTTGCCTTCGAGCGGCGCCTCCAGCCAGTTGAGCTTCGCCTGCATCGCCTCGGAACGCGGGTAGAGGTTGGGCGCCTCCGAGTAGAACATGTTCGTCAGCACGAGCACCAGGTCCGGGTGCTCCGCGAAACGGTCCGCCATCTTCTCGAGGCCGATGCGGACGTCCTCCTCGCTGATCTCCTTCGCCACCACCAGGAACGGCACGGTGGGGAAGCGCGCGTGGAGGTGGCGCATCGTCCGGGTGAGGACCGTGGCGTCTCCCATGCCGGCGTCGAAGATGCGGAGCGCCGGCTGCCTGGGATGGACGTGGGCGGCCTCCATGGCCAGCCGGTCCGAGATCGCCTGCTTTTCGTTGCAGGTCGTGACGAACAGCAGGTACTTCTCGCGGTTGTCGAAGAACCTGAACGGCTGGTCCTGGCCTCCGGCTTCCGCCTGCGCTTTGTTCATGCTGACCTCTGTCGCCATGCCGCTCCTGCCCCATCCTAATCTTCCCCAGCAGACTGGGGAAGGGACTATTGTTTGGTCTGGCTATGTGTTCAGGTGGCCTGGGACCCAGTCTTTTTCCTCGCGCCAGGCCGGGCCTACGTCGCTGAACCTGCCGTACGTCAGGCCGCTCATATCGACCGTGGTCTCGCCGTGCATGACCATGTCGCTTATGACCTTGCCGGTCGCCGGGGACAGGCCGAAGCCATGCGCCGATGTCGTCGCCACCATGAAGTTCTCCGGCGAGTCCGGGAAGTCGATGATCGGCAGCATGTCCGGCGTCTGCTCGACCACGCAGGCCCAGCTACGCAGTAGCGGAACGTCGCTCGCGCCTGCGAACAACTCGGCCAGCCGCCGGGCGAGGTTGCGGACGACCGGCGAGTTGGGCTTCATCGGCGTCCGGTTCTCTACGTCCACCCACTCGTGGGGGCCGCCGCCGTAGGCGAGGTTGCCGCGCAGCGTCTGCCGGCCGTAGAGGCCGTTGCCCATCACTGCGCCGCTCCACATCGACTCCACGGGCGCGGTGATGATGATCTCCACGCGGGCCGGCGATACGGGGACGAACACCCCCGCCATGTCGCACAGCACGCCGGTCTGCGGGCCGGCGGCGCAGATGACCACGTCAGCCTCGATCTCGCCCTTGTCGGTCTCCACCGCCGCGACCTTCTCGCCCTCCTTGCGGAAGCCGGTTACGGCGGTGTGCTGGTACAGCCTGCCGCCCTGGTCCAGGAAGCCCCAGGCGTACGCCTGCACGGTGCGCTGCGGGTTGGCGTGTCCGCCCGTGGGCGAGAACATCGCGCCCTTCGCGTCGGGCGATACCAGCGGAAGCGCTTCCTTGACCGTGTCGGCGTCCCACCACTGGGACGGGATGTCCATCTTCTTTAGCCAGCTTGCGCGGGCCTTCTGCATGCGCTCCGCGTTTTCCTCATCCATCGCGACGCTGAGCGTGCCGGGGGAGTACTCGGTAGGGTAGCCGAGTTGGTCGTCCATCTCCGGCCAGAGGCGGATCGACTCGGCGGCGAGAGGGGCGACCGGCGGCTCGAATGCCCTGTGGCTGATGTCTCCGCCGTTGCGGCTGGACGCCTCCGCGCCGATGACGCCCTTCTCCACCACGACGGTGTCAACGCCGTTCTTCGCAAGCCACCACGCCGCGCTGAGGCCGGTGACTCCGGCTCCTACGACTACGACTTCCGCGCCGTCCAGTCTCATACTCTTTCTCCTTGGGTCGCCCCTGGATTCCGGCCTTCGCTGACGTCCGTTGTGGTTCGACAGGCTCACCACGAACGGGGTTGGCGGCTCGCCGCGAACGGGTTGGCTATGTGTTTATGTGACCGGGGTCCCAGTCCTTCTTTGCGCGCCAGTCCGGGGTTACTTCGTTGAACCTGCCGTACGTGAGGCCGCTCATATCGACGGTGGTCTCGCCGTGCATGACCATGTCGCTGATGACCTTGCCCGTCGCCGGCGAGAGGCCGAAGCCGTGCGCCGATGCCGTGGCAACCATGAAGTTGTCCGGCGAGTCCAGGAAGTCGATGATCGGCAGCATGTCCGGCGTCTGCTCGACCACGCAGGCCCAGCTCCTGATGACTGGCACGTCGCTTGCGCCCGGGTACAGCTCGGCGAGCCGCCGCGACAGGTTGCGGACCACCGGCGAGTTGGGCTTCATGGGCGTCTGGTTCTCCACGTCCACCCACTCGTGGGGGCCGCCGCCGTAGGCGAGGTTGCCCCTCATAGTCTGGCGGCCGTAGAGGCCGTTGCCCATCACGGCGCCCTTCCACATCGACTCCACGGGCGCGGTGATGATGATCTCGACGCGGGCCGGGGCGACGGGGACGAACGCGCCCGCCTTTTCGCAGAGCACGCCGGTCTGCGGGCCAGCGGCGCAGACGACGATGTCCGCCTCGACCTCGCCCTTGTCGGTCTCCACGGCGACTACCTTGTCGCCTTCCTTGCGGAAGCCGGTGACTGCTGTGTGCTGGTAGAGCCTGCCGCCGTTATCGAGGAAGCCCCACGCGTACGCCTGCACGGTCCGCTGGGGGTTGGCGTGGCCGTCCTTTGGGGAGAACTGCGCGCCCGTGGTCTCAGGCGCAATCAGAGGTACGGCGTCCTTCACCTTGTCGGCGTCCCACCAGTCGAGCGGGAGATTGAACCTCTCGCCCCAGTCGATGTTGGACTGCTTCATCCACACGGCTTCTTCCTCGTCCATCGCGACGTGGATCGAGCCTGGAGAGTACTCGGTGGGGTAGCCGAGCTCGTCGTCCATCTCGGGCCAGAGGTTCAGCGACTCAGCCGCGAGCGGCACGACGGGAGGCTCATACGCGCGGTGGCTGATGTCGCCGCCGTTGCGGCTGGACGCCTCCGCGCCTATGACGCCCTTCTCCACGACGACGGTGTCCACGCCGTTCCTGGCGAGCCACCACGCCGCGCTAAGGCCGGTGACTCCGGCTCCTACGATTACTACTTGTGCGCCGTCCAGCTTCATGTTGTGCCTCCTGCTCTGTTAGCCCCATCCCGGCCTTCCCCAGCAGACTGGGGAAGGGGCAAATGGTTAGTCTGCCTCCTGCATTTCTCGCATGTAGTCCCGGCTGTGCTTGAACCAGACCACCCAGTCGTCCCGCACCTGCTGGGTCTCGTCGTGCGCCCACATGATGCGGAGCGGGAGCGGGCGGACCGGCGGCCGGTACGACATGATCGGCACCTCGGTGAGCGGCGTGTCCGACTCGTCGGCCAGCAGCATCGCCACCTGCTCGCGGCAGCGGCGGCCCTGGCAGTGGCCCATGCCCGCGCGGGTGAGGCGCTTGACCTGGTCGGGGTTCACCGGGCCGTCCTGCGCGAGGGTGCCGAGGTCCCGCGCCCTCATCTCGTCCGACTCCCATTCAAGGTAGCGCGGCGGCTGCACGTCCAGCAGTTCGCCGCGTGTGACCTCCTCGCACTGGCAGACGTAAACGTCCAGCCCGCCGACGTTCATGAGGGCGGCGAGCCACTTCTTCCACACGCCGTCCACCTCGTTGCCGTTGGCGGACGCGGTCGCCAGCGTGAGCTCCGAGCGGCGCTCGTGGGCCGCGGCGCTGTCGATCGCGCCGAGGGCCTCGGCGGCGGCGACGCCTGCGAGGCGGCCCTGCTGGCGGGCGATCTCCGGGTTGGCGGCCATGCCGTCGTGGTAGCCGGCGGCGTCGCCGCAGACGTACGTGTTCTCCACGCTCGTGCGCATCCACTCATCTACCACGGGCGCGTAGCCGCCGCGGTGGTGGTCGAAGCGCACGTCGCAGTCGAGCAGGTTCAGCAGCTCGACGGTCGGCACGAGGCCGACGGCGAGGCAGACGGTGTCGGCCTCGTACTCGATCTCGGAGCCTACGACGGCGTTGTTGTCGCCGTCGATCGCCACGACCGTTACCGACTCCACCTCGTCGGTCGAACCGGCGGCTTCCTTGATGACGTGCGAGGTGTGGATGGGGACGCCGGCGGCCTCGAGCTCGGCGGCTACGGCGGCGTCGCCGCGAACCGCGCCGTCCACCTCGACGATCGCCTTCACCTCGACGCCGCGCTCACGGGCGAGCTTGGCTGTGTGCAGGCCGAGGTTGCCGGAGCCGAGCACGACCATGCTGCGGCCCGTGAACGCCTGGTATCGGCTCATGAGCGAGTAGGCGGCGTTCGCGCCCATAGCGCCGGCGAAGTTCCAGCCGGCGAAGCCCATGCCGAGGTCCCGCCCGCCGGCGGCGACGATCAGGTGGTCGTACTTGACGGTCCATGACTGGTTTTCGTCGGCGAGGCCAAGCTGCGGGCCGTCTAGCACGCGGCTGGTCTCCATGTTGCGGAACGCGCCCCAGACGTACGTGCCGAGGCGGATGTCCACGCCCGCCTCCTCGGCCTCCGCAAGGTCCGGGTTGGCGGATACGACTCGGCCCATCATCGCGCCCTTGTCCTGCACGGTGGGCATGAGCCGCTGCCCGAAGAACAGGGGCACGTCCAGGCCCATCATGTACATGTCCAGCGGGTTTTCGTCTATCAGGACGACGTTGACGCCGGCCTTGGCGGCCTCGATGGCGGCGGCTGTGCCCGCGACTCCCGCGCCTACTACTGCAAGCTGGATGTGCTCCATGGCGATCCTCCCTCACCCTGGCCCTCTCCCTCAAGGGAGAGGGGAAACTTTTTGGTCCCTGGCCCTCTCGTGAGAGAGGGGGAAACTTTTTGCCTTAGCCCTCTACCCTAACGGAGAGGGAACACTTTAATCTGCTACGCCCGCCCGTCCCTCGCGCCGGCGGCCCTTCGACAGGCTCAGGGCGAACGGGCCGATTGTATATGGGAGGCATCGGGGCGTAAAGCACCTGCAATCTGAGATAATCGGGCGCGATGCTGGACGAATCCTCAACCCCAAGGACCTGGACATGGCCTACGAAAACCTGCTGCTCGACCAGACCGGGCACGTGCTGAAGATAACGGTCAACCGCCCTGAGGTCCGCAACGCTCAGAGCCGCGTTATGCTGGAGGAGTTCGACGACGCGCTCATGAAGGCCGTCGACGATGAATCGGTGCGCGTGAT
This sequence comes from Dehalococcoidia bacterium, assembly GCA_963668185.1. Taxonomy (GTDB): domain Bacteria; phylum Chloroflexota; class Dehalococcoidia; order Lucifugimonadales. Next base: position 1,218,629 of record OY764162.1, read on the forward strand.
CGTAGTCGCCGGAGCGGGCGAGCACTTCTCCTCCGGACACGACCTCGGCAGCCCGCAGGAAAGGGCGGACAGGGAACGGCGTCCCTATGCCCCGGGAATCCCAGGCTCATATCAACGCGGCTGGAACCTGCACCTGGAAAACTCGCTCCGATGGCGTGATGCGCCGAAGCCGACGATCGCCCAGGTGCAGGGCGTCTGCATCATGGGCGGCCTGATCCTCGCGACGGCATGCGACCTGATCGTCGCGTCCGACGACGCGCGCTTTTCCGACCGTACCGTTCGCTGGGGAGGGCCGCACGTCCAGTTCGCGAGCCTTCCCTGGGAGATCGGCTTTCGCAAGGCCAAGGAGTACCTGTTCACCGGCGACTGGATAGACGCGCACGAGGCGCAGCGGCTCGGCCTCGTCAACCGCGTCGTTCCCCGCGACAAGCTGGGAGAGGAGACTATGAGCCTGGCCCAGCGCATCGCCTTGCAGGACCCTTTCGCGCTCCGAATCTCCAAGTCTTCCGTAAACAGGATGCAGGACGAGACTGGATACCGATCCGCGTTGACTGCCGCGTTCCAGACGCACGCCCTGTCGATGGCGTACCGGCGGGAGCGCGACGGGCCGGACGCGCTCGAACGCAGCCTGGGGACGGAGCGCGCAAGGCAGAGGGACGAGATCTTTGGCGACCAGCGATAATCGGGCGGGCGCCGCTCATGGTTCGACAGGCTCACCACGAACGGGGGGATGGATTCCCGCCTGCGCGGGAATGACGGAAGGGGGCGCTCAGGTAGCCGTATGAGCGCGCTTTCCGATCTGCGGGTCATCGATCTATCGTCGGGGATTGCCGGCCCGTTCTGCTCCAAGTTGTTCGCGGACTTTGGCGCGGACGTCATCAAGGTCGAACCTCCGGGCGGAGACGCATCGCGCTCGCTCGGCCCGTTCCCGGACGACCGTCCCGATCCCGACTCCAGCGGGATGTTCATCTACCTGAATCGCAACAAGCGCGGCGTCACGCTGGACATCGAGTCCGAGCGGGGACGGGCGCGCGCCGCGGACATGTTCGACGACGCCGACGTGCTCCTCGAATCGTTCCCGCCCGGATACATGGACGCGCTGGGGTTCCGGTACGAGTCCCTGGAGGCCCGCAACGCCGGCCTGGTGCATGTCTCGATCACTCCATTCGGGCTGACCGGCCCCTGGCGCGACTACGCCTCCACCGAGCTCGTTCAGCACGCGGCGTCCGGCCAGAGCTTTGCCAACGGATCGCCGGACCGCGAGCCGCTGAAGCAGCCGGGCTATGAGTCGGCATACCAGGCCGGAGTCTGCGCGTTCGTCGGCGCGATGACCGCGCTTGCCGACCGGGACTTCACTGGCCGCGGCCAGTTTGTGGAAGTCTCGGAGCTGGAAGCGGCGGCGGCGATGTTCTCGCCGCAGATACTGGTGGCGATGCACTCGGGGAGGACGCACGAGCGCCGTTCGCTTCCGATCCTGCCTTGCAAGGACGGCTTCGTCTCCCTCAACGTCCGGCACGACGCCACCTGGGAGTACATGTGGCTGTTCTTCGACGACCCCGAGACCGCGTACGATCCAAGATACGCCACAAACGCGGACCGCGAGCGGCTTGCGGACGAGATCGAGGCCAAGCTCCTGCCTCACCTGGCTAGGTACACCATGGAGGAGTTGTTCCACGAACTGGCGCCGCTTCGCATACTTATCGGGATGACCCTGGACGTAGCGAGCCTCATGGACGATCCTCATCTCGGCGAGCGGGGCTTCTTCGCAGCCGCACCGCTGCCCGGAGGCGGCGAGTTTCGACTGCCGGGCGCGCCCTTCAGGATGAGCCGGACGCCGGCTGTTTTGGAGCGGCCGGCTGGGGCGGATGGATTCCCGCCTGCGCGGGAATGATGGCGAGAGGGAGGGGGCCCTTCGACGGGCTCAGGGCGAACGGATTGGGGGAGGGCGCTTCGCGAAGCGCCCCTACGGGCAAGCGAGTTCGGGAGGCCACCGCGAATGAAACGGAATGGGGAGGTGTTTTGAGGTGACGGGGAGGCTTCCTCTGGAGCACGTCCGCGCTACGGTGCTGACACAGGCCTGGTCCGGCGCTTTTACCACTCGGCTGCTGGCGGACATGGGCGCGGAGGTCATCCAGATCGAGTCCCTGGAAAGGATGGACCCGTGGCGCGGCGGGTACTCTCCGCGAAGGTCTGGAGTTTATCCGAACGGCGACCCCGGACAGCGCCATTACAACCGCAACGCGCTGTACAACAGCGTCAACGCCGGCAAGCTGGGCGTGACCCTCGACCTGAACGACGAAGACGCAAGGGGCGCGTTCTTCGAGTTGGTGAGCATTTCGGACATAGTCGCCGAGAACTTTTCCGCGAGGGTGCTGCCGAACCTTGGTCTGACGTATCCGGTCCTTCGCGAAGTCAACCCGTCGATCATCTTGCTTCGTTTGCCGGCCTTCGGGAGCGCCGGCCCCTACTCCACGTACATGGGAAACGGCGGCACGATCGAGCCTATGTCCGGCATATCCTCGCTGCTCGGATACGAAGACGGCCCCCCGATCATTTCCGGCATCATGCACACAGACCCGTTCTCTGGCGCAATGGGCGCCGCCGCGCTGCTGATAGCGCTGCACCATCGCGCCCGCACAGGAGAGGGCCAGGAGATAGACCTGTCCCAGCAGGAGACCTCCATCGGCCTGATAGCGGACAGCGTGATGCGGTACTCGATGAGCGGCTCGGCGCCATCCCGGAGGGGGAACTACAGCGACGAGATGGCGCCGCACAACAACTATCCCTGCAAGGGAGACGACGCGTGGGTTGCGATCGCGGTCCGCTCCGACGGCGAGTGGGCCGCGCTGTGCGAACTGATGGGACGCCCGGACCTCGCCTCGGACGCCCGATTTCGAGACCTGCCAGGCAGGCAGGCAAACGTGCGGCAGCTCGACGACTTGGTATCGGACTGGACGAGGCGTCACACGGCGGACGAGGTGACGCGGCTTGCGCAGGGGAGGTCCATTCCCTGCGCTCCGGCGTACAGGTCGGACGAGTTGCCGGGCCACCCCCAACTTGCGTCGCGGGGCTTCTTCCAGAGGGTGACGCACCCGGACACGGACGAGTATCCGTATCCCGGAGTCTCGTGGAGGCTGTCCCGCACTCCCGGCAGGCTCGGCGGCCCCGCGCCGCGGCTTGGAGAGCACAACCGGGCCGTGCTGGAGCAGCTTCTCGGCATCTCGTCCGGCCTGGTCGATGGCATGATGGCCAGGGGGGCGACCGGAGACACGCCGGAACTCGAAGACTGAGCGAGGGACGCGGGCCGGCTGTCCTAACGAGCAGTCCGAATCGACTTGGGCACCTATATCTCGACTTCGAGGCGGCCGCCAACCGCGACTTCCTTGTAGGTAAGGCATGAGTTGGAATTCGCTGCGGGATCCTTGTGGAGTTCCCACGTGTATTCCTCTATGGCGAAACTCTCAGGATCCAGTATGAGTGTAAAGTCCAGAGAATCACCCGGAGCCCAGTCCCACATATTGGCATAGGACTCGTCCAGCGTAACTTGGAGACGCAGGTTTCCGTCCGAGGTTTCTTCTACACTTACGTTTGTGTTGACGTGCGTGGCGGGGACGGCTAGAATGCTCATTTGTCGCCTAATGCGGCGAAGGGTTAGTTGTGCGCCTTTCGCGTATCCCCTTCCGTTTGGAAACGAGGTCATGCCTTGCCAACCGTAAATCAACTTGTGAGAAAAGGCAGGAAGAGCAAGAGGAAGAAGGACAAGGCTCCGGCTTTGCGCTTCTCCTTCAACACGCTCAGGAATCGGGGACGCCGCGATCAGGGCGCTCCTCAGAAGCGCGGCGTGTGCATCCAGGTGAGGACGCAGACGCCGAGGAAGCCGAACTCGGCGCTGAGGAAGGTGGCGAGGGTGCGGCTGACGAACGGCATGGAGGTCACGGCCTACATCCCGGGCGAGGGGCACAACCTTCAGGAGCACTCGGTGGTGCTGATCCGGGGCGGGCGCGTGAAGGACCTGCCGGGCGTGCGCTACCAGATAGTGAGGGGCGCGCTGGACACGGCGGGAGTCTATGACCGGGAGCGCGGGCGCAGCAAGTACGGCGCGAAGAGGACCGGCGGCCGCCTGTAGCGGGCGGGCGCAGACAAGAATCAGGATTAAGCGGGAAGCTATAGAAATGGCTCGAAGAAGGCGCGCAGAGAAGCGTATCCCGGCACCGGACCCCCGGTACCAGAACGCTATGCTTTCCCAGTTCATCAATAAGGTAATGCTGAACGGCAAGAAGACCGTTGCCCAGAAGATCGTGTACGGGGCGCTGGACCACGCGGAGAGCGAGGCGCGGCGGCCGGGCATAGATGTCTTCGAGCAGGCCATCCGCAACGCGACGCCAATGGTGGAAGTGAGGTCAAGGCGGGTGGGCGGCGCGACGTACCAGGTCCCGATTGACGTGAGGCCTGAGCGCCGGCTCGCCCTCGCGATGCGATGGGTGATCAACGCGGCGAGGTCGCGGAGCGGCCAGCCGATGGCCCAGAGGCTCTCGCAGGAACTGCTGGACGCCGCAAGAGGGCAGGGATCAGCCGTGCGACGCAAGGACGAACTCCACCGGATGGCAGAGGCGAACCGCGCCTTTGCCCACTATCGCTGGTAGAAGCCTTCCAGCCGCCCGCGCCAAGAGGTCTAACCGCATCGTGACGACAAAAACCCGCTCGCTCGACAGCGTACGCAACATCGGCTTCATCGCCCACATCGACGCGGGCAAGACGACGGTTACGGAGCGCGTCCTGTACTTCGCGGGGCGCACGCACCGCATCGGCGGCGTGGACGAGGGAACGACGGTCATGGACTGGATGGACCAGGAGCGGGAGCGAGGCATCACCATAACCTCCGCCGCCACCACGTGCGGCTGGCGAGACCATACGATCAATATCATCGACACGCCCGGCCACGTGGACTTCACCGCAGAAGTCGAGAGAAGCCTCCGCATACTTGACGGAGGCGTCGTTGTGTTTGACGCGGTCGCGGGCGTGCAGCCGCAGTCGGAAACGGTGTGGCGGCAGGCGGACCGCTACGACGTTCCGAGGATCTGCTTCATCAACAAGATGGACCGCGTGGGGGCCGACTTCTACAAGGCTGTGGACAGCATTTCTCACCGCCTGCAGGCGAATCCGGTGATCGTCCAGATACCGGTCGGCAGCGAGGACGAGTTCGAGGGCGTGATCGATCTTGTGGAGAGCAAGATCTGCAGGTTCACGGACACTGTGGGCAGCTTCCGCGAGGGGCCGGTGCCCGAAGAAATGATTGAGGAGTACCGCACCCACCGGGACGTGATGATCGAGAAGGTCGCCGAGACGGACGACGATCTCATCGTCAAGTACATCGAGGGCGAGGAGATATCGAAGGAAGAGATCAAGGAGGCTCTCAGGCGGGCCACGGTGGACAACCAGCTTGTGCCCGTGACCTGCGGAAGCGCCCTCAACTCGAAGGGCATCCAGCCTCTGCTCGACGCGGTCACCGACTACCTGCCGTCGCCGCTCGACGTTCCTCCGGTGACGGGCACAGACGCCGGTTCAGGGGAGGAGAGCTTCCGGGATGCGAGCGACGATGAGCCGTTCGCCGCGCTGGCCTTCAAGATCGTCAGCGACCCGTTCATCGGCCGGCTCGTGTACTTCCGGATGTACTCCGGAAAGATGGAGACGGGCGACTCGGTGTACGTCTCGTCCACAGGCAGGCGGGAGCGGCTTGGCCGCGTCGTGCGGATGCACGCCGAGCGCCGGGAGGACGTGTCGGAGGTGCGCGTGGGCGACATCGCCGCGGCGGTGGGGCTTCGAAGCGCCTCGACCGGCGATACGCTCTGCGACCCTCGATCCCCGATTCACCTGGAGACGATCACGTTCCCGGAGCCTGTCGTGTCGGTGTCCGTGGAGTCGCGCACGAGGGCGGGCGAGGACAAGCTCCAGGAATCGCTTCAGAAGCTGTCGGAGGAAGACCCGACACTTCGAGTGTCGGTCGATAGCGAGCTTGGACAGACGATACTTTCAGGCATGGGCGAGCTTCACCTGGAGATCGTCGCCGACCGCATTAGGCGCGAGTTCAAGGTGGAGGCCAACCTGGGCAGCCCGCGCGTCGCGTACCGCGAGGCGGCCACGAGGCAGGCGAGGGGCGAGGGCCGGTTCGTGCGGCAGACCGGCGGCAGGGGCCAGTACGGCCACGCGATACTGGAGATCGAGCCGCTGGAGCGCGGCACAGGGTTCGTCTTCGAGAACAAGATCACGGGCGGCGCGATTCCCAACGAGTACATTCCCGGCGTGGCGAAAGGCGTCGAGGAGGCGCTGTTGACGGGGCCGCTGTCGGGCTTCCCGGTGGTGGACCTGAAAGCGACTTTGCTGGATGGCAGCTACCACGACGTCGATTCGTCGGAGATGGCGTTCCGCGTCGCCGGTTCGATGGCCGTCAAGTCGGCTCTGAGCCGGGCGAGGCTGGTCATGCTCGAGCCGGTGATGAAGCTCGAAGTCGTAACACCGGGCGAGTTCCTGGGGGACGTTCTCGGCGACCTGGGGCGCAGGCGCTCGAACATACGGAGCATCGAAGGCGAGGGGGACATACAGGTGGTGCGGGCGATCCTACCGCTTGGGGAGAGCTTCGGATACGCGAACGCGCTCCGCTCGCTGACGCAGGGGCGGGCCGGCCACACGATGGAGTTCTACAGGTACGAAGAGGCGCCCTCCAGCGTGACGGCGCAACGCTAACGCCGGGGCGCGAAGAAATGACTATGGTCTCAAGCAGACAAAAGATACGAATCATCCTGAAGGCGTTCGACCACAAGATCCTGGATCTGTCGGCGCGCCAGATCGTCGAGGCGGCGGAGCGCACCGGCGCGCAGATCGCCGGCCCGGTGCCGCTGCCGACCTCGATCAAGCGGTTCTGCGTGATTCGGGGGCCGCACGTGCACAAGGACGGGCGCGAGCACTTCGAGATCCGCACGCACAACCGCCTGATCGACATCCTCGAACCGACATCGAAGACGATCGACTCGCTGACCCGGCTGAACGTGCCGGCGGGCGTAGATATTTCGATAAAGCTGTAGGACTCTGAGCATGTCCGTTGACGGAATCCTGGGAAGAAAGATAGGCATGACCCAGCTGCACAGGGAGGACGGCGCCGTTGAGGCGGTGACGGCCCTGAGGGCCGGGCCGTGCACGGTGACCCAGGTGAAGTCCGAGGACGGAGAGGGGTACTCCAGCGTGCAGCTTGGCTACGACGAGGCCAAGCGGGCGAACAAGCCGGCGCAGGGGCACCTCGCGCCAAGCGGCAAGCTGTTCCGCGTGCTGCGGGAGTTCAGGGTTGGCGACGCTTCCGAGTTGGAAGTGGGCCAGGAGCTGGACGTTTCGCAGTTCGAGCCGGGCGACCTCGTGGACGCCACGGGGTTTTCGAAGGGCCGGGGCTTTGCCGGCGGCGTGAAGCGGTACAACTTCCGGGGCGGCCCGAAGACGCACGGCCAGTCGGACAGGCATCGCGCGCCGGGGTCGATCGGCGCGGGGTCCACGCCGGGCAGGGTGCTCAAGGGCCTCAAGATGGCCGGGCACATGGGCGACCGCAAGGTGACGGTGCGCAATCTGGAGGTTGTGCGAACGGAGCCGGAGCGTAACCTCATGTTCGTGCGAGGGGCGGTGCCGGGCGCGCGCAACGGGCTGCTGGTCATCAAGAAGTCCAGATTTCAGAAGAGCCAGGCAGCGTGAGACTACCAGTCCGAAACACGCAGGGAAGAGTGGTCGAAACCGTCCAGGTTAGGGACGACGTCTTCGACGCGCCCGAGAACCGGGTGCTGGTGCACCAGGTGATGGTCGGGCAGATGGCGAACGCCCGGCAGGGCACGGCATCCGTGAAGACCCGCGCCGAGGTGTCGGGCGGAGGAGCGAAGCCGCGCCCGCAGAAGGGCACCGGGCGCGCGCGCCTGGGATCGATCAGGTCGCCGCAGCTTCGCGGCGGGGGCGTCGTGTTCGGGCCGAAGCCGCGCAGCTACAAGCAGCGAACACCGAAGCGGATGCGGCGGCAGGCGCTGATCGCGATGCTGTCGGACAAGGCGCGCAACGACAACCTTGTCGTCGTCGAAGACCTGAACGTGGAGCCGAAGACGAAGGAGATGGTGAAGTTCCTGGAGGCCGTCAGGGCCGGGTCGTCCGCGCTCGTGGTCTCCGACGGGCCTGCTCCGGAGGCGCTCAGGGCGCTGAGGAACATCAAGCGCGTCAAGGCGCTCCCGGCCGCGCTCCTCAACACCGTGGACCTGCTGCGGCACCAGACGTTGATCATGACGGTGGACGCGGTTCGAGAGGCGGAGCGCAGATGGGGCGGGCCTTACGCGAGGCGTCCTGTGGCGAGCCAGGAGGCGGCTGACTGATGGAACAGTTGCAGATCCTCAGAAGGCCGGTGGTGACGGAGAAGAGCACGCTCCAGAACGAGGCGGGCAAGTACACGTTCGAGGTGGACTCCCGCGCGACGAAGCACCAGATCAAGAGCGCGGTCGAGTCCGCGTTCAGCGTAAGGGTCGCGAAGGTAAACACGATGATCGTGCGGGGCAAGCGCAAGCGGTACGGTCCAAGACTGGCAACGCAGCCGTCCTGGAAGAAGGCCGTGGTCACGCTGTTCCCGGGCGAGAGCATCACGATTTTCGAGGGCGTGTAACATGCCACTTAGAAGCCTGAAACCGAATACACCCGGCCAGCGCGGGGCGGTGGTGCAGACGTCCGACGATCTGACCACCAGCAAGCCGAAGAAGTCGCTGCTCAAGCCGCTGAAGAAGCGCGCAGGCCGGAGCCGGTCCGGGAAGATCACGGTCCGGCACCGGGGCGGCGGACACAAGCGACGGTACCGGGTCATCGACTTCAAGCGCGACAAGTTCGGCATATCGGGCGAGGTCACGACTATAGAGTACGACCCGAACCGGACGGCCCGCATCGCGCTCATCAAGTACCCGGACGGCGAGTGGCGGTACATACTCGCGCCAGACGGCATAAGCGTGGGCGACAGGGTGGAGTCGGGCGAGGACGCGCCGATCAGTCCGGGCAACGCGCTGCCGCTGCACCGGATTCCGGCGGGCGCGCAGGTCCACAACGTGGAGTTGAAGGTGGGCAAGGGCGGCCAGATCATCAGGAGCGCCGGCACATCGGCGCAGGTGCTGGCGACCGAGGGCCGCTACACGCTGCTGCGCCTGCCATCGGGCGAGGACCGGCAGGTGCTGAGCCGGTGCATGGCGACGATAGGCGTGGTCAGCGCCGTGGACCACAAGAACATCAAGCTGGGCAAGGCCGGGCGGAACAGGCACAGGGGCCGCAGGCCGCAGGTCCGAGGCGTCGTGATGTCGCCGCGCGATCACCCGCACGGCGGCGGCGAGGGCCGCTCGCCGATCGGCATGCCGTCGCCCAAGACGCCGTGGGGGAAGCCGGCGCTGGGCCGCAGGACGCGGCGCAAGAAGGCGTCCGACAGGCTGATAGTTCGCAGAAGGCACAAGAGGTAGGCTGAAAGGGCGCAAATGTCGAGGTCAATCAAGAAGGGGCCGTACGTACACCCCAAGCTGGCGAAGAAGGTCGACTCCGCCGTTCGCGAGAACAGCAAGGCGATCATCGTCACGTGGTCTAGGGCGTCGATGATTATGCCGGACATGGTGGGGCTGAACATCGCCGTGCACGACGGCCGGCGGCACGTGCCTCTGTTCATAACTGAGAACATGGTCGGGCACAGGCTGGGAGAGTTCGCGCCCACGAGAACGTTCAGGGGGCACACGTCCAGGTCTGAACGAACGACGTCGGTGAGATAGAGGGCAGGTCGGGCAGAGAAGATGGCGGCAACAGCTATAGCAAAGAACACGGGCGTCTCCGTGAAGAAGGTGAAGCCCATCGTGGACATGGTCCGGGGCAGGCCGGTGGATGAGGCGCTGGCCGTGCTGCGGTTCATGCCGTCCCCCGTGGCGGCGCAGGTCGCCAAGGTGGTGAAGTCGGCCGCGGCCAATGCGGAGAACGAGTTGCTCGGAAGAAGGTCGGAGTTGGTGATCACGGAGATCTTCGCGGACGAGGGCACGAGCCTGAAGCGCTTTCGGGCGAGGGCAAGGGGACGCGTGGGCAGGATCATCAGGCGGAACAGCCGGATTACGGTTGTCGTAGATGAAGCTGGAGGCAATTTTGGGACATAAGACCCACCCAATTGGATTCCGTCTGGGGGTGATCCGCGAGTGGGACACCAGATGGTTTGCCGCCAAAGGCGTTGGCTACCGGGCGCTCGTCAAGGAAGACCTCAAGATAAGGCAGACCATCCAGGAGAAGTTCGAGGACGCGGGCATATCGCGGATTGAGATCGAGCGCGGCTCGAGCGACCTGATCGTGACCATCCACACGTCCCGCCCCGGAATTGTGATCGGGCGCGGCGGCCAGAGGGTGGAAGAGCTCCGCAAGGACATCGAAGAGGTGAGCGGCACTCGCGCGCGGCTCAACGTGCAGGAGATCCGGCAGCCGGAGTTGGACGCTTACCTTGTCGCGCGGAGCATCGCGGACCAGCTTGAGCGCCGCATCGCCTTCAGGCGGGCCATGAGGCAGGCGGTGAGCCGCACGATGCAGGCCGGGGCGCTCGGCATCAAGGCGCTCGTGGGCGGACGGCTCGGCGGCGCGGACATCGCGCGCAAGGAGAGGGCCATGGACGGCCGGGTGCCGCTGCACACGCTGCGCGCGGACATCGACTACGGCCTGGCCGAGGCGGCGACCGACTTTGGGCGCATCGGAGTGAAGGTGTGGGTGTACAAGGGCGACGTGATCGAGGCGCCGTTCGAGCCGGAGCCGGAGATCGAGGACGTAAGGCCGATCGAGGTCACCGTGCGGGCCGAGGAAGAGCGGGAGGCCGAACGGGAAGCGGCGGAGGCCGCGGCTGCCGCGGCCCAGCAGCTTGCGGCGGCAGAGGACGCCGCGCCTGAGACTGCCGCGCCTGAGACCGAGGAGGTCCAGTAGGCCGTGTTACAGCCAAAGAGAGTAAAGCACCGGTACCAGCACCGGGGAAGAAGGCGGGGCGTGTCGAACGCCGCGAGCCGCATCGACTTCGGCGAGTACGGACTGAAGGCAACGGAGTCCGCGTGGATTTCATCCCGGCAGATCGAGGCGGCCCGGCGCGTGATCACGAGGTACGTCCGAAGGGGTGGGAAGCTCTGGATACGCATCTTTCCGGACAAGTCGGTGACGGCCAGGCCGGCCGAGACCCGCATGGGCAAAGGCAAGGGAGCGGTGGACCACTGGGTGGCCGTGGTAAGGCGGGGACGCGTGATGTTCGAGTTGGCCGGCGTACCGGAGCCGGTGGCGAAGGAGGCCCTGAGGCTGGCTTCGCACAAGCTGCCGGTCGCCACCAAGTTCATTGCCAGATAGGCACGCAAGGGAGATTGGTTTCAGGTGGAGATAGACGATATACGGGCGCTCTCGAACGAGGAGCTTGATGAGGAGCTGGACGATTCCCAGCGCGGCCTCATGAACCTTCGATTCCGAGTGGCGACCATGCAACTCAACGACGTGAACCAGATCAGGTCCGCTAGGCGGCGCATCGCCCGCATCAAGACCGTCATGCGCGAACGCGCGCTGTCAGGAGTCTCCGTATGAGCGGCGAGCGTCGGAAGGTGCGCGTTGGCACGGTCATCCAGGACCGGATGGACAAGACCGTGGTCGTCGCCGTCGAGTGGAGGAGGCCGCACAAGCTGTACCGCAAGCCGGTCCGGCGGCGGAGCAGGTTCTACGCCCACGATGAGGCGAACCAGTGCCGCATAGGCGACGAGGTCCGCATCATGGAGACGCGCCCCCTCTCGAAGCTCAAGAGGTGGCGCGTGGTGGAGGTGCTTTCGAGCACTGACATCGCGGAGGTTGCGCCGCAGGAGATCGACCGGGAGATCATCGAGGGCACGGACGCGCCGCAGACGGCTGGTGAGGAGTCGGTCGAGGCTGCGGCTCAAGCGGTCGTTGTCTCGCATGTGGATGCCGCTCCGGAAGAGCCGGCGGAAGACGCCCAACCGGAGGCCGCCACGGCGGATGCTCCGGCAGCGGAGGCCGATGCTGATGGCGACGAGGACGCGTCTGCTCCAGACGCACCGGCGGCAGAGGCTCCGCCGGAGGAAGCGCCTGTGGCCGAAGCCGAGTCGGCAGAGGATGACGCGGCGACTGAAACTGAAGCCGCCGGCGAAGGCGAAACGGAAGAGAAGAAAGAGACGTCCGAGTGATCCAGCAGTACACGAGGCTGAGAGTGACCGACAACTCCGGCGCGAGGACCATAAGCTGCATCGGCGTACCGGGCGGGAGCGGCCGCAAGTACGCCGGGCTCGGCGACGTCATCGTGTGCTCGGTGAAGGAGGCCGCTCCGGGGTCTCCAGTTCGGAAGGGAGAGGTCGTGCGGGCCGTCGTGGTGCGAACCGCGAAGTCTCACGGACGGAGGGACGGCTCGTACATCAAGTTCGACGACAACGCGGCGGTCATCATCGGCGACGACCAGATGCCGCGCGGTACGCGGATATTCGGGCCGGTAGCCAGGGAACTCAGAGAGAAGAACTTCATGCGGATCGTTTCTCTTGCGCCGGAGGTGCTCTGAGATGAGACTCAGGACGGGAGACTCAGTGCTGGTCATCAGGGGCCGGGACCGGGGCAAGCAGGGCGCCGTGCAGCAGGTCTTCAAGAAGGACAGCAAGGTGCTGGTGGATGGGGTGAACATGGTGACCAAGCACGCGAAGGCCACCGGAGGGGTGCGCCAGGCCGGGATCATCCAGAAGGAGCTCCCGATCCAGGCGTCAAACCTCGTGCTCCTGTGCGTCCACTGCAACGAGCCAACGCGGGTGACGTACCGCTTCCTTCCGGACGGCACCAAGGCCAGGATTTGCAAGAAGTGCGACGAGGTTATCGAGTAGCCAGGCGCGGCCCTTCGGGGCAGGAGCCTGAGAACGACGAAAGACTATGACGACTGAAGAGAACGGACACGTGAGGCCGCTGCCGCGCATGTTGGAGCGGTACCGGGGCGAGATACTTCCCGCGCTGATGAAGGAAATGGAGTACTCGAGCCCGATGCAGGCTCCGAGGCTGCACAAGATAGTCGTCAACATCGGCCTCGGCGAAGCACTCGACAACCAGCGCGCGATGGAAGCCGCCACGCGCGACCTGTCGCTGATTTCCGGCCAGCGCCCGTACGTGCGGCGCGCGAAAAAGTCTATCGCCGGCTTCAAGCTCCGGGAAGGGCAGGCGATCGGGCTGGCGGTCACGCTGAGGGGCCGGCGCATGTACGAGTTCTATGACAGGCTCGTAAGCTCCGCCCTGCCGCGCATACGGGACTTCCACGGCGTGAGGCGAAGGTCGTTCGACGGCCGGGGCAACTTCTCGCTTGGGATCAGGGAGCAGGTGATATTCCCGGAGATCGAGTACGACTCCATCGACAGGATGAGAGGCCTGCAGGTCGTGATCGTCACCACGGCCGTATCGGACCGAGAAGGCATGCGGCTGCTGGAACTCATGGGCATGCCGTTCGAGCGTATCGGCGAAGAGTACCGTTTCGCGGCGGCGTAACGCCGCAGAGACGCAAGAACCAGATCGAAAGGCAAGGGAGTTTGGCAAAGGAATCGAAGATAGCCAAGTGGCGCAAGACACCGAAGTTCAGTGTCCGGCATCGCAACCGGTGCGAGCGCTGCGGCCGGCCCAGGGCGTACATAAGGCACTTTGGGCTGTGCAGGATCTGCTTCAGAGAGATGGCGCTTCTCGGCCTGCTCCCAGGCGTACGAAAGGCAAGTTGGTAAGGACGGGCCGGTTCAGGCTCGTACGGATTTGGTCCGAGAGAAGATATGCCAGTAACAGACCCCATATCGGACATGCTGACCCGCATCAGGAACGCGGTCATGGTGCGCCGTCCCGGCGTTGCCGTACCGTCCTCGAAGATGAAGCTGTCGCTCGCGAAGATCCTCAAGAGCGAGGGCTTTATCGAGAACTACGACGTCGTGGAGGACAGTTCGCCCCAGGACACGATCCGCATCCGTCTGCACTATCGTGAAGACGGCCAGCCGTCGATCATGGGGCTGAAGCGAGTCAGCAAGCCCGGACTCAGAGTGTACGTAGGCAAGGGAGAGATCCCCCGCTATTACGGCGGCCTCGGAGTGGCGATACTTTCCACGTCCAGGGGCGTCATGACGGGCCGGCAGGCCTGGCGTGAAGGCGTGGGCGGCGAACTCCTCTGTTACGTGTGGTAGAGGGCGACAGATGTCCAGAGTAGGAATGCAACCCGTAGGAATCCCGTCCGGCGTCGAAGTGGCGATATCGGGCACTGAGGTCACGGTCAAAGGCCCGAAGGGTTCTCTTGTACAGCGGTTCCATGCCGACATGAGCTTCAAGCAGGACAACGGCGCCGTTACCGTGGAGCGGCCCTCGGAGGAGAGGCGCCACAAGGCGCTCCACGGCCTTACGAGGACGTTGCTCTCCAACATGGTGACGGGCGTTACCGAGGGGTTCACCAGGAGTCTGGAGTTGGTCGGCGTCGGTTACAGGGTGCAGCAGAGGGGGCAGGGCATCGCGCTGAGCGTGATGCTGAGCTACACGGTGGAGGTGGATCCGTTGCCCGGCGTCGAGTTGGAGGTGGAAGGCAACAACATCATCCACGTCCGCGGGAACGACAAGCAGCAGGTGGGCCAGATGGCCGCCGAGATCCGCAAGATCAGGCCGCCGAACGTCTATACGGGGAAGGGCATTCGTTATCTGGGCGAGCAGGTCCGGCAGAAGCCCGGAAAGAGCGCGAGGAGGGCGTAGCGTTGCCAAGCGATCGTATCGGAGGCCGTGCGCGAAAGATGCGGCACACCCGCGTCCGCCGGAAGGTGGCCGGGACCGCGGAGCGCCCGCGGCTGTGCGTGTTCCGCAGCCTGAAGCACATATACGCCCAGGTGGTTGACGATGAGCGCGGCGTCACGCTCGCGGCTGCGTCCAGCGCGGACAGAGAAGTGAGCGGCGACGGCGACGGCAAGAGCAAGACGGCGGTGTCGGCGGGCGTCGGAACGCTGGTGGCCAGCCGGGCGAAGGACCGCGGCATAACCTCCGTGGTGTTCGACCGGGGCGGCTACAAGTACCACGGCAGAGTGCGCGCGCTCGCGGACGCCGCCAGGGAAGAAGGACTGGTCTTTTAGCTATGGCAATGACATTCAGAAGCGACCGGCGCGACGACGATCTCGAAGACTCACCGCTTCAGGAGCGGGTCGTCAGGATCTCTCGCGTGGCCCAGGTCGCCAAGGGCGGCCGCCACCTCAGCTTCAACGCCGGCGTGGTGGTGGGCGACGGCGAGGGCACGGTCGGGATCGGCATGGGCAAGGCGGACGCGGTGCCGGACGCAGTGCGAAAGGGCACGGTTAACGCGAGGAAGAACCTTATCACGGTGCCGATCAAGGACGGCACGCTGCCGCACGAGATTACGGCCAAGTTCGGCGCCTCGGTCGTGATGATGAGGCCGGCGCCTCCGGGAACGGGAGTGATCGCGGGAGGCGCGGTTCGCGCGGTCGTCGAACTGGCCGGCTTCAGGGACGTGGTGACCAAGGCGCGCAGAAGCACGAACCCCATCAACACGATGAAGGCCGCATTCAAGGCCCTGGGGATGCTGAGGCTGCCCGATGAAGAGTTGAGGCGCCGCCGCGGCCTGGTCGAGGCGGTGGCCGAAAGAGAGGCGCGCGCGCAATGAGCCGTCTCTCCATCACGCTGAGGAGAAGCATGATCGGGTACTCTCGCGATCAGCGCCGCACCGTCGCCGGGCTAGGGCTGCGAAAGCTGAACCAGACCGTCGAGCATGAGGACACGCCGTCGATAAGGGGCGCGGTCCACAAGGTCCGCCACCTGGTCGAAGTGAAGGAAATCGGAGACTGACGCCGCCCTGCGCGGAGGCGGCAGTCCACTTGAAATACGGGTCCTGAAAGAAATGCAGCAACACGAATTAAAGCCGGGCGCGAACGCAAGGCGCGACAGAAAGAGGAGAGGCCGGGGCGACGGCAGCGGCCACGGCAGCTACTCGGGCCGCGGCATCAAGGGCCAGAACTCGCGCAGCGGCGGCGGCGTTCGCCCGAACTTCGAGGGCGGGCAGCTTCCGATGACCAAGGCCCTTCCGCACCAGAGAGGCTTCACGAACATCTTCCGCACCGAGTACAGCGGGGTCAACCTGGACAAGTTGAACGGGTTCCCGGCAGAGTCCGAGGTCACGCCGCAGGTACTACTTGCCACTGGCATCCTGCGGAACCTCAAGCGACCGGTCAAGATTCTCGGCCGCGGCGATCTGGACGTGCCGTTGAGCGTGGAGGCGCATCGGTTTTCGGCTTCGGCCAGGGCGAAGATCGAGGCCGCCGGCGGGACCGCGACGGAGCTGAGTTAGTGCGTCAGGCCCAGGCTGCAAGACAGCAGGAGGTATCGAGACCTCAGCTAATCCAGTCGATGATAGACGCGATGCGGGTCCCGGACCTGCGCACCCGCATCCTCTTCACGCTGGCCATGCTGGTCATCTTCCGGTTCGTGGCACACGTGCCCGTGCCGGGAGTCGATACGCAGGCGCTGCAACAGGCGTTCGAGCAGTCCGCGCTTCTCGGATTCCTGGACCTGTTCAGTGGGGGCGCTCTCGCTAACCTCAGCGTCGCGGCGCTTGGCGTCTATCCGTACATCACCTCGTCGATCGTGATGCAGATACTCGTGCCCGTCGTGCCGCAGCTCAAGGAGCTGTCGCAGGAGGGCGAGTACGGCAGGCAGCGAATCAACCAGCTAACGCACTACTTCGCCGTGCCGATCGCGGCGCTGCAGTCGTGGGGCCAGCTCACGATACTGAGGCAGTCCGGCGTTCTCCCCGGCGTGGACTTCGGCCTGAACCTAGAGACCCTGGCCATGGTCATCTCGATGATCGCCGGCACGATGTTCCTCGTGTGGCTGGGCGAGCTCATTACGGAGCGGGGCCTCGGCAACGGCATCTCGCTGATCATCTTCGGCGGCATCGTGGCGCGGATGCCCGCGATAGTAGGTCAGGGGTTCCTGGAGCGCGACCAGGCGGGCGGCCTGCTGCTCCTGCTGGTCTTCGGCTTCGTGATCATATACTTCATAGTCGTGTTTACGGAGGCGCAGCGCCGGATTCCCGTGCAGTACGGCAGGAGCGTGTTCCGGGGCGGCCGCATGCAGAGGCAGTCCGGCTCGACGTTCTTACCGCTGCGCGTCAACTCGGCGGGAATGATCCCGCTGATCTTCGCGTTCTCGATCATCATCCTGCCGGCGACGATCGCGAGCTACTTCCGCAATCCGCTCAGCGACGACTTCTTTGCGAGAGCCGCGCGGACCATGTCTGACCTGCTCGACCCGAGCAACTTCGTGTACTGGGCGGCGGTGTTCGTTCTGGTGGTGATCTTCGCGTTCTTCTACACGCTCGTGACGTTCCAACAGCAGAACCTGGCCGAGAACCTGCAACGCAACGGCGGCTTCATTCCGGGCATCAGGCCGGGGCAGCCGACGCAGGCGTACCTGAACAGGGTGCTGATACGAATCACGTGGGGCGGCGCGCTCTTCCTGGGCGTCGTCGCGGTGCTGCCGTTCTTCGTGACGCAGGCCACGGACGTGCGCGCCCTGACGCTGAGCAGCACGAGCCTGCTGATCATGGTCGGCGTCGCTCTGGACACGATGCGGCAACTAGAGGCCCAGTTGTTAATGCGCAACTACGAAGGATTCTTGAGGTGACGAAGCTGCGTTCGGCTCGGCTATGGCTTGGAAGCGAGGGATTGAGATGCGCGTAGTGCTGCTCGGCCCGCCCGGCGCGGGCAAGGGCACCCAGGCCGCCGGCCTCGCGCGGTTCCTCGGCGTGCCGCACGTGGCGTCGGGCGAGTTGTTCCGCGACCACCAGCGCCGCGATACCGAACTGGGCAGGCTTGCCAAGATGTACATGGAGCGCGGCGTGCTCGTACCGGACGAGATCACGATCGGCATGGTGACGCAGTGGGTCAACGCGCCCGAGCAGTCGGACGGATACCTGCTCGACGGCTTTCCACGGACTCCGGCGCAGGCGGAGGCGCTGGACGAAGTCGCCGACTACAACGGAGGGCTGAACTGCGTCGCGTACATCAACGTCGAGACGGCTGAGCTCGTGACGCGCCTGAGCGGACGGTTGATTTGCAGGCAGTGCCAGGCCGCTTACCACGTGAAGTTTGCGCCGCCCAGGACGGAAGGGACGTGCGACGAGTGCGGCGGCGAGCTATACCAGCGCCCCGATGACAGCGAAGAGGCTGTGAAGGTGCGGCTGGACGTGTACTCGCAGGAGACGGAGCCGCTCGTCGACTTCTACCGCGCGCAGGGCAAGCTCGTGGAGGTCCCGGGACTGGGCGGCATAGACGACGTCCAGAAGAGGTTGCGGCAGGCCGTGAGCCGCGCTGCCATCGCGGCGGGCTGATGCCCGATTAACTGCTACTATTGAAGACGGTCCCGTACATACCAAGAGAACAGCCAGGCTAAGAGAGGATGATAAGCAACGGACGCCCAGGCGGGATAACGATTAAGTCCAACAAGGACCTGGACCTCATGCGTGAGGCGGGCCGGGTTGTCGCTTCAGCCAAGCGGAAGATGGCTGAAGCCGTGGAGCCGGGCATAACTACCGGAGAGTTGGACAGGATTGCGGAGGCTGAAATCCGCAGTCACGGCGCTACGCCTTCTTTCAAGGGGTACCGCGGGTTTCCGGCGTCTGCCTGCGTATCGGTCAACGAGGAGATAGTGCACGGCATTCCGGGCACCCGCGTACTGCGGGAGGGGGACATCGTCAGCATCGACGTTGGCGCAATAGTCGGCGGCCTTCACGGGGACAGCGCCTTTACGACCGGCGTGGGCCAGATCTCCGATGAAGCCCAGAGGCTGATCGACGCCACTCGCGAGTCTCTGCTCGCCGGCATCGCCAGGGCAAAGGTGGGCGCGCGCATCGGGGAGATATCCGCGGCGGTGCAGTCGTACGCCGAGAAGCGCGGCTATGGAGTGGTGCGCAAGTACGTCGGCCACGGAATAGGCTGGGCAATGCACGAAGACCCGCAGGTGCCCAACTACGGTACTCCCAACAAGGGGCCGGTCCTGCGCAAGGGAATGGCGATCTGCATCGAGCCCATGCTGAACGTCGGAACGTACGACACCATCGAGTTGGAAGACGGATGGACGGTGGTTACTGCCGACGGCAAGCTCTCGGCTCACTTCGAAGACACCATCGCCATAACGGCAGACGGACCGGAGGTGCTGACAAGCCCTAAGCAAGCATTTGTGGGGATATGATGGCCAAGAAGACGAAAGAAGCCATAGAGGTCGAAGGCGAAGTCAGGGAAGCTCTTCCCAACACCACTTTCACGGTGGAGTTGGCAAACGGGCACAACGTACTGGCGTACCTGTCCGGCAAGGTCAGGAAGAACTTCATTCGAGTGCTGCCCGGTGACAGGGTGCTGGTGGAGTTGTCGCCCTACGACCTGACCCGAGGGCGGATCACCTACAGGTTCAGGTAGGGCGGCGCAGGCGGCGCTGCGAGAAGGGAGGATGAGATGAAGGTTTCCGCGTCTGTGAAGGTGCGGTGCTCCAACTGCCGGATCATCCGGCGAAAGGGGCGCGTGCACGTGATTTGCAGCAACCCGAGGCACAAGCAGAGACAGGGATAGGAGGCGAACAGTGGCCATAGTCGCGGGCGTCAACATACCGGACAACAAGCGAGTTGAGTTTTCGCTTCGAAGCATCTACGGAATCGGCGCGTACCAGGCCAAGGACGTGTGCGATAAGGCGGGCGTGGACGGCAATCCGCGCGTTCGAGAGCTTTCGGAGACGGAACTCAACAGGATTCGCGAGATCGTCGATCGTGAGAAGAGAGTCGAGGGAGACCTGCGGCGCGAGGTGAACATGAACATCCGCCGCCTGATCGACATCGGCTCCTATCGAGGCCTGAGGCACAGAAGGGGCCTGCCCTCCAGGGGCCAGAGGACTCGCACGAACGCCAGGCAGAAGCGCGGGCCGCGCCGGCCGGTCGCCGGCAGAAAGCGGACGATGAAGGCGTAACGTCTTCCGGGTTACGCATCGCCGTTGCGAACGGGATGCGACCGGAGGCAGGGTTGTCGAAGACATTTGAGGAACTTGAAACATGACGAGTAGAAGGCGAACGAGGCGCAGGGTCAGGAAGTCCATACCCGTGGGCAGGGCGTACGTCCAGTCCACGTTCAACAACACGATCATCACCCTGACGGACCCGCAGGGCAACGTGGTGGCGTGGGGAAGCTCCGGCACCGCGGGGTTCAGGGGATCGCGCAAGTCCACCGCGTTCGCCGCGCAGCGCGCGGCGGAGGACGCGGCCCGCAAGGGCATGGAGCACGGGCTGCGCCAGGTGGCCGTGAACGTTCGCGGCCCCGGCCCGGGCCGCGAGGCCGCGATCCGCGCGCTCAGCGCAGCGGGGCTGCTCGTGACCAGCATCAGGGACGTTACTCCCATCCCGCACAACGGGTGCCGTCCCCGCAAGAGAAAGCGCAACTAGACCAGCCCGGGAGACCGGAAACAGAGGCACAGAGGCAACGAATAGATGGCAAGATACATAGATCCGTCGTGCAGGCAGTGCCGCCGCATCGGGGAGAAGCTGTTCCTGAAGGGAGAGCGGTGCTACTCGCCGCGATGCGCCATCGAGCGGCGCCGCAGGCCGCCGGGCAACCAGCAGTTGCGCCGCAGGCGCCCCTCCGAGCACGCGATTCAACTGCGCGAGAAGCAGAAGGCCAGGTGGACCTACGGCATACTGGAGCGCCAGTTCCGCAAGTACTACGAGATGGCCCGGTCACGCCCGGGCGTCACCGGAGACAACCTCCTGCAGTTCCTGGAGTCCCGGCTGGACAACGTCGTCTTCAGGCTGTCCTTCGCGGACTCTCGGAAGCAGGCGCGGCAGCTCGTGAACCACGGGCACTTCAACGTGAACGACAGGAAGGTCGATATCCCGTCCTTCTTGGTAAGCCCCGGCGACGTTATCACCTGGAAGGGCGTCACAACCGACAGCACGCCGGATTTCGTGGCCATGCTCACCGACGGCCTGCCAAAGAGGCCGGTCCCAAGCTGGCTGACACTCAACGCCGCCGATCTCACCGGCGAAGTGACGGCGCAGCCGCCGGTTGACGAGATTGACACCGGAATAGACGTGAGACTCATCGTAGAGTTCTACTCCAAGTAGAAGCAACAAGGTTGCCGCGGAGGGGACTGAAGATACAGGAGCGAAGTTGAATGGCGATAGACTTCCACACATTGGACCGCACGGAAATGCTCCCCCCACAGGAGGAGGAGCCGGTCCCGGATCCACATATCACGGTCCTGGAGGACGATGGCAAGTACGGCAAGTTTGCCGTTGAGCCGCTGGAGCAGGGGCATGGCGTGACCCTTGGCAACCCCATGCGCCGCGTCCTGTACAGTTCCATCCTCGGGACCGCCATCTCCTGGGTGAAGATCGAGGGCGTGCTGCACGAGTACGCCACGATCGATCATATCCGCGAAGAGGTGTCGGAGATACTGCTCAACATCAAGGGCGTACGCCTCCGCTCGGAGGTGGACAGGCCGGGCAAGCTCCGGCTGGAAGTGGCCGGAGAGGGCGAGGTGTGCGCGGGCGACATCGGCGCCAACTCGGACTTCGAGGTGGTCAATCCGGAGCACCACATAGCCACGCTCTCATCCAACGAGGCGAGGCTGTCCGTGGAGCTGAACGTGGAAAGGGGCAAGGGCTACGTGGCGGCCCGGCATGGCGACGGCCTGCCCATCGGGGTGCTGCCCATCGACGCGGTGTTCACGCCGATCCGCAAGGTGAACTACACGGTGGAGCGCACGCGCGTGGGCCAGCGCACCGACTTCGAGCGGCTGGTGCTCGAGGTGTGGACGGACGGGTCGATCGCCCCGGTTGACGCGGTGAGACAGGCCGCGAACACGCTCGTTGAGGGCTTCTTCATGTTCGCCAACGCCCAGAAGATAGCGGAAGACGGTTCGGAGAGCGGCATCCTCGCGCTCCGGATCTCGCCGGAAGACTACAGCGTCCCGGTAGAGCGGCTGGAGCTCTCGTCGAGGACGCTGAACTGCCTGAAGCGGGCCGGCATCGACAAGGTCGGGCAGGTGCTGGAGATGAGGCAGGAGGAGTTGCTGGGGATTCGCAACTTCGGCGAGAAGTCCCTGGTCGAACTGTACGACAGACTGCGGGAGAGGGACCTGCTGCCGCCTGAGATAGACCCGAACGTGCAGACGGATGTGGCGCTGGAGGACGTTCCGGTTGACGACGAGCCTGTCGAAGCGCAGCCGGTTGAGGAAGAGGAAGAAGTGACCGCGGCCTCGGCTGAGGCATAGGCTGGCGGACACAGGAGAGTAGAGCCCAGATGAGGCACCGAGTAGCCGGAAGACAACTGAGTCGGCCAACCGCTCACCGTATGGCCATGCTGAGAGGCATGGTCACGGACCTCTTGCGAAACGAGACGATTCGCACGACGGACGCCAAGGCGCGCGAGGTGCGCCGCCTGGCGGACAAGTCGATTTCGCTCGGCAAGAAGGGCACGCTGAGTTCGCGCAGGCGCGCCATCGCCATGCTCACGGACAAGGAGGTCGTGCGGAAGCTGTTCGACGAACTGGCCGAGAGATACGAAGACCGGCCGGGCGGGTACACGCGCATCGTGAAGCTGACCCCACGCAAGGGCGACGCGGCGGACATGGCTGTGGTGGAGCTTGTGCCCTAGAGGCCGTCCGCCTCATGCGACTGGCCTTGACCGTCGAGTATGACGGCACCCGATACGCAGGATTTCAGTACCAGAAGAACGCCCGCTCGATACAGGAGGAACTGGAAAAGGCAATAGCCAGCTTGACAGGAGAGAACGCCAGGGTGCGGGGCGCCGGGCGGACCGACGCCGGCGTGCACGCCCTCGGACAAGTGGTGGCGTTCGACACCGCCTCCGCGCACCGGCCGGAGACCGTGCTGAGGGCGCTGAACCACTACCTGCCTGACGACATCGCCGTGAAGGCGGCCGCCGAAGTGGGAGACGACTTCGATCCCCGGCGGTCGGCGGTCAGCAGACGGTACAGGTACACTGTCCTTAACAGCGCCGTACGCTCGCCGCTCAAGAGGTCGTTCTCTCATCGGGAACCGTCGCCGTTGGACTCGGAGGCCATGGCGCGTGCCGCGAGGCTGTACGTGGGAGTCCACGACTTCAGGCGGTTCGCGGGCCGCCCCGACTGGCCGGGAGCCAGCACAGTTAGGGAAATTAAGGAATCAAGGGTAGAGAAGACGGGAGACACGATAACATTTGAGGTTGAGGGCAACGCGTTTCTGCCGCACCAGGTCCGCCGGATGGCCGGCGCGCTGGTGGACGTGGGCCGGGGCGCGCTGACTATCGAGGACATAGCCGCCATGCTGGAGGGCGGCCCGGATTCTGCGACCGCGAGGTCGCTGCCGGCGCGGGGGCTGTGCCTCTTGAAAGTAAAGTACGCAGAACGAGTCTTTGGAGATAGTGAGTGAGATGGCCGTAGCTTACAAGCCATACAAAGTCAGGAAGAAGGACCTGGTCCCCAGTTGGCACGTGGTCGACGCGGAGGGCCAGACGCTCGGTCGTCTGGCGTCCGAGATCGCCGGCCTGTTGCAGGGCAAGCACAACCCCCTGTACGTGCGCCACATGGCCGCCGGCGACTTCGTGATCGTGATCAACGCGGAGAAGATCAGGGTCACCGGCAACAAGATGGGCAGCAAGATGTACTACAGGCACAGCGGCTACCACGGCGGCCTCAAGGAGGTCACGCTGGAGCGCATGCTGGAGACGCACCCTGAGAGGGTGATCCGCCACGCGGTGAAGGGAATGCTGCCCAAGAGCTCGCTGGGACGCAGGATGCTGAAGAGACTGAAGGCATACGCCGGGCCGGCGCACCCTCACCAGGCGCAGGTCGCGGGCGCGGGCGCCTCGCCAGGCGAACAGGACAACGGGAGTTAGCAGTGGCCCAGCAGGAATACTTTTACGGCGTCGGAAAGCGGAAGACGGCCAACGCGCGCGTTCGGCTGTACAGGGACGACGGCCCCGGCATCGTCAACGGCAAGCTGATGGACGAGGTGTACGGCTGGCCGTCATGGCAGCAGAGGATCCACGAGCCTTTCCACGTAACCAACACTTCGGGCAGGTTCCGCGTTGTCGCCAAGGTCTCGGGCGGCGGCGTGTCGAGCCAGGCCGACGCGCTGCGCCACGGCATTTCCAGGGCGCTCATCGCCGCAGACCCGGCGAACAGGCCGCCCCTGAAGGACGCGGGGCTGCTCACGCGCGACGCCCGCATCAAGGAGCGCAAGAAGTACGGCCTGAAGCGCGCTCGCAAGGCCAAGCAGTACACCAAGAGATAGTCCTCTTCCCGGTCTGAAACTGGAGGCTTTGTCTCATGAGCGCTGAAATCCGCTTCCGCATCCATGCCCGCGAGCCGTTCGCCTCCGGCGTCGAGTTCGGCAGTACCGGCCCGTACGAGCGGATCGTCGGAGCGGTGGACTTCGCCGTGGACCCTGACGACCCTGCCTACGCGATGGTCGTAGATCTCGACCTCGCGCCCAGGAATGAGCGCGGCCTCGTGGAGTTCTCGACCGACCTGTTCATGCTGAGGCCCGTGGACCTGGGCCGCGGCAACCACCGCCTTCTTTACGACGTGAACAACCGGGGCAACAAGCGCGTGCTCTCGTATTTCAACGACGCCCCCATCTCGAACGACCCAAAGACCGTGGAGCACGCGGGCAATGGCTTCCTGATGCGCCGGGGCTACTCGGTCGTGTGGTCGGGCTGGCAGGGCGACCTCCTGCCCGGCAACTCGCGCATGACAATGCGCCTGCCCCGCGCCCACGGGGTGCGCGGCCCAATGCGCGCCGAGTTCATCGCCACCGACCCCGGCGTGCGCTGCTTCCCTCTCAGCAGCAACGATTACACATGGTCGTACCCGGCCGTTGACGCCGACACCGCGAAGGCCACCTTGACGGCGCGTCCCCGGGAGGCCGCGCCCCGCGAGCCTGTGCCGCCCGAGGAGTGGCTGTACGCCGCGCCGGACGCGAACGGCGTCATGGCGCCGTCGGCCACGCACTGCTACCTGCCTTCGGGCTTCAAGCCGGGCTGGATCTACGAGCTAGTGTACGAGGCCGCCGATCCGCACGTGCTTGGGCTCGGTTTTACCGGCATCAGGGACCTCGCGTCGTTCCTCCTGCACTCGGATGCGGACTCGGACGGTGAGCCGAACCTGCTCAGGCAGGACGGAACGCGCATGGAGAAGGCATACGCGTACGGCAGGTCCCAGTGCGGAAGGCTCCTGCGCGAGTTCGTGTACCGCGGCTACAACGAAGACGGCGAGGGTCGCCAAGTGTTTTCGGCCATCCACCCGACGGTCTCCGGCGGCGGGCGCGTAACGCTGAACTATCGCTTCGCACAGCCGGGACGTTTCCCCAGGCAGCACGAGGACCATCTCTACCCGTCTGACCAGTTCCCGTTCGCTTACCACGAGACCACCGATCACCACACGGACCGGACTGACGGCATAATGAAGCGGCCCGAGACCGACCCCCTCGTCGTTCACACGCAGACGGCTTCCGAGTACTGGGAGCGGCGCGGCTCGCTCGTCCACACGGACACGCGGGGCGACGATCTGCCGGAGCACGAGAAGGTCAGGGTCTATCTGATCGCCGGGGCGCAACACAGCGCGCTGCCCGGCGCCGAGCCGGCGCCGGGCCCGCACAAGCACCCTTCGAACCCCCTGCAGGCCAACCCGTTGATGAGGTCGCTTCTGGACGCCATGGACGAGTGGGCCACCCACGGAACCCCGCCGCCGGACAGCGCCGTTCCGCTCCGGGCGGAGGAGTCTTCCGCGACGGCCGAGGCGGCGGCGGCCCGGTTCCCGAACATACCGGGCGTAACCGCGCCGGCTGAGCCCAACCGGGTGTTCGTCCAGGACCACGGCCCGGACATGGACGTCGGAATCCAGTCCGAGGAGCCGCCGGTGGAAGACAGGGACCGCGAGTACGCCGTGCTGGTGTCCCAGGTGGACGCGGACGGCAACGAGGTCGCGGGGATCAGGCTGCCCGATGTCGAAACTCCGCTCGCCACCTACACGGGGTGGAACCTGTGGCCCGACGAGTCCGCGGACGGCGCGATGTTCTCGATCATCGGAAGCTGCTTCCGGCTCCCGGCCACCGCCGAAGAACGCAGGGCTTCCGGCGACGCCAGGGCCTCGATCGAAGAACGGTACCGCTCGCGCGGGCACTACGTTCGCGCCGTGGCCCAGGCCGCGCAGCGCCTGGTCGATCGCCGCCTGCTGCTACAGGAAGACGCCGACGCCTACGTCGAACAGGCCGCGTCGGCCCCTGGGTTCGCCCAGCCCGGCTAGCGATCAGCCGCGCTTTACTTGACCCCTTCCCCAGTCTGCTGGGGAAGGTTGGGATGGGGTTGCCAGCCGCTCCTCACTTGACCCCTTCCCCAGTCTGCTGGGGAAGAGCCTGCCCTGAGTCCCTCGAAGGGCCGGGATGGGGTTGCCCGCCGCTCCTCACTTGACCCCTTCCCCAGTCTGCTGGGGAAGGCCGGGATGGGGTTGCTCGCCGCGCTTCATTTGACCCCTTCCCCAGTCTGCTGGGGAAGGTTGGGATGGGGTTGCCCGTCGCGTCTCACCGCTGGTACGGCCTGCCCTCCGCGTCCCTGAGCTGGAGCAGCTGCACGAGGTTGCCGTCCGGGTCCTCCAGCGTCGCCACGTACCCGCCCCAGTGCTCCTGCTCGGGCGGCCTGACGAACCGCACGCCCTTCCCAAGCGCGGCCTCGTGGAAC
The DNA here is from genome assembly GCA_963668185.1 of Dehalococcoidia bacterium. Taxonomy (GTDB): domain Bacteria; phylum Chloroflexota; class Dehalococcoidia; order Lucifugimonadales. The sequence goes on from OY764162.1 coordinate 1,245,442, forward strand.
GAGTGAATGTCCGATACGCTGAGGTTGACCATGATCCGATGCGCGTCCTTCGCCTTCCCCTTCACGCGGTCGTGAGCGCCGATGCTGAGCCGAACGTCGCCCCATCGGAACGCCACGAAGTCCGGCTTCACCGAGTGCGGCTCCAGGCCAAGAGAGTTACTGTAGAAGTCTGACATCTCCTCCAGCCGCTCCGTCCAGATAATCACTCCCGCAACGCCCTCGATCATTGGGTTCTCCTGATGTCATGTCTTTGCCGGTCGCACTCATCCTAACGCCTGCGGCAAAGTCCTGATACCGCGTTTGCGCGTAACTGTTCAGGCATCGTGAGTGACGATCAACTCCTCTGGCCTCTTCCCAGTCTGCTGGGGAAGAATGAGATGGGGCAAAACTCCGCAAAGCTACCGGGCCGCCCGATGCGATAGAATGTAGTCCGTCGCGCCGGGACCGGCAATCTACCGGCGCACATCGACTCCGAGGCGCTCCGCCACTGGAAGCGGCTATGCAGGAAACAACGTGACACAGCAAGAGCCGTTGCACATATACTGCGACGACCTGTTCAAGATATACAAGGCGTCCGATCTTGAGGTCGTGGCGCTCCGGGGCCTCGACTTCAGCGTGGAGTACGGCGAAGTCGTCGGCATCGTGGGCGCGAGCGGCAGCGGCAAATCGACCCTGCTCAACATTCTGGCAGGCTACGACACCCCCTCCGCGGGGCGCATATCCGTCGGCGGCCGGGACCTTCTGCGCATGACCTCGAAGGAGATCGAGGACTATCGCAGGGAGGAGGTCGGCTTCCTCTGGCAGCAGACCAGCCGCAACCTGTTCACGTACCTGAGCGCCGTTGAGAACGTGGGCCTCCCCATGATGCTCACGGACCTTTCGGCGGGCGAAAGAGCGGGCAGGGCGGTCGAACTGCTGGAGATGGTCGGCCTCGGCCACCGGCTGGAGCACACCCCGGACAGGCTGTCGGGCGGCGAACAGCAGCGCGTCGCCATCGCCGTCGCGCTCGCCAACCACCCGGCGCTGCTGCTGGCAGACGAGCCGACGGGCGAGCTCGACAGCGCCACCGCGAGCGAGATACTGGACCTGTTCGGAGAGCTCAACGCCGAGCTGGGCACGACGATCCTCATCGTGACTCACGATCCCGACATCTCCCGCAAGGTCGGCAGGGTGGTCACGATCAGGGACGGCAAGATGTCCACGGAGGTGCGCAGGAAGGTCACGTTCAGGAGGATCACCGGCGCGTCGGAGACCTCGGACGAGCTGGAGGAGTTCGCCCTTATCGACAGCAGCGGAAGGGTGCAGATACCGCGAGAGTTGCTTGAGAAGCTGAACATCAGGGACAAGGCCCGGCTGAGCATGGCGGACGGGCGCGTGACGCTGCGGCCCGAAGACGAGGCATCCGATTGAGCCGGGTCCAGCGCCTGATCGCCGCCGTGGAGCTTGGCCGCACCTACATGCTGGGCGCGGAAGAGGTGAACGCCGTCAGGGACGTTAACTTCGCGGTCTTCCCGGGCCAGTTCATCTCGCTCGTCGGCAGGTCGGGCTCCGGCAAGACCACGCTTCTGAACCTGATGGCCGGGCTCGACCGCCCATCGTCCGGGCAGATCCTGTTCGAAGAGCGCGACATGGCGCAGATGACCGAGAACGAGTTGACGGAGATCCGGCGGCACAAGATCGGGTTCGTGTTCCAGTCCTTCGGCCTGCTCCCGCTGCTGTCGGCGAGCGAGAACGTGGACCTGCCTATGCGGATCGCCGGCGTCGGCGCGCGCGACCGCCGCGAACGAGTGGACGAGGCGCTGGAGATGGTCGGCCTGTCCCAGCGCGCCAGCCACCGCCCGTACGAGCTTTCGGGCGGCGAGCAGCAGCGCGTCGCGATCGCCCGGGCCATGGTCAACCGCCCGCCGCTGCTCCTCGCGGACGAGCCGACCGGCGAGCTCGACTCCACGAACGCGCGCGCCATCTTCGGCCTCTTCCGGCGCATGGTCACCGAGCAGGGCATAACCGTAGTCGCCGCCACGCACGACAACACGCTGCTGGAGATGGCGGACCACGTTTACGAAATGCGGGACGGTACGCTCTTAGATTAGCCGGCCTCTCCCGCCAACTCCCCTACGGCGAACGCAAGTTGTTAGAAGGAATTGAATCGCATGACCGACCCCATCGAACTGCGCGGCAAGAGACAGCTCTTCATCGACGACCACGTCGAAGAGGAGACAAGCGGGCTCGAACGCGTCCTGAACCAGCCGGTCAAGTACGCCGGCAACCCGGTCGTCAGCCCCACGTACCCGTGGGAGCGAGGCTGCGTCGACGTCTACGGCACCGTGATTCGCAACCCGGACGACGGCACGTTCAGGATGTGGTACCAGGGCTTCGGGGGAAGCCCGTACTCCGCGTGCTACGCCACCTCGAATGATGGCGTGTTCTGGGACAAGCCGAACCTCGGCCTGATCGAGTACAACGGAAGCAGAGAGAACAACCTGTTCATGCACGACGCCTCCGTGCTGAACGTCATCGATGACGCGCGCGAGCAGGACCCGGCCAGGCGGTACAAGTCGATCTTCTTCGAGGCGCTGAATCCACGGAACCGGCATGGAGACAACCCCGACCTCTCCGCTTCTGTCGCGTTCTCCCCGGACGGCCTTCGATGGACGAAGTACGAGGGCAATCCGGTGCTGACTAACGTGAGCGACGTCCACACGCTGCTGGGCTGGGACGACCTCCACGGCTGCTACGTCGCGTATCCCCGGCCTGGCGTGCGCAACGGCAGGAACGTCAGAGTCATCGGCCGGTCCGTCAGCGACGACTTCATGTCGTGGACACAGCCGGAGACGGTCATGGAGGCAGATGAGCACGACCCTCCGGGAATGGAGTTCTACGGCATGTCCGTCTTCAAGTACGAAGACATGTACCTGGGTTTGGCGTGGGCGTACCACACGCCGCCCGAGGAGCCGCTGGTCAGGATGCAGGGCACGATCGACGTCCAGCTAGCCGCCAGCCGGGACGGCATACGCTGGCAACGCGCCGGAAACCGCGAGACCTTCATACCGCTCGGCCCCAGGGGGAGCATGGACCAGGCCCAGATCTGCACCGCCAAGGAGCCCGTTCGCGTCGGCGACGAGTTGTGGATCTACCACGGCGCGGTAAGCACCTTCCACGGCGAGCCGTCCACCTTCGGCCCCAGCGCGGTCCTCAGCGGCCAGATCTGCCTTTCGAAGCTCAGGCTGGACGGCTTCATATCCCAGGACGCAAGCGCCGCGGGCGGCACGCTCCTCACCAGGCCGGTTCAGTGCGAAGGCGGCCGCCTGTCCATCAACGCCGACGCCGGAGGCGGGGCGATTGCCGTCGCCGTCCTGGACCGCGACGGCGTGCAGTTCCCCGGCTTCGGCGCCCAGGACTGCGCCGTGTTCGACGGCGACGGCGTGCGGCACACCGTAACCTGGCGCGACGCTACCACGCTGGACGCCCTCGCCGGCCAGCAGATCAGGCTGAAGTTCTACCTCCACTCCGCCAAGCTCTACTCCTTCGCTATCGCCTAGCCTTTGCCGTAGGGGCGGTTCGCGAACCGCCCTCCCCGTGCGCACCCCCAACCGGTTTTCAATTTCCCCTTCTCCGCTTATAATGGCCCCAGAAGACAGGGGGCGGTGGCTGAAAGTCTAAGGCGGGTCTTCAGAAAGGAGGTTACTTCGTTGGATAGTAGTAGCAGGAGGCGTTCCCAGTAGGTGTTCCTAGGAACGCCTTCTTAAAAGGCCCCGCTCGCTTCGGTGAGCGGGGCCTCCGTGTTTCCGCGTCGCTCGCGCGATGCCGACCTTCATGGACCTGCCCAGATGAACAGATGCTGGCCCGGCACGGACGACCTCATGAACGCCTACCACGACGAAGAGTGGGGCGTCCCCAAGCATGACGACGTCCGCCTGTTCGAGTCGTTGATCCTGGACGGCGCGCAGGCGGGCCTGAGTTGGACCACGATACTCAACAAGCGCGAGGCCTACCGCGAGGCGTTCGAGGGCTTCGATCCCGCGACGGTGGCCGCCTACGACGAAGCCAAGTACGAGGAGTTGCTCGCCAACGCTGGCATCGTCCGCAACCGGCAGAAGATAAGGTCCGCGATCAACAACGCCGCGCGGTGCCTGGAAGTCCGGCGCGAGTTCGGCAGCCTCGACGCTTATCTGTGGTCGTTCGTCGGAGGCGCGCCCATCGTCAACTCGTGGGAATCGCTGGCCGACGTCCCCGCCGTCACGCCCGAGTCCGAGGCCATGAGCAAGGGCCTCCGCTCCCGCGGCTTCACCTTCGTCGGCCCCACCATCTGCTACGCCTTCATGCAGGCCGAGGGCATGGTCATGGATCACGTCGTCACCTGCTTCCGTTACCCTGAACTCGGCGGCGCATAGAGGCGGCGCGAACCGCCGGAATCGCGAAGCACACTGAACCGACTGGATAGGATGCCTTCGATGCCCAAATGGACTATTGCCGTATTCGCTCTCCTCGCGGGCCTCATTGCCGCGTGCGGCTCAGACGCAACCCCGGACTCCGGCGCGGGAGCCTCCGGGGAGCCGTTCGTGATCGGGGCGCTGGAGTCCATGACGGGAGTCGGCGAGACTTACGGCGTTCCCTTGTCCCAGTCCAAGCTGCTCGCCGTGGAGGAGATCAACGCCGCCGGGGGCGTCAACGGGCGGATGCTGGAGATCGTAATCGAGGACTCCAAGTGCACCGCCAACGACGCCATTACCGCCTATAACAAGCTCACCGACGTCGATGGGATCAAGATCATCCTCGGCGCAACGTGCAGCGGCGCAACCCTCGGCGTCGCGCCGTTGGCCGAAAAGGAGGGCGTCATCCTGTTCTCCGCATCGTCCACAAGCCCGGACATCACGAACGCCGGCGACTACATATTCCGCACCGCCATCAGTTCGCTCAAGGTGGGATCCGACATCGGCAACACGCTTTGGGCCGAAGGCGCGCGCCGGATAGCCACGATTACCGAGTCCACCGACTACGTCGAGGGCGTTCGCCGCACCGCCGTCACCCGGTTCGAGGAGCTTGGCGGCGTCGTTGTGGCTGCGGAAAGCTACTCAACCGACGTGCTGGACTTCCGCACCCAGTTGACCAAGCTGTTCGCCGAGAGCCCGGACGCGCTGCTGATCGGCTCGCAGGGCGAGGTCTCCGGCGGCACGATCGTGAAGCAGGCCCGCGAGCTTGGCTACGAAGGCCCCATATACTCGGAGGTCGTGCCCACGGGCACGAACGCGCTCAGCATAGCCGGCGAAGCCGCCACCGGCATGAAGGCCGTCGTCCCGAACCCCGACCTGGACACCGCGGTCGGCAAAGACTTCCTGGTCAAGTACAGGGAGCGCTTCGACGTTCCGGCCGCGTGGCCCTGGTTCCAGGGCTCCTCGTACGACGGCGTTTACATCGCCGCCGAGTGCCTGGGCCGGACGAACGACGACCAGGACGCCGCCGGCTTCAGGGACTGCCTCTACGACCTGACATGGAGCGGCGCAATCAGCGACAACTACAGCTTCGACGAAAACGGCGACGTAGTCGGCGTCTCCCACGTCCTCGTCGAAGTCCTGCCCGTATCGGAGCGCACCGAAGACAACCTCGGCTTCCGCATCCTGGGCCCGCCGCCGGCGCCGTAGCCGGGCGCGCGGCTCACGCCAACACCCCTGTCTCCGCCAGGCGCGCCATGAGGTACTCCTGCGGGCGGTCGCCCTTGAGCGAGTTGCACGCGGCGCACAGCAGTTGCAGGTTTTCGAGGTGATCAGTGCCGCCCCTGCTGCGCGGCACTATGTGATCGACGGTGAAGTTGCGGAACGGGAACATCACCTTGCAGCCGGCGCACAGGCCCTCCTGCTCGCCGAACAGGACGTGCTTGCGCTTGCGGTAGTTGATCGAGGCGTCGATATCCGTCCGGCGCGGGATGTCCGTGCGGGCGGTGACGTAGCCGTGGTGGAACAGGCTGCCCATCGCCTGTCGCAGGCGCGAGTTGACGAGTTCGACGGCCTTCGACGATATGTCGATGCCGACCCACTTGCGGCCCAGCCTGTCGGCGGCGACGCAGGCCGTGGCGCAGCCGCAGAACGGATCAAGCACCACGTCGCCCTCGTTGCTGGACGCCTTGATGATGCGTTCCAGCAAAGCCAGCGGCTTCTGCGTGGGGTAGCCGACGCGCTCTTTGGCGCGTGAGCCGATGGGCGGCAAGTCCGTCCATACATCCTGTAGCGGCACTCCGGGCATCTCATCCAGATAGCGCTTGTAGGCCGGAACGCCGCCTTCCCTTGTCTGCACAACTCGACCCTGCGCTATCAGTTCCGCCATGCGCTCTTGGCTGTACCGCCAGTGACGGGTAACGCCCATCACCTCGTACTCGGGATTCCCCTTCGCCTCTCCACCGGGGCCGGTCAGGTTGTCCAACCGGTAGCGCCGCCCTGTATCAGGTTCCACATGCCGGTAAGAACTGCGTACGTACTTAGGATCGTAGTCCGTGTAGAGCGGATTCCACGTCCAGCCCTGCGGAGAACCCGAGTAGAACAGCAGCACGTCATGGACGCGCCCATGTTGCTTCCGACCTTGCCGTGTGTCGCTGTGAGCGCTGGTTCGCTTCCAACTAATGTCGGACCGGAACGAGTCGGCCCCAAACACGGTATCCATCAGCATTTTGAGATAGTGACTGGCCGTCGGATCGCAGTGGAGGTAGATGCTGCCCGTCGGTTTCAGCACGCGGCGCATCTCCAGCAGGCGGACGGCCATCATCGTGAGGTACGACTGCATCCCCTTGCCGTGGGTGAGCTTGGCGGTGTGAAGCAGGTTGGCGACGGCGGGCCGCTCGTCGGCGATCAGTCCCATCCACGCGACGTCCAGATCGGAGAGCGTCCACGTGTCCTTGAACGCCGCGCCCGCCGCCTGGCTGCCGATGGGGGCGGCGTAGTTGCGATTCGAGTTGAAGGGCGGGTCCAGGTAGATGAGATCGACGCACTCCGAGTTCATGCCCCGCAGAATGTCGAGGTTGTCGCCCGTCCAGATTGTCTTGTCCGCGAAGTTGGGGGCAGGCATAGCTCCACTCTAATCCGGGCATCCATAGCCCATGCGTACCGAACACTTTGCCTAATGGTAGCACAGTGGAGGCAGACGTGCACGGTTTGGCAAGCGCCGGTAAGTGTTCAGAGTTGGGGAGCGGAGGCCCCACCCACCCCCCACCTCTGGATACCGGCCTTCGCCGGTATGACGGATGGGGGTTGGTGCCGTGGCCCTTCGACAGGCTCAGGGCGAACGGATTGGGGCGAGCGGGAGGCTGTAGGTTCCTCGGGGGACTCGGAACGACAGTGTGCGGGGCGTTGTTAGAGTGCGGGGCGTCTTGGATTCCTCGGGGGACTCGGAATGACAGGGGGAGGGGCGGGCGCTTCGCGAAGCGCCCCTACACCTGAGGGAGTCAGGGCGAACGTGGGTGTAGAGGCAGGTTTGAAACCTGCCCCTGCGATTGTCGTTTGTGTGCGGTTATGTGCGTCGGGGGCGCGGCGTTGGTGGCTTGCGGGGCGTCCGAGATTCCCTTCGAGGGACTTGGGGCAGGCTCTCGGGGGACTCGGAATGACAGTGGCGACGGCGCTGGCCCTTCGACAGGCTCAGGGCGAACGGGCGCGGGCGGGCGCTTCGCGAAGCGCCCCTACACCTGAGGGACTCAGGGCGGGTTCTCTGCCGGAATGACGGATGGGTTATCGGCGGGTTCGGCGGGGGACGCGCCGGCCGACCCCATCCCGGCCTTCCCCAGCAGACTGGGGAAGGGGTCAGACGGGTCGGGTTCGGGCGTCTGGATTTGCGCCCGCGCGGCAATGACGGTTGGGTCATCGGGATATTCGGTCCAGGGGTCGAAGCCGCAGTCGCAGGATGCGGTGCGGTGAGGACATGCGATACGGATGGGGCCGCGGCATGAGTCGCGGATGCGCCTGACCGCGTCCATGATTTCCCAGGCCGCTATGGAATGTTCGACGGCCGGCCGGGCGTGTTCGCTGAAGTAGTGCTCCTCTCCGTTGTGTATGATGATGCTGGCGAGTTTGCTGGGGTAAGCGATGCTGGGGCCCGGGGGCGTCGGGCGCCTGCCGACGGCGTCCATAAGGGCGTCGGCTGCTTTGGAGACGGCTCGATTGTTGACGCCGGTGTCTTGGCTGTGGCCGTATGTGTTGGAGTACGGGGGTTCGTAGCCGGCGAGGATGTCGGGAACCCCATCCCGGCCTTCCCCAGCAGACTGGGGAAGGGGTGAGAGGGAGGCACCAGCAGACTGGGGAAGGGGTGAGAGGGAGGCACCAGCAGACTGGGGAAGGGGTGAGAGGGAGGCGCCAGCAGACTGGGGAAGGGGTTTGAGGGAGGCTCCAGCAGACTGGGGAAGGGGTTTGAGGGAGGCGCCAGCGGACTGGGGAAGGGGGTTTAGTTCTGTGTCGGCGTAGGTGTCGTGGTGGAGGGGGCCGGGGGCGTCGTCGAAGCCACGGCGGAGCAGTTCTTTGGCGGCGTCTATGCGGTGGTGGGGGCCGAAGCCGGGCATGAAGCCTAGCATGACGTCTATGAGGAAGCGTATGGCTTGTCGGCCTCCGTCGGTCTCGGCTCGTATGAAGCGTGCGAGGTCTGGGTTCAGGCCGGTGGTGTCGAGGGTGTCTGTGGGATCCCCATCCCGTCCTTCCCCAGCAGACTGGGGAAGGGGTTTAAGTTCTGTATGCACCCCATCCCTGCCTTCCCCAGCAGACTGGGGAAGGGGTGAGAGGGAGGCTCCAGCAGACTGGGGAAGGGGTTTGAGAGCGCGTTGGGCTGCGGGCTGGCTGGCGAACTCTTTGGCTTCTTCGAAGCCGAGCTTGATTAGCTGGCGCGCGGCGTCTAGCCTGTGGTAGGGCTTGGCGCCGCGGATCTCGTCCTGCATGGCGGCGACTAGGAAACGGACGATGAGTCTGCCGTCCTTGGTTTCTTCGCGGACGATGCGTTGTATGGGTGATATGGTGTGCGTTTCGGTATCCATACGTTCTATGATAGCGGGCACGTACCAGTGTGTCAAGGGTGTGGGGGAGTGGATGGTGGATAGTGAATAGTGGCGAGTGGGGAGCGGACGGGCGGCCCTTCGACAGGCTCAGGGCGAACGGGTTGGTGGCGAGCGGGAGGCTGTAGGTTCCCCTCGGGGGACTCGGGGCAGGCTCTTGGGGGACTCGGAACGACAGAGGGCTGCTTCGCTCGATCGGAATGACAGGAGGAAGGGCGGTGGCCCCGCCCGCTTCTCTGGATTCCGGCTGGCCCCGGTTCACGCTGGCGCGTGAATGCCGGTATGACGGTAGTGTGGGCTACAGCGGGCGGTCTGCTCTGAGCAGGGGGGCGAAGCCGGCCTGCTCGAAGTCGCGGTCGTGGGCAAGGGCGTGGGTCATGCCGCGTTCTTCCATGACGAGGAAGCTGGCGCAGTCGGTGACGCTCCATCGTTGGTCGGGGCGTGCTGCGTACCTCTCCAGGGCGGCTCTGAATTGAGCGTCGGACATCGGCACTATCTCAACGTAGGGCATGGCCTCAAGTTCTTGAACCCTCTCGGCTGTGAACGCCCGCCTGAATTCAGGCTCACCCGCCATAGAGTCTAGTACCTCGACCAACACCAGTTGCGTTGTGACGACGTCAGACTCCCCCAGGGATTCGGATATGGCCGTGGCAATCCGGTGGAGCGCGTCTCTGGGGTTCCACAACGCTACCCAATAACCCGTATCCGCGAAGACGCCTGCCACTAGTCCTCTTCTTCCTTGGGGAATCCGTAGAGGTAGTGTTTCTTGTTCTTGGAGAAGTCGGTGGGAAAGCCGTCCCAGAAGTCCGGGGGCATGGACTTCTGGGCTTCCTTTGCCATCTTCAAGACTGCGGCCAAGCCTCCCTTCGCGGGCGGGTCGTCGTTAGCCGGCGGGCCGTTTTTCTCTACGGACACGGTCACTTCCGCGCCCTCTTCGAGGTCGAGCGGTTCGAGCGGCACCAGCGCGCCGTTGGCGTATGTGGCCTTTACGTTGGTCATCATGGTTCGCGCTCAGCGTGTGGAACTATGGAACCATTATACACCGCTACCCCCACCCCTCCATCAGCGTGCGGCGCAGGAGCGCGACGGCTGTCATGGACATGCGGGTGCGGTCCATCAGGCTTGTGCCGGCGGACGCGTACTCCCGCCGGGCGAACGACTGGCCGTCCGTGATCGAGATGTGCGTCACGCCGCGCGCGAGGTTCTGCGCCATGTCGCCCGGTTCCGGCACGCCGTGCACCGCGACGCCGATGCCCGCGTCGGCCTGGGCACGCACGGCCAGCGCCAGCGCGTCGGCGAGGGCCTGCCGGTCGTCCTCCGGGACGCCGGCCGCCGCGCCGCCGCCGGCGAACGAGAGCAGCCGCCTCATGGACGCCAGGTTGTTGCTTATCACGCCCTCCACGAACTGCTCCGGGCTCGCCCGCTTGAGCCGCTCCGTCAGCATCCCGCCCGTCACGTCCTCGTACACCGCGATCGTCGAGCCCTGGGCCGCCAGCAGCGCGCCCGCCGCGTCCTCGATCGTCTCGTCGTTGACCGCGAAGACGTGCGCGCCGAGCAGCTCCCTGACCTCCGCCTCCACCGGCGCGATCAGTTCCGCCGCCGCCGCATCGTCCGCAGCCTTCGCCGCGATTCGCACGTCCACCTGCCCCGGATGGGCCAGCACGCCGACCGTGGGATTGCTGGAGTTGGCGATCAGGTGGCCGATCCTGTCGTCCACGCTGCTCTCTCCCATGTCCGCGACCTTGAGGACCTTGTACGTGATGATCTCGGTGAGTTCGAACCTGCGCCGCAGGTACGGGACGACCTCGTTGTCGAACAGCCACTTGAGCTCGACCGGCACGCCGGGCAGCGCAAAGACCACGCCGCGCGGGTCCTCCACGATGAACGACGGCGCGGTGCCGTTCGGGTTCTCGACAGGAATCGCGCCCTCCGGGATGAACGCCTGCCGCTCGTTGTTGGCCGTCATGATGAACCCGCGCCGCCTGAACCGCGTCTCGATCTGCTCCACCAGCGCCGGGTCCTTCACCAGCTTGCGCCCCGTAACCTCAGCTACGACCTCGCGCGTGAGGTCGTCCTGCGTCGGGCCCAGGCCCCCGCCGAGCAGGACCACGTCGGAGCGGTCCAGCGCGCGGCCTATCACCTCGGCCATGCGGCCGGGGTTGTCGCCCACGACCGTCTTGTAGAACAGGCCGATCCCCAGCGGAGTGAGCCGCTGAGCCATCCACGATGAGTTGGTGTCCACGATCTGGCCGAGCAGCAACTCGGACCCGATGGCGACGATCTCGGCGTTGGGCATCTACGCGCTCCTCTCGGCTTCGATCAGTTCTTTCGCAAGCGGGATGATCTCCTCCGCCACTCTTACGCACTCCTCACGGTGCGGGAACCCGGACAGGATGAACTCGTCCATCCCGATACGCCAGTACTGCAACAGTTCGCTTGCAACCTGCGAGTGGTCGCCGACGATGGCCGTGCCGCAGTTGACGCGCACCGTCGAGATGCCGTTCCACAGGCGCGGGCCGATGCGGTGGTCTTCGGCCTCGGCAAGCTGGAGCCGCTGGCCCACCATCGCGGTGCCCGCGAACTGCGCCTGCCGCTGCTCCCGGACGACGCCCGCGGCCCGCGACAGCAGGTCGTCCGCCGCCCGCCACGCCGCGTCCTCCGTGTCCCGCGCGACTATGTGCGTCCGCAGCCCGAACCGGGGCGTGCGGCCCGCCTCGGCAAACTGCGCTCGTGCGCGCTCCAGCAGCCCGGCCATGCGCTCGACCGGGCCGATCCAGCCCAGCAGCACGTCGCCCTGCCGCGCGGCGAGGCCCAGCGCGTTGTCGGACGCGCCGCCGAGGTAGAACTGCGGCCCGCCGCCGACCGGCCCCGGCGATACCATCGCGCCGTTCAGCCGGACGTGATCGCCGTCGAACACCACCGGCTCAGGCTTCGCCCACAGCGCGCGGACCGCCGCGATGAACTCCTCGGCGCGCTCGTACCTGAACTCGTGGTCGCTGTGTTCGCCGAGCCGCTCGAAGTCGCCCTGTATCCCGCCGGGCACCACGTTCAGGTCCACGCGCCCGCCGCTGATCTGGTCCAGCGTGCCCGCCATCTGCGCGAACAGCCCCGGCGATATGAACCCCGGCCGCACGGCGATCAGCAGCCGGATCCGGCTTGTGACCGCCAGCAGCGCGGTAGCCATCGTCCACGTCTCGGCGAGCGGCGCCGTCTCCTCGAACAAGCCGTTCGAGAACCGCGTGGGAATCAGCAGCGAGTAGTACCCGTTGTCCTCCGCCGCGCGCACCACGTCCGACAGGTACTCGAACGAAGGCGGCCGCTCGGCGCGTTCGGTTCCGATGTGCTCGCCGTCTCCGTCTATCGGTACGAACCAGCTGAACCTGGGCTTGGGCCTGCCGGCTGCTTCAGTCAAGGGCTGCCTCCCATCGTCTCTTTCGACCGCATAACCTTAAGGCAAAGAAACGCGGTTCGCCACTGAAGGCGCGCTTTGGCAAGTGTTCAGAGTTGATGTGGCGGCCCGGCAATCGCCGCTTTTACCCCATCTCAATCCTTCGAGGGACTCAGGACATGCCTTCCCCAGCAGACTGGGGAAGAGGCCAGAGGAGTACGAAGTCTGAACAGTTACGCGCCGCCGTCATTAGTGAAAATCGTCTTGTGAAACGATAGAGTTACCTATCCTGTGTGCGTCTGCGAACAAGGTCTGGGTTATTGGGAGCTAGCGGCGGCATAGAACTGGCGATAATCATCCTGGCGGACGGCGTCAGGCCCGACGTGTTGAGCGCGCTGTCCGCTTCCGGCGACACTCCCAACATCGGCAGGGCCTTCTATGCCGGAGGCCACAGCTACCGGGGCGTGACCGTCCTGCCCAGCGTCTCCAACGTCGCGTACATCCCCATGCTGACAGGGCAGTACCCTGGAACGGCCAACGTGCCCGCGCTCCGCTGGGTGGACAAGTCCAGCTTCAGGCCGGGCAAGGTGTATCTTCAAGGCCAGCGCTCGTACCTGGGGCCGACCCACGTCCGGCTCGACGGCGACCTCTCTCCAGACATCGAGACCCTCTTCGAACTGAATCCCGATTCCCTCGGCGTGCGCTGCGATATCCGGCGCGGCCTGACGGAAGAAAACAGCAGGTTCTCCCAGTTCGTCTCGATGCCCTTCATGTTCGTTGCCCACTACCTGCGAAGGGGCCACTTCGTGGACAGGATCGTCATGTCCCAGACGATCGCATGGCTCTCCCGGACGAACGACCGCCGTTCCAGGTTCGTGTTCCTGCCGTTGGTGGACGTTGACAAGGTCTCTCACCGCTACGGCCCGGAGCACAGGCGCACGATCGAGTCCTACCGGCGCCTGGACGAACAGGTCGGACGGCTGGTTGACTGGCTGCGCAAGAATCGACTGTGGGATCGGACGCACTTGATGATTACCAGCGACCACGGCCATACCGAGACGAGGCAGCACCTGGACCTGACCTCCCTGTTGACCGAGCTTGGCTACTCCGTCTTCGAGCATCCGAACGTCTTCCTGCGCAGCGCGGACTCCGCGGTCACGGTGTCCGGCAACTCCTTCGCGTACGTCTATCTCGCCGCCGGCGGCGTGTGGGACGCGCCGTTGACGGCGGACGCGCTCGAGTCCGAGTATGCCGGCGTCCTGGAAGCGCTGCGGAGGCGAGAAGAGGTGGAGTGGATCGCATACAGGCAAAGCGGCGGGAGCGTGAAGATCGCTTCGGGCGACGGAGAGGCCGCGCTTGGCCTGGAGGGACGGCGGTACACGTACGCGTTCGACGGCGCGGACCCGCTGCGCCTGGGCCTGCGCCACAACTACGTCGACCGCGCACACGCGCTGGCGAAGACGATCGACACCGGCTTCCCGGACGCCCTGGAGCAGCTGTGGTTCCTCTTTCAGAGCGAGCGCGCCGGCGACATCGCGGTGACCGCCAGGCCGGGGTACGACCTGCGCGGCTGGCGCGAGTTCCCGGAGCACCGGTCTTCGCACGGCGCGCTGTGCAAGGAGCACATGGACGTCCCGATCCTGAGCAACCTGCCCCTGGCCGCGGACGCCGGCGCGCGGACCGTGGACCTGTTCCCGACCGTTGCTGAGGGCCTCAACCTGACGCCGACGAAGCCTCACTACGGGCGCAGCCTGCTTTGATCGACGCCGTCGCTCGCTACAGGGTGACGCCGCGGCAGGCCGTCATCTGCCTGTCGGCGCTGCTGCTGCCCGCTACGGTCTGCACGCTGATCGTCTGGCGATTCCTGCCGCAGTGGTGGGAACTGTCCGCGTTCTTCTGGTACTCGATCCCCGGCAACAGCTTCATCCTGCTCCCGCACGAGCCCGGAGTGCTTTTCGCCGGAACGCTGTACCACCCGGCCCTGGTCGCGCTCGTGGGCGGCCTGGCGACGATTCCCGCGTCCACCATCGACTACCAGCTCTTCAAGCGGGCGCTGCGCCTCGGCTTTCTGGCGCAGGTGAGGCAGAGCCGCATTTCCGACTTCGCCAAGCGGGCCTTCTCCATACAGCCGTGGTGGACGACGGTGTTCTTCGCCTTCAGCCCGATCCCGTTCTACCCGGTCAGGATCGCCGCCCCGCTCGCCGAGTATCCGGCCACGCGGTACGTAGCAGCCGTCTTCGTCGGCCGGGTGCCGCGCTATTACCTCCTCGCGTGGGGGGGCGACTACGCCGCCCGCCTCCTGGGCTGGGGCCTCTGAAACTCAACCAGCTCCCGCGTTCACGCATCAGGGATGCTATGTTGAAGCGAGCGGCCCTTATGCGTTGCGGTACACGTTGAGGAAGTCTTCGACAGCGATCTGCGCTTCGCGAAGGACGGCCCGAAGCGTCCCCTCCGCCGTGTCGTGGGGGCAACGCGGCAAGGTGATTTTGCGTCCCGTTATTCGATGACGCCAAACTTCATGGCTTCGGGGCCCTGGAATGTCGAACACGTAGCCGAATTTGCGAAGGCGGCGCGCCACGCTGCGGTAGTTGAATCCTGCGAGTTGTCCCACTAGGGCACGCTCACGGGCACCAGCAAATCTACGGCGGCCTTGTCCTCGAAGAACGACGCCAAGGCCTCGGGAATCGGATCCCTGTGGTGGATGCACCGCTCTGCGATCTTGCGAGCAAGGTCTTGCGCAATCTCCGTTGCCTCCGTGATGCTTTCACCTTCCACCACCAGTCCCGGCAAGTCAGGACTGGTGGCAAGAAACCCGCCATCTTCCAGAGGCTCGATGTGCAGCCTGATTGAAACTTCATTCATTAGATTGACGCCCTTCCATGCAAGCGGACAGTTCTTGGCCTGATTATCGCCGGCCCAGCTTTCATATCATAACCGTTATTGCGAAAGCGTGTGTAGATGTCTCTGTCCCATCCCGCTATCCCGTCCGCGCCTTCCACCGGTCTATCGCCGCCTGCGCCCTGGGGCTGATCGCGTTCTGCACCTCCACGTTCACCAGCGCAGGCCGCTCGATCATCAGCGCCCTGCGGATCGCGTCGTCCAGTTCGTCGGGGTGCTGGACGTGCTCGCCGTGTCCGCCCAGGCCCCGGACGACCTGGTCGTACCTTGTGGGCAGCAGGTCGGTCGCCACCTTGCGGTCGTACAGCCCGAGCTGGATCTGCGCGTCGATTCCCCACGTCGAGTCGTTGCCGAGAATGGCGACTATGGCCAGGTTGTGGCGCACCGCCGTGTCGAACTCCATGCCGTTGAACGCGAACGAGCCGTCGCCGGTGAAGGCCACCACACGCCGGTCCGGGTACGCCGCCTTAAGCGCGATGGCCACCGGCAGCGCCGATCCCAGCATCCCCAGCGGCGGCAGGTACCACCAGCCGTTTGGCTGGAGCGCGGGCAGGTACGACCGTCCGAAGTGGCAGAAGTCGCCGCCGTCGAACGACAGGTAGTCGTCCGCGGCCAGGTAGCGCCGCGCCGCCTTGAAGACGTACGCCGCGTGCATCGGCATCGTGGGCTCGGCCAGCGAGTCGAACCATTCGGCGTGGGCTTCCTGTTCCGCCTTGAGCCTGTCCGTCCACGGCAGGTCTCGCCACTCGTGCAGCGCCGCCTGCTCCGCCAGTTGGCTCACCACCGAGTCCACGTCTCCCTCGATGCCCACGTCCACCTCGCGGTTCCTCGCGATCTCCGCCGCCGACGGGTCCACCTGTATAACCCTGGCGTCCGCCGCGATAGCGGGCGGCCTCCCGAAACCCAAGTCCAGGTCCTGCTTCCGGCCAAGCAGCACGACCACGTCCGCCTCGCCCGACAGGCGCGACGGCGCGCTGAGTCCGCGGTCGAAGAACCCCAGGCAGTACGGGTGCTCGTCTGAGACCAGCCCGCGCGCGTCTCCCTCCGTCATCAGAGGCGCGCGCGTCGTCTCGATCAGCCGCGTGAGCGCCTCGCCGGACCGGGCGTACGCCGCCGCGCTGCCAGCGATGATGAGCGGCCGAGCGGCGTCCCGAAGCAGCGCGACGGCCTCCTCGACCTGCTCCTTCGACGCATGTCCCGTGCCCGGCGGACGGCCCTTGTTCGGCGAGACGTAGCGCACCTCGTCCGCGTCCACCTCCTGCTCCTGGATGTCCACCGGGATCGTGAGGTGCACCGGCCCGCGCCGCCCAGAGTAAGCGACGCTCAGCGCCATGGAGACCATGTCCGGTATCCGGCGCGCGTCCGTGACCATCCACGCCCCCTTCGTCACCGGCTTGGCCATGCTCACCTGGTCGATCTCCTGCATCGCGCCCGTCCCCAGCGTGTGCAGGTCGGCGCAACCACTGATGGAGAGCATCGGCCTTTCCGCCTTCCACGCGCTCGCCAGCGCGGGCACGGCATTCGCGAAGCCCGGCGTCGTGTACATCGCCACGCCGGGGCCGCCCGTGATGCGCCCCCACGCCTCCGCCATGTGCGCGGCGGCCTGTTCGTGCCGCGTGTCCAGGAACCGGAACCGGTGGTCGGCCATCTCGTCCAGCACCGGCAGGATGTGGTCGCCCGCGATCGTGAAGACGGTCTCCACGCCTTCCTGCTTCAGGCACTCCGCGATGATGCGGCTGCCCGTGACCTTACGCTTGCCTGTCATGCGCGCCTCCTGGTGAGCGGCCCGACCCGTGCCGTGTGGACACCGCCGGGGACTGTCGATAGTATGGCTCGGAGGGTGTAGCGTCAATGAGACCGCCGGAACAACGCGTTCGATTCTGCCAGCAGTGCGGCTCGGAGCTCGTTCAAAGGGAGATAGAAGGGGCAGACCGCCCTTACTGCGAGCGTTGCGGCAGTCCGGTCTTCTTCGATCCCAAGCTCGCCGCCGTCGTGCTGACGGCTATCGACGGCAAGCTGCTCATGGTGCGGCGCGGCGTCGAGCCGCAGATGGGCCGATGGGCGTTTCCGTCCGGCTACGTGGACAGGGGCGAGTCGGTCGAGACTGCCGCCTGCCGCGAGGTGCTGGAGGAGACCGGCATGATCGTGGAGGTCGAGCGCATGTTGGGCGTGTACTCCAGGGATGGGCGCGACGTTGTGCTCATCGCGTTCGCCGCCCGCGTAACCGGCGGCGAGATGAAGGCGGGACACGACGCGCAGGAAGTCGGCCTTTTCGCCCCGGAAGACCTGACGAACCTGCCCTTCCCCCACGACGCGGATATTCTCAGAGACTGGCAGCGCCACCCCTGAAAGTCACCCCGGTGGCCTGATACCAGTTCCCGTTCGTCCTGAGCCTGTCGAAGGACCGCAGACTCCCTACTGCATCCCCGCCAACAGTTCCTGTGCGCTGAGGGCGAGTTGCTGGTCCCTGGCCAGTATGATCACCTGCTCCAGGTCCGAGATGGCCGCGTCCCTGTTGCCGGCGAGCGAGTGCGCCTCCGCCCTGCGGAAGTAAAGCTCCGCGTCGTCGGGCGCCAGCCTGATCGCCGACGAGAAGTCCGCCACTGCCGAATCGTAGTCTTCGGTGAACATGTACAACTCGGCCCGGTTCCGGTGCGCGTCGGTAAGCGCGGGCTCCGTCTGGATTGCCTTCGTGAAGTTGACAAGCGCTTCGTCAAGCTCGCCCGTCGCTCCGTACACCAGCCCGCGGTAGTTGAACGCCAGGCCCAGTTCCGGCTCCAGCGTCAGCGCCCGTTCGAGATCGTCCAGCGCCTCGCTGTAGCGCGAGATCGCGTAGAAGGCGAACGCTCTGCCCGCATACGCGTCCGCGAACTCCGGATTAAGCTCGATCGACTCCTGGTACGCCTCCAGGGCCCGCGTGATGTTGCCCTGCACCCTGTACTCCTCGGCTTCGATGTAGAAGCGCAGGGCGTCCCGTTCCTTCGCCTTCTGGTTCTCTCCGCAGCCCGCCGCGAGTATGACAGCCGCCGTCGCCGCCAAGAGCAGCAGCGCAGGCAGCAGGGCCGGGGCTAGGCGCACGTTGCTCACGCCGGCTCCCACACGCGCCTGCCGTTCTGCCTTACGTACCTCCCGAAGCCCGGGTCCGGGTAGTGGCCCGCCGCTACCAGCGCCCCGTCCTCCTCCAGCCGGTCAAGCACCGCGTGGCGCGTCTCGCGCGCGAGTATGTTGTCCATGTCGAACAACGGGTTCCAGTGCGTGTAGCGGGCCTGCGCCGGCGTGTGCGACACGTCTCCGAGCACGTATCCCTTCTCGCCGCCGGATCCGATCTCGAAGGACATGTGGCCCGGCGTGTGTCCAGGCGTCGCCGCCGCCTTCAACTCGTTCGTGATTTCGTAGCCGTCCTCGATCAGGTCCATCACGTTCAGATCGCGGAGCGGCAGTACCTGCTCTCGTATGTGCTCCTGGGGTTCCTCGGGCCTTGTCCAGAACTCCCAGTCGTCCTTCGGCACGAGGTAGCGCGCGTTGGGGAATGTCGGCGAGCCGTCCGTCAGGTTCCAGCCCACGTGGTCCGGGTGCAGATGGGTCAGCGCCACGAGGTCCACGGCAGTACGGTCCACCCCTTTGCGCTCCATGTCCTCCAAGAGCGCGCCGTCCTCCGCCTGAAGGCCCGTGTCCACCACTATGAGCTGTCCCCGCGAACGTATAGCCACTGAGCCGTACCTCGGATGTATGAGCTCGTCATCGTCGAGCAGTTGCGGAAACTCCTCCCGCCAGTGGGCCATCGCGCTTTGCGGAAACACGCGATTGGGCTCCCCCTCGCCATATCCGTCGGTCAGCGATACCAGTTCGACCTGGCCCACTCTGGTACTGTGTCCTGCCACTTGGTCCTCCTGCCGCGCCGTCGCCTGGCGCTGGCGCGGACTTGGCCGGATTCTATCGCGCGTCCATGAGCCTGCACAACGAAAGCACGCCGCCGGTAAGTGTTCAGAGTTGATGAGGCGGCCCAGCAATCGCCGCTTTTACCCCATCTCAATCCTTCGAGGGACTCAGGACATGCCTTCCCCAGCAGACTGGGGAAGGCCGGGATGGAGTTCCCTCTACCGATAGTGCCGCGCCAGCTCGTTCGAGTACCGTCTGCCCAGCCCGTCCGCGTTGCCGTCGAGCCACTCCGACAGCCGCGTCGTGCCCGCGGGCCGCGCCCCCGACCGCGATACCAGCAGCCCTGCCGTCAGCCCGTCCACCTCCTCGCGCGTCAGCACCACGTCCCTCACCGCCAGCCCGGCGATACGCGCCCCCGCCAGCGCCATCCACCCCGGCACGCGCACAAGCCGCGCCGACGATCCCACCTTGCGCGCGATCAGTCTCACCATATCCTCGTAGCTCATCACGTCCGGCCCGACCGCGTCCACCTCCGCGTCGTCGCTCCCCGCGCCAAGCTTGACCGCAAGCCGGGCCAGGTCCTCAACGTAGATCGGCTGCACCAGATAGTCGCCCCTGCCCGGAATCGGATGCGCCGGAAACCGCCGCAGCGCCCACGCGATGTTGTTTAAGAGAATATCCTCACGCCCGAATATAATCGTCGGCCTGAGTATCGCGTGCGACACGCCCGATTCCCGCAGCGCCCGCTCGACCAGCGCCTTCCCGCGAAAATACGGCAGCGGCGAGTCCGCCGACGCGTTGGTGATGCTGACGTGCACGATCCGCCGGACGCCGGCCTTCGCCGCCGCCTCGAACAACGCCCTGCTGTTGCGCGCCGCCACGTCGTGCGTCAGGCCGCCCCGCGCGAACCGGATCCAGTACGTGTTGAACAGCGTGTCCGCGCCCTCGAGGCTGCGCGCCATCACATCGACATCGTCGAACCTGTACGGCAAATCCTCGACCGCATCGCCGAACGGACTCGGCCGGCCCACGTGCCCCGTAAGCGACCGCACCCGCGCTCCCTCGTCCAGCAACCGCCGCGCGATGTACCGCCCCGTGTACCCGCCCGCCCCCGTCACGACGTGAATCAGTGTGTTGGTAATGGCAGATTGGCCCTTGGTCAAGAAAGCACCAGTCAACAATCAATAGCTGCTGAGCGATTCGTAAGTATCTTGGGTAGCACCTGATCAAAGATTTGCTGGATTCTGAGTAACAGGTCGAGCATCCACGCCTTCGTCTGCTTCAGCTTCTCTTGTGAGTCGTAAATGGATGCCTCAGTCACTATTCCAACTGCGCATGATGGTGTCGTAGGAAACGGATCCCAATGCCACTTGAGATCGACATGCAGCTCCGACTTGCTCAAACTCTTCCTGAGGTCATCCAGTAAGCGAACGTTGCCCGCTCTGTCATTGCCAGGCATTTCAATAGTGAGATACGCCCACGCACCCCGCCTGTCAAATGCAACTCCGTAGGTAATGCCCTCGTAACGCGAGGGGAAGTCCTGATAGTACCGAGCCGGCACTCTCGTATTACTCGTAAAGTCTCTCTGACGCAACTCAAAAACCAACGGCTCAAAGAAATCAAAGTACTTTTGATTCTCTTGCGATCTCACTGTTGACCCTGACTGCCCTTCTCGTGACCAACCGTTAGCCGATTTGGAAACGCCACAGGGCGAAACTGCGGTGCCGGTAGAGAATCGCCTATCTTTATGGCGCGTACCTCAACTGCGAAGAACTGGATCTCATCTGCCGTCCACTGATTAAGCCAGTCGATAACCGCGCGGTGCTCTTGCCTAAAATATCCAGCAACCCAGACAACTACTCGCGCGCAACTACCCGTCGAGTAAGCGAGTAGCGCACCCAGATGACCGAAGTCAGCTTCATCCAACTGGTTTTCAATCGCGACCTTCACATCTTCGTCAACTTCCCTGGCAAGGATATCGAGGAAATACGGCCCTACCGACACTTCTGTCCCCACCAACTTCAGCCTCAACCCGAGCTCATCCCCCAAGAGGTTTAGGTTCTGGGCTAGCCAAGGCGTGAAGTCATGCGCCTCGTGGTCCCAAATGCAACGAACTCCCACAGGTTCGATACGCCCCAATTCTGCTGTTCCCATCTCACACTACCCCTTCAAACGCCCGGATCACCCGGTCTGATCTTGAAGCCTCGCCGGTCCCGGTAAAACATTGAAGCGCAGCGATTCGTGCATCAGTTCCCTCGTGGGCAAATCAAAGTGACTTGCTGGCCAACCCATCATCCCGCCCACGGATTGATCACTTCAACGCCGCAACCCGTGAAGTCCTTCACATTTCTGGTTGCCACCGAACTGCCAACTGACCTGGCGATGGCCGCTATCTGGCAGTCGAATTGGCTAATGGGGGCGCCAGCTAATCGTCTACTCGACATAATGCCGGCATATGCTGACGCAGCGCTGCTATCGAACGGCAGGATGCGGTCGGAGAGTAGCAAGCCGAAGACACGGTCGGCCGCAGAAAGCAACCGGCTCCGACGTTGGCCTTCGGGCAGGATTGCAATTCCGGTGAGAATCTCAGCCTCCGTTATGGCGGTCGCGAACACTTCGCTATTCGGCTGCGCATCCATCCATTCCATGACTTGCGGATTGGGCTTGTCGCGCATGACCTCTGAGACGACGTTAGTATCCAGAATGTACATTTGGACGCTTAGTCGAAACTCGGAGGCTCACGCATTGGCTCTCTTGGAGGAATTTCAAGCTCTACGCCGCCGAAGGGCCTGAACAGTTCGTGGATAGCCGTTCCAAGGCCCTTGGTCGGCTCCGGGTCCTCGCCCAATGCCGCCCGCAGGATGTCGCGGACCTCCTGCTCCATAGACTGGCCATTCTCGGCGGCCCTAACACGCAGGCGCTTTTTGATCCCCTCATCGATATTGCGCACGGTAATGTTGGCCACGGGCAACCTCCCTTGCTCTATCAAAAGCATACAGCATTGCGTGCATTGCGATCAACGCCTGCATTGAATGGCGTGCCCCCTACTTCTCCGACATCAGCGTCCCCGCCTCCGCCCAGTCGCTCTGCGCCACGTCCTGGAAGATCACGTGCGTCGCTTCCGGCGTCGTCTTCGCTATGCGCACCACCGCGTCCGTGATCTCCTTCGCCATCTCCCTCTTCTGCTCGTTCGTCCGCCCCGGAAAAAGCTGTACTGTAACTATCGGCATGAGTCGCTCCTTGCTTGTGTGCTTGAATCTACCGTCCGCTCTGGCTCATCTTGAGTACACGTTGACGCCGTCCACCACGTCGCGGTTCAGCTTGCGGTTCAGGTGCAGCCCCTCCAGCACGAAGTCGATCGCCGACGCCACCGCGGCCGGCTCGTCCGACGGCTCGATGCGCCCCAGCAGCTCGCCGAAGCCGTCCAGTTCGGCAACTGCGCTCACGTACGCCGCCGACCCCATCTCCGCGCCCGTCTCCACCTCGAAGCCCACGTCGAACCGCTCCAAGTACTCGTCGAACTCCGACGCGCTGAAGTAGTTCCCGAACACGTTCAGCACCGCCCTCTTTAGAAGGTTGTCGATCACCTTCGCCTCCATGCCCTCCTCCACCGTCTCCAGTTCGATCTTCCCGGACGTCGAAGCGAACAGCCCCGGCAGGTCGCTCGCCCTCGGGCAGGCGTCCTCGCCGTGCCGCAGCGCCCGCGCGAACGCGCTGCTCAGCAGCGTCTCGTAGTTCGCGATCGACACCCGCAGGCTCACGCCCGACCGCTGGTCGATCTCCGGGCTCCGCCGCGCCAGCGACGTGAACTCCGCCACCACCCGCTTCATGTACTCAGGCATCCGCACCCGCTCGCGCGTGTCATCGAACCGCGAGTACTCCTGCTCCACGATCGCGATCTCGTCCTCGTGCGTCGCCGGGTAGTGCGTGCGGATCTGCGCCCCGTACCGGTCCTTCAGCGGCGTAACGATCCTTCCCCGGTTCGTGTAGTCCTCCGGGTTCGCGCTCGCGATCAGGAAAACGTCGATCGGCAGCGGCACCCTGTACCCCTTGATCTGGATGTCGCGCTCCTGCATCAGGTTGAACAGCGCCACCTGGATGCGCTCCGCCAGGTCCGGCAACTCGTTGATCGAGAAGATGCCCCGGTTCGTTCGCGGCACCAGCCCGAAGTGGATCGCCGTCTCGTCCGAAAGGTAGCGGCCCTCCGCCACCTTAATCGGATCGATCTCCCCGATCAGGTCCGCGACCGTGATGTCCGGCGTGGACAGCTTCTCCGCGTACCGCCGCTCCCTCGGCAGCCACTCGATTCCCGCGTCGTCCCCCTGCTCGCGCACCAGTTCCACGCACGGCACGCAGATCGGCTCGAACGGGTTGTCGTTGATCTCGCACCCCGCGATCATCGGGATCTCGTCGTCCAGCAGCGTCACCAGCGAACGTATCAGCCTAGACTTCGCCTGCCCGCGTTCTCCAAGCAGGATGATGTCCTGCCCCGCCAGCAGCGCGTGCACCAGTTGCGGTATCACTGAGTCGCCGAACCCGATGATCCCCGGGAACAACTCCTCCCCCGATTCGATCCGCGCGATCAGGTTCCGGCGCATCTCCTCCTTCACGGTCACCACCCGGTAACCGCTCTCGCGAAGCTGGCCTATCGTCTCCGGCCTGCGGCCATTGTCAGTTGGCATTGATTGGCTCTCCAAAGTAGAAAAGAGGGGGCGTGGCAGCCGCGCAAACCCAGTCCCGCGCGGCCCCAAGATCGGTTCCCAGTCTTGCACACAAGACACCCCTCCGCAACCTTCCCCATCCCCCATCCGCGCGTTAGCATGACCGCACGCCCGCCAACACGGAGGCCCCCCTTGCCCAACCCGGACCACGCCCACGCCAGCATCGACCGCTTCGCCGAGCGCTGGATGTCGCTCCACAACGTCCCCGGCCTGTCGATGTCAATCACCGACCGAGATCGGACGCTCCGCGTCACGCGCCGCGGCTTCGCCAACATGGAACGCCGCGAACCCATCGACGCGGGTACCCTCTTCGAGGCGGGCTCCATCGGCAAATCGTTCACCGCCCTCTGCCTCCTCCAGTTGGCCGACGATGGGAAGCTGGACCTCCACCGGCCGGCCTCCGACTATCTCCCCTGGTTCCAGGTCCGCACGAGTCACGACCCGATCACCGTCCACCACCTGCTCACCCACACAGCCGGCGTCACCCGCGGCGGCGACTACGCGCCCTACGGCCAGTACGAAGTCTGGGCTCTCAGGGAAACCGTCACCGGCGGCCCTCCCGGCAACCGGTTCAACTACTCGAACGTCGGCTACAAGGCGCTGGGCCACCTGCTCGAAGCCGTCACCGGCGTCGGCTACGCCGACAACATCCGGTCCCGGCTGCTGGACCCTCTCGGCATGGCGGACACCCACGCCGTGACCACGCTCGAAACGCGCGACCTCATGGCGCGGGGCTACTGGCCCCGCTACGACGACCGGCCCGCGCCGCCCGGCAATCCCGTCGTTCCCGCCCCCTGGCACGAGTACGGCTCCGGCGACGGCAGCATCGCATCGAACGCAACCGACATGGCCGCGTACGTCCGCCTGCTCCTCAACGGCGGCTCACACGACGGAGACCCGCTCGTCTCCCCCGCGTCCTTCGACATGATGACCGGCAGGCACATCCCCCTCGGCTACGTCCCGGACGCCTGGTACGGCTACGGCCTGAACGTGAGCGACAGGCACGGCTTCCGGCACGTGGGCCACGGCGGCCTCATGCTCGGCCACCACGCCACCATGATGGCCGACCTGGACAACGGCATCGGCGTCATCGTACTCACCAACGGCACGCTGGAGCCCACCGAAGTCGCCGACTTCACGCTGCGAGCCCTCCGCGCCGCCGCCGGCGTCGCCCCCATGCCTGACCCGATCGCCGAGCTTCCCGACCCGGCGCACGTACCCAACGCCGCCGACTACGTCGGCGAATACTCAGGCGAGAACAGCGCCTTCAGCATCGCGGTCAACGGCGACGAACTCACCGTTGAGACCGGCGCCGGATCCGCCCCGCTCGAACGCCGCGGCCGGGACCGCTTCCACGCCGACCATCCCGGCTTCCGCCTCCACCTGCTGACCTTCGGACGCAGCGACGGCCAGGTGGTCGAGGCCTTCCACGGCTCGGACTGGTACGTCAACGACCGCTACGACGGCCCAACCACGTTCAACACCCCGCAAGAGTGGAGCGCGTACGTCGGCCACTACCGGTCCCACAACCCCTGGTACACCAACTTCCGCGTCTTCGTACGAAAGGGCCGCCTCACGCTCGCCATGCCCGGCACGCCAGGCTCCCGCCTCGCGCCCGCCGAAGACGGCTCGTACCGCGTCGGCTCAGACCCCGAGTCCCCCGAGCGCGTCCGCTTCGGCGCACTAGTCCACGGCCAAGCCCTGCGCGCCAACCTCTACAACTTCGACTACTACCGCACCTTCACCCCGTAACGGCTACCCAGCCGTCCCGTACACGTGCTCCGGCACGACGATGATTACCGAGCGCCGTTGGTCGAGCATCGCCTCGTCGTACTCCTCCCAGTCCGGGTGCTCCTCCCCGGAGGCCGCCACGTACGCCTCCCGCAGGGCCAGCCGCAGTTCGTCGGCGTCCGTGTTGTGGGCCGACAGCACCGTCGCCCGGCCCTCCAGCACCACGTACCCCCACCAGCTTTCCTCGGACACCAGCAGCGAGCAGCGCGGGTCGCGCCTCAGGTTGTGCAGCTTCGCCGCCGACTCGGTGGTCGTGAAGGCGACGCCGTCCCTGTACGGGCCGCAGCTGATGATGCTCATCTGGGCGTGGCCGTTGCGTCGAAACGTAGTCAGCACGCCCCGGTGCGTCTGCGCGGCGAACTCTCTAACCTTGTCTGGCAGCATGTAGTCCTCCTGTCATCTCCAACCC
This sequence comes from Dehalococcoidia bacterium, assembly GCA_963668185.1. GTDB lineage: Bacteria > Chloroflexota > Dehalococcoidia > Lucifugimonadales. The sequence continues at coordinate 1,271,544 of OY764162.1, forward strand.
TCATTATCAGACAACCGCGCCGGTTCTCCAACCCAATCCGATACACTAACCCCGCCATGCCGCGCCAGACCGAGCCGAACGACGGCGGAGGGCAACGCGGCGTAGATTGCGACGGGCGAATCGTGGTTTACGGCGGGACGTCTTGGATTCCTCTCTCCGCACAGCAGAGTGTTATAATTCCTACATCCGTCCAAGGACAGAAACAGGCCGCCAACCCAGGAGTTCACGAAATGGCAGTCGTAGAGGCGACTGAACTTGAAGATGAAGTCATAGACGAAGATGACGGTTCAGTAGCCACGGTACGCTATGCAATCACTAGCTTCGGGGTAGATTTTGACGTTGAGGGATTGTATCGAAGAATGCAACGGGGCGAGATTGTCATCCCGCCTTTTCAACGAAGTTATGTATGGAGCCTGCGGCAGGCCTCCAGATTCATAGAGTCTCTGCTGCTGGGCCTGCCGGTTCCCGAAGTGTTCCTGTCACGTGACTTCGATTCAGATGAATACGTAGTCATTGACGGACAGCAGCGTCTTAAGAGCATACAGTTCTTCTATAACGGCGTATTTAACCCGCCCACTGCAGCGAATAACGGGACGCCTTTCAAGCTGAGAGGAGTTCAGGAAGAGTTCGAAGGCTTGTCATACGAAGAATTGAAACCTGCCGACCGGTTTCGTATTGATAACTCTCTCATTCATGCAACAGTCGTGAAGCAGGATGCGCCGTCTGGAGATAATACAAGTGTGTACCACATCTTCGACAGAATCAATAGCAGTGGCACCCGCCTCACTCCCCAAGAAATCCGTAGCGCGATTTATCGTGGCAAACTCATAGATACGCTGGTCAGCCTCAATGATTACCCAGTCTGGCGATCCATATTTGGCAGGGTCAGCGCTCGTCAGAAAGACCAGGAACTTATACTGCGCTTCTTGGCCTTCTACTTCAACAAGATCGCATATGGGCCTCCCATGAGAGAGTTTCTGAACATCTTTGCGGGAAAAAACAGGAATCCTGATAATGCTTTTCTGGAGAATGCAAGTACGATATTCATCCAGACAATGGACGCCTTTGAAAGCGCGTTAGGCAGGAAGGCGTTCAGGCCAGACCGGGCTTTGAACGCGGCGGTCTTTGACTCGATGTCGGTGGCGCTGGCCCGAAGACTGGCTTCGTCAGAATCTCCCCCGAAGCCTCGCGACATCAAGAAGGCGCACAATGATCTGCTGAATGACCTCGAATACCTAGAGGCAGTATCCCGCACGACGGCAAACATGCGGTCCGTAAAGACGCGGATGACAAAAGCCGAGGAGCGCTTCGGATCTCTGTAACATGCGTGACCGCGAACTTGTGAGCCAGCACGACTCTCTAACGGCGCTATTAGAACGTACGGACTCCGCAACAGGTGGAAACATAGAGCTTATTGGGCACTGGGGGAATTATCTTTGCGTTCTGACGGCTGGCTTCTTAGAAAATGCCCTGGCTAGAGTGTATGGCGGATACGTGAGCGCTGCGGCAAGTCCACAGGTCGCCAGCTTCGCAAAAGAACAACTCGACCGTATTAGCAATCCAAAAGCAGGCAGATTCGTGGAGACTGCGCGCAGTTTCAGTAAGACGTGGGCGGATGACTTGGAGTCATTCCTAGACGAAGACGGCCAACGAAGGCGGAATTCTATAGACTCCATAATGAGCAACCGTCATCGGATCGCGCATGGCGAGAGCGTTCAAATATCTGTAGGGCGCGTCCGACAGTATCTGCCTGGCTGTATCGAGGTAATCGAGTTCATAGAAGACCAATTGCAGTAGCCCCCCTACCCCACAACAGCCGCCCCGCAGCCGCGCCTGCCGAAACCCGCTCGCAATGACAGCCGCCACACCTCGAACCACAGCGGAGGGCAACGCGGCGCAGATTGCAGCCGGCGAATCGTGGTCCACAACGGAACGCACTGGATTCCTCTCTCCGCTTCGCTACGATCGGAATGACTGGGGGCGAGAGGACGACCGGAATGACGGGTAGCGAGAGGCAATGGCGACAGCGCCCCCGAACTGGAACACAAGCGCCGCTTCCCACTGTCGTTCCACTCGCAGCGCAGCAGAGTGTTATAATTACCAAGTCCGTCCAGTGCTGGTAAAGAGGTGTACAGCCCACGGCAGCAGCTTTGTTAGAGGGTCTTGGAAGGGCAGAAACAGGCCGCCAACCCAGGAGTTCACGAAATGGCAGTCGTAGAGGCGACTGAACTTGAAGATGAAGTCATAGACGAAGATGACGGTTCAGTAGCCACGGTACGCTATGCAATCACTAGCTTCGGGGTAGATTTTGACGTTGAGGGATTGTATCGAAGAATGCAACGGGGCGAGATTGTCATCCCGCCTTTTCAACGAAGTTATGTATGGAGCCTGCGGCAGGCCTCCAGATTCATAGAGTCTCTGCTGCTGGGCCTGCCGGTTCCCGAAGTGTTCCTGTCACGTGACTTCGATTCAGATGAATACGTAGTCATTGACGGACAGCAGCGTCTTAAGAGCATACAGTTCTTCTATAACGGTGTCTTTAACCCACCCACCGCGATGAATAACGGCACGCCTTTCAAGCTGAGAGGAGTTCAAGAAGAGTTCGAAGGCTTGTCATACGAAGAATTGAACCCTACGGACCGTTTTCGTATTGGCAACTCTCTCATTCATGCAACAGTCGTGAAGCAGGATGCGCTGTCTGGAGATAATACAAGTGTGTACCACATCTTCGACAGAATCAATAGCAGTGGCACCCGCCTCACTCCCCAAGAAATCCGTAGCGCGATTTATCGTGGCAAACTCATAGATACGCTGGCCAGCCTCAATGATTACCCAGTCTGGCGGTCCATATTTGGCAGGGCCAGCACTCGGCAAAAAGACCAGGAGCTTATACTGCGCTTCTTGGCCTTCTACTTCAACGAGATCGAATATGGGCCTCCCATGAGAGAGTTTCTGAACATCTTTGCGGGAAAAAACAGGAATCCTGATAATGCTTTTCTGGAGAATGCAAGTACGATATTTATCCAGACAATGGACGCCTTTGAAAGCGCGTTAGGCAGGAAGGCGTTCAGGCCGGACCGGGCCTTGAACGCGGCGGTCTTCGACTCGATGTCTGTGGCGCTGGCCCGAAGACTGGCTTCGTCAGAATCTCCTCCGAAGTCTGGCGACATCGAAAAAGCGCACAATGACTTGCTGAAGGACCCCGAATACCTGGATGCCGTATCCCGCACGACGGCAAACGTGCGTTCCGTAAAGACGCGGATGGCAATGGCCGAGGAGAGCTTCGGGGCTCTGTAAGATGCGTGACCGCGAACTTGTGAGCCAGCACGACTCTCTAACGGCGCTATTAGAACGTACGGACTCCGCAACAGGTGGAAACATAGAGCTTATTGGGCACTGGGGGAATTATCTTTGCGTTCTGACGGCTGGCTTCTTAGAAAATGCCCTGGCTAGAGTGTATGGCGGATACGTGAGCGCTGCGGCAAATCCACAGGTCGCCAGCTTCGCAAAAGAACAACTCGACCGTATTAGCAATCCAAAAGCAGGCAGATTCGTGGAGACTGCGCGCAGTTTCAGTAAAACATGGGCGGATGACTTGGAGTCATTCCTAGACGAAGACGGTCAACGAAGGCGGAATTCTATAGACTCCATAATGAGCAACCGTCATCGGATCGCGCATGGCGAGAGCGTTCAAATATCTGTCGGACGCGTCCGACAGTATCTGCCTGGCTGTGTCGAGGTGATCGAGTTCATAGAAGACCAATTGCAGTAACCCCCTACCCTACCCCAGCAGCCGCCCCACCGCCGACTCCACCGCGCGCCCCTCCGCCGACCCCCGCAGCCACGCGCGCAGCTCCCGGCGCGCGATGGTGACCGTGACGCGGTCGCGCTCCTCCCGCAGCGCCGACAGCCGCGCCGCCGCGCCACGCGCCGCAGCCTCGCCCGCCTCCGACACCTCGACGTGCAGCGCGTCGCCCCCGTCAAACTCCGGGATCGGCAGCTTCCACAGGTGCTTGTGCAAGTGGCGCGTGTTACCCGCCCAATTCGCAGTGGTGTACTTGTTGACCGCTTGAGCAAGCGCGTCGCTGTTGATGATGGCTAGCAGATAGTTTGCTTCGGAGAGGTCACGGCAGGTGATCCAAAAGAGAGTGTAGTCGACTAGCTGTTGGTCGTTATTAAGAATCGCAGCAGTAGGAGCTCCCGACTGGTTGTACACCACACGAAACGGTCTATCTCCAGGATCCTGCCGCCAATCCAACTGGGCCGACAACTCGCCGTGATAGTTTAGGCGACCGAGCAAGTTTAGCTTGTTAGCCTTCGCCTTGTTGTCATTCCACAAGTCGCTGATGCTCGCCCAGCGCGGGCGCATCCGTCTGTCCAGCCCGCCGGGCCTGACACCTCCAACCCCTTTCTTGCTTGCGGGAATCTGGCTGTCGTCGTTCTTCAGGGGCAGGAGCGCCTTTAGCGGGTCTAGCGTGGCGTAAGGCACGAGAGTTTCCCCAAGGTGAACATCAAAGAGATGATTCTTCTCAATGGTCTGACTCGTGATCTCGGTCAAGTCGAGACTACGCCATGGCTCCTTGTCGTGAGTGCCCCGCCGCGGCTCAACGGTAACGGTCTGGCCTGCCTGAATAGTCGCTGGATTTTCGGCCTCATGCACGAAGAACAAACACCGTGGAACAACGGTCGCGCCTTCCCGAGTGCATTTGGCATAAGACGAAACACTGCCTACCGAGGTATCGGTAATTCCGACGCTTTCCTTCGTCACATTTGCCGAACCCGCCTCTCCCAGCCAGCGTTCCACCTCGCCCGCCAGCGCCGTCGCCTTCCCGCCCTCGCCCTCATACTTCGCGAATACCACCGACGCCGGCACCGGGAAGAACGTGTTAGGCTTCAGCTTCTCCAGGTCCCACGCGGTCTTATGGCTGAAGTCGACGGACAGCGTCCGCAGCCCGTTGCTTGCGCTCCAGGCGCCGGTGCGCCACTTCGAGTACTGACCAGTCTGCAGCGCGCTGTGCGGCATCACGAACCCGATCGCGCCGCCCTGCCTGAGGTACAGGTCCACGCTCCGCGCGAAGAACAGCCCGGCCACGTCCTGGTGCGTCGCGTACCTGCCGCCCGCCCAGATGCCGTACGCGTACCTGCTCTGCCGCTCCAACTCGGACCGCAGCGTGCTCACCGTCTGGTTGTAGTTCAGCCACGGCGGGTTGCCCACGATCACGTCCACCTTGCTGTGCGACAGCGCGACGGGCCGCACCAGGTTCCGCGTGTAGTACGCCCAGATATGGTCCCGCCCCTCCCCGTGTAGCTTCAGCAACGTCTCGATCGTCTTCTCGAGAGGCCCCCTCTCAGCCGGGTCGGCGACGTGGTGGTCGTCCAGCGCGAGGCGCGGGTCCTCCCCGTCCTCGATGTACTCCGCGATGTCCCCCATCAGCGCGTCGAACTCCTCCGAGCGGTCCACAAGCCCCCGCGGGAACACCAACTCCGTGTTTTCGTCGTCCTCCACCTGCAGCGCGACCTCGTGCTCCGAGAACATGTCGCCCGCGCGGAAACGTAGCTGGAGCGCGTCCCCAAGATAGATCGGCGCCGTGATGCCGGACGCGAACCCGGCGTCGAAAGCCTTTTGGATAACGGGCCGCGCCGCCAGCACCCATGCCGAGCGCGCCAAGTGCACCGCCACCGGGTGAACGTCGATGCCGGTCACCAAGAAGCGCAGCCGCTCCAGCGTATCCAGTGCGTCGAGCGAGAACTTGTCCGCGGCCTCGATCAGGTGCGCGACAGCCTCCGCGACGAACGTGCCGGAGCCGCACGCCGGGTCCAGCACGTACTGGTCGGTCGGATAGGTCACGACCTCGCGGACGATCGCGCGGGCCAGCCAGCCCGGCGTGTAATACTCGCCAAGCTGCCGCCGCTCCTCCGGCGGGATCACCGTCTCGTACAGGATCGCCGCCACGTCGTTCGGCGAAGACCTCCAGTCGAACCGGGCCACGCGCCGCGCCAGCGTCCTCAGCAGCGGCCCGCTGCCCACCTCCGCCGGCCACGCGAAGAAGTCAGACTCCACCACGCCCTGCAACCCCGTCTTGCTGCGGAAGTCCCGCCCGTACAGCAGGTCCTCCGGGTCGTTCTCCGCCATCGCCACGATGTCTATGCCGAACGACGCCTGCACCACCATGCCGACCACCGCCGTCAGGTACGTGTGCCGCACGAACAGGTCGTCCATCTCGGCGGGCGTGAACGCGATCTCTCCCAGCGCCGCCGTGAGCAGCTTCTCCCAGAGCTCCCGCTTCACCCTGATCGTGTTCGCGTCCCTGTAGCCTTCGTACAGCGACGCGAACGCCGCGATGTCCCGCTCGTAGTGCGGGCTGTCCGGGCCGAAGTGCTTCGCTATCGACTCCCGCGTCGGGACGACGTCGCTCTCGGCGGAGAGCGCGTTGTCGCGCAGCCACTCGTACAGCAGCGGCCACCGCTCCGGGTCCTGGAACGTGAACGCGTACGGGCGCACCAGCCGCACCGGCCCCGCGTCCGGCCAGCGCAGCAGCCAGTGCCTGCCGTCCGTCAGGACGCCCATCCGCACCCGCCCCTCCGCCTGCGACTCCGCGAGATAATCGTCGAGTTGCTTCACGAACTCCGGGTTCGGATCCAGTCCGCCCGCAGACCCGATCCTGCTCTTGAACTCGATGAACGTATCGAGCGCCGACAGGTCCACCGCCCGCCGAGACCCCAGCGCCGGCGAGACCTCCTCCTCGATCTCCTCGCTCCCAACCAACCCCGCCGCCACAAGAAACCCCCGCACCGCGCTGGTGATATTAGCCTCCGGCTGCAATTCGTCATGCCGCCGCAAAATCTCCCGCGCCGCAGAGGCTAGCTTAGGGTCGTTGTAGTCAATGTGCGTAGTAGTCATGAAGAAACCCGTTCACCCTGTGCCTCATGAACCCAGGAATCCGTTCGCCAACTCCGAACACATACCTCAGAATGCGTGGCGCAACGCGCCAAATGGTAGCATGGAGGTTCACCAACAACTGGAGATCTCGCCATGTCCGGCCTCAAGCACAAGCTCTCAGACATATCGATTCGGGGAGAGTCCCTATACCGCGAACGGATTCAGCCGCAACTCAAGTCCCTGGAGAAAGGGCACTTCGTAGTCATCGACGTCGAGAGCGGCGACTACGAAGTGGACGCCGCTGACGCTCCCGCCACCCGCCGGCTGCTGGACAGAAGGCCCGCCGCCGTGACTTACGCCGTGCGCGTCGGTCATCGCGCGGCGTACAGCCATGCCGGCGGCTTCCGCGTACCCAACCCCGATGATTGAGGGCACGGTAACCGGAAATCAGCAAGCGCTGGTCACGATAGAGGTAATCGGCGGCAACGACAGTTCCCTATCGCTGGACGCCATGGTGGACACAGGGTTTGGCGGATACCTTACCTTGCCCGCCGATGCCATCCGGCAACTTGGTCTTCGTCCTGTAGGTCGGCGAACCTTCGAACTTGCCAACGGAGAGCTATTCGATTTCGAAGCCTACCTTGGCGCGGTGCGGTGGCATGGACAACCGACAGAATCTCTTGTGCTGAAGTCTAACGGCGTCCCTTTGCTGGGCATGACCCTGCTGTGGGGCAGTCGCATTGTCGTAGATGTGCTAACTGACGGAAAGGTAACTATTGAGGACCTAACGCTCTGACGGCCCTATCCCGAGCGCAAATCCTCTCCAACTAACCACTAACTACTATCCACTCGCCACTAATCCGCCCGTGCCAAGCGCCGCTCCATCCCATCCGTCATACCGGCGAAGGCCGGTATCCAGAGGCGGGGCGGGGCCAACTGGTGGAACGAACGCCTCGTCACGCCGCCTCGATGTCGGTCAGCGCAAAGTCGCCGCCCTTGTACAGCAGCGGCTCCCGCGTCGCCTCCGCCAGCGCGTAGGCAAAGCAGTCCCCGAAGTTCAGCCCCGCCGGGTGGTTGCCCTTGCCGAACCGACGCCACGCCCTCCGCGCCGCCCGCGCATGCTCAACGGTGACAGGCACGAGTTCGATAGATGCTCTCTCTATAAAATCATCAAGCTGATGCCCTGCTTCGGAACCAAACTGGCCTTCAAACACCATGGCCGTCTCCAAGAAGCTTGCAGAAGACATCGACAGTCGCGAGGCAGCAAGAATCGCCTCGTTGTAATGTTCAGCATCCGGCTCTTCAAGGAGTACGGCGAGAACCGCCGACGAATCGACGATCACGCAGGAAGGCCGCGCTCGTCGTACAGGAAGTCGCCGTGATCGGCGGCAGATGGCCCCGGGCGCCTAGGCAGCTTGGCAATGCGATCCCGGATCTCCTGCAAGGCACGGCGACGCTCATCGATGCTTCGCTCATGCTTCTCCCGCTCCAGCCGATCCTTCAGCGCAGCGGTTACAGCGCCCGTCATCGTCTCGCCCGTAAGCTCCGCAAGCTCGCGCGCTAGCTTGTGCGTCTCCTTGTTCTTGATGTTCATACTCACGGAAATTCTCCTATGGTAGAAATCTATTCGACTTTTCTACCATACAACGCTGCCAACGCCTGAGGCAATGCCGGACTGACGCCGGATGCTTTGGCACTCGCCTTCTCCGACGACGAATCGACGATCACGCGGGAAGTCCGCGCTCGTCATACAGGAAATCCCCGTGTTCGACGGCAGACGGCCCCGGACCCAGTAAGCTGGCGCAGCGCTTACTGATTTCTCGCATCGCGCGTAGCTTCTCCTGAGTCTTGCGCTTCCGCTCCAGCCGCTCTTTGAGCGCAACCGTAACCGCGCCCGTCATCGTCTCGCCCGTAAGCTCCGCAAGCTCACGCGCAAGCCGGTGCGTCTCCTCGTTCTTGATGTTCAGGCCCACGTTGCCTCTCCTACGGTAGAAACCGCTTCTGCATTTCTACCATACCAACCCCGCCGACGCCCGCGCCAGCCTCAAACTACTGTCGTAAGTGTTCAGTGTTGATGTGGCGGCCAGGCAATCGCCGCTATTACCCCATCTCAATCTTCCCCAGCAGACTGGGGAAGAGGCCAGGGGAGCACGAAGTCTGAACAGTTACCGCCCGCAAACGCCGCTTGCACTTCGGGAACAACAGTGCTAATATAGGCGCATGAACTCGCGGGCCGCGCCTCGAGCCGGCTCTGGACTGTCACATTCGTGAAAAACAAGCCTCAATCGCCCGCGCCACGAATGCACCCCGACGAGGTCCTCGTAACCGAGACCACCGTCGGAAGACTGATCGCCGAGCAGTTCCCCGATTGGAAAGACCTCCCGATCACCCCGATCCCGTACTCCGGCACCGACAACGCCATCTTCAGACTCGGAGACGGCATGGTCGTACGCCTGCCCCGCATTCACTGGGCAACGGCGCAGGTACGCAAAGATCACGCGTGGCTTCCCGTCCTCGCGCCCCGTCTGCCCCTGCGCGTGCCCACCCCTCTCCGCATCGGCGCACCCGGCCTCGGCTACCCCTGGCGCTGGGCCGTCCACGAGTGGCTGCCCGGCGTGAACGCCCTCGACGCCCCCGTCCGTGACCTGAAACAGGCCGCCCTCGACCTAGCCGCCCTCGTCGCCGCGCTCCGCCGCATCGACATCACCGCGCGCCAGCCCACCCTCGGCGGCGGCCGCGGCGGTCCGCTCGCCGGCCGCGACGCCGACGTCAGGGCCGCGATCGCATCCCTCGAAGGCCAAGTCAACGCCGATAAGGTCACCGCCGCATGGCAGGATGCCCTCGACGCTCCACCCTGGCGCGGCGAGCCGGTCTGCCTTCACGGAGACCTCTCCCCAGGAAACCTGCTCGTCAACGACGGTCGCCTGGCCGCCGTCATAGACTTCGGCCTGCTCACCGCCGGCGATCCCGCTACAGACCTCATGGTCGCCTGGAACTACCTGACCGCCGAGACCCGGCCAATCTTCCGCGAAGCTCTGTCCATAGACGACGCAACCTGGGCCAGAGGCCGGGGCTGGGCCCTCTCCGTCGCCCTGATCGCCCTCCCGTACTACCTCGGCACCAACCCCACGATCGTCACCGCTTCCCGCCGCACCATCCACGAAACCCTGGCCGACCCTCCGTAGCCCCACCCCGCTAAGTCCCCCGGCTCCGGCCCATTCGCGCGGTTGCGCTAGAATGTAGCTCGTTATGAAGCGACTCGTCGGGGGCCTTGGATCGGGTGTGGCCAAGAAGCGGCTGGCCGGCCTGCTGCTGGCCGCCCTCATCCTGGGCCTGTTCTTCAGCTTCAACCGGTTCCCGAAGCTGGACACGGTGCGGGAAGACCTGGACGCGGTGTCCGGCCCGGTCGTCGAGTGCTTCCAGGGCTTCTGCATCGAGGCTGAGCCGGACACGACGTTCGTGGAGCGGTGGTGGGATTTTTCCTTAGAGTACCTGCTGCTGGTCGCGCCGGGCATGGCGTTCGCGTTCCTGATCGCCGGCCTCACCGAGTCGTTCCTGTTCCCGCCCGGCAGCGGACTCATACGGGGCGGAGGCGTAATCGGGGGCACCCTCCGGGGTCTGGGACTCGGGCCGGTGCTGAACCTGTGCTCGGCCTGCATCGTGCCGATCTCGGCCTCATTCAAGCGGCGCACCGGCCCCGGCGGATCCGCCGGGGCGATCGCCCTCGTGCAAAGCTCGTCCACGATGAACCTGCCCGCGCTCGTCATGGTGGCGATGATCTTCGCGCCGATGCTGTCCGGCAGCAGGATAGTGCTCAGCGTAGTCGGCGCGCTGCTGCTCGGCCCGCTGGTCGCGGCCGTCGTGGGCGAGAGAAGGCGCGCGTCGGAGCCGGACGCGGAAGGCTTCGATCTGCCCGACCTCCCCATGAGCTGGGGAGACGCGCTGCGAGAGGCAACGGTCGACTGGGCAAAGGCGAGCTTCAGCTACCTCGTGAAGATGGGACCGATCATGGTCGCCGCGGGATTCCTCAGCGGCCTCGTGGTGCAGTGGATCGACGCCGACCTCGTGTCCACGTATCTGGGCAACCACCTTCTGGGCGTCGCGATTGCGGCAACCATCGGCATTCTGATCAACGTCCCGCTGCTGTTCGAGATACCGCTCGTCGTCCTGCTGCTGCTGCTGGGCATGGGTGTGGCGCCCGCGGCGACGCTGCTGTTCACAGCCGCCGCGGGAGGGCCGGTGACCTTCTGGGGCTTGGCGCGCGTCATGCCGAAGCGGGCCATCGCCGTGTTCGCGACGGGCACGTGGGTAGTCGGGCTGGCTGGCGGGTTGATCGTCTGGGCCATACCGGACACCGATTCAGGGCTGCGTCCCGGCATCGCCTCAGCCGACAACGCCGTGGCCTCCGAGGGGGCTTGGAGCGCGGAGAACACGCTCAGCCCGGCGGAACAGACGGCGCGCAACGCGGTGTTCCGCGGGGAGGCGGCGCGCTACTCGCCGTTCGAAGTCCTGGACAGGCCCGAAGCTTCGAACGCCTCGGTGACGCCGTTCACGGACATGGCGTCGGAGGCGCTGGGTGCGGACCGTTACGTGGTCAACGACAGGCCGGGAGCGGTGGTGTTCGACTACGACCGCGACGGCGACCTCGACCTGTACGTCACGTCGCAGAGAGGATACGACAACCTGCTGTTCAGGAACGATGGAAGCGGCGGATTCGAGGAGGTTGGCGAGGAGTCCGGCCTGAGCGCGCATGGCTCTCACAGCACGGGGGCGGTGGCCTGCGACCTGAACAACGACGGGTTCCAGGACCTCTACGTCGCCTCGTGGGGCGACCCGAAGGACCGGCTGGGGTTCCGCTCCGCTGAGGGGCGGATCGGGGCGGCGGACAACCTGTTCCTGAACAACGGCGACGGCACGTTTACAAACATAACTGAGACGGCTTTCGGTGAGTCGGTCAACTACAGGTCCGGGGCCAGCGTGGTCTGCGGGGACATGGACCTGGACGGCTGGCCCGACCTGTTCGTCGCGAACCTGGCGGACGACGATTTCAGAGACTTTCTGAACGCGCACCACGTCGGCCACTACAACGTGCTGTACAGGAACAACGGCGACCTGACCTTCTCCCAGATCGCGGCGCAGGCCGGAGTGCGCGGCGGGCAGATCGTGATGCGGGACCCGGACGGCAGCCCGATCCTGTTCGAGGACCCGGTGACGGGCGAGCTGTACGAGGGCTGGAACCCGGCCGAGGTGGACGACAACGGCAACCGAGTGGGAGAGCCGACGGCGCAGACCCACGCGGCAACGCTGTTCGACTACGACGACGACGGCGACCAAGACCTGTGGGTGGCGAGCGACGGCGACCGGCTGAGGATCTACCGCAACGACTCTTCGCCGGGGAACATCCAGTTCACCGAAGTGAGCCGCGCTATGGGCGTGGACAAGGTGGGTTCCTGGATGGGCTTCGGAATCGGCGACTATGACGGGGACGCCGACCTTGACGTGTTCGTGACGAACGTGGGCTACCACCCGCTGACGCGCGCGCCGCGCATGGAGCCGAACGGCTCGTGCGAGTACCACATGCGGTTCGCCTGGGGCACGTGCTTCCATGCGCTGCTGCGCAACGAGGGCGTTCGTGACCTGCCGGAGTACGGAACGGTCGGACGATTCGTGAACGCCGCGGCTTCAACGGTGGTGGAGCCGAGTCCGATCATGCCGCCGGCGTCGCTGGACCCGGACTCGGTGCTTGACGCGTTCGAGGCGCCGACGGGCCTGGAGGCGTACGACTTCGGCTTCGGCAATACGTTCTTCGACTACGACAACGACGGCGACCAGGACCTGTACTGGCTCGGCTCTACGCTGTCGGGCGGAGAGGGCGCGCGCGGCGGCGTGTTCCCGGGCCCCGGCCGACTGCTGCGAGGGAACGGACAGGGATCGTTTGAGGACATCACGGTGCGGGCAAGGGTGCTGGACATCGTCAGGGTGGACTACTCGATCCTGGACCCGGACGATCCGAGGTTCGACGCGACCGCGCAACGTATCGAGGCGAGGTTCCACGAGAACGGCAAGGGCGTGGCTCACGGCGACTTCAACGGCGACGGGTACGTGGACCTGGTAGGAACGAACAGCCACAGCGAACTGCCGCAACTCAGCGCGGGCCGAGGCAGGCAGGAGGGCGTCTCGCAAGGGCCTATCTTCCTGTGGATCAACGGCGGCGGGGAGAACAACTGGCTGACGCTGCGCCTCAGGGGCCGCATGGCGATCGACGGCACGGGCAGCAATGCGGACGGCATCGGCGCGAGGGTGTACGTGAAGAGCTCGGACGCGCTGGGCAGAGCGCTGGTGCAGGTGCAGGAGGCGCGGGCCGGTTCGAGCTACCTCTCGATGGACAGCGCGGACCTGGAGTTCGGACTTGGGTCAGGGACGGAGGCGGAGGAGATCGTGGTCTTCTGGCCGAGCGGCGTGGTGCAGACGCTGGAGAGCGTGAGCGCGAACCAGGTGCTGGAAATGGTGGAGCCGGCGGAGTAGCGGGGGCGGGAACCCCCATCCCAGCCTTCCCCAGCAGACTGGGGAAGGAGTCAAAGTCAGGAGCGGTTGGAGACTACGAGGTCCGCTCTGTGGCCCCAGCGCTCGTAGAAGCGCTTGAAGTTCTTGAAGCTGAGTTCGTTGCGCTGGCCTTCGTCGAGCGCGGCCCACTGGCGATGCTCGTGCCTGAACATCGGGACGTCCTCGACGGCGACGACCCTGTATCCCCTGTCGCGGACCTGGAAGCTGAAGTCCAGGTCCAGGTTCCGGTAGAACCTGAACCCCTCGCGCATCAGGCCGGCTTCCCTCACAAGGTCACGGGCGAAGGCCTGGCAGTACGCCTGCATGGCGTCCGCCTCGCCGGACGTGACCTCCTCGTGGAAGTGCTGCAGGTTTTCGGTCAGGAGGCCCCACGGCCCCACCATCCCGACACCGGGCTTCTCAAGAGCGCGGCTCAAGGCGGCAAGAGCGTCGCCGGTGGTCTCCACGGACGGGTCGATAATGACGATGGTATCGCCGAGGCTCTGCTTCAGGCCGATGTTCTTGGCGGCGGCCTCGCCGATCACGTGGTCGCAGTGCACGACCCTGACGCGGGCGTCCCTATCTCTTAGTTTCTCCAGCCACTCGCCGGTACCGTCCGTTGATCCGTTGTCCACGGCCACCAACTCCGCCGAGTGCCCGCCTGCCCACTTCAGGGCGCTTTCCGTACAACGCTTCACGTCGTCCAGGTAGTCGGACACGACCACGATCATTGTGAAGTCGACTTCGTATGGGCGGTCCAGGAAGGACTCAACCTCTCTGGGCGATGAGACGGTCTCGAAGGGCGGGCGATGTTGTTCGAACGCGGTCTTCTGCCTTGTCCACGGGCCTGCGGAAGTGTCCCTGACCAAGTAGCCGCCAGAAGACAACTCGGTTCTGATTGCGTCGGCGTCGCCGTAAGACCTGTCCCGGCGCAGGTCTTCGCGTCGGGCCAAGTCGCCGGCGATGGGACTCGCGGCGCTGTCGGACGCCGCCCTGTCCAGGTCGAGGCCGAGAACCGCGTCCCACTCCCGCAGGAGTTCGAGCTTGGACCCAGGCGGCAGCGATGATTTTGCCATGCCCCACAGCACGGCGAGGCCGCCGGGGAGGTCAAGGTCATCATCCAGACGGTCCCAGAACTTGCCGTTCCAGTCAGAGGTTTCTCCAGAAGCCGAGCCGTTGGCGTTACTTTCCGCGTCCCATGCTGCCATCCTGTCCCTGAGCGAGGTCAACGCCTTCTCCGCGGCCCTCAGCGCGGAGAGCGTGAAGTTCATGCGGTTGCGGTAGTTAACGGTCATGCACAGGTACCTGAAGGCGAGCGGGTCGAAGGCGCGCTCAACCAGGTCATCAAGTATGAAGACGTTGCCGGACGACTTGGCCATCTTCACGCCGTCGACAAGAAGATGCTGGCCGTGGACCCAGTGACGTACGTACTCTTCGTCGAACGCAGCCTCGCTCTGCGCTATCTCGCCCTCGTGATGCGGGAAGATGTTGTCGACGCCACCGGTGTGAATGTCCAGCCGTGGGCCCAGGTACTTCGTCGCCATGGCCGAGCACTCGATGTGCCAGCCGGGGAAGCCGTCTCCCCACGGGCTCGGCCACTTCATCTCCCGGCCCGGCTCGGCCAGCTTCCACAGGGTGAAGTCGCGCGGGTCTCTCTTGTGCGGGTCTGCCTCCACGCGGACGCCTTCGGCGAGCCCCTCTCCCCTGTTGCCGGACAGCTTGCCGTACTCCTCAAAGCGGGCCACGTCGAAATAGACGTTTCCGGCGGCCTCGTACGCATGGCCTTTGTCCACGAGCGTGCGGACTATGTCGAGCATCTCAGGGACGTGGTCGGTGGCCCACGGGAGGTGGGAGGCTGGCAGGATGTTCAGCCGCTCCTCGTCGCGCGTGAACGCGTCGGCGTAGAAGCGGGCGATCTCCTGCGGCGTCTTGCCCTCTTCCAACGCGGCGAGGATCACGCGGTCGCCGCCCTGCTCCAAAGCCTCCTGGCGCATGTGGCCGACGTCCGTAATGTTCTTGACCTGGACCACCTCGTAACCGTGGCGTTCGAGGACGCGCCGGATCCAGTCGGCCATGAGGTAGCTGCGCAGGTTGCCGATGTGCGCGTACCTGTACACGGTGGGGCCGCACGTGTACATGCGAACGACGCCTGGCTCGACGGTCTGAACCTCTTCGAGCCTGTGTCCGAGTGTGTTGGTTACTCGCAGCAACCTCTTGCCTTCCGTTTGCCCGTGCTAAAAGTATCCGCGTATCTGATTCTACCATCTGTATGTGACGACATATCGCAGGAGGCTCGGCGATGCGAACGTAGCGGCTGTGCATCAGGGCGGTACCAGGTACGTAAGAGTCGCTAACGGTTACGCGCTGGCCGGCAACAGGGTATCCTCAAGCAGGACAGGCTCTTGGATTCGAATACCAGCAGGGAGGGTTGAGTTGCAACGCAGCAAACTGATCTTGACGCGCGAGGAACTGGTAGCCGAGCACGGCGTGGCCACCGGGGGACACCAGGCTGAGGCCGACGCGGGCGTCCGTATGCTTCAGGACGGCGGCAACGCGGTTGACGCGGCGGTTGCGGCGGCGTTCACGGCGTTTGTGGTTGAGCCGTCCAGCACCGGCCTTGGCGGCTACGACCACATCGCGATCTACATGGCGGAGCGGCAGGAGTTCGTGTCGATCGACGCGTACCTGAGGGCGCCGGGCAAGATACGGCCCGAGGTGTACCAGCCGGACCTGTCGAAGCCGTTCATGTACTACGGCCACCCTGAGACGATCGGGAGAGTCGCGCAGCGGGGCCACCTGGCGGCAGGCGTGCCCGGCGCCGTATCGGGACTTTGCACCGCGCACGAGATGTTCGGAAAGCTGCCGCTGGCGCACGTGTTGCAACCGGCAATCGAAGCGGCTGAGGCCGGGCTGCCGGTGACTATGGAGATGGTGGGCTTCATCGCCGGGTCGCTGGACGAGATACGCAGCCTGCCCCACACGGCGGATTTACTGCTCAGGAACGGCAATCCGCCACCCGTGGACAGGGATGGATCGACTTCGAAGCTGGACATGTCCGACATGGCCAAGACGTTCCGGCTGATCGCGGAACATGGCCCGAAGGGTTTCTACACCGGGCCCGTGGCCGAGGCGATCGAGAAGGAAGTCACCGGCAACGGCGGCTTTATCACGGCGGCGGACCTGGAGGCGTACCGGCCAAAGGTACTCAGGGAGTCGCCGGGCCGGTACCGGGACTACGACTACATCACGGCGAACGACCATCTCGGCTACGAGATCATGAACATACTGGACCAATTCGATGTCGCCTCGTACGGGCAGGGGTCGGCTGAGGACTACCACCTGATGGGCGAGGCGCTTGGGCACGCGTTCATCGACTGCAAGACGCACTACGGGGACCCGGACTACGAGAACAGCCCGGCCAACGGGCTTGTGAGCCGCACATTCGCGTCGGAGCGCGTCAAGGGAATCAACGACAAGACAGCTGCGCCGCGCCCGGTCACGGCCGGTGACCCGTGGCCGTTCGAGAAAGACGCGGAGCCGCCGGAGGTCATCTCCAACATGCCGACCATAGGCAAGGTGGAGGGCACCACGCAGGTGGCTACGGTGGACAGCGAAGGCAACATGGTCACGATCATCACGAGCCTTTCCTCCGGATTCGGCTGCCAGGTGCTCGTGCCGGGTACGGGCGTGTTTCTCAACAACGGCATGCAGAACTTCGACCCGAGGCCCGAGCATCCGAACCGGATCAGGGGCGGGAAGATGCCGATCTTCGCGGCGCCCTCGGTGGTTGCCACTAGGAACGGGCGCGCCGTGTTCGGCGCGTGCGGCTCCGGCGGGTACCGGATCGCGACAGGGGTGCTGAGCGCGATGGTCAACGCGCTGGACCACGGCATGAGCGCGCAGGAGGCCGCGGACGCGCCGCGAGTGCACTGCGACGGCGACGTGCTGTACGTGGACGCGCAGGTGACTGAGGAAGTGCGTGGGAAGCTTGAGTCGATGGGGCACGAGGTCGTGGTCCAGGACACGCAGCGTTCGCCTTCCTGGGGGACGTTCGGCCGCATCAACGTGGTGCGCGTCGATGAGAAGACCGGCCTGATCCACACGGGCCTCAACCCGGCGTGGAGCACGGCCGCGGCAGGATACTAGGGCGCCAAGCCGGAGCAGGCTTCTCGAATGCCGGAAGAAGGGGTGCTTGTGCGGTTTTGCCGCTGAGTTTAGACTAGGCGCCTGTCCGGGACGCGCTGCGCCAGAGTGCGCGGCAGACGGTGAGAGACATCAACCAGGAGGTCGATAGAAGAATGGCCGATCTTTCAAGAACAACCGCCATCGTCGGCGTGGCCGAGTCCGACGAGATAGGGCGGGTGGAGCACAAGTCTTCGCTTCAGCACCACGCCGAAGCGGCCTACAACGCGCTGGAGGACGCCGGTCTGAAGCTGAGCGACGTTGATGGGCTGATGACGGCCGGGTACTCAACGCTCATGCTCGCTGAGTACCTGGGGATGCAACCAAAGTTCACCGACTGCACGGCGGTTGGCGGGTCTTCGTTCGTCATTCACATCGCGCACGCCGTGGCGGCGATCAACGCGGGCTACTGCGAAACGGTGCTGGTGACGCACGGGGAAGCGGGCCGGAGCTCGCGGGCGCGCCGAGGGTCGAACTCGTCGGAGTCGGGGCCGCAGTACGAGGTACCGTACGGAATCATGGGCGCTCCCGTCAGCTACGCGATGGCGTGCCGGCGGTACATGCACCAGTACGGGGAGGACCGCACCCGGCAGGCGATGGCGGAGATCGCGGTATCGACGCGCAAGTGGGCGCTGATGAACCCGAAGTCGTACATGAAGGATCCAATGTCGTTCGACGATTACCACGAGTCGCGCTGGATCGCGTGGCCGTTCCACCTGCCGGACTGCTGCGTGGTGACGGACGCGGGAGGCGCGTACGTGATCACGACGGCGGAGCGGGCGCGAGACCTCAAGAAGGCGCCGGTGTACGTGCTGGGAGCGGCGGAAGGCCATGACCACGGGATCATCAGCCAGATGCCTGACCTTACACGGACGATAGCTCGCGAGACGGGGCCGAAGGCGCTGGAGCGAGCCGGCTTGACGCACGACGACATCGACCTCGCGATGATCTACGACTCGTTCACGTACACGGTGCTGGCCAGCCTGGAGGCGATCGGGTTCTGCGGCTTCGGCGAAGGGCCGGACTTCGTGGCCAACCAGCGGACGGCGCCCGGCGGCGACTTCGCGCTGAACACATCCGGCGGCGGTCTCTCGTACACGCACTCCGGGATGTACGGCATGTTCCTGGTGCTGGAGGCGGTGCGCCAGATGCGCGGCGAGTGCGGAGAGCGGCAGATCGACAAGCACGACCTGTGTCTCATCAACGGCACCGGCGGCGCGCTGTCCTCGACGGGCACCGTGATCGTATCGGCAAGCTGAGGGGCTTAGACAGCCAACTTCATCAGTTACTCAAGGAGCGACAATGACGCAGGGATACAACAAGCCCCTTCCGCAGCCGCAGCAGGAATCGGACTTCTACTGGAACAAGGCCAAAGAGCACGAGTTGTGGCTGCGCAAGTGCGACGACTGCGACAAAGCGTACTTCTATCCGCGGGACATCGCGCCGGGCTGCTTCTCCAGGAATACGTCCTGGATGCAGGCGAGCGGAAAGGCAACGCTGTTCACGTACGCGATCGTGCACCGGCCTTTCCACCCCGGCTACGTGGACGACATCCCGTATGTGGTGGCGATCGTGGAGTTGGAAGAGGGCCCGAAGATGGCCACCAACATCGTGATGGAAGACCCAACGCCCGAGAAGCTGCAGATCGACATGCCGCTTAAGGTGGTGTTCGACGACGTGACTGACGAGATCACGCTGCCGAAGTTCGAGCCGGCGTAAAGGGCTTCGTCGCGACGGCGGCCCAACCCTCTCCCATAAAGGGAGAGGGGGTTGTTCTCAGCAGAGTTCGGTGATTGAGCGGACAATCCTGTCCGGCACTACGTCAGTGTCGCCCGGCAGGCCATCGCCTGCAGCGTCCACCCAGATGCCCACCATACCCAGGCGCTGTGGCGCGGCGACCTCCCATTCCAGGTTGTCGCCCACCATCCAAGTGTTGGCGGCGTCCACGCCAAGGCGTTCGAGCGCGTGCAGGTACACGCTGGGGTCCGGCTTGCCTGCACCGAACTCCTCCTCGACCTGGATGTGATCGAAGTACCGCTCGAGCCCCATGCGGCGGATCTTGGGCCGCTGCACAAGCGTCGAGCCGTTCGTTACCAAGGCAAGCTTCACGCCCCGCGCCTTCAACGTGGCGAGCGCTTTGAGCGCGCCGGGGTAGGCCCTTACCGAGTCGATGCGAAGCTCCCTGAAGCCGGCGGCCATCTTCTCGCCGACGGCGAGGCTGGTGACGCCCACGCGGGCCAGCGCGCCCGCGCAGAGTTCGATGAGCATGAGGTCCGGCTCCAACCTACCCTTGCGGTGGCGGTCTTCGTCGCTGAAGTACCAGCGGCGCTCTTCAGTCAGGGCCTCGCGCAGGGCTTGGGGCGTCAGGCCTTCTACGGACGCCGCGACTGCCTCGCACACCCTGCCCCATGCGTAGTCCATAGCGCCGTTGAGGTCCAGAATAGTGTTATCCATGTCGAACAGGATGGCTTTGGGCAGCGGTGCGGTCATGCAGGCGCGTCCCAGTTCGAAGTGGACACTGCTGTCACGCTATTGGCCGGATGTAGAGGCGTCGGCCTTGCACTCGGCGCACGGGCAGAGGCGGCGGAGGTCGTCGAATGGGTAGATGCCCGTGTAGTGGCCGTCGCTCCAGAGGAACTGCACGGCGTAGCGGCCAATCATGAGGTGATCTTCCGCCCGTATGTCGGCGGGCACCGTGGCCGGATCGAGGAGCTTCCGCCTGCTCCACTCCTCCACGCACTCGGCACAACCGCAGTTCACGCGCAGGTACTTGGCCTCGTACGTGCTGCGATGGCCGTCGCTCCACTCGATAGTGACGCCATCGTCAGACAGGTCGATGTTCTGCACGTTCACTTGCGGCAAGCGAGCGATCCTTGTCGGTGAGTCCCAGCTTCTACGACGCAGCAAGGGCGGTTGTCCCTCCCAGCATGACAACCGAAACCCATTCTAGCCTACGCGCTATTCTGCTGTGCGGGCATATGCCGATGCTGTAATATCGACACAAGGGACGCAAGGAGGGATTGATGCGCGGCAAAGACTTTCTGGCTATCGGCGACCTGGAGTCCGAAGAGATCGGAATGCTGGTCGAGCGAGCGGCCGCGCTCAAGCACGGGGAGCGCCCGCAGGTGTTGGCCGGCAAGGTGCTGGCGCTGATCTTCGAGAAGCCTTCTCTGCGGACGCGCGTCAGCTTCGAGGTCGGCATCCGGCAGCTTGGCGGGCAGTGCGTGTACCTCTCGAAGGACGATATCGGGCTGGGAACCAGGGAGCCTGCCGAGGACGTGGCGAGAGTGCTGGACCGGTGGGTGGACGGAATCGTGGCGAGGGTGTTCTCGCACCGTAGCCTTGAGATACTTGCCGAGCGCTTCCGAGCGCCGGTCATCAACGCGCTTTCCGACCTGGAGCACCCCTGCCAGGCGGTGGGAGACCTCCTGACAATCAGTGAGCACAAGGGGGCATTCGACGATGTGCGAGTGGCGTGGGTCGGAGACGGCAACAACGTCTCCGGGAGTCTGGCGCTGGCCTGCGCGTCCGTTGGAGCAGGCTTTGTAATGGCAACGCCTGAGGGGTACAGACTGCCCTCCCCCGTTTGGGATGAAGCGAGCCGCCGAGCGGCCCGGAACGAGTCCGTAATGGAGTGGACGGCATCGCCGTCCGAGGCGGTGCAGGGCGCGGATGTCGTCTATACGGACACGTGGGTTAGCATGGGAGACGAGGCAGAGGCGGACGAGCGGAAAGCGGCGTTCGCCGAGTACCAGGTGAACGCAGCGCTGATGGACAAGGCAAAGGCAGGCGCCGTATTCATGCACGACATGCCCGCGTACAGGGGGAACGAGATCTCGGAGGGCATGATCGACGACGCACGGTCCGTGGTGTTCGACCAGGCGGAGAACAGGCTGCACGGGCAGAATGCCGTTATGGTCGATCTGTTCGGCGGCTAGAGCGCGGAGCTCGTCTTTGAGCAATCCTCTCGTTGCCATACTGGGGCGGCCCAACGTAGGCAAGTCCACCATGTTCAACCGGCTGGTCAACCGGCAGTCGGCCATCGTGTCCGACATTGCCGGCACGACCAGAGACAGAGTGAGCATGGAGACGGAATGGGCAGGGCGGCCTCTCATCCTGGTGGACACCGGCGGGCTGGACGTGTTTCCGGAGACGGACATCTGGCGGATGGTGAAAGACCAGATCGAGCTGGCCATGGACGAGGCGGACGTGATCCTGTTCGTGGTCGATGCGTCGGAAGGAATCACTAACGGGGACAGGGACGCCGCCGAGGTGCTCCGGCAGGTGAACAAGTCGGTAGTGCTCGCGGCCAACAAGGCTGACAACGACGAACGGACGGCGCAAGCCGTGGAGTTCTACGAACTGGGCATGGGAGAGCCCCTGCCCGTGAGCGCGTACCACAACCTGGGCATGGACGTGCTGATGTCGCATGTGACCGACCTGCTGCCGCCGCCGGTGGAGGACACGAGCCAGGAAACCGATTTCAGCCTGGCGATCGTTGGCAGAACCAACGTGGGCAAGTCGATGCTGACGAACGCCATTCTCGACGACGACCGGTCGATCGTGAGCGACGTGCCGGGAACCACGAGGGACGCGCTGGACTCGATCCTCACCACGGATGCCGGCGACGCCCTGCGGCTCATCGACACCGCCGGCATCCGACGCAGGGGGAAGATCGAGCCTGGCATCGAGAGGTACAGCGTGCTCCGTACGCTCAGGGCCATCGACCGCGCGAACGTCGCGGTTCTGCTGCTCGACGCGAGCGAGCTTGCCACGGCGCAGGACTCGCACGTAGCTAGCTACGTGCTGGACGCGTACAAGGGGCTGGTGCTGGCAGTCAACAAGTGGGATCTGGCAAGCGAGTTGGAGTTGAGCAGAGAGGAGGCCGAGAGGGCGATCCGGATGAGGTTCAAGTTCGCGCCTCATGTGCCGATAGTGTACCTGTCGGCGTTAGAGCGCACCGGCATAGACGAGCTTCTGAGCGTCGCGCGCGGCGTGTACGATGAGTGGACGAAGACTGTGCCGCGCTACGGTCTGAAGCGCGTGGTCATGGATGCCGTCGCGGAGCATCCGCCGGCAAGCGGCGGGAGAAGGCAACTCAAGATACTCGGAGTAGCCCAGGACTCGTCCGCGCCGCCATCGTTCACGTTCTACGTGAACATGTCCGAGCTGGTGCACTTTTCGTACCGCCGATACTTGGAGAACGCGCTTCGCAGAGCATACGGCTTTGAAGGGAACCGATTGAGAATGCGCTTCAAGGGCAGGCGCGACCGTTGAACGAGAACCTCGTGGACTGCCTCATTTTCGTGCCCATCGGGTATGCGCTCGGCTCGCTGCCCTTCGGTCTTATGGCCGGCTACCTCTTCGGCGCGGGCGACATTCGACGCGTTGGAAGCGGGAAGAGCGGCATGACGAACGTCATGCGGACGGTTGGATACAAGGTGGGCGTCGTGGTGTTGTTCCTGGACATGGGGAAGTCGGTCGGGGCGATTGCGCTGGCCCGATACGGCTTCGATGCCTTCGACGGCGCGGTGGCCGGAGCCGGCCTCAGCGCTCTGGCCGGTCACGTCTGGCCTGTGTTCTCCGGGTTCAAGGGCGGCCGCGGCGTAGCGCCCGGATGGGGCGGACTCATCATACTCTCGCCAATCTCGGGCCTCGCGGCCACGGTGTTGGGGCTGTCGATCGTCGGACTCACGCGCTATGTTTCACTGGCGTCTATCACGTCGGCGGTAAGCGGTTCGGTCATCCTGATCGTGCTGGCCGCGATTGGGCGAGAGCCGTTCGACTACATGTGGTACGGGATGATAGGAGCGCCGCTGATCGTGTACCTGCACAGAGACAACATAAGAAGGCTCCTGAGGGGCGAGGAGCGGAAGCTCGGCCAGCGCGTGCCTACGGAAGGCGAGGACGGAGCGGAGGCAACAAGCGAAGGAAGCGAGTAGCGGACCTTGGCTCAAGTAGGCGTCTGTGGCGCGACAACCTGGGGAACGACTCTGGCCGTGTTGATAGCCCGTAACGGCCACGCTGTCCGGTTGCTGACGCGTTCCGAGGAGGAGGCCGACGCGCTGAACTCGGCCCGCGAGAACCGGCGATTCACCCCGGGCGTTCCGTTCCCTGAGAGCCTCGAGACGACTTCATCGCCGGGCCGTGCGTTCGAGGAGGCGGAGCTTACCGTAGTCGCGGTGCCGTCGCAGACGTTTCGTGAGAATGTGCGGCGGATCGCCGGGGCTTTGCGGCCGCCCACGGTTGTGGTCAGCGCCACGAAGGGACTCGAGGTTGGCAGCGGCAAGCGCATGAGCCAGATCCTTGCCGAAGAACTGGACGCCGGGCTGAGCGGAAGTGTGTGCGCGCTATCGGGGCCCAACCTGGCGCGGGAGATCAACGAAGGTAAGCACTCGGCTACCGTCATCGCGTCCGAGTCGACCGAAGCGGCGACGAAGGCGCAGGAGATCATCAACTCGCATCGCTTTCGCGTCTATACGAGCGAGGACCTCACCGGCGTGGAGTGCGCCGGGGCGCTCAAGAACGTCATCGCGCTGGGGGCGGGCGTTTGCGACGGCCTGATGTTCGGGGACAACGCCAAGGCGGCGTTTCTGACCAGGGGACTTGCCGAGATCACGCGGCTTGGCGCTGCCATGGGCGCGGAACCGATGACCTTCGCGGGACTTGCCGGAATGGGAGACCTGATCGCCACGTGCGCGGGCGGACTCAGCCGCAACCACAGCGTCGGCAGGCTTCTGGCTGAGGGCAAGACGCTGGATGAGATACGGGAAGGCATGGACAACATCGCCGAAGGGGTGGAGACAACGCGGGCAGCCGTGGAGCTCGGCAGAAAGTTGGAGGTCGAGATGCCCATCGCCCAGGCGGCTCATGACGTGCTCTTTGAGCGGCTGCCTCTCCAGGATGTCATCCGCGCCCTGATGACCCGCGCCCCGATTCCCGAATTGGCCGTGTAGGGTTTTCCTGTAGCCCATCATAGTAGCCGACCGAACGTAGGGCGGGCCGCGTGCCTCCTATCAGCCATGCTGGCCCCTTGCTAAACTTGAGATCTGAGCCAGAACGTTGAATGAGGTCCATTACGACTTGTTTCGACATCGGATCGATCAACATACCGAGTTGCGGCAGGTGGACGAGGAGCAGGCCGTAGAGTTGAGCCGCCTCGTTGACAGGAACCGGGAGCACTTGCGCGAGTGGCTTCAGTGGGTCGATAACAGCCGGACCACGCAGGACAGCAGGGACTTCCTGCGCGAGGTACGCAAGATGTACCGGGACTCGCGCACGGTCACGGCCGGAATATGGCATCGCGAGCGGCTGTCGGGCATGGTCGGACTGAACGATATCGACTGGGCCAACAGATCGACGAGGTTTGGCTACTGGCTGGACGCCGGTCTCCAGGGCGAAGGAATCATGACCAGAGCGTGCCAAGCGCTCATTGAGCATGTGTTTAATGACCTGGAACTCAACAGGATTGAGATCGAGGCGGCGGTAGAGAACGTGAGGAGTAGAGCCATTCCGGAGCGGCTGGGCTTTCAACTCGATGGCGTACGCAGGGAGGCGCAGTTCCTGAACGGGCGGTACGTGGACATTGCGGTTTACGGGATGACGGCCAGCGAGTGGCATGCACGTGAGCGGAGGCGCTCCGGCTAGCTCAAGAGTCCCACTCTCCAAGTTGGAACATTGCCGCGGCCACAGCTGCTATGCCTGCTGTCTCCGCCCTGAGCACGCGAGGCCCCAGCGATACGGGCAGGACTCCACTTGCCGCGGCGTACTTGACTTCAGCTTCCGTGTAGCCGCCTTCCGGGCCGATAAACACTGACAGGGCGTCCAGGTCGCCATGCCGCTGCCGGAGTTCGCGCAAGCCACGCCCAAGGCCTGTTCTTCTCTCGTTTTCCCAAAGAATGATCGACGGACCGGACGCCCCGCCGCATGCATCTTTGAACGAGCGTGGGGTTGAAAGACCCGGCAGGCGGCCTCTCTCGGACTGCTCGGCGGCCTCGAGAATGATGCGCCGCCAGCGCTCCAGCTTCGAATGCTCCCTGCCGGGGTTGCGTACTGACGCGACCGACCGCTCGCAAGCCACGGGCACGAAACCCGAGACGCCAAGTTCAACGCACTTCTGAATAGCTAGCTCGAATCTCTGGGACTTCAGCAACGCCTGGTAGAGCGTGATCTTGACGCGAGGCTCGCCGGCCGAGGCCGCGCTCTCCAGCACGCGGCCCGTCGTTTCCGAAGAGTGGACCTTAACCAGTTCGACGAGGTGTTGACTGCCGGTATCGTCCAGGACTACCACCTGCTTGTCGGGCCGGAGCCTGAGCACGCGTGAGATCTGGTATGAAGCGCGCCGATCGAGTCGAACCTGTCCGTTTGAGATAAGAGACGGGTCCTGGAAGAACCGGTGCAGTCCTGCCCATCTCCGGACTGTTTTCAGGCTAGCGTTCAACGTGCATGGAACCCGTTGGGGCGGAGTAGATCAAGGCCACCCAGTCGTCACTCCACATCTCGTCAACCGGCATCAGGCCGGCGCGTTCGAGCTTGCCTGACACCTCATCCCTCCGGCCACCGATGATGCCGGAGACGACAACGTAGCCTCCGGGCGCGACGGCTTGCACAAACAGGGCGGACATTTCGGACACGACTTTAGCGGAGATGTTGGCCAGAACAATGTCGTAGCCACGCCCTTGCCTTCCGTCATCTTCGAGCGTCCCATGGATGATCGAAACGATGCCCTCCACGCCGTTGCGAACCGCGTTTTCCCTGGCGACTCGTGCTCCCGCCTCCTCGATTTCGTAGCCGACGACCTCAAGAGATCCCAGCTTGGCAGAGGCGATGGCGAGTATCCCTGAGCCGCAGCCAACGTCCAGCACGCGGTGGCCCGGTTGCACGAGCGTTTCGACAGCCTCGAGGCACATCCTGGTCGTCGGATGATGGCCGGTGCCGAACGCCATGCCGGGGTCTAAGCTGATCACAATCTCATCCGGCTGGGGGCGATGGTCCCGCCAGGTTGGGCAGATGACAATGCGCCGTCCAACCCGCAGAACGTGGAAGTGGCGTTTCCAGGACTCCTGCCACTCCTCCTCTTCGATGACGCGTTCATTCAGGGGCGGCAGGGGCACGACGCTGGCGACGAGTTGGACGGCTACCGCAATGCGTTCGCGGCGCTGGTCGGCGGTCGAGTCCAGCGGGAGGTATGCGCGGACGACCACGTCGGCGCCTTCGGGCTGGGACTCGCCTTCGTCGGGATTGAATCCGCCGACCGACTCCAGGGCAACGCCGCCGTGGCCGTACCTGTGAAAGATCTGAGATAGCGGCTCTACGAACTCGGGAGGCGTCTGGACGCTGAGCTCAATCCACTTCAAAAGGATTGGTTCCGGGCTATCCGCCCAGGAAGTCCTTGATCTTGCCGGACCAGCCTTTGGCTTCCCTGAACTCGAAGTCGCCTGAGTCTTCCAGCGTGCCCGCAAGCTGCTCCAGCAGGAGCCTTTGAGACTCGTCCAGCGTCTCGGGCGTCTCCACGACTACGGCGACTAACTGATCGCCGCGGCGTCGCGGGTTCCGCAACTGCGGCACACCCTTGCCAGCAAGCCTGAAGACCCTGCCGGACTGCGTACCGGGGGGCACCTCGATCTCGGCCTCGCCTTCCAACGTTGGAACGGTTATCACGCCGCCGAGGGCAGCCTGGGCGATGTTCAGATTCCGGGTGAGCACGATGTGGTCGCCTTCTCGCTCGAATACGTCGTGCGGCCCGACGTTCACGGAGACGAACAGGTCGCCCGGAGGACCGCCGTTGGTCCCGGGCTCGCCCTCGTTGCTGAGACGTATGCGCGTGCCGGTCTCTATGCCGGGCGGAATTGAGACGGCGAGCTTGCGGCGCCGCTTCTCTCTGCCGGAGGCGAAGCAGGTCGTGCAGGGCTCGCTGATGGTCTTGCCCTCTCCGCGGCATACGTTGCAGGTCGAGACCTGTACGAACTGCCCGAAGACGCTCTGCTGCGTCCGCCGGACCTGGCCCGCTCCACCGCAGTTGGCGCACGTGGCCGCCTCCGAGCCCGGTTCGCTTCTGGCTCCGCTGCACCGGCTGCAGACTTCCATTCGCTGGACCTCGAACTCCTTCTCCGCCCCGAAGACCGCGTCTTCGAACTCAACGGTGAACTCGTAAGAGAGATTGGCTCCCCTGGTTGCCGTGGTGGTCCGGGCCGAGCCGCCGAAGCCCCCGAAGAACGCATCGAAGATGTCCCCGAAGCCGCCGAAGTTCTCAAAGCCATCGAACCCGCGGCCTCCGTTTCCGCCGACGCCTGCGTGGCCGAAGCGGTCGTAGTTCCGCCGCTGCTCCTGGTTTGTGAGGACCTGGTAGGCCTCGTTGATTTCCTTGAACTTCTCGCTGGCGTCCGGGCTTTTGTTGCGGTCAGGGTGGTACTTCAGAGCCAGCTTCCTGAACGCTTTGCGTATGTCCTCTTCGGAGGCGCCCTTGGAAACGCCCAGAACGTCGTAGTAGTCGCGCTTTTGAGTGGTCATTCGGAATCCGACGCAGTAATGCTAGGCTAGATTATATGGACGGGCCGCATACCCTACAAGCTATCGGAGAGGCTGTCGCAGGGGCCGCGCCGTACAGAGACCGGACGAGCGTAAGGGTGGCTACGCGGTGACGCCTTCGACGAGTTCGCTCATGACGTCCGAAACGAACCGGACGCCGCCTATCGTCCTGGAGTACTCCATGCGCCTGGGGCCCAGCGCGCTCACGACACCGAATGCCTGGCCCGGGACGCCGTAGCCGCAGATCACTACGGTGAATGGCCTCAGGAAGTCGCCCTCGTTCTCCTGCCCGATGATGACCTTGACGACGCCCTCATCCGGGGACGCGTCGAGAATAGCGTGGATAAGCGAGCCGTCTTCCAAACTGCCGACCACGGCTCGAAGGCTGTCACCTTCCGAGAGTTCAGGCTGGTTCAATAGATTCTTCAAGCCGTCCACGTAGTGGTCTTTGCGCGACGCCTTGTCTTCAGCATCCAGCATTGACGCGGTGGTGGCCAGCAGGTCGCCTTCGAATTCTGAGCCGCGATCGTCCGGCCCAAGAGACATGATCTCCCGCTTGCTAAGGCCGACGATGCGGCCCTTGATGCGAGCGGCGATCGCGTCCAGGTCAGACTGTTCAAGCGGTACAGGGAGCCGAACGATGTGCTTGCCAAGCCTGGCCTGCCCAAAGACGAGTATCAGCAGCGCGGTCAGTTCCTGCATGTGCACCAACTCGAAGTGGCGCACGCGGGACTCTTCCGACATGGGGAAGGTGGCGACGGCCATGTTGCCCACGAGTCCGGCCAGTAGCTCGGCGGCAGCCGAGGCCCAGTTGTCGACGTCTCCTTCGGCCTGTATCAGGCGGTTGCGTACGTTCTGCCTGACCGACCGCGAAGGACCGTCCCGCCACGACTTGCTCAGGGACTCGACGTACATGCGGTACGCGCGGTCTTCCGGAACGGCGCCCGACGACGGGTGCGGCCTGGAGATGTACCCGGCCTCTTCCAGTTCGGCCAGCTCATTGCGGACCGTGGCGGAGGATACGCCGAGGTCGTGCTTGCGGACGATGGTCTCGGAGCCTACCGGCGCGACGGTTCTGACGTAGTCTTCCACCAACAGGCTGAGTATTTTTCGCTGGCGCGTAGTAACCATGGCAAGTAGTGGCGGAGCGCGGGGCTGGTGAGGGTGAATCTAGCACCGGCGAACTTGGAGTGTCAAGAAGGGCGGCCATCAGCCCGCTCATGGTTCGACAAGCTCACCACGAACGAAGCGGAGGCGGCCAGACGTTCATTCTTTGTATCCGTAACATTCCGTAACAATTCGTAGCTGGGGACGGGCGATCCAGCATAGAGACGCGAGGATACGGACTTGCCATTCAGATTGCGCATGGGGGCATGGTAGCACACTAGTTCGCGGCATGCAACGGCGGGATGGTGGTTAGTGGCGCTGTGTTACATCACGGGCGCCCCGTGTCACATCGTGGCGGGCGGGCGTTACACCCTGGGTGGCGCCGCGTTACATAGCGCGCGCGCCCTTTGAGGGGCTCAGGGCAGGTTTTGTGTTACGCCTCTACGGGCTCCGGGGACTGGGCCTTCACGCTGAGGCCGTCCTCGGATACGTCTATGACGGCTGTGTTGCCGATGCGCAGATTCCCGGCCAGGATCGCGTCCGACAGCATGTCCTCCACGTTGTCCTGGATCACGCGCTTCAGCGGCCTTGCTCCGAAGAGGCGCTCATAGCCGTTCTCGACCAGCCAGTCCTTGGCTGCCTGCGTCACTTCCAAGTCTATGCCCTGCTGAGTCAGGTTGAAGGCGACCTTCGCTATCTCAAGATCAACTATCTGCTGCATGTCGCCTTTGTTCAGCGCGTGGAAGACGACCGAACCGTCGACACGATTCAGGAACTCGGGCCGGAAGAACCTCTTGACCTCTTCCATGACATTGTTCTTCATCCGCTCGTACTCGGCCCTGTCGGACTCGTCTCCGTCCGGCATCAGGGAGAAGCCCAAAGACCTGTCCTGCTGGATCAGGTTGGAGCCGATGTTGCTGGTCATCACGACTATGGCGTTGCGGAAGTCGACCTTCCTGCCCTTGGCGTCCGTAAGGTGGCCGTCGTCAAAGATCTGGAGAAGGATGTTGAAGACCTCTGGATGGGCCTTCTCTATCTCGTCCAGCAGGATGACGCAGTAGGACTTGCGGCGCACGGCCTCTGTCAACTGGCCGCCTTCATCGTGGCCTATGTAGCCTGGAGGCGCGCCGACGAGCCTTGCCACAGAGTGGCGCTCCATGAACTCGGACATGTCCACGCGGATGGCGGCGTCCTCGCTCCCAAACAGGAACTCGGCGAGCTTTTGGACCAGCAGGGTCTTCCCGACGCCCGTGGGGCCGAGGAACATGAACACGCCGACGGGCCGCTTCGGGTTCTTCAGCCCGGAGCGAGACCTGCGGACTGCCTTAGAGACGAGCGTAATGGCCTCGTCCTGGCCGATCACCGTCTGGTGAAGCTCCTGCTCCATGTTCATCAGGCGCTCGGTCTCGGTGGTGGTCAAGCGCGTTACCGGAATGCCGGTCCACATGCTGACGACTTCCGAGATGTCTTCGTCGGTCACCACGGCACCCTCGGACTCCATCTCCTGCTTCCAGTCGCGCTCCTGTACTTCGAGCTTTTCGGCAAGGCCCGCCTCGCGTTCCTGGAGCTCGGCGGCGTGCTCGTACTGGCGGGACGAGATGGCTTCGTCCTTCTCCTTCCGCAGACTATCCAGAGCCTTCGTCAGGTCCTTTACGGAGATGGGTGCGATGCTGCGATTGATGCGGACTCGCGACGCGGCTTCGTCTATGAGGTCGATCGCCTTGTCCGGGAGGAAACGGTCCGAGATAAAGCGCGACGCCAGGTGGGCGGCGGCTGTCAGGGCCGTCTCGTCTATGTCAAGTTCGTGGTGCTCTTCGTACCTGCTCTTGATGCCGCGAAGTATCTCCACGGTCTCCTCTTCGCTGGGCTCTTCTACGCGCACAGGCTGGAACCGGCGCTCCAGCGCGGGGTCCCGCTCCACGTACTTGCGGTAGTCGTCCAGAGTCGTGGCCCCGATGCACTGAAGCTCTCCGCGCGCCAGAGACGGCTTGAGAATGTTGGCGGCGTCCACGGCGCCCTCGGCGGCGCCGGCTCCGACCATCGTGTGAATTTCGTCGATGAAGAGGACGCAATTGCCGGAGTTGCGTATTTCGTCCACCACCTTCTTGAGGCGCTCTTCGAACTCGCCGCGGTACTTGGTGCCCGCAACGAGCGCGCCCATGTCAAGGGTGACAAGCCGCTTGCCCTGGAGGGTGGACGGGATTTCGTTGTTGGATATGCGCTGGGCCAGCGCCTCGACGATGGCGGTCTTGCCGACGCCCGGCTCGCCGACCAGCACCGGGTTGTTCTTGGTCCGGCGGCTCAGTATCTGCGTGACGCGCTGTATCTCTTTCTCGCGGCCAACGGTGGGGTCAAGCTTGGCGGCGCCCGCAAGGGTGGTGAGATCGACGCCCAACTGGTCCAGGGTCGGCGTGCGGTTGGAGGAACGCGAACTGCTGCCACTCTGCGTCTGATGGACGGTCTGCGTCAGGATGCGGCTCGTCTCGCCCCTGACGGAGTCCAGGCTCACGCCGAGGCTCTCCAGGACACCGGCGGCCACGCCCTCTCCTTCCCGCATGAGGGCTATGAGGAGGTGCTCCGTGCCGATGTAATGGTGGTTGAGCCGCCTGGCCTCGTCCACGGCGAGCTCGATGACCTTCTTGGCGCGGGGAGTCAGACCGATCTCGGAAGAGGTGGTCTTTTCGCCTCTGCCGATGATGAACTCTACCGCCGACCTGACCTTATTCAGCTCTACGTTGAGGTTTGAAAGCACCCGGGCGGCGACGCCATCCGACTCCCGCACCAACCCCAGCAGGATGTGCTCCGTACTGATGTAGTTGTGGTTGAAGCGCTGGGCTTCTTCCTGAGCGAGAGAGAGGACTCTGCGCGCGCGTTCCGAGAACTTTTCAAACCTGCTTGCCATATCTGAATATCTCCTAAGACGCAACCGCGTTCGAGCGGTATGCCGTTAACCGTACAGGCCCGCGTATGGGTCGTCTTCGGCCTGCCTGAGGCTCAGGCCCATCCGCCGCCGTTCAGGCTCGATGCGCAGTATCTTCAGTCTCACCTCGTCGCCCTCCTGCACGACGTCCCGAGGGTGCGCGATCCGCCTGTTCGCCAACTCAGAGATGTGAATCAGGCCCTCCACGGAACCCTCGATACGAGCGAAAGCGCCGAAGTTGGTCAGCTTGGTGACCACGCCATTCACCACGTCGTCCACGTGGAACCGTTCGTGGATGGTGTCCCACGGCTCAGGTTCGAGCCTTCTCAAGCTCAGAGCGATCTTTCTGTTCTCCGCGTCCACCTTCAGAACATAGACCTTGACCTCGTCTCCCACTTTGACCAGGTCGGAAGGGGAGCGAATGTTGTCCCAAGACATCTCCGAGATGTGCACGAGGCCATCGGCCCCGCCAAGATCGACGAATGCGCCGAAGTTGCTGACGCCCGTTACCCTGCCGGTACGAACCTCGCCGACCTGCAGTTCCTGGATCAGCTTGGCCTTCTCGGCCTCTCTGCGCTCGCGGGCAGCCTGTCTCTCAGAGAAGATCGCCCGGTTCCTTGGCCGGTTCACCTCGAGGACCTTCAGCTTGAGCTCTTCACCCACGAAGTCGTCGAAGGTCGGGCCGCCGCTCTCCCGGCTCTCTTCCGGCTCTGGTACAGAGTCCCCTTCGGAAGACGCCTCTTCCTCCGATTCCTGCCTGGCGGCAGAGAACACGTCCCTGGGTACGGTCACCAGCTGGGACATGGGCACAAAGCCCTGAACGCTTTCAACCTCAACGATAGCTCCGCCGCGGTTGAATCCCAGAATCCTGCCGTTGACGGTCTCACCGGCTTCCAGCAACGTCTCCAGCGTCTTCCAGCCGCGCTCCCCAACTGCCCGGTCGATGGAGAGAATGGCGGCCGACTCGCCTGACTCGGGGCGAATGACGTAGGCGACGATCTGGTCGCCTACCTGCATGTTCCTGTACGCGTCGTCGCCGAGAGTGCGGGTCTCGCGCGGCGGGACGATGCCCTCCGCCTTGTGGCCAATGTTTACCAGGATGCCGTCCGGATCGGCGCGCATGACCATGCCCTCGACGATGTCCCCGCGCCTGAGGGGCTTGATGTCTTCAACGGAGTCGAGCAACTCCGCCATGTTCATGTCTTGATTGGGGTCTGCGCCGCCCGGTTGGGAAGTCACTTTTATCAGCCAGCGTCCAACTTTGATTGAGGTGGGGCCATTATAGGTTCAGGCCAAATACAGTGTAAAGGCAAATCAGGCTCATCGCGAACGAAACGGGGCCGATCCTAAAGAAAAAGCCCCCTGGCAGTGGCCTATTGTCCCACACCGTCGCCAGTGCAGTATCGTCGGCGCTGAAGCGTTTCACTGCCGTGTTCGGAATGGGGACGGGTGGGACCGCTTCGCTTGAACCACCAAGGGACTCTGTTTTCAGAGGTTATTCTGACGAACCCGGAGTGCGAAAGTCAAGTCATGGTTCGACAAGTTCACCACGAACGGGCGGATGGATTCCCGCCTGCGCGGGAATGACGGCGGCAGCGCGGTCATGGTTCGACAAGTTCACCACGAACGGGTCGACAGGCTCATCAAGCGGGTTTGAGTTTGATCGGGGCTTCCATTAGAATGACCGCCATTCCGAAGTTGGGAGTCGGATTCGCTGGCTCTGGCCTGGCCGGTGAGTTGATCGAGCGGCTCAACGTGTTCAGCCCGGCTGCAATCCTCGGAGGGAGAATCGATGACTTCAGAGACTGCGGACAGCAGACCCGTAATCGAAGTTAAGGACCTCAAGACTCATTTCTTCACCCGCGACGGAGTGGTGAAGGCGGTGGACGGCATCTCGTACGAGATCGCGGAAGGCGAGGTCGTAGGCATTGTCGGCGAGTCGGGCTGCGGCAAGAGCGTAAGCGCGCTTTCCGTCATGCGGCTCGTCGCCGATCCGCCGGGCAAGATCGTCGACGGAGAGATCATCTTCGAAGGCGAGGACCTTCTTGCCATGGACGACGCCGAGATGCGCAACATCCGCGGCAACCGGATCGGCATGGTGTTCCAGGAGCCCATGACCTCCCTCAACCCTGTATTGACGATTGGCAGGCAGTTGACGGAGACGATAGAGCTTCACCAGGAGCTTCAGCACGAGCAGGCACTGGCGCGCGCCGCCGAACTGCTGTCCCTTGTGGGTATCCCGGACGCCAGGAACCGGCTGGACGACTATCCCCACCAGTTCAGCGGCGGCATGAGGCAGAGGGTGATGATCGCGATGGCGCTCAGCTGCAACCCCAAGCTGATCCTCGCGGACGAGCCGACCACGGCGCTGGACGTGACGATCCAGGCCCAGATCCTGGAGTTGATGCGAGACCTCGCGGAGGAGTTCGGGACCGCGCTGGTGATCATCACGCACAACCTTGGCGTGGTCGCCCGCTACGCCCAGCGAGTCATCGTGATGTACGCGGGCAAGATCATCGAGGTTGGCTCCGCCAGGCAGATATATGAAGACCCGAGGCACCCTTACACGCTGGGGCTGTTGGGTTCCGTCCCCAGGCTGGACGAAGAACGGGTGGAGAGGCTGGAGACGATCGAGGGGCTGCCGCCGGACCTGATCGACATGCCGGACCGCTGCTCGTTCGCTCCGCGGTGCAGGTTCGCGACGGAGCAGTGCTGGCAGCAGGCGCCTGAACTTGAAACGTACGAAGAGGGCCACACGTCGGCGTGCTGGCGGTTCTCGGAACTTGGCGAGTTGGCGGACTCGATTCGGTCGGAAAGTTAGGAGGAAGGTCATGACCCAGGACCAGAGCGCGAACGGCGCGGGCGCCAACGGCACAGGCGACTTGCTGCTGGAAGTGCAGAACATGAAGGTGTACTTCCCGGTAACGTCCGGCATCGTCTTCCAACGGCAGATCGGCGAAGTGAAGGCGGTTGACAACGTCTCCTTCAACATCATGAAGGGCGAGACGCTGGGCCTTGTGGGCGAGTCCGGCTGCGGAAAGACCACGACGGGCCGCGGAGTGCTACAGCTTACGAAGCCGACGGAGGGCAAGGTGATCTTTGAGGGCAAAGAGCTCACGGAGATGTCCACCGGCGACCTGCGGGCGATGCGGCGCAGGATGCAGATCATCTTCCAGGACCCGTACGGCTCCCTCAATCCACGGATGACCTGCGGAGACATCGTCGGCGAGCCGCTCAGGATCCATAAGCTGACGAAGGGAAGAGGCGAGTACCGCGACAGGGTCGCGGAGCTTCTCACCATCGTGGGCCTGAACCCGTACATGGCAGACCGCTATCCTCACGAGTTCAGCGGCGGGCAGAGGCAGCGAATCGGCGTGGCACGCGCGCTTGCCGTGAATCCAAGCTTCATCGTGTGCGACGAGCCGGTGTCCGCGCTGGACGTGTCGATTCAGGCGCAGGTCATCAACCTGCTCGAAGAGCTTCAGGACCAGTTCGGCCTTACGTACCTGTTCATCGCTCACGACCTGTCCGTGGTGCGCCACATCAGCGACAGGATCGCGGTGATGTACCTGGGCCACATCGTAGAGATCGCGGACCGGCTGGAGTTGTACGAGAACCCGCTTCATCCGTACACGCAGGCGCTGCTTTCCGCGGTGCCGATCCCGGACCCGGCGCTGGAGCAGCAGCGCGAGCGAATCATCCTGGAGGGCGACGTGCCCAGCCCGCTCAATCCGCCGGCGGGCTGCGTGTTCCACACCCGCTGCCCGAGCATGATTGAGGACTGCAGGGAAGGGGTGCCGGACCTGCGGGAGGTCAGCCCGAACCACTGGGTGGCGTGCATACGGACCGAGGGATACGCGGACGCTCCTAGCATAATGCACGCCTAGCGGCAGTCCGACGCTCGGCCTTCGAATCTACGCGGTCTCCAATCGCAGCATGGAGCCGGGCCTTCGGGCCGGGCAGTGGCTGCTCTTTCGCCGGTTGGCTCCCAGGCGCGCGCCCGCACGCGGCGATGTCGTAGTGTTCGAGTTACCGAACGAGGACGAGCATCGCTTAAAGCGCGTGATCGGAGTCCCCGGCGACCGACTGAAGGCCGAAGACGGCCT
This sequence comes from Dehalococcoidia bacterium, assembly GCA_963668185.1. Taxonomy (GTDB): domain Bacteria; phylum Chloroflexota; class Dehalococcoidia; order Lucifugimonadales. The sequence continues at coordinate 1,307,809 of OY764162.1, forward strand.
GCTGTTCCTGAACGGCGAACGGCTGGCGGAGCCGTACCTGCTCGGCGCCCCGTCGATACCCGGCCTAGACGAGCGATGGGAGTTGATTCTGGGCGCTGCCGAATACTTCGTCATGGGCGACAACCGCGTTCGTAGCGCGGACAGCCGGCGCTTCGGGCCGGTACGCCGGGAAGCGATTGGGGGCAGGGCTTTGGCACGAGTGTGGCCGCCCAGCGCGATTGGGGGCGTGGGGTGAGGGCAGGCCCTTCGACAGGCTCAGGGCGAACGGTGAGGGGAGACCCCATCCTAACCTTCCCCAGCAGACTGGGGAAGGGATAGTCAAGATACAAGGGCGAACGGGTTTCTTCTTGGGCGTCTTCTAGGTTTCGCCGGACAGCCAACGGGCGGCGTCTTTGGCGAAGTACGTGATGAGGATGTCCGCGCCGGCCCGCTTGATCGACGTGAGCATCTCCAATGCTGCCGTCCTCTCCTCCAGCCACTCGTTGGCCGACGCGGCCTTGAGCATGGAGTACTCGCCGCTCACGTTGTAGGCGGCGACGGGGGCGGCGAACCTGTCCCGGGCCGCGGCGATGACGTCCAGATAGGCGAGGGCGGGCTTCACCATGACGATGTCCGCGCCCTCTTCGAGGTCCTGGGCTATCTCGATCATCGCCTGCCGGACGTTGGCGGAGTCCATCTGGTAGCCGCGCCGGTCTCCGAACTGAGGCGTGGACTCGGCGGCTGCCCTGAAGGGGCCGTAGAAGGCGGAGGCGTACTTGGCCGAGTAGCCCATAATCGGCAGATCCGCAAAGCCGCAATCGTCAAGCGCGCTTCGGATCGCGCCGACCTGGCCATCCATCATGGCGGAAGGGGCGACGATGTCGACTCCGGCCTCAGCCTGGGCTACGGCGGCGCGGGCTAGTAGATCCAGGGTGTCGTCGTTGTCCACGTGACCGTTGTTGAGAACGCCGCAGTGGCCGTGGTCGGTGTACTCGCATAGGCAGACGTCGCCGATCACCGCCATTTCGGGAACGGCGTCCTTGATCGTCCGAATCGCGTTCTGGACGATGCCGTCCGGCGCGTAGGCCTCCGAGCCCACGCCGTCCTTTGACGCCGGTATGCCGAAGAGCAGCAACGCCGGGACGCCCAACTCGAACGCGTCCCTGGCCTCGAGCTTCAGTACGTCAAGGGAGATCTGGTACTGGCCGGGCATGGGATCGATCTCGCGGCGTACTCCCGTGCCGTGAGTTACGAACAACGGGTACACGAAATCGCGAACCGACAGGCGAGTCTCGCGGGCCAGCGCGCGCAGGGCCGGGTTTTCCCTGAGACGCCTCAGGCGATTCGCCGGGAAGCTGCTCATGTACGTCTCCTATATTCCGAATCAGATGGAGCGCGCCGGTCTGCCGACGCTTCTACCCCATCCCAACCTTCCCCAGCAGACTGGGGAAGGGGTCAGAGATATTCACCAACTCTGAGCAGTAACATTCAGGCTGGCCGTTCAAAGAGCCCCTCGATCGCGTCGGCCAAGCTTGCCACCGTGCTGACTGCGGCCACAGCGTCGACGATCAGACCGTGCTTCGCCGCCGTTCCGGCCGTGATCGATCCGATACAGGCGACCTTGATGCCGCTAAGCAGTCCGATGTCCCCGTCGAGCAAGTCTATCAGGCTTCTGACGGTGGAGGAGCTTGTGAACGTGACCGCGTCCACGCCTTCGGCCAGGGCGTCGCGGACAAGTCCGCGGGACTCCACCGCGGGAACGGGCCTGTACGCCGGTACCTGCGTGACTATCGCGCCCAGCGCGGCGAGGCCGTCAACCATCGCTTCCCTGCCGGCGCTTGACCTCGGCAGGAAGACCGCAGCGCCGGACACGCCGATCTCGCTCATCGCCTCTATCACTCCCTCGGAGACGTAACGCTCTGGTACCAGATCGGCGGCGATGCCGCGATCGCTCAGCGCGCGCGCCGTCGCCGGGCCGAGCGCGACGAGGCGCGTGCCGTGGAACGCGCGGGAGTCGAGGCCCATCCCGCGCAGCCTGCCGAAGACGATCTGCACGTTGTTCTCGCTGCTGAGGATCGTCCAGTCGTAATCTCCCAGCCTGCGGAGGTGACCGTCCAGGTCGGAGTAGTCTTCCAAGGGTTCGATCTTGATGGCCGGTACTTCCACCGGGACAGCCCCGCGCTCAGCGAGGATTGCCGACAGGCGGCCGGCCTGGGGGCGCGTCCTTGTGACCAGTACGCGCTTGCCGAACAGCGGGCGGTTGTCGAACCAGCCCAGCCGCTCGTCCAGGGAAGCCACGTCGCCGATGACGGCCACGACGGGGGACCCGATGCCCGCGGCGCGGCCCTGCTCAACTATGGAGCCGAGGTCAGCCGTGACGGACTTTTGACGCGGCGTCGTGCCCCACTGCACGAGGGCGGCGGGCGTCCGGGGGGACCGACCGTTGGAGATGAGAGCCTCAACGATGCTGGGCAGCGTCCTCCAGCCCATCAGGACGACAAGCGTGCCATCCTGCGAGGCCAGGGCGGGCCAGTCCACAGCGCTCTCCGGCTTGTCCGGGTCCTCGCTGCCGGTCACGAACGTAACCTGCGACGCCATGCCCCGATGCGTGATCGGTATGCCGGCGTAGGCAGGGGCGGCGGCGGCGGAGGTCACGCCCGGCACGACCTCGTACGGTATGCCGGCGGCGACCATTTCGAGCGCCTCCTCGCCGCCGCGTCCGAAGACGAACGGATCGCCGCCCTTCAGCCGGACGACGGTCTTGCCCTCTGACGCCTTGCGGACGAGGAGCGCGTTAACGTCCGCCTGCCGGTTGCGCTCCGAGCCGGGCGTCTTGCCGGCGTCGATCACCTCAGCGTCTGGACGGGCGTTGCCCAGTATGCGCTTGTCAACGAGCCTGTCGTGGACGATGACGTCCGCAGTCTCGACGAGGCTCCGGCCCTTGACAGTGATCAGGCCAGGGTCGCCGGGCCCCGCGCCGACCAGATAGACCTTGCCAGCGGGCGGGCCTGAACCGGGTACTTGCTGCTGGTCAGGCATACAGGACATCTCCGGCCCCGGACTCAAGGAGCGTCTCCGCTAGCCGCTTCCCGGCGTCCTCCGGCTTGGTTTGATCGTAAGTTTGCTTGACGCGGAAGAGGCGGCTCCCGTCCGGGGACGCGGCCATCGCCCGCATGACGAGGCGGCCTCCGAGGGGCCGCGCGTATGCGGCGACGGGCGAGCGACAGCCGCCGCCGATCTCGGCGAGGAAGGCGCGCTCTGCCCGGAAGGCGGCGACGGTGTCCGCGTGCTGAACGCGGCGCAGTACTTCCAGGACCCCGGCGCTGTCCGACCGCACTTCCGCCGCCAGCGTTCCCTGGCCAACGTCCGGGGCGCAGACATCGGGCGGCAGGTAGTGCGATATCCGGCTGCGGAGGCCGAGGCGAATCAACCCGGCCGCCGCGAGCACGACGCCGTCGTACTCTCCGTTCATTGCCTTCTCCAGCCGAGTGCCGACGTTGCCCCTGATGGGGGCCAGTTCGAGGTCGGGCCGCGCGGCGGAAAGCTGAGCGATGCGCCGGGGGCTGCTTGTGCCGAGCCGTGCGCCCGGCGGCAGCTCGCTCAACCGGGAGCCGGTCTTCGTCGCCAGCACGTCGCGTGGGTCGCGCCGGGATCCGACGGGCACGAGCACGGTGTCCACGGGGGTCTCGCCGGGCACGTCCTTGGCGCTGTGAATCGCCACGTCGATCTCGCCGCTCAGCAGTGCCTGCCGGATGTCGGTCGTGAACATGCCGCGGCCCAGGCTCAGGAGCGGCGCGGCCTTGTCGCGGTCTCCTTTGGTGGAGATCGTCTCTACGACGAACTCAGTTTCAGGGAAGGCTTTTCTGAGAGGCGCGAGTATCTCTTCGTTCTGGGCCAGCGACAGGGGGCTGGCGCGGGAGCCGACGATGATTCTTGAGGGCGGCGGCATGGCCGGAGCGTCATCCGGACGCGGCTGGAGTCTTCCGGCCCGAGTACCGCGAACTCAGGGTATCGTCGTCCCACATCTTGCAGCCGGGATGCTCGCAGCCGCAGTCGTCTCCGTCGGCGAGGTTAGCCATGAGGGTGGCGAGCGCGCTTTCTTCGTCGCCACGGCGCAGGTAGTCCATGACGTCCTCGGTGATCGAGGCCTGCCAGTGGTCCGGGTTGACGTACAGGCCGCGGCCCTTCAACTCGGCGCGGGCCCTGCTCAGGACAGGGGCGAGGTCCGCGTACTCGATGACGTTGCTGTTCGCAAGCTCCTGGCGCATCTTGCGGGCGAGCGCGGGGCTGGTCCCGCCGGTGGAGGTGGCGATCGTCACCGCGCCGCGTTCGACGATGGACGGCGAGATGAAGCTGCACAGCCTGGTGACGTCCACGACGACGGTGGGGACGTTGCGCTCCTCGGCCTCGCGGGCGATGGCCTGGTTAAGCTCATTGTCCTGGGCCGGCGCTGCGGCGGCGATCACCATGAACGCGCCTTCCAGGTCGCCGGGCCTGTACTCGCGACGGAGCCAGGTGATGCGGCCTTCGTCGGCGAGGCGGCGGACCTCGTCCTTCGCCTCGGGCGCTACGACGACGACGTTGGCTTCGGAATCGACGAGGCGGCCGACCTTGCCGGCTCCCTCATCGCCGGCGCCGATGACTACGCACTTGCGGTCCTTCAAGTTCAGAAATACGGGGTAGTACTTGGGCAATCGAAACTTCCAATGAGAGATTAAGCGCGTTGATTATTGAACGCGGGCGGGCGCGATTTCAACGGTTCCCAGGGGCGGCGGGGGGCTAGACGAAGTAGCGGACGCGGGTCTTTTTGTACTCGCGGGTGCTGTACAGGAGCATGTAGTCGTCTATACCGGTGGCTTCGGAGATCTGCTTGGCCACGGACTCGCACTCGTTCCGGGTGGTGGCGTGGATCATGCTGAAGTGCGTGTAGCGCCAGTCCGGGAAGGTGGGACGCTGGTAGCAGTGCGTGACCCACCTGGAGCCGGCCATGATCGTCCCGACCTCGACGGCCCGGTCCTCGGGGACGTTCCAGACGGCCATCGAGTTGGCCTTGAAGCCGGCCCGGCGGTGGTGGAGCACGGCGCTGAACCGGCGCATTATCTTGCGGTCCTGGAAGTCCGCCGCCAAGTCGAACAGTTCCCGGTGCGAGATGCCGAGCCTTTCGACCATGCCGTCGAACGGGCGCGGGACGAGATCGACGTCTTCCTGAAGCTCGCGGATGACGTCCTTCTCGAACCCGGTGACCGGTACGGCCTTCTTCCAGTCGTCGTTGGCCGGCTTGGAGCCGTCGTTTCCGTAGCCGTCCGGGCTGTACGAGGCGGCGTTGCCCTCTTTCTTGACCATGTCGAAGTTGACGCCGATCTTGAAGAAGCGGATCGTGGGCATCATGCGGTACGTCTCCGCGCCGGCGCGGCGGGACATCTCCTCGACCGTCTCCTCGATGCTCTCGTCCGGAGCTACGGCGATGGTGAACCAGAGGTTGAACGGGCCGGTGCGGGCGTAGTTGTGGCTGACGCCGGGGTGTTCGTTGATGACGCGCGCGCCCGCGTCCAGGTCCTCGTCGGCGAAGCGCATGGCCACGAGGGTGGTCTTGTAGCCGAGGCGGCGCGTATCGAAGATCGCGGAGATCTGGCGCACGACGTTGCGGTCCTTGAGGCTGCGGACGGCCTCGATCGTCTCGTCTTCGGTGAGGCCGAGTTCGCCGCCCATCTCCATGAACGGGCGCTCCACGAGCGGGAACTCGGACTGCAAGATGTTGAGCAGCTTGCGATCGGTGAGATCGAGGGCGGTGGGGCTGTTGGCGGTGCGGAGTTTCGTTGACATCTCGTTATTCATCATCCTGGTTAAGGCGAGGGGCGACTCACAGCTTCTTGCATCGCTCCCAGCAATGCTTCGACGGCTTGAAGATTGTCCCTCACCATCTCGACATCGTAGTTGTCGTTGTAGAAGTTCTGATGCAGCCCGTTAGCGGCCCCCAGCCTGACCCTGTTCTGCTGAGGATCGTCCGTGGACTGGATGATGGCGAGGGCGTTGCGATGAAGGTCACGGTGCGACTGCTGCCGCCAGCCATGCTCTTCGGCGACGGACCGCACCAAGTGCGCCACGGCGCCCCATGCCTTCTCCGAGGCCTGGATCATGTCGCCTTCGCGCAGCGCGGCTCTCGCGTGCTCAATGAGCCGGTCACTGACTTGGCGATGATGCTCGACTTCAGTGGTCAACGGATATTTCCCCAAAACCGCCTTGGCTGGCCTTCAAGTCCAGTTCAGTTTATCGCAAGCTCTTGTGAGAGGCCAACCCGTTCGTGGTGAGCCCTTCGACAAGCTCAGGGCGAACGGAACTGGCGGCGGCTGTTGATGCACGCTTGCCAACTCTGGTAGCTTGTCACCCGCTAGACCGTCCGGTGAGTTCCGCATTACCGCATCAGCGGGGGCGTGGATTGCGTGCGCCCCCTGTTGGACTGCGGAACCCAGGACGGTCTAGCAAGCGATCCTGATCCCACTGGCAGGGGGTTTCAATGTCTTCACAACCAACCCAAGACCGTCTTAACTCTCCGGGCCGCCGTCCGGGTGTTGGTAGATGTAGCAGGCGTGACGCTTCCCCTAGTAGCTAGTTGGAACGTCTGTTTGAAGAAGTTCCCAAGCGACACTGTGTCGCGTTCTTATTCTCCCGTGCAGCGAGACCGCACCAATTCGTCAACGATGGACGGATCCAACGCCTTGACCTCCCGCATCACGCGCTGGATTTTTGAAGAGGCCCCGTCGAAGTGCATGTATCCTAGCTGCACCCATTCGGCGTGCAGCCTCTGATTAGCGTTGTGATAGTCCACCAATACGTACGGGGGCTTCAACTTGCCGAACTCTTCGTACATGTAGCGGATGAGGGCCTTCTCGCTGTCCTGCATTGGTGCTGCTAGTCGAATATCGGCGCACCTTTGAGCATATTCCTCCACCGACTGCGCCCTTTCGCCTTCGGCCTGCCAGACGGCTTTCCTCTCCTTTGCTCCCAGGATCTTCTCAATCGAACTCACTTGGAAGGAAAGCAGGCACCCTCCGTCGACCAGCGCATCCCTCAATCCGGTATCCATCTCCGAAATTATGATCATCTCATTCTCCCAGGCTGCCTGAGATGACCCGTTCCTCTCACCGTATGGCAGCTTAGCGAGGTACTTGGCGGTCAAGCTGTCATGATACTCTCGAAGCTCCGGTGGGGGATCAAGTCGGTCGAACTGCTTGACCCAGCTACGGTACGACGGCCCTTCGTCCACTTCCTCCCCTGCGATCATGATTTCGGCGCAGGTCGATGCATACTCCCGAACCTGATCGCTGACAGGGCTCAGTTCGGCGGTTGCCTGCTCTGGCTCGTCCTTCGATGAGTCTCCACACGCGACTATCGCTACGGCCAAGGCGACTACTACCAGTACCGACTTCCGCATGGCACGAACCCCTTTTCTGTGTACAGAGGGCCCGCCCTCGCAGGGCAGAAAATCAGTACCCTGTCCCGCCAAGCGAACGAGATGGGACAATACGAAGCCCCCTGTCGGCTGAGGATTTGGTCCGTGGTAACTCGTCCCAGCCTCGACTGTGCCGACAGGGGCACGGCGAACCGCGCCCTCCATCGTGATGATGACGAGTCGAAGCGTCGTGAACGAGTTACCGTGGGGCAGACTAGCTTAGTCAATAGCTGAGGTCAACTACCGAAGGATATTGAAACTGCCGCGTCCTATAATCATAGAGAAGTGTAGACTCGTTCAAGGCAGGGCTGCGTTATGGGTCAGAATCTCTCACAACTCTAGGAAGAATCTCATCATGAATCGAAATGAATACTTGGGGAACGCCGATGTAGCCGATTTCATTGAGTGGGCAAGACATCTTGTCCGGGGCGACTGGTGGTTGAAGCATGCATGGAAAGCTAAGAGAGGCCCATCGTTTCAGTGCGGCACTCTTTTCGGGGCATTCAAGAGCTACGAGTGGAATGGCGAGCGCTTCGATGACACTATGTCGAAGTTCGCCGAGTTTCGTAAGAAGTTCGATACGATCGGAAAGATCGTGGACGAGGACTCACGCGATAGTTTCGTCGCCAACGTGCGGAACATAGTGAAATGGGGAAGAATCGGCCGGCTCCCCAGACTTGAGAAAGAATGGGCGCAGATGGAACCGGCGCGGTTGCAAGAACACATTGAGGAGGTGAAGCGCAAGCTCAACCCGGCGAGCGGCGACACATCCGACCTGCGTGGCTTCCGGTACATGGGATCGGCTTTCAATAAAATCTACTCAGCACTTGTGCCTGGACTGCCGATTTACGATAGCCGTGTAGCATGCGCTCTCGCATGCCTTGTAAGGCTGTACTACAAGGACAACCGCTCGACTAGCGTACCCTCGCTTCTCAACCTAGGGATTCCTCGCGGGCGTGTTTTCAGCAGGTGTAAGTCTCCCAAGATTTACTCGGATTCCAAGTACGCGGCCTATACTCTGAAAGCTGCTTGGCTTCTGCATGGGATGGTTCAGTACTCTGCCGGAGCGTTTGACGAAGTACCAAAACAACAACGAATCCATGCGCTACAGTCGGCCATGTTCATGCTGGGATACAAACGGCTCAATGACGATGCGGTTACCCCGTTGAAGGCAGAAGACACTAATCCGCCTGATGAGGCTAAATCGCCGTTTACCGGAGAGTTTTCTAAAGAGATGGAAGTGGTGGAGCGACCCAATCGGCCGTTTCGGGAAGAACGGCTATGGTTCGAACGCGAAACTCTAACATAGTGCCGACTTGGCACACGGGTCTAGGTAGTGGCGCGCTGGCGGGCTTCTGCTACGGCGTTGATGATGAAGTCCGCTATTTCTTTGGTGGGGCTGCCGGGGCCGAAGACGCCGAGGACGCCCATCTCGCGGAGGGCCAAGCGGTCCTCTTCAGGGATGATGCCGCCGGCGACTATGGGCAGGTTGCCCATGCCGGCCTCGTCCAGGGCATCTACGATCTGCGGGAACAGCTCCATGTGCGCGCCGGACAGGATGCTCAGGCCCAGGGCGTCTACGTCCTCGTCCCTGGCTATCTCGACGATGTCGTCGGGGGTCTGGCGGATGCCGGTGTAGATGACGTCCATGCCGGCATCGCGCAGGCTGCGGGCGACGATCTTCGCGCCGCGGTCGTGGCCGTCCAGGCCGGGTTTTGCGACGAGCACCTTGATCTTGTTCTCGGCCATGGGGGTTACCTCATCGCTCCATCAGCGTCGACCAGTTCGACCAGGACGCCGCGCGTGGAGCGGGGGTGCAGGAATGCGATGTTGCCGACCAGGCCCTTGCGCGGGGTCTTGTCTACTAACTGAACGCCAGCATCGTCCAGCCGGGAGAGCGTGCCTTCGAGGTCGTCCACCTCGAAGCAGATGTGGTGCATGCCCTCGCCGCGCCTCTCGATGTACCTGGCGACGCCGCTCGTTGGGTCGGTGGGCTCGATCAGTTCCAGCAGCGTGCCGCCGATCCTGACGACGGCGGCGCGCACGCCCTGGTCCGGGACTTCTTCGGTCTCGGCTGAGCCGACGCCGAAGGTCTTCCGGTAGAACGCGAGCGTCTCGTCCATGTCGTTGACGACTAGGGCGACGTGGTTGACGTGCCTGGCTACGCAGACGGGGGTTTCAGACATTACCGCTCCTCAGAATGTGCTGAACTCGCCCTGCTCGCCGAAGACCGACCTGAGGGCGTCCGAAATCTCGCCGACGGTGGCGTACGCCTCGACGCATTCGAGGATGGCGGGCATCGTGTTGTCCTGCGAGCGGGCGGTGTAGGCGAGGCGCTCAAGCGCGCTCTCGACGGCTGCTTCGTCGCGTTCCCTCTTGACGCGGGCGAGGCGGTCAAGCTGGCGTTTCGTCTGCTCAGGGTCGATGGTCTGGAGCTTGCGTATGGGCGGGTCTTCGGACTCGTACCCGTTCACACCCACGACGATGCGATCTTTGGCCTCGATCTCCTGCTGGAGCTCGAACGCGCTCTCGTGGATTTCGTTCATCTGGTAGCCCCTGTCCAGGGCCTCCAACGCGCCGCCCATGCGGTCGATCTCCTCGATGTACGCGAACGCTTCTTCCTCCAGCTTGTTGGTAAGGTTCTCGATGTAGTAGGAGCCTGCGAGAGGGTCCACGGTGTCGGCAACGCCGCTCTCGTGCGCGATGACCTGCTGGGTGCGGAGCGATAGCTGCGCGGACTCCTCCGTTGGCAGGGCCAGCGCCTCGTCCCACGAGTTTACGTGCAGCGACTGGGTGCCGCCGAGAATGGCGGCGAGGGCCTGCAGCGCGGAGCGGATCGTGTTGTTCTCCGGCTGGCGGGAGGTGAGGGTCACGCCGGCGGTCTGCGTGTGGAAGCGGAGCGTCCAGGAGCGGCGGTTCTCCGCGCCGAACCTGTTGCGCATGATCTTTGCCCACATGCGGCGAGCGGCCCGGAACTTGGCGACCTCTTCGAGCAGGTTGCTCTGTGAGACGAAGAAGAAGGACAGCCTGCCGGCGAACCGATCTACGTCCAGGCCGGAGTCGATGGCGGCCTGCACGTAAGCGATGGCGTTGGCGAAGGTGAAGGCCAACTCCTGCACGGCGGTGGCTCCCGCCTCCCGCATGTGGTAGCCGCTTATGCTGATCGTGTTCCAGAGCGGCACCTCGGCGCTACAGTACTTGAACACGTCGGTCACGAGGCGCATGGAGCCTTCCGGCGGGAAGATGTGCGTGCCGCGGGCGATGTACTCCTTGAGGATGTCGTTCTGGACGGTGCCGTTGAGCTTGGACGGCTCGACGCCCTGCTTCTTCGCCGTGGCCACGTACAGCGCGAGCAGGATAGACGCGGTGGCGTTGATCGTCATGGACGTGCTGACCTTGTCCAGCGGGATACCGTCGAAGAGCACTTCCATGTCGGCGAGGCTGGAGATGGGGACGCCGGTGCGCCCGATCTCGCCGCTGGCGAGCGGGTGGTCGGAGTCGTAACCCATCTGCGTAGGGAGGTCGAAGGCGACGCTCAGGCCGGTCTGGCCCTCTTCCAGCAGGTAGCGGTAGCGGCGGTTCGACTCCTCGGGAGAGGCGAAGCCGGCGTACTGGCGCATGGTCCAGAGGCGGCCGCGGTACATGTTGGGTTGCACGCCGCGCGTGTACGGGAACTCTCCGGGATAGCCGACCTCCGAATCGTAGTCGAACCCGTCTAGGTCTTCGGGCGTGTAGAGGCCGTCGATCTCTATGCCGGACGTGGACTCGAAGCGTTCCTGGCGTTCCTTGAACCTCTTCTGAAGGGGGCCAAGCGTTTTTTCGCGCCACTCGGACTTGTTGGTGCTGACCACTGTTGTCACTCCGCGCCGTGGCCGCCGGTTGTGGAAACGGCGCGCCCCGTCAAGTGCGAGGACACGCGTTTCGTACGGCCAAGCGTGCGCGGATTATACCAGCTACGGCGTACTCAAGCCGGGGTTCGTGTGTGAGAGTTCCGAGAAGTAGGTAGTAAAGAAGCCGCGGTCCCGTGTCAGAAATGCGTCGGCTGCGATCACAGCGTGCGCGCATATGAGAAAGTCTGCCAAGATGCGTTCCCGGGAACCGCCAGCATCTCGGTACTGCTTCCAACGCAGCCCAGCTTCGAAGGCAATCGATGAGTTGATCGGAGACAACGTAGCTCCAATTGCACTGAGCGCTCCGTCCAGGGTCGAGCGAGCCTGAAACATGGGAACGAGCTCCGCATAGACGACGTCGCACACGACGATTGCGCCCCTGTCATATGCGGTCAGAAGCCATTCTCGAGATTGAGAGTGGTACGGAGAGCGTGTCCTAAACACATCGAACAACACGTTTGTATCGACCGAAGTGATCACCTTCCCCTTATCTCCTCGATGTATTCATCGATATCGAAATCCACTCCGTCGAGAATTCCGACGATACGATCCACAGGATGCTCAACTGTAGTCCTCTTCCGGATCAACAGACCCTGCTCCGTTGGAGTAATCTCCACTTCGACGTTGTGGTTCATCCCGAAGCGTTCCCTCAGGTGCTTGGGTATGGTTACCTGTCCTCGCTCTGAAACCTTCATGTTGTCACCGGTATGAAAGTCTGATGCATCTAATCATACCGATGATGGCATGCGCCTACAATCTACTGCGCCAAAGGCATCAGTTCCAAGCGGCTATCACGGCATCGACAGAGAGGCTGCTGCCGATTGGAATGGGGCCTGGCTGCATACTCAGGCGGGGGTTCTTGTGGTACGGTAAGCCTTCAGAATGGTGGCAGGGCAGGCCCTTCGACAGGCTCAGGGCGAACGGATCGAAGGGGAGGGCGCTTCGCGAAGCGCCCCTACAGTTTTGCCGTTGGGTGAGCGGACTTACATTACTCCTTGCAATGACCGATTTCACGAGATGCCAGCGATGACGGGGGCACGATGACGACGCAGCGGCTTGTGTCCGGGAAGCCGCACGTGGAGGACGCGGCGTCCGACACGGGGCTGAGGCCGCGGCGGCTGGCGGACTACGTGGGGCAGGACCGGGTCAAGGAGAACCTGGTCATCGCGATCAAGGCGGCGCTCCAGCGCGACGAGCCGTTGGACCACCTGCTGCTCCACGGGCCGCCGGGCCTCGGCAAGACAACGCTCGCGAACATCGTGGCGGCGGAGATGGGCGTGCAGATCAAGACGACTTCCGGGCCGGCGATCGAGCGTCCGGGGGACATGGTCGCGATACTCACGAAGCTGGAGGACAACAGCATCCTGTTCATCGACGAGGTGCACCGGCTCAGCCGCGTGGTGGAGGAGGTGCTGTACGGCGGCATGGAGGACTTCCGGGTTTCGTGGGTGATTGACAAGGGACTCAAGGCGCGGAGCATGAACCTGACGATCAGGCCGTTCACGCTGATCGGCGCGACGACACGGTACGCGATGGTCAGCGCGCCGCTGCGCGACCGCTTCGGCGTGCTTCACAGGCTGGAGTTCTACGACGACGACGCGATGCGCAGCATCGTGCAACGCTCCGCACGCATACTGGGGGTGGAGGCGGAGAGCGACGGGGTGGCGGAGATCGCGCGGCGCTCGCGGGGGACGCCGAGGGTCGCCAACCGGCTGCTGCGGCGCGTGCGGGACTACGCGCAGGTGGAGGCGGACAACGTGATCACGGGCGAGACGGCGCGGAGCGCGCTGCGGATGCTGGAGGTGGACGAGCTGGGTCTGGACGTGAGCGACCGCCGCGTGCTGAACTCGATCATCGACAAGTTCCAGGGCGGGCCGGTGGGGCTGGAGACGCTGGCTTCGTCGATCAGCGAGGAGGCGGACACAATCATGGACGTGTACGAGCCTTACATGCTGCAACTAGGCTTCCTGGACCGCACGAGCAGGGGGAGGATGGCAACGCAGCGTGCGTACGAACACCTGGGCGTCGAGTACCCGTTCCACGGCTCGGGGCCGGACCGGACGAGGGAGGCGCCGCAACCGCGGTTGCCGTTCGGGGAGTGAGGGTTGGTATCATGCAGAATGCATGATACAATCATGATATGGCCAATCTACAGGTTAGGAATATGCCGTCAGGGTTGCATGAACGTCTCCGCCGCTACGCTCGCGAGGACAACCGTAGCATGAGTGACATCGTGCTCGCGGCGATTGAGCGCGATCTGGATATGTGGGAGTGGCAGAAGCGCCTGGCCGAGGCACCCAAGACCGATCTAGGCGTGCCAGCAGCAGTGCTGCTCCATGAAGAGCGGGCTTCCTACGAAGCTGAGTTGGAGTGAGCCGCTACGTCGTTGATGCCTCGATAGCGGTCGAGTACCTGCTAAGGACGCCGGTGGGGCTGTCGGTGGCGGGACTCGTCGAAGGCGACTACCCTCTAGCGCCCGAAATCATGGATGTAGAAGTTCTATCCGTTTTGCGACGCGCGGTCTTGCGGGGCGGCCTCGAGGAGCCAAGAGCTCGGCTGGCCGTGGAGTATCTAGCAAGTTGGCCTGTGCAACGCATTTCTCACCGAGATTTGATTCCACTGGCTTGGGAGCACTACCAAAACGTTACCGCCATGGACGCTTTCTACGTGGCCGCGGCGCGCGTCCATGGCTTGCCGTTGCTGACCTCCGACGGGCGGCTTGCGCGGGCGCCCGGGCTAGGCGTCGCGGTGCAGTACGTGCGGATGGGGTGAGGGGCCACTTCGACGACGCACAACGCGCATTGAATCGATAATAGCCGACGTTTGCGTCCAAGAAATCAGCGGCTACGCCCCCGCCTCCAGCGGCGCTTCGATGGCGGCGTAGTTCATGCGGTAGAGGTGGGCGTACAGGCCGTCCTGGGCCATGAGGGCGTCGTGGTTGCCGACCTCCTCGACGCGGCCCTGGTTGAGCACGATGATCTTGTCCGCGCCCCGGATGGTGGACAGGCGGTGCGCGATCACGACGGCGGTGCGGTCTTCGAGCAACTGTTGGAGCGCCCGCTGGATCAGCATCTCGGTGTGGCTGTCGATGTTGGCGGTGGCCTCGTCCAGGACCAGGATGCTGGGATCGGCGACGATGGCGCGGGCGAAGCTGATTAGCTGCCGCTGGCCGACGCTCAGGTTCATGCCGCGTTCCTGGAGGTACGTGTCATAGCCGTCCTCCAGTTCCATGATGAAGTCGTGGGCGCCCACGGCGGTCGCGGCCCTAACCATGTCATCGTCGGTGACGTAGTTGGCGTTGTTGTACTTGATGTTCTCGCTGACGGTGCCGGAGAAGAGGAACGGCTCCTGGAGGACCATGCTGAGCCTGCTGGCGAGGGAGCTTCTCTCAATGTCCCTCACGTCGTGCCCATCAATCAGAATCGACCCCTGCCCTTCCGGCACGTCGTAGAAGCGCGAGAGCAGCGATACGAACGTGGTCTTGCCAGCGCCCGTGGGCCCGACAATCGCCACGGTCTCGCCGGGCTGGATGTGGACGTTGACATCGACCAGCACCGGCTCTTCGGGCAGGTAGCTGAAGTTGACGTTCTTGAACTCGATGTCTCCCCTGACCTCGGTCAGACGAGTCGGATTCGGCCGGTCCACGAGGTCCACCGGAGCGTCAAGCAGGTCGAAGATCCTGGTGCCGGAGGCCATGGCGCGCTGGAGCATCGTGTACTGCATCGTCATGTTGCGGATCGGGTCGAAGAAGCGCTGGACGTAGAGCACGAAGGCGATCAGCACGCCGATCTCCAGGGCATCGTCCGTGATCATGCGTGCGCCGAAGAAGATGGCGAGGCCGACGGCGACCGCAGTCAGGATATCGACGGCGGGCATGAGGGTGGCGGACATCTGGCTTGCGCCGAGGGCGGCGTCGTGGTGGGTCTTGTTCTTGCCGTCGAACACGACGAGATTGCTGCCCTGACGGTTCATGCTCTGGACCACGCGCACGCCCTGGATGTTCTCGTTGAAGGCGGAGTTGACTATCGAGATCGCAGTGCGCACGCGCATGAACGCGCGCACTGCGAACGGCTGCCAGACGAACATGACGACGACCAGCACCGGCAGCACGCTCATGGTGATGAGGCCGAGCTTGAGGTTCATTACCAGCAGGGCCACAACGATGCCGATCAGCGTGAGCACGTCTCCCAGGGTCATGATGATGATCCACATGACCTCCTGAAGCTGGGCCACGTCGCCGTGCACGCGGGACATCACCCTGCCGATCTCGGTCCTGTCGTAGAACGACAGGGAGAGCTTCTGGCAGTGTGCGAACATGTCGCGACGCAAGTCGTAGAGTATGCCTTCTCCGACCTTGGTCATGGCGACCTGCTGCGTGTAGTTGGTGCCCCAGTTCAGGAATGCGTTGCCGATGAGCAGGCCGGCAATGAGGGTGAGGCCGCCGTAGTTCCCTGCGACGATGTAATCGTCTATGCCGATCTTCAGGAGATAGGGGACGGCCACCATGGTGCCGCTGAACACCAGCATCGCCACAACAGAGACCATCATCAGGTACTTGAAGGGCATGACGTAAGGCATCACGCGGCGAATTACGCGCGGGTTGTAAACGGTGCCGAACACCTCTTCATCCGGAAGCCCGCGGCTTGCCCGGCCGAATCCCCACATCATCATGTTGCGGCATACCTCCCGGCGCCCGGCGCGGTGACGTCCACCTCCAGCATGACCTCCTCCTGGGGCCTCAGCTGCAGGTCGTATATCTCCTTGTAAAGGCCGTCCATCTGAAGCAGTTCGCCGTGAGTGCCCTGCTCGGCGATCCGACCGTTCTGAAGCACGACGATCTGGTCCGCCCTGTGCACCGTGCTCAGCCGGTGGGCGATCACGAAGGTGGTCCTGTTCTGCATGACCGACTCCATCGCCTGCCGGATGCGCTCCTCGGTGCGCGTGTCCACGCTGGACGTGGAGTCGTCCAGGATCAGGATCGGGGGATCGAGCAGGACGGCCCGAGCGATGGCGAGCCGCTGCCTCTGTCCGCCTGAGAGCGTTGTGCCTCTCTCCCCCACCGCGGTGTCGTAGCCGTCCGGCTGCGAATCGATGAAGTCGTGAAGCTGCGCCACCCTGGCAGCCTGGACGATGAGGTCCATCGGCGCGTCCTCGCGGCCATAAGCGATGTTTTCCCGTACAGTCTCAGCGAACAGGAAGACGTCCTGCTGCACCATGCCGACGTTGCGACGCAGCGACTCCAGAGTGGCGTCACGGACGTCGATGCCGTCTATGGTGACGCGGCCCCCGGTGGGATCGTAGAACCTCGAGACGAGGTTGACGATGCTGCTCTTGCCGCTTCCGGGCGCGCCCAGCAGAGCTATCACCTGCCCCGGCGCAACGTCCAGATTTATGCCTTCAAGGACGTTTCCGCTGCTCTCGTATCCGAACGATACGTTCTCGAATCGCACGTGGCCGCTGGTGCGGGGCATGGCCAGGGCGTTCTCCTTCACCTTCACGGGGGACGCGTAGTCCAGTATCTCGAACAAGCGCTGGCCCGCCGAGGCGGCCCTGGCATACGAGTTGACCATCCACCCGATCATCCTCACGGGCATGGACAGGATTTGCATATAGAAGATGAACTGCGCCAACTCGCCGGGAGTCAGGCGTCCGTCGATCACCCGGTTGCCCCCGAACCACAGGATGAGGCCCAGCGCGACCATGAACGTGAATGACATGAACGCGGTGTTGGCCGCGCGAATGCGCTCGGCCTTTACCGTAGTTTCGGCGACGTCCTGGCTGTGCTTGTTGAACTTTCGCTCTTCGTAGTCCTCCGAGGCGAACGACTTGACCACCCTGATGCCGGTCAGGTTCTCCTGAAGCACCGTGTTGAGTTCAGCCATCATCTCCTGGACGAGCAGCCACAGCCTGCGCATCTGAAGCCGGACGATCGCCGACTGGAGCATTACGACCGGCATGAATCCCAGGCTGATCAGGCCGAGCTGCCAGTCCATTCGCAGGAGGAGCACCGCCACGACTATGAAGAGAATCAGGAAGTACGGCGTCCGCATGGCACCCATGTTGATGAACATGCGAATGTTCTCCACGTCCGTTATCGCGCGGGACATCAGGTTCCCTGTGTGATAACGGTCGTGGAAGCCGAAGCTGAGGTGCTGGACCTTGTCGTAGAACGCGTTGCGGAGGTCGTACGAAACGTCCTGGCTGAGCGCCTCGCCGAGGTACTGCTGGAAGTACGCGAACAGGCCGCGGACGATGCTGATCACCAAGATCAGAGTGACCGTTGTGGTGATCACCCCGATAGAAAGATCGCCGGCGCGCAGCATCTGGTCCACCTGGTCTATAGCTCTGCCAAACAGTCGAGGCAGGTACAGGTAGGACAGAGAGGCTCCGGCAAGAGCCGCGTACGCGAACAACAAGCGCCATTTGTGGCGCAGGGCTATAGCCAGGATCCGGAGGATTATCTGCATCTAGCGGCGGGGGCGGACCTCCTGAGGGAGTTTCAGCGAGACGAAGCGCATGCGCCCATGGGGTACAACTGAAGGATAGTAATGCCGAAGCCGTGCAACCGGCAAGGTTTTTTTGTACTTGGCGGACGGCACCCGGCGCGTTCGACTTGTTAGAATCGAGCGGTGACTCCTTCAGTGGTTGACACATACGCAACGAGCGGGAAGCTTCTTCAAGCGTGCACGGCTGTCGATCTAGGCATGACCGGATACTTAGAGGCGCTTGCGCTACAGAAGCGGCTGGCCGAAGAGATCGCGGACGGGGCGAGGGCGAACACGCTGTTGCTGGCGGAGCACCCTCACGTGTACACGCTGGGGCGCAGGGTCGTGCCGTCTGAGGCGAGCATACGCGGAGGCGCGTCCCCATACGCCGCGGCGCCCGTGCTAAGCGTGGATCGCGGCGGCCAGGCCACGTACCACGGGCCGGGGCAGATCGTGTGCTATCCGATCGCCAGGCTCAGACCGACGTTCGACGGGCCTCTCGCGTTCCTGCGCGCCCTGGAGCGCGGCGTCGCCGCGACGCTGGCCCGGTTCGGAATCACGGCATCCAACGAGGACAGGCCAACCGGGGTATGGACCGGCGGCGCGAAGATCGCGGCGATTGGCCTGAGGGTGAGCCGGGGGGTGACGACGCACGGCGTGGCACTGAACGTTGACCCTGACCTGTCTTACTTCGACAATATCGTGCAGTGCGGCGACCCGGACGCGCGGGCGACGTCTATGGCGGCGGAACTAGGGCGGCGGGTTGCTGTCGGGGACGTGGCGCGGCCGCTCGCAGATGAACTGGCGGCGGCGTTCGGCTGGCGACTGACGTGGGCGAGCCGCGAGTCCCTGGAAATCGCCGCAGGCATTTCCCGATGAAGACTCAATCGGGAAGGCGTACAGACTCCCGAGGAACGCGCTTCACAGTCCGGCCTCTCGAAGAGCGGGACATCCCGCAGTGCGAAGAGATCGAGCGGGAGGCCTTCCCGATCACGTTCCCAAGGACATCTTTCCGAAGCGAACTCAGACGCCCGATCGCAAGCTACCTGGTGGCCTCGGAAGCGTCCTGCACCGAGAACAGCCCCATCGCGACGCCCCCAGCCTCACAAAACGGCGGTCTCATGGAGACCGTCGCGGACAAGGGCTGGCGGCTGTTTCGCAGCTTCGTGGAGCAGTACCGTGATGCTCCCGTGCAAGTCCTCACCGGCATGCTCGGCGTCTGGTACATGGCCGACGACGCGCACATCGTCACGGTCGCAGTGCGCGAAAGCTACAGAGGCATGGGGGTTGGAGAATTGCTCCTGATAGAGGCCCTTAGGCAGGCGTCGGCCAGGTGCGAGGGCGCGGCCACGCTGGAGGTCAGAGTCTCCAACGAGATCGCGAAGAACCTCTACGCCAAGTACGGCTTCGAGGCCCAGGGCATCCGCAAAGGCTACTACTCGGACAACCGCGAGGACGCCCTGATCATGACGACCGAGCGGCTGAGAAGCGAATGGTACCAGAGGCGGCTTCGCGAGCTTGCCGAGGCGCACCGGCAGCGCTGGGCACAGCCGGCATAGGGGCGAACGGGGATCCACGAACAGGCCCTTCGACGGGCTCAGGGCGAACGGGGATCCGTGCGCCGGCCGGGGTTACAGCTTGACTAGAATCACCTCGGAGGCGATCAGCGCGCCGATCAGGGCTACTCCGCCTCCGCCTACCATCATGGACCAGCCGACGGCGGTCTGGAGTATCCGGAAGCGGAGGGCCTGATACACAACCACGAGGCAGCCGAGGAGCGCGAGGACCAACATGCTGAGCCAAAGCGCGATCCAGACAGCCTCGCCGTACCTGTCCCTCAACTCGATAACGTAGTAGATGAACGCGACGAAGGTCACGCCCGTTACGATTCCCGTGTACATGCCAACGGCTCGATCATCGAGGTCGAAGAGCATGTTGACGGCGGTCACAACCGCGTATATGCCCCAGACTACGACAACCGCGTTCAGCAGGTTGTTGGCCGCCGAGACGGCGAGCGGGTGGATGAGAGCATCGCCGGCGCCGTCCGTGGTGAGCACCGAGGGAATGAACGCACCGTCGAACGCCACGACCGCCAGCGTCATCAGGCCCAGGAGTCCCACGACCGCTCCCATAGACCTTCTGTCCGCGCCGGTGTCCAGGACGTGCCACGATTGGCAGAAGAGGGCGGCGCCAATCAAGACCAGGACTGTCGATTCCATGTCAACTCCTTGCGTACTTCATGGAGTCGCGAACAGCCTCGCGGGTCGTTCGACGTAGCTCTGGAGGCGGCGAAGAAACGCGGCGGCCACCGCGCCGTCCACAACCTGATGGTCCACCGTGAGGCTCAGCGTGCACATCTCGCGGACCACGATCTCTCCGCCCCGCACTACCGGCTTGTCGACCGAGCGCCCGACGCCCAGCAGCGCGTTCTGACCGGAGCTGAGGATCGGCGTGAAGCCGTCCACGGAGCCGAGAACGCTGATCGTGAAGGTTGCGCCCGCGAGATCGTTCGCGTGCATCCTGCCGCCGGTGGCCCTTGCCGTGAGGTCCTGCACTTCCTGGGCGATCTGCGCGACGGTCTTGTCCTGCACGTCGTGCACCACCGGCGTCAGAAGTCCCTCCTCAAGGGCCACCGCGAACCCGATGTTCGCGCTGTCGAAGTGGAGTATCTGCCCGTCTTGCAGGACGGTGTTGACCTGGGGCGTCCAGCGGAAGGTCTCGGCGCAGGCCTTCATCAGCACGTGGCCGAGGCCGATTGTGACCGGGCCATCGGACGCTTCCCGCCGGAGACGCTGCGCCTCCGTGACGTCCACCTCGAGGAAGAACGTAAGCTGCGCGGTTGAGGTGATGCTGTGGAGCATGTGGCTTGCCACGGCCTTGCGTATGCCCGCCATCGGCTCTGTCCGGGCAGGCTCGTAAGGGCCGGGCTGCGGCCTGCGGTCCGCGTACGCCTGCACGTCCGCCTCCACAACGCGGCCGCGCGGCCCGGTGGCGGTGACGGTGGAGATG
Organism: Dehalococcoidia bacterium; assembly: GCA_963668185.1. GTDB lineage: Bacteria > Chloroflexota > Dehalococcoidia > Lucifugimonadales. The sequence goes on from OY764162.1 coordinate 1,328,622, forward strand.
TCGATGCCGAGCTCTCTTGCCAGGCGGCGCGCGCCGGGCGTGGAGGGAGTGACTTCGCCGGACGCGGCCCCGGCGGGCTGCGTGGACGGCGCGGCGACGGTTGGAGGCGGAGCGGCTGTCTCGATTGGGGCCGGTTGGGGCGCGTCCGGCGACTTCTCTACAGCCTCCGGCGGCGCCTCGCCGGCTTCGAGGAGGTAGCCGAGAACGCCATCGACCGCGACCACCGCGCCCTCGGAAACGATCGTGTGAAGCGTGCCTGACCCTGTGGCCTCAAGCTGGTAGTTGATCTTCTCGGTCTCGATCTCGGCGACGGCTTCCCCGGACTCCACGAAGTCGCCGGGGGACTTGAGCCATCGATTGACCGCGCCCTCGACCATCAACATGCCGAGCTTGGGCATGACTATCGGAGTTGCCATGGCCCCCTCATCCTAACCTTCTCCCGCGTAGGGGAGAAGGGACCAAAGGTAAGCTTCGCAAAGGTCTTCACGGTCACTCCAGGACAGAGGCCGCCGCCTCGACAACCCTGTCCCTGTTCGGGATAAAGAGTTCCTCGAGAGGCATGCTGTACGGGACCAGGGTGTGTGGCGGAGTGACGCGCACCGGAGGCGCGTCCAGGTAATCGAAGGCCTGCTCGGCCACCAGCGCCGAGACGTCCGAGGCGACGCTGCACCGGGGGTAGTCCTCGTCGACGATAACGACGCGGCGCGTCTTCTTCACGGACTCCAGCACCGTCTCCTCATCGAGCGGCGATACCGAAAGCAGATCGACGACCTCCGCCGAATGGCCCTGCTGCGCGAGGACCTCGGCGGCCTGCTTGCAAACGACCGTGGTGTACCCGATGCCCACGAGCGTGACGTCCGAGCCCTCGCGCTCGATGGACGCCCGACCGATGGGGACCTCGTACGTTTCCTCGGGGACGTGCCGGTCGCCCCTCATGCCCATGAGCATCTTGTGATTGAAGACCATCACAGGGTCGTCCGCCCTTATCGCAGAGAGGTAGAGGCCCTTGGCCGCGTATGGGTTGGATGGCACCACGCACTTGAGGCCTGGGAAGTGCGAGAAGACCGAGTAAAGGGACTCGGAGTGCTGCGCGGCTGAACTGGAGCCTGCGCCGATGTTCGTCATGATGGTGAGGGGGATCTGGACCTTGCCGCCGAACATGTACCGCATCTTGGACGCGTTGTTGATGATCTGGTCCCCGCATACGCCGAAGAAGCCGATGAACATCAGGTCCACGACGGGCCGCAGCCCCGTGGCCGCGGCGCCGACGCCCGCGCCGATGAACCCGGCCTCGGAGATCGGCGTGTCGCGCACCCGCTCGGGGCCGTACTTGCCGATGAGGCCGCGCGTGATCTTCATCGGCCCGCCCCAGGCGTCCTCCATGCCGGGGCGTCCGGGCGCGCCCGCAATGTCTTCGCCCATCACTATGACGGACGGGTCGCGCTCCATTTCCTGGTGGAGGGCTTCGTTGACGGCCTGAGTATAGGTAAGGTGTCTGTTGGTCTGGGTCATAGTTACTAGATTACTCCGTTCTGATGCACGGCGTTGCTGCGTGAGCCGGGTTGCGGCCCCAAGAAGGCGACCAGACGCTCGGCAACCTTCGCCATATCGCGCAATTGACACTCCCACACTGTCATAACATCCCAGCCGATATCTTCCAGCAGACCAACGTTGCGCTCGTCCCTCGCTCTGTTTCGAGTCAGCTTCGATATCCAGTAATCACGGTTGGTGTTTGGGATGCGTACGCGAGCGCAATCGGGGTGAGCGTGCCAGAAGCAGCCGTTCACGAACACCACCTTGCGCCTTGCAGGAAACGTAAGGTCCGGCCTGCCGGGTAGATCGGCCTTGTGCAATCTATAGCGATAGCCAAGCCCGTGGACAAGGCGGCGCACGCGCATTTCAGGTTTCATGCCCTTTGATTTGACGCGGGACATTATCCGGCTGCGGGTTGTAGGGTGTACGTTGTCTACCATCGTCCGCCTATCCTCACAGAAACTCTACCCAGTCGTCTGAGTATTCTATACTGGCAAGAATCGTACTTGGGTCAAGCGCGCCGGGTCTCTTGACACGAAAAGAACTCGCCGACGCGCTCACTTGCCGTATGATGGTGAATTGAGAGCCATGAGACTGCCAAGTGAACGCATGCATGCCATCATGGATGCTGTGCCCTTCAAAGTTGTTGTTGCGGTTGAGACTCCATTCGTACTCCGATGGATCAAACTGAATCGTCGGTTGCTCGAACACTTTGAAACATAGATTGTTCATGTTGCGAATCAGTACGACTGTGCGAAGATTGGGATACTGTTGGGTGGACTCCTCAACACGAGCATTCCATATTTGCAAGACTTGATTACCAGTTTCTTGGACATCAACGAATGGATCATCAGTACCAAATGAAAAGATGGGAGACGATCTCCCCGAAATCAAGCGAACCCTGCTTTCCTGTACAGGATTTTTGGATTGTACCGTCTTTGCTGACCAAGCCGTGTTGCCCAATGCAATATCAACGAGACCCACCGGACTCTTCAGGTGGGCGCCATTGACTGATGCCGCAAAGATATCACCCCAATCGTCGCCCGATATATCCCTTCGACCTACTGCGATCGAGTAAACGATATTGCTTGCGATTGACAGAATAACTGACTCTGGGATTTGTCCCAGAGGGTATGGTGTGGAGCTCGTCCAGCCACCCCGCAGTCTTGGTCCTTGATAGGCCATGAAGCACATTCTCCAAAATCGCTTGCGCCACCGGAACAGGAACAGCGTTACCAGTCTGCTTTCGGATCTGCTGATATGTTCCGGGCAGTTCGAACCACTCCGGGAACCCTTGTAGCCTTAGCATCTCCCTAGGAGTTAGTCGTCTTTCTCCGTTGACGAGTAGATAGTTATAGGATGCCCCTGCGCGTAACGCGCAGGAGAATGGATGGCTTGCTACGTTCCCACCCTTGTTTTCATGCCAGATCCCCAGACTCAAGTCGCTTTGATGTCTTTCGCGTCGTTTCCGACGAATACGAACACTAGCAAAGTATTTCTCGGGAACTTCTTCCTCCAAGACAGATTCTAACAATGGAGGATCCCCAATTCGATCCGGCCACTGGAAAGGGGTGGAGTGATCTTTGAATCCAACAATGAAAGTGCGCTCACGCTTTTGTGCCAAACCGAAATCAAGTGCATTCAGTATTTTCCAATCTGCGCGGTAGCCGAGCTCTGCAAGTACACTAAGGATCCGGTTCAACGTTCTACCTTGATTGTGCGTGCTTAGTTGACGAACATTCTCTAGCAGAAGAGCTTCAGGTCTCTTAGCATCTATGACGGTGGCTAAATTAAAGAACAAAGTCCCACGAATATCATCGAATCCGCGCATGGCCCCAATTATGCTGAACGGCTGGCACGGGAATCCAGCCATCAGTACATCGTGATCAGGAATCGTGGCCGGTTGAATTGCAGCAATGTCTCCAAGAGGCATAACTCCAAAGTTGTGCAGATATGCTTGTCTAGCTTGATCGTCTATGTCGCATGCAAAGACGTATTCCATACCTAATTGAGAGGCTGCCAAGTGGAAACCGCCGATCCCGCAAAACATGTCTGCGAACGTCAGGCCTCTAATCCCACCGTTGGTGATATAATCATTAGCTGTTTCATTCATAGCTGACATCTCTTGGCCAATTCCATAAGTCGCTGTTCTGTTCCGCAACCATTGCGATAGTACTCAATCCTGAATCTGAGCGCAAGTTGAGGTAATCCAAGGAATGCAACTACATTTGTGCCGAGAGGAGACACTAGGGCCTATATCCATGCTGCCGCGCTGTCACTCCTCTAGTTGTCCCTCTGCTGACCGCATCGCGGCACGGTTTACACTCCCCCTTGGCGTAGATTGGTCGTATCCGTCGACAGTTGAGGCAACGCCCTGGTTTGCAACGGATCTTGCTATAACAGGATGCACATAGACCCCGAGCAATCTTTGGCCGCTCCCTGCCACAATTTACGCATATGATAGTCTCAGCCATGTATCCGAATCCAACTGGGCCTAAACTTCACGAACGTCAGTACCGAGTCAACGAGAATGATACTCACGTTTGGCACGATTTGGAACTGCCTCACATAAGTTGGGTTAGCTTCAGTATGCCTGATTTGCGGTCAAGATACAAACCTACGTTCTTGGATTGACCGCATGCACTGGGTATCACCATCAGCAATACTAGCAAGGCTGCTTCACCCTGAGTACACATCCGTAACCAGTTCCGCCGCCTCCGGGAATGGGCTGTCTTCTGCGAAGGCGACGGAGTCGGCGACGGCCTGCGCGGCCTTGGCGTCCAGTTCGTCGAGCGTTTCCTGGGTCGCGTACTCGCCGTAGAGGATGTATGACCGGAGGCCCTCTATGCAATCGCGGTTGCGGTGGTACTCCTCCTCTTCCTTGGTCCGGTACTTCAGAGGGTCGTCCGCGCCGAAGTGGCCCTGGTAGCGGTAGGTCTTGGCCTCGACCAGCGTGGGGCCTGCGCCGGAGCGCGCCCTGGCCACCGCCTCGCCGGCGGCGGCGTGCATTTCGACCGCGGACTGACCGTCCACCGTGACGCCGGGCATGTCGAAGCCGAAAGCGCGGGCGGCCACCGACTCTCCCGCGACGGAGTACTCGACGGGCGTGGACTCGGCATACAGGTTGTTCTCGCATACGAAGACGACGGGGAGCTTCCAGATGGACGCCAGGTTCATGGCCTCGTACAGCGCGCCCTGCCCCACCGCGCCATCGCCGAAGAAGACCACGCAGACCTGGTCCGTTCCTCTGACCCTGGCGGAGAGGGCCACTCCCGTTGCCACCGGGATGTTGGAGCCAACAACGCCGTTCGCGCCGAGCATGCCCTTGTCGATGTCGGCGATGTGCATGGTGCCGCCCTTGCCCTTGTTGGTGCCGGTGGCCTTGCCCATAAGCTCGGCCATCATCTCGTCGAGGTCAACGCCCTTGGCGATGCAGTGGTGATGGCTCCGGTGCGTGCCCAGAACGAAATCGTCGTCCCGCAGGTGGGCGCAGAACCCGGTGGGAACGGCTTCCTGGCCGACCGAGGAGTGCATGCCGCGCAGCTTGCCGGCGTCGGCCTGGCGCTTGGCTTCCTCCTCAAAGTGGCGGATGGTGACCATGGTCTCGTACATCCACAGCAGCGTGCCGGTGTTCAGGTCAGAATCGACGGTGGTCATGGTCCGCCTCCGAAGCGCGGCCGGCGGAGGTGGCCGGACCGGGCGAGGTTGGAGGAATTGTAACAGGCAAACGGCGGCGGTTTGCGGTGAGGCCCTTCGACAGGCTCAGGACGAACGGGATTCCGTCTGGCAGGCCCACCAAGCGCGTGTCCGGGATTGAAGTACGGGGTGCCGTTCTGTATCTTGCGAACGTAGCAACCTGCTCCCGGGAGACGCAGCCATGGCAAACGGCACTTACGACGCGGTGGTGATAGGCGCGGGCCACAACGGCCTGGTGACGGCGGCATACCTGGCCGGCGAAGGCATGTCCGTGCTCGTGCTCGAACGGCTGGACAAGATCGGCGGCGCAGTGACCACGGACGAGTTCGCGCCGGGGTTCCAGGGGCCGATGTGCTCGTACGTGGTGCACGCTCTCCGGGGCAAGGTCATCGACGACCTCCGGCTGCGGGAGCACGGCTTCGAGTTCACGAACGCAGGCGCGCGGGGCAGGATCAGCAGCAGGCTGCACCCCTTCCCGGACGGGTCTTACATCGGCGGGCCGGACGTGCGGGACCAGCTGGACACGATCAACCAGATCCGGGGGTTGTCCGAGCATGACGCCCGCAACTATCCCGACTGGCTGGACTTCTGGGACCAGGCGGCGGCAATCCTCGACCCGTTCTTCTTGAAAGAGCCGCCGACGATCGCGGAACTGGCTGAGGGCGTGCGGGGATCGAGGCAGGAGGACGTGCTTGAGAAGCTGCTCACGTGGAGCTACATAGACCTGGTTGAGCACTACTTCGAGGACGAGAGGGTCAAGGCGCACGCGATGACCCATAACATCGAGTGCGATCCGTCCTCGCCGGGATCGATGCTTGGCATAGCCCTGTTCAAGTGCAGCCAGTTCAACCGCGCGGAGGACCAGGGCATCCCTCGGATGAGCATGGGCACGGTATCGCAGTCGATCGCGGACTCCGCGCGGAGCCGGGGCGCGGAGATCCGCACGAGGGCGATCGTGGAGCAGGTCATCGTGGAGGACGGCGAGGCCAAGGGCGTGCGGCTCGCAGGCGGCGAGGAGATCAGGGCCGACATCGTAGTCTGCAACGCGGACCCGAAACGCACGTTTTCGACGATGTTCAAGGCCGACCAGCTAAGCGGCGAGACGCGCCGGCGGCTGAACCGCTGGAAGACGCAGGCGGGCTGCGTGAAGTTCCTGGCGGGCCTCAGCGAACTGCCGGACTTCTCCGGGTACCTCGGCGAGGGGTACGATCGCAACGGGATCACCTACGTCAACATCATGCCGTCCGTGGCGTACCACCAGGCGAGTTGGGACGCGTGCGCGGCTGGGCATCCGTCGCAGCATCCGATGATGTCGATCCAGCTCACTTCGACGGCGGAGCCGGGCCTAGTGCGCGGGGACGGGCACGTGATGTCTATCTGGACGCTCTACTATCCGCCGGAACTGGCCGAAGGGTCGTGGGACCAGCGCCGCGACGAGGTGGGCGAGCACATCATCAACGTCCTTACGGAATACGCCCCGAACTTCCGGGAGAGCATCGTCGAGCACACGGTGCAGGCGCCTCTGGACATCGAGACCAGGGTTGGCATGACGGACGGCAACATCCGGCACCTGGACATGATCCCGAGCCAACTGCTGTCGCAGAGGCAGCCGTACCGAACCGAGATACGCAACTTCTACATGTGCGGCGCGGGCACGCACCCGATGGGCGAGGTCACGGGCGCGCCGGGCCACAACGCGGCGCACGTGATCCTGCGGGACCAGGAGCGGATACCGGCGTGAGGGGGCGAGACGCGCAGTCGCGTTGACGCGCGCTGAGAGGTTAGGCAGTAGGCTGAGGCTGGTATGGCTTCACCCGAATCATGTGCTCTTGCCGGCGAGCAAGCGAGAGATCATGCGCAGCCTGACGGCGTATCCAAAAGTCTGCGCTTGACCATCCAGCCTTTTCCAGTCGTATGGCCATTTCGGGGGACACGGACGCGCGACCGTTTAGAACTCGTGAAAGTGTGTGCCGAGCCACTCCGAGTACCGACGCTGCCTCGGTGACGCTCAATCCCAAGGGCTCCAGGCAGTTTTCCCTGATGCTATGGCCGGGATGCGGCGGGTTCTTCATGGACATAGTGGACATCCTTCAAACATGCCAATTCCAGTTCAATGATAATCAATCAAGTCGACATCGTATGCATCGCCGTCTTCGAACCTGAACACGATTCGCCAATTCCTTGTCACTGAGATGCTCCAGAGTCCTCTCAGATTGCCTCTAAGTGGATGGAGCCTGTAACCGGGCAATGCGAGGTCGCCAGGCTTTGAGGCAATGTCCAAGTCTGCCAGCGCAATTGCGATTCGCCTGGCCTGCTCAGGCAGCACTCTACTAGGATCATCGCGCTCATAGAGCCGTTTCAGACCAGAATGGCGAAAGCTAACGATCACACGTTGATTATATCGCGTATCGGCACACGTTGCGCAATAGAGGCCGTTTCGCCTGTTCTAATAGCCGAACCTCGTTGACCGAGACATGGCTCGAATCTACAATCCTCAGACATGGCGAACTCATGGGAAGTCTTGAAACCCGCTAGCGAAAGCCTTTTATGATGATCCATCCAGTCATATTGGCGGGCGGCGGGGGCACACGGCTCTGGCCGCTGTCCCGCCACGAGTACCCGAAGCAGTACCATGCGCTGCTTGGCGAGAGGTCGCTGCTCCAGGAGACGGTCGTGAGGCTGGACGGCATGGACGGCGCCGCTAGCCCAGTCCTTGTCAGCAACGAAGACCATCGCTTCCTGGTGGCCGGGCAGATTGGCGAGATCGGCCGGACGTTCGCGGTGCTCATCCTCGAGCCGGCGGGCCGGAACACGGCGCCTGCCGTGAGCCTTGCTGCCGAGTACCTTTCCGCGAAGGGCCGGGACGAAGACGGCGATCACATCATGCTCGTGATGCCGTCCGACCACGTGATCCAGGACGTTGCGGCGTTCCAGGAAGCGGTGCGAACGGCGGCCCCGCTCGCGGCGGAAGGCTCGCTCGTAACGTTTGGAGTCGTGCCCAGCGGGCCGGAAACCGGCTACGGGTACATTCGAACCGGGGACCCGGTGACAGGAGCCGGGGCCGCGCTGACGCCTCACGAGGTGACGGCGTTCGTGGAGAAGCCGGACGCGGATACCGCCGCAGAGTACGCGGCGTCAGGCCGTCATCTGTGGAACAGCGGCATCTTCATGATGCGCTCGTCCGTATGGAAGTCGGAGTTGGCGCGGCACAGGCCGGACATTGCCGGCGCGGTGGCGCGGGCATTCGGAAGCGGACGAAGCGACGGCAAGTTCTACCGGCCCGACTACGATCTGTTCGCGCAGTGCCCAAGCGAGTCGATCGACTACGCGGTGATGGAGCCCTCGGCAGGCTCCGGGGAGACGAGCCACGTGGTAGTGCCGCTCGACGCGGGATGGTCGGACGTTGGCGCATGGTCGGCGCTGTGGGCAAGGGGCGAGCCTGATAGGGAGGGAAACGTCACCAGGGGCGACATCTACACAGACGGCTCCAGGAACAACCTGATCATATCGCAGGACAGGCTCGTTGCAGCCGTGGGAGTGGAAGACCTTGCTGTGATCGAGACATCGGACGCCGTTCTCGTGGCGCGCAGGGACCGGGACCAGGACGTCAAGCAGCTGGTCGAGGAGCTCAAGGAGTTGGACCGCCCTGAGTACGCGGTACACCTGAAGGTGCACAGGCCGTGGGGCAGCTATCAGATCCTTGAGACCGGTTCCAACTACCAGGTCAAGCACCTCACGATTGACGCAGGGGCTTCCATCTCGCTCCAGTCCCACCAACATCGCTCCGAGCACTGGGTAGTGGTCAAGGGCGTTGCCACGGTGCAGAAGGGCGACGACCTGTTCCGGCTGCGAGAGAACGAGTCGACGTACGTACCCCAGGGCACGATGCACCGTCTCAGAAACGACGGCGACGATCCGCTGGAGGTGGTCGAGGTCCAGGTGGGGAGCTACCTGGGCGAGGACGACATCCAGCGCTACGAGGACGACTACGACAGGCCGGTATCGGATTGACCCGCGGTTGATCGTCGACTTTCACACACACATCTTCCCGCCGTGGCTCCGAGATCAACGGGAACGGTACGTGGAACGGGACCGGACCTTTGGCGAACTGTACCGGGACCCACGTGCGGACATGGCGGACGTCGGTGATCTGATAGCGGTCATGGACGAGGACGGCGTGGATGTCGCGGTCGTGATGGGGATGGGCTGGACCGACGTCGGGCTTGCCCGCGACGCGAACGACTACCTGATCGACTGCGTTCGGAAGCACCCGGCGCGCCTGGTCGGATTCGCCGGCGTGAACCCGGCGTGGGGAGCGCACGCCGCGAAGGAGGCCGCGAGGTGCGCCGAGGTCGGACTGAGGGGTGTGGGAGAACTCCACCCTGACACGCAGGGGTACGACATCGGCGACGCCGGCGTGATGGCTCCGTTGATGGAGGCTGTTCAGGGGCACAGACTGATCGTGACCACGCACTCATCTGAGCCGGTTGGGCATCTGTATCCGGGCAAGGGCAGCGTGAGGCCGGAATCGCTGTGGAAGCTGGCGCTGAACTTTCCAGACGCCGTGATCGTCATGGCGCACTGGGGCGGCGGCCTGCCGTTCTACGCGCTGATGCCGGAGGTTCGCGAGTCGCTGCGGAACGTGTACTTCGATACAGCCGCGTCGCCGTACCTTTACACGCGGGACGTGTTCGCGGTGGGCGCGTCGCTCGTGGGGGCGGAGCGCATCCTGCTGGGCAGCGACTACGGCCTCATGCGCCCGCGCCGGCTCCTGAAGCAGGCGCGCGAGTCCGGCCTGGGCGACGGCGATCTAGCCGCGGTGCTCGGCGGCAACGCCGCGCGGCTGCTGGGTTTGACCACCGGAGACGCCAAATGGCCTGCGCGGAAGGTGACCTAAAAGGCGCCGGGTTTTGGGCGGAAGATGCCGAACGAGCTTGTGTAGCCGTGAATGAAGGTCGTGTTGCCGACCGGCCCGATTTCTCCGTTGCAGAAGAAGCCGGTCAACGGCAGGCTACCCACCTTCTCGCGGAACATCTCGGTGTCGTGGTCGGGTCGGCCGTACAGGTACGAGCCGCGCCCGAGGCACTGGAACAGCAGCGCGCCCGAGCCTTCGTGAACGTGGCGGTCTCCGCTGTAGCGGGTCAGCAGGGCGTCAAGGTCCTGGGATGAGGTGTCCGCGTCCCTGAGGTGGAACTGCACCGTCTGGCCTTCCGCGAGGAGTTCCCCGATTGCCAGTACGCCGCTGTTCTGATCTGCGCCTATGACGTTGCGGACCAGGAAGTCGCCCAGCTGGGGCGAGTCGATCAACTCGTCCATCACTACGCCCAGGAACAGCGAGTGCTGCACCAGTCCGCGGTCGCGCTCGTCGAGGCCGGCGAACACTTCGCGCAGCGCGTCCATGGGCGAGCGACCGTCCACCTCCAGCAGTATGTTCCTGTCGCAGGCGGTGACAACCATCGGTGAGCCGATGGGCCGGCAGCCCTGGGCTACGATCGTGTCCAGCAGAACGCTGCCCCGAAGCGCCGCGCCCACCACGCCGGTGCGGTAGCACGCGCCGTCGAGGAAGAGCGCGTTGGTCCCCGACTGCTGCCCTCCGCTCGCCAGGCCGCCGATCTTCGTGCTGGACGGAAACGCGAAGTCCAGGCCCATGAGCATGTCTTCGCCCCGGACGCTGAACGGGTCGGCAAGGATCACGAACTGGGGCGAACTCTCCGCGCTCACACCCACGACCCCTTCCCACTCCTGGGGGCCGGCGTCGGCATCCGGGAGGTCGCGGTCGTCGAAACGGAACGGCGTGATTCTCACCCCCGGCATTCGCGCGGCTGTGATGGACAGGCCGGCGCGGCCCTCGACTTCCCTGCCCGCCCCGATGATGCCGTTGCCGGAGCACCCGAGAATGACGGCGTTCGGATAGTGGTCTCGAAGCGCGGCGGGGAACCTCTCCAACCCATCGGCGTGATGGACTGACGGGAAGGCCAGCACGAGGTCCGCGTCCTGCGGGGCAAGGTCCGAGTCCAGGGCTTCCAGGCACTCGGCGACCGCGTTGTCCAAAAGCTGTTCTTCAGAGACGGCAGAAGTCCACTTCATGTCGAGGCACGAACCAGCATTGGAATGCGGCCATTCTGACAGCCGCAGATACAGCCCGCAACTATCAGGCCGGCAGCGTGAGAATCGTGTATCTTTGGCGTCATGATGAGATTCCAAGACAAGACTGCAATCGTGACAGGCGGCGCGGCGGGCATTGGAGGCGCGACGGCGCGTCGGCTGGCCGGCGAGGGAGCCTCGGTACTGATCGCGGACATCAACGAGGAGTCGGCGTCCGCGAACGTGGAACGGATCAGAGAAGCCGGCGGTTCGGCGGAGGCCGTTCGCACCGACGTGGGCGTACATGACGACGTCAGGGCGATGGTCGAGCACGCCGTGAGCCTGTGGGGCCGGCTGGACATCCTGGTCAACAACGCCTATAGCCCGGGAGAGGGACACACCGGAACCGCCGTGGAGGTGACCGAGCGGCAGTGGGACGAGGGCATGGGCGTGCTGGTGAAGGCCATCTATCTCGGCGTGAAGTACGCGGTGCCGGAGATGCGCAGGGGCGGAGGCGGCAGCATCGTGAACATCTCCTCCGTCCACGGCCTGCTGGGGACGCCCGGCGGGCTGGTGTACCAGGCGGGGAAGTCCGCCGTGATCGGCGTCACCAAGGAGATGGCGTGCGACTTCGGGCCGGACAACATCCGAGTGAACGCGATCTGCCCGGGACACATCGTCACGGAGCGGTCCGCCGAGTACTGGCATGGCAGGGACGGCGTTCAACCTTTGATACTCGAACAGTCGCCATTGCGCCGTGTTGGCAAGACGGACGACATCGCCTCGGCTGTCGCGTTCCTGTGCTCTGAGGAAGCTGCCTTCATCACCGGGCATGCTCTGGTGGTGGACGGCGGGCTGTCCATCCAGCTCCAGGAGGACCTGGGAATACGCCAGGCCAGGTTCGCGCGGTCGCGGCCTGACGTGGACGTCTCCCCATAGCGAGGATCAAAGGCCAGCACGCGCACGGCGAGACCGTACGGCTTCCGGAACGGCGTCTGAGTTGTGCGACTCTTGGAGATGTCCATTGGTAGGCTATAATCCTGACTTGCGCGGCTGGGCGGTTCGCGAACCGCCCCTACAGGGTGACGACAGACGGGGCGAGGGGATTTGAGCATGACCACCACAGTCCAGAAACTGATCACTGCTGAGGACCTGCTGCGGCTGGACGGGCAGGGCGTGCGCGGCGAACTGATCAGGGGAGTGCTTTGCGAGACTATGCCGACAGGACACGAGCACGGCAAGATTGTTTTCAAGCTGGGCGCGAGACTGGTGAACTTCGTCGATTCCCGCAGACTGGGGACGGTGGTCGGTTCCGACTCGGGCGTCTGGCTGGAGCGGGACCCCGATACGGTGCGAGAGCCGGACATAGCCTACTTCTCGGCGGAGAAGATCCCGTTGGACGCGAGAGTGACCGGGTACGCGGAGGCGGTCCCGGACCTCGTGGTAGAGGTTGCGTCTCCCAACGACAGCCGCCCCGAAGTCAACGACAAGGCGCTTATGTGGCTTCGATACGGAGTGGGGTTGGTCTGGGCCGTCCACCCGGATACCCGGACCGTCGATGAGTACCGGGAGGGCCGCCCGGTGCGGACGCTTACCGCCGCGGACACACTCGACGGGGCGGAGGCGCTGCCGGGCTTCGCCTGCGCCGTGAGCGAATTGTTCGACGGCTAGCGGCTGGACGGTTCGACCCTTCGACAGGCCCCTTCGGCAAGCTCAGGACGCGGTCAGGGCGAACGGATTGTTTTTAGACACGCTCTTAGAAGTCGTTGCGGACTTTGGCGGGGTTGCCGGTGCGGAGCGACTCCCAGCATGACAGGCCGGTGGAGACGACGCGCGCGCCTTCGCGGACGCCGACCCAGGGCGTAGCGCCGTTGAGGACGCAGTCGGCCATGTGGCGCATCATTACGATCATCTCGCCGTAGTGGCCGCCGCGGGGCAGTTGCGTGTGGTACGCGCGCTCCGGCAGATCGCCGTCGGCGTCAAGCGTCTTCACGTTGTCGCGGATCGTGCCCTTCGTGCCGTACACCGTGAGGCTGTTCATCGTCTCGCCGCCGGGATGCACGAGGCCGAGCAGGTTCGCGACGCGGCCGATCTTGCCGCTTGTGAACTTCACGTTGATGAAGAAGCAGTCCTCCTGCGGGTACTCGGGAGCCACGCCGCTGCGCAGGCCGACGCAGTGCACCTGGTCGATGTCACCCATGAACCAGCGAAGCAGGTCTATGGGGTGGCAGGCGCCGCCCAGAATGAGGTCCTGGGGCATACTCGTGCGCCACGGCGTTTGCTTGTAAACGGGACGCAGGTCGTGGACGTAGTGGGCTTCGGCCATGAACAGTTCGCCGATCTCGCCGGCGTCGCAGGCGCGCTTGGCGTCGATGAAGTCCAGCCGCCCCCGCATCGACTGGGTCACCATGAGCACTAGCCCGGTGCGGTCCACGGCCTCCACTACCTTCTCCACCTCTTCCATCGTGTACACCATGGACTTGGTGACCATCACGTGCTTGCCGTTGTCCAGCGCCGTTAGTATCTGGTCCGCGTGGAGCGGGCCGGGCGTGTAGATACCGACGATGTCGACGTCGTCGCGGGCGGCCAGTTCGTCGAAGTCGGTGGTGGCCGCGTCGATGCCGTGCTTGCGGGCGGTGGCGTCCAGCAGCGCTTCGTTCGTGTCGCAGAGCGCGGTCACGCGAATCGGCATCTCGTGCTCGGGGTTGTTGGCCTGCAGCAGCGTATCGCCGTGTCCGAGTCCGGCCAGTCCAAGTCTAAGCGTACTCACGTCCGCCCTCCTTCAGGTTGTCATATACCGCCGCCCAGCGTTCCGGTATGTCTCTCCCGTTCATCACCGGCCTGAAGCCCATCGAGAGATAGACGTGGATGGCCGGCAGCCGGAAGTCGTCGGTGTTGAGCGAGACGGCCTTGCAGCCGCGCGACACGAGGAACCGGCAGACCTCGGTGCACGTGGCCCTGCCGAGGCCCCTGCCCCGGTGGTCCGGGTGCGTGACCACGTAATCGAGCACGCCCTCTTCCGACGCGTCGGCGGCGACGGCGGGCGGCATCGGGCGGTTCGAGATCCTGGAGGCGAAGGTGGCCGCCACGACGCGCCCGCCGTGCTCTACGAGGCGCGAGCCTTCCCGCCGCTCCGGGACTTCGAGGAACTGCAGCACCTGCGCCTCGTCCCAGGTTACGAAGTCGCTCTTCCGGAGAGTGTCGGCCCAACTGGCCGCGTCGCCGGGGTGGTAGGCGCGCATGGCGTAGCCCGCCGGCAGGGGTACGTCGGGCAGACGGCGCACGGCGTCGGCGTAGATGGCCATGGTCAACTGCATCGGCATGGGTGCATGATAACTTTATGGGGCGGGGCTTGGCACGGGCGGCCGTTCAGAATTGATGGAATCAGGGCGGGTTCTCTGCCGGGGTGGCGGGTTCGCCGTCGGGGTGTTCGGTGTGAGACGGGTCGGGTTCGGCGGCGGCGGCGGCGGGCGGATGGATTCCCGCCTTCGCGGGAATGACGGAGGGGTCGGCGGCGGCGGGTTCGGCGGCGGCGGCGGGGTCGGGTTGGCCGTCGGGGTGTTCGGCCCAGGGGTCGGATTCGCAGTCGCAGGATGCTGTGCCGTGGCGGCACGCGATGCGGATGGGGCCGCGGCATGATTCGCGGATGCGCTTGACCGCGTCCATGATTTCGCCGGCCGCTATGGACCTTTCGACGGCCGGCCGGGCGTGTTCGCTGAAGTAGTGCTCCTCTCCGTTGTGTATGATGATGCTGCCGCGTTTGGAGGGGTAAACGACTCTGGGGTCCGGGGGCGTCGGGCGCCTGCCGACGGCGTCCAGCAGGGCGTCTGTCGCTTTGGAGACGGCTCGATTGTCGAAGCCGGTGTCTCCGCTGTGGCCGTATGTGTTGGAGTACGGGGGTTCGTAGCCGGCGAGGATGTCGGGAGCCCCATCCCTGCCTTCCCCAGCAGACTGGGGAAGGGGTGAGAGGGAGGACTGGGGCTCTTCGACGGCTCCGTTGGCGTCCGGAACCCCATCCCGGCCTTCCCCAGCAGACTGGGGAAGGGGTGAGAGGGAGGCGCCAGCAGACTGGGGAAGGGGTTTGAGGGAGGCGCCAGCAGACTGGGGAAGGGGGTTTAGTTCTGCGTCGGCGTAGGTGTCGTGGTGGAGGGGGCCGGGGGCGTCGTCGAAGCCTCGGCGTAGTAGTTCTTTGGCGGCGTCTATGCGGTGGTGGGGGCCGAATCCGGGCATGAAGCCTAGCATGACGTCTATGAGGAATCGTATGGCTTGTCGGCCTCCGTCGGTCTCGGCGCGTATGAAGCGTGCGAGGTCGGGGTTCAGGCCGGTGGTGTCGAGGGTGTCTGCCTGGGACGCCTCTGCGGGCAGAACCCCATCCCTGCCTTCCCCCTCGGGGGACTCGGGGCAGGCTCCGCCAGACTGGGGAAGGGGTTTGAGAGCGCGTTGGGGTGCGGAAGGCGGAACCCCATCCCGGCCTTCCCCAGCAGACTGGGGAAGGGGTTGGAGGGCTTCTTCGAAGCCTAGCTTGATGAGTTGGCGCGCGGCGTCTAGCCTGTGGTAGGGCTTGGCGTTGCGAATCTGGTCCTGCATGGCTGCGACTAGGAAACGGACGATGAGTCTGCCGTCGTCGGTTTCTTCTCGGACGATGCGTTGTATGGGTGATATGGTTTGCGTTTCTGCATTCATAGGTTCTATGATAGAGGACGCGTACTGGCGTGTCAAGGGGTGGGGGAGTGGATAGGGGATAGTGAATAGTGGCTAGGGGGGACGGGGGGTTGGTTGATGGGGGCGGGCGTTTGTGGAGGGCGTGAGGCTGTAGGTTCCCCTCGGGGGACTCGGGGCAGGCTCTCGGGGGACTCGGAACGACAGTGTGCGGGGGTTGGTTGCCGTGGAAGGGGGTTGGTGGCGAGCGGGAGGCTGTAGGTTCCCCTCGGGGGACTCGGGGCAGGCTCTCGGGGGACTCGGAACGACAGTGTGCGGGGGTTGGCTCATGGTTCGGTAGGTTCACCACGGACGGCGTTGGGGCGGATGGATTCCCGCCTGCGCGGGAATGACGGATGGCGCGAGGGCGGCCCTTCGACATGCTCAGGGCGAACGGATTGGGGGGTGGGGCCCGCGCAAAATCAGAACTTGCGTCCAGCGAACTGTCGTGCTATTATAGCTGCATGGACTTGCAGAGCGCGCTTGACTCGCCCGCCGGACGGCCGCGTTCCGGCGTCACATTTCGTCTCGGATCGTGTGCTTTTCGACTTATTTCGTATGGGTTTTGGCTCATTCGGGACGCATTTCCCAGACGCTCGGAGTTACGGAAAGTGACACAAAGTGGCGAAATGTTACAGATTTCAAGTCCTCACGCGCCCTGATCGGCGCTCGGATTCCCGTATCCGTCGCCGGACTTGACTTGAGGCCGCGCACTCTGCTAATCTGTAGGAAACTTACCAATGCTTAGTATCTGTTGAACCGGTAGATACACTCGCACAGTACACCGGCTGACCGTTCAGAAGGAGGATCGATTGCTAAGGTTTGGATCATGCCCCCGCTGCCAAGGCGACCTGCACCGCAAGCAGGACTACTACGGCGCGTATGAAGACTGCATCCAGTGCGGGTACTCCAAGGACATCCCGCCGGTGCCGCGCCGCGTCTTCACCCCGGAGCAGCTGAAGGGAAAGGTCGGGAGGCCACGAAAGGTGAAGACGGCGAAGGCCGCAGCCGGAAGCAGGGCGGCGTAGGGGCGAGGCCCCGGATCGGCGGGGGTTGTTTCACGCGCGTACCAGTGGGGCGCTGGCTGCATGGCAAGGTCGTCGTTCGCAGGCAGAAGTCTTAGATTCTTCGCTTCGCTCAGAATGACAGAGGGTGAGGCGCGGCCTTCTACCAGCCCAGCGCGTAGCCGATACTGCCCTTAGCCGACGCCGCGCCGTGGATTACGCCGCGCTCACGGTCTATGCGGATCGCCATTGATTTGCCGTGCGACCACGGCCCGCTCGGCTGCACGGTGTGGCCGCGCCGCTCCAGCTCCGCGACCGTCTCCCGGCTCAGCCGCGACTCCGCCATCAGCGTCCCCGGATACGCGGACCGGGGGTAGAACGACGACGGGAAGTGGATCGAGTGCACCGAAGGCTCGTCCAGCGCCTGCTGCAAGTCCATGCCGAAGTGCGCGTAGTTGAGGAAGAACTGTAGCGTCCACTGGTCCTGGCTGTCGCCGCCCGGCGTGCCGAACACCATCTCCGGCTGTCCGTCCCTGGTCGCCAGCGACGGCGTGAGCGTGGCCCGCGGCCTCTTGCGCGGCGCGAGCGCGTTGGGGCGGTCCGGGTTCAGGTAGAACATCTGCCCCCGCGTGCCGAGGCAGAAGCCAAGCCCTTCGATGACCGGCGACGACCTGATCCAGCCGCCGCTCGGCGTGGCCGCCACCATGTTGCCGTGGCGGTCCACCGCGTCCAGGTGCGTCGTGTCGCCGACGTGGGAGTGGCTCAGCCCGATGTCCTGCACCGGCCTCGCCGCGACGCCGAGCGCCTGCCGGTTGTCCGCGGCGACGTCCATCGGCGCGATGGCCGGGCCGAGGCCGTCCACGCTGCCCGGCCGCAGCTCCAGCGACGCCTCGCTCCCGATCAGCGCGCGGCGTCCGGCGTTGTAGCCGTCCGACAGCAGGAGGTCCAGCGGCACGTGGTCGAAGTTGGGGTCGCCGTAGTACGCTTCGCGGTCGGCGAACGCCAGCTTCGCGGCCTCCGTGACCGTGTGCAGGTACTCCGCCGAGTTGTGCCCCATCGCCGCCAGGTCGTAGTCCCGCAGCAACGCTAGCTGCTGGAGGAACACCGGCCCCTGGGTCCACGCCGGGCACTTGTACACGCGCAGCCCGTGGTACTCGTACGACGGCGGGTCCGGCTCGACCGCCGCCCGCCACCCGGCCATGTCATCGAGCGAGAGCAGGCCGGCGTGCGCCTTCCCGCTGGCGTCCTCGACCGGGTTTTCGCGGATGTACGCGGTGATCGCCTCGGCGATCGGGCCGCGGTAGAACGCGTCCCGCGCCGCCTCGATGCCGGCCGCTCGCCCGCTGCCGGACGCCGCCTCTTCCGCCTCGCACATCAGCCGGAGCGTCCGCGCGAAGTCCGGGTTGCGGAGGAGCTCGCCGACCTCCGGCACGCGCCCGTCCGGGCAGTAGATCTTCGCCGTGGCAGGGTACCGTTCCACGTACAGTTCGACGTGGCTTTCGACGTGGTCCCTGAGGCCGGGGTACACCGCGAACCCGTTCTCGGCTAGCTCGATCGCCGGGGCGAGCACGTCGGCGAACGTCATCGTCCCGAATCGCGACAGCGCGGCGGCCCACGTGTCCACGACGGCAGGCACGCACGCGGGCAGGAAGCCGTCGCCGGGGATCAGGTCGATGCCGTTCTCGCGGCACCAGTCCAGCGTGAACTCCTCCGGCGACCAGCCCATGCCGCTGATCGCGTACGTCTGCCGGTCTTCCGCCGAGTACACGAGCGTGGGGACTTCGCCGCCGATGCCGTTGCTCTGCGGCTCCAGCAGGTTCACGCAGAAGCACATGGCGGCAGCCGCGTCGATGGCGTTGCCGCCGGCCTCCATGATGCGGAAGCCCGCGGCGGTGGCGAGGTAGTGGCCGGAGGTGACGACGCCCTTGGTTCCCATAATTACGGGGCGGGTGGAGAATTGGGCCATGCGGGACTCCTTGGTTGGGGGGTTGTGCGTGTGGGTACAGTAGCGCGAGCGTTCGCGTGATGCAAGGGCCGCCGACCTCCAATCCGTTCGCCCTGAGCCTGTCGAAGGGCCCGCATGGCGCCAGTCCCCGCCCCCGGCGAGCCGCGTTGTTTGCCGGGGGTGGGGCGCCGGTTGAGTGCGTGAAGCCTGAGATTCCTCGGGGGACTCGGAATGACAGAGGAAGGCCCCCTAGTCGTAGATTGGGCAGTGCCAGTGCGTGCCGCCGCCGCCGTCCGGCCAGCCGTGGCTGTGCTGTTCGATCGTCAGGCAGGTCGAGGGCTTCACCCCCAGTTCGCCCATCGCCGGGTGCCAGCGCTTGTGCGTGTGGTCGTTGAAGCTATGGCCGTCCAGCTTCTGGTCCGGCACGTCGATCGTCGTGACGTGCGCCCGCGTGATCTTGTCGGCGTCCGAGCAGCCGGCGTCGTCGTAGATGTCCACGAGGTACGTAATCGGCGCGCGCAGGTTCTTGATCGTGTAGCTGCCGCTGGCTACGCGGACGCAGCTCGACCAGTCGCCGACGTGGTTGCGGTAGTCGAACGACCACGGCCCGCTCGTGACCTTCAGCTTGATCCACGCGTGCGAGCCGTCCGCCACCTGCGGCCCGACCTCCGCGCCGTGGTAGCCCACGGGCGGCGGCGGCACCGCGGCCGACTCCGTCCATGCGCCGTTGCCGGCGCCCGACACGCCGCGCACCCGGAACGTGTAGCTCTCCACGCCGCCCGCGTCGGTCTGCGTGTGCGTCCGCCCCGACTGCTTGGTGGCCGCCGTGCGCCAGCTGCCGTTGTTCTTCCGGTACTGCACGTCGTAACCCGACGTCGCCCGCGCCGACTCGCCCCAACTCACGTCGATCGTCGTCGGCGAGGTCGTGCTCCGCTTCGCCGTCACGCTCGCTATCGGGCCTGCCGGCAGGCCCCGCACGGTGTTGGAGCTTCGCCAGCTTCCCTCCAGCCTCGTGCCGCTGGTGAGCGTCGTCACCGCGCGCACCTGGAACTGGTACCGGCTGCCGCCCAGAGCGCCCGTCAGCGTGTAGCTCGTCGCCGCGGACGCCGCCGTGTCCGACCACGCGCCGCCGTCGCGCTTGTGCTGCACCTCGTACGTGGTCAGGCTGCCGGACGCGTTGGACGGCGCGGTCCAGCTAACGTCGATACTCGTCTCGTCGTTCGCGTCCCGCGTCGCCGACAGGCTGCCCACCTGGCCCGGCTTCGGCAGGGCCGGCACGGTGTTGGAGCT
This sequence comes from Dehalococcoidia bacterium, assembly GCA_963668185.1. GTDB lineage: Bacteria > Chloroflexota > Dehalococcoidia > Lucifugimonadales. Next base: position 1,348,872 of record OY764162.1, read on the forward strand.
TCGCCAGCTTCCCTCCAGCCTCTCGTTCGTGGTCAGAGTCCTCACCGGGCGCACCTGGAACTGGTACCTGCTCGCGCCCGACGCGCCCTCCAGCGTGTAGCTGGTCGCCGTCGTCGTCGCCGTCGACGACCACGCGCCGCCGTCCTGCCGGTGCCGCACGTCGTAGCTCGTCGGCGCGATGCCGCCGCTCGGCGCGGTCCAGCTAACGCCTATCCTCGTGTCGTCGTCCGTCTCACGCGTTGCCGTAAGGCTCCCCACCTGGTTGGGCGAGGACACCCTCGGCACCGTGTTGGAGTTCTTCCAGCTTCCGTAGATCGTGTCCCCGCCTGAGGCCGTCACCGTCCGCACGCGGAAACGGTAGCTGCTCCCGCCTGCCGCGTCGGTGAGCAGGTACGATGTCCCGGTCTGGCTCGTAGCCAGGCTCGTCCAGCTTCCGCCGTTCACCTGCCGCTCCACGTCGTAGCCCGTGGGCGCGGTGCCGCCGCTCGGCGCTTCCCAGCTTACGCTGATCACGGTCTCGTCGTTCACCGCGCGGCCCGCCGTAAGGTTGCGCACCTGGTTGGGGTTCGAAAGCGGCGAAACGGTCACGCTCCGCCAGCTTCCCGGGTAGCTGTCGTTACCGACGACGTTGACCGCCCGCACGCGGAAGCGGTAGCCCGTGCCGCCGCCCGCGCCCGTCAGCGTGTACGATGTGCCGGCCTGTTCGATGGCCCCGCCGTTCCAGTCGCCCCACGGCCCGCTCTTGCCGGCGCGTGACTGGTACTGCACGTCGTAGCGCGTGGCCGCCGTCGCGTTGCTCGGCGCGGTCCAGCTGACGCCTATCACCGTATCGTCGTTTGCGGCGCGGGCCGCCGCCAGGCTGGGCAGCGAGCCGGGCGCGCGCGGCGCGGCGGCCGTCAGCGTCGCCGTCGCCGAGACGGCGTAGCTCGCCGCCAGGCTGTAGTCCGCCCGCAGAGCCTCCACACGGTAGTGGTACGTAGTCCCTGCGGCCACGTCCTCGTCGGTGTAGGTGAGCGTGTTCTTATCGACCGACGCGATCCGCCGGTAGCTGCCCGCCGTTCCGTCGCCGGAGCGGAAGACGCGGTACTCCGCCGCGCCCGCCGCCGCGGGCCAGTTCAGCGTAATCGCGGGCCGCGTGGCCGACGCGCCCGACAGCCCCGCGCCGACCGTGCGCGCCTTCAGCGTGGCGATGTTGTTCCCCTGCCGGTGGTCCAGCACCGTGCCCGCGTACCACTTGTTGCCGCTTGTTGCCTCGCAGGCCGTTTGGCCGGCCGGCTTGGGCGTCACGTCACGGAGCGTGGTCGTGGCTATGCAGACCGTGTACGGGTTCGTCAAAGTCCACGTCGCGTTCGCCACCTTCTCGCAGTCCGCCTCCCTGATGACGTGGGCCAGCGTGGTCGTCGCGCCGCCGGGGGCCACGGTGCAGTCCCCGTTGCCGTTGCTGACGGTGGCCGTGGCGTCGCCGGCCGCCGCGCCGGTCACTACGAGCGACACCGCCCGGCCCTGCGGCCGGCCCATCTGCCGCAGCGAGGCGGCGGGGGTCGTCGTGCCCGCGTCCCAGATCCAGTACGGGTTGGCGCGGGCCGTCCCGGCCGCCAGGAACGTCCCCAGCCCCGCCGGAACCGTCGTCACTCCGGTCGCCCCAGCCGGCAGTTCGACCACGACCTTGGCCGACTCCGTGACGTCGGGGCCGTGGTTAGTTACGTCCAGCGTGTAGGCCGCCTGGCCCGACGACAGCGCCGGGACGGGGCCGCGGTCCGACACCGACAACTCCGCCGCCGGGCCGACGTGGAAGGTGTAGCGGCCCGTGTCGCTGTACGCGGTCTGAGTGCCGCCAGACTCCTGGTATTTGGTTTGGTTGGTAACATCAACCTTATAGGTGCCCAAATTGCCGAACTCATACGTGAATAAGAATGATGTTCCGCACAATTTATCATTTTCGTATTCCAACTCTGTTCCCAGGTTATTGCCGCCGTCCACGTCTACGTAACCGAAGCTGTGGTTTTTTACCGCCTGCACATCCCAGATTGTCATCGAGCCCGGAGTATGGTCGATGGTGTTGCCCTGGCCGTCGGTCATGTTAGCGATGACAAGTTTCCATCCCTTGTACTCGGGATCGTCATCGGGTGACGTGTTGGGGTCCTTATCTGTGAGACATTCAGAAGTGTTATAGCCGGCCACGCCGGGCAGGCGGCCGGGGTGGTTGGCGCCGGTGGATGCTTGGTCGCTGCCGGTCCACCAGAATATACCGGTCTCGCCGGAGACCGTGTTCCGGCCGGCGTGGTCGGGAATGTGCACCACCACGTCTTCGGGCTGGAGGTACTCGTAGGGCATTCCCGCGTTGGCCGCCGCGTCCCCGCCTCCGATCACCAGTCTCACGCTGGTCGTGGCGGTGGCCGGGCAGGGATAGTCCGTCCTGTTGGCGCAGCCCACCAGGTTGAGCAGGTCGGCTTGCCCGTCCCTGAGCAGGACCGGCGACTCCGCCGACGGGAGCGCGCCCAGGCACAGCGTCTTCGTGTTGTCCGACGGGTCGTCGTAGGGCGTGAAGTCTCTGTCATGGTCGGCGCCTCTGTCTGCGGGGACGTAAGGGGCCCCGGCCCCAGGGATTCCGGTCATGTTGACCGTAACGCACTGCTCTTCCAGCGCGGCCCCGCTCTTCAGCCGCAGCGGCAGCGTGATTTCGTAATCGGGATAGACGATGTCATGCCCATCGATGACTTTGCGCCGTTCAGAGGTCTGTTCGCTTCCGATGTAAAAGTCGCCCGTTCCCTTCGCGGCGTCGTAGTTCTGCCACACCGCAAGCGGCAGGGTGCGCGGGGAGTTCGGCGCGGGCGTGATGGGGGGCGACGAAGTAGCCAACTCCAGCCCCGGCGTGTGCCGCACGCTCACGTTCACGTTGAAGGCGTCATCCGCGTCCACCGCGAGCTTGAAGTTGGCGGTCTCGCCCGCTCCGGGGAAGCGGTCATCCACGGATAATGAGGTGATCATATACCATGGGGCGATGGCGCTGGCTCTACCGGACGCGCCCTCGACCCAGAACACCCGCTCTGTCCTGCAGAACGCGGCTCCCGCCGCAGGATCGCGATGCTCCAGCGTGACGGTGTCTCTGCGTATTCCGCGCCAGGTGCTGAGGGCTCGACGCACTGTCAGGTCAACCGCGGCGGCCGCCGGCAGGGTGCGCACCAGCCAGTGGGCCAGGACATCGTCGGTGGCGACGGAACCCGTAGTCCAGCGAGTCACGCTGGTACTCTTTCCGAGAAGATTCCACTCCGGGGTTATGTTAGCCCTCACCAGCCGGAGGCCGTCTTCAACATAATCGGCTGATGCGTCGTCCCAGGCCGGGGCCTCGGACTTGACCACGACCTTGATGTTCGCGAGCGGCTCGTAGGTGGTGTTGCCCACCCTGTAGTACTGGAAGGGTTGGCCGCCCACTTGCTCAAAAAAGTCCAGGGCCAGCGCCAGGTGGTCGCACTCCGGCAGCGCGTCCTGCGTCCCGCCCGTCACCGTGCTGGCCGCGGCGACACTGCCGGCGGAGCGGACGGCGTCCTGCTGCGGGGCCGCGCCGGGGCCTAAGGCCGAGCTATCGCGCCGGGCGGAAAAGTGGGGGGGGGGGGGTAGAAGATATGTTCGTGGACGGCGCCGTTGCCGCCGTGGGCAGGCCGCCGCCGTCGGCAGTCTTGACTATCCCTTCCCCAGTCTGCTGGGAAAAGCGTCCTCCTCCGACCTCTTCCCCAGTCTGCTGGGAAAAGCGTCCTCCTCCGACCTCTTCCCCAGTCTGCTGGGAAAAGCGTCCTCCTCTGACCTCTTCCCCAGTCTGCTGGGGAAGATTGAGATGGGGTTCCCCCGCGCCGCTCGCGCTGTCCGGCCCGGCCAGCAGCGCAACGGCGGCAACCACCGCAGCCGCCGCGAGGCCCGCGAAGACCGCGCCGCGCCCGCGCAAGCCGCCGATGCCGATGCGAGGAATCATCCAGTCCCCCAATGCTATGAGATAGAGTATCCGGGTTTGAGATAGCGTTCCCGATAAGAAGCGGGCGCCATGATAAGACTAAGTATCAGGGAAGTCAAGCGGGTGTACTCGTTCAGTACATATGGGACAGTTTTGGCGAGACCATGTCCGGGTGGTGATGCTGAAGATACTCGGCCGGAGTGCGCCCGTCCAGTGAGTGGTGTGGGCGGACAGTGTCGTATAGGCGCTCCCATTCCAGAAGCGCTCTGTTGAGTGGCGCCATCTCGAGGTCGCCGTCATACAGTTCGTAGAACTCCTCAGTGTGGGTACGCTGCGCCCTCTCTACGTGGCCATTGAGCTTCGGGGATCGCGGCGGCAACACAAACAGTCTGATCCCGTAGTCCCGGCACGCTGCCTCGAACTCAGCCATGAACTCAGAACCCCCATCGACCTGCACCGCCTTGATCGGAAACGGAAAGCGCCGACGCATTGAGTCCAGGAACCGCGCCGCCAACGTCGACGTGGCTCGCGTGTGTACCTCGATCACGTCCCACCGCGACACCACATCCCTCGCAGTGAAGTGCTTGAGCACCATACCCGGAAGGGGGCGGACATCCAGCGTGTCCACCTGCACTATGTCGCCCGGATTGACGGCCTGGTACTCCCTGGGCTTGCGCACCGCATAGGGACGGGCACGGGCGCGCTTACGCGCCGCTACACCCTGTCGCGGAGGTTCCTTGAGTACGCCGCGAACCTTCAGACTGGCCAGGATGCGGCCCACCATCGAAGTGGACACCTGCCAGCCCTCTCGCCTCAGCATCACCACCAACTTGTCCTTGCCCCAGCGTGGATACCGCTCCCTCATCTCCATCACCGCCTCGGCCAACTCCACGCTCCACGTAGGACCGCGTACCCTGTGAGGACGACGGCTCTTGGCACACAGGCCGGCCGGTCCCTCTTCCCTCAGCGCCCTGTCCCACCTGTACAGCGTCGAGCGGGCCATGCCCAATGCTTCAGCCGCTTCGGAGCCGGACAGTCCCCGCCGTCTCAGCGCCTGCCAGCAGTTCACCATGCGCAATCGCTCCTGCGCTTCGGCAGGCAGGTCTGTCAGTGTAGCCTTGGCAAGCTGGTAGAATGGCTTGGGTAGACCTACTACCCGCATACAGGGACCTCCTTGGTTTGTCTCACCCAAAGGATGGTCCCTTTCTCTTTCCCTTACAACTCCCCCTGTCTCACATCTATCTGAACGAGTTCAGCGGGGGGGCGGCCCCATCTCAATCTTCCCCAGCAGACTGGGGAAGAGGCCGGAGGCCCCTCCCGGACCACCCCTGGATTCCGGCCTTCGCCGGAATGACGGCGGGGCGGGCGTGTTGTGCGTGTGGGTTCCGGCCTGCGCCGGAATGACGGCGGGAGCGGGCGTGTTGTGCTGTCATTCCGAGTCCCCCGAGGAATCTCAGAGGTTTCGTGAGGAACCGACGCCGCGCGGTGGGCGGACGGGCGTCTCGCCGGGGGCGGGGGGTGGTTGAGTGCGGGAGGCTTTGGATTCCTCGGGGGACTCGGAATTGTAGATGTTAGGTAATTCGCTGACAGAATTGGTATGTGAAAGCAAACCGAACTGGAGGCGAGGATGCGAGACAACAGTAATGACCTCACGGTGGAGCGCAACTACATCCAGAAGTGGCGGTTCCTCATCGACGAGTACGAGCAGGTCAAGGCGAAGAAGCACCCCCACTTCCGCTTCCTGGAGGACTTCTACAGGTTCCACGGCACCAACCGACAGACCTTCGCCAAGTACTACAACCGATACCGTCTGACCGGAGCCGATGATTCGCTGCTGCCCCTCAAGCGGGGCCCCAGGTGGAAGAGCCGCCGCACGCCGGCCTTCATCGAGCAGCTGGTGCTGGAGCAGCGGCGCAAGGGTATCAACCGCTACGAGACCTATGCCATACTCAAGCCGAAGCTCAAGTCGCACACCCCATCGCCGTCCACCATCTACGCCATAACCAGGCGCCACGGCCTCAACCGGTTGACCAGGCGGATGCAGACCGCCAGGAGGACGATAATCAAGACCCGCGCCGGAGAGTTGGGCCACCTGGACTCCCACTACCTGAGCAAAGACCTGATCGTGGGCGCCAGGCAGCGCTACTACCTGGTGTCGATAGTCGACGCCTGTACCCGGCTGGCCTGGTCTGAGGTGGTGGATGACCTCAAGAGCCTGAGCGCGATGTTCGCGGCGCTCAAGAGCATCAACATGCTCAACGCCGAGTACGGGGTGCGCTTCGAGGCGATGCTGACCGACAACGGCCCTGAGATGGCCTCGCCCAACAACAGGTCTCATCACCCCATGGAGCGGATGCTTGCCGAACTGGGGATCAAGCACCGCTACACTCGGCCCTACCGGCCCCAGACCAACGGCAAGGTGGAGCGCTTCTGGCGTACGCTCAACGACGACCTGCTGGAGGGGACCACCTTCGAGAGTGTGGAGGAGCTCAAGGACGAGTTGATGCAGTACCTGCTCTACTACAATACCGAGCGGCCGCACCAGGGCCTCGGAGGCGACACCCCTCTGAGGACCATGCAAAATCTGTCAACGAATTAGTCGACATCTACAGGAATGACAGTGGGCGGGCGTCTCGCCGGGGGCGGGGCGTTGGTTGTGGGCGCGCCCTTCGACGGGCTCAGGGCGAACGGGTTGGGGGGCGGTGTTGCGCCATGTGACGATACATGGCACTATGCGGAAGACTATCACTAGGGAGGGCTGCTGATGACCGCCGCGAACCCTACACACCCCGGCGCCAATCTCCGGGACTGCCTGGAGGCCGAGGGCTGGAGCGTCAATGAGTTCGGCGACCGCCTGGGAGTCAGCCGGAACACCGCTTCCCGGCTGCTGAACGGGCGCAGCGGCATTTCGCCGGGCGTGGCCCTGGCCCTGGAGCGTATCGGTTGGAGCAACGCCAAGTTCTGGATGCGTCGCCAGTCCTACTACGATCTCGCCGTCGCACGTCGCCGCACGGCGGAAGCCCGCCAACTGGAAACCGCGACCGCAGGGGCCGTATAGCCGCCGGACACAAGCGTTCGCCGTAGGGGCCGTTCGCGAACGGCCCTTGCCCCGCCCCCCGGCGAGCCGCGTGTTTGGCAGGGGCGGGGCGTTGGTGGCTGACGGGGTGTCTGAGATTCCTCGGGGGACTCGGAATGACAGTGGGCGGGCGGGGCGCCGGGGGTGGGGGGTGGTTGTGGGCGGGCCCTTCGACGGGCTCAGGGCGAACGGGTTGGGGGGAGGCCCCATCTCAATCTTCCCCAGCAGACTGGGGAAGAGGCCGGAGGCCCCGCCCCCGGCCACCCTTGGATTCCGGCCTTCGCCGGAATGACGGCGGGAGCGGGGCTCAGGGCGAACGGGTTGGGGGGAGGCCGCCGGCGGGGTCTGTACGGGGGTGGGTGGGCGGGGTACCCTTTACGGCACACTTGCTGGAGGGTTGGACGTTGGCTCAAGACGGGACGGAGGCGGGCTCGGCGCGGGACGACGGGGCGGCTTCGGGCGCGCTGCGGGTCGTTGGCACGAGGGAGGCGCGGGGCGACGGGGCGGCTTCGGGCGCGCTGCGGGTCGTTGGCACGAGGGAGGCGCGGGACGACGGGGCGGCTTCGGGTGCGCTGCGGGTGGTTGGCACGAGGCCGGTGCGGCATGACGGGGCGGCTTCGGGTGCGCTGCGGGTGGTTGGCACGAGGCCGGTGCGGCATGATGGGGCGGACAAGGTCACGGGCCGCGCGCTGTACGGCGCGGACCTGCAGATCGCGGGGATGCTCCACGGCAAGATGCTGCGAAGCCCGCACGCGCACGCGCGCATACTGTCGATAGACACGTCGAAGGCTGAGGCGCTGCCATCGGTGCACGCGGTGGTCACGGCTGCCGACCTTCCGCACACGCCAAAGGGCCACCTGTCCAACCTGTCGCACTGGAACAAGGGCCTCTATTCGACGAAGTACCTGCGGGACAACATCCTCGCTAGCGACAAGGCGCTGTACCAGGGCCACGCCGTCGCAGCGGTCGCGGCGGCGAACCCGCACGCGGCGGAGCAGGCGCTGGAACTCATAGACGTCCGGTACGAGCCTCTCCCGCCCGTGCTCGATTGCCGGGAGGCGCTGCGGGAAGGAGCGCCAATCCTCCACGACGACCTGCGGACATCGACGCTCGGCGATGCGCCGGCGGGGCCAACGAACCTGGCGGAGCGCTTCAGGCTGGAGTCGGGAGATATAGACAAGGGTTTCGAGGAAGCGGCGGCGATCGTGGACAGGGAGTTTCACACCGGCACGGTGCACCAGGGGTACATCGAGCCGCACAACACGACGGCGCTCTGGAACGAGGACGGGCGGCTGACGGTGTGGTCGAGCACGCAGGGATCGTTCTTCGTTCGCGACTATCTGCAACTTATCCTGGACCTGTCCGATTCCGACATCCGGTGCGTGCCGATGGAGATAGGCGGCGGCTTCGGGGGCAAGTTCGAGCTGTACGCCGAGCCCACGGCGGCGCTGCTGTCGCGGAAGTCGGGCCGGCCGGTCAAGGTCGTCATGAGCCGCGACGAGGAGTTCGTCGCCACCGGGCCGGCTCCCGGCGGATACGTGCGGATCAGGGCGGGAGCGCGCGGCGACGGCACGATCACGGCCATCGACGCGGACCTGGTCTATGAGGCCGGGGCCTATCCCGGCTCTCCCGTGGCCGGCGGGGCCAACGCGCTGATCGCCTGCTACGACGTCCCGAACGTGCGCGTGGAAGGGCGCGACGTGGTGGTGAACCGCCCGAAGGCGGCGGCGTACCGCGCGCCGGGCTACCCGAACGCCGCCTTCGCGCTGGAGCAGGCTATCGACGAACTGGCGCGCAAGCTGTCGATCGACCCGTTGGACATGCGGCTGAGGAACGCGGCTGAAGAGGGCACGAGGCGCGCGGACGGGCTCGTCTATCCCCGGATCGGGCTGCGGGAGACGATAGAGGCCATGCGGGACCATCCGCATTACTCCGAGGCCGCGGCCGGCCCGAATTCGGGCAGGGGAGTCGCGATCGGGATGATGTCGCACGGCGGCGGCCGGTCCGCCTGCTCGATCAGCGTGAACCCGGACGGCACGGTGGGCCTGGTGGAGGGTTCAACGGACATCGGGGGCACCAGGACGTCGATCGCGATGCAGGCGGCGGAGGCGCTGGGCATCCCCGCGGAGTCGGTGCATCCCGCGGTCGTCGATACGGACTCGATCGGCTTCACGCACGGAACGGGCGGCAGCCGCGTGACGTTCGCGACGGGGCTGGCCGCGATCAGGGCCGCCGAGGACGTGCGCGACCAGATGCTGGAGCGCGCCGCCGCGCTGTGGGACGCGGCCCCGGACTCGCTGAGGTACGAACACGGCGTCATCAGGCGCCAGGCGGAGCCGGAGCTCTCGATCACGTTTCAGGAGCTGGCCGGGAGGCTCGGCGAGACGGGCGGGCCGGTCGTCGGCGCTGCGGCCATCGACGTCGCGAGAGGGTCGGGGCACAGCTACGCCGCGGGCAACATCGTGGACGTGGAGGTGGACCCGGAGACCGGGAAGGTGCGGATACTGAGGTACACGGTCTTCCAGGACGCCGGCAGGGCCGTGCATCCCGACTACGTCGAGGGCCAGTTGCAGGGCGGCACGATCCAGGGCGCAGGCTGGGGCCTCAACGAAGCGTACGAGTACGACGACCAGGGACGGCTCACGAACGGCACGTTCCTGGACTACCGGCTGATGACGACGCTGGATCTTCCGATGATCTCAGCCGTGATAGTCGAAGCGCCCAGTCCGGCGCATCCGTACGGCGTCAGGGCGGTGGGAGAGGTCAACATCATCCCGCCTCCGGCGGCGCTCGCGAACGCGATCTACGACGCGGTGGGCGTGCGGATGACGGAGCTGCCGATGAATCCGACGGCGGTCATGGCGGCGATGGGGGAGGCGGCCCCGACCCCATCCTAGCCTTCCCCAGCAGACTGGGGAAGGGACAAGGCGCGCGGGGGCAGACTGAGGAAGGGACGGGGCGCCGGCCCACGCGCGGGGGCAGACTGAGGAAGGGACGGGGCGCCGGCCCACGCGCGGGGGGACGGAGCGCCCTCGGATGGATTCCCGCCTGCGCGGGAATGACGGTTGTGTGGTGGCTCAATTGTCATTCCGAGCGCAGCGAGGAATCTAAAGCCTCCCGCACGACGCCAACCCCTAGCCCCGGCGGGGTGCGCGTTCGGCCAGGGCGCGGCGTTGGTGGAGTGCGTGAAGCCTGAGATTCCTCGGGGGACTCGGAATGACAATGCGCGCGGGGGGACGGGGCACCCTCGGATGGATTCCCGCCTGCGCGGGAATGACGGAAGTGAGGTGGCACGACGCCAACGGCTGTTCTTGGCGGGGTGCGCGTCTGCCCAGGGCGCGGCGTTGGTGGAGTGCGTGAAGCCTGAGATTCCTCGGGGGACTCGGAATGACAATGTGCGCGGGGGGACGGGGCGCCCTCGGATGGATTCCCGCCTGCGCGGGAATGACGGTTGTGCGCGGCTATAGCGTTCGGACGGCCTGCTCGATGGTTGCGGTGGCTTCGGCGTACGATGTGCCGGCCGGGAACGATAGCGGCTCGCCGACGGTGACCTGCAGCGTCCTGCGCCAGGGCGGCCCGGCCCTGCCGTCGGCGGAGATGCGCACGGGGACGACGGGCGCGCGGCACTCGACGGCGAGCAGGCCGGTGCCGGCCTGGAACGGCAGTATCTCGTCGCCGATCTTCTGCACGCCCTCCGGGAAGATGCCGATGCTCCAGCCCTCGTCGAGGAGCTTGCCCATGTGCTCCAGGCTCGTCCTCACTCCGAACCGCCTGTACAGCGGGAACGCGTTGGCGAACAGGCTGGCCATCGGCCCCTTCCAGAAGCTGCCGAACGTGATCTCCGCGGCGGCGGCGTAAGTGAGCCTGCGGCGCATCCCGCCCGGCAGTATCTTGAGGACCAGGAACGCGTCCCAGCGCGTCACGTTGTGGTTGATGGCATATATGGCGGGCTCGTCCAGTCCGCCCAGGCGCTCCAGCCCGGTAACGCGCGATCCGTTCAGGGCGGACATGACCGGAAACGCCAGCAGGCTATGCAGCGCGGCTCTGATCGCGGTGCCCCAGCGGGTCAGCGTCCATTTCGGGAAGGTCGGCGTCTCCGTATCCTGCGCCCCCGAGGCCATGCGGCTCTCGACCAGCCGCTCGATCTCCTCGACCGTCGTCGCCGGCGAGACCTCCGTCTCGTCCACGTACACGCCGAGTTCCTGCTCGATCAGCGACATGAGCTCGACGCGGCCCAGCGAGTCGAGGTCCAGGTCGTCGCCCAGCGCCTTTTCGCCCGACACCGCGCCAGCATCGACCTCGGCGACCTCGGCGATCAGATGCCGCAGGCCGCGCTGCTCTCCCGCGGCGGCCGGCTGGGGCTGCCTCTGCGCCGGGGCCTCTGGGCCGGCCATGACCGCCTCCAGCACCAGGGCCTTCTTCACCTTGAGCGTGTGCGTGCGGGGGAAGTCTTCGTCCGGCCACACGGTGAACGCGTGGACGCGCTGGCGCTCCGCCAGCACGCCGTTGGCCCATGCCACGGCCTCCTTCGCCGACGCTTCGCCGTCCACCAGCAGCGCGGCGTGCACCTCCGTGTCGGCGCCCTTCGGCACGCCGACGACCGCCGCGCCCTCCACGGCGGGGTGCCGCTGCAGCGTGGCCTCCAGGTCTTCGGGGAACAGGTTCTGGCCGTTCGGCAGCACGATCATGTCCTTCGTCCTGCCGTTGATGTGGACGAAGCCGTTCTCGTCCAGGAAGCCCTGGTCGCCGGTGTGGTACCAGCCGTCGGTGAAGACCTTCTCGGTCTGCTCAGGCGCCTTCCAGTAGCCCGGCGTCAGATTGGGGCCGCGGATCATGATCTCGCCGTCCGGGGCGATCCGCACGTCCACGCCCGGAAGCGGCGGGCCGGCCGAGTCGTACCTCGGCCTGCGGATCGGGTGGCAGCTTATGACGGGCGATGCCTCGGTGGCCCCGTAGCCCTGGATGAGCTTGAAGCCCATCGCTTCCCACTTCGCGCCGAGGTCAGGGTCGAGCGCGGCGCCGCCCGCGACCACGTGCGTCAGCGCGCCGCCGAACCTGCGGTGCACGCTGCGGAACAGCAGCCGCCGCACGGGGAACGGGACGCGCCGGCCGACGCCCATCAGCAGGCGCCAGGCGCGCTCCTTGCCCTGGCGGCCGACCTCCCGCTCGACGCCCTTGATGAACAGGTCCAGCACCTGCGGCACCACGAGCAGCAGCGTGACCCTGCGCTCCGCCAACGTCTTGAACAGCGTCACCGGCTTGAGGCTCAGCGGGTACGTGACGTTCGCGCCCGCGCTGAGCGGAATCAGCAGCCCGCCCACCTGCTCGAACATGTGGCTCAGTGGGAGTATCGAGACGAGCCGGTAGCCCGGATCGCCGGGTATGAAGTGGCGGATCGACGCCAGATTCGCGAGCAGATTGCCGTGCGTGAGCATTACGCCCTTGGGGTCGCCGGTGGTGCCGGACGTGAACATGATCTCGGCGAGGTCGTCCGGCGATACGTTCACGGGCGCGGGCTCGTCCCGGCTCTCGCAGAGCGACTCCACCTCTTCGAAGTCGATCGTCTCCACGCCGAGTTCCCTGTGGACCGCCGGCGTGAAGCGCGACGCGAACATCAGGCGGGGGTCGGTCTGCCCGGCCACGTTGCGGGCGAAGTCCTCGGCGCTGCGGACGTCGAGCGGCACCGCGATCGCGCCCGCCCTCAGGCACGCGAAGAAGGCGAGCACCCACTGCGGGCAGTTCGGCCCCCAGATCAGCACCCGGTCGCCCTTCCCGATGCCGCGCGCCTGCAGCTCGGAGGCGAGGCGCTCCGAGTCCCGCACGAGGTCATCGTAGCTCCACCTCACGTAGCGGAGGCCGGTCTTGAAGAGCAGCGCGGGCCTGTCCCCGAACTTGCGCGCGGCGTCTTCCAGGAACTCGACCAGAGTCCTGGGGCCGGAGGGCCGGTGTGACGCCATAGGTTGCTCCTGCGGAGACGGGTAAGCCGGGAACGAGTCCATTGCCGGTGATCGGCGGAAGACGGCTGGCCCTATGATAGCGGAAGCGGCCCGTTCTGGTAATGCCGAGAGTGTGGACGTTGCGGGGCCTCACTTGAACATCGCACAAGTATGTGCTGCAATGGCCTCGATGCTGAAGGACTTGAGTATCAAGAGAGGGGAACTCTAGAAGATGCGCTACGCCTATCCTTGCAACATCGTCAGCGATGAGGAAGAGAAGCAAGCTACCGGCAGGCAAGCGTACAACGTGACGTTTCCAGACGTGTACGGGGCGAGCACGGGTGGATGGTCATGGGAGGAGGCGCTGGAAATGGCGCAGGACTGCCTGGGAGTCGCACTGGGGATGTACGTTAAAGATCGGGAAGACATTCCAACTCCCAGCCCTTTGAAGGAAGGTCAACTACTGATCTCGGTGGACCCCGTCATTGCTGCGAAGCTGGCGCTCTATACAGCGATGCGGGAGCATGGAATCTCTAACGTAGCCCTTGCCTCACGCTTGGGTCTTCAGGAAAACGCGGTTCGAAGACTCATCGACCCGGGGCACCGATCGCACATCTCCTCTGTGGAGAAGGCATTGAAGGCGGTTGGCCGTTCTCTGGTCCTTGAGGACATGGCTGTTGTCCTATCTCCTGAAGCCTCCCCGGCTCTGACATAAGCCAAGCTGGCGTCGAGTGGAGTCCAGCTACTAGCCTATGCCCGAAACGCTGGAGATACGAAACGGAAGCGCACGGCTGTTCGCCCGCGTTTATGGCCGGGGCCGGGAGACGCTGGGCGTGGTCATGGCGCCGTCGCTGGGGCGGAGCGCGACGGACTTCGACCGCCTCGGCGGGGCGATCGCGGCGCGCGGGTACACCGCCGCCTCGTTCGACCAGCGCGGCGTGCGTGACAGCGCCGGCCCGCTGGATGGCCTCGACCTTGCGGATCTAGCGTCCGACGCGATGGCCGTGGCGCGCGCGGTCCACGAGGGCAGGGTAGTTGCCGTCGGCCACGGCTTCGGCAACGGCATCGCACGCAGGATGGCGGCGCTGTACCCGGACGATGTCGCGGGCGTGGTCGCGATCAACGCGGGCGGCAAGATCCACGATCCAGACCCGCGTGTGTACGCGAAGTTCGACAAGGTCTTTGAGCCGGACGTGAGCGAAGATGAGCGCATCGCAGCCGTCTCCTTCTGCTTCTTCGGCGGCGGGCCGGCGCCGCCGGACTGGATCGACGGCTGGTGGCCGGCCCACTACCGCCCGTTCGTGGAGGCGCAGGACTCGACGCCAATGGACGCGTGGTGGACGGCGGGCGACGCCCTGCTCCTCATCATCCAGGGCCTGCGTGACCGCGTCGCGCCGCCCGCCAACGGCTACGACGTGCGAGCGCTCGCAGGCCCCCGCGCCACGGTGCTAGACCTCCCGAACGCAAGCCACGCCATCCTGCCGGAGGAGCCGGAGGCCGTGGAGCGCGCCGTGCTGGGGTTCTTGGCCGGGTTGGATGAACAACTTCCTTAGGGAATCGGTACCTTCTTAGATTGGTAGCATCTGTTGTTTGTCCCGCCTTTAGTTGGCGTTTCGCTGAAAAATGCCCTGGCGTCGTACCCTTGTTCCCTCCAGCCTTACGCTCATCTCCGCTCGCCAGTTACAATATACAGTCAAAACAACCGGTTAGGATCAATCATGCGTGAAGTCAAAGCTACCGAAGCAAAGGCGCGCCTCGCCGAACTACTGCGCGCGGTCGAGCATGGGGAGTCCGTCGCCATTACCCGTCACGGCAGGCCTGTTGCTCACCTTGTGCCAGCCGATGTGCAAGACCGCGCTGCCCGGAAGAGGGCTGTTGACGAGTTCAAGCGACGCCGTGCTCAATTGCGACCTGTCAACTTCTCGGTGGAGGAGTTCCTATCTGCTCGCCATGAAGGCCACCGCTATTGAACACTCTAGTAGTTGACGCCTCGATTGCCGCAGCATGGCTGCTAGAAGACGAGGACGGGCTAGGGACCAACGAAGTTGCAGAGCGTCTGGAAGAGGATCAGGCACTCGTGCCGAATCTTTGGCACGCGGAGATACGCAACGCATTCTTGGTGGCAGAGCGCAGAGGTCGCCTGTCCAGACGTGCCGTCGATGAACGTCTCGGACTGCTGAACGCCTTACCGGTTCGAACCGACTATGATCCAGACCTTCAGTCCGCATTTGACCTAGCAAGGACGCACAGTCTGACCATTTACGACGCCATCTATCTGGAGTTAGCCATGCGCCGCAATGCGGTTCTGGCCACATTGGACAGGGATCTCGGTCGAGCGGCAGTGGCCGAAGGACTTGTCTTAGCCCCTTAGCCCTCCGCCGCCGGGCGCTTGCGGACGAGGAAGCGGCGGCGCAGGGTTAGCACGCGGTCGCCGCGCTGGTTGTGAGCGCGGGTCTCGACGTGCACGACGCCGCGGTCCGGCCTGCTCTGCGACGGCGTTACGTCCAGAACCTCGCTTTCAGCGTAGATCGTGTCGCCGTGGAACACCGGGCCGTCGTGCGTCACGCGCTCG
The DNA here is from genome assembly GCA_963668185.1 of Dehalococcoidia bacterium. GTDB lineage: Bacteria > Chloroflexota > Dehalococcoidia > Lucifugimonadales. The sequence goes on from OY764162.1 coordinate 1,364,402, forward strand.
TACTCGAGGTTCGCGATGGCCCTGCCTGACGTGTCGCGCACGCTCATGCCGACGGCGAGGCCCATCACGTACACGCCGTTGACCAGGATGCGCCCGTGCGTGTGTTCGGACATCACGTTTTCGTCGAGGTGGAGCGGGTTGTGGTTCATCGTCAGCAGCGAGAAGAGGTGATTGTCCATCTCGGTCACGGTCTTGCCCGGCCAGTGCTTGAACACCTGCCCCGGCTCGAAGTCGTCGAACCATCCGCCGAACGTGTCTCTGCCGTCAATGGTCATGGTGCGTCTCCTAGTGTGTGCCGCTTCAGTCTATGACCGAGACGACGATGTTGCCCACGTGCTCCTTGGCCAGGAACGCCTCCTGTGCCCGGCGCATCTCCCGCAGCGGGTACGCGGCTGCCAGTACCGGGCGCACCTCGCCGCGCTCGATGTAGCCCACGAGCCGTGCGAACGTCCCCGGCGGCACCACGGTGGCGCCTGTGAACGTGAGGTCACGCAGGTAGAACGTTCGCAGGTCGAACTCGACAATCGGTCCCGCGATGGCGCCGGAGCAGGTGTACCTGCCGCCGTGCCTGAGCGCGTCGATGAGTTGCGGCCACAGCCGCCCTCCGACCACGTCCGCGACCACGTCGACCTTGTCGCGCCCAATCGCGGCTTCCAGCGATGCCGCGAGGTTGTCCGGCGAGCGCGGCAGCACCGCCGCCGGGCCGAGCGCGCGAACGGCGTCGGCCTTCGATTCGCCGCAGAGCGCGATGGTCTCCGCGCCACGGCGGTTGGCAAGTTGGATCAGAGCAGTGCCTACGCCGCCGGACGCGCCGGTGATGAGCACGACGTCTCCGGCGGTCACTTCAGCGCGGTCCAGCATGTTCTCCGCGGTCACCCAGGGCGTGGCGAACGTGGCAAGCTCGGCGTCGCTCAGGCCGCAGTCTATTGGGTGGACGTTGCGCGCGTCGACGACGGTGTACTCGGCGAAGCCGCCGTCGTGCTCCACGCCCAGGTAGCCGCACCTGTCCATGTTCAGCGGGTCGTCCCAGTCCCGTACCCACGTATCGACGAGGACGCGCCTGCCGAGGAGATCATCGGGCGCTCCCGGGCCGAGCGCGGCAACCGTGCCGCACACGTCGCCGCCCTGGATGCGCGGGAACGTCACGCCGCCGCGCCAGCCGCCGTCGTCATCCACCACGCCCTCGAAGCCGCCCAGGCCGCCCTCTTCGGTCGTGCCCTCCGTGACCGGCTTCGAGTACCAGCCCGTGCGCACGTTGATGTCGTAGTTGTTCAGCCCGCAGGCGGCCACGGCGACGAGCGTCTGGCCGGGGCCGGGCGACGGCGTGGGCCAGTCATCGCGGTACTCCATCGCGTCCAGCCCACCGTGGCCGGTGAGCACGACGGCCCGCATCGTGCTGGGAATGTCGTTCATCGTTGCCAGGCTCCCTACTCGTAGACCGCCACCGGATCGCCAAGCTCCTCCATGATCGGCGTCACGCCGAAGCCCGGCTCCGTGTTTGCGCGCGCCTGGTTCGGGTAGTCGCGCAGCAAGCCTTTGCCGATAGGCCGCTCCACGAAGTTGGCGCAGTCCCACATCGAGCGCAGGTAGCGGGGCGGCGTAGAGTGCGCAAGGTGCGCCGTGGCCGCCGCGTTGAACTCCTCGCCGGAGGTGTCCTGGACCTTGACCGGGATCCCCAGCGAGACGCAAAGGTCCCGCATGACGCGAGACTTGCTGATGCCGCCTATGCGCCCGATCTTGAGGTTCAGCGTGTCGATAGCCTGGTCAGAGTAGGCTCGCACCAGGTCGGCGGTGTCGTGGATGCACTCGTCCAGGCTCATGGGCCGCCCCGTGGACCTCTTGAACGCGAGGCACTCCTCGTACGTGTAGCAGGGCTGCTCAAAGATCACGTCGACATCGGGGACGGCCCTCGATACCCTTATGGCCTCGTCCACGCGGTAGCCGCAGTTGACGTCGATTATCAGACTGTCCCCTGACTTCATGCGGTCGCCCACGTACCGGATCATCTCTATGTCGGTCGCCGGGTCGCCGCTGCCCTTGAACTCGAACTGTCTCGCGCCCCGCTCCTGGAACTTCTTCATGGCTTCGTCGGTGGCCGGGCCGGGGTCGATCACGAAGCCGCCGCCGAACGGGAACACGTCCGTCAGCCTGCCGCCCAGCAGCGTGTACACGGGCAGGCCCGCCGACTTGCCGAGGATGTCCCAGCAGGCGTTGTCCAGGCCCGCCTTCGCGAACGGTATGCCGTACATCTCGGTGTCCATGAGCACGTTGACGGCGCCCACGTCGCGCGGGTCCTTGCCGATGAGAAGCGGCGACAGCACCTCCATTCCCGCGCGCGCTCCCTCGGCGAAGGCCGGGACGTAGTTGGAACCGAAGGGGCAGGTCTCGCCCCATCCGGTTATGCCCGCGTCCGTTTCCATGCGGACCACGCTTGTGTCCAGCACGCGCCAGATGCGGCCGCTGGACTGCCTGAACCCGCCGCCCTTGACCGGCAGGTCGGCCTGATAGACGGATATCCGCGTGATGCGCATGAGCTTCGCCTCCTTCCGATTGAGGTTTCTAGAATGCCCCGCCTCAGTCTAAATCGTTAGTACGATGTTGCCCACGAATTGTACTCGTTCAGTACGTAAGGGACAGTTCGGGCGAGTACATTTCCTTGTTAGAGGGGCTGTACGTCCTTATAATCGGCAGGGCGAAAAAGACGAATTCTGCAGTTTTCAGCCTCAAAGGAAGCCCGCAAGTGGCTGATTTCGCGACTGTGGCCATTGACGGACCGGCCGCCTCAGGAAAGACGACTGTTGGTAAGCTTGTGGCCGCGCGCCTGGGGGCCCGGTTCCTGGATACCGGGCTGATGTACAGGGCTGCCGCGGTCGCTGTGCTGGACCGGGGAGTTGATTATCAAGACGAGGACGCACTGGCCGAAATGGTCGCAGACGTTGATATGACTTTCACGCTGAAGGGCTCTGACCTGAAGATTGATATCGAAGGCAAGGACGTGACGCCCCAACTGCGGCAGCCTGACGTGGAAGAGGCCGTGTCGCCCGTTGCGAAGTCGCCTGCCGTGCGGCGTGCGATGGTGGCGAGGCAAAGGTCGATCGCAGCCGAGGGGCCGATAGTAGTCGCTGGTAGGGACATAGGGACCGTGGTGCTGCCGGACGCGAAGGTCAAGGTGTACCTTGATGCCGATCCGGAAGTTCGGGCCCAGAGGCGCACCAGTGAACTCGAAGAGGGGCGTGCGGCTACTGCATACGAGGGAGTCATGCGGCAGATCAGCGGGAGAGACCTGATTGACTCTCGAAGAGAGGTGGCGCCGCTGACGCCAGCCAGCGACGCTGTGCGAATTGACACGGACGGGATGAGCGTAGAAGAGGTCGTGAGCGCGGTGTTAGGGTTGGCGACTGCCCGATGAGCGATCGCATGTACAACGTCTGTAACTTTCTTCAGCGCGGCACGTTCCGGCTGTTCGCTAACATTTCGGTGAGCGGTGTGGACAACGTGCCCGCGGAAGGACCTCTGATCATAGTGGCAAACCATCAGAGCAACATGGACCCGCCACTGCTTGCGCCGCTAGTCCCGAGGCGGCTCAAGTTCCTGGCAAAGCACACTCTGTTCAAGAATCCAATCGCGAGTTGGTTCCTGCGTGCGTGGGGAGCGTACCCGGTAAATCGCGAGGCCAGAGACGTCAGCGCGATGCGCTGGGCCCTGGAGCATCTGCAACAGGGCGGCGCGCTTGTACTGTTTCCGGAAGGGACGCGGCACCCAAAGGGAATGGGAGAGGCGCAGACAGGCGCGGCTATGTTCGCTTTGCGTACCGGCGCGCCTTTGCTGCCGATCGGCATAACGGGAACTGAGGTCTTCAGATCCGTACTTCGGGTTTTCGTTCCTTCTTCCAAGATGACCATTACGATTGGGCAGCCATTCTACGCGCCGGTTGTGGAAGGCCGTCCATCGGCAGGAGCGATCAGGTCGACTGCCGACTTGATCATGCGGCAAATCGCCGAACTGCTTCCGCCGGCGTACAGGGGTGTGTACGCGGACGGCGCTGCGACGGCGGTTGGGGGCGCGTAGCATGTGCGGCATCATCGGATACACCGGGACGGAGCCTGCCGGCCCCATTCTCCTCAACGCGCTCCATCGCCTGGAGTACCGGGGCTACGATAGCGCGGGCATCGCAGTGCAGGCGGCAGACGGGGGCTTAGTCGTACAGAAGACTTCAGGCAAGCTGAACGCGCTGCGCACCAAGCTCGGGAACGGCACGCCATTGGGGATAGCCGGGATCGGCCACACAAGGTGGGCGACGCACGGCGGCCCCACCGACTTTAACGCGCACCCGCACTCCGACTGCCACGGGAACGTGACCATCGTTCACAACGGCATAGTGGAGAACTACGCTGAGCTCAAGCAGCAACTCCAGGCGAAGGGTCACGTGTTCACTTCGCAGACGGACAGCGAGTGCATTTCGCACCTGGTGGAGGACCTGCTGGCGGAGGAGTACTCGCTGGAAGACGCGGTTGCGCATACAGCATCCCTTCTGGAAGGCGCCAACGCCGTCGTGACGATTTCCAGCAGAGACCCCGGCAAGGTCGTCGCTTTCAGGCTGGGGCACGCGGGCGGCATCGTTGTGGGGTACGGCGACGACGGCATGTTCGTCGCCAGCGACCTGCCCGCGCTGATTTCGCACACTCGCAATGTGGCGTACTTGTCCGGCGGCGAGGCCGTTGCGATCACGGGCGACTCCGCCACTTTCTCAGACCTGAGAGGCGGGCCAATTCTCAAGTCGCCCACTGTCGTTCCCTATGACGCGGGCTCGGCGCTCAAAGGCGAGTACGAGCACTTCATGCTGAAGGAGATCAACGAGCAGGCGGAGACGCTGGTGAGCACGATGCGGGGACGCGTGTCATTCGAAAAGCAGACTGTGGAGATAGAGGACTTTCCGTTTACGCAGCAGCAGATCGAGTCCCTCGAAAGGGTTGTGCTGGTGGGGATGGGGACCAGCCTTCACGCTGCAATGGTAGGCCGTCACTGGATCGAGTCCATAGCCCGACTCCCGGCGGAGTTCGACAACGCGTCTGAGTTCAGGTACCGGGACCCCATAATCGACGAGCGGACGCTCGTGGTGTCCGTGGGGCAATCGGGAGAGACAGCTGACACGCTCGGGGCGATGGAGGCGGCAGCCCTCAAGAATGCGCCCCAGATCACGATCTGCAATCATGAGGGATCGCAGGCTGTCCGAGTTGCCGACGGGATGCTCCACATGCGGGCCGGGCTGGAGATCAGCGTAGCGGGCAGCAAGACGTTTACCTGCTCGCTAGCCGCGCTGTACCTGCTGAGCCTGTACCTTGCCAAGCGCCGGGGAACCATCGATGATGATCGAATGGCCGAGGCGGTACGCGAGTTCGCGCACCTGCCTGACATGGTGGGCCACATACTGGAGAGGCAGCAGGATATGAAGGCGCTTGCGGAGAAGTACGCGAGCTACGACAATTTCCTGTATCTCGGAAGGGGCTTGAACTTCCCGCTGGCGATGGAGGGCGCGCTGAAGCTGAAGGAGATCAGCTACGTCCACGCCGAGGGATACCAGGCGGGCGAAATGAAGCACGGCCCGATCTCGCTAGTGGACGAGAACATGCCCGTGGTGGCCCTGATGCCGAGAGACGACCTCCGCGGCAAGATGTTGAACAACATCAGCGAGGTCAAAGCCAGGAAGGGCAAGGTCATCGCCATCGCGACCGAGGGCGACTCGGAGGCTGCTCAGATCGCCGACGACGTCATCTACCTGCCGGAGACGTCGCCAACGTTGAACCCGATACTTGCCGCCATTCCACTGCAGCTACTGGCATATCACATAGCCGTGTGCCAGGGGAGGCAGGTGGACCAGCCGCGCAACCTCGCCAAGACCGTGACGGTGGAGTAAACAGTCCAGTGTCAATGTACGCGTCCAAGTTCGGCATCTACTTCAACTCTGAGGAGCGCAAGGTCGTTCGGATCACTTCGCCCTACTGGCTGCCTGAAGAGCCGGACTGGGTGTATGTGACCAAGGAAGTGAACGCGACGCTGCTGGAGATTCGGGAGATGATCGCCGAGCAGGGCCTGTCCGACGAGGCCGACTCGGTGACATGGGGGCGGATTCCCCTGCTGGACTGAGTTCTTCCGAGACCAGCGCGGCACCCTATCGGGCAATCAGGCCAACTTCAACTGTTAGGAAAGGGGCGGTCTGAGACCGCCCCTCGATCCAACTCCGGCTACCTGGAACCGGGCTTAGTCGTCGAAGACTACGACGGAGCGCAGCACGTCTCCGTGGTGCATCTTTTCGAATGCGGCCTCAACGTCACCGACGCCGATCGTCTCGGAGACGAAGCCGTCCAAGTCAAGGCGGCCCTGCAGGTACAGGTCGATGAACATGGGGAAGTCCCGAGTGGGGAGGCAGTCACCGTACCAGGACGACTTGAGCGAGCCGCCCCTGCCGAAGACCTCGATCAGCGGCAGTTCAATCTTCATGTCGGGGCTTGGCACGCCTACCAGCACGACCGTGCCGGCAAGGTCCCTGGCGAAGAATGCCTGCTCGTAAGTGGCGGGATTGCCGACGGCTTCGATCGCCACGTCCACTCCGTTGCCGCCGGTGAGGTCGCGTATGGCCTCGACGGCGTCCGTCTCCCTGGAGTTGACCGTATGCGTGGCGCCGAAGCCCTTGGCCCATTCCAGCTTCCTGTCGTCGATGTCAACGGCGATGATCGTGTGGGCGCCGGCGAGGTGTGAGCCGGCGATTGCGGCGTCGCCTACGCCGCCGCAGCCGATGACGGCGACGGAGTCGCCACGGGTTACGCCGCCCGTGTTCACGGCGGCGCCGAGACCGGCCATGACGCCGCAGCCGATGAGGCCGGCGGCGGCAGCGGATGCGGCCGGGTCCACCTTGACGGCCTGGCCGGCGTGCACGAGCGTGAGCTCGGTGAAGGCGCCAATCCCAAGCGCAGGGGAAAGCACGGTGCCGTCCGCAAGGGTCATGTTCTGATGGGCGTTCCCACTGTCGAAGCAGTACCACGGCCTGCCCCGCAGGCAGGATCGGCAGTTGCCGCAGGGCGCACGCCAGGCGATGATCACGAAGTCTCCGGGCGCGACGTTGGTGACGCCGTCGCCCACTTCCTGGACGACGCCGGCCGCCTCGTGCCCCAGCAGGAACGGGAACTCGTCGTTGATGGCGCCTTCCCTATAGTGCAGGTCCGTGTGGCATACGCCGCAGGCCTGTACTTTTACCAGAGCCTCGCCCGGCCCGGGGTCCGGCACACGAATCTCCTCAAGCGTTACCGGCTCCTTGACTGTCCTCGATACCACTCCCATGACGCTGTTTGCCATGAGCAACTACCTCCTGTTGATTGATGGGAATCCTGTTGAATTCGAAGCCTTGTTCCGGCGCAGAACGTCAGATGTGCGTTGGGCCTGCTCCATCTTCACAAGGCTCGGCCATGTTATCAGAGGCATGGGTACGCGCCAACCTCGGCCTGCTTTCGGTTCCGTTTCGCTCATGGTTCGACAGGCTCACCACGAACGGAACGGAACCCTACTTCCCTGGCAGCAGACCGCGAAGACTCGTGTCGCCTAGTTGAAGGACACGGGGTCCACGTCCACGGTCCAGCCGTGCGGGACAGCGATCGTATCCAGGAGGCGGCGAGGGTCCGGGCCTCGCAGGACAATCTGCCACCTGTACCGGCCTCTCACCCTGGGAGGATATGCGGGCGCAGGGCCTAGAACGGCTTCGTCGTTGAATGCGCGGGCGTCCCTGGAGAGGCGAAGCTGCTCTGAGAGGTCGAGCGCGGCGCGTTCGGTGTGCGCCCTGTTCGTGTGCGAATAGACCAGGCGAATCATTCCGGCGTAAGGCGGGTTTCCGTGCTCTTTGCGGAATGCCATCTCCTGGACGTAGAAGTTCAGGAAGTCCTGCTCGGCAGCCGCGCGAACGGCGTAGTGGTCGGGGCGGTAGGTCTGGATGATGACCTTGCCTTCGGCGTCGCCCCGGCCGGCTCTTCCGGCCACCTGGCAAAGCAACTGGAAGGTGCGCTCGCCGGACCGGAAGTCCGGCACGTTCAGTCCGATGTCGGCCAGGACCACTCCGACCAGAGATACAGATGGGAAGTGAAGGCCCTTGGCGACCATCTGCGTGCCGACGAGCACCTGCGCCCTGCCGGAGGCGAAGTCATCCAGGATGCTCTCGCTGTCGGCCATGCGGCTTGCAGTGTCCCGGTCCCATCGAACAACCGAGGTCCCAGGGAAGGCCGTTTCGACTTCGGCAGCCACCGACTCGGTCCCGAACCCGTACAGGCTGAGGCGGCGATTCATGCAGGCGCGGCATTGCTCAGGCCGGCGACGGCGACGACCGCAGTAGTGGCAGATCATCCTCTCCGCGCCCTTGTGATAGGTGAGGGTCACGTCACATCCACTGCACCGGACGACTTCTCCGCATGACCTGCACTGCAGGAAGGAGCCTGAGCCACGACGGTTCAAGAACAGCACGACCTGGCCGCCGGCGCCCAGGGTCTCTTCGATAGCTTCAGACAGGGGTGAGCTGAGGATTCCCGTGTTCCCGCTCTTCAATTCGGACGCCATGTCCACGACAGTGACCTCAGGTAGCCGGCCAGGCGTGGGCGGGCCGGAGGCGGAGGATGGACGGGAGAGTACGCGGGTGGGAAGCTCCAGCAGGCCGACCTCGCGCCGCCTGGCGCTGTAGTAGGTGGCGAGTTCGGGCGTCGCGCTGCCCAGGAGCACGACGGCTCCCTTCAAGGAGGCGAGCCGGAGCGCGACGTCTCTGGCGTGATACCTGGGACTGGGTTCGGCCTGCTTGTAGGTCCACTCGTGCTCCTCGTCGAGGACGACCAGGCCCAGATCGGGGATTGGAGCGAAGACCGCGCTCCTGGAGCCTATCGCGACCTGATACTCGCCGCCCTTTATCTTCCACCACTGGTCGAATCTCTGGCCGTCCGACAGGCCGCTGTGGAGTACGGCGACCTGGCCGGGGAACCGGGCCGCGAACCGGCTGACGGTCTGATGGGTCAGGGCGATTTCCGGTACGAGCACGATCGCGCGTTTGCCCAGTTCAACGCACCGCGCAACGGCATCGAGGTATATCTCCGTCTTGCCGCTCCCTGTGACGCCGTGCAAGAGGAAGGCGGCGGAGCCGTCCTGACTGTCGTCCAACGCGGCGCGTACTTGCGAGGCTGCCGCGGCCTGCTCGCTCGTCAACACGACGGGATGGGCGGACTGAAAGGCCTTGCCCGCGAGCGGGTCCCGGAATTCCTGCATGGACCGGGTCTCCAGCCAGCCCTTGTCCAGCAGGCCGCTTACCGCGCTGCTCCCGTACTCGCGGCGGGCTTCCGCGATGCGCATCGAGTGACGTTCCGACGCAAGGTGTTTGACTAACTCAGACTGCCTGGGCGCGGACTTTGCCAGGGCCTCGTACTCGGAGGAGTCCAGCTTGAAGGCCTGGTCGGTGAGCTTGAGGCTCTGGACCATGCGGCGTTTCACGGACGGGCCAACTCTGCCGCCCTCCGTTCTACGAACATGGCCCGCGTTGACAAGGCGGTCGATGACGGAGCGGCTCGTTCGCCGGGCCTCAATCAATCTGTCCTGGCTGACGCGGCCAGTTGAGTGAATGTGCTCGAGGATCTCGGCCTGGCGCCGCGTCAAGCCTGACCGGACTTCGGCGGGATCCTCTACCGAGGACTCAAGGTACGTGGCCGGCCTTGCGCGGGTTCCATGCGGCAGCATGGGGGCCAGGGCCTCGAAAAGACCGCACATGTAGTAGTCGGACACCCAGCGAGCGAGGGCCAGTTGATCCGCGTCGAGCAGCACGTCCGGGTACACCAGTCCAAGCACGTCCCGAGTATAGGGCGCGTTGGTCACGCCGGAGAGTTCGAAGACCACTCCCTGGAGGGTGCGCGGCCCGAATGGCGCCCTCAGCAACTGGCCGGGGGCGAGTTCCAGGCCGTCGGGGATCGAGTAGGTGAATGTGCGGCCCGCTCCTACAGGGGAGTCGACGGCGACTTCAGCGTACTTCATGGTGGAAGAGCCGTGAGCGCCAGTTTCGGAGGGCAGGCACTGTCGGATTACCCCATCCTAGCCTTCCCCAGCAGACTGGGGAAGGGATTGGAGAAGTGCGCCAGCAGACTGGGGAAGGGGGCGCGGCTATCTGCGTTCCTTGATACGGGCGTGCCGGCCTGTTCGACCTCGGAGGTAGTAGAGGCGCGCTCTCCTGACTTTGCCGCGTCGAACGGTCTTGACTGCCTGCACTACGGGGGAGTTCAGCAGAAACGTCCTCTCGACTCCGATCTCATGCGTTACGCGCCGGACGGTGAAGGAGCGGCCGGGGCCGCGGCCGCGCTTGCGGATGACGACGCCTTCGAACATCTGAGTACGTTCGTTGTCGCCTTCCTTGACGCGTATGGAGACGTTGACGGTGTCTCCGGGCTGGAACTCTTCTACAGCCGGGTTCGGTTCCAATGTGACGAGATCGTGGGCGTCCATTTCGCTATGTTCCTTACGGTGGATACTTGGTTTTCGAGTGGGGTTCTATTCTATTGTCAACTGGGCGATTCGGCAAGAAAGTGTACTCGTTCAGGGACTAAGAGGAGGGCGCTTCCCAGAGTTTTAGACACGCTCTTAGCCGGGCGCGCGCCGCTCACGCCAATACCCCTGTCTCCGCGAGGCGGGCCATGAGGTACTCCTGGGGCTCACCCTCCATTGATGAGCGTTCGAAGGTTCGGCGCCAGATCGTCGAGGCTGAACCAGTTCGGATCGTCCTCAATAAGCACTGCTGGCGTGCGCGGGATGGTGCCGTCGTCCAGCGCGATCGTGACGGGCAGACAGATTCGCCAGTCGTCGTAGGTGCATCGGATCAACTCGTCGTCGGTCGATACGCCGTACACACTCTTGAGCCATCGGATCGCGTCCGGGTTGTCGATCAACGGCAGGCCACGATCCAGAGATTTGCCGCGGAAGATCGAGTTTGACACGTTGCAGAGTAGTACGTCGAAGTCTCCGACTTCGTAGCGGTCGTTGTGAGCCTTGCTGAAATTACTGCGTGACTTGTGGCACTTGACCTTGAAGTGCGGGCGCTTCACCTTGTGGCGCGGTCCGCCCATCCTGAACGATCCACGAACCGCGTTCTTGGTCTCGGCTTTGAGGCGGTCGCCAGTGCGTCGGTATGTGATGCTCACGTCCTCGTCGTAGGCTCCTGGCTGTGGGTTGAGATTGAGTTTCTGCACATCCCAGTCGCGAGGGTCTAGTGCCTGCTTGAGCACAGCTGCGCCAATGTACTCGGTCGCCTTGCCTCGGATCATCGGGAGTACCTTCTGGTCCTCCAGGATGTCGAGCAGATTATCCTGCGGGATGTTGTAGGTCTCGCAGTACTCGCGGATGCTGTTGTAGATGCGATTGGCATCCTCGGAGTTAAACACTGTAGTTCCTGATGAACAATTCCCTGCCTTTGCCTCTCACACCGCGAAAGCCATCCTTGAGCTTCTGGCCGTTGCGCTGGTCGTCCGTCCTGGCAATCGTGTAGTTCCATTGCTGATTACTGACTGACTCGACCCACTCGTACATTTCCCACACATCGGAGTGGTCGTCGTAGGTAAGCAGGAACTTCAGGCGGTCGGCGTTCCGCTTGAGGCATTCTGCCAGTCGCTTGTGGTCGGCGCGGTCAAACGTGCAGTTGTAGAACTTCTGCTGGTCCGCGTTATAGTACGGCGGATCGACGAACGCGAATGCTCCATCGGGTAGTGCGTCGATCACGCCCTCAAAGTCGAACGAAGTGATCTCTGAGTCTTGCAAGCGGTCGGACACTGTACGCAGGTGCGGCGGCCAGTTCTCTGGGCACATTGAATACTTGCGCCCGTAACCCCAGTAGCAGTTCTCCTGCCGCATGATGCCACTGTAGGAAGTGCGGTTCAGATAGAACCACCTGAACGCCTGCTCCAGTCCGTTCGTTGGCTTGTAAACGTTCTTGTAGTGCGCGTGGTTCTCCTTCGTCGCGTCAATGCCGGACAGCAGATCGATCAGGTCTTCGACCCGATCCCGGATGTGCCGGAGTGTGTTGATTACGTCCGCGTCCAGATCGTTGATGATCGAGCGACTCACTCGCTTTTTGGCGAAGAAGATGCTTGCGCCGCCAGCGAACGGCTCGCAGTACACGTCATGGTCGGGAATCTCATCGAGGATCAGCTTCCTCGCGTAGAACTTGCCGCCTGGGTACCTGAAAGGCGAGTTTGACCTGTTCGACCGAGGCAGAAACAAGTTCGAGGTTCCGTTCTGGCTGCTCACGCGATTACATCCTCGTACTTGAGTAGGCTGCCTTCCATACCCCGAAGCGTCCATACCGTCTGCTGGATCGTGTCGAGCGACCATGTGTTGTCGCGGCCTGAGAACTCCACGAAGCAGCGCGAACGATCCTTCTGCGATATCCGGCGATAAATCTCGAACACTTTGGCTAATGATAGCACAGCGGTAGGCAGACGTGCACGGCCTGGCGATCGCCGGTAAATGTTCGGTGTTGGGGAGCGGAGACCCCACCCACCCCCCACCTCTGGATACCGGCCTTCGCCGGTATGACGGGTGGGCGCGCTGCTAACTGTCATTCCGATCGAGCGCCGCGGTGACTGTCATTCCGAGTCCCCCGAGGAATCCAAAGCCTCCTGTACGCCGCCAACCCCCGCCCGGTGAGACGCGCGTTTGGCCGGGACGCGGCGTTGGTGGAGTGCGGGGCGTCCGAGATTCCTCGGGGGACTCGGAACGACAGTGTGCGGGGGGCGCGGCCCTTCGACAGGTTCGGGGCGAACGGGAGCTGGGGCTTTCGGCGGGTTCGGGGCAGGATCTCAAGGGGGAGAGGATTTTGGGACTGCTCGAAGGAAGGCGAACGTCGCCTCGTTTGCAGCCGCTCCTCAAGGGAGAGGATTTTGGTGCTGCCTGAAGGGGTTTGCGCCGAACTTGCTAGGCTGGGACGGTCAGGTCTGTTTTGAGCAGCTCGACGTGCTGGATGCCTATGCCGCAGCAGCCTCCTACGATCTGGATGTTGTAGTCTTGGATCCACCTGTTGGACTCGGCTAGATAGCCTTCGGGCGAGATCATGTTGACGAATATCCAGTTGGGCGTGGACCAGTCGCCTGAGTGGGAGTACGCGCCGAGGGGGCCGTCCCAATGCTCGCGGCAGACGGCGAGGGCGGGGCCGGTGTCTTCGACCTCGGAGTGGAGGACGAGCAGCGCGTCGCCGCCGTGGGCCATGGCGGGGCCGATGGCGTCGGCGAGCTTGACGCCGCTGTCGCGGGCGATGGGGCTGGAGGGATAGCCGCGGCCGCCGATCCAGACTGTGGAGCCGTCGACGCCGACGGCGGCGCTGACGGCGACCCAGTGCGGGAGGCCGGTGTTGGCGGCGGCTTCGGCTGCGGCGACGATGGGTTCGAGCTTGTCGCTGAGGAATTCGAGGATGATCATGTCCGCGCCGGCTTCGGCCTGGATCTGGGCCTGCTCGTTGTAGGCGTCGAGCATCTGCCTGTCGGTGTAGCTGTCGGGCAGACCGAAGCGTGAGAGGACGCCGGCGACGTGGACGTCGTGGTCTGGGGCCATGCTGTCGCGGGCCTCGACGGCGAGGCGGACGGCCTTGGCGTTAAGCTCGGCGGACTGCGCCTCCATGTCGGTGCCTTCGAGGACGTACCGCGCGGAGGAGAAGGTGTTGACGGTGATGATGTCTGCGCCGGCGCGGATGTAGCTCTGGTGAAGCTGGGTGACGGTGTCTGCGTAGTCCCTGAGGGCGACGCCGCACCAGGCCTTCTGGTGCATGGGGACGCCCATGCGCTGGAGTTCGGTGCCGATTGCGCCGTCGAGGATGATCATCTCGCCGTTGTCCAGTCGTTCCTTAAGTGGCTGCATGGGACGGGGCCTCCTCCGAGGTGTGTTGGAATGGCGCGATTATACGGGAGGGGCGTCGTTGGCGGGGCGGAGGCGGGTGGGAGGCTTCAGGTTCCCCTCGGGGGACTCGGAACGACAGAGGGCGGTCAGAGAGAACGGGGCTCGAAGACGATGGCTACTTAGACGGAAAGTATGTTCAAGCCCCGAATTCGCTCGAAGTGCCTTCGGTTGTTGGTGAGGAGCGTAAGGTCATGGCGGATAGCTGTGGAGCCTATCAGCAGATCGAAGTCGCCAATGGGAGTGCCGGCGGCTCTGAGCCGTCCTCGCTCTCTTGCGAAAATTTGGCAGACTGCGTCATCGACAGGTACGACTTCGATACCCGCAAGGAACCTGTGAAGCGCCAGTTCGTTGCCGTCTGGGTCCGTTGAAAAGAACACGCCCTGATACAGCTCCGCCATAGAAACGATGCTCAGGCCGACGCCTTCCGGCATCAGCCGGTCCAGACGAGCGGTTACCCGGGCAACACCGTGAAGACAATGAACAACCCAGTCGGTATCCAACAGATACCTCATGGGGACTAGATCTGCGGTCCTTGACTGGAATCGAGAAGACGGTCTGAGTAGATGCTTCGCAGTAACTCTTCGGGGTCGTGGGTACCTTTCCATGCCCCTGCTACCGTGTGGAGCGTCCGGCGACTTGCGCTGGTTGGGCGCGTGTCGTTGATGGACACCGTCACCTCCTCGCCTTCTTCCAGGTCCAGCGGTTCGAGAGGCACGAGTGTTCCTTTGGAATATCTGGCTTTGACAGTTTCAAGCACCGGACGCTCTCCTTCGGCAGCGTGGATGGTATTGCGATTATAGCGGTTGCGTTGCGTCACGCGCACTGAGTACCTACGCATTGGGTTCGAAGACGAGTTCGGGCACGACGACTTCCCACTCGTCGCGTTGGAGGCGGTCTCGGTATTCCGGCTCGGAGCTTTCGCGATCCCGCGTAGCGATAGCCATGACGGTGGCGAAGGCGCAGCGCATGTTGTCGGGCGGGCGGAAGCTGCGGGCAAGCTGTCCGACTACCGTTCCGTTACGGTCGAAGAGTCTCCAGCGGTCGGGGTGTTCGCGCACCTGGAGGCGATCGCCGGGGGAGAGGGCGGCGATGGCGTTGTGCACGGGGTCACGCGTGTGTTTGTATCCGGCGAAGCTGAGGAAGACGTTACGGAGGCCGAGCCTGCGGTACATTCTGGACAGTTCTGGTGGGGCGGCTGGTAGTTCAAGAGGCGCTTCGCGTAGCAGGACGTACGGGCGGTCTCGCAACACGCCGTGGAATGGGTTGAGTCTGGAGAGGCGAGCGAGCATCAAGGTCTGGCGGGCGCGGGTCATGGCCACGTAGTAGAGACGGCGTGAGGCGTCGGGGTCTTCACTCTGTCTGAAGCAATCCCAGCCGCCGTCCAGAACGACTACGTGGTCAAACTCTAGGCCCTTGGCGCTGTGGGCGGTAGTAAGCATAAGGCCGCGCTGGCGGCGACGAACATCGCGTGCCCACTCGGCCAGCCACTCGATGAAGTGAGTCGTTGAGTTCTCTGCCTCGCCTGACTCCAGCTTGTACTCGTCAACGGCTTCAGCCAGCAGATCGTTCTTGTACTCGTCAACAGCTTCAGCCAGCAGATCGTTCCAAGGGCCGGAGGGCTGACCGGCAAGCCAGGCATTCAAGTCCATGCTCGTGACGAGGCGTGAGCCTCGCTTTCGCAGCCACTTTACAAGCGCCTGCGTCTCCCGCAGACGCCAGACGCTGGAGAGTTCTTCGTTGGCCATCTGAACGGGGATGCTCTCGATCTCACAGAGGCTGCGGACGGGGTCCAGGTAGCGCCACTCGTGGGCGATCACCGCGCATTTCGACCAGTCCCACTTGGGATCAAGGGAGGCGAGGCGTTGCAACTCGGCGATGGCGACCTGCGCTTGGTCGATGGGTGTGTCGCCCGGCAGCACCTGCACACGACCCCGGGCGACAGCGTCCCGCTCCGCCCATGTGCCACCCCAAGGATTGTTCTCGCGCCCCCGATTGATGTGGATGGGATGCTCGGCCTTCATACGTTCCCGGGCCGGGGCGATGACGTCGTTAGCAGCAGCGATGATGTTCTGAGTGGAGCGGTAGTTTTCCGTCAGGTAGGCTGGGCTTGAGTCGTGGTCCTTTTTGAAGTAGTCCTCTTTGAATCGGCGTATGTACTCTACGGATGAGCCTCTGAACGAGTAGATGTTCTGGTCGTCGTCGCCGACCGCGAAGAGCGTGAGCTTTTCGTCTTTGTCAGAAATGGTCCTGCCTGCAAGAGCTGAGATCAGGTCGTACTCATCTGGGCCAACGTCCTGGTACTCGTCAACGAGTATCCAACGGAAACCGGCCAGCAGGCGCGCCCTGTGTTCGTCCGCTTCGTCGGGTGGCAGGCCCTCGCCACGCAGCAGGGCCGTCGCTTCCTGAAGAATCTCTTTGAATTCCGAGTCGTCCAATTCATTCACACGCCCTGTGAAACTTGCGCCGACAAGCCGCATGGCGAGCGCGTGGCATGTGAGCACCGTCACCCCGCGAGCATCGTCCCCTATCAGTTCGGCAAGCCGGCGGCGGATGTCCACGGCAGCGTGCCGGTTGTATGCGAGGGCGATGATGCCGCGAGGGTTCTCGCGTTTCGCACGGACGAGGTACGCGATGCGATGAACGAGGACGCGAGTCTTGCCCGAGCCGGGGCCGGCGAGGACGAGCACGTTCCTCTGCTCACGGTCGTCCGCGACGATGCGGCGCTGGATGGGGTTGTTCAGGCTGTCGACGATGGCCTGCCACGATTCCGGCGTGGTCTGGCGGGAGGTAAGTCCAGGCCGGCCCGACATCCAACGCCCCAAGAATGCGTCGCGACTGGACCTGAAGTAGTCCATGGCAAGCTGTAACGCCTCTGCCATGGCTTCAAGGCCCCTGAGTGCATACTCGGCGATTATGTGGACCTGGAGCACCTGCTCGTCGTAGTGAATCTTCAGAGGCTCGAAGTCAGCCTCAACAAAACGGCGCCGTTCCGGCTTGAGTTGGATGGTCATCGCGGGCCGGAACACAGAGAGACCACGGTTGAGACGGACAACCTCCTGCTCATGTAGCCAGAGGAGGGCACGATCGACCAGCTTCCCAGGATTGCTGATTTGACTTGTTAGTGTCATATCAGACTTAACGGCCTGAAGAAGCTGTCCGAGCGTGGTCTCTGCCAACTGATCGGTGCCCCTGCTGCCTTCCGGCAACTGAGCAATCAAATGTCTCAGGAGATGCCCCGCGGCAGTTCTGCGCTGCTCGGCGAGCGTCTCCAATGTGTTCCACTCACGATGCAAAGTGACGTTCATGGTCTCGGTGTCGCGCCTGCGGACTGCGAGGCTCCCGCCACTGCCGCCCTCACCGCGTCCGTCAGCGGCAATGCTCCTAGTGATTCTAGCCAGACGCTCCGGAAGCGCGTACGGATGGCCATCTTCCTTGAGTCGTTGCGTAGCTAGGCGAAGGTGCAACTGGGACGAATCACCTTTGTCCAGGTCAGGGTCTGACTCTCGCAAAAGGTCAATGAGGCCCTGCTCAAGCGCTGATGCCTGTGTGTAGCGTTCTGGAGAGTTGTTTTGAATGCCGACATGGACGAATGCGGTCAATGCGGTGTCGTTGCTGGCGACACCGAAGCGCTCAAGATCGTAGAGCGCAGTGCGCACTCCTTCAGAGTTGAGGCCGGTAGCGTTCATTAGTTCATCAGTAGAGATGCCCTCGTCCGGGTCCGCTCCGATCAATGAAGCAGCAATTCTGAGCAACTGATTACGGTATTTGTTCTGAATGCGGGATTTGTTGAGCCTATCGCGCGCCTCTTCAATCGAAGTGACGCGTAGTGACGACGGGAATACGTTTACCAGATTCTCCTCACGAGTCAGGAGGACAGCGTCTTCAAGCCATGAAACGGCGGTGCGAACCCGCGTATCGTCTGTTGCAGAGTCCCGCTGGAATTCTCGTTCATCATCTTCGCCAAGGATCTCACCAGTGGTTGCGACGACATTGCCTTCAAAACGCTTCCGGCGATCAAGGTTGCGGAGAGCCTTCAGCACGGCTTGGATTTCGTGTCTGGTAAGGCGGGAGTACGAGGACAGGCTGAACTGGCGCTCAACATCCTGCTGCGTGTATAGGAGAACGCATTGGGCCTGTTGCTGGTCACGTCCGGCGCGGCCTGCCTCCTGCATGTAGTTCTCAAGGGAGCCAGGAATGTCGGCGTGGACCACCAGGCGGACATCGGGCTTGTCTATACCCATGCCGAAAGCGTTAGTGGCAACGATGACCTGAAGGTCGCCGTTGATGAACCTATTCTGGACGTTCTTCTTCGTTTCAGGTGGTATCTGACTGTGAAAGAACTCCGCCTCCATGCCCTTCTGCTGAAGGAACTCCGCCAATTCCTGCGATTGGCGACGCGTGGCGCAGTAAACAATGGCGCCTCCGCGTTCATCCAAGGGTAGGTAAGACTCCAGAAACCGGTGTACATCGGCAAACTTCTCTCCGGGAGACGTTGGCACGACCTTGAACTCCAGGTTAGTTCGACGGGCGCCACCGTCGAAGACTTTCAGTTGAATGGACAGTTCTTTGCGAAAGTAGTCGACTATGTCAATGACCACATCCGGCTTGGCTGTTGCGGTCAGGCATAGGACGGGAGGAGTCGCGTTGTCATCGGCCCGCTCTTTGATAAAGCGGCCTATGTATCGGTAGTCGGGCCGGAAGTCGTGACCCCACCGGGAGAGGCAGTGAGCCTCGTCGAGGACCCAAGCGCCGATCTCGCGCTGGTCCAGTACGCGGCGAACCGAGACGCTGCGAAGCTGTTCGGGCGATATGAGAAGGATGGCGGCGTCACCGAGACGCACTTTGTCGAGGGCATCGGCACGCTCGGGCATCGAGAGGAGGCCGTTGATGGTAACGCAGGAGTCTATGCCTCGCTTCTGGAGGCCGTCGACCTGATCGGCCATGAGTGCGACGAGCGGAGAAATCACGACCGTCAGCGCACCCGTCTTGTCGTATAGCGACAAGGCGGGGACCTGGTAGCAAACGGACTTGCCGGCGCCAGTCGGCATGATGCCAAGTACGTGTTCTTTTCCAATGGCGGCCTCGACGATTGACTGCTGCATGGGCCGGCCGTTGTCGGCGGGTTCTGCGCGGAAGTTGGGGAAGTGGAACCAGCGGGCCAGTTCCTTGCCGACGTTGTGCCGTTCACTACACCAGCCACAGGCGGAGTCCCCGCATGGCGTGTCTCGCAGCAGGCGCACGAGGCGGCCGGCATCGGGGAACTGGTGGCGTACCCAGGGCGGCATGACGGAGTTGCCGCCGGATACGGAGAGCCATGCGAGGGCGAACGCGAGCGGCCAGCCGTTGCGTGCCGCGTCCGCCGCGACCTGGCGGCCGTGAGTGCGGCAAGCGATGTCAGCGAGTTGCGCGTCTATGGCGTTACGGGCTTCGGCATCGGACGGGCGGGGCGAACCGCGGACGTGCTGGAAGACCATGTCGAATCCTGTTCCGTCGTCCATAGAGGTCAGCCAGTGCCATGCGGTGAGCAGGCTGCTCGGCGCGTTTCGCAGTTCCCTCAACTGGTTGTCGAAGACTTCGAGCGTTAGCCTGGCGTCCAGTTCGGGATCGTTGATGCGTCCGCGCAAGAGTTGTCCGTCCTGGTAGTGCTTGACGAGGTGGTGGTACGGGTTACGCGGGAAGGCGAGGGGATTGAGGCGGAGCGTGTCCACGACGGGGAGCCGCAGGAGACGGAGGTTGGGATTCGTGGCCTGTAGGTGAGGCAGGTCGTGCTCAATGATGTTGTGGCCGACAACGAAGTCCGCGCCATCGGAAAGATCGTCCAGTTTTGCCAATGCTTGGGCCAAGCCTTCGCGGGCCGCCGGGAAGCGCAGGGACTGGCCGGTGTCCGAGCGTACTCCGGCGAACGCGCGAATGCGCTCGCCTCTGTCCAGTTCAAGGTCGACCGAGAGGCAGCGGAATGGGATGGTGGAGTGGGAGGGTTGTGTCATTTGCACTAGGTCTGCGTACGGGTGTTGTTGTGTTCGGGTCGATTATATGCTGACTCGGCGGACGCGGCATTGCCAAAAGGGGCCTATACAATAGTTGAAGGGACGCGCTTGACGGTCGATGCTTTGGCCCCATCTCAATCTTCCCCAGCAGACTGGGGAAGAGGCCAGAGGTACCCTCGCCTTGCCTCTGAATACCGGCCCTTGCCGGGGTGACGGAGGGATGTTGGCGTTGGTTGTGGGGGTGGGGGCGCTTTGCTATATTCGATGCCCGGGGACGTGGCGTCCTATCTCCAGGCTTTGTATTCTTGTTCGAGCATGACTAACGACCACCAGGACTTCTGGTTTCTTGCTATGGCGGATACGCAGTTCGGGATGTTCGCGTCGTTTGGGGCGCGTGACACCGAGAACCTCGCGCGTTCCAAGCTGCGCGGGCTGGAGGCTCCGGCGGAGGCGGCAGGGGCGACCGGCGTCGAGATGGAGTGCGAGCTTTACGGGAAGGCGGTGGCCGCGGCGAATCGGCTCAGGCCCGACTTCGCGACGATCTGCGGGGACCTGGTGGACGACCCGGAGGACGCCGCCCAGCTTGACGCGCTGTTCCGGCTGACGGGAGAGCTCGACCGCCGTATTCCGATGCGCTGGGTCGCAGGCAATCACGACTGCGGGCTCACACCTACGCGCCAGTCGATCGAGGAGTACAGGTCGCGGTTCGGGCCGGACAACTACTACTTCGACCACAAGGGCACCCGGTTCGTGGTCTTCAACAGCTCGGTATGGTTCGACCCTTCGGAGGTACCGGACGAGCTAGCCTCGCAGGAGAAGTTCCTGCGCGGGACTCTGGCGGAAGCGCGCGGTGGAGGCGCGGCCCATATCGTGGTGCTCCACCACCACCCGCTGTTTGTGAAGCACTCGTTGGAGGCGGACGACTGGATGGTGATTCCGGGCGAGCGGCGGCGCGTCCTGCTGGATATCTTCGAGGAGCACGGGGTGAGCCTGTCGATAAGCGGCCACCTTCACCGGAACCAGATCGCGCGCTACGGCGATATCCAGCTTGTTTCGACCGGCCCCGTCGGTTGCCCGCTTGGCGCGGACCCGTCAGGCGTGCGGGTGGTGAAGGTGTATCGGGACAGGATCGAGCACGAGTACTTTGCGATGGACCGCATCCCGGAGGCGGTCAAGCTGTGACGGGCTTCACTCTTCCAGCGCGTCCGCGAGTCGTTCTGCCCAGGCCTCAAGCAGTTCGTCAAGCTCTGCGCCGCAGTGCGGGCAGTCGAAGTCGCCGAACCGTATCCTCGTCCCGCACTGGTCGCAGCCTTCGATTTCGTACAGGCTGTTGAGCACCTTCTGAACGTTCTCCGGCGTAGCCAATCGCGCACTCTCCGTATCTGATGTCGGCTGGGGCCAGCATAGCAGAGCACCAGTGCCCGCTCTGCTACTCGGAGCGCGCCTACCCGTTCCATGTCCGCGAGGACCGGGCCGGCCGGCGCGAGTTCTTCCGGTGCCGGGTATGCGAGATGGTGTTCGTTCCGCCGCGCTTTCATCCGACAGTGGAGGAGGAGCGGGAGCGCTATCTCCAGCACAACAACGACCCTGCCGATCCGGACTACCGCACCTTCCTGTCCAGGCTGTTCGATGAGCTGAGGCCGCTTCTGGTCCCGGGTTCGAGAGGGCTGGACTTCGGCGCCGGGCCGGGCCCCGCGCTGGCGCAGATGATGGCCGAGGCGGGCTTCGACGCAACCGTTTACGACCCGATCTTCTTCCCGGACCGCGGCGCGCTGAAGTCCAGCTACGACTTCATAACCTGCACGGAGACGGCGGAGCACTTCAGGGACCCGGGGCGGCAGTTCCGGCTGCTCGACGGGCTGCTGGCCGCGCCCGGCTGGCTTGGCGTCATGACCTCGATGCTCGACGATCCGTCACGGTTCCCGGGCTGGTACTACCACCGCGACCCGACGCACCTATGCTTCTACAGCGAGCGGACGATGATGTGGATCGCGGAGCGGCACGGCTGGCGGCCCGTCTTCCCGCGCAAGAACGTGGTTCTCTTTAGGAAACCAGGTTAGTCCGGCGGCTAGCAGACGTACCCTTCTTCCGACTTGTGCCGCGATGGTCTTGTCGAACCTGCGGCCGAGCCCCGCAATACCTCCTGGGGCAGGCCGCCGACGCCTTCGTAGTGCGAGTAGGGGTAATCGCGGTACGTGCTGCCTTCGGGCAGGGGCACCCAGCCGCGCTCCTGGTTCCACTCCATCGGCACGTCCACGAACCGTGAGTAACTCAGACCGTCGATGTTGACGGATGACTCGCCCTTGAGGATCAGCTCGCTGACAACGAGGCCGGTTGACGGCGACAAGCCGTAGCCGTGGCCTGACACGGTGACCACAAGGAAGTTGGACGGATCGGGCAGGAAGTCGATGATCGGCCACATGTCCGGCGTCTGCTCCACCACGCCCGACCAACTCCTGATGACCGGAATCTCAGCCGCGCCCGACAGGAACTCCGCGAGCCGCCTCGCGATGTTCCGGATCAGCGGGGTGTTCGGCTTCCGTGGAGTCGTGTTGTCCACGTCGATCCACTCGTGCGGGCCGCCGCCGTACGCGAGGTTGCCGCGCATGGTCTGCCGCCCGTACAGCCCGTTGCCGACGAACCCGCCGGCCCAGTGCCGGGGGATCGGCGCGGTGATGATGATCTCCACCCGCGCCGGGGACACCGGCACGAATGCGCCCACCATCTCGGCGAGCAGCCCGGTCTGGGGGCCGGCGGCGCTGACCACGAAGTCGCACTCTATCTCACCCCGGTCGGTCTCAACTACCGTAACCTTCCCACCGCTCATCTGGAAGCCGGTGGCGGTGGTGTGCTGGTAGATTCGTCCTCCGTGGTCCTGAATCGCCCAAGCGTAAGCCTGGACAACGCGCTGCGGGTTGGTCTTGCCCTCCGTGGGGGCCATTACGCCTCCCACGACATCGGGGTTCACCACCGGCACGAGTTCCTTGATCTCCTGGGGGTCCATGAGATATGACGGCACGCCGGCCTTCAGGCACATCTCGTGACCGGCGACGCACGACTGCATCTGGCGCTCGTTCAGCGCCACGCGGCACCTGCCCTGCACGTGCTCGGTCGGGTAGCCGAGGCGTTCGTGCATCTCGGGCCACAACTGGAGCGCCCTGGTCGCCAGAGGGGTGACGGGCGGGTCGTGCGCACGGTGGCCGAGGCCGCCGCCGTTGCGGCCCGACGCTTCATACCCGACGACGCCCTTCTCCAGCACGACCACGTCGGCGCCCTGCTGGGCGAGCCACCAGGCGGAGCTAAGGCCGGAGACGCCGCCTCCTATGACCACAACCTCTGCTTTGTCCAGTTTGGCGCTTACCATTCAATTCTCCTGTACCGTTCTTCTGCCAAGTCCGTCCAAGCCCCAAAATGCAAGCGCCCCGAAATTCTCCGGGGCGCTCATGGTATCAATGTTTGTGTGGCTACTGCTGCCCGCGCAACCTCGGATCGAGGAGGTCCCTGAGGCCGTCTCCCAGCAGGTTGATGCCGAGCACCATCAGCGAGATGGCCACGCCGGGGAAGATCGCCAGCCACGGAGCGGAGTAGAGGTGGCTAACGCCGCCCATGGTGAGCATGCCCCCCAACGTTGGGTTGGGCTGCGGCACGCCGTACCCGAGGAAGCTGAGCGACGTCTCGGCCAGGATGGCGCTGCCGAGGCTGAGCGTTCCCAGCGTGATCACGGCCGCCATCACGTTCGGCACGATGTGCGTCAGCACTACGCGCTGGCTCGTGGCGCCCATCGCGTTCGCGGCGTCCACGTACTGGCTCTCCTTGATCACAAGCGCAGACGAGCGAAGCACCCTCGCGTACCACGGCGTCCATAAGATGCCGATGGCGAGAACGATCTTGAACATAGCCCACGCCGCAATTGGAATGAACCCAACGTCCGCGGGGAACACTGCGACGATCGTAATCAACACCGGCAGCTGGGGGAAGGTAAGCCATCCGTCCACGATGCGCTGGACGATCATGTCGAAGGCGCCGCCGTACCAGGCCGAGTAAACGCCGAGGAGCGTCCCAAGAGCGACGCTCAAACCTACGACGCTGAGTCCCACGAGGGCGGACGTGCGCGTGCCGTGGATGATGCGGCTGAGGTAGTCGCGTCCCACGGCGTCAAGGCCCAGCGGATGCCGCCAGCTGGGGCCGGGTATCCTGAAGGCTTCGAAGACGCCGCCGAAGTCGGACTGCTCGACGAGCCGCTCGGTGTGGGGTTCGTTTACGCCCTCCGGGGCAACCCAAGTGGCGAACAGGCCTACGAGGATGAAGAACATCATCATGACAAGGCCGAACGCCGCCAGCGGCTTCGTCTTGAAAAGCTGGAACCACAGGTCTATGTACCAAACGCGCTCCTTGCGTCTGGCGAGTAGGCCTTCCGCAGGGACGGCTGGAGTTGGGGCTCCTTCTGTAACCATAGCTCGATTCCTTCTGCTCTAGATTTCCCTGACCGGCTGCCCTGCGGCTACTCGTACCTGATTCTCGGGTCCAGGTAGCCGTAGGCAATGTCCACTATCAGATTTGAAGTGACGATGAAGAACGCCAAGAACAGGTTGATGCCCTGGAGTACCGGATAGTCCCGCCTGTTGACCGCCTCTACCAGTTCTCTGCCAAGGCCCGGCACGTTGAAGATGCGCTCGATGATTACCTGACCGCCGACTATCAGCGGCACCTGCAAACCAATGATCGTCACGATCGGGATCATCGCGTTCTTCACGGCGTGCCGCCAGATGACCAGACGCTCGCGCAGACCCTTTGACCAGGCAGTCCTGATGTAGTCCTGCCTCAGCACTTCCAGCATCATGGACCGCGTCATTCTCATGACCGTGGCCGAGCCGAAGAGGCCGGCAACGGCAGTGGGTATGAGGAAGAACTTGATGTTCTGTACGGGGTCCTCCAAGAAGAACACGTACTGCATCGGCGGCACCCAGTCCCACAGGATGGATGGGATGACCAGTACGAGCGTGCCCAGCCAGAAGGACGGGATGGCAAGGCCTGTAATGGCAACCGACCGGCCGACGTAGTCACCAACAGTGTCCTGTCTGATGGCTGAGAATATGCCCAGCGGCACCGCCACCATCGTAGAGAGGACCAGCGTCATGAGCCCCAGTTGGACTGTCGGCCCGATCTTCTGGCCGATTGTTCCCATCACCGTGCGGGTGCCGGTAAATGACTCTCCAAGGTTTGCGCCGAGCGCGCCCCAACGCCAGTACGACCTCCAACTGGAGATGTACATGCGGACTCCGCCGGACTTGGTCTGTCCTATGGCTACGCCGGTGATCGGCCTCTGCCTGATAGCCTCACCGTCACCATCGACCAGCGGTAGATTCTCCCAAGACTGCCCGTAATCCGTAGTCCTTGCCACGATCGCGGGATCGCCGCCCACGAATCCACGGTCGCCTTCGACCGAGAAAACAACCTCGTGCAGCTTGCTCGTCACCGCAACCGTCTCACCGTTTTCGTTCTGGTAAGTGAGCTGATTGGCCGTCCAGTTCGACCCGCCGTCGGCGCTGACCACAACCGTGCCATTTGCGCCTACAGCAACAATGTTGGATGGGGTGGCCGAGGTGATGTCTACGAGATCCTCGCCAGTGCCGGTCGAAGCTTCAATCCAAGTGGAGCCGCCGTCATTCGTCCTGAGAATCGTGCCCCCGTCGCCGACCGCAAAGCCGATGTTGACATCCAGGAAGTGGACCCCTCGCAGATTCGCGACTGTCCCACTGCTTAGCGACTCCCACGTGTTGGACTGGTACTCTTCGCCTGTGTCTTCATCAGTCTCCATCGTGGGGACCAGCTTCAGGATCGTGCCGCTTTCACCGACAACCCAAACATGCTCACGGTCAATTGCGTCCAGGGCGTGCAAGTTCACGGAGGTGTATGCTTGATCGCAGCCCGTTTCAAGCCCTTGTTCCGAGTAAGTGAAGGTGATGCACTGCGGTTTCCAGGTGAACTTTCGAGCGCCGCCCTCGAGAATGGTGTGCCCGCCCTCGTTAGAGTGCAGTATCGTGCCGCCTTCGCCTACTGCCCACACATATTCTTCGTCAGCGTAGTCGACAGAGTTCATGCGGTCCTCTGCCTTGACCTCAGGCGACCACGACCTGCCGTTTCTCGTGCCCCAGATAATCCCGTCGGCGGTGGCCCAACCGATCAGGTGCGTTCGGAACGTAGCCGAAGTAAACGGTTCGGTCGCGAACTCGCCGAGTTCCTTGAAAGTGATGCTCAGATCCTTGGAACTTTCGGTGCCCTTGATCAGCCTGCCTTCCCTCTCCGGCCAGCCCAGTATGAACCTGATGTACTGCACGAGGAACGGCTTGTCCAGGCCAAGCTTGGCTCGAGCAATGGAGTCTCCCTGCTCGCCCGCCAGGTTGCCGGCCTCCCTGTTGGTGGTTGTAACAGCCTCGATATAGTCCCCCGGCAACATCCTTATCAGGCCCGAGACGATGAACGACGCGATCAGCAGCGTCGGAATAACTAGGAGGACTCTCCTGATGATGTACTTACCCATGGTCTGTCACCTAGAGTGAATTGGGCTGCCGGGAATTGGGCAGCACGTAATCGCAGGCGTATGCCCTACGCTGGGGCGGATACTGCCTGCTACCAAGTTTGTTGTCAAGATTGTTACTGAATTCACAAGCGTTGGGCGATCTGAGTTGGGCCGGGGCGCTAGAGCGGTTGCGCGGAGCGTCAGCTTGGATCGGAGTCCGGCAACTCGCCCTTTGGCACCACGGTGATCGTGCCGCGCATCCATGGGTGCGGGATGCAGTAGAACTCGAACTCGCCCGGCTCATCGAACGTCAGCCAGACCGACTTGGTCCGTTCCGGCACGAGCACGCTGAAGCCCTGGGACGGCAGGGTGAACGTGTGATAGCCGTAACCTTCCGGCTCTACCCTGCCCTTCAGCAGCAGGCGGATGTTGTCGCCTTCCTCCAGAGTGAGCTTGTTGGGCTGGAAGGCGTAAACGCCCGGTTCGGTCCCCGTCACCATCCAAATGGTCTTGTACCCCTCCGCCCTGGCCGCGATTCGCGTAGCCATGTGCGCGGGGATGGGCGTGCCGGTGGACTCGGGCGCAGCGGCGGATTCAGCAATGGGTGTGGGCTCCGGCATCACTACGATGTCGTCCGATCTGCACGCGGCCACGAGCGAGAGCGCCAAGACCAGTACGGCAATGCCGATAAGCCTGCTCGCGCCAGCAGACTGGGGAAGAGGCCGGAGGCCCCACCCGGACCACCCCTGGATTCCGGCCTTCGCCGGAATGACGGTTAGCAAAGGTCTGCCTTCGCCGGAATGACGGTTAGCGAAGGTCTGCCTTCGCCGGAATGACGGTTATGCAAAGGTCTCCCTTGTACGGATTGCCATGCGCGCCTACTCCGGGGCCGTGACCCTGACGACGCCGGTCATGTACGGATGCGGGATGCAATAGAACTCGTAAGCGCCCGGAACATGGAAGGTGTACGAAAACCTGTTTGTCTGTCCGGGCGTTATGACCTCGTCGATGCCTAACCGATCGATCGTAAAGGTGTGGTACTCCCTTCTAGCCTTGAAGCTCAACGTCACTGTGTCTCCCGCCTCAAGATGAACGTCCCGCAGAGTGTACTGGAAGCTCTGGTAGAGAGGCTCGGTATCCACCTCCAGTTCCAGTGCGCCGTCCGGGGGCGCTATGTGGCGAGTGAAGGGTACGACGCCTTCAGGCCAAGGTCCGGGAGTGGGCAAGTCAGGCCAGGGGGCGTAGTCATACAGAGGAGGGTCGGCTACTGCCATGCCGCCGGTCGCGCCAGCGCTTTCGCTAACGATGAACTCCGGCCGCTCCTGGCACGCGACCGACGCGAGCGCCAGCGTGGCCAGCGCCGCGATTCCCAAGCAGCGTACTGCAATGCCTCCGGGGCCAGTCCCCGCCTTCAACCTTCGACCAACCTCCTCCCAGCGACCCCGGTTCCTATGAAGTCAGGCCGCCTGCGCTATGGCAGAGCGGGCTTTACGGCCTTCAGCGAGAACATGAGGGGGACTGACTCAGTTTTCTCCGGCAAGCGCCACAGGCCGTCATCGCCTCTCTCCATGAAAGGTAGCATCCTGTAGGCGCAGCGCCGGTGCTCGTTCAGGCGCCTTATAACCAGCCCTCTTGCCGCCAGGGCCGTAACCACTTCGCCGAGGCCGTGAGACCATTCATACGTGGTCGAAGTGACTTCGACGTCCTGGGCCGCGTACGACCCCTCGCCATCGGGGACCCACTCCTGCGGCAAGCGCTGTTTGAAGTAGGGGTACCGCACTTCAAGGCGGCCGTCGTCGCGCTCGAAGTCGAACACGGTGGCCATGGGGTGGAACTCGGCTATGAAGAAGGTACCTCCGGGCTTCAGGAAGTGATCGATTACCTCTGCCCAGCGATCGAGGTCCGGCAGCCAGACGATCACACCGTAAGAGGTGAAGACTATATCGAAGGCGCCGTTTAGATTCTGGGGCAGGTCGTAAACGTCCGACCGGACGAAGCGCGCTTCAATCCCAAGCTCTTCAGCGAGCGCCCGGGCCATGTCGATCGACTCGTCGGATATGTCCGCGCCCGTGACGTTCGCTCCAAGCCTTGCCCATGAGAGCGTGTCCTGCCCGAAGTGGCATTGAAGGTGGAGCATGGACTTGCCGGACACGTCGCCGAGTTCATTCAACTCGATATCGAGCAGCGAGTTCCGGCCGGCCTTGAAGGATTCCAGATCGTAGAACTCAGACCTGGAGTGGGAGGGAGTGATCTCGTTCCAGTAGGCGCGGTTCGCCTCGTTGTAGTGGACCACGGCAGGTACAGCGTCTCGAGGTCAGTCGCGTTCTGAGATGGGCACGTAGTCGCGCCTGCTCATGCCGGAGTAGATCTGCCTGGGCCGGGCGATCTTCTGCTCCCTGTCGGTAACCGCCTCGCGCCACTGGGCCATCCAGCCCACGGTGCGCGGTATGGCGAACAGGACCGGAAACGTCTCGGTCGGGAAGCCCATGGCCTGATAGATGATGCCCGAATAGAAGTCCACGTTCGGGTAGAGCTGGCGCGACACGAAGTAGTCGTCGTTCAGGGCCGCCTGCTCGAGTTCGACGGCGATGTCCAGCAAGGGGTTTGCGCCGGTGACCTCGAACACATCGTAGGCCAGGTCCCTGACGATGCGTGCCCGCGGATCGTAGTTCTTGTACACCCGGTGGCCGAATCCCATCAGGCGTCCGCCCTTGTTCTTAAATCTGTCAATCGCGGCTGGCACGTTCTTCACGGAGCCGATTTCTTCCAACATGCGGACGACGGCTTCGTTTGCGCCGCCGTGCAGGGGGCCGTACAGCGCGGCCACGGCGGCGGCCAGCGCGGAGTACGGGTCCGGCTGGGAGCTCGCGACGCCGCGCATCGCGTTGGCGCTGCAGTTCTGCTCGTGGTCGGCGTGCAGGATGAACAGCACCTCGACGGCCCTTTCCAGTATCGGGTCCGGCTCGAAGTGCCGGTCCGCCAGCGGGTGGAAGAGCATGTTCAGGAAGTTGCCGACGTACGACAGGTCGTTGTCCGGGTAGATGTACGGCAGGCCGAGGCTCTGCCGGTACGCCATGGCCGCGACGGAGGGAATCTTGGCTATGGCGCGGTATGTCTGGAGGTCCCGCGACTCCGGGTCGTCGATATCCTTGGCATCAGGATAGAAGGTCGAGAGGGCGCCGACTGCGCCGACGAGGATGCCCATCGGGTGCGCGTCGTACCGGAAGCCCTCCATGAACTTCTTGATGCGCTCGTGGAGCAGCGTGTGCATGGTGATGTTGTACGTCCACTCATCCAACTCCGTCTGAGTGGGAAGCTCGCCCCTGATGATCAGGTACGCGGTCTCGAGGAACGAGGACTCCTCGGCGAGTTGCTCGATGGGGTATCCCCGGTACCAGAGGACTCCGTTCTCGCCATCCACGAACGTGATGTCGCTGTGGCAGGTGGCGGTGTTGAGGAAAGAGGGGTCGTAGCTCATGAGGCCGAAGTCGTCGTCAGAGGTCTTTATCTGGCGCAGGTCGGCGGCGCGAATCGTCCCCTCGGTGACGGGCACGGAGTACTGCCTGCCCGTGCGGTTGTCTATGATGGTCAGGGTGTCGGACGGCATTCCGTGCTCCCTTCAGCGGGTTGTTTTCAATTGTACGCTTTATCGAGGAATATGAGAAACGGCCCCTCTAACCTGCCGGGGCGGGTATAATCCGGGTTCGCGCCTCCTGACAGCCTGAACTGCAAGGGAGCCTATGGAAGCACTGCTGGCAAGGGCAAGGGAGTACATCCCGGAAGACAAGCTGGGCGTAATCGAAGACGCGTACCGGTTCGCCGAGTTTGCCCACGACGGCCAGCTTCGCATGTCCGGCGAGCCGTTCATCGAGCACCCGTTGCAGACGGCCATGTACCTCGCGGATCTGAAGCTCGACTCGTCGGCTATCGCCGCCGCGCTTCTGCACGATGTCCTGGAGGACTGCGAGGAGGTCAGCTACGCCGACCTGGAGGGGGCCTTCGGCAACGAGATCGCGCATCTCGTGGACGGCGTCACCAAGCTGACGCAGACGGAGGCGATCTCCGAGGAGCGCGACTCCGCGCTCAGGCTGACGCCCGCGGACGGCCTGGCCCAGGCGGCAACGCTCCGCAAGATGCTGATGACGATGGCGGAGGACATCCGCGTCGTGCTCATCAAGCTGGCGGACCGGCTCCACAACATGCGCACGCTGGACAGCCTGCCGCCCGAGCGGCGCAGGGTGTTCGCACAGGAGACGCTGGACATCTACGCGCCGCTCGCCCACAGGCTGGGCATCTGGGAGGCGAAGTGGCAGCTTGAGGACCTGGCGTTCCAGCACATCGACACCGACTCTTACCGTGCGGTCTCGGACCTTCTCGCCTCCAAGCGGGTAGAGCGCGAGGAGTACATCGAGAGGATCATCGGGCTGCTCCAGGCCGAGCTTCGGCAGGCCGGGATCAAGGCCGAGGTCTCGGGCAGGCCGAAGAACATCTACAGCATCCACAAGAAGATACGGAAGTACGCGGAGCAGAACCGCTCGGCGGACGAGATCTACGACCTGTTCGCGGTCCGGGTGCTGGTGGAGAAGGTGTCGGACTGCTACGGAGCGCTCGGGGCCATACATTCGCGCTGGTACCCGATCCCGGCGAGCTTCGACGATTACATCGCCAACCCTAAGGACAACCTCTACCGGTCGCTGCACACGGTGGTGCTGGCCGAGGAGGCCAACCCGGTGGAGATACAGATCCGGACGTTCGAGATGCACAGCGTGTCCGAGTACGGGGTGGCGGCTCACTGGCTGTACAAGGAAGGCGGCGCCTCGGACGTCCAGTTCGAGGAGAAGATGACTTGGCTGCGGCAACTGCTGGAGTGGCAGCGGGACGTCTCCTCGGCGGAGGAGTTCGTCGAGTCGTTCAAGACGGACATCTTCAACGACCAGGTGTTTGTGTACACGCCGAAGGGTGAGGTCAAGGAGCTGCCTGCGGAGTCCACGCCTCTGGACTTCGCCTACCGCATTCACACGGACGTGGGGCACCGGTGCATCGGATCGAAGGTCAACGGCAAGCTGGTGTCGCTGTCGTACCGGCTGCAGATCGGGGACACGGTGGAGATCCTCACGTCGAAGACGGAGCGCGGGCCGAGCCTGGACTGGCTCAACCCCGATTCCGGCTATGTGCGTACCGGCTCCGCGAGGTCGAAGATCAGGCAGTGGTTCAACCGGCAGGAGCGGGACGCGAACCTTGCGCAGGGGCGGGAGATCTACAACAAGCAACTGCGGCGGCTGACGACGGAGATGGACAACATCGACCTGGCGGAGCTTACGGGCTTCGAGACGCGGGACGAGTTGTTCATCGCCCTGGGCAACGGGACGATCACGGTGCCGCAGGTGGTGAACCGGCTGACTGCCGAGGACGTGTCGCCGCAGCCTGAGGAGCCGATCAAGCTGCCGACCGTCGGGCCGGCGGCGGGCATCGAGGTGATGGGCGTGGGGGACCTGCTGACGCGGATGGCGGGCTGCTGCAACCCGATACGCGGGGACGCGATCGTGGGGTACATCACGCGGAACCGGGGGGTGACAGTGCACAGGCCCGCCTGCCCGAACATCATCGCGGAGGACGAGAAGGAGCGGCTGGTGCCCGTGGGCTGGGGCGAGTCGCACGAGGTGTACCCGGTGCGGGTCCGGCTGGAGGCGTGGGACCGGGTTGGGCTGCTCGGCGACGTGACGACGATGGTGTCAAACGAGCGGGTCAACATCAGCAACTGCGTGTCGGAGCCGGCCCACGGCATGACGGTGATCACGCTGACGGTGTATGTGAAGGGCATCGACCAGTTGAACGTGCTGTTCTCGAAGCTGGAGGGTGTTAAGGGGGTGGTTTCGATCGACCGGGTGCGGTCTGGGACATAGGGGGATTATGCAGGCTGCGTAAGTGTGGCGACGCATTCTATGTGGTGGGTGTGGGGGAACATGTCTATGGGTTGGACGGACTCTATGGCGTAGCGGCCTTCGACCAGGTATGCGAGGTCGCGGGCGAGGGACGCAGGGTCGCAGGAGACGTAGATGACGCGGGGCGGGGCTAGGCCGATGAGCGCTTGGAGCGCGGCCTCGTGGCAGCCGGAGCGCGGCGGGTCCAGGACTACGGCGTCGGGGGTCTCCCGCATAGATGACAGGACGTGCTCTGTCTTGCCTTCTACGTATTCGAGGTTCTTGATGGCGGACGCGTTGACGGCGGCGTCCTCTACGGCGGCGCGGGACTCCTCGATGGCGATGACGCGGCGGGCGCGTTCGGCTGCGGCGACGGCGAAGACTCCGACTCCGGCGTAGGCGTCGACGACGGTCTCACGGCCCGTGAGGCGGAGGCGTTCGCGGACGAGCTCCAGCATTCGTTCGGCCTGCCGGGTGTTGACCTGGAAGAAGGACGGGGAGCCGACGCGGAACCTGTGGCCTAGCAGCTTTTCTTCGTAGTGGGGCTGGCCGGTGAACCGCCGGATATCGCGGCTCTGAAGGTGGGGCTGGATGAGCCACTCGCCGGTGTTGACGCCGTATCGCATGGTTAGCTGGGAGGTCTCGCCGCAGAGGCCGTTCAGTTCGGCGAGCGTGTCGTTGATCCAGGGGGCCATCAACATACATCGGTCGATCTCGACGAAGCGGCGGGTGATGCGGTTTACGAAGCCGAGCCTGCCCTGCTTCCGCACGGTGAACCGGGCGTGGTTCCGATACTCGAATCTTTCTAAAGCAGGCATCACGCTGGATACCTCAACATTTCGAAGCGGGCCGTGCTCCTGGAAGCGGTCCACGACGTGCGCGCGCTTCAGGCGTAGCTGGTGTTCGTAGTCGATGTGCTGCCACTGGCAGCCGGTGCAGGGGCCGAAGAACGGGCACGGCGGCGGCACGCGGTGCGGCGAGGGCTCCAGCACGTCGGTCACAATGCCGGAGACGTAATGCTTGCGCCTTCGGCGGTATCGCACGATGCGGGCGACGACGCGCTCGCCGGGGATGCCGCCGAACACGTTGACCGGCTCGCCGTCGAGGTCCGCGAGGGTGTCGCCGAGGTCGCCCATGCGGTCGAGGTATAGCTCGGCGTGCTCGGATTGGTCGCCGGTCTGAGGGCGCTTAGCGGCGGTCAACGGCGCCCTCCCAAAATCCAAAAGATGGGACATTCTGGGACATTCAGAGACATTTCCAAGCTGGAGCACGTCGCTCCTGTCACCGCGGTGGCCCTTGGAATGACACCTAACTGCCCCAAAGTTGTCCCAAAAACGCGCGGATTTGCCCCAATTTTGACACGGTCACGGCTGGGGGGTCGATGGCGGCGCGGCGGTGCGGTGTTAATGTTCATGCGGCAATAATAGTACACTAGTTCTCTGGGCGCAAGGGCGAGGTGCGGGCAGTGGGGCGAACTATTGACATAACAGAACCCATGCACTATTTTGGAATACATGTACTGGGAACGTTCTGCGATCCGGCGGCTCGGAGGCCTGCGATGACTGAGGCCGGGGACCTGACGCGCCTGCGGAAAGCGGAGGCGGCCGGCCTGACCGTCCGCGAGTTCGAGGTGCTGCTGCTCCTGTCCCAGGACATGGACACCGCGGAGGTCGTGGACCATCTTAACCTGAGCCGCCACACCGTCCACAATTATATCCGCAACGCCCGCGAGAAGCTGGGAGCGAAGTCCAAGCTGTCTGCGGTGCTGGCGGCCCAGCGCCTCGGGCTGGTCTGATGGCCTCTCGCTGGCCGAGTGCCTCTTCCCCGCACCGTTCGACCTGGCTTAGAGCCACGCCGGAAATTAGACACATTTGTGTCTATCGGCGGCTGGGACGCCGAAGTAACTTGGATTCGTGAGGAGGGTAATCGGCAACGAAGGGAACAGGCGCGACATTATGCCTGTGACATGCTGAGGATACTTATGAACAACGCAAACATCGGCAACGAAGTTCGGAGAACTAACGTGCGCTGGGCTATGCCATTCGTCGGCTGCTTCGTAGCCGTGCTGCTACTGGCAGCGGCCTGCCAGAACGTCGGCGTAGAGGAGCAGCAGAACGCGCAGGCGCAAGCCGAGGCGCGGGCCGCCGAGGAACAGCGAATCAGGGAAGCGCAACTTGCGGAACAGGAAGCCGAGGCGCGGGCCGCCGAGGAACAGAGAATCAAGGAGCAGCAACTCGCAGAGCTAATCGCAGAACAGGTCTCGGCATGGACCAAGTGCAGGGCCACGACTCCCTACTACTACTCGGCTACCGAACTCACGGACGAGCACATCCACGAGGTAAGGCTCAAGTACGACTCAATACTCACGGAGCACGCCTCCTACGTCCTGGGCATCCGAGAAGGATCGCTATACAGCGCGGGCACAGGGCACCTGGACCAGAGGGGTATCGTCATCTATATCCCGCCCGTAAAGGACCCGGATCACGCATCCGGCCAGTTCGGCATACCGAGTTGCCTGGAGGGCGTCCCCATACAGGTCGTCAACTCGCCTCTCCCCGACACGATCGAGCAGACCGAAGCCGCTCCTCCGGCGGAATGGCCTGCGGTGGCGCGCAGCATCGAGCCGATCTGGGGGGACCGGCTGCGGGAAGCGGCGAGGGCGTGCATGGCCGAGAGCCCCGATTTCGTCACGGAGGAATACATCCGCCGGAAGAATCTTGAGCTTGGGGAGGGCCGCTGGATCCAAACAGTGAACACGTCCGAGCACACAGAATACGTGGAAGACAAGTACGGGGACTTACTCATGAAGCATCCCTATGCTGAGTGGACTAATACAGGAACACTCCGAGAGTACCCATACACCATGGCCATCTACCCAGGGAGATTAAAGGATGTGGACCGGGACGAGGTGCTGATGCCGGCTGAGGACGGTGAGATGCGGGAGGTGCGGGTCGTCGAAGTCAACGTCAGAAGGGTCGTGGACCAGCGCGACCTGCCAGCCGGGCAGCGGATACCAAGCTGCCTGGAGGGCGTTCCCGTGCAAATCATAAAGGGCTACGTCTTCACTTACTAAGCAGGAGGCTTCTGGAATGACAGACTCAAAGACAAACAGCCACAGGCCGCTCGTGAGCGGAGTGCACATAAAGTGCGGGATTCAACACGCGAATGGCGTCATGGAGAAGTCCGAGGGGACGCTGGCCGGAGTGGCGAGGCGGAACTCCGATAACCGGAAGATGCTGGTGACCTGCCAGCACGTGCTGGCAGGAATGACCTCAATCAACAACAAGCCGGCCTACAAGGAGAAACCGTCCGGGACTCGGAGGATGTACCAGCCTCTCGTCGATGCGACTGACACGGACGATCTGGTGGGATACGTCTCCACCTACGCTCCTATAGACAGGGACGGGACCAACTTCGTCGACGTCGCCATGTGCCAACTGTACGAGCCGTCGGACGACGAAGATGGGACGAACAGGGTGACGGCGGAGTTCAAGCTGCACGATCCGTCCGGACACACTACGCACTCCGACAGGAAGATCATATCCGGCACCATAGAGCCGACCAAAGACATGAAGCTCATACTGGTGGGCGCTGAGGCAGGGGAGATCGAGGTCAAAGTCAAAGAGGTCGATCGGACGGTAACGGCGAACGGCACCTCTTTTGCCAAAGTTATCGAATTGAGGACTGTGGAAGATGACGAGTACGTCACGAAGGGAGACTCAGGCGCGGGGTGCTTCCTTGAAACTAGCCAGGGGTCGGGGCTGTTTCAACTAGCCTGCATCATGTTCGGCGGTGAATACGGCACCCTCACGGAACCCGACCGCAGCAGAACAGCCTACGCGTTCTCCGCGTTGGAGGCGGAGAACGCGCTGGACATTAGGTTTGGAGACCCAGAACTAGGAGGAATAGAAATGGGCAAGAGTTGGATAATCGACGAATACTTCCAAGCGGGAGAGGCGCTTCACTGCGGGGACGTCGCGGTGATGCGAGGGCGGGCGGGCCATCCGCGCGTGTACAAGGCGAGCGCCGTCAACAAGGGGCGCATCATCGGCATCGTGCACACGCCCCCGAGCAAGAGTGTGGGAGACGAAATAGCCAGGGCAGGCGCGACGCGAGCGGCAGACCAGTTCGTCCCGATCGTGGTCAAGGGAGTGGCCAAGACGCTCTCGGCGGGCATGATCGGGCTGGGCGATCCGGTGGTGGCTTCGGCTACCAGGAGCAGGCCTGCCGGCACAGGCAAGGGCGGCGTAGCAACGGTGGAGGCGGTAAACAACGCGCCGACGGCCAACGCCGTGGCTACTCCCTCGAAGGTTGTCCAGAACGCTGCGGTGACCCTGAACGGCTCAGGGAGCAGCGATCCCGACACCGGCGACACGCTGAGCTACGAGTGGAAGCAGACAGAGGGAGCCACCGTCGAGTTGAGCGGGGCGACGGCGGCCAGCGCCACATTCTCGGCGCCTGCCGCCCCCGATAAGCTGAAGTTCACGCTGACTGTGACGGACAAGCACGGGGCGCAGGACACCGACACGGTGACCGTGACGGTGGCGAAGCCCCCGGCTTCAAAGCAGTAACCCGGAAAGGAGGGCAGGCAGTAACGGCAAAGAACGCCCCAAGGGCCTGACCGGGCCTGCGGAGTGTTCTCAGAATCGAGCAGCGAGTTTCGACCGACAAGGTTAAATCAGATAGGAGGTTACAACGATGTGTCCTGATCCCCCAGTTGGCCCACCGGGTCCGCGAGGTCCGAGGGGCCCCAAAGGCGACAAAGGCGACCCTGGCCCGCCTGGGCCGAAGGGCGACAGAGGGCTGCGAGGCTACAGAGGTTACAAGGGCAATACCGGCTCGCAAGGGCCGAAAGGCAACCCCGGCTCACCAGGGCCGAAGGGCAACCCCGGCTCACAGGGGCCGAAGGGCAACCCCGGCAGCACAGGCTCGCAGGGGCCGCAAGGCTCCACTGGATTGCGAGGGCCGCGAGGCTATACCGGCCTGCAAGGGCCGAAGGGCGACAAGGGCGATACCGGCGCCCAGGGGCCGGCCGGGGAGTCGATACCCAGTTACGGCGAGTCTGAAATGGACCTCTACCTTCGCGTGGGGCGAGGCGCGAACACCAAGCCGGTGCTGGTCTGGAGCACTGCGTCGTCCGGCGGTACGGGCCCGCAAGGTCCGAAGGGCGACAAGGGCGACAAGGGCGACACCGGCGCCGCAGGTCCGAAGGGCGATAAGGGTGACACCGGCGCCCAGGGTCCGACCGGGCCGGCAGGCCCGCAGGGGCCTCAGGGCGTAAGGGGGCCGGCGTCGGTCCACCTGCACCCCACCTACGCGCCGCACAGGGCCGTGGTGATCGGCAAGTGCCTGACGATAGTCTCCTCGGCCACGCCCCAGGAGATCGACGTGCTGGTCGATATGGCCGGGTGACGCCAACCCGCCGGCCGCGGGGCCCTGAGATGGGCGCAGGGCCTCGCGGCGGCCAAGCCCGGAGGGCGACAGCGCTCCGGCAAGGGCCTGGGGGATCTTCTTCCAGGCCCTCTTTCATTGCAGACTATTGACATAACAGAACTTTTGCACTATCTTAGAATACATGTACGGCAATAACGGGACGATAAGACGCATTCGACTGCCCGGCGGCCACTGGGCGGACATCGAGACACGCCCCACGGTGGGCGACGTCGCCGCCATCCGGCGCCTGCTGGACGAGCGGCCGGACGTGGAGGAGGCCGCCCTGGCGGTGCTGGTGCGCGGCTGGTCGCTGGACGACGAGCCGTGCCCTGAATCGTTCCGCGCCCTCGAACCGCGCTACGCGAGGCCGATCCTGGAGTTCTTCGCCAACGATGTCGCTCCCCGGCTGGGGCCCATCGACGCATATCGGGAGTCGGGCGAGCTTTTCGCGGCGATGAAGCGGCGCGCGCCGCTCCCGTGCGGCTACGAGGAGGCGCGGCTGGTGCACGAGACCGGCCTGCCGTGGACGGCGCTGCGAGACCAGCCGTGGGACCTGACGCAGCGGCTGCTCGTGTACAGGAAGGCGCTGGAAGCGGCGTCGGCCCGGTCGTGCGGCCCGGAGGCCGGCAATGACTGACGCCGAGGACCTGCAGCGCCTGCGGAGAGCGGCGGCGGCCGGGCTGAGGCGCGCGGCGTCGGCGTTCGGCGAGCCGTTCGCGGGGCAGGCGATCGCCTCGCCGGCGGCCCGGCATCGCGCGGCCACCGGCAGATCCGGCAACGTGCGGTCGATCGGCATCACACTGGACAACGAGCTGGCCGTCCAGGAACTGGTCAACCTGCTTCTGCCCGCGATAGAGAACGCGCTCAGGAACCGGCGCGACATCGGAGCGCCCTAGATGCCCAAGCCGTTCGTACAGGTCCTCACCCGCCGCGCTAACTGGTACGACATCACCGGCGACGTCCGGGCGCTGTCGATCGAGCAGTTCAGGGACCTGCGCACCGAGTACATGAACGGCCGCGTCCTGGACATGGAGCTGAACAACGCGCACGGCAGGTACAGCCCGGCGGGCAGGCGGCGGACGGACACGGGCCTGCAACTGGGCCAGCCGCTCTGGGCGAGGTGCTGGTACCCGTACGACAGCTTCGGCGGCGCGGCGGGCGCGGCGCTCGGCGGCCGCTCGCCCGGCGACGACCGGGGCTGGACGTGGACCAACGCGGGCCGCGTCATCGCGCTGGACGGCTCCGGCGCGGCGCGCACGTCGGCCGCGGGAACGGGGCGCCTGCTGGCGCACGTGGATTTCGACGACACGGACGTGACGATCGCCTCTCACATAACGATGGGGCAAAGCTCCAACAAGACGGGCGTGTGCGTGCGGTTCGCGGACGCGGACAACTACGCGTACGCGGCGGCGAGCCGGACGGGGGTGGAACTCAGAAAGCGAGTCGGCGGGACGGACTCGCGGGTGTCCGGCCCGGTGTCGTTCGCAAAGACGTGGAACGCCGGCGAAACGCGGCTGCTCTGCGTGGAGCTTCACGGCTCGCGCGTGTTCGTGACGGCGGACAGGGAGGCCGTGATCGAGGCCGATCTGGATGACGCGGCCATCAACTCGGCCACGAAGCACGGCCTGTTCGCCGGGGACCACAACGACCACAAATGGCTCGACTTCGGAGGCTACCGTGGCCTGTTCTACGGCGTCGTGAGCAAGGTCAGGCCGAGGCCGGGCAGGAACAGGCAGTACTGCTACGCTCAGGCGCACGACGACTTCGAGCGCGCCAAGCGCGTGGAGCTGCGCAGCTACAACGTGGCGGCGGTCACGACGTCGAACTACCACCACCGCATCCTGGACTACGGCGGCGCGGGGCAGGCCCGGCGCCTGGGCACGCTCCGTCGGCTGAACGACGGCGAGTTCCAGGACTACCAGCCGGTCACGGACAGCCTGCTGGCGGCCATATACCGGCTCCAGGATGAGGAGGACGGGCTGTTCTACGTGGATGGCAACGGCTTCTACCGCTTCGAGGAGCGGGGCCACAGGACGCGGGCCCCGCACACAGCCAGCAAGGCAGTGTACCGGGACGCCTACAACGGCTCAGACGCGGCCTTCACGGACGAGGAGTGGGAGGAGGGCACGGACCACGTGGAGAACGTCGTCGTGGCCCGGTACCGCCGGGGAACGCCCAGCGCGGGCGTGGTCAAGCTCTGGCAGTCGGGCCGCGCGTTCGACGGCGGCAGGGCGATCCGCTTCCTGGCGGGCGAGACCTTGACCGTCGTGGCGAACATCGACGAGGGCGAGTACGACGCCGCGTTTCATGTCGTCACGCCCCTTTCGACGGGCGACTTCCAGGCGAACTCGAAGCCGGACGGCACGGGCGTGAACCTGACGAGCGACATTACGGCGGCGGTGACCGACTCGGGCCGGTACTGGGCCAGCGCGGTCAAGATCCGGATCGCCGCCGCGGACCCGCTGTCTTACGGCACCGAGGGCTACGTCACGCGGCTACGGCTCAGGGGCAGGGCGGTGAAGCTGCTCGGCCCGTCGGAGGTGGAGGCCTCGGACGCGGCGTCCGTCGGCACGTTCGGGGAGCGCAGGAGGGTGTTCAGGTGCAACTTCATCACGAATCACGAGGAGGCCGCGCTTCTCGCGAAGTCGCGGCTCGCGCGCCGCAAACAGCCCCGCCCGGCTATGGCGCTCGACCTTGCCGCCGGCGACAAGGCGACGCTGCATCACATGATCCAACGAGGCATTTCGGACAGGGTCACAGTGCGGACGCCGGCTCTGGGCATCGACGGCGACTTCTTCATAGAGGGCGAAGGCTGGCGCTTCTCCGGCGGCATGCGCACCGTGCAGCGCCTCCAGTTGAGGGCCGCGTGACGCATCGCAACAGGTTCTTTGGACGATACAGGGAGGTGGGAAGGCAATGGACATAGACATCGCACCGTTCATAAACGCGGGGGTGCCGGGCGTACTGCTTGCCTGGTTCATGTTCCGCCTGGAACGGATACTGAACCGCTTCGACAGGACGATCGCGCTGGCCGCGCGCGCCGTGATCAGGTTGCTGGAACGCGAGGACCCCTCGGCGGCTTCGCGGCTGAGCAAGGCCATGTCCCGCACGAACGGCGACGGGAGCAACGGAGATTGAGCCTGGTGATATGCTCTTGACTCAGAAGGACACCTGACATAGTGTAGAAATAGAAGGACAGACCATGGCCACGACAGATCAACGCGTCAGCTACATTGAAGGCAGGCTTGAGTCTTTGGCGACGAAAGAGGACCTGGCTGAGATGAAGGCCGAGATTCGCGGAGACCTCAACAGAGTCATCTTCGGAGTAGCTGGCCTGCAGTTCCTCGGCCTCGGCGCCGTGGCCGCCATCATTCGGTTCTTGGGCTAGCTCCACTTCAACTTGCAGTTGCGCATATTCCCGCGCGTACCCTCTGAGGCCGTTTACGTCGCGAAGTGCGGCAGCATCCAGCCGAATACGCCCGCGAACATCGCGCCGGTCAGCACGGTCTGCAACCGCGCCGGCCTGATCAGCAGCAGCGCGGGAGGCATGGCCAGCGCCGCGATCGCGGCCACGACGACAGTGTAGAACATGTTCGGGCTGCCAAGGCCGCCGCCCGGGGCCGCGTTCTCCGACGCCACGAACAGCAGGGCGAGCAACATGCCAGCCGCGCCCCATACCGGGTACGACAGCACCACCACGGGCATGACCAGCCGCATCGGCGAGTGCCGCTCCAGCAGGCGGAGCATCACCGGCGGCGGATCGTCCGCCAGCCTGACCACGGCCCAGGCCCCGAGCGTCACGAAGATGGACGCCATGAACGCGCCGCAGGCAAGACCGACGACCAGCTCGTTCACCGGCCCAGTTCGCGCTCCCACGGCCCGACCAGGTACGCGCGCCACCCGTGGACCGACTCCAGCATCAGGTGTATGGCGGTCCCGATCTCCCTGCGCGACACCGGCGCGAACATGGCCGGCCCGCTGCCGGCGAGGTGCACTTCGCGCGCTCCCAGGTCTTCGAGCGTGCGCCAGTACGACTCCAACTCCTCGAACGCCCGCAGCGCGACGCCGTCGAAGACGTTGAACAGGAACTGCGGCGGGACGTCGCCGCCGCCCGCTATCCGCGCCGCCAGCTTTCGCGTCAGGAAGCCGCGCGTCATGTCCGACGGAGTCAGCCGGCCGTACATGGCCGCCGTCTTGTTGTCGGTCACAATGTCCGGCGCGAGGATGATTACCGTCCCAAGCTCGGCGACCGGGAGCGACCGCACCCTTTCGCCCCTGCCGCTCACCAGCGCAGTACCGCCATGAAGAAAGAACGGTATGTCCGACCCCAGCGACGCGGCCAGCGGCGTGAGGTCGCGCGCCGTCATGTCGAGGCCCCAGAGACGGCACAGCCCGATCAGCGCCGTTGCCGCGTCGCTGCTGCCTCCGCCCAGCCCCGCGGGGTGCGGTATCCGCTTCCGCAACCCGATGCGCGCGCCCCGGTCCACGCCCGCATGCTGCCGTAGAAGCCGCGCCGCCCGCAGCACGAGGTTGTCGTCCGACTGAAGTTCGGGCGCGTCGCATTCGAGCGTAAGATCGTCCGCCTCTTCGAACGTCAACTCGTCCGTGAGGTCCACCGTCTGCATGACGGACGCGATGTCGTGGTAGCCGTCCTCGCGGCGTCCGGTGACCTCCAGCGTGAGGTTGATCTTGGCGGGCGCCTCCAGCGTCAGCATGCCGACGGCCTCTCCCGCACCGTCAGCGCGCGGCACACCCTGCCCCAGTCCTCCAGGCTGAGCGCGCCGGGCCGGAGCGTTGGCGGGACGCCCGCGTCCTCCAGCGCGCGGAGTACCCCGCCCTGCTCCGCGCCAAGCCCGTTCTTGAGGCTGTTTCTGACCATCTTTCTGGGCGCGCTGAATCCGGCCCTCACCACGCGGAAGAACTCGTCCACGGACGCGAGGTCGAGCGCGGGTTCGGGAAAGACATCGATGCGGACCACGGCGGAGGACACCTTGGGCGGCGGACGGAACGCGCGCGGCCCCGCACGGCACACGATCGCCGGACTGCCGTAAAGCTGCACGGCAACCGACAGCAGCGACATATCGCCCGGCTTCGCCGTCATGGCCTCGGCCACCTCGCGCTGCACCATGATCACCATGCGGCTCGGCGGATGGTCCGATTCGAGGAACCGCCTCACGATCGGCAGCGCGGCGTAGTAGGGCAGGTTGGCCACGAACTTGTACGGCTCCCCGTCGACCAGCGCCGCCGGGTCCGCCTCGCGGGCGTCGCCGGCGATTACTCGCACCGCGGCGTCGCCGGCGAAACGCTGCTCCAGGCGAGCGGCCAGCGCGCCGTCCAGTTCCACGGCGATCACCCTGCCGCCGCGCCCAGCCAGCTCGGCGGTCAGCGTGCCGTGGCCGGGGCCGACTTCCACGATCGTCTCGCCCGGCTGGGGGTCCGCGGCCTTGACGATCCTGGCCAGCACGCGCTTGTCCACCAGGAAGTGCTGCCCGAGGGACTTCCTGGCCCGGGGACGGCGTTCGACGCCGGTCGTATCCTGCGGACTTCGCCGGCCGGTTAGCGTCATGAGAAAAACCGTTGATATGAAGAGGTGAAGTTCACTGGCAGATAGTGTACCTGCCCGCGAGACATGCAGTCGTAGAGAAGGCCGTGCACCGTCTCCTCGATCGCTCCCGAAAACGTGTCCTTCGAGCACGGCTCAGGCCAGGCTGCCCTGCGGCGCCCGGAAGCTCCCGCTTACCGCTGCTTCCTTCCGGACCTGACGGGGTTCACGGATTTCCGCCGCGCAGGACCCAGCCATCGACACCGTAACCCTGAGACAGAGGCCTCGAGAGTTGGACCTCAGAGAGGAATTCAGCCTCGCTAGAGCGGATTGCGAGTCCAGGGCACCGCTAACTCCCCGCCTAGCACGGCCAACCTCATCCTAGTCACAGCCGTTCGGCGTGTCAACGAACCCACGGAACCGTTTCAGCGTCTCAGGCAGCAGACGCGATTTCTCGCCCCAGACCCGCATTCCCGCGAAACAGGCTACAATCGCGCTCACCCTCTGCACCCTGGAACACGTCAATTGCTTTCCACAGTCCTACTTGCGGCGTTGCTCGAGCCCTCCGCCTTCGAACGGCTCCGGCAGTCCGAGTCGTCCGTCCTGTATGCCCTGGGAGCGGTTCTGCTCGCCGCGCTATCGTTCGGCGTGGGGATGCTGGTGTACGCCAACCGGGTCGTGGAGGGAGTGGACCCGCCCGCCTCCACATTCCCCATAGCCATGGCGACCGTCTTCATCGGGTGGATCATCTGGACGTTCGTCAGCTACTTCATAGGCTCAGGATTTCTGGGCGGCAAAGGCACGTGGCGAGAACTGCTTCACGCGCTGGGCATCTGCTTTGGCCCGGGGATCATCATGGCGTCCGTCGCCATTCCCGCGGCCGGGCCCATCGGCTTCTCCTTCGCGACGTTCTGGGTGCTTGCCGCGGGCATGATCGCCGCCAGGGAGACTCAGCAGACGACCCTGCGCCGCGTGTTCGTCCCAACCGTTTTGGGCTGGCTCCCGTTGCTGTTCCTGACGTGGATGTTCATCTTCTTCGTGAGCGAGTACCCGCTCAACGCCTAGCTGCCAGCCGGTTCGCTCGATGCCTCTGCCTCTTCCAGGTAGCGTGCGACAGGCCCCGAGCCGCTCCCCAGCATCGCAAGCGCGTTCCGCGTGGTGACTGTCTCCACCTCATCGACGCCGATTCCGTGAAGCGCGGCCAGCTTCTCCGCCACGGTGCGCACGTGCCTCGGCTCCGTCCAGTTCTCGCGCTTCGCCTTGAACGGCTGCGGCGCGGCGTCCGTCTCCAGCACAATCGCGCTGAGCGGAAGCCGCGCGGCCACGTCCTGCAGTTCCGGCAACCTCAGCAGCGGCCTGGCCAGCGATACGTAGAATCCAAGATCGATCGCCTCCCGCGCCGTGTGGTAGTCGCCCTGGAAGTAGTGCATCGCGCCGCCCACCTCGTACGCGCGCTCTTCCCGCAGCACGCGCAACACCTCCGGATGCGACTCGCGGCTGTGGAACACGATGGGCAACTCCAGGGACCTGGCCAGCCGTATCTGCTCGCGGAGGGCCGGGTACTGCATCGCGCGGTCCGGCGCACCCTCCATAAAGTCCAGCCCGACCTCGCTCATCACGACTACCCTCTCTGTGGACAGCGCCAGGCG
Organism: Dehalococcoidia bacterium; assembly: GCA_963668185.1. GTDB lineage: Bacteria > Chloroflexota > Dehalococcoidia > Lucifugimonadales. The sequence goes on from OY764162.1 coordinate 1,409,398, forward strand.
CTCCAGTTCCGCGTAGTCCTCAGCTTCGAGCGGCCTTGTCAGGTTCATCGGGTGCACGCCCACGCCCGCGAAGAACCCGGGATGGCGCGCCGTCAAATCGACGGCCCGCCGTGAGGACTTGACGGTGGTACCCGCCGAGATGACCGCGGCCACTCCCGCTTCCATGCCCCGCGACAGTATCCTGGGGATTTCCAAGTCGGGAAACGGGTCAAGGTGAACGTGGCAATCGATGAACATGGGAATTGGTACGCGCAGATTTGGATTATACTCGGATGGTGCGACTTCGACCCTCGGCCCACACGAACACTCGATGCAACTGAACAGAACGACCCATGCCGCTCGTTAGCAGACAGCTAGCCGTCAACGTCTTGAGGATCGCGCTCGGCGTTGCCGCCAGCGTCGGGCTCGGCTGGCTCGCCGTGCGCGGGCTCGACTGGGGCGCCGTGCGGGACTCGCTCGCCGGCGTGTCTCTGGAGATCATCGCGCTCTCGCTGCTCGTGTTCATGTTCGCAAGCTGGCTCCGCGCGTATCGGTGGCGAATACTGCTGTGGGACGAGCCGATCACAACGTGGCGGCTGTTCATCGTCCAGAACGAGGGGATCGGACTGAACAATCTTGTCCCCATACGAATCGCCAGCGAGGCCACCCAGCTCGCGGTCCTGACCGTGCGCGACCGTATGAGGGCGTCGATCGCGCTTGCGACGCTCGGCATGGAGCGCGTGCTGGACGTCCTTGCGAGCACGTTGATACTTCTCATCGCCCTCGTCTTCGTTCCGGAGATGCAGAACTTCAAGATGTACGTCTGGGGAGCGCTGGGGTTCTCGATCGTCGTCGCGGCGCTGGTGCGATTCATCTCCTGGGGCAGCGACGGGCTGCCCCTCTTCAGCAGGTGGGCGTGGGTGCGCGAGTTCACGAAATCGGTCCGCGAGCTAGAGGACTCGCGTCTGAGGCTGGCCGCGGGCCTTGCGGTCAGCGCGCTCTACTGGGTGCTCGTGGGCGTCACCGCGTGGGTCGTCGCCCAAGCCGTACACATGAACATCTCGCCTGTCACGGCCACCATCGCCATCATGGGCACGATCTTCTTCGTGTCTGCGGTGCCGGCGCTGCCAAGCTCCATCGGCACGTTCGAGGCCGCCGTCGTGTACGTGCTGGACTTCTTCGGCATGGACAAATCTTCCGCGTTCGCATTCGCGATCGTGGTGCACGCCGTCCTGTTCCTGCCTCCCACGCTCATCGCGGTGTTCATGCTCCCGCAGGAAGGCATCGTCACCGCAGGACAGTTCAAGAGATGGCTTGGATTGGCGAGACCCGCAACTTGAAAACGCTCCGGAAGGGCTGGCAACCTGGACTGGCGACGGCGATCATCTCGCTGCTCGTCTCACTTGCGATGTTGGGCTGCGCCGCCACGCCGGAAGAGTTCGAAGACAGCTCCGAAGCGACTTCAACGCCAATGGTCGCCGTCGCCACTCCCGGGACCGCCGAGCCGTCGCAGGCGTCGCCAACGCCGACGGTCGCCGCGCCCGAGACGGTCGAGCCGCACCCACCGCCTACTCCAACGGTCGAGGTCCTGGCTACTGCCGAGCCGGAGGACATGCCTACGGCTGCGGTAACCGAGACCGTCGAGCCGGAGACCACCCCGGTTGTCGCCACTCCGGATCCCGTCGAGACGCCGGCGACGCCCACGCACGCGCCGTCTCCCACGATCGTTCCGAACACGGGCGGCGTCGCTCGGTTGGCCGCGAGGGAGCCATTCGAACACCAGGACGTGCACGCCAGCTGGTCCCCGGCGTTGTCCACGTGGGGGCCCGGCCTGGCCTACTCCCGGCTGCTGCGCCTGCGCTCCGGCCCGGACGTCCGGCTGCCCAGCCTCGCGGTGGAGTGCGACCTATGCGCCGGGTGGAGAATGACGGACCACCTGACGTTTGAGTTCGATTTGAGGCCCGACGCCGCGTGGCAGGACCTCCCGCCGGTCAACGGACGCGCGGTAACTGCCGCCGACGTCGCCTCCAGCTACACAAGGCAGGCGGAGGAGGGACGGCCTAACGCGGGGCTGCTGCGTTCTATCGAACGCATAGAGCTTACGGGCGACGGCAGCTTCCGGATACGGCTGAAGCAGCCGGACGCGGATTTCCTGACCGCGCTGGCCGACGCCAGGTCCAAGATAGTCGCTCCCGAGGCCGTCACGGAGAACGGCGACCTTAGAAACGGTCCCACCATAGGCTCCGGGCCTTGGATTCTCACCTCGATACGCGGCGACGGCACGTCAATTTTCGAGCGTAACCCCGGCTACTTCGAGTCTCCTCTGCCGCACCTGGACAACCTGCGTATCCAGGTGATCGAAGACGAGCAGACACGAACGGCCGCTTTCCTCACGAACGCGTTGGACTTCCACGAGTTCGGCCCTGCCGAGTGGAGCGGCTTCCTGAGGAGGCGTCCCGACACGCCGTTGTACCGGGTGGCGCAGCCCGGCGTCGGCGTGGAACTGGCGATGAATCTCGCGAGTCCGCCATTCGACAACGCCGCGAGCCGCCGCACGGTGTTCTTTGCGGTAGATCCCTGGCGCGCTATCTCAGAGGTCTGGGGCGGCCAGGGCTTCGTCAGCCTCGGCTCCCCTGTGTCCGAGGCCGGATGGCTGCTGGACCGGCAAAAGCTCGCGCCCTACTTCGCGGACCCGCAGGTCGCCGCCGAGGCCCTGGAAGAGAGTCCCTTCAGCGCGTTCACCGTAAAAGTAGGAGACTTTGGCCCCAGGTACATCGCCCACGCCGAACTGATCGTGGCGGAGTTGAAGGACGCCGGCCTCGACCCCATGATGGAAGTGATAAATCGAAGGGCTTACGGCGAAGAGGTCTGGAACGCTGGAAGCTATCAGATGTCCATCGGGCCAACAGCGCCCGCTTCAATGCCAAACTCGTACTTGCTGCCGGTTCTTCACGGCATGGGCGCCAGGAACTCCGCATCGATACGCGACCCCGAACTGGACGCTCTGATCGAGGCTCAGGCAATCGAGTACGATCCTGCCATCCGTCAGGACCTGTTCCACCAGATTCAGGCGCGCGTGTTCGAGAGGGCCTACAGGTTCATGCCGGCAACCCGCGTTACGGTCTGGTCGTGGTCTCCCAACGTGCGGAATTTCTACCCGAACTTCGGCGGCTTCGAATACCACCACTGGGCCGAGGTCTGGCTGTTCGGTGGGCGGTAGCGGGTCAATTCGTCGGGCGCTCTATCAGTACTATCGCACCTTCCGGCTTATACTCCCGTCCGGTCTGAGACGATGCGAGTGCCGGTGAATCGGGCCGATCAGTTACGCTGCGGCGGCGGTTCATCGAAAGGCCGGTTCTCTTGCTTTGCCTTAGTCCAGCGTTGGTACCACGCCTCCCATGCCGCTCGTTCCTCGTCGCGGCCTTCTCCACGCCCCTCCTCGCGGCCTTCTTCACGGCCCTCGCGACGTAGCTCTTCCTTCCTTCTCTCGTTCTTGAGACGCCACGGCTCAGAAATAACCATCACACACTCCATATCGACTCTCTGTTCAGCGCCTCTTTTTCAATCAAGTCAGGTACTCTCGCCGGGACCGCAAGCAAGTGACGCGCAGCGCGTTCAGCTTTGCTCGTACTTGAACCCCAACTCCGTCTCCCAGCGCAGGTAGTTGATCCCCGCCGCTATGCTCCGGTGCGTGCCGGAGTACACAACGTCGTTCGGCGGGATCATCACGCCCGTCAGCCCCTGCTCGACCGGCAGCCCCGCTACCGACCACGCGTCCACGCCGCCCTCGAGGACCCGCACGCTTCCGTAGCCGAGCCCGGCGAGCGCGTCCGCGGCAAGCACCGAACCGACGCCGTCAGCGCAGGTAACGACCACGGACGCCGACCTGTCAGGAACCCGCTCCCCAATCAGCAGCTCCAGGTCGCCCCGGGGCGCCCACGTCGATCCCGGCACGTGCGCCCCGGCGAAGCGGTCGCTTGCGCCCACGTAGATGACGCGCGGGCCTTCCGGACCTTGCAGTTCATCGTTCAGTGCCTGCGCGGAGATCAGATCGCAGCGTCCCAGCGCCTCCGCGTACCCGAACGGCGCGCGCGCCTCCATCCCGCCGGCCAACTCGTGCCCGGCCTCGGTCCACGCAGACGTACCCCCATGCACCACGTACACGTTCGGGAAGCCCATGCGCCGGCACCACGAAGCCGTTACCGTGCTCCTCACCCGCCCGTCGCACGCGAAGATGATGTCCGCGTCCCTCACCGCCACCGCGTCATCGGACCGCTGCACAACCTGGCCGCCCGGTATCCACCAGAAGCCCGGAATGTGCCCGCGCTCGAACTCCTCCGAAGTCCTGACGTCGATCAGGTACGCAGAGTCTCCCTCGGTCATACGCCGTTCAAGCTCCTTGATCGAAAGGTAGCGTACTCCGTCCTCGTCCGCGATTCTGTCCGCAAACGCCTCGGCCTTCGCCAGGTTCTCGGGTGACGGCTCGGGCAACGACGCGCGTTCCGAGCCGTACTCCAGTTCTTGTCCGGCCATACGCCAAGCCGGCGTCCCGTTCGTCATTTCGAACACGTTCCGCACACCCATCCGATGCAGCACGCTCGCCCCGATGATGCTGCGCGTGCGCCCGGCGCAGTGCACGACCACTGTTGCGTCTGGGTCCGACGCCAGTTCGCCAATCCTGAGCGGAAGCTCCGCGCCGGGAACGCTCCGGCTGCCCGGTACCGTGACCGCCCTGTGTTCCTCGGGCGGACGGGCGTCCAGGAACACGAACCTCTCGCCGCTCTCCATGCGTTCCACGATCTCGTCCGCCCTCAACTCCGGCAGGCCCTCCTGCACGTGCACCTTCTCTCCGAAGTCCTTGCTGGGCACGTTTATTCCCCACTCGGTCGGATACTCCTCCAGCGCCCACCGGGCCACGCCGCCGGCCAGCACCGACACGTCGCCGTACCCCATCCGCTCGACCGTGTGCGCGGCAAGCTCCGCCCGCCTGCCGCCCACATCCGCCAGCACCACCGGCGTCCGCTTCGAGGGCGCCAGCCGCTCAAACCGGAACTCGATCTCCGCCCGCGGCACCGTGCTGAAGCCCGGTATGTGCGCCTCGTTGTACTCCGGCCCGTCCGACACGTCCACGAACGCGCGTGAGCCTCCGTCGGCAAGCAGGCCGTCCAACTCTGATGGTGTGATCGATTTCACCGGCCCGCCTCCTTCAGGTAGTCCTCGATTCCTTCCTCCAGCGCCAGCCACGGCAGCAGCGCGCACTTGATCCGCACGGGGTAGCGCCGGACGCCTTCCAGCACCGTCAGGTCCCCCAGCCGGTCAAGCTCGTCTTCAGACAGTTCGTCCCCGTCCATGAGGGAGCGAAACAGCGAGTCCATCGCCTTCATGTCTGCTATCGACGCGCCGAGCAGCCATTCGGTCATGATCGAGCGCGCGGCCTGGCTGATGGCGCATCCTATGGCTGAGCCGCCAACCGCCGATGCACGCTCCGACTCAAGCTGCACCTGCACGCGCGTCTCGTCCCCGCAAAACGGGTTCACGGCCTCGCCGCAGATGTCCGGTTGGCGCAGTTCCCGCTGGTTCTTGGGGTTCCTGGAATGGTCGAGGATGATCTCCTGGTAGAGATCGTCAAGCACGTCACGCCCCATGGCTGAAGTACCGCAGCGCGGCCTTCAGCGTATCCACCAGGAAATCCACTTCCTCTTCGAGGTTATAGACGTAGAAGCTGGCTCGCGCCGTGGCCGCGATGCCAATCTCCCTCATCAGGGGCATCGTGCAGTTGTGCCCTGTGCGGATAGCGATGCCCTCCCGGTCCAGGAACGTGCCCAGATCGTGCGGATGCACGCTGTCCGAGTGGAACGAGACGATCCCGCCCCGTATCTCCGGGTCGTCCGGGCCGTACACGTCCAACTCCTCGATCTCCCGGAACCTCGACAGCGCGTACGCCGTGATCTGCTTCTCATGCTCCCGCACGTCGTCCATGCCGAGTTCGTTGAGGTAGTCCACGGCGGCGCCCAGCGCGATTGCGTCGGCGATGTTCGGCGTGCCTGCCTCGAACCTCATCGGCAGGGCGTTCCATGTCGCCCGCTCGTTCCAGACCTGCAACACCATCTCGCCGCCGGTGAGAAACGGCTCCATGCTATCGAGAATCTCCGGCTTTGCGTACAGCGCGCCGATTCCCGTGGGGCCGAGCATCTTGTGCCCCGAAAACCCGAGGAAGTCGCAGTCCAACTCCACCACGTTAACCGGCATGTGCGGCACGCTCTGCGCCGCATCCACAAGTACCGTCGCGCCCACGGCCCTCGCCTTCGCGATCAACTCCTCCGCCGGGTTGATCGTCCCCAGCGTGTTGGACATGTGCGTGAACGCCAGCAGCCTCGTGCTTGCCGTGACGATCGAGTCGATGTCCGACAGGTCGAGCGTGCCGTCGCGGTTCAGTGGAACGATCCTGAGGTCCGCGCCGTTCGCGTCCGCCACACGCTGCCACGGCACCAGGTTGCTGTGGTGCTCCATCTGCGTGGTGACGATGGAGTCGCCTTCCCGCACGTTCTCGCTCGCCCAAGAGTACGCCACCAGGTTGATGGCCTCCGTCACATTCCGCGTCCAGACCACGCTCTCCGCGGACGGCGCGCCGATGAAGTCGGCCACCTTGACGCGCGCCTCCTCGTACCGGTCTGTCGCCTCCATGCTCAGCGCGTGAACGCCCCGGTGAACGTTCGAGTTGTACTGCTCGTAGTAGTCGGTGAGCGCCCGTATCACGCTGGCCGGCTTCTGCGACGTTGCCGCGTTGTCCAGGTACACGAGCGGCTTCCCATACACGGACCGCTCCAGTATCGGGAAGTCTTTGCGGACCTTGCGGACGTCTAGCATTCGGGCGCCTTCTAGAACTCGGGCTCGGTCGGATTGTCTGGGTCCACCTCTACCGCGTCGCCCTCGATCCGCACTGGGTACGTCGCCACGCCCAGCACCGCGGGCAAGGCCGTGACCTCTCCCGTCCGGACGTCGAACGTCGCCATGTGGCGCGGACACTCGATGTCGAAGCCTATGAGCTCGCCCTCGCCGAGCGGCCCTTGGTCGTGCGTGCACAGGTCCTGGACGGCGTAGAACTCGCCCTCCACGTTGCAAATCACGATGTCTTCATCCCCGGCCTCGAAGACCTGCGCCATTCCCTGTGGAACGTCGCTCACGTTGCACACCTTTACGAACGCCATGAAACTCCCCTAAAGCCTGAAAGCGTATTGATCGCCGGGACCGCCGATCATTCCCCAAGTCATTCCGTAGTTACCGTTTCCTCGCTGCCGTTCAACGCGGCCCTGAGCGTATGCCAGCAAAGAGTAGCGCACTTCACTCGCACCGGGAAAGCGGCGACCCCCGCCAGAAAATCGATATCGCCGAGGTCAATGTCGTCCCTGCCGCCGTTGGCCTCTTCGCCCGTGAACATGCGGTGCACCGCGTCGAACAGCACCTCCGCGTCCTCCTGCGACTTGCCCATGACGCCCTCCGTCATGAGTGAGGCCGATGCCTTGGAGATGGCACAACCCACGCCTTCGAACGCAACGTCCACGATGCAGGCGTCGTCCAGCTTGAGGTACAGGGTGATGATGTCCCCGCAGAACGGATTGAACCCCTCCGACACGCGGTCCGCCTCTTCGATACGCCCGAAGTTCCTGGGGTTCGCGTAGTGGTCCCTCACCACCTCCTGGTAGAGATCGTTCAGTTCGGTCATGCTATCCGGTCGATCTCCGGCCCAAAGGCGAATTGCGTATGAACTGCCGACGCCTCGCGCCTACTCATCGTCGAACTCGCCTATTCATCGAACTCAATAGAAGGAATCGCGCCCGCGAACACGCCGTCCACGAACTCGCGCAGCGCCTCGGTCTCTATCGTGTCGATGATCTCGCTCGCGAAGCCCCTGATGAGCAGCGCCCTCGCCGTCGGCAGGTCGATGCCCCGGCTCCGCATGTAGAACAGCGCGTCCTCCGCCACGGCGCCCGCCGTCGCGCCGTGCCCGCAAGTCACATCGTCCGCGTAGATCTCCAAGCTCGGCTTCGTATCTACCTCCGCCCCGCGCGAGAGCAGCAGGTTCAGGTCCTTCTGCTGCGCGTTCGTCTTCTGCGCGCCCCTGTGCACCACCACGCGCCCGCTGTACACCGCCCTCGACCGGCCGCCGAGTATCCCTTTGAAGTACTGGTCGCTCGTGCCGTGCGGCTTCAGATGATCCACGTTGATGTGGTTGTCCACGAACTGCGACCGCTGCGTCATGTACAGCCCGTTCAGGTAGCACGAACTGCCCGGCGCGTCGAGCGCGACGTGCACGTCGTTCCGCAGCAGGCCCGCGCCCGTCTCCAGCGCCGTCGACGTGAACTCGCTGTCGTCGAGTTGGTGCACCCGCGTCACGCCCACGTGGTACGCGCTCTCGCCCTCCACCACGTACCTGTAGTGCCGCACCGCCGAGCCAGCGGCCATGCTGACCTCGGTCGCCGCATTCGTGAAGTACGCGCTGCCCGACTCCGATACGTAGCTCTCGATCAGCGTGAACCGCGAACCCTCCCCGGCGACCACCAGCGTCCTCGGATGCGTGACCGTCGGCGCGTCCCGCTCCGTCGAGAGGAACACCAGGTGCACCGGCGCGTCCAGGCTCGCCCCGTCCGGCACGTGCACGAACGCGCCGTCCGACGCGAACGCCGTGTTGAGCGCGATGAACCCGTCCGATCCCACGTCCGCACTCTTCGCCAGGTGCCCGCGCACAAGCTCGCCGTCCGAAGCCGCGGCCTCGGCCAGACTGCCCGTGCGCGCGCCGTTGCCGTTCGCGCCCGCCGACGAAAGCTCTTGCGAGAAAAACCCGTCCACGAAAACCAGCGCCGTCCACGACGGATCGTGCGGCACGAGCCTGCCCAGGTCAGACGCGGTCGCCGCGCCGGGGCTGTCGGGGCGCTCGAACGCCGACCGCGCGATGGGCCCCACGTTCGTGTACTTCCACCTCTCGTTGCCGCGCCGTGCGGTGGGGAACCCCAGGTCCTCGAAGCGAGCGAAGGCCGCGTGGCGCAAATCGCCGAGCCACGCCGCTCCCGTTGACGCAGCCTCTGCGGCCTCGAAGTCCGACCGGTACCTCGCGATGCCGGATCTGGTCTGTACCATTGTCAGGCTATGCTCTACGAGGCGGCGCCGTTGCCCGCCGTCACCCACTCGTAGCCCCTGTCCTCCACCTCTTCGGCTAGTCCCGCGTCGCCCGACCGCACGATCCTGCCGTCCACGAGGATGTGGACGAAGTCCGGCGTCACGTAGTTCAGTATGCGCTGGTAGTGCGTGACCACGACCATCGAGCGCCGCGGCTCCCGCATCTCGTTCACCGTCCGCGCCACCGCCCTCAGAGCGTCGATGTCCAGCCCGGAGTCCGTCTCGTCCAGCACCGCCAGCTTCGGCTCCAGCATCGCTAGCTGGAACATCTCGCCGCGCTTCTTCTCGCCGCCGGAGAACCCCTCGTTGACCGACCGCCTCACGAGGTCGGACCTCACCTCAACCGTCTTGGCCATGCCGGTGAACTTCCTGTCGAACTCCCGCACCTGAAGCGGCGTCTCGTCGCGCTCCTTGCGAACGGCGTCAACCGCCGCCTTCATGAACTGCCAGTAGCGCACGCCCGGTAGCTCCACCGGGTACTGGAACGCCAGGAACACGCCCGCGCGCGCCCGCTCGTCCGGCGCCATCTCGATCAGGCTCTCGCCGTCCAGCAGGATGTCGCCGTCCGTGACCTCGTACTCAGGCCGCCCCGCGATCACGTTCGCCAGCGTGCTCTTGCCGCTGCCGTTCGGGCCCATGATCGCGTGGATCTCGCCCGCGTTGACCGTCAGGTCCAAGCCCTTGAGGATCGCCGTGTCGTCTATGGAAGCGTGAAGGCCGCGAACGGCCAGCATAGGGATTTCCGAAGCGCCCATCTAGCCCACCGCCCCTTCCAGGCTCACCTTGAGAAGCTGCGACGCCTCCATCGCGAACTCGAACGGCAACTCCTGGAAGATTCCCCGGCAGAAGCCGTTGATGATCATGTAGTGCGCCTCCTCCTCGTCAATCCCCCGCTGCATCAGGTAGAAGAGCTGGTCGTCGCTGACCTTCGACGTGGACGCCTCGTGCTCGATGCGCGCCGTCGGATTCTTGACCTCGATGTACGGCACCGTGTGCGCGCCGCACTTGTCGCCGATCAGCAGCGAGTCGCACTGCGTGAAGTTCTGCGCCCCGTCCGCGCCGCCGTTGATCTTCACCAGGCCCCGGTACGTATTGTTCCCGTGCGAAGCGGAAATGCCCTTGGCGACGATCGTGCTCCGCGTGTTCTTGCCGATGTGCGTCATCTTCGTGCCGGTGTCCGCCTGCTGATGCCTGCTCACGAGCGCCACCGAGTAGAACTCGCCGACCGAGTTGTCGCCCTGCAGGATCACGCTCGGATACTTCCACGTGATCGCAGAGCCGGTCTCCACCTGCGTCCACGAAATCTTCGAGTCCACGCCGGCGCACTTGCCGCGCTTGGTCACGAAGTTGTACACGCCGCCCTTGCCCTCCTTGTCGCCGGGGTACCAGTTCTGGAGCGTCGAGTACTTGATCTCGGCGTTGTCCATGGCGACCAACTCCACCACCGCCGCGTGAAGCTGGTGCGACTTTCGCGTCGGCGCCGTGCATCCCTCGAGGTAGCTCACGTAGCTGCCCTCGTCCGCCACGATCAGCGTCCGCTCGAACTGCCCGGAGTCCTCCTGGTTGATCCGGAAGTACGTCATCAACTCCACCGGGCACCGCACGCCGGGCGGCACGTACACGAACGAGCCGTCGCTGAACACGGCGGAGTTCAGCGTCGCGTAGAAGTTGTCGCTGTACGGCACCACCGAGCCGAGGTACTTGCGCACCAGTTCCGGGTGCTTCTCCACCGCCTCGCTGATCGGGCAGAAGATGACGCCCGCCTTCTCGAGTTGGTCCTTGTACGTCGTCGCCACCGACACGCTGTCGAACACCGCGTCCACCGCCACGCCAGCCAGCCGCGCCCGCTCGTTCAGCGGGATCCCCAGCTTCTCGAACGTCTCCAGTATCTCCGGATCCACCTCGTCCAGGCTCTTCGGACGGTCGTCGTCCGACTTCGGCGCGGCGTAGTAGTAGATGTCCTGGAAGTCGATCGAAGGAAACTCGACCATCGCCCAGTCGGGATGATTGTCGTCCTGCCTGAGCCAGTGCCTGAAGGCCCTCAGCCTCCATTTCAGCAGCCACTCAGGCTCGCCCTTCTTCGAGGAGATCAGCCGGACGATGTCCTCGTTCAGCCCCTTCGGAGCCAGATCGACGTCGATCTCCGTGGTGAAGCCCCACTTGTACTCCTGCTCCAGCTCATCCTGGGGCGTCTCTCTCGAAAGAACGTCCGGGGTAGTCAAATCAGCCTCTCCCAATAGTCCAAAAAAGCGGCCTCGCAAGCCAAAACTCGAACCTGGATTTTACATCCGCCAGCTACGACGGTCAACGCTTTACACGCATTCCAGCATCTAAAGTACCCAAACCCGCGCCACCTCCGCAAACCAACCCTATGCCCCTGCAACCAACTCCCGCATCCCGTACGGGCGCTCCGCGAAGCTCCCAAGTCCCCGTTCGTGCTGAGCCTGTCGAAGCACCCATCCACCAACGCCCTGCAATCCCTTCCCCAGTCTGCTGGGGAAGGTTAGGATGGGGCCAAACAAGGAGTGCCCCCATGCCCGTAACCATAGACCCATCCGGCCGCCGATCCGTCAGCGTGCAAACCGAAGTCCCCGGCTCGCCCGAAGACGCCTGGCGCGCCATCGCCACCGGCCCCGGCGTGTCCGCCTGGTTCGTCCCCACCGAGTTCCACAACGGCGCAGACGGCACGCCGCAAGACCTCGTATGCGACTTCGGCGGCGGAATGGTCTCCCGCGCGACCGTCACCGCCTGGGAGCCGCCGCGCCGCTTCACCGCCGAAAGCAACGACTTCGCCCCCGGCGGCCCGCCGGTTGCAACCGAATGGAAAGTCGAACCCCTCGGCAACGACGCCTGCCTAGTAACCGTCGAACACAGCCTCCTCGCCGACACCGACGAGTGGGACCCGAATCTCGAAGGCACCGAGTCCGGCTGGCCCACATTCTTCGCTGTCCTGCGCCTCCGCATGGCCCACTTCCGCGACGAGCCATCCGCCATCGTGGATCTGATGGGCAAAGCCGCCGCGCCCGATACCGCGTGGCCCGACCTCGCGACCGCGCTCAACCTCACGGCCCCGACCGTCGGCGACCACCGGACATCCCCACCCGAAGCCCCATCCCTCTCAGGAGTTATCGAGTCCGTCCCCAGCGACTCCGAAGTCCTGCTCCGCCTCGAACAACCCGCCCCCGGCGTGGCCCACCTCTTCGCCCTCCCCGCCGGCGAAGACACATACCTCTCAGTCCGCCTCTACCTATACAGCCCCCAAGCCACCGCCACAGCCAACCACGAACAACCCGTCTGGCAAGAGTGGATGCAGAAGTATCTGGAGACCTAACGAATGAACTCGTGAGAGGCCTAATCAGCCTTGGCGGAGACCCTCTAGCTTTCGTATGTCGAGAGCGCCGCTAGTGCCGCCCGGAGTGCTTTCGGCCTGACTCCAAATTACATCACCGATAGAGAATTCACCATCTACGCCGTAATAGCCCTCCTGTAGTACACTTCTTGTTATACTCAGAGTGCATTATGGTAAATCTAGCTGAAAATTCTCGGACTACAATATATCAAGAGCATGGCCCGTTGGCAGGGCTGAGCAGTAAGAAGCGGGTGCAATTGATGACGCTTCACCGGGCGTTCCAAGGCCCTTTCGACGCTCGCCATGCTGCACCTGTACTCAACATTGACGTCCATCGCACACGCCGCCTTCTTGCGGCGCTTGCCCATGGTGGATGGCTCGCACGTGTCCGTCAGGGCTGGTACATAGCCGTGCCCATGGATGCCTCAGTACCAGCCGAGTGGCGGGAAGACCCATGGGTGGTCGCTGCGACGCTGTTCTCTCCAGGCTATATCGGCGGGTGGAGCGCCGTTGAACACTGGGGGCTGACCGACCAGATCTTCAATGAGATCTACGTTGTCGTCGGCCGGAAGTTCGCGCCAACCCGCCAAACTATCCAAGGAACTGACTACCAAATCCGGACAGTGCCGGACTCGGCGCTCTTTGGGACACGACGCGTCTGGCGCCAGCGCGTTCCGGTGAATGTGTCGGACCCTCATCGCACAGTAATCGACATCCTGGACGTCCCGGCTTCTGCGGGTGGACTGCTGCACGCCTACGAGGTTCTCCAAACGTATCTTGAGAGCGAAAACGCCGACCATGAATCGCTCATCCAATATGGCGACCGGCTCGGTCGAGGCACTGTCTTCAAGCGGCTCGGATATCTGTCGGAACGAGCGAGAGTTACCGACGCCAACTTCATTGAGGCGTGTCGTAAACGAATCACCAAGGGAGTAAGCCGCCTCGACCCCAGCGGGCCGCCAAAAGGGCGCATCATTACTAAGTGGAACCTGCAAGTGAACTCGCCAAGACTTTATCCTGACGAACTAGACGGCACATGATTAGCCGCGCCGACATTGATGACCGTGTTCGGCTCTGGGGGCTGCGCGAGGATGTGGTCGAGAAGGACTACGCCCCCGGCGGCCCGCCCGTAGCAACCGAGTGGAAAGTCGAACCCCTCGACAACGACGCCTGCCTCGTAACCGTCGAACACAGCCTCCACGCCGACACCGACGAGTGGGACCCGAATCTCGAAGGCACCGAGTCCGGCTGGCCCACATTCTTCGCCGTCCTGCGCCTCCGCATGGCCCACTTCCGCGACGAGCCATCCGCCATCGTGGACCTGATGGGCAAAGCCGCCGCGCCCGAAAGCGCATGGGCAGACCTAGCAACCGCGCTCAACCTCGCGAACCCGACCGTCGGCGACCACCGGACATCCCCACCCGAAGCCCCATCCCTCTCAGGAGTTATCGAGTCCGTCCCCAGCGACTCCGAAGTCCTGCTCCGCCTCGAACAACCCGCCCCCGGCGTAGCCCACCTCTTCGCCCTCCCCGCCGGCGAAGACACCTACCTCTCCGTCCGCCTCTACCTATACAGCCCCCAAGCCGCCGCCACAGCCAACCACGAACAACCCGTCTGGCAGCAGTGGATGGCACCGTTCCTAGAAGCCGCTGTTAATGCATGAGAACTCACTGACCTAAGGACACAGACGGGCTGCAAAGCGCACTATACTTCGGTGTAGACATTGAGTAAGCCGTCATTCCCGCAAAGACAGGAGTCTACGTCAACCAGCCTTGTATGTTAGATGAGGGCGTGGCAGACCGATCTAGCCATGGTCAACAAGACTGCGGGGAAGCGTGGTCGCCACCCCCTCCTTAATGATACGGATCCCCGCGCCATCGTCGCCACCAATGTTTGGCTCTGGACGCCACCCACGCAACGCCCGCAACGTAGGGAAAGAAGGTCACGAACACGATCAGCCACAAGAACGCCATGCTCGTGGGGTCGTACAACACTAGAACAATCGTCGTCACCGCCGCCAATACCCAAGCGACGACCGCGACTTGGAGCCACTTGAGGCGCGTCATCTTACCCTCCCTGCGCTTCCGTTCAAGCCTCGGTGACGGCATAACCACCTTGGGAGTCAACCACCGGCGGACGGCCTTCCACGCAGGAGGCCCTAGGGTCACAAGCGCCGCCGCCAGCGGCGGCAGGGCCACCGCCCACGTAAGGCCAGTTTGGGCAAGGTCTAGGAGATCTTGAGTCAAGGGGAGCGGGCGAGGTAACCAAGATTCGGCAGGTGACCAACCAATCCGTTCCGTCTGTCGGATGGAGCCGCCTCGCACCGGCGCGATTATAGCCCAACCACAGCTACCACGCTAACTAGAGGGCAGGGCTGGGGATACATCGTCAAATTGTGGTGCCCCGAGAAAAAATCTGCGGAGCCAGACGATGCCCCCAAGCCCGATGATCATCGTATCACAGGAACCATCCTAGCGCGACGTACGCATAAGCGCCGAGCCGCTTCACCGCCAAAAGCGACGACTTCGCTCCCGGCGGCCCGCCGTCAAGCATATTGACAGGCCGCGCCGCATTAGATAACTTGGAGAGAGTAGCCATAGCGCACGAGTGCACCATAGACGCAGTGCGTTAAGTTGAACAGGACATGACCACACTGGAAGCGCGGGAGGCTGGTAGAGAAGTCATTCCCGCCCAAGATAGAGGCGGCGGCGGAGGAGATCGAGGACGTGGCCACGCGGGCATGGCGCTATCTGCAGAGTGCCGATCGCCAACAGTAGGGAGAGGAATGTGGATCAACATTTACTCGAAGTTACTAATAAGGCCTTTGGAAATACAGTGGCGATCATGGGAGTGGTATCAGTCTTGATATCGGCAGTAGATGACCCTGAGGCGAAGGAGAGGCTGGAGGATATATTGGACCATTTGGAAGAAGGGTCCGCCGAAGCCGCACATGCACTCCCAGGATATGAGGAGGGCTTGGAGCAGGGGTTGAAGCTGTTCAGGGCTGCACTCCGTGGAACGTCAGCAGAACCAGCGCAAGTCATCCATCAAGTGTAAAGTGCAGCTATGACTCAAGAACTACTTGATGAGTTGATACGAAGGCAGAGACTCAGTCAACTTGAAGTGACGACTCGGGACACCGACAGGCTGTCGGGAGAGATCGCGCAAGTGTCGAACAAGTTGTCAGAGTTGCGGTGGGGAATTGGAATCCTACTTGCTCTAATCCTGTCCAGCTATGGCGGCATAGCATTTCTCATGTGGAGAATAATGGAGCTAGCATTAGTGGAAAGGTGACATACGTCCAACATCGGACTGTGGACACAAGTACACTATTCCCTTTCAGAAGGCTATCATTAGTCCAGCCCTGCAAAGTAGTCCTCCTGCGTACACTTCTTGGTATGTTCATAGTGCATTAAAGATGTAGAATGTTTGAAGCCACACACATCCTGACCCTAATCGCCTCCATACCAGCATAAGGGAGTGGCAACACTGATGACAGAAGCTGCGTACAGGGCTCTGTTCCGAGACTTGGGCATAGAGGCCGGAAGATTGAAGCATGTCTTATGCAGAGGCGGGCGTTCCATGCGAATGTACTTCAACAAGCCACAAGACACGGGCATATACTTCGCAGTCTGGCTTGCCGATGAACACTTGTACCCGGAACGCCTCTGGGAGAGGCTTGACCCTGACCTTCTTTATGCCAAAGACCGGAATGACCCCAAGGCCTTTGGTGTTCGACCTAGACAGGGCAGGGAGAGAGAAGCCTTTACCATGCTGCTGACAGAGGCGGAAGCGGTACACTAGCGCACAGCGGGAACCGGCTGGTGACCGGACTTTCAGGGACGCCTGAATTTGGGGCTAAGAATCCTTTCCCGCCGCCATTCACTATCACCTAAAAGCCGGCAGCAAGTCGCTCAGTCTGCTAGCTTCCGAGCCATACACCAGCCCACATCGTCGCTGATGTCTACATCGCCATGAATGACCGCAGTTTGCTGGAGAATGCTCCTCAACGCTGCCTCTCTATCGTCAAGGGCCCTTGGGTGATCAAGGCCGTGTCCATGAGACTTGATGTAATCAAACACGAAAAGTCCGCCCGGCTTCAATCGACTGAGCAAGTATTCTGTGACGAACAAAGGATCATCCAAATGCTCGTACACCGTCGTGAGAATCACAACGTCGAATTGGTCCTGAGCTAGTCCGGCTAGCGGATCTGAAAAGTCTTCAGCATTGATGGTAATGAACTCTACTTGTTCATCGTCGCGGTAGAGATACTTGGCGTAGTGAAACGGGTAATTTGGTATATCGGCAAGAACAAACTTACAACCCAAATGCGAAAAGAAACGACGATAACAATAGTAGTAAGGCGCCAGAGAGCAGCCATACTCCAGTATTCTCGCTCTTTTAGGCGTTGCTCTCCAGAGCCTCAAGCCAACTATAGGATTAGTGGCTAGTTTCCATGCGTTGTGAAAAGTCTGGTAAAGGTGAACATACTCTTGCCAGTGGTTCAGATGCTGCCGCGCGTCACTCCACTCGAGCTCATCGGTAAATTGCTGGCGCTTGCGATAATCATGAAGCAGGAAATGAAAGTTGAACATGCTCAAAGGACGGCCATGGAGCACGTTTGACCAATACCCCTTAAAGTCCTCGAACCATCTACGAATGAGTCCGATCGTGACTAACGGCTCATAGACACCTGACCGGATTAGTGAGCCTGTAAAGTAAAGGTCAAGAAAATTACGAACGCGTGATCGGGGGGGGGGGGGGGGGGGGTAGCGCTTCTTACCCGTTGGTCTAATCGAACATGGCTATCTGCGATATTGATCCTCATGTCGTCATAGTAGTTGCCTTCCGCCGCATGGAGAGCGCCAAAATCCACAGACGTTTCTTCGCTGTCGTTCATAATGAGATCGTACTCGCTTTTCTGGCTAAGCTATACCGCAACTCAGCGGGGCATACGCCGCCCAGCCCTCTCGGTCCGGACGGCGTCGCAGCCAATTCCTCTGCACCCCAACCTTGTACTACAGATCGTTTGGATCGAATGTCGGGACATCATTCAAGGTCGTTGGCCATTGGCCATAGTTGGTGGTTGGCGTAGCAACAGGTCTTAAATTAGGTCTTATATCCTGTACTTCCACTGGGAGGTATGAATGCTGGCCGACAAGCTTATGCCAGATTAGCAGCCCGGTGTCCTGGACGTTCGGCATAATGTGCTTTGCCTTTATGGCACCTTCGAGGGTTATGTTACCCGTTGGCAACCTTACCCTGAATGTCCCTTTCATTTTGACCGGAAACTCGGATTGCGCCTGGTCCACATACGTATCGAGCGCCAACAATCTCACTTCGACCTGACTCATGTTTCACCGCCTTTAGGTCAAGTATCGGAGGATTGCGGCCACTGCGGTCATTCCTCCCGCCATGCCGGCGATCATCATCCCAGCAATCCATCTGATAAGACGCGACTCAAGATTCGCTAGATCCTCTTTCGTGGCGTAGAACCTCAACTCCTCACGCAATGCGGTTCGGGTGATTGGTTCCTCCATCGTAGCCATGGGCTTGTCCTCTGAGTCTCTGATATCCGTCCCTTCCCGATTGCGATCAGTCTATCAGATGGACGGGGAACTCGGCATACTCTAGGCTTACTCAGTCGCGCACCCAGGCAACCATGACCACACGCCTTGTGCCCCCCGTCACCCCACCACCAGCTCCCACATCCGCCGCCGCGCCGCCGCCGCGTCCACTTCCACCGCCACGTCCACCGTCCCCTCCCCGTACGTCGCCGTCGTCTTGCCCTGCATCTCCCCCTCCTCCGTAACCACCGACACCGACCCCCGCTTGAACGTCAGCGTCTCCGGGTGCAGCGCAGCCACCACCGTCAGCGGATCGTGCGCCGCCCAGCCCTCCCGGTCCGGATGGCGTCTCAGCCAGTTCCGCACGACGCGCCCCGCCAGAAGCCCAGTCCGGCTGCGGCTCCGGCGCCACCAGTCCTCGTCCCGTCTTAGAAGAACCTTGTTCGTCACGTCCAGCCCCACCAGCGTCGTCGGCATCCCCGCGTTCAGCACAATCTGCGCCGCGTCCGCGTCGTCCCAGATGTTGAACTCCGCGTTCGGAGTCGTATTGCCCGCGCAGTGGACCGCGCCGCCCATGATGTACAGGTGCTTGATCCACCCCGCCACGCGCGGCTGCTTCAGCAGCGCCTTCGCCACGTTCGTAAGCGGCCCGACCGCGAACATCGTAAGCTCGCCGCGCAGCGACGCCGCCACGCTGATGATGAAGTCCCACGCCGGTATCCCGATAGGCTTCACGTCCGGCTTCGGAAGGTTGACGCTCAGCCCCGCGCGGCCGTGGAACGAGTTCGGGTGGTACTCCCCCTCCAGCGGCCTCGGCCCGCCGCGCGCCACCGGTATGTCCAGCCGGCCCGTGTAGTTGAGCAGCCGCAGCGCGTTGCTCGTCGCGTTCGCCGGCGACGCGTTGCCCCCAACCGTCGTCAGCCCCATGACCTCGATGTCCGGCGAGTTCAGCGCCATCATGATAGCCAGCGCGTCGTCCGTCCCCGGGTCCGTATCGAAAATGATCTTCATCGCCGCTCCTTCACATTTGTGGATGGTCTATAAGTGTCCGAATCACGGGGAGTCCCGATTTTGCGGTCATACCGGCCCCCTTCTTCCCGTCATACCGGCCCCCTTCTTCCCGTCATACCGGCCCCCTTCTTCCCGTCATACCGGCCCTCTTCTTCCCGTCATACCGGCCCTCTTCTTCCCGTCATACCGGCCCTCTTCTTCCCGTCATACCGGCGAAGGCCGGTATCCAGGGGGCGGAGTGGGGCATCCAACCCAACAACTCCGAACAGTTGCCATTGGAGCCTGCTGGGAGCCATCTCTCACCCCTTCCCCAGTCTGCCGGGAGCCATCTCTCACCCCTTCTCCAGCCTGCCGGGAGCCATCTCTCACCCCTTCCCCAGTCTGCTGGGGAAGGTTGGGATGGGGCTCCGCCCCGGCGAACAAAGGCTATGCAAAGGTCTCCCTCGATGGCGCCGGGCCGCGGCCCGCGCTGCCCCGCTCCCGCGCGAACTCCTCCCACGTCTCCTCCGACGACCTCTCCCGCGTGTACCCAAGCCGGTTTCGCAGCTTCTCAGGGCTCGCCACCCACCGGTACCGCGCGTAGTCCAGCCCCGGCGCGGGCGACTGCGACTGAAGCCCGATCGTCCAACTCGCCCGCGTGACCCACGTAAGCAGCGGAGCGGGCAGGCAGACGCGCGGCCGGCCCAGGCTTTGCGCCATGCGGCTCCATCGCACCGACCCCCGTCCCGCCGCGTTGTAGAGGCCCGTCACCCGCTCCAGCACGCACCGCGCCATGATCTCCACAAGGTCGTCCTCGTGCATGAACTGCATCGGCGGGTCCTCGCCCATGAACCCGACGAACACCGGGGACAGGAACGAGCGCGCGATGTAGTTGTCGGCGTCAGGGCCCAGCACCGGGCACCCTCTCAGTATCGCGATGCCGCAGTCAGGGTGCTCCCTTCCGTACTCGTCGAACAGCTTCTCCGACTCCAGCTTCTCCTCCGAGTACTGGAACCCCTTGACGGGACGCGGCGGTGAGTCCTCCGTAAGCTCAGCCGGATTGTCCGCGTGCGCCCCGTACACCGACGTGCTGCTCAGGTAGAGCAGGTACGACACTCCGGCTCCGTCGCACGCATCCAGCACGTTCGCGGCCCCCCCGACGTTCACCTTCCTGACCGCGTCCCTGTCCCTCCGGGGCTCGAGGACGTACGCCAGGTGCACCACCGAGTCGATCTCATAGTCCGCGAAAAGCGTGCCCGCAGGCTCCGTAACATCGTACCGCCGGTACACCACCTTCGCGCCACCACCCCTCACCCCTTCCCCAGCCTCGCCGTACTTCTTTACCCCTTCCCCAGTCTGGCAGTGCCCTCTTACCCCTTCCCCAGTCTGCTGGGGAAGGCCGGGATGGGGTTCCCCCGCAGGCCGCACGTCACTCACTCCCCCCCCAGTCTGGCCGCACCCTCTTTCCCCTTCCCCAGTCTGCTGGGGAAGGCCGGGATGGGGTTCCCCTCCCGCAGGCCGCACGTCACTCACTCCTCCCCCAGTCTGGCCGTACCCTCTTTCCCCTTCCCCAGCCTCGCCGTACTTCTTTACCCCTTCCCCAGTCTGCTGGGGAAGGCCGGGATGGGGTTCCCCCCCCGGAGGCCGCACGTCCGTCGCCAGCACAAGCTCCACGCCGTCATCCTCCGCCAGCCTCTCGACGAGCCGGAAGCCCACGTACCCCGAAGCGCCCGTTACCGCGATGCGCCGTCCTGCGCTACCCATCCGCGGCCTCGTCCGTGAAGTCGAACTTCAGCGCCCCAAGCCCCGGCACCTCGAAACCCATGCCGATCTTGTGCGGCCCAGGCTCCAGGCGCTCGCCCTCGACCTTCACCGTGATCGACCTGTTCATCGAAAGCGTGAACGTGTTCTCCTCAGACACGTCGGCGAAGACAGTCTCCTCCCCGTCCAGCACGAAGCTCGCCGCATCCGTCGCCAGTTCCCGCCCGTCCAGCACGATCGGGTGCATCCGGTGCGCGTACCCGGACCCCAGCCTGTTCATAAGCTCGAAAGCAAAGCCGCCGTCCGTGTTCCTCAGACTCTCCTTTACGTACAGCCTGCGAAGCAAAAACCCCGGCACCGTAACCATTTCGTCTCACTTCCTCCACAAAATGACACCCGAAATCTTACCACTGCCAAGCTCCACAATCCCCATTCCCATAACCGCTCTTGCACCTCGATTCCCCGCCAACCCGTTCGCCCTGACCCCGCCGTGTAGGGGCGCTTCGCGAAGCGCCCGCCCCCACCAATCCCGTTCCCCCTGAGCCTGTCGAAGGCGTCACCCCCCCATCGACGCCCCCAGCTTCATCCGGTACAGCGCCGCCTCCGTCTCCACCACGTCCGACGGCAGCGGGTTCGCCCCCCCAAGCATCCGCGAGAACAGGTAGATCTGGCATATCCGCTCCACCAGCGCCGCGATCTCCAGCGCCTCCTGCAGGTCCGAGCCAACCGCGACCGCGCCGTGGTTCCGGATCAGCGCAGCCTTCCGGTCCTCCAGCGCGTCGCACACCGAGTCCGCAAGCTCCTGCGACCCCGGAAACCCGTACTCCGAAACTCCGACAGGCCCGCCCACTCGGATCACCATCTCGTCGATCAACGGCGGCAGCTCGACGCCCGCCACCGCCAGCACGCTCGCATACACCGAGTGCGTGTGCACCACGGCCCCCGCGTCCCGCCGCCGACGGTAGATCTCCACGTGAAGCGGGCTCTCCACCGACGGAACGAAGTCCCCCTCGACCGGCTCCAGGTCGAAGTCCGCGATCACGATGTGCCGCTCCGTCATCCGCGAGTACGAAATCGACGAGGGCGTGACCGCCATCAGGTCCGCGCCGTCCCGCGCCGTCAGTCGCATGCTCACGTTCCCGCTCGTGCCCGTGACCAGCCCCATCGCCTCCATCTCTTTCGACGCCTCCAGCACCATCCGCCTTGCGTCGGCCCACTCGGAACTCACAACTCAACCTCCTGTATAACCTCGTTCGCGGCAACCCAGGCCTCGTACAGGTCCCGGTACTGCGCCGTCTCCACCGGCCGCGGCTCCACCACGCGCGTCCGCCGTCCCCCAAACGCCGACGCCTCGCGCACCGACGTGAAGTCGCCCAGCGCGGTCGCCGCGCACAGGTACGCCCCGAACGCGCTGGCGTTCCCCGCGTCGCTGACCCGGACCTCCCGCCCCAGCACGTTCGCGAGTATGTCGGTAAACACCGCGGCCGCCGTCATCCCGCCCCCAACGGCCACGTCCGCCGCCGCCGATCCGTACAGCGCCTCGGCCTGCGCCAGGTTCGACTTCAGCGCGTACGCGACCGACTCCAAACACGCCCGCGCAATGTGCCCCCGGCTTGGCTCGCTGTACGTCAACGGCACAGGGAACAGCAGTCCTCCGGGCCGCATCCCAAGGCTGCCCATGTCCATCAACGACGGCCCCAGGAACGCGGTCACTCCCTCCGATCCCGCCGGCGCTTCCGCCGCCTCGCGGCTCATCGCCTCGAAAGACTGGCCTTCGTCCCGGTACATCGTGTCGCGCACCCACCGGTACGCGTGCCCCGTCGCGCCCGCGCTGCTCTCCAGCGCCCACCGGCCCGGAATCGGGAAGCATTCCACCCACGTACGGCCCTCCGGATGGAACACCGGCGACCCGGTGACGAGTTGCAGCGGCGCGCTCCAGCCCGCGACGATGCCCGCCTGCCCCGGCTCCGCCGTCCCAAGCCCGAGCAGCCCCGCCTGCGTGTCGGCAGTTCCCATCGCCACAGGCGCGCCCTCCCGAATCCCAAGAAAGGCGGACGCCTCCGCAGTCAGCCCTCCGACGGCCTCTCCTGCCTCCAGTATGTCGGGCGCCTTCGCCTTCTCAAGCCCGGCCTCCCGCATCGTCTCTCCGCGCCACGTCCGAGAGTTAACGTCCAGCAGGCCGATGCCCGAGGCAAGCGCCGGCTCGGTCGCCATCTCCCCGGTCAGCCGGTACACGAGCCAGTCGGCCAGCGTCAGCGCCGTGGCCACCCGCGAGTAGTCTCCGGGCCTGTGGACGCGCAGCCACTTCAGCTTTGCGGGGGCCAGCAGGAAAGACGGCGTGTGCCCGGTGATCCGGTACACCCGCGGCCCCTTCCTGGCGTCTATCTCGCCCCCCTCGAACACCGCCCTCAGGTCGAGGTTCGGCCCCACGTACACTTCCCGGCCGTCCCCGTCCAGGAACGCCACCCCCTGCCGCTGGCTCGTCACCGAGACGGCGGCGATGTCGCCTTGCGACGCGCCCGCCGAGCGCATCGCGAGGGCAACGATGCCGCGTACCGCCGCCCACGTCTCCGCAGGATCGAACTCCCGCGCAAGCTCTTGAGCGTCATCGACGCCGGAGTAGCTCCACGGCGCCATCGAGCGGCCTACCGTCTCGCCCGCCCTGTTGAAGACGACGCACCTGATCGCGCTCGTCCCCGCGTCTATGACGAGTACGTGGCTCTCAGGCACGCCGGCCCCACACCTCAGGATTGGCCAGCCTCTTCGGCCTCTTCCCATCCATCCAGAGCCGTATGTCCTCGGCAATCATGAACGACTGCCGTCTCACCGTCTCCTCCGTCGCGCCGCCGATGTGAGGCGTCAGGATGACGTTGCCCAGCCCCAGAAGTGGACTCGACGGAGGAACGGGATGGCTCTCGAACACGTCGATAGCCGCCCCCGCGATTGCCCCGGACTTAAGCGCGTCCACCAGCGCCGCCTCATCGACCGCCGCGGGACTCGCCGTATTGATCAGGTACGCGGCCCGCTTCATCATGCCGATCCGTCGCCGGTCGATCAGTCCGGCCACCTCATCCGTAAGCGGAACGTGCAGCGAAACGAAGTCGGCCCGCCGGAGCAGGTCGTCCAAAGCCATCGACTCCACGCCGTCCGGAGCCGGAGCGTACGGATCGTAGCCGGCCACTTTCATGCCGATCGCGCGCGCAACCTCCGCCAGCCTGCGCCCAATCGCACCCAGGCCCACGATGCCAAGCGTGCGGCCCGCCAGTTCCACGCCGCGCATCTCCCGGTACGGCTCCGTCGGGTCCTGCCAGCGCCCGCTCGAAGTGTACGCGTGTGCCTCCGGTATGCGCCGCGCCAGGGCCAGCATCAGGCCCAGCGCATGCTCGGCCACGGCCTGCGACGTCCGGCCATGCGTGTGCACGACGACCACGCCATGCCGTGTCGCCGCCTCCACCTCGACGTGGTTCAGCCCGGCATGGCAAACGCCCACGAACTTGAGGCAGTCCGCCTCCTCGAACAGCTCCTCGAACACGAAGTCGATCTCTACAACAAGGATGGAGACGCCTTCCGCGCTGATCCTCCGCCCAAGCTCCTCCGGGTCCCAGATGAGGCGCGTATCCAGCCAGCTCTCATGGCCCACCTCCATATCGCGCCTGAGTTCGGTGAGGTAGCCGGCGTCGAACGGCGCGAGAATAAGGGCACGCTCCGTCAAAGCGCTTCCCTCAACTCCCGGCCCGCGCGGCCAGGTCCGCGGCGAACACGCCGCTCCTGACCGCGCCCTCCATCGTCGAGGGCCATCCAACGTCCGTCCAGTCGCCTGCCAGGAACAGGTTCTCGATAGGCGTGCGGTGCGGCAGCCGGTGCGCGCCGGAACCGGGCGCCGGGCGAAAGGTAGCCTGCTGCTGCTTCACCGCCAGAAACCGTTCGATCGTCGCGCCGCGCGCCCTCGGCAACAATCTCTCCATCTCCTGCGAGAACATGTCCCGCAACTCATCTCTCGTCATGCCGGCGAACTCCCACGCCCCGCTCAGAGAGATGCACAGGTACTGGCCCGCGAATCCGTTGTCGCCCTGGATCGCCGTCTTGTTGAACACGAACTGCACCGGACTATTCAGGAACACGACGAAGTCCTGGTCCATGACCTTCCTGTCGTACCAGAGATGAATGCCCACGATGGGCGCGAAGCTGAGGCCCGCCGCCTTCGAGAAGAATTCGCCGGACGCCACGTCATCGGGGAGCGCCCTGAGCAGCGCGTCGAACGGAAGCGCGCTCACGTAAACGTCCGCCTCGATCGAAGGGCCGCCGGCCACCTCGACGCCCGTAACCCGTCCTCCCTCGATACGTATGGCCCGCACCGGTCTGCCCAGCATCACCTCATTGCCCGCGTCCTCGAGTTTCGACTGCGCCGGCGTGCCCGCCAGCGAAGTCAGACCCACTTTCGAAAACCCAATCGACGCGAACCCCGGACTCTTGAGCAGCCCTTCCTGGAAGACCATCAACGCCATGTCCGCGCTTACGTCCCGCGCGTCGTCATTGAGCATCGGAAGGATGATGAGGTTCCACAGATTGGCGATCGCGCGCTCGGACTGTCCGTGCCGACGCAGCCAGTCGTAAGCCGTCTCCCCGTCCAGCCGCTCCTTGAGCTTGCGCCTGTCCGTAAACTTCATCCTGATAAGCGCGGACACCGCCCTCAGCTTCTCGGCAAAGCTGAGATGCGGATAAGAGAGAAACGAAGGCAGAAGGTGCAGCGGCCCCAGCCACGGCGTGCTCGATATGACGCCTGACCTGTCGTCGAGAATCACCTCCGTGCGCAGCTTGCGCTGAAGGTAGGCGCTGTCCAGCGTGCCGGCCCACGACAGGTAGTCCACGTAGTACGAGCAGCATCCCATGAAAACGTGCTGGCCGTTGTCGATCTCCCAGTCCACCTGGTCGTCGTAGAAGGAGAACGCGCGCCCGCCCAGAAACCGCCGGGCCTCCACCAGCGTCACCTTCAGGCCGTGCTCAGCGAGTCTGCGTCCGGCCGAAAGTCCGGCTAACCCGCCGCCTAGAACGGCTACCGACCTGGAACTGGCAGCAGGCTTCTGGCCCATGTCGTCGCCATGATAAACAACTTGCGCCGCGTGTTCAGTGACGCCCTGCCGTCGAAGACCCGAAACCCCCCGCGCTCGATCTGGTCCAGCAACGCGCTGTAGATGTCGTGAAGCACCGCCGGACAGGCGCGCGAAGTCCCCGAAAGCAACGGCAACAGCCGCCTGCCTCTCTGGAAATGCTCTCTCGCTCGGGCCGACTGTGACCGCATCAGCCTGAGAAACGACTCATTCATCACGCCGGACAGCAGTTCCCGCTCCGAGTACCCGCAAGCTTGAATCTCGTCCAGCGGGATGTAGATGCGACCTCTTTCCGCGTCTTCCTTAACGTCGCGGATGATGTTGGTCAACTGCATCGCCAGCCCCAGGTCCACCGCGTGCTCCCTGGCACTGGCGTCCCTGTAGCCGAATATCTCGATGCACACCAGCCCGACGGCCGAAGCCACCTTGTAGCAGTACTCCCGCAGTTCATCGAAGTCGCGAAACCGCGACCAGGTCAGGTCCATCTCCACGCCGTCGAGTATCTCCTCGAAGTACCGGTGTGGGATGCCGTAGCGTTCGACCGTGTCCCCCAGCGCGGCGAACACCGGGTGGTCCGACGCGTCGGCCCGCATGAGTTCCAGCCTGCGCCTGGTGTCCGAGAACAACTCCAGCTTGCGCTCGTCGGGAATGTCCTCGTCGGCGATGTCGTCGCACAGGCGGCAATAGGCGTATGTCGCGTAGATCGCCCGTCGCTTTGCCGCCGGCAGGGTCAGGAACGCGTAGTAGAAGTTCTTGGCGTTCCTCTTGGTCACGAGCCGGCACCGCTCGTAAGCCTCGCGGAGGTCCATGACCGGGGTGAAGTCGGCGCCGGCGGTACTCACCGGATAGTCGCTACGCCCGCCCCAGCAGCTTGAGCTTCAGGAACGTCCCCAGCATGAGCCTGAGCTTGGTAGATCTGGACAGCGCCGGCCGCGAACTGAGCACGTCGTACCCGCGCCGCTCGATCATGTCCAGCACCTTCACGCCGCCCTTCGTGAACAGCGCGACGTCCAGCTTGAAGCGGCCGTCGAGGGTATCGATCAGCTTCTCGCCCTCCGCGAAAAGCCCCCGCGCCCGCTCCACTTCGAACGCCATCAGGGCCCGGAACGCCTCGTTTACGACGCCGCGGCCCAACTCGTCCTCCGAGTAGCCGAACCTTCTCATGTCTTCCATCGGAATGTAGATGCGGCCCATCGCGTAGTCCCGCGCCACGTCCTGCCAGAAGTTCGTAAGCTGCAACGCCGTGCACGTGGCGTCCGAGAGTCGCTGGCGGTACTCATCCCTGTAGCCCAGCACGTACAGCACCAGCCTGCCCACCGGATTGGCCGAGTGCTGGCAGTAGAAGTCCAGATCTTCGTAGCGGGCGTGCCGCTTGCTCCGCTGGTCTATGCGATTTGCTTCCACAAGCCTCAGAAACGGCTCGCTGGGAATCTCAAACTCGTGAATGGTGCGCTGTAGCGCTTTTAGATAAACGTGCTCCGGCTCGCCCTCGTAGCACCTCAGCAGGTCCCGCTCCCACTCATCCAGAGCGGCCAGCCTGTCGCCTGCATGCTCGTCGCCCAGATCGTCCACCGTGCGGCAGAACGCGTAGATCGCGTAGAGGTGCTTGCGAGCGTCGCCCGGCAGGAAGCGCGACACCACGGTGAAGTTCTCGTAGTGAGTCTTCGCCAGCGCAGCGCACAACTCATAGCACTGCTCGATCGAAACCGCCGCAGCGTCATCGGCAAGCGCGCTAGGAAGCATGGCCGCTCCTTGCGCTCGGCTCAGCAGCGGACAACTCGCGGCGAATGGAGCGTATTGCCATGTCCACGTCCTGCCAGACTGCGAAGGACTCCCCGCCGGCGCGAGCGTCCTTCGGAAAATACGACGCGCCTACGTCACAGTACGCGCTTGGTCGCCTTCAACTCTCCATGTGAGGCGGCCCCGTTCAGGCCCGTTGTCGCGCCCGACTCGCTGAGCTTGGCGGAAGGCCCTGTTTCAACGTGCGCCCGGTAGCGGCCAAGCGCCGCCAACGGCCAGTAGTGCCTGTACATGTGGTAGTTGATCATGAAACCCGCCGATAGCGCCGGCCCCAGGTAAACGCCTTCCTTGCCCGGGTCATCGCCCGCCAGCCGCTGCCCGATTCCATACCCCGGGAACCCGGTTCCGGTGAAGAACGGCTCATCCCAGGAGCCGTCATCGTTCTGCGTTCTGGCAAGGTACTCGATGCCCCTGCGGACCGCGCCGCTCTCCGCTTCGCCCGCCGACATCAGCGCGATGCAGGCCCACGCCGTCTGCGAAGCCGTGCTCGGCCCCATGCCCGCCAGGGAGCGGTCGGCGTACGAAGCGCAACTCTCGCCCCATCCTCCGTCCGCGTTCTGGCGCGCGAGAGTCCAGTCAACCGCCTTCCTGACGTGCGCGGCGTTCATGTCGAGGCCAAGCTTCTCGAGCGCGGGCAGCACTGCGCCCGTTCCGTAGATGTAGTTCACTCCCCATCTGCCGAACCACGCCCCGAAGTCCTCCTGCTCGGACAGCACGTACTCCAACGCCTTCTGTACCGCCGGGTGGTCGGGCGGGTAGCCCAGATGGCCCAGCATCTCTAGGACGTGCGCGGTTACGTCCACGCTTGGCGGATCGATGATTTCGCCGAAGTCCGCGAACGGAATCCTGGCCAGAATCCTTCTGCTGTTGTTCTTGTCGAAGGCTCCCCAGCCGCCGTTCGCGCTCTGCATCCCCAGCAGCCAACTGACGCCCTGCCTCACTGCCGAGTCCTTCCGCTCCTCGTCCGCCATCCGGACCCTGTCCAGCGCCATGACGATCTCAGACGTGTCGTCCGTGTCCGGGTAGAGGTCGTTCTCGAACTCGAACGCCCAGCCTCCCGGATCCACGTTCTTGACCTTGACCTGCCAGTCCCCGCCCGTCAGGACCTGCTGCCCGACCAGATAGTCAGCCGCGAGTTGCAGCGCGGGATGGTCCGATTCAAGGCCCGAGTCGAGGAGGGCTATCATCGCCAGCCCCGTGTCCCAGAGCGGCGAAACGCAGGCCTGAACGCGCAGCGTGTCGTCCTCTTCGATCGCGAACGAATCGAACCCGTCCAGCCCTTTCTTGATCAGGGGATGATCCAGCGGATAGCCGAGCGTGTGAAGCGCGATGATCGAGTACACCCACGGCGGCTGGATCCCTCCCCAGCTGCCGTCGGCTTCCTGGTGCTCGACGATCCACTTCTCCGCCTCCTTGATCGCCTGCTCCCTGACCGGGTTCCACGGGAACTTGTCCAGCTTCTTGAGGACGTAGTCGCTGTAGTAGAAGAACCCGTCCCAGCCCAGCGTCCGGCGAGGCCTGGGCAAAGAGAAGTCCACCTCCGAAAGCGGTTGCGGGAAGAGCTCGTCCACGCGCGCGCTCTCGGGTACGTCGCGCGTCGGTCGCCTGTTGAGCACGATCAGCAGGGGAACGATCGTCGCGCGCGCCCAGCTTGCGAAGTCATAGATGCTGAACGGCGACCAGCTGGGCATCAGCATGATCTCCGGCGGCATTGTGGGAAGGCCGTCCCAGTCCCATTGTCCGAACAGAGCGAACCATATCTTTGTGAACGTCCTGGTTCTGGGAATGCCGCCCTGCGACAGCACGAACTCCCTGGCCTTCCGCATGCGCGGCTCTTCTGCCGAGATGCCCGCCAGCTTGAGCGCGAAGTAGCACTCCGCCGTGGTGCTCAGGTCGCCCTCGGCGCCGTAGAACTGGCCCCATGTGCCGTCGTCCCGCTGGCGGCTCAGGATGAAGTTTGCCAGCTTCCTCATCCGCTCCGGCTCTTCGATCCCGAGGAAGTAGTTCATCATGACGAACTCTGCTTCCATGGTCGTGTTGGACTCGAGTTCGCCCAGCCAGTAGCCCTGCTCGTACTGCGACGAAAGCAGATGGCGTTGCGCCCGCTCGATCGTCGCGCCGAGCCCCTCGATACGGTGATTCCCCGCGGCCGGGCCGCCTGCTCGGGCCGTGGTCGCCTCCGGCGCGCCTTGCCTCATCCCGGCGCCCTGGGCTGCTCGCGTGCCGTCGTCAGTCATGCAAGGCCTCTAGGAACCCGGACAGCGATTCGTTCGCCAGCCTGGATTGAGAGCGGAGCCTGAGAAGCCCCGGCCCGTCGAGCGGACGCCTCGCGAGGTGCTTCAGCGCCCTGGCCCACCGGTTGCGGTGGCTGTCCCCGGCCTCGCAGCTTACGAAGTACGGGAGGTCCTGGTCCGAGCGGTCCAGCACGCTGCGAACAACGACGGTTGGAACGCCCTGCGCCGTCGCCGCACTGCACACCCAATAGCTCTCCATGTCCACCACCTGGACCGGGAAGCTGCTGCCGATCCACGACTTCAGGCCAGAGCCCGAAATGAACGTGGAGACCGTCATGCAGCCGCAGAAGTCGAAATCGCCGCCGGCGCTCCGTACCCTTGCGGACACGTCGAGGAACAGTCCCTCATCCACGCTCTGAAAGGGTTCGACTCCCGCCTCGCTCCAAGCGGCGGGAGGCCCGTCCATGGCCGCGAGCGGGTTGCACAGGAACAGACGCCCAGCCTCCAGCTCAGGCGTTGCCGCGCCGGCGAATCCCGCGGAGATGATGAACTCGGGACTGAACGTCTCCAGGGCGTACCTTGTGGCCTCCTCCGCGTTCTCCCTGCCGACGCCGCCCTCCAGCACCACGACGTCCGGATGCGAAGACGACTCGAAGACGCCAACCCCGTTCGACCGGGCCGATTCCCTGAAATAGCCCCGGTCGAGGTACAGGCTCACCTCTTCCCTGAGTGCGGTAACAATCGCGTACAAAGGACGGCCTCGCGCTCAGCCTGGGGCTATCCCGCGCCTATCCCGGCGTTCTGGAACGCGCCTTCCTTCACCATCCGCAGAGCGTCGCTCGGCTTGGACAGCGCCTGGAAGATGCTGGCCGACTCGAAGCCGCAGTGCATGAGGCAGTCGGCGCACCGGGGGTCCTTGCCCACGCCGTACCGGTCCCAGAGTTCCTCGGAGAACAGGTCGTCCACGTTCTGCGTGTGCCGGTCTCCCAGCAGGTAGCAGGGCTCGCGCCACCCCATCGGCGTATAGGTAGGATTGGAGAACGCCGTGCAGTCGTACTCGCGGTTGCCCCTCAGAAAGTCCAGGTAGAGAGGGTTGTTGTAGAACCTGATGCCTCGCGACGGGTCCAGCACGTTCTTGAACACCTTGCGCGCCCTCTGGCGTGAGATGAACAACTGCTGGTTCGGCACCGTCTTGAACTGGTACCCGGGCGACACCATGCACCCCTCCACTCCGCGATCGGTCATGTTCTTGAACATCTCTACCAGGTCTTCCTCGTCGCATCCGTTGAACACGGTCGTATTGGTAGTGACCCGGTAGCCCTTCTCCAGCGCCGAATCGATCGCCCTGCTCGCGATCTTGAACACGCCCTTGCGGTACACCGACTTGTCGTGCGCCGCCTCCATCCCGTCCATGTGCACCACGAAGCAGAAGTACTTGGTGGGCGGGATCTTCTTCATCACCCGCTCCATCAGAAGCGCGTTCGTGCACATGTACACGAACCTCTTCTGCTCGACTATGCGGTTGACGATCTGGTCGATCTCCGGATGAAGCGTCGGCTCTCCGCCGGCGATCGACACGATCGGCGCGCCGGAGTCCTCGACCGCCTGGAGGCACCTGTCAACCGACACCAGCCGGTCCAGAACGTGCTCGTACTCCCGGATCCGGCCGCACCCCTCGCAGGCAAGATTGCACTTCTCCAGCGGCTCCAGCATCGTCACTAGCGGGAACCGCTTCCGTCCCTTCACCTTGTTCTTCAGGATGTACCAAGTGAGCCTGAGTGCCAGTTCCATCGGTCTTCCCATCTCTATCTCCTTTGCGCCCTGCCTGGGCCTAATGGTCCCGTACCAGCAGAAAGTCGGCAAGCTCCTCGAGGCCGTCCCGTGTCTCTGGCGACAGCTCCACCGAGGAGATCGCCTCCACCGCCTGGTCCCTGAACTCCGCCGCCACTTCCTGGGCCGACCTGCGCGTGCCGGTGTTTCCGAGGATCTCCAGCACCGCTGCCACGTCCCCTTCTGAAATCTCATTGCCTGGCTGTCCGTAGATGTCTTGCAATGTTCTCGCGTCTCCGTCCCGGGAGAACGCCATGGCGTGCATGACCGGGAACGAGTTCTTCTTTCGGCGGATGTCCGCGTGTATAGGCTTTCCCGTCTGTTCCGTCTCCCCCCAGACGCCCAGGACGTCGTCCCGTATCTGGAACAGGAAGCCCAGCGCGCGGCCAAACTCGTGGAAAGCCGAGCGCGTCTCCTCGTCGTGAGACCCTATCATCGCCCCAAGGTCCACGGAACAGCGAATCAGCGCGCCCGTCTTCTTGGATATCATCTCAAGGTACTGATGAACGGTTATGTCCCTGCGCCCCTCGAATTCGAGGTCCATGTACTGGCCCTCGATCATCTCAAGGTAGGCTCTGGTGAGCGCGCCCGCCGCGTCCAGCGCGACGCGCTCCTCAAGGCCCGAATCGACCAGTTCCTGCACCGTCTTGTCCGCTATGGCGCGAAGAAAGTTCCCGGCCACAAGCGCCCTTGGCATTCCCCACTGCCAGTACAGCGTCGGCCGCCCGTGCCTGGTCTCGTCTCTATCTTGAATGTCGTCGTGGATCAGGGAGAAGTTGTGCACGTACTCCAGCGCGACTGCGGCCGGCGTCGCCTGTCCCACGTCTCCGCCCGTCGCGTCGCACGCGATCAGGCACAGCGTCGGCCTCAGCCCCTTGCCGCCTCGCCCTTCGACGCGCCTGCCGCGCACATCTCCCCATCCCATGTGAAACCTGAGCATGTCGTAGAGGCCCGCGCAGCCAACGCTTAGGCCGCGGCGCAGCGCATCGCCGATATGGTCCTGGTATTGCTGAAACGCGCCCGGCAACTGGCCCGCTCGCCTGACGCTCATTTCCGCGGCCGGTAAAGTCAAGCGGTATAGCTCACTCAGCAGAAGTTAAGAAGCAGAGATACATCGGAAAGCGATGGTATGCTAGCAGTGGCCCAAATAGAGTGTCAACAAGCGCCAACCACCCCACCCCGTTCGCCTTGAGCCTGTCGAAGAGCCTGCCCCGAGTCCCCCGAAGGGCCCGCCCACGTCACCCAGCCGCTCGTTCGCCCAAACTCCGCCGTCATTCCGGCATTCACGCGCCAGCGTGAACTCGGGGGCAGCCGGAATCCAGCAGGGCCGGGCAGGGCCTCCACCCCCTTCCCTAGTCCGCTGAAGAAAGTAAAGCATCCTTGTCTAGTCCCTTCCCCAGTCTGCTGGGGAAGGTTGGGATGGGGTAAGATCGCCGCTATCCTGGCGCCGCTGTAGGGTTACGCAAAGGTCTCCGATGTGGAGACGGGAACGGCAGGAAAACCCATGCGCAGATTACCTCGTTGGACTCCCGCCCTGATCCTGACAGCGCTACTGGTAGCCGCGCTAGCCTCCTGCGGCGACAGCCCCGCCGCGCCCGCCGCCCGCTCCACCGAAACGCCCACCCAAACGCCAGCCGCAAGCCCCACCGCGACGGCGGAAGCGTCAGCCGCTACCCGGACGCCCACTCCGCAGCCGACCGCGAGTCCGACGGTCACAGTAGAAGCGCCGAGCGGAGACGCGCCCGCCACCCTCAGCGCCGGCGGCTTCCACACCTGCTGGGTGAAGGCCGACGGCTCCGTAGCCTGCTGGGGCCAGAACATCTTTGGACAGGCCACGCCGCCTGATGGCAAGTTCACATCCGTCAGCGCCAGGGGCGTCCATACCTGCGGGATGAAGACCGATGGCTCCATAGTTTGCTGGGGCGCGAATGAGGACTTAGGTGGAAACTTCGTAGGCCAAGCCACGCCGCCGGACGGCAAGTTCACATCCGTCAGCGCCGGCACTGGCCATACGTGCGGGTTGAAGGCCGACGGCTCAGTCGTCTGCTGGGGTGGGAATGAGGATAATTTCGGGGACTTCGTGGGCCAGGCCACGCCGCCGGCCGGCGAGTTCTCGTCAGTCAGCGCCGGGGGCCTCCACACCTGTGGAGTGAAGACCGACCGCTCTATAGCCTGCTGGGGCGATGACTTGCTGGGTCAAGCCACGCCGCCGGTCGTCGAGTTCGCATCCGTCAGCGCAGGGTGGTACCACACGTGCGGGGTGAAAACAGACGGTGCTGTAGCCTGCTGGGGTTCGAACGAGGGTTTGCGCTTGGACTTTGCCGGACAAGCCATGCCGCCGGCCGGCAAATTCGTGTCCGTCAGCGCGGGCGCATACCACACGTGCGG
Organism: Dehalococcoidia bacterium; assembly: GCA_963668185.1. Lineage (GTDB taxonomy): Bacteria > Chloroflexota > Dehalococcoidia > Lucifugimonadales. Next base: position 1,443,578 of record OY764162.1, read on the forward strand.
TGTGAAGATCGACAGGACCGTAGCCTGCTGGGGTTCGAACGAAGAGCAGTATGGAGGCTATTCGAACCAGGCCACGCCACCGCCCGGGGAGTTTGCGTTCGTCACCGCCGGAGGGTTCCATACCTGTGGAGTGAAGACAGACGGCGCGGTTGTTTGCTGGGGCGATAACATCGTGGGACAAACTGCGGTGCCTGCCGAAGCGTCAGGCGGAAATGCGCCCGTATTCACCTCCGTCAGCGCCGGCGCTCTGCACACCTGCGGGGTGAAGGCAGACGGCGGCATAGCCTGCTGGGGCGATAACTCCATCGGTCAATCCACGCCGCCGGCCGGCAAGTTCGCATCCGTCAGCGTCGGAGGCGGCCATACCTGCGGGGTGAAGGCAGACGGCGGCATAGTTTGCTGGGGCGATAACTCCATCGGCCAGTCCACGCCGCCGGTCGGCGAGTTCACCTCTGTCAGCGCAGGGTGGCTCCACACATGTGGCGTGAAGATCCACGGCTCCGTGGCATGTTTGGGGCTTGAATGAGGACTTTGATGGCAACTTTGTGGGCCAATCCACGCCGCCGGCCGGCGAGTTCATTTCTGTTAGCGCCGGCGCCGGCCATACGTGCGGGGAGAAGATCGACGGTTCCATAGCCTGCTGGGGCTCGAATGATGACGGGTACGGAAACTTCTTGGGCCAATCCACGCCGCCGGATGGCAAGTTCGTATCCGTTAGCGCAGGCCTCGTTCACACGTGCGGGGTGAAGATCGACGGTTCCATAGCCTGCTGGGGCTCGAGTGATGATGAGGACGGAAACTTCTTGGGCCAAGCGACGCCGCCGGATGGCGAGTTCATTTCGGTTAGTGCAGGTCCCGCTCACACGTGTGGTGTGAAAACCGACGGTTCCATAGCCTGCTGGGGCTCGAATGACGACTTTAATGGCAACTTCGCGGGCCAATCCACGCCGCCGGCCGGGGAGTTCGCATCCGTCAGCGCGGGTAGCCTCCACACGTGCGGAGTGAAGACCGACGGCTCTATAGTCTGCTGGGGCGATAATCAACTCGGCCAGTCCTCGCCATCTGCCGGAGGCCACACCCCAACGCCGACTCCATCCCCCGTCACGTCGGAAGCGCCCGAAGAAGACATAACGCCATTCGCATCCGTCAGTGCCGGCAGGCACCACACCTGCGGCGTGAGGATCGATGGCTCCGTCGTTTGCTGGGGCAGCAATGTAGGTGGTCGATCCTCATCGCCTGCCGACAAGTTCGCGTCAGTCAGTGCCGGGTGGTACCACACCTGCGGAGTGAAGACCGACGGGGCCGTAGCTTGCTGGGGTTCGAACGAAGACCAGTATGGAGGCTATGCGAACCAAGCCGAGCCGCCACCTGGGGAGTTTACGTTCATCGCCGCTGGAGGGGTTCATACTTGTGGAGTGAAGACAGATGGCTCGGTCTCGTGCTGGGGTCAGGATGAAGACTCGGAAGGGAATGTCGTAGGCCAATCCACTCCGCCGCACGGGGAGTTCGTCTCAGTCAGCGCAGGCGAGTTCCACACCTGCGGGGTGAAGACCGACTACAGCATAGCTTGCTGGGGCAAAGACTCCACCGGTCAAGCCACGCCGCCGGCTGGCGAGTTCGTATCCGTCAGCGCTGGCGCCGCCCACACCTGCGGATTGAAGACCGATGGCTCCGTCGCCTGCTGGGGAGACGATTGGGCCGGGCAATCCACTCCGCCGCCCGGGGAGTTCGTCTCAGTTAGCGCAGGCGGCCTCCACACCTGCGGGGTGAAGACCGACTACAGCATAGCTTGCTGGGGCAATGACTCCACCGGTCAAGCCACACCGTCGACCGGGGAGTTCGCCTCCGTCAGCGCAGGCGGCCTCCACACGTGTGGAGCGAAGACCGACGGCTCAATCGTATGCTGGGGCAGTGATCATTTCGGCCAGTCCACGCCGTATAACGGAAGCCCCACCCGAACTCCGATTGTCGAGGACTCCGCCCCAACGCCGACTCCGTCACCCGTCACGCCGGACGCACCTGAGGAAGAGCCGACATTCACGTCCGTCAGCGCCGGGGGCGCCCATATCTGCGGGGTGAAAACCGACGGTTTCGTCGTGTGCTGGGGTGTCAACTTTGATGGCCGGGCATCGCCGCCGACCGGTAAATTCACGTCCGTCAGCGCCGGATGGTACCTATCCTGTGCGATCAAGATTGACGGCTACATCGTCTGCTGGGGTTCCGATTGGGACGATCCGGTCACGCCGCCGACCGGCAAGTTCGCATACGTTAGCGTAGGCCAAGGTCACGCCTGCGGATTGAAGGTCGACGGCTCAGTCACCTGCTGGGGCCATGATGAGAACGGCCAATCGTCCACATCGCCGGCCGGCGAGTTCACCACAGTTAGCGCAGGTGGGTACCACACTTGCGGGGTGAGAACCGACGGCTACGTAGTCTGCTGGGGCTTGAACGAGGATCACGATGAGAACTTCATCGGTCAGGCAACGCCGCCGGACGGTAAGTTTGTCTCAGTCAGCGCCGGGTGGTACCACACCTGCGGAGTGAAGACCGATGGCTCGGTTGCTTGCTGGGGCTCGAACGAGTACTGGGATGGGACTTTCATGGGGCAGGCAACACCGCCGGCTGCCAAGTTCGCTTCAGTCAGCGCAGGCGACTATCACACTTGCGGGTTGAAGGCCGATGGCTCGGTCGCCTGCTGGGGCTGGAATGAATACGGGAAAGCAGCGCCGCCGGACGATAAGTTTATCTCAGTCAGCGCAGGGGGCCACAATACCTGCGGGTTGAAGGCCGACGGCCACATAGCCTGCTGGGGCTGGGATGGACCGTAGGTTTTGTCCCTGCCCCCGGACCGACCCCAGCAACGCGCCCGCCCTTCCTTCCGTCACTCCCGCGCAGAGCCTGCCCTGAGCGCAGCCGAACGGGCGGGAATCCATCCGCCCCTCGCCACTAAAAACTAAAAACTCCCCCCCACCCCTTGACACAATAGTACCCTGCCCCCATAATAGAACCTATGCTCACTATGACGCTCGAACAAGAACGAGAACTCGACGCCATGCCCCCGGCGCTGCCGATCGACGCCCTCGTCCGCCGTTACACCTACGACGGACGGCTCATCGTCGGCTTCCTCGTCTCCACCATGCAGGGAGACATGCCCGGCGGCAACCTCTCGCACGCCCTCCAGGCCTGCCGCCTGCTCATCAAGCTCGGCTTCAGCGACGCCCAGCTTCCAGATGACGACGCCCCGAACGCCCCCGCGCGCGCGGACGCAGGCAGGCCGAGCCGGCGCAGAAACGCACGGCCCTCCAAGCTGGAAGCAGAACTCGCCAGGTTCGCCCGCGACGAAACCGACGGCGGACGAGACGCCGTCCGCTTCCTCGTCGATGTCATGCAGGGCAACGTCCCCGACTTCAAGCCGCACCACAGGATAGCAGCCGCCAGGGAACTACTCCGCCGCGGCTTCGACCGGCAAGGCGGCCCTGACGCCCAGCAGGAGCCCGAACCCGCCGCCGTCCCAGAACAGGAGCCGGAGCCCGAGGTCCCCCAAGTGCCCAAAGGCTTCATGGTCGCGCCCGATGGCGACATCACCACGGACTGGACCGATAGCAGTAGCCCGGTCCTCCCGAGAGAAGGACTGGTGGATCTGATCGGATGGAGCCGCTACAGCGACACGCTGAGAGAGGATAAGGCAAAGGGACGCACGATACTGAAGCCCGACTGGTGGCACGAGGGCATGGAAGAGTTCGTTGACGAAGACGCGCCCACCCTGATCGAGGCGATACTCCAAGGGGCCGAGGCCGAGGGCATAACGATAGCGCCCCACCTGCTCGAAGCCACAAGGCTGAGGATGGAACAGGAACGGCAAGAAGCCTCCCAGCGAGAGACCGGACACGAACCTGGTCCCGAAGACGCGCTCGAAGAAGACGACGTGGATCAGCAAGACTCGGAACCCGAAGTCGTAGCCGACGAAGACACCAACGTGCCATGGTCCAAGCCCGGCTACCACTACCCCGACGAACTGAGCGCCCACGAGAAAAAGGTCCTCGACAAGGGCGGCACCCTTTACTGGGACACCCCAGGATGCCACTCCCCCGCATCGGCCTTTGGCGAGCGGCCCTTGCCCCACGCCCGTTCCCCCTGACCCCGTCCTGAGCTTGACGAAGGGGCCCGTCGAAGAGCCTGCCCCGAGTCCCCCGAGGGGGCCCCGGGCAAGACGCCGTCATTCCCGCGAAGGCGGGAATCCATCCGCGCCCGCCGTCATTGTCCCGTAGGGGCCGTTCGCGAACGGCCCTTGCCCCGTGCGCCGGCCCACCGTCATTCCCGCGCAGGCGGGAATCCATCCGCGCCCACCGCCATTCCCCCGTAGGGGCCGTTCGCGAACGGCCCTTGCCCCGTGCGCCGGCCCACCGTCATTCCCGCGAAGGCGGGAATCCATCCGCCCACCGTCATACCGGCGAAGGCCGGTATCCAGGGGCCGGGGGTTCCCCATGGCCGCGGGCATCACATACCCCCACTTTAGACAGCCCCTTAGATATACTTGGGGGGCCGGTCCTTGATGTGCCGGACCCGGAGAAGCCTTGGAAGTAAGACTGGAAAGCTTGATCGATGGCGCGAGGTCTGCCGACGGCGTCGCGGTGATCGTGGACGTGCTGCGCTGCTTCACGACGGCCTCCGTCGCGCTGTCCAGAGGCGCGGAGAGAATCGTCATGGTGGCGGAAGTGGATGAAGCGATCGACCTGCGCAGTCGAGGCGTGGGCGCTTACTGCGTGGGAGAGGTCGGCGGCAAGAGGCCGGAAGGCTTCGACTTCGGCAACTCGCCAACCGAAATGCTGACCGCCGACGTACAGGGCAGGACGCTGATCCAGTCCACCAGGGCCGGCACGGTCGGAGTGACCGCGGCGGAGCGTGCGGGCCTGATTTACGGCGCCGCGCTCGTCAACGCGCGCGCAACCGCCGGCGTCATCTCCGCCCAGGCCCCGGAGCGCGTCACGGTAGTGGCCATGGGGTCCAGTGGACTTGTGCGCAACGATGAAGACGAGCAGTGCGCGCTCTACCTGCGCAATCTGCTGGAAGGGCGCCATCCCGACCCGGACGCGGTCCGGAGCCTCGCGCAGTCGGGAGCGGAAGCGCGCAAGTACGGCGATCCGGCAAGGCCCCACTTCCCAACGTCCGACAGGGACGCGGCCATGGACGTGGACCGCTTCGGGTTCGCGATACGGGTCCGGAGGGAGGACGGCCTGCTCGCGGCTCGCGCCGAGTACCCGTGAGCGACCGGCTCGGCTGATTCTGCTACGCACAAGAAAGACGGGGGGATGAATTGCAATTCCGAACGCTAGGACGCACAGGCCTCAACGTGTCGGTCATCGGGCTGGGCACGAACAACTTCGGCTCAAGGATGAACGCCGAAGAATCGGTCCGGCTGGTGCATCACGCGCTGGACAAGGGCATCAACCTCATCGACACGTCCAACAGCTACGGCGGGACGCTGTCCGAGGAGTACATTGGCCGGGCCATTCAGGACAGGCGCCGCGACGCCGTGATCGCGACGAAAGTCGGCAGCCGCCTCGTGGACGGCGTGAACCGCGACGGCCTGAGCCGGGCGCACATCATGAGCGAGATCGACGAGAGCCTGCGGCGGCTCAGGACCGATCACGTTGACCTGTACCAGACTCACTGGACGGACGTGAACACGCCGCTTGAAGAGACGCTGCGGACGCTGGACGACCTCGTTCGCTCCGGCAAGGTCAGGTACATCGGGTGCTCCAACGTCGCGGCGTGGCACATGTGCGAAGGCGTCATGACCTCGCGGATGCTGGGCCTGAACTCATACGCCAGCGTCCAGCCGCACTTCAGCATGATGTTCAGGGCGGCGGAGCCGGAACTCGTGCCCGCGTGCGACCGGTTCGGAGTGGGCATTCTCCCTTACTATCCGCTCGCCAGCGGCTTCCTCACCGGCAAGTACCGTCGCGGCCAGGACGCGCCGAGCGGCACAAGGCTTGCCGGCGGGGACAGAGGGATGCTCTCCGGCCAGAACTTCGACGTGCTGGACAAGCTGGAGAAGTTCGCCGCCGACCGGGGCCGCACGGTTCTTGAGCTGGCGTTCGCGTACCTGCTGGCGTTCCCGGCAGTCAGTTCCGTGATCGCCGGCGCCACCAGGGCGGAGCAGATAGACGCCAACGCCGCCGCCCACGACTGGAGCCTGGCGGATGAGGACATGGCCCAACTGAAGCAGACTCTGGACGCCGTGTACACGCCTTCGACCGTCGAGAGGCTGTTGGGAGACTAGGGGGAATCATGACTTCCAGAGAGCGCGTCAAGATCGTTGCCCCTGGGGACGATCCTCCGCAGGTCCAGGGATCCGAGCACATGAGGCGGCTGGAGCCTTACGGCGACCTCGTCGTCTATGCCGACAGGCCTGCCTCGCTCGAAGAGAAGCTGCGCAGGGCCGTCGATGCGGACGTGATCCTGAACAGCCGCGGCGCAGTGACCTGGTTCGAGGACGCTCTGCGCCAGCTTCCCCGCCTGCGGATGATCACGACCTGCGGCGTCGGCACGGACAGCATCGATCTTGAGACTGCCTCGGACATGGGCGTCGTCGTGTCCAACCAGCCCGGCCGGACTGCCCCCGTAGTGGCTGAGCACATGATCGGATTGATGTTCGCGGCGGCGAAGCGGGCCTACTACCAGACCGCCCAGATCAAGGCCGGCACCTGGATGCGTATGGACAACGTGTTCCTTCGCGGGAAGACGCTGGGCGTTATCGGGACCGGGAACATCGGGGCCGAAGTTGCCAGGCTGGCCTCGGCTCTCGGCATGGAGGTAGTCGCCTGGACGTTCAACCCGTCGCGGGAGCGGGCGGACAGGCTTGGCGTACGCTACGTAGGTCTGGACGACCTGCTGGCGCAGTCTGACGTAGTCACCCTGCACGTCGCCCTGACCGATGAGACTCGCGGCATGATCGGCGCGCAGCAGTTCGAGCGGATGAAGGACGGCGCGATTCTCGTAAACGGGGGCCGCGGCCCACTGGTTGACGAGATGGCGTTAGCCGACGCGTTGAACTCAGGGAAACTGCACGGAGCGGCCCTGGACGTCTTTGGCGAGGAGCCGCCTCCCGCGGACCATCCGCTGCTCAGGTGCGAGCAGGTGGTCTTCACGCCTCACATGGCTGACATGACGCCCGAAGGCGTGGAGATGCTGAACGAAGGCGCTGTCGATAACATCATCGCCTACCTGGAGGGCAGGCCGCAGAACGTGGTGAATTAGGCTGAAGGGGCCGACGGCCCCGCTACATCGATCACCCCATGCCGTCGAGGCCGACCGTTACCTTGTCGCCCTCCACCAGCACCGGCGTGATCCTCTCGCCGCCCGAAAGCGAAGTCACCGTCTCCCAGGCGCTGGGCTTCAACGCGAGATTGACCTCGTCGTACGCCGTCCCCTCTTCGTCGAGCTTCTCCTTCAGCGCCGTCGAATAGGGGCAGTCGGGGTGCATGTAAAGTACTGTGTTCACTGGCGTTCATACCTCTCGTCGCTGGCTCCTTAGCCGATTTTAGCAGGCAGGCCCGTCCGGCGCGCCGCCGCAACGCTTATAATTGCGGCCCTATGGTTGAAGACAACGTGATCGACGACTCCTCTCCGTTCTCCGGGCTGAAGGTCTTCGAGTTCAGCAAGACCGTTGCGAGCGCCTACTGCGGCCGGCTGCTCGCGACCCTCGGCGCCGACGTGGTGACCGTCGAGCCGTTGGCCGGCGGCCCCGTTCGAAGCCTGGGCCCCTTCCCCGACGGCGCGCGGAACGTCGAGACCGGCGCGGGCCACCTGCATCTGAACGCTTCCAAGAGGAGCGTGGCGCTGGACATGGACTCGGAGGCCGGCGGCAGCGTCCTTGCCCGCATACTGGAGCGCGCCGACGTGATCGTGCAGTCCGCCGTTCGCGCCTCCGAGGCGGTCGTCGACTTCGAATCGCTTCACGCGGCCCGGCCGGAGGCTGTCCTGGCGACGATCAGCGGTTTCGGCCCGGAGGGAGACTACGCCGAGTACCTGGGCACGGAGGGCGTCGCCACCGCGTTGGGCGGCCTCACGTTCCTCAGCGGCGACCCCGGCGAAGTCCCGCTCAACCCCGCGGGCAACACGATCAACTGCGCTGCCGGCGGTTACGCCGCCGTGGCGCTCGTCGCCGCGCTCCTGGAGCGCGAGTTCACCGGGACCGGGCAGCACGTCGAGGTCTCCGTCGCGGGCGCGGTCGCAAGCATCATCGAAGTCTCTTCCCAACGGCTGATCATCCAGGAAGAGCCGGTGAAGCGGACAGGCAACTGGCAGGGGCCTGCAAGGGGCATTTTCCACTCGCAGGATGGCCACATAGGGTGCATCATGCGAGGGCGCGAAAGGCTGGAAGACATGGCCGACTGGCTGGGCGTGGAAGAGCTCAAAGGCGAGAGATTCAAGCCATTCACCAACATGTGGGCGATGGACCCTGAGTTGGAGGCGGACCTGAACGGCCTGCTGACCGTGGGATTCCTGGGCCATGACAAGCTGGACACGTACCACGCCATGCAGGCGCTGCGCATGCCGTTCGGCTACGTCGCCGACTTCGCGGAGGTGTTGTCCTCGCCGCAACTGGCCGCCAGGGAGTTCTTCCAGGAGATCGATCATCCGGACGCGGGCAGGCACAGCGTTCCCAGGGGGCCGTTCACGGCAGACGACATGCCGTTGGAGTTGGGCCGCGCGCCGTACCTCGGCGAACATTCCGAAGAGGCGCTCCGCGGCCTGCTGGGATACTCGGAGTCCGAGTACGCCGAACTCGAGTCCGCCGGGCTGGTGTCGTCAGCCTCGCCGGCGGAGGCATAGCCATGAGACCTCTTTCGGGAGTGCGCGTTGTCGACTTTACGGACATCTGGGCCGGCCCGTGGTCCGGGCGTCTGCTCCGGGAGTTGGGCGCTCACGTCATCAAGGTCGAAGGCCCGCGGCAGCAGCCGCGAAAGTCGGACCCGAACCTGTTGCGCGTCCAGATAGTGAGCGACGAACGGGACGACAGAGGCCGCCCGAAGTACTTCCGCAACGCATACCAGACGATGACCAACCCGGGCAAAGACCACGTCGCGCTCAACCTGAAGGAGGCCGACGGGGCCGAGCTGTTCAGGTCGCTCGTCGCCGTCAGCGACGTCGTGATCGAGAACTGGGCTCCCCACGTCATGCCGAGCCTGGGGCTGGGCTATGACGACCTGCGCGCGGTGAGGCCGGACGTCATCATGCTCCGGACGTCCGCGATGGGGCAGACCGGCCCGGAGTTCAGGTACACGGGCCTCGGCGCGACGGCTGAGGTGCTTTCCGGGCTCTGCACGATTTCGGGGTACGAGGGAGGCGAGCCGCAGAAGTCCGGCATCAACTACGGCGATCCGTTCGCGGGCATCCACGGCGCCTTCGCGATCCTGGCGGCCCTGCTGCGCAGAAGCCGGACCGGCAAGGGGGCCTTGATCGATCTCTCACTCACCGAGTCGCTCATCACCACCCTCGGCGAGTACACGGTCGGCGCGAGCATGAACGGCGAGCAGCCTCCGCGCATGGGCAACCGGCACGCGGCGAAGGCCCCGCACAACGTGTACCGGTGCGCGGGCGATGACGAGTGGGTGTTCGTGGAAGCCGGGTCGGAGGCCGAGTTCCGCGCGCTGTGCGCGGCGATCGGACGCCCGCAGCTTGCGGAGGACCCGCGATTCAGGGACGTTGCGGCGAGGAAGGCCAACGAAGACGCTCTCGATGCCGAGATCGCCGCGTGGACGACGGGCAGGCCGCACGTGGAGGCCATGGAGACGCTTCAGCGCGCCGGGGTGCCGGCGGGCGCGGTGCTGGACGGCGGCGAGGTCGTGCGGAACCCGCACCACGAGGCCAACGGCGCGTTCGCATGGGTGGAGCACCCGGACGGCAAGAGCTACCCGATTCCCCAGATGCCGTGGCGGGCGCCTTCAGCCCCCCGGCAGGAGGCGACTCCCGTTCCCGCCTTCGGGGCCGACAACTTCAGGGTGTTCACCGAGCTTTGCGGCGTGCCGCCGGGCCGCGTGGAAGGGATGCTGGAGTCGGAGGCGATCCTGAGCTAGACCGCGCCGTCCATGATTAGGTCCAGCACTGCCGGCGCGTTCATGTCCATGGCCCTGTTGAGTTCCGGCCCGATCTCGGCGGGATCTTCGATGCGAACGCCGTGCATGCCGAACGCTCTCCCCAGCGCGGCGAAATCGAAGGGCACTGGGAAGTCCATGGCCATGTACTTGCTCTGATCGTCGGGCCTGCCCTGGATCTCGCTCTTGTAGATGTTCATGTTGAGCTTGAGTATGCGGTACATGGCGTTGTTGCACATGACGAAGACCGTGGGGATGTTCGAGTTGACCGCGGTCCAAAGGCCCTGCACGGACATCATCGCTGAGCCGTCCCCGCAGACGGCCACCACGGGCCGGTCCGGGTTGGCGAGCTTCAGGCCGAGCCCGCCTCCGGGTCCCCAGCCGATGGAGTTGCCGCGCGCGCTGAAGACGTCGCCGGGCTCGTCGAACTTGACGGCGGCGTGCAGCGCGGCGCGGTTGCTGACCGAGTCGTCGTACATCGCGAAGTCGTCCGGCAGCGCCTCGGCCAGGGCGAGCATCGCGGCATCCGGCGACATCGGCCGGCGGCTCCCACCCGACGGCGCGGACTTGCGAAACGCCTCGTCAGCGGCCCGCGTCTTCGCGGCAACGGCTTCCGCCCTTCCGCGCGCCGCCTCTATCTGCGAGCCGGTCATCTCCGATTCGAGCGCGTCCGCTAGCTGGGCGAGGGCTGCGCCCGGCGACGCGAACACGCCAACGTCGGTAGGCTCCGACTTGCCGATCTCGTCAGCGTTGATGTCGACATGTATGAGCTTCGTCTGGGGGCCGAGCACGGTGTCGCCCTTGTAGAAGAACTCGCTGAACACCGGGCACCCCGCCGCCAGCACCACGTCCGCGCTGTTCAGGGTCTCGACCGAGGCGGCGTGCCTTACGGTCATCGGCCCCATGAACTGCGGGTGGCCGGTAGGGAAGTTGACCTGCGTGCTCAGGTAGCCGTACACCGACGCGCCAAGCTGCTCGGCCACTCGCACCGCTGCTGCCGTGCCGCCGGTCTCCATGACGCGGTCTCCGACCAGCATTATCGGGTTCTCCGCGCCCGCCAAGAGCGCGACAGCGTCTTCGACATCTCCTGGGTCGGCGTTCGGCGCTTTTGTGAAGCGCTTCGACGGGAAGATGTCCACGTCTGCCTCGTCGTCCAGCGAGTTGGCGGACAGGGACAGGAACACCGGGCCGGTCGGAGGGCTGGCCGCCTCGTTGAAGGCGCGGCGGATGGCGGACGGGTACTGTTCCGGGTGCGTGATCTCCGCGCTCCACTTGGCGTAGGGCTGCGCCATCTCCGCGAGATCGCTGCGGCCCTCGGTCAGCTTGCGCACGTCCTTGTTGCCGGCGGTCACGACCAGCGGCGTGCCGGTGTAGTAGGAGTCGATGAGCAGCGCGAACGAGTTGGACAGGCCGTTGTCGATGTGGAGGCTGACGAAGGCCGGATCGCCGGTGGCGCGTGCGTAAGCGTCCGCCATGCCGATGGCGACCGACTCCTGCACCGCGAGCACGTACTCGAAATCTGGGTAGGCCTCCATAGCGTCCAGCATGGGCGCTTCGCTCGTGCCGGGGTTGCCGAAGATGTACTTCACGCCCTCGGCCCGGAGCATTTCCATCAGCGCGATGCTGCCTCTCATGCGAGTCCTCCTCTGCGTATTTGGATCAGGGCAGGGGCAGGGCGCTTCGCGAGTGCGAGCCGCCGATGGCGATGACGCCCGTGGCCCTGAGTCCGGCAATAGCAACGATGCCGACCGAATTGACGCCGCCAATGGCCACGAGGCCCATGGCGTTGACGCCGCCGATAGCCACCATACCCATGGCGTTGACGGGGGCGATGGTCACCAGGCCCATGGCGTTGAGGAAGCTCAGCGCGACCGCTCCCACGGAGTTGAACGCCCCCGCGGAGATCAACCCGATGGTGTTCATGCCGGCGGCGATGATGCCTACTTCGAAGAACCATACCTTCTTGATCTCGGTATCCATTTCCAATTCTCCCCCCGTGTTTGCGGCCAGGAAAACGATGCGCCAAACGTATATCAACGGGCGGTCGTTGGCAACCGGGTGGCGGCGGATGTAACTGTTCAGATTTCGTGCGACAGTAGCCTCACTATGCCGTCATACCGGCGAAGGCCGGTATCCAGAGGTGGGGCGGGTGGGACTTCCGCTCCCCAACTCTGAACACTTACCGGAGGATATCCCGTTCCGTTCGCCCTGAGCTTGTCGAAGGGCAGCGTCGGCAGCAACCCCGTTGTGGTTCGACAGGCTCACCACGAACGGAGCGGAACCGCGCCCGGTCAGGCCAGCTCGGGCCGTTGCCAGCCACCTGAGCCTTGCTCGATGACACGGGCGAGGGCGAGGGCGACGTCTTCGCGCCAGGGGCGCCCGACGACCTGCACGCCTATGGGCAGGCCGTCGGGCGACGAGCCGCCGCGCACGACCGCGCCGGGCCAGCCGGTCATGTTGTACGCGCTCGTGTAGCTGAACCCTCCCCGCCTGGACTCGTCGTACACGGTCCCGCCGTGGCCGGTGGCTGGGAAGGCGCAGGTTGGGCAGAGGATGGCGTCGTACTGTTGGATGAAGCCGAGCATCTCGCTCCGGTAGGCGTCCAACTCCTCAAGCATGGCCGTGAACGCGGGGGTGTCGATCGCATCGTCGGGCTTCATGCGCCTGGCGACGAACGGACTCGCCTCGGCGGTGCCAGCGGCGTCCAGCAGCCGCTGCACCCATGCGCCGCCGTCTGCGTTGAACAGCCTGCCGAAGAGGTCCTGATGCCGGGCGATGGGGGCCGGGGCCTCCTCCTCAACGCGTACGCCGGCGTCGGTCAGGCAGCGGGCCGCCGTCCGCACCGCCTCAGCCGTTTCGGGCGTCGGGGCGTATATGCCGTTGTCGGTGTGCATGGCTACGCGGAGCGCGGCGACGTCCACGCCGGCGGGGTCGTGGAGCGGGGCGGGGACGATGCCGGGGTCGCGCCAGTCAGGACCGGATACGACGGACAGGATTGGGTACAGGTCATCGACGAAGCGGGCCATGGGGCCGTTCTGGGTGAGCGAGTCGAGCGCGCCCATCGCGTGATGAATGGCGTGGCCGGTGCGCGGCACGCGGTATGAGTTCGGCTTGAGCCCGGCGATGCCGCAGAAGTGGGAGGGCAGGCGTACGCTGCCGCCGGTGTCGCTGCCGAGGTCCATGGGGGAGCAGCCCGCGGCGATGCTCGCGCCCGCGCCGCCGCTGCTGCCGCCGGGCATGAGCGAGGGATCGTAGGGGTTGTTCGTCCTGCCGTAAACGAGGTTGTCGGTCTCGCCGGACAGGGTGAACTCGGGGGTGTTGGACTTGCCGATCAGGACCGCGCCGGCCGCCCTCATGCGGGCGACGCAGGTGGCGTCCTCTGCGGGCACGTCGTCGCGGCGGCCAACCGTTGCCGCCGTGGTGCGGACGCCGGCGGTGTCGAGCGAGTCCTTGATCGTCATGGGGACGCCGTGCAGGGGGCCGAGTTCCGCCCCGCTCGCGACGGCCTCGTCGGCCTTGCGGGCCTCGTCGAGGGCGCGGTCCGCGCAGACGTGGACGACGGCGTTCAGGACGGGGTTGACCCGGTCGATGTGGTCGAGGTGGGCGCGGACGACCTCTTCGGAGGACACGTCGCGGCCCCTGACGGCGCTGGCGATCGTTCGGACGGATGCGAAGACTATGTCATCCATTGCGGGCGCTCCTCTGGGCATGGTGGGTGGCCTGCCGATTCAGACCGGGATAACGTCTAGGAAGTGAGTTTCGTTCTCTGGGATCAGCGTCGCCAGGCTTACGTCCAGTGTTGCGAGCCGTCCGCCGTTTTGCATTGCGACGGCCAGCAGCATAGCGTCGGTTATCTGGCGGTATCCCTGTAGGCGGGCGCCGATCGACTCCGGCAAGTGAAGGATGGACTGGTCCACCGGCCAAAACGTGTGCTGACCGAATTCCGTAAGTTCTTCCAGGATGGCAATGGCGTCAAGAGGCGTGACTGTGCGCTGCGCTATCGTCGGATTGCATGACAAGCGGACGAAGCCTGCTTCAGTCAGCGGGCAGGTTGCCCATCCATGACCCTGATTCTCTTCGAACCATGCGCTGGCAGCCAAATGATGTATGTGGTTGGACCATGCGAGCGCTATGAGGACGTTGACGTCCAGCAGGGCGGTCACGGCCAATCGCTCAGAGCCCGATAGACATCCTCACTGGTAATCGGCTTGGCGTCCGGAGGGACTGCGAATTGGCCTCGAACTCTGTTGTTCTCTGATGAAGGGGCGCGCATGAAACTGCGGCGGGCCAACTCGGACAGGGCGCTGCCGAGGCTGCAACCCTTCCTCTGCGCCAGCGCCCTGGCGACGGACAACACATCGTCATCTATGTTCAGTGTGGTACGCATGAGGGCATCATAGCATCAATCGAGCGGCGGGGCGGGGGCAGTGTGTTGAGCTAGCTTTCTCTCAGGAAGGCGGTGAAGGGGGTCCTGGTGGCGGGGGTGAGGCGGACGGGTGCGCCGGGGGCGAGGCTGGCGGATGAAGCGTGGCGCGTGCGGATGACGTTGCCGGACGGCATCAGTATTCGGAGGATGGTCTCGTCGCCGCGGAACTCGCTCGACTCGACGGTTGCGGTCCCGTTGGCGCTGTACTGGACTCGAAAGCCGTCCGGGTGGGCGATGATCGATACGCGGGAGCCTTCTTCGATGCCTTCGTCCGGACTGTGCCACTGGAGGCGGCCGACCTCGGTGGAGGCCCACCCGCTCTCGATTACGCCGTCGATGAAGTTGGCTGCGCCGCAGATGCGGGCGACCTGCAAGGAGGCGGGGGAGTGGTACACGGCCTGAGGCGTGTCGATCTGCCGTATGCGGCCTTCGTGCATGACGGCGACGCGGTCCGCGGTGGCGAACGCCTCCTCCCTGTCGTGCGTCACGAAGACGGTGGAGACGCGCCCTTCGCGTAGAATGGCCTCGACCTCGGAGCGCATCCGCGCGCGCAGGCCGGCGTCCACGTTGCTGAAAGGCTCGTCGAGCAGGACTACGACGGGCTGCGGGGCGAGGGTGCGGGCGAGGGCGACGCGCTGCTGCTGTCCGCCGGAAAGCTCGTGCGGATACCTGGACTCCAGGCCCTCCAGCCGCACCAACTCGACGGCGCGGCGCAGCTTGAGGCGGCGTTCTTCCGGGGGCAGGCGGTCCAGGCCGAACCCGACGTTCTGCTCGACGGTGAGGTGAGGGAACAGCGCGTACTCCTGGAACAGCATCCCGACGCGGCGGCGCTCCGGCGGCACGTGCACGGAGCCGGCGTCCACGTCCGAGCCCCGGAGGCGGATCGCGCCCCGGTCGGGCGCCTCGAAGCCGGCGATCAGGCGGAGCACGGTCGTCTTGCCGCAGCCGCTCGGCCCAAGCAGGGCCAGTACCTCGCCTTCTCCGAGGGAGAACGACACGTCGTCCACCACGGGCACGTCGTCGTACCACTTGGCGACGCCCTTCAACTCTACTACGGGGGCGGTCACGGCCTGGCCCTCTCTCCTCTCATCATGAGCAGCGCCATGGGAAGGGATGACATGAGTATAAGGGCAAGGGCGGGCGCGGCGGCCCTGGCGAAGAAGGCTTCCGAGGTGGCGGACCATACGTAAGTGGCCAGGGTCTTGAAGCCGAGCGGCCCCAGGATGAGGGTCGCGGGCAGCTCTTTGACGGAGATGAGGAAGACGAGGGCGGCCCCGGCCAGGACGCCGCGCCGCATGATGGGCACGGTGACGGTCATCATGGCGTTGAACGGGGAGCGGCCCAGTCCCCGCGCGGCTTCTTCCAGGCGTGGGCTGCTGCGCGAGAGGGAGGCGCGGGCGGCTCCGAGGGCGGCGGGCAGGTGCAGGACGACGTATGCGAGCACGAGCAGCCATACGGTCTGGTACACGAGCGGGGCGTAGTTGGAAGCGAAGTACACGAGCGAGAGGGCGACGACGAGGCCGGGCAGGGCGTAACCGACGTGGCTGGCGCGCTCGACGACGCGGCTGAACAGGCTGGGGTATCGGACGGACACGATGGCCACGGGAACGGCGAGGGCTACGGCGGCCGCGGCGGCGAGGCCGGAGGAGTAGGCGGAGTTGCGGGCGGCGGCCCACAGGAAGTCGATCTGCTCGCCGGCGGCTACGCCTCTGGCCAGCCAGTATGCGAGCACGGCCATGGGGAGCACGAGGGCGACGACGAGCACGGACGCGCAGTACGCCTGCGCGGCCCAGCGCCACCGACCGAGCCTTACGACGCGCTGCTGCCGCGCGGACCCTGATGCGCCGGCGTAGTATCGGAGCCGGCCACGCGTGACGCTCTCGCCCCAGAGCGCGGCTACCGCGATGAACACGAGCATCAGGGACATGGCGGCTGCCGCGGACCTGTCGAACAGGGTCTGGTACTGCTGGTATATGGCCCAGGTGAAGGTCTCGTACCTGAGCAGGGAGACGGCCCCGAAGTCGCTGAGCGTGTAGAGGGCCACGAGGATCGCGCCCGCGGCGATGGCCGGCCGCAGGAGGGGCAGCGTGACGCGCCGGGCGACGCTCCAGCCGCCGTGGCCGAGGCTCCTGGCGGACTCTTCCAGGGACGGGTCGAGGTCTGCCAGCAGGCCGCGAACGGTGAGATAGACGTACGGATAGCTCAGCAGCGTCAGCGTGAAGGCGGCGCCGGGCAGGCCGTAGATCACGGCGGGCAGACGCTCGATTCCGAGGAAGGCTTCGAGTGCCTGCTGGAGGATGCCCCTGGGGCCGAAGGCGGAGATCAGCAGGAATGCGCCGACGTAGCTGGGGACGACGAGGGGAAGCGCTACGAGCACGGCCCATATACGCCGGAAGCGCATGTCCGTGCGGACGGTGAGCCACGCAAGGGGCACGGCGAGCGCGATCGAGGCGGCGGACACGACGGCGGCGAGCAACACCGTGCGGCCCAGGACGTACGCGGTGCGGGGCCGGAGGACGAGGTCCCAGGCCTCTTCGCCGCCGCCCGCGGCCCTGACGACGAGGTACGCCAGGGGGAGCAGCATGGCGACGCCGACGGCCAGCGCGGGAATCCAGAAGACGGCCGGCACCGGCCTTGCGCCGAGGAGGGCGAGGGACGTGCGGCGCGCGCGCGCCGGTGCTGGCTCGGCTGTCAAGTCGTCACTCGCTTGCGCGCCTTACGGCAGGATTCCCAACTCCCTGAGCATGTCCTGGGTGCCCTTCACGTCTTCCAAGGAAGCCATGTCTATCGAGGGCTTCGTGATCCGGTCGAGGGGCGTGAGCAGCCTGTGGGTGTTGACGCCTTCTACCATAGGATACTCGTAAGTCCGGCCGGCAAAGTACTGCTGGGCGACCGTCGAAAGCATGAATTCGAGGAAACGGACGGCGTTTTCGCGGTTGTCTGCGGTCTTGAGGACGCCTGCCCCGGCCACCATGATCAGGCTGCCGGGGCCCTGGCCCGGCAGGTGGTAGTTTCGCGCGCCGAAGTCTTCGCCCTCTTCCTGTATGAAGCGGTACAGGTAGTAGTGGTTCACGAAGCCGACGTCTATTTCGCCCTTGGACGCGGCGTCCACTATGGGGGTGTTCTTGGGGTATATCTGCGCGCCGTTGTCCCTGATGTCTTCGAGCCACTGCCGGGTCCTGTCGTCGCCCCACAGGACGCGCATGGCGGTGACCATCGCCTGGAACGAGGCGTTGGAGGGCGCCCAGCCGATCCTGCCGCGCCACTCTGGGTCGGTGAAGCCTTCGATGCCGTCCGGCAGGTCGCCGGGGCTGACGCGCTCCGTGTTGTACACGACGACGCGCGCCCGGCCGGAGACGCCGACCCATTTCCCCTGGGGCGACCTTGCCCATTCCGGTACGTTCGCACTTACCTGTTCAGGCAGCGTGTCCAACAGGGACGCCGCCGCGCCGAGGCCGCCGGGGTCCTGGGCGAAGAAGACGTCGGCGGGGCTGTTGTCGCCTTCCTCAAGCAGGGTGGCCGCGATCTCGGAGGTGCTCGCGTACTTGACCTGTACCTGGATGCCTGTGGCATCGGCGAACTGGTCGATCAACGGCTGCACGAGCGACTCGCTCCTGCCGGAGTAGATGACGAGCCTGCCGGGGGTGTCCTCGCTTTCGGGCCGGGCGCATGACGCCGCAAGCGCGATCAGCAGGGCTGCGGCCAGGATGCACAGGAGCGTCTTCGGTCTTCGGTTCATGTTGTCCTACCTCCTTGATTCGTGTAGACGATTGGCTGAGGAAGGATAGTCTTATTATTTTCATAAGTCAATACACAGCGGGACAGTGCGGTTCGACAGGCTCAAGGCGAACGGGTTGGGGCGCGGCAGGCCCTTCGACAGGCTCAGGGCGAACGGGTTGGGGTGCGGGGCGCGGCGAGCGCAATCGGTTGATAGCAGATGAACGGCGGTGTTAGCCTGAGTCATGATCCCGTTGGCGCAGCCGAGCGAGCGCATGTCGAAGTCGAAGCAGAACAGGCAGGAGGAGGTAGCGCCGTGGTCGCGGCTGTCCATGGCCACGGAGAACTACCTTCTTTCGATCTACCACCTCGAGGAGCAGGGGGCCCGGGTGACGGCGAGCGAACTGGCGGAGGAGATAAAGCGGCTGCCGAAGGGCGAGGGGGTGGGCACTTCGCTCGCGTCGGTGGGCGGCATGATCCGCCGGATGGCGCGGGAGAAGCTGGTGGAGGTGACAGGGCGCAAGGAGATCGTGTTCACGCGCTCCGGGCGCAAGGCCGCCGAGAGCATAGTGCGGCGGCACCGGCTGGCGGAGCGGCTGGTCGTCGATCTGCTGGGCCTGGACCTTCACAAGGCGCACGTGGAGGCGCACCTGCTGGAGCACGCGATCTCGCCTGAACTCGAGAAGCTGATCATCGCCAAGCTCGGCAATCCGACGACGTGCCCGTTCGGGGCCCCGATACCGGGCAGCGGATACCGCGCGCCCAGGAACACGTTGATGCTGGACGAGGCGCGCGAGGGCCAGAGCTTGGTGATCGACAAGGTGCCGGAGGACGATGAGGCGCTGCTGGAGTACTTCGTGCGGAACTCTGTGCTGCCGAACCAGCCGGTGACGGTGAAGGAGGCGGCGCTCTACAGGGGCGTCATCATCCTGGAGTGCGGGGGTGCCGACGTGGTGCTGAGCTACGAGGTGGCGGCGCGGATCCGGGTGCGCGGGCCGGAATAGCGGCTAGTTTGGGGATTAGCGGAGCGGGGCGAAGCTCTGGACCTGGTACTGGTCCGCGGCTACGGTCTTGCCGGGTTCGGCGGATGCGCAGCCTTCCGTGACGATGTCTTCGAGGCGGCGCACGGCGGCGGCGTAGGAGCCGGAACGGTCGCCTGAGGGGGACTCGAAGTCGATGCGGACGTTTGCTACGGCTGCGGCTTCGTCGAACTCGACGACGCGGCTGGAGACGGCGAACGCGGTCCAGGGCCAGCCCTCGCGGCGGAAGGCCTCGCGCTCGGCGACCTGCTCGTACGGCGTGGCGAGGGCGGCGAGGCCGCGGTAGCCGTCGATCATCGCGTCGATAGGGCCTTCGCGGGCTATGAGGGAGTCAAGCGACTCGTCGCCGATCCATGCCCAGTACCGGCCCTGCGGCAGGTCGATGAGCGTCGGCGCGAAGCGGTGGCCGCCGGTGTGGCTCGTCCTCCACACGCGCAGGCCGCCTGCGGCGTATTCGTCCCGCAGGCGACGGTACACCCGGTAGCCGAACCGAGCGCAGCAGGCGTCCCGGCTGCCGTGCGTGCAGACGAGGATGTCCCTGACGCCGCCGAGGTCGCGGCGGTACTCGCCAGCGCCGTTGCCGTTCAGCAGCCGTTCTACGACGTCGCCGACGGCGTCGTGGGGGACAACGTACTCGGCGGTCTCGTACCGGCCCGCGTCCCGGTCCAGGCTCGCTTCGATGACGCGCGTGTGGCCGGCGACGGAGTACTCGTCGTCGCGCATCAGGCCCTGGATCCGGAGTGCGCCGCCGCGCTCCTCGTAGCGGGCGGCTGCGTAGGCCACTCCGGGCGGGAAGGCGGCAGAGTCCGTTATCTCCTTGTTCCAGGGGGTGTCCACCTCGATGGCGAGGCAGCGGTCCCAGCGCGCCGCGGAGGGGACCGGGTCTTCGCGGTCCTGCTTGGCGGTGAACGTGCATAGCCTGCGGCCCCTCACCATCTGTGCGGTCTGTGTGGTCATTCTCGGCGCTCCTGTGTGCGGACTCGGCCAAATGTTAACGCGCTCCTGCGGACAGGGGAAGGTGATGCCCGCGCGTTTGGTAACATTGCCCTCGGTTCCAAAGGAGGCCAACTTGCTTGAAATCTTCAAGGTAGCCAGCGAAGAAGAGGTCCGCGTGGAGGCCGACGGGCTGAGGCGGACGGTGACCGAGGTGTTCCGCAAGATGGGCGTGCCGCCGGAAGACTGCGGGCTGGGCGCCGACGTTCTGCTGTCCGCGGACCTGCGCGGCGTGGAGACGCATGGCGTGTCGAACATGCTGCGCTCCTACGTGAACGGGTACACGAGCGGCTCGATCAACCCGCGGCCCAACTGGCGCATCCTCCGGGAGACGCCTTCGACAGCGAACATCGACTCGGACGGCGGGCTCGGCATCATCGTGACGCCGAAGGCGATGGAGATCGCGATCGAGAAGGCGGCCGCGTCCGGCATGGGCGTGGTCACGATCCGCAACTCGGGGCACCTCGGCATGGCGTCTTACCACGCGATGATGGCGCTGGAGCACGACATGATCGGCGTGTGCATGACGGCGTGCCCGCCGCTCGTGGTGCCGACGTACGGAGCGGAGCCGCGCTTGGGCACGAACCCGATCGCGCTGGCGGCGCCGGCGGACGAGGAGCCGCCGTTCGTGTTCGACGCGGCGATGTGCACGGTGGCGGCGAACAAGGTGAAGCTGGCGCAGCGCGTGGGCGCGAAGCTGATGCCCGGCTGGGTCACGAACCCGGACGGCTCCCCGGCGATGGAGGCGATCGACCCGCCGGAGACGGACTCGATGCGGGACTCGGACATGAGCCTGCTTCCGCTCGGCAGCACGCGGGAGCTCGGCTCGCACAAGGGCTACGGGCTGACGGCCATCGTGGAGATACTGGGCGGCATCATGTCCGGCGGCGGGATCGTGGGCATGGCCAACAGGGGAGTTTTCGGGCACTTCGTGGCCGCGTACAGCATCGAGGCCTTCATGGACACGGCCGAGTTCAAGAGCACGATGGACGAGTGGCTAAGGCTGCTGGCGTCGACGAAGCCTGCGCCGGGCCACGACCGCGTGGTCTATCCGGGCCTGCCGGAGTTCGAGGAGCAGAACGACAGGCTCAGCCGGGGCATCCCGCTCCACAGGGAAGTGGTGGACTGGTTCAGGAGCATCTGCGAGGAGCTCTCGATACCGTTCGAGTTGGTGCGGGGAACCCCATCCTGACCTTCCCCAGCAGACTGGGGAAGGGACAAGAGGTTACGGGCCCTGTTGGCCTCTACGGGTGGCCTGATGAGGCTGTTAGTAGATGCCGGGGAGGATCTTGTACTTGACGCGCGACTTGTACTCCGCCCACTTGTCGGGGCCGTACTTTTCGGCGCAGAGCTTCTCGTCGCCGTGCTGGCGGGACAGGAAGAAGGTGAGGACGAAGGCGAAGTACGTCCACGCCCACGGATTGGCGAAGTGGCCGAACACCAGGGCGATCGACAGGGCGAGGAACCCTTCGCCGAGGTAGTTGAAGTGGCGGGCCACGCCCCACCAGCCGGTGTACAGGATCTTGCGGTCTCCGGCCTGGATGTACTTAGGCTCTATGAGTCCGAGGAACTTGCGGTCCGGCCAGCGCTTGAAGGTGTATTTCTGCAAGTTCGCGCCGCGCCCTATGCTCCATCCGAGCAGGAACAGCGCGGCAGATCCGATGAGCCAGACGTACGTCCACGCGGGCGAGAATCCCGGGTCCGGGTGGGCGGCCATGCCCCACAAGGGCAGGATGAACAGCCACCCGTAAACCACGAGTCCGCCCCAGATCAGCATGAAGCCCAGGTTCTCATGGATCACGTCGTAGGTGTAAAGCTGGACGCGCTCCCAGATGAAGTAGTCGAAGATGTAGAAGGTGAAGAAGCCGGCGTACAGGAAAACGCCCGGATTGGAGTTTTCGCCAAAGGTGTCGTAGTGGTACGCGGCCCCTGAGAGGGCGTTGAGCGAAAACATCGCGCCGCCGACGACGTACAGGTACATCTTAACGTCGAAGCGTTCGTTGAAGAGCGGCAGTTCGAGCGCGCGCCCGTACCACAGCGCCATGATGGGGTTCTTCACTTCGCCGCGCGGCTGGCTGAACACGGCGGCGACCGAGAAGATAACGCAGAGGACAGTGCCGCCCGCCACGGCATAGACGGCGGACCGGTAGAACCAGTCGCGGGGGCCGATGAGTTCGAAGGCCCACAGGATCACCGCGACGGCGAACACCAGAATGCCGTTCAGCCGGTAGTTGCGCGGCTCGCCGGTCGCGGGGTTGATTACGTAGCCGGGAACCCGCCTCGCGGGGAGTATCAGTTGGGCGAGGAAGAAGGCGGCGAAGATTGCGAACGGGGTGAAGAACCCGGCGACGGCTTCGGTTGCGGAAAGTTCGAAGAGGTGCTCTATGCCAAGCCATTCAAGCATGATTGCAAAGTCCTTTCTGCAGGGGCGTCCGCTAGTTCTCGAACGGCGAGGGCATGGGGCCGACGGGCACTTCGATCAGCACCGGCGCGTCGTTCGCGGCGATGTTTTGCCGCAGAGCGCGCTCCAGTTCTTCGGGGCCGTCCGCGCGGACGCCGCGCGCGCCGTACGCCTCGGCCAGCTTCATGAAGTCCGGGTTGTGCAGCTTGCCGCCGATCTCGCGTCCGTTGAAGCCGAGTTGCTGGTCGCGACGCACGTTGCCGAGGGCGTTGTCGTTGAACACGACCACGATGGCGTTGATGCCGTACTGCACCGCCGTGGCGAGCTCCTGCGAGTTGAACATGAAGCCGCCGTCCCCGGACACGGCCACGACGGGCCGGTCGGGTTGGGCGACCTTCGCGCCGAGCGCCGTCGGGAAGGCGTAGCCGAGGTTGCCGTAGTATGACGATGTCAGGTACGTGTCGGGCTGGTACACCGGGAAGTGGACGCGGCTGTAGTAGCCGATCTGCGTCATGCCCGACACGACGATGCCGTCGTCCGGGATGCCGGCGCGCAGGGCGGCGGTGAGCGAGTCCTGCGGCTCCGTCCGGTTGAGTTGAGACCGCCGGAGCGCCTTCAGGGACTCGATTCGCTCTGTTGCGTCCGGTCGCTGGGGGACGGTGGACTTGAGGACGCCGTGCAGATCGCGCAGGGTTCCGGCGGCGTCGCCGCAGAGGCCGAACGTGGGCTGGTGATTGCGGCCGATCTCCTCCTCGTCGATGTCGATCTGCACGACCTGCATCCCGTCCTGCGGCTTCACGGTGGCGAACCGGCTGCCGACCACCAGGACGAGGTCGAACTCGGACCCTTCCTCCAGCAGCGGCTCGCCCATGTAGCGGAGGCCGCCCAGCGCGAGCGGATGCCTGTCGGAGACCGCGCCCTTGCCCTCCGACGTGGTGAGTATCGGGGCCTGAAGGCGCTCGGCGACTTCTATGAGCGCGGCTGACGCGCCCGATGAGATCGCGCCTCCGCCCGCCCAGATCACGGGGTTCGACGCCGCGCCGAGAATGCGCGCGGCCTCGCGCACGTCGGACTCCGGCGCGGGACGCCGGACGTGGATGCCGGGCTCCAGCAGCTCGACGTCGGCCTGCTGGCGAAGCGTGTCCGGCGGCATCTCAATCTCGACCGGGCGCGGGCGGCCCGTCTTGAGCTGGCGGAAGGCCTCGTGGACGGCGGACGGCGTCTCGGCGGGGTCCAGAATGCGGTGCGCCCACTTGGTGACCGGCCTGATCGTGTCCATCTGGTCGTCGATCTCGTGCAGCACGCCGCGCCGCGCGCCGATGTGGCGGCTCGGTATCTGGCCGGACACGACCAGGATGGGGGACGAAGCGGCGTACGCTGTCCCAACGCCTGCGGACGCGTTCTGCAGGCCGGGCCCCGGCACGACCATCGCGACGCCGATGCCGCCGCCTCCGGCGCGCGAGTAGCCGTCGGCCATGTACGCGGCGGCCTGCTCGTGGCGCACGGTGATGAAGCGCATGTCCGGCTCATCGATGAGCGGGTCCAGCGCGTGGTACATCTGCACGCCGGGCATTCCGAAGATGACGCCGACGCCCTCGCGCTTCAGCGACCTTATCAAAGCCTGCCCGCCGGTCATGTTTGGCATGTGTGTTGCTTCCTATGTGCGACGTGATGCGGCCCCATCCTAACCTTCCCCAGCAGACTGGGGAAGGGACTGGACTTGATGTGAGGCGGCCCACATGTCCGCCACGTCTATGGCGCGCATGAACTCGACGCCCTGAAAGCCCCGCATGTAGCGGATGAGGCGCTCCAGCATGCGGAGGCGGCCCGGCCTGCCGATGATGTATGGGTGCGTCGTCAGCGTGAAGGCGCGGCCGTAATGGTGCGCTCCCTCGAACCCGGCGGACCAGACGTTGTACACGTCTTCCGGGTTGGACGGCCTGCCCTCCCATCCGGCGTGCCGGTCGTATCCAAAGTACGGGTAGTCGTCCCACTCCCAGTGCACCGGTATCTCCACGAGTTGCGAGCCGTTCGCCTCGACCATGTACGGAGCGTCGTCCCCCATGAGGCTGGAGTCGTAGGTGAAGCCGCGCTCGGCGAGCAGCGCCAGCGAGTCGAGGCTGAGGTCCCAGCTGGGCGACCTGTAGCCCCGGGGCCGCTCGCCGGTGATGCGCTCGAGGATGTCGGATCCCCTGTCCAGGACGGCGGCTTCTTCGTCGCGGGTCAGGTCGCCGGGCGGCTCGTGCATGTAGCCGTGGTGGGCGATCTCGTGTCCCTTATCCCGGACGGAGAGCACCATATCCTCGTGCGTCTCGGCGACGTAGCCGGGGATGTAGAAGCTGGCGGGGACCGCGCAGCGTTGCAGCATCTCCAGGATGCGCGGAACGGCCACGCTGGGGCCGTACTCCCTCATGGACATGAGGCTGGGCCGGCGGGCGTTCTCACGATCGTGGTAGATGGCTCCGGAGACTCCGTCCACGTCGAAGCCGATCATCACCACGCATCGAGTGCGTCCGGGCCATATCCCGCTCATCTTCCAGTTCCCATCATAGTGGCGCCGATTCTCTCACACCGGCCCGGAAAGGTCAGTCCCCGGCGGCTAGGCGGCGAGCAGGGCGAGCGTCTCCGCGACGACACGGTCCGGGGCCACCGCGAGCGCGTCCGTTGCGGTCCTGGCCTTGACCTCGACGGTGCCGTTGCGCAGGCCGCGGGGGCTGACGAGGACGCGCACCGGCATGCCGAGCAGGTCGGCGTCGTTGAGCTTCACGCCGGCGGACTCGGCGCGGTCGTCGTACAGGACCTCCAAGCCGGCGGCGCGCAGCTCGTCGTAGAGCTTCTCCGCCATGTCTGCCACCGACTCGTCGGCGGGATTCAGCGTCGTGAGGACCACCTCGTACGGCGCAATGGCGCGCGGCAGCGTCATGCCCTTGTCGTCGTGGTGCTGCTCGACTGCCGCGGCGAGAAGCCGGCCCAGGCCGATGCCGTAGCAGCCCATCATGATGTGGCGCGACGAACCGTCCGCAAGCTGCACCTGCGCGTCCAGATCGACGGAGTAGCGCGTGTCCAGCTTGAACACGTGGCCCACCTCGATGCCTCGTCGGATGGCCAGGATGCTGCCGCAGTTGTGGCACTCGTGACCGTCCTCGGCGAGCGCGATGTCCTGCATCAGGTCGGGCGTGAAGTCGCGCGGCACGTTAGCGTTCATGTAATGGTAGTCTTCGCGGTTCGCGCCCACGACGAAGTTGGCTCCCATTTCCACGGAGTCGTCCGCGACCACGCGGACGCCGGACAGCCCTATCGGCGAGGCCGAGCCGGCGACAACTCCGGCCTCCCGCACCTCGTCCGGCGTCGCCAGGCGCAGGTCGGCGGCGTCCAGCGCGCGCTGGAGCTTGATCTCGTTGACCTCCAGGTCTCCCCTGATAACGACGAAGCAGAACTCGCCGTCCGCCGTGTAGAACACCGCCTTGAGGGTCTGGGTGGTGTCAACGCTCAGGTAACGTGACACGGCTTCGATGGTCTTCTGGTCCGGCGTGTGGACCTCCTCCAGGGGCTTTGCGTCTTCCGTGACGCCCGGCGGCTTGGCGAACAGCGCCTTCTCGGCGTTCGCACCGTAGCCGCAGTTCTCGCAGAGGATGATCGTGTCCTCTCCGGACGGCGACATGAGGATGAACTCGTTCGACTCCTTGCCGCCTATTGCGCCGCTGTCGGCGTCCACCATGACCACGTCAAGGCCGCAACGCTCGTACAGCTTCTTGTAGGCGCGGACCATGGCCTGGTAGCTGAGGTCCAGGCCCTCCTCGTCCACGTCGAAGCTGTACGCGTCCTTCATGTCGAACTCGCGCACGCGGATCAGCCCGGCTCGGGGACGCTGCTCGTCGCGGAACTTCGTGTGTATCTGGTACAGGATCAGCGGCAGGTCCCTGTAGCTGCTGACGCAGGACTTGACCATTGTGGTGAGCAGTTCTTCGTGCGTGGGCGCAATGGCCATGGGCCGGTCGCGCCGGTCGTTCAGGCGAAAGAGGTCCGGCCCGTACAGTTCGTTGCGGCCCGATTGGTCCCATAGGTCGATTGGCTGGAGGACGGAGAGGCGCAGTTCCTGCCCGCCCTCCGCGTCCATCTCCTCGCGGATGATCTGCTCGATCTTGCGCAGCGACCGCCACGCGAGCGGGTAGTACGCGTAAACGCCGGACGCGGCCTGGTGGATCATCCCGGCCCTGAGCATCAGCCTGTGGCTGGGGATCTCCGCCTCGGCAGGCTCCTCTCTCTGGGTTGCGCCGAAGTATCTCGAATAACGCATCTACGCTTCCGCCAGCACCTCGCGCTCGGCTTCCTCGACCTCCTGGAGAAGCGCGCTGAGCATCTCGGACTCGTCCACGATGCGCGCCTTCTTGCCCTTGCGGAAGATGATGGCGCGCCCCGCGCCGGCCGCGATGCCCACGTCGGCGTCCTTGGCCTCGCCGGGCCCGTTGACCTCGCATCCCATCACGGCCACCTTCAGCGGAGTCTTGATCTTCTTGATCATCTCGTCCACCGTGTTGGCGAGCGACACGACATCCACGTCGGCCCGTCCGCAGCTCGGGCAGGCCACGAGGACGGTGCCCTCCTTGCGAAGTTCGAGCGACTTCAGTATCTCGATGCCGGTATAGACTTCCTCCGTGGGGTCGTCGCTCAGAGAGACGCGGATCGTGTCCCCGATGCCGTCGTACAGCAGCGTACCAAGCCCGATCGCGCTGCGAATGCTGCCCGCCTTTGCCGTGCCGGACTCGGTGATGCCGAGATGCAGCGGGTACGGCACCAGTTCGGCCATGCGGCGGTACGCCTCCACGGTAGTGTCGATGTCGAACGCCTTCAGGGAGATCTTGATGAGGTCGAAGTCGAGGTCTTCCAGGATTCCGATCTCCCAGAGGCCGGTCTGCACCATGTGGTCCACGACGGAGTACTCGCCTTCCTCGGCTTCCCCGGCCTTGGGTAGCATGTTCACGCCGTCCTTGTGGCGGGAGAGTCCCCTCGTCTTGCCGATGCCGCCCACCGGGGGCAGGCTTCCGAAGTTCACGCCGATGCGGATCGGCACTCCCCGCGCCTTGGCCTCCCTGGCGATGTTCTCGACCTTGGAGCGGTCACGAATGTTGCCGGGGTTCAGGCGCAGGCAGTCCACGCCGCTCTCCAGCGCTTCGAGCGCCAACTGGTGGTGGAAATGGATGTCCGCGACTATGGGCGCCCGCGACTGGCGGACGATGTACTTGAGGGCCTTGGCCGCCTCCATGTCCGGCACCGCGCACCTCACCACGTCCGCGCCCGCCTCCTCCGCGCGGCGGACCTGCGCCGCCGTGGCCATCACGTCACGGGTGTCGGTCTTCGTCATCGTTTGTACGGAGACCGGCGCGTCTCCTCCTATCTTGACCTGGCCTATCTGTATCTGTTTTGAGACTCTGCGCTTGATCATGAGCGTTCCTTCCGGGCCCGCTAGGGCAGAATGCTGTCTCCCCTGAGCAGATTCGAGATGTCGAAGTAACTGATTGCGATGATAAAGCCGATTATGACCACAAAGCCCGCCAAATGGATGAGGCCTTCCTTCTGGGGCGAGATGCGCTTGCCGCCCCGCGCCCATTCTATCACCACGAACATCAGACGCCCGCCGTCGAGCGCGGGAATGGGCAGGATGTTGAACACGGCGAGGCTGATGCTGATGATCGCCATCAACTCGAACACCGGCGATATGCCGATCCTGGCGACCTCTCCGGTGACCCTGGCGATTCCGACAGGCCCGGCCAATCCGGGGTCCGGCCCACCCGAAATCCACTGTGAGATGCCTTCCCTCGTTATGACTATCACTTCCCAGATCCTGCCGACCGCCCTGGGAACGGCCTCCCATATCGGGTAGCTGCGCTTGACCACGCGCGGGTTGGCTGTGGCGATCATGATTCCGACCGGGCCCTGCCTCACAGTGTCGCCGACCTCGTACTCGCGATTCAGCGCGCGGGCGTCCTCAAGGGAGATTTCGCGCTCGGGATCGCTCACCGCGCTCACGACGGTCTGCTCCGGCGGGTCCAGCCTTGGGACAACGGTTACGGGTTCAATGACCATCGTCTCCGCCGAGGAGCCCAGGCCGAACACAAGCGGAGCGCGCCGGACAAGAAGCTCGGTCTCGTCGCCCAGGCGCACCATGATCTTGTTGGCAAGCTCCATGTGGTTCCCCACGCGCTCGCCGTCCACCTGGACGATGACGTCGCCCGCGCGAAGCCCGGCCTCCTGTGCCGGCGAGCCGGCGTCGACGCCGGTGATCATCGCGTCGCCGATGACGGTGTCCTGCGGAATCAGGAACAGGACCGTGAACACGACGATGGGGACCATGATGTTCATGAACGAACCGGCGACGAGCACGATGACGCGCTTCAGGACGGACTGCGCCGCGAAGCTCCTCGGGTCCGACGGGTCTTCCTCTCCCGCCATTCTCACGAAGCCCCCGATGGGGATGAGGTTCAGCGTGTACGTGGTCTCCCCGCGCCGGTACCCGAAGATGCGCGGCGGGAAGCCGAACGCGAACTCGGTCACCTTGATTCCGAACCGCTTGGCCGTGACGAAGTGGCCAAGCTCGTGCACGAAGATGAGGAACGCAAGGATGGGGATTATCAGCAGCCAGCTTGGGAGGCCCGGCATCCGTCAGCCTCCCACGATCGCGGCGACCCGGCCGCGCGCCCAGGCGGCGGCTTCCAGCGTCTGCTCCGCCGTGGGCTCGTCGATGGATGCGTGGCCGGCCAGCGCTTCCCGGACAACCTGCTCGATCTCCAGGAACCCGATCCTGCGCCGCAGGAACATGTCCACGGCGGCTTCGTCCGCGCCGCAGACGGCGGCAGGCCAGGTCCCGCCCCTCTTGCCGGCGTCCAGGATGAGCGTGAACAGCGGATGCCGCTCTTCGTCGAGCGTCTCGAACGTCAGCGCCCCGGTTGCTATCGGATCGAACCTCGGGATCGACGCGTTGGGCGCCCGCTCAGGGTAGAAGAGCGCGTAGTGGATGGGCAGGCGCATGTCGGGCGGGCTGATCTGCGCCTTCACCGAGCCGTCCGCGAACTCGACCATCGAGTGGATCATGCTCTGCGGGTGGACCACCACCTCGATGTTCTCCCACGGCACCCCGAACAGGTAGTGCGCCTCGATGACTTCGAACGCCTTGTTCGCCAGCGTCGCCGAGTCGATCGTGATCTTCGCCCCCATCTTCCACGTCGGGTGGCGCAGGGCCTGCTCGGGAGTCACGCCGGCGAGGTCTTCCGGCGGCGTGTTGCGGAACGCGCCGCCGGACGCGGTGATGATCAGCTTCGAGACCGCCTGATCGTCGCCCCGCAGGCACTGCCAGATCGCGCTCGGCTCACTGTCGAGCGGCAGTATGTCGACTTCGTGAGCTTCCGCCGCCTCCGCGAGCAGCCCGCCCGCCATGACCACGGTCTCCTTGTTGGCCAGGGCGATGTTCTTGCCGGCCTCGATCGCGGCGAACGTCGGCGCAAGCGCAACGTCGCCGACCGTGGCCGTGACCACGAGGTCGACCTCCGGCGCGCGGACCATGTCAAGCAGGCTCGCCGGCTCGCAGCCGTCCTGGGAGAGGAGCGTCTCCTGCCCAGCCGCCCCGTCGCAATAGACCATCGAAGGCCTGAACTCCGCGATCTGCTCTTCCAGGAGCGACACGTTACGACCCGCGGCGAGGGCGTGGACGTTGAACCGGCCGGGGAAATCTCTGACGACATTGAGGGTCTGGGTGCCGATTGACCCGGTGGACCCGAGTATGGCTAGACCCTTCACTGAATCCACCATATTACGGAATAGTACATCACGGGCAGGGCGGCAACAATCGAGTCGATCCTGTCCAGCAGGCCGCCGTGACCCGGAAGCACCCGCCCCGAGTCCTTGACGGCCACGATCCTCTTCAGCTTGGACTCCGCCAGGTCGCCGGCCTGCCCCGCCACCGATGCGCACGCCGCTATCACGGCGATCTGCCACGCCGGAACATCGAGGCCCAGCGCGTATCCGAGAGCGACTCCCGCCGCGATGCTCGCGGCCAGCCCGCCGGCCGCGCCTTCCCAGGTCTTGCCGGGACTGATGGAGGGCGCCATCTTGGTCCGGCCGGCGTAGCGGCCCACGAACAGCGCGAACGTGTCCGACGCGAAGACCACTCCCAGCGTAAGGCAGACCCACTCCCAGCCGTCGTTGGCCTCCCGCAGCAGCAGCGCGTACGAAAGCAGGCCGGCCGTGTACAGGATCGTGCCCATGCCGAACGCCGTCTGGCGCGCCGCGGAATCGACCGACCGGGTGAGGGCCCAGGACGTTCCGAACAGTTGTATGAACGTTCCCACCAGGACCGCGCCAACAAGGCTGGAGTTGAATGCGCCGATAGACACGATGTAAACGGCAATGATCAGGGCGAGCGTTCCGAGCAGCGTGATGAGCCTGACCGTAGCCAGGATGTGGCGGGGGCGCAGCAAGCGCGTCGTCTCGTAGGCTGCGACAAGCGCCGTCGCTATGACCAGCGTGCCGAACCAGGGGCCGCCCGCCCACACAATGGACGCCAGGATGGGGAGGGCTACCGCGGCTGTGCCTACGCGGGCTGCCATCCGGCGGCTATAGTCCGCCGAATCGACGCTGCCTTCGGCGGAACTCCTCCAGCGCGCCGTCCACCTCGGACTCGTCGAAGTCCGGCCAGAGCGCGGGAGTCGAGTAGTACTCGGCGTAGTGGGCCTGCCAGATCAGGAAGTTGCTGAGCCGCATCTCGCCGCCCGTGCGCACGATCAGGTCGGGGTCGGGAACGCCGCGGGTCGAAAGATACCCGCAGAACAACTCCTCCGTGACCTGTTCCGGCGACAGTCCGTCCCGCAGGATGCGCCGGACAGCTTCGAGGATCTCTTCGCGCCCTCCGTAGTCGAAGGCCACGTTGAGCGTCAGGCCGTCGTTTTCGCGCGTGAGGTCTGTGCTGGCCTTCACGGCCTTCCGGAGCTGCGGCGACAGCCTCCCGAGGCCCCCCAGATGCCGGACGCGCACGTTCTGTGCGTGGAGCTTCATCGTCTCCTGCTCGATCACCTCGCCCAGTATCTCCATCAGGGCGTCGACCTCTTCTGGCGGCCGGCTCCAGTTCTCAGTCGAGAACCCGAAGATCGTGACGTACTTCACGCCCCGCTCCGCGAACGCCCCGGCTACCCGGGAGATGTTGTCTGTGCCGGCGCGGTGGCCCTCCGACCGTTCGAGGCCGCGCGCGCTGGCCCACCGGCCGTTGCCGTCCATGATGACGCCTACGTGCGCCGGGACTGGGCGCATGGCAGGCGCGGACGAGGGGGCCGGATCGGGCCGCGCGGGAGTCTTGAGGGCGCGGGCGCTCAAACCTCCATCACCTCTTCCTCCTTGACCGCCTTGAGGACGTCCATCTCCTCGATGTACTTGTCCGTCACCTTCTGGAGGTCTCCCTGCGCCCGCCTGGACTCGTCTTGTGAGAGTTCCTTGCCTCTCTCCATCTTTCGCAGCTTGTCGAGCGTGTCCCGCCTCACGTTGCGGGCCGCCACGTGCGCGTCCTCCACCTTGCGCCCCACGAGCCGCACAAGCTCCCTGCGCCGTTCCTCCGTCAGCTGCGGGATGTTGATCCTGATGGTCGTGCCGTCGTTGTTGGGCGTAAGTCCCAGGTCCGACGTCAGGATGCTCCTCTCGACGTCCCGGATCGACTGCTTGTCCCACGGCTGGATCATGAGCGACCGCGCCTCGGGAACGCTGATCGTGGCAAGCTGGTTGAGCGGCGTCGGCGTGCCGTAGTACTCGACGGCCAGGTTTTCCACCAGGGCCGGGCTCGCCCTGCCGGTGCGGATCACGTTCAACTCTCGCTGGAGGGCGTCCACTGCGCCGGTCATTCGCAACTCGGTATCTTCCATTAGCTCCTCAACGGTTGCCATCGCTCTACCTCCCGTAAGGACTGTTGGCTCAGTTTACCGCATCGGCGCGGGGCGGCCCGCCGGAGCGGCCTCGCTAGAGCGGCGCTGACGACGCCACCACGGAGCCGATCGCCTCCCCGGTGACTATGCGCTCCAGGTTGCTCGGCTCCTGCATGTCGAAGACGACTATGGGCAGGTCGTTCTCCATGCACATTGCCAGCGCCGTGCTGTCGATGACCTGGAGCCTCTGCCCGATGGCGTCCTGGAAAGTGAGGAAGTCCAGGCGCTTGGCGTCAGGGTTCTTGTTGGGATCGGACGCGTACACGCCGTCCACGTTGTGCTTGGCCATCAGCAGCACGCTGCTGTCGGTCTCCACCGCTCTCAGGGCCGCCGCCGTGTCGGTCGTCATGAACGGATTGCCGGTGCCCGCCGCGAACACCACCACCCGGCCCTTCTCCAGGTGCCGGATAGCCCTTCGCCGGATGTACGGCTCCGTGACCTGCGGAATTGTGACCGCGCTCTGGACGCGCGTCTGGAGTCCGTACTCTCGTTCCAGCGAGTCTTGGAGGGCCAGCGCGTTGATCACGGTGGCCAACATGCCGGCGTAGTCCGCGGTGGCCCTGTCCATGCCGCCTTCCTCCGCCTGCGCGCCCCGCCAGATGTTGCCGCCGCCGACCACCAGGCCTACTTCCACCCCCAGCTTCGCCACGTTCCTGACCAGGCCGGCCATGTAGTTAACGGCCTTGCGGTCGATCCCATAGCCGATTTCTCCCTTGAACGACTCCCCGCTCAGCTTCAGAAGGATGCGGCTATACTTAGGGCAGGTATTCCGCACTCTTGCTACTCTCCGAGTGAGAAGCGCGAGAATCTCCGTATCCTGATGTTCTCGCCCAGCCTGCCTACCGTCTCCGTTACGAGGTCCGCGACGGTTCGCGTGGTATCCTTTATGAACGGCTGCCTCAGCAGGCAGGTCTCCTCCGGCGCGGCAGGCTCGCCCTCAGGAATGTCTTCGGCGTCCACGTACTGTGGCGACATCGCGGCAACCTGCAATGCCACGTCGTGCGCCAGCTCCCGGAACTCCGGCGTGCGCGCCACGAAGTCCGTCTCGCAGTTCAACTCCACCATCGCGCCGATGCGCCCGCCGCTGTGCACGTACGTCTCCACCACGCCTTCGCTCGTCTCGCGCCCGGCCTTCTTGGCCGCGGACGCGATGCCCTGCTCGCGCAGTATCTCCTCCGCGCGGTCCAGGTCTCCGCCGGCCTCTTCGAGCGCGCGCTTCGAGTCCATGACGCCCGCGCTGGTCCGCTGCCTGAGCGCCTTAATCAAATCCACGCTGATCTGCACTTAACTTAGACCTCTCTTGTCAACTCTCACGTGCGGGCGGCTCCGTTTCGTTCGTGGTGAGCGCTTCGGCAAGCTCAGCGCAGACTCTGTCGGTCCCGTTCGTGGTGAGCTTGTCGAACCATGAGCGGGCTGCCGGCCGCACTTCGTATGTGTTCTGTGGTTCGCGGCAGGGGAGTACGCGGCCCTCGACGAAAGCTGGCGCCCTGCCCCGATTGCTCTATGCGCCCTCCGGCGATGCCTTTTCAGCCTCGGCTTGCTGGGCGTCGGTGGAGGCTTCGGCCTGCGAGGCGTCGGCAGCAGCCTGCGCCTCCAGGGCCTCGGCGGTCGCCTCGACCGGCTCCTCGCCGGCCTCCGCCGCAGCGTCGCCGGTTGCTTCCGAGGCCGCTCCCGGCAGCGGATCGTCCGGCGTGGCGGAGTACGCGATCTCGCCGATGGCGACCGTCTGCGCCGCTTCCTCGGCCGCGGAGTCAAGGTCGCTCAGCATCGCCTCCCGCCGGTTCTGCCCGTCCACCACCGAGTCCGCGATCTTGCCGGTGATCAGGCGAATCGAACGAATAGCGTCGTCGTTGCCCGGTATCGGCCAGTCGATGTTGCTCGGGTCGCAGTCCGAGTCCACGAGCGCCACCACCGGCACGCCGACCTTGTTCGCCTCACGCACCGCTATCTCTTCCGCGCCTATGTCTATGACGAAGACGGCGCCCGGCATCTCGGTCATTTCCTTGATGCCGCCCAGGTAGCGGTTCAGGCGAGCCATCGACTTTTCGAGCTTCATGACCTCCTTCTTCGGAAGGCGGTCGAACTCCCGGTTGGCCTGCTTGGTCTCCAGCTCCACCAGGTAGTCGATGCGCGACTGGATCGTCTTGAAGTTCGTGAGCGTCCCGCCAAGCCACCGGCTGTTGATGAAGAACGCGCCGCAGCGCTCGGCCTCGTTCACGATCGTGTCCTGCGCCTGCTTCTTCGTGCCCACCAGCAGCACCTTCTTGCCCTGGGACACCGTGTCCGAGATGAACTCGCAGGCCTCCTCCAGCATTCGCAGCGTCTTTTGCAGGTCGATGATGTGGATGCCGTTGCGGTGCGTGAAGATGTACTGCCGCATCCGCGGGTTCCACCGCCTCTTCTGGTGCCCGAAGTGCACCCCGGCCTCCAGAAGGGACTTCATTGTCAGCGGGGGCGGCTCCTGGATATCCGCCATCTCTTGGGCAAGTTGAGTCATTCCGTTGGTCTTCTCCTCAGTCCATTCTCAATCACGTCGATTGGCATCCGATTGCGGTCACGGGCGGCAAAACAGCGCATGACCTGCCAACAGGCGACTATACCATAACCGGCCATCCGGTACGCTGGTTATCGCGCCCCGCGAAGGCTTTCACCGGCGGCCTATCCGTCCGGCGTGGGCGCTTCGGCCGGGATGAGGCCATCGCGGCGCAACTCTTCCCACATGGCCGAGGGAATCGGGAAGTCCGCCATCTCGCAGTTCTCCTCGGCCTCGCCGACCGACTTCGCGCCCGGGATGACCGCGGCGACCGCCGGGTGGGCAAGGCAGAACTGGAGCGCGGTGGCTTTCAGCGGCACGCCGTGGCGGTCGCAGACCGACCTGATGCGCCGGGCTTGCTCCAAGACGTCCGGAGGGGCCTCCCGGTAGAAGTACGGCGCGCCGGGCGACAGGTCCGAGGCGAGGATGCCGCTGTTGTATGGGCCGCCGATCACCACGCTGATGTTCTTGCTCTCGCACAGAGGCAGCAACTCGGGGAGCGCCGACTGGTCCAGAAGCGTGTAACGGCCCGCCAGCAGGAAGCAGTCGAAGTCGCCGTCGCGGGCGAACCGCGCCAGCATCTGCCAGCCGTTCATACCCACGCCCACGGCCCCGATCACGCCCTCGGAGCGAAGCTCGGCCAACGTGGGCAGCGCTTCCTCCATGACCTGCCGGTAGTGGTCCGGGCCTGTGAACACGTCGTTCGCGGAGGCGCCTCCGTCGGGATCGTGGACGTAGAGGACATCGACGCTGTCGAGGCCCAGGCGCTCCAGGCTGTCTTCCAGGGACCTCAGCACGCCGTCGCGGCTGTAGTCGAAGGCGGGATCCAGGGGCGGCAGGTCGACGAACTCTTCCCCGCCCGGCGGCTCGTCCGCAGGCTCCAGGATGCGCCCGACCTTGGTGGAGAGCACAAAGTCGCCCCGCGGCAGCGACGACAGCGCCCTTCCGACGATGCGCTCGCTGCGGCCATAGCCGTACAGCGGCGCCGTATCGACGTAGCTCGCGCCCAGCTCGACGGCGCGCCGCAGCGTCCGGACAGCCTCCGCTTCGTCCACGCGCTCGTAGAGCCCGGCCAGGGGCGCGCTTCCGATGCCCATGCGCGGCAGGCGGAGCCGGGTAGAGCCCAGTTGAACGGTTTCAGGGGTGTTCATGGCGCCCGATGGTACACGTTCCGTCCTACCTTTTTGTGACTGTTCAGGCTTCGTGAGAGACCATGGACTCCTCTGGCCTCTTCCCCAGTCTGCTGGGGAAGATTGAGATGGGGCAAAAGCGGTGATCGCCGGGCCACTTCATCAACACTGAACACTTACAGTCCGTTACGCTTCATTCCAATTTGGCCTGCGCCCTGCGATAGAATTGACGGTGACGCTCGCCAATCGGCGGCTCTGGAAGACACGATCTGGAGGAACTGAGCATTGCCTGATCTTGCGGTTGACTCGGCTAGGCTGGCGTCGCTGTACGCCGTAGGCATATTCGCGGCGTTCGCGGCGGCGGCAGGCGCGGCGCACGTCGTGCTGTCGGTCGTGGCCTCGCGGCGGCGGCAGGCCGACGACCACTCGCTGGCGGCGTCGGTGCTGACGACGCTGAAGGGCCCGCTGGCGCTGCTCCTCGTCACGCTCGGCATGCTGCTGGCGTTCCAGGCGCTGGCCTCGTCCACCGACTCCGCGCTCTCGTGGCTGGCCGACTACCGGGAGTGGGCGCTGCGCGCGTGGCTGGTGTCCGTCGCGCTGATCGCGAGCTACCTCGCTACGCACGTGCTGGAGTCGGTCAGCATCTGGTACTTGGAGAACGTGGCCGCGCGGACGGCGTCGGACATCGACGACAGGATAATGGCGCAGGTGCGGCGGTTCGTGCCGCTCGTCATGTACACGGTCGGCGTGCTGCTGTCGCTGGACCTGCTCGGCGTCTCGATCACGCCGCTCATCGCCGGCCTCGGCATCGCAGGCATCGCCGTCGCGCTGGCGCTCCAGCCGACGCTGGGGAACCTGTTTTCGGGGACGTACCTCGCTGTGGAAGGTGAGTTGAACGAGGGCGACTTCGTGGAGCTAGAGGGCGGGCCGTCCGGGTTCGTGGTGGACGTGGGCTGGCGTAGCACGAAGATACGGGACCGGTTCAACAACATGATCATGATCCCGAACTCCCAGCTAGTGGACAGCATCCTCACGAACTACTACAGCTACTCGAAGGTGATGACCGTGCTGGTGGCGTGCGGCGTCAGCTACGAGTCGGACCTGGTGCGGGTGGAGGAGGTCGCGCTGGAGGTGGCGGCGCAGGTCCGCGACGATCTGGAGGAGGCCGTGGACGAGTTTGACCCGATCATCCGGTTCACGGCGTTCGGCGACTCGAACATCGACTTCGTGGTGGTGATGCAGGCGGCGGATCGGGCGGCGTCGTTCGCCGTAAGGCACGAAACGATCAAGCGGCTGCACACCCGCTTCAACCAGGAAGGCATCGAGATCAACTACCCGGTGAGGCGGCTCGTGTTCCCTGAGGCCGAGCAGGGCGAGGCCCTGCACCCATAAGGCCAGAGCCTCATGAACATCGAAAGACGCCTCCGCGCGCAGTGGACCGGGGCGGCGCAGGACTGGATCGAGACGGACCAGGCCATCCGCACCGCGTTTCTCGATACGTGGATGCTGGACGCCATCGGGGACGTCTCGGGGAAAACGGTGATCGACATCGGCTGCGGCGAGGGCCGGTTCTGCCGCCTGCTGGCCGGGCGCGGCGCGGCGGTGACGGGCGTGGACCTCACCGAGCCGCTGATCGAGCGGGCGCGTGCGCTGGGCGGCGAGGCGGAGACGTACGCCGTCGGCGACGCCGAAAACCTGGCGGGCGTGCCGGACGCCTCGTTCGACGTTGCCGTGTCATACATCGTGCTCGTGGACCTGCTCGACTACCGCCGCTCGGTCCGGGAGGCGTACCGTGTGCTGCGCCCCGGCGGACGCTTCGTCGTGTGCACCATCCACCCGATGCGGAGCGCCGTCCTCGGCCCGGAAACCTGGGTCAGGGATGGCGACAGGAAGCTCCACTACCGGCTGGACAACTACGCGGACGAAGGCCCGCGAGAGTTCGAGTGGTGGGACAGGACGTTCGTGAACATGCACTGGACGCTGTCGAGCCACGTCTCGGCGTTCCTGGACGCCGGCTTCGTGCTGGAGGCGCTGCAAGAGCCGACGCCCTCCGAAGAGCAGCTAGCCGCCCACCCGGACTTCGACGACGAACTACGCGTCCCGAACTTCATCATCTTCGCGCTGCGTAGGCCGGCGGGGTGAGCGCCTCCTTACTGCCCGGCAAGTCTGACATGGAAATGGAGACGCATGTACCAGTTCAGACCTTTCGGGAAACTCCTAAACGGTGAGGCATGGCTCTTGGACAGCCTTCTCCCAAGGATCAGCTTACGAATCTGGTCTTCCAGGCGAAATTTGCGAGTGAGCGCAGCTCTGGAACCAGTACAGTGGCCGCCCCCCCGCCCGCGCTACGCGTTCTACCTTAACTCCGAACACGGGCTCAAGCACCTCCGGCCTCAGGACCGTCTCCACCGGCCCGGCCGCTTGGACGCGACCGCCCTGTAACACGACGACGTGGTCGGAGTACTGCGCCGCCAGATTCACGTCATGGATCGACATGAGAGTGGTCACGCCTATGCCCCGGACGAGTTCGAGGACTTCGAGTTGATAGCGGATGTCAAGGTGATTAGTGGGCTCGTCGAGGATCAGGACACGGGCCTCCTGCACGAGCGCACGCGCGATCAGCGCCCGTTGCTTCTCTCCCCCGGACAGCGTGCTGAACGACCGAGTCGCCAGCGCCGTAATGCCCACGTGAGCGAGCGCATCATGGACGCGTTGCCGGTCGGCGGCTGACTCCCTGGCAAATGGCGACTGATACGGGCTGCGTCCCATCATAACCACTTCCCGCACTGTGAACTCAAAGTCGGATCTCGGCTCCTGCACGACGACGGCGATCCGCCGAGCAGCCTCGGACGGCTGCAGCTCCCAGAGGTCATCATCTCCCACCACCACGCGTCCGAGTCGCGGGCGCAGCACCCGGTACACTGCGCGCAGTAGCGTGGTCTTGCCGCTGCCATTCGGCCCGACGATACCCACGACTTGGCCGGGCTCGGCCACCAAGCTGACCTCCGAGCAAATCTCTGCGGAGCCAATCGCCACCGTTATCTCGGACAGGGTCAGCGACAGTGGGGCAGGGCCAGCACGGATCGAAGGTGGGTTTGCATTGCAGGCTTCCGAGTTGTTACCGGGCATGGTCTGATCCTCGTAGTCGTGAGCGAAGGAGCAAGGCGAACACGGGCGCCCCGACGAGCGCGGTGATCACTCCGATTGGCAGTTCCCGAGGCTGGATCACCAGCCGCGCGAGCACGTCCGACCACAACAGGAAGAGCGCTCCCACGAGCGCCGCGAGTGGAAGGACGCGGCGATGATCGGAGCCCACCACCATCCGCGCGGCGTGCGGGATGACGAGCCCCACGAAGCCGACTCCACCGGCCAGCGCGACAGACGTGCCCGTGAGGAGCGCGACGACCACGAATAGGACGCGGCGCAGCCGATTCGGCGGAATCCCCATGCTCGTGGCGGTCTCATCGCCGAAGAGGAGCAGGTTCAGCGCCCGGGCCTGGGACAGGAGATAAACGAGCCCCGCCACGAGTAGAAGCGCTGGCAGCCCGAGCTGATCCCACCGCGCGCCGCCAAGCGCGCCAAGCATCCAGAAAAGCGCGATGCGCGCCGTCTGACTCTGTTCGCTTATGAAGATAAGCATGCTGGTCACGGCCGAGAACAGGTAGCTCACTGCGATCCCGGCGAGCACCAGGCGCAATGG
Source organism: Dehalococcoidia bacterium (assembly GCA_963668185.1). Lineage (GTDB taxonomy): Bacteria > Chloroflexota > Dehalococcoidia > Lucifugimonadales. The sequence goes on from OY764162.1 coordinate 1,483,577, forward strand.
GCTGAGGCCTCCCGACGAGCTCGCCAGCATGAACGCCAGTCCGTATCCGATGAGGCCGCCTGCGAATGCGGCAACCGACAACGTGTAGGCCCCCGCAAACACCCATCCGAGTACTATGACGCAAACCGCCCCGGCTGCCGCGCCGGAAGTCCCCCCGAGTATCGTCGGATCCGCCAGCGGATTCCGCACCATTGCTTGGAGCACTGTGCCGACTACGGCGAGCGTCGCGCCGACCAGCACGGCGAGGAGCGCGCGCGGGAGGCGAATGTGCCACACGATCCGCTCGTGGGCCGCCAACCAGTCTGCCGAAACCGCATCCGGCCAGAATTGGTGGATCCCTATTCGCCAAGCTGTTACAGGGGAGATGTCCGCCGGTCCTAAGGTCACTGCCAGCACGATCGACACGACCAAGCCAATGCTGAGTCCCACTAGCGCCGCTGCGAAGCCGAGTCCGGCCACCCTGTGAGGACGCACGACCCCGCCAAGCAAAGGCGTTGCGCCGGATCGAATCAGCCTGACCATCTGGACGATCTCATACTTCTGCAGTCCGCCACGCCCCCTGCCGGTAGCGCCACCAAGCCCCGCCGGTCCTCGCTGCGAAGAAGGCGATTCCGGCGGCGTACACGCCGGGGAGTCCCCAGCCGAGTGTGTCGGCGAGCAGCCAGGACAGCGGCGCCATGACTATGTAGCTTGAAGCCGTGGACGTGTAGAGGACCCACTTGGAGTCGCCGGCGGCGCGCAGCACCGCGGCCAGAACCATGCTCGAAGCCATGACAGGCACCTGCAGGGCCAGGATAGGGAGGGCGCGCCTTGCCTCCGCTACGACGTCGCCATCTGGGGTCAGAAGATGCAGCATTACGGATGGCGCGACAATCACCGGCGCCAGGACAATGGCCGGAAGCGCAACCATCAGCAGCAGCCCGGCCCGCTGGGTCAACGCAACTGCGCGCTCATCATGGCTGCCCAAGCTCTGCCCGACCAGGATCGACACGCCGGTCGAAAGCGCCCAGACAATCGTCCAGAGGACCTGTTGTACATTTGTGAGGATCTGCATCCCGGCGATGACGGTTGTGCCGAGCGAAGCGACGATCCATAGCACGACCACGTTGTTGACGTAGCCGAGGAAGAGCATGGCCGTTTCGGGCCAACCGATAGACCAGAGCCGCGGGAGAACCTCCCGGCCGCGATGTAGCTGCTCGAAACGAAACAAGTCATACGTGCCCCGGAGTCGTCTCCAACCGAACAGGCTCATGTAGAAGCAGCCCACCGCTACGGCGATTACAGTCCCGACGCCGGCGCCGAGGAGTCCCCAGCCGACCATGAAGATTAGAACATAGTTAAGAGGAATGTTTATCGCGTTGACGATGACCGTCATACGCATTGCCACGCTGGTCTCGCCCACGCCCGCATAGACGCCTCGGAGCATAGCCGTGACTGCCGCGAACGGCGCGGCGAACGCGAGTACCCGGAGGTACGGCACGCCCTCAGCCCGCACAGCCTCGCTCAATCCGAACGCGGCGAGGAGCGGACCTGAGCCGATGCTCAGGACGAGGAGCACCACGAGGCCTGCGCCGACGCCGACAAGCAACGAGACGTCCAGCAACCGCCCTATCGCCGTCTGACGTCCCTCGCCATACCGCCGGGCCGAGATCACCTGTGCCGCAGTCGCCCATCCGCCGAAAAGCATGGCTGCTGCGATGTTGATGGACGCAGCGACGGCCGCCGCTGCGAGCGCCTCTGTGGACACGCGGCTGATCATCGCGGTGTCGACGATCCCAATTGCGATCTGGGAGAAGTTCGCGATGATGATCGGGTAGCTCAACGCGAGGACCCGCTTCACCGCGCCCCTCTGGGTTGTCGTGACCGTGACGGCGGCTTCCATCAATGTGTTGTGCGCGCCGCCGCCAGGATGAGCCTTCATCCATCCCCACGGCGGCGCTTGCCGTAAACTAGCGAGCGGCGTTCACACGGCGCACCGCGGTAGCCACCTCGATGAGGCCGTCAATGTTCTGTGGCCCGGGCACGCTCTGGAGGAACGTCAGCGTCATGTACTGGCTGTTCACAACCGCCGACATGCCCGACAGAGCCGGATTGGACTCCAGGAACGCCCGGTTCGCATCCGGGCCGCCAAAGCCGTAGTCAGCGAAGATGATCAGTTCCGGGTCGTCCTCGGCGACGGCTTCCCACTCCACGTTGCCCCAGGCGCCGCTAACGTCCGAAAGGATGTTTATCCCGCCGGCCCGGCTGATGACGTCCGAGATCACGGAGCCGGCGAGCGCGGTGAACGGGGCCTCTTCACCCGAGTCGAAGTAGAAGACTCGGACAGGCTCACCAGCTGGGATCGCCGCCGTGACATCTGCCATCTGCTGCTCCCACGAGGCAATGAGTTCCTCGGCGCGATCCTCGACCTCGAAGATCTGTGCCACGGAGCGGACGTCTCCGAACATCACCTCAGCTGTGCACCTCGGCATCGCGCAAGTTCTGTCCCGTGAGCCCCGCGCTCTCGTTGAAGCCGTAACTGAATACCAGGTCTGGGCCGGGGGCAAGGACCGCCTCCAGCGAAGGGTAGGGGAAGCTGCCGCCCAGGCGCTCTACCAGCGCCGCGCGGGCCTGGTGCTGGGGCTGGAGTCGGTCAGGAGTACCGCCGAAGTAGCCGATGACGTGGTCCTGCAACGCAAGCGCCACCAGCACTTCGAGCGCGCTCGTGTCCGTGGCGACCACGCGCTGGGGGGCCGCGTCGTAAACGGTCTCAACGCCGCAGTTGGTGATAGTCACGCCGACCGGATCGGGTTCGGCGGTCGCCGTGGCCGTCTCCTGAGGAGCTGCTGTTGCTTGTGCCGTCGCAGCTTCGGACTGGGCGGGGGTCGCCATGCTCTCGCTTCCGGGCTCCTCGTCACCTCCGCAGGCGGCGAGGAGGAGGAACAACAGCGTCATGGCAAGCAACCAGGGGACGGTTGCCAGCAATGGCTTCATTCGAAGTCTGGTCATGAGTCATACTCTCTTTCTGGATTCAGTCTCGTCGGACCAGCACTGACCGCAGTCCACGTATATCTCGAGGCGGTGGTCGACGACCTCTCCCGGAATCTCATCGCCGATGCGGTTGAGAAATCGCTCGACCTTAGCCGCCGTGAACTCCTCCACCGCCCCGCACTCGACGCAAACGGAGTGGTGGTGGTGGCGATCGCCTCTGGAAAGGCTGTACACGCGGGCCCCGGCCATCGTGGCGAGCTTGCAGACCACTCCGGCCTCGAGAAGCAGCTTCATAGTGCGGTAGAGCGTCGCCCTGCCGACGGAAGGCAACTCTTCGCCGAGTTCCTCGATGGTGAAGCTTCCACGCTTCTGCCCCAGGAGGTTGGCTATCGCTCTCCTGGGGGCGGTGTCTCTATAGCCATGTTCCCTCAGCGCCGACATCAGGTCTGTGGGCGGCATCTCAAAGTCAGTATTGATAGTCACTCTCACTCAAGATTCTTATGGCTACGGCCAGTCCCTCGTACATAATGAGATAAAGTATTCCTAATGTACTCGCTTGTCAAGAACCGCCATCCCGTCCCACCCTATCCCCTCGGGAGTTCTCATAGGCGGCCCGGCACAGCACGTCAGCTACAGTTGCTCGACAGCCGGCTGTTGACAAGCTGGCACTTACTTGATAGGTTATCTCACTAGGTCAAAGCCTACTGCTTGATATTGCTTATCACTATCTGATAGGCCTCGGTACGGCTCACTTCAACTCCAATGACTAACGACAGGAAGGAAGACTCGGAATGTTAATGATACTAAGTCGCATCCAGTGCCCCAAGTATTTGGCCCAGGCGTTAGCCGTGGGCCTTGTCGTACTCGCTATGGCTTTCCTGGCTGCATGCACAGATGACCAGGACACCCAGGCAGCAGAGGAGCCGCAGCCAACCGCCACATCCGCCGCCGGCTCCACAAGTGACCAGTCAGAGGACGCCACTCCCACGACCGAACCCGCCAGCGCGGATGCTACCCCGGCCCCGCCCTCTGGGCCGCCGGTCCAGGTAGTCGCGACCACCAACTTTGTGGCCGACTGGGCTCGGGTGGTAGGTGGAGACAGGGTGGAGGTCTTCGGCCTGCTTCAGCCGGGCGGCGATCCGCACACATTCATACCGGGAACCCGTGACGTTGCCAAGGTGGCGGATGCGGACCTGGTGTTGACCGTCGGCCTCGGGCTGGAAGCCGATTGGCTGGAAGAGCTCCTGCACAACGCCAGTGCGGACGAGTCCAAGATAGTCGCGCTCGGCGACAGCGTCGATCCTATGGAGTTTGCCACGGCTGATATGCACGACGACATGCACGGCGATCACGAGGACGAAGACGACCACGGCGATCACGAGGACGAAGACGACCACGATGAGGGCGAAGAAGGCGGCGATCACGAGGACGAAGACGACCACGATGAGGACGAAGAAGGCGACCATCACGACCACGAAGAGGACGAGCATGGCCACGCCCACGATCACGGCTCTCACGATCCTCACTTCTGGTTCGACCCGATCCGCGTGAAGGCCGCCGTCAACGAGATAGCCACTCGGCTCTCGGCTCTGGACCCTGAGAACTCGAGCGTCTACTTCCAGAACGCCTCAGAGTATGGGGAACAGCTCAACGAGCTTCACGTTTGGACCCAGGAGCAGGTCAGCGCCGTAGCGCCGGAGCGCAGGCTGCTGGTTACGTCGCATGACAGCCTCTCCTACTTCGCGGAGCTTTATGGGTTTGAGATAGTCGGACTGGTGATACCGTCTCTTGCCACTCACGTGGAGCCCTCCGCGGAGCACATCGAGGGAGTCGTCAAGGTGGTCCGGGAGCACCAGATACCGGCGGTGTTCGGCGAAACGACGGTTAGCGAGAAGCTGGCGAGCGCCGTGGCAAGGGAGACCGGAGCGGAGCTGGTCCAGCTCTATTCCGGTTCCCTCGGGCCGGAGGGCAGCGGCGCAGACACGTACCTTGGCATGGTTCGCGCAAACGTGGAGCGCATCGTCGAGGCATTGAGATGAGCGCCGATACGTACCCGCACAGCGCGAGCATGTCCCTCCAGGACGTGACCGTCGAGTTCGGTGGGTACATGGCCCTGAACAACGTCAGCTTCGACGTGGAGGCGGGCACCCTGATGGGCGTCGTAGGGCCGAACGGAGCCGGCAAGAGCACCCTGTTCAACGCGATCGTCGGGCTCCTCCCGGTCCGCCGTGGGAAGGTAACGCTTCACCGCGCGGACCGGGGAAGCGGAGCGTTGGCCTATGTGCCCCAGCGAGACAGCGTCAACTGGCGCGTCCCCGTGACCGCGATGGACGTTGTAACGATGGGCCGGTGCTGCAGGCTGGGATGGTTCCGGCGGCCCGGAAAGAGAGACCGCGAGCTTGTCAACGCATGCCTGGGCCGTGTGGGCCTGTGGGACCATCGCTCCGCACTGATGACGGAGCTTTCGGGAGGCCAGAGGCAGAGGGTGTTCGTAGCCAGGGCGCTGGCCCAGGAGGCGAGCGTGCTTCTGTTGGACGAGGCCTTCAGCGGAGTTGACGCGGGCGCACAGGAAGGCCTGGTTGAGGTTCTCCAGACACTGCGGGACGAAGGGCGCATCATCATGCTGGCGACTCACGACCTGACCAACCTGGCCGGTCGATTCGACAAGGTGTTGTGCCTGAATCGCCACGTGTGCGCCTGCGGCCCTCCCGACCAGGTGGTTACGTCCGAGGTCATGGAGCAGCTTTACGGCGCCCACGGGCTGCGCCTCACCATGAATGAGGAGCGTTAGCGGAACGGTGTGATAGATTTCTTCATCGCCCCGCTCGAATACGGCTTCATGGTGAGGGCCTTGATCGGCTCGGTGCTTGTGGGCGTGATGTGCCCGCTCGTTGGCGCGCACGTCGTCACCAGGAACCTCGCCTTCATTGGGGACGCGCTTGCCCACGCCGTGCTGCCGGGGATGGTGCTTGGGTTCATAGTCGGCATCAACCCCGCCATAGCCGCCGTCCCAACGGGGGTATCCGTCGCCATGATTATCAGGACCGTAAGCCGGCGCGCGGGCCTGAGCATGGATACTTCCATAGGCATCCTGTTTGCGACCACATTCGCCCTGGGTCTCGCGATGCTGTCAAGGGCAACGACCATCAGGGTCAATATGGAGGACCTGCTCATGGGGCAGATTCTGGCCATTTCTCCAACCGACATCTATGTGTCCCTTGGGATAGCCGCAATGGTCATCCTGGGGATGTTCGCGCTTCACAACTGGCTGCTGTTCGCGAGCTTCGATCCTGTGGGGTCGCAGGTCTTCGGAAGGCGTACCAGCTTCGTCGATTACGTGATGATGGTCATGCTTGCCCTCGTTATAGTGATAGGGATTCAGGCGGCGGGCATTGTTCTGGTCATGGCGATGCTGGTAACTCCCGCCGCCACGGCGTATCTGTTGGTCAGGCGTTTCGTCTCGATGATGATCGTGGCCGCGGCGCTGGGCGCCGCCGCCTCAGTGACGGGCCTGTACATCTCCTACCACTTCAATCTGCCCGCCGGACCCGCGATGACCCTGGTCTCGAGCGCAATCTTCGTGCTGGCAGTCCCATTCAAGCGAAGAGCGCCCGTTTGAGGCCCTGGTCGTAGCCCCTTCCGAAGGTCAGCCGTCAGGTTGAACGCGGAGATCAACTCCTGCCGGTGCCGATCGGCAGGCAGATGCTCCGGCCGGATTCTGGGTTGGTGAAGATCTTCGCCGCCACGCCGAACACCGTCCGCATCAGTTCAGCGGTGAGCACTGTGGAGGGCGCGCCGTCCGCCACGATTCGGCCGCTGTCCATCACAACAACGCGGCCCGCATAGTTCGCCGCGTGCACGAGGTCGTGGAGCACCATGACGACCGTCATGCCCCGGCTTGCGCAGAGGGACGCAATGAGGTCTAGGACCTCGAACTGATGCCGGACATCGAGAAACGTGGTCGGCTCGTCCAGAAGCAGAGTGCCGGCGCCTTGCGCGAGGGCGAGCGCGATCCATGCCCGCTGGCGTTCGCCCCCAGAGAGTTCGTCCAGTGGACGCTCCGCGAAATCGCTCAAACCCGTGAGCGTGAGCGCAGACTCCACGGCGCGTGCGCCCTCGACGCCGACCCGCCCGAACAGCCCGGTATGGGGAAAGCGGCCCAACTCGACGAGCTCGCGAACCGTCAGCCCCGGCGGGCTCGACGGAGATTGGGGAAGGACGGATACCAGGCGGGCGATACCGCGAGATCCGAAGCTCCGTATGTCCCGCCCATCGAGGAGCACAACGCCGCTCCGCGTCGGCAGCAGCCGAGCCATCGCCCGGATCACCGTCGATTTCCCCGACCCGTTCGGCCCGACGATAGCGGTGATCGTGCCCTGTCGCAGTCCCATGTCGAGGCCATCGAGCACCATCCGCTGTCCATAGCCGGCGCTGACCTGCGCCAGCCTGAGGGGTTCGACATCGTTCATCTAATGCTCCTCCGGATAAGGATGATGAGCAGCGGCGCGCCGAAGACGGCCAAGACGGCCCCGACGGGAAGGCCCACGCGATACGACGAGGAGGGGATTGGCGGCTTGATGGAAAGCGACTGGGCAACAAGGTCGGCCGCCAGCAGGAGCACGCAGCCGATGAGGGCGGACAGGGGCAGGACCCGGCGGGCGTCGGCGCCGACGATCGCCCGCGCGGCGTTTGGGGCCATGAGGCCCACGAATGCGATGGCTCCGGCGACGCTCACAGCCCCGGCAGCCAGCACCGCGGCCAGCCCGAATAGCGCGATTCTAGCAGGCTGCAATGGGAGGCCAAGCGCGCGGCCGGACTCGTCGTCAAGCTGGAGCACGTTCGCGGGACGGGCAGCCAGCAACCCCGCCGGGATGCCGACGGCAGCCCACGGCAGCGCAAGCCAGACGTCATCCCAGACGCGGCCGTTCAGCGATCCGATGAGCCAGGAGAGGATGCTGCCAAGCGCCTGCTGAGAGCGCAGCATGACGATCGAAGTCAGCGATCCAAATATCGCGTTGACGATGACTGCCGTGAGGACCAGTCGCAATGGATCGATGCGTCCGCGCGTCGAACTCGCGAATAGCACCAGTATCCCCCCGGCCAGGGCGCCCAGGAGCACGACGAACGGAAGAAACCGGCCGGGTGGCGGCAGTCCCCACGTGCCCGCGAGGAAGAGGACCGCGGCGAGAATGCCCCCCGTGGAGACGCCCGTGAGTCCGGGCTCGGCGAGGCGATTGCGCATGACGACCTGAAGCAACGCCCCGGAGAGGCCCAGCATGCAACCCACCAGGAGCCCGAGAATCGCGCGAGGCAGCCTCAGCTCACGGACAATCGACAGATCCGTGGGGTCCGTCGATCGGTCCGCCAGTGCAAGGATGACACGGTCTGGCGGGATCCATACGGTGCCCAGTCCAAGGTGGAGGATGAAGAGAGCGGCAGCCGCAACGCCCGCGAGCAGCGTGAGAGCCGCAAACGAACGCGCCGACGTCACGTTAGCGGTTCAGCCCGAGGTTTGAACGGCGAAGGAGCAGGAGGATCATCGGGGCGGCCAGGAGGGTCGTGCACAGCCCCACGGGAATCTCTCTCGGATAGAGCACGACCTTGGAAAGCACGTCGGACGCCAGCAGCAAGAGCGCTCCGATCACCGTGGCCGCCGGAAAGAGAATCCTCGCGTCCGGGCCTCGGACGATCAGGCGAGCGATGTGCGGCGTCAGAAGCCCAACCCAGGCGATGGGGCCGGCGACGGCTACAATGCTCCCAACGAGCAACGCGGCCAGTGCGATGAAGACCAGGCGCATGCGCCTTGCCTGCAAACCCAGCGACGAGGCGACATCCTCGTGCAATTGGAGCACGTTGGCGCCTCGAGCGAGGAGGAAGGCCGCGGGAATCCCCGCGATCACCCACGGCCACACTAGCCGCACATGGTCCCACGTCCTGTTTGAAAGGTTGCCGACCGTGTACAGGAAGTAGAGCTGCACCGCGCCGGATGAGGCCGCGAGGCTGATCATCGCGAGGATGACCCCTTGCAGGAGCGCCGCAACCGCGACGCCGATCAGCGCGGCTTCCACCGGCGTTCGCGCTCCCCGCGATGCCGCGAGGACGATCAGGCCGCCGCCGAGGCCCCCGGCAAGAGCCACGACGGGATGCAGCGCGAACAAGACCGGCGCGTTCAGCAGCAGGATCGCCGCCATCGCCAGCGATGCTCCCGCCGACACGCCAAGCAGCTCCGGAGAGGCTAGCGGATTCCGCAGAACGAACTGAAGGATGGCCCCGGAGAGCCCGAGCGCCGCGCCGGAAAACAGCGCCAGGATCAGCCGCGGCACTCGCAACTCACGGACCACGAGCTGATCGATCCGGTCGCCGGATTCGCCCATCAGGATGCCGGTGAGTTGGCCGGGCGCTACCATCGGCTCGCCCGTGCTCAGGTGCGCTACGGCGAGGGCCGCGAGCGCCGCGACGATCGCTACGGCGACGATCACCCGGGACCAGCCCGGAGCCGCGCTTGGGACTGTAATCAAGGCAGAGGAGTCGGGAACGCCTCCGGGTAGATCTTCGGCATCGCCTCATCGAGCACGACGGTCGTGCCGCGAATGCCCCGGGATGTGCCCCAGACAAAGAAGTCCACCTCGTAAACCTCGCCGTTCTGGACTGCCGAAAGCTCCTTCCAGATCGCGTTATCAGCAAGCTGCTCGGACACCGGCTCCGGTGGCGTAGGCCCAAATCCAAACGTCTGGACGAAGATGACGTCGGGGTCGATGCTCAGCAGTTGCTCAACGGAGAAGCTCGGGAACTCCCCGTGGACGCAGCCGGGGAAGTCCAGGCCGTACGTCACTGCGCGCCCCAGCGCATCCACGGCCGGAGTGCACAGCGTATCGGCCCCGATGTTGACGTCGGACCCGAACACGACCATGGCGGACCTCTTTGTGGTGACTCCCGCAACGTACTTCTCAAGCCGGGACTCGAATGCCGCCGCTGCGTTCGCGGCCTCCTCTTCCATGCCGAGAAGCGTCCCGATCTCCGCGACGTGCGCCAGCATCCCGTCGACGCCGACCGGGTTGACGATGAACAGCGGCGCGATGCTCTCGAGGCCGGGGCGGAGACCGTCATGAACGGCGAATAGCCCGATGACAACGTCGGGGTCCGCCTGGGCGATGTCTTCCAGGCTTGGCTCGAAGAACGAGCCGGTAATGGCTCCGATTTCGTTCTCATCCGGCCCCCAGTAGGCAGGATCCTGGTGGAGCACGTCGTTCGCGGCCACCGGCTTGACGCCGAGTACGAACATCGTATCGACGCAGAGCCCCGTGAGGCAGACGACACGGGCCGCCGGCGCGTCCAGAGTAACCGTCTCGCCTGTGGCGTCCTCGACGGCAATGGACAGGTCAGGTGTCGCCTCAGGTGTTGCCGTCGCGGCCGCTGTCGTTGCTGTCGCCTCAGGTGTCGTGGGCGGAGACGTTGCGGCCGGTGTGGCGCTGTCCCCGCCGCATGCCACGGCCAATAGCAGCGCCAGGGCTGCCGCGAGCGTAAGTACCATTTGTCTAAGCATCTTCTCATTCACTCCAATTTGTACTTAGTCTCAGTGATTGCATACGTCGAATCACTGCCATGCTCGATCATGGTAGTCTAATCTGCCAAACAATTACTATACTAAGTATCAGTAATTTTGTATATCATACCATCCCGTCCTTAGTTTCTGCCGATACGGGCGCCGGAGGCGCAGTAACCGCATATGATGATCCACTGGAGAATCGTGGGACTGACTGTCGGAGTGCGTCCGCTCCTGTCGCTCTCCATCGTGATTGGCCTTGCCATCTCCGCAACCTGGGTCGGCCAGGGCGTGCTCATCGCGCTCATCGTGCGGCGAATCTTCGATGGCGGTAGCTGGGCCGCGATCGCCGGTTTCGTCGCCGCCGTCGCCGGCCTGACTTTGCTTCGCGCGGCGCTGATATTTGCCCGGGAAGTGCTGGCGAAGCAGGTTGCGGCCGTCGTCAAGACCAGGCTGCGCCGCCGGCTGTTCGCTCAGCTGCTCCTGCTTGGCCCCGGATATCTGGAGCACACCGAGACGGGCAAAGTGCAATCGACCCTCGTCGATGGCGTAGAGGCGCTCGAATCGTACGTCGGTTACTACCTGCCCCATGCCGTGGTTTCGGTCGTAGTTCCCATCTGCATCGTCGGCTTCATCGTGTTTCTCGATCCGCTCATCGGCGTTATCGTCCTGGCCTTCTCGCTTGCCGTGCCGCTTATCCCCCGTATCTGGGACCGCATCCTGGGAGAGTACGGCCAGCGGCACTGGGCCGCGTATTCGTCGTTGGATTCCCAGTTCGTCGACTCCATGCAGGGCATGGTCACGCTGAAAGCGCTCAATGCGAGCGAACGGCGAGGCGAAGAGCTCCGCGGCGCGAGCCATGCGCTCTACCGTGCCACCATGGCGCAGCTTTCGGTCTCGATGATCCGCAACGGGCTGGTCGGGTTCGCGATGAGCGCAGGCGTGGCGCTCGCCGTCGGCATTGGGAGCTTCCAGGTGGTTGCCGGCGACCTCGGCATCGCCGCGCTGCTCATCATCCTCTTCCTCTCGGCTGAGTGCTTTCGGCCTCTCGTCGAACTGGACGCCTACTGGCACGCCGGCTACATGGGCATTTCGGCCTCGACGGGCATCTTCGACCTGCTCGACACCAAGCCCGGGGTTCACGACGCGGCCGCCGGGCGGGCTCGCGTTGCCGCGCCGCCTGGCGGAGCGATCACCCTCCACGACGTTACCTTTCGTTACTCAAGCGACGCTCGCCCGGCCCTCGCGGACGTATCCCTGGAGATTCGCGAGGGAGAGATCGTTGCGATCGTCGGCCGCTCCGGCGCCGGCAAGACCACGGTCGCGTCGCTCCTCCTCCGGTTCTTCGATCCACAGGAGGGTCGGCTGGCATTCGGCGAAACCGACTTTCGTGACATTCCCCTGGAAGACCTGCGCCATTACTTCGGCTACGTCTCCCAGGATACGTACCTCTTCTACGGGACCATCGAGGAAAATCTCCGGATTGGCCGGCCCGACGCCGCGCCGGAAGAGGTCCGGGACGCCGCCGATAAGGCGAACATCCACGCCTTCATCCAGTCGCTTCCGAATGGCTACGAGACCATCGTCGGCGAGCGCGGCGCGAAGCTCTCGGGCGGCGAACGCCAGCGCATCGCCATCGCCCGCGCGCTCCTGAAGGACGCGCCCGTGCTCATTCTCGATGAGGCCACCTCGAACCTAGACGGCGCCAACGAGGCGGCGATCCGGGAGGCGCTCAGCCACCTCACCCGGGGGCGGACGACCATCGTCATCGCCCATCGCCTCTCATCGGTCGTGCACGCGGACCGCATCGTCGTGCTCGACAACGGCCGGGTCGCCGAATCGGGTCGGCACGGGGAACTCGTGTCGCGCGAAGGCCACTACGCGCAGTTGGTTCGCGCGCAGCAGGAGGGCGCGGCATGAGCGCGGCGGCCAGCCCGGCGACGGCGCGGAAGCAGGCGCGGTTCTCGTCCGGCTTCTGGCAACTCCTCTGGCTGGTCCGGGGCTACTTCGGTATGTTGGCCCTCGCGATCGTGACGGGCGTGTTGAACCAGGGCGCCACGATTGCCGCCGTAGCGCTCGGCGCATACATGGTCGGCCAGGTCGCCGGCGGCGCGGCGGCCGCCGACCTTCGCGCGCCCGCGGTTGCGCTGGCCGTCGCCGTCATCCTTCGGGCTGTGATGGCCTGGGCGGAGATGTGGCTGGCGCACGACCTGGCCTACCGGATCCTCGCCGACCTTCGCGGCCACCTCTATTCCGCCCTTGAACGGCTCGCCCCCGGGTATCTTATCCAGCGTCGGTCCGGCGACGTGGCGTCCGCCGCCATGGCGGACATCGAGACCGTCGAGTGGTTCTACGCCCATACCATCGGTTCGTTCGTCGTGGCCGTGGTTGTGCCGCTCCTGGCGTTTGTGACCCTCGGAACAATGCACTGGGCCCTGCCGCTCGCGCTTCTCCCCTTTGCCCTTCTGGTCGCGAGCGTGCCGCTCGCCCTGCGGCGCCGCGCCGCCAGGCAGGGCGACGCGCTGAGAGCCAACCTCGGCAATCTGAACGCGGAGGTTGTGGACGGCGTGCAGGGCCTGCGCGAACTGGTGGCATTCGGCTACCAGCAGAGGTTCCTGGCCAACCTCGAGTCCCATAGCAACCGGCTTGTCCGCTCTCAACTCGCCCATGGAGCGCGTTCCGGGGTCGAGCAGGCCGCCGTCGCGGCATTCATGAGCGGCGGCATGCTGAGCGTCGTCGCGCTTGCGGCAGTCCTGGTCTTCCGTGGTCAACTCGATCCTGCCTATTACCCTGTGGCGATCACGCTCGCGATCTTCGTTTTTGGCCCGATTCAGGCCGTCGCCTCGGTGGCCCAGAATCTCGGGATCGTCTTCGCCTCAGCCGACCGCGCCTTCCACCTGTTGAGCGAGCCGGCGCCCGTAACGGACGCGCCGGGGGCCACGCCCCCGGGTTCCGACGTGGAAGCCCGGGTCAGTTTCGCGGGAGTGACGTTCGGCTATCCCGGCGGCGGGGCGCCCGCGCTCCAGGACGTCTCATTCGAGATTGCGCCCGGGGAATCCGTGGCGCTCGTGGGCCACTCCGGGGCAGGGAAGACAACGTGCGCGAGCCTGCTCATGCGATTCTGGGACGCCGACGCCGGGACCGTTGCCATTGGGGGACACGACGTGCGCCACGTGCCCCAGCGCTCCCTCAGAGAGCTCATTGCGTGGGTGCCCCAGGACATCTACCTCTTCAATTCGAGTCTGCGGGAGAACATTCGCATGGCGCGCCATGGAGCCACAGCCGCCGAGGTCGAGGAAGCGGCGCGGGCCGCCCTGGCGCACGACTTCATCTCCGCGATGCCCGGCGGCTACGATACCGTCGCGGGTGAGCGGGGCGTCCAGATGTCCGGCGGCCAGCGCCAGCGCATCGCGATCGCTCGCGCCCTGCTGAAGGACTCGCCGGTGCTCGTCCTCGACGAAGCCGTGTCGAGTCTCGACGGCCGCGACGAGCAGGAACTCAACCTCGCGCTCCATGCCGTCCGCCAGGGGCGGGCGACACTCGTCATAGCGCACCGGCTGTCGACGATTCGCAGCGCCGACCGGATCGTCGTCCTCGAAGAAGGGCGAGTCGTGGACCAGGGCGCGCACGACGAGCTCCTTGCTCACAGCCGTGCCTACCGCTCGCTGATCGCCGCGCAGACCGAGGCGGCCCAACGCGTCCCCACCGAGTAGCCACTTCGCCCCCGGCTGCATCCCGCACTTGCCCCAGTGAACCTCGCCGCCCGAGGCAAATTGCCCGGCCATATTCGGTCATACCCGGACGCAATCGACGTCTGGCTGCTTCACGTGGGGTACAGGTCGGTGGCCAGCATCGGGGGCGAGTCCTCATAGAGGCGAAGAGCCCCGCATGAGGCCCCGGTCGTAATCCCCGTACTGCTGGTTTCTAATCGCGAAGCGAGGACGGCGCGTAGCGCCTTTAGCGATTGCAAATGAGTAGCCTCAGATAAGTGCCTTGCCAGAGCTTGACGCCTTAGTAAGGTGTCGCTATACTCACCGAAGCAGACTACATACTGCGAATATAGTCTAGGAATGTAATCAGTAGGAGGAGTTGAGCACATGCAGGAATCCAACGAGTCTAGAAAACAGCGATTCAGACGACTAGCAGAGAAACGTGTCAACACAATTTTAGATAGGATACGCCTCCTTGGTCAGCTAGCAAACAAGAACAACTATGAGTACACCGATGCGCAGGTCGAGGCAATCTTCAAGGCGATTCAGAAGGACCTCAATGCCGCGAAGCTGAAGTTCCGGGAGGAAACTAAAGGGCGGAAGCGCTTTACGCTCACTTGAGTCGCGAGCGTTCTAGGAGGTACATGATGCTGAAGCTGGAATTCGGAATGGATCAGTTCTGCATGGATCTGTTGGAGGCGGACACTGAAGAAAGGGTTATCGACCTCCTCAAAGAACACGGCTACTGGGATGATCCCACCGTGTGGCGCCCTTTTGGCAACAGGGAAGACAACTTCTCAACCATAGGTAATCAGTCAAGCAGTGCCGATGGGGCTCTAGTTGAGAAGCTAGTCAACTCGGTAGACGCTGTGCTGATGGGCGAATGTTGGTCAGCTGGAATCCTCCCGAACTCATCCGAGGCTCCGAGGAGTATCGCGGAGGCGGTTGCTCAATTCTTCTACGGAGATCGATCCAAGGCCAATAGCTTGGGGCATATCTCCAATTGGTCCGACCAGCAGCGTCGAGAAGTGTCTCGCCGAATAACCCTCGCTGCTACAGGGACTCGCCAGAATCCGAGTTTCACAATAGTGGATAACGGAGAAGGACAGACTCCCAATTCTATGCCGGATACCCTCCTATCCCTAGACAAGCAGAATAAAGTCGATGTCCACTTTGTCCAAGGTAAGTTCAATATGGGCGGTACCGGAGCGTTGCGATTCTGCGGCCGCCACAACTTGCAGCTCGTGATCAGTCGCCGCAATCCGAATATAGGGCGCGTCACCGCAGATACATCGTATGATCAATGGGGATTCACCGTCGTGCGTCGAGAAAATCCTACAGAGCTAAAGCGAGTTTCGACTTACACATACTTGGCACCTCACTCGAGTGGTGTCTTACGCTTCGATTCAGAAGCCCTTCCGATGTTCCCTGAAAGAAACAGGGCCTATAGCCGAGAGGCCGAGTGGGGGACAGCCGTGAAGCTCTATGAGTATGAACTCACAGGAAGGAGTCACATCCTTCGGGGTGACGGACTGCTTCAACGTCTCGACCTGCTGCTCCCTCGAGTTGCGCTTCCGGTAAGACTACACGAGTGTAGAGACTATGGTGGTGGGCCGGGTAGTTTCGACACCACACTGAATGGACTAGGAGTCCGATTGAGTGATGGCCGAGGCGAAAACCTTGAGTCAGGATTTCCCACTAGCAGCGCGTTCACCATACGTGGAGAGCAATTGACCGCCGAGGTGTACGCATTCAAACGCGGTAGGGCTGACACCTACAGGAAGCATGAAGGGGTCATCTTTACGGTGAATGGTCAGACTCATGGAAGCCTGCCAAAGAGGTTTTTTGGCAGAAGGTCTGTTGGAATGAACCGACTTGAAGACTCGTTGCTGGTTATTGTGGACTGTAGCCGGATCGGTGGACGGAAACGTGAAGATCTCTTCATGAACAGCAGAGATCGTATGGAGCGAGGCGAGTTCCTAGGCGCCATAGAGCGTGAACTCGAATCAATCTTGAAAGGCAATCAGCTATTGCGGGACCTCAGGGAGCGACGCCGAGCTGAGGATGTGGCGTCCACGCTACAAGACGCCAAGCCGTTTAGGGACGTCCTTGAGTCCATCCTTCGCAGGTCGCCTACACTAGCAACCCTATTTGGAGGCACGGGACCGTTGTCGGATCCATTCAGATCTAAGCGAGCCAAGTTTGGTAGCCAGTTCATTGGTAAACAACATCCGACATTTTTCCGGTTTCGCGACTTGGACCATGGAATCGAGCTCGAGCGAAGCACCGCTGCAAACATGCGAAGTAGGATTTCATTCGAAACTGATGTAGTGAACGACTATTTCAGCCGTGGACAGTACCCTGGCCAGCATGCCCTACGCTTCCAAGATCAATCTCCGATTGGCGGCTCAATCCCGGATCACACCCTTAATCTGCATGATGGCGTAGCCACTTTGAATCTAGAATTGCCGGATGGTGCCAGAGTCGGTGACTCCTTCCGTTATGAACTCACTGTGGGCGACGAGACAATGGTGGAGCCAATCGTTAACTCCTTCGTAGTCTCTGTAGGACCGCCTCAGGGGAAGACGGGCGGAAGCGGCCCGTGTCGTCGGCGCGCAAGTGGCGGAGGAGGCGATGAAGAAGCCCTCCAAGGCTTAGCACTCCCGACGCCCGTGTTTGTAAATGAGCAGGAGTGGGATAAGTACGGTTTTGACCGATACTCGGCGTTGACGGCCATACACGACCAGATGGAGGATGATGAAGAGGAGGAGATGACTGGTTCACATACGTACTACATCAATATGGATAACGTGTATCTGAACACAGAACTCAAGGAAACCAAAGTCAACCCCGAAATTGTGAAATCCAGGTGGCAGTACGGCATGGTAATCGTTGGGATGGCACTACTGCGAGCGTTGAATGGATCGGATGCCGCAAACGGCACCTTCAACTCGTCGGCAGCCAACGATGGAGTGGGACCTGAGGAGGAAATGGCAAGGGCCACAAAAGCCATAGCTCCCGTTCTTCTGCCAATGCTAGAGCATCTGGGTGCCCTCTCTGATGAAGACTTGGCAGAGTAAGCCCTGACGGGTACGGCCATAATCTCGAAACCTGATCCCTCGCGTTAGCCTACTGGACCGTGGACTAGTAGCATCTCTCGGCTGGCGTCATTGATTGACCGCCGTTGGTTGTACCATTTCCTATTTGGAACCGATCTGACCTGCCGTGATTCGATTACGCTCTCACTGGTTTCTTCAAATCCAGCTTGCGTCATGGCGTCCAGGTACATCGGCATTTGGACAGCAGTGTCAGAGAAGGATACAAGCTGAACAACTCTGGCATCTGGAGCAATGATCTGTCTCAGGTTACTGAACGCTGAAGATAGGTCCTTGAAGTAGTTCTTCAGACCGAGTGACGATCTGCTGCCCATCGTATAGTAGGACTCGCCATGGCCATCTCGGACGTCAGCAATCCAATAAGGGGCTGGCGTCTCGCGTCTACCCATGATTTGCCATCGGTGATATAGAATGTGCACACCAGGGTAAGGGGGGGATGTGAGAACCAGCTTAGGGCGTATCCGCCGTCGACGTAATGTGCGTGCCAGTAGAGAGTCTGTTGCCGAATAGGCCATGAGTTGCCGGGTTGTAGTTATCTTGTTCTTGTAGACCCCTACGCTCCTGGCAGCCGAAACGAACTCCCTCATGCCATCTAACATGCACTCTACCCGTTTCTCAAGCTCCCCGCCTAAAGCTACGACATCTGGAGTGTTAGTCCTCGCATCTAGACCCCATTGTCCTACCCGAATGAGAGCACATCGCGCAAACTGCTGGCGACGGCTAAATCGAAGACCTTCGACTAGCTTAGTTGCCATCGCGAAGAACTGATACGCCGCAACTGGCATATTGGCAACAGGACTCTTGGACGGTCGAACATTAGGGTTCATATCTGCTGCCGCGGCTCTCACATCCTGCGCCCAGCCACGAACTTCCGCCACATCCTGCCAACTCAACGGAGTCGTCTTAGCTTCTGTAACGAACCTGGCGAGTTCATTGACGTCAGAGCCGACTGCATGCCTTCCAGATGCCACCGCTTCGACAATGGTAGTACCGCCACCCATGAAAGGATCCAGCACGTAGTCTCCGGGCTCAGTTAGCGAATCAAGGATGAATCGAGCGAAGCTAGGAGCAAATCGTGCCGGATACTTGTAGAAGTCATGGGTGTATCCCTTCACCCTCTTGGTAGAATGAAAGACTTCGTCAAACCGAATTGCACTTGAGGAGGCGGTCTCTAGGGACATGGAGGTTGGCCCTGTAGGATGCGACGCAATGCCGTCGGTTCTATGTCGAGTGCCCTGGCTAGAGCCCTGATTGTCCGTGGCCGTGCCTGAGTCCTGCCATTCTCAATACGCGAAACCGTAGTAATGGTCAGTTGGGCAAGTTCTGCTAGATCCTGCTGGGTCATCAAGCGTTCTTCACGTAGCTTCCGCAAGGCATGATTCATATAGCAAAGCTATTCAATCGCCTAAGAAAATACAATGCTTTTTAAGGTATTCTACTGGCGTTTCCTGGGCTGTCCGCTTATGCGGCGGCGACAAAGACAGCCAACGCCGGGACATCCAGCGGGCTAGGAGAACGGCGACGGAATGGAGGAGCTAATGTCTGAAGAGTATCGAAAGTTCCACGCAGCGGACTACATCAAGACCGATGAAGACGTCCGAGGGCTTCTCAGGGCTGCCGTGGATGAGGACGCCGGGGACGGGGCCGTGATTCGCGCCGCCCTGAAGCACGTCGCCCGGACGCGGAACATGAGCGCGCTCGCCCGCGACACCGGCCTGAACCGGGGCAACCTATACGAAGCGCTGTCTGAAGATGGCAACCCCACCCTCGCAACGCTGTTGAAGGTCACGAATGCCCTGGGATTGAGACTGCGCCTTGAGCCGGTTGAGGGCCGCGCACGAGGCGCAGAACGCGCCGCCGGGTTCTCGCGCCAAGAACAAGCATCGACGTACCCCTTGCGTTCTGCGAACACTAGTGCGGTAATCGGTGCATGAACACAGCAACGCAGCCAAATATTGCCCGTCCTGGGCTTGCCGGGAGAGCCTCTCGATGGGGCATCCCCGCCGGCCGAGGCGTCCCAGCTATGCAATGTCCCAAATGTCCCGGAAAGTCCCATCTTTTCAAAAAACCAGCCCGTTCATCGTTCGACAAGCTCACCACCAACGGGCTGGGCAGGTACTCGGAGATTGGCTGGTGAGGCCCAACGGGTCTCTCAGAAAACTATCAGGTGCAGGGACTGCTGCCGTCTTCCCAGTCCTCGTAGCGGTCCGAGAAGTTGCCGGAGACCCAGTTGCGCTCCTCGCGCCAGTCGCGGGGTACGTCCGCGAAGCGGCCCAGGCGGTAGCCGTCCAGCGGCAGGTACGACTCGCCGTGCATGACAAGCTCGCTCACGGCCCGGCCGTGCACCGGCGACAGGCCGAAGCCGTCGAACGCGCCGGACGCCACCACGACGTTCGCGGGCTGGCCCAGGAAGTCGATGATCGGGTTCTTGTCGGGCGTCGTCTCCGACACGCCCGCCCAGCTGCGGATGATGCGCGAGTCCGCCACGGCCGGGAACAGCGTCGTCAGCCGCCGGACTATCGTGCGTATCAGGGGAGTGCTCGGCTTCTCCGGCGTGGTCATGTCGTCCACTTCGACCCACTCCTGGCCGCCGCCCCCGTAGGCCAGGTTGCCGCGCGCGGTCTGCCGCCCGTACAGGCCGTTGCCCTCCAGGCAGCGCTCCGTCATCGGCGGCATCGGCTCGGTGACGACGACCTCGATCCTGCTAGGCGCGACCGGCACGAACCCGCCCAGCATGTCCGTGAGCGGGCCGATCTGGGGACCGGCCGCGATCACGACGAAGCCCGCCCCGATGTCGCCGCGCTCGGTGTGTACCGTGGTCACGTTCTCGCCGCTGACGTCGAAGCCGGTGACTGTGGTGTGCTGCATGATGCGGCCGCCGTGGTCCTGGAGCGCCCAGGCGTACGCCTGCACCGTGCGCTGCGGGTTGGCCTGCCCGGCGTCCGGGTCGTACAGGCCGCCGATCACGTTCGGGTTGATGGCGGGCACAAGCTCGCGCATCGTCTTGTTGTCCAGCACCTCGCTGCGCCAGCCCATCGCGTTACGGCGCTCGCTCTCGGCCACCATCTCGTCCCAGTTCGTGCCGCCCCAGTCGCTCTCCACGTCGCCGTGCTCGCCCATGCAGACGGCTATCTCGCCGGGGATGTACTCGCACGGGTAGCCGAGCTCGTCTTCGAGGATGCGCCACTGGCGGACCTCCTCGTAGCCGAGCAGGCCCTTCGGCGTTGCACCGCGGTGGTAGGCGATGATGCCGCCGTTGCGGCTCGACGCCTCGTAGCCGAGCACGCCCTTCTCGACGACGAGCACGTCAACCCCGGCGCGGGCCAGGTTCCAGCCGGAGCAGAGGCCGGTGACGCCGCCTCCGACTATGACGACGTCCGCGCTGTCGATCTGTTCGGGCATGGCTCGCCTCCTTGTGGGTTCAGGCGGCCTTCACGATTGGGCGGAGCGCTTCGATGTGGTCGGGGCGGGTGGAGCAGCAGCCGCCAATGACCTGCGCGCCCATCTCGATCCACTCCTGCCCGAACTCGGCGTAGCGGGCCGGGCTGTAGTGGCGCTCCTCGATCTTGAAGTACGGCTCCTCGGGGTCCGAGCCGAAGTCCGGGTTCCTGTCGTATCCGAGATGTCCGTACGCTCCGAGCGGCCCGTCGAACGAGTCGCGCAGCGCCGGCAGGCAGGCGGAGATCGACTCCGGGTAGCTGCACATCAGGAACACGCCGGCGACCGGAAGACCCTTGAGCGCGTTTGCCAGCTCCTGCATCGACTCGCCGCCGTGCATGGTTCCGGTGTCCAGGAGGTTTGAGATGCCGAGGAAGACGGGAAGCCCGGCCGTGGCGAACGCTTCGACGGCGATCCGGCAGTCCGCGATGCCGCCCTCAAGCCGGATGCCGCCGCCCACGTACTCCGGCAGCATGAAGTCCACGCCCGCAGCCGCCAGAACGCGGGCCTGGTCTTCGAACTGGCTGCGAAGGTCCCCGGAGCTTGGCGGAGATACCCCGCCGCCCACGTAAGCCTCCGGGTTGATCTTGTCGCGAGTGTCCACGGCAAGCTCGCCGCCGCGCCGGGTATAAAGCTCCCACTCGTCCTCGGCGCCGATGGTCTTGAGCTTCTCGCTGGTGGTGTAGAAGTTGTTGCTGATGATGATGTCGGCGCCGGCGTTCAGGTAGTCCTCGTGGATCGCCCTGACGACGCCGGGGGCGTCTATGTTGGCGGAGGCGGACCAGACGCCGAACTGCTGATCGTTGGAGCCTTTGTTCACGTTCACGCCCCGGGCCTGGATCTCGGAGCCGGTTGCGCCGTCCATCAGCAGGAGTTCTCCGTCCT
This sequence comes from Dehalococcoidia bacterium, assembly GCA_963668185.1. Classification (GTDB taxonomy): domain Bacteria; phylum Chloroflexota; class Dehalococcoidia; order Lucifugimonadales. Next base: position 1,505,239 of record OY764162.1, read on the forward strand.
TGAGGCGGTCCACTATGCTTCGGCTGGGCATCGTTTCGACTCCTTTCCGGGCCGCTTGCGCGGAACTGCTCTGCTTACCACCAGACGGTTGGCATCCGTCTTTCCATGAGGGCCGCGACCACCTCGGCGTCGAACTCCAGGTGTTCGGCGGTAGGCCAGTCGACTGGCCTAAGAGGCGGGACCTCCAGAGGCAGCCGGCCCGCGAGGCGATTGTACGCGAGTTCGGCAAGAAGCGGCAGGGAGGCGACGTCTTCGGCGTTGTACCTGACGAGCGTATCGCGAGCGCCGGCGTTGCCTTCCTCCCACGCCCTCCACATCAGGACGGCGTCGAACCCGCTGAGGCCGGACAGCACGCTCGGACGGGCGAGCCCGGTCCGGCGCTCGATGGCCTTGAGGCCGCCGGTGAGGCCGAGGCGGCGCAGGGGGGAGCGGAGGTCCAGGTGGGCCTTGCGCTCGAAGAGTCGGTCGTACTTGCGCCAGCCGATGCTGTGCCTGAGGTAAGGCAGATCGAACGAGGCGCCGTTGAACGTGACCACAAGGTCGTATCGCTCCAGGGCCTCCGGCAAGTCGTCGAGGTTCTCCCCCCGTACGAAGGCGTGGTAGCCGCTGGAGTCCAGAATGCCCACCAGCGTGAGGCGGCTGCTGTCCGGCGATAAGCCGGTGGTCTCGATGTCCAGGAACGCGGCGGTCTCGATGAAGTCCGCGAATATGCGCCACCTGTCGCGCATCCGTAGGCAACGGTCGAAGTAGGCGGCGTCCCGCGCTTCGAGGCGGGCGGCGCTGTCCTCTAGGTGTGACTGCAGCCGGTCGCGGAGTGAGTGGGAGCCGGGAGCGCGCAGCAGAGCCTCCCACGTGGTGTAGCCGGACTCCCACAGGGCGCACTCCGTCTTGGGCCCGACGCTGGGAATGTGAAGGAACGTGCTGCGAAGCATCAGGCGCGGAATGCGTTAACGCTGAGTCCGGCCTTCCGCGGCACGGGGTCAGTCGGCCGCGGAAGAGGCGGCGAGCGCCTCCCCGGGGTAGCCCCGCCGATAGAGGCCACGCAGGTACGGCATCTGCCAGGTGACCACCATGATGACAGCGAAGGCAACTCCGCTGACGGCCAGTACGAAGGCGGCATCGATGTAGTCGGCCAGGAAGCCGTTGACCAGGTTGCCTACCGCCATCATGCCCCCGACGTGAACGGTGTACATGCCGGACACGCGCCCCCTGAGCCTGTCCGGGACCACGGCCTGGATCATGGTGTGAGTGATGGTCATGAATGCCGCCTGGCTTGCGCCCATGCAGGCTGCTCCGATCAGGGCGGCGGGCACGTTGGGGGAGAACGCGAGGATTACCGCCGACAGGCCGCTGAGGATGCCGGTATTCAGCAGGACGCGGCCGCGCGTGGACTCGCTCTGTGTTCCGGCCACCAGTATGGTGGAGATAAGCGCGCCGAAGCCCACGCCCATCATCATGTAGCTGACGCCAGCCGCGCCGGCGTTGAGCCTCTGGGTTGACAGAACGGGCAGCAGCGACTCAAACGCCATTGTCAGCGAGCAGTGCAGGAGCGCCAGCATCATTATGGTGAAGAGCACTGGAGTCCTGTAGATGTACAGGGCCCCGTCGATCATGTTGCCAAGAAAGCCCCTCCTGGCGTCGACAACTCCGGTTGAGGCGGTCATCACACGCATGACCTGCACCAGCGCGACGGCGTAGAAGGCGGTGCAGAGGAAGAATGCGGGGCCCGGTCCCGTGAAGGCCATCAACGGCGCGATGGCGGCAGGCCCGAGCAGCCTGGAGCCGCGGATCGTCGCCTGGTGCATCGCGATGGCGTTCAGCAGATGCTCGCGGCGCACCAGGTTCGGAATCAGCGCCTGCGTGCCGGTTGTCTGGGCGGCCTGCGCCGAACCGTTGAAGAGCGAGAGGAGGACGAGGTGCCAGACCTCTGCCACGTTCGTCACGACGATTATGCCCAGCGCGAGATTGCTGAGCATGTTCAGGGACATCATCGAAGAGACGACGTTGCGCCTGTCGAAGCGGTCGGCCAGATACCCGCTCACGGGGGTCACGAGAACTCTGGGGCCATCGCCGCGAAGGTGACGAGACCTACCCAGAGGGACGAGTCTGAGATGTCGTACACCACCCAGCCGCGGGCGACGATCAGCGCCCACGCGGCGGCTCCTGACGCCAGGTTGGCGGTCCACATCGTCAGGAAGTCCCGGTACGTCAGGGCGACGATGTACCGGGTAAATCCTGACTTGGGTCTGAATAGGGCCAAACGCTTACTCCCCGCTACGGGTTCACTACTCTACACGAACGCCGCTATTGCTGACAGCGCAAGTCGTGTTTTCCGACCCTGGCCGCCGTTTGTTGCTCCTTTCACACCGCGGGATGAGGCATTAGTATGGCTGCGGAGTTTCCGGTTCGAGGCTGAGACGGCACTCAGCCCTGTCTCCGGACCATTGAGGTGACGACATGTCCGAAGCTATACCGTCGCAGGATGAGGTCCTGGGCTACTTCGATAGCCTGAGCAACTGGGGCAGGTGGGGAGACGACGATCAGCGCGGCACGCTCAACCTGCTTTCGGAGGAGAAGACACGGTCGGCAGCGGCGCTTGTGCGGCGCGGCGAGGTGGTGTCGTGCGCGCGCACCATCACATTCGAGTGGGCGCCGGACACGCCGAGGCCGCCGTTGCATTACATGCTCGAAAGCGGAGAAGGCTGGGCTTCGGGACAGAAGGTCAGCAACCGGCCCTCCGAGGCCGCCACCGACTTCATAGGCATGGTCTTCCACGGCTGGGCGATAACGCACGTTGACGCGCTGTCCCACTTCTTCTGGCAGGGCAGGATGTACAACGGCAGGCCGGCGCACCTGGTATCCACAAGCCTTGGCGCGACTGCCGAGTCGATCGAGCTTGCGGCCTCGGGGATCGTCACGCGGGGAGTGCTCGTGGACGTGCCGCTGGTCAGGGGTGTCGACTGGCTGGAGCGGGGCGAGGGCGTGATGCCGTCCGACATCCTGGCCGCGGAGGAGCGGTGCGGCTTCACGATCGAGGAGGGCGACGTGCTTCTTGTGCGTACCGGCCAGCACCGCCGTCGGAGTATCGAGGGGCCGGTCAACGTGGAGACGGACGGGACGACGGCGTGCCAGGCGGCCTGCCTGCCGCTGTTCCGGGAGCGGGGCATCGCAATGCTTGGGAGCGACACCTCGAACGACGTGAGGCCGAGTCACTACGAGAGGGTTGTCCAGCCCATTCACCAGGTGGGAATCGTGGCGATGGGCCTGTGGCTCATTGACAACGCCGACTTGGAAGACCTTGCGGAGGCCTGCGCGCGGCACAATCGCTGGGAGTTCCTGCTGACCGTGAGCCCGTTGAAGCTGTCCAATACCACCGGGTCCCCGGCCAACCCCCTGGCGATCTTTTGAAGATTGGACTCTTCAAGACGTTTCGGAGAGTCCAATCCGGTGCTAGACTACAGCGTGAGGCCATCATGTCATCGAAACTCGACTTTACACCTCCACGCAATGAGGAAGTGCGTCTGAAGGTGGCCGAAAGCCTGGATGAGGGCGAGCGTATCGTTTCGAGCTTTGGGCCGTATTTCGCGACCTCTCGCCGGATTCTGCTTTACCTGGAGAGGGCGCGGGGCCTGCTGGTCCGTGAACTCGCATACGAGTCTCTGAGCGACATTCGATCGGTCAACAAAGCGAACCATCTTCTGCTGCTGGCCGGTATCGCCATCGTCGTCGTTTCCTTCTTCTCAATGCCGGTGCTGGGCGTGTTTCTGCCACTGGCAGGCGCCGCGCTTGGGGCTTACTTCCTGATCCTCGGGTCTGTGGGCCGGCCGGCCTACTACCAGATAGAGGCCGAGGGGATTCTTCCACAGGAACAGTGGCTGTGGCGGATCAGGCACCGTGGAAGCGGCAGCTTCATCGCCACGATACGCATCATTCTGGGCAAAGACCCACAGGGCGACGTCGAAGAACGCCGTTGAGCCGACTTAGATTCGGTGCGGCAGTCGCCATAGTCTTCCTGCTGGCCTTCACAGGGGCCGCCGGCTGTTCCGACTTCGACGGGGACGGCGCGCCTGAGAATATCGAAGTCGTTTCGGTGCTGACCGACCTTACGCTGGAGCACCTTACCGTTGAGGTGGGGACCACTGTGAAGTGGACCAACGAGGACGCCCAGTACCACACCATAACGTCCGGGACTCCCGAGGACAGGGGCAATCTGTGGGACAGTGGAACCCTGAAGCGCGGGGAGTCTTTCTCGTACAAGTTTCAGGGCGTGGGCGTCTTCGAGTACTTCTGCACCCTGCATTCCCAGGCAATGGGCGGCTCCGTGACTGTAACGGAGTGAGATAAGGGGGCGTCGGCGCGCCTACAACGCGCGACCGAGTACGAGTGGCGCCGCCAAGACGCTGCGTGCTCCTCCGATGTAGCTGTCTTTGTACCTTGCAAGCGACCAGTCTTGTCCAAGTACGACAGTTCGGCTACAATGTTCTATATTGAGCTTGTGCACAGGCTCATAACCGGCGGGAGGTGCAGCCGATGAACATCGTAGAGAACAGGCCAACCGGATCGCAGATGCGGCTGTTGCAGGATGAGCCTCACGAGCGAGGCTGCCACAACGCCGATTGCTGTAGCCTTCTGCCCGGGAAGCGGATCGTTTACGTGGGAAGAGTCGGTTCCAGCCTGCAGTACGGGGACATGGGAGTCGTGCTCCAAGCGCTTCGCAACCGCGCCGTGGTTGACATGGGGCCGGCCGGCACGTGGCAGCTGCCGTACTATGTGCTGCGAGACGCAGTGCATCGGCACTGATACCCTCATTCCGTAGGCTGTCGCGCGGCGCTTCGGGTGCTTGCTGCGGGGATAGCTCGGAGGTTAGCCCACTCTTGGCGGGGTGATATACTCCGGCCACTATCGAACGGGGGCTGCTTGCAAATGAGCGACAGAGTTGTTGGAGCCGTCATCGGCGCGCCGAATCCGAGGGACGCTGTAGCGCGAATCGTGGAGGCGGAGCGCCTCGGGCTCGGCGCGGCGTGGATGACTTCCGGCAGCACGGGCGGCGATTCCGTTTCCACGCTCGCCGCCGCGGCGGCGCAGACCGACAGCATTCTCCTGGGCACCTCTATAGTACAGTTCTTCCCACGGCACCCAATCACGCTGGCGCAGCAGGCGCAGGTAGTGGACAGCTTTGGGCCCGGCAGGTTCAGGCTGGGAGTCGGCCCCAGTGGCCGCGGCGGTGTCGAGGGCACGTTCGGAATCCCGTTCGGCGCCCCGATTGGGCACATGCGTGAGTACATCACCATTGCCAAAGAGCTGCTCCAGACGGGGAGCGTGAACAGGGATGGCAGACACTACACCGCCCACTCTTCGATAGTATCGACGGCCGACGTCAGGGTGATGGGGTCCGCGCTGGGCGTTGGCGCGTTCGAGATGTGCGGGGCGACGGCGGACGGCGCGATAAGCTGGATATGCCCGCGCCCTTACCTGGCGGACATCGCTCTGCCCGCGCTCGCGCGAGGCGCCGAGGCGGCCGGCCGGGCCACGCCGCCGCTGATCGCGCACGCGGCGGTCTGCGTCCATGACGATATGGCTGAGGCGCGGCAAGCGATGGGGCGGACTTTCGGCGGATTCCTCTCATCGCCGCACTACGCGAGCATGTTTGCGGCGGCGGGATTCCCGGACGTGGCGGACAGGGGCTGGACGCATGAGATGGTGGACTCCGTGCTCATCGACGGAAACGAAGAGCAAGTCCACGAGGGGATCGGCAAGGTCTTCGAGCTTGGGGCGAGCGAGGTGTTCGCAAGCATCGTCACGGCCGGCCCGGACGAGGAGGCATCGTACGCCCGAGCGCTCAAGGCGCTAGCGTCGTACCCTGGTTCCTAGGTATGGGATGACTAGAGTAACTCAGCGGCAGGCGCCGATTGGTTGTCATCCCAAGTCTCAGATCTACACAAAAGTCTGAACACTTATTCGCTGACGGAAGTACAATGAAGCAACATGAATAAAGTATTCGTCTATTGGGACAACTCCAATATCTTCATAAGTGCGCAACAAGTCGCAGCCGAACGAGAAGGTGACTCGGCCCGTTATCGTATTCGTCTTCACTTCCGACACTTGTTGGATCTGGCACGAGCCGGTCGTGAGATAGAGCATGCCATTGCTGTTGGCTCAATTCCTCCCGAACTGCGGCACGTATGGAACCGGCTAGAGAATGAAGGAGTTACGGTCCAACTGTTCGAGCGCGGTTCTTTGCAGGGCCGAGAACAGGGCGTGGACCAAGCGCTTCAGACGGCGATGCTACGTGATGCGTTCGATTACAACGGTGATCCTGGAGTTGCAGTCCTGTTGACCGGGGATGGCAGTGGCTTCGCGGATGGCGTTGGCTTTCATGCCGACCTTGAGAGGATGCGCAGCCGTGGATGGCGAGTCGAAGTTCTTTCATGGCGGCATAGCTGCAATCTGCGGATGCGTGAGTGGGCAGAAGAAGTAGGTGTGTTCATAGCTTTGGATGACTTCTACGATAGCGTTACGTTTCTGGAGCCGCCGGAACCGGGTCAGCCTGTTGCGAATCCTCGATACGCCACACTACCAGACTTAAATCAACGGCCAATACTAGACTAGTCGGGTCAAGGCCTGTCTTGTGCAGGCGTTGTAAGCGGCGCTTCCGGTCAGCCTGCTAGGCCGAGCCGCTCCGTCAGACGGGCGTACAGCTTGGCCGCGCTGCCTTGGCGCAGGAACCTTGCTGTGTACGTGCTGCGGCAGACCACGACGGTGTCATACGGGCCGATTTCAGCGTCCGTGAAACCGTCGACGCTCAGTATCCCGCTGTGGCTTCCGGTGAGGCTCAACTCAATTACGTCGTCGTCCGAGAGGACGAGGCCGGTCCGCATCCCGATGTGGGGCGCCACCGGCTGGACGACGAATACGCGGGCCTGCGGGTGGACGATCGGCCCGCCGGCGGACATGGCGTAGGCTGTGCTTCCAGTTGACGTGGAGGCGATGACGGCGTCTGTTCGAAAGGTGGTTAGCAGTACGCCGTTCACCTTCAGTTCCACGTCCACCAGGCGGGCCACGGAGGCTCTTCCGAGGACGTGATCGTTGAGGGCGTGATGCGTCTCCGTGGGGGCATCGCTTTCATGCCGGCAGATCGTTGCCTGAAGCATCGAGCGCTCTTCGACCCAGTGATCGCCACCCAGGTATTCGGGGATGCGCTTGGCGGCTTCGCCCTCAGTCATCTCAGTCATGAACCCAACGCGGCCCTTGTTTATGCCGAGTATCGGAATGGCTCTCTGGGCTGCGTGGCGGACGGTCCTGAGGATGGTTCCGTCGCCGCCAATGGTGACGATGAGGCCGGTGTCGTCCAGTTGGGATCCCAGGGACTCGAGGTCTTCCGCGGCGCAGAACCAGGCGCTGACAGGGGCTTCCAGCGAGACGGCCAGACGGCGAGCGAAGTCCAAGTACTCGGGGCGCTGCCCGTTGTACACGAAACCTACTACCTGGGTGGATGACGCTGAAGGGGACAAGTCAAGCTCAATGGTAGGCGATGCCCGCCCTTCGGACAACGAATCGGGGTTGGAGTGCGGCGTTCCCGCTGGCCAGACCTGCCGGCGCGCGCCTATACGACCACCAGCAGAACGTCCACGGCGTTCCGGGCTGCCTCGATGAGCGGAGTCGGGTACACGCCGAAGAAGAGCACGGCCCCGGCGGACGCGACTATGGCCGCGCCAACGGGCAGACCGGCCCGGACGGGAGACTCGTCTTCCGCCGCCTCGAGGTACATGGCTTTGACTATGCGAAGGTAGTAATAGGCCGACACGGCCGAGTTGACGGCTCCAACGACTACGAGCCAGTGCAGGTCCGCGTTGACGGCAGCGCCGAAGATATAGACCTTGGCCATGAAGCCGACCGTGGGCGGCACGCCGATGAGCGAGATCAGGCCGAACGCGAGGGCGGCGGCCAAGAACGGCGACCGGCGGCCCATGCCGCGCAGGTCGTCGATGAGTTCGCCGCCGGCGCCTGTGGATATGGCGATGACTGCCGCGAACACTGCGAGATTGGTGGCGGCATAGCCCCCAAGGTAGAAGAGCACGCCGGAAGGCCCGCCGAGGGCGCTGTCCACCGGCGCCCTTGCGGAGACCGCGGCGACGCCGACCATCAGGTAGCCGGCATGAGCGATCGTGCTGTACGCGAGCAGCCTCTTGAGGTTGTTCTGATGAATCGCGATCAGGTTGCCCAGCGACATCGATACGGCGCTCAGGACCGCGACGAGAGCGCTCCAGTCAACGCTCAGCGCTTCGTTGGAGAACGCGAGGTAGAAGAACCGCAGTAGGATGGCGAAGCCGGCCGCCTTGCTTGCGACGGAAAGGAAGGCGGTGACCGGGGTTGGAGCGCCTTCGTAAACGTCCGGCGCCCACATCTGGAACGGGAACGCGGCGATCTTGAACCCAAAGCCGGCAACGATCAGCACGACGCCGAACAGGAGGGCGTAGCTGCCGAACGGTTCGCCCGTGCTGAGGCTTATGGCCTGCATCCTATCGACGATGTCGGGAAGGGACGTCGTTCCGGTGAAGCCGTAGATCATCACCATCCCGTAGAGGAGTACGGCGGAGCTCACGGCGCTGAGGATTAGGAACTTCAGGCCGGCCTCTGTGGACCTTCCGTCACGCAGGAAGGTTGCCAGGGCGGCGATCGGGAGCGCGGTGAGTTCGAGGGAAATGTAGATGGTAATCATCTCCAGCGTGGACGCGAGCAGCATCATCCCGGAGACGGAGAAGAGAATCAGAGCATAGTACTCGCCTTGAAAGCGGCGGAACCTGTTCGCGTACTCGGATGACATCAGCACCACGAGGGCGGCGGCGCCTATGAACAGCGTCTTGAAGAAGAGGCTGAACTTGTCCACGACCATGGTGTTGAAGACTCCGCGCATCTCCGAGTAGCCGCCCTGGTCCATATCGACCCACAGGACGATCGTGAACGCCAGAGGCACAGCCAGGCCAAGCGCGGCCAGCGCGGCGACGTAGCCCTTGCGGGAGGTCGCCAGATCGACCAGCAGGACGAGCATGCCGAGGCCCGCCACGCTCAGTTCGGGAGACAGCAGATACAGATCGTGAAGTGTCACTTGGTCCAGCTATCCTGCCGCGGCCATGGCCGCCTGTCTGATCGGCTCCATCATCTCCGCAATGCCCGCTGCGAACACGTCCGTGATGAAGGCGGGGTACACGCCTACGACGATGATCGCGGCCACGAGGACGGCAACAGGCACCATCTCAAGCGGCGTGGCGTCCGAGATGTTGTCGAACCTGTCGGGCCGCTGTCCAAACATGGAGCGCTGCACCATCCACAGGATGTAGCCCGCCGTGATCACGATGCCGAACACCGCAAGCGCCGTCGGCCAGTTCCACACGGGGTACGTGCCCAGGAACACCAGAATCTCCGACACGAATCCGCTGGTCGCGGGCAGGCCGAGCGAGGCGAGCCCAGCGACGAGGAAGGCGACGGCGAACACCGGCATCCTGCTCGCCAGCCCGCCGAGGTGCGGGATGTGCCTCGTGTGCGCCTTCTCGTAAACGATTCCGACCAGCAGGAACATCAGTCCCGTGATGGCGCCGTGAGTGAACATCTGCATCGACGCGCCGGTGAGGCCCAGGGGCGAGACGACGCCGGCGACGCCGGCGACCGATGAGATGCCTACCAGCACGTATCCCATGTGGCTGATGCTGCTGAAGGCTATGAGGCGCTTAAGGTCCGTCTGCCTGATCGTGACGACGGCGCCATAGAGCACGTTGATCACGCCGAGGGCCACCAGCCAGGGAGCGAAGTCGGCGAGCACATCAGGGAACATCCCGGCTCCGACGCGGACCATGCCGTAGCCGCCCATCTTCAGGAGCACGCCCGCCAGCATCACGCTGGCCGCTGTCGGGGCGTCCGTGTGGGCGTCCGGGAGCCACGTGTGCAATGGCCAGACGGGGAGCTTGACGGCGAACGCGATGAACAGCAGCGCGAAGACCCATCCGATGGGCAGCAGCAGGGACTTGGACTGGATGAGTGCGGGAAGCAGGGTCATGTCGAAGGTGCCGGTCGAGAAGAAGAGGACCAGTATGCCCACCAGCATGAAGGCGCTTCCGCCCAGGGTGAAGATGAGGAACTTCATGGCCGAGTACTCTTTTCGGCCGCTTCCCCAGATGGAGATCAGGAAGAACATGGGGATGAGTTCCAACTCCCACATCACGAAGAACAGGAGGAAGTCCTGCGCCAGGAAGACTCCCATCACCGCCGTTTGCAGCACCAGCAGCCAGATGAAGTACTCGCGGACTCGGAGCTTTACGCTCCATGAGGCGTACACGGCGGCCATCCCGAGCACGCCGGTCAGCAGTACCAGCGGGGCGCTGAGGCCGTCGACTCCGAGGAAGTACTGGACCGAGAACGACTCTACGGGAATCCAGTCCGGAAGCCTGTCGACCATTCTCAGGCCTGAGGGGTCCCGGTAGTACCCGGCGAAGATCGCGATGCTGAGCGCCAACTCGGCCAGCGCCACCGCGCCGGCGATGACGCGGACGAGGGCGTCGGTCCTGCCCGCGAGGGCGATCAGAAGCGCGCCTGCCGCCGGCAGGAACACCGCAACGGTAAGGACCCAATGGAACTGGGTTTCCATGCTCTCTACCATTCCGTCAGCGCCATATCAGGTACACGCCGAAGATGATGACGATACCGATCGAGATGACCATGCCGTAGCCCTGCAACTGCCCGGTCTGGGGCAGCGCCAGGGGTTTGCCGAGGCTGCGGCCAAGCTTGTCTATCATCCTGACCGCGCCGTCGACGATCGACTTGTCCAGCCAGTCCAGGGCGAATGCGAGGCGCATGTAGAACCAGACACGCACCAGCACTCTCTCGTAAAGGAAGTCCATGTAGTACTTGTTGACTAGTACCGCGTGCGCCGGCCGCATCAGAACTGAGGCAAAGCTGAACGATCGCGCGCCGGGCCGGTACATCAGGTATGCGAGGCCGATGCCCGACACGGCGACCAGGCTGGATATGGCGGCCAGGGGGATGTTGAACGCTTTGATGTCCGCGTGCAGGAAGTGGCTGAGCCAGTGGATCGGGATCACTCCGAGGTCGGTAACCGAGTTGGCCACGAATCCGGCAACTACAGCGGCGACGGCGAGGACGGCTACCGGCACGACCATCACGCGCGGGGACTCGGCGAGATGCACGCCGTGTCCGTCCGGCGGGGCGTACGGATCGTTGGCTGCGCCGCCCCTGAATTCGCCTTCGAAGGTCATGAAGATCGCGCGGAACATGTAGAAGGCGGTCATGAACACCGCAACGATCGCAAGCCAGAACACGACCTGGCTCACGGCGTCGCCGCCCCAGGCGCTGGCAAGAATCTCGTCCTTGCTCCAGAAGCCGGCCAGCGGGAAGACGCCGGCGAGGCTAAGCCCTCCAATGAGGAAGCACAGGTGCGTTATCGGCATGACGCGCCTCAGGCCGCCCATGTAGCGCATGTCGAACGTGCCTGTGGCGTGATTGACGTTGCCGGACCCGAGGAAGAGCAGGGCCTTGAAGAAGGCGTGGGTGAACAGATGGAAGACCGCAGGCCCGTACGCGCCGACGCCCAGCGCCAGCATCATGTATCCGAGTTGGCTGACGGTGGAGTAGGCCAGGACTCGCTTGATGTCGTTCGCCACGAGTCCCATGGACGCGGCGAAGATGGCCGTGAAGCCGCCGATGATCGCGACGGTGTCCATCGCGGCGGGGGAGGCCGCGAACACGTCGAAGAACCTCGCCACCAGGAACACGCCCGCGGCAACCATGGTGGCGGCGTGTATAAGCGCGCTGACCGGCGTTGGGCCCTCCATCGCGTCCGGCAGCCACGTGTGGAGGGGGAACTGGCCGGACTTGCCGATCGCGCCGGCGAAGAGGCCGACGGCTATCCACGTGGCCGCGCTGCCAGCGAGCAGGCCCGCCTTTGCGGCCTCGTTCAGGGTGGGAATGTCCAGAGGGTTGCCGCCGCCCACGGCTCCGCCGTTGAAGAACAGGTACAGGATGCCCAGCAGGAACCCGAAGTCCCCGATGCGCGTGACGATGAAGGCCTTCTTTGCCGCGTTTGCCGCCGCGGGCCGCTTGTACCAGAACCCGATCAGGAGGTATGAGGAGAGTCCGACCAACTCCCAGAACACGAACAGTTGGATGACGTTGCGCGCCAGGACCAGGCCGATCATGGACGCGGTGAACAGCGACATGAAGGCGTAGTAGCGGGCGAAGCCGTCGTCGCCTTTCATGTAGCCGAGGGAGTAGATCTGTATCAGGAGGCTCACGCCGGTGACTACGAACAGCATGATCGCCGTGAGAGGGTCCATGAGGATGCCGACCGTGAACCGGAATTCGCCCACGGTCATCCACTCATGAGAGGCCCAGCCTATTTCGGCGTTGTGTCCTTCGACGACGCTGCCGAGCGCCCAGACGGAGAGGACGAACGATACGCCGATCGCCGCGATGGTCGCGTAGCCTGCGAGTACGTGTAGCTCGCGAGCCAAGAAGGGGCGAATCAGGAACGCGATGAGGGCAAAGGAACCCAGGGGCAGGAGGAAGATGAGCCAGGCCGCGAGTTCGGAAATCATGCTAGAGCTTCCTCAGGATCTCGTCGGCCACGTGCTCGCGGCCCATGGGGACCAGCACCTTGAACGGAGTGCGCTCTCCCCAGTCCAGGATGTCGCCATCGGGAAGTATCTTGGTCGGGAGTCCTTCTCCTTCCAGCACGTCCTTCCACATCTGCGCGACCATGAGGCCGGAGACCTTCCGGTACTCCACCCACATTACAAGGGCGGCTCCTTCTTTCCTGTCCGGCTCGGTCATGCCGACCGCTCCGACCGAATCAAGTTGCTCATGGTCAAGATCAGTTCTTCATTTCAGCGACGTCGGTAACAAAGATGGACTCCCTGTTCCTGTAGATCGCTATGACGATGGCGAGGCCAAGGGCGACCTCGGCAGCCGCGACGGTGATGATGAAAACGGTGAACACCTGGCCGGTGAGCAGGAACTGGGCGGCAGTGGCCATGTTGCCGCCGTGAGTCTCCGCGACGTGGATCATGCTCGCGGGCGCTATCGAGCGGGAGAGCGCCACAGCCGTGATGTTGACCGCGTTGAACATCAACTCCACGGACATTAGAACGGTGATGACGTTGCGCTTCGTAAGGGCGCCGTACAGCCCAATGGAGAAGATGATCGCGCCGACTATGAGGAAGTTTTCCAGCGACAAGGCTTATCGTTCCCTCACGAGGGCCAGCGCACCCACCACGGCGGCCAGCAGCAAGACCGACGCTACTTCAAACGCTAGCACGTAATCTCTTATCAGCAGTTTGCCCACTACGGGTATGGTGCCGGAGAAGACATTGGCCGACTCCTGGCGAATCGCTTCGGCCTCCACCGCGGGAGTTCCCGGCAGTTCGACGTAGTCGCCTATGAGCGTCCACTCGGTCGTGACGGCCACGAAGACGGCTGCCGCCAGAAAGAGACCGGACACGATCAGCGCCGGGATGCGCAGCAGGTTGCTGGGATTGCCCTGCTCGGTGTCCTGGGTCATGAGAATCGCGAACAGGATGAGCACGGAGATGGCTCCCACGTAAACCAGGACCTGCACGGCGGCCAGGAACTCGGCGCGCAGAAGGATGAACATTCCCGCCACGCCCAGGAAGGAGACGACGAGGAACAGGGCGGCCCGGAACACGTCGCGGAGTTGAACGACGGCGACGGCCGCCACGATGCTGGATACCGCGATCACCCAGAACGCGATGTCAACGAAAAGGGCGTCTTCCGCGCCGGTGGCCAGTGTCATCTGTTGGCCCACTTCTCCGTAAGTTCGTCGCGAGTCGGCTGCTCATGCCGTCCCGCCTCGTTCCACGGCATGTCTTTGCCCTCGAAGGGGTCGTAGCTACCGCGCTCCATCTGCGGGCGGAACCAGTTGCTCGGGCGCTTGGGCGCTTCGCGAAGGCGGTCGACTTCGATCACGAGCTCGTCTCGCCTGTACGTGCCTTCTTCGAAGCCGCTGCCCATGTGCAGGGCGTCGTACGGGCATGCCTCCACGCATAGCCCGCAGAACATGCAACGGCCAATGTCGATGTCGAAGGTGTCGATGCGGTACTTGTCACCCTCCGCGAGGTCGGTGCCGCTTGGGTCCGTGACGATGCGGATGATTCCGAGAGGACAGTACTTCGCGCAACTGGCGCAGCCGGTGCAGCGCTCTTCGTACCAGGAGAACTCCTCTCCGCGGAAACGCGCGTGCTGGGGGACCTTGACCGGAATCGTCGCCGCGCCCAGCATGGCCTTCAGCGTCATGCCGGGGTTGCGAAGCGCGTATGAGAAGACGCTGGTCCCGGCCTCCCTTGCAAGGCCCATGGGGCCGATGCGCCGATCGGGGTACTGCTGGGCGAACCTCCGGCTGGGAAGCACGAAGTTCTTCAGAGTTACGACCATGCCCCTGGCCATTCCTAGTCCATACATCAGTTCACCTTTGCCTAATCAGACCCGGCCTGCATGTTTGCCAAAGCGGAAGGCACGGGGGCGGGCCGCCTCAACCTTCCCTGGCCCAAGAGGTTTGCCATTGCCACGATAGCCGCCAGCGTGATGCCCCAGTTCACCGCGGCCATTATCCAGTAACCCTGCGTGGATATCCGGCCTGCGTCATTCTGCAACAGTTGGATTTCAATAGCCACAGCGAAGAGGTTTATCAGCGCGAGCGGGAATAGCCCCTTCCAGGCGAACTCCATGATCTGGTCAACTCTCAGCCTCGGCCAGGTTGCTCTTGTCCACAGCAGGAACGCGAGAACCGCGAACACCTTGACCAGGAACCATATCCAGCCGGGCACGGGATCGAAGCCGCGCCAGCCGCTCAGGAACAGCGTCACTATGACGACGGACTGCGCGATCGGCGCGCCGAACTCCGCAAGCTGCATCACCGCGAACTTAATCCCGCTGTACTCGGTGTGATACCCGGCGCCGAGCTCTGATTCCGCTTCTATCATGTCGAAGGGCGTCCGGCTCATCTCGGCGAGCGCGGCTGTTACGAACACGAGGAATCCGAGCGGCTGGAGGATGAAGAACGGGATGGCCTGGCTTTCGACGACGGCCGCGGTCGCGAGAGAGCCCGCCGCCAGGGCGACGCCCACGATTGCCAGCCCCATGGGCACTTCGTAGCTGAGCAGCATCGCCACTCCGCGGGCGGCCCCGAACATGGCGTACTTGTTGCGCGACGCCCAGCCGGCCATGAATACGGCCAATGTGTTTACCGAGGTGACGGCGACGATGAAGAGGACGCCGATGTTCAGCCTGCCCAGGAAGGACTCGTGGCCCAATGGGATGACGGCAAACACCAGAAGGCTCGCGGCGGTCAGCACTATGGGCGCGGCATTGAACACGGGCCGGTCCGCGGTCTCCGGGACCGTGTCTTCCTTGGTCATGAGCTTGAGCACGTCGGCGAAGGGCTGGAGCAGGCCGAAGGGGCCCCAGCGGTTTGGCCCCAGCCTGGACTGGATGCGGCCAAGCGCCCTGCGCTCGAACCACGTGAATGCGGAGACGGAGAGGATTACGGCGTTCACCACTATGAACGCCAGGACTCCGCCGGCGATGGCGTAGGCGAGCCAGTCCAGGCTCTCCGGTAGGAACCCGTCGAAGAACCTGTAGATGCTGCCAAAGTCGAGCAGGCCGGCGGCGAGGACGTTGTCCACTATCGGTCCACCTCGCCCATTACGATGTCGAAGCTGCCGAACACGATGATCAGGTCGGCCATCTTCCAGCCGACGAGGAGGTCTCGCAAGACCTCAAGGTTGATATAGGAAGGCGCCCGGATCTTGCACCGGTAAGGCGAGATTCCGCCGTCGCCGACTAGATAGAAGCCCAACTCGCCCTTGGGGCCTTCGACGGCGGCGTAGGCATCCCCGGCAGGGGGCCGCAGGAAGTACGCGGCGTCCGTGCGGACGGGGCCGGGTTCGATTTGTGCCATGCACTGGTCCAGTATCCTGACGCTCTCGCGCATCTCCTGAACGCGGACGATGTACCGATCGAAGGTGTCCCCCACGGAGCCGATTGGGATGTCGAAGTCGAGGCGGTCGTACACTTCGTACGGATCGGCCTTGCGCAGGTCCCAGAGCACGCGGCTCGCTCGCAGCATCGGTCCCGTGACCGAGGCGTTGACGGCGAGCTCGTCGCTGAGGATGCCGACGTCGCGAGTGCGGGAGAGGACGATCTCGTTGCCGGTCAGCAGGGCCTCCAACTCGTCTATGTAGCCGGGCATCTCGGAAGTGAAGTCCTTCAGCGCCGTCCAGAAGTCGTCGGGGGCGTCCTGCACGACTCCGCCGGGCCTCATGTAGCTCACGGTGATGCGCGCGCCGCACAGCATCTCGAACATGTCCAGGATGCGCTCGCGCTCCCGGAAGCAGTACATCAGGGGCGTGCCGCCGAACGTGCCCAACTCCATGGCGAGGAAGCCCGTGGCGATGAGGTGGCTGGCTATCCGTTGGAGCTCGGCGCAGATGACGCGGAGGTACTGCCCCCGGACGGGGGGTTCGATGCCCGCCAGCTTTTCTACGGCAAGCACGTACGCGAGGTTGTTCGACATGGCGGCGACGTAGTCGAGCCGGTCGGTCAGGGTGACTATCTGCACGAAGGTGCGGCCTTCGGCGAGCTTTTCGGTGCCCCTGTGCAGGTAGCCTATGACGGGTTCGACGTCGATGACCTCTTCGCCGTCGAAGGTGACTCTCAACCGGAACACGCCGTGCGTGCTGGGGTGCTGTGGCCCCAGGTTTACGGTTACCGGCTCGCTGCGAATCGCCATGGACGCCGCCTGACGCTCAGCCTATGTAGTCTCTGCGAAGCGGGTGGCCGGGGAAGTCCTCCCAGAGCAGGACTCGCTTCATGTTCGGGTGGCCTTCGAATCTCACGCCCATCAGGTCCCAGATCTCGCGCTCCTGCAGGTCGGCCCCGCGCCAGATGTGGGACACGGTCTTCAACTCCGGCTCCTCGCGTCCATAGACTTTGGTCTTGAGCACCGCGCTGTGGTTCAGCCGCATGGAGCGCAGATGGTAGATGAGTTCGAAGTACTCTATGTAGTCCACGGCGGTGATCGAGATCAGGAATGCGAAGTCCAACTCAGGGTCTCCGTACAGGTGGGACGCGACCTTCTGCAGGTCCTCCGGCCTGATCCATACGTCGGTCTCAGACCAGCTTACCGACGCGCCAGGGAACGCATCGTCTATGCGGCGGGCGACGTGCTCACCGGAGATCTGCTTGGTCATCCGCGGCCTATTCGGTCCCCTCTCTCAAGTTCTGTTGCAGGATCGAGTAACGCTTGATCTTCTCGTGCAGCTGCATGATGCCGTAGAGGAGGGCGTCCGGCCTGGGCGGACAGCCGGGCACGTAAACGTCCACGGGCACGATGTGATTGACGCCCGGCACCACGCTGTACGATCCGTAGTAAGGGCCTCCGCTGGTCGCGCAGACGCCCATGGATATCACCCACTTCGGTTCCGGCATCTGTTCGTAAACGCGCTGGATGGGCGGAGCCATCTTCCACGTGACGGTCCCGGCCACGATCATGAGGTCAGCCTGCCTGGGCGAGGCCCTGAACGCCTCCATGCCGAAGCGGGCGATGTCGAAGCGGGACATCGCGCTTGCCATCATCTCGAACGCGCAACAGGCCAGGCCGAATGACAGGGGCCACACGGCAGACTTTCGACCCCAGTTGATTATGGCGTCCAGCGAAGTGACGGTGAGGCTGCGCTTCAAGTCGTCGGGTATCTCGATGACCGGCTCAGGGAGCGCGGATGTGTGCGTTGCCTTCATCTCGTTGATGGCGCGGCCCTCGTCGCGGTCGAGTTCCCAGGTGTTGGCGAACAGTGGGATGTTGGCGGAGGCCGTGTCCGCGATTCCCGAGCCGTCGGCTATGCCCATCTGAGCGCCCCCTTGCGCCACGCGTAAAGCCAGCCGATCACGAGGATGCCGACGAACACGAGCATTTCGATGAGGACGAACAGGCCGAACTGCCTGGAGAGGACGCCGAAGCTGGCCGCCCATGGGAACAGGAACACCACCTCAACGTCGAAGATCACGAATATGAGGGCGAAGGTGTAGTACCGAAAGTTGAACTGGCTCCACTTGCCGGTAAGGGTCTCGAAGCCGCACTCGTAGATGGCTTTCTTGACGGCTGAGGGCTGCCTGGGCCGAATGCCGACGAGGGACAGGGTCCAAGAACCCATCAGCATACCGGTTGGGACGGCGACAGCGATCGCCGCGAAGATGGCTATCAGCCCATACTGTTGGAAGTACTGGTCCATGATGGCTCCGCCGCGTTTTCACGTTTGGCGGCAAACGGAATCCGGCTGTGGAATCTACCATACCACTTTGAGCGCGCAAGTGAAAACGGGCACAAGCCGGGGGTTGGGGGGCCGGGGGCGTTTGCCCCGCCCGCCCCCACCTCTGGATACCGGCCTTCGCCGGTATGACGGTGGGCGCGCGGGCCCTTCGACGGGGTCAGGGGGAACGGGCGTGGGGCAAGGGCCGCTCGCCAAAGGCCGATGCGGGGGAGTGGCATCCTGGGGTGTCCCAGTAAAGGGTGCCGCCCTTGTCGAGGACTTTTTTCTCGTGTGCGCTCAGTTCGTCGGGGTAGTGGTAGCCGGGCTTGGACCATGGCACGTTGGTGTCTTCGTCGGCTACGACGGGTTCGGGTTCCGGGTCTTGCTGATCCACGTCGTCTTCTTCTTCGAGCGCGTCTTCGGGATCAAGTTCGGCCTCTCGCTGGGAGGCTTCTTGCCGTTCCTGTTCCATCCTCAGCCTTGTGGCTTCGAGCAGGTGGGGCGCTATCGTTATGCCCTCGGCCTCGGCCCCTTGGAGTATCGCCTCGATCAGGGTGGGCGCGTCTTCGTCAACGAACTCTTCCATGCCCTCGTGCCACCAGTCGGGCTTCAGTATCGCGCGACCCCTTTCCTTATCCTCTCTCAGCGTGTCGCTGTAGCGGCTCCATCCGATCAGCTCCACCAGTCCTTCTCTCGGGAGGACTGGGCTACTGCTATCGGTCCAGTCCGTGGTGATGATGTCGCCTTCAGCCGCGACCATGAAGCCTTTGGGCACTTGGGGGACCTCGGGCTCCGGTTCCTGTTCGGGGACGGCGGCGGGTTCGGGCTCCTGCTGGGCGTCAGGGCCGCCTTGCCGGTCGAAGCCTCGGCGGAGGAGTTCCCTGGCGGCTGCTATCCTGTGGTGCGGCTTGAAGTCGGGGACGTTGCCCTGCATGACGTCGACGAGGAAGCGTACGGCGTCTCGTCCGCCGTCGGTTTCGTCGCGGGCGAACTTGGCGAGTTCGGCTTCGAGCTTGGAGGGTCTGGCGTTTCTGCGCCGGCTCGGCCTGCCGGTGTCCGCGCGCGCGGGGGCGTTGGAGTCGTCGTCATCGGGAAGCTGTGCGTCGCTGAAGCCGAGCTTGATGAGCAGGCGGCAGGCCTGGAGGGCGTGCGAGAGATTGCCGCCGGGTATGTCTCCCTGCATGGTGGAGACGAGGAAGCCGACGATGAGCCGTCCGTCTTCGGTGTAACGTCGGACGAGGGCGTCGATCGGCATCGCCGGGGGCATGGCGTCGTATTCTCGTTCTTGTTCGAGCGCCATAGTGAGCATGGGTTCTATTATGGGGGAAGGGTACTATTGTGTCAAGGGGGGGGCGGATAGTGATTAGTGGATAGTGAATAGTGGCTGGGGGGGCGGCCCTTCGACGGGGTCAGGGCGAACGGGTGGTGGGGAGGGCCGTTCGCGAACGGCCCCTACGGGGGCGGATGGCGGCGCGGTCATTCGGTTGGCGCAGCGGCACGCGGGCGGATGGCGGCGCGGTCATTCGGTTGGCGCAGCGGCACGCGGGCGGATGGATTCCCGCCTGCGCGGGAATGACGGCTGAGGGGGCGGCGCTTCGACGGGGTCAGGGCGAACGGGCGGTGGGGAGGGCCGTTCGCGAACGGCCCCTACGGGGGCGGATGGTGGGGACCGCGGTGGGGGCTACCATGGTTGTTGGCGGGCGGTTTCTTTTCTTAGGGTGTTGGCGGCGGACTGGGTGGCGGGCATCATTGTTGCGCCCAGTTCGTCTTGCATGAAGCGGAGGCGCTCTTCGGCGGTCATGTCGGGGTCGTTCCAGCTTGAGTAGAATCGCAGGCCGGCGGCGTCGCAGGCGGACTTTACGATGTCGCGCGCCTCGTTCATCTGGTCGGAGTACGGCGGGTCGTGGCCGTCGGGGTCACCGAACGACATCGCCATGTCGCCGGGCCCCCACTCGGCGAACGACAGGCCCGGCACGGCGGCGATGCGACCGGCGTCCGGCAGGCAGTGACGGTCTTCGATCTTGAGTCCGAGCATGAGTTCGCCGTTGGGGTTGAGCGGCCACGGATCGGCCCTGCGGACGTACTCTGCCGGCGTCATGCCCCATATCGCGGCGGGCGCGGGCTGGCCGCCGGAGCCGCGCAGTCCCTCCGGCAGTCCGGCGTCCAAGCCCATCGTCTGGAACGGGTACCGGGCCGAGGCGACGAACGTGCGCACGGCGTCGACGTCCCTGGCGTGGGTGTGCAGCACGCCGTGCGCGCCGGTGGAGAGCACGTGCCTGGTCTGCCAGGCGTTGTACAGCATCTCCGCCGCGCTCATGCAGTTGGACGGCAGCGAGCAGATCACGGTCGGCGTCATGTGGCCGCTCGGCGTCGGGCCGCCGTCCCTAAGGCCGCGCATGAACGCGGCGAGGCCGACGGTGTCGAAGGGGTAGTGCTCGAAGTCCACCAGGATCAGGTCGGCCCAGGTGTCCGCCGTCCTGAGGCCGTTCTCGTAGGTAAGCTCGGGAGCGGGCATGGAATAGACGGGCTGCCTCGCCTCCAACAGGTCGATGCACTTGTTCACGCTGGGCATCTCAGTCTCCTTGCTACGGAATGTTCCCTGCTACGGTAGGATGTTCTCTACAGGCCGTCAATTGCGGGATGAGGAGAACGCTATGAATTACCGATGGGAAGTGGACGCTACGATAGACATCAGCAGGTCGAGGCCGGTCAAGCGGTACTTGGTGGCCCCGCTGGGGGGCTACTTCCCGGTCATGGCCAAGACCGGGGGGAACTCCGTAGCGGTCGCTCACCGCACGGGGGACTTCCACAACGGCCCGCGCGGACGCACGGAGATCACGTTCTCGCACGACGGCGGCGAGTCGTGGAGCGCGAGCCGGGTGGTCGCCGACCACGCCGGCGACTGCCGCAACGTCACGATGGGCGTTACGTCGGACGGCGCCCTGGTTCTGGCGTACGTCTCGGTGGAGTACGAAGGAGGCCGGCCGGACGCCTGGACGGGCTTCGGCGAACTGTTCGTGATCCGGTCGGAGGACGGCGGCGAGACCTGGAGCGAGCCGCGGTCATTCACCGGAGTCCTCGAAGGCATAATGGGCGAGCGTTACGGTACGTCCCCTTACGGCAAGATCGTGGAGCTGGCCGACGGCACGCTGCTGATGAACGTCTATACGCACGGCACCGAGGAGTACGGGGACCATCTGACGCACGTGATCCGGTCTCGAGACGGCGGGCTTACCTGGGGCGATCCGTCGACGCTGCCGGTGGACGCCGGAGACGAGACGGCCCTGCTGGCGCTCCCGTCGGGCAAAGTGCTTGCCGCCGCGCGCCGCAGCCTTTCGCACGTGTCGCAGCACGTCTGCGTCACGTCCTCAATGGACGGCGGATACACGTGGTCCGAACCACAGGACGTGACAGGCCCCATGGAGATACCGGCAGACCTGATCGAGCTTGCCGATGGCCGGGTGCTGATGACGTACGGATACCGCAACGCCCCGTTCGGAGTGAGGGCGCTGGTGAGCAGCGACGAGGGCGCGACGTGGGACCACGACAACACGGTGGCTCTGGTCAACGACAGCCTGCGCATCGACTGCGGCTACCCGAGCTCGGCCCAGCTGGACGACGGCTCGATCCTGACGGCCTACTACGCATACGAGAGCGCGGGCGCCTTCCAGGATCCACGGCTCCGGGGGCTGTTCGGGATCAACTACGGGCCGCACGGGGCGGTCGTCAAGTACGGGCCGGAGGATCTGCCGTAGCAGACTGGGGAAGGGGTCGGAGGCCCCGCCCAGGCCACCTCTGGATTCCGGCCTTCGCCGGAATGACGGCGGGCGGATGGATTCCCGCCTGCGGAGACCTTTGCGTAACTCTGTGACGGTGCTTGAACAACGGCGCTCTACCCCATCTCAATCTTCCCCAGCAGACTGGGGAAGAGGCCGGAGGCCATGCCCAGGCCACCTCTGGATTCCGGCATGCGCCGGAATGACGGCGGGCGGATGGATTCCCGCCTGCGCGGGAATGACGGCGGGAGTGGGGCGCGCGGCCCTTCGACAGGCCCCTTCGGCAAGCTCAGGACGCGGTCAGGGCGAACGGGGAAGGTCGGGTTTGAAACCCGACCCTACGGATTGGGGCAAGCGGGCGCGAGCGTTGTCCAGCTTCTTTTGTGCAATCTTTCACATACTTGACACGTTCTTGACGGTGCGCTAGTGTGCTGTGCGAATGTTGGGTTGCCCGGCGCGGGTTGCGCTCGTTTGCGCCGCTTGCCGGGCGTTGCAGGAGTTAAGGGCCGGAGCTCCAAATACTGATGGGGCGCGGTTGAGGAGAATTGAGGAGGGCTCTGTATGAGCGTTAAGCGTTACGGGATGACGCTGCTCGGCTTTGCCGTGCTGGTGGTTCTTGCGTTCGCGGTGGCTGCGTGCGGCGCTGCGGAAGAGGAAACAACCACTACCACGACGACAGACACGACGGCGTCTGATACAACGACGGACACGGGGTCCACGGACGATTCCATGGCCTCCGACACTGATACGACGGACGACATGGAAGACGACTCCATGGCCTCCGACACCGACACGACGGACGACACGGACGACTCCGTGGCCTCTGAAGGCAGCGACCTGACCGAAGCCATGGAGACGGACATAGGCATCCAGACCTACAGCGCCGAGATCGACGCGAGCAAGCAGAGGGTGCACTTCACGGACCCGGCGGTTACGCCTCCGGACCGCGACAGCATCATCCGCGTGAGAAGCTGGGACTACACCTGCTTCGACCCGCACACGCTGGGCTGCTCAGGCTCACTTTCGAGCATGGTCCACAACACACTCACGCAGTGGTATGAGAACCCCGCGGAGCCTTTGGTGGTCGGCGACCCCCGGCCGCTGTCCGAGTTGGCGGAAAGCTGGGAGTTCCCGACTTCCGACTCTATCCGCTTCAATCTCCGCAAGGGCATCATGTTCCACGACGTAACTCCTGTGGACGGGCGCGAGATGGTCGCGGAGGACGTGGTGTACAGCTTCGAGAGAGGCATGCTCCCGGACGCGCAGCGCGCCGCCGAACTTGGCGACATCGGCTCGATCACGGCGATTGACGACTACACCGTAGAGTTCAAGTTCAACGAGCCCTTCGCTCCCTTCATGACGCTGGTCTCCCAGTCCCGCTGGAAGGTCGAGGCGCCGGAGGTAGAGGAAGAGTTCGGCGATCTCAGGACCGCCGAGGCCCAGATCGGCACCGGCCCCTATATGAGCGCTACGTACGAGCCTGGCATCAAGATCAGCATCGTCCGGAACGACGCCTACTGGCGCGGGCCGAACGGCCAGACCGGCGAGGTGCTGCCGCTTGCGAAGAAGCTCTACGCCGTAATCATCGAGGACGAGGCCGCCGCGATGGCAGCCTACCGCTCCGGTCTGCAGGACCACGGTCCCGCATGGCGGTGCTGGGGCTGGTGGAGCGCGCTCGACGACCACCTCGTGGCGCTGAGCGACCGCCCGGACCTGGTGTACCACTACCACTCCACGGGCGGCGGCATGTACGCCAACTACTTCTACGGCCCGAAGCTCCAGGGCATCTGGGAGAACAAGAACATGCGCTACGCAGTGGCGATGTTCAACGACATCTCCTGCGCGGCATGGTGCGCGGTCACCGGCGGCATCCAGGACACGCGCTGGGTAGCCGTGGACAATCCGTGGTTCCTGCCGAACGACCAGTTGACCGAGAACGGCCAGCAGTTCTACACGAACTACCCGGAGCCCACGATGGACCTCGAGAAGGCCCAGGGCTTCCTTGCGGCGGCCAAGTCAGAGCTCGGCCTGCCGGCTGACGATCCTGTCAAGATAACCTTCACGGTGAAGGGCTCCGACCAGTCGATCATCGACATCGGCGGCCGGTACGTCGCCGACCTCAACAAGGTGGGCTTCGACGCCCAGTTGATCGTTCTGGACAGGGCAGACTGGACGAAGATCAACAAGGGCGAGTTCGAGGACCTGGCCCTGATGTACAACTCCGGTTGGCAGGACGCGGACAGCCTGTTCTACAACAGGTACTACAGCGAGTCGGTCAACAACTTCATGGGCCTGAACGATCCCGCGTGGGACGACCTGATCATGCAGGGCCGGACCGAGTTCGACCCGGCCAAGCGCATCGAGATCTACAGCGAGCTGCAGAAGCTCCAGGCGGAGGAGCAGTACGACTTCGCCGTGCCGAACTGGACGAACACGAACATGTTCCCAGAGTGGACGCACAACCCCGGACCGCAGATCAGCGCGAACGGGTACGTGGGCACCTACCAGCACATGTGGATCGACATGGACCACCCCTCCCGGCAAGGATACGAGTGGGAGTAACGGTCCAGCCTAACCTGTAGGCACAACTCCAGCAGACCCAACAAAGAGGGGCCCGGCAGACGCCGGGCCCCTCGGCTTTTCTGGTAAGTGTTCAGAGTTGGGGAGCGGATACCGGCCTTCGCCGGTATGACGGGTATGCGGCAGAACCCCATCCCGGCCTTCCCCAGCAGACTGGGGAAGGGGTAAGGTGTAGCCTATGCTGGGGATGGGGTGAGCGCAGTCTATGCTGGGGATGGGGTGAGCGCAGTCTATGCTGGGGATGGGGTAGGCGCAGTCTATGTGTGGATCTGTACTTTGATGGATCCGCTGCGCTTGTCGTAGGCGGTGTCCAGGGCTTCCTGCATACTGCCGAGCGGGAACTTGTGGGTGACCATTTGCTCGATGGGCGTGCGGCCTGCCGCGACCATGTCTATCGTCGCCTCGTAGTCGTGCCGGCCGTCCAGGATGCTGTAGCACGACGAGAAGACGATCGACTGCTCCTTCAGGAGCGGCTCCATCCAGTCGGTCTCTATAGGCTTCCAGTGCAGCCCGAGAATCACGATCCGCCCCTGCATGCGCGTACAGTCCACAGACTGGGCGATCGTCTCGCCCGTCCGCCCGCCGACCGTTTCGATGGTCACGTCGGCGCCCCTGCCGCCGGTCGCGTCCAACAGCAGGTCCTTTAG
This sequence comes from Dehalococcoidia bacterium, assembly GCA_963668185.1. Classification (GTDB taxonomy): domain Bacteria; phylum Chloroflexota; class Dehalococcoidia; order Lucifugimonadales. Next base: position 1,530,571 of record OY764162.1, read on the forward strand.
CTCCGGCCCGCTGTCGGGCGCGACGACGTCGGCCCCCAAGCGCCGGGCCATGTCCGCCTGCTGCGGGTATCGCGCCGTGGCGAAGATGCGGCCCGCGCCCATCGACCGGGCGGCGGCGACCGCGGTCAGGCCGATGTTGCCGGAGCCGAGCACCAGCACCGTCTCGCCGCCGCTCAGCGCGCCGCGCCGGACGGCGTGCACGGACACGGCGAGCGGCTCGACGAGCGCGGCCTGCTCCCACGTCACGCCGTCGGGCAGCGGAAAGCAGCCGGCGGCGCGGCGCTTGATGAACTCGGCGTAGCCGCCTCCTTCGTTTTGCGCCGGGTCCTGGCACTGGATCGGCTGGCCCATCCGACAGTACCAGCACGCTCCGCACGACACGCCGTAGCCGATGGTGTCGATAGCCACCCGCTCGCCGACGCGCGCCGGGTCGATCTCGCGTCCCACCTCCACTATCTCGCCCGCGACTTCGTGGCCCGCGGGCTGGGTCTCCGCCTCCTCCTTGTCCCACCACATCTGCAGGTCGGAGCCGCAGATGCCTTCCGCCCTCACCCTGACGATCGCGTCTTTGGGGCCGGGCGCCGGCTTCGGTATCTGTGTGATCCGGACTTTGCGGTTGCCCTGGTACAGGGCGGCGTTCATCGTAGTCATCGGCAGCCTCTACTTGTCGTCGAATCTGCGAGGGAGCAGCAGGCCGGACGCGGTCATCACGAGGGCGCACAGGCTGGTGACGGTGAGCGCGAGGCCGAGGTCGTCGGTGACGCCCTGGATGTATCCCGCCAGCACCGGGCCGATGACGCCGCCAACCCACATGGCGGTCGTGAGCAGGCCCATGGTGACGGCGATCTCCCTGGGCTTGATGTTCTTCAACTCGAACGGGATCGTCATCACCACGGGGAACAGGGTCCACGCCATTCCGTTGAGCGCGCCGAGGACCATGAGGTAGCCGACGGCGCTGACGTGCAGCATGAGTATGCTGCTGCCCGCGGCGAGCAGGCCGGAGAGCCACAGCACGGTCTTCTTCCTGCCGACGCGACTGACGGCGAAACCGACGGCGATGCCCCCCGCGCCGGCAACCATGCCGGAGACCGAGATCACTCCCGCCGACAAGGTGAGCGAGATGTCGTGCTCGTCGAGCATGAAGCTGGGCCAGAAGGTGGTGAACGCGGTCCACGTCGCGGAGATGCCGAGCATTCCGACGCTGACGAGCCACAACTCCGGGTACCTGAAGAGGCTTGTGATGGGCGTGCCGGTCTGCGAACGCATCTCGGAGGCGTACTCCTCGGTGCGCCGCTCGCGTCCCAGGACGTGCCAGACGACGGCGAGCGCGAAGCTGGACGCCCCGAACGCGTAGAACGTCATGCGCCAGTTGTCGTCCAACAACTGCATTATCAGGGGCACGGCGATGAACCCGACGGCCACGAACCCCCACAGCGCGCTGCGAAGGCTGTTCACGATGACGATTTCCCGGGCCGGCACCCACTGCTTGGTGAGCATCGTTCCCGCGGGCTCGCGCACCATCATCACGACGCCGAACACGAACCGCCATGCCAGCAGAATCCAGTACACGGGCGCCATGCCCTGGAGCACGGCGAGCGCGGCGGCGGCGTAGAAGGTGATCGTGCTCACGGCCTTGGGGCTGAACCGGGACATGAGCCAGCCGGCGGGCAGGGCGAGGGCGAGGTTGCCGATCATGGCGGACGCGCTGAGCCAGCCCTCCTGCTCCGGAGACAGGCCCATCTCCTCCCTCATGCTGGGCAGGAACAGGCCGATGGTCTCCAGAAGGATGTATCCCCACGTGTGCACGCCCGTCCACGTGAGCATGACCACCCACCGATACGAGGGGGCTTCCAACTCCAGCGATTGAGCGGCGGGGGAAACGGAGGACTTGGCCATGGGCCACCGGATGATACGTTGTTGGGAATCGATTCTCCAGCAATCGGGACGGCGGCGCGGGACCGCAGCCCGTTATGGTTCGACAAGCTCACCACGAACGGGCGTCGGCGTTGAAGCTACGCCGGCCACGTTTGCTATAATCGGCGTGCGGCCCGGCTCTTGCGGGCCGCTTCCTTGCTCCGCAGTAGCTCAGTGGTAGAGCGGTCGGCTGTTAACCGATTGGTCGTAGGTTCGAATCCTACCTGCGGAGCCAGCGCCCCCTGAAACTATCGCCCACCGTCAGGCCGCTCAGGTCCGCCGCGCTCGTTCCGGCGGCGACTCTGGTGCAAGCGGCGTCGCTCCGACTGCTCCGACGCGTTTCCGGCGGGCCTGGGAATACAACACTGTTGCAACGGTGATAGTCTCACCGTCTCCGGCCATGAACTCCGCTACGAACCCTCCGGCGTCCGGGTCCGGATGTACGTGTACCACCGCCCCGACGTCGCCCGGCTTTAGCTCGCTCCCGTTATCGCCGAGGACGTTGTCCGTTAGGACAACCAGTTCGTGCTCCTTGAACACTTTTTACCTCCTGAGCGGGTAGGCTGTAATCAGCCGGGGACGGGAACTCCCAATGTCAAACTGCCAAACTGTCCTGACCTCTGCCCCGCCACCGCCGGGAGCTTGGAGCAGGCCATCTACATGATAGCGCGGGCCGTACGCCGTTTGCACTACCAGAGACACCTCATGGGATTCTGCCTGCGTCTTCAATGCGTTTGCCAGGATCTCCCAGGAATCCCGCCTGAACCCAAGGGCGGCAAAGAACCCCGCCTTGCCACTGCTCCCCTGATGGGAGGGGGACAGCAGATACTCCGTAATCTTTGTCCGGTCTATTTGGGCATTGCCCGCGTTCGGGAGTTCCAGGACAACCCTCGCCGCATCTCACTATCAAGTCTTAACAGGATAGTGCTGCATGGGTTGGGAACGTGTCAACCAAGTCCTCAGCCATGGACCATCGCCACACCCAGCCCTCCCCCTGCCGTAGAGCCTGCTCCGAGTCCATCGAGGGGGCGGTCACGCTGGCTTGGCATTACCTAGCAGTTCGCGGAACAAGGCCTCCCACTGGTCGAGCACGGCGTCTTCGGAGTATGCGGTGCGGACGCGCTCAAACGCCCGATCAGCCATGGATCTTCGCTCCTCCAGACTCGCATCCATGAGCTTCGACATGGCATTCGCGAGCGCCCCGGGGTCTCCCGGCGGCGCGAGCAGGCCGGAGACGCCGTGCTCCAGCATTTCGGGGACGGAGGCTACGGCGGTGGCGACGACGGGCCGGCGGGCGGCCATGGCCTCGAGCACGGCGACCGGCATCCCTTCCCACGCGGAGGACAGCACGAGCGCGTCGCTGGCCTGGAGCAAGCGCGGCACGTCGCGGCGCAGGCCAAGCAACATGACGCGGTCTTCGAGGCCGAGGCGGCGGACGAGCGAGCGCAACTCATCGCGCAGGGGGCCGTCTCCGGCTATGGCGAGCGTCGCGTCGGGGCGGCTGCGGGAGAGTTCGGAGAAGGCGCCGAGCATCGCGGGGTAGTCCTTGGCCGGGTCGAGGCGGCCCACCGCAAGCCAGAGGAACCGATCGTCCGGTACGCCCAACTCCTTGCGCGCCTCCGCGCGGCTGCCGTCCGGGGCGAAGGCGTCGAGGCTGACGAAGTTGGGGATGACGCGGACGCGGGCCGATGTCGTGACACCGCGCCGGCACAGGTCGTCGGCGAGGAGGCGTGACTGGACGGTTACGGCGTCGGCGAAGCGGTCGGTGAGGCCGAGCAGTGTCTCCCTGATGCGCGAGTCTCGTTCAGTGTGCACCGAAGAGACGAGTGCCGGCACGCCAAGCAGAAGCCGGGGAAGTCGCGCTGTCACAATGCCATGGAACATGAACCCCACAAGGACGTCCGGCCTCTGTCGTCTGATCTCCATCGCGGCGCGAAAAACGCTCGCAAACTTCCACGGGCCGCCGGACGCGTTCAGTGTAAGCGCGGCTACCCCCGGCTCGCGCAGTTCGGAGCGCAGCGAGTCCGGGGAGAACGGCAGGTACGATAGCACTGTCACGCGCCATCCCCTGCCGGCGAGGCCGTTGGCGAGCGCGACGAGCTGGTTCTCGGCGCCGCCCCGCTCGAGGCCGCTGACGGCGAACATTATGTGTGGGGGCATGGCGGCGTACGGCGGTGGTTCGTGGTGGTCATGGCGAGTTTACGGTTGCACGGTAGTTCGCGCGGGGCAGGTTCCTGCGTTCCAGCCTATAATATACGTAACCGTCCTGAGAGGAGGGCGCATGACCGTTCCGGCGCTTGACACGGCCCGCGTGTTCGAGGATGCCCGCGCGATGCACGCCGCGGCCCTCGACCGGCTGGCCGCAGGGGACATTCGCGACGCGGCGGAGAAGGCTTGGTGCGCCGCCAAGCGGGCCACGGACGCGCTCATCCTGGCGCGGACCGGTGAGGAGCCGCAGAAGTCGCCGGCGACCAGCAGGGCGCTTAACGAGTTGGCGTCGCGCGATCCGGGCGTGGACGCGCTGGTGGGCCGCTACTACTCGCGGCAGGCGCAACTGCACGGCGAGTGCTTCTACCTGGGCCTGTGCGAGCCGCTGGAAGCGACCGAACGGCGGATCCAGGAGACGCTCGGCTACATCGAGGACGCGGAGCGGCTGGCGCACGTCACAGCGTGATGAGTTTGCTGGGGGTTGCGCCGGCTTTGCGGAGGGCGTTGCGGGTGTCGACGAACAGTTGGCCTGCGGCGGCTATTGAATGCCAGTCGTAGGTGGTGTGGTCGGTGACGATGACGGCGCAGTCGGAGGCTTGCAGCGCGTCTTTGAGCGTGGGTTGGCCTTCTGTGCCGACGCTGCGCAGCGCGAGGCCCTCGTGGCGGACGGCGGGGACATGCGGGTCGTGGTACGAGACCTCGGCGCCCTTGGCGGCGAGCAGGCGCCGAAGTTCGAGCGCGGGCGATTCCCGCGTGTCGCTCACGTCCGGCTTGTACGCCACGCCCAGAATGAGGACGCGCGAGCCTCTGAGCGGCTTGGCGTCTTCGTTGAGCGCGTCGGCGATCTTGCCCACCACGTGCTGCGGCATCGAGAAGTTGATGTCCTCCGCAAGCTGGATGAAGCGGGCGGTGTAGTCCAGCGTCCGCAGCTTCCACGCCAGGTACTGGGGATCGACGGGGATGCAGTGGCCGCCGAGGCCGGGCCCCGGATAGAAGGGCATGAAGCCGAACGGCTTGGTGCCGGCGGCCTCGATCACCTCCCACACGTCCAGCCCCAAGCGGTCGCATATCAGCGCCATCTCGTTTGCGAGGGCGATGTTGGTGGCGCGGAAGGTGTTCTCCAGCAGCTTGGCCGTCTCCGCCGCCCTGGGTGAGGAGACGGGGTGGACGCGCTGGATGACGGAGCCGTACAGCGCGGAGGCGGCTTCGGTGCAGGCGGGGGTCACGCCGCCGATGAGCTTGGGGGTGTTGGCTATCGTCCATTCGCCCTGGCCGGGATCGACGCGTTCGGGCGAGAAGGCGAGGAAGAGGTTGCGGCCCGGTTCGAGCTTTGTCCGCGCGCCCGCGAGCAGCAGCGGGAGCAGGAACTCCTCCGTGGAGCCAGGGTACATCGTGCTCTCCAGCACGACCAGCGCGCCCGCGCGCAGGCGGGGCGAGATGCGCTCGGCGGCGTCGGCCACGTGCGACACGTCGGGCGCGCGCGTCTTGCTGAGCGGCGTCGGCACGCAGACGATGACGGCGTCGGAGCGGGCCACGGCGTCGTAGCCGGCGGCGGCGGTGAGCCGGCGTTCGCGCAGCGCGAGCCTCTCGACGGCGGCGTCCGGCACGTCGCGGATGTACGAGCGGCCCTCGTTGACGGCGCGAACGCGGGCGTCGTCCGTGTCGATGCCGTGGACGCGGAAGCCGGCGCCGGCGAACAGCGCGGCGAGCGGCAGGCCGACGTATCCGAGGCCGACGACTGAGACGACGGCTTCGCGGGTCTGGATGCGGCTGTGGATGGTCATGGGGTGCGGCCTCTCATCCCTTCGAGAGACTCAGGGCAGGCTCTAACCTTCTCCTGCGCAGGGTGGTAGAAATTATAAGGTATGGGGCTGGGGAAGGGACTTTGCGGCGGCGTGCCTCTCGATGCAGAACACCAGGCCGACGATTATGAAGTGGAACCAGTCGCCCACGAACGGCCCGGCGTTGTGGAACAGGCTGTTGAGTCCATAGCCTGCGAGCGCGCCGGTGACCGCGGCTGCGAGGAGCAGGCTCTCAGTGTCCCGCGACCGGAGAAAGCGCCGGGCCGTGTTGAGCAGCGAGCGCGCTATGAGCAGGTAGAACGCGCCGAGCAACAGCAGCCCCGGGTAGCCGTAGTACACGAGCACCACGAGGAACTGGTTGTGCGGCGTGTGCTTCAGCACCTCATCGGCCACGCGCGGCGATAGCCCGCCGGGGAGGTGGCGCGGCTCCGGCGCGTACGTGCCCGTGCCGAGCGGGTGCTCCAGCGAGTAGCGGAGCGCGGTCAGCGTCATGGGGATGCGCGCGCGGGCCGACGTGTCGCCGACGCTGACGATGCGCCCGCTGAGATAGAAGTCTTCGCCAGCCTCTTGCCAGCGACCGCGCGCGGTTGCGATCTTCTCTCGCAACTCGACTTCGTACTGAGAGTTCTCATCAGAGGGCCAACCCGGCTGCGACACGCGAATCAGGGCTCTTCCAAACCAAGTGTCTTCCAGTCCACCAGTTTCCGCCTCACTGACAGGCATAGTTCCACTACCAAAGACGGCACCGGCCTCTTCACTGCCCATTGGCTCTCTACCGAGTATGGAGTTGGCCCCGGAGATTGCCGGAAGGAACATCAGGAGCAACCAGATGCCCACGAGCGCTAGAGTTGCAGCCAAGCGCTTCCAGAGATCCGGTCTGCCTAGCAGGAGAACAGCGCCCGCCACAACGCAGCCGCCCACGGCGCCCAGGATTGCAGAGCGCGTCGCATTCAGTAGGAGCACCGTCAGCATGAGCACCAGCGCGAAGTACAGCGCAGGCCATAGCAACCACGTACGCTCCCGGCGGCGACCGCCTTTGCCGCACGCCAAAAGCGCGAACGCGAGCGGGGCCGCCGCGGCAAGAACGTAGCTGAACGCGATGACGTTCTGGGAAAGGCCGGCTATCCTACCGCCCGCAACAATGCCGGGTATTCTGTCCAAGTGGACCTTGCTGATGATGATCCAGATCGTCATGAACGGGTCGCCAGCCGCAGCCACCGCAACGCCGTACAGCGCCGAGACAACGGCCGCCAGCACCACCACGCCAAGCACCAGCTTCATCCTGAACGCGCTGTCCCCAGCGAACCAGACCACACCGATCAGGGCGATGCCCATAGCGAAGTGCCCCAGCCTCAAGAGCGAAAGCGTGTCCGTGAACAGGTACACTGCCGCCGCCCATAATGTGAGCAGGCACGACACGCCGATGATCGGCGCTACGGGGGCCAGCCGCTCGTAGAGCGCGGAGATTCGGCGGGCGTTCAAGAAGTCGGCAGCGTAGCAGGCAGCGGCTAGCAGGACCGTCGCCGCAAGCGACAGGATGAAAAGCTTGGCGCCGCCAACAGGGGGATAGACGGCCACGGTCCAAACGCGGCCCAGTATCCCAATGATCAGGAAGACTATCACCGCCCTCTTGATCGCCTGTTCGTTGCTGGTGATCAGCCGCACTTGATCGTGAAATGCCTGTTCGCAACAGGGGACCGGACGATCTGCTCGGGCCTGCCCTCGAAGAACTCGTCGATCGCCTTTGTCGCGCCGGGCCAGGCGGCTTGGCGGTACTCATCAAATGCGATAGCACCTCCCGGAGCAACGTGGTTATAGAGGAGTTCGAGAGCGGCCTTGTAGGACTCGTAGATGTCCACGTCCAGGTGCAGCAGGGCGATGGGGCCGGCGTCGTAGGCGGGCAGCGTCTCTCGCAGTTCACCCTCGACGAGCGTGATGTTGGAAACGGCCTCCTCGGCCAGCCCGGAGGCACGAAGGTTCTCACGGACTCGGTCCTGTGAGAAATTCCACCAGCCCTTAATCTTGGAGTTCCACTCGCCGTCAACCGCTGTCGCGGCCGGTATGCCCGTGAACGTGTCGTATCCGAAGATGCGGCGGGGCCTGCCGATTGCGTTCGAGATCACGGAGAAGTCGAAAAGCGACCTGCCAGATCCCACGCCGCACTCCACGATCACGCCGTCCACGTCCGCTATCTGTTCGAGAAGTCTCTCGAAGTGCATGAAGCGGCTGAGCCACTTAACCCGGTAACTGTTTTTAATCGTATCGGGTGGGATGTAGTTCGCGCGGGACACCTTGAGGCCCAGCGCATTTCTCGCGAATGTCTTGGCGGTCCTCTTGAAAGCCGCCTTTACACCTTTCTCATCCCGTGGGCCGTGGGATTGCATTTTCACATCCTCGCCTTACTTTCCAACAGTTTCGTTAGCAGGCCGAAGTATTGCTGAACGGAGTTTTCGGCGGAGTACTCCTTCGTGCCGTCTATTAGGCAGGCCGATTGTACGGGGTTTTCGAGGGTTTGGAGGATGGCCTCACCGAGCGCGCGCCAGTCGCCTACCAGAACCAGACGGCCGAGCGCGCCGCCTTGCAGGATTTCGCGCGGGCCGCTGTGGCAGTCGGTACTTACAACCGGTGTCCCGCACGCCATAGCCTGGACGAGTACGTTCGGCGATCCTTCGTATAGGGACGTTAGCGCAAACACGCTTGCCTTGGACATGTACGCGAAAGGGTTCATCACGAAGCCGGGAAAGTCAACGCATTCGGCTACGTCCAGTTCCTCGGCGAGGCGGCATAACTCGCTACGTTGCGAGCCTTCGCCGAGGATGACGAGCCTAGCGGCGGGGCGTGACTTCAGGACGACGTTCGCAAACGCCCTGAGCAGCGTGGCGTGGTCTTTTTGGGGCGCGAGGCGTCCGGCTGCGAGTACCACCTGTAACGACGAGTCGTTCAGCCAGGGATGGGCTATCGGTTCAGCTGCCTTCTCGACGATGTAGGGCCATACGACGGGGTTGCGTATGACACGGGTCAGGGGCGCAAGTCGCGGGGCTGTGCGCGCCAAGTCATCCGCAGCCTCTTGCGAGTTCTTGACTATCGCGTCGGCAATTCGCAGCAGTTGACGCTCTAGCCGCAGTGTCAACCGCGTCTTGAACCCACTATACTTCAGTTGCATAGTGTAAGTGTTAGTGCGGCGTGCGATGAGCGCCGTATCTCTGGCGAGCAGCGCGCGAGCGGCGATTGCGACGACGTTGACCTCGGGCATGGTTGAAATCAGCACCGATGGCCGCTCTCTACGCAGGTAACGGGCAAACTGCGGGAAGCTCCTAATTGCTCTGGACGAGTCCAAGTCGATCACTCTGATGCTGGGCGGGACGAGATCAAGGTACTCCCCTACGGCCTTGACGAGGACGAGATCGACGGCCAGGCCGCGGTCCGAGAGGCCGCGCGCGATGTCGAGCATGGCGCGCTCCGCCCCGCCGCCGCGAAGCGAGGCGACAAAGACGGCCACGCGGGGAGCATCCGCCCCGTCATTCCGGCGCAGGCCTCCTTCCCTGCCCTCTCCCACCGTGGGAGAGGGCAGGGTGAGGGCACTCCGCCCAGCCATTTCTACTAGGGCGTTGACGTAACGCGCGGGGGCGTGCTCGGTTAGGACCAGCTCATAGCTCCGCCGGCCCATCTCCGCCAGCAGCCCGCGGTCCTCGATCGCGCGCTCGATGCAAGCAGCGAGATCATCCACGTCGCCGGAGCGGAACACGTAGCCGTTTTCGCCGTGCCGGACGTAGCAGCTAGTGCCGTTCGCGTCGCTGCAAATCACCGGCAGGCCGTGGGCCATCGCCTCCAGGTGCGAGACGGCGGCAGGCTCGTTGCGGCTGGCAAGCACGAACAGATCGTGGCCGGCGTAACGCTCGTTCATCTGGAGGTGCGGCACGTTGGTCTCGACTTCGACGATGTCTTCGAGGCCGAGCCGCGCCCTGAGTTGCGTGACCGCCTCCAGTTCGGCGAGATGGGTGGGCGTGGAGCATTCGCCGACGATGGTCGCCCGGATCTCGTAGCGCGGCGACAGCGCGGCGACGGCTTCCAGGAACATGCGGTGGTTCTTGCGCGGCTGGAACTTGCCGACGTGGAGAATGTTGACGCATCCGTCAGCGAACCAGCGCCTCTCGTCAGGGGCAATCTGCGGCTCCATGACAAATGGGACGTAGCGCGGAGCCAGCCCGGTCATCGGATGCTTTTCGCTGTCCCCGAGCACCGGCGTGAACCACGCGGCGCCGGTGAGTCGCAGCAGTATGGCCTGCATCACGCGCCTTGGCAGGCTGACCTCGCGGTGCCGGGGCAACTGGTTGTACAGGATCAGGCTGTTGCCCGTGAGTCTCGCCGCCAGCATCGCCATCCTGCCGTAGCCCGATGACGGATTCCGGACAACTACCGCGCACGGCCTCAGCCTTCGCAGCTCCAGCCAGAAGGTTGGTATCGGAGGCACGCCGCCGATGTCGCTCCAGGACACACGCGGCAGTACGCAGGCGAGCCGCCGGAGGATGTCGAAGACACGGGAGCAGCCGAGCACGCGCGGCGAGAGAACATCGTACGCCTCGCTCTGCCCGCGCCTGAGGGCCAGCACGGTCACCTCGTGGCCGGCGTCCAACAGCGCCTTGAACGCGTAACGCTGGTTGGTGTGGAACCTGGGCGCGGTGAAGACGAAGCGCATGAGACAGTGGCTAGTGGCCGGTGGTTAGTGGTTGGTTCTTAGTGTGGGAAGCCGTTATGGGCGCAATCGCCATGTGGAGGGCCGGGTCATACAGGTCTGGCTCGGCGGGGGGTGCGGACGAGGCGCTTGCCTACGGGGTCTGCCATGAAGCTGAAGTTCTCCAGCGTCGTTGCGCCAAGCAGGAACTCATCTTCCGGGCCGAAGATCACTGGGCAGGGCAGTTCGCGCCCGGAGATGGCAAAACGCGCCAGGCCCCAGCCGTACTCTACCGAACTGCCGTCGGCGAGGATGTACTCGTCGCGTTCGATCGGCTTCATGCCGAGACGGGTGAGCAGCGAGTCGGGAATCATCGAGTGGGCCGCGCCGGTATCGACCATCGCGGTAACAGGAGCAAGGTCGCCACCATCGGGGTGTCCCACGCCTATGTCAATCTTGAATATGCCCATGGCTGGGCATCTACTCTTTCAGCGCTTCGAGGATCCTGGGATCGACGTCGCTGCTGTCTATCAGGGCCGCGATGAGGCGTTCGAGGCGCCGCTGGGCGGCCTCGGCGGCCTGCCGCGCCTCCTCGGCCCTGGCCTCGGCGGCCTCCGCCCGCGCCTCTGCGGCTATCCGCGCCTCATGCGCGCTTCGGATTCTGCCTTCGCTGAGTACCATGACCAATACCTCCACTATCAGCACTACCATGAACGCGGACGATGCGCCCGCCGAGAACGCGTCCGTCCATTCGAGGCGCAGCGGCCAGAGCGCGACGGTCAGCGCCGCAAGGCCGGCGGCCACGCCGGACACGGGCGTCGCGTACTTCAGGAGCGGGCCCGGCTGCTGCTGCTCCTGTTTGCGCTCTCTGGACATGCGTCGTAGATTGACATGGTATCAGCTAACGCCATATCGTTGGAGTATTCCGCAGGGGGGTGTGACGTGGGAGTTTTCAGGACTCCTGTTGGCGTGAGCAACGGCAACGGCGGAAGCACGGAGTGGGTGGATGCGCTCGTGGACACGGGCGCGACGTACACCGTGCTGCCCGCTTCGCTGCTGCGCGAGCGGATCGGCGTCGCCCCGCAGAGGTGGGAGCAGTTCACCCTCGCCGACGGCTCCAAGCGCCGCTACGGCACCGCCGAGGTCCGACTCAACATCGCGGACCGCGAGTTCGTCAGCAGGGTGGTGTTCGGCGAAGAGGGGCGATACCTGCTGGGCGCGACGACCCTACAAGTGTTCGGCCTGATTCCCGACACCACGAACCACGTGCTGATCTCCGCGCCTGAGTTGACTATCTAGCAGTCCGCGTCAGCACCGCGAGCGCGTAATCGTCGCCCTGGTACTGGCCGCGCGAGGGCATAGTCACGATCTCGAGGGACCAGCGCCCTTCGCGCTCCTCCAGGAACTCGGAGACGGCGCGTTTGATGCCGGCGTACCGCTGCTTTACCAGCACGAACTCGTTGTCATCGCCGAGGCGTGGCGCGATGTTTCGGGCGGCGCGGGACGCCCGGCCCAGCGTCCGGCCGATTCGATGGGCGGCGACGTTCACGGCCCGCGAGCGTACGCGGGTGGCGGCCACGCCCAGGTGGTAGTCGTCCATGACGACCGCACTCTGATCCGACATGAGCGAGTCCAGCAGCGTTAGCTCGCCCTTCACGTCGGCGTATTGATGGCTGCCGTCCAGGAACGCGAGGGCTATTGCGCCGTGCGGCCACGCCTCCAGAGCTTCCAGGGAACGCCCGGCGATCGGCGATACTGCGGCGCTCTCCTCTGCGAACCAGCGCTTCCAGATGTCCGAGCGGGACATTGGCGGCGCGCCCTCCAACTCGTCGTCGGGCTGCTTTGCTACGTGCCAGTCTCGCGGCTCGTCTTGGCCGATCACGTCGATCGTGTGGACGCGGCCTTCGACGCCTGCGTCCATGATCGCGCGGGCTATCGACATGGCGGAGAAGCCGCGCGCCGTGCCCACGTCGAGCGCGACCAGCGGCCCGCCGCGCTCGGCGAAACGGCGGGCAAGCTTGTACAGCAGCAGGCCGTGCTCTCCGCCGTCGCCGCCCCTGAGCACCCTGCGGGCGCGGCGATACCAGTCGTCCGGCGGGTCTGCCGTGTCCAGCCTCGCCAGCTTCGACTCAAGCGGGGTGACGGACGCGCCGCGCGGGATGATGGGCGTGAGCATGGGCCAGGGCGCGCGCTTCCGACGCTACTCCTTCAGGGCTTCGAGGATCCTGGGATCGACGTCGCTGCTCTCTATCAGGGCCGCGATGAGCCGTTCGAGGCGCCGCTGGGCGGCAATCCGCGCTTCGCGCTCCTCTTGCCGCGCCTGCTCGATAGCATCTGCCCTAGCCTCGGCGGCATCCGCCCTGGCCTCGGCGGCAACTCGCGCCTCATGCGCGCTTCGGATTCTGCCTTCGCTTAGTACCATGACCAATACCTCCACTATCAGCACTACCATGAACGCGGACGATGCGCCTGCCGAGAACGCGTCCGCCCATTCGAGGCGCATCGGCCAGAGGGCGACGGTCAGCGCCGCCAGGCCGGCGGCTACGCCGGACACGGGCGTTGCATACTTCAGCAGCGGGCCCGGCTGCTGCGGCTCTCCTTCGCGCTCTCTGGACATGCGTCGTAGATTGACATGGTATCAGCTAACGCCGATATGTTACTTTCCGTAACAATTCGTAGATTTCGTATGGGGCGCAGGGCTGGTCTTTTCGAAAAGATGGGACTTTTCGGGACATTTGGGACATTTCATATCTGGGAAGCCCCGGCCGGCGTGACCGAAAAGGCCCGAAAATGGGGCGGTTCCTACCCGAAATTGTCCCAAAAGCGCGCGATTCTGACCCAATTCTGTCCTAGCTGAGCGGCGAGGGCGACCGGCGGGGATGCCCTATCGAGAGGCTCCTCGGGCAAGCCCAGGACGGGCAAGATTTGGATGCGTTGCTGTGTTCATGCGTCGATTATCGCACGGGTGTTCGCGAAGCGCAAGGGTTCGCATGACTTCATAATTTTGAGGTCACAGGGGGCGGCGTGCGTTACATCGTGGGCGGCGTGTGTTGCGCGGGGTGACGGACGCGCCGGTAGGGATGGCGGTCACTTGCGGAACCCTTATCAGCCGATGCCGAGAGGAATGAACTCGTCGGTTGACTCGCCGAGTAGGACCCGGACTATGCGGTTGCTGGCGCGCCCGTCGCCATAGGGATTGACACCCTTCCGCATCTTCTCATATTCGCCTCTGTCCTCCAGCAGCGTTCGCACCGCGCCGACTATTCGCCCGGCATCGGTTCCGACCAGCTTGGCGACGCCTGCCTCGATACCTTCAGGCCGCTCCGTTACGTTACGCATGACTAGAACCGGCTTGCGCAGAGCGGGGGCCTCTTCTTGGATACCGCCGGAGTCGGTTAGCACCAGGTAGGAACGGCTCATCAACTGCACCATGCGTACGTAGTCAACCGGATCTATGAGCTTGACGTTGGGCAGTCCTGAAAGTAGGCGGTTCACCGGCTCACGCACGGAGGGGTTCATGTGCACCGGATATACGATTCTAACTCCGGGGTAGATGGTCGCCAGGGTTCGGATTGCTTCACAGATGCTTTCCAGAGGACGACCGAAGTTCTCACGCCTGTGGGCGGTGACGAGAATCATCTTGCCGTCGCCGGGGTGAGAAACCGAACTTTCGGCCACTATGTCAACATTGGCGTGAGGGCCTTTGGAGGCCATGAATTGCAGAGCATCTATTGAAGTATTTCCGGTTACGACTACGGAGTCCTCAGCAATTCCCTCTCGAAGCAAGTTGACCTTTGCCGCCTGTGTAGGGGCAAAGTGAAGGTCGGCTATCGCCCCGGCCACCCTGCGGTTTATCTCCTCGGGAAACGGTTGCCACTTGTCGTTAGTGCGAAGCCCTGCCTCCACGTGGGCGACTTTCGTTTGGAAATAGTATGCTGACAAAGCTACTGCGGCTACGGTGGTTGTGTCTCCCTGCACAATTACCCAATCGGGCCGCTCCGCTTCCAATACTGCGGGCATCTTAGCAAGCACTGAGGCAGCGACTTGGTTGGGCGATTGCGCTTCAGTCATGAGATCCAAGTCGTAGTCAACAGGTATGTCGAAGATATCCAGCACTTGGTCCAGCATACGGCGATGCTGCGCCGTAACACAAACTGCGTAGCGAATCGCCATTTTCTCAGCGCGTTTACCAAGTTCGACAAGTATCGGCGCCATCTTAATCGCCTCCGGGCGAGTGCCGAAGACCGCGAGAATCTTGGAGGACGTGGCTTTCGGAGCCATGCTGTCAGCGATGCGTAGTTGGAGCGATATCACGAACTGCCGCCGAAGCTCCCGGCCCGAAGCTTGCGGCGTGTTCAATCCTCTCCCAGTTTTCCCGGAACCACTGGATCGTGAGTTCAAGTCCTTCTTCGAAGTTGGTCTTAGGTTCGTACCCGATCAGGTCCCTCGCGCGGTCTATGGACGCCAGCCGCCTGCTTCGGGTGTCCCATTTCCGCCGAGACGCATATTGAATACCTGCCCTGTTGCCGGTGGCTTTGTTAACCATGTTCGCCAAATCGACAATTCTCGTTTCAGAACCGGAGGCTAGGTTGAACTCATGTCCCACTGCGCTATCCATGTATCCGGCTCTCAACAGTCCTTCGACTATATCCTCAACGAAGGTAAAGTCCCGTGTTTCCTCGCCAGTACCAGTGATAGGCAAAGACATTTCTTTCATGGCCCAGAATATGAAGTTAGGTACTACGTTACGATATTGACCCGGGATCTCACCCGGTCCATATGAGTTGAACAACCTGGCTTTGACAACCTTCAAACCATAGTGGTTGTAAAAGAAGTTTCCGTAAAGTTCACCCATCATCTTCGTTATTTGGTATGGCGTACTCAGATTCATGGACACGAACTCTTCTCGCAACGGAAGCGGCGTGTCGCTTCCATAGATAGAAGAGCCAGACGAAGCGTAAACAAACCTTTCGACATCAGCCATTGAGGAGTATTGAAGCAGTCTAAGAGTGCCCAGGCCATTGACTTCAAGGTCGTGCTCAGGGTGATCGACAGAGTTCTGGTTGGCGAAGAACGCTGCCAAATGGTATACGGCATCGGGCTTTTCAAAGAACACGCGCTTGAGGGCAATTTCGTCCAGAATGCTGGCTTCTACGAAAAGCACGTTGGGATTAGAAGGGACATTCCAGTGTTCTCCCGATGAAAGATCGTCTAGAACTATCACCTGCGCTCCAAAGTTGATCAATGACTTGGTCAGGTTTGCGCCTATGGCTCCGGCACCTCCGGTGACCAATACTGTTTTCCCGTCGAAATAACTATGAGTGGTATTCATGCGAACTGCCTTATCAACATTGTTTCTTCCACCAGATTCCTCTTGTATCAATAACTTTCTTACTTGAGAGTCTCTTCCGGTCAATGTCTCGAAACTCTTGATGTCCAGTAAGGAGCACAACAACGTCGGCGTTGTCCAGTGCAGTATCTAGGTCAACTAACTCCAGTCCGCCGGTTCCAGCCAGTTCATCCGGCAAAGAGTCGACGTACGGTTCGACCACCATGATACGCTCGGTGAGAGCCTTCCTCATCTGCTGGACAACCGCGATCGCCGGGCTTTCACGCATATCTTCAACATCGGCTTTATAGGTGAGTCCTAAGCAGGCTATCGTTGGAGCTTCAAGTCTTTCACATGTAGTGATGATTTCCTCCACTACGCGATTGGGTTGATGGCCATTAACCCGGCGAGCGGTTTGTACAAGGGGTGTGTCGTCCGGCCTTGAGTGAACGATAAACCACGGATCGATTGGAATGCAATGCCCTCCGACACCTGGCCCCGGTTCTAGAAGATTAACGCGTGGATGGAGATTGGCGAGATCCCTGATTTCCCATGGATTAACGCCTAAAGCCTTACATACTACAGATATCTCGTTGGCGAAAGCTATGTTGACGTCTCTGTAAGCGTTCTCAGTGAGCTTAACCAACTCAGCCGAGCGAGCAGTTGTTACGTGGCAGTCTGCCTTTAAGAAAATCCGGTAGAGTTCCGCAGCATCTGCGGAACAAGCAGCCGTGACGCCGCCAACCACACGTTCATTTTGTACCAGTTCGGACAAAATCCGCCCCGGAAGCACTCGCTCAGGGCAATATGCAACACGAATGTCACTAGTTTCGCCGCACTGGTTAGGGAAAGAAAGGTCATTGCGCATCTCTGCCAGTAGCTCACAAAGTCCCTCAGTTGCGCCTATGGTTAGAGTGGATTCGAAAATTATGAGATTGCCAGAGTTAAGCATAGGCGCGAAACTCTTCGCGGCGGCACGAACATAGCTGAGGTCAGGAGCGTAGTCATTCGTGAGGGGAGTCGGGACGGCGATGATGAAAGCGTCGGCGGACACTGGCCGATCTTGCGCACGTAGAGTGCCAGTTGAGACTGTATCGAGCATCGTTGCAGCCAGGCCTGCCTCTGTGATAGGGGCTGTGCACGAATTGATGGATGCTACGCGTTCGGCGTCAACGTCAACGCCGATCACCTCGACGCCATGCTTGGCCAGAACTGCCGCAATGGGCAATCCGACGTACCCGAGGCCGATGACGCATACCTTTCCGAAGCGCTTGCTCACTGCCAGATTCCTTTAACAGCGTACTGTGCACACCTCATTTTCAGCATATTCTTCTGACCGCTTCCGTAAACTGTTCTATTCGCCTTTCCCAAGTGTGGTTCTCAAGGACGTGGGCGTAAGCGGACTCAACGACAGCCCTACGCTTGTCCTCATGATTCAAGTAGTGGAACAACCTGTCGTCGAAGTCGCTAAGATCAGGTTCGAACATGGCACAGTGAACGTCATCCTCGAACAGGCCTTCATACGCATCTGACCTGCTGCAAAACAGAAGCGTCTTTGATGCTATTACTTCATAGAATCGCGGTCCTACGATATCAACCGCGCTCGGCGTTGCCAACCAAGCCTCGCACCGGTTAATCAAGCGCGCGTACTCTTCTCCTTGGGGAAGACGGAATCCATTCATCCGCCCTCGTTCTATCCACAACAACCTGGTCTTCCAATATCGAGGCGCCTTTATCGGCCACTTCAAAAACAGGCGGTCCTTGATCTGTGATCTTACGTCAACCCACCGTTTATGCAACTCTCCGGAGAACCCCAGGGCGTACTTCTTCTTCTCTCCGTAGTCCTTGAACAATCCTTCATTCACAGCAAAGGGAAAGTGTATGAAAGGCACTCCCACCTGTTCCGTCCAGTCCTTGTACTTGTGATGCGCGGTAAACACCGCCTGGATATTGTTCTTTACTATGAACTCGAATTTCCGGTCGAGCTTCTTGTACTCTTTGTTGAGCACCATTACGCTCGGAATGCTTAAGTCGGCCACCTGAATTGCAGGGTGCGGGTCGTATTCAGGTATCGACTCGTGCTCATTCTCCCAGCCTGCGCCAAAGCAGATCAGGTCAGGGTCGAACGGACAACTCTTCAGGACGTCCTCGATAGTATGGCTCGGGTCGTAGCCTTCCATTCTTGGCCCGTACCTGAAAATGCGGTGGGCGCGGCCCAGAGCTTGAGTGAACTGGTGCTGATAGTAGGCGGCCTGGTACCTGCTGAAGTCTGGTTGCAGCACCAGGATTTTAAGATTATTCATTCGGCTGCTTTCCATTGTTGACCTGATAACATCGGGACTACGTACACTGCAAGCTAAGTGACGGCAATCCGGTATCCGGCTTCTAGCAGTAGCGGCCGGTACACTTCCTCATGATAGCGTCTAGCGATGACGCTCCAATCGAATTGAGCGGCGGTACGCAAAGCGTTCGCCGCAATCGTCTCCCTTAGACTGGCGTCTTCCAGGAGCGTCGATGCGCCGGCGGCCAGGCCGTCTATGTCGTCCACGTCCGAGAGCATCCCGCTTTCTCCGTGTTTAATCAAGTCGGCGCACATGCCGACCCGCGTTGAGACCAGGGGCGTGCCGCTTGCCATGGATTCAAGGCACGCCATCGGACCGCCCTCGTCGCGCGAGGCTATGACGTAGAGATCGAGCGCCCAGTAGTGCCGGGCCACGTCTTCGTACCGCCTGAGGTTGACGTGGCGGTACTCAACGCCCATCTTCTCCAGGCCGCTCTTTACGTAGCCTCTCGCAGGCCCGGTCAACAGAACGCAAAGCTGGTAGTCGCGGCGCAGCCGGTCTATGACTTCCAGGAACGCGTCCGGCCCCTTGACCCACTTGGGAGACAGGCCCTCTCCCCATCCGTCGCCGTCTTTCTGGAAGGAGCCGATGCACTTAGCGCCTGTGGGTATGCCAAGTTGTTTCCGAATGTCGATTCGCTGTTCGGGGGATGGCGAACGGAACAGGCGCGTATCGATTCCGTGTGGAATGTGCGCCAGCTTGTCGCCGTCGATTCCCTCCTCCAGCAAGGTAGTCATGCCGGCCTGAGCGTGAACGATTATCTTATCTGTGAAACGGACGGCTTCATGAAGAATGTCCAGACGCCTCGCAAACTGCGGGTTGGGATCGGACCGCCTTCCATGCGTCCAGGAAACGACCTGTTTGTTGGTAGGATGGACCTTGCGGTACAGCCTCTCTTCGAGATATCCGGTGGGAGAACCGAAGTGGACAAGGACCCGCCGCACATCCCGCCAAGCGTATCTTGGCGCGAAAGTGTAGTAGTCGCGGAGGTGGAGACGTACGGCATTCCCGATAGTCGAAAGGACCCAGCCGGAATCTCCAACGTAGATCAACGGAGGTCTGACCCAAGCGCATCTCTTGGATAGAGCGGCAATACCTGTGTACCATCCAGACACTGCTCGCAGTCCAGGTTTAGCCAAGATCATGGGTTTGGTTTTACTGGCCTTCACGTGTCCCGTTCCGTACAACTATAGCTTCTCGGAATGCCGAGACATACTCTTTGGCCGCGCGTTCAATGAAGAATCTGTCCGAGTTTTCGAGTAGCTCTCGGCGTAAATCTGGGAGTTGACGTCTCAGTCCTTCGATAACGCCGGGCAGGTCGCCGGTGATGGGGACGCCGAACTCTCCGGCAAGCTCGCGGTTGCCGCCGGAGTCGCGGTAGATGACGGGCAGGCCGCAGGCCATGGCTTCAAGGATAGAATTGGAGCATGCCTCGTTCAAACCGGCGTGCACCATCGCGTGAGACGAGCGCATGAGGTCGGCGAGTTCGTGCGATTGCAAGACGCCGGCCAGCTTGACGTTGGCGGGATCGATTTCGGGGCACCAGTTGCCTGCGAAGGTCAACTCCACGCCGGGCAGCTTGGACAATTCGGACAGGATGTCGAATCCTTTGCGCGGGTTAGGGGACCAGGAAGAGGCGACGAGGCAGAGCGCGGCGCCGTTCGCGGGCCGGACTTCATCGGATGGGTAGAACAGGCGCGGGTCGACGCCGTTGTGTATGACGGTGGAGTGAGCGGGGGAGTATCCGCAATGCTCGGCGAAAGTCGTCCGGCAGTACTCGCTTTGGAAGACCGTGCAGTCGGTGAGGCGGTTCACGGCGGGCTGGATGTCGTCCGCGTCCGTCCGATGGCCGCGTGCCAGTTCGGGCACGCCGTCGACGCGGTGGACGAGAGCGGGCCTTCCCCATGCCGGCCGGGTCCCCAGGCGTGCTGCGATGGCCGCCCCGAGCCGGGTCATCGCGCCGGTACGCCTCAACCGCGCGATCTGGGAAGGATCGAGCCGCTTGTTCGCGCCCCGGTTGAAGGCGTTCAGCAGGACGACCTGGGTGTCCCGCGCGGGCCTGCGCGTCACTGTGTGGCCCAAACCGGACAACTCGGACGCGAGTGCGGTCAGGAACTGGTTCCCGCCGCCCCAAGGAGCGTCAATCGTCTCGAACAGGATACATACGTGCAGATGATCGGTTGATGGATGGTCGCGGTTACGAGTGTTCATGCCTGTTGGTCTATGCGATAGCTTTGCTTGATGATCAAGTACACAAATGGAACAACGACGGCTACGCCCACCACCGAAGTGACCGTTCTGGCCCAGGCCGCGCCCTCCGCGCCGTACTGTGGAATCAGCAACAGCGCGAGGCTGACCGAGACGACGAGCGCAGTTGCCGCTCCTATTATGCCGGGCAGAGCTTGACCTGTCGCTATCGGCAGCCTGCTGCATATTCGAGTGGTCATGCTCAATAGCGCGCCCGGTATGAGTATGAGCATCACGGACCCCGCGCCGGAGAAATCCTCTCCAAAGACGATCTCAATCACAGTGCCCCGCAACACGGCAAGCAGCGCGAAACCCGCGGCTCCAACCACCATCGAGAAGAGAGTAAACCTCAGCGCGACTCGCCTGAGCTCGGAGCCGCGGCCCTCGAACCAGAGCCTGCCGAACTCAGAGTGGATGCTCCTGGCCATCAACGCAAACGGCCTTCTGCACGTATCTACCAGACTCACAGCCGCGCGATACATTCCTGCGGCAGGCGCACCTGCGAGTTGGCCCACCAGTATCGTGTCCACGTGCGCGGTGATCGCACCAATTGTGACCCGTATGTACGTTCCCGCCTGGAACCTTACTACGTCCCGCGACACACTGAATCTGGGCGAGCGCAGGAAGCCGTCGAGGCCCGCCCTGGACGCGGACGCGGCTGTGGCTATGAACACGCCGGCGTTCGCGACGATCGCCCCGACTACGTAGGCCATGACGATTGCGAACAGGCCGCCGTCCGTGAGCCAGGCCAGGACGATCATGCCGACTACGACCGGAATGCTCGCGAGCTCGGCGGCGGTTGAGAGCGAAACGCGGTCGGCGAGTCGTAGCAAAGCGACGTTCTGTGACGACGTCGAGCCGAGCACGCCGAGTACGCCGTAGAGGAGCACGGCCTCGACGTACGCCTCCCGAAGGCCGGTGAACTCGCGGGCGACGAATACCATTAGGACGATGACGGCGTACGCGAGCAGCGACATGCCGAACGAGACGGCGAGGGCGAAGTGCACGACGGCGGCCGCCCGGTCGCCGCGCCCCTCGGCCACGCTCTTGGACACGAACGCGATGACGGCGTCGCCGCCGGGCAGCGAGACGATGCCGTGTATGAGGCCGGTGGCCGACATGATGACGGCCAGGACGCCGTAGCCGTCGGGGCCGAGGACGCGGGCGGTGATGGAGACGGTGGCGAGGCCGCTCGCCAGCCGGATCGCAGTCGTCGCGCCGGTCCAGAACGTCTGCCGGGCGACGCGCCTCTCGGACGTGTTGAGGTGGCGGGTCAGGAGCGCCTTCACTTGCGCGGGCTGCACCCGGCTGCGGATTGGGCGTCGGCGTGATGGGGTCTGGCGCGGGTGGTTGACACTCGTCCAATCGTAGTTAGCGGCCACCCCATTTGCAATCGGCTATAATGGGGTGACAGGATTGACAGGAAGCATGACGTGGCCCTGCTGCCGATAATCGAATACCCGGACCCGGTCCTCAGGATGAAGGCCAAGAAGGTCCGCAAGATTGACAAGAGCGTTGAACGGCTCGCCGAAGACATGATCGCCACGATGCAGGCGGCGGACGGCATCGGCCTCGCGGCCAACCAGGTGGGAGTGCTCCGGCGGGTAGTCACGATCCAGATCCCGGAAGAAGAGCCGCAGGTGTTCATCAACCCGGAGATCGTCCACCGGGAGGGGGAGCGGACGGTCGAGGAGGGCTGCCTCAGCGTGCCCGGGTACAAGGGGTTCATCACGAGGGCGGTCTGGATCAAAGTCAGGGCGTTGGACCTTTCCACGAGGCTGATCAGGCTGAGAGCGGAGGATATGCTGGCCCAGGCGCTGGAGCACGAGATCGACCATCTGAATGGTATCCTGTACCTTGACCATCTCAAGTCGCATGAAGACCTTCACAAGCTGGAAGAGGAGGAAGGACCGGCATCCGTAGAGGCTGCGGCGGACTGATCCGCGAACCGCAACACCACGCACACGCCGGCAACACCTTGTCTTCCGTCTCTACCACCCGAACGCTCGCGCCGCCCGCAGCCCAGCGCCTGGCTCACATCCTACGTGGCCGGGGCGGGCGAAGCCGGGTCACTCGGTCGTACCTTGTCGGGGGCGCGGTGCGCGACGCCCTACTGGGGCGGGACTCCGACGACCTGGACATCGCGGTCGAAGGCGACGCGGCGGCGGCAGGCCGGGAGTTGGCCGCGGCCTTCGGCGGGCGATGCGTCGTGCTGGACCGGGATCGCGGCGTAGTCCGGGCGCTCCTGTCGATGCCCGAGGGCGACGTACAGGCCGACCTGAACCCCGCGCCGCTCGGCATCGAAGCCGACCTGGCCGCCCGCGACTTCACCATCGACGCGATGGCGGTCCCGCTCGACGGCGAGGGCGGAGACGTGATCGATCCGCACGGGGGCCGGGCAGACCTGGGACTGCGGACCATCCGCGCCGTGTCGCCAAGCTCGCTGTCGGACGATCCGGCACGGCTGTTGAGGGCGGTCAGGCTGGCGGCGCAGCTGGGATTCAGCATCGATGAGGGCACGGCAGAAGGCATCCGATCGAGGGCGGGTCTAGTCAGCATGGTCGCCCACGAGCGGGCCAGGGACGAACTGACGAAGACGCTGGCCGAGACGGGGGCGACGGATTCGTTGAGGAAGCTGGACGAGCTTGGCCTGCTGACGAGGGTGATTCCGGAACTGGAAGAGGCGCGCGGCGTGGCGCAGCCGAAGGAGCACTACTGGGACGTGCTCGACCACCTGCTGGAGACGCCGGGGCAGGTGGAGCGCGTCCTATGCGGGCCTTCGGACGAAGCGACGCTGCGCGTCCCGGGGTTCGAGGGAATGGCGGGCTACTTCGCGGAGGAGATCGGGGACGGGGCGGCAAGGAGCACCGTTCTCAAGCTGGCGGCGCTGCTGCATGACATCTCGAAGCCGGCAACGAAGCAATTCGAGCCGTCGGGCCGGATGCGGTTCTTCGGGCACGACACGGAGGGCGCGGAGGTTGCCGAACGGATCGTGAAGCGCCTCCGGTTCTGCGGACGCACCTGCGACATAGTGCGAACGATGGTCCGCTACCACCTGAGGCCAGGCCAGCTTTCGCAGAAGGGCGAGCTGCCCAGCGCGCGCGCGGTGTACCGCTACTACCGCGACCTGGGAGATGTTGCCGTGGACACGCTGTACCTCAACATGGCGGACTACCTCGCCGCGCGCGGGCCGGACCTGGAACCGGACGATTGGGCCGAGCACTGCCGTATGCTGGGCCACGTGCTGGCGGGCGTGGACCGGGGCGCGGAGGGCGCCGACCGGCCGGCGTGGCTCATCGACGGCCACGACGTTATGTCCGAGTTCTCGCTTGGGCCGGGGCCGGTCATCGGCGAAGTGCTGGAGGCGGTGCGGGAAGCGCAGAGCGCGGGGGAGATCGTCACGCGGCAGGAGGCGCTGGAACTGGCGGGCGTCAGGCTGGGGTCGGGGCATCGCCGTGCGTAGGCATTACCGCGCTCTTTCGGCGATAGGCGTGCTCGTGGTCTTGGCGGCGCTGATCCTCGCGTTCCAGTCGATCCGGCTGGGCGGGTTCGAGCGCGGCGGCGACACGCCGTTGGGGCTGAAGCTGGGCCTCGACCTGCAGGGCGGCATCCACCTCGTTTACCAGGCCAAGCTGGAGGACCCTGTAACCGGAGAGTTTACGGTCCCCAGTTCGGCCCAGATGGAGTCGCTGAAGGCGTCGATAGAGCGCAGGGTCAACAGGTCCGGCCTGGGTGAGCCGATCATCTTGATCCTGGGCGAAGACAGGCTCCTGGTGCAGTTGCCGGGCGTGGAGGACATCACCCGCGCGAAGAGCATCATCGGCGAGACGGCCCGGCTCGAGTTCAAGCATCGCACGTTCGACGTGCCTGAAGACATAGAGGGCCTGACAGAGGACTCGATCGTCGGAGTGCGCATCGAGGAGAGGAGGCCGGCGTCCGCGACCAGCACCGTTGACGTGGCCGACGGGGCGGCGGACATGGCTACGGGCACGGCGGCGGTCTCCGGCGCGGCCACCAGCACGCCCGATACCGCCGACGCCGAGCCGGACCCCACGCCTGTCTTCGTGGTGCAGCTTACGCCTGAGGCCGCGGACGCGCTGGAGGCCACTGTCGCCGAGCTGGATGCGAGCCTGGTCCCGGTGGGCGGGACGAACGAAATCTTCGCCAGCTTCCTGGTGGTGGACTACCAAGGGGATACGCCGCAGACGTACGAGATTACGTCGGATCCGGTGGTGGCAATAGGCCCCGGCCAGGTGTTTCCCTTCGAAGGCGCTCCCAACATCGAGCGCGTCGAGGGCACGGACACGTTCCGGATCGTGATCCCGCCTCACGTGGCGACGAGCACCGACGCGGCGCTCGCTATCTACGGCGACAACCCAGGACTGTCGCTGACCAAGATATCCGGCAAGTCGGACGAGGACATTGGGCTGACGGGAGACGACCTCGCGCGAGCCTACGCCGGCCAGCACACCGGCACAGGAGCGCCGATCGTAAACATCGAGTTCAGCGACAGCGGGGCCCGGATATTCGGCGACCTCACCTCTGAGATAGCCGGCACCGCAGACCAGATCGCGATCATCCTTGACGATGAAGAACTCGTGGCTCCGGTCGTGCAGCAGGCGATCACCAGCGGAGTCGCTTTCATACAGGGACATGACTTTACCGTCGAGCGCGTCCGCGACCTTGCGCTGCTGCTGGAGTCGGGCCGTCTTCCCATACCGATCGGCGATCCGATTTTGGAGCGCAACGTCGGGCCGAGCCTTGGGCAGGCGTCGCTGAACAAGAGCGTCGTGGCGGGGTCGATAGGCCTCGCGCTGGTGCTGGCATTCATGGTGCTGTACTACCGGGTGCCGGGCGTGGTAGCCGCCGTGGCGTTGTTGCTCTACACATCGCTGCTGCTGGCGATGTTCAAGATCATTCCCGTGACGCTCACTCTCTCCGGCGTGGCCGCCGCGATCCTGTCAATCGGCATGGCGGTGGACGCCAACATCCTGATATTCGAGCGGATGAAGGAGGAGCTGCGCCAGGGACGCACGTTGCTCGCCTCGATCAACATAGGGTTCAACCGCGCCTGGCCCGCGATTCGCGACAGCAACGTGTCGACGTTGATCACCTGCGCGATCCTGTTCTGGTTCGCGGACCAACTGGGCGCGTCCGTTGTGCAGGGGTTCGCGGTGACGCTGGCGATCGGAGTGGCGATCAGCCTGTTCTCGGCCATCTTCGTCAGCCGGACCTTCCTGAGAATCGTGGCCGAGACCGGCGTCGGCAGGCATCTGAACCTGTTCGTGCCGGCGGGCGCCGAGGACTTGCCCCAGGTGGCTTCCAGAAAGGCGTCGCGGGGGAGTTAAGCGTTGGACTACGTAGGCAAGCGGTACCTGTTCTTCCTGCTCTCCGCGATTGTGATCGTGCCGGGGATCGTGTTCCTTATCATTTCGCCGG
This sequence comes from Dehalococcoidia bacterium, assembly GCA_963668185.1. GTDB lineage: Bacteria > Chloroflexota > Dehalococcoidia > Lucifugimonadales. The sequence continues at coordinate 1,556,524 of OY764162.1, forward strand.
GCCTGAAGCCGGGCATCGACTTCACGGGCGGCTCGTCGATCATGCTGGAGTTCTCGAACCCGGTTGACGAGACCGACCTGCGCGTCGAGCTTGAGGCGGAGGGGCACCCGGACGCGAGCGTTGACCGGCTGGAGGACGGCACGTACTTCGTCAGGACCAAGGTGCTGAACGAGGACGCGAAGAACGGACTGGTCGAAGGGTTGGAGGCGTCGCTTTCGCCGGACGGAATCAACGTGCTTTCGTTCGACTTGGTGTCTCCGGTGGTGGCGAAGGAGACGGTGCTGAACGCGCTGTGGGCCGTCATAGCCGCCGCCGTGGGCATCTTCCTGTACGTGTGGTGGGCGTTCCGCAACGTGCCGAGGCCGTTCCTGTACGGGGCCGCGGCGATCGTGGCCCTGATGCACGACGTGATGATCGTGCTGGGAATCTTCGCGATTCTCGGGAACCTGGCGGGCGTTGAAGTTGGGACGATCTTCCTGGTCGCCCTGCTGACGGTGATCGGCTACAGCGTGAACGACACGATCGTCATCTTCGACCGGCTTCGGGAGAACGTGATCAACTACCAGAACCGCAGCCTGTCGGCCAACGTGAACCTGAGCATATCGGAGACCCTGGGCAGGTCGATCAACACGAGCGCGACGATCATGTTCCCGCTGCTGGCGCTGCTGCTGTTCGGCGGCGAGACGCTGCAGGTCTTCCTGCTGGTGCTGATCATCGGCGTGGTGTCCGGCACGTATAGCTCAATAGGGGTTGCGGCGCAGTTGCTGGCCGCGTGGGATCTCGGCGACTTCAAGCGCATCCTGAACAGGGTGCGGCCCGGCGCGTCGACGACTGCGGCGAGTCCGAGACCGGCGGGGCAGTCCGGTTAGGTTTATCTTAAAGGGCGATATGCCCTGCTCCGCTCATCGGAGAACCCCATCCCAGCCTTCCCCAGCAGACTGGGGAAGGGGTCAGATGTTACGGTTGGCCTAGGGCGTGAGCACGACCCTGCCGAACGTCTCGCGGGCCTGTATTCTCTCGTAGGCCTCGCCAGCTTGCTCCAGCGAGAACCGTTCGGACACGACCGGCCTCACGCTGCCTGACACGGCAAGCTCGATCGCGGCTTCGACGTCCGGGCGGCCCGCTCCAGATGACGCTCGCAGCGAGGCGTCGCGGAAGACCAGCTCTGCGAGGTTGAACGACGCGCGGCTGCCCGCGACCTCGCCGAGCAGCACCATGCGCCCGAACTGGGCGAGGCTGCGAAGGGCGGAAAGGAACGTGGGCGAGCCCACCGTGTCGATTACGGCGTCGACTCCCTGGTCTTCGGTCAGCGCCAATGCGATCTCGGAGAAGTCCAGCTCGCCGGCCAACACCGTTTCACACCCAAACTCCGATTCCAGCCGCTCAGCCTTCTCCGGGGAGCCGGATACGGCGATGACGCGGGCCCCGGCGTGCATCGCCACCTGCACCGCGTGGACGCCCAAGCCGCCGCTTGCGCCCGTCACCAGCACTGTATCGCCTGCGGCAAGCCGCGCTACGTGCTCGACGGCGCGGACGACGACTCCGACGGGGCACGCCAGGAGCGCGGCGTCAACGAGATCGATTTCGGGAGGCACGGGAACAACGCACCGTTCCGGCAGCTTGACGTACTCGGCGAACCCGCCGTCGAGGGCGTGCCCAATGCCCTCGCCTTCGAAGCACCTGTACTCTCTGCCGGAACTGCACCGGGCGCAGTTGCCGCAGAACCGGTTCAGCATGGCTACGACAGCATCTCCGGCGGCAATCTGCTTCACGTCCGGCCCAATCTCCGCAACCCGGCCGGAGATTTCGTGGCCCAGGACTACGTCGTGCCTCACGCCGCGGCGCAGCAGGCCCGACATGACGGCGACGTCGTGGCGGCACATTCCGCAGGCCGCCACCCGCACGAGGATCTCGCCTGCGCCGGGCCTCGGAGTGGGAACGTCTCGAACGCCGAGGGCGGGAGGAGCGCCGGGGCGTTCTACAAAGAGCGCTTTCACTGCGGCTTCGAGGGCGGCTTGGCGGACTGGCCGGCGACTCGGACGAACTCTTCTATGGTCTCTTCCAGCGTGCGGTCGAGGTCCGCCGTCTCCGGGTTCTCGGCGGCGAACGCGGTCTTGCTCAGCAGCCTGTAGATGTCCGCTGCGCCCTGGTGGAAATGGGACGTCCCGCCTGCGTGCTCGTAGGTTGCGGCGATCTCCTCCATCTCGCCGATCCAGCGAGCGGCGGGGCTCGCGAGATGCGGCACGCCGGAGCGCATCCTCGCCAGAGCGTCCGACTGGCTGTACTCGAACTCCTCCTCAAGCTCCTTCGACACTCCGAGAGACGCGGCGGCGCAGAGCACGGCGACGTGCAGCGCGCTGGTCCCCTTCGTGAGGCCCGCGTAACACATCTTGATCGCGGAGGCGCGGCCCACTTCGGGCCCCATCGGCTTCACCTCGATGCCCTTGCCATCGAGTTCTTCGAGCGGCGCGGTGTCTGCTCCAGAGGCGTAGAACCTCGGCGCGGCGCCCCTGCCGGGCGGCCCTCCAATGATGGACGCGTCGATGTAGGCGGCTCCGGCTGAAGTCACGGTTGACTCGACCTCTCCGGTGGTCATGGGCGAGACGGCGTTGCAGTCCGCGTACACAAGCCCGGAGCCGGTCGCGCGAACCGCATCGGCAACGGCTTGCGCGGTCCCGGTCGCACGGGCGGGCACTAGGATCGAGAGAAGCAGGTCCGCCTCGGAGACCATATCCTCGTAGCTGGGAACGTCACGGAACCCCGCGTCACGCGCCAGGCCGCGCGTCCTTTCGCTGCGCCCGTCGAGGCATGTGATCACGTCCAGGCCGTTTTCCCTGAGAGCACGGCCAACGGCGTGGCCCATGTCGCCGGGGCTGAGTATGGCAACCGTTTTCACTGGCATTGGGGGCCTCCTTTGTCTATATCCTAATCCTTACGTCAATACGCTCGCATGGGGGCGCGAGCATTCGAAAAATCAAAAGGTGGATGGTTGGGGTGGCCGTCTGATTTCGTGTACATGCGTCTATTTCAGTACGGTCGCTCGCAAATGGCAAGTGTTGGGGGCCGGGGCGGGCCGTGTATTGCGAAAGGCCGCCTCGAGGGACTTGGGGCGGGCCCTTCGACAGGCTCAGGGCGAACGGGCTTAGGCGGGCGGGCAGTTGGAGAACCAGCGCTCTTGTCTCATAATGAGGAAAGGAGGTAAGTCTATGACTACCGCTGATGAGATCAAGCAGGCAGTTCTGGGTCTTCCCGAAGCCGAGTATGCCAAGGTCATGGACTGGCTTCACGGGTTGGCAGAGGAAGCGTGGGATCGACAGTTCGAGGAGGATGTGCTGGCCGGAAGGCTGGACTTCCTGAAGGCAGAAGTCGAACGGGCCAAGCGGGAAGGCACTCTCAGGGAGATGTAGTGTGCGAGGATAGCGTCTTCGCGCTCGAAGGACTCCTTCGGCAGGGTCAGGGCGGGGTCGTGGCAGGCCAAGGGGTCGGAGCGCGGCCACACCACTCTTAGATTCCTCGAGGGACTCGGAATGACAGTGGGCGTGGCGCTATGATCGGAATGACGGGAGATGGGCGGTTCGCGAACCGCCTCTACGATGGTATGGCGGTACGGGCGTTGGAAAACGGTTTAGTTTGCGGAGCGGGCGGTGAAGTCGGAGTGGGCGGCGGCTAGGAGCGCCGGGGTGTTCAGCACGTCGCAGGCGGTGAGGGCCAGGGTCTTGGCTACGAGTATGCCCTGCTGCTGGGCCATGTCTGAGCCTGCGGTCTCCGTCATCAGTACCGAGTGACCTGGGACGGGTTCGTCGCTTACGGCGAAGCTGACGGCGAACGACGGGACCACGTGGCTGACGTTTCCGAAGTCGGTTGAGCCGCCCATGGGCCGGTCTCCGGCCGGCGGCTCGTGGGTCCGCAGGCCGACGGCGTTCGCGGCTGACAGAGCAGCCTCGGCGAGGGGCGAGTTGGGGCGCACGTTTTCGTAGAGGGGATCGCCCGGCAGGATCTCGAGTCGCGCGCCGGTCATGGACGCCGCTCCTTCCGCTACGCCGCGCACCTTGTCGACAACCTCGGCGAGGTACTCACGGTCCAAGGCCCTCAGGAAGAAGTTGGCCTCGGCGTACTCGGGTACCACGTTTGGGGCGGAGCCGCCGTGCGTGATCACGCCGTGGACGCGGGCGTCGGACCTGAGGTGCTGGCGCAGCGAGTCGATGCCGGCGAACAGGTGGAGCACGGCATTGAGGGCGTTCACTCCCTCGTGAGGGGCGGACGCCGCGTGCGCGGCCTTGCCGTGGTAGGCGTAGCGAAAGCCGACTAACGCGAGAGATAGGCTTTCGCCAACCGGGACATCGGTCTGGATGTACGTGCGGTCTGAGGCCGGATGGCTGGACAGCACCACGTCAACGCCGTCGAACACGCCGGCATCGAGCATACGAATCTTGGCGCCGTCGGTCTCCTCCGCAGGCGTGCCGATCACCACGACCGAGCCGCCCAGGCCGGACAGCGCGGCCTGCGCGCCGACGCCTGCGCCCACAGCGGTCTGCGCGATCAGGTTGTGCCCGCAGCCGTGGCCGATGTCGGGGAGAGCGTCGTACTCGGCAAGGATCGCGATTGCCGGGCCGTCCGAGCTTCCTTGGGCTACTGCCCTGAATGCCGTTTCGATGCCCGCGAATGGCCGCTCGACATCAAAGCCGTGCCTGGCCAGGAAGCGGGTCAGCACGTCCGCCGCGTGGCGCTCCTCGTCGCCGAGCTCGGGATGCGCGTGGATGTCGAGGCTGACGGCGATCAGTTCCTTGCGGACCGCGTCTATGGCCTCAACCACTGAAGCCAAATATGGTCTGTCTTGGGCCTCATCGACGGTCTTCACTAGCATCTCCCGGCACGACTTATGGTTGGATTTTTACACGATCCCTATGGTAAAGCGATACATCCTAGATTCTTCGCCTGCGGCTCAGAATGACAGTTGGAGAGGCAGTTCCAGGACACATCAACTCTGTACGGTTCCTAAGCGGTACTTGAGAAACGCACCCCATACGCAGCATGGCCGCCCATTTCTGAGCGACCATGTGGTTTTGCTCCGGAGCAACTGCCTGCAGGCTATCCGGCTGTACCTGCCGGGAGGGCTTCAAGCCGCGTTACCGGCTCTTGCCTCGCCTGTGGGCAGACGGTGGCCTGACTGATTCCCCGCCGGGAGTTCAGCCAGGCGACCCTGAAGGGAACTTCCACCGGTTGACCAGAACGTGAAGCCTAATCAACTCAAACCTCCCTTCTTCCAGCGCGATTGGAGCGCCGGTTAGTCGCCGGGGAGGGCCAAGAATCGCGCCTTTGCCCTCCCTCGTCGCAGACACAGGTTAGCACCGGAAAAGGCCGCGTGTCAAGCCACTTGCTGCGTTTTTCGCACTCATTGGCGAAAGAGTTAAGTGCAACATTTCACAATCTGCTTGAGTTTGCGAAATCCGTCATATACGGGCAAGGGCCGTTCGCGAACGGCCCCGACATTGGCTCCAAGATACAAGAGCGAACGGACTTACATCTCACGGAGTCTGAACAGTTACGATTGCTAAGCGCAACTTCGAGGTTCGTGCTATACAAGAGGAATGGATCGCAGACGATTGCCCCTACGCGACGCGCCCGTATGGTAGCCGGCAGAAGAAGGCTGGGGATCTGGCTCATCTGGCTCAGGCCGTGGATATGGCTGGCCGGCGGCATCTGGTCATGGCTCAAGAGGCTGTTCCTGGTGCAGCTCGTCGTACGCGTCGTCAAGGAATTGTCTGAGGATGACGCTACGCACATGGCGGCGGGAATCGCCTACTACGCGCTGTTCTCGGTGTTCCCGCTCGTTCTGGCGATGACCGCCATCTTCGGGGCTTTCCTGGACACGGACGCGGTTGTGTCCAGGCTCACGCAGTTCGCGAACGAGTACCTTCCGGGAACCGAGGCCCTGATCAGGCAGAACGTGGAGTCCGCCCTGGCGCTGAGGGGCGCGATGGGGCTCTTCGCGGTGCTTGGCCTGTTCTGGTCGGCCAGCGCGGTGTTCGGCGCGCTGAACCGCTCGATCAACCGCGCCTGGGACATCCAGCAGGATCTCCCGCTCTACAAGGGGAAGCCCAGGCAGTTGCTGATGGCTGTCGGAGTGGCGTTCCTGTTCATAACATCGCTCGGAGCCGCCACGCTTGCCGGCGAGGCGGAGCGCATCGCCGAGTCGGGCATTCCAGGCATCGAGGCGATCCCCGCGCTTTCGGGCGAGGTCTTTCTCAGGGTCGCGTCCGTCCTTCTTACGTTGGCCATATTCCTTCTGATCTACAGGTATATGCCGAACACGAGGACGTACTGGCGGTACATCTGGCCGGGCGCGGCTGTCGGGGCAGCGCTGTTCGAGGCCGCGAAGAACGTGTTCATCATCTACACGTCCCGGTTCGCGAACTTCGAGAACGTGTACGGCTCGCTGGCGCCGGTCATCGCCCTGCTGTTGTGGGCGTACGTGGCGAGCTTCATCATCATCCTGGGCGCGGAGATCAGTTCGGAGTACGAACGGCTCAAACGGGGCGCGGCGCAGGGAAGGCTGCTGGAGCCGAACAGCTGACGGTGCGGGGCTGCCTCGCAATCTGTTAGTCTCATTGGATGCAATCTAGCGGGGCTTCACTGAAGTTAGAGAACGCCGAGTACGTCGTTACGGTGGACGCGGAAAGGCGCATCGTTCGCGGCGGCACGATCATCGTGGAAGATTCTACGATTACCCACGTGGGCAAGGCGGACGAGTTGGCGTCGGTCCAGGCGGAGCAGGTCATCGACGCCCGGCACATGGTCGCGACGCCCGGCTTCACGAACGGTCACATGCACGTCAGCTATGCCCATGCCACGAGGGGCGTCTTCCCGGACGACCTGCCGACTGCCGAGTACCTGCGCACCGTGTTCGTCCTCCAGCAGTCGATGTCCGAAGAGGAGGAGTATCTCACATCCCTGCTTGGGATAACGGAGCTGCTCAAGTACGGGGTGACCACGTTCATGGACCCCGGCACGACTACGCACCTGGACGCCTGCATGGAAGCCTACCGGGAGTCGGGGTGCAGGATAATCGTCGGGAGGTCGGTCAACGACACCGGAGACGTCGCCGGGGTGCCGCCGATGAGCACGGACGAAGCGCTCGCCGCGACAGAGGATGCGATCCGGCGCTATGACGGCGCACTGGACGGCCGGGTGAGCGCATGGGCGATGCCGTTCTCCCAGGAGACGTGCTCGGCGGAGTTGCTGAAGGCGCTCAAGGGCATGGCCGACGCTCACGGAACGGGCCTGACCCTGCACCAGGCGAACAATAAGGACGCGGTAGAAGCGCACAAGGCGGAGCACGGCCTGTTTCCGGTGGAGCGCCTCGCCCGGGACGGCGTTCTGGGCCCGAACGTGCTGCTGGCGCACCTGGCGTACGCAGTCGAGGCGGAGATCGACGCGCTGGCGAGAACGGATACGAAGGTTGTGCTCTGCCCTACCGCCGCGCTCAAGCAAGGGACCGGCCTGGCGCTCCACGGAGTCCTGCCTGAACTGCTGGAGCGCGGCGTCTGCGTGGGGCTGGGAACGGACGCGGGAAACAACGCAAACCTGACGGAGACTATGCGCTCCATGTACCTGGTGGCCGTCGTGTTCAAGGACGGGCGGCGCACGACGGGCGTGCTGCCGGCCGAGCAGGCCCTGGAGGTGGCCACGATCGACGGGGCGCGGGCACTCGGCCTCGACGCCAAGGTCGGCTCGCTCGAGGCCGGCAAGAAGGCGGACATCGTGCTGTTCGATACACGGCGTCCGGAGTGGAGGACGCTGTTCAATCCGGTCAACAACCTGGTCTATAGCGCGGACGGCAGAAGCGTGCACACGGTCATCGTGGACGGCAGGGTCGTGGTCAGGGACCATGCGCCGACGTTCGTGGACGAGTGGGAACTGATTCAGAAGGTGCAGCCGGTCGGCGAGGACATGATGCGGCGCACCGGCGTCTCGTTCGGCTCCCGGTGGCCGGTGGTCTGAGCGTGGCGCCCCACGCTCTCAAGCAGGCGGTGGACGCCGTATTGGCCCACGACTCGTTTTTGCTGACTACGCACCGCGAGCCGGACGGGGACGGGCTTGGGTCGGAGGCGGGCTTTTACCTCGCGCTGGCGCAGATGGGCAAGAGCGCGCGAATCGTCAACAACGATTCTCTGCCGGACCGGTTCGCCTTTCTGCCGTGCGGCGATGCTTTCGAGACGTATGATTCCGAGACGCATGACGGGTTGCTGGACGACGTGGACGCGCTGGTTATCATGGACGCGGCCCACCCGAACAGGACGGGCCGCATGGAGCCGGCGATTACGTCTCGCACTGGACTCACGCTGGCGATCGACCATCACCAGTTCACAGGGTGGGCCTCGATAGACCTTGTGAACTCGGACGCCTCCTCCGCTGCGGAGGTCACGCAGGCGCTCATCGAGGTGCTGCCGGTGACGCTTACGCCGGACATCGCCAACGCGCTATACGTCGGGCTGGCGAGCGACACGCAGAACTTCACGACTTCCAACACGTCCGCGGCGTCGCATGAGAGCGCGGCGCGCCTGATCCGCGCGGGCGCGGACCCGACCGAGGTCAACCGGCTGCTTTCGGCCACGTGGGAGCTTGCGAGGGCGAGGCTGCTGGGCAACTTCCTGGCCAACCTGGAGCTTTCGGCGGACGGGCAGATGGTCTGGGGCGTGATCACCGGCGAAGACCTCGCGGAGTTCGGCGTGGACAGGTCGGACCTGGAGGGGTTCGTGAACCGGATGCTGATGATCGCGTCGGCGAAGACGGCGATGATGCTCGTGGAGGAGGCCGACGGCTCCTACCGGATCAGCATGAGGGCGAGGCCCGGCCTCAGGGTGGACGACCTTGCGGAGGCGCTGGGCGGAGGCGGGCACAGGCTGGCGGCAGGGGCGCGCGTTTCGGAGGCACGGGGCAAGGCGATGATCGAGGTGCTCCGGGGGTTTGGGGGGTAGGCCCTTCGACGGGCTCAGGGCGAACGGGCGGAAGGGAGGGCGCTTCGCGAAGCGCCCCTACGGCGTGCTCCTACGGCAGTGCCTTTCGGCGGGCTAGCCCATTATGGAGATGCCGATCAGGCGGCCGATTCCGAAGGTGACGCCGGCGGCCAGGCCTCCGGCTAGCAACATGCGGGCCGCTCCCCACAGGGGATGGCGGCCGGTCATGCCGCCCAGGACCGCGCCCACGACGAACAGGGCCACGCCGCTGAGGACGGCGCTCAGCATGAACGCGATGCTTCCGAGTTGCAGGACGTAGGGCAACAGCGGGACTATCGCGCCGGCCGAAAACGCCAGGAATGAACTGACTGCCGCGCCAACCGGCGAGCCAAGCTCGTCCGGGTCCAGGCCAAGCTCCTCCCTGGCCATCGTGTCGAGGGCGATTTCCGGGTCGGACATTATCCTCGCAGCGAGGCGGCTGGCGTCTTTGTCGGACAGGCCTTTGGCGCGGTAGATGAGGCGTAGCTCCTCCTGTTCCTCCTCCGGGCTCTCCTCAATCTCGACGCGTTCCCTTCTGATCTGGTGCTCGTAGAGGTCGCGCTGGGACCGCACGGATATGTACTCGCCCGCGGCCATGGAGCACGCGCCCGCCAGCAGGCCCGCAGAGCCTGCCAGCATCACGATGTCGGCGTCCGCCACTCCACCGGAAACGCCCATGACGAGGCTGAGGTTAGACACGAGGCCGTCGTTCATTCCCATCACGGCGGCCCGGAGGTTGTTGCCGATTCCTCCCAGCCCTACGCGGTGAGTGCGCTCGTTCCGAAGCGTGACGTCCTCCAACGACATGCCCGCCATGTCGGCGAGCCTCGCGGTGTGGGCGAGTTCTTCGTCCAGGATGTCCGCGGCCTCAGGGTCGCCGGCGTAGGCGTCGATCTCGTCGGCTTCGAGACGCAGCAGGACAGGCAGCACCCTGTTTGTGCCGAACACGGAAGCGCCCAGCTTGAGCAGCCTGGGCTTCAGGCCGCGCCGCCCGGGATTGAGCGACGCGGGATCCATGCCCAGCTTGTCCGCCCACTTGGCGGCGTGGCGCATTTCGATTTCCACGAGGTCTCGGAAGATCTGGGCACGTTCGGGGTCGCGCTCGGCCTCGGCAAGGGCGGTGTACATGTGGACCGCCTCCAACTCGGAGTCGAGGTAGTCGCGGTACTTCTGTTTCGTCGCGCTGTCCATGTATTCCGCAGGTGTCCTGAACGCCGGCCTAAGCGAGGATGCCGAGGCGGGAGCGCACGCCTTTCAGGCGGTCCACGTTCTCTTTGTCCGGGCCCTTCTTTTCGAAGCCTGGGACTTCCAGGAGGAAGGGGATGTCCCGGAACGCCGGGTGGCCCATGATTACCTCGAAGCCCTCGATGCCTATGTAGCCTTCGCCGATGTTCTCGTGGCGGTCAACGCCCGAGCCGAACTCGACCTTGGCGTCGTTCGCGTGGACGACGATGAGCCGGTCCAGTCCGATCTCGCGGTCGAACTCGTCCACGCAGCCGTCGATAGCTTCCGGGTCTGCGAGGTTGTAGCCGGCGGCGAACGTGTGCTCCGTGTCCAGGCACACCTTGACCCGATCGCTGCCGACCGCCTTGACCAGCCTGCCTATCTCCTCGAAGGACGCGCCCATGTGGAAGCCCATGCCGGCGCTGTTCTCGATGATGAGATGCGTGTCGGACGGGCTGCGCTCCAGCACGGCCTCGATCGCGCGGACGGCCTGATCGAAGACGGCGTCGAAGCCGGCGTTCTTGTGGCTGCCGCAGTGGAAGACGACGCCCTCCGCGCCGATCCGGCTGGCGGCAGTCATGTGGTTCGTAAGCGAGTCTATGGACTTATCCAGTTGCTCCGGGCTGCCGCCGAGGTTCACGAGGTAGATGCCGTGTAGGAACGTGGTGTCGATGCAGGTTGCCTCGGCGTTCTCGCGGTAGGCGGCGACGTCCTTGTCGGAGTGTTCCTTGAAGCGCCAGGCGCGCGGCGAGGAGGCGAAGATCTGGACGGCCTCGGCCCCGATGGCCTCCGCGCGGCCCGCCACCTTTCCCAGGCCGCCGGCGGCGGAAACGTGTGCCCCTATCTTCATGTGGACGGCCTCCCTGGCGGAGAATGCGCCACTCGATTGTATGGCCTGGCGTATGGCGCTGCCAGATTTGCGGGGGGCCGGGGGCTAGCGGGCTGGGTGGATGTACGTGTCGAAGGTGCCTACGTAAAGGACGTTGCCCACTATTAGCGGGGAGGCGCGGACGGCGCCGGTGGTCTCGACGCTCCACAGTTCCTCGCCGGTCTGGGCATCGAGGCCGTAGATGTGGCGGTCGTCGCTGCCGACGTACACGGTCCCGCCCACGAGGACGGGAGTGTCCTTCACCTTGTCGCCGGTCTGGAATGCCCACACCTGCTTGCCGGTCAGCCTGTCGAGGCCGTACACGCCGCCGTCCTCGCTGCCGAAGACCACCAGCCCATTCACCGCCAACGGAGCGGAGGGGACCTCTCGGGCCGTCTTTACGCTCCAGACCTCCTGGCCTGTTTTGGCGTCCACGGCCCAGAGCTTGCGGTCCGCGCTGGAGAAGAAGACCATGCCATCGCTGACCGTCACGCCGGAGTTCACGTTGTGGGCCGTCTTGAAGGTCCATATCTCGCTGCCGTCGGCGGAGTTCAGGGCGTACACCCTAGTGTCCGCGCTGCCGGCGAACACCGTGCCGCCGTCCACGGCCACGCGGCCCCGTACGGCGGCGCCCGTCTTGTACCGCCATAGCTCCGCGCCGGCATCCACCGACACGGCGTACACGTGGGCGTCGTCGCTGCCGAAGTACGCGACGCCGCCGGAGACGGTCGGCTCAGTCCTCACCTTGTCGGCGGTGGAGAACGTCCAGTTCACGCGGCCCGTCGCCTCATCGATGGAGTACAGGTTGCCGTTCAGAGAGGCAACGAGCACGGCTCCGCCGGCCACGACGGGCATGGCCTCGATCCTGCCGCCGGGGGAGAACTCCCAGCGTTGCTCGCCGGTGCGGGCGTCGAGAGCGCGGACGGGCGACTCGAAGCTGGCCACGTACAGCGAGCCGCCGTTGGCCGCGGCCGACGCCACCACACCGCCGGGGACGTTCGCGCTCCAGACAGGTTCGCCGGTGCCGAGGTCCACGGCAAGAACCCGGCCCTCTCCCTCCTTCGTCAGGTCCGACCTGACTTCGGCGTCCCGGTAACAGATCCCGATCGGGATCATTATGGCGGCCACTAGGACGACGAAGCCGATCATGCCCCGGAACGCGTTCACGCGCTGCTTGTGGGTACTCGTCAGCAAGGCCGCCCTCCACTAACGGACCGCCCCGACGCGAACGCGCCGCCTGTCATCGTTCTGATGCCGGGCCGCCTAGAGGATCTGGGACAGGAACAGCTTGGTGCGATCGTTCTGCGGGTTGGTGAAGAACTCGTCCGGCGGCGCCTGCTCCACGATCACGCCTTCGTCGAACATGACCGCGCGGTCGGCGACCTCCCTGGCGAAGCCGACCTCGTGGCTGACGATGAGCATCGTCATGCCGGACGTGGCGAGCTCGCGCATTACGTCCAGCACCTCTTTGATCATCTCCGGATCGAGCGCGGACGTGGGTTCGTCGAACAGCATGATCTTAGGCTGCATCGCGAGGGCCCTGGCGATGGCGACGCGCTGCTGCTGGCCGCCGGAGAGCTCGGACGGGTACTTTTCGGCCTGCTCGGGGATGCCGACGCGCTCCAGGAGGCCCATCGCCACCTCCTCGGCCTGGGCGCGGGGCCAGTGCCGCACCTTCATCGGCGCGAGGGTTATGTTGTTCAGCACGGACAGGTGCGGGAACAGGTTGAAGGACTGGAAGACCATCCCGACCTCTTGCCTGATGGCGTCGATGTTGCGCACGTCGTCGGTCAGTTCCACGCCGTCAACTATGATGTCGCCCCGCTGATGTTCTTCGAGCCGGTTGATCGTGCGGATGAACGTGGACTTGCCAGAGCCAGACGGGCCGAGTATGACGACCTTTTCGCCCCGCTTTACGGTGGTGGTCACGCCCTTGAGCACGTGAAAGTCGTCGAACCACTTGTGCACGTCGCGGCAGGTGATGATGTCGTCAGTCGCCGCCCCGTTCTCCTCGACTGTCTGCATAGCCTCAGCCATAGTTTTCTCTCCTGCTCCGCATCGAGACGCCTGTCCCAAGCCGCAATTCTATCCGGACCGCCGCGGGCTAGCGTTCGGGAAAGCCGGTGACGAGCTTGCGGGCGATGGCGATGAACTGGTCCCTCTCGCTCGTCGATATGCCGGCCGTGACCCTGTCCTCCGCCTCCAAGGCGAGCGCGACCAGCGTCTCCGCCAACTCTTCGCCCTCTTTCGTAAGCTGGAGCATGACCACGCGCCGGTCCGCCCTGGAGCGCCGCCTGTCCAAGAGGCCTCTGCGGACAAGCGTGTCGGCGGCCCGGCTTATGGACGGTGCATCAAAGGGAACCAGGCGCGCGATTCCGCTGATGGTGTTCGCCTCGCCCCTGGAACACATGTTGAGGATCACGAACTGCATCATGCTGATCTCGTAAGGTTCGAGGGCCTTCCCCAGTTCTTTGAGGGCCGCGCTGCTCACCATCGTGGCCCAGTAGCCGATGACGCTGGGCCGGCGCGGCTCCCGTATGTTCTCCTGTTGTTGAATGGTCATGCTGCTTGTCCCTATGCAGGACATACTAGCCTATGACAGATTAACCAACAACGCGGCTCCAACCACGAACCCGGCCAGGCCCAGGGCCATCACTCCGGCGCCCGCTCGACTGCGCCAGCCGCCGAGCGGGAGACCGAAGCCCATGAACAGCACGCCGAGCGCGATCATGCCTGAGCCGAGCAGCAGCTTCGCCGTCTCCGGTGAGCCTGCGATGGCGGCGCTGCTTGCGGCGTCCGGGCCGACCTCGAAGCGGAACGCGGCGCGGGCGTCGAAGGCGTCCGTGCGGCGCACCACGACCTCGGCCTGCCATGCGCCCACGAGGCTGATGAAGGCGTCACCCAGCACGTACCTGGCGTCGTCCGACAGCGCGGCCTCCTGGGCCGGCTCACCAAGGTCCGCGTCCAGATACGCTAGGCGGACAGACACGCCGGAGGCGTTGTCGATGGGCGCGCCGAGCCTGTCGCGCAGCGTGACTTCGACGACGTTCGAGCCCACGTGTCCGGGCTGGATACTGAGTTCGATCGACGTGCCTTCGACGGTCTCCTCGAACGCGAGCGAGGGCGAAGGACCAAGGCCCTCGCGCGCGGCCACCTGCCGCGCCGGCTCCAGACTCGTGAGGAATCCAACGGAGGCCAGCACGAGCACGGCCAGCGCGGCCTCGCCAATAAGCAGCCTGCCGAGCCAACGGCCTGCCGTATCGCTGTTCGCCAGCCTCGGCCGGACCCATAGCAGGTTCAGCGCGCCGAGGAACAGCAGCGGCGCCACGAGCATGAGCTTGGCGATGAGCGCGGCGCCGTAAGGGGTGGCCAGCGCGGGTGGCGTGTTCACCTGCGCCCATGCTCCAAACACGCCGGTGACCAGCAGCGCCGCCACGCTCAGGAGGGCCACTCCCGTGAATCTCGGTGTCAGCGCGGCGAGGCATCGCCGCCGGTCGGACGGGGCCAGGTCGCGCCGGGCGAGCGGCACGCTGAGCGCGAAATAGAACAGCGCGCCAACCCAGAAGGCCGAGGCAACGAGATGCAGGTAGTCGGCGAAGAGCGCGTACGGGCGGATGCCGGCCGTGGCCGCGCCGTGGCTGGTCATGCTGATCGCCCACAGCATCGCGCCGCCGGACGCCAGCACACCGAGGCGCCCAACGAGGCGCAGTCGGCTGGACCCAGCTTCACCGACGGAACTCCGGCTGAGGACGTGCGGGAAGGCCAGCGAGGCCACCAGGACTATGGCCGCGAGCATCCGCCACAGCCAGGCCTGGCCCCACGTCGTGTCCGCGATGGTGGACCACGCGGCGGCGCCCAGCGCGCTCAGGGCCGGCGCTTCGTAGATCTGGCTCGCCTGGAACATCAGGTGGAGCACGGAAGACGCAAGGAACACGGCGCTCGCAGCCCACATCAGCTTCGATGATCGCGAGGCCAGGGCATCGCCCAGCTTGCGTAATGACTCGATCGATGCGCGTCCGAGCAGGACCGGCCTGGCGACCAGCAGCTCGAATATGGGGCCGCCGACTATTGCCAGCGCGCTCAGGAGAGTGAGCCATCGCAGGACAGGTTCGGCGGGGAAGTTGAACAGCGGCTTGTCCGGCGCGACCGTCTCCGCCCCGCTCAGCGGCACGCCAACCGAGAACAGGAACGAACCGCGGACGAGGTGGCCGTCGACCTTGGACACGTTCCTCCACGCGACGGTGTAGATCCCGTCCGGCAGCGGCTCGACGCCAACCGACGCCGCGGTCTCGTCGTTGCGGTCGAACAGCGTGGTCCCTGCGTCTACCCGGAAACCTCGCGAGTCGAACACGCGCAGTTCGCTCAGCGCAGGCTCAACAGGTTCGGTGAACCAGACCGTGACTCTCTCCGGCGCATCCTGCAGGACGGAGTTGGGCGGTGGATCAGAGCGCGCCAAATCTCCGTGCGCCGACGCCGTCCCCGGATCGGCCGCGTAGAAGACGAGCACGGCCGCTCCCATGAGCGCAAGCAGCGCCGTGAGAAAGCGCGCACGCTTGCGCAAGGCTAGCGCCTCCTTAGCGCCAAGTAGAGTCCGAGCACTCCCGTTGTACTACCCACTCCGGCGAGGACGAGCGCGACGATGACCAGCAGGTCCGTCCCGGAAGCGTCCTCGGCCATAAGAGCGGCGTCCTGGGCCTGCTGGGCCGTCTGCATAGCGCCCCTGACGGCGCTCTCCAGCTCGCGCGTCTCAGGAAGCTCCACGGGGAACTGCAGCGCCGCAGATGAAAGCACGTCATCGAAATCGCCTCCCCCTCCCTCGGAGATGAAGGTCTCATCTACTATCGTCCCCTCAATTGCGCCAAATACCCTGACCTGGTACACGCCGGCCGCCGTAGGTATGAAGTCAGCAACGTAGTGGCCGGGTTCGTCCGGCAGGGCTCGGACATTCAGAACCCTGGAGGACTCCGAGGAAACGTGTGTGACTTCCAGCAGGAGCGAGCCCTGGAGTCCTTCGACCGGAGCTTCAGGACTGCCGGAGGGGAGCCTCGTGACGCGGACCAGCATCGCATTCATGTAGCCTTCGTACGTGGGCTCCTCCAGCCATCCAACGACCAGCCTGTACTCTCCTACTTCCCGCCCCTCATGGGCAAACGCCGGGCTCCCAGCCATGCCGAGACCGGCCGCAAGCGATACGGCCAGCAATGCTCCGACGAAAATCAGCTTTCTCATTGGCGCTCCCTTCAATCTTCTACAGTATAGATACATACTCTCGCTATTGCAGGCGTACGGGAGAATCCGCGACCGTTCCAGGGCAAGACACAAGATACTGCTTAAACAAGGCACTCTTCTTGAAGAGAAGGCGCGCGAAACCGGCTGATAGAATCTTCTCCTGGACGCCGTCCCACTGGCATACACCGAAGGCGTCCGGGAGCAAGCTTGCTTGGAGCCGCCTCGCGATTAGGCAGGGACCGCCGCCGGAAGGTCTTCTACGGCTGGTGGATCGTGCTTGCCGGCGGCGTGAGCCAGGCGTACACGGCGGGCGCGTACTGGCAGGGCTTCGGGGCGTTCTTCGACCTGATCCTGGGCCACTTCGGCTGGAGCCGGGCTGTTACGTCGGCTGCCGTGTCCATCCAGCGCACCGAGTCCGGCGCGGTCGCCCCGTTCGTCGGCTACTTCATCGACAGGTACGGGCCGCGCCAGGTGATGCTGATCGGCATCACGATTCTGGGCGTGGGGTTCATCCTCCTGAGCCGTGTCCAGAACCTGTGGCAGTTCTATCTCGCGTTCGTGGTCATCACGCTCGGCCTGTCGTTCGGCACGTTCATGGTGGTGACGACGTGCATCGCCAACTGGTTCATGGAGAAGCGGGCGCGGGCGCTGGGCCTCGCGATGACGGGCACAGGCATAGGCGGGCTGCTGGTGCCGCTGATCATCCTGATCATCAACGCGACGAGCTGGCGGACGGCCCTCGTGATCATAGGAATCGGGTTCTTCGCGACCGGTCTTCCGGCGGCGTTCATGATGCGCAGGAGGCCGGAAGACCACGGGATGCTGCCGGACGGCCGCAGGCGGCAGGCCAGGGGCGCGGCGACCGGGTCCGGCGGCCAGGGGAGCGCGCGTTCGCGGGCCGGGCCGGAGCGGGATTTCACGGTGCGGGAGGCTCTAAGGACGCGCTGGTTCTGGCAGTTCGCCGTGGCCATGGGCGTCGCGCAGATGGCGATGTCCGCGTCCATACACCACATACCGGCGATCACGAGCTTCGGCTTCAGCCTGGGAACGGCGGGGCTTATCATCACGGGGTCGTCTCTCACGTCGATGGTGGGCCGGCTGTCGAGCGGGTTCCTGGGGGACGTGGTGGACAAGCGGTACGTCATCGCCGCGAGCATAGTGTGCCAGGTGGCCGGGCTGCTGTTCCTCGCATACGGCACGTCGATGCCGGTGCTGATCGGGTTCATGCTGTTCTGGGGCCTCGGATGGGGCGGCGGCGTGCCGGTGCGGTTCGCGATGGTGGCCGACCACTTCGGGCGCAGGAGCTTCGGCTCGATCATGGGATTCCTGGGAACTGTCTCGACGGTCTTCGGGATCGCGAGTCCGGTGCTCGTGGGCTGGCTTGCGGACGTGCGCGGCGGCGACTACCGGATGCCGCTCATGGTGCTGGCGTTTTCTGTACTGGTGGGCCTGCCGTTGATCCTTACCCTGAAAAGCGCGGAGAAGTAGGGAGGCCAGAGTGCATTACATAGTGGGCGCGTTGATCGGCATGGTCAGTTACGGCATCACGGTGACGATGCTGAAGATGACGTTCCGGACGATTCCGCCGGAAGTGGTGCTCGTGGTAACCAACGTCATCCTGGTGGCCGGAGGCGTGGTCTTCATGCTGTACCGGGGCGAGAACCTGCTGGAGCACATGACGTGGAGCCGATCGATGCTGTACATGCTGATCGCCAGCGTGATGCTGACGATAGGCATCGCCGCCTACTACATCGCCCTCAGCCGCGGCCCTGCGTCTGTGGTGACGCCGATATTCGCGATGAACTTCGCGGTGGCGTCGGTGCTGGGGATCTTCCTGCTGAACGAGGCTGTCAGCGTGCAGAAGATCGCGGGGCTTGCGCTGGCGTGCGGGGCGATCGTGCTGCTGACGCGGTAGGCTAGCCGCTCTCCAATCCGTTCGGGAGACCCTTCGACAAGCTCAGGGCGAACGGATTGGAGGGCGCTTCGCGAAGCGCCCCTACGGCTGGCTCAGGGCGAACGGATTGGAGAGCGGCCCGAGGCTTGTTCAGGGTATCCGTAGCGGTTAGCCGACGCAGAACTCGTTGTCTTCGGGGTCTGCCATTACGATCCAGAAATCGTTGCCGGCGCTGCCTTCGCCGGTCCGTCTCGCGCCCAAGCCGGTCAGCCTATCGACTATTGGCGCTAGCTGGCGGCGGCGTTCGTCGAAGGGCACGGTCTTGTCGGCGTTGTGGGGCAGGTCTATGTGCAGCCTGTTCTTGACGGTCTTGCCCTCGGGGACGCGCTGGAACAGGATCGGGGGGCGCTTGCCGGTCGGGTCGGAGATGCCGCGGTAGATGTTGTCGGCGCTGGGGCTGCCGCGCAGTTCGTAGCCGAGCGCCTCGGCCCAGAACTCGGCGATCCGGTTTGGGTCTGCGGCGTCGACGGCGATTTGGACGGTTTCGATCATTTGATGATCCCCCTTGAGAGGATGGCTGCGCCCAAGTGTAACCGATCCGGAAGGTTGGGGCTGCTTCCGGCAGGCTCGGCACCGGACACGCTGTCTAATCTACACTTATTCCGCATCTTCTCAGTACTTCAACACCATCATCATAATCGGCATCAAAATTCAGTTCTTTTGTTATAGAGATTTCCGACGACAACGAGATAACAGCTAACATATCGGAGAAAGATTCTGCAAAGTCATTATAGTAGTTTTCGATCCAATCGCATCCAAAGTGGCTTATAGTTCTATCGTATTTGTCCTTTTGGACAACTGGGGTGAGTGCAGATGGAGATGGGGTGTTTGTAGCTAAGGTTTCCCCAGTGCTGACTTGCTCATTTTGGCATGCCATAAACATGAGAGGGAAAAGTAAGAGCAGCAATGATCTAGACACTATCATCCTCCACAACACTTATGAGATAAACAGAATGAATGATAACAGATCCTTTTCAAGAAGTTCAGGCATCCATTCTGGAGTTGGGTCAGTGTCGTTCCTCGTAATCATAACAAGGAACGACACTTCAAAGCGACTATTTCTTAGTTACATGCTTGATGATCTAAAAGTCAAGAGGCTTACCAAGACAACCACTTGCATCGAAGCTACGGACCCAAGCGATGAAATCCATGACGATAGCGTTATCGTCAAAACGCTTGTGATGCTGTGTTGTATGGCAAACATTGATTCCGCTAAACTCAGGAATAACTGGACCATCACCGCCCCAGTAGACGAAGTCATCACTTATGAGGACCTTGTCTTCTTTGGTATCACGTTCCAACTTCTCATAGTCTTGCCGTCCATCAGGACAACTGTGGTAAGAAGGAACTTGACAGAAACGTCTGGGCCACTTGGGGTCCCTGTAGTAGATGTTATCCCCGCAAGAGTCTTCTTTATCTGAGGACGTGTTAGGGCGCTTGGCACGGAACCGCGAATCGTTCCAATACTCGTCGAAGGTCATCGCCTCACAGACATGCATCGCGTACACAAGCCGCCCGTTTCTCCCCCTAGTCTTAGATCCTGTACCAATCACCCAATCGCCAATTCTAGCGGCCTTACGAATACGAGGCTTGCAGGTTGCCAATGTACAGTATCCATGAAATGGGTTGGGAGCGAATCCTGAATCCACCTTTACTATGTATGAAAACAACGTGTTCATTCTCTTTCCTTTCTAGTCTAGTTTTACATCTATGCTTGGTACAGTTCTGCAATCTGCGATTTCGCTGTTATCGCATGTTTACCTCCTCGTGAATAGAATTGGGAACGCAGACAGCCCGACTCGAAAGTGAGTCGGGCTGCTCTTAGTTTGCGGTAGCGGGGGCAGGACTCGAACCTGCGACCTTTGGGTTATGAGCCCAACGAGCTGCCGCTGCTCCACCCCGCGATGAATATGTGATTGAACCTGTGTGTGGTAGATGGCTCGAAATGTGGGTCAAGTCCTCGGTCTATTAGTACCGCTCAGCTGAATCCCTTACGGAACTTACACCTGCGGCCTATCAACCCCGTAGTCTACGGGGGACCTTACTCACCCGGTTGCCCGGGGTTTGGGAGATCTAATCTTGGAGTTGGCTTCGCGCTTAGATGCTTTCAGCGCTTATCACATCCAGACATGGCTACCCGGCGGTGCTCCTGGCGGAACAACCGGTACACCAGAGGTCTGTCCTTCCCGGTCCTCTCGTACTAGGGAAAGCTCTCCTCAAATCTCCTGCGCCCACGACGGATAGAGACCGAACTGTCTCACGACGTTCTGAACCCAGCTCGCGTGCCGCTTTCACCGGCGAACAGACGGACCCTTGGGACCTTCTTCAGCCCCAGGATGCGGCGAGCCGACATCGAGGTGCCAAACACCGCCGTCGATGTGAACTCTTGGGCGGTATTAGCCTGTTATCCCCGGGGTAGCTTTTATCCGATAAGCCACGGCCCTTCCACGCGGTACCGTAGGATCACTTTGCCCGACTTTCGTCTCTGCTCGACTTGTAGGTCTCACAGTCAAGCTCCCTTATGCCAATACACTCTTAAGGTGATTTCCATCCACCTTGAGGGAACCTTTGGGCGCCTCCGTTACTTTTTAGGAGGCAACCGCCCCAGTCAAACTGCCCACCAGGCAGGGTCCTCCGATGTTGTCGGAGTTAGGGCCGAAGTTAAGGAAGAGCGGTATTTCAAGGTTGACTCCACCGCCGCTGGCGCGACAGCTTCACAGTCTCCCGCCTATCCTACACAACCGTAACACCAGTCCACTGCCAAGCTACAGTAAAGCTCCACGGGGTCTTTTTGTCCTGTCGCGGGTAGCCAGCATCTTCACTGGCCATGCAATTTCACCGAGTCCCTCGTTGAGACAACGCTCAGGTCGTTACGCCATTCGTGCGGGTCGGAACTTACCCGACAAGGGATTTCGCTACCTTAGGACCGTTATAGTTACGGCCGCCGTTCACCGGGGCTTCGGTTCGAAGCTTCCTCCGACGGATCGGAGTGACCTCTCCCCTTAACCTTCCGGCACTGGGCAGGCGTCAGCCCCTATACATCGCCTTTCGGCTTAGCAGAGACCTGTGTTTTTGGTAAACAGTCGCCTGAGCCTCTTCGCTGCGGCCCGCAAAGGCTCCTCGCGGCAAGCGCGGATCACCCCACGGGCGCCCTTTCTCCCAAAGTTACAGGGCCAACTTGTCGAGTTCCTTAACGAGGGTTCTCCCGTTCACCTAGGGATACTTACCCCTGCCTACCTGTGTCGGTTTGCGGTACGGGCGCCATTACACCTTGCAACGAGGCTTTTCTTGGCGGCATAGGATCAGCGGAATCCCCCAGGGCCTGGGCCCTAGAGTTTTGCCTTCCCTCAGCTCGTAACGCTGGAACGGATTTGCCTATCCCAGCATGGCCTACGGAAAACAACGCACCATGTCCAGTGGGTGCGATCCGCCTACCTTCCCGCGTCCCCCCTTTGCTTTGTAGCGGTGTATCGGCGGTACGGGAATTTTGACCCGTTGTCCATCGCCTTCGCTTGCACGCTAAGGCTTAGGCCCGACTAACCCTACGTCGATCAGCGTTGCGTAGGAAACCTTAGGCTTTCGGTGTCCTGGATTCTCACCAGGATTGTCGCTACTCATGCCGGCATTCTCACTTCCCAGCGCTCCACACGGCCTTACGGCCGAGCTTCTATGCCCTGGGAACGCTCCCCTACCTTCCGACCGGATTGCGTCCGATCGGAACCGCGGCTTCGGTGGTGGACTTTAGCCCCGTTACATCTTCGGCGCGGAGCCCCTCGACTAGTGAGCTGTTACGCACTCTTCAAAGGATGGCTGCTTCTAAGCCAACCTCCTAGCTGTTTTAGTGACTCCACTTCCTTTCACACTTAGTCCACACTTGGGGACCTTAGCCTGCGGTCTGGGCTGTTTCCCTCTCGACCACGGAGCTTATCCCCCGCAGTCTCACTCCCAAGGACCATCTGTAGGCATTCGTGGTTTGGTTGGGTTTGGCAAGCTCACGCCCCCTAGCCCATCCAGTGCCCTACCTCCCACAGACTACCTTGAGGCTGCACCTAAATACATTTCGGGGAGAACCAGCTATCTCCGGGTTCGCTTGGCATTTCACCTCTACCCACAGCTCATCCCAGCCTTTTGCACCAGACACGGGTTCGGTCCTCCACTCCGATGTTATCGGAGCTTCAACCTGGCCATGGGTAGCTCACCCGGTTTCGGGTCTAATCCAGACAACACATCGCACATAGTGGAGGGTCCGCCTACCGCTTTGCACCCGTGCCCCGCTATGCTTCTCGGCAAGCCGAGAGCGGCGCGGGACGCGGGCGCGCGGCGGAGTGACATTCCCTCCGTCCGATTCGCGCCCTGTTCGGACTCGCTTTCGCTGCGGCTCCGGAACTTCTATTCCTTAACCTAGCTGCCCAAATTAACTCGCCGGCTCATTCTTCAATAGGCACGCAGTCATCCCGGTTGCCCGGGACTCCTACGGCTTGTAGGTCCACGGTTTCAGATCTATTTCACTCCCCGCCTGGGGTTCTTTTCACCTTTCCCTCACGGTACTGGTTCACTATCGGTGGCCAAGAGTATTTAGCCTTGGGGGGTGGTCCCCCCGGATTCCCACAAGGTTTCTCGTGCCCCGTGGTACTCAACATTACGCCAGAAGCCTTCGCACTTTCGCCTACGGGGCTTTCACCCTCTGCGGCCGCCCGTTCCAGGGTCGTTGGACTAGTGCGCAGGTTTGTAACTTCTTCGTCCGTACTGGGGTCGGACCAGGCGATGTTGCAACCCCTGACAGGCATAAGGCCCCAGCCCGTTAGGCCAGCCAGGTTTAGGCTGTTCCCCGTTCGCTCGCCGCTACTAAGGGAATCTCGGTTGATTTCTTCTCCTCAGGATAGTTAGATGCTTCAGTTCTCCTGCTTACCTCCCCGATTGCTCGGGGCGCTCCGGTATGACCCGGAGCAGGTTTCCCCATTCGGGCATCCCCGGCTAAGCTCGCTAGACAGCTGACCGGGGCTTATCGCAGTCTTGCCACGCCCTTCTTCGGCTCTTGGCCCCAAGGCATCCACCGTAAACCCTTTCATACTTGACCCACATTTGGGGTCATCTATCAAAACCCACGAAGTTCAATCAGATATTCGGTTGTTAAGGTACCGGTACGGCCACGGGCGTCCTATTACCGCAAGCGGAACGGGGGCCTGAAAAATGACCGTCCGAGCATTGTAGGCGAAGCGCGGGGGCCGCGTCAAGGCCGATTTTGGGGCGGGCGAACCCCATCCCGGCCTTCCCCAGCAGACTGGGGAAGGGACTTAAGAAAGAGCGCCATGCGCTCGTCGTCTATGTACTCTCCGTGCAGGATGCGGGTCCTGGGATTGACGCCGCATGGCTGGAAGCCTGCCGATGCGTACAGGCGTCGGGCCGCCTCGTTGCGAGTTGCAACCTCAAGCTCGATCTGTTCGAGTCCGGGCAGCGCGCCGGCACGTGCTATGGCATCGGACAGGAGGGCCGTGCCGATGCCTCTTCCCTGCCGTTCGGACGCGACGTACATGCCCCAGAGTTGACCGCGGTGCTTTTCGTTGTCCCGCGCCATCCTGACGAAGCCCACCATGCCGATGAGCTTGTCATCCAAGTGCGCTCCAAGCGTGAAGTTGTCGGGCGATGCCGCGGCCTGACGGAGGCGTTCCGCCACGAACTCCAGCGTGTACGCGCTCTCGCGCTCGTGGGTGGAACTGAACGCCTCGGGATGCTCTCGCAGGGCACGCAGGCGTAACGCCTGGAAGTCCGGCGCGTCGTCTTCGTTGAGTTGTCGGATGGTTACGTCTGGCATTGGAGTTCGCAATCCGCAAGCGCGAGCTGTAGTTTTTCTCAGAGACTCATTCTACTGCGGAGCGTTGCAGGCGGGGCGGCTTCGCTGTACGCTGGCCGCTCCATTCAATGCCCCGATTCGGGGCGCCGATTCAGGAGGTCCGGATGTCCAACAACCTGGCGTTTCTCTGCCCGGATGAGCGCAGACAGTGGATAGAGGCGGCGGCGGAGTCGCTGAACATATCGCTCAAGTGGGTTGACTCGGACCAGGACGACGCGGCCATTGCGGACCAGCTCCGGGGCGTCAATTCGGTGATCATGGGGCCGGCGGAGTTTTCGGTGGAGCTGGCGAAGGCGTGCCCGGACGTGAGGTTCGTCCAGATGTACAGCGCTGGGTACGACCGCATGGACATCGGCGGGCTGGCGGAGCTGGGCGTGCGCGTGGCGAACAACGGCGGCGCGAACGCGGTCGCCGTGTCGGAGCACACGATCGCGCTGATCGTGGCGCTGTTCCGCAAGCTGCAACTCCAGTTCAACGCAACGCGCGACGGGCTGTGGAACGCGAACATCCGGCAGGACTGGCTGCACGGCGCGTGGGAGGTGGCCGGCAAGACGGTGGGGATCGTGGGCGCGGCGGGCAGGATCGGCGGGCGAGTGGCGCGGCGACTTCAGGGCTGGGAGTGCTCCATCGTTTACACCGATCCCGTCCCGATGCCGGAGGAGGACGAGGCCCGTCTGGGCGCGAGGCGCGTCGCTCTGTCCGAACTGCTGCGAACGTCGGACGTGGTGAGCCTTCACGTGCCGTTGAGCGGTGAGACGCGCCACATGATCAGCGACGCGGAGCTTGCGATGATGAAGCCGACGGCGATCCTGATCAACACATGCAGGGGCCCGGTTGTGGACGAGAAGGCGCTGGTCCGTGCGCTGCGGGAGGAGCGGATCGCGGGCGCGGCGCTGGACGTGCTGGAGGTGGAGCCTCCCGCGTCAGACAACCCGTTGCTGAAGATGGACAACGTCCTGGTGACGCCGCACCTGGCGACGATGACGCGGGAGGCGTTCGAACGGAGCAGGCAGTTCGCGATACTGAACGCGGCGCGCGCGGCGCGGGGCGAGGAGCCGGAGGCGATTATTCCGGCGGGGTGAGGGCGGAGGATCCGTTCGTGGTGCGCCCTTCGACAGGCTCAGGGCGAACGGGATTGGCGGGGGAGGGCGCTTCGCGAAGCGCCCCTACGGCCCTGTGATCTCGGCGGCTAGTTCTTGCGCCAGGTCTTCGGTGCAGGCGGTGATTAGCAGGGGCGTGCGCTCGGCCATGCGGCTTGGGACGAAGGCGTGCGGTTCTAGCGTGCCGTCGTTGCGCACGTCGAACACCGGGTATCCGGCGAAGTGCGCGAAGGCCAGCCCCGGGTCGATCTCCGACACCGGCTCGTCGAAGCTGACGTAGGCGTCGACGATGCCGCGGGCGATCCACGGGTAAATGCAGGAGCCGCCGTTCGGCCAGAGCAGGCATCCGGGAAAGCGGCGGGCCAGCATGTCCATGAACGCCGCGCCCCGGTCGGTCCAGTGGCTGCGGTACACCGGCGACATCAGGTAGAGCGCGAGCACGGCGTCGTTGTCCAGCGCGCGGCGCGGGTTGGGCTTGACGTTGGCCGGCGCATCGCCGTCGAGCGGTCTCACGGTTACGCCGTCCGGCCCGGCTGCGTACACCTCGCGGCGGAGCACGTCGGCGGCGGCGCCCGCGACCGGAGCAAGCGAGCCTGCCTCGAACGCGGAGACGACGCTCCACCACTCGGCGGGTACGCCGCGAGCGTACAGGCCGGAGCCGTCGAACGGGTCAACCGCGACGAGGTAATCGGGCGCGGCGCCGGCCGGCCCAACGCGGCTGACGCCGTGCTCCGAGTGGACTTCGATGGGAGCGCCGGTCCTGGCAAGCCAGCCCTCTATCACCTCCTGGCAGGCGCGGTCGAGGCCGATTTCGACGTCTTCCGACTCCGGCCTGCCCGGCACTGCGCCGAGGGCCTCTCTGCCGCGGCCCTCGGCGCGGAACCGCTCGGTGAGGTGGACCACGTCGGTGACGGCGTACGCGATGGCTTCGGGGACGGTGGTCATGGGCACGGGGGTGGGCCTTCTTACGGAAGGGATACTCGTGATACCCAAACGGCAACCGCCGGGTGGGTTCTGTTGCATTTCATATGTAGGCATCAATGCCAGCGACGACAATGATGCGGCATCTTCTTAGTCGGAACCTCATAGTCGGCATCAATGCTCCGCACCATCTCCACGTCGCCAATGACGACCATGTTGCTACTTCTTGGATAGTACCAAGACCGCATATCCCCAAGAACCTTTGCCGCTAGGTGAATGAGCCGCGCACCCTTGCCCTGCGTGAGCCTCGCCGCGTTGAATGCCCATACCGCCGTTTCTACGGATTGAGCGTCACCGTAAGGATGCGTGAACAACAGGCGCGCGTCATTGCCTGTACGGGTCAATTCCGAATGGTCGAAGATAACATCGCGCCAACTGGTGTCAGGCAACCAGTCTCCGCAGGGCTTACAGCCGATGCAGTTCCTTCCGCACCGGCCATAGGCGACAAGTTTCGCAGTACATGGGCCTGGCCTGTATAGAAACTTCAGCCTTGCAAGCTGCGGGTTGGCCTGCTTGAACGCCCTCAATAGCTCGCGCCGATATGATTTCCACGCTAGGTTACAGCCACTGCTGCACACGGTCATTTCAAGAAACGGCGTTTCAGCCTTCCATTCGTAACTCATCGTCTCTCCTTCTATCGGTAGTCCCTATCGATAAAATGCAACAGAACCGCCGGGTGCGCTAAGCCCCTTCACGGGGGCCAGTGTACGTGTACTCCTCGGGCAGCGAGTCTTCGAGGCCGAGCGCGACGAGGACGCGGTGGGCGGTGAACACGGTTACGTCATGCACGGTCTGGGGCTTCAGGTAGTAGGGCGGTTCAGGTGGTATGACGACGGCGTTCAGGCGCGCCAGCTTGGTCATGTTCTCAAGGTGTATGGCGTTGAGCGGGGACTCGCGCGGCACGATCACGAGCGGGCGGCGCTCCTTGAGGCAAACGTCGGCGGCGCGGCGCGGGAGGTTGTCCGCAAGCCCGGTCGCCACTGCCGCGATGGTGGCCATGCTAGCTGGCACTATCGCCATGCCGGCCGTCGGGAAGGTGCCGCTTGCGATGGGAGCGCGCAGGTCGGCGGAGTTGTAGTACTCGAAACGTCCGCTGTACTTCCACCGCTCCAGGGCGACGCCAAAGGACTCGTCCATCTCCTCGGCCCACACCATGCGGGCGGCGGGCGTGGCGGTGGCGATGACGGAGCGGCCTGACGCCAGCAGCAGGTCGATGGCGGCGGCGGACAGGGGCGCGCCGCTCGCGCCGGTCATGCCGATGACTACGGGCAGGCCGTTGGTGTTCAGGGCGGTTTCCTTGAATTGCGGAGTGTTGTATTTATCCTAACTGTCGCCCAAAGACAGGGGAAGGGGCTGCGAGTGGCGCGGCGTTGGGTTGGTTTCTTTGGGCGGGCGTTGTGGTTTGCGGGAGTCCTTAGATTTCTCGCTGCGCTCGAAATGACAGGGGACGGGCGGTTGGGGGCAGGTTCTCGGTTGGGGTGGCTGCGCAGGTCAGGCTATGGCTAGGGCGGCGATGGTGGCGGCTAGGACGACTGCCGATACGTAGGCGTTGATGCGGAAGAAGGCGAAGCCCATGCGGGACATGTCGTCGGGGGAGACGAGCGTGTGCTTGTACGCCAACAATGCGGCGACTGCTGCGCATCCGATGTAGTACGGGAAGGCCAAGTCGAGGAGCGCGCCCGTTGTCACGAGGGCGGCGAGCGCCATGACGTCGAGCGTCCTGGCCCATGCGAACGCCGCCCGTATCCCGAATCTTCGCGCTACGGAGTGAAGTCCGCGCTGTTCGTAGAAGTCGCGGTCCTGCGTGTGGTACATGATGTCGAAGCTGCCGGCCCAGAGCGCCACGGCGGCGGACAGGACGACGGGCGCGAGGCCGAGGCTGCCGGCGACTCCGATCCACGCGGCGGAGGGCGCGATGGCGAGCGCCCAGCCGAGGAGCAGGTTGGCCGTCCAGGTGAACCGCTTGGTGAACGGGTAGAGCGCGAGGTACGCGGCGGCCACTGGCGCGAGGGCGAGGGCGAGCGTGTTTAGCTGCCACGCGGACACGAACAGCAACGCCAGCGCCGCAAGGGCGGGCACGGCGACGTCGGGCACGCTCAGAGCGCCGGCGGGGAGGTGGCGGTCGGCGGTGCGCGGGTTCAGCGCGTCGATGGAGCGGTCCAGGATGCGGTTCGCCGACATCCCGAAGGTGCGCGCGCCGACCATGGCCGCCGTGATCCACAGTACCTTGTCCCAGGACGGCATTCCGGACGCGGCGAGGATCATGCCGGTGTAGGCGAACGGCAGGGCGAACAGGCTCTCGTGGAACTTGATCGCGTCAAGGAAGAGCGGGACCCTGCGCCAGAGGGACTGCGGTCTTTCAGGGGTTGTCAGATTCCGTACTGCTCCCATTTGCCGTCCACCAGATTCTTGATCTCGTCGCTCATGGCGATGTCTTCCGGCCACGGTCTTGTACGCCCGTCCATTTCGCCCTTCTCCGTGGCGTCTATGCCGACCTTGCTGCCGTACTTCGGCGTCCATGACGCGTGGTCAAGATCGTCCACAGGGCCTTCGACGATCACGATGTCACGAGCGGGGTCGATGTTCGCGGCGACGCGCCATGCGACCTCGGACGTGTTCTGCACGTCGACCTTGGCGTCCACGACGATGATCGCCTTCGCGAGCATCATCAGGCCGAGGCCCCACAGGGCGTGCATGACCTTGCGGGCGTGGCCGGGGAACTCCTTTTTTATGGACACGAGCACTAGGTTGTGGAACACGCCTTCCGCCGGCATGTTCACGTCCACGACCTCAGGCAGGGTCATCTGGAGCGCCGGAAGCATGAAGCGCTCGCTGGCCTTGCCCATGAAGAAGTCCTCGGTCGGCGGGCGTCCGACCATCGTCGTGGGGTAGATGGGGTCTCTGCGCCGCGTCATGGCCTCGACGTGGAAGACCGGGTAGTCCTCGGCGGGCGAGTAGATGCCGGTGTGATCGCCGAACGGCCCTTCCGGGCGCATCTCGCCCGGTACCACGTAGCCCTCCAACACGATCTCGGCGTGGGCGGGTACTTCGAGGTCCACGGTCTTGCACTTCACCATCTCCACGGCCTCGCCACGAATCAGGCCGGAGACCATGATCTCGTCCATGTCCGGCGGCAGGGGCAGCGAGCCGCTCCAGATCGTCGCCGGGTCTCCGCCGAGGGCGACGGCGACTCCCAGGCGGTCGTCGCCGCGCAGCCTGCCCGCCCTGTCGTGCCGCGCGCCGACCTTGTGCGTCTGCCAGTGCATGCCGGTCGTGCGCCCGTCGTACACCTGCATGCGGTACGTTCCGACGTTGCGCCGGCCCGTCTCCGGGTCCCTGCTGATCACGAGCGGAAGCGTGATGAACCTCCCGGCGTCTAGCGGCCAGCACTTCATCACGGGCAGGGCGTTGAGGTCCACGTCGTCGCCGGTCAGCACGACCTCCTGGCACGGCGCGCGCCGCACCGTCCGGGGCTGCGCCCTGGCAAGGCCGACGACCTCGCCGAGGGCCTTCAGCTTGCCGCCGAGGCCCGACGGCGGGCCCTGCATCAGCTTGAGCACCTCGCGGACGCGCTCGGTGAGTTCGTCGAGGTGGTCCACGCCCAGCGCCCACGCCACGCGCTGCCGTGTGCCGAAGATGTTTATCAGCGCGGGCACGTCGTACCCGGCCACGTTTTCGAACAGCAGCGCCGGGCCGCCGGACTTGATGACCCTGTCCGTGATCTCCGTAATCTCCAGAGCCGGGTCCACGGGCGCGCTGATGCGGCGAAGGTCGCCCTGGGCTTCGAGGAAGGCAACGAAATCGCGCAGGTCCTTGAACGCCATGCCGGTCACCTGCTCACGGCAGTCTGGCGAAGCCGGGACGACGAGACGTCATCCCGGAACGCCGACTCAGGTATGGGGTCGAGCATGTCCTGGAACCCGGCGGGCACGGGGACGTCGGCCAGGGTAACGAAGCGGCCATCGACCACACGGCCCGCGACCAGGAAGCGGCACTCAAACATCCGCAACTCGGCCAGCGCGTCCAGCATCGACTCCATACGCCCATCGTAGTACGCCGGATCGACGAGGCGCAGGGCGGTGTCAGCACCGATGACGAAGGCGCGGCCAGGCATGAGGCGGGCCTTTTCCAGGAACGTGGGCGCGCGAGTTACGGCCACGTCTTCGCGCCCTGTGAACTGGCGCAGGCGGCGGCGCACTTCCGACTCTTGCAGGGCCGACTTGTCCACGTTCGTTATCGACAACTCGAAGGCCGCGCTCGTTCCGAGCATGTTCGCGGCTGTTCCGGCGAGGTCCACGTGGCCGTCGTGAAGCGGGTTGAACGACCCGGCGAGTATCACGCCGGCGTCCGGCGCACCGGCCTCGACGGCGCCGTCCGCGCGGCGGACCGCGATCCGCAAGTGCCCGGCCACGGCCGCGGACAGAGCATCGCGGTACGACCGATCATCATTAACGACGCGTTCCCCGGCGGTGAGAGGGAGCGCGGCGCGAGACTCCACGCCGCACGATCCGGCGAGCTTCGCCAGCAGCAGCCGGCTCACGACGTCGTCCTCTTCCGCGCGGGAGCGGCGACCCTTCTCAAGCTCCAGCGAGGACACGGAAGCGCCCGTATCGCTCCACACTGCGACGTGGCACCGGTGGTCTCCGCGCCGCGCCCTGTCCGTCGCCACAGCCGCCGTGCAGCCGACTCCGACGACCGGCGGGCCGCAGGCCCCGCGCAGGCGCAGCGCGCGCTCGAAGGCTGCCTGCGCCATCAGGAGCGCGGTATCCTTCGACACGAACTGCTGCGGCTCGCGGCCAATGAGTTCGATCATCGCAGCCGGCGAGTTGGGCGCGAGCGCTTCCAGCACCGTGCGCGACGAGCCTGGCTCGCCCAGCAGCCAGCGCAGGGCCGCTGCGCCCGCGCCGGCGGTGGCGATCACGGCCATGGTCTCGCAGCCGTGGATGGCCTGGACGGTCTCCCGTACGTCGGACGGAACGTGCATGGGCGACGTGGACTCCCCTTGTCCGGCCCTACTCACGCCGGTCTCGAATCGACCGGACCGTCGTGGCGATGCCGGCGAGCAGCTTGGCCTGGGGCCGCCATCCGAGGCCGCTCGCAGCCGAGGACACGTCCAAGCATACCCGGCGCATGTCGCCCGCACGCTCCGGGGCGAACCGGGGAGAGCCGTCGAAGCCCACGGCTTCGGCGACCGCGTCGTAGATATCGCGGTCCGAGACTTCTGCGCCCGCAGCCACGTTGAACACGCCCTTCGCGCCGACCCGGTCCGCGGCCAGCAGGTTGGCCCTCGCCACGTCATGGACGAAGACGTAGTCCCGCGTCTTCGCGCCGTCGCCGAAGATCGAGGGCGTCTCTTCGTTCATCATCTGTCCGGCGAAGATGGCGACGACGCCTGCCTCGCCGTCCGTTCGCTGGCGGGGCCCATACACGTTGCCGTACCTGAGCATCGCGTACCCCATGCCGTTGGACTCGCAGAGCGCCCTGACGTAATGCTCGCCGCTCAGCTTGGATGCGCCGTACGCTGACTTGGGAGCCGTCGGATGGCGCTCGTCCATCGGCAGGTAGGCTGGCTCGGCGTACACGGCGCAGGACGACGCAAACACGATACCCCTGACCCCTGTCTTCGCGCACGCCTCCAGCAGGTTCACCGTACCCAGGAGGTTCGTGCGCACGCCCAGCCCTGGATCGTCCATCGAGGCGCGGACGCTGATCTCGGCGGCGTGGTGGTTCAGGATGTCCGGGCGGAACTCCTCGAACACGTGCAGCATGGCGTCCCTGTCCGTGATGTCCGCGTCGTAGAGGCGCGCCTCGGGGTTCACCGATTCGCGCGATCCGGTCGCCAGGTTGTCGACGACGGCCACGTCGTCCCCGCGTGCGACGTGCGCGTCCACGACGTGGGACCCGATGAATCCGGCGCCGCCGGTTACCAGTACCTTCAATCTGCCTCCGGCTGCTCCGGGCTAGAGCAGGTTGACAAGCTTGGGCCGCAGCGCGATGCGCACGGCGGACATCACCACAGCCGCGCTGATTACGATCACTATCGAGCTCACAGACCACTCGTGGAAGACCAAGCCCAGGGCCGTGGCGGCTGCGGGCGGGTGCTCCGTGTTAGTGAGCACCATGACGAAGATGCCGATTCCGACAGAAAACGCGGCAGCAACCTCGAGTACGACCCTCTCGCCGGCCAGCGTCTCGTCGATGCCGAACAGCCGGAGTGCGCCCGCGAACGCCGAGCCGACGAGCACCGCCATCACGTGGCCCCCGATCACCTTGCGGGGCGTGGCCGCCACGCTGTGCGGCACCACGAACACGATGAACGCGGTCGAAGCAATGGCCACAACCACCACTGGCCTGTAAATCACGTCGATCAGCAGTATTATGGCCACCATGGTCAGGGTCGCCAGCCCGCACTGGAAGAGGTAGCTCGGCATGTTGGAGGCAAACTTCCGATCGAACATGAGCCTGTACAATCGGACTCGCCGGGCCACCGGATTCCTTCTCACGGGTCGCCGGGTCTTCACCATCGCGGGTCGGAGCGCTCCGGCGCGCGGCGTTCGGAACGGGAGGAGAAGCCCGCGGCATGGACGGGCCCCGCAACCGCTTCATTCGCCATACAATTGACGAGGATCATGCTAGATTCGCAGCCTCCGGGAGCCATCGTCCGCCGAGGGACGGCGATTCAACTCCCATACACAAAGTACCACTCGCGGCCAACATGTCCAAGTACCGTGGCTGCCACGGCGGGCGCGATCCATGCGTGAAGACTGGCGCCCGAGGCCTGCCGACAGGGTAGTACGCCACCCGCGCGAGAGCGAGATGGGGCCCGTTCAGGTGACGGTCACTCCCCGGCGCGCGCCCGCGCGCGCGAACACGTCTCCCCTGATCCTCATGTACACGTTCGCGGGCATCATCGCGACGGGGACGGCGCTGCTCCTGCTGCCCTTCATGCACCACGGGGACGGGTTCACGCCGTTCATGGACGCCCTCTTCACGGCAACCTCCGCCGCGACGGTCACGGGCCTGCTGGTCCAGGACACCGCGACCTACTGGACGAGGGCCGGGCACGTGGTGATTCTGGCCCTGATGTTCGTTGGCGGGCTGGGATTCATGACGGCGGCAACCTTGATGCTCGTGCTGTTCCGGCAGCGGATGAGCATCTCGCAGCGCCTGCTCGCCAGGGACAGCCTCGGCCTCACCCAGCTCGGAGGCATTGTGCGGCTCACCGCCAAGATCGTCGTGTTCGCCGTGGCCGTGCAGGTCGTCGGCTTCGTCGCGCTGTTCATACGGTTCTCGTTCATCTTCAGCCCCGCGGAGGCGGTCTGGCAGGCCGTGTTCCACTCTGTCTCAGGCTTCAACAACGCCGGCTTCGTGGCCCTGCCGGGCACCCTCAGCCTCACCGGCTACAGCGCCGACAAGTGGCTGATTTCCACGATTGGGACCTTGATTCTGATCGGTTCGCTGAGCTACTGGGTCATAGAGGACGTTTTCCAAACGCGAAGATTGAGGCTGTGGTCGCTGAACACGAAGCTCGTCCTGGCCATGACCGCCGCGCTGCTCGTGATTGGGATGAGCGTGTTCTTCGCCTCCGAGTACCACAGCGCCTCGACGCTCCAGGCCGATTCGGTCGGCGACAAGGCTTTCCTGTCAGCCTTCCAGTCGATATCGAGGACGGCCGGCTTCGACGTGGTGAACTTCGCGAACACGCAGCAGCACACCGACTTCTTCTACACCGGGCTTATGTTCATAGGCGGGGCCTCGACGTCCGTGGCCGGCGGAATCAAGGTGAACACGTTCGCCGTGATAGTAGTGGCGATAATCTCGGCGGTCAGGGGCCATCCGAACGCCACGGCCTTTGGCCGGATCATCCCCCAGGCCCAGGTGCAGAGGGCCATGACCATCGGCGCCGTCGCCACCGGCTTCGTGTTCATCATCGCCTCCAGCCTCACGTTCATCGAGAGCGAGCTGCTGCGGCCCGGCATGTTCAGCTTCATCGACCTGCTGTTCGAGAGCTTCTCCGCATTCGGGACGGTGGGGTTCAGCACGGGAGTGACGCCTCTGCTCTCGGACGCGGGGCAGGCGCTGATAGCCGCGAGCATGTTCATCGGGAGGATAGGCCCGATGACCATTGCCCTGGCTATGTTGACGCGCGGCACGCGCGAGATATTCAGATATGCTGAGGAGCGGGTTACAATTGGATGAAGAAGCGGCGCGCTCTCAATCGTGCGCCGCGCCGGACGCAGGGAGTTACAGGGGGCTCGGGCGCAAATGAAACAGCAGGTCGCCGTGATCGGCCTCGGCAGGTTCGGTTCCAGCGTGGCGAGGTCGCTTTACAACCTGGGCCACGACGTCCTCGCCATCGACACGAGCCAGGAACGCGTCCAGAACATGATGGGGCAGGTGTCTTATCCGGTGGCCTGCAACGCGACCGAAGAGGCTGTGCTGCACGAACTGGGGATTACGGACTACGACGCCGCCGTCGTCGCGATAGGCTCGGACATCGTGTCCAGCATAATGACTTCCGTGCTGCTGAAGACGATGGGGATGCAGTACATCGTCTCCAGGGCCCGGAACGAGCTGCACGCGAACGCCCTGGACCTGCTGGGAGTGGACAAGATCGTCCACGCGGAAGAGGAGATGGGATCGAGGCTGGCGCACAACCTCTTCAATCCCAACGTGCAGGAGTACCTGGAACTGACGCGCAATTTCGGCATCAGCAGGCTCACGGCCCCCGAACGATTCGTAAACATGAACCTGAACGAGCTCGGCTTCTCAAGCCCCCGCGACCGGTACGGCCTCGCAGTGCTGGCCATCGTCAGGGGCAACGACATAACCTTGAACCCGGAGTCCGGAGAGCGCATCAGGAGGGGAGACAACCTGGTTATCGCGGGCCGTGACGAACAGCTTGAGACGCTGCAAGGCTGACGCCTCGCGAGCGTAAGGCTTAGTTGTAGTGGAAGCCCCCGCGAGTCCCGCGAAAAGCCGCGCCGCAACCTCCGCCGCCGTGCGGCGCTTCCCGGAGTAAGCCGCCGTGGCGAGGGGTTCCGTACTGGCGTCCGTCTGCGGCGATGAGAGCGACGAGGAGGTAGTCCGCCTTGCATGCGGGCTGGTGAAACAGAACAGGAGCAAGCTGTTCATTCTCTACGTGATAGAGGTGCCCAGAGACCTTCCGATCGACGCGGAGATTCGCGGCGAAACGGACGCGGCGGAAGAGGTCTTGACCAGCATGGAGTCCGTGGCCAGGGAGATGCGATGCCGCCCACAGGCGGAGTTGTTGCAGTCGCGCAAGGTCGGAGCGGCTGTCGTACAGGAGGCAGTCGAGCGAGAAGCGACGACGATCGTGCTGGGCACAGGGTACCGGGAAGACTTTGGCGGCTTCAGCCTGGGAGATACCGTGCCGTACGTGCTCGAACACTCTCCATGCCGCGTCATCGTGTACCGTGGTCCCGTCTAGCAAATCAAACGTACGGCCTTGCCGTCTGGTAGTCTGGTTCAACGCTGGGGCCAGGCGCCGGCAAGCCCATTTCAAATGATTAGACCCCTTCAAGTGAACTCCAATTCCAGGTATGCGGTAGTCGTAGGTTGCGGCAGAGTCGGGGCCGCCATTGCGCGCGGCCTGGTCGAAAACGGCGTGCCCGTGCGGATTCTCGACATAGACCCCAACGCCTTCGAGCAGCTGCCCCGGAGCCGGATCGAGAGCAAGAGGATCACGCCGATCACCGGGGACGGCACGCTCGAAGCCGACCTC
Organism: Dehalococcoidia bacterium; assembly: GCA_963668185.1. Taxonomy (GTDB): domain Bacteria; phylum Chloroflexota; class Dehalococcoidia; order Lucifugimonadales. Next base: position 1,592,472 of record OY764162.1, read on the forward strand.
GTCCGCGCCGGGATCGCGGACGCGGACGCGTTCGTAGCCGTTACCGGCAACGACAACGTCAACGCGCTGGCGGCGCTGGCGGCCTCCAGCCTGTTCGGGGTGAGTTCGGCCCTTTGCCGCATAGACGATACGGACAAGCAGGAGACGTTCAACAGCCTGGGGCTGACAGCCGTCAGCGCCACGGCGCTGCTGGCCGACCATCTGATAGATTCCGTGGTGAACTGATCCAGGACTAGAGCTTTGTTCATTCTCATTCTGGGAGGCGGGCGAATAGGCTCGTCTCTGGCCCATCGCCTGATAGCCGCCGGGCACGAAGTGAGCGTCATCGAGAAGGACACTTCCCGGTGTTCGACGCTGGACGAGGCGCTGGGCAGCGTCACGGTCCCGGGCGACGGCACCGACGTAGCGTCGCTCTCCACGGCGGGCGCAGGCCGCGCCGACGTGTTCGTCGCGACAACGAGCAAAGACGAAGACAACATCACGGCGTGCCAGCTGGCGTCGCTCCGCTTCGGCACGCCGAGAACGATGACAGTGGTAAACAAGTCGGAACGCGGCAGGCTGGTGGACATGCTGCGAATCAACACATCCATCGACATCACGGACCTTGCCGTGAACAAGATCCAGGAGTTCCTGTTCGTCGACGGCATGGTGCAGCAGCTTCCGATGCCGGGGGACGACACGCGGAGCCTGCTTGTTGCCCGCGTACCCAGGAACTCCGCCATGGACGGGCGTCCCGTCAGCGACCTCCAACTGCCGAACGGGACGGCCATATCGCTCCTCGTAGGCAGGGACGGCCATGCGCGCGTGCCGGACCAGTCCACCGTGATACGAAGCGATGACGAGATCGTCGCGGTCGGAGACCGCCCGACTCACGAAATGCTCAGGGCCGCTCTAGTCGAACAGCTTGGAGAGAAGGAATGACACGCCGCATCGCGTTTCTCGGCCCTGCGGGCACGTTCACCGAGCAGGCAGCCGTCACGTACGACCCCGACGCCTCCTTAGTGGCGATGGCCTCGGTAGATGAGGCCGTCCTGGCGATGCAGCGGGGCGAGGCGGACGAAGCCGTCGCTCCCATGGAGAACAGCCTTCAGGGCGCAGTAACCGGCACGCTCGACCTGCTGATCCACGAGCCCGGCCTGTTCATCAGGAGCGAGCTTGTGCTGCCCATCACCCACTGCCTCATCTCGGCGGCGGACGTGGGCCTGGACGAACTGGAATTCGTTTACTCCCATCCGCAGGCCCTCGCTCAGTGCAGCCGGTTCATCAGCGAGCGCCTTCCGAACGCGGAGCCGGTGGCGTCCCTCAGCACGGCGGCAGCCGTCGAAGCGCTGGAAGGAGCCACGGCCCCGGCCGCGGCGATAGGGGCGGAGCGGGCGTCGTCCATTTACGGCGTTCCGGTGATCGCCAGGGGGATTGAGGACAACCCGAACAACGTGACGCGGTTCGTCGCCCTCGGGCCTACCGACGGCGAGCGCACCGGGGACGATAAGACGTCGCTGTGCTGGTCGCATGACGACGACCTGCCCGGACTCCTCTACGGCGTGCTGAGGGAGTTCTCGGACCGCAACATCAACCTCACGAAGATCGAGTCCCGGCCCACCCGGGAGAGCCTCGGCAGATACTACTTCCTGGCCGACGTGGAGGGCCACCGGACCGACGCCGACGTGACCGGGGCGCTTGCGGCAATCGACTCCCAGCCGGGCACGTCGCTCAAGATTCTCGGCTCGTACCCCAGAGGTGCTTCCCGCTAACTAGCCGGAGCGGGTCTAGGACCTGGACTTGCGGTCCTCGCCTTCGGGCGCGTCTCCCCTTCGCATCCTCGCAGCGACCTCATCGACGACCGGCTGAACGGCCTCCCGCACCGCCTCCGCGGCGGGGCCGACGCGCTCCCTGACCGCGCCGGCCGCCGGCTCGACGCGAGAGCGCGCTGCGCCAACGGCGGGAACCACCGCCTCGCGCACGGCTCCGGCGGCGGGCGCCATTCGCTCGCGCACGGCTCCGGCGGCGGGCGCCATTCGCCCGCGCGCTGCGCCGACGGCCGGGGCCACTCGCTCGCGCACCGTCTCAGCGGCGGGGCCGGCCGCCTCGCGAACCGCCTCCGCGGCAGGGCCGACGTGCTCCATCGCGATCGCGGCCAGTTCCTCGGCCTTCGCCCTAAGCTCTTCGCTTCTATGCGTAAGTTCGGAGCGCGTCTCGGAACCGGGCTTGGGCGCAAGCAGAATGCCTACAACCGTTCCTACGACGGCGCCGGTCAGAAACCCAGCCATGAAAGATCCACCGTTACCGTTGCTCACTGTCTGTTCCTCCTTGCGGGCGCCCTCTCACCAGGCGCCAAAGCATCGAACCTATCTTGCTCATGCCAAAGGCTACCCCCGCTCCCGCCGGGCCGGTTGCCTTGTCCGAGAGGGCGGCGGCTGTCCGCTCGACGGCTTTGACCGTTCTGCTCACAGAGTCCACCACCCTGGAGACCTTCCGAAACAGCGCCACGGCGACGACGAGCCACACCAGCCCGACCGCGAGGATCAGGAAGTCTCTCACGATGCCAACGTACGTGGCGAATGTCGAAAGTTCCAATCGGAAACGCCTGCCGCTATGGCTGGATCAGCATCCTGATCGAGCCGCTCGGGTCCTTGCGGCGCGTCAGAATCGTGTGGCTTTCCTTCTCGGCCCAGACGATCACGTCGTAGGTGTTCAGCACGTCCGGGATGATGACCTCTACGAACGACTGGTCGTCATTGGCCATCTGCTCCGTCAGCGCCGAGATGATGCCGGCGCAGGTCTTGCCCTCGCCGTCGATGACGATCCAGCCGTCTGCGCCGTTGGCGGACACCACGGACATGCCGTCGCGCACGTCAACCTCGCCGCTCTCGCGGGCCCGCAATTCACGGCGGAAGTGGTCCACGGCTTCCCAGTACACGCCGTCGTTGCGGTCGCCCTTGGAACAGACCGCGCCGCGCACTCCGACGATGTCCGGGTTGATGCGGGCGAGCTCGTCGAGGTCGTCCAGCTTGAGGTGCCCTGACAGGGCCGTGCTCATGCCGGCCTCCTTGCCCTCCATCACCATGTCGCGCAGCTCAGGCTCGGGGATGAAGTCGAACAGGTTGCGCCCGTCCTTTGTCAGCGTGTCGATAAGCCAGCCGTCGCACTCAGTCGCCTTCGCGAGCGGGTTCATGTGCCGCGCGTCCAGGCCGTCGTAGAGCGGGTTGTCGGCGAACAGCGAGCCGATGAGCTTGGTGTTGAAGCCCTCCAGCGCCCGCTTGGCGTCCTGCAAGACTTCTACCGCCTCGTCGTACTCGCTCCTCATGAAGCCGACCTTCACGGAAGTGGCGTCGATTACGCCGGCCGCATAGACCGCCATGGCGACGGTGCCGCTCTGGTTGGGCACCACGCCCAGCGTGACGCTGGCGTGCTCCGATCCGGGGACCGCGTCGCGCACCTGCTTCACGACCGTGGGATGCGCCGACCCGACCAGCGCCTCCTGAAGATTCTTCACGTCAACGATGTCCGCCCCGCCCTTCAACGCCTGAAGAGCTTCGGGAAGGTTCTGTACGCTAACCATCAATAGCATGGTGTTTCGCTCCGAGGTTTGACTTTGCCGCTTGCCGCGGGGTGATCAGCTTGACTCAGCCGGAATCTCTCCGAGAACTTCGCGCAGTTCCGACTTCAACTCAGCCTTCTCTTCGTCCGACAGGTCCCAGAGCGGCGCCCGGACGTGTCCGCCGGCCAGGCCCATAAGCTCGCCCCAGTACTTGCAGAGCGAGATGGGCAGCGCGCCGCCGAACTTCTGCACCACCCTGGGCCACCACCTGTCCGACATCTCCTTGATGGCCCTGATGTGGGTGTCGTAATACTCGTCGTCCAGGTCGCCCGTGGTGGCCCTGTCCACAAACTTGACGTAGTGGTTCGCGCCCGGCTGGTCGAACCTCCAGTCGGATGTGTTGGCGAACATGACCTGCTGCTCGAATCCGAGCTCCCTGCCCTTCTGGAAGATCCACTCGTCCGGCGTGCTGATGATCGCGTGCCTTCCGAGAAGCTGGTGCGTCTCTACCGAGAGGTCGCGGTTGAAGCTGGCTTCCTTGACGCCGACCACGTTCGGGATGTCGCAGATGCGGCGCATGCCCTCGGCGCTCATGACTATGCCGAACTGCGGCGAGTTGTAGAACATGATCGCCAGAGAGGTGTTGTCGGCGAGCAGCCTCGTCCACTCGACGACCTGGTCTTCGGTCTTCGTGACCATGTAAGGAGGCGCGAGTATCAACAGGTCGAAGCCCACGCCCTCGGCGTGCTCGGCGAGGGCGATCATCTCTTTGGCCGAGGTGTGCGTGACGTGGGCCGCGATCGGCCACTCGCCGCCCGCCTCATCGGCCACGACGTCGTAAACCTTCAGCCGTTCTTCGCGCGTGAGCGCCGAGAACTCGCCCATGCCCCACGTGCAGCCGCCTCCGCGCGTGCCGAGCGACCTGATGTGCCGCATGTTGGCGCGCATGCCCTCTTCATCTACCTGGTCTTCCGGCGTGAAGGCGGTCATCAGCGTGGTCCACTGGCCCCGCAGAAACTCCCGCGCCCAGTCCTTCGCCTCGTCCTTGCGGTATTCAGCCATTGCGACTCCTCGTTGTCTGTTGCGTAGCCGGAGGCTTCGAAGCGACAAATCGCCAGTTAAACCCAGTTCCGGCAACTGGAATAATCTTATCCCCGCGCCATAGGGCCGTCAATATGGCCGCTAGCCATGCCCTAGCTGAACTCCTCTGTGAGCGAAGCGTCGAACCCGTCCGCAAGAGACGCGAGTGAGGCGTGCTCCTCGCGCGTCAGCTCGGGGTCCGCGTCCAGCAGCCGCCCGGCTTCGAGGCGCGCCGCGCGTATGAGGTCGAGGTCGTCAACGCTCGCCACCTTGAACTGCGCGAAGCCGCTCTGGCGCCTGCCCATGTAGTCGCCTGGGCCGCGAATTCGCAGGTCCTCGTCGGCCAGCTTGAACCCGTCCGAGATGCGCTCGACGATCTTCAGCCGGTCCCGCGCTTCCGATCCCGGATCGTCCGCCAGCAGCAGGCAGTGGCTCTGGCGCTCGCCGCGGCCTACCCGCCCGCGAAGCTGGTGGAGCTGGGCCAGCCCGAACCTGTCCGCGCCGTCGATGAGCATCACCGTCGCGTTGGGCACGTCGATCCCGACCTCTATCACAGGAGTGGCGACCAACACGTCCAGGTCACGGTCCTTGAACGACTCCATGACCTCTTCCTTCTCGCTGTACGCCAGCCTTCCGTGGATGAGCCCGACCCTCAGGTCCGGAAACACCTCGCCGGCGAGCCGCTCGTACTCCCTGGTCGCGGCGCGAGTCTGGACGGATTCCGACTCGTCGATGAACGGGCACACGACGAACGCCTGCCTCCCTTCGCGCGCTTCGGAGCGTATCATCTCGTATGCTGCGGCGCGCTGGTCCGGCTCCAGGTAGCGCGTGCGAATCTTGCGGCGGCCCGGCGGCATTTCGTCGATCGTGGACATGTCCAGGTCGCCGTACAGCGTCAGCGACAGCGATCGCGGGATCGGCGTGGCCGACATGGCCAGCAGGTGCGGGCGCCGCCCCTTGTCGCGCAGTTCCGCGCGCTGCATCACCCCGAACCTGTGCTGCTCGTCCACGACGGCCAGCCCAAGGTACGGTATGCCGACCTCCGGCTGGATTACCGCGTGCGTGCCGATGACGATGTCTATCTCCCCGTCGGCGATACGCTGCCGCGTCATGCGCTTGAGCCGGTCGGACATGCTGCCGACGAGCAGGCCGATGGTGATGGGCCGGTCGAACAGGTCCGGCTGGATCTCCAGCGTGTTGCCGGCGCGGTTGCCGCCGACCGCGTCGATGAGCAGACCGGACAGGCTCAGATAGTGCTGCTCCGCCAGTATCTCCGTCGGCGCCATCAGCACGCCCTGGTAGCCCGTCGCCGCCGTGACCAGCAGCGCGGCCGCCGCCACAACGGTCTTGCCGCTGCCGACGTCGCCCTGGAGCATGCGGTTCATGGGCCGGTCGAATGAAACGTCGTCCAGTATCTCGTTCAGCGCCGACTCCTGCGCCCCGGTCAGGCTGAACGGCAGCGTCTCAAGAAACCGCGCCAGGACGGGCGACTGCGTGTTGACCGGCACCCCGGTCTCCTCCTCCTGCCACCGCCTCTTGCGCCGTATCGTCGCAAGCTGCATCGTCAGCAACTCGTCGAACGCCAGCCTGTGCCGCGCGGCCTTCGCGTCCGCCGTGGAGTCCGGGAAGTGCGCCTGCGAAAGCGCGTTGCCTAAGCCCAGAAGCCCCGCGCGGTGCCGCACGTCCGCGGTCAGCGGATCTTCGAGCGACGGCAGCACGCCGTCCAGCGCCTGCCGTACGAAGCGCCGTATCGAGCGCTGGTACAGCCCTTCCACGGCGGGGTACACGGGCACGAGCCGGTTCGTGTGCAGCAGCCGCGCGTCCCTGCTGCCGATCTCGTAGTCCGGCGACTCGAACGAAAGCTGGTTGCGGAACACGCCCACGCGCCCGCTCAGGAAGACCTCGGTCCCCGGGCGCAGGTTTCGCGCCATGTACGGGTTGTTGTACCAGATGACCCGGACGTTGCCGGACGCGTCGCCCACGACCGCCTGCGTGGACTGCCTGCGCGGCCCCTGGCGGGTCACCGACGAACTCCAGACCTTCACGTGCACCGTCTGCTCGATCCACGGCTCCAGGTCGCACACCTTGCGGATGTTCGTGTAGTCCTGGTGCCGGTTGGGGAGCAGGTACACGAGGTCGCCGACGGTCTCCACGCCCAGCCGCTTGAGCCTCTCATCGGTCGCGCCGGACACCCCCCGCAGCGCCGAGACCGGCGTGCTCAGCGTGAGCGGGGCCGCCGCCGGGCGAGGCCGGCTAGGCCGCCTCGGGGCCGGCCTGCGCTGCCTTGCTGCCGGCTTGCTGGACGGCGCGCCGCCGATGGCCGCGAGCGTCCGGTCCACCCACGCCGCGCGGCGTTCGGCGTCGAGGTCGGCGTAGCGGGCGGGTTCGCCGATGACGGGCCGCAGTTCGTCGATGTTGTTTTGCAGGAAGCGGTCGAGCCCGCCGATGACAGCCTTGTCAAGGCAGCCCTGGGACCGCTCCAGCTTGAGGATGCCCGCCAGAGCCGTTAGCGCGGAGTTGCCCGACGCCATCTCCCGGCGGACTAGGCCCCGGCGGTGATGAAAGCGAGGCCGATCGCCTTCGGGCCGACGTATGTGCCCAGCGCGGGCCCGAACCTCGCCACGATCGGCTCCACGCCCTCCGGGAGCTGGCCGGACAGTTCCGACGCCAACTCCTCAGCCTCGTCCCGCTCCGTGCTGTAGATGACGGAAAGCGCCTCCATCCGACCGTGCTGCGAGTATGCCTTCTTCAACTCTTGCAGGCCCTTGCGCCACGTGCGGGGCTTCGCCATAGGCAGGACTTCTCCTTCCGAAAGCACGATCATGGGATGGATCCGTAGAATCGTACCGACTAGCGCCTGCGCCTTGCCTATCCTCCCGCCCTTCTGCAGGAACTCCAACGTGCCCAGCAGCGCTATGCAGTTGCTGCGCTGGACGGCCGAGTCCACGATGGCGCCCACTTCGTCCATGCCGGCTCCCTCTTTCGCAGCCTTCGCCGCGGCCAGGACCGGCAGCCCGATGGCCATGGACGCCTGCTCGGTGTCCACCACGTCGATCGGGCAGTCTACGCTCGCCTGGTCGGACGCCTGCATCGCCGAGTTGTACGTGCCGCTCAGCTTGGCCGACACGTGGATGGAGACAATGCCGTCCGCGTCCTGCCCCACCCGCTCGTACACCTCGAGGAACTCGCCTATGGAGGGCTGCGAGGTCGTCGGAAGCTCCCCGCCTGCGGTCAGGCGTCTGTAGAGTTCGTCAGCCGTCAGGTCCACGCCGTCATGGTAGGTCTCCGTTCCGAACCTTACGGTGGCCGGCACGACGGTGATGTCGTACCGGTCGGCAAGCTCCGAAGGGATGTCGCCAGTGCTGTCCGTGACTATCTTCACTGCCATAAGCGAATGTATCTCCCTATCTTTCTATGGACACGAGCAGATGGTAGTGCGGCTGGCCGCCGCGCACCACTTCGAACTCAGCTTCCGGAAACTCAGTCTGCGCAGCCTCCGCCGCCTCTGCCGCCGCGTCCTCATCCAGGCCGCCGCCCCAGTAGAGCGTGACCAGTTCGTCCTCCACGCCCGCCGCCTCGAGCAGCGCCGCCAGCACCGCGGCCTCGCCGTCGCCCGCCGCGACGAGCGCGCCGTCAAGCAGCCCGATCGTCTGCCCCTCTTGCGCCTCCACGCCGTTCAGGCTGACGGTACGCTGCGCCGTGGTGACCTCGCCGGACGATACGTCGGCGGCGGCATCGGTCATCGCCGCCGCGCACTCCTCCGCGCCCGACTCGGCGTTGTACCCGAGCAGCGCGGCGATTCCCTGCGGGATCGTGCGCGTGGGCACAACGTGGAGCGTCTTGTTCGAGACCTCCGCGGCCTGGTTCGCGGCCGGGATGATGTTCTTGTTGTTTGGCAGGAAGATCACGTCCTGGGCCGGCGCGGCATCGACCGCCTCCACGATCTGGGCCACGCTGGGGTTCATCGTGTCGCCCGCCGTGAGTATGCCGGACGATCCGTACTCCCGGAACAGGTCTTCCAGGCCGTCGCCCCACGCCACCGCCACCAGGGAGGAGGCGCCGGGCGTGGACGGGGCCGCGTCATCCGCCGCCGGCGGCGCGGCGCGGTGCGCCTCCGCGAACTCCGCGTGCTGCTCGTCCATGTTCTGCATCGACACGCGGCCCAGCTGCCCGTGGGCCACCGCCGCCGAGATCATCGGCCCCGGGTCCTCCGCGTGCCCGTGCACCCTGATCGCCTCCGAGCTTCCCACTACGACGGTGGACTGGGAGACCTCCATGATCCGGTCGCGGATCGCGTCAACGTCGAGGCCCTCGCCCTCCACCACGAACTGCACGCAGTAGCCGAACTCCTCGTGTTCCGCGTGCGCGAGGAAGGACTCGCTCACGACCCCGGCCCCCACGGCGGAATGGTCCACGCCGATCGCCTCCGGCACCTCCAGCACGCCCGCGCTTTCCGGGCGGGCCTCGCCCGCGTGCGCCCGCCTGACGCCCTCAAACATCACCGACAGCCCATGCCCGCCGGCGTCCACCACGCCCGCCTCGCGCAGCACGGCGAGCATCGTCGGCGTGTTCGCCACGGCGTCCGCCGCCGCCGCGCCGATGCGCGAGAGCATGACGGCCAGCGGCTCGCCGGCCGCCTCGGCCTCCGCCGACGCGCGCGCCATCCAGTCGATCACCGTGAGCATCGTCCCCTCGACGGGGTTGGCGACGGCCTTGTACGACGCCGTCCTAGCCTCGGCGAGGGCGCTCGCCATCTCGGACGCGCCCAGCGTTTCGGAGCCTTCCAGGCCCACGGCCAGGCCCTTGAAGAACTGCGAGAGGATGATGCCGCTGTTGCCCCTCGCCTCCATCATGGCCGCGTCGTACATCAGGGCCGCGGCTTCTCCGGCGGTGCGCTCGCCGGGGCCGTCCAGCGCCTTCACCACGGCGTCCAGCGTCAGGAACATGTTCGTGCCCGTGTCGCCGTCGGGGACCGGGAAGACGTTGAGCGAGTTTATGACCTCAACGTTGGCCCTCAGGAGTTCAGTGGCGAAGCCGACGTACTCGCGCAACTGCTCCCCGGTGATGGTTTCCGGCGCGGACAGGCGGGTGGATGCGTCGGTTGACAATTGCCGAAAATCCAAGTCTGTGATAAATTGGAGCCGTCTTCCCTGCTGCGGAACGTCGCCTTCTCCATGCCGACTGAATGGCGTTCGCTGGCGTGTCCGAGCGGCAGGGCGATTCTAGCACAAGGCGAGCAGGTAACGCAGATGGCGAGATGTGAACTCTGCCTCAAGTCTGGCCAGTCCGGCAACAACGTACCGTTTTCGAAGAAGAAGACCCGCAGGCGCTGGTCCGCCAACGTCCAGCGGGCCACCATCTACGAGAAGGGCAAGCCCAGGCGGGTACACATCTGCACGCGCTGCCTCCGGAGCCAGTACAAGTCCGCCCAGCACAAGTCCGCAATGAGCGCGTAGCCGCCGTTCGGTGCGCCTCGTTGCCGTAGGGCTCAACCACAAGACCGCTCCCATCCACCTGCGGGAGCGCGTCGCCGTTCCCAGGAACGCGCTGCCGGACGCGCTCGCCGACCTGGGCGAGCGGTGCGGCGAGGCCGTGCTCGTCTCCACCTGCAACCGCACCGAGATCTACGCCGTCTCCCACAACCCCGGCGCGTCCGCAGACGCGATCGAGGCGCTGCTGGCCGGGTACGGCGGCATCGACCGCGAAGAGCTTTCGCCCCACCTGTACCGCAGCGTCGGGCTGGACGCCGCCCGCCACCTGTTCAGGGTAGCAAGCGGACTCGACTCCATGATGCTCGGCGAGTCGGAGATCCTCGGCCAGGTGCGCAACGCGCTGGCCGCGGCGTCCGAGTCCGGCTCCGTCGGTGTGCCGCTCTCCCGCCTGTTCCACGGCGCGATCCGAGCAGGACGACGCGCCCGTGAGGAGACCGACGTGAGCCGCAACTCGCTGTCGCTCAGCTACGCGGGCGTGCAGCTCGTGCAGCGGGCCGCCGGCGGACTGGCCGGCCTGCGCGCGCTGCTCGTCGGCGCGGGCGAGGCGGGCAGGCTGCTCGCTCGCGCGCTCCGTACGACGGGCGTCTCCGACCTGCTCGTCGCGAACCGCACGCCGGAGCGGGCGGCGGCGCTGGCGGAGCGGCTGAACGGGCGCACGGTGCCGCTAGACGAAGCCGCCGCAACGCTGGCCCACGTGGACGTCGCAGTCATGGCGGCGGACGCCCGGACGCCGGTGTTCGGCGTCGCCGCGCTGGCGGCGGCGGTGGCGGAGCGCGAGGGCCGGCCGCTCGTCGTGCTCGACATGTCGGTGCCCCGCAGCGTTGACCCGGAGGCCGGCCAGCTTGACGGAGTCCGCCTGTTCAACATCGACGACCTCTCCACGATCACGGAGGAGACGCTGGAGTCCCGCCGCGAAGCCGCCATCAAAGTGGAAGCCATAGTCGAGGAGGAACTTGCGCGCTTCTCCGAGTGGTGGGACAGCCTCGAAGCCGTCGAACTGGTGAAGTCGCTCCGCGAGCGTGCCGAGACCGTCCGCCAGCGCGAACTCGCGAAGGCCATGCGCCGCCTGGGAGACCTGGCCCCCGATCAGGCCGCGGTAATCGACGCCCTAACCCGCGCCCTAACGTCCCGCCTGATGCACGACCCCACAACCGCGCTCAAGACCAGCCTCAGCAAGACCCAACTCCAAGCCATCCGCGACCTGTTCCGGCTGTAGGCGGGCGGCGCCTTCGATCTCTTCCGGCCACCCGGCCGCGAGGGGACACTTAACCGGACATTGTAAGGGGACATTTTCGGCGTCATAATAATATGTACGCTTACGTCGTGTGGGAGTTGCCTCCTCGTGGAGTACCTGCAATCACATCCCTGGATCACGTTCGAGCTGGACCTGAGGCAGGCGCCCGTCAGGTTCTGGACGTTGCTCGGAGACGCCTGCGCTAAGTGCAAGTTCATATCCGGCATCCCGCTCATGCCGGAGACCGCCGAAAGGCTGAACACCGTCTCCCTCGAAAGGGGCGCGCGGGCCACGACGGCCATCGAAGGCAACACCCTGTCGCAGGCAGAGATTTCCAGGCTGGCGCGCGGCGAGTTGCGTCTGCCGCCGTCCAAAGAGTACCTGGCCACTGAAGTCAAAAACATCCTGGACGTGTTCAACGACATGACCGGAGCGGATGGGCCGCTGCCGTTGAACACCGAGCGCGTCAAGTACCTGAACGGCAGGGTGCTGCGCGGCCTGGAGCTTGACGACGACACGGTGCCGGGGGAGTTGCGGGCTCACGAGGTGGGGGTCTCCGGATACAGGGGAGCGCCGGCAAGGAACTGCGAGTATCTTCTCGACCGGCTGTGCGTGTGGCTCAATGGCATGGAACTGGAGTTAGGGCACTCAAGCCTCGCCGTGCCGATAGTCAAGGCGATCGTGGCCCACCTGTACATGGCCTGGATACACCCGTTCGGCGACGGCAACGGGCGCGTGGCAAGGCTCGTCGAGTACCAGATACTCCTGAGCGCCGGTGTGCCGGACCCGGCCACGCACCTGCTGAGCAACCACTACAACGAGACCCGTTCCGAGTACTACCGCAGGCTGGACAGAGCCAGCAAAGATCCCGGCGGCGTCATGGACTTCCTGCTCTACGCCCTGCAGGGCTTCGCGGACGGGCTGGCGGAGCAGATCGACACGGTTAAGGAACAGATGCAGAGAGACACGTGGACGAACTACGTACACATGAGGTTCCGTGACCGTCCCGGCCTCGCCGACACCAGGCGCAGGCGCCTCGTGCTGGACATCTCTGAGCGCGAATCGCCTGTCCCACGCCGGGACATCCGCCTGCTAACTCCAAGACTGGCCGAGGCCTACGCCGGCAAGACGGAGAAGACAATAACCCGCGACCTGAACGTACTGGAAAGGATGGGCATGATAACCAGATCACGGCACGGCATTTCAGCCAACAGGGACATCATAGAGGCGTTCGCGGCGCCTGACTCGCCGCTTGCACTCAGCGAACTAGCGTGCTAATATAGCCGCATGAACACCAAACGACACCTCAAACGCGCCCCGGCGCTGCGTGAGCGCCCCGGCCTCCCAGCTAGGACAGATTTGGGTCAGAATCGCGCGTTTTTGGGTCGTTTTTGGGTCAGCCAGGTAGCATATCTGGGTCAACACGGTACCGAGCACGGCGCCGTACCAGCTACGAAATGCCCCAAAAGTCCCGAAATGTCCCACCTTTTTCAATTTCACCCTTCCCCGGCGCCCCTCGATTCAAGAAACATTGCCGCCGTCCGAAGGCGTTGAACGTGTCGGCGTTGACGATTGTCCCCAAACCTCACTTCGAAGAAGAGGAAGCGCTCCACAGGCAGGGGTTCCGATACGTTGCGGGGGTCGATGAAGCGGGCCGCGGGCCTCTCGCGGGGCCCGTGACGGCGGGCGCGGCGGTCTTCGCCGCATACCCCTCGGAAGACTGGGCCGAGCGGGTGCGGGACAGCAAGCGGATGACCGCGAAGGCGCGCGAGTCGGTGGCGCCAGCGATACGCGCCTCCGCCGCCGCCAGCGCGGTAGGAACGGCGGGCCATCGTGAGGTGGACGACGTTGGGATCGTCGAGGCCACGCGCCTTGCCATGATGCGCGCGATTGAGAGGCTGCCTGTCAGGCCGGACTTTCTTCTAGTTGACGCCGTCCGGCTGCCTGACGTTCGCACTCCGCAGAAGTCGATCATCCGGGGAGATTCAACCTGCTTCTCGATTGCGGCGGCCTCGATTCTTGCGAAGGTGTACCGGGACCTCCTGATGGCAAGGGCGGAGCGGTCATTCCCCGGCTACGGCTTCGCTGGGCACAAGGGCTACCCTTCCGCCAGGCACGTCGAAGCCCTGCGCCGTCTAGGGCCGTGCCCCATACACCGCCGGTCGTTCGCGCCTGTCAAGGCGCTTATCCACGGCGAGGCTGCGGGGACGTGAACAGGCAGGATGTCGGTAGAACGGGCGAGGCTGTTGCGCGCCGCCACCTTGAATCCAATGGCTACAGGGTCATAGATACGAACCACCGGGTGCGAAGCGGCGAGATCGACGTGGTCGCCCGTCACGACGGCGCGCTGGTGTTCGTGGAGGTCAGGTCCCGTCGCGCTCCCGGCTTCGGGGCGCCGGAGGAGTCGATAACGCCGGCCAAGCGGCGCAGGTTGGCAAGGACTGCGCGGGAGTACATTCAAAAGCACGGCCTGGCAGCGATCGACTGGCGAATCGACGTTGTGCTGGTCGAGTTGGGAGGCCGAGGCAGGCGGCCCAGGGTGGAAGTCATCGTGAATGCAGTGGAAGGCTAGCCTCAGACCTGCCTGGGGATCAGTTGACGCCGTGGTACAATGCCGCCCGCATTTCGACGCCCTCCGGCCAGTTCCGGCGAGGCGTCCAGACCCCGAAAGGACTCCATGCCTCAGCCCCCCTTCATCGCGGCCCAGATTCAGTCGCTCATAGAGGACATTCGCCTTCTGGAGGCGTTTGTGACCGCCCCCCTGGGGTTGTACTCGGACGTGAAGATGCTTCGCGAGGCGTTGCCGTATTCGGAAGCCGGGGAGCTCGAACGATCGGCGCAGCAGGAGCGCCGGCTGGCGTACCGCAACATGACGGAAGACCCGCCTCGAACCGCGCTGGCCGCCGTTGGTCACGCCCGCGCTTCGATTCAGGCGGCGAGCGCCGTCGTATCGACCGGCGGGCCGATCCTGGACGCCGGGTGGAAGGAGCAAGCGGAGGCGGTGCTTGCCCGCGTCGAGCGACAAGTCGCGGGAGCGGTCCGGTCCGGCCTTGCCGCCCGCCTCACCGGCGTGTACGTGATCGTGGACCCGGAGGCTACGAACGGGCGGCTCGCGGCGGACGTAGCCGCCGCCGCGCTACGGGGCGGCGTTCGTGTGATCCAACTGCGGGACAAGCATGGCGACAAGGCGCAGATGCTGGAAGCGGCCCGCGAGATCAAGGACCTTTGCGACCGGCACGACGCGCTGTTCATAGCGAACGATCACGCGGACCTGGCTCTGACGAGCGAGGCGCACGGACTGCACGTAGGGCAGACCGACCTGCCCGTGCAGGAGGCCCGGAGGGTTCTGGCCCCGACGCAGATAGTCGGCAAGTCGAACGACGGCGTGGAGGAGGCAGTGGCCTCCGAGGCCGAAGGCGTGGACTACGTAGCCGTGGGCGCGGTGTACGCAACGAGCACGATGGGCAAGTCCGGCAGGACGCCCGTTGGCCCTGAGACGGTGGAGCGGGTCAAGTCTATGGTCGAGGTACCCGTGGTGGCGATTGGCGGGATCAACGCCTCCAACATAGAGGCGGTCGTCAAGGCCGGCGCCGACTGCGTATGCGTGGTGTCGGCGATCACAATGGCGGAGGATCCGGAGCGGGCAGCGAGGGAGTTGACTTCCCTCGTCGCGGCGGCGGAAGCGCAGTAGATTGGCCGACCAAAAGCGAGACGAAGGGGCCGTAGAGGCCCTGCGTTCCTACGCCGCTCTGGCGCAGGCTGAGTTTTCCAGGCACCACGAGGCACGGGAAGAGGCGCTTCGGCTTTCCCGGGAAATCGTGCGCGGCTCCGCAAACTCGATCCGGGCGTCGCACCGCGGGGAGTTGAAGCGGGCTGAGGAGCTGGCAGCCGGGGTTCGCGCTTTAGTCAGGCGGCTTGACGACGTTCGCGAGAAACACCCGAAGGTATTCTACGGCGGGTTCGTTGAAGACGCGCTGCAAGAGTACGTGGAAGCGCACGCAACGCTTGCGCTGATTCGCGGAACGCCGCTGCCCGGTCCATGCGACCTCGGCGTCGAGTCGAGGCCGTATCTCAATGGCCTGGCGGACACGACCGGGGAGATCCGGAGGTACATCCTCGATGGGCTGCGCCGCGATGACTTCACGCGCTGCGAAGATCTGCTCGACGTGATGGACGAGGTGTACACACACCTGGTATCGATGGACTACCCGGACGCGGTGACAGGCGGGCTGCGGCGGCGCACTGACATGGTGCGCGGCGTGCTGGAGCGGACGCGGGGCGACCTTACGATGGCCCTGCGGCAGCGCCGGCTGGAGGCGAGG
The DNA here is from genome assembly GCA_963668185.1 of Dehalococcoidia bacterium. GTDB lineage: Bacteria > Chloroflexota > Dehalococcoidia > Lucifugimonadales. Next base: position 1,608,138 of record OY764162.1, read on the forward strand.
CTCGCGGCCATGGAGCCGGAGGAGCAGGACGATTCTTGACGGTCTTCTAGTGCTGTGCTAGCTTTCAAAATCGTCATAACTCGGACCTAGAGACAAGTCTTCCCCTGCACCGGGGAAGGCTTCGTTGTGAATGGGAGAATGCCCTTGGCAGTGTTCTACATCTCCATAGCAGCCGGCGCCGCGGCGTTGGCATTCGCCGCGATTCTCGCCGCGAGTATCGTGCGCGAGGACGAGGGAAGCGAGGCGATCCGGGCCATCGGGGAGGCCATCAGGGAAGGCGCGATGGCCTTCTTGCGGCGCGAGTACACGTTGCTGGCCCTCTTCGTCGTAGTCGTGTGGGTCATCCTGGCGGTGTTCATCGACTGGGACGTGCTCAACAAGATCGACGGCCCATCCCGCAGCGTGCCTTCCACGGCGTTCGCGTACCTGGGAGGCGCAATCGGCTCGGCATTGGCCGGGTTCATTGGAATGAACATAGCGGTCAGGGCGAACACGAGAACGACCGTCAAGGCGATGGCCGGCCTCAATCCGGCGCTCAGGCTGTCATTCAACAGCGGCGCGGTCATGGGAGTCTCGGTCGTCGGACTGGGATTGCTGGGAATCACGCTGGCGTACTGGTTCATTAAGGACATCAACATCGTCGCCGGCTTCGGCTTCGGGGCTTCGTCCATAGCGCTGTTCGCCAGGGTTGGAGGCGGCATCTACACGAAGGCCGCGGACGTGGGGGCGGACCTGGTCGGCAAGGTCGAGGCAGGCATACCGGAGGACGATCCACGGAATCCGGCGACGATCGCGGACAACGTGGGCGACAACGTGGGCGACGTCGCCGGCATGGGCGCGGACCTGTTCGAGTCCTACGTGGGATCGATCATCGCGGCGATCGCGCTTGCGGCCGTTGGCGTGACGGCGCTTGGCATGGTGGAGAACGCGGACCTTCCCTTCGACCACAACCTGGTTTTGCTGCCGATCCTGGTAGCCGCAACAGGAGTGTTCGCGTCGATCATCGGCACCTTCCTGGTGAGGACGGGCGAGCAGGCGGACATGGGCCGGTTGCTGTGGGCGCTGCGCATAGGCATATTCGCGGCGGGCGCGCTGGTGCTGGTGGGCATTGGAGTGGCGATCACCCAGATGGACCTGCCGTTCGAACTGTTCTGGGTGATTGTCGTCGGCCTGCTGGCCGGCCAGATCATCGGCACGTCTTCGGAGGTGTACACGTCCTACGAGTTCAAGTTCACGCGTGACCTCGCCAAGCAGGCCGAGACCGGCCCGGCCACGGTGATCATCGGCGGACTCGGGCTGGGGATGATAAGCACGCTGATTCCTGGAATCGTAGTCGTGATCGCCATGTGGCTCGGCAACGAACTGGCCGGCACGTACGGCGTGGCGCTTGCGGCTGTCGGCATGCTGTCCACGCTGGGGATCACGCTCGCCACGGACGCATACGGCCCGGTGGCCGACAACGCCGGCGGCATCGCGGAGCAGGGCGGCCTGCCGCCGGAGGTGCGGGAGCGCACGGACGCGCTCGACTCTCTGGGCAACACGACGGCGGCCACGGGCAAGGGCTTCGCCATCGGATCCGCGGTGCTTACGGCGCTGGCGCTGCTGGCTGCGTACGCGAGCGTGACCGAGATCGACGTGTTCAACCTGTCGGATACGAACGTGCTGATCGGACTGATCGTCGGCAGCATGATGCCGTTTCTGTTTGGCGCGCTCACGATGCAGGCGGTCGGCAGGGCGGCGAACTCGATGGTGCAGGAGGTCCGACGGCAGTTCAGGGAGATCGAAGGACTGCTGGAAGGCACAGCGCAGGCGGACTATGCGAGGGCGGTTGACATCAGCACTCGCGGAGCTATGCGCGAGATGGTGCTGCCGGGCCTCATCGCCGTTATCGCACCGATCGCGATTGGCGCGATACTCGGCCCGGAGGCGCTCGGCGGCCTGCTGATCGGCTCAATTGCAACCGGGTTCCTGCTTGCAGTGATGATGGCCAACGCCGGCGGCTCCTGGGACAACGCCAAGAAGTACATCGAAGCCGGGCACCTCGGCGGCAAAGGCTCGGATGAACACGCCGCGGCCGTGGTCGGCGATACGGTTGGAGACCCGTTCAAGGACACGTCCGGCCCGTCGCTGAACATACTCATCAAGCTGATGTCCATCGTGGCGCTCGTGTTCTCGCCGCTGTTCCTGTAGCGCGAGGGGTATGAGCGACTGTACGGTTCGCTTGACAACTTATGCTCTCTTGCTCTAGGATGAGATTGCGGCTCCACACTATGCCGCACATGTGAATTTCCCTTCATGGGAGCTAGGGGGCCGATTAGGCCCCCTTCTTGTTTAGGATTGATTACTGATGCCTCTACGAACTGCAGTGTTTGTTGACGGAGCAAATTTCCGTGGCAATCTGAGAGATTTCTCGTTTGCGTCTGCCTCACCATTTCCCAACAAGAGTCGATATCGTCTAGAGGAACGTCACTTTGATTGGAAGAGCTTCTATCAAGGAATGCTCACTAAGTTTGACGAAGCAACGGGTTGGGAGCATCAACTGGTTCGAGTTCATTGGTACTACGCTGAGGCCATATCACCCTGGATCTCATCTGAAGCGTCGAGAGCTCGTCTAGCCCAACGAATAGTTGATCAACATCCTGAAATCAATGGGCTGACTACGCAGAAGGTAATCGACTTGGCCTATGATTGGTATCTGAATGAGCGGCGTTACTTTGAGCGATTGCGTGAAAATGTCTTTGAGAACATCCAAAGACATACAGACTTCTTAGAGTTCAGATATGTAGGACAGTATCAGGTACATCCGTTGCGTGTGCATCGCATAGAGCAGAATGACAACGGGATAATCAGGTATAGAGGAGTTCAGGTAGGTGAGAAGGGTGTTGATACAGGTATCGCCGTTGACATGATCGCGAAGATGCCACATTACGACGTTGCCATTCTAGTTAGCGGAGACGCTGACTTCCTTCCAGTGGTTGGATACCTAAAGGACCACCTTAGATATGTTTATCAGTTTTCGGTTGCTAAAGGAGTTCCTCCTTCAGTCCGCTATCTTTCTCCATATCTCAAAGGAAAAGTCGATTGCTTCGCAGCATACGATGAGGCGGAGCTACTCTCCAAACATCTAAGAAGACCTGGAAGTATCCCTCCTAAGATCCTTGAAGCAATAGACGCTAGAGTTTCTGAGCTCTCACATTAGAGGATAAGCAATTTGTCGGCGGGTTAATGTACTTAGACAGCCTATCGAGCCTTCGCTAGCTTGGGGTTCCCAAGATCGTTGTAAAGCCCATATGTGCCTAAAGGAGTCTTGACAGAATCATGTCCACGCCCGTCGCTGACCTGGATCTGGAAACGCTGGCGTCCCTCTGCAAGAGGAGGGGCTTCGTGTACCAGAGCAGCGAGATATACGGCGGCCTTGGGAGCACCTGGGACTACGGCCCGCTTGGCGTGGAGTTGAAGCGAAACGTCAAGGAGGCGTGGTGGCGGAAGTTCGTACTCGGGCGCGATGACATCGTGGGGCTGGACTCCGCGATCCTGATGCACCCCAGGGTCTGGCAGGCCAGCGGCCACGTAGCCAGCTTCTCCGATCCTCTGGTGGAATGCAGGGACTGCCACCAACGATGGCGACAGGACCAGTTGGAAGGTTCGTCTTGCCCTGACTGCGGCGGGGAACTTACCGACGCCCGGCAGTTCAATCTCATGTTCAGGACGTCCATCGGACCTGTCGAGGGCGATGCGAGCACCGCTTACATGAGGCCGGAAACCGCACAGGGCATATTCGTCAACTTCTCGAACGTGCTCAACTCTTCGCGGAAGAAGCTCCCGTTTGGAATCGCGCAGATCGGCAAGGCGTTCAGGAACGAGATAACGACCGGCAACTTCATCTTCCGGACGAGGGAGTTCGAGATGATGGAGATCGAGTATTTCGTCAAACCGGGATCCGAGGACGAGTGGTACGAGAAGTGGGTTGGCGAGGCCATGGCCTGGTACACGGACCTCGGTGTGAGCCCGGAGCGGCTCAGGGTTCGTCCGCACGATGAGGGCGAACTTTCACACTACTCCAAGGGGACTTCCGACATCGAGTACCGTTTTCCGTGGGGCTGGGGCGAGATCGAGGGCACCGCAAGCCGCACGGACTACGATCTCAACGCGCATTCGAACTCAAGCGGGACCGGCCTAACGTACTTCGATGACGGCGCCGGGGCCCATATCGTGCCGTACGTGGTTGAGCCGTCCTTTGGTGTGGACCGAGCGGTGCTCACGTTCCTCGTAGATGCGTACACGGTCGAGGAAGCGCAGGCGGCGTCCGGCAAGACTGAGAAGCGTGTCCTGCTCAAGCTTCATCACGCGCTTGCGCCCGTCAAAGTGGCGGTCCTGCCTCTGAGCCGCAACGAGAGGCTGGTGCCCACTGCGAGGCAGGTGTTCGACCACATACGCCAGTCCGGCGCCACCAACGGCTATGTGCAGTACGACGACTCTCAGAGCATCGGCCGCAGGTATCGCAGGCAGGATGAAGTGGGCACCCCGCTCTGCGTGACTGTGGACTTCGATTCGCTGGACGACGGCCAGGCAACGATCCGCGAAAGGGACACGATGGAGCAGACGAGGGTGGCTATCGATGACCTGCCGGGTGAACTTTCCCGGCTACTCAACGGGTAAAACAATGGCCGAGATGGACAAGCGGAAGTGGGCCTCAGAGCGGTGGCTGTTACCGGCGCTGATCTCGCTGGCGACGACGCTGTTCTTGCTTGCGGCGTGCGGCTCGGATACGCCTGAGGCTGCGCCCGATTTCGAGATTGCCCTCTTCCAGAACGAGAACCACGGCGTGGGAGAGGTCTTCAGCCTATCGGCCAATCGGGGACAGCCGGCCGTTGTCAATTTCTGGTATCCGTCATGCCCCCCTTGCAGGATTGAGATGCCTCACTTCGAGCAGGCGTCCAGGAAGTACCGTGATGCTGGACTGCATTTTGTCGCAGTACAGACGCTTGGCCTGGATACGGTCCAGGATGGCCAGGACTTTGTAGAGGACTTCGAGCTGACTTTCGCCATAGGGCCGGACACGGCGGAGGGAGACATAGTCAAGCTGTACGAGGTGCGCCACTATCCCTCAACTTTCTTTCTCAACGAGAATCACGAGATCGTCGAGACGTGGTCCGGCCCGCTGAACGAAGAGAAGCTTGAAGAGTTGATCCAGTTGGTACTCAACTAGGCCGAGAAGCCGCGAACTGCCGGAGTCCATGCAACAGTGACCGGCGGCGATGTAATCCTGCTAGTTGTGAGATGGCTGCATCTGGTCTGCGCCGCAGCGTGGGTCGGTGGAAGCCTGTTCTACCTGCTTGTGCTGGTGCCCGCGACGCGGAACTCAGCCGGCGACGCCAAGGGGTGGAACGCTGCGGTGGCGGCCGAGTTTCGCGGGCTGGTGGACGTTTGCGTTATCGTGCTTGTGGTTACGGGCGCGATTCTCTCGTTCGAGCGCCTGACGGGCGGCGTGGTGGGCGTGCCATTCGTGGTGACGCTTGGACTCAAGATCATGTTGACGCTGTGGATGTTCTACTTGGCCCTGTCGTTGAGGCGAAGGCGGGACCGACCGAGGGCCTCTGTCGTGGAGGAAACGGCGCCAACCTTGCTGGGCCGACTGACGACTCGGCAGAGTATGATTGTCATACTGGGGGTGCTGGTCCTGCTGGTGTCCGACCTGCTCAAGGTGCTCTATGAGAAGGCTCTTGTGGCATGATTGTGTCACACTTGCGGCTCTTCAGCAGGTCGGATTGACGCCGCAGACCGGACCGCCGTTGATGAGCTAAGCAGGAGCCGCGACTACGATGAGAATGCAACTGATGGAGATCCTTGCCTGTCCTGTGTGCAAGGGGGAGTTGTCCCTGGAGCAAGCTGAGGCAGAGAGCGAAGAGATCATGTCCGGCACGCTCACCTGCGGGGCCTGCGAGGAGGCTTACCCGATCGAGGAGGGGATTCCCAATCTTCTGCCTCCGGACTGGCGGGGCGGGTGAAGGCCCCTCGATCAATCGAGTCTGGAAGAGGCACGTGCAACAGGAGAGAAAATGAAAGTTAAGTTTGTGGCCGGATTTTCGCCGATAGTCAACTCCGTCGAAGAGGGGCGGCAGTTCTGGGGCGAGAGGCTTGCGCTTCCGCTCCTGATTCCGGATCCTGAGCGGAGCTACACGGAGGTGGAGCTTCCGGGACTGAAGCACTTCGGCCTGTGGACGCTCCAAGACGCGGCCCGGAGTACGTTTGGGACGGAAGAGTGGCCGGAGGACGTACCGCGGCCGCAGGCGACGATCGAACTCGACGTGGAGGACGTTGCTGAGGCGGTGGAGGAACTCCGGGGTCGAGGATTGGAGATATTGCAGGACGTCAGGATGGAGGAGTGGGGCCAGACCACCGCGCGGCTGCTCTCGCCGGAAGGGCTGCTCGTGGGAGTCACCTACACGCCCTGGTTCCGAGACGAGGCTTCCGAAGAGTAGCCCGACTTCCGGCAGGCGCTAGTCCAGCCACGGTAGCAACTGGAACCCCGCATGGCAGGCGTATGCGATGGCCACGCCCTTGAGAATCTTGCCAACGAGGACTATTCCGAGGAAGCGAACGAGTGGATAGCGTGTTGCGCCCGCCGCTATGCCTACCACATCGACAAGCGGGTTGGGAATCAGGGAAACCAGGAAGATTATGAGCGCGCCCCTGCGGCCCATCCAGACGCGCACGCGCTGATAGAGGGCGTGCTTTTCCACAACGGCCTTGCCGCCGTAGCCGACGGCGTAGCCGGACAACTCGCCGATGGCTTCGCCGACTCCCGCGAACACCCCGGCGACGTACGGGTTGAGGAAGCCGCCCGATGCGCAGAGGGAGATCAGGCCCGGGACCGGCAGCACCATTGAGAAGCTGCCCAGGAAGCTAAGCAGGAATACGCCCGGATAGCCCAGGTCTCTCCATTCTATGTTCACCCACCAACTGCGCAGCAGCCAGACGACGAGTACCAGCAGCGCGACCGCGGCGATGATGAGGGCGCTGCGCCTCGGCTCTGAGCCGGCGTAGTTACGAAGGTGAGCGAAGAACGTGACTTCGCGAACTTCGGACGCGCCGACGGGTTGGGCGTCGCTGTGTTTGGCGGTCTTGTCCGGTGCGTCCATGCGTGGAATCCGGTAAGGGCCGAGTGAGAGAACGATCCGCGCACCCACCGGAGCCGACTCCTTTGCCGCATGCAGGAGACAACCGGACTCGCGGCGGACCTTGCATCAAGGTAACGAGAGGGGGCGGGCGCGTCAAGCGGAAACGGCGCTAGTCCGTGAAGGGGCCTCCGTGCAGGTCACGGTACAGGGCGCGGAACGCGTCCAGCCTGTCGTCCGGGGTGTGCTTCAGGAATGCGCGGTAGATTGTCTCTTCGCCTGCTTCCCCTACCAGATGCCCACCGCTGCTTTCGTATAGCAGGTAGATTTCTCTTAAGGCCGACGACATCGCATCAGCGCCTATCGTCTCGTACAAGCTGATCAGGAAGTGCTCGCCCTGCGTGTAATGGCAACTTAAGCTGAGGGCATCCTGCGCATAGGTCCAGAGATTCTTTCTTCCTATTCCATCGAAGCAGCTAGACTTTGAAAGTTCGGTCCTGCGGGCTGATAGGCTCTGCCCGCCCGCCTTATGGTTGATGTAGGCTACGGAGAATTCCGCGGCTCCCTCATTAAGCCAGTTCGGCCCGAAATGGTAGTAGTAGTGAGCCGTTTCATGCTGAATGTTGCGCGCCAGCCAAGAAACCCAATCATAGCGCCCCATAATCATGTAGCTGCCCCAATACGCCCCTCCATGACTCATAAGGACCGGGTCGTCAGGGGCCACGAGCAGCAGTATTATGTCTGTGGTGGGGAAGGGTATACTCAGGAATCCTTCTGTAACACGCGCGGTTTCTTCGATTCTCCCAAGCAGGTCTTCATTGGAGCGCAAAGGGCTGTCCTGGAGGACCCAGATGTTAACGTTCCCGGCGAGGGGAAGCGAGATTGTCCTGCTCTGGACGAAATGTTCTTGGAGCAGGCTCTGATACAGCTTCGGACTCGAACCCTCGACAGTACTGAACGTTACTATCAGGGCGGCCTCTCGATCATCTATACCGTCGGCAAACCACGGCTGTTCGAGTAGTTGTCCGGTGGCGTCCGGGTGCACGGCAAGAATTGCGTCTAGAGACTCCATGAAGTACGCCCCGAGGTCTCTTCTATCACTACCACTTTCGGTAAACCATGAACTGCCTGTCAGCGACCTTGCCAATTCAAGGTCACTAACGGCAATGCCGCGGAGGTCATCGATCATTATCCGTTCGTTTTCGGTGAGTTCGTCATTGAGCCAAGGATAGGCGCTTACCAGCTTTGCCATCTCAATATCTAGTTTGGCTAAGTCGCTGAAAGAGTCGATCACCGTCACTTCGTAAGCGTCAAGCCCATTCGCAATCCATGAGTAGCTTGCTATGACCCGTGCTAACTCAAAGTCCACTTTGGCCATTTCGCCTAGAATGCCGAAGATCCACCGTTCGTCGTTGTTAAGGCCGTCCCTGATCCATGAGTAACTTGCTACTTGTATTCCTAGCTCAAAGTCCGCTCTGGCAAGACTGATCAAAAAGCCGATAGTGCTCAGGGAGTGGAGCGTTTGCAATGTGTCATTCGTGACGCCATCCGCGATCCACTTGGATCCCGCTGCCAGCCGTGCTACCTCGTCACTTGCCGTGGCTAAGTCGCGTATCGATGCGATGGATCTCCGTTCGGTTTCAGTTATACTGTCCGCGATCCACGAGTAGCCTGCTATGAGCCTGGCTAGCCCCAAGTCCACTTCGGCAAGCTCGCCCAGCGAGAAGATTGCCCATCGTTCGTGATTAGTGACATCGTCCGCCATCCAAGGGTAGCCCGCTACGAGACTGGCCAACTCGAGGTCTGCTTCGGCAAGTGTGCGCAGAGAGACGATCGCCCGATCTTCCTCGTAGGTAACAATGCCGTCCGAGATCCACGAGTAGCCTGTTACCCGTCCTGCTAACTCAAAGTCCACTTTGGCAAGGTTTCTCAGAGAGGCGACAGTGCTCAGGGAGTGGAGCGTTTGCGCTTCATCATCGGTTACGCCATCCCTGATCCATCTGGACCACAGTATTGGTCTTGCCAACTCCGTGTCTTTCGTGGCTAAGGTACGCATCGATACGATCGCCTCCCGTTCGATGTCAGTAACGCCATCCTCAATCCACGAGTAGCCCGCTACCTGTCTTGCCAATTGAGGGTACTCATTAGCTGAGCTACTCAGCAAGTCGATTGCCCTCTGTTCGTTTTCGGTAATGTCGTCCGCCATCCAAGGGTAGCCTGCTACCAGCCTTATCAACTCGGAGTCCGCCCCGGCTATGCTCAGCAAAGAATCGATTTTAGGCTGGTCTTCTTCGGTAACTCCGTCCGCAATCCAGAGGTAGTCTGCCGCCAGCTTCGCCATCTGCGTATCTACTTTCGCAAAGCCGGCTAATGAGTCGACTGCCCGTGCTTCATCGTCGGTAACGCCGTTTATGATCCATGAACGCTGCGACAGCAGTTCGGCGAGTTCCGGGTGCGCTCTGTGGGCGCGTGTCAGGGTATCGATCGCCTGCCGTTCGTCGTCGGTAATGCCGTCTGCGATCCATGAGCGTTCCAGGAGCAGGCCGGCTAGTTCGGGGTGTGTCTCGGCGACGGCTTGCACGATCATGGCCGCGTCCAGTTCGTCGCGGTCGGCGATGCCGTCCGCCAACCAGGGCAGGGCCAGCATCCGCCTCGCCAGGTCAGGGGCCGCGGCTGCGAGGCCGCCAATCGATCCAAGCGCCGCTTTTTCTATTCTGGTCAGGCCGTCTTCCACCCATGAGTACCCCAAAATCAGCTTTGCGTACTGTGGGTCAGCAGCAATGATCGGCGTGATGAAGCTGAGCGCGTCCACGTCGGCGACGGAGACCATGCCGTCGGCGAACCAGGGGTAGGCGACAATCAGCGCGGCCAAATCGGGGTCCGTCTGTGCGACGGCGTTCAGGGATTCGAGCGCCGCCCGTTCGCCGTCGCTGGGGCCGTACTTGACCCAGGGGTAGGCGGCGATCAGCTTGGCGATATCGGGGTCCGTCCTGGCGATGGTATCGAGAGATTCGATGGCCGCCTGCTCGTTGGCGTCGAGGCCGTCCCTTATCCAGAAGTAGTCCGCAAGCAGGTCTGCCAGGTCGGGGTCCGTTTCTGCGACGAAAGCCAGGGATTCGATCGTGTGGACGCCTTCGGCTTCTGGGCTGTCGGCGGCTTCTTCGGGTTCAGGCGTTGGGTTGGGCGTAAGCGTCAGCGTCGGCGTTGGAGTGGGGGACGGCGGGGGGCTTGGCGTGGGCGCTGCGGTCGGGACGGTTGTGGGCGCGGGCGGCGTCCCGCTTCCGCAGGCGGCTATCAGGAGGACGGCGGCGCAGGCGAGCAGGCAGACGGGTACTATGCGCCAGGTGAGCATTGCCGGTGAATCGGTTGACATATGCGACTCCGCAAAGAGCGTAACCGCACGGCGTTAGCTGGTAAAGGCCCCGTGCCCTGATGCGACGCAGGCTCTTCGCCGGTTGGCGGCGGGAATGCGGCCTACGAGGCGGCCCCGGCGAGGGCCGCCTCGGTTGCGAGGGACAGGCCGTCTTCCGCCGCGTCGACGAGGACGTGGCCGCCTTCGGCGGCGTCTCCGGCGAGTATCATGCGCGCCAGTGGGTTCTCGAGGTACTTTTCGACGGCCCGCCTGAGCGGGCGCGCGCCGAACTCCGGGTCGTAGCCCTTCCCTGCGAGCCAGTCCCTGGCGGATTGGGTCAGCGTGAACGTGACTCGGTGTTCCGCGAGTCGGCGCTTGACCTCGTTCAGCGTCAGGTCCACCAGTTGGCAGATCTGTTCCTGAGTGAGCGGATCGAACACGATGATCTCGTCCAGCCTGTTCAGGAACTCCGGCCTGAAGACGTGCTTCAGCGCTTCCTCGCCCGCGGACCGCGCGCTGGACGGGCGCTCCGCTCCGTTGCCCGGCAAGAACCCGAACGCCCTGCCCTGCTCGCCTGTGCCCACGTTGCTGGTCATGATGACCACGGTGTTGCTGAAGTCAACCGTACGTCCGTGGCCGTCCGTGAGCCTGCCGTCCTCCAAGACTTGGAGCAGGATGTTGAACACGTCCGGGTGCGCCTTTTCGATCTCGTCGAACAGCACTACCCTGAACGGCCTCCGCCGGATCGCCTCCGTGAGTTGGCCGCCCTCCTCGAAGCCCACGTAACCCGGCGGAGCGCCAATGAGCTTGGACACGGCGTGCTTTTCCATGTACTCGGACATGTCCACGCGGACCATGTTCTGTTCGTCGTCGAACAGGTAGTGCGCGAGAGACCGCGCCAGTTCGGTCTTGCCGACGCCGGTGGGCCCCAGGAACATGAAGGCGCCGATGGGCCGGTTGGGGTCTTTCAGTCCTGCGCGTGCGCGGCGGACGGCGTCGGAAACGGCGCGGATGGCGTCGTCCTGGCCGATCACGCGCTCGTGGATGCGCTCCTCCATGTGGAGCAGGCGGTCCGCTTCCGACTCCAGGAGCCTGTCCACGGGTATCCCCGTCCATGCGGCGGCGAGCCGGCCGATGTCCTCAGCGTTCACGGTCATGTCCGTCCCGGCGTCCTTGAAGGCTTCCGACTTCTGCGGGTCGTATTCATGCTGAGTCCGCAGCCTGTCGGCGCGAAGTTCGGCGGCGCGCTGGTAGTCCGCTCGCTGGGCCGCGGCCTCTTCCTCGTTCTCCAAGCGCTTCAGCGCAGCTTCCATGTCCTTGAGCGGCGAAGGGAGACGCTGCGAGTCGATGCGTTTCTTGCTGGCCGACTCGTCGATGAGGTCAACCGCCTTGTCCGGCAGATACCGGTCCGAGATGTACCGGCGGCCCAGCTTCACGGACGCTTCGAGCGCGCCGTCCTCGATCTGGACGTTGTGGTGGGCCTCGTACTTCGGCCTGAGCGCCCGCAGCATTTCGATAGCAGTCTCATCGTCCGGCTCCTCCACGATGACCGGCTGGAATCGGCGCTCGAGGGCGGCGTCCTTCTCGATGTACTTCCTGTATTCCGCTTCGGTAGTCGCGCCTACGCATTGCAGTTCGCCCCGCGCCAGGGCGGGCTTCATCATGTTGCTGGCGTCAATCGCGCCTTCGGCCGCGCCGGCGCCCACGACGGTATGGATCTCGTCTATGAACAGGACGATCTCTCCGCTGGCCTCCCTGATCTCGTCCATGACCGCTTTGAGGCGCTCCTCGAACTCGCCGCGGAACTTGCTTCCGGCCACCATCGCGCCCATGTCCAGCGCGAGGACGCGACGGTCCCGCAGCTCGGCAGGCACGTCTCCCGACGCGATTCGCTGGGCAAGGCCCTCGGCGATGGCGGTCTTGCCGACGCCGGCCTTCCCGATCAGCACGGCGTTGTTCTTCGTCCGCCGAATCAGCGTCTGAACGGTCCGGGCGATCTCGGCATCGCGCCCAACGACCGGGTCCAGCTTTCCGCTTCCAGCGAGTTGCGTGGGATCGATGCTGTACTTTTCGAGCGAGCGATAGCGTGACTCGGCCCTCGCGTCGGTCACCCGGTGCGCGCCGCGGATGCGCTGCAGGGACTGATAGACCTGCTCGAGCTCCACTCGAAACTCTGAGAGCAGCCGGGCCGCTTCGCCCTTCTCCTCCTGCACGACCGCGATCAGGAGATGCTCGGCGCCGATGTACTCGTCGTTCAGCCGCTGCGCTTCGGCTTCCGCTCTGCGAAGCATGCCGGCGGCGCGCGGCGTCACGAAGATCTGGGCGGGACCTTCGGCCAATTTGGGAGCCGCCTCAAGATCGGCGTCTAGCCGGGCGCGCATCTGCTCGACGGGCGCGCCGATGTCTTCCAGGATTTCGACCGGCACGCCCTGCTCCAGTTCAAGCAGAGCCATCAGCACGTGCTCCACGTCCCACTGCGAGTGCCTGCGGCGCCTGACGAGTTCCTGTGAAGCGCCTATGATCTCCCTTGCGTGTTCTGTGAACTGTTCCGGGTTCATCACCATGCCGGCTGCCTCCTGAGGCCTCGCTACTTGATTCGGTACATATCAAGGAATATGTATCGAATGATAGCCAATATACTAGCGGCGCGCAATGTTAAGTGCTTGAGACGCCTCAAGAGGCTTGAGCGCCACAGACTAAATTGTGGTTGCTGGGCCACGCGGGCGGCTCCGTTCTGAGAAGATGTGATCACGATGCTCTTGCAGATGGACCGGACTTGCGGCGGTTGCACATGAGCCGACTTGAAACGGCTCACGGGGAGTTGCCTCTTCCCGCGTTTCTGCCGGACGCGACGCGCGGGGTCGTGCGGTCCCTGGACGCTGCCGACGCGGCGAACGCCGGAACGCCCGGGCTCATGGTGAACGCCCTGCATCTTTCGTCCAATCCGGGGGCTTCGGTGATTTCTGAGGCCGGGGGCATCCACAGGTTCAGCGGATGGAGCGGGCCGATCGCGGCGGACTCCGGCGGCTTTCAGGTGTACTCGCTGCTTCATGACGCGTCCGGGCTCGCGACTGTAACGAGGAAAGGGTTCTCCTATCGCTTCGACCCGGGCCAGAGCAGCCGCATGCTTACGCCGGAACGGTGCGCGCGGATCCAGCGCCGGCTCGGCGCGGACATCGCGTTCTGCCTCGATCACTGCACGCACCCGGACGCCCCGGTTGATGAGCAGCGGCAGAGCGTGGCGAACACGGTGGAGTGGGCCGGCAGGTTCAAGGCGGAGATGTCGCGGCTGGCCGAGGCCGCGAAGCGGGAGCGCCCCGGCCCGTTGCTGTTTGCCGTGGTGCAGGGCGGAGCGTCCGCCGACCTGCGCAGGGAGTGCGCGGACAGGCTGCGGCCGCTGGGCTTCGACGGGTACGGATTCGGCGGCTGGCCGACGGACGATTCGGGCGAACTGGTGGACATGGTGGGACTGGTGGCGGAGCTTGCGCCGGCGGGAGCGCCGCTCCACGCGCTCGGGATCGGCAGCCCTGAGAACCTCGTCGCGGCGTACCGGCTAGGTTACGACCTGTTCGACTGCGTGCTGCCGACTCGGGACGCGCGGCATAAGCGGTTGTACGCGTTCCGACAGGGAAGCGACGGCTCCAGTCTGGAAGGCCGGGACTTCTATGAGAAGGTGTACATAGGCGACCGGCGTCACGTCAGGGACGACTCCCCTATCGAGGAGGGCTGCGACTGCCATTGCTGCCGGCGGTACAGCAGGGCGTTCCTGCACCACCTGTTCAGGGTAGGCGACCACCTCGCCCTGAGGCTGGCGACGATCCACAACCTGCGGTTCTATGCCCGGCTGACGGGGATGCTCGGCCGGCTTGGGCGGGAACCGGCAAGGGGTGTTTGAGCGGTGGCAGGGCCGGAGCTCAGGGGCGGGCTGGTCGACAAGCTCAGGCAGTCGCGCAAGTACGGCGGGGTGTGCGAGGACACGCTGGCGAGGGCGGTTGACTGGGCGGCGGCACGTCATGTCAGGCCGGGCAACGCTCTGAAGGCGGCGCGGCGGAAGCTGCACCAGGTCCACGGCGCGTACTTCAACGGGTTCGACAGGAGGCGGCTGGACAGGGCGGTCGAGGGCGTGGAGAACGGCGTTACGGGGGAGGCTGTGCGTGCGGCCTGCGCCGACGTGCTGGGCATGCACGCCTCGACCGCGGAGCGCGTCGAAATCGCGGAGGAGATGTACGGCGACGTGTTCGGCCTGACGGGAGCGCCGAGGTCGGTTGCGGACGTTGCGTGCGGGCTGAACCCGTTCTTCCTGCCGTGGATGGGGCTGCCGGTCGGCACGAGATACGCGGCCAGTGACATCGACGGCGGCGTGGTCTCGGCAGTGAGCCGGCTGATCCCGGCGCTTGGTCATAGCGGCGGCGCCGAATGCCGGGACGCGCTGGCGTCGCCGCCGGTCGATCATGCGGACGTGACGCTGCTTCTGAAGACGGCGCCATGCCTTGAGAGGCAGGAGCCGGGGAGTGTGGTCCGGCTGTTGCGGCGGATACGGTCTCCGTACGTCGTCGTGTCGTTCCCGACAAAGTCGCTGGGAGGGCGGGAGAAGGGCATGCGCCGGAGCTACGCGAAGTTCATGGAGGGCGTAATCTCGGAGCTTGGAGTGGAGGCGGAAGAGTTCTCGTATCATACGGAGACGGTGTACGTGCTGAATCGGCTTGACTTGCCTGAAGATGCGGTGTCAAACTGAGGCCAGCCATGCGGCTGCGGCGTCGTCCTTGATCATCGACATCCATACCCACACAACCCACCTGTCGGACGACAGCGACCTCACCCCTGACGACCTGATCGTGGCCGCGAAGGAGGCGGGGCTGGACGCTGTGTGCATCACCGAGCACGACAGGTTCTGGAGCGCGGAGGCGGTGACGCGGCTTTCGCGCCGGCACGACTTCCCGGTGTTTCCCGGCTGTGAGATCACCACGGAGGAGGGGCACCTGCTGGTGTACGGCCTGGAGGAGTACAGGTTCGGGATGCACCGGACTAGCTTCGTACGGGAGCTTGCGGACAGGGCGCGCGCGGTGGTGATACTGGCGCACCCGTACCGGCGGGCGCACTTCGAGGACATGGCGCAGGTGGACGGGGCGTACGAGGGGATGCTGGAGCGCGCAATGAGCAACCCGGCGATGGGTCTCGTGGACGGGATCGACGTGCTGAACGGCCGCGGGAATGAGGCGCAGAACGGGTTCTCGCTGGAACTGGCGGAGCGGTCCGGGCTTCCGCAGTCGGGCGCGAGCGACGCGCACGACCCAAAGGACGTGGGCACGTACGCCACGGAGTTCGAGCGCAGGATCGGCGGGCTCGATGACCTGATGGAGGAGCTGAGGGCGGGCAGGTACAGGCCGGTGACGCTGAACGGAAGGCGGCCGACGGCATGAGCACGGAAGACCTGAGGCAAGTCCATCGCCGGGAGGATGACGGCCCCCTGCTGGAGGTTGAGGGCCTTCACACCTTCTTCTTCACGAAGGAGGGGGTGGTCAAGGCTGTCAACGGGGTGTCGCTGGAGTTGAGGCAGGACACGATCCTCGGGGTGGTCGGCGAGAGCGGGTCCGGGAAGACGGCGACGGCGCTCTCGATAGTGGGGCTGGTGCCGCATCCGGGCAGGATCGTGGAGGGCAGCATCCGGTACAAGGGCCGCGAGCTGACCGGGCTGCGGGAGCGGGACCTGCGGACGATCAGGGGGCGCGAGATTTCGCTGGTGTTCCAGGACGCGCAGACGGCGCTGAACCCGACGATGCGCATCCGGGACCAGGTGCAGGAGGTGATGTTCGCGCACCTTCACATCACGAAGGATGAGGCGGACGAGCGGACGCTGCGGCTGCTTTCGCAGATGGGGATCGGGGACGGGCCGCGCGTCATGGACCAGTACCCGTTCCAGATCAGCGGCGGGATGGCGCAGCGGATCGTGATGGCGACGGCGATCGCGCTGGAGCCGCGGGTGCTGATCGCGGACGAGCCGACGTCGAACCTGGACGTGACGCTGCAGGCGGAGATCCTGCAACGGCTGAAGCGGCTGACGAGGGAGCAGCTTTCGGGGATGCTGCTTATCACTCACGACCTGGGCGTGATCGCGCAGATGGCCGAGCAGGTGGCGGTGATGTACGGCGGGATGATCGTGGAGTTCGCGTCGACGGCGGACCTGTTCGCGAAGCCGCACCATCCGTACACGCACGGGCTGTTCCAGGCGCTGCCGAGGGTGGACTCGCTGGGCGCGTCGCTGACGCCGATGCCGGGGACGCCGCCAAGCATGGTGGACCCGCCGGACCAGTGCCCGTTCCTTTCGAGGTGCCCGAAGGCGAGCACGGCGTGCAGGACTTCGCCCCGGCCTCCGCTGGAGGAGCTGGATGACGACCACTGGGTGGCCTGCTACAACCCGGTGGTGGAGAGGGTGACGGTTTAGGCAAGCCCATTCCGGCCCTTCCCCTCGAGGGACTCGGGGCTGGTTCCGCAGACTGGAGAAGGGGCTGGAGGCCCCGCCCCCTGGATTCCGGCCTTCGCCGGAATGACGGGTGGGCGGGCTGCTAACTGTCATTCCGAACGAGCGAAGCGGCCCACTGTCATTCCGAGTCCCCCGAGGAATCCAAGGCCTCCCGCACGCCGCCAGGCCCCACCCCCGGCAGCAACCCCCGCCGTCATTCCGGCATTCACGCGCCAGCGTGAACCCGCGCCCAGCCGGAATCCAGCCGGGCGGGCGGGGCCACCGCCCTTCCCCCTGTCATTCCGAACGAGCGAAGCAGCCCTCTGTCGTTCCGAGTCCCCCGAGGAACCTACAGCCTCACGCCCTCCACAGATGCCCGCCCCCATCAACCAACCGCCCGTCCGCTCCCCACTCGCCACTATCCCCTATCCACTCCCCCATCCCTTGACACGCCAGTACGCGCCCGCTATCCTAGAACCTATGAATACCGAAGCGCACACCATATCACCCATACAACGCATCGTCCGAGAAGAAACCCAGGACGGCAGACTCATCGTCCGTTTCCTAGTAGCCGCCATGCAGGACCAGATCCGCGGCGCCAAGCCCTACCACCGGCTAGACGCCGCACGCCAACTCATCAAACTAGGCTTCGAAGAAGCCCGCGACTCCAACCCGTTCGTGGTGAGCCTGTCGAACCACAACGCGCAGGGAACACCCCCTCCCCAGTCTGCTGGGGAAGGCAGGGATGGGGTTCTGCCCGCCGAAGCGTCCCAGGCAGACATCCTCGACACCACCGGCCTGAACCCCGACCTCGCACGCTTCATACGCGCCGAGACCGACGGAGGACGACAGGCCATACGATTCCTCATAGACGTCATGCTAGGCTTCATGCCCGGCTTCGGCCCGCACCACCGCATAGACGCCGCCAAAGAACTCCTACGCCGTGGCTTCGACGACGCACCCGGCCCCCTCCACCACGACACCTACGCCGACGCAGAATTAAACCCCCTTCCCCAGTCCGCTGGTGCCTCCCTCAAACCCCTTCCCCAGTCTGCTGGGGAAGGCCGGGATGGGGTTCCCCCTTCCGCAGACGCCAACGGAGCCTCCCTATCACCCCTTCCCCAGTCTGCTGGGGAAGGTCGGGATAGGGTTCCCGACACCAACGGCGCCTCCCTCTCGCCCCTTCCCCAGTCTGCTGGGGAAGGCCGGGATGGGGTTCCGCCTTCCGACACAGAACTCGAACCCCTTCCCCAGTCTGCTGGGGAAGGCCGGGATGGGGTTCCCGACATCCTCGCCGGTTACGAACCCCCGTACTCCAACACATACGGCCACAGTGAAGACACCGGCGTCGACAATCGAGCCGTCTCCAAAGCAGCCGACGCCCTGCTGGACGCCGTCGGCAGGCGCCCGACGCCCCCGGACCCCAGAGTCGTTTACCCCTCCAAACGCGGCAGCATCATCATACACAACGGAGAGGAGCACTACTTCAGCGAACACGCCCGGCCGGCCGTCGAAAGGTCCATAGCGGCCGGCGAAATCATAGACGCGGTCAAGCGCATCCGCGAATCATGCCGCGGCCCCATCCGCATCGCATGCCGCCACGGAACCGCCTCCTGCGACCTCTGTGCCGAACCCACCGATGACGAACCCGCCGATAGCGAACCCGTCATCCCGGCAGAGAACCCGCCCTGATGCCCTCAGGTGTAGGGGCGCTTCGCGAAGCGCCCGCCCGCGCCGTCGCCACTGTCATTCCGAGTCCCCCGAGGAATCTCAGACGCCCCGCAAGCCACCAACGCCGCGCCCTGGCCAAACGCGCGTCTCGCCGGGGGTGGGGCCTCCGCCCTCTAGGGACACTGTAGGCGGGGGCGGGGCGGGGCTAGGACGCGGAAAGGCCTTGGGCGATCAGGGTTTGCATGTTTCGGAGCTCATCGTCGTTCAGGCACTGGAGCAGGCTTAGGCCGTTCTGAGCGTACGCGCCGATCTGCTCTCCGGTGAGAGACGACGCCTCGTAGTTCCCCGCTCCGATGAGGGCGGCGTATTCCGGGTGGTCCTCGCCGAAGCCGGCGAGGCAGCTTCGGGAGTCGCCGGCCAGGCCGCCTGCCTGCAGTTCGGTGACCGCCAGGAAAATCGCGGCGTAGCTCTCCTCGGAGACGCAGTTGGAGAGCGCGGAACCGGGCGTGAGGGCTTCCATGACCGTCGATCCGAGCAGCGCCGCGTACTCGGCGTCCGAGTACGCTTCGCTGACGCAGGCCCCCTCAGATTCGGAGAGCGCCGGGATGACGTGGTCTCCGACGGTCGTCTGTCCATCGGACGCCCGCCGGTTGCGCAACAATAGCTCTACCTTCTCCAGATCGGTCAGACAGTTGTACAACGGCACGATGTAAGGGGCCGTTCCAGACGCGGCGGCAGATTCTTCGCCGATTCCTGAGAGGCCCAGGATGCCGAACACCATGCCCGGATGCTCGCTCGAAGCTCCGACGATGCATGCGCGCGACGCCGGCTCGAAGCCCCCAGCCTCGTAATCGGCGAACGCTACGCCGAGAAGGACCGCATTCAACGGCGTGAGGCAACCGAACATCGACGCGGCCATAGCGTCGGCCTGATCGGAGTCCGCGAGGCCGGACTGCTGCATGATCGGAATGTTCAGATACACCTCGTAGATGAAGCCTCCGAAGGCTTCCTGCACGCAGGCATTCTCCGCCTCCGATATTCTGTCCATCAACTCCTTGCCGGTGGTCTCGTCCGTGACGACGAGGCTCTCCAGGGTTGCTTCCGGCTGTGCCGCGGACGGCGTCGGCGTGGCTTCGGGCACCGCGGCCGGTTCAGGCGTCGGCGTCGGCTCGGGCGTCGGGGTGGGAGTCGGCGTGGCCGTCGGCGTCGGCTCAGGCGTTGGAGTCGGCGTCGGAGACGGCGCGGGATCGGAGCCGCACGCGGCGGCAAGCGCGACGAGCGCGATCGCCGCAAGGGCTACTCCGAAGCGGCGATTCTTTGTGATACGAAGGCGCATGTTGGTTCTTCCCCGCCAGAAAACCGGCCGTTGGCCCGGCCGGAACGTTCGGCAGAAGATACTACATCTACGGGGGCGGCTGTGGTACCCCTGCCGGGACTCGAACCCAGGCACACGGTTTAGGAAACCGTTGCTCTATCCTCTGAGCTACAGGGGCACGCCGGACTGCCTCAGAATGTTAATTGATCGGCACGGCTCAATCTACGGGACGCTGGTACAATCGGGGAACGGATTCTTCCTAGGACACCGCTGTGTACCTGCACCTAATCGACGGCACCTATGAACTGTTCAGGGCGCACTTCGGCGCGCCTCCCTCCACCACGCCCGACGGCCGCGCGGTGGGAGCGGTTCGCGGCCTGATCCAGACGCTGCTGATGCTGCTTCGCGGCGAGGACGTCACACACGCGGCCTGCGCTTTCGACCACGAGATACGGTCCTTCCGCAACGACATGTTCGATGGGTACAAGACCGGCGAGGACGCGCCCAAAGAGTTGCTGGCGCAGTTCGACCTTGCGGAACGCGCGGCCTCGGCGCTGGGGCTGGTCACGTGGCCGATGGTCGAGTTCGAGGCGGATGACGCCATCGCCACCGCCGTACGACGCTGGTCCGGGGACGCGGAGGTGGTCCAGACGGTCATCTGCTCGCCCGACAAGGACCTGATGCAGCTTGTGGACGGCGACGAGGTTGTGTGTCTCGACAGACGCCGGAACGCGGTAATCGACGCGGACGGAGTGATCGAGAAGATGGGCGTGCCGCCGGAGTCTATCCCGGACTACCTGGCCCTGGTAGGAGACAGCGCGGACGGAATACCGGGAGTGCCGAGATGGGGCGCCAAGTCGACCGCGACGGTGCTGTCACGATACGGCACGATACAGGCGATCCCGGAATCCGAATCGCTGTGGGACGTAAAGGTCAGGGGCGCTAAGTCGCTCGCGGCGAGCCTCGCGTCGCACAGGCCTGAAGCGGCGCTGTACAAGCAGCTTGCGACACTGCGCGACGACGTTCCCATCGCTGAAGGACTCGGTGACCTGGAGTGGAAGGGCGTCAAAAGGGACGAATACATCGAACTGTGCGACGAACTGGGGTTCCGGCAACTGAAGGAGACGCCGCACCGCTGGAGGGACTCGTGAATCGTCCGGTCAACATGATCGGCAAGCGATCGTTGCGAAAGTGGCGCCCCCGGCGGGACTCGAACCCACGCGCCTGGCTCCGGAGGCCAGCGCTCTATCCGCTGAGCTACGGGGGCGAAACGAGGCTGTTGAAGACGGCAGCGCGAGAAGACGGCTACGTTCTGCCGTACGGGCCTTCCGCGCATACCGGCAGATACGAACTATAGCAGCAGAGGCGGCAACCGGACAACACGACCGACAAGCCGATTCGCATGAGCGGCGACTTCCATACATTCGCCCGCTTGGGTGGGCTGTAGGACTTGACATACTCCAAGACAGGTGCATAAGATTGCCACACCAATGGGGACTAGCTACGCCTGCTTGATATATGAGGGCCGAGACGGCCCGATATCCCAAGTGGCGGCGTCCATTGGCTATGTAACGAGAACCGCGTTTCCAGAAAGGGGGCCCGATGTCCACGTACTTTAGCAAGAGAGGTCTAGGCGCACTTGCCATGCTTCTCTCTCTGTTTGCCGTCCTTGCATTGGTAGCGTGTCAGGGTGAGCAAGGCTTGCAGGGACCGCCAGGCCCGGCGGGACCCACAGGCGCAGACTCTACGGTCGCTGGCCCGGCAGGCCCTCAGGGTCCGGCCGGCCCTCCAGGCCCCGCAGGCGCACCCGCCTCTGCCGCCCTGGCTGCCATCAGCCTCAACGACAACGTGCTCACTATGACGGAGCGCGTGACCGTCCGGGGCGCCGGATTCCATGCAGGTGAGGAAATCAGCGCGCTTCTGGTTATCACCGCAGATCCCCCGCTGGCACGCCCCATCGGGGATGGCATGGCGGACGATCAGGGCGTGTTTGAGGTTTCTACCGACGCAATCGGCGGGAACTTGAACACCCAGCTTGCGGCCATCGGCCCACGGTTTGTGTATGTCGAGGGCAACCAGGGAAGCATAGCCGTTGCGCCTGTCAGCATCGTTTCCACGAAGCGTCCGACGCCCGATCAGGCGGCGTCGCTGACAATCGAAGGCGGCGCGCCGGGAGAGACCGTTACCGCCAGGGGCGCCGGCTGGCTCGAAGGCGAGGTTGTCGGCTTCTTCCTCCGAGGCACCAGCGTCGGCGGCGTGACGGTCGGCGGAGACCGCTCCTTCGAGGCCTCAATCGCCATTCCGGAAGACGCGGCCCACGCCACGTACACCTTCCGCGCTGCGGGTGGAACGAACGAAGTTACCGCGCCACTGGTAGTCGCCGAGCCTGAGATGGCTACGCCAGTGCCGACGCCTGAGCCTCCGCCGGCGGCCCTGTTCGTCGAGGGCGGCGCGCCGGGCGACGCGGTATCGGCATGGGGTTCCGGTTTCGGGGCCGGCGAGTCGGTCAGCCTGACCACCGCAAGCGGCATTCTGGCCAGCGGAGCCACCAACGACGGCGGCGGCTTCATGACCGAGTTCACGATCAGCGAGGACATGGCCACGGGCGTGCACACCGTCGTAGCCACGGGCGCTGACAGCGGACACAAGGCCACGTTCCCGCTGCTAGTCGCAGACAAGTAAGGGGTTTACTCCTCGGCAAGATAAGAGGCCTCCGCCTTCGAACCGGGCGGGGGCCTCTTGCTGTCCTTTGCTACGAGGCGGCCTCCGGCTCTGTATAATCGGCGCGAACCACACATCTTCAAGGACTCCCAGCAATGCAGGACATTAGGGCCGAAGTTACGCAACTCCAGGACAAGCTGACGACGCTCCTGGTGCGTCTTTGACCTCCCTGCCAAAGACAACGAAGTTGCCAGGCTGGAGAAGCTGTCCCAGGAGCCGGGCTTCTGGGACAACCCCAAGTCCGCAAGCAACGGCATGAGGACGCTCACCAGGCTCAAGGACGAAATCGCGGACTGGCGCGAGGTCGAAGACCAGGCCAACACGTTGGGCGAACTGCTCGACCTGGCCATAGAAGAGGGCGAAGACGAGCTTCAGACGACACTCGCGGACGATGCGTCCGCCCTTACGGCGAAACTCGAAGACATGGAGTTTCGCCTCGTGCTCTCAGGCCAGTACGACGAGCGCAACGCCATCATCGCCATCCACGCGGGCGCGGGCGGCATAGAGTCGCAGGACTGGGCCAGGATGTTGATGCGCATGTACATCCGTTGGGCCGAGAGCCGGAGGCACGACGTCGACGTCCTGGACGTGTCCTCCGGCGATGAAGGCGGCGTCAAGAGCGCCATCATCCAGGTCGGCGGCTCGTACGCATACGGACACCTGAAGGCGGAGCGGGGGGTACACAGGCTGGTGCGGCTGTCGCCATTCGACGCGGACCACGCGCGGCATACGTCGTTCGCGCTGGTGGAGGCGCTGCCGGAAGTCGAAGAGGGCGCGGACATACAGGTGAAGCCTGATGACGTGAAGATCGAGGTGTTCCGGGCGGGCGGGGCCGGCGGCCAGAGCGTGCAGAAGAACTCCACGGCGGTGCGCATCACTCACCTGCCCACGGGCATCAAGGTGAGTTGCCAGAACGAGCGGTCCCAGCACCAGAACAAGGAGATCGCCATGCGCATTCTGACGGCGCGCCTCGTGGAGAGGGAGAACGCCCGGCTGGCGGACGAACGGTCGAAACTGAAGGGCGAGCACGTGTCCGCCGAGTGGGGACGGCAGATCAGGAGCTACGTGCTGCACCCCTACCAGATGGTCAAGGACCACCGGACACTCCACCAGGTTTCGGACGCGCAGGACGTCCTGGATGGAAATCTGGATCAGTTTATGAGAGCGTACTTAACAGAGACAGTCGCATAATCCGGGCGTCTCGGACTGCAGCCGTGTATGGATCCAGCGGCGACGTAGTTCCCGACCCGGCGGCGAGTCGCCAATCTACAAATTCAGGAGTAGTTTCACGATCATGACCAAGAAGCTGTTGCCATTACTCTTCCTGGCGATAGCCGCGATCGCTATCGCGTGCGGAGGCGAAGACGAGGTCTCGATCTCGGAAGTCACGCCGGCCGACACGGAGCCCCAGGTTGAAGAAACAACCGCCGCGGCAGAAACGGACGCTGAGCCTCAGGACATCGCGGGCGAGCCGGCCTTCGGCGGAGAGTTCCGCAGGATGTGGGACGACCCGCCAACGCTCGACCCGCATCTTTCCAGCGACACAACGTCTTCGGCCATTGTGGTCGAGCTGTACAGCGGCCTGCTGACCCTGAACACCGATCTGCAGCTGGAACTGGAGATAGCGGAGAGCATGGAGGTCGATGACACCTCGACGGTCTATACCTTCTACCTCAGGCCGGACGCCAAGTTCCACGACGGCAAGTCCATAACGGCCAATGACTTCAAGTGGTCGATCGAGCGGGCGGCCCACCCCGACACTGGCTCAACCGTGGCCGAGACCTACCTGAACGACATCGTCGGCGCGAAGGACGTGTTCGAGGGCAATACTACCGACATGGCCGGGGTGAAGGTCATCGACGACCGCACGCTCCAGATCACAATCGACGAGCCAAAGGCGTACTTCCTGGCCAAGCTCACCTACCCGACCGCGTTCGTCCTGGACAGGGAGAACGTGGAGGGCGGGGGCCGCCAGTGGACGGACACTCCCAACGGCACAGGCCCGTTCAGGCTGGCCGAGTACCGGATCGGCGAGCGCCTGATCCTGGAGCGCAACGACAACTACTACAAGGAAAAGGCCAAGGTCGATCGGGTAGTGTTCAATCTGGCCGGCGGCCAGACGATGGCCATGTACGAGAACGACGAGATCGACTTCACGGGCGTGGGACTGTTCGACATCGACCGCATCCTGGACCCGCAGGAGCCGCTGCACGACGAGTTGATAATCGCGGCGCCTGAGTTCACGGTGAGCTACATCGGGTTCAACACGACCATGCCGCCGTTCGACGACAGGAATTTCCGGCAGGCGCTCAATCACGCTATCGACAAGAGGCTGATCGCCAGCGAGATCTTCAGCGACCTGGCCGTCCCGGCGTACGGCATCCTTCCCCCCGGCTTCCCGGGATACAACCCTGACCTGGTAGGCCTGGAGCATGACCCCGAACTCGCCAAGCAGTTGCTGGCCGAGTCCAAGTACGCCGACCCTGAGACCAGGCCGCGCATCGTGATGACGATCCCGGGCACGGGCGGAAGCCCGTCCGTCTCGCTTGAGGCGGTGCTGGGCATGTGGGAAGACACGCTCGGCGTGCAGGTGGAGATACAGCAGATCGAGTGGGCAACCTACCTGAAGGACCTTGACGCCCGGCGCTTCCAGTCCTACTCAGGCCTGGGCTGGGCGGCTGACTACCCGGACCCGCAGGACTTCATCGACATCCTGTTCTACTCGGACAGCGAGACGAATCACGGGGCTTACAGCAACCCGGACGTGGACCGCCTCGTGGAAGAAGCCCGGTCCGAGCCGGACCCGTTGAAGCGTGTCGAGTTGTACCAGGAAGCTGAGAGGCTCATCGTGGAAGACGCGGCCTGGGTCCCGATGTGGTTCTCAGGAGAGCGGTACGTCCTGGTCAAGCCGCACATCAAGGACTACCGGATGACTCCGATGATAGTGCCCAAGCTGTCGCACATCTACGTGGACTACGACGACTTGTCAGGCTCGTAGTCGAGACCACGAACATACACGACGCTATGGATATGCTGCCCCGTGTGAGAGCACGGGGCAGTATGTTACTGTGACTCAGTAGCCGCACCCGGACAGGGCGACGAAGAAGGGACATCCCACGTGGGCAAATACATAGTCAGGCGACTCATGTGGCTCCCCGTCATCATGTTCGCTACGTCTTTGATGGTCTTCTCTCTGTTCAGGCTGGTCCCCGGCGACCCTGTAACGGTGATGCTTGGCGCTCGTTACACGGAGGAGCGGGCCGAGCGGCTCCGCGAGACGTTCGGCTTGGACCGGCACATCGCGGTGCAGTACGTGGACTACATGGCCGGCGTGTTTCGCGGGGACTTCGGCGAAAGCTTCAGGTTCCGCGGCCGCGCAGTGAACGAACTGCTCTGGGCGAAGATCAAGGTCTCCGCGCAGCTCAACATCGCCGCCCTCACGATCGTCATCGGCCTTGGCCTTCCCCTGGGATTCTACATCGCGCACAAGCAGGGGAGTTGGCAGGACCCGTTAGCGGTGGCGAGCGCGGTCATGATCATGTCCATCCCAATCATGGTCACCGCGCCGTTCATGCTATGGGCGTTCTGTCTCAAGCTGCACTGGGTGCCGTGCTCCGGATGGGGAGGGTTCTTTGACGCCCGCATTGTGATTCCCGCCATTGTCATGGGCGTGCCGGGGATTGCCGGCATGGCCAGGCTCATGCGGGCCAGCACGCTGGACGTGATGCACCAGGACTTCATCAGGACAGCCCGCGCCAAGGGCCTGGACGAAACTACAATCGACCGCCGGCACGTGTTCAAGAACGCGATGATCCCGATCGTGACGGTGCTGTCGTTCACGCTGGCCGGGTTGCTCGGCGGGTCCGTCATCGCGGAGAGGATCATGGGAATCCCCGGCGTTGGCCGGCTCGTGGTCGAGTCCCTCTTCGAGCGAGACTACCCGGTGGTTATGGCCGTCTCCATGGTCGGGACGTTCGTGTTCGTCCTCGCGATTCTCGCAGCCGATATCGCGTACGCGTACGTGGACCCAAGGATACGGTACCGCTAGATGGCCACCGTAGGAGCAGACTCGCTAGCCTCCGACCGGCTCTCGAGGTCAAGGTCCAAAGGCCACCTCGCGCGCGCGACGGAACGCCTGATGGGCAAGAAGATAGCGGTCGCTTGCATCGTCATCCTGGCCCTGCTGTACCTGGCCGGCATCTTCGCCGCCTGGATCTCGCCCTACGGCTACGAAGACCTCGACTACACGGCCTTTCAGGGAGACCCGCCCAGCCTGTCCCACTGGGCCGGGACCGATCTTCTGGGAAGGGACGTCCTCACAAGGGTGCTCTGGGGCATCCAGAACACCGTAATCCTTACCGTGGTGTCCATCGTCATCGCCGGGCCGGTGATCGGCGTGAGCCTGGGCCTCGTGTCGGGCTACTTCGGAGGCAAGATCGATTCCCTGGTAATGCGCGTAGGCGAACTGTTCGCCGCGTTCCCTGAGGTGCTGCTCGTAATCATCATCGCCGCAACGCTGCGCCCGCGCTTCGTTACGTGGGCGAGATGGGTGGAGGACAACTGGGGGCTAGACGGCATCGTGCGGTCCGGCGTCGTGGACTACTTCGTCGTCTCCGTCGCGCTTGTATCGTTCGGATGGATCGGAATGGCCCGGCTCGTCAGAGGCCAGGTGCTGTCGCTCAAAGAGATGCAGTACGCGGAAGCGGCGAGAGCGCTGGGAGCCTCGACAAAACGGATACTCTTCGTGCACATGCTGCCCAACGCCATCAGCCCCATAGTGGTCACGATGACGATGGGCATGGGCACGATGGTGGGCACGGAGATATTCCTGAGCTGGCTTGGCCTCGGAATACAGCCGCCCAGGCCCAGCCTGGGAATACTCCTGTTGGAGGGCGGCTCTCTCACCGTGCTCAAGGTAAAACCGTGGCTTCTGCTGGCGCCAGGCATCGCGGCGTGGGCGCTCGTGCTGGCGTGGAACCTGCTCGGCGACGCGCTGAACGACGTCCTGAACCCGCGTACGCGATAGCCCGCGAAGGCATCATGCGCCCAATCGCCAATCACACAGACATCGCTGCCGAACCCGTCCGCACCCGCGGCGCGCGCGGCTCGAACTACGGGAAGTAAACTCAAGTGAACGTGCCGGGCAAGCTGGGGTCTCTCTACCGGGCGCTGTTGCGGACTCTGACCGCCTGGTACGTGCTTGCGGTCATGGCCGTAGCGGTAGGCGTGGCCGGCGGTCTGCTCGCATTCATGTTCATCTTCCCGGGCAAGCCGAAGATCGGCGTGATCGAAATCCCGTACACCGTGATCTCGGAAGATTCCGCCTACTCGATCAACCAGTTCATCGACTACGCACGCCGTGATGACTCGATCAAGGCCGTTGTCATCAAGTTGACTTCTCCCGGCGGAGGAGCGGCATCCAGCGAACGGCTGTACATCGAGACCAGGAGACTGCGTGAAGAGAAGCCTGTGGTGATATCGATGGACGGTCTTGTTGCCAGCGGCGGATACATGATGGCAATGGGCGCGAGCTACTCGTACACCCAGACCTCTTCATTGGTGGGAAACGTGGGAGTAGTGGCGTTCTCAGACCCTCTTATCCCATCGTTGCCGGCAGAGAATCGGATATTCACGGGGCCATACAAAATGAGCGGGTTCAACAGAAGAGAATGGATCGGGTCCGTAGATCAGCTCAAGTCGGCCTTCGCCAAGATCGTAGTTACCGAACGGGCGGGAAGGCTCCGCATCTCAGAGGACGAGCTGGTGCAGGGCCGCATTTACAGCGGCCTCGACGCGGTAAGGCTCGGGTTGGCCGACGACCTCGGAGGGGAAAGCGACGCGCTTCGAAAAGCCGCGGAGCTTGCCGGGATCTCACGTTACGGCACGGTTGACGTGAACCTGGAGGTCATGCGCGAGACCGTTCAAGAACTCGATCAAATCCTGGCGTCATACGGGACCAGGGTTGACGCTTTTGACCTGCCCGCGCAGACGGGCGCCCGCGCCCCTGGCTCCGTCGCATCAAACGAAACGGGCGCATCCGACGCCGGCGGCATCGCAACGCTCCATGAGTTGCGGGACCTCATTCGCTTTGGCAGCCTGGAAGAAGACCGGGAAGACCCTCTTCCCGAGTTTCCACTGAACATATACCGCCCAAACATCTACTTCCTGTACGTGGGCAATGCTCCTTAAGCTGGGCATCCTCGCCCTGGTTCCCGTCTTTGCGGCCGCCGCCTTCGCGGGCGCGTACTTCTACTACTACGAGGGCAGTTCCGTCAGGGACGCGCCGGCGCGCGTGCCGTACGAGGAGATTGCGCCCTACACCGCGCCCTCGCAGGTGACGCCCGACTCGCCGGCAATCCAGGTCCGGAACGGCCTGCTGGTCGTGGACGCGTTGCACCGCAACGCATTCAAGGAGACGGAAGTTACCGAGCTCGTCTCAAAGGCCTCGAACCGCGGGTACACAGTCGAATTCCTGGGCAGTTTCGTTCCCGAGAGAGTTGAGGCCAGGCTGGCCGTTCTGGAGGAGAAGCTGCGCGGAGCGGACACGCTTCTGGTAATCCTGCCGCGCGATGCGTACACGGAGGCCGAAGCGGCGCTCGTGGAGCGCTTCGTCGAAAAAGGCGGCAAGCTCCTGCTGGTCTCCGATCCTTCGCGCACTCACCAAATCAACTCTCTGGCCAAGAGATTCGGCCTGAACTTTCAGCCGGACTACCTCTACGACACCGTCGAATACGATCAGAACTTCAGGCACATCTTCGTCAGTGACTTTCAGCCCGATGCCTTGACGGCCGGCCTCGACTCGATCCTGCTGGAGTACGCAGGTTCGGTCCGTTCCTCGGGGCCGGGGCTGGCGTTCGCCGGGCCGAACACCAAGTCTTCCATTCTCGACACCGAAGAGACGCTCAACCCCATCGCTTGGGGAGACAGCCCCAACGTGCTGGCTCTGGGCGACTTCACCTTCATGGTCCCGTCCAACAGCTTCGTGCTGGACAACGACAGATTCATTTCGAACATCGCCGACTTCATGACGGACAGCGAGAGGCGCTTCGACCTGGGCGACTTTCCTTACTTCTACGAGAGCGGCCCTGACGCCGACGTGGACATCCTTCTTGGACAGTCCTCGCTTTATAACATCGGCCTCCGGATGAGAAACGGGCTGGCCTCCAATGACATCGCCTCGCAGATCAGCGGCATAGAGGACACGAGCCGCGACTCGGTGTTCCTGGGCCTGTACGACGACGTGGCCCAAGTCAGCCACTATCTTCAGGCGGCCGGCGTCAGGATCGACGATTCGCTTGGCACGCCGTTCGGGCCGGAACTCGAACTGGAAGGGACGTCTGTCGTGGCGCTCGCCCAGGACGGAGACCGTGACATGCTTGTGGCGCTGGCCGACTCGGAAGATACCCTGTCGGACGCCGTTGACAGCCTGATCCGAGGCAGCTTCAGAGACAGCCTGGTCAGTGATTATGTGGGAGTTCGAGAGTAGATATGAGATTTGGCCTAAGCCCCGTTTTCTTCCTGCCGGTACTGCTGCTTCTCATGGCGTTCGCAATCGCTTGCGAAAGCACGATCAGCCCTGACGCCGGAGCGGTCACAGGGGTTCAGTCGACGCCGGCACCCACGCAGACCATTACGCCCCTGACGGATGCCGAGCGCGCCGCGCTGGGAGAGTTCGCTCAGCAACTTGAGGCCATAGACGACGAGTGGGATCGGATACACGAGGAGTTTGACACCTGGCGCGCCGGATTGACGGAATGCCACGTGAGTTCCGTGCAGCAGGCTCTGCGCATCTTCGCGGCAGACAGCAACAGCGTGACCGAGCAGGCAAGGGATATCCCCAGGACGACAGTCACCTCGGAGATGGCAGACATGCTTATCGAGGCGGCGGCGGCAGAGGAGACCTCTTTCCGGCAACTGCGTGACCGCTGGCAGCCGACGAACATATCGCTGTTCGAGCTCGTCGAGCAGCAACGCTCGGCGTCGTCTCGAGCGCAGTTGAAGGTCGAGGACCTGGCGTTGGAACTGCACGAAAGATACGCTGAAGCCTACACGGAGGAAGAGGTCGAAGCCGCCGAAGAGTTGGAGGCCGCCTTCGATGAACTGCGGGACTCCTGGCGCCAGCTACACGAGGACTACCGGGACTTGCGAGGCGAGCACGACACGCTGGACGGCGCTACCCTCGTTCATCGATACGGGCATCTGGCTGAGCAGTCCGCCCGGATCGTTGCTGGAGCGGCTGACCTGCCCACCGCGGAAGTCACAGAGGACCTCGTAGAATCGTTGTTGGACGCCGCCAACGAAGAGCAGTCCACTCTCCTCCAGCTTGTTTCGGGACTGACGACGCTGGTCTATGGGACGTCGGACTCCAATGGCGATCAGGCCCAATCGGCTTCCAATTCACGGGCCGAATCGGACGGGATTTCCGATGGGCAGGCAACCCAGGCCGCGGCGGCGAACTCAGGCGCTGAAGTGAACCTGGCGGCGCTGCTGGATGCGACGGACGCGGCATTTGACGAAAGCAAAGAAGCCCAGCGCAGAGTCGCCCGGACGATCGATGAGATAGTTGAGGGCGACTTAGCGAAAAAGCTGGCGGAAGTCGAGAGCTTCCAGTCCTACTATGAAAAGCTGGTCATGGAGTGGGATGGTTTCCTCCAGAAGTACGACGAGTGGCGAAGCACTGAAGGAGGATGCGACCGCGTGGCAGTCGCCGAGTCCCTGAGCCGGTTCAACCTCCGCTTCGGAGAGTTGGGCCGCAAGGTCCGCGATCTGCCCCAGTCCGGCCTGCTGCTTCCGATGTACGCGCTGATGGTGCAGGCGGTGGACGGCGAAGAGGTGGCGATGCGCACCCTGTACAACGCATGGCGGCCCTTCACAGTGGATGCCTTCAGAGCGGCAGACAGCGAGCGCATGAACTCGGACCGGCTCCGGCGCCAGGCGGGCATCGCGCTACAGGAACTCCGCGAGCGGCCCTGACGGTATGCGGCAGATTAGGCCACGGCGCTCGCTGTCAGGCTGCGCTCCAAGCTTCACGCCTAGAACCCGGATACTGTCTCTTGCTGGCATTCGACGATCTCGATGCCGTCGCGCCCGCGTTCGATGAAGTCCAGCACGGCTGCCAGCATTTTCTCGGCCACTACCGGATCGTTGCTTACGCTGGTCACTCCCAGCGTCGCGGCCTGCCAGGAGTCGTGATCGCCGACCTCGGCGATGGAGACGTTGAACTTGTTGCGCACCCTGGCGCACAGCGAGCCGATGACGCCGCGCTTGCCCTTCAGGCTGTGAACGCCGTGCATCCGCAGGACGATCCGACAGACGCCTACGTGCATGGCGGATGGACGGGGGCATGCGGGAAGTACATCCGAGAATGTTATCACCGGAGGTTATCTCCTTGACCAGCTACGTGCCGCGTGCTTACAATTCTTGCCAGTGAGGTTGATACGTTGGCGAAGTACGCGATAGTCGAAACGGGCAGCAAACAGTACAAGGTCGCCCCCGGCGACACCATCCGGGTGGAGACACTGCCCGGCGACGTGGGAGACAGGATCGAGTTGACCGACGTCGTCATGACTTCGGACGATGGCGTCGTGTCCGTCGGCTCGCCCACGGTGCCGGACGCGAAGGTCAGCGCCGAGGTGGTCGGCGTCGGGCGGGACAAGAAGATCGTGGTGTTCAAGTACAAGGCCAAGACGCGCTACCGACGGCGCAACGGACATCGCCAGCCGTACACAGACCTCAAGATTCTAGACATATCCTGAAGGCGCGAGAGAGGTAATCAGCAATGGCGCACAAGAAGGGCGGCGGCAGCACAAGGAACGGGCGCGACAGCGCCGGCAGGCGGCTCGGCGTTAAGCGTTACGACACCGAGGTCGTAACCGCCGGGACGATCATCGTGCGCCAGCGAGGCACGAGGATACTGCCCGGTCGCAACGTGGGGCTCGGCAAGGACCACACGCTGTTCGCGCTGATCGACGGCTCGGTAAAGTTCGAGCACCAGACCAAGTCCAAGAAGCGCGCCAGCGTTTACCCCGTCTAACGGAGATAGTTTACTGATGAGGACCGGCATACACCCCGATTACTTCCCCGAGGCGGTTGTTACCTGCTCATGCGGCTCGTCCTACGTGACGGGCGCCACGAGGCCGGAGCTTCGAGTCGAGGTCTGCAATCGCTGCCACCCGTTCTTCACGGGCGAGCAGCGCATCGTTGACACCGAGGGCAGAGTCGAGAGGCTCAAGCGGCGATTCAACCTGGAGTAGCGCGGCTACAGACCATCGCGCCGCGAGGGGTGAGAAATGTCTCACCCCTTATTCTTTTGTGGGAGTTCACGGCTGATTCAAAGGACGACCATGCTTCGCACAGGCTGCGCCCTGCGGTCGGACCGAGTGGATTCGCAGGCCGGTGCCTGAACGCGTGACGTACGGCGGCCAGGCCGTACTCGAAGGCGTCATGATCCGGGGCCGCGAGCACGCCTCCGTCGCCGTTCGCCGGCCTGACGGCACGATCGCGCAGACCAGCATACCGCTCGGCGGCTGGCTTACAGGCCGCATGCGCCGCGTCCCGCTGGTGCGCGGCGTCCTGACGCTGGCCGAGACGCTTACGCTGGGGATGCGCGCCCTCAGCTATTCGGCGGGCGTCGCCGCCGAGGCCGAGGGCGAAGAGCTTGGCAAGGGAGCGATGGCCGTGATGCTCTTTCTGTCTTTGGCCCTGGCGATCGCGCTGTTCTTTCTCACGCCGCTCTTCGCGAGCAGGCCGTTCGAGGGCATGCTCGGCTCGGACATCCTCAGCAACGTCGTGGAAGGGCTGATCCGCCTCGGCCTGTTCCTCGGATACCTGGTGTTGATCAGCCGGATGCGAGACATCCGCCGCGTGTTCATGTACCACGGCGCGGAGCACATGACGATCCACGCCCAGGAACGCGGGGACCCGCTCGACGTGCCGTCGATTCGCAAGTACCCGACGGCGCATCCCCGGTGCGGCACGGCGTTTCTGCTTGTCGTCATGGTGGTGGCCGTGGCGGTGTTCGTATTCGCGGGCCGCGACCCGCTGTGGTGGCTGATCTCGTCAAGGGTGCTGCTGGTCCCGGCCATAGCCGCAGTGAGCTACGAACTGATCCGCTTCAGCGGACTTCACGCGACGAATCCGCTCGTGCGCCTGATCAACGCGCCCAGCCTCTGGCTTCAGGCGCTGACGACGCGCGAGCCGGACGACGACCAGATCGAGGTGGCGGTCAGCGCGATGACGCACGCGCTGGAAACCGACAAGACTCCCGCAGGGGCCTAGCTGCTTCTCTCCCTCAGCTTGGCCCACACCTGCTCGGGCCGCACGCCGGTCGCGGCCAGCAGCACGAGGGTGTGATACAGCAGGTCCGCCGCCTCTTCCGCGACCTCTTCTCTGTCACCGCCCATGCCTGCTATCGCGGCCTCGCCCGCCTCTTCGATCACCTTCTTGCTGACGCGGGCGACGCCTTCGCTGAGCAGCTCCCCCGTGTAGCTGCCGTCCGGCATCTCTTCCTTGCGGTCCTGGATCACGGAGAACAGGTCTTCGAGGATGCGGGGGCCCTTCGCCACCCTCTCGAAGTCCGGCATCTCGTCGAACGGCATGAAGAAGCAAGTCTGGCTACCGGTGTGGCAGATCGGACCGTCCGGGTTCACCTGGAGCAGCAGCGTGTCGCCGTCGCAGTCCATCGAGGCCGACTCATACCGCATGTAGTTGCCGGACACTTCGCCCTTGTGCCACATGTCGGACCGGCTGCGGCTGTAGAACCAGACGTCGCCGCCCTCCATCGTGCGCTTCAGCGCGCCGGGGTTCATGTAGCCGAGCATGATCACGTCCTTCGTCCGCGCGTCCTGGGCCACGGCGGGGACTAAGCCGTTCTCGTCAAGCTGAATGGGCATCGAAGTCCTCCATGCGTATGTGTATGCGAATCTTCAGCCTTCTACGGGACGTACCGGGACCCCGCGGCCGGCGAGGTACTCCTTGACCTCGGCGATCTTGTACTCGCCGTAGTGGAAGATGCTGGCGGCCAGCACCGCGTCCGCGCGGCCTTCCACCAGCGCGTCGTACATGTGCTCCGGGCCGCCCGCCCCGCCGCTGGCGATGACGGGAATGCCCACCGCCTCGGACACCGCCCTGTTCAGGGCGAGGTCGTACCCTTTGCGGCGGCCGTCTTCGTCCATGCTGTTCACCACGATCTCGCCTGCGCCGAGCTCCGCCGCCCTCGCGGCCCACTCCACGGCGTCGAGCCGGGTCGGGCGTCCTGAGCCGTCGCCCGTCCGCACGCGCACGTCCCAGCGCGCAGTCGGCGACCTGCTGTCCCTGATAGCGTCCAGCCCCAGCACAACGCACTGGCTGCCGAACGCGCGCGCGGACTCCTCGATCAAGGCCGGGTTTTCCACCGCTGCCGTGTTGATCGACACCTTGTCCGCGCCGGCGTTAAGCATCCGCGCCATGTCGTCAACGCTCCGCAGGCCGCCGCCCACCGAAAGTGGGATGAAGACCTCGTTGGCCGCCTGCCTCACCACGTCCAGCATGACATCGCGTTCGTCAGCCGAGGCCGTGATGTCGTAGAAGACCAACTCGTCCGCGCCCTCGGCGTCGTACTGCGCCGCCAACTCCGCCGGATCGCCCGCGTCGCGATGGTCCTGGAACCTGACGCCCTTCACGACCCGGCCCGCCTTCACGTCGAGGCAAGGGATGATCCGCCTGGCAAGCAAGTCGCTTACTTTCGCATCACGATCATGTAGTGCTCTGGGTTCAGGTCCAGCCGGGCGGTGTACCGCATTCCCACGTCCTCCGTCATCTTGCGCATGTCATCCTCGGGAATGCGCCGCTTCAACGGCGGGCCGTAGTCCGTCTCGACCTTGTGCCACTCCATGATCGTAAGCCAGCCGCCCTTCTTGAGCGTGCGTTTGACCTCCCTCAACAGCCGCTTGCGGCTGCTGACCTCCTGGAACACGAAGGCCATGAGGGCTCCGTCGATAGACCCGGACTCGACCGGAAGCTTTATCTCCTCCGACACCGCGAACTCCACGTTTGTCAGTTTCGCGGCCTCAACGCGCTCCTTGCAGGCGTCCACCATCTCGGGCTGAACGTCAAGCGCGACTACTTTGCCGTCGAAGACGTACTTGGCCAGCGGAACGGTGAAGTAGCCGGGGCCGCACCCAATGTCCGCGATGTGGTGATGCTTCAGTATCGGGATGGTGGCCAGGACACGATAGATGTCCACCCGGTCCGCCCTGTCGGGCCCGGTCAGCAAGTCCATCTGGTTAACGTCGAACTTCTTGATCAATTGTGGTTACCTCGCGCTAAGGAAGTACACTCACCGCCGCAAGCGCCTCTTCCAGATCGATGTCACTAGTATACAGAGCCTTCCCCACGACGGCGGCCTCCACGCCTGTATTCGCAAGCCGGACCAGGTGATCGACGCTCGCGATTCCACCAGCCGCGATCAGCGACGTGCCCGGCCTCCCCGCGAGGGCTTCCACTTCCGCGAAGTTGGGCTCCGTCAGGGTGCCGTCGCGTGAGACGTCTGTGAACATGAACCGCGTCACGCCGATGTCCATCATCCGGTCGATCAACTCCGTTGCCCGCAGGCCTCCCCTCTTCAACCACCCGCGCAGCACCACGCCGCCGTCCCGCGTGTCCACCCCTACCACGAGCCTCTGCGCTCCATATCGGTCGATAAGCTCACACACCAGCGCAGAGTTCTCTACGGCCGCCGTGCCCACGATCACCCTGTCCGCTCCGGCGGTCAGCGCGCGGCCCGCGCCCTTCGCCGTCCTCACGCCGCCGCCGAACTGCACCGGCACGTCCACAACGCCAGCGATCCGTTCCAGGCATCCGAGGTTCGCGGGAACGCCGTCACGGGCGCCGTCAAGATCGACGACGTGGAGCCGGGTCGCGCCAAGTCCCGTCCAATGCTCAGCGACCGTCTCCGGCGCATCGGAGTACACGGTCTCCTGCGCGAAGTCGCCCTGGAAGAGGCGGACGCATCTCCCGCCCCTCAGGTCGATCGCCGGTATGACCTCCACCCGCCGCCCTACCCTTCCGCGCCGACCTGTCCGTTCGCCGCGATGCGTACGAAGTTCCGGTACACCTCCAGTCCCACGTCGCCACTCTTTTCAGGGTGGAACTGGACGCCGAGCACGTTGTCCCACGCAACGGCGCTGCAGAACTCAAGGCCATAGGACGTCGTTGAGGCAACTGCATCGTCCAGTTCAGGATCGGCATAATACCCGTGAACAAAATAGAAGTAGGAGCCGTTCGGCACGCCTCGCATCATCGCCGGCCTCTGCTTGAGCATCACACGGTTCCAGCCCATGTGCGGCACCTTCAGACCGAGGTCCCGCGGAAACCGCCGGACGGCGCCGGGAATCACGCCCAGGCACGGCTCGCCGCCTTCTTCCGAACTCTCCAGAAGGAGTTGCAGGCCGAGGCAAACCCCGAGGAACGGTCGCCCGCCCGCGATGTACTCTTTAATCGGCTCCACGAGGCATCGCCTGCGGAGCTCGGCCATCGAGGAGTCGCACGCGCCTTGCCCGGGGAACACAACGCCTGCCGCACGCTCGATCACGCAGGCGTCCGACGTAATCCTGGCGTCCGCGCCGAAGCGCTGGAGAGCGCGCTCAACGCTGCGTACGTTGCCCGCGCGGTAGTCGACAATTGCGATGAGAGGCGCTGTCATGCGGTCAGGTCGCCGGCGCTACCGCGACGTCTCGCCGGTGGTCAACTCGAACGGCAGAGCCCTATCCTCGTATCTGGCCAGCACAAAAAGCAGGTCCGCCAGCCTGTTCAGATACCTGAGCACTTCCGTGTTCGGAAACGGACGGCTCCTGTGCAGCCCCACGACGCGCCGCTCGGCACGCCTGAGGGCGCTGCGCGCCATGTCCAGCGCTGCCGATCCCGCCGATGCGCCGGGCACGATGAACGCGCGGGGCAACTGTATCTCGGCGTTCATGTCGTCGATGATCGCCTCCAGCCTGTGGACCATCTCCGGGCGTGTGACGTCGAAGTGTTCGAGCAGCTTGTCGTAGTCGTCCGGATCCGTGGCAAGCTCCGCGCCGACGGTGAACAGCTCCCGCTGCGTGGAGAGCAGCACCTCCTTGACGCGTTCATCGGCGCACTGCGCACGCGCCAGGCCCATCGCCGAGACGGCCTCATCCACCGCGCCATAGGCCTCGCAACGGGGATCGTCTTTCGGCACGCGGCCGCCGTACAGCAGACCTGTCTCGCCCTCATCTCCCGTCTTGGTGTACACCCGTGCCGGTCCGGAACTCATAGGTCGGCAATTGTACCGCAGCCGGCCCGGCGCGTTTGGGCAGCTGCCTGTGCAAAAATGCCCGGCCGTGCGGTCCATTAAAGCCGTCATCCTTATAGTGTTTGCTATACCTTATATGCCTCAGTCACATAAAAGTCTGCTAAGATTGTGAGGCCATAGGGAAACGATCTGGAACTCAGGGAATGGCCGACTACTACGATGTGCTGGGCGTCTCCCGGGACGCCGACGAAAAGACCATAAGGCAGTCATACCGCAAGCTCGCGCGCCAGTTTCACCCTGACCTGAACCCGGGGAACGACGAAGCTGCCGGGAAGTTCAAGGAGATCAACGAAGCGTACGAGGCGCTCTCCCACTCCGAGACACGCGAGAAGTACGACAAGTACGGCGACCAGTGGAAGTACGCGGACCAGTTCGAAGAGCGCGCGGCGACGGGATCGCCTTTCGGCGGGCACTCATCAGGCTACGGCGGTTCCCGTGGGTTCAGCTTCGATATGTTCGGCGACGTCGGCGATCTCTTCGGCGGATTCGGAAGCGCGGGCAGGTACTCGGCAGGCCCCTCGCGCCTGACGACGCAGGTCGATCTATCGCTGGAGGAGGCCTATCACGGGGCGCTCCGCACCATCGCACTCACCGAGCCCACCGGAACGCGGAGGTTCGAAGTGAAGATACCGCCGGGCGTCGACACCGGCTCGGTAGTCACAGTCAGGCCCTCGTCAGACCGGGAGCTCCAGGTCGAGACCACGGTGCTTCCCCACGCAAGGTTCATACGCCGCGGCCCGGACCTGTACACGGACGTCAACGTCTCGATGTTCGACGCGCTGCTCGGCGGAGAGGCCGAGGTCAACACGATCACGGGGCGGGTGAGCCTGAAGGTGCCCGAAGGAAGCCAGAACGGCCAGCGCATCCGCCTGTCCGGGCGCGGCATGCCGGTCCTGAAAACCCCGGACAAGAAGGGCGACCTTTTCGTAACCCTCAGGCCGCAGCTTCCGAAGGACCTGTCCGGCGAGCAGCGGGAACTGGTAGAGAAGCTCAAGGCGGTCAGCTAGGCGCGCAATCAAGGTCATGTTCGAGCACAGAGACATCATAGACTCGGACGAGCCGGTGTTTGTCATCAGCGTGGCGGCGAGGATGATCGGCGTCCGCACTCAGACGCTGCGATACTACGAGCGCCTGGGGCTGGTCTCGCCGGCGCGGACTCCCGGCAATCAGCGCGTGTACTCCCGGCGTGACGTCGCTCGCGTGCAGCACATCCGGCGCTTGATGGACGACCTGGGCGTCAATCTCGCCGGCGTGGAAGTGGTTCTGAAGCTATTGGTGCAATTGCGCGAGGCAGAGGCGGAGATCGAGCGTCTCCAAGAAGAAAACGAACTGCTTCTGAGCCGGGTCCGGCGGGCGTCACGTCCCTGAATCTTAGGCCGGCACACCCCGTGCGGCGGATGCCAACGTTCTTCCTGATGGCCGGCGGCTCTTACAATCGATCTCGCCAGGTACATGCCCATCGGCACGATGCTGAACGGGAAGCGAACGCGGGGCTATGGGTGAGCGCTCGGCAGGCCTGGGCAAATGGCGACGCCTTTCGGATAGACACGTATACTTTTCTCGATGATAATTCGGTCTGTCCGGCATAGAGGGTTGCGGAGGCTGATTGAGTACAATAGCAGTCAGTACATTCAGCATGAGTTGATTGAACGTGTAAGATCAGTCGTGGCGGCCCTGGCAGCAGCTGAGAGCATGAGCGGTCTCATAGAGACTGCGCCGCGCGGTTGGCGCATTCACAGGCTATCGGGCGAACGCCGGGACGAATGGAGCATTTCCGTATCAAGGAATTGGCGCATTGTGTTCCGAGAAGCGGACCAACGCATTGACGGCTTGAATCTGGAGGACTACCACTAATGGCCGCCGAAGGGATCAAGGTTAGAATGGCGCCGCCTCATCCGGGCCGCTTCATACGAGCGGAGGTTGTGGATGATCTGGGCCTGGACGTGGCTGAGGCAGCTGAAATTCTGGGCGTTCGCCAAGCTGCGTTGTCCGACCTGCTAACCGAGCAAGCCGCCTTGTCACCTGATATGGCGAAGCGCGTAGAGAAGGCGTTCGGCGTGGGAAGCGATCTCTTGCTTCGATTGCAAGCTTGGTATGACGCCTCTCAATCACAAGCTCCGACGGAAGCAATGCCCGACCTCAAGGGCAAGCTTGCTGAAGAGGTCGCTAACACGTCGTTTCGGCGTCGAGTTGCCAAGACTTGGCGCGAGGGAACTTACCTGAGCCGCAGTGAGATCTTTGGACCAGGAGACGGCCTGCGCCCTACTTACAAGAACGTCAACCTCGATTGGCAGCTTGACGTGCCTGCCGTGGGATTGGTCGGCAAGCATTACGAGCCCGGGGGCCTGGTCCTAATCTCAGTGAATCCGGCCGGGGGTAAAGACGAGTACGCATCGAGCCCGCACAGCGACTTGGTGTACGAACGCTACTTGGACCTGCGAGAGTTGGATGACGTACATCTACTCTTCGAAGAGTCCAACAATGCGCTACTAGCCAGCATGCCCAACTGGAGATTCACCAAGCGGCGTGTAAGCGAGGTCCTCAAATCTGCGGGCAAAGGCTTGAATGAAATTGCGTTTCTCTACGTCGTTCCATTCAGGACAAAGGGCGATGGCGGAAGCAACATGAATCCCAAGTATATCCAGAATGGATATGCGAACCATTTGAAAGCACAACTAAATGCTGTCTCGCCAGGGCACATCATCGCTCTGGACAAGCCATCCAAGGAAGCCGCAGCCGCATACAAGAAGGAATCATGTTCCGGCGTCGAGGTCATCTACGTTACCGGCCGGCGCAATGGCCATGCGGAAAGGCAGGAATCGCTTGAGGCCATTCGGCGCGAGTTCCGCTTGACGTCGCGAACACACTAGCCCGTCCAATTCAACGCCGGAACTGAGACGCGTGCCAAGCGCTTCCGACGGACGCCGCGCCTAGTCAACCGATGCCGCGTGGTTGC
This sequence comes from Dehalococcoidia bacterium, assembly GCA_963668185.1. Taxonomy (GTDB): domain Bacteria; phylum Chloroflexota; class Dehalococcoidia; order Lucifugimonadales. The sequence goes on from OY764162.1 coordinate 1,649,044, forward strand.
CCCGCATCTCCATAATCGCCCGCGGCAGTTCCGGCAGCAGGTCGGAGGCGGCCACGCCGGCGGTGCCGATGCGCCGCCTCACGCGCTCGCCTGCCGCGCCGTGCAGGTACACGCCGAGCGCGGGGGCCTCGTGCGGCGCGACGCCCTGCGACAGCAGCCCCGCGATCGCGCCCGCCAGCACGTCGCCGGTCCCGGCCGTCGCCAGTCCGGGGTTCGCGAACGGGCTGACCGCGCCTTCGCCGTCCGGAGAGGCGACGATCGTGTGCGCCCCCTTCAGCACGACCACGTGGCCCCATGCCCGCGCCGAGTCCAGCGCCGATGAAAGGCGGTCGGCCTGCACCTCGTCGATAGAGCGTCCCAGCAGGCGCGCCATCTCCCCGGCGTGAGGCGTGAGCACCGCCGGGCTCTCGATCCTGCGCGTCCAGTCCTCGTCGAGGCGGGCCAGCACGTTCAGCCCGTCCGCGTCGATGACCAGCGGCCGGCTGACGCCGCCCGACAACAGCAGTTCCCGCGCCATCGCCACCGTCTCCGGCGCCTGCCCCAGGCCGCAGCCGACCAGCATGGCATCGTAGCCGCTCGCCGCCTCCAGCACGACGCGCGCCGCGTCTTCGCCGGAATCAGGCAGAGGCAGGAACGTCGGCTCCGGTGACCGCGACAGTATCGCGGCCTGTAGCCGCTCAGACGCCGCGACCGTGACCAGCCCCGCGCCTGACCTCAGAGCGCCGCCCGCCGCAAGCGTGGCCGCCCCGGCGTAGTTCCGCGAGCCGGCCACGATCAGCGCCTTGCCGAAAGACCCCTTGTGGGCATCGGATGGCCTGGACGGCAGCAATTCCGCTATCCACGAGTCCGTCATCAGACGAAGCCTTACGTCGTCGTCCAAGCCGGGCGGCAGGCCTATGTCCACGACCTCAACCTCGCCGGCCCTGTCCGCTCCGGGATGCAGGTACAGCCCGACCTTGGGATAGCCGAACGCCACCGTAACGTCGGCACGGGGGCAGGCTTCGTCCACGCTGCCGGCGTCTGCGTCCAGACCGGACGGCACGTCCAGCGCAAACAGCCGCAGGTCGGGACGACACTCCCTCTCACTCCGCAGCGCAAGCATCGCTTCTCTCAGCGCGCCCTCTATCGGACGCGACCTACCGGTCCCGAGAACGGCGTCGACCACCGCGTGGCATCGCGACAGCGGCTCTCGCAGACTGCGAACGCCGTCCTCGTGCCACGCCTCGATCATCGTGACGCCTGCCTCTCGCAGACGGTCGGACTTCGGATCCGGCTCGCGCCGCCGCGCGCACAGGGCGGCCGTGATCCGCGCACCCCACTCGTACAGCCGCCGGGCGGCCACGAGTCCGTCGCCGCCGTTGTTGCCGGGCCCGATGAGGACCAGGACAGGAACGCCGGTAAGGTGCCCCATGTGATGCCGGATGCGCCGCGCTGCCTCAAGTCCTGCTCGCTCCATCAGCGCGTCGGTCGACACGCCCGCCGATTCGGATCGTTCCTCGATCTCCCGCATCTGGGCTGAGGTAACGATCTTCATACGCTCCCGAGCACCCCATACCCTGCCTGTTCGCGCCTCTCGCCGACAACCGAAGCTACGGCGTACTCCCTGGAATGCGTCAGCGAGACCGCCAAGCTGAGAATGCCGATCCGGTCCGCCCTTCGGCGCGCCGTGCCGTGAAGCTCGATCGTAGGCGCGCTGCCGCCGATGCGTACGATCTCCACGTCCTTCCACCTTATGCCCCGGACGCCCGTGCCCAGCGCCTTCATCACGGCTTCCTTCGCGGCGAAGCGGCTCGCTAGCTGCGGCGGGCGGCCCCGGCAGTACTTGATCTCGCCGGAGGTGTAGATGCGACGCAGGAAACGCGGCCCGTACTGCTCGTACACGCGGCGTATCCGGGCGATCTCGATAATGTCCACGCCGGTCACAAGCATAGGCTCGATTATAGATTGCGCTCCAGAGCCGCACAAAGCCGCCGGGCCCGTTTGCCCCGAACGCGCCTGCCGATATAATCCGGTGCAAGTACACTTGAACAATCTCTTGCGTCGCCAACCGCTAGAGGGCTAGGGTGAGAAGATGAACGTCTCGATAAGTGAGCAGAACCTAGCCCGCATAATGCGCAAAGTAGAGGCTGGCGGATACTCGTCAACAGACGACGTGCTCGACAGTGCACTAACCTTGCTGGACGAACGCGACGAAGCCCTGGAGAAGGAATTGGCCGAACTGCGCGAGGGTATTCGAAGGGGCGTAAAGCAGGCCGGCGAAGGCCAGGTTGTGTCTGCGCAGGAAGTGTTCGACGAGCTTAAGCAACGTAACGCAGCAATGAGCAGACCCTCTGAATGAGTCGATGCGTCTTTACGACAGAGGCTGGCGCCAACCTGTTTCAGATCCACGATTACATCGCACAGGACAGTTCGTCTGCCCCGAACGCGTCTGCCGATATAATCGGCGTATGCCAGACCCGGAGGTAACTTAGCTTGACTGCCACGATTATCGACGGCGTGAAGACAGCGGAAGAGATACGCGGCGAGGTCGCCGGCGGCGTTGCGGACCTCAAGCGGGAGCACGGCGTGACGCCGGGCCTGACCGTCATCCTGGTCGGCGAGGATCCCGCCTCCGCGGTGTACGTCCGCAACAAGCAGCGCGCCGCCGCCGAGGCGGGCATGAGCGCGAGCGACATCAAGCTGCCGGAGGACACCTCCCAGGCAGACCTGCTCGCCCACGTCGAGAGCGTCAACAACAACCCCGCCGTCCACGGCCTGCTGGTGCAGCTTCCCCTGCCCGACCACATCAGCGAGAACGCGGTCATCGAGGCGATCAGCCCGATGAAGGACGTGGACGGGCTGCACCCGTTCTCGATGGGCAGGCTGATGGCCGGCAGGCCCCGTTTCGTGCCAGCCACTCCGTCGGGCGTTCAGCAGCTTCTCATGCGCTGGGGCCACGATCCAGAGGGCGCCCACGTGGTCGTGTGCGGACGCAGCAACATCGTAGGCAAGCCCGTGGCCATGCTGCTCGCGCAGCGCGAGCGCGGCGCCAACGCCACGGTCACCGTGTGCCACACGCGCACCAGGGACCTGGCGTCGGTCACTCGGCAGGCGGACATCCTGATAGCCGCCGTGGGCGTGCCTGAGTTCGTAACCGGCGAGATGGTGAGCGACGGCGTTGTCGTCATAGACGTCGGCATCAACCGCGTTGACGATGCGTCTCGCCGCAGAGGGTACCGGCTGGCCGGCGACGTGCACTTCGAGTCGGTTGCGGCGAAGGCTGCCGCAATCACGCCGGTGCCCGGCGGCGTGGGCCCCATGACCATCGCCATGCTGCTCAGCAACACGCTGCACGCCGCCCGGCTCTCCGTCGACCCCAGCCTGGACGAGTAGAGGTCATGGCTTCCGAAGCCGTCAGGTAGGAGGCCTTTCTTAACCCCTGAAGAAAGGCAGAAGCTATAATGTGCTCCGCCAACCCGGACGGGGAGTGAAGAGTGCCGAGCAGCCAGACAGCCGATGCCGTTGACGAGAAGACCGAAGGCCGCTTGGGCTATCACACATTCAGATTCCCGCGCTCAATTCGTGAAGACAGCCCCATGTACCGAACCAGTTTGGGAATTGGGCGCGAGCGACTCTGCGACTGTAAACCAAACCATCTCAATTGCCTTTCCGCCAAGGAGTGGCTGAAAAGCCAGTTAGGGGTATGGCAATTCAGCTACGAAGGACGGGATATCCGTGACAAGAAGGTCCACCCCGCTACGTTCCCGATATCCCTGGCTGCCAAGGTCATACGACTCTTCTCACACGAGGGTGAGCTGGTCCTGGACCCGTTCGTTGGCAGTGGCACAACGCTCGTGGCCGCTCAGGATGCCAACAGAAACGCCGTCGGATTCGACCTCCAGCAGAAGTACATCGATGTCTCGGAAGGACGGCTGACGCAAAGGAATCTGTTCACCGGCACCGAGCAACTGGCGATTCATGATGATGCCGCCAGGATATCTGACTATCTCGATCCGGGCAGCGTGTCGCTGATACTGACTTCTCCGCCGTACGCTAATCTCTTGAACAGGGAAAGGCGAAACAAGTCCCGCAGAGACCGAAAGAACGAGCAATTGGGAGCAGTGGAGCAGTACTCACAGAATCCGCGAGACCTCGGTACGATGCCCCTGGAACAGTACTCGCTTGAGATGCACGACCTCTTCGCGGGCATCCGCCATCTCCTGGCGCCCGGCGCTCACTGCGTCATCAACGTCCCGGACATGTGGTGGGAGAATCAGCGAATAACCATACACATATCCGTAGTGGAGGCTCTGAGGCAAGCAGGATACGAGTTCCGCAACACCATAATCTGGGACCGAACAAACATCGTAAATCGCGTCGGTATCTTCGGCTGGCCCAGCAACTACATCACGATGGGAACCACGTTCGAATATCTTTTGCACTTTCAGAACTCTCCATAGGTTACTCGGACTGGATGTCTCAACGTCTTAACGTACTTAGAGGGTATTGGGGTTAGTCCCGCTTCCATTTTCAAATCGCAGAGGGCTGCGACGAATGACCCTGTGCCCAAGCTGTGAACTCCCGGTCACACCCCGGCTATCGGAAACTGCGCCCTCACGTGCGCCGCTAGCGAGCGGGACGCGTCCCGGAGCACGCGCTCGTCGCCCGGCAGTTCGGCGCGGTCGTACCACCGGGCCGCCGCGCGAATCGCCTCATGCCACCGCTCCGGCAGGGCGGCGAGCGCCCACCTCGCCGACTCCCGCTTGGTGACTGCCGCCTCGCGCCGCGCAAGTGAGAACGCTACGCGGCAGCAGTTCAGCACCGCGTACGACGCAAACGGCTGGGAGCGATCTCTAACTAGGCCCTTCTCGGCATCTTCGAGTTCATGGCTGAGCGCGGCCTGCACCTCTTCCCACGTGGGCGGCTGAACGATGTCCCGCGGCAGTGCGCCGTGCAGCAGCACGAACCGTCCGGCGAGCCAGTGGCTCCGGTGCAGCGCCCACGACGTGTCCACCAGTTGCGGGTTCAGAAGGTGCGCAGGAGGAGCCGTGCCGAGGGCGTCCCGCAGCAGTATGTACCAGGAGTCCAGCTCCACCCCGTGCTCAGCATCTATGCGCCGCCGTGCCTCGTCCATCCTGGCAGCCGTCTCCGGCGCGGGCGGCCGCGCGAGCACGCCGTGCGTGTCGAGGTCGCCCAGCCGGGCCGGCGGCTCCGGCGACACCGCCGCGCCGTAAGCCCACAGCGCGACAAGGTCGTCGCCGAGCAGGGCAACCAGTTCGTCGCGCAGCTTCTCGAAGACCGAGCGCGCCTCCGGCGGCAAGTCCGCAAGCGTAACCTTCATGCCGCGTCCTCCCAGGGCAATGTGGCTAAAGATTACCGCAATCCACGTGGACAGTCCTAAACCCCTAACCCATGCAAGCGGCGTGTTAGGATTAACTCAAGCATCGAACGAAAGCAATCAACACGCTTGGCGAGGAGACAAGAATGGGTGAAGTCCACGTAACCGTCACCATCCGCAATCCGGCAGAGCCGGACAGGTTCTGGGAAGGGCTGTTCCTGGTCGATACCGGGGCGGTGGACTGTCTCGTTCCCAGGCAACATCTGGAAGCTATCGGGCTTCAGCCCAAGGGGCGAAGGTCTTATGGTCTCGCTGGCGGTCACGTAGCCAGTATGGAGTTTACGATCGGGGAAATCGAGTTCATGGGGGACATCACAGGCGGGACTATCGTGTTCGGAGAAGCCAACGCCGAGCCGCTGCTTGGAGTAACCGCTCTTGAGTCGGTCGGAATAGAGGTGGACCCACGCAACCAGACCATCAGGAGGCTTCCAGCAACAAGGCTCTAAGAGCGTGTCTAAAAGAAATCCGTTCACCCTGAGCCTGTCGAAGGGTCAAAGCACCGCTTGCGTACCTCAGACTTCGACTACGAACTCCCCCAGGAACTGATCGCCCAGCGGCCGGCCCCCGTCCGCGACCACTCCCGGCTGCTTGTCGTGTCTCGGTCGGACGGCGCGGTCCGACACCGCCGCTTCTACGATCTGCCCGAGTTCCTCGAACCGACCGACCTGCTCGTGCTGAACGACAGCCGCGTCTTCCCTGCCCGCCTCCTTGGCCGCCGAGTTCCGTCGGGCGGGGCCGTGGAGGTGCTGCTGCTCAGCCGCGAGCCGTCCGGCGCGTGGCGTACGCTCGTGCGGCCCGGCCGCCGGATGCGTGAGGGCGTGCGCTTCGAAGTGACGTCGGAGGACGCGAGCATCCGGGGCGAAGTGATCGCGGTCGAGGCCGACGGCTCGCGCATCGTCGAGCTCGAAGGCGAGGAGCACGTGGACGCGCTCGGCGTCACGCCGCTGCCGCCCTACGTGCACGAGCCGCTCGACGATCCCGGCAGGTACCAGACGGTGTACGCGCGTCACAGGGGGAGCGTCGCCGCGCCGACCGCCGGCCTGCACTTCACGCCAGAGTTGCTTGACCGCATACGCGCCACGGGCGTCGAGATAGCGTTCGTCACGCTCCACGTCGGCTGGGGCTCATTCCGGCCCGTCCAGTCCGAGGACATCGGCAGCCACGAGCTGCACTCGGAGTACTACGCGCTGTCGGAAGAAGCCGCCGGCGCCGTGAACGCGGCGCGGCGCGATGGCCGCCGGATCGTCGTGGCCGGCACCACCGCCGTACGCCTGCTGGAGCACGCCGCCGCGCATTGCGACGACGCCTCTCGCGCCGTCGAACCCGGCTCCGGCTGGGCCGACCTGTTCATCACGCCCGGCCATCGCTTCCGCGCCGTGGACGCCCTTGTCACCAACTTCCACCTGCCGCGCTCGACGCTGCTCATGCTGACCTGCGCATTCGGGGGACGCGACCTCATCCTGCGCGCCTACCGGGAGGCGGTCGAGGCACGCTACCGCTTCTATTCGTTCGGCGACGCCATGCTCATCCTGTAAACCATCCGATGCAGCCGCGCCGTGCTATCCTTGCGCCCGATTCCCACGGCGCAAAGGAGGCCGGGCTTGCCCCCATCCACACCCCTCACACCGGAGATTCAGCTTGGCTTCAAGAAGGTTTCGGACGCTCAGATCAGCCCGGACGGTTCCACGGTCGCGTTCGTGCTGTCGGACAACTACGTTACGGACACCGCCAACCCGAAGTCGAACATCTGGGTCGTGAGCACGGAAGGCGGCGCGCCCCGCCGTCTAACCGCCGGCGCCCGCGCCGACGTGAAGCCGCGCTGGTCGCCCGATGGACAGCACATCGCCTTCCTCTCCGACCGGGAGCAGGACGGCCAGATGCAGGTTTACCTGATGCCCGCGGGCGGCGGCGAACCGGAGCGGCTCACCGACGGCCCCGGCGCGATGATGCTGCACGGCGGCGTGCCCACCATCGAGTGGTCGCCCGACGGCTCGCGCCTCGCCTTCATGAAGTGCGACCACGTTGACCGTGACCCGCTCGAGTTCGAGAGGCTCGAAGGCTGGATGCGCCTTTACATCATCGACATCGCCTCCCGCGCCACTGAAGCCGTGTCGCCGGACGGCCTGCAGATATGGGACTTCGGCTGGTCGCCGGACGGAGAGCGCTTCGCCGCCACGGTGTCGGACGACCCGTTCCACGATAGCTGGTACGAGAACCGCCTCGCGTGCTTCGCCATCGGCGGCGAGGCGCGCACGCTCTACGACACCAACCGGCCGGCATCCAAGCCCTCGTGGTCGCCGGACGGCACACGCATCGCGTTCACGTCGTCGATCTGGAGCGACAGATACTCGGTGCGCGGCGACGTGTGGGTCGTGCCCGCCGACGGCAGCGCCCCGGCCCGTGACGTCTCCGAGGGCCACGTCGCCAGCTACAGCTGGATCGAGTGGTCGGACGACGGCGCAAGCCTGCTGGTCGCCGGCTCGGAGCGGGCCGGAAGCTGCGTCGCCTCCATCGACCTCGCCACGGGCGAGCGGCAGACGCTCTGGTACGCCGACGTGGCGCTGGCCGAGGGCAACTACCCATCGTTCAGCAGCGACGACCACGGCAACCTCGCGATGGCGCTGGAGGACGCCGCCACGCCGCGCGACGTGTACCTAGCGAGGCAGGCGGACGGCGCGTACAGCCTCGAACGCCTCACGACGATGAACCCCGGCTCCGACGACATCGTCACCGGGCACACGGAAGAGATTCACTGGAAGGGCGCGGACGGCCTCGATGTCCAGGGCTTCCTGATACGCCCGCCCGGACACGCCGGCGGCGGGCCGCTGCCGCTCGTGTGCATCGTGCACGGCGGGCCCACCAGCCAGACCGCCAACACCTACCACCCCGGCTCCAACAACAGCCACGCGCAGCTGTTCGCCGCCGCCGGATTCGCCGTGCTGCTCCCCAACCCGCGCGGCAGCGTCGGCTGGGGCCTTGAGTTCGCCGAGGCCAACGTCGGCGACCAAGGCGGCATGGACTGGCAGGACATCATGCGCGGCGTGGACTACTGCGTGGAGCAGGGCATCGCCGACCCGGAGCGGCTCGGCCTCACCGGCGGCAGCTTCGGCGGCTACATCACCGCGTGGGGCGTGACGCAGACCGACCGGTTCAAGGCCGCCGTCATGTACGACGGCGTCTGCGACTGGCGCAGCCTGCGCGGCATCAGCGAGATCCCCGGCTGGCCGCGCGTCTTCTACAACCGGGTGGACGGCTGGGACCCGGACGGCATCGAGGCCGAGTTCTCGCCGATCACGCACGTCAAGAACGTGACCACGCCCACGCTCATCATCCACGGCGGCGAGGACGTGCTCTGCCCCATCGAGCAGGCGCGCATGTTCCACCGCGCCCTCAAGGACAACGGCATCAAGACCGAGCTAGTCGTCCACCCGCGCGAGCCCCACGGCCACAAGGAGTACCACCACATCATCGACGCATGGGAGCGCACGATCGCGTGGATGACCGAGCGGTTGCGGGCGGATGGATTCCCGCCTTCGCGGGAATGACGGCGTCTTGTGCGCGGGGCAAGGGCCGTTCGCGAACGGCCCCTACGGGACAATGACGGCGGGCGCGGATGGATTCCCGCCTGCGCGGGAATGACGGCGTCTGGCGCGGGGCCCCCTCGGGGGACCCGGGGCAGGCTCTTCGACGGGCCCCTTCGTCGGGCTCAGGACGGGGTCAGGGCGAACGGGCGTGGGGCGAGGGCCGCTCGCCAAAGGCCGATGCGGGGGAGTGGCATCCTGGGGTGTCCCAGTAAAGGGTGCCGCCCTTGTCGAGGACCTTTTTCTCGTGGGCGCTCAGTTCGTCGGGGTAGTGGTAGCCGGGCTTGGACCATGGCACGTTGGTGTCTTCGTCGGCTACGACGGGTTCGGGGTCGGGGTCTTGCCGATCCACGTCGTCTTCTTCGAACTCGTCTTCGGGATAAAGTTCGTGTCCGGTCTCTGGCCGGGAGGCCGCTTTTTGCCGTTTCTGCTCCATATCCAGCCAGGTGGCTTCGAGCAGGTGGGGCGCTACGGTTATGCCCTGGGCCTCGGCCGCCTGCTGTATCGCCTCGATCAGGGTTGGCGCGTCTTCGTCAACGAACTCTTCAAGCTCCTCGCACCACCAGTCGGACCTCAGTATGGCGCGTCCCTGCCCTTTCATCTCCCTCAGCCACTTGCTGTAGCGGCGCCATCCGATCACCTTCATGTTGTCTTCGTTCAGGACGACGGCACAGTTTTCAATAGAAAAGTCCGGGAAGATCACGCCTCTGCGCGTGACTCTGAAGCCTTCGGGGACTTCGCGAGGCTCCGGCTCCTGTTCGGGGACGGCGTCGGGTTCGGGCGGGGCGTCAGGGCCGCCTTGCCGGTCGAAGCCTCGGCGGAGTAGTTCCCTGGCGGCTGCTATCCTGTGGTGCGGCTTGAAGTCGGGGACGTTGCCCTGCATGACGTCGACGAGGAAGCGGACGGCGTCTCGTCCGCCGTCGGTTTCGTCGCGGGCGAACCTGGCGAGTTCGGCTTCGAGCTTGGAGGGTCTGGCGTTTCTGCGCCGGCTCGGCCTGCCTGTGTCCGCGCGCGCGGGGGCGTTCGGGGCGTCGTCATCTGGAAGCTGGGCGTCGCTGAAGCCGAGCTTGATGAGCAGGCGGCAGGCCTGCAGGGCGTGCGAGAGATTGCCGCCTGGGATGTCTCCCTGCATGGTGGAGACGAGGAAGCCGACGATGAGCCTGCCGTCTTCGGTGTAACGTCGGACGAGGGCGTCGATCGGCATCGCCGGGGGCATGGCGTCAAGTTCTCGTTCTCGTTCTGGCGTCATAGTGAGCATGGGTTCTATTATGGGGGCAGGGTACTATTGTGTCAAGGGGGCGGGGGCGGATAGTGATTAGTGGATAGTGGATAGTGGCTGGGGGGGCGGCGCTTCGACGGGGTCAGGGCGAACGGGGTGGTGGGGAGGGCCGTTCGCGAACGGCCCCTACGGGGGCGGAGTTGGCGGGGGCGGTCATTCGGTTGGCGCAGCGGCACGCGGGCGGAGTTGGCGGGGGCGGTCATTCGGTTGGCGCAGCGGCACGCGGGCGGATGGCGGCGCGGTCATTCGGTTGGCGCAGCGGCACGCGGGCGGATGGATTCCCGCCTGCGCGGGAATGACGGCTGAGGGCGCGGCTCTTCGACGGGGTCAGGGCGAACGGGGTGGTGGGGAGGGCCGTTCGCGAACGGCCCCTACGGGGGAATGACGGCGGCGCGGTCATTCGGTTAGCGCAGCGGCACGCGGGCGGATGGCGGCGCGGTCATTCGGTTGGCGCAGCGGCACGCGGGCGGATAGATTCCCGCCTGCGCGGGAATGACGGCTGAGGGCGCGGCCCTTCGACGGGGTCAGGGCGAACGGGGTGGTGGGGAGGGCCGTTCGCGAACGGCCCCTACGGGGCGGATGGTGGGGTGGGGCGGTTAGCGCATCTCTTTGGGGAGGACGAAGCTTACGTCTTCGTCAACGCCGTCTATTGGGACTACTTCGTCGGGGGAGATGGCCTCTATTACGGCCTGCACGAGGTAATCGGGGGTGGAGGCGCCGGACGTGATGCCGACGTTGTCGATGCCGTCCAGCCAGGAAAGGTCCAGCTCTTCCGGGCCGTTGATCATGTAGGCGGTCACGCCGCTGGTCTCCGCCACCTCGCGAAGGCGGTTGCAGTTGGAGCTTTCGGGCGCGCCGATCACCAGAACAAGATCGACCAGCCGGCACAGTTGCTTGACGGCGGTCTGCCGGTTCGTGGTCGCGTAGCAGAGGTCGTTGCGGACCAGCACGTCGGTGAACTTGCCTTTGATCTCGTCTATGGCCTTCTGAGTATCGTCCACGGAAAGCGTGGTCTGCGTCAGTACGGCGATGGGCTTGTCCGGCTCCCAATCGGGCAGGTCCATTCCGTCCCTGTCGTCCACGAGGTGCATGGACTCCTGGCCCATGGTGCCCTTGACCTCCTGGTGCCCGCGGTGCCCGACAAGCACCAGCCGGCGCCCGTCCCTGGCGTACTTGTGCGCCTCGTTGTGGACCTTGGTAACGAGCGGGCAGGTGGCGTCGATCACGTTCAGTTCGCGGGCGGCGGCCTTCTTGAAGTCTTCGGGCGGGGACCCGTGCGCGGAGAAGACGACCGTGGAGCCTTCGGGGATCTCGTCCACATCCTCAACGGTGATCGCGCCTTTGTCCTCCAGGGACTTCACGACGTACGGATTGTGAACGATCTGGTGCTTGACGTAGATGGGCGGCTCGAACCTTTGCAGGGCAAGCTCAACTACGTCGATGGCGCGAACTACGCCCGCGCAGAACCCACGGGGGACGCCGATATAGACCTTCATTTTCGCCCTCCATCGAGGCTTGAGGCCGTGACTGATTCTAGCATAGGGGAACCGGTTCCGTTTCGTTCACGGTGAGGGGAGACCCCATCCTAGCCTTCCCCAGCAGACTGGGGAAGGGATAGTCAAGATACGTAAGTGTTCAGAGTTGAGGGGGGAGACCCCACCCGCCCCCACCTCTGGATACCGGCCTTCGCCGGTATGACGGCATGTTGTATACTAGCCGCCACTCTAAACTTATGGCACGTCCCCGAACCGTTGAGAAGGAGGAGCGATGAAACTCGCCGAGCGCATGGGAAGGCTTGGGACCGAGACCGCATTTGAAGTACTGGCGAAGGCGCGGGCGCTGGAGGCGCAAGGCAGGGACATAGTCCACCTTGAGATCGGCGAGCCGGACTACGACACGCCAGGGAACATCATCAATGCCGCGAAGCAGGCCCTGGACGGGGGCATGACCCACTACGGCCCGTCCCCCGGCCTGCCGGACGTTCGCGCGGGCATCGCGGAAGAGACGGCCCTGACGCGCAACATACCCGTTACGGCTGACAACGTGGTGTTCACGCCGGGCGGGAAGCCGATCATGTTCTTCGCGATCATGGCGCTCGTGGACTACGGGGACGAGGTGCTGTATCCGAATCCGGGCTTCCCGATCTACGAGTCCATGATCAACTTCTCGGGGGGCGTTCCCGTTCCCATGCAGCTTCACGAGGAGACGGAGTTCGGGGTGGACCTCGACGAGGTGCGCAGCAAGGTGTCGTCGAAGACGAAGATGATGATAGTCAACTCGCCCAACAATCCGTGCGGCAGCATACTCTCGCACGAGAACCTCAAGGGACTCGCCGAGTTGGCCGTCGAGAACGACATCATCATCCTGGCGGACGAAATCTACCGCAGGTTCATGTACGAGGGGACTTTCGAGAGCATCACGCAGTTCCCTGACACGCTCGACCGCACGATCATCCTGGACGGGTTCTCGAAGACGTACGCGATGACCGGCTGGCGCGCCGGCTACGGCGTGATGCCGGAGCCGCTTGTGGAACCGATCAGCCGGCTGGTCACAAACAGCGTGTCCTGCACGGCGGCGTTTACGCAGGTGGCCTGCCTGGAGGCGCTGCAAGGGCCACAGGAGGACGCGGAAGGCATGGTGGCGGAGTTCAGGAACCGGCGGGAGCTTATCGTCAACGGGCTGAACAGCATCAAGGGCGTTCGCTGCGTCATGCCCAAGGGGGCGTTCTACGTGTTCCCAAACATCGAGGACACGGGGATGAGCAGCCGGGAGTTCGCGGACAGGCTGCTGGACGAGGGGGGCGTGGCCGCTCTGGCGGGCGAGTGCTTCGGCGAGTTCGGCAAGGGGTTCCTCCGTTTCTCGTTCGCTAACTCCTCGGAGAACATCGAGAAGGCGCTGGAGCGAACGAACGACTTCGTGAACAAGAACACGTAGGAGAGGCCGGGCGGCAGGCTTCCAGTCCGGCCGACCTACGGCAACGAGGGCCCATTGCGCACTTTTCGGCTGGCCATGGCCCAGATAAACGTAACGGTGGGGGACCTGGCGGGAAACACCGGGAAGATCGTCCGGTACGTCGAAGAGGCCAGGGCACAGGAAGCGGACCTCGTAGCGTTCCCGGAGCTTGCGATTCCAGGCTATCCGCCCGAAGACCTGGTGTTCAAGCCCCAGTTCGTTCGCGACAACCTCAAGCGCCTCGATGAGATCGCAGCCGCGTCTTCAGGCATCGCGGTGGTCGTGGGATTCGTTGACAGCCGATCGCACCTCTACAACGCCGCGGCTGTAGCCACGGACGGCAGGCTGGCGGGCGTGTACCACAAGGCGCTCCTGCCTAACTACGGCGTGTTCGACGAAGCGCGTTACTTCCAAGCGGGTTCCGACTGCCCGATCTTCGAGATTAACGGAACGGCGGTGGGGGTAAGCATCTGCGAGGACATCTGGCATCCCACCGGCCCGCTTGTCGCGCAACACGCAGCCGGAGCGGAGATCGCGGTCAACATCAATGGATCGCCCTTTCACGCGGGCAAGAGCTCGCACCGGGAGAGGATGCTGTCCACGCGGGCCTCAGACCACGGGATGTTCGTCGCGTACGTCAACCTGGTTGGGGGGCAGGACGAGCTGGTGTTCGACGGCGCAAGCCTGATCATAGGGCCTGAAGGCGAGGTTATCGCCCGAGGGGGCCAGTTTCGCGAAAGCCTCGTCGTCGCGGACCTGGACGTGGACTCCGCGTCCAGGGTCAGGAACCGCGAGAGGCGGCCCCGGAGCGGCGACCCGGCCGGAACGGAGAGCCGCCGCATCTTCGTGTCGGGCAGACGGGACGATGCTCCCAAGACTTTACCGGCGCCGGCGCGCCGATGCTCCTACGAGGGCGCGGCGGAGGTGTACGAGGCGCTGGCGCTGGGAACGCGGGACTACGTGGCCAAGTGCGGATTCGAGAAGGTCCTGATCGCGCTCTCGGGGGGCATAGACTCAAGTCTCGTAGCCGCGATCGCCGTGGACGCACTGGGCGCCGAGAACGTGACGGGCGTGGCGATGCCATCCCGGTTTTCGTCCGAGGGCAGCGTGCTGGACGCCAGGGCGTTGGCGGACAATCTCGGCATCGCGCTATGGGAAGCGGGCATCGAGGACGGGTTCCAGGCGCTTCTGGGGGCGCTGGAGCCGTACTTCAGAGACACGGAGTTCGGCATCGCCGAGGAGAACCTGCAATCTCGAATTCGCGGCAACCTGATCATGGCTCTGTCGAACAAGCTCGGATGGCTTGTGCTCACAACCGGGAACAAGAGCGAGCTGGCAACCGGATACGCGACGCTCTACGGAGACATGTCGGGCGGGTTCGCCGTGATCAAGGACGTGCCGAAGACGATGGTGTACGAGCTTGCCCGATTCAGGAATGAGCGGGGGCCCGGCGACGTGATTCCCGAGACCGTGCTGGACAAGCCGCCCAGCGCGGAGCTTCGCCCGAACCAGCGCGACGACGACTCGCTGCCGCCGTACGACGTGCTGGACCCGATACTGGAGGCTTACGTGGAGGATGACCTGACGTTCGACGAGATACTCGCACAGGGCCACGAGCCAGAGGCGGTGAAGCAGGCTATCTCGCTGGTGGACCGCAGCGAGTACAAGCGCCGCCAAGCGCCGCCCGGCATCAAGATCACGCCTCGCAACTTTGGACGCGACCGGAGAATGCCGATCGCGAACCGGTATCGACCGTACTAGGAGCCGGCTCCCGGCCAGGCGGGGCACCGCGGCCTGGCGCGGTCCGCATTCATAATCCAATACTCGCAGACGGAGGCTGAAACATGCGCATAGGAGTGACGTTTCCGCAGACTGAGATCGGCAACGACCCAATCGCCATACGCGATTACGCCCAGGCGGTGGAGGACATGGGATACGCGCATATCCTGGCCTTCGACCACGTGAGCGGCGCGAACGCCGGCAGCAGGCCCGGGTGGAGCGGCGCGTACAACCACGAGGACGCCTTTCACGAGATATTTGTGCTGCTGGGGTACCTGGCGGGCGTCACGAAGACGGTGGAACTCGTGACCGGGATCGTGATCCTGCCCCAGCGCCAGACCGTGCTGGCGGCCAAGCAGGCGGCGGCGATAGACGTCCTGAGCGGCGGACGGCTGCGGCTGGGAGTGGGCATAGGCTGGAACGACGTGGAGTACGAGGCGCTCGGCGAGGAGTTCGGCAACCGGGGACGACGGCAAGAAGAGCAGATCGACGTGATGAGGCGGCTGTGGACGAACGAACTGGTCACATACGAGGGAACGTGGCACCGGATCACGGATGCGGGCATCAATCCGCTGCCTGTCCAGCAGCCGATTCCGGTCTGGTTCGGCGGCGGGGCCGAGGCGACTTTGCGGCGCATCGGGCGGATGGGCGACGGCTGGATTCCGTTTGGCGGTCCGGACGAGGAGACGGCGGCGGCGATGGAGCGCGCCAGGGGATACGCCCGCGAGGCGGGGCGCGATCCGTCCGCGCTGGGCTTCGAGACGACGATCAATGCCGACGGGGACGGTCTCGACGGAGCGGCAGACTACATCGAGGCGTGGGAGCGGATCGGCGGTACGCACCTGGTGGTCTCGACGATGGGGTGCGGCCTGGATTCGCCCGGGGCTCACGTCGAGGCGCTGCGGAGGTTTAGAGAGGCGGCGGGACTTTAGGCGAGGGCTCGGGCGGCTCCGAACCGCAGCTAGTCTGCGGCGGCGGGGCCTGGCTCAGGCACGGGGGAACTGAGCAGTTCCTGGAGTTGTTCGCCCTCTACGGTCTCGTTCTCAATCAGGTAACGAGATACCTGCTCCAGTTTCTTGATGTTGGTGGAAAGCAGGTCCTTGGCCTTGGCGTAGGCCGTATCGACCAGGTGCTTGACCTCTTCGTCGATGGCCTGGGCCACGGAGTCGCTGTAGTCGCGCTGCTCCGATATTTCCCGGCCCAGGAACACTAGCTCTTCCCGCTTGCCGAAGGTCCTGGGGCCCAGCTTGTCGCTCATTCCGTATCTTGTGATCATGGAGCGGGCTATGTTGGTGGCCTTTTCCAAGTCGTTGCTCGAGCCGGTGGTCACTTCGCCGAACACGGCTTCTTCGGCGGCCCTGCCGCCCATCGCGTAGGCGATCATGTCCTCAAACTGCGCCTTGGTCCAGAGATGCCGGTCTTCCTCAGGCAGCGTGCGCGTGTAGCCTCCCATGGAGCCGCGCGAGACTACGGTGATCTTGTACACCGGGTCGGCGTTTGGCAGCAGGTGCGCGACTACGCCGTGGCCAGCCTCGTGATAGGCGGTCAGTTCCTTTTCGCGGTCGCTGATGACGCGGCTCTTGCGCGCCGGCCCGGCGATCACGCGGTCAATCGACTCGGCGAACTCATCGTGGCCGACTTCCTGCTTGGAGCGGCGCGCGGCCAGGATGGCGGACTCGTTCACGAGGTTGGCAAGGTCGGCGCCGCTGAACCCGGGCGTCTGCTTGGCGAGCGTCTCAAGGTCCACTTCGCCGGCTACCGGCTTGCCCTTGATGTGGACCTTCAGGATCTCTTCCCTGCCCTTGACGTCCGGATTGTCCAGCGTGACGCGCCTGTCGAACCGGCCGGGCCTCAGGAGCGCGGGGTCCAGGATGTCCGGCCGGTTGGTCGCGGCGACGATGATGATGTTGGTGCCCGTCTCGAAGCCGTCCATTTCGACGAGGATCTGGTTCAGGGTCTGTTCTCGCTCATCATGGCCGCCGCCCAGACCCGCGCCCCGGTGCCTGCCGACGGCGTCTATCTCATCGACGAAGATTATGCAGGGCGCGTTGCGCTTCGCTTGATCGAACAGGTCGCGAACCCTGGACGCGCCGACGCCGACGAACATCTCGACGAACTCCGAGCCGCTTATCGAGAAGAACGGCACTCCCGCTTCGCCCGCCACGGCCCTGGCCAGGAGCGTCTTGCCGGTGCCGGGCGGCCCGATCAGAAGGACGCCCCTGGGAATGCGAGCGCCGAGAACCTGGAAGCGCTCCGGGTACTTCAGGAACTCCACGACTTCCTGCAACTCGACTTTGGCTTCTTCCACACCCGCTACGTCTGAGAAGCTCACGTCCGGCGTGTTGCCCATGAGCATCCGGGCCCTGCTCCGGCCAAAGCTGAAGGTCTGGCTGGTGTTGCCCTGCGCCTGCCTCATCATGAAGAGCAGGACGGCGCCAAAGAAGATGATCGGCAGGAAATTGAAGATGATGCTGAACAGGGTGCCGAGGCCGGACGAACCCTGTACCTGGATGTTCACTCTGCTGACCGCCAGATCGACGCCCGCGCCCTCCAGCGTGTCCACGATGCTGGCGCCCTCTTCCTTGCGGGACGTGTACATTTCGCCGCGCGTGGTGAGGACGTTCAACTGCTCGCCCTTGACCTCGATGGTGTCGATTTCGTTCCGAAGGGCCATCGAGATTACGCTGCTGATGGGCAACTCCTGGCTCTGGCCCAACGAGTCCGGCAACAGCGTCAGGAAGATCGCCGCTAACGCGACGATGATCAGCAGGTATATGAAACTGTTACGCATCCACCTAGCGCCCAACGTCCAACTTGCTCCGGGTCAGAATCCCAGCATTCCCTGCCGCATCGCGGAATGGGTTCGGTTCTCTCTGTTTAACAAAGCATCGCGTTCGCCCACTTGCGAGTGGTGCAGACGTACCAGACGAAGATTTTCCTGTGCACCACGGCCAACGGGCAAACTCAGGCGTAGTATATCAGAAGGTTGGCGCCTGAGATTGAGTATTGGAGCGACTCCGTACAAGACAAAACCGGGGGCAGCCACCTGGGGCGCTGGTATAATGGCCTCCAAGACTTTCCCGATTCCAACCCAAGGAGGCCAGCCATGGCAGCAGAGATTGGGCAGCCAGCGCCTGAGTTCGCCGTGCCCGCGCACAGCGGCGACGAGGTTTCGCTCAGCCAGTTCAAGGGCAAGAAGAACGTCTTGCTGTCTTTCCACATCTTTTCGTTCACAGGCGGCTGAACGGACCAGGTGTCATCGTTCCGTGCGAACAACCACAGGTTCGAAGAAACTGATACCCAGATACTCGGAATCAGCGCGGACAGCCAGCACGTCCAGCGCGCCTATTCGTCCTCGCTGGGCACGATTCCCTATCCGATTCTCTCCGATTTCCATCCCCACGGAGAGGTATCGGAGGCATACGGCGTGTACATGGAGAACGTCGGCGCGCCCCGCAGATCGGTGTTCCTGATCGACAAGGAAGGGGTTCTCCGCCACAAGGAGACCTACACCAGGGCGACGGACATCGATATAGACGATCTGGTGGACAGGGCCTCAAAGCTGTAGCCAGCGTCACGTGTGACGCTCTCAAAGGGTGTCTAAAAATGGGATAGAACCTGCCAACGCGGAGCGGAACCCCATCCCGACCTTCCCCAGCAGACTGGGGAAGAGGTTAACGCGGCGCGGAGAACCCCATCCTGACCTTCCCGAGCAGACTGGGGAAGGGGTTAGAGAAGAACACTTTCCAATGCTCTTAGACACGCTCTCTGGGCCGTGCCTCCGGGCGCGGCCTTGACGCATACGGCCCCATCGGGCATAAGCTACCTGCCATGAAAAGCTCAAACGCGCACGTGTTCAAGGCAGGCGATCACGCCACGATAACGGACCGCCGCGGCCGGCGGCACCTCGTGCGCCTGAGCCCGGGGGACAGAGTCGAAAGCCACCTGGGGTTTGTCGCTCACGAGGAGATCATCGGCAGCGCCCACGGCTCTCGAGTCCAGACCAACAGGGGGCACAGGCTTCTCGCGCTGCCGGCAACTCTGGCGGAACACGTCCTGTACATGCCTCGCATAGCGACTGTGGTGTACCCCAAGGACCTGGGCGCGATACTCACTTACGGCGATATCTTTCCGGGCGCGCGGGTCGTCGAGGCGGGCGCAGGCTCGGGCGCGGTCACCATGACGCTGGCGAGGGCGATCGGCCGCGAGGGGCGCTTGTTCACCTACGACGTACGGGACGACATGATCGAGCGCGCGAGGACGAACGCAGCCGCCGCGCTGGGGGACGCGTCTAACGTGACCTTCAAGATCGGCGACGTGTACGAGGGCATCGACGAGACGGACATAGACCGCATCGTGCTCGACCTGCCTGAGCCGTGGCACGCGGTGCCGCACGCCGTCCGCTCACTTGCGCCGGGCGGGCTGATGCTGTGCTTTCTGCCGACGGTCCTGCAGGTGCACGACCTCACGACCGCGCTAAGGAAGGCCGGAACTTTCGACGCGATCGAGACGCTGGAGGTGATGATGCGGCAGTGGAGCGTCGGGGGCCGCAGCGTGCGACCGAATCACCGGATGGTCGGCCATACGGGGTTCATAACCACGGCGAGGCTTTGCGAACCGATCAAGAGCGACGAGCCTGGCGAGGCGCAGGGCCTCGATCAGCAGGCGGACCGGTAGGTCAACCTGGCGGCGGCCAAAGCTGCTCCAACTCGAACGCAGCGCCGGGGTGTCTGCCTTCTCCGAGGGGGACTCGATCGCCGACGTTCAAGGGCAAAGGTGCGGACGTTGCACAGCCGGGGCATCCAGGCGGGCCCTTCAACAGGCTCTCGAAGTTGCCGACCGCAAGGCACTTTGACTGGAAGAGCCACTTGAACCCGCCCAGTCCTTCGGGGCGCACCAGTTCTTCCAAAGCCAGGCGATTCCAGGCGCGAGCCGGAGGAGACAGAGCGACCCACGAAGGCTGTTCCAGCGCGCCGCCTATCCCCAAGTCCGAGAGCGCGCGAGCCTGCGTCGTCATTCCGAGCGAGCGGAGGCCCGCCCGTTCGCCTTCTTCTTCCAGGGCGGTGAAATCGACGCTTGCCGTCAGGTCCTTCCCACCGATATCGGAGTACGGATCGCTGCCGAGGGCGTGGCGCTGGAAGGTACGCAGGGTACCGTCCCTGCGTGCCGAAGAGTATAGACGGCGCGCGCGCGCGCCGTAGTCGATTGTCAACACTACGCCTTTGCTCAAGGCATCGGCAATCTGCGTCATGAGCGGGCCGATGCCGGGGTTGACCTCGCCGCGGAAACCGCCGGGCAGCCGGCAGTCCAGCTTTGCGAGCCGCTCCTCGATCAGCGGCGTCGATGGTTCGCCGAGGATTTCCCTGAGCGCGTCGTTGTCGATGGTCACGTAGATCTCTCGAACGGCGCCGGCCTCGATCTCGAAGCGATGAACCGGGAAAGCATCCACAAGCTCGTTGGACATAACAAGACCTTTGAGGTTGCGGAGCGGTACTACGGAAGAGGTGAGCCGGTCAAAGCCGACGCCAGCGGGCCTCTCCTTCGAGTGGATCCTGTCTAAAGCCAGGTAGCGCAACGCGCTCTGGAACTCAGAGCACTGTTCCCCGGCGTACGAAGTGAAGTCATGCGCGAGCTGGCCGCCGCCCGATCCCAGTTCGATTACGTCAAGGCGGGAAGGACGCTCTAAGCAAGTCCAAACGCGATGGGCAAGCCTTGCCAAAAGTGCGCCAAACGTCGGGTGGACCCGGGGGCTTGTGAAGTAGTCGTCGAGGGTGGGCTGCGTGTAGTAGCCGCCGGCGGGGTGGTAGAGGGCGATTTCGGCAAACTCGGCGAACGTAATGCGCCCGCGTTCGCGAATGCGCCGGCGAACCTCGGCCTCCGCGGAGCGGGCTATCGGCGGGCTTGCCTGGCGCGGCGGCGCTGTGCGCCTCCGCCGTCCCATCCCGTTTCAGTCATCGAGTTGCGAAACTCCCGGATTTCGCCACAGTTCTTGCAGGTCCCTCCACTGGTCGGCCCGTTCGGGCTGTCAATTACCCAGTGGTGGCTACAGTCGGCGGCCGGGTCATTCTGGTCACTCAATCCGATCTCTCCTTGTGGCAACGGTGCAACTTCCGCGTTCAGTTGCGGTCTTCCAGGGGCACGAACCGGCGGTCGTCCGGGCCCACGTAGTGGAGCCGGGGGCGCAGGATAATGTTGTTCTTCACCTGCTCCGCATACTGCAAGGTCCAGCCCGGAATGCGGCCCAGGGCGAATATGGGAACGAACAGGTCCTCCGGTATGTCCAGGAGGTGGTACATCGCGCCGGACCAGAAGTCGACGTTCTCAGCTACGCCTCTCCTAGCGTAAGGCTCCATCGTCTCCGAAACGGCTTGGAGAATCGAGAACCACTGGGGCTGTTCCTTCCTCTCTCCAAGCTGCTTTGTGCCCTGCTTGATGTGCCTTGCCCTGGGGTCGGTCGTCCTGTAAACGCGGTGCCCGAATCCCATGACGCGGCCCCCGCCGGCGAGGAGGTCCCGCACGTAATCTGCCGCGTTCTCCGGGCAGCCGATCTCCGTTGCCATGGCCATCACTTCCTCAGCCGCTCCGCCGTGCGACGGCCCTTTCAGCACGCTGATGCCCGCGGTGATGGCGCAGTGAAGGTCGGCCAGCGTGGAGGCGGCGACTCTGGCCGCGAACGAAGACGCGTTGACGCCGTGCTCCGCGTGAAGCACGAAGTCCTTGTCAAGCAGGGCCGCGTCTTCCGGGTGCGGCTCTTCGGCAAAGAGGCAGTACAGGAAGTTGGCGGCGTGCGAGAGGGCGGCAGACGGCGGCACGGGCTCCAGGCCTTGCCGGATCCTGTGATGGGCGGCGACTATCTGCGGGGCCTGCGCGGTCAAGCGCACCCCTTTTCGGAGCGTGGCTTCCTCCGAGATGTCTTCGACTTCCGGGTCGAACGCCGCGAGAGCCGAGATCGCCGTCCTCAGGACGTCCATGGGATGCCCGTCCCCGACCTGGCGGACTACTTCTACGATCCCGTCCGGCAGGCCGCGCTGGGAGCGGAGTTCGGACTGGAACTCTTCAAGCTGGGCAACGGTGGGCAGATCGCCGTAGAGGAGTAGGTAAACGACCTCTTCGAACGTCGAGCGCTCCGCGAGGTCGTTTATGTCATAGCCACGGTAGAGCAACCGACCGGCGCGACCGTCGATGTAGCTGCCTTCGGTGCGGTCTATGTATATCCCGCGGAGGCCCCGGTTAAGCTGGACTCTTCCCTGTCGATCCTCGGTCATGGCGTGTGCTCGATTCGGTGTGGTGCAACGACTCTCGGACTAGACTGAGAAACCAGCATCGGGCAAGAAGCGGCGGCTTTGTGCGAGTAAAAGGAAATCGTCGGCAAAGCGACTGGCCGTCGATGCCAACCGATACGGCAACTCTAGCAGCAGGCTAATACGGCTGTCAATTGAGTCCAAACCTGCTAGGCGTGCCGGGGGGCGATGTTTGACTGAGATTGTGAACAAAGTTACAATGTCATATCTCCCCGCAGGTTCCGCGTCTAGGCGACTACTCCACAGCCCGCAATCAATATAAGCCGCATTCTGAGGAAACCGGATGGATCCCATTGACGTCCCGGAGGTTGTAGTCAGCCGGCTACCCATGTACGTCAGGGCGCTGTCGCAACTGCAACTGGACGGGAACAGGGTCGTCAGTTCCCAGGACCTGGGCACGCGCCTCCAGATGACTCCCGCGCAGATTCGGAAGGACCTGAGCTACTTCGGCAGGTTCGGCAAGCAGGGGCGCGGATACAACGTGAGTTCGCTGGCGACGCAACTCAGGATGATCCTCGGCCTGGACAGGGACTGGCGCACGTGCCTCGTTGGGGTGGGCCGGCTTGGCCGGGCGATCATCAGCTACCCGGGGTTCGCGCCGCAGGGGTTCAAGATCGTGGCGGTGTTCGACGGGGACCCGTCGCAGATCGGGGCTTCCATCGGCAACCTGAGGGTACGGGGCATGGGGGACCTCGCGGAAGCGGTGCAGAGCCAGGGCATCGTGATAGGCATCGTGGCGGTTCCGGCGGAGCAGGCGCAGTCGGTCATCGATCAGCTTGTGGACGCGGGCGTGTTCGGCATCCTCAACTACGCTCCGACAGCCCCCCGCATTCCCGAGGACGTGGTAATGAGGAACATCGACCCGGTGCTTACGCTGCAGTCCATGACCTATTACCTGCGGCAGGAGCAGGAACGGCGGGGGCGCATTCCCCAGCGGCTGAGGGTCTGCTGACGGGGAGCGACTGCGCCGGGGCGGTGACGGTCCAAACGGCGGTGACGGGCAATTGCGTGTCCGTGCCAACAGTGACCGCCTGAGCGCTTACGCCAAACACTAATGCATTGTGTTACTGTATTACTCTACGCAATACAACATTGGAAGCTGGAGAGGAGCACAATGGCGCAAGCAGCAGTCTTGGAGGCCCTTGACCAGTTCGAGTTAGACACGAAGTACTTGGAAGACCACGAAACAGAATGGCTTGAACAGTACTCTGACTGCTGGGTGGCGGTGTACAAGGAACGGTTGATCGGCCACGGAGCCACGTACATGGAGTTGATGGAGAAGGTACGTCCAACAGGAATGGCCCAAACCATGGCTATCGAGTACATCTCCAAGAACCCGCCGATGATGCTTTTGTGACACGTCGGATAGCAGGACAGTTCAAGCCGGTCTTGGGCGGACCACCCAGACCTCACATTAAAGCGACGGTCATACTCCCGAATGGGACGGCGAGGCCCGTTAGCTTCTTGATGGATACGGGCGCAAGCCGCACTACCCTGCACCCTTCTGATTGGGACAGTGCAGGATTGCCAGTCTTTGAGCCTCAAAAGGGCGATCAAAGGCAACGCCAGCAATGGGCTATGGAAAGGGCGCTAAGGGCACAGACGGCTCGTCGAAGATAGCTCGCGCCTACGGTTGGGCGCGGACACCGGGCGCGCGCAGCGGGGGTGTTACTGGGCGGGGGTTCCGGGGCGGGGGGCGCGGCCTCTGCGGCGGCGGGCGACTCTGAGCCTTGCCTGCGAGCGCCTGAGCGACGCCATCGCGCGTTCGAGGTCCATCGCGGCCTCGGCGCCGGCGACGCGCTCCTCGGCGCGGCGCATGGCCTCGGCGGCGCGGTCTTCGTCGATCTCGTCCTCACGCTCGGCGGTATCGGCCAGGACTGTGACCTTGTTGCCGATCACTTCGAGGAAGCCGCTGCTCACGGCCATGAAGGTGTCCTGGCCGTTCTGACGGACGAGTATCTCGCCCGGCTTCAGCGCGGTAAGGAGCGGAGCGTGGCGCGGCAGTATGCCGAGTTCGCCGTCGATGCCCGGGGCGACGATCATGTCCACGTCCTCGGAATAGACGACCCTTTCAGGCGATACGACTTCCAATCGCATGGTTGCCACGGCGTGCCTCCTTACCTAACCGGCGCCGGGCCTAAGACCCGGCCGCCATTTGGGCGGCCTTCTCGACGGCTTCTTCGATTGCGCCGACCATGTAGAAGGCCTGCTCGGGCAGGTCGTCGTGCTTGCCGTCCAGGATTTCCATGAAACCGCGCACGGTCTCACGCACGGGCACGTAGCGGCCTGGCTGGCCCGTGAAGACCTCGGCCACGAAGAACGGCTGGGTGAGGAACCTCTGAATCTTGCGGGCGCGGGCGACGATGGCGCGGTCTTCGTCCGAAAGCTCTTCGACGCCCAGAATGGCGATGATGTCCTGGAGGTCGCGGTAGCGCTGGAGCACCTGCTGGACGCCCCTTGCGGCGTCGTAGTGGTCCTGGCCGACGATCGCAGGCTCCAGGATCCTGGACGAGGAGGCCAGCGGGTCCACCGCCGGGTACAGGGCCTGTTCAACGAGCGCCCTGTCCAGCGAGATCACGGCGTCCAGGTGGCCGAACGTGGTGACGATGCCGGGGTCCGTGTAGTCGTCCGCCGGCACGTAGATGGCCTGGAACGAGGTGATGGAGCCGGTGGCGCTGGAGGTGATACGCTCTTCGAGTTCGCCCATCTCGGTGCCGAGCGTGGGCTGGTATCCGACGGCGGAGGGCATGCGCCCCAGAAGCGCGGACACTTCCATGCCGGCGAGAATGTAGCGGTAGATGTTGTCGATGAACAGCAGGACGTCCTGGCCGCGCTCTTCCTTGAAGTACTCGGCCATCGTCAGTCCGGTCATGCCGACCCTGGCCCGAACTCCGGGGGGTTCGTTCATCTGGCCGAACACGAGCACGGTGCTGTCGATTACGCCGGACTCCTGCATCTCGTGCCAGAGGTCGTTGCCCTCGCGGGACCGTTCGCCCACTCCGGCGAACACGGAGACGCCCTGGTGCTCCGCGCCGATGTTGCGGATGAGCTCCTGGATGATGACGGTCTTGCCCGTGCCAGCGCCGCCGTAAGCGCCGACCTTGCCGCCCCTGGTGAACGGCGTCATCAGGTCCATGACCTTGATGCCCGTTTCAAGTATCTCGATGCCGGTGGCTTGGTCCTGGAAGCTCGGCGGCCTGCGGTGGATCGGCCAGTCGAGTTCCGCGCCGACGTCTCCTCTGCCGTCCAGCGTTTCGCCGAGGGCGTTGAACAGGCGGCCCAGCGTGGCCTCGCCGACGGGGACCGATATCGGCTGGCCCGTGTCCTGCACTTCGACGCCGCGCCGGAGTCCTTCCGTGGGGCCGAGACCGAGGCAGCGGACCCAGTTGTTGCCGATGTGCTGTTCCACTTCGAGAACGAGCCGGTCCTCTCCCACCGTGGTCTCAAGCGCGTTGAACACCGCCGGCATACCATCGGGCGGGAACTCGACGTCAACAACGGTGCCGATCACCTGGCTTACCTTACCCGTGGCCATTGTTCCTCCTTAAAGTCCGCGCTTCTACCAGCTTCCAAGAGGGTGATATGCCCTGCCCCGCTCACCGGAGAACCCCATCCCAATCCCTCAAGGGACTCGGGACAGGCTCTTCCCCAGCAGACTGGGGAAGGGGTCAGAGAAGGGCATCCTCTATCCTTCGATGGCGGCTGCGCCGCCGACCAGGTCCAGAAGCTCACCCGTAATCATGTCCTGTCTAGCCTTGTTCATTTCCAGCGTGAGGTCGCCTATCATCTCGTTTGCGTTGTCGGTGGCGTTCTGCATGGCCACCATGCGGGCGGACTGCTCGCTGGCGACGCCCTCCAGCACCGCGTGGTAGATCTGCAGCTCGATGAAGCGGGGCAGCAGGACCGCCAGCACCGCGAGGGCATCGGGTTCGTAGATGTAGCCTACCGCCTCGGACTGGTCGAGTTCGGCCGGCTCCACGGGAATGAGCGGCAGAATCCGAGGCCGCTGCACGGTGGTGCTGATGAAGTCCCCGTACGAGATGAAGACCGCGTCCGACTCTCCGGCCAAGTAGTCGTCAATCGCGATGCGGGCGACCGGCGTTATGTCGGCGTACGAGGGCCTGTCGCCGAGGTCGCTGAATACGGCCTTGACGTTCCCGCCCGCGCGGACGAAGAAGTCGCGGCCCTTTCTTCCGACCGCGATCACCGAGGCGTTGTCGCCGTGTTCCACGACGAACTGGCCCGCGGCGCGGTTCAGGTTGGAGTTGAGGCCGCCAGTGAGGCCCCTGTCCGGCGTGACGTGAATCAACTGCACGCGCCGGACTTCCCTCTGCGTGAGTAGGTCGTGCGCCTCTTCCTCGTCGCGCGGCTGCGCGGCGAGGTGCGAGAGGAGCGAGCGCATCGTCTCGGCGTAAGGGCGGCTCTGGAGGGCCATCTCCTGCGCACGCCGCATCTTGGACGCGGCGATCATGGACATGGCCTTCGTTATCTTGGCCGTGTTTTCGACGCTGCGGACGCGCCTCCGTATTTGTCTCAGGCTTGGCATGGGATCTTATGTGGCTTGCGGGCTGTCCTTCGACAAGCTCAGGACGAACGGGTGTGATCTTCTCACTAGTACGGCACGTTCTCCTTGAACTCTCCGATGGCGGCTCTCAGGAGGCCGTCCAAGGCGTCGTCGATCTCCTTCTTTTCGGTGATCTGCGTCAGCGTGTTCGGGTGGTTCGAGTCCATGAAGCTGCGGAGGCCGGTCTCGAAGTCCCGTACCTTCGCAATCTCTACGTCGTCCAGGAAGCCGTTCACGAGTGCGAACAGGACCGTTACCTCGTGCTCCAGGGGCACCGGCTCGTTCTGGTCCTGCTTGAGGATCTCGGTGCCTCGCTGGCCGCGTTCGAGCTGGGCGCGGGTTGCCTGATCGAGGTCGGACGTGCCGAACTGGGCGAACGTCGCGAGTTCGCGGTACTGCGCGAGGTCCAGGCGCAGGCGGCCCGCCACGCTGCGAATGGCCCTTGTCTGCGCGGCGCTGCCCACGCGGGAGACGGAGAGGCCCGCGTTGATGGCCGGCCTGATTCCTGAGTTGAAGAGTTCGGGCTCAAGGTAAATCTGGCCGTCCGTGATCGAGATGACGTTAGTCGGGACGTACGCGGACACGTCGCCGGCCAGCGTCTCGATGACGGGCAGCGCGGTGAGGGAGCCGCCGCCGTGCTCTTCGTCGAGCCTTGCCGCGCGCTCAAGCAGGCGGCTGTGCAGGTAGAAGACGTCTCCGGGGTAGGCTTCGCGTCCCGGCGGGCGTCTGAGCAGGAGGGACATCTGGCGGTACGCCCAAGCGTGCTTGGAGAGGTCATCGTAGATGATGAGGGCGTCGCGGCCCTGGTGCATGACCTCTTCGCCCATGGCGCAGCCCGCGTACGGGGCCAGGTACTGCATGGGCGCGGGGTCCGAGGCGTTGGCGGCCACGACGATAGTGTGGTCCATCGCGCCGTGCTCTTCGAGCAGCGCCACCGTCTGGGCGACCTTGCCTACCTTCTGGCCGATGGCGACGTAGATGCAGAGCAGATCGCCGCCCTTCTGGTTGATGATCGTGTCCGTGGCGAGGGTGGACTTGCCGGTGGAGCGGTCGCCGATGATCAACTCGCGCTGGCCGCGGCCGATGGGGATCATGGCGTCGATGGCCTTGACGCCGGTCTGGACGGGGGTGTCCACGCCCTGCCGGATGGCGACGTCCGGCGCGACGATCTCGACGGGCCTCGTGATGTCGGAAGTGACAGGCCCCTTGCCGTCGATGGGCTGGCCGAGGGCGTCCACGACGCGGCCTATAAGCTGGTCGCCGACGGGCACCTCGACGATGCGTCCGGTGCTGCGGACCTCGTTGCCTTCCTTCACGCCCGCCGCGTCGCCCATGATGACGACGCCGACGCTGTCCTCTTCCAGGTTAAGCGCCATGGCGGTTGTGCCGTCTTCGAACTCGACGAGTTCGCCGTAGCTGACCCCGGAGAGGCCGTGCACGCGGGCGATGCCGTCGCCGACTTCCACGACGACGCCGACGTCGACCATCGTAAGCTGCTGGCCGAACTCTTGGATCTGCCGCTTGATTACGGACGCTATGTCCTGTCCCCTAACTGCCATCGATCTTCCTCCGTTCGAAGAGGGTCAACGGGCCTGAGTGACGCGCGCCGGCGTCAACGCCCGTGGACCAACCGCTTCCTCATTCCTTCCAATCGAGTGCGTGCGCTTCCGTCTATCACCTTGTCACCGACCCGGGCAATGAGGCCGCCGAGTATGCTCGGGTCTTCGCGAGAACTGATTACGACTTCCCGCCCGGCCACTTCTTTCAGCATATCCGCCAGCCGGGACGCCTGCTCGGAGTCCATGGGCGCCGCGGTGACGACCTCCGCCCGCACGACGCCGCGATGCGAGTCCACCATGGCCGCGAACTCGTTCGCCAGGTCCGGCGCGATGCGAGCCGCGTTCTTGGAGGCGAGAAGGCCGAGCAGGTTGCGCACGAGGGGCCGGATCGAGTCGCCGAACAACTCGTCGATCAACGCGGTCTTCCTCGAAGCGGTCAGTTGCGGCGAGTCGAGCGCGTCGCCCAGCGATTCGGTCTCGACCGCCGTTCCGATGGCCTGCAGGTCCGCGAGCCAGCCGTCCAGTTCGTCCGCCTCCAGGGCGAGTTCGAACGCTGCCTGCGCATACCGACGTGCCGAAGCGCGATACGCCAAGGTCTATACCTCTACTGCCCGTACTTCATGGCTAGTTGCGCCGGTCCTGGAGGCCTTCCTCCAAGACGTTTTCGATCAACTGCCTGTGCGCTTCTTCGTCAACCGAAGTTTCTATGACGCGCTCCGCGGCGGTGACGGCGAGGCCGGTGAACTCCCTGCGGAGGTCCTCGATGGCGGCGTCGCGCTCACGCTGGAGGGCCTGCTCGGCCCGCTCGCGCTCCATGCGGATCTCTTCGCGCGCCTTCGTCAACTCTTCTTCTCGGTAGCGCTCCGCCACCTCGCGCGCCTGGGCGATCATCTGCTGACCCTCGGCGCGGGCGGACTCCATCTGCTGGCGCATCTCTTCCTTCGACTGCTCGGACTCTTCCCGCACTCTGTCCGCCGTCTCCAGGCTCTCCCTGATCCGCTGGGAGCGGTTGTCGAGCATGCGGACGATGGGCTTGTACAGCAGCGCGTACAGGATGGCGAACAGCGCCAGGAAGCTGACCAACTGCGTGATCAGCCCGGGAATGCTTATGCCTAAGGCTTCCATGCCTCTTTACTCCGATACCCTCACCCTAGCCCTCTCCCTGCAAGGGAGAGGGGATTGTCGTATCTACTCACGCTTGCCCCATCCCAGCCCTTCCCCAGCAGACTGGGGAAGGAACCAGAGGCCCCACCCCGGCCCCCTGGATTCCGGCCTTCGCCGGAATGACGGGTTATGCAAAGGTCTCCCTGCGCGGGAGTGACCGTTGCGTGAAGGCCTCACTCGATGGAGAGGGGGCTTGGCACTTGCTAGACGAACTTGATGATGACAGCCACGACCAGGGCGTAGATCGCGATTGCCTCGGCAAACGCGATTGCCAGGATCATGTTCTGCTGGATCGGGCCAGCCGCCTCCGGGTTGCGGCCCAGGGACTCCATTGCCTTAGCGGCAAGCAGGCCGATTCCAAGGCCGGGACCGATACCGCCGAGACCGATTGCCAGTCCGGCTCCGATATTGCCGATGTCGCCTTCCATCGATAGACCTCCGCTAGATTTGACTTCCAGGTTGCCGGTTACGTTTAAGACTCAACGGCGTCAGTGGCCCTCGTCGTGGGCGACGGTGGCCGTGGCCGCGAATACGAGTGTGAGCATTGCGAATATGAACGCCTGGATCAGGCCCACGAAAAGCTCCAGGCCCAGGAACGGCATGATGCCTATGAGCGGCAGGAGGAACGCCATGGCGAACAGCAGCACCTCTCCCGCGAAGATGTTGCCGAAGAGCCTGAACGTGAAGCTGATGATGCGGGCAATCTCGCTTATCGCCTCCAGGAGGCCGACGAAGAGCCAGATGGGGCCCTGCCTAACGTTGATGAACTTGCCGACGTGTCCGAAGACTCCGAGCGCGCGGAGCGCCCAGAAGTGGATCATGGCCATGGCGACGAGCGCAATGGCCAGCGTTGTGTTGATGTCCGTGTTGGCGCTTCGGAGGAAGGGCACGAGCAGGCCGGCGCGCGGCCGGTCCTCCTCCGCCATGTGCTCATAATCCGCGCCGGTCATTTCGTCGCCAACCGAGCCGAAGCCCTGGACCGTGACGGCGCCTTCGCCTTCGAAGACGGCCAGCTTCACGGTATCGAGGTTGACTTCCTCGCCCTTCTTCTTGGCCTTGTCCTCGGCATGGTGGATGACCTCATAGGCCGGCTCGAACCTGCCTATGGTGCCGAAGCCGGGGAGGATGCCGAGCCAGTTGGAGGCCACGATGAATATGAAGATCGTCATGACCAGCGGGAAGAACCTGCGCGCCTTTTCCTTGCCCGCCACGCTCTCGGCCAGGTTCAGGAAGAAGTCTATGAGTACTTCGAACAGGTTCTGCAGGCCCGACGGCACCTCACTCATGCGGCGGGTGGCGAAGAACGCGAGCGTTGCCAGCACGAGTATCGTGAGCCATGTGGCGAGCATCGTGTTGGTGAGCTTCCAGCCGGGCAGCACCTCGTCCGCAAGCACCGGCTCCGCGGCCAACTGGATGTGCGGGAGCGGCGCGCCGAGGAAGCCGCCGCCGAACGCGTTGCCGAGCGCGCCGCCCGCCAACCCGAGAACGAGGAGCACCGCAAATACGACGATTACGGTGAGTATCTTGGGGTTGCCAAGAAGACCGGACACTAGTCCGAGCCCTCGCCAGTCTCAGGCTGGAATAGATCCATAAGCATCTTCATCATGCCGACCACGGCGATTGCGATTCCAAGTCCCAACCCGGTCAATGTAAGGACCGGTCTCAAATCGAACTCCCGATCCAGCCACAAGCCACCGAAAGCGCCTCCTGCAATGCACAGCGCTACATACCAACCTATACCGAGGAGCCGCAGTGCGGTGCGCATTCCGCTGGAACTCATATTGTCTCCGAACGGATTGCGGATATTATCACAAAGTGGGTTTTGGGGTCAATTTGGGCGGGCCCTTCGACAAGCTCAGGGCGAACGGGAGGGCGCTTCGCGAAGCGCCCCTACGATCTGCCCCGCCATTGCCTCCAAGATACAAGGGCGAGCGGCGGGGAGGGTGATTGCGGCTCAGGGAGGCAGTTCCGGCCGGGGAGGGCCTACTCGGACGAGCTTGGCTTTTCTTCTTCCTTGCCGAGATCGTCGAGGTTCAACTCGTTGATGAACTCGGTGAAGGCAGAGAGGCGCTTGAGCTCCTCTTCGTTGACCGGCTTGGGGTCGCCTTCGCGCGTCAGGCGGGCGGCGCCGGTCTCCTCATCCATCTCGACGCCGGCCTTCTCGACGACGGACTCATCGGCGAATATGGGGCACACCTTGCTAATCTGGGGCGAGAAGTCGTCATGGTACTTGCGCTGCTCCGTGACGAACGACTCGGCCTCCGTCAGCGTGGTGAAGAACTGCTTATCGCCCTTGGGATCGATCAGGAAGTAGCCCTGGCGCACTGCCAACGCGATGGCGTCGCTGGGCCGCGAGTCGACTTCGTACGACGAGCCGTTGGACTCCAGGAGGACCTTGGCGTAGAAGGTGTCGTCGGTCAGATCGGAGACGACGATGCCGCTTGCCGAAGCGCCCAGAGCGGAGATGACGTTGCCGAGGAGGTCGTGGGTCAGGGGCCGCGGCACCTCCACGTCCTGCAGGCGCAGAGCTATGGCGTCGGCCTCGGCGGAGCCGATCCAGATCGGCAGGTATCGATTGCTTCCCTTGACGCGCAGAATGACCACGCGCTGATAGCTCATGAGGCTGACGCGGATGCTCTCGATCTCCATTTCCAGCATGAAATCGCCTCCCTCGCCGTTCCCAGGGTCAAATCATTTTATGGTCGAGGTCAAGGGGTGTCAACGAAGAGGCGGGCATCGAATGCCCATCTACGACCGTGGGGCATCGGGGGGAGGGCGCTTCGCGAAGCGCCCCTACGGGTGCCTTCGGGCGAACGGATTCCTCTTAGACGGCGTTTTCGGTCAAGCGGTCTCCGCCGGTTGACGCGATTCGCCTCGTGCGTTTCTCCAACTCCCTGCGGGACAACAGCACGCGCCTGCCGCACTCCAGGCAGTTGATGGCGATGTCCGCGCCGAGCCTCGAAACCTGCCACTCGAGACCGCCGCAGGGGTGCGGCTTTCGCAGCAGGACGACATCGCCCAGACGCAGGTCTAGCACCAGCCCCTGCCCTCTTCGGCGAGCACGGCGCTCACGCGCTCGTTCATATCGAGCACGACGCGGCGGGCGGCGTCCGCGAAGCCGGCGGGGTCCTTCGAAGCGTAACTGACGCTCCTGGACGCGGCGATGATGACGTTGCGGCCATTCTCGTCAACGCCGGCCCTGACGGCTGCGGCCAGGCCGCCGCCCTGGGCTCCGACGCCGGGGGCCAAGAGCGTCATGCCGGGACACGCGGCGCGGGTGCGGGCGATCTCGGCCGGGTACGTGGAGCCGACGACTATGCCGACGTTGCCGCGCGTGTTCCACTCGCTGGCGCGCAAGGCCATGCGGTGGTGCATCTCCGTTTCGCCGTCCTCACCAGCAACGGCGAGGTCCTGTATGTCCGCCGCGCCGGGATCGGAGGACTTGCACCAGACGAGGACGCCCCTGTCTTCGCGCGACAGGAACGGCTCGAGGGAGAGGCCGCCGGCCCAGCCGTTCACGGTGACGGCGTCGAAGCCCCAGTAGTCGAACAGGGCGCGGGCGTGGAATACGTTCGTGGACTGGACGTCGCCGCGCTTGGCGTCGCCGATGATCGGCACTGCGGGGGCGGTCTCGCGAATGTGGCTTACGGTGTCCTTCAGAGCCTCCATGCCGGCGAGGCCGAGCGCTTCATAGAAGGCGAGGTTGGGCTTGTACGCGCACACGGCATCGTGCGTCGCGTCGATGATGGCGCGGTTGAACTGCGCGACACCGCTCACCGGCATCAGGTCGGGGTCGGGATCGAGGCCCACGCACACGAGGCTGCGGTTGGCTTCGGCGGCGGCGAGCAGTCTTTCTGAAAAGCGGTGCACTTTGGGCGGCCTCCGTGGTGAGTTTACAGGCACGCGGCGGGGAGGGGCAATTGGGGGAGTTGCTAAAGACTCCAGCACCCGCCAATGTTATCGCTGATAATGACTCTATGCGCGATGGTACGAAAGAAGCAACCCTGACGCCGGATGCCCCGCGCCCGTTGCTGGATGTGTTCGAGCGGCTTTCGCGGGCGTATGGGCCGCAGGACGGATGGTGGCCGGCGGAGTCGCGGTTCGAGGTGGTTGTCGGGGCGGTGCTGACGCAGGCCACGTCTTGGGGCAACGCGCAGTTGGCGATCGACGCGCTCAAGCGGCGGGGGTTGCTATCGCTCGCGGCGGTCGGCGGGACGGCGCGGGAAGACCTTGCGGACGTGATCAGGCCGGCTGGATTTCAACGGCGCAAGGCGCTCACGTTGAAGGCGCTGTCGGAGGCGCTGGGCGAGTTCGGGGACGACCTGAGCGGCGCGGCGGGCGAAACGACTTGCTCGCTGCGGAAGCGTCTGCTGGCGATTCATGGCGTCGGCGAGGAAACGGCGGACGCGATTCTGCTGTACGCCTTCAGTCGGCCTGCGTTCGTGGCAGACGGATACGCTAGGCGGCTCTTCGCGCGGCTGGGGCTGATGCCTGACGGGTGCAGCTATGCCCCGTGCCGCACGTACGCCATGGGCCAGGCGTCGATGAAGGCGGGCGACTGGGCGGAGCTTCACGCGCTGATCGTGCAGCATGGGGCGGCGGCCTGCCGATCAACGCCGAGGTGCGAGGGGTGCCCGCTCCTGGAGATGTGTCCTACGGGGCGGGACGCGCTGTCCGGCTCGGCTCCGGCGCGCAGGCCCCTGCGCTGATCCTAGCGTTACAGGCCGGCGGCATTGGTCGCCGGACCGGTTACGACGATGCCGGCGGTCTTCAGAATGAGCCAGACATCCCGGCCCGGTCTCAGGTCCAGCGTCCGTAGCGAGCCGAGCGTGATCTCCGCGGCCAGACGCACGCCAACGTCGACGTACACCAGGGCGCGGCCTTCGAGGGCGTGCGTCTCTTCGACGATGGCGGGGACGATGTTGCGCGCGCTCAGCGACCGGGACTCCTCAAGGGCGATGATCACGTCGGCGGCGCGAATCGCGACGGTCACGGTGTCTCCGGGAGCGGCCTCGACGGACGGCGCGAGCAACTCCGCGCGGCCAATCGAGATGCGGGTCAGGCCGTCATCGTCAGGCTCTCCAGAGACGGCGCCTTCCAGGATGTTTTCCAGGGCGTCGTTGTCGGACAGCGCGACGAGCTGCGGGTTCGCCGCCAGTTCCGTGGGCCGTAGATGGGCGACGCTCCGGCCGGCGTCCAGCACGAGCGCGGAGGATGCCAGCGCGAGGACCTCCGATATCGAATGGGTCACGTAAAGCATCGACGTGCCTAGCTCGCGCCGCACCTGCCTCAGGTACTGGATGATCACGCCGCGGAAGCGAACGTCCAGTGACGATAACGGCTCGTCGAGTAGAAGCAGCTCCGGGGATGTCGCCAGCGCCCGCGCGAGGGCGACCCTCTGGCGCTCGCCGCCCGAGAGGCGGGAGACGCCACGCTCCAGGAGCGACGCGAGGCCGAACATCTCCACCAGGTGATCGGGGTCGACGCGGCGCGAGTCT
Source organism: Dehalococcoidia bacterium (assembly GCA_963668185.1). Classification (GTDB taxonomy): domain Bacteria; phylum Chloroflexota; class Dehalococcoidia; order Lucifugimonadales. The sequence goes on from OY764162.1 coordinate 1,684,098, forward strand.
TCCGGCGTCAGCTTGTAGCCGTAGAGCACGTTCTCCAGGACGGTCATGTTCGGAAACAGCGCGGACTCCTGGAACACGTACCCGAACCTGCGGCGCTCGGGCGGTACGTTCACCCTGTCGTGGCTCGAATACAGGGGGCGGCCATAGAGGCTGATGACGCCCTCGTTGGGCGTTGCCAGGCCGGCGATGCAGTTGAGCAGTGTCGTCTTGCCACTGCCTGAGAGTCCGTAGATGGCCGTTATCCCCTCGCCGAGGCTGCCTGAGCACTCCAGTGTGAAGCCTGGATATCTCTTAACTACGTCGAACGACAGCAGCGCCTGCCGATGCCCGGTCTTTCCGGCGAGTTGCGCCATGGCCCGGCTACTCCCGGCCTGGGGCGGCGCGGCCCAGGAGCCAGTTGTGGGCGAGCAGCGTCGCCAACGCGAGCGCGATCGAGACTCCGACGAGGCGCAGCGCGGTCGCGTCGTCCCCCAACTGCACCTTGCTGAAGATCGCCAGCGGCAGGGTCTGGGTGCGGCCGGGGATGTTTCCGGCCACGACGATCGTTGCTCCGAACTCTCCGAGGGCTCTCACGAACCCCAGCAGCACGCCCGCAAGGATGCCACGGTACGCGAGAGGGACCGTAATGGTCGCGAAGACTCGCCATGCGCCGGCGCCGAGGCTCCGCGCCGACATTTCCAGGCGCTCGTCGACGCCGGCCATCGCGACCATGACCGCGCGGGCCATGAGCGGGAACGACACGACGGCGGACGCGAGCACGGCGGCAAGCCAGGTGAACACGAGGCTCAGGCCCAGCGTGTCGCTGAGAAAGGACCCTACGGGGCTGCCGCGCCCGAGGACGAGCAGCAGGAAGTAGCCAACGACCACGGGCGGCAAGGCCAGTGGGAGCGACGCGGCCAACTCGATGATGAACCCGCCGGGCACTCTCTTCCTGGTTACCAGCCAGCTTACGGCGAGGGCGAACGGCAGGTTCAACAGGGTAGCGACGGCGGCTACTCGCAGGGTGAGGCCCAGCAGGGACAGGTCTCCCATCACCGCGAGGCGTCCCCGTTCCGGCGCGCGAGCCGACCCACATCCGCAATAGAAGGCGGCTGCGTCATTCCAGTACTACGAAACCGTGTTGCCGAAACACTGTGCGAGCCTCGTTGCCCGAAAGAAAGTTCAAAAACTCCCTCGCCTCCTTCGGCAGAGGCGCGGAAGTCAGGACTGCCGCAGGATACTCGATTGGGCCGTAAGAACCCTGCGGCGCCACTGCCGAGACGGCAACCCCCTCAGCTAAACGGGCGTCGGTCCTGTACACGATAGCGGCGTCCGCGCTGCCGGTCTCAACGTACGCCAAAGCCGCCCGAACGTCGCCGCCCCAGACTATTCTCGGCCTCAGGGCCTCCCAGAGTCCGGCGTTTTGAAGCGCCTCCCTGGCGTAGCGTCCCGCCGGCGAGAGTTCCGGGTCGGCCAGAGCAACAACGTCGAAGCGCGGACCGAGCAGGTCCTCAAGAGCGTCCAGTTCGCCGCCGTCCTGCCCGGTGACAACGACCAACTCGTTCGACAAAAGGCGCACAGGGCCGAAGGCGATGTCGCCGCGCTCGCTGAGAAAGTCCATCGGAAACCGGCCCGCGGTGATTATCACGTCGGCGGGGGCGCCCTGAGACACCTGCCGGGCGAGGGACTGGGATGCTCCAAAGTTGAACGCCACCCTTACGCCGGCGCTGCGTTGAAATCGCTCTCCAACCTCTTCGGCAGCATCGGCCATGCTGGCGGCCACGAAGACCAGTAGCTCTTCGTGGTCGTTGCCGCGAGTACAGGCCGACAGAGAGGCGGCGATTGCCGCCAGAACCAACGCAAGCGAGAGCGCACGCACCGAAATCTTAGAGGCGGCAGGCCGTTGCGAGACGCAGATTAGCTTGAGCCAATCGCCTCGGACTGCTATACTCACGTCAATAATCCAGCCGGTGCCGTGAAGAAGTGGGGACTCCCCACTTTCTTTGTTCTAGGCATATGAGAGCAGACTGAGGAGGCTGACATGAAGAGCGACTTCCTGGTAGCCCTGACTCAGCTTGCGGCTGAACGAAACCTCCCCCGCGAAACCGTCTTGTCCGCAATCGAGGCTGCCCTTGTTTCGGCGTACCGCAAGGATAGCATCATGGGCGGGCAGGACATATCCGTCAAGCTCGACCCGGGCACAGGCGAAGTCAGCGTCTATATCGTCAAGACCGTGGCGGACGAGATCGAAGACCCCCAGGTGCAGATGACGCTCGAAGAAGCGCGCGGCTATAGCTCCGCCGCCCAGGTCGGCGACGTCATCCCGGTCGAGGAACTTCCCCACAGCGCAGGCCGGATCGCCGCGCAGACCGCCAAGCAGGTGGTCATGCAGAGGCTGCGGGAAGCCGAGCGAGAGCTGGTGTTCGAGGAGTACGCCGACAAAGAGGGCGAGGTATTCCAGGTAACGGTCCAGCGCATCGAGCCCAGCCAGATGATCGTGGAGCTTGGACGCGTCGAGGCGGTCCTCCCGTTCTCTGAGCAGTCCGCAAACGAGTGGGTGAGGATCGGCCAGAAGTTCAAGGTGTTGCTCAAGACGGTCGGGCGGTCCCTCAAGGGACCGGAGTTGATCGTCTCAAGGGCCGACCAGGACCTGCTGAAGCGCCTCTTCGAGATGGAGGTGCCCGAGATCTACAACGGCGCCGTGGAAATCATGGCGATCGCCCGGGAAGCCGGAGCGCGCAGCAAGGTAGCGGTGTTCGCGCGCCAGGACGGTGTCGATCCGGTCGGCTCGTGCGTGGGGCTCCGGGGCATCCGCATACAGAACATAGTCAACGAACTGCACGGCGAGAGGATCGACGTGGTGGAGTGGCACCGCGATCCGAGAGCGTACATCGCCAACGCGCTCAGCCCGTCCCAAGTATTGCGGGTGGACATCGACGAAGAGTCCAGGTCCGCAATCGCCGTGGTCCCTGACCGGCAGCTTTCACTCGCAATCGGCAAGGAAGGGCAGAACGCCCGGCTGGCGGCAAAGCTGACCGGGTGGAAGGTTGACATATCCAGCCACCTGGAGGCCGCCGCCCAGCCGGAAGTGGTGGTCGAGCCTGAGGCTGTCGCCGCTACTGAAGTTGTCGAGGAGCAGCCGGTAGAAGTCGAACAGGCGGCAGAGCCTGTGCTGGCCGAGACCGCGGCGATCGACGAAGCGGCGCAGGAGGAGCCTGCCGCGGTTGAGGTTGAGGCCATAGAGATCGAGGAAGCGCCGGAGGAAGCGGAAGCGGTCATCGAGGCGGCCGCGACGATTGCCGAAGCCGAAGAGGAGCAACCGGAAGAACTGTCCGACGAAGAGTTGATCGCCGAGCTTGAGGCCATCGAGGCGGCGGAACAGGCCTCTGTCGATGACGACCAGGAAGTCGGCGTGCCCGAGGAACTGCTGCCAACGGACGAAGAGCTTGGCATAGTCATCGAAGAGGAAGAAGAGGAACCGTTGCCCGTCCTGGGAGCCGCCCGCATTTCGGACCTGTCCGACGACGTCTGGTCGCTCCGAAGGTCGGGATCGGACTCGGAGTTGGGCCAGATCAGGTTCGCCGAGGACATCGTCGGACTTCGCGGCGGGATCACCGCGAGCCGCGGCCGCAGACGCGGGCCCGGGGATGACCAGGACCGGAACCGCCGCAGGAAGAGAAAGGGAGGCGCCAGAAGGCGCACGCGGCGATGAGCGCGCGCAAAAGGCGGGTCCCCATCCGGACCTGCGTTGTTTGCGGAAGCAGGAAAGACAAACGGCAGCTTCTCAGGATCGTAGCGTCGCCGGACGGCGTCACCAGCCTGGACCGTACCGGCAGAATGAACGGGCGCGGCGCATACCTGTGCCTGGGCGAAGACTGCAAAGGGCGCGACCTGAATCGCGCCCGCGTAGAGCGGGCTCTCAGGGCCTCGATCAGTCCTGAGTCATGGAAGTCGTTGCTCGCGGACGCGGTTAGCGAAAGGGCGGAAGCAAGTGTGAACTGAAACGGCCCGCTCGAAGATGGAGGAACATGGCAAGCCAAGCACAGAGAGTCCGTCCAAGACGGCCTGAAGTAGACATTCCCGCGACGCTTACAGTCAGCGACCTGTCCATACTCCTGGACGTTGACCCGGTGGACATCATCAAGGAGTTCATGCGGGCCGGCTACATGTACACCATCAACCAGGTCATCGACCATGAGATGGCGGAAAAGATCGCCATACTTGCCGGATACGACGTAAGGCCGCTTCAGGACGACGAGTCCCCCGCTTCGCTGGTCCTCACCACGGAGGGCGAGCCTGAAGACGACCTGGTGGAGCGCCCGCCCGTGGTTACCATTCTGGGCCACGTGGACCACGGCAAGACCACGCTGCTGGACCACATCCGCAACGCCAACGTGGTGGACAGAGAGGCCGGCGGCATCACGCAGCACATCGGGGCGTACCAGATATCGCGAGGCGACGGGGCGATCACGTTCATCGACACGCCCGGCCACGAAGCCTTCACGGAGATGCGGGCACGAGGCGCTAAGGTAACCGACTTTGCCGTCCTGGTGGTGGCGGCGGACGACGGGATAATGCCGCAGACGGTTGAAGCGATCGATCACCTGCGGTCCGCCGACGTCCCGATTCTCGTCGCCATCAACAAGGTTGACCGCCCGGACGCGGACGTGGAGAGGGTGAAGAGGCAACTGGCCGAGCAGGAGTTGCTGATAGAGGAGTGGGGAGGCGATGTCATCGCGGTCCCGTTGTCTGCGCTGAACGGCGAGGGCGTCGACGACCTGCTCGACAATATCCAGGTTGTTGCCGAGATAAGCGAACTGCAAGCAAACCCCGACCGCCTGGCGCAAGGCGTAGTCATCGAGGCCAGGGTGGACAAGAGCCGGGGAACGGTGGCGACGGTGCTCGTGCAGGCGGGTACGCTGAACGTGGGAGACAGCATCGTGATCGGCGAGTTGCGCGGACGCATCCGCGCGATGACTTCCGACACCGGCGAGAGCATTGCAGCCGCCGGACCCTCAACGCCGGTTGAGATAACAGGCCTGCCAGGACTTCCGAACGCGGGCGACATCCTGGAGGCGATGGGGGACGTCCGCGCCGCGCGGACGCTTGCCGACAATCGCCGGAAGGAGAGGGAAGCCGGAGTCCTGGAGCGCGGAGGCGTCACTCTCGAAGAGATCCACCGGCGCATGGAGTCCGGAGACGTCCGGGCGCTTAACCTCATCGTGAAGACCGATGTCCAGGGAAGCGTGGACGCCGTGAGATCGGCGCTAGAAGGCCTGAACACGGAAGACACCAGGGTGAACTTCGTCCACGTCAGCGCGGGCACGATCTCCGAGGGCGACGTGATGCTGGCGTCTGCGGCAGATGCCGTGATTCTGGGCTTCAACACCGCGCCACAGCCGGGTGCGAGCTCGCTCGCACAGCATGAGGGTGTGCAGGTCCGGCACTACGACATTATCTATGACCTGATGGACGATGTATCGAAAGCGCTGGAAGGACTGCTGGAGCCCGAGATCACCGAGCACACGGAAGGGCAAGCCGTGGTGCGGGCCACGTTCTCCGTCGGGAGACGCCGCACAGCGGCAGGCTTCTACGTGACCAACGGGCGCGTGTTGAGGAACTCGACCATCCGCGTCCTTCGAAGCAGGCAGTTGGTCTTCGAGGGCGGGATCTCCAGCCTCAAACACTTCCAGGACGACGTAAGGGAAGTTGCCAACGGCTTCGAGGGGGGCATCGTCCTGGACGGGTTCAACGACTTCGAGGAAGAGGACGTCCTGGAGTCCTTCACCCTGCGGCAGTCTTAGGCGCCAGCCTGGGGCCTCGAACATGCCAATTCTCCGGAGTCCGGTCTAATGAACCGTCGCCTGGAGCGCGTCAATTCCACGGTTCGCGCCGTAATCAGCAAGGTGATCGGGGCGGAGGTGCGCGACCCGCGGCTCTACTCGATGGTCAGCGTGACGCGCGTAGATACCTCGCCGGACTTCAAGAACTGCTCGGTTTACGTGAGCATACTGGGCGACGAAGATGACAAGCGCAGCGCGATGCGGGCGCTGCGCTCCGCCGCCGGTTTCGTCAGGCAACGGATGAGGCCGCAACTACGGATGCGGACCGTGCCGGAGCTTGAGTTCAGGCTCGACCGGTCTATCGAGCAGGACGCCGCGTTCATGCGACGCATATCCGACGCGCAGCCTGGCCACTCCGCGCAGACGGAGGGCGGCTAGCCGGCCGGGGACGCTATCGTGGACGGGATACTCAACATCAACAAGCCGAGCGGCATCACGTCGATGGACATCGTCCGCCGCATGAAGCGGGCGGCCGACATGAGGCGAGTCGGGCACGGCGGCACGCTCGACCCGATAGCCACGGGCGTCGTGCCGGTGTTCTTCGGCCAGGCCACTCGTACGATGGAGTACGTGGTGGACGGCAACAAGGAATACCGTGGCACGGTCGAGCTTGGAGTCACGACGGACACCTACGACTCCGAGGGCGCCGTCACCGGGACGCGGGACATCGGCAGCCTCTCAGCGGAGAACGTGGAGGCGGCGCTGACGGCCTTCCACGGGACAATAGACCAGGTCCCGCCCATGTACAGCGCAATCAAGCGACGTGGGAAGCGTCTGTATGAGCTTGCGCGCGCCGGCATAGAGGTGGAGCGCGAGCCCAGGAGCGTTGTCGTGCACGCCCTGTCGCTGGAGCGCTGGGACCCGCCGGAGGCTACGGTCCTGATCGAGTGCGGGCGCGGCTTTTACATGCGTTCGCTGGCGCATGACCTGGGGCAACAGTTGCGGGTTGGGGGCCACCTGAAGGCGCTCAAGAGGTTGAGGAGCGGCAACTTCGACATCCGAGACAGCGTTACGCTGGAGGAGGCCGAGGAACGCTTCGAGGAAGGTTCGATAGACGATGTGATGGCGGCCCCGGACGCGGCGCTCTCCAGGATGAACGCGATGGCGCTCGGCCGCCGGGCCGAGTCGGCGATCGGGAACGGCAGGTATCTGCCAACGACGGAACGGCTGCCTGCCGCCAGGCCGGGCGATCTCTGCCGGGCGTACAGCGTGGACGGACGGTTCCTCGCTATTCTCACGTTCGATGGCGATGAAGCGCAGTGGAGACCGCACAAGGTGTTTTCCCTTGGGGCGCCTCAAGACACGGAAGACGTGTAGCCGCGAACCTGATTCGCCGCTCGTTCAATGCGTTCCGAGCAGCCAGTTTTGTTGCCTCAATAGACGCCCAGCCGCGCTTCCTGGAAACGCATTCTCGGTTGCCACTTTGAGAGTGATCCGCCAATAGGCAGCCGTAGCTATTGACAGGAGTCCAAAGCGGCGCATAGCATCCACTCAAGAGTAGCGTTGGCGGGCTTGGGGGTCTGCCCAACGCGGCCCGAGTGGCAGGGTTCCGTAGCCGGACAGAGCGAGGTAAGGAGAGTTCCATGCAGGCAGACACTTACGTGCGACGGATGATGAAGCAGATCGAAAAGAGCATCCCCGCTCACTACTACTATGACCCTGCTCACTACGAGCGCGAGCTCGAAGTGTTCTGGTACAACATGTGGGTGAACGTGGGGCGCGAGGAGGAGGTCGCGAACCGCCGCGACTATCTGGTCAAGAGGATCGGGACGCAGAACATCGTCGTAACGCGGGACCTGAACGGCACCTTGCAGGCGTTCCATAACACTTGCAGGCACCGGGGCTCCATCCTGTGCACGCAGGAGAAGGGCAGCTTCGAGGGCGGCACGATCGTGTGCCCGTACCACGCCTGGACGTACTCGCTGGAGGGCGACCTGATCGCGACGCCGCACCAGTTGGAGTCGGCGGACTTCGACATGAAGGACTACTCGCTGTACGACGTAGCCGTTGGCACGTGGGGCGGGTACATCTTCGTCAACCTGGCCGGCAAGGACGCAGCGCCGCTCGAGACGTCGCTCGGCAATCTTCCCTCGCGGTTCGTCAACTACCACATGGACGAGCTTCGAATCGGCAAGCGCATCGTGCTGGACATCAAGGCGAACTGGAAGCTCCTGTTCGAGAACTTCGCGGAGTGCTTCCATTGCCCGCAGGTCCACCCGGAACTGTGCACAATCGTGGAAGCGTTCTGGGCTGGCGGGGCGTACGGCATCAGGGAAGACGAGAACGGCAACCTGGTCCCCGAGCTGGAGGGCCGGTACATGCCGGGCGCGCAGTCGCTGACGATGGACGGGTCCTCAATGGTGAAGCCGTTCAAGCACCTCAACGAGGAGGAGCTTGGCGTACTCTACACCGCCGGAGTCGTGAGGCCCAACTTCTTCATCAACGTGCACCGCGACTACCTGAACACTCACCAGATGTTCCCGACAGGGCCGGACAGCGTGCAGATGATCTACGACTGGCTGTTCGAGCCGGAGGCGATGGAGAAGGATGACTTCGACCTGGACTTCATGGTCGAGCTCTGGGACGTGACCAACCGGCAGGACGCCCGCAACTGCGAGTGGCAGCATGCGGGACTCAAGTCGCGGCATTTCACGCACGGCAACTTCGTGCCGCAGGAGTTCGGGCCGTACCGGTTCAACCAGTGGGTGCTGGACAGCCTCGGCGAGGGCACGGGCCAGTTCCTCGAAGTCGAAGCAGAGGCTATGATGTAGCTCTTCGGCCAGACCGAGCCGCATAAGAGAAGAGCCCCGGGCTTGCAGCCCGGGGCTCTCTGTTATCCGGAGTTCGCAGGGAGTACCTACGCGGCCTCCTTCGCCAGGTTGCTGGATACGAAATCCCGCCAATCGCTCTCGTCCTCCACGTCGATCACGTATCCGCACTGAAGGCATTTTATGTATTCCCCGTAAAAGTCCCGGTTGCGGCAAAGGTCGCCGCTGCACCGTACGCACTCACCAAGGAATACGATCCTGCGGTCTGCCATGGTTCGCCTCCCACTGCTGTCAAGGCTTGAGGAACGCCTCTGAATGCATGCAGTTATAGCAGGCGATCTTCAAGAACTTATCAAGATAAGCGTCGGATGCTAGCGGTCGCGGGCCGAGTGGTCGTACGTGCCGATGAGGTTGCCGTCTTCACCGACGACGAGGGCTTCCGGGTACTTTGCCGAGGCCGTGCAGACGTGGCCCGGCGCGGCGAAGACGAACTCGCCCACGCCGATATCGGCGCCGTTCAGCTTGACGACGCCGTGCTCCTCGCTCTGGGAAGTCAAGACGCACGAAGGGTGGCCAATCAGTTTGAACCGGCGCTCTGTGGGAGGGTCCGACGAGATGGCTTTGGAACCGATGTCGAGGGTCACGGTATCGTGCAGGTCGTCCCGGTCTATGGCCTGGCCCAGCACGAGCGCCGCGATCTTGAAGCCCAGGTCCTTCTGCTCGATGCTGCTCGCGTCCCAGTAGATCCACGTCCCGGGCGATACCCGGAAGTTCTCGTCCCGCAGGAAGTAATGGAACGACCAGGAGCCGCCGGCGACGTTGTCGACCACTTCGAGACCCTGGCGGCGGGCGCGGTCCCAGGTGTCGTGCGCGAAATCCAAGCTCTGCTGGAAGATGGTCTCCCGCTCCTCGAACGACGGCCGGTGCATCTGCCCGTCGAAGATGTGGACGCCCAGGACGTTGAGGCCCGGCGTAGCGGCTGCCTCGGCGTACAGGCGGCCGGCCTCCTCGCCTGTCTGCACGCCGGTGCGGTGCATTCCGGTGTCCAGGTCGATGTACACGTCGATGTCTGAGCCGCAGGCGGCCGCGGCCCGTGAGAGCGCTTCCAAGTGTTCGGGCCTGCTGACGATGGTCCTGAGGCTCAGGTCCGCGAACTTGCGCTTGAGCCGGACGAAGCGGTCGAGCTTCTTGGGGTGCAGGAGAATATGGGCGATCAGGATCTCTTTGACGCCGTTCTCAGCCAGCAACTCGGCTTCCTTGAGGGTGGCAACCTTGAATGCGGTGATGCCCGCTGCCGTCTGCATGCGCAGCACGGCGGCGGACTTGTGCGTCTTGGCGTGCGGGATGACGCGGCTGGCGCTGCCGCAGACCTCTATGATTTCGCGAATGTTGTGGCGCACGAGGTGCTCGTACACCAGGAACGCGGGCGTCTCTATGTCCTCAGGCCGGTTGAGCCTGTAGCCTTCTACTTCCATTTCAAGACTCCATTCATGACGTAGCCTTTGCTATTGCCTTCACGACGGCGGAGTACTCGCCGGGTAGCTCGATCGGATGGCTTTCGAACCTGGAATCAACTTCCGGAAGATCTCCGGCGAGATAGCCGGCCTTGAAGTCGGTGAACTTCAGGCCGCTGGCGGTTGAGATTACGATCACGCGGTCCTTGGGATCGATCGTGCCGCCGTCCACTAGCTTCAGGAGCGCCGCGAGGGCAACGCCGGTTTGGGGACAGGTGAACAGGCCGGTGCGGTCCGCCCAGCCGGCGGCGTGGGACAGTTCATCTTCCGAGGCCTGCTCGACGATGCCGTCGAAAGCGTCCAGCACTCTGATAGCCTTGTCTATGCTGACAGGGTTGCCGATCTGGATTGCCGTCGCGAGCGTGTCGGTCGGCGTCATGGGTTCGTGGTGCTCGAACCCGGCCTTGTAGCTTTGATAGAGGGGATTGGCAGCCTCTGCCTGGGCGCAGACCAGCCTGGGGAGCCGGTCGATGATGCCGAGCCGCTTCATCAGCGTGAAGCCGTTTCCGATGGCCGACACGTTGCCGAGGTTCCCGCCGGGGACAATCACCCAGTCAGGGACCTCCCAGTCGAACTGCTGGACAATCTCTACGCTGATCGTCTTCTGGCCCTCGATGCGAAGCGGGTTTACCGAGTTGGCAAGGTAGAAGCGAGGGTCTTCGCTGAGTTGACGGATGATCTCCATACAGCCGTCGAAGTCGGTGTCCAGGGAGAGGGTGACGGCTCCGTTGGCCATGGGCTGCACGAGTTGCGCCCGCGAAATCTTGTCGTTGGGCAGCGCGACCACGGTTGGGATGCCGGCCGCCGCGCAGTATGCCGCGAGCGACGCGGAGGTGTCGCCCGTGGAGGCGCAGACCACGGCCTGGATGTCGGTGCCCTTCGCGATCATCTCGTTGACGGCTGACACGAGCACGGTGATGCCGAGGTCCTTGAACGAGCCGCTGTGGCTGTTGCCGCACTGCTTGATCCAGAGGTCTTCGAGGCCGATTTCGTTGCCGAACCGCTCTGCCCAGAACAGGTTCGAGCCGCCTTCGTATAGGGAGACTACGTTGTCGTCATCGATGGTCGGATGGACAAGCTCCTTCTTGCCCCAGACGCCGCTGCCGTACGGCCATTGCGTGGTCATGTACCTGTCGTCGAACAGCTTCATCCAATCGGCGGGATCCCGCGTGCGGAGCGCGTCGACGTCATGGGCAACCTCAAGCAGGTCGCCGCAGTTGGGGCATCTGTAGATGACCTGCGTCAGCGGGAATCGCCCGGGGCAGCCCTTGAAGCACTGGAACCATGCGCTGTACGTCATTCGGAGTCCTGAAAGGAGGTCTATAGAAGTCCCGCATGTGGCCGCGCCAATGGGTGCCTCAACTATACGTGCGGGCATGGCGTAACTCAAGGACGCGCTCAGCCGGCGGCGAAGAGCCTTGCGCCTCCGGCGTGCAGGTAGCACTCCGTGACGTGGGTGAGGGGTTTGCCTGCGGACGTGAAGTGCTCGGCGAGCGTGCCGAAGACCTCGGACAGTTCCAGTAGCGCGGAGGCCGGATGGCGTTCGGCCAGGCCGTAGAACCTGCGCCCGAGCTCCTCGTACTGATCGAGACCCAGTTGGCCGCGCCGTAGCCGCGCAGCGTTCCGTGCGAATAGGCCGTTGCGCCACAGGCCGGGATCGTAGCGGTTGGGGAATACGCCCGTCATGAAGAGGCAGACATCCGCGATCCGCTTGTAGTATGGGAACTTCTCAGTCTCGGTTGCGTCCTCACAGAGCTTCATCAGGCTCTCAACTTCCATGTCGTTGCGGCGTATCTTGCGGCGCAGGCCGCGCCGCACCCGTACCCAGGTCACCTGGCTGTGTATGCGCGTGAAGGACGCCAGCATGTCCGCAAGATAGTCCAGCACGGACGGCTGGGACAGAAGGTCCGTCACCGAGTCGGCGTCGAAGACGACGATGCGCTGCTTGCCTGAGCGCTCGACGGTGTACGTTGCCTCTTCCAGGTCCTTGCCGGCCCGGCGCAGCAGGACTTCGAAGTAGAGGGCAGGGGATATCCTGACGAGGATCTCCTCGTCTTCGACTACTCTGCGAAACACCCTGTCGTCGCCGACGATAGCAACCCGCAGGTTTTCGTCCTGCCTGATCGCCCGCATCATGCGCTGTGGGTCGGAGACGTGGGGCGCGACTGCTCCGACGAGGAACTCCAGGTCAGAGTCGGAGAGTTTCTGGGAAGAATCGAAGCGTCCAACCATGGCTGTTCCTATATTGAACGGCGGAGCGCCTCAGGGCAAGCGGCTGGGCGAGCCGGTAACCGCTCAGAGTGGCGAGGGGAGACCCCATCCCGGCCTTCCCCAGCAGACTTGGGAAGGGATTCGTCTACTTGCCTTCACAGCGGCCCAGAAATGCCAGAGGCCCCGGCAATCGCGCCGGGGCCTCTGGATCGTTTCCCTTGCGGCCTACGTCTAGTAGTCCATGGGAGGCGCGGCAGGCATAGGCATCTCCTTCTCAGGCACCTCGGTGATCAGCGACTCGGTCGTGATCACCATGGCCGCCACGCTGGCGGCGTTCTCGATCGCCGCTCGCGTCACCTTCGCGGGGTCCATGATCCCCATCTCCAGCAGGTGGCCGTACTCCTCGGTCTCCGCGTCGAAGCCGTAGTCGCCCTCGGCGTTCTCGCTCTCCTTCAGGATAACGTCGCCGGGCAGGCCGCTGTTGGCCGCGATCAGCTTGAGCGGCACCTCGAGGGCGCGCCTGAGCACGCTGACGCCGGTCGCAACGTCGCCTTCGACGTCGAGGCCGTCGAGAGCGGAGCGCCCGCGCACCAGCGACAGGCCGCCGCCTGGCACGATGCCCTCTTCCACGGCGGCGCGGGTTGCGGACAGGGCGTCCTCTATGCGCTGCTTCTTCTCCTTGAGCTCCACTTCGGTAGCGGCGCCCACCTTGATGATGGCGACGCCGCCGGAGAGCTTGGCCACGCGCTCTTCGAGCTTCTCGCGGTCATAGTCCGAGGTGGTCTCCTCGATCTGCGCCCTGATCTGACCCACGCGGCCCTGGATGGCGTCGTCTGAGCCGGCGCCGTCCACGATGGTGGTGTTGTCCTTGTCGGCTACCACGCGCCGGGCGTTCCCGAGGTCAGCGAGCGTTGCGGAGTCGAGCTTGCGGCCCACTTCCTCGCTGATCACGGTGCCGCCGGTCAGGATCGCCATGTCCTCCAGCATCGCCTTTCGGCGGTCGCCGAAGCCGGGGGCCTTCACCGCGAGGCAGCGCACCGTGCCGCGCAGCTTGTTGACCACGAGAGTGGCCAGCGCCTCGCCCTCAATGTCTTCCGAGATGACCACGATTCCCCTGCCGGACTTGCTCACCTGCTCGAGAACGGGCAGGAGATCCGCCACCGCCGATACCTTCTTGTCGGTGATCAGCACGTAGGGATCGTCGATCTCCGCTTCCATGCGGTCCTGGTTGGTGATGAAGTACGGGGAGATGTAGCCGCGGTCGAACTGCATGCCCTCAACGAACTCCTGCTCGTAGCTGAGCCCGCGGGACTCCTCGACCGTGATCACGCCGTCCTTGCCGACCTTCTCCATCACGTCGGCAATCAGTCCGCCCATCTCTTCGTCGTGGGCCGAAAGGGACGCGACCTGGGAGATCTGGTCCTTGCCCTCGACGGGAGTGGACAACTCCGACACGGCGCCGCGCAGGGCGTCCACGCCCAGCTCGATGCCGCGCTTGAGCGCCATCGGGTTCGCGCCGGCGGCGATGTTCTTGAACCCTTCCTGGATGATCGCCTGCGACAGGACGGTTGCCGTCGTCGTGCCGTCGCCGGCAACGTCGTTGGTCTTGCTCGCCGCTTCCTTCAAAAGCTGGGCGCCCATGTTCTCGAACGGGTCTTCCAGCTCGATCTCCTTGGCGATCGTGACGCCGTCCGAGCACACCTGGGGCGGCCCGAACTTCTTGTCCAGCACGACGTTCCGGCCCCTGGGGCCAAGCGTCACGCTGACCGTGTTCGCCATTACGTCAATCCCGCGCTTCAGCGCCGCGCGGGCTTCTTCGCTCGAACTAAGCTGCTTAGCAGTCATCTGCAGTCAACCTCTCTTTCTGCGATCAGTTGTGGGATCGCACTACTTCTTGAACAGAATGTCGTCTTCTCTGAGGACCAGGTACTCGGTCTCTCCGTCCTTGTACTCGGTGCCGCCGTACTTCGAGTAGACGACGGTGTCGCCGACCTCTACGTCCATAGGCACGCGAACGCCGTCGTCGTTGAGCTTGCCCGGGCCGACCGCCACGACCTCGCCCTCCTGGGGCTTTTCCTTGGCCGTGTCGGGGATGTAGATCCCTCCGGCGCTCAACTGCTCTTCACCCTCGTGAGGCAGCACGACGACCCGGTTGCCAATGGGCTTGAATGTAACCTGCGTATCCGTAGCCACGATAGTTTGCCCTCCTTCTGGAAGTTTCTAATACTGAGGTTAGCAGTCCCGTATGCGGACTGCTAACTGCGATATTCTAAGGACGCCGATTCGCGCGTGTCAATAGATGCATTCTTCGAAATCGAAAAAAGTGAGACATTTCGGGTCATTTGGGACATTTCGGTGTTCGGATTAGATTAGGTCGGAACCTGTCAAGACCAGGACTCTTCCGACTCCTGGCGAAGAACCTGGTTCGAACCGAAGACGGCGTTCGCGGCGAAGGAGACGAGGCCGCCCGCGTTTATTGCGCCGACGACCACGAACGTTGACGCGACACCCCATGCGCCGGCGATGGGGCCGAGCGCGAGCGCGCCGCCGCTTTCGCCGATCTCCCATGCATAGGCGTTCGTCGCCACGGCGGCGGTGCGTTCCCTGGCAGGCACTCTGTCGAACATGAACGCCTGCAGAGCGGGGTTTAGAAGCGCGAACCCAATGCCATACGCTGCGGCTACCGCAACCAACACCGGCAGGCTTTCCACGGCCAGCAACGCGAACATGGCGGCGGCGGCCAAGGCGAGGCCGGGAACGATCACCGGCACCCTGCCCAACCGGTCCGCCAACGGCCCTGAGAAGAGCATGACGACTATGGATACGACCGAGTAGGTCGTCCAGAAAAGGCCGGGGTTACCGAGGTCACGCTGTTCCGAGAACGTCGGCAGGAACGCGACCAACGGGGCCAGCGTGATCGTGTGAGTAAACAGAATGAACGTCGGAAACAGCGCCGGCCTGCTGATCAGCGGAAGGTCGTCTTCCTCTTGTGACTCCTGCGCCACAGGTGCGCCACCTCCGGAAGTCATGCCTGCACCACACACCGCGGCTCCAACGCAGGCGGCGGCAAGCGCAAAGAATGCCGCTTGGAAGCTGACCGAGTCCAACAGATAGAAGCCAAGAAAGGGCGCCCACAGTGATCCGGCGCCAACGGCAATGTTCTGGAAGGCCATTCCCTCGCCGCGTCGGCTCGCTGGAGCGAGATTCGCGACCGCGGTGAAAGTGCCAATGGTGCCAATTGTCATGGCGAGGCCGTTCAGCATTCGCACAGGAACCAGCACCCACACGCTCAAGATTGGTATGTAGAGCAGGACACTGGCCGCAAACGCAATTCCGCCTACGATGCCAGCAATTCTGGAGCCAACGCTCGCAACCCACTTCCCCAAGAAGGGCCTGGCGATCATCGTGGCGATGCTGAGCGAGCCGATTACTATGCCAATGTGCCACTCCTCACCGCCCAGGTGCACGACGTACTCCGGAATCACCGTGAACTGGGCCGTGAACGCCGCGAACATGAAATGGAGGACGCCGAGCGCCATCACGAAGTCAAGCGTCCACAGCCGCTCCTTCGGAGTGTGGTTGGCCTGTCTTGTCATCTAGCGTACTTAGACCATGCTGGGGGCTTGCCATCGATTCCTTCCGGCCACCGCATCCCGGTCTCGGAATCTCTCAAGACCAGGACTCTTCCGACTCCTCGCGAACAACCGGTTTCGGACCGAAGACGGCGTTCGCGGCGAAGGAGACGAGGCCGCCCGCGTTGATCGCGCCGACTATCGCGAACGTTGAGGCCACGCCCCAGACGCCGGCGACGGGGCCGAGCGCGAGCGCGCCGCCGCTTTCGCCGACCTCCCACGCGTAGGCGTTCGTCGCAACGGCCGCGCTGCGCTCCCTGGGAGGCACCCTGTCGAACATGAACGCCTGGAGGCCGGGCTGCAGCAGTCCGAAGCCGATGCCGTACACGGCGGCCGCGACCAGGAACAGCGGTCGGCTATCGACCGCAAGGAGAATGAACATCGCGCCAACGGAGAAAGCGAGGCCCGGAATGATGACGGATGCCCTACCCATCTTGTCCGCCGTGCGTCCTGAAACCAACATGACTCCGATGGAGACGAGGGAGTACAGGGTCCAGAACAGGCCCGGGTTGCCCAATTCGCGGTCTTCGGCGAACGCGGGCAGGAAGGTGATGAGCGGGGCAAGCGTGACTGTGTGCGTCAGCAGGATGAACGTGGGGAACAGCGCAGGCTTGCTGATGAGCGGGACGTCCTCCCCATCCCCGGACTCCCACCCGGACGGCGCAGCCTCTCCAGCGGACCTCATTCCCGCCGCGCACAGCCCGGACATCGCGCAGGCCGCCGCCAGGGCTATGAAGGCCCACTCGAAGCTGACCTCGTCCAACAGGTAGAAGCCCACCAGAGGGGCCCAGATACCGCCGAAACTAACGGCGATGCTGGCGAACCCCATGCCCTCGCCGCGGCGAGTCGGAGGCGCCAGGTTCGCGGCAGCCGTGAACGCGGCGATGCTGCCAAGAGCCATGCCGATGCCGTTCAGCATCCGCACCGGGATCATCAGCCACACGTCGGTCACGGGCATGTACAGGAGAACTCCGGCAGCGAACACGATCCCGGCCAGCACTCCGGCCTTCCTGGGGCCGACCCTGCCGACCCACCTTCCCATGTGCGGCCTGACCAGCATCGTGGCGATGCTGAACGACCCGATGACGATGCCTAGCTGCCACTCCTCGCCGCCGCGATGCACTACGTACTCAGGGATCACGGTGTACTGCGCCGTGAATCCGGCGAAGATGAACTGCACCATGCCGAGCGCGAACACGAAGTCCAGGGACCAGAGCCGCTCTTTAGGGGTGTCGCCGCCGGAGTGTTCCTGTGTCATCGGGTGTGCTCCGATTTCGCGCCGTTCATGCGGCGTTGTTCGAGGTCACGCCTGGGCGCGCCATCACGCCACCGTGCTTGGGTCCGGCAGGTCGATGTGGTACTCGTCCATGACGGCTTCGATCTTGGCGGCGGTGGCCTCGTCCGGCGGGACGAGCGGCAGGCGCGGCTTGCCGACGTCGTAGCCGACCCTGGCGACCATGTGCCGCACGGGAATCGGGTTCGACCAGATGAAGCCGATCTTGAACATCTCCAACAGGCGCCTGTGCTCGGCCCCGGCGTTCTCGATCTCGCCCTCCAGGATCATGCCTATCATGGCCTTGATCTGGTTGCCGACCACGTGGGACAGCACGCTCACGATGCCGTATCCGCCGAGGGACATGATGTAGAGCGTCTCGTTGTCGTTCCCGCTCCACACGCGGAAGCCGTCGTCCGTGTCGCGGATGACGCGCGTGACCTGGTCCAGGTCGCTGCTGGCCTCCTTGATGCCCACGATGTTGTCCACTTTGCTCAGCCTGACCGTGGTGTCGTAGTCCACGTTGATCCTGGTCCTGCTCCCGACGGTATAAAGTACGCAGGGTAAGCTCACCGACTCCGCGACGGTCTTGAAGTGCTGGTACAGGCCCTCCTGGGGCGGCTTGTTGTAGTAGGGCTCCACCAGCAGCAGGCCGTCCACGCCCGCCTTCTCCGCCTCCCGGCTCAACTCCACGCTCTCGGCGGTGCTGTAGCTGCTGGTGCCGCCAACGACGGCCGCGCCGTCGCCGACGGCGTCCTTGACCTCCGAGAACAGCCGCAGCTTCTCCTCCACGGTGAGCGTCGGCGACTCCCCGGTGGTGCCGCTGACGACGACGCCGTCGCTCCCCGAGGCGATCAGCCCCTTGGCCAGCCGCCGGGCCTCGCCGTAGTTCACGCCTCCGTCCTCATCGAACGGGGTGAGCATAGCGGTAATCAGGCGTCCGATCTCTGCCATGGCGGCTGTCTCCTTGTTCGCTCTGTCCCCATCCTAACCTTCCCCAGCAGACTGGGGAAGGGACTCTTCTGAAGAGCAAGGCCCTATTGTGATTGTGGCCATCCCTCTAGCTTAGCTCAGGGCAGGCTCTGGCCCCATCCTAACCTTCCCCAGCAGACTGGGGAAGGGATCAGAAGGTCCGGGAGCGCTGAACGGGTTTCTTAAGCAGTAGGTCTCGCTTGAGCACCTCTTCCGCAATCTGAATTGCGTTGGTGGCGGCGCCCTTCCTGAGGTTGTCCGAAACGATCCACATCGCTACGCCGTTCGGATGGGACGCGTCCTTCCTGATGCGGCCCACGAACACGTCGTCCCTGCCGGCGGCGTCCAGGGGCGTAGGGTACACGTTGGCGCGCGGGTCGTCCAAGACTGTGACGCCGTCACAGGCCGACAGGACTTCCCTGACGTCATCCGGGCTGACCTCGTCCTCAAACTCGACGTGAACCGACAGACTGTGGCCGACACGCACGGGCACCCTGACGCACGTTGCGGACACGTCCAGGTCCGGCCTGTGCATGATCTTGCGCGTCTCCTCCACCATCTTCATCTCTTCCCTCGTGTAGCCATTGGAAAGGAACGGCTCGATGTGAGGGAGGAGGTTGTAGGCGATCTGGTGCGGATACTGCTCCGGCGCCGACGGCTCGCGGCCCTCGGCGATGTCTCTGTTCTGCTCGTCAAGCTCCTGGACCGCGGCGGTGCCGGTGCCGGACACCGACTGGTACGTGTCGACGATGACGCGCCGGACGCCGCTCAACTGCTCCAGCGGCTTCAGTACCATGACCAGCGGCGTCGTGGAGCAGTTCGGGATAGAGACGATGCCGATGTGCGACTCCAGGTCGTCGGCGTTCACCTCCGGCACGACGAGCGGCACCCGCGCGTGCATCCGGAAGGCGGAGCTGTCGTCGATGACCACCGCGCCGCGCTCAACGGCTACTGGCGCGACCTCGCGGCTGACATCTCCACTGGCGGAGATGAAGACGATGTCCGACTGCCTCAGCAGCTTCTTCCTGACGAGCTCGACGGGGATCTCCTCGCCGAACACCGTCAGCTTCTTGCCTACGGAGCGCTCCGAGGCGCACAGCCGGATGGAGTCAACTGGGAAGTCGCGCTCCTGGAGCACGTCCAGGAACACCTGGCCCACTGCGCCGGTAGCTCCAACGACGGCGATCCTGCACCCGGTCAAGTCCGGTTCCTCCGTGGTGAGTGTTCTGTCCTTGCGAGAGGAAAGCCCCGTCCCGACCACTCCTGGATTCCGGCCTTCGCCGGAATGACGGGAACGCCGGGCATTCTTAGAGGCCCAGAATGTTTTCGAGGCCGACGACGAGGCCGGGCGTGCCGGCCGCGTGGCGTATCGCCATGGCCACGCCGGGCATGAAGCTGCGCCGGTCTATCGAGTCGTGCCGCAGCGTCAGGGTCTGGCCTACGGCGCCGAACACCATCTCGTGGTGGGCCACGCGCCCCGGCATCCTCGCGCTGTGGATGACCACGCCGTCGTGATCGCCGCCGCGCGTGCCGGAAATGATCTCCTTCTCGGCAGCGGGAGCCTCGAACGGGCCGCCTTTGCCCTCGGCAGCGGCGCGCGCGATCGAGATGGCCGTGCCGGAGGGCGCGTCGATCTTGGCCTCGTGGTGCGTCTCGGTAAGGTCCGCGTAATCGAAGAACGGCGCCGCGATGCGCGTGAGATGCGTGAGGACCACCGCCCCCAGCGCGAAGTTCGGCGCGATGACGATGCCGACGTTGTGCTCGGATGCCAGCGCGCCCGCCATGTCCATCACCCGCTCGCCGATGCCGGTCGAGCCGACCACGACGCTTGCGCCAAGAGGCGCGGCGGTCGAGATCGCGCTCTCCGCGCCTTCCGCGTTCGTGAAGTCCACGACGACGGCGCCGGGAGACGCCGCGTCCGCGAGGTCTCGCGTCAAAGGGATGGGCGCGCTCCCGCCGGGCGGCGTTAGCTCGCCCGGCTCGGCCAGGGCGTCAACTCCCGCGATGGGAACGAAGTCCGGCCCTTCGGAGACCATGGCGAACACTTCCTGGCCCATCCTGCCCAGCACACCGTGGACAACGACGTCTATCGCCATGATTCAGCCCTCCGGTTCGGCCAGCTTTCCGTTCCTGCTTCTGGATTCCGGCCTTCGCCGGAATGACGGTTTCGCATAGCGCAGCCGCGCGGGAGTCCTAGCCCCGGTCGCGGTCCCTGCGGTCACTTCCGCGTCCGCCGCCGAAGCCGCCGCGCCTGTCACCACCCGGCCTGCCGCCGCGCCTATCGCCGGGCCTGCCGCCTCCACGGCGGTCTCCGCCGCGCCTGTCACCGCCGCGCCTGTCGCCGGGCCTACCGCCACGCTGGCCCCGGCCCGGGCCGGACGACCTGCCGTAGCCGTCCCGGCCTCTGCGTTCGCCGCGGCCGCCGCCCTGCGGTCGGCTTCCCGCCAGCTCGCGTTCGCCGCCGTCGCCGTCTTCGCCGCCGTCCAGCAGCGCGCGGCGCGACAGGTTGATGCGGCCCATCGAGTCGATCTCCCGGACGACCACCGTTACCTCATCACCCAGATCCACCACGTCTTCCACGGTCTCCACGCGGTGCTCGGCGAGCTCGCTGATGTGCACCATCCCGTCCTTGCCCGGCGTGAGCGATACGAACGCGCCGAAGTCGAGGATCTTCACGACCTTGCCGGTGAAGATCTCGCCGACCTGTATCTCACGGGTCAGGTCGTGGATCATGCCGATAGCCTTGTCGGCGGCGGCGGAGTTCACTGCGCCCACGAAGACGGAGCCGTCCTCTTCAATGTCGATCGTCGCGCCGGTCTCCTCGGTTATCGAGCGGATCGTCTTGCCGCTCGGGCCGATGACCATGCCGATCTTGTCCACCGGGATGTTGATGACCTGCAGCTTCGGCGCGAACGGGCTGACATCGTCCCTGGGAGTGGCTATCGCGGCGCCCATCTCCTCCAGGAGTTCCAGCCTCGTCTCGCGCGCCTGGTCGAGGGCGGCCCACACCATCTCCATGGTTATGTGCTTGATCTTGATGTCTAGCTGTATGGCCGTGATCCCATCGACCGTGCCGGCCACCTTGAAGTCCATGTCGCCGGTGTGGTCCTCGACGCCCTGGATGTCCGTGAGCGTCACGAACCGGTCGGAGCCGCCGTCCGTGACTAGGCCGACGGATATGCCGGCCACAGGCTTCTTGATGGGCACGCCCGCGTCCATGAGCGACAGCGAGGACGCGCACGCGGTGGCCATCGAGGTGCTGCCGTTGGAGCCGAGCACCTCCGCCGCTATGCGGATCGTGTACGGGAACTCCGTCTCGCTGGGCACCACCGGCAGCAGCGCACGCTCGGCCAGCGCGCCGTGGCCGATGGAGCGGCGGTTGGGCGATCCGACGCGCCGCACCTCGCCGGTGGAGTACGGCGGGAAGTTGTAGTGCAGGAGGAAGCGCTTCGACTCCGTCGGGTTGAGCGTGTCCAGCTTCTGGGCGTCGCCCACGGAGCCGAGCGTGGTGACGGCGAGCACCTGCGTCTCGCCCCTGTTGAACAGGCCGGTGCCGTGCGTTCTCGGCATCAGGCCGACCTCGCAGGAGACCGCGCGCAGTTCATCGGGACGGCGCCCGTCCGACCGCTCGCCGTGGTCGAGTATGCGCTCCCGGACGGCGTCGCCGTGCAGATCGCGGAACGCGTCCACGATGTCGCCGTCCTCGAACCTGCCGGACAGCGCGTTCACCGCCTCGCGCTGTAGCTCGGCCAGCCGCCCGGACTGCTCGGCCTTCGAGCCGCCCGCGGCCACGGCGTCGGTCAGGCCGGCGCCGGCGACGGAAGCCACCTCGCCGCGCAGGCCCTCGGGCGGGCCCGCGGGCGTGTACTCGGCCTTCGCCTTGCCGATCTCCGCGATGATGCGGTCCTGGAACCGGACAAGCTCCAGGTTCACTTCCTGCGCGCGTTCGATGGCTTCGATGACGAAGTCCTCGGACTTCTCGTTTGCGCCAGCCTCCATCATCATCACGCCGTCGCGCGAGCCGGCGACCACGAGGTCGAGCTCGGACGCCTCCATCTGCTCGAACGTGGGGTTAACGATGAACTCGCCGTCCACGTAGCCCATGCGGGTCACGCCGATCGGCCCGCCGAACGGGATGTCCGATATGCCCAGCGCCGTCGAAGCGCCGATCACGGTCAGCACGTCCACCGGGTTCTCCAGGTCCACGGAGAACGGGGTGATGATGATCTGGACCTCGTTCTTGAAGTCCTTCGGAAACAGGGGGCGCAGCGGCCTGTCCGTCAGCCGGTCGATCAGGATCGCGTCCGTGCTGGGCCTGCCTTCGCGCCGGAAGAAGCTGCCGGGGATCTTGCCCCTGGCGTACAGCCGCTCCTCGAAGTCTATCGTGAGCGGGAAGAAGTCGATGCCCTCCCTCGGCTGCGCCATCGTGGCGGTCACCAGGAGCAGGCAGTCGCCGTACCGGATTGTGAGCGAGCCGTTGGCCTGCAGCGCAAGCTTCCCGGTCTCGATGCTCAGGGTCTTGGAGCCAATCGTGCACTCATAGCTGGATAACATTGAACAATGTCCTCTCCGGAGGGGACAGGGCGGGGGGAAGGTAGCAAAAGGAAGAAGACGGCGCCGCGAACGGTGCTATCTTCTCAGTCCGAGCCTGGAAATGATGGCCCGATAACGGCCCACGTCCTTGTTGTTGAGATACCGGAGTAGCTTTCGTCGGCGTCCCACCATGCGCAGCAGGCCGCGCCTGCTGGCTTCATCGTGGTTATGGACCCTGAGATGGTCGGTGAGGCCGTTGATCCGGGAGGTCAGCAGGGCAACCTGCAGTTCCGTGGAGCCGGTGTCTTCGTCGTGGGCCTGATACTCTTTCTTGATAGCCTCCACCTGAGGCTTGTCTAGTCCCATCCTCTTTGTGATTTCTTTCTCTATTTGGAGTAAGTATACACGGTGAGGGGCGGCTGCCGCAATGAATGCGCGTGCGCAACCTGTCCCAAACTAGCGGAGCCTCTGTTGAGCCGCCCCTGGATACCGGCCTTCGCCGGTATGACGGCTATGGAGGCCGCGCTAGGCCCAGGCGGTCGTGGCCGGGACGAGACGCCCGCGCGTCGGATCGACGGCCAGGCGAAGGCCTTCGAGCGTGTACGCGCCCAGCAGGGGGCGGGCGTCGTCCTCGCCGAACACGGCCAGAGTCGCCTCGGTGCGCCCGTCGATAGTGGCCATGACCCGCCCGATGTCGTACTCCACTACCCGGCTATCCGCGAGGCGCAGGCCGATCTTGTCGATGGGCGTCACTCCCAACTCGTTCAGCAGGCGGGCGGGGACGAGAGTGTAGCTGGCGCCCGTATCCACCATCGCCTCTATCTCCAGCGATCTCTTGCCGTCCATGCTGTCGAGCCGGACGGGCCAACTGAATACGCCCAATTCCCGTCTCCTCTCCGTTTCGTTTGTGATGATGGCGCAGAATAGCGGCCAGCAGCCCGTTCATGGTTCGACAAGCTCACCACGAACGGGTTCGGGAATCCCATCCCGACCTTCCCCAGCAGACTGGGGAAGGGGTTAGTGGTTGTATCTTAGCAGCCCGCCTGGCCGAGCGCGGCGCGGACGTCCGCGGCCATGCCGCGGTGCGGCTCGTCGGGCCCGGAGGCGTTCAGCACCTGGCTGAGCGCGGTTATCGAGACGAGGCCGTTCCGCACGGCCCACACGTCCGTGCCCTTCGCCGGCGGCTTCGTGTTCGGCCTGTTCTGTTTGATCCAGTAGTGGGACCGCCGCGCGTCGCCCTCCTTCAGAATGGACGGCATGAAGGCCGCCTCGCCGAGCGTCGTCATCTCCACGCCCTTGAGGTCGGACGGCAAGGCGTTCGGGAGGTTCACGTTGATGAGCAGCGCGCCCCGCAGCTCGTTGGCGCTGACGGACGCGGCCAGCGCCCTCCCCGTCTCCGCGGCCGCCTCGTACTTGAGGTCGGTCAGCGACGCTATCGACAGGGCGATCGAAGGCATCCCGCGCAGGTACCCTTGGAGCGCGGCCCCGACCGTGCCGGACAGGAGTATGTCGTGGCCCAGGTTCGCGCCCTGGTTGATGCCAGACACCATCAGGTCGAACGGCTCGGCGTACAGCGCCTCCGTCGCCAGGATGACGCAGTCGGCAGGCGTGCCCTGGACGCTCACGGCGGTCACGCCCTCGACCTGCGGCGACTCTTGGTTGACGCGCAGCACGTCGAGCAGCGTCATGGCGGTGCCGATGCCGCTCTGGTCCCGGTCCGGCGCAACCACGAACACGTCGCCAACTTTGTTGAGTTCGCGCGCCGCCGCCCACAGCCCTTCCGAGTGGATGCCGTCGTCGTTAGTCAGAAGTATTCGCAAGGTTCAGATTCTCCAAATGACGGTTACGCAAAGAGTATCACGGAAGACGGCCTGCCGTTGGCTAGAGTTCCGAGACGGCCGGGAAGTCGCCGAGGCCGCTCGCCTGGCGCACGCCGCGCACGATCGCCGTCCCCACGGCCGCGGTCGCCGCCGCGCAGACGCGGTCGAAGTCGGCCGGGCCGTCGTGCGTTTCGGTCGCCAGCGCGAACATCGTGTCGCCGTCCGACATCGTGTGCGCCGGGCGCACCGCGAGCGCGATGCCGTCGTGCGCGACCGCCGCGAGCTTGTTCGCCTGCTCCTTCGTGAGCGCCGCGTTCGTGGCCACGACGCCGATCGTCGTGTTCTCGCCCGCCGGCGGCCCGCCGGCGTCGCCGTTTGACGCGCCGAGCCACTCGCGCCAGCCGGTCATGCCGCCGCCACCGGCGTTGCGCGCGCCCGCAACCAGCTCGCCGGTGTCCGGGTCGTGGACGCCGCCGACCGCGTTGACGACCATGAGCGCACCGACCACCAGCCCGCCGCCGAGGTCCAGCGCCCACGTGCCGAGGCCACCCTTGACGGCGCGCTCAGGGCCGCGCAGCTTGGCGACCGTCGCTCCCGTGCCCGCGCCGACCGAGCCCTCGGCCACCGCGCCCGCAGTCGCCGCGCGCGCCGCGGCGTACCCGTTGGCCGGGCCGGGCCGCGCGCTCGCGGTCACGACGCCGAGGTCGAACACGATCGCGGCCGGCACGATCGGCACCACGCCGGCGCTCGTGGCGTAGCCTGCGCCGCACTCTTCGAGATACCGCACGACGCCGCCCGCCGCGTCCAGGCCGAAGGCGCTGCCGCCGCTCAGCAGCACGCCGTGGACGTGCGTGATCCTGTTGGTGGGCCGAAGCAGGTCGGTCTCGCGCGTGCCGGGCGACGAGCCGCGCACGTCCACGCCGCCGACCGCGCCCGCCTCGCACAGCACAGCCGTGCAGCCCGTCCCGTTCGCCGCGTCAGTGCGGTGCCCAACGGCAATGCCGGGGACGTCCGTGATGCAGGCGGCGGTCATCGGGCTCTCATGGGCTTGCCGAACACCATCCCCGTCATCCTGAGCCACACACCGTTCCTGTCATTCTGAGCCGCAGGCGAAGAATCTAAAGAGGTTGCCAGGGACCAGCGTTGAGTCATAGAGAAAAGTTTGAGATTCCTCGCTGCGCTCGGAATGACAGAGGGTGGGGCGCTCGTTTGGAATGACAGAGGGTGTGGCGCTCGTTCGGGATGACATTGGTGGGGCGTGCGAACGGAATAACATAAGGCGGTCTCATCCCTTTGGCTGGTCTTGAGCGCCAGAACCCCATCCTGGCCTTCCCCAGCAGACTGGGGAAGGGATCTCAAAGGGCCGCGCCCTGGCCCTCCCCTTTGTGGGCGCAGAGCCTGCCCCGTACTCCGATACGGGGGCCATGCCCTCCCCGCCACCGGGGAGGGCCGGCGGCGGGGAGGGTCGGGCGGCATTCGTTGCGTCGAGCTACGCCTGTTGCCGGCGCCTGCGCAGCAGCGCGATCACGCCGAGCGGGGCCAGGAACAGCAGCAGCAGGTTGCCCGCGTTGCCGGCCAGCGTGCCGTCGCTCGCGCCGCATCCGCCGCCGCCCTCGGCCGGGGCCTCGGTGGCCGTCGGCTCGGGCGCAGGCTCTACCGTCGCCGCTACGGTCGGTTCCGGAGTCGGCTCCGGCGTGGGTTCCGGTGTCGGCTCAGGTGTCGGTTCCGGCGTTGGCTCGGGTGTCGGCTCAGGCGTTGGTTCCGGTGTCGGCTCAGGCGTCGGTTCCGGCGTTGGCTCAGGCGTGGGTTCCGGCGTCGGTTCCGGCGTGGGATCGGGCGTCGGTTCCGGTGTGGGTTCCGGCGTCGGCTCGGGTGTCGGCTCAGGCGTCGGTTCCGGCGTAGGCGTTGGCAGCGTGGGGAACACGAGCAGGAAGCTGTCGTTGTTCGCCCCGCTCGCGTACGTGCTCGTCGTGCGCGCCGTCACGCCGTTCAGCACGAACTCCACCGTCTGCCCCACCATAGCGATGTCGCCCGGGTCCACCACGAGCATCTCGTACGTCTGGCCGTCGACCACCGCGGGCGCAGACTCATACGAGCCGATCCGCGCAACGAGCGTCGCCCCTTCCGGCACCAGCCCGGCGGACACGACGATCTCGCCCGCGTAGATCGCGGGACGCGCCACTTCCGGCGTCGGCGTCGGGTCCGGCTCAGGCAGGTTAGGGAACGTCAGGTCGAAGGCGTGCTTGAACACGCTCGCGCCCGACGCCGGGATCCTGTACGTGTCCGTCTCCGCCGCCTGCACCTTGCCGCCCAGGTGGAACGTGATCGGCCTGCCGTTGTAGGCCCTGCGGTCCGGCCCCACGACGAGGTTCTTGTAAGCGCCGCCCACCACTTCCGCCGGCGCGCTCTCGTAGTCCTCGATCCTGGCCACGATGGTCAGCCCGTCCGGCGGAGCCGCGCCGTCCACCGTCACGCTGCCCCCGTAGATGACGGGCAGCGGCGGCAGTTCGGCCTGCGCCTGCACTGCGTCGCTTCCAGCCGTCGCCAGCGCCGCCGCGAGGGCCGCCAGCACGGCCAGGACCGTTACTGCTCTTGCTCTAAGTCTCATTCTTGGTTCGCCTCCCCGGTCTGTCCCGGCGCCCGCCCCGACGGCCCGCGCCAGCCTGCCGCAGTTTAAGACCATACTCTCAAGCAATTGTAGGCATTTAGAGTCCGCATAGGAAGGAGAAAACAGGCATACTCAGCGCGCAGTTGTCGGTTTCCGGCGGCCAACCGACGCGGGAAACCGGCATCAGGGGGAGGCGACGAGTTGCGGAGGAGGAGGAAGGCGCGAGGACTCAGATCCTAAGCGCCATCGCGACGAGGGCGCCGCCGATAGCCACGAAGCCGGTCCCCATGACCGTGATCAGGATGTTGAACTTGGTGTTCATATCGCTCTGCTGAGCATCAAGCCGGGCGTTCACTTCAGCGAACCGCGCATTCATGTCGCTGCGCAGGCTGTTCATGTCAGCGCGCAGAGCGTCAAGCTGAGCGTTCACGTCAGCAAACCGGGAGTCAACCTGCTCGTAAGCGCCTTCCAGCTTGCTGACTCGTTCTTCAACCATGGTCATTACCGGATTCTAGCACACCGCCAACGAGCGACGCCGAAGGCTCAGATCCTAAGCGCAACCGCGACGAGGGCGCCTGCGACCGCCACGCCAGCGGTCCCGATGACCGTGATCAGAATGTTGAACTTGGTGTTCACGTCGCTCTGTTGAGCATCAAGCCGGGCGTTCACTTCAGCGAACCGCGCATTCATATCGCTCTGCTGAGCGTCAAGCCGGGCGTTCATGTCGGCGCGCAAGCTGTTCATGTCTGTGCGCAGAGCGTCAAGCTGAGCGTTCACGTCAGCGAACCGGGAGTCAACCTGCTCGTAAGCGCCCTCCAGCTTGCTCACTCGTTCTTCAACCATGGTCATTGCCAGATTCTAGCACAAGGCATCACTCCCTGATCCGAATCCTCTCATCTTCCACGATCCAAAGCTGGCCTCGAAGGGAAGTCTCAGGCAGCGCCTCAAGAAACCTTGCCGCAACCTCAAGAACACGTCCGGGGCCGTGTCTGCCGAGCCTGAAGACCACCAGGCCGGGGTGGTCCTGTGGCGGGTACGTCCTGATATCCGCGAAGTCCGTGTCCAGCGTCACCAGGGCGCGCCCTTCGCGGCGGCATACAGAGGCGATGCTCAGGTCGCTTGCGCCCGTCATGCCCTGCTCAGAGACCGTGGCCGCATTGTGGCCCGCCTCTGCAAAGAGCACGGCAACCGTTCCGGGGAGATTCTCGTCAAGCTTAAACAGCACCGCAGACGCCTACTCGCTCAAGGGCAGCACCCGTTCCTTTGCCAACTCCGCCGCGTAGAGCAGGGTTGCACGCACCGCCTCGCGAGACACGGACGGGTAGGTCCGGACTATCTCTTCCACTCCCAGCCCTTCGGCCAGGCCGTCCAGGATGACCGTAGCCATTACCCGCGTGCCTGTGACGCATGCCCTGCCGTGACATATCTCCGGGTCGCTCGAAATGTAGTCTCGCCAGTCAATCATGCCGCCTCCGCAACTCACCCCATTATAGACCGCCCCCCACAAACAGCATCGCCCCCGCCGCGTTGTGCGGCGGGGGCGATGCGATTGCCTGCGTTGTCGCGGCGTTGCCCGTTACGGGACTACGGTGTGCGGCCTGGTCATCCAGACGAAGTAGCCCTTGCCCACCTGGAGCTTCGGACCTTCGCCGTCTATCAGGTCATCCGGCCCCAGGGTCTTGAAGCTCTGGTCCTGCGCGTCGTACGTGATCGCGCGGATCCAGTTGTTGCCCAAGTAGAAGTTGGCGTCAACCGACTTCGTCGTCTCGTCCAGCACCGTCACCGGCACCAGGTTCCAGCCAGGCACCAGGCTGTGCGTCGGAGGCAGCGTCGTGCCGCCCGCCGTGAAGGACACGATGTCAACCTCGATCGGCTCGAAGTTCCTCGTCGTGACCCAGTAGCCCAGGTTCCCGGTGATCTCCGTCAGGTTGCCCACCCAGCTTCCGTCCGGCGCACGCTCCGCCGCCAGCCACTTCGTGGGCGAGGACGGGTCGTACGTCAGAGCCGCAGTCACGGCCGGGTTCGTGAGCACGCCGGAGATCGATGTCGTCGCCGGGCTGCCCGGCAGCGAGATCAGGTTCTGGCCAGGGCTGAGCGCGATCTTGGTAGCCGGCTTCTTCACGATCTTGAAGTTGACCGTCATGCTGCCGGTGTTGCCCGCCGTGTCCGTGCCGGATACGGCCAGCTTGTAGTCGCCCAGCGCCAGGCCCACGCCCGCCCACAGCCAGTCGTGGCCGTTGGCATTGGCGGCGAAATCGTTCTCGATGTCCGTCTCCGTACCGTCAGGCCCTGTCAGCATCGCGGACGTCAGGTCAACGTCCTTGTAGCCGTCGCTGGGATGACTCTCAGCGTCATCGAACTTCACGTTGATGAACGGCGAGCTGTTCGGCACAGAAGCCTTGTCCAGGGCGGCGCCGCCGTACTCGATCTTGACGCCCGGTGCGGACATGTCGATCTCAAACGTGTGGTCGGCTGGCGCGTAGCTGTACGACACCACTGCGGTATGCGCGCCGGACACGTTCACGCCGGAATTGGCTGTGACCGTGATCTTCTGCTCGCTCGCCTCCACCTCGGTGACAGTGACCTCCGTCGAGGTGGCGACTGAGTCTCCATTCTCGTCCATGAGCGCAACCGTGATCCCATCAGTGAGGTCGCCGTCAACGTCGCCGTCGGCGATCGGGCCGTTCGCTACCGTTATGGTCACCTTCGACCCGGAAACGCTGACGTTCTTCGCGGCCACTTCCTCGTTGCTCGCCTTCGAAGCGCTGTAGCCGTCGTTGTCGCTAAGGTCGGTGATCTTGACCGATACGCCGTAGGCGCCGGTCTTGTCGGCAGACCCTACCGTCCGCGTCAGTGAGAACTGGAGCGGCTCGCCGGCCTTCGCGCCCGTCGGCGCCACGTTGGCGTTGGAGCCGTCAGGCCCCTGGACCGTGACCGTCACGCCGCCCGCCTTCACCTTCTCGTTGGACGCTATGCTGATCACGACCTCGTCGCCCTTCTTGGCCAGCAGGGCCACGTCGCGCGACACCGTCACGGTCGGATCCAGGCCGTCCTCAGCCACCTCGTCCGCCGACGCTATGGTCGTGTCCACGCTGTTGCCGGAGAGGTCCGACACCGTGCCCACAACCTCGACCTTCGGCGTCGCGTCCGGCGCCAGGTCATTCGCCATCGTCAGGTAGATGATCTCAGCGTAAGGCGTGCCTTCGCTGTCCTTGCCGCTGCCCTCGCCCACAACCGCGGCCGTGGGGGCCTCGTTGCCGACCTCGAAGTCGGACGCCTGCACCGAGTTCGGGTCTATAGCCTCGGACATGACGAGCCTGACCCCGTTGGCGACTCCGCCCTTCTCCTTCTCATTCGCGCTGTCCCAGGCGACGCCTGTCTTTGCGCTGCTCGCGGTCGGGTTCGAATCGTCGATCGTCAGCTTGAAGGTAGTTGCCGCCTGGTTGCCGGCAAGGTCCCTCGCCCGCAACGTGACGTGGAACGCCTCGCTGTCGGACACCTCGCTGAACCGGCTCACCCAGGACGTGGGAGACGAGAAGATCACGCGGTATCCGTTCTCGGTCGCCACGAACGCCAGGTCATCGGCATCGATCTTCTTGCCGTCTTGCGGGTCGCCCACCTTCTTAGCGCCGACTGCCTGTGTGAGCGTCATGAGCTTGCCATCGCTGTCCAGCGTCGTCCCGATGTACACGTCGAAGTACGTGTCCACGTTCTTGATCGGAATCCCGGACCCGGTGTCGGTGGCCGTGAACTGAAGCGTCGGGTTCCCGACATCCGTGTTCGTGCCGGCCGCCGGCTCCACTCCGCTGATCGTGGGCTTCGCCGCGTCCACCGTGATCGAGTCGGAGTCCACGATGTCGCCGTCCTTGTCCAGGTACTGCACGGTCAGCGTGTCGCCGTCCTGTACCCAGACCTTCTGTTCGTCTGCGCCTCCCGGCCCGCGGTCGCTGGAGTTGTCCGAAAGGGTGATCTCGCCCAGGAAGATGTTGCTGATCGAATTCGCGTCCTTGTCGCCGACGCCCCCGACCTCCATGATGGTGACGTACTCGCCCTGCGGGTCAGAGGTGCTGACCACCCTGGCGCGCCGCGTGCTTGCGGCGTCGCTCTCCCATATGTCACGGTGGTGGTGAGTGAACGTGATCTTGACTCGTTGGTAATTGCCCTCTGTTCCGCCAAGGATCTTAACGATGTCGTTCTCGAGCGCTACGACAGCCTGAGATTTGAGGGTGCTGGTAGCAGGAGTTTCGCCAGAGTTGAACGCATCAAAACTTGACACCGCGTGAATCGGCCTACCTGCTGCATGGCCTCCCTTAATGACGACACTCGTCCCAACTGTTGTGGTGGCGACTTCGCTGCCGTAGACGGGAATGTCAAGGTTATTGTTGCCACCGTCAACATTCCACTTGGTGGCGTTGTTGAACATCACAAACGTGGTCGTCGCGAACCACTCGTTGGCATACTGAGGGACGGGAGCGAACCGGGCATTTCCGCTCACGAGACCGTTGGGCTCGCCATTGCCGTCAAGGTGCCCGCCACTTGAGCCTACGGTGTCCTTATCGCCATCTGGTTCCCCGGTCAGAGTGAAGGTGGTTGGTACGTTACCAGAGGCACCAACATTACCAGTCAGCAAGTTGAAGCCTTGTGCTTCGCCTGTCGTTCGAAACTGGACAGCATTGTTGAGGGTGCCGTCTTGCTGTTTTCCCACATCCCACAGCGCGATCTGGGGCTTGGAGACGGTCTGGAGGGCGTCGTCCTTGATGTGGAAGTAGACTGTATCGGTCTGCGCCACGTACTTGACGTCATCCCCGCCGGAGGTCGTCCACTCGACCTGGTTCTCGGCGACCGCGAGCGCGGCCGGAGCGTAGGAGGCGTCCTGCGTGTCCAGTCCGGTCACATCGATCTGCCCAGCCAGGACCGGACCGACGCCTAGGGCCCCGACTAGCAGGCCCACAGCCAGAAAGATCGAAAGGATCCTGAATTTACTCACCGTTTACCCCCCTTAGATGTTCTTGGGTCTTGCTAACTTGCTTGCCGATTTCCGCACGTAGCCGTCCGGGGAACGTACCCTCGGACGGCGGACTCTTCATAAAACTGGCTTCCATTCTGGGCGATGTCGCGCCTTTCAAAGCCGAATCTACGCAGTTTTACACCATCGCGTTAAGTATTGTCAATGGGCGGAACGCGCCCCTAACCCATCGATTTGGCCCCGCGCCGGGCCGCCCGCGAAGCATCCGACGCCCCACTCTCCAACCGCCCGCCAAGCTGCTCCGCAAGCCGACCGCCCAAAGCCGCAGGCAACTATATCCAAGCGCCGCGAACGGTGTCAATAGCGGAAGCGGCGGGATTAGTGGTTAGTGGGATGAAGATCATACCCTGAGGGCGAGGAAGACCACGGCGCCGGCCATGGCCACCCCGATGGTGGTAACAGCGATCACCATGTTGTTGAAGCGGGTGGTCACCTCAGCGCGGAAAGCGGTCATCTCCGCGCGCTGGGCGGCCATCTCCGCGCGCTGGGCGTCGAACTTGGCATCCATATCAGAACGCAACGCGGCCATATCCGCGCGCTGGGCGTCGAACCGGGCGTCCATATCGGAACGCAACGCGACCATCTCCGCGCGCTGGGCGTCGAACCGGGCGTCCATATCGGAACGCAACGCATCGAACCGGGCGTCCATGGCGGCGCGTTGGGCGTCAACCTTCGTGTCGACGCGGGCCATCGCCTCCGTCAGGTCCCCCAGGCGCTCGTCCACCTGCTCGTACGCGCCCTCCAGCTTGCTAACGCGCTCTTCAACCATGGTCATGCCCGCATTCTAGCACACGGCGCCTTTACCCCCATCCCACCGCCTGCGCCACGAAGTCCAGCCCAACCGCCTCCTTCCAAGCCTCCAGGAGGCGACCCGCGACCGGCCCCGGAATCCCCGTTCGCCCTGAACCAGCCCCTTCCGTTCGCCCTGAGCCCGTCGAAGGACCCGCCAGCCGCAGCCCGTTCACCGACGCCACCGGCTGAAGGCAGATGCGCGTGCTCGTCACGAACGCCTCGCTCGCCGCGTACACGTCCGCCGTGCAGTAATCGTCCTCGTCCACCGCGACGCCCAGCTCCTCCGCAAGCTCCAGCGCCGTCGCCATGCTCACGCCCGGCAGCACGTTTCGACGGTCCGGCAGCTTGATCCGCCCGTCCGACACGAACATGAAGTTTGCGCCCGCGCACTCCGTGATGCTGCCCTCCGCGTCCGCCATGAGCTGGTACGTGCGCTGCCCCGGCGTCGGCGGCGCGCGGTACGTCGCCGGCGTCTCGATCCGCACCCCGTCCACATACCCCCGCGCAAACGACGCAAAGTCGATCGCCTCGCAGTGGATGACCACGTTGAACGCCCCCCCGTTCGCATGCTCGCCCACAACCGGGCTCACGATCTGCGTCACCGACATGTCCCCGCCGGGCGGGACCAGCGGCATATTCGCCTCCACGAGGCTCAGCGTAGCCGACGCCATCTCGTCGATCGTCACGCCCGGGTCCATGCCGCCGTGCTCTAGGCCGTTGTACAGCCGCTCCAGGTGGCGGCGCAGCTTGAACACCCGCCCCGCGAACGTGCGCTCCGAGTCGTAGAACCCGCCCGCCGCCCCAAGCGACATCGCCTGCATCGCCTCCACGGCCCGGCCCTGCGGCATAACCTCGCCGTTAACGTACGCAACAAACTCAGCAGCAGCGGTCAACCGGCGCCTTCCTAGCCCCCAAACGCAGCCCGCCGCAGCGTCTCGTTGATGCGGGTCTGCCAGCCGCGGCCCGTCGCGCGGAAGTGCTCCACCACGTCAGGGTCCAAGCGCAGGCTCACAGGCACCTTCACCGGCGCCTTCTGCCGGCCGCGCGTCCGGATGCCCAGCTTGCCGCGCCGGTACGCCTCCACGATGTGCGGCACCACCTCAATCGCAGGCCGCGCCTGCGCCGCCTCCTCCGGCGTCAACTCCCACGTGTCCGGGTCAGCCGCGATGCCCGCGTTGATCGCCACTTCCTCGCCGTACTTCGCCTCAATCTCCCGGAACGTCATCCCCTCGACGTCGTCCGGCAGATCATACTCCAGATTGCTCATACTCCCGCGCCTCCTTCCGATTGACCCTGCGCAAGCTTATGACCCGCACCCTGTCGCCGCGCTCGGTGAAGATCAGCCTGAATAGAACATCTTGAATGTAACCGGTTGCCGCAAAGCGCGACTCTCCACCCCGGTCCGAGGGTACGATAATGGCGCTGTCCCAATCGAAACCGTCCACGACGCTGAAGTCCACATCGTGCTTCGCCAGATTGGACTCGCGCTTCGCCTCATCCCACTCATACGCCGGTTCCACGCCCTAATTGTATATGCGCGCAGCCAGACAAGCAACGCAAGGGGGCGTAGCTTTGCCAAGAGGCTCGAAGGGCTTTTACCGGTTCCCGCCCAGCAGCGCGGCCATCGTGGAGCCGATCTCCGCCGGGCTGGGGATGATCGCCGCGCCCGCCGCCGCCAGCGCGCGCTCCTTCTCCTCGGCGCGGGCCGCCGTGCCGGTGATGACAGCCCCGGCGTGGCCCATCCGCTTGCCCGGCGGCGCGCTCTGGCCGACGATCAGCGACGCGATGGGCTTGGAAAAATCGCTGGCGATGAACTCGGCGGCCTCCTGCTCACGCGTTCCGCCGATCTCGCCGATCATCACGACCGCTTCCGTGCCGTCGTCGGCCTCGAACGCGGACAGCACGTCGATGTACGTGACGCCGCTCACCGGATCGCCGCCGATGCCGACGCTCGTCGACTGCCCGATGCCGAGCGCGCTGAGTTGGCCGACCGCCTCGTAAGTGAGCGTGCCGCTCCTCGACACGATGCCCACGCGGCCCGGCATGTGGATGTCGCCGGGCATGATGCCCGCCTTGCAGCCCTCGGCCGGCGAGATCACGCCGGGGCAGTTCGGCCCGATCAACGTCGCGCCGAGAGACTTCACGTACGGCGCCATCCGGACCGTGTCCAGGATGGGCACGCCCTCCGTGATGCAGGCGATCAACGGCACACCGGCCTCGGCGGCCTCGATGATCGCGTCAGCCGCGAACGGGGGCGGCACGAACACCAGCGAGGCGTTCGCGCCGGTCTCGGCAACCGCCTCGTCCACGCTGTCGAACACGGGAACGTCGCCGTCGAACCACTGCCCGCCGCGGCCCGGCGTCACGCCGGCCACGAGGTCCGTGCCGTACTCGCGGCACCTGGCGGCGTGGTAGCTGCCCTGCCGCCCGGTGATGCCCTGCACCAGCAGCCGCGTTCCCTTCCCAACAAGAATACTCATGCGCCGCTAGCCCGCCTTCAGCGCCTCGGTTGCGCCCCGCAGGTCTTCCACCACGGTCACGTCAAGGTCCGAGTCCCGCAGCATCGCCACGCCCTCGGCGGCGTTCGCGCCCAGCATCCGCACCACCATCGGCGGCATAGCGCGCGGCGCATCCGACGCGCCCAGCAGGATGCCGCCCGCGACGATGTCGTTGCGCAGGATGCCGCCGAAGATGTTCACCAGCACCTTCGTCACGCCGGGGTCCGAGAGCACGATCTTGAGCGCCTCGGCGATCTTCGCCTCGTCCGCCTGGCCGCCCACGTCGAGGAAGTTCGCCGGAGCCGTGCCCGCCTCCGTCGCCACGTCCATCGTCGCCATCGCCAGCCCCGCGCCGTTGACGATGCAGCCGACCTCGCCGTCCAGCTTGACGTAGCTGAGGCCCTGCTCCCGCGCCCTCGCCTCGAACGGGTCGTCCTGCTCCGGGTCCTCAAACTCGGCCAGTTCCGGATGCCTGAACAGCGCGTAGTCGTCGAACGCGACCTTGGCGTCCAGCGCCAGCAGCCGCCCGTCCGAGCGAACGACCAGCGGGTTGATCTCCACGAGCGAGCAGTCGTACCGCGTGAACAGGTCGTACATGCCGCCCGCCAGCGCGCCGAACGGCCTGACGAGCTCCGCGCCGAGGCCCAGGCCGTACGCAAGCCTGCGTCCGTGGCACGGCTGGAAGCCGATGGCGGGGGGCACCGGCACGCTGACTATCCGCTCCGGTGATTCTGCCGCCACCTGCTCGATGTCCACGCCGCCCGCATCGCTGCCCACGAGCGTGACGCAGCCCGCCGCGCCGTCCACGATGGCGGACGCGTACAACTCCCGCTCGATGTCCACCGTCTCCTCGACCAGCAGCCGGCGCACGGGCGCGCCCTCCGGGCCTGTCTGCGGGGTCACGAGCCGGGAGCCGAGCATCGCCGCGGCCTCGCGCTCCGCCTCCTCCGGCGACGATACGATCCTGACGCCGCCGCCCTTCCCGCGTCCGCCGGCGTGCACCTGCGCCTTCAGCACGGCGCGCCCGCCAAGCTCCCGAACGGCGTCCCGCGCCTCCGCCGCCGTGGCGGCGACCGAGCCTTCGGGAGCCGGCAGGCCGTTCTCTCTGAATAGCCGCTTGGCCTGGTACTCGTGGATTTTCATTCGCTATCGCGCGGAAATCGTGGCGGAGGGGGCGGGATTCGAACCCGCGTTCCCTTTCGAGATTCCTGTTTTCAAGACAGGCGCCTTAAGCCGCTCGGCCACCCCTCCTCATACTGGGAAGAACGCCTCGATTCAGCTTCCGAGGCGAGACTCCATCCTAACATAGCGGCCTCTCAGCCGGGCCGCTTTCTGCCGTTTGACGCAGTGTTTGGCAAGTCTTAGAGTTAACCCCCAGGAAACTCCCACATACGCCAACATACATATCACCGACCCCCGGCTGAGCGTTGGGGCGCGGTAAGAAGGACAGCAGCAAAATGCGTATCACCCTCTCCCTGATCAAAGCGGACGTCGGCTCCATCGGCGGCCACACCATGCCTTCCGAAAAGATGATGGAGGCCGTGCGAACGGAGGCGGCAAACGCCATCGGGCGCGGGCTCCTGATCGACGCCTTCGTTTCGCACACCGGCGACGACATCGCCATCCTGATGTCGCACACCAGGGGGGAGGACGACACCGAGGTCCACCAGTTCGCGTGGGACTCCTTCATCAAGGCAACGAACATAGCCCGCGAGTACGGCCTGTACGGCGCGGGCCAGGACCTGCTGGTTGACGCGCCGTCCGGCAACGTCCGGGGAGCCGGGCCGGCCGTGGCGGAGATCGAGTTCGACCACACGCTGGCCGCGCCGAGGCCGGCGGAGTCCTTCTTCATGCTGGCCGCCGACAAGTGCGGGCCGGGCGCGTACAACCTGCCGATGTTCCTGGGCTTCGCGGACCCGATGTACTGCGCCGGGCTGATGCTGCCGCAGATGATCGAGGGCTTCACGTTCCACATCATCGACATGGACAACACCGGCGGAGACAGCATCATCGAACTGCACGCCCCAGAGGACTACTACGAGATCACGTCGCTGCTGCGCGACAACGAGCGGTTCGGCATCGACTCGATCTACTCGCGCACCCACGGCGAGAAGGCGGCTGCGATCTCGGCCCAGCGCCTGCACTCGATCGCGGGCACGTACACCGGCAAGGACGACCCGATCGCGCTGGTGCGCAACCAGGGCATCTTCCCGGCGCCGGAGGAGCTGACCTCGCCGTACGCCAAGGCGCACTACATCGGCGGAGACGCCCGGGGCTCGCACGTGATGCCGCTCATGCCGGTGCCGCTGAACACGGCCGTCACGGGCATCTACTGCCTGCCGCTGGTCTCCTGCGTCGGGTTCTCGCTCAACGCGGACGGCCACTTCTCAGACTCGCACATCGACTTCTTCGACAACCCCGCGTGGGACGAGGTGCGGACGCTGGCGCAGCGGAAGGGCATGGAGATGCGCAGCCAGGGCTGGTCGGGCGCGGCCATGCTCCCCTACACGGAACTGGAGTACAGCGGCTTCCGAGACACCGTCGGCGGCCTGCTCGAGCGCTTCGCGTACCGCAACGGCAGCAAGGCGGAGTCCGCAGCCGCAGTATCCGGTGACGGAGACGACTAGCCCGAATCTGGCTCCGAGTTCAGCCGTGGGTCCCGAATCGCGTGAATCCCCGCCGCTGCTGGTAGCTACGCGCAACGCAGGCAAGCTTGCCGAGCTTCAGACATTGTTTCGCGAAGCGCCGTACAGGCTGGTATCGCTGGACGACGCCGGCGTGGATTTCGAGGTCGAAGAGACCGGCTCCACGTTCGCTGAGAACGCCGTCCTCAAGGCAACGCAGTACGGCGAAGCGGCCGGCCTTCCGACGATCGCGGACGACTCAGGCCTGGAGGTGGACGCTCTCGGCGGCGGGCCGGGCGTGCTGTCGTCACGTTTCGCCGGGCCGGACGCCACCGACGACGAGCGAAACGCCTTCCTGCTGCGAAACCTCGAAGGCCAGCCTTTTGAATCGCGGACGGCCAGGTTCCGATGCACCATCGCGGTCTTCCTGCCCGGCCAGGGCGTCAGAGTCGTGGATGGCACGGTCGAGGGCGTGATCACGGACCGGCCGAGAGGCGAGAACGGCTTCGGCTATGACCCTGTGTTCTATCTGCCGGAACTGGGTCGAACAACTGCGGAGCTTTCGCCCGAGCACAAGAACAGGCTCAGCCATCGAGGCATTGCGGCCAACAAGGCGCTCAAGGTGCTACTGGACGGTTAGGCAACCCAACTCGCCCAACTCGGAGGAAGGCGCTGCCTGGGCAGGGAACGACTGCCCGGGGGTTACATGTTCTTGGAGAGGTTGTTGAGAAACTCTTCGTTGTTCCGGGACTTGCGAAGCCGCTCCACGACCTTGCCAGTGGCATCGAGTGACTGCATGCCGCCATCGCCTGCGACCATCCCCACCATACGCCTGAGCAGCCATACCTTTTGCAGGGTATTGCTATCCAGCAGCAGTTCCTCGCGGCGCGTGCTGCTGCGGTCGATGTCGATCGCGGGGAAGATGCGGCGCTCGGCGAGCCTGCGGTCAAGGTGCACTTCCATGTTGCCGGTGCCCTTGAACTCCTCGTAGATCACGTCGTCCATGCGGCTGCCCGTCTCTACCAGGCACGCGGCCAGGATCGTGAGGCTGCCGCCCTCTTCCGTGTTGCGGGCCGCGCCGAAGAAGCGCTTGGGCGGATACAGCGCCACCGGATCGATGCCGCCGGACAGCGTGCGGCCGCTCGTGGGGACGGCCAGGTTGTACGCCCTGGTCAGGCGGGTGATGCTGTCGAGCAGTATCACGACGTTCTGGCCGCCTTCGACCAGCCTCTTCGCGCGCTCCAGCACGAGTTCCGCGACACGGCAGTGGTCTTCGACAGGCTCATCGAACGTGGAGCTGAACACCTCGCCATCCACCGAGCGGCGCATGTCCGTCACTTCCTCAGGCCGCTCTCCGGTGAGGGCGACCATGAGGACGATGTCCGGCGCGTTGGCCGTGATGCCGTTGGCGATGTCCTTCAGGAGCGTCGTCTTGCCCGCCTTGGGCGGCGCCACGATCATGCCGCGCTGCCCGCGTCCAATCGGCGCAAGCAGGTCGA
The DNA here is from genome assembly GCA_963668185.1 of Dehalococcoidia bacterium. Lineage (GTDB taxonomy): Bacteria > Chloroflexota > Dehalococcoidia > Lucifugimonadales. The sequence goes on from OY764162.1 coordinate 1,723,690, forward strand.
TGAGCCTGGCCGAGAGCTTGTTGGGCTCCGTTTCCAGCTTGATGCGCTCGAGCGGGAAGATCGGCGTTAGCGACTCGAACTGCGGCCTGTGACGCGCCTTCTCGGGCGCCAGGGTGTTGACGGCCTCCACGCGAACGAGGCCGAAGTAACGCTCCCCGTCCTTTGGGGGCCGTACCTTGCCGGTGACCCTGTCGCCGGTCCGCAGACCGAACCGGCGAATCTGGGACTGGGACACGTAAACGTCGCCGCCGCCCGGACTGGACCCGTTCTGCCTGAGAAAGCCGTAACCGTCGTTGACGATTGAGAGCACGCCGCTGGCCATAGCTTGGCCGTCTCTCTCCGCGTATGCGTGGAACACCCTCATCAGGAGGTCCTGGCGCCTCGGATTCGAGCCGTTTCCGTTGAGGACGCCGAGGCCCTCAGCGGCCTTGCGCAGTTCCTCGTTGGACATGGCCTGAAGTTCGTTGAGATTCATCTGCTTCTCCGGTTAGACACTCTCTGGGGGCGAGTCATTCAGAAGATTCGCTGGCCGCCTTCTCCCAGTCCTGGGTGAAGCTTTCCAGCCCGGCAGAGGTCATCGGATGCTTGACCATCTGCTCCAGTACTTTGAATGGAACTGTTGCCGCATGGGCTCCAGCAAGCGCCGCGTCGACGCAGTGCAAGGGGTGCCTGATGCTAGCCGCGAGAACCTGTGTGGGCAGATCGAAGTTCCCGAGCGCTTCGACTATGTCGGCCACCACTCCGATTCCGTCGTGTCCCGCATCGTCCAGTCTGCCGATGAACGGGCTGACGTAAGTTGACCCGGCCTGTGCGCCGAGCAGCGCCTGGTTCACCGAAAAGCAGAGAGTCTGGTTAATCTTCACGTCCTCTCGCGACAGTTGGGACATGGCCTGAAAGCCCGGCCCCGTACTTGGCAACTTCACAACCACGTTGTGATGCCATTTGGAGATCCCCCAGCCTTCCTCGATCATAGCCTCGGCCTCAAGGCTGACTACTTCGACAGATATGGGGCCATCCACGATCTCGCAGATTTCAAGTACAGAATCTCTGTAGCGGCTTGCCGTGCCTATACCCTCTTTCGCGGCAAGCGATGGGTTGGTGGTAACTCCGGAAATCACGCCTAGCTTGGCTGCCTGGCGGATTTCATCGAGGTTGGCGGTATCCAAGAAGATACGCAAGTGGGGACTCCTTTGACTATATCACAATGGGCCGGTTTTGTTCCATTTCAACAGTCAACGGGCCTGACTGCCTGGTGATCGGGGGCCGCAACGTGCAAGAAGACTTGTCTGTTCTCATGGCGCCGGCGGAGCTTGCGAGCCACTCTGCCGCTACCGGTTGCCAGTGCAGGTTACTACATTCTAGCTCCGCAAGGGCAGTTCATGCTGTCCGCCTTCCCTGATAACGTCCTTGGCTGCGCCGACGAACTTGCGGAACAGCGGGTGCGGCCTGTCCGGCCTCGAAAGAAACTCAGGATGAAACTGGACGCCCACCATGAACGGATGCATTTCCCTGTCCAACTCGGCGATCTCCACGAGCCTGCCGTCCGGCGAGATGCCGCTGGGGCTTAGTCCAACCTGTTCAAGGGCCTCCATGTATGCGTTGTTGAACTCGAAGCGGTGCCTGTGGCGTTCGTACACCTGGGCCTGTTGATAAGCGGCGTACGCCCGCGTGCCCTTGACCAGATCGCACGGATAGACGCCCAGCCGCATCGTGCCGCCCATGTCGGTGACCGACCTTTGGTCCGGCATCAGGTCGATCACCGGATCGGGCGTGCCCGGATCGAATTCGGTCGAGTTCGCTTCGGGATGTCCAAGCAGGGAGCGAGCGGCCTCGATGACCATGACCTGCATGCCCAGGCAAAGGCCGAAGTACGGCACATCATGGACTCTGGCATAGGCGGCGGCGCTCACCATGCCTTCAACGCCGCGAGGGCCGAAGCCTCCTGGGACGACTATGCCGCAGGCGCGGCTCAGCAGACGGCCAGGACCGTCGGTCTCAATCTGCTCGGAGGAGATCCACTCCACTTCAACGTCAAAGCCGTGCGAAAGGCTGGCGTGATGGAGGGCTTCCTTCACGGAGATGTACGAATCTTCGAGATCCACGTACTTGCCGACGATCGCGATAGGCACCGTGTCCTTGGGTTCTGCGATCTCGTCCACCATGGCGCGCCAGCCGACCATGTCACGCTCAGGCTCGGGCAGCTGGAGCGCGTCGCCTATCAAACGGCCGAGGCCCTCGTCCTCAAGTATGAGAGGAACCTGGTAAACGGTATCGGCGGTGGGCAGCGATATGACTGCGTGCAGCGGCACGTCGCAGTGGATCGATATCTTCTGCTTGATGTCATCCTGGACCAGTTCGTCGCTGCGGCAGATGATCAGATCGGGCTGGATACCGATGCTTCGAAGCTCGCGAACGCTGTGCTGCGTGGGCTTCGTCTTCAACTCGCTCGTGGAAGAGATGAAAGGCAGGAGGGTAACGTGGATGTAAACAACATTGTCCCTGCCGACCTCGTTCCGCATCTGCCGGATGGCCTCGAGGAATGGCAGGCCCTCAATGTCGCCCACTGTGCCGCCCACCTCAACGACGATCACGTCGGCCTGGCTTTCGGAAGCAAGGCGGTTCATCCTGGCTTTGATCGCGTCGGTAACGTGCGGGATCGTCTGGATCGTCGCTCCCAGGAACTCGCCGCGGCGCTCTTTCGAGAGGATCTCGCTGTATATCTGGCCAGCGGTGACGTTCGAGAGGCGAGTCAGGTTTACGTCGATGAAGCGCTCATAGTGGCCGAGGTCCAGATCGGTCTCGCTGCCATCCTCGGTAACGAAGACCTCGCCGTGCTGGTACGGAGACATAGTGCCGGGGTCGACGTTCAGGTAGGGGTCGAGCTTCATGAGGGAAACCGAGACGCCCCTGCTCTTGAGAAGCCTCCCTATCGAGGCGACGCTGATCCCCTTCCCTACGGAACTGACGACGCCGCCCGTGACGAAGATGAACTTAGCCACACCATCTCCTGAGGATGCCATAGTATATGGCCCGTCCGAGAACAGTGTCAACGAGCCGCCTCGCCCGTGTAAGCTAACATGGATGCGTCAGCCGAGCACGCTATAATTGGCGTACGGTCCGCCCGGCAAGGACCACTTTATGACAACCGGCAACCTTTCCCAGAACAACATGACGGATGTATTCGGCAGACCTTTGCGGGACCTGCGAATCTCCGTGACCGATCGCTGTAACTTCCGCTGTACCTACTGCATGCCGGCGGAGATCTTCGGAGAGCGGTACCAGTTCCTCCCCAGAAACGAACTCCTGACGTTCGAGGAGATCACCCGGTTGGTGAGCCTGCTGGTGCGCCTGGGCGCGGTGAAGGCGCGCGTCACGGGCGGCGAGCCGCTTGTGCGGAAGGACATCGAGAAGCTCATTGCGGCGCTTGCCAAGGTCGAAGGCGTCGGCGACCTCACGATGACCACCAACGCCTATCTTCTTCCTTCCAAGGCGGAGAAGCTGCGCGACGCCGGGCTTGACCGGCTCACCATCAGCCTCGACACGCTGGATGACGACATCTTCAAGCAGATGAACGGACGTGGATTCGGCGTGCACACCGTACTTGCGGGGATAGAGGCGGCGGAGAAGGCAGGCTTCGGCCCGATGAAGATCAACTCCGTTGTCCAGAAGGGCGTGAACGACCACACGATCGTCGACCTCGCCAGGTACTTCAAGGAACGGGGCCACATTGTCAGGTTCATCGAGTACATGGACGTCGGCACGCTGAACGGCTGGCGTATGGACGACGTCGTGTCAGCCGAAGAGATCCTGGCGTCGATCGACGCGGAGATGCCGATCGAGCCTGTTGAGGCGAACTACCGCGGAGAGGTCGCGCTGCGATACCGCTACAGGGACGGCGGCGGAGAGATAGGCGTCATTGCTTCCGTGACGAAGCCGTTCTGCGGCGACTGCACCCGCATGCGACTCTCTCCGGAAGGGATGCTGTTCACCTGCCTCTTCGCCTCAAGAGGGACTGACCTGCGCGGGCCGTTGCGCGAGGGGGCCGGCGACGATGAGATCGAAACCATCGTGAGGGCTGCGTGGGGCGCGAGGATCGACCGGTACTCGGAGGAACGCGCGGCGATGACGGGACCTTCACCGAAGAAGGTGGAGATGTACCACATCGGCGGTTGAGCCTTTCGCGCCTGTTGCCAAGCGATTGCTGAAGGACTTCCCAGTCAAGCGATGTCAACAGTAGAGATCTACACAGACGGCTCCTGCATCGGGAATCCAGGGCCCGGGGGCTGGGCGGCCATTGTCCTCATAGACGGCCAGGAGGCCAGCCGGCTGTCCGGCGGAGAGGACGACACCACCAGCAACCGCATGGAGCTTACGGCAGCGATCGAAGGACTGAAGGGCGCGCCAAAGGGAAGGCCCGCTCACGTCTTCAGCGACAGCCGCTACCTCGTCAACACGATGACGCGCGGGTGGAAGCGCAGGAAGAACAACGACCTTTGGGACCTGCTTGACGCCGAGATGGCCGGGCGGGAGGTTACCTGGGAGTGGGTCAAGGCTCACGCGGGCAATCAGTTGAACGAGAGGGTAGATCGCCGAGCTCGCGCCGAGGCGAAGAGCCGGGCGGGCGGCGACACTGGACCGGACTCCGGGCTGACGCACGTCGACCAGGAAGGCAGGGGCAGCATGGTCGATGTTGGCGACAAGGAGTCGACAGACCGGCTGGCGGTGGCGAAGGGCAGAGTACGGACGGCGCCGGGCACGCTCGCATTGATCAAAGAGAACGCGGTCAAGAAGGGCGATGTCCTTGGAATCGCGATGGTCGCCGGGATCACGGGCGCGAAGTCCACGTCTTCGCTGATCCCGCTGTGCCACCCTCTGCCGCTGAACCAGGTCGCGGTTGAGTTCGATTTAGACGAAGAGGAGTGTTCGGTCGAGATTACGGCCACCGCAAGGACCCACGCAAAGACCGGCGTGGAGATGGAGGCGCTGACTGCGGTGAGCGTCGCCGCCCTGACCATATACGACATGTGCAAGGCGTCCGACAAAACGATGAGAATCGACGGCGTCCGGCTTGTGCGCAAGACGGGCGGGCGAAGCGGAGACATCGAGCTAGAGTAAGGTGCCGCTCCGAATACTAACGCCCGACAGCGCTCAACCCCGATGTTAGAGCGGCTGCTCGACAGGATCGGCAGGCGCCCCTCCCTGCCAGACCCGCCGGAGTTTGCGGTGGTGGGCCTTGGCAATCCGGGCAGCGAGTACGCCGATACCCGTCATAATGTCGGCTTCCACTGCATCGACCTGCTTGCGGAACGGCATGGCGCGCGTCTGCGCAAGGGCTCCTCCAGGCATTACGTGGCCGAGACGGCGACCTTGGGCCGCACGGCTTTCGCGCTGGCCAAGCCGATGACCTATGTGAACAGGAGCGGGCTCGCCGTGCGGGAGATCGCGTCCAGGTACGGCCTGGAGCCGTCAGAGGTCCTCGTCGTTTACGACGACATGGACCTCGATCCCGGCGTGCTGCGGATCAGGCCAAAGGGCGGCAGCGGCGGGCATAACGGCATCAAGTCGATCATAGACTGTCTGTCCACCCAGGAGTTCCCACGCATACGAATAGGGGTTGGAAGGCCCCCGCGCGGCGGAGCCGTGCGGCACGTGCTGGGCCGGGCTTCAAAGGCGGACGCCAAGCTAATCGAGGAAGGCATCGAAAGGGCAGCCGACGCGGTGCTGGCGGTACTCTCGGAAGGAGTGGAAGCCGCCATGAACCGGTTCAACCGGAGTTGATCAGGTTCGATGCTTACATTCGTCCGCGCCGTTCAGGATGAGTAAGGCTACTGGTTGAAGGCCGCTCCGGCGATTGTCCACTCATCCTCGACCGGGTCGTAGATCTCAGCATCGTCGATTGGGCCGACGAGATTCCGGCCCCCTGTGACCATCACGCGGCCATCCGGCAGCAGCGAGTAGGCATGCTCAAGCCTGCTGAAGGTCATGGACTTGATGCCGACCCACGCCCTCGCTTTCGGATCGTAGATGCTTGTCCGGGACGACACCGGGGACTCGTCGCCCGCGCCTCCACCCACCAGGAGGCGGCCGTCCGACAGCATCACCGCGCTGTGGTACTGGTACCCCAGACCAATCGAGGGGCCTAGGGTCAATTCGCCTGTCTCCGGATCGAATATCTCCACCGTGCCGCCCGTAGGAGTCCCGCCTACTACGGCGATAGTCCCGTCCTGGGCCAACACAGCCGAATGGCCGGCCCTTGGGATCTGGAGTTGCGCCGCCTCAGACCAAGTTTGTGATTCGGGGTTGAAGACCTCGATAACGTCAAGGTATCCTCCGCCCTCCTCCCTGCCCCCAATGGCAACGACGCTGCCGTCCTCAAGCAGGGTCAGCGAGTGGCCCCACTTCGGCGTCGACATCGGTCCGACGGTAGTCCAAGCTCCGGCCTCGGGGTCGTAAATCTCCGAGGAGGCCGTGACGCCGCCGAACACGAGCGTCATTCCGCCGGTTACGAGAACGCGCCCGTCCCGCAAGAGGATGGACTCGTGCGATCTTCGCGCCTCGTTGGGGCCCGCGGCCGGCCTCCAGTCTCCTCCGGCAACGTTGTAGAGTTCGGCGCCGGCCACGGGACAATGAAAGATGCTCGGCTGGCCGCCGACCACCAGCACCTCGCCGCTTGCAAGCAGCGTGGCGGAGTGGTGAACGCGCCGGCTGCCCATGTAATGCTGGATTTCCCACATGGCGGTGCTCGGATCGTAAAGCTCGGCTGAGCCGGTCACTCCGCCCCGCACCTGCCCTCCCACGACCAGGACAGAACCGTCGGTTAGCACTGTTGCCGTGTGCCAGCGCCTGGCCTTGGCCAGGGAGCCTGGCTCGACCGACTGCGTTATGAACTCCTGCGGGAACTCCTCCTCCTGCGTCTCGCAGGCCGCGGCGCCGGCAAGAATCGACGATGCGGACGGAGTCGAGTCAGGAAACGCGATGGGCGATGCGCCAGGCGGAGGCGTCTGTATCGCCAGAGCAGGGCCTTCCTCCTCAGAGTCACCGCAAGCGACCGCTACAACAGCCAGTACGGCCAAAGCCAGAGGCAGCGCACGCCCGGTCAAGGCGCTGGAGATTCGCACCGGAAGAGGCTGTCTATGGCGCCCGCCGTGCGCCGGGAGCGCGCCCAACGCCAGCTTGTATTCTCGTCAACTGAAACTCTTCCTCAGTCCAGGCCAAGCTCCACCCGCTCGCCCGTACCTGCAATTGGGCCCACAAAGGCAGCTTTGCTTGCACACGCCATTGAGGCGCAGCTTATGATACACATTGATAGTGGGCACAATATGTAAGCGGTCAGCCATAGCGATAGTCTGGTCGGCAGGACTCCTGTTGACAATCTACGCGTTGGGGGCTGCCTGCGGTTCTGACGAAGGCCAGCCAGGCCGGGCTTCGGAGGAACCTGCCGGGCAAGGGGACGCGGCCCAGCCGCAAGCCTCCGCGGAGCCGACTGCCGGTTCAGTGGCCGGCTCGAACGAACAGCTTCAAGAAGCAAGCGCCGGCGCCGCTCAAGCGACAACCGAGGCTGCGGAACCCATTGCCAGCTACGACGCCATACCTGTGCCGCCGGAGCTGGACCTCTACGAGGCGGCCACCCGCCTGCGCACCGGGGTGGACAATCCACCGCCCCGCTCTCTGGCTGCTCCGGCAGTGCCGAGGGATACTGGGGAGAGCGACACGTTCTTCGTTTACGACCCGCGCAATGACGAGAACTACACGATCACAGCCGTGCTGGAGCACGTCAGCGACAGCGCGTACTGGTACGTGGACCCGGACCTGGCGCTGCCTGTCGACGACCTTGTCGAAGCCGCAGAAGTGTTCGAAGACCGGGTCAGGCATGAGATTACGAGCGCCTTGGGCAACATACGAACGCCCGGCGTTGACGGCGATCCCAGGCTGACGGTGCTGAACACGAAGCTGAACGGTGCTGGGGGACTGTTCAGCTCCGCGGATGGGCACACTGTCCAGGTGCACCCGTACAGCAATCAGAGGGAGATGATCTACATAAGCGCGGACAATTACTTTGACTTTGGCCCGGAACAGTACTTGCGCGTCGTCGCTCACGAGTTCATGCACGCGGTGCAGGCGAACCATGACGACTCCGAAGAGGCCTGGTTCGATGAGGGGTTGGCGGAGTTCGCCGTCGACGTCTCCGGATACCCGAGGTTTGGAGAAAGGCACGAGAGGTTCCTGTCGAACCCGGGCGTGCAGTTGAACTACATGGACTACGAATCCCGCGACACGCTTGCCCACTACCAGGGCGCGCACAGGTTCTTCGTGTACCTGAGCACACATTTCGGCGGGGTCGAGGCAATCAGCGAGTTGCTGCGAGAGCCTGCGGACGGCGCGTTGGGAGTGGACGCCTTCCTGAGGAAGCGCGGCGCCGGCTTCACGCAGGTCTTCAAGGACTGGGTTGTCGCCAACTATGTGAACGCACCCGAAGGCCGTCACGGCTACGCCGGCCTGGAGAGCGGCCGCGCCAGGACCCGGGACTTTGCCGGAGAGGGCGAACTGACGCGAGAGGCCAGCCAGTTCAGCGCCACCTACCTGGACATCAGACCGTTCGTTGAAGACTTCACGATTGAGTTCGAAGGAGCGGTCGAGACTACGATCTTCGACGGCGCCTGCTACAGCGGACGACGCTGCTGGTGGAGCAACAAGGGGGACGCTATCGACGCCACGCTCACCCGGCGGTTCGATCTCACCGGGGCATCCGAGGCTTCGATCGAGTACATGGCCTGGTATGACATCGAGGAAGGCTGGGACTACGCCTATCTGCAGGTCTCGGGAGACGGAGGCCGCACCTGGAACATCCTGCACCCTGAACACGCGAGCGACGATGACAGGCTTGGCAATGCCTACGGGCCGGGCTACACCGGAAACTCCAGGGGCTGGATTGCGGAGAGGGTTGACCTCTCGGAATACGCCGGCGGAGAGGTACTGGTCCGGTTCGAGTACATCACCGACAGCGCGATTCACGCCGACGGGTTCGTCATCGACGACATCTCCTTGCCGGAGATTGGCTTCTTCGACGACGCCGAGGAAGACCGAGGCTGGACTGCGTCGGGATTCGCGCGAATCGAGAACAGGCTGCCGCAGAGGTTCGCCGTCCAGGTCATAGTCGATCGTGGGGACGAGAACTTCGATGCCTTCGACGTGGCCCTCGATAGCGGCAACCGGGGCCGCACGTCCATAGAGGGCCTCGGAACGGAGATCCAGAGTGTCGTGCTCGTCGTGTCGCCGGTCACGCTTGGGACTCACCAGCCAACGTCATATACGGTGAAGGTGACGGCGGCGTCCGAGTAGAATCACAAGAACCACGCCAGAACGCTGAACGTAATCAATGTTGACCGGGCTGAGCTTCTGAGACAGGATGTAGGTATGAGGTTCCCAATTCGCGAATACGCGCGCCGCGGCTGGAGAGCAGCCTTGCTCGGGCTCGTGGCGGCAGCAGCGGGATTGCTGATCGTCCCTTCGGCGTCGGCGGAGGACGGGCCGATCATGGTCCACTCCACCGCGATCACGTCGCAGTTTCCCGAAGGCATCTTCTTCCAGCTCAATGTCGAGAGCGACTCCGAGATCGAATCCATTTCGGTGAAGTTCAAGGCCGCATTGCCGAGAGCGGCCGAGGTCAAAGACTATCTCGAATTCGAAGCCGCGCCGCTGGTGGATGGAGAGTTGTTCTGGCGGACGAACACCTCCGCTCGCTATATCCCGCCGGGATCCCTGCTGCACGTCCGCTTCGAGATAGCGGACGCCGCAGGCAACGTCCACGTGACCGAGCCGGAGGACTTCGTGTACCAGGATCCCCGGTTCACGTGGGAAGAGATATCGGAGGGGCCGGTCACCGTGGCTTACCACGGCCCGGTGAAGACGCGCGCCGAGAACGTGCTTGACGCCGTGATACAGACCCTCGACCTCATGGGGCCGCTGCTCGGCGCGGACACGTCCGTGCCCATGCGGGTGACGATCTACAACAACAACCGCGAGATGCTCAGCAGCATGCCGCCGAGGAGCGCGACCACAGGCCGCGAACTCATCACGGAGGGACGGGCGTTCGGCGACTACAACGTGGTGCTGGTGCTGGGCAGCGGACGTCTTGCGCTCGGCACGGCGGGCCACGAGATCATTCACATACTCGTGGACCGGGCAGGCGCGGGCCGGCTCGGATTCGTGCCGTCGTGGCTGAACGAAGGGCTGGCGGAGTTCGGCAACCCCGAGCCCAGCTTCTCCTACGACGTCGCGCTGGAGTTCGCGATCGAGACTGACCAGCTTCTGCCCGTGATACACATGCAGGCCATGCCGGGAGACCCTGAGAAGGCGATCATCTTCTACGGCCAGTCCAGGAGCATCGTCAGCTACATGGTGTACGTGTACGGCCCTGACAGGATGCGCCAGCTTATGGCCACGTTGAAGAGCGGCAAGCGCATCGATACGGCGGTGGAAGAGGTGTACGGCCTCACGCTGGAAGAGCTTGACAGGCTGTGGCGGGACGCAGTGGGCGCGCCTGAGTACGTTGCTTCGGAGGTCGCCGCGCGGCCCACTGCCGAGGCGCAGGCAACTATCGAACTGTACGACATCGGCTCGCAGTCGGTCCTTTCGGGCGGCGAGGACGAAGCAGACGCAACGCCGGCAAGCTCGGAGAGCGTGGAAGGGCCCGAGCCTTCCGATGCCGCAGAGCCGGCCCCGGACGACGCTGACGGGTCGGGCGAGGCGACTGAACAGTCCGGCGGAAGCTGTACCGGAACAGGCGGCGCGAACGGGATGATGGACTTCTCGGCAGCGCTCCTGATCGTCGGGATTGCGGCCCTCGCGGTCTGGAAGCGGATCGGCGGGCGTTAGACGAGCAAGCCGCGTTCAGACTGCGCCTGAAGCAGCCGCGAAGTAGAATACAGGACGACAATTCCCCGGCAGGACTTAAGTCCGCCCGGCGCAAAGGCCATGCAGTGGAGCTTTCCCTCGATGACGTCCGGCATATCGCCGCGCTGGCGCGCGTCCGGTTCACGGACGCTGAACTGGAAACCATGCGTCGGCAACTCTCCGACATCCTGGTGCAGTTCACGGCGCTGGAGCGCGTCGATACCGAGGGCGTCGAGCCCACGGGACACGCCTCCGGCATCACCAGTGTGATGCGCCCCGACGAGCCGCGCTCCGGTATCTCCGCCGGGGACGCGCTGGCCAACGCCCCGCAACGGCAGGACGACTTCGTGAGGATCAGGGCCGTACTCCAGGAGACGGGAGACTCAACTGAAGTCCACTGACCTGCCCGGACTCACGATCGCGGACGCGCGGCGGCTTCTGGACAGCCGGGAGGTCTCGGCGCAGGAGTTGACGAGCGCGTACCTGGAGCGGATCGAGGCAACGGAGCCCGCGATTCGCGCGTTCGTGACGGTGACGGCAGACGCCGCCATCGAGCAGGCGCGGGAGGCCGACGCCCGCATCGCGGCCGGGGATACGGCGGCACTGACCGGCATTCCGATGCTGCTGAAGGACAACCTGTGCACCCGCGGCGTGGAGACCACGTGCTCGTCGCGGATGCTGCGGGGCTTCGTGCCGGTGTACGACTCTGCGGTCGCGGAGCGGCTCCGGTCGGCGGGCGCGGTGCTGCTGGGCAAGGGCAACATGGACGAGTTCGCGATGGGCTCCTCCACCGAGAACTCGGCGTTCCACCCGACGCACAATCCCTGGGACACGTCGAAGGTGCCCGGTGGCAGCAGCGGCGGTCCTGCGGCGGCGGTCTCGGCGGGGCAGTGCGCGTTCTCGCTCGGCTCCGACACGGGAGGCAGCGTGCGGCAGCCGGCTGCGCTGTGCGGCGTCGTCGGCCTGAAGCCGACGTACGGGCTGGTGAGCCGGTACGGGCTGGTGGCGTTCGCAAGCTCGCTCGACCAGATCGGGCCGATCACGGCGACCGTTGAGGACGCGGCGACCGTGCTCGGAGCCATCGCGGGGCACGACGCGCGGGACTCGACCTCGATCGACGCGCCGGTCCCGGACTACGCGGGCAGCCTGGAAGGCGGAATCGAGGGTATGCGGGTGGGAGTGCCGAGGGAGTACTTCGTGCCCGGAATGGAACCGGGCGTCGAGCGTGCGGTGAGGGAGGCGATCGACGTGCTCGCCGGCCTCGGCGCGATCGTGGAGGAGACCTCGCTGCCCAACACGCCGAACGCGCTTGCCGTCTATTACATCATCGCGCCTTCGGAGGCGTGCGCGAACCTGGCGAGGTACGACGGCGTGAAGTACGGGTACTCGCACGCCGGAGACGGCGGCATGTGGGACGCGCTGGAGCTCACTAGGCAGGAGGGGTTCGGGCCGGAGGTGAAGCGCAGGATCATGCTGGGCGCGTACGCGCTTTCGGCGGGCTACTACGACGCCTACTACCTGAAGGCGCAGAAGGTGAGGACGCTGATCAGGGCTGAGTTCGACGAGGCGTTCGAGAGGTTCGACGTCATCGTGGGGCCGACCAGCCCGACGACCGCGTTCGACATCGGCGCCAAGATTGACGATCCGGTCCAGATGTACCTGAACGACATGTTCACGTTCCCGGCCAACATCGCCGGCATTCCGGGGATCTCGGCGCCTGCCGGCCTGTCAGACGGGCTGCCGGTCGGGCTTCAGATCATGGCTCCGGCGATGCACGAGCAGACGATGCTGCGCGCCGCCCACGCCTACGAGCAGGCGACGCCGTGGCGCACCCTGCGCGCCCCCTAGTCGTAGATTGGGCAGTGCCAGTGCTGGCCGCCGCCGCCGTCCGGCCAGCCGTGGCTGTGCTGTTCGATCGTCAGGCAGGTCGAGGGCTTCACGCCCAGTTCGCCCATCGCCGGGTGCCAGCGCTTGTGCGTGTGGTCGTTGAAGCTATGGCCGTCCAGCTTCTGGTCCGGCACGTCTATCGTCGTGACGTGCGCCCGCGTGATCTTGTCGGCGTCCGAGCAGCCGGCGTCGTCGTAGATGTCCACGAGGTACGTAATCGGCGCGCGCAGGTTCTTGATCGTGTAGCTGCCGCTCGCGACGCGGACGCAGCTGGACCAGTCGCCGACGTGGTTCCGGTAGTCGAACGACCACGGGCCGCTCGTGACCTTCAGCTTGATCCACGCGTGCGAGCCGTCCGCTACCTGCGGCCCCACGTCCGCGCCGTGGTAGCCCACGGGCGGCGGCGCGACCGTGGCCGACTCCGTCCATGCGCCGTTGCCGGCGTCCGACACGCCGCGCACGCGGAACGTGTAGCTCTCCACGCCGCCCGCGTCCGTCTGCGTGTGCGTACGCCCCGTCTGCTTGGTGGACGCCGTGCGCCAGCTGCCGTTGTTCTTGCGGTACTGCACGTCGTAACCGGACGTGGCCCGCGCCGACTCGCTCCATCTGACGTCGATCGTCGTCGGAGAGGTCGTGCTGCGCTTCGCCGTCACGCTCGCTATCGGCCCCGCCGGCAGGCCCCGCACGGTGTTGGAGCTTCGCCAGCTTCCCTCCAGCCTCGTGCCGCTGGTGAGCGTCGTCACCGCGCGCACCTGGAACTGGTACCGGCTGCCGCCCAGAGCGCCCGTCAGCGTGTAGCTGGTCGCCGCGGCCGTCGCCGTGTCCGACGACCACGCGCCGCCGTCCCGCTTGTGCTGCACCTCGTACGTGGTCAGGATGCCGGACGCGTTGGACGGCGCGGTCCAGCTGACGTCGATCTCCGTCTCGTCGTTCGCGTCCCGCGTCGCCGTAAGGCTCCCCACCTGGCCCGGCTTCGGCAGGGCCGGCACCGTGTTGGAGCTTCGCCAGCTTCCCTCCAGCCTCTCGTTCGTGGTCAGCGTCCTCACCGGGCGCACCTGGAACTGGTACCTGCTCGCGCCGGACGCGCCCTCCAGCGTGTAGCTCGCCGTCGTCGTCGTCGCCGTGTCCGACCAAGACTCGCCGTCGCGCTTGTGCCGCACGTCGTAGCTCGTCGGCACGATGCCGCCGCTCGGCGCGGTCCAGCTAACGCCGATCCTCGTGTCGTCGTTCGTCTCCCGCGTCGCCGTAAGGCTCCCCACCTGGTTCGGCGAGGACACCCTTGGCACCGTGTTCGAGTTCTTCCAGCTTCCGTGAATCGTGTCCCCGCCGGAGTCCGTCACGGTGCGCACGCGGAACCTGTAGCTGCTCCCGCCCGCCGCGCCGGTGAGCAGGTACGTCGTCCCCGCCTGCTTCGCCGCCAGGCTCGTCCAGCTTCCGCCGTTCACCTGCTGCTCCACGTCGTAGCCCGTGGGCGCGGTGCCGCCGCTGGGCGCGTCCCAGCCGACGCTGATGATCGTCTCGTTGTTCACCGCGCGGCCCGCCTGCAGGTTGCGCACCTGGTTTGGGTTCGACAGCGGCGACACGGTGACGCTCCGCCAGCTTCCCGGATAGCTGTCGTTGCCGACGACGTTCACCGCGCGCACGCGGAAGCGGTAGCCCGTGCCGCCGCCCGCGCCTGTCAGCGTGTACGACGTCCCGGCCTGCTCGATGGCCCCGCCGTTCCAGCCCCCCCACGGCCCGCTCTTGCCGGCGCGCGACTGGTACTGCACGTCGTAGCGCGTGGCCGCCGTCGCGTTGCTCGGAGCCGTCCAGCTTACGCCGATCACCGTATCGTCGTTGGCCGCGCGGGCCGCCGCCAGGCTGGGCAGCGAGCCGGGCGCGCGCGGCGCGGCAGCCGTCAGCGTCGCCGTCGCGGAGACGGCGTAGCTCGCCGCCAGGCTGTAGTCCGCCCGCAGCGCCTCCACCCGGTAGTGGTACGTAGTCCCTGCGGCCACGTCCTCGTCGGTGTAGGTGAGCGTGTTCTTATCGACCGACGCGATCCGCCGGTAGCTGCCCTCCGAGCCGTCGCCGGAGCGGAAGATGCGGTACTCCGCCGCGCCGGACGCCGCGGGCCAGTTCAGCGCAACCGTCGGCAGGGTGCGGCTGCCCGCCGCGCCCGACAGACCCGCCCCGCCGGCGGCGCGCGCCTTCAGCGTGGCGGTGTTGTTCCCCTGCCGGTGGTCGTACACCGTGCCCGCGTACCACTTGTTGCCGGCCGTGGCCTCGCAGGCCGTTTGGCCGGCCGGCTTGGGCGTCACGTCCGCAAGTTGGTCGCTGTCGGTGTCGATGCAGACGGTGTAGGGGTTCGTCAGCGTCCACGTCGCGTTCGCCACCTTCTCGCAGTCCGCCTCCGTGATCACGTACGCCAGCGTGGTCGTCGCGCCGCCGGGCGACACGGTGCAATCGCCGTTGCCGTTGCTGACGGTGGCCGTGGCCTCGCCGGACGTCACGCCGGTCACGACAAGCGACACCGCCCGGCCCTGCGGCCGGCCCGCACCCCGCAGCGAGGCGGCGGGGGTCGTCGTGCCCGCGTCCCAGATCCAGTACGGGTTGGCGCGGGCCACCCCGCCCGTGGTCCCAGCCGCCAGGAACGTCCCCAGATTCGCCGGAACGGTGGAGACACCGGTCGCCCCCGCAGGCAACTTTACAACTACTTTGGCCGACTCCGCGACGTCGGGGCCGTGGTTCGCCACGTTCAGCGTGTACGCCGCCTGGCCCGGCGACAGCGCCGGCACGGGGCCGCGGTCCGACACCGACAACTCCGCGATTGGGCCGACGTGGAAGGTGTAGCGGGCCGTGTCGCTGTAAGTCGGTTTCGGGCTGCCGGTCTGATATGTGGTTCCTAGTGTAATGTCCGCTTTGTAGGTCCCCAACTGGTCGAACTCAAACGCCAGTAGATCTGAAAATTGGCACAAATCAAAGGGGTAAGGTCCGTCTTCCTTTTTGTCGGGCCAGCGCACGTAAAACCTGTCCCGGAAA
This sequence comes from Dehalococcoidia bacterium, assembly GCA_963668185.1. Taxonomy (GTDB): domain Bacteria; phylum Chloroflexota; class Dehalococcoidia; order Lucifugimonadales. The sequence goes on from OY764162.1 coordinate 1,739,488, forward strand.
TTGACGTTGATCAAGGACCCGATAATCATTGTGCCCGGTGTGCGGTCGATGGTGTTGCCCTGGCCGTCGGTTATGTCCGCGATGGCAAGTTTCCAGCCATCGTAATCGGGGGAAGTGCATTCATAATGTTCATAGACGACCACGCCGGGCAGGAAGCCGGGGTGGGTATTATCGCTATGCGGCCCTTCATCGTCGCTGCCGGTCCACCAGAACACGCTAGTCTCTTTGTCGATCGTGTCCCGGCCGGGTATGTTCCGGCCGGCGTGGTCGGGGACGTGCACCACCACGTCTTCGGGCTGGAGATACTCGTAGGGCTGTCCCGCGTTGGCCGCCGCGTCCCCGCCCCCGATCACCAGTCTCACGCTGGTCGTGGCGGTGGCCGGGCAGGGATAGTCCGTCCTGTTGGCGCAGCCCACCAGGTTGAGCAGGTCGGCCCGCCCGTCCCTGAGCAGGACCGGCGACTCCGCCGCCGGGAGCGCGCCCAGGCACAGCGTCGCCGTGTTGTCGGACGGGTCGTCGTACGGCGTGCCTTCGTGGCCGTGTCGATTATTAAAATGGTACGAGCTCACGTGGGGCACGTTAGGCGCCCCGGTCCCCGGGATTCCGGTCACGGTGGCCGTAACGCACTGCTCGCCCAGCACGGCCCCGCTCTTCAGCCGCAGCGGCAGCGTGATTTCGTAAGGGGGATAGCCGTCACTGGTCTCCGTGCGTTCATCGAGGTCTTCGCTTCCGATGTAGAAGTCGCCCTCCCCCTTCGCGGCGTCGTAGTTCTGCCAGACCGCAAGCGGCAGGGTGCGCGAGGACTTGGGCGCGGGCGTGACGGCGGGCGACGAAGTGGCCGACGGGAGATTCAACTCCAGCCCCGGCGTGTGCCGCACGCTGGCGTTCACGTTGAAGCCGCCCCTCGCGGCCACCGCGATCTTGAAGTTGACGGTGTCGCCGGCTGCCGGGAAGCGGTCGTCCGCGGACATTCCGGCAATCCCGTAACTGGGCGTCAACCCAACGGTGTAATAGTGGCTACCATCGATGCCGCCTTCGATCCAGAACACCTGCTCCGTCCTGCAGAGCGCTTCCCCGGTCCCGGATGCGAGGTGCTCCAGTGTGGCGGTGTCTCTTCGAAATCCCGTCCATTCAAGGACCGATTGCCTTCTCTCCAGTCTCCTATCTGCCGAAGCGCCCGCCGGCAGTTCTGGCAACAGCCAGTGTTGCAGGGTATCTTTGGTAAGGTTGGATCCCGAAATCCAGACGCCGCCCCAACCGGGCTCCCAGGCTTCGCCATGCTCCCACCCTCCGAGATAACTAAAATTGTCGAAACCGAGGCCAGTCCTAGTCACCCGGAGACCGTCTTCTCCAGCATACACATGGGCGAATGCCTCGTCGTCCCAGGCCGGACGCTCGGTCTTGACCACCACCTTGACGTTGGCGATCGGCTCGTCGGTGGCGTTGCCCACCACGTAATACGTATCGGGTTGCGCCGTGTTGCCATAAAACATCAGGTCAAGCGTCAGGTGGTCGCACTCCGGCAGCGCGTCCTGCGCCGCGCCCGTCACCGCGCTGGCCGCGGCGACGCTGCCGGCGGAGCGGACGGCGTCCTGCTGCGGGGCCGCGCCGGGGCCTAAGGCCGGGCTATCCCGCCGGGCGGAAAAGTGGGGGGGGGGGTAGAAGAGATGTTCGGAGACGGCGCCGTTGCCGCTGTGGGCAGGCCGCCGCCATCGGCAGTCTTGACTATCCCTTCCCCAGTCTGCTGGGAAAGGCGTCCTCCTCCGACCTCTTCCCCAGTCTGCTGGGAAAAGCGTCCTCCTCTGACCTCTTCCCCAGTCTGCTGGGAAAAGCGTCCTCCTCTGACCTCTTCCCCAGTCTGCTGGGGAAGATTGAGATGGGGTTCCCCCGCGCCGCTCGCGCTGTCCGGGCCGGCCAGCAGCAGCGCGCCCGCCGCGATCGCCGCCGTAACCGCGAGGCCCGCGAAGACCACGCCGCGCCCGCGCAAGCCGCCGATGCCGATGCGAGGAATCATCCAGTCCCCCAATGCTATGAGATAGAGTATCCGAGTTTGAGATAGCGTTTCGGATAGGAAGCGGGCGCCATGATAAGACTAGGTATCAGGGAAGTCAAGCGGGGACTTCGTCTGTACCCAGCTAAGCTTTGCCTGTACCCTGTCTGGCACTCCATAGCACAGGAGAGACGGACATGGCAGAACTAGACGGCAAGGTGGCGATAGTTACCGGAGCAGGAAGGCTGCGAAGCATCGGGCGCTCGGCGGCGCTGGCCCTGGCGGAGCTCGGGGCAGACGTGGTCGTGACCGGCACGGGCCGCGATCCCTCGAGGTATCCGCCCGAGGAGAAGGAGATCGGCTGGCGCGACGTCGAGAGCGTGGCCGACGAGGCGCGGGCGTTGGGCCGGAAGGCGCTGGCGCTGGTCGGCGACGTCTCCAACGAAGATGACGTGCTCCGGATGTTCCGCGAGACCGTGGAAACGCTGGGGCGCGTGGACATCCTGATCAACAACGCTGCGCTGGCGCGCGGCGCGGACAGGGCGCCGATCATCGACCTGCCGACGGACCTGTTCCAGCGCGTGGTGGACGTGAAGATCACAGGCGCCTACCTGTGCACGAGAGAGGCCGTCAAGCTGATGATCGAGCAGGGCGACGGCGGGAAGATCGTCAACATATCATCGACGGCGGGAAAGCGGGGCAGCGCGAACACGCTGGCGTACAACGCGGCGAACTTCGCGATAGTGGGGATGACGCAGTCGATGGCGCACGAGCTCGGCGTGCACGGCATCAACGTGAACTGCGTGTGCCCGGGCGCGGTGGACACGCACAGGATGGCGGACCTGAAGGACGACGACACCTGGGACAGGATGGCCGCGAACAATCCGATCGGCAGGAACGGCACGCCGGAAGAGGTCGGCGGTCTGATCGCCTACCTATGCACCGAGGCGGCCTCGTGGATTCACGGCCAGTCGATCAACACGAACGGCGGCACGGTGATGGAGCACTGACGCCGGCACCACGAACGAAACGGAACCCGGCGCAAGGGTGGCGGGCGAAGGCCGCATTCGTGGTGTACTATGGCCGGACGGCCCGTTGCCACAACCCCAGGGCCGCCGGAGCGACGCCTTGGTCCGATACAGGTACTCGAGATGGGACGGCACCCAGCAGGTCTCGCTGTTCGATGACGAGGACCTGCTTGAGCGCCTGTCCGAAGACATCCTGGCGGGCCATGACGTCGAGCAGGCGATGCGCGGCCTGCTGCGGCGAGGGATCGAGGGCGGGGACCAGGACCAGCGCATCGAGGGGCTGCACGATCTGATGCAGCGAGTGCAGGAGCAGCGGCGCAACATGCTGGAGCGGTTCAACCTGGAGTCGCTGATCGACGATCTCAAGGAAAGGCTGCGGGACGTCGTGGAGACGGAGCGCAGGGGCATCGACCGTCGTCTCAACGAGGCGCGGGAGCAACTGGACGCGGCCGGCGAAAGCGCCGAACACCTGCGGACGGCGATGGACCTGCTGGAGTCGCGTGCCGCGCGCGGGAAGCAGACGCTGGACGAGTTGCCGGACAGCACGGCGGGCTCGATCCGGGAGCTGCGGGAGTACGAGTTCATCGACCCGGACGCGCAGCGAAAGTTCGACGAACTGCTGGACATGCTCAACCGGCAGGCGATGGAAAGTTTCGCCCAGGGAATGCGTCAGCAGCTTCAGAACATGACGCCGGAGCAGTTGGACGAGCTGCGCAACATGACGCGCGCGCTGAACCAGATGCTCCACGACAGGGCGAACGGCGTGGACCCGGACTTCGACGGGTTCATGGACGAGTTCGGCCACATGTTTGATCCCAACCGCCCGGCAAGTCTCGACGAGTTGCTGGAACGGCTCGCCGGCCAGATGGCGGCGGCGCAGTCGCTCATGAACAGCATGAGCCCGGAGATGCGGGCGGAACTATCGCAGATGCTGGACGCCGCGCTCGACCCCGAGCTCAGGGGCGAGATGGACGAACTGATGGCGCGCATGCAGATGATGTTCCCGTTCGATACCGAAGGCCAGGAGTACCCGTTCATGGGGGACGAGCCGGTCACGCTTGAGCAGGCTATGGAGGCGATGGGAGAGCTTCAGGGGCTGGACAACCTGGAGCAGCGCGTCAAGGACGTCATCAGGCGGGGCAACGTCGAAGACCTGGACCCCGCCGAGGTGGAAGAGTACCTGGGAGAGGACGCCCGGAGGCAACTGGAAGACCTGCAGCGAGTGGTGCAGCAGCTTGAGGAGGCAGGCTACCTGAGACGCAAGGGCGACAGGCTGGAACTGACCGCCCGCGCGATCCGCAAGCTGGCCCAGCAGGCGCTCAGGCAGGTCTTCTCGGAGCTTCGCAAGGAGAAAATCGGCTCGCACCCCGTCTATGTGCGCGGGGAAGGCGGCGAGTCCACCGGCGAGACGAAGAAGTTCGAGTTCGGCGACGGCACGGACATCGACCTGCACAAGACCGTCTTCAACGGCGTGCTGCGGCAGGGGCCGTCCGTCCCGGTAAAGCTGACGGCGGACGATCTGGAAGTGCGCCAGTCCGAGCACCTGAGCCGCGCCGCCACCGTGCTGCTGCTGGACCAGAGCCGGTCCATGGGCATGTACGGCAACTTCATCGCGGCCAAGCGGGTCGCGCTGGCGCTGTACTGGCTTATCAAGTCGCAGTACAAGGGGGACTTCCTGGGAATGGTGGGGTTCTCCGACTACGCGATGGAGATAAGCACCGAGAACCTGGGCGACCTCACGTGGAACGCGTGGGTGGGCGGCACGAACATGCACCACGCGCTCATGCTCTCCAGAAAGATGCTGGCGAAGGAGAAGGCGGCCACCAAGAACATCCTGATGATCACGGACGGCGAGCCCACGGCGCACCTGGAGGGCGGCCACGCGTACTTCAGCTACCCGCCGAGCTACTCGACGATCAACCTCACACTGGACGAGGTGCGGCGGTGCACGAAGGAAGGCATCACGATCAACACCTTCATGCTGGAAGCCAGCTACCTGCTGATCGATTTCATCAACCACGTGACGCGGATCAACCGGGGCCGCGCCTTCTACAGCACGCCCGGCCAGCTTGGGAAGTACGTGGTCGTGGACTACCTCAAGAGCCGGAAGGGCCGCAGCGGCTGAAGCGCGCGCGAGATGCGGCAGCAGAGTTCCGAGGCCAGTGAATAAGCGAGAGACAACGCACGAACTTCTCCGCGAGCGACGCCCGCAGCATCTGCGGAGCGTCCGGGAGTACATGGCGCAGCCGAGCGCGAGCCAGGAGCACCCTGACGACGTGCGGCGCTGCGCGGGCTACGTCGCGGACATCTACCGCCGGTTGGGGTGCCAGCAGGTAGAGGTCGTCGAGACGCCGGGGCTGCCGGCGGTCTGGGCGCGTTACGACGCGGGCGCTCCCAGGACGCTGGCCGTGTACAGCTACTTCGACACGAACACCGTGGGCACGGGCTGGGACAACGATCCGTACGACGTCGTGCTTGCCCCTAGGCCGCCGTTCGAGGAGGTAGCGTACGGCAGGGGCGCGGCAAGCAAGGGCGCCGTGCTCGCGTTCATCAACGCGCTCTCGGCGATACGCGAAGTGGAGGGGGAGCTTCCGCTGAACTTCATGTTCGTGTGCGAGGGCGAGGAGTTCCTGGGCAGCCCGCACGTCCCGTACATGATCGAGCGCTTCGAGGGCAGCCTGTCGAAGGCCGACGCGGTGCTCTGGCCGGGGCCGTGTCAGACGGCGTCGGGGGACGCGGCGTTCTTCCTGGGCAACAAGGGATGCCTCAAGATCGAGCTGGAGTGCTCCTCGGAGCGATGGGGACGCGGCCCGGCCGGGGGAGCGGCGCACTCTTCGACACAGGGCGCGATCGACTCGCCGACGTGGCGGCTGGTGCACGCGCTGAGCACGCTGTACGACCCGGAAACGAACGCGTCCAGAGTGCCCGGCTTCTACGACGACCTGCTGCCGGCGACGGAGGCCGAGGAGCGGCTGATCGACGACCTGGCGGAGCGGTACGCCGGCGGCGAAGGCGCGGCAGTGCCCGGCGTGCCGCTCGGCGTATCGGTCTCAGAGTTCGCGGGCGGCATCTCCGGACGCGATGTGTTCCACCGCTTCTGCTTCCAGCCGACGATGAACATAGACGGCCTGCGGGCGGGCTTCACCGGGCCGGGCACGACGCTGTGGACGCTGCCGGACGCGGCGCACTGCACGATCGACCACAGGCTGCCGTTGAACATGGACCCGCAGCGCGTTCTCCTCAAGATACGCGAGCACCTGGACAGGAACGGATACGAGGACATCGGCATCAGGACGCTGATGTCGATAGGCGCGCAGAGGCTGAACGTCGAGGACGACATCGCGCAGGCGGCGCTGCGGGTGTTCGATGCCTGGGACATCGAGCCGGTGGTGTGGCCGCGCAAAGGGGTGAGCGGGCCGTCGGGCGCGTTCAGCCAGATGCTGGGGCTGCCGGTGCTGGGCTCGACCGGAGTCGGGTACGCTAGCGGACATTCGGGGCCGAACGAGTACCTCGTGACGCAGGCAAGCGGCGCGGTGGGCGGACTGACGGAGTTGGAGCAGTCGTTTGCGGACCTCGTGTACTCGTTCGCGGCGTTTCCCGACAGGGCGCTGTGACCGGGCCGGCGCCGGTCCGCGCTGAAAGCCTGAATCTATTAGGAGCGATGCGAAAGTGACCAGCGCCAACCCTCCCACGATCATCAAGGCAAAGTACCTGTTCGACGGCGCGGACGTCGAGCACACGGACGGCGCGAGCGTCTGGTTCGAGGGCGACAGGATCACCGGCGTTTACGGCGCCGCGATGCCGGAGCCGCCGCAGGGCGCTCATATCCTGGACCTGGGCGACGCGTGCATCCTGCCGGGCCTGATGGACTCGCACGTGCACCTGATGTACGGCACCGCGGACAGGATGGACCACCCCAAGAACTACGATCACGTGAACGACGAAGACTCGGACTCGCTGATGCTCCTGCGAACGGTGCGCAACGGCTATCGCCACATGCTGAAGGCCGGCGTGACCACGATGCGGGACGCGGGCGCGCGCAGGCGCGTTACGTTCGACCTCAAGGAGGGGATCAGCGCGGGCCTGTTCAAGGGCTTCCCGACGGTGCACGCGTGCGGGCGCAGCATCACGATGACCGGGGGGCACTTCCACTTCTGCGAGGAGGAGGCGGACGGCCCTGAGGAGGTGCGCAAGGCGGTGCGCCGCCTGATCAAGGAGGGCGCGGACTTCATCAAGGTCATGGGGTCGGGCGGCGGCACGTACATCACCGATTACCGGTACGCCTCCTATACCGTCGGCGAGCTCGCGGCGATCGCGGACGAGTGCCACCGGCAGGGCCGGACGTGCACGCTGCACGCCATCGCGACGGACGCGGTCAGGAACGCCGTGGACGCGGGGTTCGACTCGATCGAGCACTTCGAGTTCGTGGAGATGGACTTCACCCGGCGCCTCGATCCGGCCATCGGGGAGCGGATCATCGAGAACGGGATGTGGCTCAGCCCGACGATACAGACCGGGTACCGTAAGATGGAGGCGCTGCTGAAGCTACAGGAAGAGAGGGCGCTGACGCCCGCCGAACGGGAGAACCTCACTTACGCGCAGTGGAAGCAGGAGGGGCAGCTTTACATCACCGGCAAGCTGTGGGAGATGGGCGCGCGCAAGTTCGTGACCGGAACGGACGCGATCTCCGAGTTCGGGGACTACGCCATCGGCCTGGAACTGATGGCCGAGGCCGGGATCCCGAACAGGGAGGTGCTGAAGGCCGCGACGCGGAACTGCGCTGAGGACTTCGGCATTCTGGACGATTACGGGACGCTGGAGGCCGGGAAGTTCGCCGACATCACGGTGGTGCGCGGCAACCCGATGGAGGACATTACCGCGCTAAGGGACGTTGCTCAGGTGGTCAAGGGCGGCTACGTGCTGCCCATGGAAGCGCTCGAACTGTTCCCGGCGGGGCCGGGCGCAGCCGCCCCGAGGCGTGGCCTCGGAAAGCGCAGGCCTGACCCGGAGGTCGTGCGCATCGAGGAAAACCTCAAGGGGCTACGTTAGAAAGCCGACCTTAGACGCCCTTTAGTGGCGGGCGGACCTGTTGGTGCTGACCGGCGTCTCTTCCTCTGACGAGGCCTCAAGTGAGTCGTCGCCGGACTGCGCCTTCCGGAACTCCCGGATCGCCTTGCCCATCGCGCCTCCGACCTCGCCGAGTCTGCCCACTCCGAAGATGATGAGCACAACGACGAGGATGATTATGAGTTCCGGTATTCCGAATCCGCGTGTGAACGGCATTTCCTGTACCTGTCGGCTGGTTAACTTGTACAGGCATCATACCTTTGCCGGTACGAGCCGGTCAACGCGAAGCAGGTACAGGATTGCGCCTGTCGCCGGGCTCGTGCCCGGTTACACGTTCCGGACTACGCCGACCACCTTCCCCTGCACCGACACCTGGTCCGCCGGGACCACTATCGGGTCCATGGTCGTGTTGGCGGGCTGCAGCCTGACGCTGCCGTTCTCCATGTAGAAGCGCTTCAGGGTGACTTCGTCGTCCCGCAGCCGCGCCGCAACCATTTCGCCGTTAGAGGCGTCCGACGCAGGCTGGAGCAGCACGAGGTCGCCGTCGGCAACGAGGGCGTCGATCATCGAATCGCCCCGGACGCGGACGGCATAAACGTCGTCCCTGTCGCCGGTGAGGAACGCCGGCAGATCGACGCTGTCGATCCCCTGCTCGCGCCAGCTGCTCGAGGGAGCGACGGGCAGAGGGGAGCCGGCGGCTATGCTGCCCATGATCGGGACCGCCACGACGTTGGACACGGCGCGGCGGTACTTCGCTCCGAGCACGATGCCCCGGGACACGTCCGGCTGGCGCGCCAGGTAACCCTCCCTCTGGAGGATCCGGAGGTTGTAGTCCACCACGGACGTGGAACTGACCTCGCATCCATGCTGTATGTCCCGCACGGTGGGCGGGAACTGGTTCTCCTCCATGAACTCAACAATGAAGTCCATGATCCTGTTCTGCCTGTCCGACAGCTTCTTTGCGGCCATGTCTATCCTCCTGCTTCTGTCTGTTTCATCCTCTCTTGCGGACTGGTCGGGCCTTTGAGAGAGCGCCCACTTAAGGCCCCCGTCCCAGGCGTCGCCGACCTCGAAAAGTCCAGAGAAGAGATGTTCTGTGCAAAATCTAGCACTGTAGAGCTATCATGTCAAGTGTTCGCATGACCTCACCTCAAGAATCTCGGTCGAGCTGCTTGATTAGCGCCTCTTCTTCTTCGTGCGTCTTGAGCGCGGGCGACCGCTCGCGCCCTTGACGTTCACGATCTGCCTGAACGTGTTCACGACCTCAGCGAGGCTCGACGACTGTTCGATGACGCGGTCCACGTCCTTGTACGCGCCCGGCAGTTCGTCGAGGAAGTCGGGATCGTGCTTGACCTCGATGCCCGTCATCGAGCTTTCGAAGTCGTCCATTGTGAACCGCCGGCGCGCCTCGGTCCGGCTGAAGCGGCGCCCGGCCCCGTGCGGAGCGGAGCAGAAAGACTCCTCGTCTCCGAGGCCGCGCACAACGTAGCTGCGCGTTCCCATCGAGCCGGGTATCAGCCCAGGCTGGCCGGGGTACGCGCTGATGGCGCCCTTCCGGCTGACCCAGACGTCCTCGCCGAAGTGCGGCTCGTTCTCGGTGAAGTTGTGATGGCACTGGACCGTCCGCACCCGCTCCAACTCCCGCGTGTGGTCGCCGTAGTAAGCCTCCGACAGCGCGGCCAGGACACGGTCCATCATCACCTCGCGGTTGGCGAGAGCGTAGTCCTGGCACCACCGCAGGTCCTCGATGTAGTCCGCGAACTCATGCGTGCCCTCCTCCAAGAACGCCAGGTCCCTGTGGGGCAGATCGACGTTCCCGCTCCGGCATAGGCGCTGCGCCTCCTGGATGTGATGCGTGGCGACCCTGTTGCCAACGCCCCTTGAGCCGGAATGCAGGAAGGCCCAGATCGCGCCCTCGCGGTCCTCTACGATCTCGATGAAGTGGTTGCCGCTGCCGAGCGTGCCAAGCTGGAGTTGCCACTGCGGCGCTATCGAGTCGTACAGCTTCATTCGTGCGCCGGCGCGCTCCGCCAACTCCCCGGCCCTGTCGATGGCGGTGCCGTGCATACTCCGGTTGCGGCCGCCGGTCGCGAGGGGGATGCGCCGCTCGATGCTCTCACGCAGCGAAGACAGGTCGGACGGCAGGTCCGCGCGCTCCAGCCCTGTCTCGACGGCGATCATGCCGCAGCCGATGTCCACGCCGACCGCGGCCGGAATGATCGCGCCCACCGTGGGAATCACGGAGCCGACCGTGGCGCCCAGGCCCAGGTGGCAGTCCGGCATAACCGCGATGTGGCGGTGAACGAACGGCATCGTGGAGATAAGCCGGATCTGCTCCAGAGCCTTCGGCTCGATCTCGTCAGGCGGCAGCCAGGCCACCGCCTTTTCGTTGATCCTGTACACCTTGCCATCTCCTGTCTCGATTGCAGGCCGCCTTAGAGCGGGGCCTGCTCACGGCTAAATCAAAAGAGCCTTGGCGCTGGGCCAAGGCTCCTCGGATTAAGGCGGATGTAACCGCTCTATTCGTCGGAATTGACCTCCGCGCCGTTGACCAGCTTCGCGAGACGCGACTTGCGCCGCGCCGCGTTGTTCATATGCAGCGCGCCCTTCTGCGCCGCCTTGTCCAGGCCCTTCACCGCCGCGGCCAGCGCTTCCCGCGCGGCTTCGGCGTCGCCCTCTTCGGCGCTTCGCCGGGCCTTCCGGACCAACGTCTTGGCCCGGCTCCTCAGCGCGACGTTTCTACCGTGGCGCCTCGAGGCTTGTCGAACTGCCTTCTTAGATGGCAAATCCCTTACTCCTTAGTCCCGTTTCCCGTTGCGCGAAGTTTCCCTGGCGAGCCGGCAAGAGGCCGGCTTCCGTCGGGAACCCCCGGACGACGCTAGTCTGAGGACGGCAGCTTCCTGGGCTGCTGGGCGTCCATCTCCGAATCGTGACACTCCACGGAACCCTCGCCCGCCTTGGTGCACAGAATCACCGCGCCGCACTCTTCACACTGATACCTTCTGCCCAGTTGATTGGCCACTCTACTTCATCTCCAGCGGTCTGCCGCAACACTTGATCGTGCCTTCGCCGCCCTTGGTCACGACGAACTCCGCGCCGCATTCCTGGCACATGTACCGTTTGCCTGTCTGGCTAGACAACGCCGTCCCTCAGCTTCAGATAGCTCTACAACCCGGCAGATTATAGCACGCCGTACGATGGACGAGAGACCCAGAGGCCGGGCCCCAAAGGCCGGTTACGAAGACAGGTTTCTCCCAGCCTCGATCAAAGCCTGGGCAGAGTCGTAATCGCGGGGGCCGCGCCGCGGGATCGGCGGCATGATGTAGAAGCGCCGGTGTCCGGCCTGGAACAGGTCTGCGACCACCTGGAGCGCGATGTCGACGCCTGAACGGCCGCGTTCGAGGTCGGCGGCGGCCCACCCGGGGACCGCTCCGAACGTGATGCCTCCTTCCGCCAGCATCTGGACGCCCCAGAATACCGGCGCGTCCAGGGCGCGCCCGTGCCGGTCCGCATAGCGTTCCAGGAACTCATCTGCCGTGCGGGCGTCGTACACCGTCTGCAACAGGAAGAACTGCGCGCCGGCCTCGACCTTTCGCCTCGTCAGTCGCAGTTGCGTCTCGATGTTGCCGCCGATGTCGATGGTCGCGCCAACGCAAAGGCCGGCGGGAGCGCGCAGACGAAGCCCGCGGTAGTCCCGGCCGGCGTTCATCGCGTCCACCGACGAGAGAAGGCCGGTCGGCGTGAAATCGTTTACTTCGGTGGACAACGTAAGCTCCCTTTCGGAAAAACGGTCGCCTCGAAGTACCACCACGTTCTCCAGCCCGTGAAGGTCGGTGCCCAGCAGCAGGCTCTGCATGGCGAGCCTGTTCATGTCGCGGGTCGCTACCGTGACTAGCACGTCCTTCGAGAAGCGCGCCTTGATCCACGAAGCGGCCATCGCCGAGTTCACCGTGACGAAGCGGCCCGGGTTGTAACCCACGGAGATGAAGTCCGCGTCGAGGCGCCCCGCCGGCTCCAGCAGCGCCGGGTCCGAGCCTCTGGGCGGCGAGAAGTCGCACACAAACAGAGGGGAGCCGCCCGCGGCCCTGTGCTTTTCCACGATGGTCGCCATGAAACAAGTGCAACAAAAGACGACGCCCGCGTCAATGCGGGCGTCGCCTGAAGAGATTCCAGAATATGTTCGGGAGATTCCGGTTGGAACCGGCCTACTTCCAAGCGAGGAAGCCCAGCTTGTCAGGAGTCAGGGAGACCCTGTGAGAGTCGGCGCACTTGAAGCGCTCTTCCCGAAACTCCCGGCGCTTGCCGGAAAGCGAAGACTGCTCCATGATCTTCCTGCCGGGGCAGAACGGGCACTCGACTGCGTGCGCCAGCCGGTTCCCGATCCTGACCGCCTGAACGTAGGTGATCACGTTCTTCAGCGACGGGGAGTCGCCGATGTATCGAACGACGTACCGGGTGGCGGAACTAAGAAGGCTCTGATCGCCGTTCCTCTTCGCCTCCCCCGCGAACCTGTAGTCCTGGTACCCGCACTGCAGGCACTCAGGTTCATGGTACGTCTTGATGAGCCTCGCGTGGCACCTCGGGCATTCGCTCTGCTGGACAGGGGCTGAGGCTATCTGTGTCGCGTACACGCTGGTCCTCCTGCGCTGGACTCGATCTTTCTCATGTGCTTGGAATCAAACTTAAACGGCCAAAACTGGATAAGTCTTAGACGAGTATTAAACTAATGCTTACAGTCAATGCATTTCAAGAGACAAAATCCGAAAAAGCCGCCAATTTCGCGTCGAATTAAAGTACTGGAGTTCGGGACTATCGTTCGCAATACGCCGTTTGCCGCATAGCCACGGCATCCACGGGCTGCGCACCGCTCACATATTGTGAAGCCGTTCACATGCGTGAAGGCGTTTGCGGGCCGACGAGACGCAGGTGGAGAAAATACAAGCACGTTCAAAGCTGAGCGCAAGCTGGCATCGTTGACACATTTTTTCTTCCGGTGCTATAGTTCTTTCGTTTTGTAAGGATGCTTGCCAACCCCAAATCATGTCAGTTTAGGAGTCCTCAATGGCGCTTAACATCGTCGTCTGCGTAAAGCAGGTGATTGATCCGGAAACCCCTTCATCGGCCTTCAAGATCGATGCCGACGCAAACAAGGTGGTGCCGCCCGCCGGCATTCCGCCCGTGGTCAACGGCTTCGACGAGCACGCGGTCGAGGCCGCGCTCCGCATCAAGGACGCGGGCGAGGCCAACGTCACGGTCATTTCGGCGGGGCACAACTTCGTGATGGACGTGATGAAGAAGCCCCTGTCCATGGGCGCCGACGCCATGATCCTCGTGGACGACGCTGCCGCCGCAGAACTGGACGCGTTTGCGACGGTCAAGGTCCTGTCGGAAGCGATCAAGAAGGCGGGCGAGTTCGACCTCGTGCTCTGCGGCAGACAGGCGTCGGACTGGGACAACGCCCACGTTCCGATGGGCGTCGCCGAAGCCCTCGGCCTGCCGTGCATCACCCTGGCGCAGAAGGTGGACGTGCAGAACGGCACGGTGAACGTGCACCGCAGCCTCTCCGACGGGTACGAAGTGGTGGAATCCGCCACGCCGGCGCTGGTCACGGTCAGCAACGAACTGGGCGAGGCGCGATACCCAACCCTGCGCGGCATCATGGCCGCCTCGCGCAAGAGCCCCGACGTATGGTCGATCGCCGACCTGAGCTTGAATGCGGACGACCTGGCTCCGAGGGTGGTACTGCAGGACCTTTACCAGCCGGTCAGCGACGCCCAGGTGGAGATGATCACGGGAGACGATGAAGAGGACGCCGGCCGCAAGCTGGCCGACCGCCTGCGGGAACTCAAGCTCATCTAGATACAACACCTACCCGGAAGAGGGAGATAAACGAAATGTCATCAGTGTTAGTTGTCGGCGAAGTCCAGGACGGCGAGGTCCAGGCGGTCACGCATGAACTGACGGCCACGGGCCGCAAGCTGGCCGACGCAGGCGGCGGTTCGGTGTCCGTGGCCCTCATGAGCGGCGAAGTCGACTCCGGGCTCGCCGACGGCGCAATCGCGCACGGCGCGGACAAGGTCTATCTGGTACAGGACTCCAACCTGGCCGGGCCGGGTCTGGACGCGCCGGTCACCGCGATCGGCAAGCTCTGCGCGCACGCCGGCCCGGACGTCGTGCTGATCGGCAAGACCGACACGGGCCGCGACCTCGGCCCCCGCTTGGCGTACAGGCTGAACGCCGCAATCGCGCAGGACTGCACCGACGCATGGATGGAGGGCGACCGCGTGGGCGCAACCAGGCCGGTGTACGGAGGCAACGCCGTCGCGAAGATCGTGTTCGGCCCCGGCGACCCGCAGGTGCTCACGATGCGCCCGCGGGCCGTCGAGCCCCTCGCGGCAGATTCGGGCCGTACCGGCGACGTCGAGAGCTTCAGCCCGGGCATCGACGCCTCGGACGTGAAGGTCAAGGTCCTGGACACCGTCCAGGAGGAGGCCCAGGGTGTGAGGCTGGAAGACGCCTCCATCGTCGTCAGCGGAGGCCGCGGACTGGGCGGGCCGGACCCGTTCAACCAGCTAGAGGAACTTGCCGGCATCTTGGACGGCGCGCTGGGCGCGTCCCGCGCGGCCTGCGACGCTGGCTGGCTGGACCACTCGCACCAGGTCGGCCTCACCGGCAAGACGATAGCCCCGGACCTGTACATCACGGTCGGCATCTCCGGCGCAAGCCAGCACATGGCCGGCTGCTCGGGCGCCAAGAACCTCGTCGCGATCAACCGGGACGAAGAGGCCAACATCTTCAAGGACGCCACCCTGGGCGTGGTTGGAGACTGGGCCAAGGTGTTCCCGGCCTTCATGGACCAGGTGAAGAAGCTCAAGGCGTCCTAGTCAACAGATATGCGGGCCGGCAGTCCGCGCTGCTTCCCGGGTGACAGGAGTTCGACTTGACGGAAGGCGACTTCGGCATAGACCTGCAGAAGGTCAAAGAGACGATCGACGATGCAGAGGTAATGTCCCTATTCTTCCCGTCGCTGCGCAAGTCGCTGATCATCGACGTCAGGACGAACGAACGGGACGGCCCCATGGTGAGGGTCATGCCGATGGCCGCGTCCCCGCAGGAGCGCCTCCGCGGACTGCGCCGTATGCGGCCGGGCTTCCCGCGCCTTCGCAGCCTCACCCTGATACCGTGGCTGCGCTACATCGACAGCCTCGTAACCACGGGCGTCTGGGAACGCGTCATCGATCGCCTGAGCAAAGCGGCCCCCGGCAACGATGAACTGCTGGCGACGTGCGACGCCGCGCTGAAAGAGCTAAAGGACCTCGAGAAGGCCGAGCTCCTGGCGGTGGTGAGGGGCGACAACTACCGCACCATCTGGTCGGCGCGATAGCGCCGCGCCACACTCCCATGCCCAGGCCCGTAACCATCGAGGACACCGTCAGCTTCCGGACGGTGACCAGCGCGGCGATGCACCCGGACGGCGGTAGCATCGTGTTCGCGGTCGGCGAGCCGTTCGGCGGCAAGGACGGCTCCACGCCGCGCTCCCGGCTCTGGACTGTCCCGACTGCCGGCGGCGAGCCGCGCCCCTTCACGTCGGGCGTAGGCGCGGACGCGATGCCGTTGTGGTCGCCCGACGGCGGCAGGCTCGCGTTCCTCTCAGACCGTGAACGCGGCCTCGGTCGGCAGGTGTACGTGATGCGCCCCGACTTCGGCGAAGCGGAGCGGCTGACCCGCACCGACGGCCGGGTCGCCGCCACCGCCGCTATGCAGACGTTCGCCTGGTCGCCGGACGGCGCGCGCATCGCATTCCTGGTGACGGAGCCAGACACTGCCGAGGAGGCGCGGCGGAAGAAGGAGCGGCGCGACCACGTCCGCTTCGAGAAGGAGCAGAAGTACAACCGCATCTGCGTGGCAGACGCCTCCACCGGCGAGGTACGGTACGCCTCGCCGCCCGGACTCCAGATCTGGGAGTTCGGATGGTCGCCGGACGGCGAGAGCTTCGTCGCCGTCGCCTCCGACGGGCCGTACAAGTACGACTGGTACCTCGCTCGCCTCGTGCGCTTCGATGCCTCGGACGGCGCGGCGCGCACGCTGCACCGGACCGAGCGGCAGCTTGCGAAGCCCGCATGGTCGCCGGACGGGAGCCGCATCGCGTTCCTGTCCTCGATCTGGAGCGACCAGGGCGCGGTCGGCGGCAGCGTGTTCGTCATGCCCGCGGACGGCGGCGGCGCGCGAGAACTGGAGGGCAGCCGCCGCACCAGCCCGAACTGGATCGAGTGGTCGCCGGACAGCGGGACGCTCCACGTCGCGGGCCAGGAGCGGGGCGGCGCAGGCATCGCGACGCTCGACGCGAACACCGGCGCGCGGACGCATCTATGGCACGTCGAGGGCGCGATCGGCGGCGGCGCATGGCCGCCCTGTTCGCGCGACCGTCACGGCAACTACGCCGTCATCGTAGAGGACGCGCACGCTCCCGCCGAGGTCCACGTCGCCAGGCCGGAAGACGGTACACTCACGCTGACCCGCCTCACAGACCTGCACCCGCTCGCGCCGGAACTGGAGTTGGGCCGCACAGAGATCCTGCACTGGGAAGCTCCGGACGGGCAGCGCATACAGGGCCTGCTCATCCGCCCGACCGCGGGTCACGGCGAAGGCCCGTGGCCGATGGTCGTGGACGTGCACGGCGGCCCGGCCTCGATGCACGCCAACCGGTACGTCATGGGCATGGGGCGGCTCGGCTGGCTCCAGTACGCCGCCTCCAGGGGCATGGCCGTCTTCATGCCGAACCCGCGCGGCAGCACCGGCTGGGGCATCGAGTTCACCGAGGCGAACCTCAAGGACCTCGGCGGCATGGACTGGCAGGACGTGCTCGCAGGCATCGACCACTGCGTCGAGATCGGCGCGGCGCAGGAGGGGCGGCTCGGCATCACCGGCTGGAGCTATGGCGGCTTCCTCACCGGCTGGGCGCTCACCCAGTCGGACCGGTTCAGCGCGTGCGCCATCGGCGCGGCGGCGCCTCACCGCCGGAGCTGGCACGGCAACTCCGGCATCAAGAACTGGGTCGCCACCTACCTCGGCTACCCCGACCCGTGGGACCCGGACGGCGACTACCGCCACTACTCGTTCATCTCCCACGTCAAGAACGCGAAGATGCCCACGCTCATCCTCCACGGCGACAGGGACGCCGACGTGCCCATCGAGCAAGCCCACATCCTCTACCGCGCCCTGAAAGAGCACGGCGTGGAGACCGAGTTCGTGTACTACCCCGGCGGCGGCCACGGCATCACCCAGCGCGACCAGGTAATGGACATAGGCCGCCGCGTCACCGCCTGGTTCGAGCAGCGCCTGTAAAAGGCCACAAACCCGTTCGCCCTGAGCCTGTCGAAGGGCCGCCTGTACCCACACCTTGCAAGGAGACATACGCATGGCAACCCAGACCAAGCCCAACCTCAAGTGGCACAGCAGCGCCGTCAGCGATGGCCCCCACAGGGCGCCGGCGCGCGCCATGCTCCGCGCCGTCGGGCTGACGGACGACGACATGAGCAAGCCGTTTGTCGCCATCGGAAACCTGGCCTCCGACGTGACCCCCTGCAACGTCCACCTGACCCGCCTCGCCGACAAGGTCAAGGAGGGCGTGCGCGCCGCGAACGCCGTGCCCTTCATGTTCGGCACGATCACCGTCAGCGACGGCATCTCCATGGGCACCGAGGGCATGAAGGCCTCGCTCGTGAGCCGGGAGGTCATCGCCGACTCCATAGAGACCGTGACGATGGCCGAGGGCATGGACGGCCTGCTCGTCGTCGCCGCGTGCGACAAGAACATGCCCGGCGCGATGATGGCGATGGCGCGCCTGAACGTGCCGGCCATCTTCGTTTACGGCGGCGCCATCATGCCCGGCAACTGGCAGGGCAAGGACGTGAACATCCAGGACGTATTCGAGGCCGTCGGCGCGTGGTCGCAGGGCAACATGTCGCTCGACGACCTGATCGGGCTGGAGTGCGTCGCCTGCCCCGGCGAGGGCGCGTGCGCCGGCATGTTCACGGCGAACACGATGTCCTCGGCCATCGAGGCGATGGGCATGTCCGTGCCGGGCGCGGTCTCGATTCCGGCGATAGACCCGCGCAACGAGACGGTCGCCTTCGAGGCCGGCGCGATGCTCTACAAGCTGCTGGAGCGCGACATCCGGCCCCGGGACATCATCACCCGCAACTCCCTGGAGAACGCGATCACCGTCGTGCTGGCGATGGGCGGCTCCACGAACGCGGTGCTGCACCTGCTGGCCATCGCCAGGGAAGCGGAGGTGGACCTGAGCATCGACGACTTCGACAGGCTCAGTCGCCGCACGCCGTACCTGACCGACCTGCGCCCCGGAGGGCAGTACGTCATGGCCGACATGGACCGGGCCGGCGGGCTGCCGGTGCTGATGAAGGAGCTGCTTGAGGCGGGGCTGCTCCACCCGGACGAGATGACCGTCACCGGCAAGACACTGGCCGAGAACCTGGACACGTTCGGCGGCAAGCCGGACGGCCGCGTGATGTACCCGGTGTCGGAGGCGCGCAGCCCCACCGGCGGCCTCGTGATCCTGCGCGGCAACCTCGCGCCGGAGGGCGCCGTGCTCAAGGTGGCGGGCACCAAGAGCCTAAGCCACGAGGGGCCCGCCAGGGTGTACGACGGCGAGCGCGCCGCCTTCGAGGCCGTGACCGGCGGCCAGATCGAGTCCGGCGACGTCGTCGTGATCCGGTACGAGGGGCCGAAGGGTGGGCCAGGCATGCAGGAGATGCTAGCGGTCACCAGCGCGATGGCCGGTCAGGGCCACGGCGACGACGTCCTGCTGATGACGGACGGCCGCTTCTCCGGCGCGACGCGCGGCGCGTCCATCGGCCACGTCGCCCCCGAGGCGGCGGTCGGCGGCCCGATTGGCCTCGTGCAAGACGGCGACATCATAGTCATGGACGTAGAGACCCGCGAGCTAAGCGTACGAGTCTCCGAAGACGAACTCGCCCGCCGCCGCAGCCAGTGGACCGCCCCCGCGCCCACATACACCCGCGGCGTAATGGCCAAGTACGCCAGGCTAGTCTCCTCCGCGTCCGAAGGCGCCGTCACCGGCTAGGCAGGGCAAGGGAGCCATGCCACCGAGGCACGTAGAGAGAAACAGTTGCATAACCGTCATACCGGCGGAGGCCGGTATCCAGGGGGGTGCGGGGCCTCTGGCCTCTTCCCCAGTCTGCTGGGGAAGACTGAGATGGGGCAAAAGCGTCGATTGCCAGACAACCCCTCAACTCTGAGCAGCGACACCAGCGGTTTCGCCTTGTTGAGCCGACGCCCCAGCCCCTATAATGGCCCACGTAGTACGTCACTAACGGGAGTGAACAGCAGATGAGCCAGCAGCCGCAGGAACACGCCGAAGGCCGGACTATGTCACGAAGGTCCTTCCTGACCAAAGGCCCAATGACCATCCTCGCAGGGATAAGCATCGGCGTAGTCGGCGGCAGACTGCTAGGCTCCGTCCTCGGCAACCGCCCCACCCCGCCCCAGCTCCCCAAAGACTCCATCTTCAAGCCCGCCAAAGACCGCACCCAGATCTAAGCGGACGCTTAGCGAAACCCGTTCGCCCTGAGCCTGTCGAAGGGCCTACCCCGATCGGAAGGTTAACCCGCTCTGGCACGGCTTCTGGTCAAGCAAGATCAGATACCTGAAAGACCAGGGCGTTTACGTGTACCGGGGCAGAGTGAACTCAGGAGGACAGGAGGGTGGCAATGACCCAAGACTTCACCGCCTTTGTTGGGACTGTTGGAATCGGCGGAAGCGGTATCTGGAGAAGTGTCGACGGCGGAGAGAACTGGACCGTGCCCAAGGGAATCCGGGACGAGTTCAACTGCTGCGCCCTTGCGGTCGACCCGCGTAATCCCGATCTCGTGTACGCGGGCCTTCGTGACGGTATCTACCGCAGCGAAGACCGGGGAGTGAATTTCCATCGGATCAACTGCCCGATCAACGCGTACGCCGTCTGGTCCGTGGCCGTCGATCCTTCCGACTCCGACACGATCTTCGCCGGTTGCCGGCCTGGCGCGGTCTTCCGGTCGTCCGATGGCGGAGAGCGCTGGGAGAAGCTCCCCGTTGAATTCGCCCCGGAAGGACTGTTCGGAGGTGCTCCAAGGGTTCTGGCGGTTGCTGTCGACCCGACCGATAGCAGTATGGTCTGGGCCGGTGTAGAGGCAGACGGAGTTCGCCTAAGCACCGACAGCGGCGAAACCTGGAAACGTGTCGGAGACCGTCAAATCGACTCGGACATTCACGGAATCGCGATCAGTCCTGGGTCGCCGTCGCTCGTTTTCGTCAACACCGAGTGGGAGGTGTACAGGAGCGGCGATGCAGGCGAGACCTGGACCGCCGTGGGGGCGGCGGAGACATTCTCGATGCCCTACTGCCGGGGGGTGGCAGTGAAACCGGGCCATCCGGACGTGGTCTTCGTGGGAAACGGCGATTCGGACATCGGCAAAGCTGGGACGCTCCATAGATCGACCGACAGGGGAGAAAGCTGGATGCCCCTCCCGCTTCCCGTACCTCCCAACTCGCCGATCGGCTATTTTGCGACGAACTCCGCCGATCCCGACCTGATCCTTTGCCACAGCAACTACGGCCAGGTCTACGCCAGCCACGACGGCGGCGACAACTGGCGGAAACTTCCAAGAGAGTTCAGCGAAATCCGGTCGATTGCGTGGATGCCGAACTAGGCGGTATTCGGCTACTGGCGCTAGCGACGGTCACCTCAAGCGGCAAACCGGTGATCGGTCGCACTAGCGGCCAGGAAGCGGTCCTGTCGAGCAGGAAGCATGGTGGGCGGTACTGGATTCGAACCGGTGACCTCTGCGATGTCAACGCAGCGCTCTAAACCACTGAGCTAACCGCCCGCCAGTGAGCTTTGAGTGTATCGCCGCCCCACGAGGCGGTCAAGGCGCGCAACCCACCACGTTCGCCCTGAGCTAGTCGAAGGGCCGCCGTAGGGGCGGTTCGCGAAGCGCCCTCCCTTTCTTTACGTTCACCCTGACGCCGTGAGATGCAAATCCGTTCGCCCTGAGCCTGTCGAAGGGCCGCCCCGCACCCAATCCCGTTCGCCCCGAGCTACGGCGTGAGACCGCGCATTGATGATGCTTGACGGTTTGCGCTACTCTTGCCTCAGACCGACATTCAGGAGAAACGGCGATGCAAGCTAGGAAGAAACGCCTCACCCTGGACATAGACGCCCCCGTGCAGCGACGCCTGAAGGAGGCCGCCGCGCTCAAAGGCGTCAGCATGAGCGGTTACTGCCTAGCCGCCATAAACAAAGAGTTGGCCCTCGACGAAGCCAACGGCGTACCCGCCGGCAGCTTCAACATAGAGCGGCTCATAGCGCTCCAAAAGGAGATCTTGGGGGACAGGTCATTCCCCGGAGACTCGGCAGACTTCATCCGTGAGGCCCGCGAGTCCAGGAACATATAATGAACGGTCACATCGTGGTGGATGCGAGCCTGGCGTCCAAGTGGCCGGGGATGAAAACACACTAAAGAGGAGAACGATGGGCAGCAGAATAACGGGATCCGAGGCCGAGAAGGTTTACGAGGCGGCGCAGAAGTGGATCGATTCCGCCCTGCGCAAGGACGACTCGCTATTCACGCCGGGCAAGCCTATCTGGTCGAGCCGGTGGCTTCGGGAGTTGCGAGAGCGATTCCTAGAAAGGCCGGACGTGGGCCAAGGCAACTTCTACGACAAGCTGGAAGTTCAGTTGGAAGGCAGCCCGCCGGAAGTCTATCAACTGATGGGCGAAGCACTGTATGTCCATCTGCTTATGGTTAAGGTAAACGGAATGAGCGGTGAAACGAAGAAGGAGCTTATTGACCGAGTGCTTCGTTGGTCGTCTTCGGCAGCGACAATCCCCGATGATCTTGTCGCTGGTCTTACATCTGGTCTCACCAAAGTGCAAGCTCTTAGAACAAATCGGCATCATCAGGTCGGATTCATCATTGAGTTCGTCGAGCAGTGGAAAGAGCGGAACCGGAGAGAGCATCAACGCTTACTTGCGGACCCACAGGCTTTCAAACAATTTGTGATAAGAAGAAGTCTGCGCAGCCGCCTGTTTCGTGAGGCTCAGGCAAAACCTCGTGGTCAACAACATGCCTTGCTGCATCTAGTTTATCCCGATACATTTGAGGGAATCGCATCAGTCGCACATAAGCGTCATATAGCGAATGCCAGTGCTTTTGCTCGCTATATCACTGAACACGAGCTAAATGTTGACTCCAGACTAACGCAGATTAGACTAGGTCTAGAACACGAGTGCGGCAGGGATTTTGATTTCTACGATGATGACATCCGTGCACAGTGGGATCGCCAACTAATCTGGGATGAGTTCGTTAGACGCGCCAAAGAGATTGTCGCCTCTGGACGTTTGGAAAGCGATGAGGTTGTCTTCAAGCTTGAGATAGGCCGCAAGCTTGAAGACGCACGGCGAGCGGTGATTAGTGGCATGACCGAATGGCCTCGACTGCTAAGGACCGGACTGACGGGTTACTCACATCATCCCTTGCCTTGGCAAGCCGCAGATAGGTTTAGAAAGTGGATCGACGAGCATCCAGACAGTGCTCTAGAGGTGCTGAGGGCTTTCTGGGAAGAAGGCGATATTGATGTCGAAGATCGGCTCCGCAGCCTAGCTGATGCTGTTCCCACAACCGTAGCTTCCAGGCCGGGAGTCTTCATAAATCTCGCGTCTGTACTGCTGATGGGATTAGACGTCAAGAGGTACCCGCCATTCAGGGTGGGAGTCTTCAACCAAGCATACGATTTTACCGGGTATGGTAGAACGGATTGGGCAGCGGATGAGGGAGAACAGTACGAATATGCCTTAGGTTTCTTGAGCCGTGTTATAGAGGAAGCCGGGGCACGTGGACTGAACCTACGTCACCGCCTTGACGCGCAGTCAGTGGTGTGGCAGATGCAGTACGACGATCCCCGGAATCTCTCGTACAGCGAAGTGGACGATCCGAATGAATTACCATCACACACATTGAAACCAGAACCTGACCTCCCGGCCCTAGCCGATGAATTGTACTTAAGCCCCGGCTTCCTAGAGGAAATCGAAACCCTGCTCTCCGCAAAGAAACAGGTCATCTTCCAAGGGCCACCCGGGACCGGCAAAACATACGTCGCCCAAAAGCTCGCGCGGCATCTCGCCGGGTCGGATGACCGGGTAACGCTCGTCCAGTTCCACCCCTCGTACGCTTACGAAGACTTCGTGCAGGGCTACCGACCCGCACTTGCCAGAGAAGGACATCTCCGCTTCGAACTGCGGAACGGGCCGCTGTGGCAAGCTGCCGAGCGGGCACGCGATGAGCCGAACGCGGACCACTTCCTGGTCATAGACGAGATCAACCGCGGCAACCTCGGCAAGGTGTTCGGCGAGTTGTACTTCCTGCTGGAGTACCGTGACCAGGAGATGCGCCTCCAGTACTCAAACAAGACATTCTCCCTGCCGGAGAACCTGTACGTCATCGGCACCATGAACACCGCCGACCGCTCCATTGCGATGGTTGATCTCGCACTGCGCCGCCGCTTCCACTTCGTCGCGTTCCACCCGGACGAGAAGCCGGTGAAGGGCGTGCTCCGCCGCTGGCTGGACGACAACGCGCCCGACGATATGGCGTGGGTAGCGGACGTCGTCGAACTGGCGAACGAGAATCTGCGCGACAACCGGGACGCCGCCATCGGGCCGAGCTACTTCATGAAGGACGGTCTCGACGAGGCTTGGGTCAAGCGCATCTGGAAGCACAGCGTACTCCCGTACATTGAGGAGTTGCTCTTCGGTGGCGAGGACCGCATCGGCGAGTTCGACCTGGACACGCTGCGCCGCGAGGCCGGGCGCGCCAGCGCCCCAGGCGAAGACACGCCGGAAGCCGGCGGCGCGCCGGAACCCGACCCCGACCCCGACCCCGTGGCGTAATGCGCCGGATCGACCTTCGAGAGTACCGCGAGAGCGGGCCAATCGCGCTCACCGTCCACGAGCGCGACGCGCTGGCTGAGGCGCTGCCGTCCGTCACCGCCCAGCCCGCCGCAGGTGCGGAAGGCGTGTACACACTGACGCCCGGCTCCACCGTCGGCGCGGTGGAGATCGGCGAGTTGTCGGTCCTCATACGGCCCAAGATCCCCATCCCGCAATTGCTGTCCCTGGCGTGCTACGCGATGGGCCTGTACCGGCAGCACGAAAAGCGGCCGTTCGACTTCGAAGAAGACCAGTCGCTGCCCGACACGCTGGCCCTCGCGCTTGCGTCAGCCGCGCGGCGGGCGTTCGCGCGCGGCCTCCTCCACGGGTACCTCACAGAGGAAGAGGCGCTCCACACCGTGCGCGGGCGCATCATGTTCGCCGAGCAGATACGGCGCAGGTTCGCCGCCGCCGTCCCCGTCGAGGTGCGGTACGACGAGTTCACGGACGACATCTTGGCGAACCGGCTCGTGAAGGCGGCAACCGCAAGGCTGGCCGGAATGCGGCTGCGCTCCCAGCAGGCGCGGCGCGGGATCGGCCGGGTCGCCGGCATGCTCGCCAACGTCTCGCTCGTCCCGTTCCCGCCCCGGAATGTGCCTGAGATAGACTTCGACAGGCTGAACGAGCATTACCGCGGCGTCGTGGGGCTGTCGCGGCTCATCCTGAGGCACAGCGCCTTCGAGTCGGGCCGCGGCAAAGTGCGGACGGCAGGCTTCCTGATCGACATGAACAAGCTGTTCCAGGAGTTCGTCACTCAGGCGCTACGGGAAGAGCTCAAAGTATCGGCGAACGCGTTCCTGGAAAAGAGCATAGACAGCCTCGACGAGGGAAAGCGCGTAGGGCTCAGGCCCGATCTCACCTGGTGGCGCGGCGGCCAGTGCGTGTTCGTGGGCGACGCCAAGTACAAGCGCATACGGTACGAAAGCGTCCCGAACGCCGACCTGTACCAGCTGTTCGCATACGTAACCGCGCTAGACCTGCCGGGCGGCCTGCTCGTTTACGCGCAGGGCGAGGCCACGCCTGAGAACTACATCGCAAGACACTCAGGTAAGCGGCTGGAAGTCGCCGCGCTAGACCTGTCCGGCACGCTGACCGAGGTGCTAGATCGCGTACACATCCTGGCCCACAAGGTCAAGCAACTCCGCGTCAAGGCGCTGGCAACCCCGCAGGCGGCGTGAGATCAAGAACCGTTAAGCAACGGATGGTATCTGTATGATAAAGCGGACGGCATGACAGCCACAGGACTCGGCACAGCGTAAAGGAGGTATTGGAAAGGATGCCTCGGGTCAATCCCGAAATCATGGTCTGGGCGCGTGAGACGGCCGGCCTCACCGAAGAGGAGGCCGCCAAGAAGCTCGGCCTTCAAGATAGCAGCAGGTCGTCTGCGGTAGAGAAGCTAGCTGCCATCGAACACGGCGAGAAAGAACCGTCCCGTCCCCAGCTGGTAAGAATGGCAGCCCAGTACCATAGGCCGTTGCTCACGTTCTATCTGTCCGATCCGCCGAG
The DNA here is from genome assembly GCA_963668185.1 of Dehalococcoidia bacterium. GTDB lineage: Bacteria > Chloroflexota > Dehalococcoidia > Lucifugimonadales. The sequence goes on from OY764162.1 coordinate 1,765,085, forward strand.
GGAAAGCGGGTTAGGCACTGACTTCCGTACTTTGCCCCAAGACCACCACGGGCCCGGTGCAGCCTTGTTAAACGCACTGGTCCGGGACGTCAAGGCTCGTCAGGGTATGGTACGCGCCGTTCTCGAGGATGAAGACGAAGCGGAGCCGTTGCCCTTTATTGGTTCTCATCGACTAGAGGATGGCCGCCCAGCAGTTCTAGGATCCCTGCAAATGCTGCTTGGCATCGATTCGGCAGCCTATCGCGCTGAACCCGACGCGTCAGCCGCCTTCAACCTGTTACGCAGACAAGTGGAAGCGAAGGGCGTGTTCGTGTTGCTCAAGGGAGATATAGGCAACTACGTGACTGCTATAGACACAGCCGTCTTCCGGGGGTTCTCAATTGCGGATAGAGTGGCACCCTTCATTGTGATCAATGATCAGGATGCTAAGTCAGCCTGGTCGTTCACACTGATGCATGAGACCGTGCACTTGATCTTGGGTCAGACCGGTGTTAGCGGAGAGTACAGAGAAAGCGAGGTAGAGCAGTTCTGTGACGATGTCGCCGGGGAGTTCTTACTTCCGGCAGACGTGCTGGAGCGGTTGGATTTCGGGGATGCACCCGATTTCGAGGATGTATCTGAGCGTGTCAGCGCCTTCGCCAACGAATCGCGGGTGAGCCGTACCATGGTCGCCTACAAAGCGTACCGGGCTCTTTTGATCAGTCCCGATCTCTATCGTCGCCTCAGCGCCCGGTTTCGCCAGGAGTGGCGCTCGGAAAAGGAACGCGCGCGCATGAGGGCACGCGAACAGAACGGAGGACCCAACTACTACACCGTGCGCCGACACAGGCTGGGGAGCAGGCTAATAGACTTAGTGGACCAAATGATGACGGCGGATGCGCTGTCAACGTCGAAAGCGGCTCGGATACTGGGAGTCAAACCGCGGCAGGTCCAGCCGCTGCTTGACATCAGTCGTTGAATGTAGGCAGCAAGATTGCTTTATCTCCTCGACGCCAATGTTCTCATCGATGCGAACCGTGACTACTATCCCATCGAGAGAGTGCCGGAGTTCTGGGACTGGCTGAAATCGATGGGCGAGCTTGGGCATGTGAAGGTGCCGGAGGAAATCTACGAAGAGATTGTCCTTCCACGTCCACGGCCGGACAACCCCCATCGGTTGGTTGATTGGCTAACGGAGCACCAGGATGTGCTGCGTCTTGACGAGCCGGTCAGCACGGGATTGGTAGCCTACGTGACTGAGCAGGGATACGCTGCCGACCTGACCGATGACGAAATCGAAAAGGTCGGGCGCGATCCGTTTCTCATCGCATACGCGCTGGTCGACGTTCAAGAGCGGTGCGTGGTAACGAACGAGCGGTCAAGGCCAAGCCGAAGGCGTGGAAACCGGCACATACCTGATGTGGCTGATGCCCTGAGTGCGCGTTGCATAGACGCGTTCGGCCTGATTCAAGAACTCGACTTCCGCACAGACTGGAGAAGCAACCCTTAAGCCCATCGCGCCGCCGAACTCTCGAATCAGGGTTTCGTGCAGCACGAAGACTTCCTCGATCGTCGGAAAGTCATGGGTCACTGCGCCAGCAACTCAAGAAGACGCCGATTCCGCTCGATGCTGTCCCGGAAGTGGGCCATAACCTCCGGGCGGACCTTCCCGCGCCCCCTGCTCTCGATGTAGGCGCTCATCGCGTCCTCCAGCACAGCTTGGAAGTGGCGGCCGTCACTCCGCGCGATCTCTCGCATCCTGGACAGCAACTCCGGCGCGGCCCGGCTGGAAAACTTCTCACGCGCGGCCATTAGTCATGCCTCCAGACGTCCCCTTGATTCGATTCAGCGCCTTCCAGTTTAGGACGGTCGAGGCAGCAAGTTCAAGAAACATTATCTGGCCTCTTCCCCAGTCTGCTGGGGAAGATTGAGATGGGGCAAGAGCGGCGATTGCTGCTGGGCTGCCTGTGCTCAACTCTGAACAGGGACCCATCCCGCCCCTTCCCCATCAGCGTACAGTTGTGCTAATATGTGCCCATGACCACCAAGCGACATCTCGATCGGCGAGCTGCCTCGCCGCGGCACCGCTCCCTGCCCAAAGTCGCACCCGTAGCTTGGACAAAACTGGGACATTCTTGGGACAAACCCGCGCCGTCCCTGTGCGGAGCGACCGTTCGCCTGCCCCGGTCGGCCCGTCGGAGAAAGGGCCGCAGCATAGCCGGCGGAGGCGCGGAAATCGCTGCAACGAGGACAGAAAATCGGATGACCCTTGTCTTAGACAATGGTAAACTCAGGGTGAGCCCAGATAGCTTCGGCGCGTCCCGCTCGACACCCTCTTTCAAACATCGGTTCGCGGGCGCGCAGAGCGGTAAACACCGTCTCGGGCAGGCATAACCGGGAGGAGCGAAACATGGTCAAGGTCCAACCGGAGTTGGGCGCCGATATGTACACCGCGAGCGACATCGAAGTCGTTCCCGGCATGGACGCAGTCCGCATGCGTCCGGGCATGTACATCGGCAGCACGGGCCAGCGCGGCCTGCACCACCTGATCTACGAGATCGTCGACAACGCCGTCGACGAGTTCATGGGCGGGTTCGCCACGACGATCGACATCCACATCGGCGCGGACGGCTACGTGACCGTCCATGACGACGGCCGCGGCATCCCGGTTGACATCCACCCGGACACCGGCGTCCCAGCGGTGGAGACGGTCATGACCACGCTCCACGCGGGCGGCAAGTTCGGCGGCAAGGCGTACGCCGTTTCCGGCGGGCTGCACGGCGTCGGCGGCTCGGTCGTCAACGCCCTCTCGTACGAGACGGTCGTGGAGGTCCGCAGGGACGGCCTGATCTACCGGCAGGAGTACTCGCGCGGCGAGGTCATGATCGACCTGGAGTCGCGCGAAGCCGAGGACGCCCCGGACGCCACAGGCACCACCATCAGGTTCCTGCCGGACGCCGAGATCTTCGACGAGATCACCTACGACTACAACGTCCTAACCCAGCGATTCAAGGAGATGGCCTTCCTGAACAAGGGCCTGACCATCAACTTCAGCAGCGACTGGCACCCGACTGCGGAGGGCCGGCCAGCCAAAGCCACGTACTACTACGAGGGCGGCATCGCCGAGTTCGTGGAGCACCTGGGCCGCAACAAGGAGCCGCTGCACAGCGAGCCGATATACGTGGAGCAGCAGGTCAACGGCACGCTGGTTGAGACGGCGATGCAGTGGAACAGCACGTTCAACGAGGCCGTCTACGCGTTCGCCAACTGCATCAACACGATCGACGGCGGCTCGCACCTCACCGGGTTCCGAGCGTCGCTGACCCGCGTGCTGAACGACTACGGACGCAAGCAGAAGGTGTTCAAGGACTCCGACAAGAACCTGTCCGGCGAGGACGTCCGCGAGGGACTGACCGCTGTGATAAGCGTCAAGCTCACGAACCCGCAGTTCGAGGGCCAGACGAAGACGAAGCTGGGCAACCCCGAAGTCCGCAACCAGGTTGAGAGCGCGGTGGCGGAAGCCCTCACGATCTACCTGGAAGACCACCCGAGGGACTCGAAGCGGATCATCGAGAAGTGCCAGACCGCGCAGCGCGCCAGGGACGCCGCCCGTAAGGCGCGCGACCTGATCATCCGCAAGAACGCCATGGACGGCGGCTCGCTGCCGGGCAAGCTGGCGGACTGCGCCGACCGTAACCCGGAGAACACGGAGCTTTACATCGTCGAGGGCGACTCGGCGGGCGGCACGGCGAAGATGGGCCGCAACCGCGCGACGCAGGCGATCCTGCCGCTCCGGGGCAAGATCCTGAACGTGGAGAAGGCCAGGCCGGACAGGATGCTCGCCCACGAGGAGATCAGGGCGCTCATCGTCGCGATCGGCGCCGGCCTCGGCGAAGACTTCGACATCACGAAGCTGCGCTACCACCGCATCATCATCATGACCGACGCGGACGTGGACGGTGCGCACATCAGGACGCTGCTGCTCACCTTCTTCTTCCGCAACATGCCGGAGCTGATCAACAACGGCAACCTGTACATCGCGCAGCCGCCGCTCTACAAGATCAGCAGCGGCCGCAAGTCCTGGTGGGTGTACAGCGAAGGCGAGCGCGAGGGCAGGCTCAAGACGCTGGAAGGCAAGAAGAACGTGAACCTCCAGCGGTACAAGGGCCTCGGCGAGATGAACGCCAACCAGCTATGGGAAACGACGATGGACCCGGAGGCCCGCACCCTCCTGAAGGTGGAGTTGGCCGACGCCGTCGCCGCGGACGAGATGTTCTCCCTCCTGATGGGCGACGTAGTAGAGCCCCGTCGCAACTTCATCAAAGAGCACGCCCTGGACGTAAAGAACCTGGACGTCTAACCCCCGTTCGTGGCGAGCCGTTCACCCTGAGCCTGTCGAAGGGCGGCGGCCCCTAGTCCCACATGCCGGTGCTGAAGTAGCGCTCACCGATGTCGTTCATGATCGTGACCACGCGGCCCTCTCCGGCGTCCGCAGCGACCTCGTAAGCCCCCAGCAGATACGCGCCGGAAGACTGGCCGGCAAAGATCCCGCGCGACGAGAGCAGCAGGGACATCTTGCGCGCGGCCTCCACGTCCACAGGGATCATGCGGTCAACAACGCTCTGGTCGAACGTGTCCGGCACTATGTGCTCCTCGCCAAGCGGCTTGAGTCCCTCCACGCCGGGCCACTCCGGCGGGTTGATGCCGATGACCTGGATGGCGGGATCGACCTCCTTGAGGCGCCTGCCGACGCCGCTGATCGTGCCGCCCGTGCCCACGCCCGCCACGAAGTGCGTGATGCCCGGCGCCTGGTCGAGTATCTCCTGCGCGGTGGACTCGTAGTGCATGAGCGGGTTGTTCTGGTTGCCGTACTGGTCGCACCAGAAGTACGTCTCCGGCTCCTGCTCGAAGCGGCGCTTCACCTCGTACAGCGCCTCGTCGTAGCCGAGCATGGCGTCCGTGTAGATGATCTCGGCGCCGTGGGCGAGTATCCGCTTCTTGCGCTCCTCGCTGGCGTTCTCAGGCATGACCAGCGCGACCTTGTAGCCAAGCGCGGCGCCGATCATCGCGTACGAGATGCCGGCGTTGCCGGAAGTAGCGTCGAGGATGGTCTTGTCGGCCGTGAGTTCGCCTTCGAGCACGGCCTCTACGAGCATCTTCAGCACCGGCCGGTCCTTGACCGAGCCGCCCGGATTCAGGAACTCCAGCTTGGCGTAGATCTCGGCGCTGCCGATGTCGAGAGGCAGGTCCAGCCTGATTGTGGGCGTGTTGCCGATCGCCCCAAGTATAGGGTGGCTGTCCACGAACTCCTGGAACTCTCGGTTAGACAATAGCCGTTTACACCTTCCCGTCCGGGTGCTGCCTCAGGCTCACCGCCTTTGGTTGAACGGGCCGTTAGTATATCCACCGCGCAAGCGCAGGGTCTATATTACAGGTGCTAGGATTCGGGCGGCGCAGCGTGGCCGTCTGCTACGCCTGCGAGGTCGTACCGGGCGGGTCGACGCGCACCGTGATGAGGTCCGTGCCGTGGAACTCCTGGTGCCGTACGGACGAAGCGTAGTTCCGCAGCAGCCTGAGCGAGAGCTCTTCCTCCGGGGGTGTCTCCTCATCGTACTGCTGAAGCTGGCGTACGCGGTCCTCGACGTTGCCCTCGCCGCCTCCGCCGATGAATTCGAGGTCGGCCACGGGGCCGTCGCTGGACGCGACGACGATCAACTGCCTTTCCTCGCCGTCGCCGTCTTCCTCATCGTCGTCAGCGTCCAGGTCCAGCTCGAGGTCCAGCGGAGCCAACGTCAGTAGCGTCTCTTCGGCAACGGCGCTGAGCCTGTCCTTCATCTGGGAGTCCCAGCCCCTGCTGTCGGCGAACTTCCCGATGAACTCGTTGAGTTCCGGAAGGGAATCCACGTCGAGACGCGATTGGAATCTCATACGCCGTGGATTGGTGAATTCCAAGTACAGGATCATGACTATCGCCGCGAAGCCTCCGGTCGTCACGCCGCTCTTGAGCAGCGCGTTTCCGACGGCGCCGATGTCCGGGCTCTGGAACAGGCCGAACTGGAAGGCGGCGCCGATCCAGAAGCAAACGCCTGCGACGATCAGCTTCTGGCTGTTCTCCTCAGCCTGAATGACGGTACGGGCTCCGTCAACGAACAGCGTGCCCGTAACAAGAATCAGGTACCCGGTCATGACGGGGCCGGGTATGGAAGCGAGCAGGCCGGAGGCCTTGGGCAGGAACGCGAGAACGATGAGCATTGCCCCAATCAGGTAACCGACCCTGCGAGACGCGACGCCGGTTGTCTGGGTGAAGGCCGCCGTGCCCGGGTTGATGATGTTGGGGACTGCTCCGGCAATGCCTGCCAGAAGGTTTGTGACGCCGCCGCCGGCCAGCGCTCCCTGCACCTGCCGGAAGTCGACGGCCCGGGTGTCGCGCCAGGAGACGCGCTGGGTGGCGATGGCGGCTCCGTTGGCCTGTATCGAAATGATTACTCCGAGAAACAGGAAGCTCGGAAGCAGGGTCCAGAAGGGAATGCCGAAGTCCGCGCCGAAGCCCGGCCAGTCGCCGGGCAGGCCGATCCATTGCGCGTTCCTGACCCTGTCGATTTCGTACAGGCCGAAGCCCACGGCGGTTATGCAGCCGCCGACGATTCCGATGAGAGGCGCCCAGAGCCGGACGAGCGCAGAGCCTCGAAGCGCGAGGGCGGCAACGATTACGAGCGTGACCAGTGCGGTGAGCGCGGCGGGACCGACCTCCTCCTCCGGAACGTCGTCGAGGAGACCGAAGACGACCGAGGCAAGCGTGATGGAGAGGATCAGCATCACGGTCCCGCCAACGATCGGGGTAACGATCCTCCTGAGAATGAACAGCCACCTGGAAATGACCAGTTGAATGACTGCGGAGACGAGCACGAGCGCCGTCAGCGTGCCGGGGCCTCCATCCGCAACCGCTGTAATGCAGAAGGGAATCGAGAACGCGGCGGTGAACATCGGCAGCACGGCGCCCGCGCCGGCCGGTCCCAGGCGCCGCACCTGAAGGATGGTGGAAACGCCGCAGACCAGCAGGGAAGCGAACACCATCCAAATCAGGTAGCCCTCGCCTGCGCCTGCCTTGGTTGCCACGACGACGGGCGTGACCATCAGCGTGGCTGAGGCTATGAGGCTGAACTGCGCAGCGTATCCGAGAGAGGCCGTAAGAGTCGGGTTCTCGTGAGCCTCGAATCGCGGGTTCTGTTGAGACTGTGCGGTTGCCAATTGCCTTTCGACCGGGTCACGCCGTGATCTGGTGGAAACTGTACTACAAACCGGGCCTGGGCGGCATTCCAATGATAAGTATCGGCGGTCGCATACACACAGGCGAATGGTCAGAGGTCTCTATAGAAGACGAGTAGTGCGCAGGACCACGATGAGCTTCGAATCACGTGGAAAGCCTATTGGCGTACGGTTGCCAATAGCCATCGAGGGTTATACCGGGCGCGCCAGCTGTGCGAGTTCGGCGAGGTCGGGGACGACGAGATCGGGAGCGGCGTCGGTGGCGCGAGTGCCGCCGCCGCGGTCCGCGCGGTTGACCCACACGGACGCGATACCAAGCCGGTTGGCGGGCCCGACGTCGTGGTACAGGCTCTCGGCCACGTGCAGCCACGCCTCTTTTGCGACGCCCATCCGCGAGGCGGCGGCGTTGAAGTTGCGGAGATCGGGCTTGTAGCTGCCGACCTGCCGTGACGTCACGACCGCATTGAACCGGACGCCGAGCGCTTCTGCCGTGCCTGCAAACAGGTCGTCGTCCACGTTGGAGATTACGGCCAGCTTGTACCGGCTCTGCAAGGCCTCGAGCGCGGCGGGAACTTCAGGGAAGATGGGCCAGCACGGCAAGGTGTCGGCCAGGCAGCCAAGCTCGGTATTGGTGAGCCGGAGACCGAGTTCCGCGCCGATCAGCGCCATGACCTCACGCAGGACCTCGCGGTACTCCATGAAGTCGCCGGAGCTCTGCACTCTCGGCTCGACTTTGGCGAACAGCGACAGGATTTCGGCTTTGTTCCTGCTCAGACCGTGGTCCTCCAAGACACCGGATACGGTCGTGGAGATGCCAGTCTCCCAGTCGACAAGGGTGCCGTAGCAGTCGAAGCTGACCCATTCGAAGCGGTTGAAATCGATAGTTTCCATTCTCCAGAAGCGCCGTCAGATCCGGTATAGCGCCTCAGCGTTCTTTGAGAACAGCGCCTTCTGCTCGTCCGTGCTGAAGTCCGAGACGATCTCAGTGTAGGCATCTACCACGGCGTCGTACGTGCTCCATAGCCAGTCCACGGGCCAGTTGGTGGAGAAGAAGCAGCGTTCCACGCCAAACGTCTCGATGGACGTGAGCACGTACGGCCTGATGCTGTCGACCGTCCAGTCGTGATCGCCCATGGCCAGGCCGGATATCTTCCAGCGAATGTTGTCGCAGGTTGCGGCAATGGCCGCGCCGCGCTTCCAGTTCTCGAAGTACTCAGGAGTGCGCTCTTCTGGAAAGCCGGTGTGATCGACCACGATGGTGATGTTCGGGAACATGCGCGCGAGGTCACGCAGCTTCTCCATGTCCTGCCACTGGGCGTTCATGCTGGACACCAGGTTGTACTTCTCCAGCAGCGCGAAGCCGCGGTGGAAGTCAGGCTCGACGAGGTAGTCGCCGTACGAAAAGTCGCGTACGCCGCGCATGTTGGGCGATTCGCAGTGGCGCTCCAATACGCCCTCCACGCCGGGATCGCGCAGGTCGGCGTGCGCGACGATGCCGTGCGGGTAGCCAGTGCGGTCGGCTGCTTCCTGTAGCCACTCGGTCTCCGTAACCGGGTCGGGGCTGTCGATGGCGGCCTGCACGTGCACGGCCTTGACGACGTTGGCGTTCCGGGTCTCGGCGATGTAGTCCTCGGCGAGATAGTTCCTTTCGGCCAGCGGCTGCATCTGCATTCCCATCGTCGGATGGGGAACGCCGGGCTGCCAGTGGCCGTATATCAGCTCTGGGTGCTGCATGTCGTAGAAGTGGACGTGAGCGTCGACAAACTCCAGCTTGGCCATTTCTCTGCTGCTCCCGGTTTCGCTTAGTCGGTATAGAAGACGTGCTCTAGCTGCATCATCGACTCGTCCGGCCTGCCTGCCAGAGCATCGAAGCACGGGGCCATGAACTCCTGCCACCTCAGGTTGGCGTCTTCGCCCTCCATGCCCTTGAGGCACGCCTCGAAGCTGTCCTCGCACTCAACGTAGCCGAAGAGCGTCCCGTCGTCGGACAAGAACAGCGAGTAGTTGCGCCAGCCGTTGCGGCGCAGGGCTTCGAGCATTTCCGGCCAAACGGCTTCGTGATGGCGCTTGTAATCTTCCAGCTTGTCGGGCTTCACCTTCAGCACGAAGCCTGCTCGTTCCATCGTGCGCTCCTCTGCGATTCAATCGTTTCCAAGCAGCCGAGCCGGGGTCATCCGGCGGCCAATACATATCAGGAAAGGCCTCCTAGCGTCAGGTAAGCGAGTCGATCCGGACCGGACTTCCGGACGCTGCGGAAGCGTAGCCTGCCTCCAGGAACTCGACGACGCGGGCGCCGTACTCGCCGGGAGCGTGGTTATCGGAGCCGCCCAGCACGAGGTCGGCGAGCCTGCGCGACGGCAGGTGGGCCGGGTACTGCTCCTCCGCGGACAGGTCAGGGAACTGCTCCGACGTGCCGTCGTTGTACTGGACCTCCAGCCGTCCGCCGGCCATATCCTGGCGAATGCAGCCGCCGCTTCCCGCGTACACGAATCCCTGGTACAGCCGCTGGCCGGGCCGCTTCGCGCCGGTGGAGGCCATCGTGCCCGACGCGCCGTTGTCCAGCCTGAAGCTGAACGAGTCGACCAGGTCCACGGCCAGATCGTAGCTCTGCATGTAGGCGTGGACCTCCACGGCTCGCCGGCCGGTGACCCACAGCGCCATGCCCATCGGGTGCGTCACCTGCAGGTGGCCCTGGCCGCCGCCTGCGATCCGGGGGTCCGAGTAGCTGTCGGCCTCCGGGCCGGTGACGGGAAAGCCGAACGCCTCGGCGTACTCATGCGGCTTGCCGCGCAGGTATGACTCGACCCAGGAGGTGAAGATGCCGCAGACCATCTGCAGCTCACCGATCCCGCCGGACTGCACGATCTCGCGGGCCGCCTGCGCGTGCCGAGTGAATTGGAACGTGTAACCGACCATCAGGTGCAGGCCGTTGCTCTTCGCCCGCTCCACGAGGTCCCAGGCATGGGTCGCGCTGAGGGTCATCGGCTTCTCGACGAGCACGTGCACGCCGGCGTCCAGAGCGTCGCGGGCGACCTCGTAGTGGTATGCGTGCTGGACGGCGATGACGACACCGTCGACGCCGGCCGCGAGCAGGTCCTGGTGATTGTCGTACGTGTTGCGGATGTCGTAGTAGTCGGCAGCCGCGGCGGCCTTCTCCGGCTTGACGTCGGCGACGCCCACGAGGTCAGCCCTCTCGTACGCCTTCAAGCTGGGGATGTGGAACTGGGTTGCCCACCATCCGGCGCCGATCACGCCTATTCTTGCCCTTGTCATGGCGTTGCCTCTGTGCAGTTCCCCGGAGAGGCGTCGGCGCGCTTCTCTACCTGCGTGACCAGGGAGTGGTCGGGCGCTCCTGTAGCTCGCCGTCCACGTACACGTCCACGAGTTCGTTGAAGAAGCAGACCATGTTGGCGATCTTGACCGACTCCGACGTGGGGAGTTGGTAGAACCAGACGAGGTCTTCGCCGTCCTCGACGCCGCGCACGGAGTAGTAGTTCGCCATGCCCTTGTACGGGCACCGGGTCGTCTTTTCGCTGGGGGTCAGCAGGTCCATGCGCACGTCCGTGACCGGCAGGTAGTAGCGCACCGGCAGGTTCGTCTCGAACAGCAGCGTCGGGCGGCTGGACTCGGCGAGCGTGACGCCGTCCAGTTCTACGCGCACTTGCCGCGAGCTGGGCAGGCAGTCGATTCGCTTGCGCGGGTCGCGAGCGTGGACGAAGACCTCCTCGTCCTCCTCGAACCAGTGCTCGATCTTGTTCCAGTAGAAGGCGACGTAGTTGGAGATGTCCGGGCAATCGGCGATGGGGTCCGGGTATCCCCACATGACGTCTTCGACGATTTCGCCGCCGGCGTTCAGCGTGTGGTACTCGGCGTCGCCCTTGTAGGGGCACTGCGTGACCGTGTCGGAGGGGGTCATAAGGTCCATGCGCACGTCTTCGCGCGGGAAGTAATAGACGGGCAGGTGCCGCGTCTCAAACATGAGCAGCGTGCGTTTGCTGTCCGCGACGAACTGCCCGTTGTGCATGGCCCGCACCCACTTGGCGCACGGCTCGACACTCACGGTGTGGCCGGGATTGCGCATGCCGATAAGTTCTTCTCTGGTTGCCAGCGTCGTCACCATGATGCGCCTCCGCAGTGGGATTCACCGGATTGTGGCACAGGGCCATTGGCTCGGCAACGATTTGGGGGGGCGCAGGAATGCGGGGATGACGGCATGGGCGGGCGCTTCGCGAAGCGCCCCTACACCTGAGGGGCTCAGGGCGGGTTCTCTGCCGGGGTGGCGGGTTCGCCGTCGGGTTCGGGCGGATGGATTTGCGCCCGCGCGGCAATGACGGTTGGGTCATCGGGATATTCGGTCCAGGGGTCGAAGCCGCAGTCGCAGGACGCTGTGCGGTGAGGACATGCGATACGGATGGGGCCGCGGCATGAGTCGCGGATGCGCCTGACCGCGTCCATGATTTCGCCGGCCGCTATGGAATGTTCGACGGCCGGCCGGGCGTGTTCGCTGAAGTAGTGCTCCTCTCCGTTGTGTATGATCATGCTGGCGAGTTTGCTGGGGTAAACGACTCTGGGGTCCGGGGGCGGCGGGCGCCTGCCGACGGCGTCCATAAGGGCGTTGGCTGCTTTGGAGACGGCTCGATTGTTGACGCCGGTGTCTTCGCTGTGGCCGTATGTGTTGGAGTACGGGGGTTCGTAGCCGGCGAGGATGTCGGGAACCCCATCCCGGCCTTCCCCAGCAGACTGGGGAAGGGGTGAGAGGGAGGCTCCAGCGGACTGGGGAAGGGGGTTTAGTTCTGTGTCGGCGTAGGTGTCGTGGTGGAGGGGGCCGGGTGCGTCGTCGAAGCCTCGGCGCAGGAGTTCTTTGGCGGCGTCTATGCGGTGGTGCGGGCCGAATCCGGGCATGAAGCCTAGCATGACGTCTATGAGGAATCGTATGGCCTGTCGGCCTCCGTCGGTCTCGGCGCGTATGAAGCGTGCGAGGTCTGGGTTCAGGCCGGTGGTGTCGAGGGTGTCCGGCTGGGACGCCTCGGCGGGCAGAACCCCATCCCGTCCCTTCGACAGACTCAGGACAGGCTCTTCCCCAGCAGACTGGGGAAGGGGTTTGATGGAGGCGAACTCTCTGGCTTCTTCGAAGCCGAGTTTGATGAGCTGGCGCGCGGCGTCGAGCCTGTGGTAGGGCTTGGCGTCTCGGATCTGGTCCTGCATGGCTGCGACGAGGAAACGGACGATGAGCCTGCCGTCCTGGGTTTCTTCTCGGACGATGCGTTGTATTGGTGATATGGTGTGCGCTTTGGTATCCATAGGTTCTAGGATAGAGGGCGGGAACTGGTATGTCAAGGGGTGGGGGGAGTGGATAGGGGATAGTGGTTAGTGGCTAGGGGGGCGTGGCCCCGCCCCGCTGGATTCCGGCTGGCCCCGGGTTCACGCTGGCGCGTGAATGCCGGAATGACGGCGGGGGTTGCTGCCGTGTAAGGAGGTTGGTGGCGAGCGGGAGGCTGTAGGTTCCTCGGGGGACTCGGAACGACAGTGTGCGGGGGTTGGCTCATGGTTCGGTAGGTTCACCACGGACGGCATTGGGGCGGATGGATTCCCGCCTGCGCGGGAATGACGCGAGGGAGAGATGGTTCGCGAACCGCGGCGGAGGCCCCGCGTCGCTGGATTCCGGCTGGCCCCGGGTTCACGCTGGCGCGTGAATGCCGGAATGACGAGTGGGGGTTGGTTGACGGGGAAGGAGGTTGGTGGCGAGCGGGAGGCTGTAGGTTCCTCGGGGGACTCGGAACGACAGTGTGCGGGGGTTGGCTGAGGGCGCGCCCTTCGACAGGCTCAGGGCGAACGGTGTGATGACAAGGTCAGGAGGTTAGCGTAAGGCTGTCGTGGCAAGGGCCCCCTCGATGGACTCGGGGCATGCTCTTGCGAACGGCCCCTACGGGGGAGGGCTGGCAGTCGGGGACGTGCCCCTGCCCTGCTGGATTCCGGCTGGCCCCGGGTTCACGCTGGCGCGTGAATGCCGGAATGACGGCGGGGGTTGCTGCCGTGTAAGGAGGCTGGTGGCGAGCGGGAGGCTGTAGGTTCCTCGGGGGACTCGGAACGACAGTGTGCGGGGGGTGGCTGATGGCGCGCCCTTCGACGGGCTCAGGGCGAACGGTGTGATGACAAGGTCAGGGGGTTAGCGTAAGGCTGTCGTGGCAAGGGCCCCCTCGGGGGACTCGGGGCAGGCTCTTGCGAACGGTCCCTACATCGGAGGGCTGGCAGTCGGGGACGTGCCCCTGCCCTGCTGGATTCCGGCTGGGCGCGGGTTCACGCTGGCGCGTGAATGCCGGAATGACGAGTGGGGGTTGGTTGACGGGGAAGGAGGTTGGTGGCGAGCGGGAGGCTGTAGGTTCCTCGGGGGACTCGGAACGACAGTGTGCGGGGGTTGGCTGAGGGCGCGCCCTTCGACAGGCTCAGGGCGAACGGGAGGCTGTAGGTTCCCCTCGGGGGACTCGGGGCAGGCTCTCGGGGGACTCGGAACGACAGTGTGCGGGGGTTGGCTCATGGTTCGGTAGGTTCACCACGGACGGCGTTGGGGCGGATGGATTCCCGCCTGCGCGGGAATGACGGATAGCGCGGGGGCGGCCCCCTCGGGGAGGGCTGGCTGTCGTGGGCGGCCCCGCCCTGCTGGCGGAGTGCGTTGCTTGCCGGGGACGGGGGTTGGTTGGGGGCGGGAGGTTGTAGATTCTTCGCTGCGCTCAGAATGACAGTGGAGGGCGGCTCAGGATGACGGTTGGAGGGGGCGGCTCAGGGTGAGGGTTGGGCTAGTGCGGGTGGTGGTGGCTCCCGCCGGGAGCGTTGGTTGCTTCCACTCAACATCCTGCTTGCCCGGGGTGGCCGCAGCATCTGCTGGCGTGGCGGACCTTGATCGCGAGGTTGCGGAGCACGAGCCACAATCGAACGCGCCACGGCCCGGGGGTCGTCCTTATGATCCTGAGGGATCTCCGCATTCCGGCGAACATTTTGGACTGCCCTGCTACAGCAAGCTCCAGGCGCTCCGGGACGCTGGGCGACGGCTTAGGATTCCTCGGCGAGTTGGTCCCGCCCTCGGTACATGCCGTACCCGATGATCATCAGGCAGACGCCCTGAAGGTAGAGGACTATGGTGTTTAAAAAGAGCAGGGAGTCGATCCCCAGATCGGGAGCGTTCATCGCGAACATGAAGTTGACCAGCCCCACGATCCCCGCCGCCAGCATCAGGTAGCACGCGCCCTTGTAGAGGTTCATCGCGGCGAACCGGGCGGACAGACCAATGGCAAACAGGCTGGACGCAATCGGGGCCAGCGCCACGAACGCCAGGCTGACCGCAGTCAGGTCGATGTGAACGGCCAGGGCCGCGACCTCGAAGTCTATGGCCGCCTGAGAACCGTCGGCGGCCAGGTTGTGGCGCTGCATCAGGTGGATTTCCATGTGCCGCATCCCCGTGGCGATGATGAGGATGCTCCATTCGATGATGGTGGCGATAATGCCGAATTGCAGGAGCCTGCCTCCCAGCCCGGCCTGCCGCCTGGCCAGGGGATAGATGCCGAGGAAGCCGAAGATCATCAGCAACAGCGAAATGAGCGTGAGGAACGTCATCCATTGCGCGAGGACGGCCGAGTCGCCCATGGCGTCCCGCGCGGCGTGGAAGTCGATCTGGTCCACCGGGTTCACGAAGACCAAGCCGGGCATGAACAGCGGGGCCACGAAGGCCACAAGCACACCGGCTATCAATGCGAGACCTGCGTATCTGGTCGTCATCGTCACCGCCTTTTCAACGCTTCATTGCCGCATGATACCGATTATCAGGGATATGACGCTGCTTAACTTACATTCGCTTAATCAAAGCGTCAAGTAACGGCGCGCCTGGGTTTCGCTTCGTTCGTGGCGAGCCTTCGGCCTCGTCAGGCCACCGAGCTACTCATCGATGACGCGGAGAGAGTCCAGCGCTCGGTGTCTCCGAGTTGCACCGTTACGTCGATCCTCCCCATGTCCATCTGGACTCCGTTGATCGCCCACGTTGGGGCGAACTCCCAGAAGTTACGCACGTCGTCCATGTGGAAACTCCGGTCCACCGTGACCTCCGATTCGGATATTCGCTCTATGGCGGCGAGTTCGTCGGGAAGCATACCGGCGCCCGTGGCTGATCCGTCGGGGCGAAGCTCCAGCACCCGGCCGAGGGCGCTATCGACCAGAGACGCGGATTCCGTCCCGACGTTGACGACGATCTCGGCTCGGTCCCCGGGCGCGAGCACGAGCTGCTCGATGGCGACAGGGCCAGCCAGATAGCCGCCATCGGAGGCGATCTTGGTCATATCGGCCCCCTCGACGGCGAGGTGGTAGATTCGGGCCTGGCTGCCATTCAGCAGCCGGAGCCGGACCAAGCCTTCGGGCGCCTCGACGTACGGGTTGATCGTTCCGTTTACCGTTAGAACGCTATCGAGGTTGCCATCCTCACCGTCGTCTATGGCGAAGTCGAGCTGGCCGTCTTCGGTGAAGTCCCTGTCCTGGATGATGACCGGGATGTCGTCGCCGTGCCAGTGCGTCGTTGTGGTCTCGTCCAACTCGTTCGTAACGCTGATGACCACGGAGTCACCGGTTCTGAGGCGCAGCGTGGGGCCGAGCACAGAGAGGCCGTTGTAAGAATAGGTGTCCGTCAGCGCCGCCTGCCGGTAGTCGTGGCGTGACTTCCCGATTGTGAGGTCGTAATGCGCGACGCCCTCCCCGTCAAGGGTCGGCTCGAGCAACTCCGGGATGGAAAGCGGCGCAGCCGAGGGCGCGTCCAAGGCCGCCTCGTTAGCCGTGCCGCAGGCCGCGAGAAGGGCGATCGCCGCGACAACCCAAAAGGCGACGCTTGCTCTGGCCACATGTCGCAGGGCGATTGTTCTTACACCGTGCAGGGGAGCAAATTCGCGCATTGCCTGATGAGATTCTATTGTATGGGCTGAAGAGAGTGGGGAAGCCGGGACTCGAACCCGGACGCCTCGCGGCACATGATCCTAAGTCATGCTCGCTGAGAATAATACATCACAGTGAGGAGGTTCTTCAGTATAACGATGTCGCCAATTTGCCTAAACAATAATGCTTGCGCAGATGCGCAAGTAATGGTATAAAGGCAACCATGCAGATCCCGCGCGAACCTATGGCCATTCAGCGATCGGCGGAGCGCCTGGCTGAAATCTTTGGCATACCCGACCTGGCTGAAGACTCAAGGGAGGTCCGCACGAATGACGATCGCGTGTGGGACGCTGTCTTCGTCATTCGAGGCCATTGCTTTGTACTGGAGTGGAGGAGGTCAGGCTCTCTTGGCCTCGTCGCCAGCGCTATCCATCAATTGAGAACGGCCCAAAGCAGCTTTCCCGGTCCGGTGATTCCACTTCTGGCGGTCCCATACATGGGAAAGGCGGCGCAAGAGCGCTGCGCGCAGGCCGACATTCCATGGCTCGACCTCTCGGGAAACGCCAGAATCATTGTTCCTGGCATCTTCTATCAGAACCTGGGGAATCCCAACCTGTTCCGCAGACCCGGACGCCCCGAGAGCGCATTTGGCCCAAAAGGCTCTCGATTAACAAGGCTGCTGCTCATGGAACCCTCCAAAACCGTAAGGCAACGCTCCATAGCTTCCAGCGCCGGAGTAGATGAGGGACATGCCAGCCGGATTGTAGGAAAGCTTATGGAAGCCGGTCTGGTTGAGCGAAGCGAAGACGGCATTCGGGTGACCGACGCAGAGACGCTGCTCGATGCCTGGCGGGAGGTATATAGATTCGACCGGCATCATGTGATCCGCGGCCACATTTCATCCCGAGGAGGCGACTCGCTGACCCGTCTGATCGCCGAAACCTTGTCAAAGGCTGACGTGTCCTACGCAGCGACGGCACTCGCCGCAGCGTGGCTATGGACGCGATATGCCGGATTCCGCCTCTCAACCGTGTACCTTTCAGCCCCTCCTTCGAAGGGCCTCAAGAAGGACCTCGGATTTCGAGAAGAACCCAGAGGCGCGAACACCTGGCTAGTCGTACCCAACGACGAAGGCGTCTTCGACGGAGTTGAGTTCGTCGACGATGTTCGATGCGTCCATCTTGTGCAGGCTTATCTAGACTTGAAGGGCCATCCCGAAAGGGCGACCGAAGCCGCCGCAGAACTCCGAAAGCGGCTACTCCCAGGAGCCGGCATTGGTCTCTAAGCCTTCGACCGGCGGCGGGTACAGCTTCGAACAGTTGGCCTTTGTGCGGCAGACTTGCCTATACATGGCAACGAAGCTAGGAGACCTGCTTGAAGAAGTCGTTGTTGTGGGCGGACTGGTTCCCTACCTTCTTGTTGACCAGGAGAACCTGCCTTCCGGGTTGGAACGTCACGCGGGCACGATGGACCTGGACATAGGCCTGGCGTTGGGGATTCTGAACCGCGAGCGGTATCGAGAACTGAGCGCGAGGTTGCGGGACGCAGGATTCGAACCGGATATCAATGAACAGGGCAAGACCAGATTGCAGACCTGGATATCACGCATCCCTCATCCTGTGACAGTAGATTTTCTGATTCCTCCCACCGAAGACGCGGATGAGGGGGGCGGGCTTTTCCATATCGAGTCTGACCTTGCCGCAATAGTCACGCCAGGCCTCGAATTGGCCTTCAATGACCGGCGCAGTGTTGAACTGTCCGACCGCACTCCTTCAGGCGCCTCGGCCACGCGGGTCATTCCAGTATGCGGACCAGGGGCTTTTACAGTCCTCAAGGCACTGGCCTTCGGCAACAGGGCGGAGAATAAAGACGCCTACGACCTATTCTACGTATGGAGCGGCGTTGGAATCTCCGAAGTCGCGGAGAGCCTGGCTGCTCTACGACCCAGCAGCCACATCGACGATGCGTTGACCGTTATTGCAAGAGACTTCTGCAGCCACGATGGGCTTGGCCCAATAGCGACGGCGCAGTTCATCATGCAGGAATCTGACGACATCGTACAGGCAGATGTCGTCGGCCATGCGCTGGAGCTTCTCAGTTACTTGGGCTGAAGAGAGTGGGGAAGCCGGGACTCGAACCCGGACGCCTTGCGGCACATGATCCTAAGTCATGCTCGTCTGCCAGTTCCGACACTTCCCCACGGGGGACCGCGTCATCGTAGCGGTCGCTGGTCATTATAGTACGTTGGGGGGCGGCTCCCGCGCGGTCTGGCCCCGCTTACCCGTACGTGCGGCCTTTCCAGCTTGCGCCGTGGCCGCGCCACCGGCGGACGGCGGAGTCCACGGTCATGCCGGTGTACAGCAGGCCGGCGAGGGACAGGAGCGCGGACAGCAGGACGGGGACGCGGTACCAGCGCAGCATCGGGGCGAAGCTGGCGGACATCAGCAGCCACGCGGCCAGCCCCGTCGAGACGGCGAGCAGCGCGGCAACGTCGGGGCCGGCGACGGCCGCGCCGGCGATGCCCGTGGCGGCGGAAGGGCCGGCGCAGACCAGGCCGGCGATGCCCGCGCCCAATGCGAACACGGGCGCGGCGTACGTCAGCAGCATCCCGGCCACGGTCAGAGCCAGCATTCGGGCGGAGTAGCCGAGCTGCGTGTATGCCGTCCTCGCGACCATCGACCACACGCCGCCGATTCCGCCGTACCCGCGCACGCTGCACATGCCGCGGTCGTGCCCGAGCCAGGTCCGGCCCTTCGCGCGGCGCTTGACTAGCGCGGCCAGGGCGCAGTCGTCGATAAGCTCGCCGGCGATCTCAGCGAGTCCGCCGGCGTCTTCGAGCGCGCGGCGACGAACCACGACGCATCCGCCGGCCGCGGCGGCTTCGCGCCTGCCGGGATCGCTGGCCCACTGGAACGGGTACAGCTTGCCGAAGAAATACACGAACGCCGGTATGAGCAGCTTCTCGGTCCGGCGCGCCGCGCTGAGCCTGACCATGACCGACGCGAGATCCAAACGCTCACGTTCGGCGTGGGACGCCAGCCTCGCGAGCGCGTCCGGTGGGTGGGCGACGTCGGAGTCGGTGAACCACAGGTACTCGCGGCCGTCTCCCGCCGCCTCGACGCCCTGCGACAGCGCCCACACCTTGCCGGCCCAGCCGTCGGGGGCCGGCACCCCCGGCACGAGGGTCAGCCTGTCGGCGCGGCCGGACTCGCGGGCAGCGGCCAGGGCCGCCTCAGACGTGCCGTCCTCGCTCCGGTCGTCCACCAGGAAGACGTGGAACGGGCCGGGGTAGTCCTGCGAGAGCAGCCCCGGCAGCGTGGCCGGAAGCACGTCGGCCTCGTTTCGAGCGGGCACAACGGCGGCCACGGCCGGCCAGTCGCCGGCGTCTCGACGTCGCGCCGGAAGCGTGGGCCGCACCTGCCAGAAGCCGCCGCGTCCGAACACGAGCGCGAGCCAGACGATCAGGGAGGCCGCCCCAAGCACGGCGGCAACCACGGTTAGAGTCTCCGGAAACATGCGGGCAATTTTAAGGGTGGAACGGGCGCCGGAGCGCCCCACCCTCTGGATTCCGTCCTTCGGAGAGCTTTGCGTGACTCTATTGACCGTGCTTGGACAACGGCGCTCTTGCCCCATCTCAATCTTCCCCAGCAGACTGGGGAAGAGGTCGGAGGCCCCGCCCAAGCCACCCCTGGATACCGGCCTGCGCCGGTATGACGGTTATGCAAAGGCCTGCCTTCGCAACATACAAATGACGGAGGGTGGAACATCATCAAGTCTGAGTTGGTGAGCGGAACACGGTAAAGGTCGGCGCGGGGCGGGCGCTAGTGTATAATGAGGCGGCTTTCGCAGGGGGTAACGCCGGAGTGCCGAGAGCAGCGCCGCACAACTACGTCACAAGGACCGTAAGGCCTGCCGATTTCGACGAGTTCTGGCAGGGCGTGACCGAACAGGAACGCAAGATACCCCTTGCGGCCAAAGTGGCCCCCGATCACCTCCGCTCCACCGAGGACGTGGCGGTGTTCCAGGTCTTCTACAACAGCATCGACAAGGTGCGGATCGCGGCGTGGTACTGCGTGCCGAAGGAGCGCAACGGCAAGCTGCCCGGCCTGCTGTTCTCGCCGGGATACCTGAGCGACCCGCCCATCCAGAAGGAATGGGCAAGGCGCGGCTACGCCGTCCTGTCGGTCGCGCCGCGAGGCAAGGTACGAAGCCGCGCGCAGTTCGACCCGGGCTATCCGGGCCTCCTCACTCACAACGTCACCGACCGCAACACGTACTCGTACCGGGGGTTCTACGTGGACGCGTGGCGCGGCGTGGACTTCCTGGTCTCCCGGCCGGAGGTGGACGAGAACCGCATCGGGGCGATGGGAAGCAGCCAGGGCGGCGGCCTCACGATCACGGCGGCGGCGATGCGGCCCCAGATCAAGGCCGCGGCGGCGGGCGCGCCGTACTTGGTGGGCTTCGTGGACTGCATCCAGCTGACGCACACGTACCCCTACGAGGAGATCAACGACTACCTGAGGCTTCACCCGGACAGCCGCGACCAGGTGGTGAAGACGCTCTCTTACTTCGACGGCATCAACTTCGCGCGTCGAATCGAGTGCCCCATCATCATCAACATAGGTCTGCGGGACAACGTCTGTCCCCCGGAAACGGGATACGCGGTGTTCAACTCGATCCGCAGCGCGGAAAAACGGCTCTATCCTTACACCGACCACGGCCACGACGCCGGCTCGTACAAGCACGACGAAGTGGTGGAGCAGTTCTTCCTGACGCGGCTTCACCCCAACGGTCACTGAACGCGATGCCTGGAGAAAGGCCGGAGAAGTTCGACGCATACTGGGCAGAGGCGCTCGAGGAGCTTGCCGGCGTCGATCCAGCGCCCGAGGTGGAGGCCCTGCCGATGAGGGACGCCGAGGACGCGTCCATGTACGTCGTCAGGCTGACCGGCATCGGCCCATACAGGCTGTTCGCGTACCTGAGCATACCGGCGGGCGAAGGGCCGTTCCCGGTGATCTACTACGTGCCGGGGTACGCCAGCGTGGTCCAGACGATTCCGCAGGGGACGGCCAACCAGATCCGCGGCAGGTACATCACCTTCTCGCTCGGCTATCGCGGACAGCGCAACGTGGACAGGCCGTTTACCGGCGATTTCCCGGGAATGCTGACCACGGGCATCGAGAAGCGCGCGGAGTACGTGTTCCGAGGGGCCGTCGCCGACTGCGTCAGGGGCCTGGAGTACCTGAAGTCGCGCCCGGAGGCAGACCTCGCGCGCGTGGCGGCCATAGGCAACGACATGGCCGCGCTTGTCGCGGGCCTGGCGCCCGGCCTGACGCACCTGGTGCACCACCCCGGGCCGTTCTACAACGTGGAAGAGGTGGCGCCCGCAACGTCGGCCTACCCGGTGGAAGAGATCAACGACTACGTCAGGCTGAAACCCAGAAGCCGGAAGGCGGTATTCGATACGCTCTCCTACTTCGATCCGCGATGGGTGGCCGAGCGCATCGGCACGAGGACGCTGATAATGGGCGACGAGGACGGCGGCAACCTGGACCGCAGGGCGGTGCACGTGCTGCTGGAGGCGCTCGGGGACCGCGTTACGTACCAGCCGACGCAGCACTCCAGCTACAAGGACGGGATGGTCCTCGAAGAGTGGATCACGCGGGAACTGGGCTTCGAGGAGCCGATCCTCCCTGAGCACTGGCAGTAAGCCGGGCCATGGCAGACCCCCACCTCGAGTTCACGCAGATCAGCGGCCTCAAGCCGGAGGCCATCGGCGAGCCTGGCAGCAGGACGTTCCGAATCCTCGTTGACAGCGGCTCAAGCTCCGCGAGCATCTGGCTGGAGAAGGAGCAGCTATTCGAGTTGGCGATGGTCGTCCAGCGGCTGATGGCCGTCATGAAGCGGCCGGATGCTTCCGACGAGCCGCCCAGCCACCGCGAAGCCCCGGGGCTGACCCGGCTGGACTTCAAGATGGGCAAGCTGGCCATTGGAGGAGAACAGAACTCAGGCCTGCTGGTGATCGACGTCCACGACATGGAGAACGCCGAGGAAGGCAGCCCCGCCACGGTCCGCCTGTGGGTCAGCAGGGAGCGCGCCGAGGACTTCGCCGAGGAGGCGGTCAAAGTCTGCGCCGCCGGCCGGCCCATCTGCCCTCTGTGCGGGCGCGCCATGGACCCTGAGGGCCACTTCTGCGTGAGGAGAAACGGGCACAGCCAGGAACGCGTCGAGCTCTAGCCGGCGCGGTCGTCCGAGCGTCCCCGCGCGATCGCAATCTCCCATGACTTCGCAGAGACGCCGCCGCAGACCCGCCAGATCCCAGGCGTCCGAGGACGCGCAGGGCGCAGACGGCGTCCCGGTCACGCCGTCGGAGGACGAGGCGCGCACGATCCTGGAAACCGCCGAGGTGCTGAGAGGCTGGCGCATCGCGCGCGGCTCAAACTACACCTTCCTGCTTCACCTCGACGCGGGCCCCGGCCGGTACGTCAGGGCCGTGTACAAGCCGAGAGACGGCGAGAGGCCGCTCTGGGACTTCGACCACGGCACTCTGTACAAGCGCGAGTACGCAGCCTTCGCGCTCGCGCGCGCGATCGGATGGCCGGACGTGCCGCTGACGCTCGTGAGGGAGGACGGCCCGTACGGCGTAGGCTCGATGCAACTCTTCGTCGAGTGCGATCCCAGGGTGTCTTACTTCGACCTTACGGACGACCACAGCCACGCGCTGCAGAGGTTCGCCGTCTTCGACGCGGTGGCGAACAACGCGGACCGCAAGGCCGGCCACTGCCTGCTTGGCTTCGACGGGCGGGTCTGGAGCATAGACCACGGGCTGACGTTCCATCACCACTTCAAGGTGAGGACGGTCATGCTGGAGATGTGGGGCCTCGACATCCCGGACGAAGACCTGGAGACGCTCGGCCACATCGCGGGACAGTTGGAGTCCGGCGCGGGAGTCGGGGCGGAGTTGGCCGATTCCCTGTCACCGGAGGAGATCGACGCGATGACCGCGCGCATAGAGATCCTGCTGGAGCAGGGCGCGCTGCCCAGTCTGGACCCGTACAGTCACGTCCCCTGGCCGTTCGTGTAGCCGCGCGCCAGAGAGAAACCCCATCCCATCCTTCCCCAGCAGACTGGGGAAGGGGTCAGAGGACCCACCCAGACCACCCCTAGATTCCGGCCTTCGCCGGAATGACGGTTATGCAAAGGTCTCCCCGCCGCGAGGAGGCGCTCTTCAGCCCTGGCGGCCCACCGCCTTCGGCAGGCTTCGCACGGCGCGCCTCAACGACGCTCCGAGCCTGTGGCGCGCCGTCAGGCCGCCGGTCACGTACGCCGTCACGCCCTCGCTTCCCAGCACCAGCGGCCGGGACCACCGGCGCAGGTCCCGCATGGTCGTTTCGCCGTCGCGCCACCGCACGAAGCCGTCGAACGCCTGCCACTCGACCTTGGGGAGCAGACCGAAGCGGCGCGACCATCGGCCTGACATGACCGTGCCCCCGGCCGACTGTACGAGGAGCACGCCGGCCGCGACGTCCCAGATCTTCGGCGACAGCGTGATCATGTACTGGAGCACGCCGCTTGCCGTCATCGCCGTCTCGAACGCGAGGCTGCCGCTCATGCGAAGGTCGCCGACGTTCTTGTACATGCCGTCCCGGAACTGCAGCAGGCCGCCGAACGAGCCCGGCATCGCCATGATGCGCTTGCCCTCGGACCGGTCGGCCTCGAACACGCGGACCGGCTCGCCGCCCGCCGCGGTCCGTCCCCCGGCCCTCGCGTGATAGACCACGCCGCCGCTTGAGCCGGGCCAGGGCACGTGGACCGCCCCGGCGACGGGCATGCCCTTGTACAGAACCCCGACCGAGCAGGCGTAAACGGGCAGCCCGTACATGAAGTTCCTGGTGCCGTCCAGCGGGTCCAGCACCCACACGAAGTCCGGCGCGAGCGGACTCTCGCCTTCGACCTCCTCGTCCTCTTCACCCAGTACGCCGTGGTCAGGGTAGCGTTCGCGGATGGACCGCTCCAGGAAGGACTGGCTCTCCCTGTCCACCTGCGTGACCGGGTTGGTCTGTTCCTTGTCCTTGAACTCGGTGTCTATCTCCTTGCCGAAGTAGCCGGAAATCAGCGCGCCGGCCTCGCCGGCCATGCTCACCGCGGCCGCTTCGATGCTCGCGAGCAGCGCGTCGTCGGGGATTGTCGGCGCAGGTTCCGTCATAAGGCCTCGGGAGTGTGCGGGCGGGAAGGTCTCAAGGAGGGTTTCCGGTCAAGCCAGTGTATTGGCCGCGCTCCGGCCCCGTCAACGCAGCTTGCGCTTCGGTAAGTGTTCAGAGTTGGGGAGCGGAGACCCTACCCGCCCCCACCTCTGGATACCGGCCTTCGCCGGTATGACGGCATAGTGAGGCTACTGTCCCACGAAATCTGAACAGTTACCCGTTTCGTTGGCGGGCTGCTGGCCGCTACAGGCTACAATAGGCAGGGTGGCCGAGGGCCGCCAATCCCCATAAGCGAGCAACGGAGCGTGTAAGTAATGTGGCTGCTTCCAAGAAAGAAGGGGCGGATCGCCGTCGTAGAGATGTTTGGGACCATCGGGAGCCGCGTAAGGTCGTCTGACTACGAACGCATCCTCATCCAGGTCCGCAGGAGCCGGAAATACGCCGGCCTCGTGCTGGACGTCGACTCGCCGGGCGGCTCCGTCATGGCGTCCGAGTACCTGTACGGGATGGTGCGCAAGATAGCGGAGACAAAGCCGGTGGTGGCCGTGATTCGCGGCGTCGGGGCCTCGGGAGGCTACTTCATAAGCTGCGCCGCGCAGCGAATCGTCGCGGGGCATGGCGCGCTCGTCGGCAGCATCGGCGTCATCTCCGCCACGCCCATCATCGAAGAGCTGCTGGGCCGCGTCGGAATAGCCATGAACGTCAGGAAGAGCGGCGCGCACAAGGACATGGGCGCGTTCTGGCGTAGGCCGACCGACGAGGAGTCCGGCAAGCTACAGACGATGATCGACGAGTCGTACGCCCGCTTCCTCTCCGTGGTCGCGAACGCCCGCGACCTCAGCGACGAGCGCGTCCAGGGGCTGGCGACCGGCGAGGTGTACTGGGGCCCGAAGGCGCTGGAGCTTGGCCTGATCGACGAACTGGGCGACCTGGAGCGGGGCGTGGAACTCGCCGCCGAGTTGGCCGGCGTGCCGCCACGGTCCAGGCAGGTGAGACTCCCGCGGTCGTTCCGGGAGAAGGTGATGGGGCCATTCGCCGAGTCGATTGTGGACGCCGCCGCGACGGAGGTCGAACGCCGCCTGCTGATATCGTCGCTGCGATACTGAGCGACGGGCGGTCTCTAGAAGGAACCTGCTTCTGGATTCCGGCCTTCGCCGGAATGACGGCCAAGCAAAGGTCTCCGAATGCGGGAGGTCTTTACTCCAGGAAGTCGCGCAGCTTCTTGGAGCGGCTCGGGTGGCGCAGCTTGCGGAGGGCCTTGGCCTCGATCTGCCGGATTCGCTCCCGCGTCACGCCGAACTCCCTGCCCACCTCTTCCAGCGTTCGCTGGCGGCCGTCTTCGAGTCCGAAGCGCAGTTGCAGCACGCGGGCCTCGCGGTCGCTCAGCGTGTAGAGCACGTCGTCCACCTGCTCCTTGAGAAGCTGGAACGAAGCGGCCTCGGATGGCGCAACCGTGCCCTTGTCCTCGATGAAGTCCCCGAGGTGGCTGTCTTCCTCTTCGCCGATCGGCGTTTCCAGAGACACGGGATCTTGAGAGATTTTGAGGATCTCTCGCACCCTCTCGGACGGCAGGTCCATTCCCCGGCCGATCTCCTCGCTGGTCGGCTCCCGCCCGTACTCCTGGACGAGCCTCCGGCTGATCCTGAGCAGCTTGTTGATCGTCTCCACCATGTGCACAGGTATGCGGATCGTCCTCGCCTGGTCCGCGATGGCCCGCGTGATCGCCTGGCGTATCCACCAGGTGGCGTACGTGCTGAACTTGAAGCCCTTGCGGTACTCGAACTTCTCCACCGCGCGGATAAGGCCGATGTTGCCTTCCTGGATCAGGTCCAGGAGCGACATTCCCCTGCCTATGTACTTCTTCGCGACGCTGACAACGAGCCTGAGGTTGGCCTCGGCAAGGTGGCGCTGGGCGTGCCTGCCCTTGTTCTTCAACTGGGCGAGGTGCCTGTAGAACACCAGCTCGTAGTCTTCGAGTTTCTGCGTGAACCCGATCTCGTTCATCTGCTCCCTGAGCGAGCGAAGGTCCGTCTCAGGATCGAGGACTTTGAGCACCTCTGTCGGCATCAGGCGCGTGTTCAGGGACAGCCGCTGGATGTCCGCCTTGACGTCCAGCGGGTCCTTGTTGAGCACGTCGCCCAGGAAGTTCAGCATGTCCTCCGGGAGCTCGCCGTCTATCGCGTCCCTGAACTCCGGAAGGTTCATGAGGTTGTCGAGCGTGGAATCGTCGTCCAGGCGGACGTAACGCTTGACCCCATCGACGAGCGGCTCAGACTCGCAGACCATGCGCTGCATCTGCATTACGCACTGCCAGGCCCTGGGAGGGCGGCCGTCCAGGCCGGTAAGATCGACCTCCACCTGCTGGATGTACTTGAAGGCCTCAAGCTGCCGGGCGAGGATCTGCTCCTCCTTCGCGTTGAGCAGATTCACCCTGCCGATTTCGCGAAGGTACATCCGCACCGGGTCGTCTATCATCTCCGTCGTGTCGATGACCTGGCCCAGCGCTCCGGCCAGTTGGTCGGCGGCCTTGCCGTTCCTGGCCTTCCGGCCCATGCGAAGCTGTTCTATCGCGCTCACGTCCTCCGGACGTGAAACGGTCCCATCCTCGTTGGGGATGAGACCGTCTTCCCGGGCATTCGTCGATATGCCCATAAGGTCTTGCGTGGTGGTGGACCTTACTACGAGGCCCCTAATCCACTCCTCAGCGCTTTCGTCGTCGATTCGTTTAGTCGCCATACGCTCTCAACTTGACCGCGTCGTGCGCGTCTCGGGGTTTGTGGGATTCTGCGTGAAAAGGTGCTTCAGCCGTGAATTCACGCTGGCAATTGTAGCGCTTATCTCCCTGGATGGGGGTTCGCCGCCGGAAGTCCTGAGCAGATCGGACTGCAGGTCTCTGAGCCGGCGGCTTTCCAGGCGGTTGCGGCACTGCTCGAACTCCAACTCCGCCATGCCCGGGCCGGCGTCCTCCAGCTTGATCTCTCTGACTCGATTCAGATGGTCGAGCAACGGCTGTTCCAGCGATTCTTCCATCTCATCACTATCATTGTAGCGCACAAGGCTGGCAAATAGCTGCCTGTTTTCCACTCTCTTGAAGTTATCGGCGGAAAACGTCGCCGCGGCGGCCCTGAGTTCAGGATGCGCCTCGAGGAGCGCGAGCATGTACATTTCCAGCCTGGCGTCCGCATCCACCGAAAGCGCCGACGCGCTCGCCTGCATGCGTTCCGCCCGCTCGGGCCGCCTTCGCCGGTACGCCTCTCGCGCGGGCCTCGTGCCCACGCCGCTCGCCCTCAACTGCTCCGTCGTAACCCCCAGGATGCCGGCCAGCTTGGTGAAGTAATACTCCTGGTCGAAGTCGTTGCCGATAGTTGCGACGAGCGGGAACAGCTCCTCGGCTGCTCGCGCCTTTCCGTGGCCGGTGCTCAGGTCGAACTTGGACGCCTCCTTCGGCAGGTAGAAGTCCAGCCACGGCACGGCCTCGTTCACCAGCGACGCCCACCCGTCCGGCGACTCCCTGATTAGCTGGTCGGGGTCTTTGCCCTGCGGCAACTCGGCGATCTTGAGGCTTACCGGGTCCCGCCGGTACATGTCCCGCGACCCGCGTCCCACCGCCTGCACGCTTACCGCCCGCCAGGACGACTGCAAGCTGCGAAGCGTGGCCTCCTGCCCCGCCGCGTCCGGGTCCAGCGCGAGCACGTAGCTTCTCGCCATCGGACGCAGGAGGCCGACCTGCCGCTCGGTGAGCGCGGTGCCCATGGACGCAACGACGTTCCCGTGCCCGTGCTGATGGGCCGCGATTACGTCCATGTACCCTTCCACGACCACGACCGAGTTCTCCTTTCGGATGGACTCGCCCGCAAGGTGCAGGGCGTACAGCGTGCTCCTCTTGTCGAACAGCGGCGTCTGCGGCGTGTTCAGGTACTTGGGCTGCGAGCCGTCCAGAGACCGCGCGCCGAACCCGGTCACCCGCCCCTGCCGGTCGTGGATCGGGAACATCAGGCGGCCCCGGAAGAAGTCCCGCGTCGCGCCGTCCTCGGACCGGTACAGCAGGCCCGCCTCCACGAGGCGGTCTTCCGCGAACCCCAGGGCGGTCAGGTGCGACTTCAGGCCGTCCGAAGACCGGCGGCTGAACCCCAGGCCGAAACGCTCCCGCGCCCGGTTGTCCACGCCCCGGTCGTCCAGGTACTTCAGCGCGTGCCTGCCCTCAGGGGCGAGCAGCGCCTCGCCGTAGTACTTGGCCGCGACTTCGTTCGCTTGCAGTATGACGTCGCCCCTGGCGTCCTTCCGCCGGGGTTCCAGCGCGACGCCCGCCTTGTCGGCCAGCGTCCTCAGCGCCTCCCCGAACTCCAGGTTCTCGGCCTTCATGACGAACGAGAACACGTCCCCGCCGGTCGCGCACGCGCCGAAGCAGCGCCAACTCTGCCGTTCCGGGTTGACTATGAACGAGGGCGTCTTCTCCGTGTGGAACGGGCAGAGCGCCTTGTAGTTGCGGCCCGCCTTCTGCAGCGCGGCGTGCGAAGACACAACGTCCACGATGTCCAGCCTCGCCTTCACGTCGTCGATCTGGCTCACTGCGCGTCCTCGCCCGCGTCCGGCTCGTCCTCAGCCGCTCCGTACGCGTACCTGCTGAGCCTGCCCAGTGGGCGCCTCACGCTCTTGAGATGCCACGACATGTGCTCGATCGAAGACCCCAGATCCACGAGACAGTCCGCGATGGCCTCCCAGTCGCCCTTGCTGTCGAAGAGCGTCTCCAACTGGGCGTCGAGCTCGCGATGCGCGGCCCACAGGCCGCCCAGGTCGGTGCTGACAGCCGCGAGGTCCTTGTTCAGATGCTCCGGCAGCCCCGTCTCCTGGAGGATGATGACCACGCGATGCGCCGCCACCGCCATGCGCCTGCCCAGCTCGACGTCCGGCTCCGCCAGTTGAAACGCCTCGCCGCCCGGCTCGGTTGACACTATGGGTTCACCTGTCTTTCTAATCGAAGGGCCGCTAACTGGCCGGCCTCTCGCCGCCCGAAGCCGCCACGTAGCTGGAGAAGTACGACATCCAAGGCTCGCGGATCATCTCCAGGCATCGCGGCTGGAGCGGTTCCGGCAAGCTGCTGATCTGCCGGAACGTCTCCTTCCAGAGATGCTCCACCTCAACGCGCCACGGCTCGTACTCCAGGCCGTGAGCATCCCTTTGCATTGCCTCAAGGTGCTCAGAGATCAGCTTGACGCGGTTGCGGACCTTTCTCGCGCGTATCCGGTCGGTGGGAGTCACGGGCGAATTATAGCAATCTGCGCCGGAGTTCTCCGGCAACGCCGGGGCTGATCTCCTCCGCCAACCGCAACGCGTACCGGTCGGTCATCCCGGATATGTAATCGATCACCGCTCGCTCCGCCGATTCGCTCCGGAGCGCGTACTCCTCGGGAATCAGGTCCCGTCGCCGGTCGAAGTGCTCGAACAGCATCCCCACGACCCTCATGGCCGCTTTGGCCTCCGCCCCGGAGCTGTGCCTGAGGTACACGTGATCGAACATGAACTCCCGCAGCGCGACGACGGCCTTCTTGACTGGCGCGCTCATGCGGATCGCGGGCGCGCCCGCTCCTGGCGCACGCGCCTCGGTGCAGTCCCACGAACTGCGCACCACGTCGGTCACCATCGTATTGATTCGCTGCGAGTGCCTGCCGCCCAGCGCCGCGACGGCCTCCCGCGGCAGGTCCGGAGCCGAAAGAAAACCGGCGCGCAGGGCGTCGGCAACGTCATGATTCAGGTACGCGACGGCGTCCGCCACCCTGCACACCTGCGCCTCCAGGGTCAGGTCTTCGGGAAGCTCCTGCTTTAGAAAATCGCCTCGCGGCTTGGAGTGGAACTCGATCCCCTGCCGCGCCTCCCACGTCAGGTTGAGCCCGCGCCCGTCCTTCTCCAGCCTGTCCACGATGCGCAGGCTCTGCGCGCTGTGCACGAAGCCGCCGGGCGCAAGCTCGTTAAGCGCCTCCTCCCCGATGTGGCCGAACGGGGTGTGGCCCATGTCGTGCGCCAGCGCGATCGCCTCCACGAGGTCTTCGTTGAGGTCGAGCGCGCGCGCGATCGTGCGCCCGATCTGGGCAACCTCGAACGTGTGGGTCAGCCGCGTAACGTAGTGGTCGCCCAGCGGCGCGATGAAGACCTGCGTCTTGTGCTTGAGACGCCTGAAAGCCTTGCAGTGGACGATCCTGTCGCGGTCCTTCTGAAAGGCCGTGCGCATCGGGTCCGGCTCTTCTGGCGCGCGCCTGCCCCTGCTCTCTGCCGAGCGCGCCGCGTTGGGCGAGAGGGCCTCTTCCCGCCGCTCGGCTCTGCGCCGGACGACGCCGCCCTCGAAGTCCGGGCTGGCGCCGGGCGAGCGAGTCTCTGGGGCCTTCGAGGTCTGCAACGGCACTCCTGACGGGTCTTGCGAAGGGAACGCGCCTTCGCAGGCGCGGAACGCCAGTGTAGCAGAGACGAGTCTCAAGGTTCCGTTTCGCTATGGTTCGACAGGCTCACCACGAACGAAACGGAACCAGTCTCAAGTTGTGGTACTCTGCGTGCATCGCATTCGCCCTCGTTCAGCGTGGCGGACTCCCGGAGACACACATGACACAAGAACGCTCGCCCGATGTCCACCCAGCCTACATGGGACTTCCCACGTTCCTGAAGGCCCCCTGGATCGAAACGGCAGAGGAACTGGAAAAGAGCGGCGCGGACATCGCCGTGATCGGCGCGCCCGTGGACATGGGCGTCGTCAACAGGCCGGGCGCGCGGTACGGCCCAAGGGCCATTCGCCAGGCCGACTACTACTCGTCCGACTACGAGTCCCTGTACCACATGGGAATGGGCATCTATCCCTTGAAGAAGCTCAAGCTGGTGGACTTCGGTGACGCGAACTGCCCGCCGAGCGACCTTGCCAAGAGCCACGACGCCATCAGGCTGAAGGTCACGGAAGCCCTCAAGGCGGGCGCGATTCCGGTGATTCTCGGCGGCGACCACTCGATCACCTATCCCGGAGGCACCGCCGTGGGCGACTTCTACGGGCACGGCAACGTGGGGATGATCCACTTCGACGCGCACGCGGACACGGCGGAGTCGTCATACGGCGGAGTGCCGATCTCGCACGGCAGCCCGATGCGGCGGCTCATTGAGAGCGGCGCAATCCCCGGCAAGAACTTCGTGCAGGTGGGCCTGCGCGGCTACTGGCCCGGCGAAGACCTGTTCCAGTGGATGCGCGAGCAGGGCATGCGCTGGCACCAGATGTCGGAGATAGAGACTCGCGGCTTCGACGCCGTGCTGGAGGACTCTATAGCCGAGGCGCTGGAAGGGCCGAACCGCGTTTACCTGTCCGTGGACATCGACGTGATGGACCCGGGCCACGCCCCCGGCACGGGTACGCCGGAGCCCGGCGGCATCAGCGCGACCGAGATGCTGCGCGCCGTGCGAAAGATCGCGCAGTCGGTGGACGTAGTGGCCGTCGACGTGGTCGAAGTCTCGCCGCCCTACGACGGCCCCGGCGAGATCACCGCGCAAGCCGCCCACCGCGTAGTCCTCGAAGCAATAAGCGGCATAGCCTGGCGCAAGACCCAGGCCGAATCGAAGTAGCCGCCCGCCTAAGCTCCGCGCCTGATCTGGAACGGCGGCGGCATGTTGGGCACCGTGACGTCCAGCACCACCGGCGCATCGGCGTCCAGTGCCTCGCGGAGCGCGGGGCCGAAGCCGTCCGGGTCCGTCCTCATCCCAACGGCCCCGAAGGCCTCCGTCATCTTCACGAAGTCCGGGTTGTGCAGGTCGGTGCCGATGAAGCGCTGGTTGTAGCGGTTGTTCTGGTCCCACTCCGACGCGCCGAAGACGCCGTTGTTGAACACGACGCACACGGCGTTGATGCCGTACTTCACCGCCGTGGACAGCTCCTGCGGGTTGTACATGAATCCGCCGTCGCCGCTGATGGCGACCACCTTGCGGTCCGGCTGGCCCACCTTCGCGCCGAGCGCGGTCGGGAAAGCGTAGCCCAGCGTGCCGAAGTAAGACGACGTGAGGAACGTCCGGGGATGGCGCGCCTCGTACATGATGTTGCTCCAGTAGCCGATGGAGGTCACGCCGCTGACGATGATGTCCTCGTCGCCCATCTCATCGCGTATCGCGTCAACGAACCCCATCTGATCGGGCGCAACATCCCTGACGTACCCGTCGAACTCGTTCCTGTAGCGCTCGATGTCGCCGGCGCGCGAAGACCTTCTCACGCCCTGGGCGCGCAGCCTGTCAACGATCGCCCTCAGAGCCAGCTTGGCGTCGGCCTCGACGCCCGCGGCCACCGGCATGGCCTTGCCGATCTCCTCCGGGTCCACGTCCACCTGCACTATCTTCAGATCGCCCACGGACATGTTCCTGAACAGCAGCCTCGTGCCTATGGCCAGCAGAGCGTCCGACTCTCCGAGCACGTCCTCGACCGGCCCGACTCCGCCGTAGTGCGCGCCCACGACCATCGGATGCGCTCCGGGAATCGCGCCCTTGCCCTCAGGCGTCAGGATGATTGGGGTCTGGAGAAGCTCCGCCAACTCCAGCAGCTCTTCCCCGGCGTCCGAAATCAGCACGCCGCCGCCGGCGATCACGCACGGCTTGTCGGCGTCCGCCAGCACAGCCGCCGCCGCCGCGATCTGGTCGCCGTCCGGCGCGCTGTGCGGGTACTCCTCGGGCTCGATGATCTCGGCATTGCCCGACGCGGCCAGGATGTCGGGAGGGATCTCAAGCTCGACGGGCCGCGGCCTGCCCGACTTGAGTTGATGGAATGCCTCGTGCACCGCCTCAGGGATCTCCTCCACCTGCATGGACCTGTGATTCCACTTCGTTATCGGGCTGAACATGTCCAACTGCTCGTGGACCTCGTGAAGCTGGCCCAGGTTCTTGCCGATGCCCGTGGACATCACCTGCCCGGAGATCATCAGCACCGGCGATGAGCTCGCGTAGGCCGTCCCCAGGCCCGCGGCGGCGTTCGTCGCCCCCGGCCCCGGCACGACCATCGCCACGCCGACCTTGCCCGTCGCCTTCGCGTAGCCGTCGGCCATGTACGTCGTCGCCTGCTCGTGGCGCGTCTGGACGAGGTTGATCTCGTCCCGGTAGTCGTACAACGCGTCGAAGGCGGCCATGATCTGCGCCCCCGGAAGCGCGAAAATCGTGTCCACGCCCTGCGCTCTCAAAGCCTGCACTAACGCCTGCGCGCCGGTCATTTCAGCCATTGGGGACTCGCTCCATGAACTCGAAGTGTCGGCGCTCCCTCACTCGGAAGGCCCGCCGATTCCAAAGCACCTTATCACGCTGTAGTCAGTTTGGTTAGAGATTCCAAATCGGCGGGCGCCTCTGTTGACCCTCAGGACGCCGTCCCGAATAATGTTGCCTGCGCCGGACGCGGGCGGCGTCCGTCTCAGCAGTTGACTACAAGCCGCAAGGAGAACGCCATGGGAGACAAGCGCGTGGGATTCGTGGGCCTCGGAATCATGGGCAGGCCTATGGCGATCAACCTGCTCAAGGCCGGATACGAAGTGGCCGGATACGACCGCAACCACGACAAGACGCAGGCCGTGGCGGCGGAAGGCGCGGCGGCCGGGACATCGGCGTCGGAGGCCGCGGCCGGCGCGACCGCGACCGTCGTCATGGTGCAGGACTCCGCGAACTCGGAGGAGGCGGTCCTGGGCCCCGGCGGCGTTCTGGAGGGCGCGTCGGCGGGATCGACGGTGATCGACATGAGCTCCATCGCGCCGGGCACGTCCCAGAAGCTCGCGGCCGCCTGCGAAGCTAAGGGCGTCGACTTCCTGGACGCGCCCGTGAGCGGCGGCGAGCCGAAGGCCATCGACGGCTCGCTCGCGATCATGGTAGGCGGCAAGGCCGCCGTGTTCGAGCGTCACGTCGAGCTGCTGAACGCGATGGGCAGCAGCGCGGTGCTGTGCGGCGGCTACGGCGCCGGCAACACGACCAAGCTGGCGAACCAGATCATCGTGGCCGCGAACATCGAGGCCGTCGGAGAGGCGCTGGTGCTGGCGGTGCGCGCCGGCCTGGACCCGGGCACCGTGTTCCAGGCGATCAGGGGCGGCCTCGCCGGCAGCGCCGTCATGGACGCGAAGGCGCCCATGATGATCGCCGGCAACTTCGAGCCGGGCTTCCGCATCAACCTACACCAGAAGGACCTCAACAACGCCCTCATCACCGCCGGCGAGCTAGGCGTACCCCTGCCCGTAACCAGTCTCGTCAGGCAGATGGTCGGCGCCCTCATCAACGACGGCAAGGGCGACAGCGACCACTCCGCCATAGCCACCTTCATAGAGGACATGGCCAAAACAAAGATCAGCGGCGCCTAGCCTTTCTTCGGCAACATCCCGCCGTTGCGCTATCATGGCATGGTCTGGATGAACGCAGGAGGCGTCGCATGACCCGCAGGATCGTCGGCAGCCCCCTCACCGTCCCGATTCCTCCCCTGCGCGGCGTCCCGCCCCTGCTCCTGGCAACCATGCTTCTTCTAGCCGCGCTGCTTGCCTGCGGAGACGGGGGCTCGCCCGCCGCCTCTGAGCCGCAGCCCACAATCGAGACGCAGGCCGTCGAGCAACCCGAACCAACACCCACGGCAACCGAGCAACCCGCAACCGAGCTAGAGGTTGTGGAGCAGCCGGAAGCCGAACCCACGCCTACAGCAACGCAGCAGCCCAAACTCGCACTCACGCTCACAGTTGGAGAGTTCGCATACGTCAGTGCTGGGAGCAGGCACACCTGCGGTGTGAAAATAGACGGCTCCGTCGTCTGCTGGGGCGACAATGAATACGGACAGGCCGCGTCGCCGGCCGGAAAGTTCAGATCCGTCAGCGCCGGGATGCGGCACACCTGCGGCGTGAAGATAGACGGCTCTATCGTCTGTTGGGGCTCGGACAGATACGGCCAAGCGGAATGGCAGGCCGAGAAGTTCGCCTCCGTCAGCGCGGGTAATCGGCACACCTGTGGCGTGAAGATAGACGGCTCCATCACATGCTGGGGTGCTAGTGAGGCAACGGAGGAGAACAACCAGCTTGGCCAAGCCCCGCCCGCAGCCGGGCAGTTCGCCTCCGTCAGCGCCGGGATGCGGCACACCTGCGGCGTGAAGGTGGACGGCTCCGTCACTTGCTGGGGAAATGATGATCATGGCAAGACTATGCCGCCTCCCGGCAAGTTCGCCTCCGTCAGCGCAGCAACGCTCAACACCTGCGGCGTGAAGGTGGACGGCTCTGTCACTTGCTGGGGCAGCAAAGCATTCGGCCATGCAGACCCGCCGCCAGGAAATTTCGCCTCCGTTAGCGCAGGGGACTTCCACGCCTGTGGCGTGAAGTTGGACGGCTCGGTTGCTTGCTGGGGCAATAACAGCGATGGGCAATCCGAGTCGCCCGCCGGCGAGTTTGCCTCCGTCAGCGCGGGAACGCGCCACACTTGCGTGGTGACGGAGGACGACTACGTAGCCTGCTGGGGCGATAACGACTATGGGCAGGCCACGCCGATAGTTACGGCTTCGTCCGTAACCGAACTGAAGGCCTCTGATCAACCCCAACCCACGCCGATAGCAGGCATGTTCGCCTCCGTCAGCGCGGGGGCGCGCCACACCTGCGGCATGAAGGTGGACGGCTCCGTCATATGCTGGGGCAACGATGCATCGGGCAGGACCGCGCCGCCGACCGATGAGTTCGCCTCGATCAGCGCAAGTGTTAGCCACACCTGTGGCGTGAAGTTGGACGGCTCCCTAGATTGCTGGGGCCATAACTCATCCGGCGAGGCCTCGCCACCCGCCGGGCAGTTCGCCTCCGTCAGCGCAGGGATGCTCCACGCATGCGCGCTGAGGCTGGACGGCTCCCTAGATTGCTGGGGCAACAATGAATCGGGCCAGGCCACGCCCCCGGCCGGCAAATTCACCTCCGTCAGCGCGGGGACGCTCCACACGTGCGCGCTGAGGTTGGACGGCTCCCTAGATTGCTGGGGCAACAATGAATCGGGCCAGGCCACGCCCCCGGCCGGCAAATTCACCTCCGTCAGCGCGGGAAACAATTACACATGCGGGCTGAGGCCATACGGCTCTATCACCTGCTGGGGCAGCCATGAGGCTGACCGGACAAGGCTGCCGGCCGGTGAATTCGCATCCGTCAGTTCAGGCAGTTACCACAGCTGCGGGGTAAAGTTAGACCGCTCCGTCGCTTGCTGGGGCAGCAACGCCTTTGAGCGCGCCACGCCGCCTGCCGGTGAATTCGCATCCGTCAGCGTAGGAAGCTCCCACACTTGCGGGGTGAGGATGGACGGTTCCGTCGCCTGTTGGGGTCTCAATGACGATGGACAGGCCACGCCGCCATCAGGAGAGGAGGCCGTAGTTGAGTCTGAACTCGAACCTGCGCCCCAGGTCTGGAAGTTCGCCTCCGTCAGCGCAGGGTATGACCACACCTGCGGGGTAATATCGGACGGCTCAGTCGCTTGCTGGGGCAGCAACAAGCATTGGAGTGACACAGAAGTTGGCCAGGCCACGCCGCCTGCCGGGGAGTTCATCTCCGTAACCGCTGGATGGTACTTTACCTGCGGAGTAAGGGTGGATGGATCCGTGGACTGCTGGGGCAGCAATGAAGACCGCGAGGCCACGCCGCCCGACGGGGAGTTTGTCTCCATCAGCGCGGGGCAATCTCACACCTGCGGGGTGAAGGTGGACGGCTACGTCAAATGCTGGGGCAGGACCAATCAAGGCGTGACCACTGCGCCGGACGGGAAGTTCGCATCCGTCAGCTCCGGTGACTACCATACCTGCGGCCTAAAGCTGGACGGCTACGTTAAATGCTGGGGCAGCAATTATGATTATCGTCCTTACGGTCCTAAAGAGGTTGGCCAAGCCATGGCACCGGACGGAAAGTTCGCGTCCGTCAGCGCAGGGGCTTACCACACCTGCGGGGTGAAGGTGGACGGCTACGTCAAATGCTGGGGCGGCAATTGGGATGGCGAATCCTCCCCGCCGTCCGGAAAGTTTGTATCCGTCAGCGCAGGATATTATCACACCTGCGGCGTGAAGATGAACGGCTCCGTCACGTGCTGGGGCAGCAATGCGGATACGTGGGGCAACAATGTTGGCAAGGCTACGCCGCCGGATGGGGAGTTCGTATCCGTCAGCGCAGGAGTGGATCACACTTGCGGCGTGAGGGTGGACGGCTCCATCGCCTGTTGGGGCTGGGATGCATACGGCCAGGCCACGCCGCCTGCCCTGGCTTCACCCTGAGGCTGCCCTCTTACGGGCTTAGAGCCGATCCCAATCCAAATCGACGCCCACGGAGCACATGAAAAATGACCAACGAACGACCCATGCCCGCGGACTGGCAACGGTCCGTACCCTTTGGCGGCGTTCTCACATTCATGGGAGCGCCCACCACGAGGGACCTGTCGAATGCGGACATCGCCATCATCGGAGTGCCGCTCGACATCGGCACCACGTACAGATCGGGCGCTCGGTTTGGGCCGAGGGCGATCCGCGAATCTACAGGCCCGATGGAACTCCACGCCTGGGATGAGGACGAACTGTACGAGCCGTTCCGCAGCCTGCGCGTCATCGACTACGGAGACCTCGGCGTCAACGCGGGATACATCGAAGCCGCCGTCGAACGAATCGAGAAGGGCATCTCGGCGGTGCTCGACGCCGATGTGTTCCCGGTGATCCTGGGCGGCGACCACACGATCAGCCTGCCCGTCCTGCGCGCGCTGCACAGGAAGCACGGCAAGCTCTCGCTGCTCCACTTCGACGCGCACCCCGACTTCTGGGAGCCGACGCCTGAGCGGCCTGTGAACCACGGCACGCAGGTAAAGATGGCCGCGGACGAGGGCCTGATCGATCCGACCGCCTCGGCCATCGTGGGCATCAGGGGGTCCTCGTCGATGACGATCCTGGAAGACGTCCGCGCCGCCGGCTTCACGGCCATCACAACTGACGAAATCGATGAGAACGGCGTCGAGTGGACCCTGGACTCGGTGCGGCGGGCGACGGGAGACCTCCCCGTTCACGTGTCCCTGGACATCGACCTCATCGACCCGGCGTTCGCGCCGGGCACCGGAGTCCCGGAGATCGCCGGCCTCACGAGCCGGGAAGCGGTCAAGCTGATCCGCGGCCTACGGGGCATGAGCGTCGTGGGCTTCGACATCGTGGAAGTGGCGCCGCCGTACGACCACGCCGAGGTCACCGCATACCTGGCCGCGAACCTGGTGTACGAGTTCCTGCTCACGCTGGTCCCGTAAGGGCCGCTCGCGAACGGCCCTGGTAGGTGCTTCCTTCGGCCTCTTCCCCAGTCTGCTGGGGAAGGCATGTCCTGAGTCCATCGAAGGACTGAGATGGGGTCCGCCTAGTACCTGCCTACGTTGATCTCCACCATCTCGCCCGTGACCATGTAGATCACTTGCTCGGCGATGTTCGTCGCGCGGTCGGCGATCCTCTCCAGATCGTGCGTCACCCATATCAGGTACGTGGCCCTTTCGATTGCCGACGGGTCGGCGATCATCATCTGGATGAGTTCATGATGCAGCTCGTGGTAGATCGCATCGACCTTGTCGTCATCGTCGCAGACGGCATGAGAGGCGACGATGTCCTGGTTCACCAGGGCGTCGAGGCTGCGCCTCAGCATGTCGGTTGCGAGATCGGTCATCCGGGGGATGTCCACCAGGGGCTTCAGGGGCGGCTCGTCGCCCATCTGGAGGCTGATTCGCGATATGCCTTCCGCGTAGTCCCCGATGCGCTCCAACTCGACGGCCACGTGACTGGCGACTATCAGCCGGCGCAGGTCGCCCGCAAGGGGCTGCTGCGCGGCGATCAGCGAAATGACCTGCCTCTCGATCTGATAGCGCTTGCGGTTGATCGCGTCGTCTTCGTCAACGATGCGCCTGGACTCATCGAGGTCCCGCCGTTTGAGGGCGTCCACCGCCCGGACGATGGCCTTCTCGACCATGCTGCCCATGAGCAGCAGATCGTCCTGTAGAAGCCTAAGCTCTCTGTCGAACTCAGCGCGAGGCATAATCAACTCCTTGCGGCTTCGCTGGCCCCCTATGAAAACCGATTACCGCTCTTGATTCAAATGCAGTCCTGGAATCACAACCAACTCATCAAGACGGCTGCGCCTAACCAAACCTGCCGGTTATGTACGCTTCCGTCCGCTCTTCCTTCGGGTTGGTGAAGACCTGCTCCGTGGCCCCCTGTTCCACGAGGTAGCCTGCGCGGTCATCGCCCATCATCAGGAACACCGTATCGTCAGAAGCTCTGGCAGCCTGCTGCATGTTGTGCGTGACCACGATGATCGTGTAGTCGTAGCTGAGCTCCCGCATCAGGTCTTCGATGGCCAGCGTGGCGATTGGATCCAGTGCGGACGCCGGCTCGTCCATCAGAATAACCTCCGGCTCGACCGCGAGCGCGCGGGCAATGCAAAGCCGCTGCTGCTGTCCGCCGGAGAGCGCGAGCGCGCTGTCCTTGAGCCGGTCCTTGACCTCGTCCCACAGCGCCGCCTGCCTCAGCGACCTCTCCACCGCCTCGGCGTAGTCACCCCGGTAACCGTTGATCCTGAGACCGAACGCCACGTTGTCGAATATGGACTTGGGGAAGGGGTTGGGCCGCTGGAAGACCATGCCGATCTGCGCGCGTATCTCCGTCGCGTCAACGTCCTCCGCGTGCAGGTCCTCATTCCGATACTGGATGCTGCCCTCGATCCGGGCTCCGGGTATCAGGTCGTTCATCCTGTTGAAGCATCTGAGGAGGGTGCTCTTGCCGCACCCGGACGGCCCGATCAAGGCCGTGACCTTACGCTCCCGGATATCCATGGATATGTCCTTCAGAGCGCGGAAGGAGCCGTAGAACACGTTCAGATCGCTTACGCTGAGAATCGGGCTTGAATTGACCACTCTAGTCCTCTGATCGGGTCTGGTACCTGTTGCGCAGGTAAATCGCTATCGAGTTCATGCTCAGCAGGATGATGAGCAACACGATGATTCCGGCGGCTGCTATGCCTCTGAAGTCGTCTTGCGGACGGCTGACCCAGTTGAAGATCTGGATCGGCAGCACCGTGAACCTGTCGAAGGGATCGGAAGGCACGAACGTCAGGAAGACGAGCGCGCTGATCGCGATCACAGGCGCGGCCTCGCCGATCGCGCGTGACATTGCCAGAATCGTGCCGGTGAGAATACCGGGGAAGGCGGACGGCAGCACCACGCCCTTCACCACCTCCCATTGGGTGGCCCCCAGCGCATACGCAGCCTGGCGGTGGGAATCGGGAACGGCCCGGATTGCCTCTCGCGAGGCCATGATCACGATCGGCATCACAAGCAGGGACAGCGTGAGCGCGCCGGCCAGCAGGCTCCGGCCCATGCTCAGCCAGCTTACGAACAGCGCCAGCCCCAGCAGTCCATAGATAATGGACGGCACTCCTGCCAGGTTCGAGATGTTCACTTCCACGAACTTGGTGAACAGGTTCTCTTCCGCATACTCCTCCAGATAAATCGCGGCCCCGAGGCCGACGGGCACAGTAAACGCCGCGGTCAGGCCCATCAGCCAGATCGTGCCCGCAAGCGCGGCCAGAAGTCCCGCCTCTGAAGGATCAGGCGCCGGATAGCTGGAAATGAACCCCCAACTCAACCACGGCAGGCCGCGAACGAGCACCTGCACGATAAGCACCAGCAGACCGATAATGCCGATGCTGATCGAGATGACGAACAGCCCATAGAACAGGCTGCCAATGCGATGTCGCTGTTCAAGCCGTGGGTTGAATCTTGTTTCAGGGGCCTTCACTCGTACTTCTCCCTCCACCTGGAAACGAGGAAGTGGCCGACGACGTTCATGAACAGCGTCATCAGGAACAGCAGGAACCCGACGGCGAAGATGGTCTTGAACGTGAGCGTGCCATGCGGCGCCTCTCCCAACGACACCTGCACGATGTATGCCGTCATGGTCTGGATGCCCTCAAGCGGGTTGAAGCTCATCCTGGGCGTCGCCCCCGCCGCGATGGTCACGAGCATCGTCTCGCCTATCGCCCGGGAGATCGCCAGGATGAACGCGGCCACGATGCCGGAGAGCGCCGCCGGCACGACGACGCGCAGCGACACCTCGAGCCTCGTGGCCCCCAGCGCGTAGGCGGCGTGTCGAAGCGAACGCGGGACGGCCAGCATCGCGTCCTCGCTGAGCGACGACACCATGGGTATGATCATCACCCCCATGACCACGCCGGCGCTCAGCGCGTTGAAGATGATCAGGTCCGGGATCACCTTCTGAAGCTGCGGTGTCACGAAGGTGAGGGCG
Organism: Dehalococcoidia bacterium; assembly: GCA_963668185.1. Classification (GTDB taxonomy): domain Bacteria; phylum Chloroflexota; class Dehalococcoidia; order Lucifugimonadales. The sequence goes on from OY764162.1 coordinate 1,806,728, forward strand.
AAGTACCCGTACACCACCGTGGGTATCCCTGCCAGCACCTCGAGCACCGGCTTGATGATCCTGCTGATCCTCTCGGGGGCGTACTCGGACAGGAAGATGGCGGCGAACAGGCCCACCGGCAGCGCCACCGCCGCGGCGATGGTGGAGACCAGGAGCGTGCCCATGACCAACGGCAGCACGCCGTACGACTGGGGCTTGAGGATCGGCGTCCACCGGGTGCCCGTGATGAATTCCCACACGGAGACCTCTATAAAGAACTGGTAGGCCTCCGTCAGCAGGGTGATCAGAATGCCGATGGTCGTGAGTATGGAGACGGCGGCGCACCCTATCAGCAGCCAGCGGACGACCCTGCCCTCCATGTCCCGTCGCCCGCGCCGCGGCGACCGGCGGCGAGCGGCCGTTCGGCCGGACGCCCTCATCGGAAGTCCTTCATGCGGGGTGGAAGTGGAGACGTCCATCGATACTACCCTGGCGCGCGATCAAACTGCGTCATGCGCCGGCTTCGGGAACAGCCGCCCGTACGATACCGCGGCAAGGGACGCGCCGATAATCGGGCCCGCCCAGTAGAGCCAGTGGCCCGCCCAGTTGCCGGCGGCCAGGGCAGGGCCGAAGGTCCGCGCCGGGTTCATCGAGCCGCCCGATACCGTGCCCGCAACGAGTATGCCGACGGCTACCGCCGCGCCAATCGCGAGCGCTGCCGTTCCCGCCGGCGCGCGCCTGTCGGTGACGACGGCCATGATCACGAACATGAGCGTGAAGGTGATGACGATTTCCATTCCAAAGGCCGCGGCGTCGCCGCCGAGCGGAACGTGGCCGCCCACGTTCGCCTCCGGGCCGAACATAGCTCTAAGGCAGAACGCCGCCACCACGGCTCCGATCATCTGGGCCGCCCAGTACGGAACGGCGTCCCTTGCCCTCAACACGCCGCCCAGCACAAACCCCAGAGTCACCGCGGGGTTGATGTGAGCGCCGGAGATATGGCCGGTGGCGTGAATCACCAGGGCCACGGCGAGGCCGGACGCAAGCGCTGCGCCGAGAAGCGTTACGGCTCCTCCCGACATTCCGTCGGCCATGGCGGAGCCTGCCGCCGCGAACACCATGCAGAATGTGCCGACCGCCTCGGAAGCTACCCGCTGCGCAAGCGGCAGCACAGAGTGAACAGGTACCGCGTCAGGCTCTTCCGAGCGCCCATCGCCGATCGACAATTGACCCAAGACCCCCTGCTTGCTGAGCGGAGCATAATCCAAGCGTCCGCCCGGTTCAGCCATCAGGCGACAATACTCGCCTGCCCGGCCCCAAAGGGTGTTATCTCGCCATTAACAGACTGTTAACGTTCTGTAAAAGCCCCGGCCGCGGATCGTCTCCCGCGCCCTTAACGCACAGTTAACGGAGCCTTATCCGCGCCTTAACCCTCCGTTAACTGCGTTTTAACAATCGGGACTTAAGGTTGTGAACCAACGACAAAGCGGGAGGAACCAGCATTTATGAAGGCAGCAACAGGCAGTTGGGGGCGCATCGGCGCTACGGCCATACTTATGGCTGCGATGTTGGCCGCCCTCGCGATGGCGGCATGCGGCGGAGACGGCGGCGGCGCAACAACTGACACGCAGGCGACCGCCCAGGCCACGGCCATCAGCGGGACGGTCGAGATCGACGGCTCCAGCACCGTTGCACCTGTCTCCGAAGCAGCAGCCTACGAGTTCAGCAAACTCTACGGCGATGTCAACGTCATCGTCGGCATCTCCGGCACAGGCGGCGGCTTCAAACGCTTCACCGCCGGCGAAACCGACATCTCCGACGCCTCCAGGGCTATCAGAGACTCCGAAGCCGAAGCCGCCGCCGCCAACGGCATCGAGTACTACGAGATTCCCCTCGGCATGGACGGTCTCTCAGTCATGGTTCACCCAGAAAACGACTTCGTCGACTGCCTCACCGTCGGCGAACTCAAGACGATCTGGGAACCCGGCAGCGCCGTCAACAACTGGAACCAGGTGCGATCCACCTTCCCGGACCGGAGACTCCGACTCTACGGCCCTGACACCGACTCCGGCACCTTCGACTACTTCACCGAAGAGATCGTTGGCGAGGCCCAGGCCAGCAGGCACGACTACACCGCCAGCGCCGACGACAACACCCTCGTACAGGGCATCGGCGGCGACAAGAACTCGCTCGGATACTTCGGCTACGCCTACTACTCGGAAAACGCCTCCAAGCTCAAGCTCGTGGCCGTCGACAACGGCAACGGCTGCGTGACGCCAGGGCCCGACACCATCGAGAGCGGGGAGTACGCTCCCCTCTCCAGGCCCATATTCATCTACGTCAACAAGCAGTCGCTGGAGAGGCCGGAGGTCATGGCCTTCGTCACCTTCTACCTCGAAAACGCCTACGACCTCGTCCGCCAAGCCGGCTACATCCGCCTGCCGCAGTCCAGCTACCAGCAGAGCATCCAGATGATCAGCCAATAGACGGAAGCGCCTCATCCGGGAACCCGGAGAGGGCGGCGGTCGTTCCCACCGCCGCGTCCGAGAGCGCCCCAGCCGACGCGTTCAAATCAGCAAATCAACGTCCGGCCACTGCTATACGAGCCATGCGGCTCGTCGTATGATGCCCAGGACGTTGCTTCCACTATGAACCTTGGAAGCTGTAACTACCCGCCGGGATCGGATGAGTGGAGGGAACTATGAACCTGCTTGTCGTCTCAGGAGGAAGGCACCCTTACGAAGAGTCGACGCCCGTACTGCGGGAGTTCCTGGCGTCGGCAGGGCACACCGTCACCGTCACCGAGGACCCAAGCGTCCTTGCGGACGCAGGCGGAATGGCAGGTTTCGACGCCCTCGTCTTCAACACGCTGCGCGAGGGCGACTCTACGCTGGCCCCGGCGGAACGGCAGGGCATGAGGGAGTACATCGAGGGCGGCAATGGGTTCGTGTGCATCCACATTTCCGGCTGCGTGCCGGACTCCTGGCCCGAATACAGCAAGATCACGGGCGGAGGCTGGAAGATGTCCGAGAGCTTCCACCCGCCCTACGGCAGTATGACCGTGAATGTTACTGACCCGGATAGCCCCGGAGCGCAGGGGATCTCGGATTTCGAGACGAGCGACGAGCTATACATGGGCGTGGACTACGAAGAGGGCAACGACGTTTACATCACAGGCACGTCCGAAGAAGGCTGGTACACCTGGCGAGGCGAAGAGATGTTCATGCCGGCGGGCACGTTTCCGCTGGGGTGGACCAGGACGTTCGGCAGGGGCAAGGTGTTCGTTACCCTGCTCGGCCACGACGGACGGAGCTTCCAGACGCCTGAGTTTCAGAAGATAGTCCTCAATGGCGTAGATTGGGCTACGAGCTAGCATCTGGCTGGCCGAACAGCGAGCCTCGGTGAAGAGGGAGGGTTACGACAAGATGGTGGACAGAGCCGACAGCGAAGTGATGGCCGCATGGCTGTCCCGCAACGAAGAGACCGGGTACAGAGGCAGGGCCGTACAGGAAGCGCGAAAGGACGCGGCCCAGAAGATCGCGGGAGCGATCGTGGCCGAAATCGCCCTGAACGACTCCGTGGCGCAGGCAGAGGCCGCCAAGAACCTGGCTCAACAGCTAGACGAGGCCATTCAGGAGCAGGTTGAAGCGGGCGAAAAAGCCGACCCGGAGTTCATAGTAGATCGGGCGAAGACGGAAAAGGTGGCCCGCAGCGCGGCCTTCGACGTAGTCGCCAAGTCGGAAGTCGCGTCCGAGTGGTACACCGCCGCCGCCGACGCCGCGCGGATCAGGGCCAGCGCCGAGGTTGCTTATCTCAGGGCGCTGTCCGAGAGCGAGATGGCGCTCGATGACGTAGTCAGCGAATATCTGCGATAGGGGCCGGCTGGAGACATCAACTGGCCCGCGGCAGCCGAACCGAGAACTCAGTCCCTTCGCCCTCCCTGCTCTTGACATCGACGTATCCCCCGTGGGCTTGGACAATATGCTTGGCAATGGCCAGCCCCAGGCCTGAGCCTTCGTCATGCCTCGACCTGTCCACCTTGTAGAACCTCTCGAACACGTGGGGAACGTGGTCCGGGGCGATGCCCGGCCCCGTATCCGCCACCAACACTCCAACGTATCGGCTTCCCGACTCTGCGGTTACCGTCACCTGGCGGCCGGCCGGCGTGAACTTGAGCGCGTTGTCCAGGAGATTCGACACCACCTGTCGCAGCTTCTCCTTCTCGCCCAGGACCCAGGGCAGCCCCTCTTCCAGTTCGAAGCTGAGGCGTACACGGGTGAGTTCGGCTCTTGGCGTGAAGGACTCCCGGACTTCCGCAAGCAGCTCGGTTAGATCGAACGGCGTCAGGTGCAGGGCGGTCTGTCCGCTCTCGAGGCGGGCCAGTTCGAGCAGCTCTTCCACCAGGCTCGACATGCGGTCGATTTCGCTGTTGAGCCTTCCCAGGAAGTCCCTGGCTACCGGAGGCTCCGCCAATGCGCCGGCTTCGAGCGTCTCCACCATCAACTTGGCCGCAGCGAGCGGATTCCTGAGTTCGTGAGATACGTTGGTAACAAACTCCTTCCTCGTTGTCTCCAGTTGCCTGACTTCCGTCATGTCGTGCAATGTGAGCAACACGCCGCCCAGCCCGGCCTCGGCCACGGGCGTGGCGAGCGCGCGCACGTATCCGCCTCCGTAGATGAGTTGTACCTCCGCCTGGCGCGGAAGCTGGCTGTCGGCGGCTTCGCTAACAACCTGCTGCAACTCGTGGTCGCGAATAACCTCGGGCAGGGATCGAGAGACCGGGTTGGGGCCGGTCCTCAGGAGGTGTTCCGCCGCCCGGTTAATCAGGGTGATCTGGCCGTCATGGTCCACTACGATCACCCCGTCCGCCATGGTGTCCAGCACCGTGGACAGCCTCGCCCGTTCCACCGATACTTCGGCGATTATCTGCTGAAGCCTGTCTGCCATTGCGTTGAGCGCGGACGCGAGTTCTCTCGCGCCGCCGTCAGGCATGGCGGGCACCCGGTGCTCCAACTCGCCGCCCGCTACGCGGCGAGCCGCCTCCGCGATTTCCAGCGCGGACTCAGAAGCCCTTCGCCTCGTTGCGTACGCGATCGACAGCCCGAGCGCGGCGATGAGCACTGCTATCGCGATAGCCAGTGCGATACCTGTCGAGCTTCCCGCCCTCCAGGCAGAGACCCCCGCGGTGCACGAGGCGATGCCCGCAGCTACAAGAACGATCGCGCCGGAAGTACGGGAATGGAACAGATGAAAGCTCATCCTTCAAAGCGATAGCCAACGCCCCTCACGGTAACGATCCGCACCGGCTTGCCGGGATCCGTCTCAATCTTCTCCCTCAACCAGCGTACGTGAACGTCCACCGTGCGGGTGTCTCCTACGTATCCCACGCCCCAGAGCTTGTCGAGAATCTGGTTTCTCGTCTGGACCCGCCCCTTGTTCGCCACCAGGAGCGCCAGCAGGTCGAACTCGCGGGGCCGCATCTGGACGTCTCTATCCGCCAGCGTGACGGTGTGGCTGCCGAGATCGACCCTCAGGTCGTCCGACACGTGGACCTCCCCTTCGTCGCCCGAATCGGCAAGGCCCCTGGCCGTCTGTGTCCTTCTGAGGATGGCGCGGATGCGCGCGGTCAACTCGTGCATGCTGAACGGCTTCGTCAAGTAGTCGTCCGCGCCGAGCTCAAGTCCAAGGACGCGGTCGATTACGTCGTCCTTGGCCGTAAGCATCAGGATAGGCACCGCCGTCTCTTTTCTGAGAATCCGGCAGACTTCGAAGCCGTCCAGGACCGGGAGCATGATGTCCAGGACGATCAGGTCCGGCCCCAGTTCCCTGACCGAACGCAGCGCTTCGGCCCCGTCGTTCGCGACAGATGCCGCATAGCCTTCCCGCTCCATGTTGTAGCGCAGCGCCTCGGCGAGGTTCTCTTCGTCCTCGACAATCAGAATCGAGACGTCCGCGCCGGGGCCGTCCGCCAGGCCGTCTTCTGCCAATCTGGGCCTACCTTCGAGAACGGCTACTCGCCGATACCCGCCTGAATCAGGACGTCAGGATCTCGCGAACTCTGTCGGCAATGATCTCCGGCTCCCCCTCCTGCAGGGTCACCGAATAGACTTCCAGGGTACTGTCGTAAGGGCTTGACCACAGGACGATGGACGGATCGCCTGATCGAAGCTCGTTGTCCAGCCTCGCGATGTCCCAGCCCTCCAGCCCTGGATCGAGCGTAATGACGACTCTGTCGCTCAAGTTCCGGAACTCTTCCAGGGAACGGTCGGCTTGTACGAGTTCTACCGAAATGCCCGGCACGTCCTGCAACCCGTCCACAACCGTCTGAGCCAATTGGCGCCAACCGGCATAGAGCGCGTCGAAGTCCGTGTCCACGAACATCTGAAGCGCGGTCACCAGCCCGGCGATCTCCTCCTTGCACACCTTGGCGCATCGGCCTATCCCCGCGTTGGGGGCCGCATTGAGGTACGCGGCCTCCATGAGGTCTTTCCGGCCCGCCAGGATGCCCGTCGACTGCGGCCCCCGGACGCCCTTGCCGCCGCTGAAGCTCACCATGTCCGCGCCCTGCCTCAGATACTTCGTCAGGTTCTCAGGCGGCGGGAGCATGGCTGCGGCATCGACAATGACCGGGATTCCATGAGCGTGGGCTACCTCACATGCCCGCGACAAGGGAATGACGCCCTTTTGCGGCGGGCCGAATATGTACGCCACGGCCGCGGTGTTCTCGCTCATCGCAGCTTCCAACTCCCATTCGTGCGTGACCCCCGGCTTGCCGATCTCGACCAGCCTGGCGCCCGCCGACCGGAAGGCGTGATCGTAAGACACTCGCTGCGCCCGATGGATGATGATCTCGTTCTTGAGGCCCTCGGTGTGCGGCAGGGCGTCGACCTTCGCCGGGTCGGTTCCGGTGATGCAGGCCGCGGCCTCGAGCATCATCCCGCTGGCGGACCCTGCGGTCACCAACCCAGCCTCCGCGCCGCAGAACTCCGCGATCACGTCGCCCGCCTTGCGATTGAGGTCGTGCAAGTCCACGAACCACTGGGACGCCTCTTCCATCGCCCGCTTCACGGGTTCGGCCATCAGGCTGCCGCCGTAAATCGTCACCCAACTGTGGCCGTTGATGATGCGCTTGACCCCCAACCGATTGTAGAAGTGATTCTCCGATGTCAAATCCAGTTCCTCCCGAGTGCCCGACATACGCGGGCAGTTGTTTCCTGTCGGCTAGTGTGCGCAATATGGCACGCCATTTCAACCGCTTAGCCCGGCCCGCGTGGTGATGCGTACCGATATGGTACGCTTGCGCCCAGGCTGAGGCGAGGCTGGACGGCCTTACCCATCCGCCACTTCCAGGCAACGCGAGATCGTCAGAGATGCCTCTTGCACCAATCGACCACGGGACCATCGCCACGCTGTTGCAGCCGCCCTCCGGCAACTGCGACGTGGTGATAGATACGGACACGTACAACGAAATCGACGACCAGTTCGCGATCGTGCAGGCACTGCTCGCCGACAATCTCAACGTGGAAGGGATACTCGCGGCGCCGTTCCACAACAAGCGCTCCTCAAGTCCGGCAGACGGCATGGAGCGGAGCTACGATGAGATACTTCGCGTCCTCGAAGCATGTCCTTTCGACTTCAAAGGCGTCGTGACTCGTGGGGCGGGCGAGTGGATGACTTCGCCTGAAGCGCCGGTGGAGAACCCTGCCACCACCGCATTGCTGGAAGCCGCCGCAAAGGAAAGAGAGGGGCCGCTGTACGTTCTGACGCTCGGAGCAGTTACGAACGTCGCCTCGGCGATCGTGGCCGATCCAACGATTCGCGAGCGGGCGGTAGCGGTTCTGCTGGGGGCCGCCCCGTACCACTACCCGGACTGGTATGACTTCAACCTGAGGCAGGACCCCATTGCCACGAGAGTCGTTTTTGACAGCGGGATGCCCGTGGTGCACGTGCCGGGCTGGAACGTGTCCGAGCTCATGTTCACCACTGAAGCCGAGATCGCCAAGCACATAAAAGGCAGAGGCACGATCGGTAAGTACCTGTACGACATCTTCATCGAGTACGTTCCCGACACTCCCGGGCACGCCAAGCACCTGTGGGACATGGCCGTCACTGCCTACGTAATGAACCCGAACTGGACGAGGCACCGCCTGACGCCGAGCCCTATCTTCAACGCCGACCACACGTACAGCTTCGACTGGAACCGTCACCCTGTGCGCGTGCTCGAATGGGTGGACCGGAACGCGGTGATGATCGACTTCATCGAGAGACTGGAAGCAGCCACGCAGTAAACAACCCGCCGGGTGAAGCCGGCGGAGCAAATGGAGCGAAACATGGGCAAGCTGGACGGCAAAGTAGTAGTAGTAACCGGAGCGAGCAGGGGAATAGGCGCTGAGGTCGCCAGGACCATGGCGGCCGAGGGCGGCAGGGTCCTCGCCGCCGCAAGAACGATGAACGAAGGCGAGCACCCGCTTGAAGGCTCCCTGAGCACAACCGTGCAGCAGATCAGGGACGCCGGAGGTGAGGCAGAGCCCGTTTCGGTAAACATCTCCCTGCCGGAAGAGTGCGAGCGGCTCATCGAGACGGCAAAAACAACGTACGGGCCGGTGGATGTCCTGGTCAACAACGCCGCGCTGACTTACTTCGTTCCAATCAAAGACTATCGCCTGAACAGGTGGATGCGGTCGTGGTCGATCAATTTCCATGCCCCGTTCATACTGAGCCAGCTTGTCCTTCAGGACATGATTCCCCGCAAGAGCGGCAGCATAGTGAACATATCCTCCGGGGCGGCCATCGGTCCCGGCAGGGGGCCGTACGCGGGCGACGGCAGGAGCGGAGGGACCTGCTACGGCTCTCAGAAGGCCGCGCTTGAGAGATTCACGCAGGGCCTCGCCGAGGAAGTGTTCGAGTACGGCGTCTCCGTGACCTGCGTATCTCCGTCGCTGGTGGTCCCGACCCCCGGAACCGTGTTCCACAACCTCGTTACCGGCATGGACGACCCTCGAGGAGAGCCGCCCGATCTGATGGCCAGGTCCGTCCTGTTGCTTGCGACGGAGCCTGTGGAGAACGTGACGGGCCGCGTGACTTACAGCCAGCAGATTCTGAGCGAGTACGGAATGCTGGATGCCCCTCGTGGGACCGGCACCGGCGTTGACGATACCCGCAAGGGCAGCGGCTTCAGCATGATTTGAGTTGGCGCTTCGACCAGCATCTTAGAGTCAGGCCACCACTCTCAAGAGGAGACCGAATGGATCTCAGAGACTACATCAAAGACGTTCCGGACTTCCCCCAGGCCGGCATTCTGTTTCGAGACATTACGCCGGTCTTCCAGAACGCGGAGGCGTTCAACCACGCGATAGACGCCCTGACCGACGCGACGAATGGCATTGAGTTCGATGCCATAGCAGGGATAGAGGCCAGGGGATTTCTCTTTGCGCCGCCTATGGCCCTGAAGCTGGGCTTGCCGTTCATTCCTATGCGAAAGGCCGGAAAGCTCCCACGCGGTACGCGCACCGTGTCCTACGACCTGGAGTACGGAGAGGCCACGATCGAAATGCACTCGGACGCGGTCTCTCCCGGCGACCGGGTCCTGATCGTTGACGACGTTCTGGCGACCGGCGGCACCCTGGCCGCCGGCGCTGAGCTTGTGAGGCAGGCGGGCGGGACGGTCGCGGCCGTCGCGGTGCTCATCGAACTCGTGGACCTCGGGGGACGAGATTCAATTCAGGGAGAAAACATCGTCTCTCTGTTAAAGTTGTAAGAGCCAGTTGAACAAAACTCGCGGACGCCCCTGGGCGCCGTACCGGCGCACAGAGCGCGCCGTTGGAGGTGCGAAAGATGCCAGTAATCACGATTGGAGGGTTGACCGGAGGCGGAGGAAGGCTGGTTGGGCCGATCGTGGCCCGGAAGCTGGGGGCCGACTACGTAGATCGGCTCATCCTGACGAACACCGCTCGCCGGGTTGGCGCGACGGTAGAGGCGCTGCACGAAATCGATGAACGGCCCCCGACGCGGGGCGAACGGTTCTCCCGCATCCTGCAGCGAATACTGGAGCGGTCGGCAATCACCGGGGCCGGGGGCGACCCGTACTTCGGGCCCGGCGCGATGGCTCTCCTTACCCAGGAGTACGAAGAACTGCCCCAGCCGACCATCACCAAGGGCCACGAAGTCGAGGACGACCAGTACGTGGAGGCCATGCGAGAGGTGATGGAGGACCTGGTCAAAGACGATAACGTCGTGATCGTGGGTCGCGGAGGATCGGTAATCCTCAAGGACAGCCCCAACGTTCTCCGGGTAGGCATCGTGGCCCACCTGGAAGACCGCGTGAAGCGGATCATGGACCGCGAGAAGGTGGACCGGAGCAGAGCGGAAGAGATCGTAGCGGGACGGGATCAGGCGCGAGTTTACAACTTCAAGCGCTTCTTCGAACTGGACGACCCGGAAGCGCCGGAACTCTATCACATGACGATCAACAGCAGCGACGTGAGCCTGGAGTACGCCGCCGACGTGATCATAGCGGCGTGCGAGGCGCTCAAAGACGGACGCCTCACCGGCAACGTCATGGCTATGGCATAGCTTCGAGCAGGCCCGTTCGCGGAGCCGGCGGGAGCCGGCTATCCGGGCTGTACCGGCAACACTATGCGCGACGGGTGTGAAGCGTCGTGATAAACGCTCTGCACGGCGCTCTCCACAGGCCCGCTCACGCCCAAAGGCCCGCCCGTGTTCGGGTTCACGTCGAACCGCGGCCAGTTGCTGCTGCTGATGTCCAGCCTGACGCGGTGGCCCCGCCTGAAGACGTTCGACGTCGGATAGAGTTCGAACACGAACTCGTAAATCTCGCCGGGCGTCATCAGCTCCTCCGCTTCCCATCCGTTCCTGAAGCGCGCCCTGATGATCGAGTCGGTGATGTTGAACGCCCTCTCGTCCGCCGACGAGCCGTCGGGCGGGTACACGTCGATCAGCTTTGCGGTGAAGTCCGTATCCACGGCGCTGGACGACGCGAACAGCCGCATCTCGATGGGGCCCGTCACCTCGACGTCTTCTTCCAACGGCGGCGTCTGAAACGTCAGCACGTCGTGGCGCGCGTTTAACGGCAGCGTATCGGTACAGCCGAAGAAGTCCGCGCGCCCGCGCTGGTCGAACGCGCCCGGCTTCATGATCGGCTCAGCCGCCGAGATCCCGCCACCGATGGTGGGAACGGGATTCCTGGGATCGAAGGTGTACTGAGTTGGGGCCGTCAAGCTCTCCGGCGGCTCGCCCGGCCTGAGCAGCCCCCCTTCGACCAGGTAGAAGTCCGTGTACTCCGTGCCTGGCAACGGCCAGTCGGGCTCTCCTCTCCAGTAGCCTCCGTGATGCGTCTTGCTCTCAGACTGGGAACGCAGCGTCTTTGCCTCCGGGCCGCGCCTTCCTTCGCCCGTGCCCATCGTGAAGAACATGACCGGCATGAGCTCCGCCGCCTCGGTGTGCATTCCTTTCAGGTAATGATCGAACCAGGACAGCTTGAGGTCCAGGTAGTTGATGTGCGAATCGGTGCCAAAGTCCAGGTCGCCCGACGCGGTCACCTCGTACTGGCCGTGAGTCCAGGGGCCCATCAGCAGGCGTTGGGGAGACTTCTTGATCTTGCTCAGAAGCTGGTAGCTGCGAGGCGTGTTCCGGGCGTATGAGTCGTACCAGCCTCCCAGGTACAGCGTCGGCACGTCCGCGTGCTCATCGTAGTACTCTTCCGGCGAGTACCCCCGTTGTTTCCAATAGTCCCCGTACAGTACCTCGGTTTGAAGCTCCATTGCCCACTGCTCGATTGTGGGGAAGCTACGCAGCAAGGTGCCTCCTCTCTTGAGTGGGAAGCTGTTCACGATCTGCTCCATTCCCCCTGGGAAGACGGCCTCGATCTGCGCCTTGGCCTTGAGAGCGGGATCGGCGAGCGCCTCTCTGCTGTTCGTAGCCATGCGGAACGAGTAGATCAGGAACCTCTGCTCGAGGCAGCCGTTCTGCCGCATCGAGGAATGGAAGTAGTTGGCCGCGCCCACCGCGACGATCATCGTCGCCAGGTGCGGCGGGTTCAGCGTAGCCAGCGCCGCCTGGTCGCTGCCGGCGTAGGAATCGCCCATGGTGCCGACCTTGCCCGTGCTCCACTCCTGCGTACCCAGCCATTCCACGGTGTCGTAACCGTCCGGGGCCTCCTTCGCGAACGGGTGCCACTCGCCTTCCGACTTCAGCCTCCCCCGAACGTCCTGAATCACGCACACATACCCTCGGCGAGCGAAGAACTTCGCCTTGGTCACCTGAGCCGCGGCGGACTTGTCGTAAGGCGTGCGCTCCAAGATTACCGGGAATCGTCCTTCGGCGCGGCGTCCCGACTCGGCGGGGAAGTAGATGTCGGTCGCGAGACTGACGCCGTCCCTGGCGACGATCTGCACGTTCTTTTCGCAAATCGCTTCGTACTGCTGTTGTGAACCTTCGTATGGCAAAGTCGTCGCTCCAAGGCATGGGTTCGGCGCCTGCCGCACGAGCAGGCCGCGCACGAGTGAGTAAGATAACATGAGGAGCGGTTCCCCAGAAAGCGCGCCGTCATGCGGAATCCAGTATGCAGGCACGTTGACGGCAGAGAAGAACCAGGAAGCGGAGAGCATGATCAGATGGCTACCCTAGACGCAGCAGAGGTCGCGGTAATCGGCGGAGGCGTTTCCGGCCTCAGCACGGCATGGTGGCTCGCCCGGAACGGCGTTGACGTCGTGCTGCTTGAGAAGGGCATCGTCGGCTGGGAGGCATCGGGGCGCAACGGGGGCGGAATAGGCCACATCGGGGGCATTCCGGCCACGGACAGCCTGGCCCACGTCGAGGTCGCCCTCTGGCCGCAAATGGACGATCTTCTAGGCTATCCCACCGAATGGACGCAGAGCGGGTTCGCGAGGATGGCGATGAGTGAGCGGGAGCTAGTCGCGCTGAGGAGCATGCTCGGCCACGTGAGGCAAGTCGGCGGCGACCACGAGTGGATCGACGGCGACACGTTCAGGGAGTGGGTGCCGATGGCCTCGGAAAAGGTGTTGGGCGGCCTGTACACGCCGACCGCCGGCCACTCCAACCCTCAGCGTACGTCCCAAGCCTATGCGTGGGCGTTGCAGGACCTGGGAGGCCGCATTCACCAGAACACGACGGTAACGGGCATTGTCGTCGAAGGAGAGAGGGCCAGACGCGTGCTGACCGACGAGGGAAGCGTGGAGACGGACTTCGTGGTCTGCGCCGCCGGCCCGCAGACGGGCCTGGTCGCGGAGATGGCGGGCGCATACGTGCCGGTGGCGCAGGGGCGGGTTGAGATCATCGTCACCGCTCCCCTTCCGTTGCAGTGGATGGGAATGATCGTAGCCAGCGGCCTGTACGGGCGGCAGACCGTGCGCGGAAACCTGGCATACGGCGGCGGCAACCAGGAGTGGATCGACGTGGACCTGCAGTCCCCTGAAAAGCCGAACACGCCGCTGATTCGAAACGTCGCGCGCCGCCTTGCGGAACTCTATCCCCTCGTAGAGGACACGCCCCTCCTGAGAAGCTGGAGCGGCGTCGTGGAACAGACGCCGGACTACTCGCCGATCATAGACTTCGTCGGACAGCCGGCCAACATGATCGTGATCACGATGTCGGGCGACGGTTTCGGACTGTCTCCGGCTACCGGCAAGGCGGCGTCCGAACTCGTGCTGCACGGCGAGACCGCAATCGACATCAGCGGCATGAGGCTGAGCCGGTTCGCCGACGTCAAGCCGGGCTGGCGCGAGGAGCGGGGCTGGACGCCTGAGCCCGAGTAAGACCAGTACCGCACGCGTGACCGTTCCGTCCCGTTCGTGGTGAGCCTGTCGAACCATGAGCGGGCTGCTGACCGCACGCGTGACTGAAGTGCAGAATGGTCGGGGTGACTGGACTTGAACCAGCGACCTCGGCAACCCCATTGCCGCGCGCTCCCGACTGCGCCACACCCCGACTGTTGCTAGTTTAGCACAGCGCCCGGCGGCGGAATCTGAGGGCCGCCAGCGCCAGCAGCCATGCGGCGAGCAAGACGCCGGAGGCGTCCATCATGCCCGTAGCGCCGCCGGGCCCCGCGTTGCAGCTTCCCGGTTCAGGGGCCTGCGGCTCCACGGCGCTCTCAACTGCGTCAACAACCTCCGCTTCTACCTCTACCTCGGAGACGTCGACCGGCTCCGCCTCAGGTTCGGGCGCGACTGGCCTTGTGTCGAGCGTGTACATGTCGAGTGAGGGCGCGGCCTGGGGCGTCGGTCTGGACGATCGGGCTTCGGGGACCGAGTAGTCAGGCTCAGGCGCGCCCATGAACTCGCGCCAGACGCTGTCCAGTTCCTCGATGCCCAACCCATACACTGAGTTAAGCGCCTCGTCCATCGGCTTGCCGCTCTTGAGCCGGGCCAGCAACGCCCGTATCTTCGCCGGGCCGTGGATATAGATCATGTATGAGACCACGCTCTTCGACTGGCCGTAGAAGATGATCACGTCCTCAGGATCGGGCGGCAGGAACTGCATGTTGAGGACGGGGAGAAGCCGGTCGGTCTCAATCGCGAACTCGAGCGCAATGTCGTATGAAAAGCCCGGCTGAGGGTTGCCGAACTCCGCGATGCCTTCGTCCAGCCAGGCCGGCAGCCTGCTGACAGACCCGTCGCCCGCCTGATGAGTCAGGATGTGAGTAGCTTCGTGGCCCGCGGTGCCCAGCGCGTAGCTGCTGCTCCCAAGTATCAGAATCGTGTTGAACTCTGAGAACGCTTGCCCTTCGGCGATGAGTTCATGCCCGATCTGCCGTATCCCCGGGGGTAGGGCAACCAGCATCTCGCCGTAGTTGTTGTACACAGTCGCCCTGATTGGGATGGACGGGTCCACTCCCAGAACAGGGGCCATCGTATCCAGAGTCAGGACAAGAGTTTCGAGGATGTCTTCCGCTCTCCTCTTGACCGGGCCGTGGTATGCGACGGTTACGGCGCCCGAAGCGATCTCTATCCAATCGAACCTCGGGTCTTCATAGACAAAGTCCTGGAAGCCCGTCTCGTGAAAGTTGCCGGCGGCGTCCTCTATCTCGAAGCTGACTTGAAGCAGCGCGCCGGATGGAATGTAGCCGTCGCCAAATCCGGCCCGCCAGAACAACCTCGCATCCACGGTCTTGCCGACTCTGTGACCCAGATGCTCGTAAACCCCTCGGCTTTTTGCCGGCGACCTGAGCCTGACGGCCACGGAGGTTATGGGAGAGTCGCTTTCGGCCTGCACCCTGAAACGAATGCCGTACGGAAACTCTACCGCCGCTTCAGCAAGAGTGACCTTGATGGGACTCTCAGGGCCCTCGTCCGCTGCCGCCGGGCCTGCATGGAGAAGGCCGCCCAGGATCAGGGCGAAAAACGAAAGGACGGCGGCAGTCAGGAGCTTGAGCACGGTCTCATTCTACCGAAGGGCGCCCGCGCCGCGTTTCCACACGAGCACGACGCTCTATCGCGGCTACCCGCGCTCGCTCAATCGCCGGCGCGCGTAGGCAACGCGATAGACCGCAGTGCCGATGCCGAGAGTCGCAATCGCGCCAAGCACTACCGTCAGCGCCAGGGGGATCCACTGCGCGGCGACCAGCGCTGCGGAAAGTGCGATAACCCTCTCCGTTCTGGTCATAACGCCCACTTCACAATCGACGTCCAACGCTTCGGCCCTCGCTCGAACGTAGCTCACCATGAAGGATCCGATGATGGCCAGGAAAGCCAGGAGAACGATGAGCGGAGAATCTTCGCGGATGAAGTACACCGACACGCCGAACAGAACGGCGGCCTCCGAAACGCGGTCTATCGTGGAGTCGAGCAGGGCTCCGAAGGGGCCGGCCTTGCCCGTGGCTCGCGCCAGGGCTCCGTCCAGCATGTCGAACACGCCGGAGAACAGCAGCACCAAGCCGCCGGCCAGCAGGTAGCCGGCGCCGGCCAGCCCCGCCGCGGCGAAGGCCACCAGGAGGCCGGCGACGGTCACCGCGTCTGGAGATACCCCGGCCCAGGCCAACGCGCCGGCTGCGGGCCGTTCGACATAGACCCCCAGCGCCCTTCGAATCGACGCCCGAACCTGAGTGCGCACTAACTTACGGCAGCGCCCCGGCGCGCCTCCATTCGGACACGGTAATGGTCCATCACGCGCTGCGCCACCCGGTCCCAGCGGTACTCTTGAACGGTATCGAGGCCGTTGCAGGAAAGCCTAGCCCTGAGCGCCTTGTCCCGGAGCAGTCGTTCGATCATGCTCGCGAGGGCCGCTTCGTTCTTCGGCGGCACCAGCACGCCGTCGTGCCCGTCGCGGATCACGTCCGAGTATCCGTCTATTCGGCTGGCGACGATTGGTGCGCCTGAGGCCATGGCCTCCAGGAGAACGATTCCGAAGCTCTCCTTCCCGGTGGCCGGCGAGCAATAGACGTCCGCCGACCGGAAGTAGCGGGCCTTGTCTCTCTCGGATACTCCGCCCACGAACATGACGTCTTTCAGGTTGCGCTCGCCGATGATGTGCTGCGAGTCCATGTCGGGATTGCCGGGGCCGACCACTATCAGCCGGGTATCGGGCCAGTCCCACTTCAGCCTGGAGTAAGCTCCAAGCAGGTATTTCAGGCCCTTTCTCTTGTCCAGCCGCCCCAGAAAGAGAATGTTCAGCTTGCCGTCCCGGAGGTGTTCGAAAGGCTTGACGTCCGGGCCGAAGTTATCGACCTGGATGCCGTTGGGAATGATCTCGTAGTCTCCGGGGAAGTTGCCGTTTATGAACTTGCGCGCCGTCTCGGACACTGCGATGCGCCCGTGAATCTTCTTCAGGTAAGGCTGCGCCAGGCGCTTGCCTCCAACGTGATAGACCTTGTGGCCGCCGTTCGTGTGAAACGTCCCGATGTTCACCGTCTCGGAGGCCTTGATGGTCCACAAGGACGTGAACCCCGCGAACGGCTCATGAAGATGGATCAGGTCGAAGGCTTCCCGCTCCAGGAGCGTCCTGATACGCGGGTAGAGCCATATCGAAAGGGATATCCGCGCTATCGACCCGCCGCTTGGGATGGGGACCGGCCGCCCCATCGGAATGAAGTCCGGGTCCGCGACGTTCTCAGGCTTCGAGCATGGGCCGATGACCTTCACGCGGTGGCCCCAGCTCCTGAACTGGTGCGCCAGGCTGTTGATGTGGTCCGTTACGCCGCCTCTGTGCGAGTGGTCGTACGGCGATACCAGCGCCAGCTTCAGAGGTCTATGAGTATCCAAAGGCATTCAGGCTCCCGTGAATGCTAAGCCCTCCGCCTCAACCTGCTCCGAACCCTGCCCTGCGAGAGTACAACTCTCCAGAGTCTCACAGCTAGGCGCCGTCCACCACGTCTCCCGTGAAAGCGAAGCCGTCCTCGCCCGCTATGAAATCTTCCACCATCTGGCGGGCCTCGGAGTCCGTGTACTGCACCGGGGGCGACTTCATAAAGTAAGCGGAAGGCCCCAGAATCGGCCCGCCGATCCCCCTGTCCTTGGCGATCTTGGCGCACCGGATCGCGTCGATGACGACGCCGGCCGAGTTCGGGCTGTCCCATACCTCCAGCTTGAGTTCGACGTTCAAGGGTACATCCCCGAAACTCTCGCCCTCAAGCCTGATGTACGCCCACTTGCGGTCGCTGAGCCAGGACACGTGGTCGCTGGGGCCTATGTGGATGTTCTCCCCCGACAGCACGTGGTCCACCTGTGAGGTGACAGAGTTGGTCTTGGAGACCTTCTTCGAGGTGAGCCTGTCGCGCTCCAGCATGTTCAGAAAGTCCGAGTTGCCCCCGAAGTTCAGTTGGTACGAGTTGACCAGCTCCACTCCCCTGTCCATGAACAGCCGGGTAAGCACGCGGTGGACTATCGTCGCTCCGACCTGGGACTTGATGTCATCGCCGATGATCGGCGCGCCGGCCTCCCTGAATCGCCTCTGCCAGTAGTCCCCCTCGCCGCTCGCGATGAACACCGGGATGCAGTTCACCATCGCGCAGTTGGCGGCGAGTATCTGCTCCACGTACCAGCGCGTGGCCTGCTCGGAGCCGACCGGAAGGTAGTTGATGACCACATCTACTTGGCGCTCCTTCAGGATGCCGATCACGTCGTCCGTGGCGCCCGGTGCCTTCTCGATCACGTCGGACATGTACTTGCCGATGCCGTCGTGCGTCATGCCGCGCTCGACAGTCACGCCCGTGTAGGGCACGTCCGCGAACTTCACGGTGTTGTTCGGCTCCGCGAAGATCGCCTCGGACAGGTCCAGGCCCACCTTGTTCGCGTCGATGTCGAAGGCCGCAACCACGTTGATGTCGCCGATGCCGTACTCTCCCAGCACCGGGTGCATCAGGCCCGGAATGTTGTCGTCAGTGGTGGCGTCGGCGTACTTCTGGACGCCCTGCACAAGGGATGAGGCGCAGTTGCCTACCCCTATCACTGCCACGTTTATCGATGACAACGCCGACCTCCCTGCAATCGATTCATTCTACAGTTGCCCATAGCCGCAACAGCATGGATTCTAGCATCGGCCTGCTTTCCCATACAACGAAACCGGACCCGCGTACACGCTTCTAGCCGGACTGCCACTTCTGAAGGTCCGACTCCTCCAACACGGACGGATTCACGCACGAGAGCGGCCAACGGCCCGACAGCACCAACGAAATCTCCCTTCCGACGCGCCTGCGGGAGCCGATGTCGAACCTGTTCGACGCGGACGCGACGTGGGCCGTCAACGTCACGTTCTCCATCTTCAGGAGCGGGTTGTCCGGATCGGGAGGCTCCGTCTCCAGCACGTCGAGCGCAGCGTGATCGATCCACCCTTCCTGCAGGGCGCGAATCATGGCCGCCTCGTCCACCGTCGTGCCGCGGCCCGTGTTGATGAAGATCGCCCTCGGCTTCATCAGCCTGAACTGCTCTTCGCCGATCAGCCGCGTCGTTCCGCCGGTGCCCGGCAGGTGGTTCGAGATGATGTCCGAACGCTGGAGAAGCTCCGTCAGGCTCACCGGCTCCACGCCGTGCTGGATCATCACCGTCTCCCGCACGAACGGATCGTGGGCCAGGATGCGAACGCCGAATGGCCGCATGAGCGGCACCACGGCGCGCGGGATGTTGCCGAACGAAATGAGGCCGAGCGTCTGTCCGAACAGCCTCGGATACCTGTACAGTTCAGGCCGCCCTTCAGGCCAGCGCCCTTCGCGGACCATCGTGTCCATGACAATCAGCCTGCGATACGCCCCGAGTATCAGCACCGCCGTATGCTCGGCCACCTCCTGTATGAACGTGTCCGGGCAGTTGGTGACCGGAATGCCCCTAGCCGTCGCGGCTGCGATGTCCACCGAATCGAGTCCCACGCTTGGCAGGGCAATGATCTTGCACTTCTCAAGCCCGTCGATCATCGATGAGGTGATGCTGACCTTCTTGGCGATCACGGCGTCGGCGTCATGCGCGCCCTCCAGGAACTCGTCTTCGGACGCGCCGCTCACCTCGACGATCTCCGCGCCGGCGGAGCCCAGGGCCTCCATCTCCAGCGCGTAGTTTCTGGCCTGGCCCGGAGTAGCCGGTACTGCAACTTTGAACTTCGCCACGTTCACCCCCAAATGCTTAGCTCGCGCGCGCCATCCGGCGCGCCTCCCCTGCCAACGTCGGTCTAGGTTATGGGAAGCATCGCAGACTGTCCAGAAACCCACGGTTTGCGCCCCTGCCGGACGGCTGCTACCTTAGGCTTTCAAGCGTACGGGACTCCCAGTTTGGACGCCGAGGAAATGTCAACAGCGCCAACTTACCGCGAGGCAGGCGTGGACGCCAGGGCCGTCCCCGGCGCTCTCACTTCGTTCTTCTCGTCGATGCGTTCGACTTGGCCCGACGGCCAGGTAGCCGTCGATATGGGCCACTTCGCCAGCGTGGTCGAGATGGACGGGCTGGGCGTTGCCATGTCCACGGACGGCGTTGGAACGAAGACGATCATCGCCCAGTTGATGCGCCGCTACGAGACCATAGGAATCGACTGCGTCGCAATGAACGTCAACGACGTTGTCTGCGTAGGCGCGAGGCCGGTTTCGATGGTCGATTACCTCGCCGTGCAGCAATCGGACCCGGAAGTAATGTCGGAGATCGGCATTGGCTTGGCGGAAGGCGCCAGGCAGGCGGGCGTTTCGATTGTCGGCGGCGAGACTGCGCTATTGCCGGACGTGATCCGGGGCGAAGCGGAAGGCTCCGGGCTCGACCTCGCGGCGACGTGCATAGGCAAGGTCCCAATCGACGGCATAATCACGGGCAGGGCCATCGAACCGGGCAACGCGATCATCGGTCTCCGCAGTTCGGGGATCCATTCGAACGGCTTCACACTCGCGCGGAAGGTGTTCGGACTCACGGCTGACCGGTCGTGGGGCGAAAAGGCGGAGAGCCTCCACACGTACCACGAGGAACTGGGAACGGAGCTTGGAGAGGAACTTCTCAGACCCACCAGGATCTACGTCGAAGAAGTCCTCGCGATGCTGGACCGGGGCATCCCGCTCAAAGGCATGGCCCACATCACGGGCGACGGCATGCTCAACCTGCCGCGCCTGGAATCAGACGCAGGATATGTGATTGACTCGTGGCCGGATGTGCCGCCGATCTTTGACCTGATACGCACCGTCGGCCCCGATGACGTTCCCTACTCAGAGATGTTCGAGGTCTTCAACATGGGCGTCGGCTTCTGCGTGGTGGTCGCCGAGCGGGACGTTCAGGCCGTGATCGAGGCCGCCGCCGAGTCCGGATGCCACGCGACGCGCATCGGCTACACCGTCGAAGACCCCGGCAGGACGGTGACAATCGAGCCGTTCGGCCTGAAGGGGCGCCGGGGCGAAGGCTTCCTCCAGGACTGAGCGCCTCACATCCCCGGCGGTATCGGAAGGAGTACTGACAGCCATGAACGAGGAAAAGACTGCCGCAGCGGGGGAGACGACCCCCCAGATAGAAGTCGAAAGCCTCTGGAAAGTGTTCGGCAGCAGGCCGGAGAGGGCGCTCGATCCCGAGTACGCGTCCCTGAGCAGGGACGAGATCCAGAGCAGCCTCGGCCTCGTGGTAGGGCTGCGAAACGTGTCCCTCAGCGTGGAGCAAGGGCAGATCTTCGTCGTCATGGGCCTGTCTGGCAGCGGCAAGTCAACCCTCGTCCGGTGCCTGACCAGGCTCATAGACCCCACCTCCGGCCGGGTCAGGTTCGACGGCGACGACATCCTGGATTACACGCCGGAGCAGATGATCGACTTCCGGCGCGGCAAAGTCGCCATGGTCTTCCAGAGCTACGGCCTCTTCCCGCACCGGCGCGTGCTGGACAACGTAGCGTACGGCCTGGAAATTCGCGGCATGGACAGGAACGCCCGGTACGAGCAGGCGTTTGAAGCAATCGAGACGGTCGGCCTGAAGGGCTGGGAAGACTACTACCCCCGGGAGATGAGCGGCGGGATGCAGCAGCGCGTGGGGCTGGCGCGCGCCCTGGCCGTGGACCCGGACATCCTGCTCATGGACGAGCCGTTCAGCGGCCTCGATCCTCTCATTCGCAGGGAGATGCAGGACGAACTGATCAGCCTGGAGACCAAGCTCCACAAGACGATAGTCTTCATCACCCACGACCTGAACGAGGCCCTCAAGCTCGGAGACCGCATAGCGATCATGCGAGACGGGGAGATCGTCCAGCTTGGAACGCCGGAGGAGATCGTAACCCTGCCCGCGGACGATTACGTGTCCGACTTCATACAGGACGTCTCCAAGGCGAAGGTCCTGCAGGCCGCCGGCATCATGCGGCAGCCCAAAGCCGTGGTCCACGAGTGGCAGGGCCCTCGCGCCGCGCTCCACGTGATGCAGGAACACGACGCCGACGTGCTCTTCCTGCTGGGCCATGACCGCGTCCTCAGGGGCCTGGTCACCGAAGACATGGCGGCGTCGCTTGCGCGCCGGGGAGTCGAGCGGCTGGAGAACATCGCCACCGAGCGCGCGCTCACCACCGGCCCCGACTCGTACATCGAAGAGATCATCCCGCTGGCCGCCCAGACGGAACACCCGATAGCCATCGTGGACGACGGCGGAAGCCTGCTGGGCGAGGTGCACAGAGGCGCGCTGCTCGCCGGAATCGCCGAGACCGGCGCGGTGGACGACGCGCAGGGCTGAACACAGGAGGACACCCCATGGCACAAGCGGACCGGGCAGAACACGGAAGCGCGGCGTCGGGCGGCGAAGACGCGGGCGGCCTGCCGTCCCTGCTCAAAAGCAGCTTGGACGGGCAGGCATGGTACCTGTTCTCCGGCGTCGTCCTGCTGATCACCCTCATCGTCTGCCTTAGCGCCTGGGGGCCGGGCATGGACTTTCCCTTTGAGTGGGGCAAGTCCATAGGGGCGAAGGTCGATGAGTGGGTGCTGTGGCTTACGAGAGAGGCGTCCTGGCTTTTCGACGGCATCAAGACGGTGATCACCAAGGTCCTCGTAACCATTGAAGACGTGCTGCTGTGGATGCCGTGGCCGTTTGTAATCCTCGGCGTCACGCTCATGGCGTGGAGGATAGCCGGCCGCGCCATAGCCGGGTTCTCATTCGCCACCCTCATCCTCATAGGACTCATGGGCAGGCTCCCAGGGGGCACCAACACCCTGTGGGAAGGCACCATGGAGACCCTCGCGCTCATCGCCGTATCCGTCGGCATCTCTCTCATCATCGGGATACCGCTCGGAATAGCCGCCGCCCGCAGTTCACTCGTGGACTCCATCATGCGCCCGATCCTGGACGGGATGCAGACCATGCCCAGCTTCGTGTACCTCGTGCCTGGCATCCTGTTCTTCGGACTGGGAAACGTGCCGGCCGTCATGGCCACCGTGATTTACGCCGTGCCGCCCGTCATCAGGCTGACGTCGCTCGGCATCCGGCAGGTCTCCGCCGAGGCCGTGGAGGCGGCGCGGTCCTTCGGCAGCACCCCGTACCAACTGCTAACGAAGGTGCAGATACCCCTGGCGCTGCCCACCATCATGGCCGGCATAAACCAGACCACCATGATGGCGCTGGCCATGGTGGTCATCGCCTCGCTCGTGGGCGCTGGGGGGTTGGGCGAAGCTGTGCTGCGCGCGCTGGGCAGGCAGGAAGCCGGAAACAGCGCCATCGCCGGCCTCGCCATCGTCGTCGTCGCGATCATCATCGACCGCATCACGCAATCGGCGGCTAGGGAACGGCAGCGCGCCCTCATAGGCTAGAGATCGTTCGCAAGAGTTCCGTTTCGTTCGTGGTGAGCCTGTCGAACCATCAACGAAACGGAACCTTAGAAAGCTCCTATAGCGGCAAGCGGTTTCATGCGCTAGGATTATAGAGATCAACGACGGACGGCTAGGCTAAGGAATCGGACGGTACGGACCGAGAAGACACAGGAGGAGAAATCATGGGAAAGATCAAAGTGCCGCGCATCGGACTCGCGGCGTCGCTGCTTGTGGCGCTCCTGGCGCTGGTAGCCGTGGCAGCGGTCGCCTGTACATCCGGCGAAGACGCCGTTGAGGAAGAGAAGGAAGTGATCATCTTCTCAGACCTCAACTGGACTAGCGCCCAGGTACAGAATCGGGTAGCCCAGTTCATCACCGAGCACGGGTACGGATACCCGACAGACGTGGTGCTCGGTTCAACGCTCCCCAACTTCCAGGGGTTTCAGAGAGGCGATATCCACGTGACGCTGGAAATCTGGCTGCCCAATCAGGACCTGGGTTGGGAGAAGGCCCTTCAGAACGGAGACGTGGCGTCGGTAGGGGCCAGCCTCGTGGGCGATTGGCAAAGTACGTTCGTCGTCCCCAAGTACATCGCGGACCAGTATCCGGACCTGAAGACTCCTCAGGACCTCAAGAAACCCGAGTTCCAGGAGCTTTTCTCGACTGCGGACAGCCGCGGCAAAGCCCGCCTCGTTGCCTGCGTGATCGGCTGGTCGTGCGAGTTGGTCAACACGGCGCAGATCGAGGCCTACGGGCTGGTGGACCACCTACACGTGATCAACCCGGGCTCCCAGGAAGCGATGTTCGCGGAGATCAACGGCGCGTACGAAAGACAGGAACCGTGGCTCGGCTACATGTGGGGCACCGGAGACCCCGCGCTCAAGCTGGACCTCGTACGCCTCGAAGAGCCTCCGTACTCCGAGGAGTGCTGGGATGCCGATAAGGCGTGCGCGTTCGACGATTCCCTAGTCCTGGTCGCGGTGCACAAGAGCCTGCTCCCGCGCGCTCCCGACATCATCGCCATGCTCCAGAAATGGGAGTTCACCGTACCGCTCTACAAGGAAATCTTCCTGTGGATGGACGCAAACCCCGGCAGCGAAGCCTCCGAGGCCGCCGTGTGGTTCCTGAAGAACAACAAGGTCTGGGAGAGTTGGGTGACGCCTGAAGCCGCCGACAAAGTCAACGAGGCGCTGGCCGAGTCGTAAACGTCGCCGGACGCCCTGCCTAGAAGCAGCGCACAGAAAGAGCCGGGCCTTCATCGGCCCGGCTCTTCTGCTTCCAGGACATTACCAAACCGTAGGGGCGCTTCGCGAAGCGCCCGCCCCTCCAACCCGTTCGTGGTGAGCCTGTCGAACCACTCAGGCCTAACGCGCCCCCGCCTGCCCTTCCGCGCTCGGCAGCCTAAGGAAGAGCATCGCCGCCGTCGCCGCCAGCACCACGCTGCCCGCGTACAGGAACGAGACGTGCGTGCCCAGGGAGTCCGCGATCGCGCCCGCGATCACCGGAGAAGCCGTTCCCAGGAACCCCGCGCCGTAGATGAGCGATACCACCGTGGACTGCACGTGGCCCCTCGCCACGTCGATCGCCGCCGCGATGAAGATAGCGTGCAGCGAGTAGTGGAACGCGCCCATCGCCAGGATCGTGAGGACGAGCTGCGCGCCGGTGTCCGCGTAGGTCAGCGCGCAATACGAGAGGCCCAGCGCCGCCATGCCGGGGATCAGCACGGCCTTCCGGCCAAACCTGTCCGAAAGGAACCCCATCGCCGGCTGGGCGGCGAGTCCGACGATCTGCGCCAGCGCAAGGTACAAACCGACGCGCGTAGCCGAAAAGTCGAGGTCCTCGCGCAGATAGACCGGCAGGAACGCCATGATTGCGCCCTGTCCCATGCTGCGCAAAGCCGTGATCGCCACCAGCGCCTGCATCTTGCCGTCCCTCAGCAGCGCGATCAGCGACGTGACGTACGGCCTGAACGATGTCGTCGCCGACGGCCCGCCCGACAGCGTGCGCATGACCGCCCAGATCACGAGCGCGCCGATCAGCGCGGGCACTATGCTGACCTGGAGCACGCCGCGCCACGCCTCTTCCCACTGGCCCGACCACGTGAACAGCGCCAGCATCCCGGCGGCGGCCAGCGGCCCCATCACCTCGCCGGCGCTTCCGCCCGTGCCGTGCAGCGAGATCGCGAAGCCCCGCTTGTCCGGGAAGCGGCGTGAAAGCGAAGAGATCGCCGGCGGGTGGTACAGCGACGGCCCGAAGCCCATCAGCAGCACCGCCACCAGCAGCACGGCGTAGTTCGGCGCGATCCCCGCAAGGAAGAACGAAATCCCCATCGTGCCGAGCGAGATGCCCAGCATCACGCCCGCACGGTTGGAGAACCTGTCTCCCAGGTATCCGGCGACCATCGTGGTCACCCACGAGGAAGCCCGGGACACAGCGGCCAGCACGCCGAACTGGACGCCGCCAAGCCCCATGCCGATCTTGATCTCCGGCATCAGGATGCTCTGCCACGCCGAGTTGTACAGGTGCTTGAAGGCGTGGCCTACGACGACGGCCCATGCCAGCCTGACACGACCGCGCTTGGCCTCGTCCGTAAGTTCGGAAGCTCGCGCTGTTGCTACCAATCCCGGGAGACACCCTCTCGCACAAGACTAGCTAAAGAGGGTACAAGCACAAGCCCCCAGCGTACAGAGAATGCCGTAACTGTTCAGACTTCGTACTCCTCTGGCCTCTTCCCCAGTCTGCTGGGGAAGATTGAGATGGGGTAACAGCGGCGATTGCCGGGCCGCCACATCAACTCTGAACACTTACAGAATGCCACCTACTCCCCAATAGCCCCCAGCGTGATCCCTTCCACCTTCGGCAGCCCCAGCGGCGACACGTCGAACCCCGTCACGTGCGGGCGCACCAGGGCGTAGTCCTTGATGTGAAACAGCGGGATGATCCCCGCGTCGTCCATCAGCAGCTGCTCCGCCTGCTGGTACAGGCCGATTCGCGTCTCCCGGTCCGGCTCTATCCGCGCCCGCTCCACCAGCACGTCGAAGCGCTGGCTCACGTACCGCGAGCCATGGATCTCGGAGTGCATCAGTAGGTCCAGGAAGTTCTCCGGGTCCGGGTAGTCCGCCACCCACCCGTACATCAAGAGGTGCTCGCCGGTCTCCTCCAGTTCATAGTAATAGGTGTCCGTGTCCAGCAGGCCCGCTTTCACCTCCACGCCCAGCTGTTCCTGCCAACCGTCCAGCATGTACTGGATGAGCGAAGACGGCTGGCCGCCGTAGTCCACGGCGGTGTAGATGATCTCCGGAAGGTCGTCGGCGTACTTCGACTCCGCGAGCAGCCGGCGCGCCTCTTCCGGGTCGAACGGGATCCCCTCCAGCGACTCGGTGTAGCCGGGGATGCCCGGCGGCAGAAGCCCCTTCGCCAGCGTCACGTTCCCCTCCAGCATGTCGTCGATCAACCCCTGCCGGTCCAGCGCCATCGCGAACGCCCGCCGCACGTTCAGGTCGTCGAACGGCGGACGCGTCCCGTCCACCGAAACGAAGTAGCTCGTCAACTGCGGGTACTCGCTTAGCTCAGCCGTCAGCCCGACCTCCTCCACCCTGTCCAGCGACCTCACGCCGACCCACACCGCGTCCCACGCGTTCGACAGGTACATGTCCAGCGCGCCCGCGCCCGCCACCGTCCCCCTCGGCGAGACGACGTACTCCACCTCCGGCGGCCTGTGGAACCCGTCGAAGCGCTCCAGAACGACGTACTCCTCCGGCTCCCACCTTGCCAGCTTGAACGGGCCGGAGCCGTTGATCTCCTCACCCATCCACCAGTCGTCCCCCCTCGCCCTGACCGTGACCCGGTCCACGACGAAGCTCGTCGGGTAAGTCAGCTTGGCGAGGAAGTACTCCTTCCGCGCGTCGATCGTAATGCGAAGCGTGCGCTCGTCGATCACCTCCACTCCGTCAACCTGGTCTATCTCGCCGTTCAGCTTTTCGTGCACGCCCACGATGTCGCCCAGGTAGAGCGGCACCGTGTCGCTGGGCGTCTCCAACTCGGTGCTGCGCTCGATCGAGTACTTGAAGTCCTCGGCGGTGATCGAGCGTCCGTTGTGAAATGTGATGCCCTCGCGCAGCGTGAACGTATAGACCGTGCCCGACTCGTCCACTTCCCAACTCTCGGCAAGGTCCGGCACGACCGAGTGGTCATCGTCCAGGCGGACGAGGCCGCTGAAGACGTTGTTGACGAAGAAGCCCGACGTCGTCTCCCTCGCGACCGCCGGGTCCATGGTCGTCGGCTCGCCCATGGGCATCGTGAACGCCTTGTCGCGCGGGACGCCGAACGGCGCCGGCGTGAAGCTCTCGAAGCTCCCCAGCACCGCGTCGAAGGTCTGCTCCACGTCCGCCATAGAGGACTCAAGAGCCGACAGTATCTGGACGAACGTGAAGGTCGCGCGCGTCGTGACCTGCACGCGCTCGACGACGGACACGCCGTCCACGTCCCGCCGTATGTCCGCCCGCTCTGCGGCGGCGCCGTTGTCGAGCGTGACCGCCCCGCCGCGCTCAACCTCCGCGCCGTCTTCCTCCGAGGCATCCCCTTCCACCGCTCCATCCTCCCCCGCATCCCCTTCGCCTGCCTCAGCGTCCCCGGCCCCTTCTTCCCCGGCTTCCTCCTCCGCAGCACCTTCGCCTTCCGCGCGCGCGTCGCCGACCGTGAGCTCTTCGATGACGCTGTCCATGCGCTCGTTCAGCGGCACGTCCATGTCGTGGAACCTGACGAGCAGCCGCATGACCGGCTCGCCGCCTTCCCCGGCCATAAGCAGCCACTCCTCCCGTTCCGCCTCCTCTTCGCCTTCGCCCGCTTCCACAGCCGCCCACGTCTCCGGATGCTCGAACCGCACCCCAAGCTCCAGGCTCTCATAAGAAACGAGGCCCACCGGCTCAGGCGTCAACTCCGGCGTGACGACCGGCATCGCCTCCGGCGTAGCCGTAGGCTCCGGCGCCGCATCATCCGAACACGCCAAAGCCAGCGCCAGAACAGGCCCAAGCATCAACAAAGCAAGACAGCGTTTCATGTAGAACATCCTGGAGTCGTATCGTCAACACACCCGGCCACGCGCCCCCGGCGCAACCCAAACCCGATACAACATATCACGAACCCCACCCCAACCGAAAGACAAGAACCCAGGCCGCCATCCGGCTACCGTTCAGACGGCCATGAGACATAAGTCCATTCGCCCCGAGCCCATCGAAAGGCAACCGTAGGGGCGCTTCGCGAAGCGCCCGCCCCGCCAATCGGAAACCTGTTCGCCCCGATGCCGTCATGAGCCCTCCGCTCGCAAACCCGTTCGCCCTGAGCCTGTCGAAGGGCCGCGCCCACCGTCACCCCAATCGAGCGCCCCGCCCACCGTCATTCCAATCAAGCGCCGCTCCCACTGTCATTCCAACCGAGCACCGCTCCCATTGTCATTCTGATCGAGCGCCGCTCCCACTGTCATTCCGATCGGAGCGAAGCGGAGAGAGGAATCCAAAACGCCCCGTCACCAAAAACACCCGGCCTCAGCCGGACGCGTGCCTTGCCGCCACGTAAACCCGTTCGCAGCAAGCGCAAGGCCCTGTGTAGGCGCGGAACCTTGCTGAAAGGCTACATGATTCCTCGGTCTGCTGATTGGGCAATCTGCTCAGTTAAGCCAAGTATGGCTGATACTTGAGCTACAGCAAGTGCTTGCTCAATGGTTAGGATGACATGACCGCTTGAATCTTGTCCGATTTGCTTCAAGATCAACTCCGCAAGGGCACCGGTCGCATACCTTTCGCCGAAGTATTGACCCGGGATCACAAGTTTGTCCGCCATGTCTTTGCATCCTCCATCTGTGTGTTGTTTGCGACGACCGAATTTAACTCTCAAGGGATTGATCCTTTTCTCGTTCCGCACACTCGGCCTCGACCGCATCCCTCGTCAAGATCGTAAAGCCCGTGTTTTGCAAGACCTTCATCCCGTTGGGCGATACCAGCGCATAGTATTCCCAGTCATCAGCGACATCGAAGTTGAACCCTACGCCATCATGCGGCGGCTGGGCATCGAGGTCGCGGCACAGATTGGACGTTAGGCGAACCACCGCATAGCGGTCAGCGTGGGTCAAGTCTCCATTCCCGTGCTGATAGAAAGCGTTGGGGGTGTCTGGAAGAGCTTCCGATGCGAGCACGTCCTCAGAATACTCGTAACTGTACTCCATCTTCACCAGCGCATCGTCCATAGCTTCGTTGATGTCATGCCGGTCCTCTCCGCACGCCGTGACTGCGATCAGAATGATAGGCGTCAGGGCCAGAAGGCCAAGACTCAGTACGCGACACCAGTAGCGCGTCAGATTGAAAGAGCGATTCAGGATACGCATGGGTTGTAAATCCGCCTCTCGATTAGGTTGGGTAGGTCCTATTTCGTTCGTGCTGCTGGTGCAAAACACGGTCCAGCTTGCCGTACCCGCCCGAAGTCAGGAACGTACGCGTCTTGTATGTTCGGATGTCTTCGCTCATGCCGGCCGCGCCTTCCGTGTCCCGTCCTCGTCCATTGCTACTTATCATGCTAGCAAACCGTATGCCGCCTATGACGAGGATTCGTGCCAATTTGAAGCGCCAGTTTCAGTACCAGTTCTTATGCTTCCTCTGGCAAGCCCTCCCTCAGATCCCCCCCACAACAGCCTCCGTCATCCCCGCCGTCCCCACCACGCTCCCACCGTCGCGCCCGATGTCCGGCGTCCGGTAGCCCTCCGCCAGCGCCCCCTCCACCGCGCGCTCCACCGCGTCCGCCTCCTCGTCCAGCCCCAGCGAGTACCGCAGCAGCAGCGCCGCGCTGAGTATCGCCCCGATCGGGTTCGCGACACCCTGCCCCGCGATGTCCGGCGCGCTGCCGTGAATCGGCTCGTACATGTCCACCGTCTTGCCCCGGCGCCCGTCCGCCGCGCCCGGCACCCCCGCCAGACTCGCCGACGGCAGCATCCCCATCGAGCCGGACAGCACCGACGCCTCGTCCGTCAGGATGTCCCCGAACATGTTCTCCGTCACCATCACGTCGAAGCCCGCCGGGTTGCGGATCAACTCCATCGCCGCCGCGTCCACCAGCATGTGCTCCAACTCCACGTCCGGGTACCCCTCCGAGACCTCGTTGGCGACCTCCCGCCACAGCCGAGACGTCTCTAGCACGTTCGCCTTGTCAACCGACGTCACCTTGCGCCGCCTCTGGCCCGCCATCTCGAACGCCGCCGTCACGATGCGCCGCACCTCCGCCTCCGTGTACTTCAGCGTATCCACGCCGCGCCTGCCCCGCGACGTGCTCCACCTCTTCTTCGGCCGCCCGAAGTACAGCCCCCCTGTCAACTCCCGCAGCACCACCATGTCCACGCCCTCCAGCAGATCGGCGCGCACCGGGCTGGAGCCGGTCAGCGCGTCGTGCACCTTCACGGGCCGCACGTTCGCGAACAGGCCCAGGCTCTTGCGCAGCGCCAGCAGGCCGTCCTCCGGTCGGACCGCCGCGTTCGGGTCGTCCCACTTCGGGCCGCCGACCGCGCCCAGCAGCACCGCGTCGGACTCGGCGCAGGCCGCCAGCGTCTCGTCCGGGAGCGGCGTGCCGACCGCGTCCAGCGCGTTCCCGCCGATCCGCTCCGCCCGGATGTCGAACGAGTGCCCGAACCGCTCCCCCACCCGGTCCAGCGCCGCCACCGCGCCCGCAAGCACCTCCGGCCCAATGCCGTCGCCCGGCAGCAAAGCAATCGTAAAGTTCATAGCGCAACCCTCCGGTGACTGGTCGTCACCGCGCGATTGTACGGCATCAGCCTCCGCGCCCTAACGGCCACTCTCAAGAACCCTGTGACAGGCCCCCGGCTTAACCCGCCAAGCCCCTAATGGCAGAAGGCAACCCGCTGAACGCAGCGACCCTCGCAGTTGCTTCAGAAAAATCGTGAGACGCAGTGAACTCGTTCGCGACCACGATGCAGTCAATGCCCGCCGCTACTGCCGACTTCAACCCTCTCGCCGAGTCTTCGACAACCACCGTTTCAGCCGCAGTAGCGTCAAAGCGTTCGAGTCCTTTCAAGTAGGGCTCGGGATGCGGCTTGGCCCGCTCGTAGTCGCCGCGCGTCAAGCAGAACTCCATGTGCTCCAGGATGGACCGCCCTTCGTGTATCAGGGCGAAGTCGGCCGGTTTACAGGTGGTCACTATGCCCATCCTGTATTCGCCCGCGAGCGCGTCCAGCGTTTCCAGCACACCCTCGATCTCGATGTCTTCGGAGGTCACGTATTCCTGGTAGTACCGGTTTCTTAGCTCCCGGCCGCGATTGATCTCGGATACTGGTGTTCCCGAGGCTCGCGCCTTATCCCACGCCGAGACCCCATCGGCCATGTCCGCCAAGTACGCGTCTAGTAGAAGATCGATCCCAAGAGACGCCAGCGCCCGCTTGTTGGCAAAGTAATACCACTGTTCCGTTTCGACCAGGACGCCGTCATGGTCAAAGAGAATGAATTTCTTCACTTTGTACCTTCATGCGTTTCGTTCGTCCTGAGCTTGACGAAGGGGCCTGTCGAACCATGAACGAACCCACGCCGTCATTCCCGCGCAGGCGGGAATCCATCCGCCCCCGTTCGTGGTGAGCCTGTAGAACCATGAACGAAACGGAATCCAGCCAGCCCCTACCCCGCCGCCCGCTCGAACGCCCGCTGGAAGCGCGGCCCCGCCTCCTCCAGCTCCTCCAGCGACGCGTAGCTCAGCGCCAGCCGGAGGTGCGACGTATCCGCCGCCTCGCGGTCCTTGAAGAAGTTCGACCCCATCGCGAACACAAGCCCCTCCTCCGCAGCCTCACGCGCCACGTCCTGCGCGCTCGCCCCCACGCACTCCGCCCACAGGAAGAACCCGCCGGCCGGCTCCTCGAAGCGTATGTACGGATGGCAGTTCTCCCGCAGCGACGACACCAGCGCCGAGCACTTGCGCCGGTAGATGCCCCGCAGCCCGTCCACGTGCGTCTCCAGGTCACCGCTGCCCGCGTAGTGCGCCAGCGCCCGGTGCAGCAGAGGGCTTCCCCCCATGTCGAACCGCACCCGACCCAGCGACTCGATCACCGGCAGCCGCGCCTGCACCCATCCCACGCGCAGCCCCGTCGCGATGATCTTGCTGAAGCTCCCCACCTGGATCACCCCGTGCCCGTCCGCCACCGCGTACAGCGAAGGCGGAGGCGGCGCGTCGAAATACAACTCCGTGTACGCCATGTCCTCCATGATGAACACCCGGTGCCGCGCGCAGACCTCCACCAGCTTCTCCCGCACCGCCAGCGGCATCGTCGCCCCCGTCGGGTTGTGGTGGTCCGGCACCGTGTAAAGCAGCTTCGCCCGCTTGCCCTCCGCCGCCAGCCGTTCCAGCGTCTCATCCACCCGCTCCGCGAAAGCGTCGTCCTCGCCCAGTTCCGCCTCCACGATCTCGCACAGGTGCCCCCGTATCGTCCGCAGCGACCCCGCGAAATTCGGCCGCTCCGCTATGCACACGTCCCCCGGGTTCAGGAACGTGTCGCACACGGCGTCGATCCCGCCCGACCCGCCGTGCGTCATCAGAAAGTTCTCGTGCGATAGCTCGACCCCTTGGATGCGCCCCTGCCGCTCCGCCACCACCTGCCGCAGCTCCTCGAAGCCGAAGATGCCGCCGTACCGCAGCGCCAGTTCCGACGACTCCTCGAAGACCTTGTTCACCGCCGCCTGCAAGCCCTCCACAGGCAGCGACGCCGGGTCCGGTATGCCCCCGCCCAGGTTGATCGGCGACTCGTGCTCCGTCCGCGACATCATCATCGACCGCGGCCGCGTCCCCGCCTCCGTCGGACTGATCGCCGGCAGCATCGCCGCCGACTCCGACAGCAACTCCGTCACGTCCTGCCCGTCCCAGTACTTCGCCGCCACGTCAGCCCGCGTCCTAACGTCAGTTTGCGTCAAAATAAAGCTCCGATGCACACCCTACGAATAACCAAAGTTTACGAAATCCGCAACCCCCATGTCGATGATTCGCCACGCCAAGTCCGTTCGCCCTGAGCTTGTCGAAGGGCCCGCCCCAAGTCCGTTCGCCCTGAGCTTGTCGAAGGGCCCACCCCACTGTCGTCCCAAGCCCCCGATGGGAACCCAAGACGCCACGCAAACTGTCGTTCCGAGTCCCCCGAGGAACCTACAGCCCCCCGCACCACACCAACGCCCGTCCCACGGCAGCAACCCCACATCGTCATTCCGGCGCAGGCCGGAATCCAGAGGTGGCGGGGCGGGGCCTCCGACCCCTTCCCCAGTCTGCGGAGCCTGCCCCAAGCCCCTCACGCTGTCGTTCCGAGTCCCCCGAGGAACCTACAGCCTCCCGCACTTCACCAACGCCCGTCCACCGCGCCAACCCCCATGCGTCATTCCCGCATTCCTGCGACAGCAGGAACCCGGGGCAGGCGGGAATCCAGCGGGGCGGGGCCGTCACGCCCGCCAATCCTGAACACTTAACTTTGGGACTTATATACTTGACTAGCCAAGACTAGCTGAATTACTGCTTGTGACAGGTCCTTCAGCGTCCGTCTTGGTGTCGGGTGCTAGGGGCTGGGTAATGTGGCCTAGAGTTGCAGTAGGCTAGCCAAGTCTGGGGTAACTGGCTAGGTACGACTCGATGTTATTGACGTGTGAGCCGAAGGACTGGATCTGCTCCTCAGTCATCTCCCTTACAACCCATTTGTCGTCACTCAAGACCAACCCCAACACTTGAATAGGCGAAGAGACACCTGGGATGCCAACCCTAATGGCGTGGATCAGGGTCCAAACTATTGACAGGAGCCCTTGCGAGATCGAGGGATATCCACCATTCCAGAAGACTTCCCTTAAGAAAGACAGAAACGGATTTGCCACCCATGCCCCGCTTCCTATTGCTGAGTAGGGTAGGTCCTCCGTCGCTGCATATGACTCACCTGTAAAGTCACACGTGAGCAATTCAGGTTTCGAGCGCACTGGGAGAGCTATAAGCGAGTTGGTGCTCACCTTGCCGCTAGCTGCGCGCTCACCAATCAGGTCTCGGATTTCCTTAGATGTCTCAATTGCTCTCTTCGCGTCTGCGTAGATGACGTTCCTTATCCACCTCTGGACGTTCTCTACACTCTGCTGTGACGAAGCTTCTCTTAGCTCGCTTCGCCAGAGGTGACTCACTCGGTCATGATAGAGTTGCGCGAGCGACACAACTCCAGCGACTCCCATGATCATCTCGTCATCAATGCTCTTGAGCTTACGGGTGGGTTCGGTGAGTCCACCGATCGTAGTGGCTCCGTCCGCCCCAAGAACGACTCCTTGATCGCACCTTATGCCAATGATGAGGGTCACGGAATGGCTTCTTGAAAGATGCCGTCCTGTCGGTACTTCGGATACTTTTCGTAAATGAATCGCAGCAGTCCCTGGAGCGTCATTGATTGCACTTCCTGCGCGATCTCATCTAATCTCCGCCGCGTCTCGGTCGGCAACTCCTCCCGGAGCTTCTCAGCCTTCTCCCACCCCAGAGGAGTGATGATGGTTTCCACCCAATCACCTTCACGTGACCTAGCTCGAAGCAACAACCCTTCTTCATGCAATTCGTCGGCATCCTTGTATATTCTGGTGTCGAGCGGCCCATAGTAGTCGGGCTCAAAATCATACAAGTGCCGTGGTAGTCCCTCCAACTCGGCAGCATCTACAAGGAATACAGCCTTCTGTAGTTGCACAGGAGACATTACTTGCTTGCTTGACCTACTGACTAGGAGGACGATGTCTCTGTCTTCCATCCGCATACCTTCCACTTGTGTCCAGCCTACCGACGGTCAACCATCACGGTGAGTGCTTACCGTTGGGGACGGTACGAGAGTGGCTGCATCCCGTCAAGCGCGGCGTAGTCAAAAATTCCCAAGTTTCCTAGCTTTAGCATACGTGTGCTATGTATCGCGAATCAGTAGAGAGGCATCAATACTAGGTAAAGTTCATAGGCAGTCCTTGCAACGTCCGCCCTTATAGAACGGTTCAGGGTAGCTCACGGGGTGGTTGCAGGCCGCGCAACGGTACTCTCGGACCTCTACGTCTTCCCATCTGCCACGCGCCCCGATATTGGGCAACCCGGTTCCAGTCGCCCCAGCGACGCTTACGTGGATCGCGCGTTGCTTCGGGCCGCCGAGGTTATGCTGGCGAGCTGCCGGGCGCGGTGTGGTTCTGTGTACACAGTGTCGAGCACGCGCCTGAGGAACTCCAGCACGCGCGACACGTCATCGTTGCTGAACATCCCTGTGTCGATGTCCTCGTGCGCCGCGATGTTGGCCAAGCGCCTGATCTGATTGACGCCGTCGGAGGCCGCCGACGTGATGTGCCCCTGCTCCAGAAGGTCGTCCAGCCTGCTCACACCCATGTCGTGCATCAGGCGATACAGGGTGGTGCGGGCCGACAAGAGCGCGCCGAGCCTAGCGCCTGAGGTGTGACCTCGTAAGACATCCGTGTAAGCTTCCGCGATCTTCTCTGGGATCACCTTGGAAACCGGCGACACGGGCGGGGGCCACACCACGCCCTTTTTCGTGACCACCATGTACTCGCGGCAGAACCCGCACCTCACGACCTTTAGGCCGCGCACGTTGATCGGACACAGCGCGGTCACTTGCCTCCCGCTTCCGCTCACGAGCCTGACCTTCTTTTTGGAGCGAACGGCGCGGTTGACCGTCCATTCCTTGCACATCGGGCACCGTACTCTCGACAACGGGAACCTCCTGCAGACGTGTGCTGAGGTCATCCTAGCACGCTCTAATAGGCGGGACAGGGCATATCACCCTTTTTAGATCATTCCACTCCAGCCAGCCGACCGTATCCTGTTACATTCCGGCCCACCCAGTAGACCCGTCGGCTGAAAGCGTGCTACCCGTGCTCAAAGTGTAGCCGCCCGTTCTCAATCAGTTGACTCCCCCACCTCAGTTTAGATAGCCTCGGTCTCGACTTGCTAGTCATTCGGCCTCTGCCCATGAGGGAGGTTTTGCCATGGATTGTGCCTCCGGGCTCCCTGGCAACCCCTCAAGGGCTGTGAATGACTAGCAAGCATCACGATCCTGGCTGCTGGGGAGCACCTGCGTCCCCTGCAGTCAAAGCAGGAGATTGCCGTGGAATTTGTATTGTTGTTTTTGGCATTCGTACTTGTGTGGCCTGTGGCATGCGCAGTGTTCACCCGCAAGATTGCCAAGTCTAAGGGGTTCTTCAACACGTCGGGCTGGGCTGTGGCCGGATTCTTCTTTGGTCCCATCGCCCTTGTCGCTGCCCGGTTCATCATGCCCTCAGCCAGCGACATCGAGCCCCCGACCATAAGCGAGTTCCGCAGACGCGCCGAGGCATTGTAGAACCGAGCGCACTCACCGAAAGGGAGTTTCGCCCCCACTGACTCGATAGCGCCCTTCGTCTGCGCTTATGCAGACACTCACATACGGGAGAAGAAGCATGACAACCCTACGAAAGACAGCAACCGCTCTGGTTCTCGCGTTCGTGGCTATAATCGCGCTCGCGGTCGCCACGCTCGTGTTCCGAGCGGACGCCGCAGACCTGCGCGGCCAGTTGCGCCAGGCTGAGGCCGGCTTAGGGCAGGAGCAGGACGCGCACGCCCAGACTCGCGAGCACCTCCAAGACGCACGCGGGGAGACCGCCGCCCTGCAGACCGAGAGGGACAGCTTGCAGGCCGAACGCGCGGACTTGCTCACGGCCAACGCGGCGCTGACGGCTGCGGGCGAGAGCCTCCGGAGCGAGCGCGACGGGCTCCAAGTTGAGTTGACGGAGCAGCAATCCGAGAACGACGACCTTGCCGCCGCGAACGTGGCGCTTGGGGACGAACGGGACGTCTTGACGCAGCACGTGGGGAAGCTGGAAGACAGGAACCAAGAACTCTTCGCGTCCGTCGGAAGGCTGGAGGCGGACAATGCCCGGCTGAGCGCGGAGGGCATCCGGCTAACCGGCGAGGTCGAGAAGGTGAGCTTGGACAGGGCCGAACTGTGGTCTGCGAACGCCAAGCTGGAATTGACGAACGCCGGTCTGGAGGCGTCCGTGGCCGACCTTGAGACAGACTTGCGGCGACTCAGGGACGCCGTGGGCACCGTGGAGGACTTGGAGGCGCAGGCCACCGCGATAGAGGGCGAGATAGCCACACTCAACAGACAGCGCGCGCCACTCGTGCCCAAGAC
Source organism: Dehalococcoidia bacterium (assembly GCA_963668185.1). GTDB lineage: Bacteria > Chloroflexota > Dehalococcoidia > Lucifugimonadales. The sequence continues at coordinate 1,844,101 of OY764162.1, forward strand.
CTACAACAGCTACCCGGCGTGCACCGGCAGCATGGAGCCCAAGATCACGTGCCTCGACACGGTCGTGATGTTGGAGAACTTCCGACCGGAGGACATTGTGATTGGGGCGGTCATCTCCTTCGTCGATCCGGAGTCGCGGACGGATGGGGACAGAATCATTCACCGGGTTGTGGACATCAAGAAGGAGGGCGACATCCTGTACTTCTGGCCCCAGGGCGACGCCAACGACATCCCAGACGGCTATTGGGTGTCCGAGGGCGACGTGTACGGGTACGTGACACAAATCATCAAGGACACTAGGCCCCAGAACAAGGAACTCCGCGACCGCGTCATAGAGGCCGAGAAGAAACTGGCGGAGACCAAGGCCGCACTGAGTAAGGTCGAGAAGAAATATTGCGGGGATATCAGCACTGGCTTCTGTCACGCGTCGGACGCCGACTACGACAAGTACAAGACAGCCTTCAACACTTATCTGGACGCGTGGTGCGACAACGACCATGCTCAGCACGACGCGTATTGGAAGAGCTACGCACCTAGGGGCGGGACTTTCTACGTGCCGCCCGTCCAGTCCTACTACATATCGCCGCCCGGATGCACCCTGAACCGGCTCACCTAGGCGCTTGCTAGGCCGCTCGCAGCACCTCTCGTGAAGGTCTAATACATTCGTAACTGCGGCGCGCAGTACAATGGTTGGGCTGTGCCGCAAGACCTCCTAGATGCTGTCCAATCCAACCTCACATGGGTGGCGGCTGTGCCATCGCTGGCAAAAGAATGCACAAAGCAAGGGGCCAGACCATTGACCCGTTGTGAGCTACCGCGAAGGGAATTGTCTCGAATTGGTTGGAGGGCATATTTTGAGTTGGGAATGGTGTCTCTACCTTGACTCTCGGGCAAGGGGACGCAACAATGGAGACGGCCCTTGCGCTCGATCGCACAAAGGGGAGGACGGGATTTGAACCCGCGACGGTGCGCATACACCGTGCCCGACCCCCAGTCGGGTCCATTAAACCTCTCTGGCACCTCCCCTTTGTGCGATCGAGCGCTGTAAGCTCGGTTGCATGTGCCCTTCACGCGACTTTTCGCGGGCACAAAAAAAGCCGTCCTAAGCGTGGACGGCACCTCTTTAACTCTTGATTGCATTGGGCGCACCTCTACCCTGTTTCCCATGTTAGATCATATCCGCCCTCCTAAGCCGATACATTGACCTGTGGGCCTCATGCAGACCCCTTCCATTGCAAGTGACGTTAACAGAGAGCACGGCAAATTTCAAGTCCCTACTCCATGTTCCGGGAACGGCAATGCATGTTGTTTCCTATTCGGCAACCAAAGCCATAAGCCCCACCCGAACACTCGCCCCACCCGCACCCCCGCGCTAATCTGAACGCATGAAATCCAATCACCGCCTCATCAGCAGTCTAGGGGCCACCCCATCAGCCACGGCAATTCCGTCACTTCTCCCAACGCGCCCCAGCACGAACCGTGACAGGTTTCGAACCGCCGACGCGACTGGCTTTCAAGACTACCCCTCCGCCGCCATCCGCCGCAGCGTCGGCGCGAACAGCAGCATGACCCCGCACACCGCCAGGCAGACCACCGCCATGCCCGGCACCATGACCGACATGCCCACAACCTGCGCGATCGCGCTCAACGGCAGCCCCGAAAGCTGGCTGACCGACCTCGACACGCTCGTGAGCCCCATCACCCGCCCCCGTATCTCGTTCGGGACCGCGATCTGGATCATGGCGATCATCACGATCATGTTCACCGAGTACGCGAGGCCGTTCAGGCCCCACGAGATCACCACCAGCGGTATCGACCGCGTCAAGGAGAACAGCAGCAGGCTGCCGCAGAACGCGAACGCGCTCACCACGAACAGCCTGCCCATCATCGGTATCTGGCGGCGCTGCGCCAGGTACAGCGACGCCGCCAGGCTCGCCGTGCCCCACGCCGAGGACACCAGCGTGAAGCCCGTCGCCCCCATGCCAAGCTCGTTCTTGAACCACAGCGGCGACAGCGTGACGATCAGCGGCCAGCCCAGGCCGCTCAAAGCCCACGTGATCGCGAACAGCCAGAACACCTGCCGGTGGTCCACCGAGTACCGGAAGCCCTCCCTCGCGTCCGCCCAGGCCGTCGGTCGCGCCGTCTCCCTGCGGACGGGCCCGCCCCGGTAGTGCATCATCGCGGCGGCGCCGATGATGCCCAGGTGCCCGATCAGGCTCAGCGCGAACGTCCACCCCGTGCCCAGGTGGTCGATGGCCACCCCGGCCAGAGGCGGCAGGTACGCGAACGCGCCCATCTGCGCCGCAGCCACCAGCGCCGTCGCGCCCGGCACGTCCCGCGTCGGCACCAGTTCAGGGATCAGCGCCTGCCGCACCGGCTGGTCCATCGCCAGCGCCGCCGAGGACAGCAGCACCAGCACGAACACCAGCCACAACTCCGCCATGTCCATGATCACCAGCGCGGACAGCACGGCGTAAATGAGCATCGACAGCGTCTGGCTGACGATCAGCAGCCAGCGCCGGTTCAGCCTGTCCGCCAGCACCCCGCCGTACACGCTCAGCAGCGTCATCACGATCCCGCGCCCGCCGCCCAGCAACCCCAGCGCGAGCGGCGAGTCCGTCGTCTGCACGATGAACCACGACTGCGCGTACCACTGGAACACGAACGTCGAGCCGGAGAACACCATCCCAAGCCACAGGACCCGGAAGTCGCGGTGCCGCAGCGCGTTGAAACGGCCGGACGTGGCGGCTGGCGCTGCGGAGCTATCGGCGGTACTCACGGCATCCAGCGTAGCTTACGCCCGCCGCCCCGCGCCACAAATCCCGTTTCCCCTGACCCCACCGAAGGCCCCCTCCGCTTAGTCCCTTCCCCAGTCTGCTGGGGAAGGTTAGGATGGGGTCTCCCCTCCCCATTCGCCCTGAGCCTGTCGAAGGGCCGTCTAAAGGTTCTCGATCTCCACCCCCACCGCCGAATCCGCAGACTCGATCCCGAACACCCGGCAATAGAAATACAACTCGTTCCCTATCGACTGCTTGATGTTCTCCGCCCTGCGGAACCCGTGCTGCTCGTCGGCGAAGGGGACGTACGCCACCGGCAGGCCCCGGCTCCTCATCGCCTCCAGCATGTACTCCGCCTGGCTCGGCGGCACCGCCTTGTCCTCCAGCCCCTGGAACAGGATCAGCGGGCAGTTGATCCGGTCGGCGGAGTGCACGGGCGACCGCTCCATGTACACGTCACGGCGCTCCGGGTACGGCCCGATCAGCCCGTCGAGGTACTGAGACTCCAGCTTGTGCGTGTCCTTGACGATCCCCTCCAGGTCGCTCAGGCCGTAGTAGCTGGCCCCCGCCTTGTAGAAGTCCCGGAAGGCCAGCGACGCCAGCGTCGTGTAGCCGCCCGCGCTCCCGCCCCGGATCAGCACGCGGTCCGGGTCGGCGCTGCCGCGCTCGATGAGATGCTTCGCCGCGTTCACGCAGTCGTCAACGTCCACGATCCCCCACCTGTCCCGCAGCCGCTCGCGGTACTCCCGGCCAAATCCCGTGCTGCCGCCGTAGTTCACGTCCACCACGCCGAACCCACGGCTGGCCCAGAACTGGATGCTCAGGTCGAGGACGCACGACGTTGCCCCCGTCGGCCCGCCGTGGCTGATCACGATCAGCGGCGGCAACGTGCCCGCCGGCGCCTCGAAGTCGGCGTTCGACGGCGCGTAGTAGAAGGCGTGCGCCGTCAGGCCGTCCTCCGTCGGAAACTCCACAGGCTCCGGCACGGACAGGTACGCGGAATCGATCGCCTGAGTCGCCCCGCTCCTGAGCACCTCCGCCTCGCCGGTCTCGAGGTCCAGGCGCACGACCGACTCCGGCGCTTCCGGCGAGCCGCCGACGATGAACGCCTGCCCGTTGGCCGCCTTGACATGCGACACCTCCGAGAACTCGGTATCGACGTACTCCATCCCGCCGCTCTCGGTGTCAAGCACAGCCAGCCGGCTGCTCCCCCGGTCCATGCGAACGCATACGATACGCCCGTCCGACTCCACCGCGTACCCGGACGCGCCAAGCCCGAACGAGAAGCCGCCGATCTCCGCCTCCACGTCCATCAACGGCTCCACCGAGCCGGTCGAAGGCCGGTACCTGTACAGGTTGAGCCAGCCGGTCCGCTCCGACAGGAACACCAGGTCGCCCCCTGGCGTCCATGCGGGCGAAGCCACGCCCTGCCCGGGGCCGCCCGCCACCTTCGCGCGCTCTCCGAGGAAGCCGCCCCCGTCCACCTGGGCCACCCACAACTCCGACGCGTCCCACTGCATGTTCGGGTGGTCCCACGTCACCCACGCCAGCAGCCCGCCGTCAGGGCTGAGCCGCGGCGCGGAATAGAAGTCGTTCCCGGACACGATGGCCGCGCCCCCGTCGCCTCCCGTCAGATCGACCCTCGCGATCGTGTCCACAGGCTGCCCCGATCCCGCCGAGTGGTCCTCACGGACACAGAAGAACAGGTTGCGCGCGGCGTCCACCACCCCGTCCGCGTACCGCAGGCCGGACTCCGGCGTGAGCGCCTCGGGCGCGCCGCCCGGCGCCTGCCGGTACAGGCGCTGGTCCCCGAAGTTCGAGAAGTAGACCACACCGCCGCTGACCGCGTACGCCCCGCCGCCGTACTCGTACACCGTCGTCCGCACGTTGTACGGCGCGGGCGTCAGCTCCGTCACCGCTCCGTCAGCCGAGCGTCGGACGACCACGACGCGCCCTCCCTCTTGCGGCCTCGCCTCTGCCCAGTACACGTCATCCCCGTCAAGCGCGATCTGCGTCGCCCGGCCAATGCCCGACGAAGTCGATACGAGCATATCGGGCGAAATCGGAGTCTTCCAAGAGCCGTACGGCGCTACAGTCTTAGTCGGCATCGCTATCCTCCCAGAGTCCTACCTCGCCACCACATTCACCAACCGCCCCGGCACATACACCACCTTCACAATCTCCTTGCCCTCGACGTGGGGCCGCACCCGCGCGCTGGCCAGCGCAAGCTCCCTCGCAGGAGCCTCCTCGATCGATGCGTCAACCTCGATGCGGTCCCTGAGCCGGCCGTTCACCTGCACGACCAGCGTGATCGTCTCGCTCGCCGCCAGCGCCTCGTCCCACTCGGGCCACGCCTGCTGGTGGACGCTGTACTCGCGCCCCGTAGCCTCCCAAAGCTCCTCCGCGATGTGCGGGGCCATGGGCGCCATCAGCAGCAACAGCTTCTCCACCGCATCCCGCCACGCAGCCTCGTCCACGCTTCGGCGCTCCCAAAGCTGGTTCATCAGATTCGTCAACTCCATCAGCGCGGCAATCGACGTGTTGAACTTGAACCGGTCCAGATCCTCAGTGACCTTCTTGATCGTCTGGTGAACGGCGCGCTGCAAATCGCGGGCCGGTTCGCCGTCCGCAACCGAATCGCTCAGTTCGTCGGAATCGCGCGAAACCAAGTCCCACACCCGGTTCAGCCACCGGCTCACGCCGTTCAGCCCCGAGTCGCTCCACTCGCCGCCCTGGTCCCACGGGCCCAGGAACATCATGTAGCAGCGCACGGCGTCCGCGCCCGACTCCTCGACGTACTCGTCCGGCGCGACCACGTTGCCGCGAGACTTGCTCATCCGCCGGCTGCCCAGCACGATCTGCCCCTGGTTGAACAGCCGCGCAAACGGCTCATCTACGCCGATCTCCCCCAGGTCCCTCATCGCCTTGGTGAAGAAGCGGGCGTACAGCAGGTGCATGACGGCGTGCTCGGAGCCGCCGGTGTACTGGTCCACCGCGCCCCACAGCCCGGCGGCCTCCGGGTCCACCGGCCCGCCCTCATAGTGCGGGCTCAGATAGCGGAACTGGTACCAGGACGAGTCCACGAACGTGTCCATCGTGTCCGACTCCCGCGTTGCCTGTCCGCCGCACCTGGGGCACTCCACGTCCATGAACCCGCGATGCAGCCTCAACGGCGACTCGCCCGTCGGCCTGAACTCCGCGTCCTCAGGCAGCAGCACGGGCAGTTGGTCGTAGGGCACCGGTACTTCGCCGCCCGCCTCGCAGTAAACGATCGGGATCGGCGCGCCCCAGTACCGCTGCCTGGAAATCAGCCAGTCCCGCATCCGGTACTGCACCCTACGCTCGCCCCAGCCCTTCTCCTCCAGGTAGTCCGCGATTCGCTGGCGTCCTTCCCCGCTCGGCAGCCCGTCGAACTGGCCCGACGCCACCTGCACGCCCTCGTCCCCGTACGCCCCCGGCAGCGGCTCCCCGTTCCAGCCCGGCGGCGCGACGACCACCCTGATAGGCAGGCCGTGCTTCTCCGCGAACGCGTAGTCCCGCTGGTCGTGGGCCGGCACGCCCATCACTATCCCGGTGCCGTAGCTCATCAGCACGTAGTCGCCCACGAAGACCGGCACCCGCTCGCCGTTCAGCAGGTTCACACAGTACGAGCCGGTGAAGACGCCCGTCTTGTCCTTGTCCGTCGACAGGCGCTCGATCTCGGTCTGCCGCCGCGCCTGCTCCACGTACGCCTCCACGTCTTCGCGGCGTTCCGGCGTCGTGAGCTGCGCGGTCAGGGGATGCTCCGGCGCGAGCACCACGAACGTCACGCCGTAGATCGTGTCGATGCGCGTTGTGAACGTGTCGATGTACGGCTGCTCCAGGCCGTGCTCCGAGACGTCGAAGCGGATGTTCACGCCCTCGCTCCGGCCTATCCAGTTCGTCTGCATCGTCTTGATGTTCTCCGGCCACACCAAGCCGGACATGTCCAGAAGCTCATCCGCGTAGTCGGTGATGCGGAAGAACCACTGGTTAAGGTCCCTGTGCGAGACGGTCGTGTCGCACCTTTCGCACACGCCCTCGGCCGTGACCTGTTCGTTGGCCAGGACCGTGTTGCAGGACGGACACCAGTTCGCGGGAGCGAAGGCCCGATAGGCCAGTCCGGCTTCGTAGAACTTCAGGAAGAGCCACTGGTTCCACTTGTAGTAGTCAGGGTCGCAGGTGACCACCTCCCTGTCCCAGTCGTAGATCGCGCCCATCGAGCGCAACTGGCGGCGCATGTTCTCGATGTTGTTCATCGTCCAGCCCAGCGGATGAACACCTCGCCGGATGGCAGCGTTCTCGGCAGGCAGGCCGAACGCGTCGAACCCCATCGGGTGCAGGACGTTGTAGCCCAGCATCCTGCGATAGCGCGCGTGCGCGTCCGACGGCGCCATCGTGTACCAGTGTCCGATGTGCAGATCGCCTGAGGGGTACGGGTACATCGTGAGCTCGTACCACTTGGGCCGCGGATCGTCGTCCCGCACCTCGTGCAGGCCGTCGTCGGCCCAGCGGCGCTGCCACTTCGACTCGACGACCCTGTGGTCGTACCGCGTTCCCCTCGACTGCGTCGTTACCATCAGACGTTCCTTCCAACATGCTCGAACCCAACAAAAAACCCGCCCCCAAAAGGGACGGGCCTGCCGCAATCATGCGGCGCGTTCACGCGGCGGACGACGCTGGCGCGCCCGTCTTCGTGAACCTGGTGAGTACCCGCGGTACCACCCTCGTTCCCCCGCCCAACGCTGAAGCCATTACAGGCCCGGCACGCCGGCTCGGGGACGCTTGCAGGCTGTAACGGGGCCACCGCCCAGCCCTACTGGCCGGCGTGCCGGCCGTGTTCAGGAGGGACGCTCCGGGGCGAGTTCGCGTAATGCCGGACGCCGGTATCGCACCGCGCAACCTGTGTTCCCGATACCCAAAGGCATCAGACAGGCCGCCGCTACCGGCTCTCTGTAGAAGGCAGTCCGCTACTACTCCCCTTCAACGCGTACTGGATATGTACAACGAAAACGCTAGCATAGGCCCAAATGACGGTCAAGGTCGAACCCCCAACCGCCCCCTCTCTCCCCGTCATTCCCGCGCAGGCGGGAATCCATCCGCCCCCGTTCGTGGTGAGCTTGTCGAACCATGACCGCGCGCTACCCGCGCCGCTCAAGCGAGGCCCGGAGCCGCCGCAGCCAGGCCTCCGTCCTGCCTCGCCCCGTCAGCCGAACCACCTCTATGTGGCCGGCGTCCGGGCCGCTGAACAACTCAGGATACGTCCTCCTGCGCCTCCGGTAAGTCTTGAAGAACCAGAGTATGAGCGAGTCCCTCGTAAAGAAATGCGTCGCCAGCCTCTCGACGTTGCCGTTCCACAACACTTCCCCCTTGATCCCGCGCCGCAAGGTCCTCGTGAGCAGCTGCCAGAAGTTGACCAAGAACGGGTAGTCCAGCCAAACGACGGTAGAGACTCTTGGCAGGTAAACGTCGCGGACCTTGCTGTAATTACCGTCCAGGACCCACGAAGGGCCGCTAATGGCCTCCGCGAGCTCGTCCCTGAACACCTCCAGAGGCCGCTCCGTCCAGTTCGGCCCCCAGTTGAGCGCGTCCATCTCGATGAACGGCACGCCCAGCGCTTCCGCGATCCGCCGCCCCACCGTAGTCTTCCCGGATCCGGTCGTTCCCATAACAACGACGCGAGGCTCAGGTCCAAGCTCACCCAACGCTATACCCAGAGTCCCTTCATTTCCCGCTCACCCTTGCATCTCCGAGGCAATGGCAGGTCAAATCGCATCGCCCCAAACCGTAGGGGCGCTTCGCGAAGCGCCCGCCCCATCGCCCCGTTCGCCCTGATCCCGTCGAAGAGCCCGCCCGGCCTCACCCCCTCACCCGCCCGCCCGCGGCAGCCACACCGCCGCCGCATCCAACGCCGCGAGACCCAGCAGCCGCACGTCCCTCGGAGGCGGCTCGCATGGAGCGCCCGGCGCTGCCAGTGGTCTCCCATCGCTCAAGTCGGCACGGCTTGCCCAGACCCACCCGTCCTTCAGCGCGCCCGCGCCCTCAGCCGGACGGCAAAGGTAGATCATGTCGATGTGCTGGTGGTCGCCCTCGACCGGATCGGCGATGTCCTCAACAAGAATCGTGAAAGGCGGCTGGACCTGCACAGGGTACTCAAGGTCTAGCACTATGCCCGTCGGCAGCACCTCGGCGGCGATGCCGGTCTCCTCCTCGATCTCGCGCAGCACCGCCTGCACCGGGTCCTCGTTAGCCTCGATGTGCCCTCCCGGAGGGAGCCAGCCGCCGACCTTCGGGTGCCAGTGCAGGAGCACGCAGTCATCGCAGACCACGTAACCGGAAGCCGTAAAGTGGCGCACAGTAGGCGACATGCCCCAATCCTAACCTGCCCCCTAAGAGCATGTCTAAGAACTCTGGGAAGCGTCCTCCTCTGACCCCTTCCCCAGTCTGCTGGGGAAGGCTAGAGCCTGTCCTGAGTCCCTCGAAGGAATGGGGTCTCCCCTCACCGTTCGCCCTGAGCCTGTCGAAGGGCCGCAGCGCCGCGCACCCCGGCGCCGCACGAACCGTGACCCCGGGTCAATCCTCCTCCGCAGCGCCCGCCTGCGAATCCGCCGCCCTCCGCCTGCGGCGGACTACGACAACGACAACGCCGGCGGCGATAATCCACAGCGGGCTAAGCACCCCGGCCCAGATCAGCACCGTGAGCAGGATCTGCCCGATGGCGATCAACGCCCGGACCGCGTTCTCCCCCTGCTCGCCCGCGCTCCACCCGAAGACCACCAGGCCCTCCGCCTCCTCTATGAATACGTCGCTGTACGCCGTCGCCTCCACGTCTCCCGCCGCGCTGTCCGCGAAAAGGGTGACGCGCGCGGGATACGGCTGCGGCCGGTAGTGCTCGTAAACGTGCGTCGCGGCGATCAGAGTCGCGCCGTCCTCGACCGCGCCCTCCACCAGCGGCGAGCCGTCGCCGAACTCCCACCTGTACCGCAGGTTCGTCAGCTCGGACGGCCTCGTAAACGTGGCCGTTAGCTCGACATCCTCGCCCTCCTCCGCGCCGACCCACGACTCGGTGAACACCTCGACGGTCGGCAGTCGAGTGACCGTGACCGTCACCGTGTCCGATCCCTCGAACAGGCCCGCGTCGCCCCATGCGGTCAGTTCGATGCCGGCGATGTACGGCGAGTCGGTGTCGTCCTCGTAGAAGTGCGTCACCGTCGCCGTGACCCGCGTATCCTCGTCGGCGGTAGGCGCCGTGATCGTGTTGGTGACCGGGCGCGATCCGTCGCCGAAGTCCCATGTGTACGAGAACGTGTCCAGTCCTTCGGGCTGAACGAACGTCGCCCTGAACCTGACGACCTGCCCGACGCTTGAGGTCACGTCCGGCCCGGCGTCCAGCGTCAACTCGCCCGGCGTCTGCGACACCGAAACTCTCAGTAGAGAGTACGCAGCGGTCTCTTCGAGCAGCTTGATCCGCCCCTGGAGACTTTCGATCTCCGACTGAATGCCCGTCAGCGTCTCATGCACCTTGAGGGCGTCCTCCACCTCCGCCGTCTCTTTGAGCAGCGCCCGCAGCGCGTCCGCCGTGGCCTGCAGGTTGGCGAGGCGCGCGCGATTGTCCACGTACTCGTCCGTCACGTCGCGGCTGGACACGAGCACCTGCATCACGTCCGTTGCCATCGACCTCAGGCGTGAGATCGCGGAGTCCAGCTTATCGGCGGGAACCCGGACGGAGATGTACCCGGTGTACGCCAGCGACTCTTCGGAAGAGACCACCCAGCCCCCGAGTTCGGACGCCAGCGCCCCGATTCGGGCGAGGCCCTCCTCCACGTCTTCCACCTCGATCGACACTTCAGCCGATCGCACGATCATTCGCTGCTGCGAGACCGGCTGTGCGACCGGGCCGGACGAATCGACGCCAAAGTCGGCGGAAGCCGCGTCCTCGAAATCCATCGATTCCGCCGTCTCCATTTCGAAGGCGTCTTCGTCAGACTCCATCATGGCCATATCCTTTTCCATGGCCATGTCGTCGCTGCTCCTTGCGGACGTGGACTGGGCCATCGCGCCTTCCTCGGCGTAATCGGCCATTGCGCCGTCCATGGCCATCGCAGGTTCGGAAAGCGCCATGTCTTGAGCAGCGAAGTACTCCGACTCTTCAGCGCCGCCGCAAGCCAGCCCGGCAACGCCCAGACACACAACCACCGCCAAAAGCGCCGTCAATTTAAGCCAGGACATCGCACCCTCCAATCCGTTCCCTCAGAACCCCATTCTACTACCAAGACGCCCTCACCCCGGAATAAGTTCCAACGCCGTCATTCCAATTCCAACGCCGCCATTCCCGCGAAGGCGGGAATCCATCCGCCCCGTTCGCCCTGAGCCTGTCGAAGGGGCCCGCCCGCCCCCTCCCACCGTCATTCCGGCGAAGGCCGGAATCCAGGGGTGGCCTGGGCGGGGCCTCCGGCCTCTTCCCCAGTCTGCTGGGGAAGGCATGTCCTGAGTCCCTCGAAGGATCAAGATGGGGCAAAAGCGCTGTTGTCCAAGCACCGTCACAGAGTTACGCAAAGCTCGCCGAAGCGCCCGCCCCCGTTCGCCCTGAGCCCGTCGAAGGGCCCCCAAACCATGACCGGCCTGTTGACCCCGCGCCGCAGTGCGGATATGCTGAGAGCCAACAACATAGATCGTGAGACGGGAGCTTGGAGAATCCAGGCTGAGAGGTTCCGGAACGTCGGGACGACCGCCGCACCTGACCTGGGTAATGCCAGCGTAGGGATCCGATACATTGAGTGTCTTATCTTCAGCCGCCGGCGCATTGCCGGCGGCTTTGCGTTTCGTCCCGTTTACCAGGCATGTCGCCGATCGATGCAAGGGAGTCGCTGCAATGGAAGACCATCTGGAAATAGCCGGCCGCAAATTCGCCTCAAGGCTCATGGTCGGCACGGGACGCCACCGCTCGATGGAAGAGATGGTCGAGTCCGTGACCGCGTCCGAGGCCGAGATCGTCACGGTGGCCATACGCCGCCTCGATCTGGACAATCCCAACGAGAAGAACATCCTGGACTACTTCGACTGGGACCGCTACACGATTCTGCCGAACACGGCCGGCTGCAAGACTGCTGAGGAGGCCATGTTCACGGCAAGGCTCGCCAGGGAGGTCACCGGCTCGAACTGGATCAAGCTGGAGGTCATACCTTACGCCGAGTACCTTCTGCCCGATCCCGTGGGGACGTACGAGGCGGCAAAGCAGCTTCTCGACGAGGGTTTCGTCGTGCTGCCGTACATCCACGCCGACCCGGTGCTCGCCCGGATGCTGGAAGACCTGGGATGCGCGACCGTGATGCCGCTCGGCTCGCCGATCGGCTCCGGCCAGGGCATCCTGACGATCGACGAAGTGCGTCTCATCATCGAACAGTCGGAGGCGCCGGTGGTGGTCGATGCCGGGCTGGCCGTGCCTTCGGAGGCCTCCGCCGCCATGGAGGCAGGCGCGGACGCCGTGCTCGTGAACACCGCCATCGCCCAAGCGGAAGACCCCGGCCTCATGGGCGAGGCGTTCAAGCTCGGTACGGAGGCCGGGCGCAAGGCGTACATCGCGGGCCGGATCGAGAGGAAGAAGACCGCCACGCCAAGCAGTCCGACGGCAGGCGTCGCGACCGCCGCCGCAACGAGCTAGAGGGAACTGCAAGCCACGTGCCCGCCGCCGTCCCGCGCCCGGTCCTCTGCCTCGTCACTCGCCCGGTCGACGGCGAGGGGCGTAGCCTAGTCGAGACCGTCGAGCAGGCCGTCGGCGGCGGGGCAACCATGGTCCAGCTACGAGACAAAGACATGCCCGCCTTCGACATGTGCGCGCTTGCCATTGAACTGTCGCGGGCGATCGACGGACGCGCCCTCCTGTTCGTCAACGACCGCATAGACGTCGCGCTTGCCTGCGGTGCCGACGGCGTGCAGCTCGGCGAACGCGGACCGGCGACGCGGCGCGCGAAGGAGAAGGCGGGCAGACGCCTGTTGATCGGACGCTCCGTTCACAGCGCCGCGGGCGCGGCGGAGGCGGCGAGCGCCGGCGCGGACCTCCTCGTCCTGGGAACGATCTTCCCCACGGCGTCGCACCCGGAAGGCCCCTTCGGAGGCAAAGGCCTGGTAAGCGAAACTGCGGGAAAGGTCTCCATTCCGGTCGTGGCGATAGGCGGAGTCGAGGCCGGCAACGCCGGCGCGGTCATGAACGCGGGAGCTTCCGGCGTCGCCGTGATAAGCGCGATCATGGACAGCCCCGATCCGAAGACGGCGGCGGCTCAACTCAGCAAGGCAATAGGCGCAAGCTCGCCGGCCGGGAGGCAGCACGGAGCATGACAGCCGCGGCGAAGATACGAGTCACGCTGAACGGCCAGAAGCGCGAGTATCCGCCGGACGCGTCCCTGCTCAACGTGCTTGAGTCGCTGGGCGTCGCTGAGGCGCGCCACATCGCGGTCGCCCTCAACGGCGAGGTCAGGCGGCGCGACGAACTGCCGACAATCCAACTCAGCGACGGGGACAGCATCGAAGTAGTCCGCGCGGTCGGAGGCGGCTAAAGCAACCCTCACGAGAGGGAATCTGACCCCTTCCCCAGTCTGCTGGCGCGCGCCCTCCGACCTCTTCCCCAGTCTGCTGGCGCACACCCTCTGACCTCTTCCCCAGTCTGCTGGGGAAGATTGAGATGGGGTTCTCCGATGAGCGGAGCAGGGCATGGTGGCCCCAACGGGACTCGAACCCGTGTCACCACCTTGAAAGGGTGGGATCCTGGACCGCTAGACGATGGGGCCACTCAGCAGAAGCCCACACATTCTAGCTATCAGCCCGCAGGCCTGACAACAGCAAAACAGCGTCGGGCCTCCCCACGCAGGAGAAGCCCGACGCTCTTGTTACCGCGTTAGCGCGCTCCCGCGGCGTTTCTAGTGACCGTGGTGCTCGTGGTCGTCGCACTCGTGCGGGTCGTGCACGTGGCCCGGCTCGTCGCCGTGGTGCTCGTGAGTGTCGCACTCGTGCTGGTTGTGGGCGTGCTCCTCCGCGTGGTGCTCGTGGCCGTCGCACTCATGGATATCGTGCACGTGGCCCGGCTCGTCGCCGTGATGCTCATGAGTATCGCACTCATGAACGTCGTGATGAGTTGGTACACTAACCATTTGAATAACTCCTCCAGTTGATTTATTGAGATTGTTGTATCACATCCGGAGGAGATTCGCAAACCTTTGACGGCGCATCGCTCAGAAGACTTGGGCAATGCGTGCAGGCGCACGGTAGCTGTTCAGAGTCGGCGCGTTGAACGCCCCGCATCACCCCTGGATACCGGCCTGCGCCGGTATGACGGTCCCCTGAATCTTCAGAAGCCTCACGGAGCGACGCCAACCAGCACCAGCGGCACAGCCGGGACGCCCCTGCCCTGGCGCAGGACGTTCAGGAGGTCGCGCTCATAGTAGGGGACGCCTTATGAATAGCGGGCCTTGATCTGCACTAGTGGCCCCCGTTGGGCTTGGTCGGGTCGTAGATGGGCTTGCCCATGGGACGGGTGCGCAGAGTCCCCTGATCGAGTTGCCGGACCCGCTGCCGGGCGATCTCCACGTACTCGGGCACGTTATCGCATCCGTACGCTTCGCGTCCGTGCATGAGGGCGGCAATGACCGACGAGCCGACTCCCATGTAGGGATCGAACACCGCGTCGCCTTCATCGGTCATCGAGAGGACGAGGCGTTCGACCAGTTCGACGGGGAACTGGCAGGGATGGACAGTCTTCTCGGGGTGGTTGTTCTTTACGTTCGGGAACTCCCAGACATCGCTGGGGTTCTTGCCTTTCGGGTTCCCCGACAGCTTGCCGACGTTCGGGCCCTTGAAGTGGCGCTTGCCCGGATACTTCGACGGGACCCTGATCGGATCGAGGTTCCAGGTGTAATCGTCGTCCTTCGTCCACCAGTTTATGGTCTCGTACCTTCCGGACAGCCGCCTCGAGGAGTGCAGGCCGTGGCCGAAGTGCCAGACTATACGGTTGCGAAGCTTCAGGCCGTGACGACGGAACACGGGATAGAGAACGGCGTCGAGGGGGACGATCTCACCGTCGTTGACGTAGTTCCCGACCTGCCAGCAGATCGATCCGTGAGCATGGAGAAGCCGGACGCACTCGCCTATCACCCGTTCCTGGGAGTCCAGGTAGTCGTCGAGCGAGGTCTTGGCCTCGTAGTCCTTGCCGATGTTGTAAGGAGGCGAAGTGACGACCAGCTTCATCAGGCCGTCCGAAAGCCTGGACATGAAATCCAGGTTGTCTTCGCAGGCCATGGTTACGCGCTCGGCAGCGGCAGCGTCGTGGTCCGGCTGCGCCGCTATGCCTAACGCCAGCTGTTCGGATGCGCTTGCCATACTGAGTTTGGGGTGATTGCCTGCCGTACCGTGATTCTCCCGGCGCGTCGATGAGGGAAAGGGCGACGGCAGCATGTTAGCACCGAAATCCATCCGCCCCGCGCGCCCCGCTACGGATACAGCGCGCGCTGGGCCAGGCCTGCGGTCTCTTCCAGTCCGAACATGACGTTCATGTTCTGCACCGCCTGGCCCGACCCGCCCTTCACGAGGTTGTCTATGCACCCGATCGCTATCAGCCGGTCCGCGCCCCGGTCCACCGTCGGATACACGATGCAGGCGTTGCTGCCGTATGCGTGCTTGGTGCCCGGCGGTCCCGCCGCTACGTCCACGAACGGCTCGTCCCTGTAGGCGTCGTCGTAAAGCTCGCGCAACTGCTCGTCCGTGACCGCGGTCCGGAGGGGCGCGTAGCAACTCGAGAGTATGCCCCGCGTCATCGGCGCGAGGTGCGGCAGGAAGGTGATCCGGGGCTCCGTGGCCGAGTCCAGCTTGGTCAACTCCTGCGCGATCTCCGGCTGGTGGCGGTGTCCGCCAAACCCGTACGCGGACAGGTTCTCGTTGACCTCCGAGTAGTGCGTCTTCAACGCCAGCCCCCTTCCCGCGCCTGAGACGCCGGACTTCGCGTCGATGACGATGTCCGGCTCGATGATGCCTTCCCTGAGAGCCGGCGCGAGAGCCAGGATCGAGGCCGTCGGATAGCAGCCTGGGTTTGCCACCAGTTGAGCTTCGGCGACCTCGTCGCGGTACAACTCCGTGAGGCCGTACACCGCGTCCTCGATGTACTGCGGGCACGGATGCGCCGTGCTGTACGTGCGCTCGTACTCGTCCACGTCGTTCAGCCGGAAGTCCGCGCTCACGTCGATGGCGCGCACGCCGTCCGACAGCAGCGGGGCCAGCCGCTCCGCGCTCGCCGCGTGCGGCAGCGCCGAGAACACGATGTCCACGCTGCCCTCGAGGTCCTCCGTGATCGGCAGGTCCATGCCGTGAAGGTGCGGAAAGACGGCGTCCAGCGTGCTTCCCGCCTGGCTCCTCCCGGTAACCGACGCGATCTCCACGTCCGGGTGTCGATGCAGAATGCGGGCCAACTCCACTCCAAGATAACCCGTAACGTTGATGATTCCCGCTTTCAACAAAGCCTCCGAATCGCACAGACTCCCCAAAGTATAGCATCAGATATAATCGCTGAAGGACACGTTAACTCTCATGGCGTCGCAATCCCCCTACCGCCGGCTTCCCAGCGTAGATCGGGTGCTCTCAGAAGCGCCCATCCAGGACCTGTGCGATGAGGTGTCCCGCGACCTCGTGCTCGAACTCGTCCGCGCCGAACTCGACGCCGCCAGGCAGACGATAGGCAACGGCGTCCCGGCCCCGGCCCTAGACGACATCGTGGACGCCGTCCGCGCCAGCGCCGCCGAGCGTCTGCGCCGATGGCCCCGCGCCGTCATCAACGCAACCGGCGTCGTGGTCCACACCAACCTGGGCCGCGCGCCGCTCAGCCGCGAGGCCGTCGAGGCCGTCGCCTCCGCGGCCGCAGGCTACGGCGACCTGGAGTTCGACCTCGGCACAGGCGCGCGCGGCTCCCGCAACGAGTACGTCGGCCGGCTCCTCGCCGAGGTCACCGGCGCAGAGGCAGGCATGGCCGTCAACAACAACGCCTCCGCCGTCATGCTCGGACTCGCGGCCCTCGCCCACGGCAAAGAGGTCATCGTCTCCAGGGGTGAGGCCGTCGAGATAGGCGGCGGCTTCCGCGTCCCCGACGTGCTGCGCCAGGGCGGCTCGACCCTGGTGGACGTGGGCACGACCAACAAGACCTACATCCGCGACTACGAGTCTGCGATCACCGGCAACACCGCCGCCTTCCTCTCCGTCCACTCCAGCAACTTCAAGGTCGTCGGCTTCACCGAGGCCCCCTCGATCGCCGACCTCGTAAGCTTGGGCCGCAGGTACGCCGTCCCCGTCATGCACGACGTCGGCAGCGGATGCCTGCTGGACACATCCGAGTACGGCCTGGCCCCCGAACCGACCGTCCAGGAGAGCGTACAGGCAGGCGCGGACCTCGTCTTCTTCTCCGGCGACAAGCTGCTCGGCGGGCCGCAGGCCGGCCTCGTCGTCGGCAAGCGCGACGCCGTCGCGAAGCTCGCCTGCCACCCGCTCGCCCGCGCCGTCCGTATCGACAAGCTCGGCCTCGCCGCCCTCGTCGCCACGCTCCTCCACTACGTCCGCCGCGAGGCCCCGCAGAAGATACCGGTCTGGCAGATGATCGCCGCGTCCCTCGGCTCGCTGGAGTACCGCGCCCGGCGGTGGAAGGAGCGCATCGGCGGCCCCTCCTCGATCGTCGACGAGACCTCGGCCATCGGGGGCGGCAGCCTCCCCGGCGAACTGCTTCCCACGCGGGCGCTGAGCATAGACGGCGCGAGCATCGAGGGCGGCCCCCAAGCACTAGCCGCGCGCCTCCGCGCCGGCGCTCCGCCCGTAGTCGGCAGAGTGGACGCCGGCCGCCTCCTGCTGGACCCCCGCACCGTCCTCCCCACCCAGGACAACGCCCTCATCGAAGCCGTCTCCTCAGCCCTGAATGCGGCCCCCCAATGACCCTCTTCGAACACCGCGGCGAAGAAGTCCTCAGCAAGACCGCGCCCCTCGCCGCCCGCATGAGGCCCCGCACCTTCGACGAGTTCGTAGGCCAGCAGCACATAGTGGACCCCGACCGCGTCCTCAGAAAAGCCGTCGAAGCGGACCGCATTCCCTCCATGATCCTCTGGGGCCCGCCCGGTACCGGCAAGACCACCCTCGCGTTCCTCATCGCCCGCCAGACGCGCAGCGCCTTCAGCCAGGTCAGCGCCGTCACCTCCGGCGTCGCCGACCTGAGGCGCATCGTCAAGGAGGCGAAGGACGCCCTCGGCATGCACGGACGCCGCACGATCCTGTTCGTCGACGAGATCCACCGCTTCAACAAGGCCCAGCAGGACGTCATCCTCCCCCACGTCGAAGACGGCACCGTCGTCCTTATCGGCGCAACCACGGAGAACCCGTCCTTCGAGGTCATCTCCCCACTCCTCTCCCGGAGCCGCGTGTTCACGCTCAACTCGCTCACCGACGAGCAGGTCGAGGGCATCGTCCGCAGCGCCCTGGAAGACTCGGATCGCGGCCTCGGAGCCGACCGGCTTGAGATGAGCGATGAGGCCCTCGAAGCCCTCGTCCGCCTGTCCAACGGCGACGCCCGGACCGCCCTGAACGCGCTCGAACTGGCCGCCTCCACAGCCGTCCACAGCGTCATCGACACCGCGACCGTCGAAGACGCCATGCAACGCAAGTCGCTGATGTACGACAAGGCCGGAGACCAGCACTACGACACGATCTCCGCCTTCATCAAGTCGGTCCGAGGCTCTGACCCGGACGCCGCCATCTACTGGCTTGGCCGCATGATCGAGGCCGGCGAAGACCCCATGTTCGTGGCCCGCAGGCTCGTCGTCCTGGCCGCCGAAGACATCGGCATGGCCGACCCTAACGCGCTCACCGTCGCCGTGTCCGCGCAGCAGGCCGTCCACTTCATCGGCATGCCGGAAGGCCGCATCCCCCTGGCCGAAGCCACCGTGTACCTGGCAACGGCCCCAAAGAGCAACTCGGCCTACGCCGCCATAAACAAGGCCATGGAGGACGCGCGCAACTCCCGCAACGATCCCGTCCCCCTCCACCTCCGCAACGCCGTGACCGGCCTCATGAAGGCCCAGGGATACGGCGAAGGCTACAAGTACGCCCACGACTACCCGGACCACTTCGCCCCAGACGAAAACCTGCCCGAAAACCTAAAGGGCCGCCGCTACTACGAGCCCACCGACCAGGGCTACGAGGCCCAAGTGTCCGAACGCCTGCGCCGCTGGTGGAGGGAAACCTAGGGTTTTCGTTTGGCGCCAACCGAACTCGTTCAAATAGATTTGAGACAGAGGCTGTCGCAAAGCGTTGTATGTTAGAAGAATGACTTGAGAAGGAGCACGAATGACGAACGCAGAGACCCCAGCGCGCCAGCGCAGGCCCAGGGAAGAGACGGCCCGGCTCGGCGATGAGATCTACCGGCAGGACATCAAGACGCACGTGGAAGCCGGGCACGACGGAGAGTACGTCGCCATAGACGTGGACAGCGGGCGCTGGGCCATCGCCGAAAGCGAGCTTGCCGCGTCGGACAGCCTGCGGGCGAAGTGCCCGGACGCCATCGACGTCTGGCTGCTTCGTGTGGGCTATAGGGCGGTAGCCAGTATCGGAGGCGGGTCTCTACGGAGGGCCGAGTGATGCAGGGGACTGTGAACGCAGCGTACGAGGCGGTCGTAGCCCTTCCCTTACGAGGTCCGGCAGGACAAGCCCTGGACGTGGACGCTGTGGTGGACACCGGCTTCACCCGCTTCCTCACCTTGCCGCCGGTGACGGTCGCGGAGTTGGGATTGGGCTTCAGAGGCATCAACCGCGTGATCCTGGCAGACGGTAGCGAAACGACACTCGATGTCTATGGCGTAACGGTGCTGTGGGATGGTCAGCCAAGAGAAGTCGTTGCCTATGTCTCAGATACGACACCCCTCATTGGGATGTCTTTGCTGCACAGACACAACCTGAACATCGACGTAGAAGACGGCGGGCAAGTTCTCATACAGGCGAATGCCTAGCGAAGGCTGGTATCCGATCGCAGGGCCGGAGACGCCTCCTCCGGCGCCTGCGCCTCGCCGATCCGCGCCACCCTCGGATACAGGATGGCGGCTATGAACACCACCACGCTGCTCCCAAGCGTGATCGTCGCCGGCGCCCCGATCGCCTCCGCGATCGCGCCCGTCAGGAACCCGGACGACCACACGATCCCCCAGGACAACGTCTGGAATCCGAGCACGCGGCCCCGCATCTCGTCAGGCACCACAACCTGCAAGAGCGTCTGGATGGTCGTGTCGTACACCAGCATCCCGGCCCCTCCAAGCGCGAACAGCGCCATCGACAACGGCAGGCTACGCGACCATGCGAACGCCACCAGGAACCCTCCAAACGCCACGATGCCGAACGCCATCAGCCGCCCCTTGCGCTGTACGTCCCCAACGGCAGCCAACGCGAGCGACGCCACGAAGACGCCGGTGTAGCTTGCGGAGAACATGTAGCCGAGGCCGGTGGGGCCCGCCTCTAGGACGTCTCTCACCATGACCGGGATCATCGGCTCGTGCATGAACCCGAAGTACTCGATAACCAGGATGCCCAGCACAAGCATCCTCACTGTGGGAGCGCTGAACACGTACCGCGCCCCCTCCTTGAACCCGTCCAGCGCCGATGTCCGGCTGGGCTTCTGGGCCAGGGCGGGCCTGAGCCTGAGCATCAGCACGATTCCAATCAGGTGGCATACGGCTACAATCGCATACGCCCAGCCGATGTCGAATCTGGCCAGCGCCATGCCGGCCATGAGCGGCGTGCCAATGCCTGCTACGCCGCTTACGACGTGCTGGAGCGACATCGCCGTCAGCAGCCTCTCCCTGCCGACCACGTCCAGCACAAGCGCGAGGCTGCACGGCGCGACTATGGCCAGCATCGTGGCGTCAACGAAGCTGAAGAGCATGATGAACGGCAGCCGCATCTGGCCCGCGAGCGCAAGGATCGTCACAGCCAGGGTCACAAGCGTCTGGACGCCCAGGGCGGCGGCAATCAGTTTCCTGCGCTCGAACCGGTCGGCCAGTACGCCTCCGATTACGCTGAAGCTCACCATCCCAGCCCCTGCCGCTCCCACGGTCGCCCCGACCCAGAAAGCGGAGTCGGTCGTCTCCAGGGCAAGCCAGGGCTGGAGGATCATGAACAGCAGGTGCGCCATGCTGAACATGAGCGAACTGCCCAGCAAGATCCTGAACTGGGCGTTGTCGAAGATCAGGCGCATGGCGCGGCGCTACATCCTTTTCCCTCTCCCTTGATGGGAGAGGGCCGGGTGAGGGTGAATGAGTGGAACAGAACGGCCGGGCAAATGCCCCCAGCTTTACAAACTATCTCAAAACTCATCTAGAGAGGGAATCTGGCCCCTTCCCCAGTCTGCTGGGGAAGGCCGGGATGGGGTTTCCGGCTGGCGCGATCAGTACCCCGTCATTTTGAGATAGTTTCTTAGCTGGGAGCGTGTTCCCGGAAGATGCTTTCCACCACGTCAAGGGCGTGGTCCACGTCTCCCGCAGAGACTCCGCTGTGCGTGACGTACCGCCACCGCTCCCCACGTCCGCCACCCTTCACGCCGAGCTCCGTGAGCCTCCTGTGAATGTCGCCCCGAGCTTCAGCCGTAACGTTGAAGAAGACCAGGTTCGTGTGAACGTCTTCGGGATCGATCTCGATCCCCGGCACCTGCGCCAGGCCGTTGGCGAGCCGTCTCGCGTTCGAATGGTCCTCCGTGAGTCGCTCCACCATGGTCTCAAGCGCCACGATGCCGGCGGCGGCGATGATTCCGGCCTGGCGCATGCTGCCTCCCAGCACCTTGCGCCAGCGCCGCACGTTCTCTATCGCCTCCCTGCTGCCGCACACCACGGAGCCAACCGGGGCGCTGAGGCCCTTCGACAGGCAGAACGTCACTGTGTCGGCGTGCTTCGCCAGCTCGGCGACCGGCGTCTCCAGGCTGACGGCGGCGTTGAAGATGCGCGCGCCGTCGATGTGAAGCGCGATCCCGTTCTCCTGCGCCACGCTCGCCACCGCGGCGGTGTCTTCCGGCGTCAGCACGGCGCCGCCGCAGGCGTTGTGCGTGTTCTCCAGCGCGATGAGCTTGGTGGGCGAGAAGTGCACGTTCGGCGGGCTGACCGCGTCACGGAGCACGTCGGGGTCCAGCATCCCGGCTTCGTCGTTCTCCACGAGCTTGAGGGCCACGCCTCCGAGGACGGACGTCCCGGCAGCCTCCGAGCGGTAGATGTGGGACAGGTGCCCGATGATCGCCTCGTCCCCCCTGCCGCAGTGCGCGAGCACGGACGACAGGTTCCCCTGCGTGCCGCTGCTCACCAGCACCGCCGCCTCTTTGCCGAGGGTCTCCGCGGCAAGCGCCTCCAGCCTGTTGACCGACGGGTCCTCGCCGTAAACGTCATCGCCCAGTTCGGCGGTCGCCATCGCCTGACGCATCTCAGGCGTGGGCAACGTCACGGTATCACTGCGGAAATCTACGACACGCATGCAAGCACTCCAGTGTGGCAAGTAGTATTGAAAGAACGCACCAATGTTAACATTCCTTCCGAAACGGATTGTAGAAATGAGTTCGACCAGCCGGACGTTGCATACCGAGACCGTCAGAGTTTCCAGCGGCGACCTTCAAGGCGAGGGGCTGCTCTCGGTTCCCGCGGCGCCGGCGCGTCCGCCGTGCGTGATGGCGCTTGGCGCGCACCCACGGTACGGAGGCGAACGCAGGGGCGTTTCCTCGGCCTCAGTCGCCGAAGCGCTGCTCAAGGCCGGCTTCGCAACGATGACGCTCGACTATGCGGCCGGTTCGGGACCACAGGCAGGGCCTGACGCCCAGTTCGACTATGCGCTCGCCGCCCTTGAGAAGCTGACGCTGCACGACCTTGTCGATGGAAGCTGCCTGGGTGTGGCAGGCTACGCCTTCGGGGCGTCACTGGCCCTGCGCCTGGCTGAGACCGGCGCCCAGGTCCAGGCCGTCGCAGCCATAGCGCCTCCTGCCAGGGCGCTGACCGAGGCCGCCTCCACGGAGATCCTCGCCAACAAGCTCCTCGTCGGCGCCGGCGAGGACCACGACCTGCCCGTGCAGCAGTTCCGGTTCCTGGCCTCGCGCCTTTCAGAGCCGGCCGAGGTCGAGGTGATCCGGGACGCGGACCACTTCTTCACGGATCACACGCTTCAGCTATCCGAGATGGTGGCCGGGTTCTTCGCCAGAAGGCTGGGACGGCAGGCCGCGGGAAGCCGATGAGGCAGACGGCAATCAACGTCTTCGCGTCAGGGTTGTCCCTCGAAGGCGTGCTCGCGTTGCCGGACGACCCGCCCCGCCGTTGCCCGGCCGCCCTCGTCTGCCACCCACACCCCGCGCTGGGAGGCACGATGGACAACGGCGTCGTAACCGCCATTTGCAGGGCGTTGTCGGCGGTAGGGATCGCCTCTCTGAGGTTCAACTTTCGTGGAGTCGGCAACAGCGAGGGTGATTTCACGAACGGCGAGCTCGAGGCGGAGGACGTCGGCGGCGCGCTGGACGCGCTCAAGCGCTGGCCCGGCATCGACGGCCGGCGTCTGGCCGTCGCCGGCTACTCCTTCGGAGCGGGCGTGGCCCTGCGCTCCGCCGCGAGCCTCAAGGCGGCGAAGTGCCTCGCGCTCGTCGCTCCGCCCAACAGCGCAGTGCGGGCCGGGCACGTTCGACGCATCGGCAAGCCCATGCTCTTCGTCGCCGGGGAACGCGATCGAATTTCGCCCGCCGGCGAACTGCGGCGGACGCTGGAGGACGCGCAGCTCGAAGCCGGGCTGTTCACGGCGCCGGGGGCCGACCACTCGATGGCAGGAGTCGAGGCGGAACTGGCAAGCCGAGTGGCCGGGTTCATCGCAGAGTCGATATGAGCGCGGCACGCCCAACGGTTCCCGCCCCATCAGCCAGACCAACTAACAGGAGTATCCATGTCCGACGCCAGTAACGTACGAGTAGAGCGCGACTCGATGGGCGAGTTGCCCGTGCCTGCCGGCGCCCTGTACGGCGCACAGACGCAGCGCGCCGTCTTGAACTTCCCCATCAGCGACCTCCGTTTCCCCCGCTCATTCATCAGGATGCTCGGGGAGATCAAGAGGGCGGCGGCCCAGGTCAACAGCGACCTCGGTCTGCTGGATGACGGGATCGCCGGCGTGATTGCCCAGGCGGCCGGCGAAGTCGTCGATGGGAAGCTCGACGGCGAGTTCGTGCTGGACATCTTCCAGACAGGGTCCGGCACCTCCACCAACATGAACGCCAACGAGGTCATCTCGAACAGGGCGATCCAGCTACTTGGCGGCGTTGTCGGTTCACGCGATCCGGTGCATCCCAACGACCACGTGAACGTCGGGCAGTCCTCGAACGACGTCATCCCTACGGCGATTCACCTGGCGGCCCACAAGTCGATACATGACGACCTCATCCCCGCGCTGGAGGGCCTGCAAGCCGCGCTCGAAGCGAAGGCCGCCGAGTTCATGCCGGTGGTCAAGACGGGGCGCACGCACCTCCAGGACGCTACGCCCGTGCGGCTGGGGCAGGAGTTCCTGGGGTTCGCCGGCCAGATGCAGCTTGGAGTGGTACGACTCAGGGCCGCCGGGGAGGCGCTCGCCGAAGTTGCGCTGGGCGGTACTGCCGTAGGCACCGGCGTGAACACTCACCCGGAGTTCGCGGAGAGGGTATGCGCCAGGCTGGCCGAGGCTCTTGGGATACGGGTGGTCGAAACCTCGAACCACTTCCAGGCCCAGAGCACGCTCGACGGCATAGTGTTCGCCTCGGGCGCGCTCAAGACGGTCGCCGTGAGCCTGATGAAGATCGCCAACGACGTCCGCTGGCTTGGGTCCGGCCCGCGGGCCGGCATCGGGGAGATAGACCTGCCGGAGGTCCAGCCGGGAAGCTCGATCATGCCGGGCAAGGTGAACCCGGTGATACCGGAATCGGTGTGCCAGGTGGCGGCGCACGTCATCGGGAACGACACCGCGATCATGGTGGCGGGGCAGTCAGGCAACTTCGAAATCAACGTGATGATGCCGGTCGCGGCGTACAACCTGCTCCAGTCGATAGACCTGCTCGCCGAGGCGGCGCGGAACTTCAACCGCCAGTGCATCTCAGGCGTGAAGGCAACCGCTCGCGGCCCGGAGATGGTGGAGCGGGGACTGGCCATCGTTACGACCCTGGTGCCGCACATCGGATACGACGCGTCGGCCGCCATAGCCAAGGAAGCGCAGTCAACGGGCCGCACAGTCCGCGAGGTGGCGTCGGAGCGAACCGACCTTACGGACGAAGAACTGGACGCCATCCTGGACCCGGAGTCGATGACGGAGCCGGGGCTGTCCGGCGGCGTCTCCGTCGGGTAGCTCCCAGACCGGCTACGCGCCCCGGCCTTTCAACTGGTCGCGCGCCCAGCGCTCCTCGTCGCGTCGCGTCGTTAGCGCGCCGTCCAGGCGAGCGTCGCGCAGCTTGTCCAGCAACTCGCCGATCTCCGGCCCTTCCGGCACGCCAAGCGCGATCAGGTCGGCGCCATTCAGCGCCGGGCGCACGTGGCGCAGGCGGTCGAGGTACAGGCGAATCGCCGCCCGCAGGGGTTCGCTCGTCGTCAGCAGGGCGCAGGCTTCCAACGCCGCGTCGCCGCAGCCTGCCAGGCGCTCCCTGATCCGGCTCGGCGCGACGCTCTCGACGGACGGCCAGTCCGTGCTGTCCTTGAGTTCTCCCAGCTCGGCGATCACCCTCGACCCGGCAGCGCCGAGCCGCAGCCTTTCGCTGACCGCAAGCCTGTCCGTGCCGGACGCGTCCCACACCAGCGCGCCGAGCAGGACGGCGCCGCGCCGGGCGTCATCCGGCAAGTCCGCGTCTCGCAGACGGGCCAGGGCCGGCGACTCCCGCGCCAGGGCGGGATGCACCTTCGCCAGGACGCCCGCTTCACGAGCCAGCGCGAGGATGGACAGGGCTCCCGGCTCAGCAAAGATGCGCTCCAGTTCGTGCCTGACGCGGTCGCCGGACAGCGCTCCGATATGCGGGAGGCTTGCCTTCAGCGACGCCTGGGTCTCAGGCGCTAGGTCGAAACCCAGCCGGCCCGCGTACCTGGCGGCCCGGAAGATGCGCGTGGGATCGTCTTCGAAGCTGCGGCCATGAAGCGCCCTGACGAGGCCGCGCTCAAGGTCGTTCCGGCCCCCGTGCGGGTCTATCAGGTCGCCCCAGCGTACCGGGTCGAGGGCCGCCGCCATGGCGTTGATCGTGAAGTCGCGCCTCGCGAGGTCCTGTTCGAGGGAGCCGGGGCGGACCGCCGGAAGTGCGCCAGGGCTGCCGTAGGTCTCCGAGCGGGCGCGGACGAGGTCGATTCGCAGGCTGCCGCAGCTTACGCTGAGGGTCATGAACTCGGAACGGGCGATGACTTCGCCGATCTGGGCAGCTATGGAGTCCATAGCGGAAGCGTCCGCCCCCGCGACTACGAGGTCGAGGTCGGTTGCCTCGTTCGCGCCGCCGAGAAGCGCGTCCCGGACGGCGCCGCCGACCAGGTAGGCGTCGGCATTCGCGGAGGTGCAGGCCCGCGCGGCCCTGGCAAGGGCTTCGAGGTGGGCCGCGGAGAGGGTGCGGCGGAGCGCGCCGGATATGTTCATAGCGCCTCGACGGGACTCGTCCACTTCAGCGCCGCGGCTTCGCGGCTGGCCGGAGAGGCGCGGGCTAGTCTTCCAGAAGCTCGCCCGTGTCCAGGTTGTAGAGGTACTTGTTGCCTTCCCCCACGCCTTCCAGGATCACCACCTCGTGAACGTGAACGTCGGTCGCGTCCACGTAGTCGCTGTTGCCCGTGGTCTCAACCATCAGTCCGCTGATGGTCTTGAACTTCAGTCCGGGTTCCACGCTATCCATTTCAGAGTAGTTCAATCGGCCCTCCGTCTGTGATTCCTCGGCTCGTCGGCCGGCGGCGGCGTTCGATGTTATGAAGGAACGGCTTCATTGTACAAGGTACAAGCGGCGTTCGGGCCGCGCACACTCCAGTCCCTTCCCCAGTCTGCCGCGCACACTCTGGTCCCTTCCCCAGTCTGCTGGGGAAGGTTAGGATGGGGCCAAATGTACCGTCAGCAGACCATCGAAGAGGTTAAAAGGAGTCCCGCCATGCCGGAGTTCGACGTGTTGGTACGCGAAGCAACAAAGCATGACGTAGAAGCGATCGTCGGCTTTCAGAGCGCGATGGCTCTCGAGACCGAGGGCAAGGCGCTCAGCATCGATACGCTCAGGGCGGGCGTACGCGCGGTCATCGAGGACTCCTCGAAGGGCTACTACCTGATAGCCGAGGTGGATGGGGCGCCCGTGGGCGACCTGATGGTGACGTACGAGTGGAGCGACTGGCGAAGCATGACGTTCCTCTGGATACAGAGCGTGTTCGTGGACGCCGAGTGGCGCAGAATGGGCGTGTACAGGGCCATGCACAACCACGTGGTGCAGACGGCGGAGCGGGACCCGGGCCTATGCGGGGTGAGGCTGTACGTGGACCGCGACAACCACGGGGCGCAACGCACGTACGAACGGCTGGGAATGAGCCAGTCCCACTACGACATGTACGAGATCGACTTCGTGCTCTAGCGCCGCCGCGTGAATCAGGTCTTGACGGACACTACGTCAAGCCAGTTCCTCGGAATGTACTTGACGTTAAGCTCCTCGAAGACGCCCTGCACGCCCTTGACCATCGCGTCGCTGGCCTTGTCCAGCGGCACGCCGGGCATGACGCCCTTGATGAAGTCCTCAAACCGGCTGATGTCCTGCCAGCCCTCGATGGGCACGAGCACGCGGTCCGTCTTCTGGCTCACGACCTTGAAGCCGTTGCGCTCCAGGAGCGCGCAGTACTCCTCGGGCGTGAGGTGCTTTCTGGACTCGACCCTCTCTGCCCGGACGGGGGAGAGGCCATGGTCGCGCCGGAGGTTCCTCGCCGCTCTCAGCATCCACTTCCTGTAGAACTGCCGCGTCTCAGGTGGGTTGCCGCCGTCGTAGAAGGAGGTGTTGAAGGCGAAGGTGCCGCCCGGCTTCACGACCTTGGCGACTTCCTTGACGAGGGCGTCCTTGTCTTCCACGTAGTGGATCGCGTTGCAGTACACGACGGTGTCCACCGGCTCTCTCAAGGTCTCGGAGAGCTGCTCGACGCGGCTCTGAACGAACTCCACCGCGGAATCCCGCGCGTCGCAGATGTCTTCCATGGCGTCGCGCAGGGCGGTGGCGGAGTGGTCTATGGCGATGATGACCGTGTCGCGCGCGTCTATCAGTCTCCGGACGATCTGCGACGTGACCGACCCGGAACCGCAGGCCAGGTCCACGATTCTCTGGTCCGGCCCCAAGTTGACCATGTCCAGGAACCGGTCCGTCAGGCTGTGATAGAACTGGTGACGTGTGAAGGGCTTGAAGTTGAACTCTTCGGTTGCCATGCGCCGAATGGTAGCAAACGCAACGCGCCCAGTCCACACGGCGGGCGGATGGATTCCCGCCTGCGCGGGAATGACGGCGTCTTGCGGGCGGCCCTTCGACGGGCCCCTTCGACAAGCTCAGGACGGGGTCAGGGGGAACGGGCGTGGGGCAAGGGCCGCTCGCCAAAGGCCGATGCGGGGGAGTGGCATCCTGGGGTGTCCCAGTAAAGGGTGCCGCCCTTGTCGAGGACCTTCTTCTCGTGTGCGCTCAGTTCGTCGGGGTAGTGGTAGCCGGGCTTGGACCATGGCACGTTGGTGTCTTCGTCGGCTACGACGGGTTCGGGTTCCGGGTCTTGCTGGTCCACGTCGTCTTCTTCTTCGAGCGCGTCTTCGGGATCAGGTTCGTGTTCGGGCTCTTGCTGGGAGGCTTTTTGCCGTTCCTGCTCCATCCTCAACCTTGTGGCTTCGAGCAGGTGGGGCGCTACGGTTATGCCCTCGGCCTCGGCCCCTTGGAGTATCGCCTCGATCATGGTGGGCGCGTCTTCGTCAACGAACTCTTCCATGCCCTCGTGCCACCAGTCGGGCTTCAGTATCGTGCGTCCCTTTGCTTTATCCTCTCTCAGCGTGTCGCTGTAGCGGCTCCATCCGATCAGATCCACCAGTCCTTCTCTCGGGAGGACCGGGCTACTGCTATCGGTCCAGTCCGTGGTGATGATGTCGCCTTCAGCCGCGACCATGAAGCCTTTGGGCACTTGGGGGACCTCGGGCTCCGGCTCCTGTTCTGGGACGGCGGCGGGTTCGGGCTCCTGCTGGGCGTCAGGGCCGCCTTGCCGGTCGAAGCCTCGGCGCAGGAGTTCCCTGGCGGCTGCTATCCTGTGGTGCGGCTTGAAGTCGGGGACGTTGCCCTGCATGACGTCGACGAGGAAGCGGACGGCGTCTCGTCCGCCGTCGGTTTCGTCGCGGGCGAACCTGGCGAGTTCGGCTTCCAGCTTGGAGGGCCGTGCGTTTCTGCGCCGGCTCGGCCTGCCTGCGTCCGCGCGCGCGGGGGCGTTCGGGGCGTCGTCATCTGGAAGCTGGGCGTCGCTGAAGCCGAGCTTGATGAGCAGGCGGCAGGCCTGGAGGGCGTGCGAGAGGTTGCCGCCGGGTATGTCTCCCTGCATGGTGGAGACGAGGAAGCCGACGATGAGCCGTCCGTCGTAGGTGTAACGGCGGACGAGGGCGTCGATCGGCATGCCTGGCGGCATGGCGTCAAGTTCTCGTTCTTGTTCTGGCATCATAGTGAGCATGGGTTCTATTATGGGGGCAGGGTACTATTGTGTCAAGGGGGTGTTTGGGGGATAGTGGTTAGTGGCTAGTGGAGAGTGGCTAGTGGGGGCGGCCCTGGCTTTGTGTACGGGGCTTGTGTAACGGCGCTTTTGCCCCATCTCAGTCTTCCCCAGCAGACTGGGGAAGAGGGCGGAGGCCCCGGCCCCGCCCCCTGGATTCCGGCCTTCGCCGGAATGACGGTTGAGGGGCGAACGGGCGGCTGGTTGACGGGGGCGGGCGTTTGTGGAGGGCGGGAGGCTTTAGATTCCTCGGGGGACTCGGAATGACAGTGGGAGGGACTCGGGGCAGGCTCCGCAGACTGGGGAAGAGGGGGGAGGCCCCACCCGGCCCCGCTGGATTCCGGCCTTCGCCGGAATGACGGTTGAGGGGCGAACGGGCGGCTGGTTGACGGGGGCGGGCGTTTGTGGAGGGCGGGAGGCTTTAGATTCCTCGGGGGACTCGGAATGACAGTGGGAGGGACTCGGGGCAGGCTCCGCAGACTGGGGAAGAGGGGGGAGGCCCCACCCGGCCCCGCTGGATTCCGGCTGCCCCCGGTTCACGCTGGCGCGTGAATGCCGGAATGACGGTTGAGGGGCGAACGGGATTGGCTGGAAGCCGTGAGCGCAGTGAAATTGCCTTGGGTTCCGTCTTGACCGGCGCTAGATGTGGTGCTAATCTGCTCAGGCTGTACGACAGATGGTGGTCTGTCATAGTTGTGGAGCAGCTTGTAGCAAGAGCATGAAGTGCCCGTTCTGCAGCCACGGCGAGTCACGAGTTGTGGACTCGCGAGAGTCGGGAGGCGAGATACGCCGGCGGCGCGAGTGCCAGGGCTGCGAGCGGCGCTTCACGACGTACGAGCGGGTCCGCGCGAGGACCATACAGGTCGTCAAGCGCGACGAGCGGCGGGAGGACTTCGACAGCAGCAAGCTTTGGGACAGCCTGACCAAGGCCTGCGCAAAGCGTCCGCTTCCCGTAGAGGCGATCCAGAAGATCGTTGACGATATAGAATCGGACGCCGGGGCGTCCGGCCGAGCGGAGATACCGAGCCGGTCGATCGGGGAAGCGGTGATGAGCCGGCTGCGGGCGCTGGACCGGGTAGCCTACATAAGGTACGCAAGCGTGTATCGAGATTTCAAAGACATCGAGACGTTCCGCGA
This sequence comes from Dehalococcoidia bacterium, assembly GCA_963668185.1. Lineage (GTDB taxonomy): Bacteria > Chloroflexota > Dehalococcoidia > Lucifugimonadales. Next base: position 1,874,771 of record OY764162.1, read on the forward strand.
GGAGATCGACGCTCTGATGGAGCCGTCGTCCGCTCAACGGCTCTCATCGAACCAACTCACGTTCCTGGAAGACCAGCCGCTCTTACCACGGAAGGGCCGCCGCAGGCGGTCAGGGAACGCGCAGGCCGACACCTCCTAGCGGGCAGGGTTCAAACCGGCTTCTGCCCCAGGGCCTATCCTGGGAAATACTAGGACTAGTGTACGGTTTGGGATACCATGCAAAGAAGATAACCAGGAGTCCAAGCTAAGATGTTGACCAGAGACGCCCACAGCGACGCTTCCACCTCCAGCACGACGGGGGACACCCTGAAGCAGTTGCTTGCCGCGCTCAAGTCCGCGGGCGTCCCGGACAGCGCCGTCGAGGCGGCTATCGCTGACGTGGCCGCGAACGGCCACGCCGCCGCGCCGAGCCGCAACGGCAGCATGCCGCTGGAGCTTTCGGACAACGCCCGCACCGTTCTGGAGAAGCGTTACCTGATGAAGGACGACGGCGGGAACATCGTCGAGGCGCCCGAAGACCTTGTCCGGCGCGTCGCCTCCGCGGTCGCTAAGGGCGAGCGCCAGGAGGTCCGGCAACAGTGGGAAGACCGCTTCTACGGGCTGCTGGCCGAGCTCAAGTTCCTGCCGAACTCTCCGACGCTCGTGAACGCGGGCACGGGCAGGGGCTGCCTGTCCGCGTGCTTCGTCGTGTCGCCCGAAGACACGCTTCCTTCGATCATGGAGTCGGCCACGGACGCGGCGATGATAGAGAAGTGGGGCGGCGGCATCGGGTTCGGCTTCTCGATGCTGCGCCCCAAGACGGACAAGATCTCGACGACGCACGGCTTCGCGTGCGGCCCGGTGTCGGTGATGCGGCTCTACTCCGCCGTCGGCGCGACGCTCACGCAGGGGGCGTTCCGGCTGGGCGCGCACATGGGGCAGCTGAGGGACAGCCATCCGGACGTCCAGGAGTTCATTCACTGCAAGGACGGCGACGACGCGATCCAGAACTTCAACATCTCCGTGCAGGTGACGGACGAGTTCATGCAGGCCGCCCAGGAAGGCGCCGGCTGGGACCTGGTCAACCCGCGCACCGGCGAGGTGGAGAAGACGGTCCCTGCCGCCGAGCTATGGAACGAGATATGCGAGTCGGCATGGAAGACGGGCGATCCCGGCGTCGTGTTCATGGACCGGGTATGGGATACGGCGCCGAATCCCCAGCTAGGCCGCATCGAGACTTCCAACCCGTGCGGCGAGGAGTTCCTGGAGAACTACGGCAACTGCTGCCTCGGCTCGATCAACCTGGACAGGCACGTCCGCGGCGGAGACGTGGACTGGACGGAACTGGAAAGGACGGTCCGCGCGTCGGTGCGTTTCCTGGACGACGTGATCGAGGTCAACGAGTTTCCGCTGCCGAGGCTGCGAGAGGTGAACCTCGCCACCCGGCGCATAGGGTTGGGAGTGATGGGCTGGGCGGACATGCTGGTCCGCATGAACATTCCGTACGACTCGGACGAGGCGCTCTCGCTGGCGGACAGGCTTGGGGGCTTCATTCTGGACACCGCGTGGGACGAGTCCGCGAAGCTGGCCGAACAGCGGGGGCCGTACCCGGAGTTCGAGGGATCGGCGCTCAAGCGGCGCGGCATGAAGCCGGTCCGCAACTCCAGCGTGGTCACGATCGCCCCGACGGGCACGATCAGCCGCATAGCGGGCTGCTCCAGCGGCATAGAGCCGCACTTCGCGATCGCGTACTGGTCGAACGTGCTGTGGGAGGACCATGAAGGCACGAGCCAGAGGCTGCTGGACGCGCCCGCGTCGGTGTGGGAGTCGCTCCAGGAGAAGCTGGGAGACGACGACGGCGTGAGGGCGGTGCTCGAACTGGTGGCGGACAATCCCGCGAAGGCCGAGGCGATTCTCCAAGAGCATGGAATCGACCCGTCCAGCTTCAGGACGGCGATGGGCATCAGCCCGGAGGCGCACGTCAGGATGCAGGCGGCGTGGCAGGGTCACGTGACCAACTCCGTTTCCAAGACGATCAATCTGCCGAACAGCGCGACGATCCAGGACATCAAGGACGCTTACCAACTGGCCTGGGAGCTTGGGTGCAAGGCGGTGACGGTTTACAGGGACGGATCGAAGTCCATGCAGGTGCTGGAGACCGGCTCGGACGCCGCCGAGCAGGAGGATGAAGCCCAGGAGGGGCAGATCAGGGTGAAGCAGGCCCGGCCGCAGATGATAAGCGGATTTACGGAGCGCGTCCGCTCCGGACACGGGAACATGTACGTCACCGTGAACTTCGACGAGCAGTCCCGCCCGTTCGAGTTGTTCGCCAACGTGGGCAAGACGGGCAGCTGCGACTCCGCCCAGATCGAAGCGATAACCCGCCTGGTGTCCCTGGCGCTGAGGTCCGGAATCGAGCCCCAAGACATAGTGGACCAGATACGCGGGATCACCTGTTGCCCGGTCTGGGATTCCGGCTCGCTGGTGCGCTCAGGGCCGGACGGCATCGCGCTGGTGCTGGACAAGCACCTGAAGGCGAGCGAGCGCGAGGGCGTCGGCGAGCAGCCTGCCTCCGGCGAAGATGTCGCGATGCAGCTGGGGTTGACGGCGTCATCGGGGCCGGCCGGGGCCGAGGTGGACGCCAACGGCGCCGGAGGGGCGGCCATCGTCACGGGATCAAGGTGCGTCCAGTGCTCGGGGCGGCTGATTCACCAGGAGGGGTGCGTGCGCTGCCTGGACTGCGGTTACACTAAGTGCGACTGAGGCGGGGGCCTCGCTTCTTCCGGCATACCGTCACGCATTCATAAGGAGATTGATAAGGTGCGCATCGCCTTCATTGGCGGGGGCGTCATGGCGGAGGCCATCATCGGCGGCATTCTGGACGCCGGGCTGGCGTCGCCGGAGGATATCGCCGTGGGCGAGCCGGTCGGCGAGCGGCGCGAGTATCTTTCCAGCCGGTACGGACTGTCGGCGCAGGAGGACAACGCCAGCGCGCTGGACGGCGCGAGCGTGGGAGTGCTTGCGGTGAAGCCGCAGTCGGCGGGGCCGGTGTTCGACGAGCTTCGAGGCTATCGGTGGGACGGCCATACCATGGTGTCGATACTCGCAGGACTCAAGCTAGAGACACTCCAAGACGGCCTGGGAACAAGCTCGGTGATCAGGGTCATGCCGAACACGCCGGCGCAGATTCGCGCGGGGATGTGCGTGTGGACCGCGGCGCCGGAGGTGTCCGACGAAGGGCGGAGCGCGACCCGGCGCATCCTCGAAACGCTCGGCAGGGAGTTGTACGTCGAGGATGAGAAGCTCATCGACATGTCAACCGCGTTGAGCGCGAGCGGCCCGGCGTTCGTGTTCATGTTCATCGAGTCGCTGATAGACGCGGGGGTGTACATGGGGATGGCGCGCGACATGGCGCGCACGCTGGCGCTGGAGACGGTAATGGGCAGCGCGCGACTGGTCGCCGAGACCGGTCGGCATCCGGCGGACCTGAGCAACATGGTCACGTCGCCCGGCGGCACGACGGCGGAAGGGCTGCGGTCGCTGGAGGAGGACGGATTCCGGGCGGCGGCGCTGCGGGCCGTCATCGCGGCGTACGAGAAGTCAAAGGCGCTGGGGAGCGGCTGATGTTCGGCGAGTTTGTGGGCAGGTTTGTTGATATTCTCGCAATGGCCCTGTATGCGGCCCTATTGGCGCGCGTGATCGTCTCCTGGGTAGCGCCTTCGAGCGACAACCCGATCGTGGCGGTGATCTACCAGATCACGGAGCCGATCCTGGCGCCCATCAGGAAAGTCCTGCCGTCGTTCGGGATGATCGACTTCTCGCCGATGGTGGCGATTCTGATACTGGCCCTGATTCAGACTGTGTTCTAGGGTTCCCACGGGGTACCGATCGCGCCGGCCACGAGTCTCACAACGTGAGGCCCTGGATTCTTCACTTCGTTCGGAATGACAGCAGACGGGGCGCGTTGGCTGCGCCCCTGTCGCGAGGCGGCGCTAGGTCTGGCCGCGGAGTCGTGGATCCAGTAGGTCCCTGAGGCCGTCTCCCAGCAAGTTGATGCCGAGAACGACGAGCGTCACCGCCACGCCGGGGAAGAATGCGAGCCAAGGCGCCTGATAGATGAACAGCTGCCCCGTTGTAGACAGCATTCCGCCCCAGGACGCGTTGGGCGGGGGAATGCCGTAGCCCAGGAAGCTCAGCGTGGCCTCGCTGAGGATCGCGCCACCCATGCCGAGAGTGGCGAGGGTGATCGCGGGAGCCATGACGTTCGGGGTAATGTGCCTGCCCATTATCCGGAACCCGGTGGCTCCGAGCGCGCGGGCGGCGTCCACGTACTGCTGCTCTTTGATGACGAGGGCAGCGGACCGGATGATGCGGGCGTACCACGCAATGTTCACCACTCCCAGGGAGAGGATGATCTTGAACATGGCCCATTGGTCGGTGTCGAGACCCAAACGGTCAAAGCCCGGCGGCGGACTGTGGCCCAGCAGAGTGACGACCACAATCAGGACGATCAGCGTCGGAAAGGTCAGCCACGCGTCCACTATCCGCTGGATTGCGGTATCGGCCGCTCCTCCCAGCCAAGCGGAGAGGATGCCGACCAACGTACCCAGCCCGACTCCCAGGGCGACGGCGCCAACGGCAACTATCACCGACACCCGGGCCCCGTGAATAATCCGGCTCAGGACGTCGCGCCCAACGTTGTCCAGGCCGAAGGGGTGAAACGGTACGATGCTGGGCCCGGGAATCACCATGGTCCCGGACGACACGATCATCATTCCTTCTATGCGCTCCAGGCGCTCGGTGTGCGCTTCGTTCACGCCTTCGGGGGCGATCAAAGTGGAGAAAATGCCGGTGATCATGAAGAAGGTGAGAATGATCAGGCCCAGCGTGGCCAGCGGCTTTGTCTTCACCAACTGGATCCACAGATCGATCCACCACGGCCAGGTCCTACGGCGAAGAGACACCATCTCCTCATGAGTAGGTCCGGCGGTTGTTCTTATGTTCTGGTCCATGACTTGCTTGCTACCTCTATTCGTAGCGAATCCTCGGATCCAGCCAGCCGTAGGTCAGATCGACGATCAGGTTGGAGACGATGATGAAGAACGAAAGGAAGAACACGATGCCTTGAACAAGCGTGTAGTCCCTGGTGCTGGTGCCCTCAACGAGGATTCTTCCCAAGCCCGGAATGTTGAATATCCGCTCGATTACGACCTGGTTGCCCAGCAGGAACGGAATCTGCATCCCAACGATCGTGATCACAGGGATCATCGCGTTCTTCAGGGCGTGCCGCGAGATGATCATCCTCTCCTGCAAGCCCTTGGACCACGCCGTGCGGATGTAGTCCTGGCGCAGCACTTCCAGCATCATCGAGCGCGTCATTCTCATGACGCTGGCCGATCCGAAAATCCCGGCCACGGCAACCGGCAGCGCGAAGAAGAGCAGGTTCTTCACCGGGCTTTCGTTGAATCCCACGTACTCAAGCGGAGGTGAAAAGTCCAGCCAGATTGCGGGGAATACGAGAATGAGAGTGGCCAGCCAGAAGGAAGGCACGGCCAGGCCGAAGATGGCGATGAATCTGCCAAGATAGTCGGCGACCGTGTCCTGGCGCACGGCGGACAGAACGCCGAGCGGAATGGCGACGGCCGTTGACACGACAACGGTCATGATCATTAGCTGGAGCGTGGGAGGGAACGCGCGGGCGAGGTCCGCCCAGACCGAGCGGTTGCCCAGAATCGTCGTCCCCCAGTCGCCGCCGAGCACTCCCCATTGCCAGATCCTGTCGGAAGTAGCCCCATACAGGCGTACCTTGCCTTGAGATGTGATCTTGATTGAGAAGTCCCGCACCGGCCTATTGAGCGATTCCTCGACGAAATCCGTGCCCACTCGCCGGCTTATCAGGCTGCTCATTCGCTCCCAGGTGAGGCCGCCGTCCAACGTTCTCAGGATATTGTTGCCTGAGGTCGAAGCGAACCCGGCGGTCTGACCCGTTTCTTCCTCGATCACACCGAACGCGATTGCGTTGATGTCGCTGCCAACTGTCCGCAACTCGCCGTTGTCTCCGGCGTAGGTCAGTTCCTTCTCCTGCCATGTCAGGCCGCCGTCCACGCTGTTGAGGGCGAGGCCGCCGGCGCCGACGACCCACACGTTGGCAGAGTTGTCGATGCCGATCGCGAGGAGGTCGTTCGAGGTATCCAGAGGCTCCGACGCCCAGGTCCCGCCGCCGTCGCGAGTGGTGAGCAGGACTCCGCCACGGCCCACGGCGAATCCGGTCGCGCCGTCGTCCATCAACGTGACGGCGACGAGATCGCTATCCACGCCACTGTCAACGCTCTGCCACGTCACGCCGCCGTCCGAGGTCATCAGAATCGTGCCCTCAGCGCCGACAATCACCCCGTTCTCAAAGTCGGCGAAATCGACTGCCAGAAGGCGCGCAGTTGTGCCGCTGTCCTGTGGTCCGAAGGTGCTGAAGGTCTGCTGGCCTTCGTGACGTCTGAAACCGCCTTCGGGGCTGTAGAGGACGGTTCCTTCGTCGCCAACCACCCAGACGTTGTCTTCGTCCCCGTAGGTTACGGAGTTGAGCACGATATCGTCCAGGTGGAATGCTGTCCAGACCTGGCCGGCGTCCTTGGTGCCCCAAATGAACTTGCCGCCGATGCCGATGCCCTTGGCGGTAGTTATGAAATCCAGGGAGTCGATCGGCTCGGTGTGGATGCGGCCGGCGGGCTTCCAGGAGTTGCCGTCGTCCTTGGACTGGTAAACGGCTCCGTCCTGAACGGGCCAGCCGAACACGAACTTCATGTACTGGACCAGGAACGGGTCCTTCAGGCCGACCTTTGCCCTGGCGATCTCGAGGCCTTCCTTGGAGTCCGCGAGGCTGACGCCACCCCTGGACTCGCGGAGCGCCTGCATGACCGCGTCGCCCGGCATGACCCTGAGCAGGGCGGCGACGATCAGGGACGCGATTAGCAGAGTGGGGAATATGAGCAGGAGTCGCCTAACGGCGTATTGACCCATGTCGTTCCTTCAACCGATTCGAAGTCTCGGAACCCTGGCTTTCGTTGGTACCTGAGCCGCGCCGCAACACTGGTTATGTGCGGCGCGGCTCGAAATTGCTCAGTGGAGCTTTCAGCTCGCTACTGGGTTGCCATCCGATCTCTGGACGGAGCGTCCTCGCTCATCCACATCTGGAGAACCATGTCCCCAGGGTTGGACTGCAAGTGCGGACCGGGGTTCTGGACCCACTCAGGGAAGAGCGAGTTGTTGGTCCAGTTGGGAACGATCCACGTGTACTGCTTCTCTGCGAGGTAGATCTGCATCTGATCGTAGATCGCGCGCCTCTTTACGGGGTCGAGCTCCTTGCGACCGGCCAGGATCCACTCGTCAAGCTGCGGGTCGTTGACGTTCAGACGGTTGGTGGTGGACTCGCTGTAGAACCTGTTGTAGAAGAGGTCGTCCGGGTCCAGCCAGCCGCTGTTGTAGCCAATGATCGCTTCGGTGTCGAAGTTGCCGGTCACGATCTGGTCCGACCACTCCTCGTTGTTGAGGATGATCAGCTCGACGTCCATCCCGAGGTACCTCTCCCAGTCGGAAGCGGTGCGCTCGGAAGCGTCCTGGAGCGCCTTTTCAAGGTTCCATCCGATCAGGGTGGTCTTGAAGGGCTCATCCGGATTCATGCCGAGCTCCACCATGGCCTCACTAAGGAGCCTCTTCGCCTCGTCGAAGTCGAAGGTTGGCTCCGGGAAGTTCTTGTAGAACTTCTGGCCAAGCTCGGAAAGTCCCTCGGTGGGCACGAACCAGGGGTTGTCGTGCGCGAAGTCACGCGACGGCTGGATGCCGCCGGTGATGAGGCACCACGCCTCGCAGGAGATGTCGTTGATCAGCGCGACGGCGTGCCGCAGCTTCTCATTGTTCCAGGGCGGCCTGTCCTGCTTACCGCCGTAGATGTAGTTGGTGTACGGCCCGCCGCCCGCCACTACGTAGTGAGCGGTGAGGTCAGGCCGGTCTTTCAAGGCTACGAGGTGGTCCGGCAGAGCGCTCCAGAAGCCCCAGTAGTAGAGGGCCGGGCCAACATCGAGGTTGCCGGAGCGGTACATGGCCATCTTGGCCGCGTCGTCCTCAGTGATCACGATCTCGATCTGATCGACGTAAGGCAGCGCTTCGCCGGTGACGCCGTTCTCGCCGCGGAAGTAGTCGTGGTTCTTGTTCCAGACCATCTTCACGCCCTGCTCGTACCAGCCCGCCATCCAGGGGCCGGTGCCGATCTGGGCGGCGTGGGACTCATAAGACCCGAAGTCTTCCAAGACCTCAGGGGCGTCCACCCGGTAAACGGGCTTGGAGATGATGGTCATAAAGGGAGCGAAGGGCTCCGCGAACTTCATCTGGACCGTGTAGTCGTCGAGCGCGACAACTTCCGAGATCGGCCCGAGCGTGCCGGACCTTGGGCTGTCGGGCGAGAGGTGCCGGTTGAAGCTGAACACGACGTCCGAGGCGACCATCTCGCGGCCGCTGACCGGCTCGACGTTGTGGAACTTCACGCCCTGGCGCAGGGTCCACGTGAGGGTTACGTCGTCCTCGAAGACCCAGTCGGTTGCCAACTCAGGCAGGGGGAGCAGGTTGCTCACCTCCAGGGGGTCTTCCCTGTACCAGTGCGTGAGAGAGTCGTGGCTCACGGACGACGGGTACGTGGAGCTTCCGGGTTGGTCAGGGTCGAAGTTCCGTGTGTCGAGGCCCGGGGCGCGGTACTGCCCGCCGGGGATGGGATCGCCAATGGGAGGAGTGATGCGTGAAACGGTGGAGTCCAACGCTTCCGCGTCGGCGGTCTCGTCCACGGTTTCCTCAGCCACGGTCTCATCGTCCGCAGCGTCGTCCATGGTTTCCTCGGCCACGGCGTCATCGTCCGCAGCGTCGTCCATGGTTTCCTCGGCCACGGCGTCGTCCTCGGTCGTGTCGGTTGTGGCCGCCGTTGTGTCGGGCTCATCTTCTTCGGCGGCGCAAGCGGCCACGAAGAGGGCAAGCACTGCCAACGCAGCCAGCAGCACGGTCAGTCTTGACAGACTAAGCATCATCAACTCCTCGCCGTTGAGAGTGGGCTATTGCGCTTGGCGGGCGCAACTTTACCCCATATTCGGGCGCACTATTCCACCACCCATTGATAATGTCAAGTTTGTGAAAGATTTCTCAGATTAGTGGATTGTGGGGGCGGGAGCTCTGACGCGCTCTTGTGGGGGTGCGGTACTGCTAGAATGCGCTCTCTACGGTTACGGCCAAGGAGGCTGCGATATGGGGAACGGTGTCAGGAGTACAGTTGTAAGGGGCGGGCTGCTGGCGTCGGGGGACGGTATCGAGAAGGCTGACGTGCTGGTCAGCGACGGCAAGGTGGAGGCCGTGGGGCCGGGCATCGAGGCGCCCGCCGGCGCGCAGGTTGTCGACGCCGCGGGAATGTACGTGCTTCCGGGCGGAGTGGACGCGCACGCGCACCCGGTGTTCGGGGACAAGATGGACACGTACACGATGCGGGCGGCGTTCGGGGGCGTGACGACGGTGATCGCGTTCATCGGGTCTGAGCGGTACCGGCACGTCAGGTACGGCAACGCATGGGGAGACCAGGACCGCACTCAGGACGTGGTGGCGAGCTTCATCGAGTACGCGTCCGGGGTCTCTTACACGGACTTCGCGGTGCACGGGCTGCTGACTTACCTGGACGTGGACGACATCGATAACGTGGTGCCGGACCTGATCGGGATGGGCGCGCTGTCGTTCAAGGTGTTCATGACGTGCAACCCGTGGGAGCCGGACCACGAGGTCAACCTGCGGTCGCTGCCGGACCACGACATCATGCGGGTGATGGAGCTTGCGGCGGAGCATGGCGGCCTGACGATGACGCACTCGGAGTTCGGCGCGGGCAAGTGGTTCTTGCAGTACAGGCATGAGAGGGAGGGAAAGACTACGAGGCACTACCTTCAGCAGGCGGCCCCGAACATCATCGAGTCGGACGCGGTGTACCGCGCATCGACCATGGCTTCGCTGACTGGCAGCCCGCTCTACCCGGTGCATCTCAGCGCGCACGAGTCGCTGCCGATCATCCGGGAGTCCCGGGACCGGGGGCTGCGCGTCTTCGGCGAGACGTGCCCGCATTACCTGACGCTGGTGGACGACGACCTTATCGAGCGGGGCTACCAACTGAAGGTAAGCCCGCCGCTGAGGTACAGCGAGGACCGGGACGCGATGTGGGACGGGCTGGCGGACCGGACGCTGTCCGTGATAGGGAGCGACTGCTGCGGGTACACGCGGTCTCTGAAGCTGACGCACGAACTGGGGCTGCACGTGGAGGACCCGCCGCTGGACGCGGAGGACATCTTCGGCTGCGCGGCCGGGCTGAGCACGCTGGAGTACATGATGCCCGTTGTGTGGTCGGCGGGGGTGAACACGGGGCGGATTACGCTGCCGCGACTGGTGCAGGTGATGTGCGAGAACCCGGCGAAGATATTCGGCATCTATCCGAAGAAGGGCTGTCTGCGGCCGGGGTCGGACGCGGACCTTGTGCTGTGGGACCCGGCGAAGCGGCACGTGGTCACTGAGGAGCATGGCGTGACGGACATCTCGACGTTCGAGGGGTTCGAGCTGCTGGGGATGCCGGTGATGACGATGGTGCGCGGCGAGGTGGTGGTGGAGGGCGAGGGGCTGGTCGGGAGGCGGGGCCACTCGGAGTACGTGCCGGGGGATCCGTCGGCGGCGGCGTACAGCGCGACGGGGCATGGGGTGGGGTGAGGGGGATCAGTTTTGAGTTTTTGGTTTCTAGTTTTTAGTGGATAGTGAAGAGTGAATAGTGGATAGTGGGGAGTTGGCGAGGCGGGCCAGACGGTCGCCGCTTTTGCCCCATCTCAATCCTTCAAGAGACTCAGGACAGGTTCTTCCCCGGCAGACTGGGGAAGAGGCCAGAGGAAGGCCATGACTGAAGCTGGCGTTGGCATATTATCGAAGCGACTAGCGGTATTCTGCGAACGCTGGCAGGTCAGTGAGTTGGCATTGTTCGGGTCGGTGCTGCGAGACGACTTCGGCCCGGATAGCGACATAGACGTGCTGGTGAGCTTCGAATCGGATTCGCGGCACACCCTGTTCGACATGTGCCGGATGGAGGCAGAGTTGACGGAGGCGTTCGGCAGGAATGTTGACCTGGTCAGCCGGCGCGGCATAGAGGCCAGCCCCAATCACCTGCGCCGGGAAGCAATTCTGGAGTCCGCCGAGGTCGTGTATGGACCGCGACCGTGAACATCTCCTGGACATCATTTCGTCCGCGCGACTGGTGCAGTCATACATCGAAGGCGTTACGGCAAACGACTTCCTATCCGATACCCAGTTGCAAGATTCCGTCATCCGGCGCCTTGAAGTCATCGGTGAAGCAGCAGGACGAGTCTCCTTGGAGTTCCGGGAACGGCACGTAAAGATTCCCTGGCGCGAAATGGTCGGTATCCGCAATCGGTTGATTCACCGCTACGACGACATTGACTTCGAAATCGTGTGGAACACTGCCAAAGACAGATTGCCGCCGCTCCTAGAGTTGCTGGAACCCCTAGCGCTCCCGGAAGGCGACTGACTCTTGGAAGCGACAGACAGTTGGAACTGCCCATCGTAGGGACGGGCGGGCACGTCTGGGAGGTGGTGCGTCCGTTTGGGAACTGGCCGGCGGGGATGGAGGCGGGGAACGTCAGCCACGTGGCGGTGGACTCGCGGGACCGGGTGTACCTGTACCGCCGGGGCGACCCGCCGGTGGTGGTTATGGACGCGGACGGGTCGGTCATCGACACGTGGGGCGGCGGGCTGCTGCTGGACGCGCACGGCATCTACATCTCGCCGGACGATACGGTGTTCCTGGTGGACCGGGACGCTCACGAGGCGCTTGCGTTCGATGCGCGGGGCAACGTGAAGATGCGGCTCGGCAACCGGGGCCGGCCCTCGATGCAGGCGCCGTTCAATCACCCGGCGGACGTCGCGGTGTCGCCGGAGACGGGCGACATCTACGTGGCGGACGGGTACGGGAACTCGGCGGTGCACAGGTTCTCGGCTGACGGGCGGCACCTGGGCTCGTGGGGCGAGCGGGGCGACGGGCCGGGCATGTTCACGACGCCGCACGGGATATGGGTGGACACGAGGGGGCGCGTGGTCGTGGCGGACAGGGAGAACCACCGGATCCAACTGTTCACGGCGGAAGGCGGGTTCCTGGAGGAGCGGCGGGACCTGTACGAGCCGATGGACGTCTTCGAGGACGGGGACGGGTTCCTGTACGTGACGGACCACACGCCGCGCATGACGGTGTACGACGCGGACGGCCGGCTGGTGACGCGGGTGCGAACGCCGGACATATCGCACGGGGTATGGGGGGACTCGCGCGGCAACATCTACCTGGCGTGCAACGAGCAGCCGGTGGTGAAGCTGGCGCGGATGGTGGGGAGTGAGTAGTGGCGAGGCGGCGGCGAATGCCCGTATCTTGCCGCCTTCCCCTCACTCCGCAGGTATGACCGCCGGATACTCGCCCCAGCACTCGACAGAGCCGTCCAACCTCACCCCGCAACTGTGATCCATCCCGGCGCTGACGGAGGCGAACTCCCCGGCGGGCGGGTCGGACTTGCCATATTCGTTACTGCCCCAGCAGGCTACGGTACCGTCCAGTCTCACCCCGCAGGTATGGCCCAAGCCGGCGCTGACGGAGGCGAACTCTCCGGCAAGCGGCCTGGTCTCGCCGTGCTCATTCAAGCCCCAGCAGGCCAAGGTGTTGTCAACCCTCAATCCACAGACGTGGAACACGCCCGCGCTGATGGAAGCGAACTCCCCAGCAGGCGGTGAAGCCTCGCCATAGAAACTGTAACCCCAGCAGACGATGGTGCTGTCTACTTTCAATCCGCAACTATAGTCCGACCCGACGCCGACGGAGGTGAACTCCCCGTCAGGCGGCTCGGACTGGTAGGCATGATCAGCGCCCCAGCAGGCCGCCGAGCCGTCCGTCTTCACCCCGCAGCTGTGAAGGAATCCGGCACTGACAGAGACGAACTTCCCAGACGGCGGCTTGGACTGGCCAGTCTCGTAGGTATATGAAAGGCCACCGTGAGTAGGATCCATCCTCGCATCATTGCTGCCCCAACAGACCACGGAGCCGCCTACCTTCACCCCGCAGGTGTGCCTAGCCCCGGCGCTGACAGAGACGAACTCCCCGGCAGGCGGCGTAGCTTGTCCGGACTCCCTGACGCTTGATCCCAGATTGTAAACATTCCAGTTTTCATTGCTACCCCAGCAGACCACGGAGCCGTCCACCTTCACCCCGCAGGCGTGCCACCCGCCGGCGCTGACGGAGGTGAACTTCCCCGACGATGGCACAGGCGAGGGTGCGGGCGGGTCCTCGGCCTCCGGCTCTGCGGTGGCCTGCGGCTCGACGGTCGCCTGACTCGCGGCTGTCGGCGTGGCCTGCGGCTCGGAGGTTACTTGCGGCTCGACGGTCGCCTGACTTGCGGCTGTCGGCGTGGTATCCGGCTCTGCGGTGGCCTGCGGTTCGACGGTCGGCGTGGCCTGCGGCTCGATCGTGGCTTGCTCCACGGTTGTCGGCGTGGCCTGCGGCTCGGCGATCGTCTGGCCTCCAGGGGCATCGGGCGAGTCGGCGCCACCGCAGGCAAGCAATGCCGCCGTTAGGAGCAGCGTCGCCAGGAGCGGGGCCGGAGCGCTCCGCGGGAGAACGATCGGGCCGATGGAGCGGCGGCCTCTAGGGACGTATGTGCGTTCGTCAACAGGCATGGGTTGTCTGGTCCTGGGGGTGCGGCATGGCAACATCATAGAGGGTGTTGCGGCTTGCGACGATAGGCTAGGCGTGTGGTGTCTTGCGTAAGGCCCTTCGACAGGCTCAGGACGAACGGAAGGGGGAGGGCGCTTCGCGAAGCGCCCCTACGGCTGTCGGAAAGGGCAGGCACTAGGCCTGCCCCTACTGGATGCGAGGCTGACTGCGTTGGCGGGCGGAGTGCTCCCGGCCCCCTCTGGATTCCCGCTAGCCCCGGGTTCCTGCTGTCGCAGGAATGCGGGAATGACGGTGCGGGTGGGTTGCCGTTGGCGGGCTGAGCAATGCGCAAGGCTCTTCGACAAGCTCAGGGCGAACGGAAGGGGGAGGGCGATTCTCGAATCGCCCCTACGACTGTGCGGGTTGGTTCTCTTCTCGGCGGGTCAGGGTGACTTGGCCGGCGCGTTCGAGGTTCTGGAAGAGGGTTAGGATGTGGCGGGGGTCTATGTCGTATTCGAACTGGAAGCTGATGATTTCGGCTATGCGGTTTACGGTGCGCTCTCCGTTGGTCAGGTTCCACATCTCGTCGCCGACTATGCGGCTGGCGTGGAAGTTGAAGCGGGGATCGCGGGCGGACATCTCGCCTGTGATTTCGACGAGGTCTTCGTAGGACGTGCCGGCGAGTCCGGGCGCGGAACGCTCGGCGTTGCGGACGGGGACGGCTTCGCCGGGCGCGTAGGCCACCCGCCGACGGCCGCCGGGAACCCAACGCAACTCGGACTGGACGCGGTCGGTTATCTCCGCCTTCAGGGACCTCGCGGCGGCGGTCACTTCGGTGGGGCGTCCACCGGCGGCGAGGGCGGCGGCGGAGTCGACGGCGGCGCGGTCCCGCGAGGCGAGGTAGCCGAGGCGGCGCCGGGTGCGGGCCGGGTCGTCCGCGGCGTACTTCAGCGCGGCCTGGGATATGCGGAACCGGCTCCGGGAGGCGACTTCACGCATGATGGCCATGGCCTCGTTGGGGCCTGCGCCCGCTATGCCGAGCGCGGCGGCGGCGGCCACGAGGCCGCAGCGGCGGAAGACGGCGGGGTCGAGGTTGTCGGCGGTGAGAAGCTGGGTGTGGAAGTAACGGTCGGGCCAGGACATGAAGAGGGCGGCCGGGACGCCGAACGCGGGGTAGTACTTGTTGTCGCTCCACGGGGTGTACGGGTGCTCGACGAAGTTGACGGCGGGCACGGGGCGGCCGGCGCTGTACACCCAGGGTAGGTCCTTGGGGGAGGCGTCGATGAGCGATGCGACGTAGTCGTTCAGGAAGGTCGGCACCGAGTCGGGGCATCGGAAGTACATCAGCGACGTGTCGAGCTTCGGCTGCGAGTGGCCGACGCTGTCGAGGCAGATGACGGCGAGCGTCTTTTGCAAGTCGTCGGGGTAGGTCTGCATGTAGTGCTTGCTTCCGTGGCCTTCGACGTCGGTCAGGAAGCGGATGGCGCGCCTGGGCCTCGGCAGGCGACCGCTCGCGATGAGGGAG
Source organism: Dehalococcoidia bacterium (assembly GCA_963668185.1). Taxonomy (GTDB): domain Bacteria; phylum Chloroflexota; class Dehalococcoidia; order Lucifugimonadales. The sequence goes on from OY764162.1 coordinate 1,890,031, forward strand.
GACAGCGCGCGCGCGATCTCGACGGCGAGGGCCGGGCCGGACGCACAGTTGGCGGCGGGCTTGGTGCCGGCGGTGGAGTGGGTCACGAAGAGCACGCTCTCGTTGGTGTCCCCGGAGCCTTCGATCTCGGCCAGGAGGTTTACGCCGATGCCCTCGAACACTCTTGTATCGACCTTAACCCAGACGTCTTCGCCGGCGGCGGCGATGGCCTTCAGGCGGTCGGCGGCGGGCTTGTCGACGGCCATGCCCCAGGCGGTGTTGCGGCTGCCGGGCATGCGGAGGAGCTGGACGGCGTCCGGGAGGGACTCGCGCGTGCGGCTGGGCATGTCCTGGTACAGGAGGTAATCGGTGAGGATGCCGGCTGCGCCGTGCTTCATCGCGAGGCTCGCGGCCTGGGGCCAGCCGTTGGTCCTGCGGGTGCCGTGTACGAACGCGATCTTGCCCTCGACGTCCTTGCCTTCGAAGTGGGACTCGGACTCGCCCGTGCCGACGTCGACTACGGGGAGCGTCTCGCCGCCCTGCATGGTCGATGGCGACCACCATGCGAGGCAGGAGTACGCCTTGTCGTACGACATCAGCAGCGGGCCGGCGGGCGAGCCCTCGCGCAGTTCGGCGCTCACCGGCTCCCAGGCGAGGGGCACCGTCTCGCCCATGAGTTCGGTGTGGCCGTCCAGGGGGTAAGTGTTGCTCCACACCCTGTCGACGCCGGAGCGACGGAACAGGTCTTCGACGAGGCGTGTCGCGTCGTGGTAGCCGGAAGCGCCGGGCGAGCGGTAGAACCGGGTGAGGTCCGCGGCCCAGTTGAGGGCGTTCACGGGGGAGAGTTCTGTGTCGATGAGTTCGAGCAGGATGTGTTTGTCCATGTCAGGTCCTTTAACTAGTTCTCGGTGCGAGGAGACCCCATCCCAACCTTCCCCAGCAGACTGGGGAAGGGGCTTTGGCGCTGGCCTTCGCGGGTATGAATGCATCACCGGGCCTCACGTGCTTCAGGAGGTTACTGCTCACCGAACTTCCTGAGGAAGCGGACGAAGGCGGTCTCCATCTCCATCAGGCCGCCGACCGGGCCGGCGCCGTCGATTACGAGGTACTCGTTTGCACCGGCAGCGCCTCCGCCGATGCCGACGCCGCGGGCCATCGGCACGCCGAGCTCGTTCGGGAACAGTGACCACGGGCCTGCGCCTGCGGCGGAGGGCGCGGTCACGACGGGCGCTCCCATGTCCTCCAGCGCGGCGAACAGCGCGCGGTACAGGTGGGAGTCGGGGTCACTGACGAACGGATCGAACACGCCGACCGGGTCGATCTCTATGTCATGGTAGCCACGACGGTCGAGGTGGGCGCGCATCTGCTCCAGCAGCCGGTGGGCGCTGACGCCGCGCGGCACTCGGAAGTCGAACTTGGCGGACGCCTCGTGCGGGAGCGTGAACGGCGCGGCGGACGGGCCGGTGTCGCCGCTGCTGAGGCCGTTGAGGTTGAAGCTGGGGCCGTAGAAGTAGGCAAGCAGCGCTGCGTCGTCGTCCATATCGCCCGCGGCGGCGGGTACGGCGGCGACGCCGGGTATGACCTGTTTCCAAGCGCCGCCGCCCAGGGCCTCGCGATGGGCGCGGACGGCCTCCACCTCTTCGTCCGTGGGAGGGGGCACGCTTTCGGTGAAGCCATCGATGGTGACGGTGTTGCCGTCCGGCGAGGTCATGGTCGCCAGGGCCTGCACCAAGCGCCAGGGCGGGCTGTCGACGACGGCCTTTGTCATGCCGTGGAGAGGCGCCGCCTGCGGACCGCGGCCCCAGCGCCGGCCGGAGCACTCGAGGCTACCGTAGATCATGCCCTTGCTGCCCATGCCGACGTGCACGCGGCCGGCGGCGTCCTGGGAGACGCTGGGCCAGAGGCAGGCGTCGGCGTGGGCGAGCCGGTCGCGGTAAGCGGCGAACATCTGCCGGTAGTGCGGGCTGCCGACGAGCTCCGAGCCTTCGAGCAGCACGAGCAGGTTCACGGGCAGCGCGCCCTCCGCGGCGATCAGCGCCTCGACGGCGTTGAGGAAGGCGACGTACGGGCCCTTTGTGCCGTGGGCGCCACGGCCAACGAGCGCCTGGGGGTACGGCGGACGCTCGACGAGGGCGGCGGCGAATGGCGGAGTGTCCCAGGGTTCGTCGGGGGGCGCGAGGCGGACGTCGAAGTAGCTGTAGATCGCGAGGGTGCGGGGCGCGCCGGCGTCGTGGGCGGCCCACACGCCGGGCAGGCCGCCGGTCTCGACGACGGCGCACTCGGACAGGCCGACCTCTTCGTGCATGCGCGTGAGCAGTTCGGCGCACTCTCGGACGCCGACGCGCTCAATGGAACTGCTGGGCTGCCGCACGAGGCGCTGGACGCGGCGGACGTGGCGTGACTTGCGGCGTCGCAGGAAGTCGATCGTGGAGTCCCGTGGGGCGTCGTCGAGGCGTTCGGTATTCAGCGGCGGTCCTCCTTGCGCGAGGCGGCCCAGCGGCGCGCCCGTCCCAGCATCGCGACGGCTGTTACCGCCATCGTGGCAGCCAGGGTGTTGAACAGGATGTCAACGGGATCGAACACCCGGCTGGGGATCAGCCTCTGTACGCCCTCATCGACCGCTCCCACCAGCGCGGTTGCCGCAACGGCGACCACGGCGGGCAACGGGACGGGCCGGCCACCGTTGGCCCGCTCGGCCAGGGCGGCGTAGATAAAGGAAGCCACCACACCGTATTCGATGAGGTGGGAGCGCTCGGCGAATGTCATCCGGGCGAAGGCCATGAAGTACACGGCTATGATACCGAGGGCGACGCCGATTTCAACGCCGGCGGGGCGCGTCCGCAGGCCCCACGCCAGGACGGCGGCGGCGACCAGGATCATGCCGAGGACGAACAGGGCCGCGTCCGCGCCGGTCTCGCGGAAGGCGCTGGCCAGCGTGCCGGCGATGCCGAGGGTGGCGAAGATCGCGGCGATGAGGGCGAGAGTCAGCGCCCAAAGGCGGCGCTCGCGGCGTGACGTGAAGAGGTTTCGCGGCAATGGTCTAGTTGGCGAAAACGGTTGTGGGGTGGTTCATGGATGATGGGTGGGACTCCGGTATTCTAGGCGCGCGCGATGCGGCGGACAATGCGGGGCTGAGCGTGCGTGTTGGCTTGACCGTCCTGGGAAGCTAGGGCTATTGTGAGTCAGAGTGACTCAACAGAGGAGCAGACACTTGAATCAGTTGACGATAAGAGGCTTTGGCGAAGAGCTAGCGGAGAGCATACGAGGACTGGCCCGACGTGACGGCACCTCGCTGAACCAGGCGGCTTTGAAGCTTCTTCGGAAGGGGGCCGGGCTCAGCGAAGTGACTGGCAACGAGAACACAATCGGCGACTCTCTTGACGACCTCTTCGGTACGTGGAGCCGCAAAGAGTCTGAGGCGTTCAATGCGGCCCTAGAGGTGTTCGAGGAGGTAGATGAGGCGGCGTGGAAGTGAGGGTTGACTGACTTATGAGCACTGCACAAACAGGTAAGACAGGGATAGATATGGCCCAAATCCGACCGACGGCAGTGGAGGCAAGGGAGTGCCATCTCATCTGGCTGCGGTACTCTGACGGCTCCGAGGGCGAGGTGGATCTTTCCCACCTCGCTGGGGAGGGTGTGTTTGAGGCATGGAACGATCGTGCATTCTTCGCCGCCGTAAGCATTACCGACTACGACGCCATCGCCTGGGGCGAAGAGTTGGAACTGTGCCCTGACGCCCTGTACATGCAACTTACCGGCAAGTCTCTTGCCGAGGTAATGCCGAAGGCAGCGTCGCTCCTCAACGATGCCTGAACTCTCTCGTCTTTAGAGACCTTGCATAACTTCCGAAACAACGTCCGGACACGGTCTAGAAACTGAGTCACCAAAGCTGAATCAAGCCTCTCTGGATTCCGGCCTTCGCCGGAATGACGGTTACGCGAAGATACCCTTTTGCGGGATCGTCACCCACTCGAACACTACATCGCCATCAGGGCGATCATGCCACGGCGGGCAGCATGAGCATTGAGATAGAGCGCGACGTTGCGGCTGAGATGCGGGACGGGGTGGCGCTGCGGGCGGACGTTTACAGGCCGGCGGGCGGCGGCAGGCACCCGGCGCTGGTGATGCGGACGCCGTACGACAAGCGGGGCCGGCGCAACGTGCGGCATGCCACGGAGCTTGCGGGGCACGGGTACGTGGTGGTGGCGCAGGACATACGGGGAAGGTACGCGTCGGAGGGCGAGTTCCTGTGGCAGTTCCGCGACAACTCGGAGGTACTGGACGGCCCGGACGGGTACGACACGGTGGAGTGGGCGGCCTCGCTTCCGGGAAGCGACGGGCAGGTTGGCACGTGGGGCCACTCTTACCCGACGTGGTGCATCTGGCGGATGGCGGAGACACAGCCGCCGTCGCTGAAGGCGATCTTCGCGGGCGGCATCTCGATGCGGCTGCTGGACCTGAACTCCGGCGTGTTCGAGACGGCGCGCCGGCTCCAGTGGACGCACCGGATGGCCGTGGACGCGAGGCAGAGGGCGGGCGGCGGGCCGGGGCCGCGCACGGCGGACGAGGCGGACGAGATCTGGCGGACGGACCTCAGGGGCAAGTGGGTGTGGCACACGCCGCTGGACGACATCCCGGACGACGTGTTCTCGACTCTCACGCCGCAGCTAAGGACGTACCTGCGAGAGCAGAACCTGGAGCACTGGGCGCTGGACAGGGTCATTCCAAAGGTGCCCGTGCCGACGTGCAGCCTCACGGGGTGGTGGGACCGGCTGATCGGCACGGTGGACATGTTCGCGGGGCTAGAGAAGGATGGGCCTGAGAACCTAAGAGGAGAGCACCGGCTCATCATCGGCCCGTGGGGGCACAACGTGGCGAACATGGGCCGGCGCCAGGGGCCGCTGGACTTCGGACCGGGGTTATCGGATACGTACACGGACGTGATCGCGCGATGGTACGACTACCGGCTGAAGGGCATCGACGACGGGATAGGATCGGAGCCGCCGGTGAAGCTGTTCGTGGCGGGGCAAAACGAGTGGCGGTTCGAGAATGAATGGCCGCCGGAGCGGGCGCAGGCGACAGAGTTCTTCCTGCACAGCGGGGGGAGGGCGAACACGGTGTCGGGCGACGGGGCGCTTTCGGTCGACGAGCCGGGGGAGGAGCGACCGGACTCGTACACGTACGATCCGCGCGACCCGGTGATGAGCCTGATGGACGTTGACGCGCAGGCGGCGCCTCGAGATCAAGCGCCGAACGACGGACGGGCCGACGTGCTGGTGTACCAGACGCCGCCGCTTGAGCGGGAGGTGGAGGCGATCGGGCCGGTTGCGCTGAAGCTGTGGGCGGCGACGAGCGCGCCGGACACTGACTTCACGGCGAAGCTGATCGACGTGCACCCGGACGGGCTGGCCGTGAACCTCACGTACGGCATCGTGCGGGGGCGGTACAGGGAGGGGTTCGACCAGCCGACGCTGTTGGAGCCGGGCCGGCCGTACGAGTTCACGATCCGGCTGAACCCGGTTGGGGTGCGCTTCCTGAAGGGGCACCGGATACGGCTGGATGTGTCCAGCTCCGACTTCCCGAACTTCGACCGCAACCACAACACGGGGGCGGACTTCTGGTCGGACGCCGAGTTCGCGACGGCGCGGCAGACGGTGTTTCACGACAAGGAGCGACCTTCAAGGCTGGTCCTGCCGGTGATGCCTCTGTAGCGGAGGCCGTCAGTGGGGAAACGGCGCGTTATAATCACGGGCGGACGCCGTTTGGCGTCAAGGTGGAGTGTGCGCCCAGGTGGCGAAACGGCATACGCGGCGGACTTAAAATTCGCTTCCCGTAAGGGAGTGGGGGTTCGAGTCCCTTCCTGGGCACCAATCTTTCACAAGAGCATCCCGAATGTACTACCAGGACCCCGGTGACGATAAGACGACGCGGCTTGTGCGGCTGGCGGAGCGGGCGCTGTACGTGTTCATCGGGATCATGGGGCTGGCGTTGCTGGCGCTGATCGTGGGGGTGACGTTCACGATCTGCGCAAGGTGAGGCGGCCCTGATTCAGGGGCCGGTGTACAACTCTGTGTCGGGGTGGAAGGCGAACCAGCCGAACCAGAAGGACGTGAGCGTGGGGATGCGAGGTAGCCGGCTGGCCGGGTCATCGCTGCTGGTCAGATACTCGTTGCTCACGCTCCAAACGACGCCTGCGTCGTCGACGAGGGTTGCGGGCAGGCCGGACTCGTTCTCTGTGGCCAATTCGAATGCTAGGCCGTCGCGCTCGTAAACTTGGGCGGCGAACGAGCCGGACGATCCGATGACGACGACATCGACGCCCGCGACCGTATCGTTCACGACGCGCTCCTGCCGCAGAAGGTCCAGAGGGTACGCTTTGAAGACGCCGTCGATCTCCAGGCCTGCGACGCGGGACTTGGCGGCGAGGGACTCGTCCCTGTTCCATATCGGGAACATCGTCTCGGGGTCATTGAAGTAGTCGTAGTAGATGGCTTCCGGGTTGCTTTCTTCAACGTAAAAGCTGGAAGGGTACAGGCCGGTCTCGTTCGATATGACGGTGGTGTCCGGGTGGTCTTCAAGCCACTCCGCCCAAGTGGTGAGAATCGACGGGTGGAAGGCCAGGCGGGGGCGCTCGCCGGCCAGTGGGCCGATGACCGGCTCGCCGGTGAACTGGTGCCAGACGGTCTCGGTTGCGCGGTCGTACATCAGCTTGTTGCTGCGGAAGAGTAGGCCGCTGGTGCCGAACGTTGTTGGCGCTCCAGAGATTTTGGCGGAATACACGATTCCGGTCCCGCAGAGCGTTCAGTAAGCTAGGGCGATGGGCTCGCCTCCCAGGGTGTCGTTGGCCATCTCGTGGGCGTTGACGATGCGGAGGGGATAGGCCCTGTGCTGGCCGTTGATCGACACTCCGAAGACCTTGTCGTCCGGGTTAAGGTAGGCGGCATCCTGGGGAGCGAGCACGGGAACGAACTGAAGGTCAGGTATCCCGTCCGGCCTTACGCCGCCCCACATGACTTCGGTCAGGTCGATCAGGGCGTCTTCTCCGTGGGGAACCAGGAAGTCCATGAACCGAGGGTCGATGAGCGAAAGGAGACCGGCCTTCCATTCCACGTAACCTTCGGGCGGCCGGTAGCCGGCGCTGTTGTTGCCGTACCACTCCTGCCACTCACCCCAACTCTGGGGCGCGGCGGCCGGGTCCTGGCCGGTGGCGTGAGCCAAGTACGCGAGCGACTCCAGGATCATGCTGCTGGTACCGAAGAAGCGCATCAACTCAAGGACAACGGGAACGAGTGATTTGTCGGCATGCAGGCGGGCGAGTTCCAGCGCCCGTAGCGTGTCTTCTTCGCGCTGGCCGCGGCCTGAGAACAGCAGGCGCATGTTGTCGGTGGAGTCGTACTCCTGGTCCAGCCCGGCGGTTGGTTCAGGCGACGGCGCCGTTGGCGAGACGGCGGCCTGAGCGGTGGGCGCCGCGGTCTGCTCAGGCGTTGTTTCGGCGGCAGGCGGCGATTCGACGGCCGCGGCGCCGGGCGAGGCATCGGAGTCGCCGCAGGCTGCGAGGCCGAGGCCCAGCAGCGCGATGAGGCCCGCAGACAGAATTGAGGAAAGGGTCAAGTGATGGACTTGCGTGGTTCCGTTTCGTTAAGCGGCCAGCGTTTCGTTCATGGTTCGACAGGCTCACCACGAACGAAACGGAACCGCTTGCGTCGGTAGTTTGGTCTGTCGCGAGGTTGCGCGACTCCGACAGTTATAGATACGCGCGGGCCGCCGCGATCGGATCAGCTTCCATAAGCCCGCGCACCCGGCTATCCTACCACGGGGCTACGACCAGCCAGACCAATCTACCGACCAGGAGGCCCAGCGGCATGGACAGTTACGAGCAGATACTTTTCGAAGAGCACGGCCCCGTCAGGCTGCTGACGCTCAACCGACCGGACACGCTGAACGCGATCAGTCCGATGATGGAGGACGAGATTCATCACGCGCTCGACGTCGCGGAGGAGGACCCGGATGCGCGGGTGGTGATCATCAACGGCGCGGGAAGGGCGTTCAGTTCCGGGTATGACATCTCGGCGTCCAGCGGGAGGCAGCAGTACAACTCGGCCGTGGACCCCGGGCAGGGGCCGGCGGAGATCGACCCGGAGAGCATGATGGTGAAGGGCCGGACGGGGGCGGCGCACATCAGCCGCAACTTCTACCGGGACCGGAAGATGGTGCGCACGCAGACGCACATCCTCGAGCTGTCGATCCCCGTGATCGCGGCGGTGCATAGCTGGTGCATGGGCGGCGGGACGTGGCTTGCGCTGGCCAGCGACATCACGCTTGCTTCCGAGGACGCGGTGTTCGCGCAGCCGGAAGTGCGGCAGATCTCCAACACGAGCTTCCTGTGGACGCTGTTCGCGGGCTACAAGAACGCGCTGCGCTACGGGCTAACGGGAGACCACGTGGACGCGAAGGAAGCGCATCGCATCGGCCTGATCAACGACGTGCTGCCGGACCGGGACGCGTTGATGGATGAGGCTTTCCGGCTCGCGAACCGCATTTCGCTCGTTTCGCCGGAAACGGTGGCCGCCAACAAGTACGTTGCCACGCTCGGCATGGAGATGATGGGGCTGAGGAACGCGCTGATAAGCAACTGGATGCTTTCCACGGTGGCGCACTCTTCGGTGAGGCCGGACTACCGGCGCAAGGAGATGGACGACGCGGGGAAGGAGCGCGGAATGCGCGGCTTCCTGGAGGTGCGTGACGGCCCGTTCCAGCCGGAGCCTTTTGGGCCGAGGTCGAGGCCGCGGGAGGGGTAGCGCCCGCGGCGCGCGGCGGAGGCCCCATCTCAATCTTCCCCAGCAGACTGGGGAAGAGGCCAGACCTCCCCATTCAGGAAAGTAGTCTCTGTGTGCGCTGCCTGCTGGCGATGGCTATTCGGCTTGGCTTGCCATGATTGCGCTGAGGAAGTGGGTCAGCAGCCACGAGGTAATGTGAGCCGAAACGCCGCCGATGTCGTGCGGCGGGCTTAGCTCCACGACGTCGAATCCCACGATCTTGCCCTTCTTGCAGGTCTCGATCAGGGAGTCCCTGAGAAGCTGGTAAGGGATGCCTGCGGGTTCCGGCAGGGTTGTGCCGGGGATCTGGCTGTGGTCCATGATGTCGGTGTCCACGGACACGTAGAGGAACCGGGACGGGCGCACCGCACGGTCGATGGCCGCAGCGCCTTCCTGCATGAGCTGTCTCGACGTAACGATGTTGACGCCGCGCTCTCTGGCCTCTTCCCACACCTTCTTGCTGCACCGGCGGATGCCGATCATGGTGATGTTGTTTACGAACCCCAGTTCCGAGAGCCGCCGTAGCTGGCTGCCGTGGGAGAACTTGGAGCCGTCGATTTCGTACGAGAAGTCGGCGTGGGCGTCGAAGTGGACGACGTCCACCGACTCGTACCGCTCCATGCCGCGTCCGACGGGGAAGCTGATGGAGTGGTCGCCGCCGACGGCGCCGACGAGCGCATCCGATGCCGCCATTCCCTGGACGACCTCGGTGATGCGGTCGAGGTTGCGGACGATCTCGCCGGGGATCACGGAGATGTTGCCGACATCGGAGATCGTGACGCCCTTGAGGTACTCGGTCTCGTCTTCGATATCGAACCAGCCCTGCGCCCCTTCGCCGGTTTCGGGGCTGACGTAGTTGTATGCGCCGCCGTCGCGGACGGCGTTGGGGCCGCGGGACGTGCCGGAACGGAGGCCGGGGATGATGACGCCGTAGTCGTATGGCACGCCTACGAGCGCAACCTGGGAGTCCAGCTTGGACAGGTCGCCGCACCAGGGCGCGTTGAAGAATGAACGGGGGCCAGCGACGTGAAGACGGCGGCCCCCCTCGCCGTTGCCATGATCATGGTCGTGACCGCCACCCTCTTCCTGATGACGCTCTTCTGCTGCCGCCAGCTCGTCAGCTTCTCTGCTCATTAGGCACCTCGGCGGGTCATGGGTTGGGCGTCACCTTAACACAAGGGGAAGAAGGAGAAGTTTTCCGACCTCGAGGCGCCCCTCTCTCCTGGATACCGGCCTCCGCCGGTATGACGGAGGCTACAATCGCGGCTGGCTTCATAGAGCGGGCGTTGACTCTTCCTGCTCGCGTTCATAGCATCGCTGTGGGTCCCGTTTCGTTATAAGTGATGACCTAGAATAGCGGCCATCAGCCCGGTCATGGTTCGACAGGCTCACCACGAACGGTCTAGACAGGCTCACCACGAACGGTCTAGACAGGCTCACCACGAACGAAACGGAACCGATTGCAGAGCGGAGTTGCGTCTTGGCTGAGTTTCACTTCCGGTGCACCCGTTGCCGTCTGTCGATGGCGGCTGGCGCGCGTGCTCTCGCGTGCACGGCTTGCGGCGGGCCGCTGGTGGTGGAGTACGAGGCGGGCGGCGACGCGGCGCGGGCCAGCGGCGACTCAGGGCCGACGATGCCGTTGCCGCTGAACGACCCGGCGTCGCGTGTGACGCTGGGAGAGGGGAACACGCCCGTCGTGCGACTGCCGGCGGTGGCGCGAGCGCTGAGCCTCGGCGACGTAAGGGGCAAGCTGGAACTGGTCAATCCGACCGGCTCGTTCAAGGACCGGGGCGCGGCGGTGATGATGTCGGCGATGGTCGAGCATGGGGTCGCCGAGGTCGTGGAGGACTCGTCCGGCAACGCGGGGGCCGCCGTGGCCGCGTACGCAGCGCGCGCGGGCATTCGCGCCCACGTTTTCGTACCGGCGAGCGCACCGGCGGCAAAGCTGCGCCAGATCGAGGCGTACGGCGCGCAGACTCACCCGATTACGGGCACTCGTGACGAAGTTACGGAGGCGGCGGTGGAGTACTGCGAGAGCAATGGCCTAGCGTATGCCTCGCATAATCTGAGCCCTTACTTCCTGGAAGGAACGAAGTCTTTTGCGTACGAGGCCGCGGACCAGCCGCCGCAGCACCTCGTTGTCCCGGTTGGGAACGGGTCACTGCTTATCGGCGCGTACAGGGGGTTCCATGAACTGATAGCGGGGGGCGTCATGGACGCGATGCCAAAACTGCACTGCGTACAGGCCAGGGCGGTGATGCCGATTGCCGCCGCGTTCGCGGGAGAGCCGTGGGCGGCGAACGACGCCGGAGCGACGATCGCGGGAGGCATCGCCGTGGGGACGCCGCCGCGGGCGGAGCAGGCGCTGGACGCGGTGCGGGCGTCGGGAGGCAGCGCGTGCGCTGTTGCGGAAGAGGACATCCTGCGCTGGCAGGAATTGCTCGCGGTCTCTGAGGGCATCTACTGCGAGGCGACCTCGGCGGCGGCGTTCGCCGGACTGGAGGCGCTCGTCCGTGATGGCGTCATCGCGCCGTCCGAGAGCGTGCTCGTGCCCGTTACGGGGTCTGGGCTGAAGGATGCACCCAGGCCCGGCTGAGCGGTTCCGTTTCGTTGAGTAGCGGCCCGCTCATGGTTCGACAAGCTCACCACGAACGGAACGGAAACGGCTGAGCGCGGCGGCTGGTCTAGTTGCGGTAGCGCTCGATGGCGGCTGTGAATCCGGGTATCGAACCCCTCAGGGTCTCGTCGCTTACGCTGTACGAGACGCGGAAGTAGCCTGGCATTCCCAAGCCGCGGCCCGGCACGACAAGCACACGGCGCTTCTGTAGTTCGGTCATGAACTCGATTTCGTCTTCGCACGGGGACTTTGGGAACATGAAGAACGCGCCCTGGGGCTTCGTTACCGAGTATCCGAGTTCGGTCAGCTTGCCGTACAGGAAGTCACGCTTGCGCTGGTACGCCGGCACGTCCACCGTTGCCGACTGCAGCCGGGCGACCACGCGCTGCATCAACGCGGGGGCGTTCACGAATCCGAGAACCCTGTTGCTGTAGATCAACCCGTCGACGACCTCCGCGCTGTCCTCATAGCCGGGGTTGACGGCGACGAAGCCGATGCGCTCGCCGGCCAGGCCAAGGTCCTTCGAGTGCGAAGTCGCGACGATGGTGCGCTCGTGGAACCGGAACACGTGCGGGTACTCCAGGCCGTCGTAGAGCAGCCTGCGGTACGGTTCGTCGCTCACCAGGAATATCTCCCGGCCCAACTCTTGTTCCTTCGCGGCAATAACCCCCGCCAGTTCCTCCAGGGTTTCGGGGCCGTACAGGACGCCGGTGGGATTGCCGGGCGAGCAGACCAGGACCGCCTTGGTCCGATCTGAAATGCGCTGCTCCAATGCTTCCACGTCGGGCAGAAAGCCCTCGGCGGAGGGGATGGTCACGAGCGTGCCGCCGTGGTTGTCCACGTAGGAGCCGTACTCCGGGAAGTAAGGCGCGAAGACGATCACCTCGTCACTGGGGTCGAGCAGGGACTTGAAGATTATGTTGAGCGCGCCTCCCGCGCCGCAGGTCATTACAACGTCGTCAGCCGCAAACTCGATGCCGGTCTCTTCCGATAGCTGCCGAGCCACCGATGCGCGGGTCTCCGGGAAGCCCGCGTTCGGCATGTAACGGTGCATGCCGGGGGCCGGGTCATCGGCGAGCCTCCGGATCTCATCGTAGAACCCCTGGGGCGGGTCCAGGACCGGGTTGCCGATGGACAGGTCAAAGACGTTCTCGGGGCCGTACTTCTGCTGAAGGGCCGCGCCCTCTTCAAAGATGCGCCTGATCCAAGAGCCTGCCTCCATGCGCTCCTTTACTTTCTGAGCAACCGCCATATTGAGACCTCTGCTGGGAAGACTTGCGAGCCTGTGCGGCTCCCTGCCGATATCCACATGCTAATGCTTCCGAGGCGCTCTGGCCAAGCGTTCTGAGCACATTTGCGAACAAAAGTATTGACAACGGGGGCAATTTATAGAACATTTATCTATAGAAGTATTCGCAAGGGGTAATCATGAGAATCAAACACGTACCCGACACGTTCGAGAAGCTACAGGCGCTGGGCGGCATGGCGACCGACGACGTACTGTCGCGGCCGGAGCCGACGAGCCGCACTCGCAGTCCCTACACGAGCGCGAGACGGAACGCCGTGCCCGGCGTGTACAAGGCGTCGATGCCGAACGGCAAGAAGATGAGCCTGATGCGCGTCATGTTCACCGACTTCTGCAAGTACGACTGCCACTACTGCCCGAACAGCAACTGGGTGCCGCGCCGGCGCTACGCCTTCAAGGTGGACGAGTTGGCGAACGCGTTCTCGGAGCTGCATCGCCGGCACACGGTAAGCGGGCTGTTCCTGAGCTCGGGCATCGCGGGAAGCAGTTCGAAGACCACCGAGCGAATGCTCAAGGTGATCGACGTGATCAGGCGCAAGCAGGGCTTTCAGGGATACATTCACATGAAGGTCATGCCTGGAACTGAGAGGCAGTTCGTAGAGGAGGCCCACAGACTCGGCACCCGGCTTTCGGTGAACATAGAGACGCCGACTGACGAGATGCTGAGCAGGATCAGCCCGATGAAGGACATGCAGCGCGACATCCTCGACCCAATGGGGTGGGTGGACGACATGATCCGCCGCAACGGCCCCGGCAATGGGGCCGTGGGCCAGGCGACGCAGATGGTGGTGGGCGCGGCGAACGAGTCGGACTGGGACATCTTCCAGCGCATCGATCAACTCTACGGCGACTGGAACTTCAAGAGGGTCTATTACTCGCCGTTCCAGCCGATCCGGCACACGCCGCTGGAGGAGCATCCGGCCACGCCGATGATCCGGGAGCACAGGCTGTACCAGGTGGACTGGCTGAAGCGCATCTACCGGTTCTCAAACGACGAGATCAGGCTCGCGTACGATCCGAACGGGTTCCTGCCTCACGAGGACGATCCCAAGACGTCGATCGCCGTTTCGAACCTCGACAACTTCCCGATCGACGTGAACGAGGCAAGCGAGGCGCAACTGCTGCGCGCTCCCGGCGTGGGGCCGACGTCGGCCAAGCGCATTCTGCGCAACCGCGCGAGCCACTCGATCGACACGTGGCGCGACCTTCAGTCGATGGGAGTAGTGCGCAAGAGGGCGTGGCCCTTCCTGAGATTCCGGGGGTACAGGCCGCCCACGGCAAGGCAACTCAGGCTGGACATGTTCGGCGAGGCCGCGAAGGAGGGGCGCAAGCGGACGGCGGCGGCGGGGACGACGGGCGCGCCCTGCGGAGCGGCCACGTCGTGCGCCGGCTGTCCACTGTACGGAATGCCGGGGCATCCGGGGAGCTAGCGGAAATGAACCGATCGGGCTTCGGGCCTCTTCATCCGCCTGTTGGGAAGGTTTAGGATGTGCTCAACGCAATCGCGCCGTTCCAGGAGGCTCTTTGACCGCTTCGAATACTGCGCTTCCGGTCGCAATGGAACTCGATTGCGGCCTGCCGACGGCTGACCTGTTCGAAAGGTTTCTCGACCTACCCTACCCGGCGCTGCTGGACGCCGCCCGCCCTGATCCGGCGGGGCGGCGGTTCTCGTACATCGCGGCGGACCCGTTCACGGTGGTGCGTTCCAAGGGCGCAAGGGTATGCGTCGAAACGGAAGAGGACGAAGGGCGCGTCATGTCCGGCAACCCGTTCGACGTGCTCGAAGCGTTGCTGGACAGGCACCGGCTCCCTACCTTGCCGGACCTGCCTCCGTTTCAGGGAGGAGCGGCCGGGTACTTTGCTTACGAGCTTGGCAGGCACCTGGAGAGGCTCCCCCGCGAGGCACGGGACGATTTGAATCTGCCCGAGATGTGCGTGGGGCTGTACTCCTGGGTGATCGCCAGGGACGAGCTCGATGGGCGGACGTGGATCATCGCCACAGGACTTCCAGCCGGCGACCGCCAGCGCGCAGAAGGGATGGCGGCGTGGGTGCGGGAGAGGGCGCTTGGGCCGCCCGTCCACGAGCCGACGGGGCGCGAACCCAGCGCATCGAACGTGACCTCGAACATGACGAAGCAGGAGTACCTCGCGGCATTGTCGGCCATCAGGCGCTACATAGTGGCCGGCGACATCTACCAGGTGAACTTTTCGCAGCGGTTCGAGGCCGATCTGGAAGGGGGGTCGTGGCCGCTGTACCGGAAGCTGCGTTCGATCAACCCGGCGCCGTTCGGGTCGTTCCTGGGCCATCCGGAGGTGGCTGTGCTGAGCGCCTCGCCGGAGTTGTTTCTGGAATCGGACGGCGACGAGGTCAGCAGCCGGCCGATGAAGGGCACGCGTCCGCGCTCAGCGAGCACGGCTGAAGACAGGAGGCTGGCGGCGGAGCTTGCGGCGAGCGTGAAAGACCGGGCGGAGAACGTGATGATAGTGGACCTGGTGCGGAACGACCTGGGCCGCGTGTGCGAGCCGGGCACCGTGCTCACTTCGCAGTTGTTCGGCATCGAGCAGTACGAGACGGTCCACCAGATGGTCTCGGTCGTGAATGGCAGGCTCAGGCCAGGCGTTGGCGCGCTGGGGCTGCTGAAGGCGTGCTTCCCCGGAGGGTCTGTCACGGGCGCGCCGAAGATCCGAGCGATGGAGATCATCGACTCGCTGGAGCCGACGCAGCGCAGCGTTTACTGCGGGGCGGTCGGCTACATCGGATTCGACGGCGCGATGTCCATGTCGATGCCGATCAGGATCATGCTGGTCAAGGAGGGCCGGGTGTACTTCCAGGTGGGCGGCGGCATCGTGTACGACTCGGACCCGGAGGCCGAGTACCAGGAGACGCTGGACAAGGCCCGCGGGTCGCTGCTGGCGCTGGGGCTGGCCTGAGGGACGACCCCAGCGCGTCGAAGAACCCCATCCCATCCTTCCCCAGCAGACTGGGGAAGGGGTCAAAGGATGACACTTTCCAGTGTTTTAGGCACGCTCTGAGGCGGACTGTCGCCGAGCGGCTACTCCGCGCCGGTCAGCCCTGCCCTGGGGGCCCCGACGAGGCAGGCCATGTTGCCGGAAGGGTGGCGGTTCTCGTGCATCAGCTGGTGGGCCAGCGGTATCTCCTCGAAGGAGAACGCCCTCGAAAGGCATGGCGAGATCCGGCCTTCGGCAATCAGGTTGTTGGTGGCGACGGCCTCTTCATTGTTGAAGCCGTGCGAGCCCTGGAAGCGCTTCTGGCGCACCCAGTGATACCGCAGATCCAAGACGGCGTTGTAGCCGGTGGTGCCGGCGCAGATGACGACCGAACCGCCGGTGTCGCAGACGAAGATGGACGTGGGGACGGTGTCCTCGCCGGGGTGCTCGATGACGATGCGGGGGCTCTTGCGCTCTCCGAGAACGTCCCAGACGGCGGCTCCGAAGGCGCGCGCGCCTCTCATCCACGTGCCGTAAGCCTCAGCGTCCTCCCAGTGCGGCATCATGCCCCAGTGATCGAAGTCGCCGCGGTTGACGTAGCCCTTCGCGCCCAACTCGATGCAGTACTGGCCGCGCTCATCATTGGAGACGACGGCGACCGGTATCGCGCCCCACTCGCGGGCTATCTGGATGGCAAGCGATCCGAGGCCGCCCGAGCCGCCCCAGACGAGCACGACATCGCCCTCCCGCACCTTGTGTTCGGGCCAGCCGAGCAACATGCGGTAGGCTGTGCCGGCGACGAGCATGTATGACGCGGCGGCTTCCCACGTTAGGCCGGGGGGCTTTGGCAGGCACTGGTGTTCGCGGACCTTGGTGAACTGGGCGAAGCTGCCGAAGCTGGTCTCGTAGCCCCATATGCGGAACGACCTTGCGTACGTCGGCTCGCCGCCGGCCTTCACGAACGGCTCCTCAGGGTCCCAGAGGCAGTTGTGCAGGACGACGTGATCGCCGACCGAAACGCTGGTCACGCCGTCGCCGACCGCGTACACGATGCCGGAAGCGTCGCTGCCGCCGATGTGAAAGTCGTAGGGGTCGCCGCCCCTCTGGCGTACCGCGATGACGTCTATGGGGTACGCGAGGGATGCCCAGACGTTGTTGTAGTTAACGCCGGCGGCCATCACTCCGACCAGCACCTCGCCCGGGCCGATTTCGGGGACCGCAATCCGTTCGACCTGGAAGGCCTGCATGGGTTCGCCGAACCTGTCCTGGCGGATCACCTGGGCGTGCATGTATTCCGGAACTTCTCCGAGAGGCGGCAGGGTTCCGATTTCATAGATGTCTTTGTTGGCAGTTCCGGTCATGTCTAATCCTTCAACGGACGCAGGGATCGCCCCGTTCTGCGGGCGAGGCCAAGTTTATCAAAGGCCCCGATGTCTTGATACTTTCTTGACATGGGTGCGTCATCCTGCGGCCAATCCCGCTGAGCGACAGGAGACGTATCAGATGAAGAAGAAGTTGATTGCAGGCATCGCGGCGGCTGCGCTGATTGCAGTCGGAGTGATGGGTGGCGTAGTGCTGGCGCAAGAGGCGGAGGATTCCGAGTCCAAGTCCCTGTTCGAACGGATCGCGGAGATATTGAACGTCGATGGAGTGGACGGGGACGACATCGAAAGCGCGTACAACGAGGCTAGACAGGACATTCAGACAGAGAAGCTCAGCGCGTATCTCGACAAGCTGGTCGAGGACGAGGTCATCGATCAGGACACGGCGGACGAGTACCTGGAATGGTACGAAGGCCGACCGGAAGGGCTGCCGAATTTTGGGACGAAGCGTGAATTCGGCGGACGCGGATTCTCATCGTTTCACAAGAGCAGCGGGAAGAACGGGTGGATGTCGTGGCACTCTCGCGGGTACTTCGGCTTCAAGTCACATGAGGCTAGCAAGGACGAGTAGATGACAACAGTGGAGGCGCGGGCCGGGGAGAGGGCGTTCGGGGCCAACGGGTACAATCAAGACTCCAGCCCTGACGCAGGTGACGAGCGCATGCCAGCCAGGATACTCATCGTGGAGGACGATCCCGACACCGCCCAACTCGTGCGCCTATACCTATGCCGCGACGGCCACGAGGTTCTGACGGCGGCTGACGGCGTCAAGGGGCTGGCGCTGGCGAGGGAGGAGTCTCCGGACCTAATAGTCCTGGACCTGATGCTTCCGGGACTTGACGGCATCGAGATCTGCCGCGAGTTGCGCGGGTACTCGAACGTTCCGATAATCATGGTCACTGCAAGAGTGGAGGAGGACGACCGGCTGGCGGGGCTGGAGCTTGGGGCCGACGACTACATCACGAAGCCGTTCAGTCCTCGAGAGCTGGCGGCCCGCGTCAAAGCGGTGCTTCGCCGGACTGCGATGGAGGCGAATGCGCGATCCCCCGCTGTGCTGAAGCTGGGGGGCGTCAGCCTGGACTTCCCGAAGCGCGCAGCGCGCGTGGAGCACAGGCCGGTGGCCCTGACGCGCACCGAGTTCGACATCCTGGCCGTCCTCATGCGCAGCCCCGGGCGGGTGTTCTCACGGGATGAGATCATTGACCGCGTGTTCGGGGACGACTTCGAGGGGTTCGACCGAACCATCGACACGCATGTATCCAATCTCAGGCGAAAGTTGCAGGTGAGGCCGGACAGCCCTCGGTACATAAAGACGGCGTACGGAGTCGGCTATCGGTTCGATGCTTAGACGAGTAGTCGCGAGCCTGCAATTCAGGCTCGTGATCAGCTTCGCTCTGGTTCTCTCGCTGACGCTGGCCGGCGTCAGCCTGTACATAGGGCGCGTTGCCGACAGGGAGGCGGACCGGCTGGAGCAGGACGTCGAGGCGGCAAGACAGCAACGAATCAAAGAGGTTGTGACGAGGGTCTATCTCAGCCGCTTTGACTCGCGGGCGCTTCAGATGGCGCTCGAGAACGCGGGTTCCTTCTACGGATGGCGGCTGATACTCAACGATCCGCAAGGTCGGATGCTGGCCGACTCAGACTTCACTCGCGCGCTTCCGGAGTTGAACCCGTCTCCGAACATGAGGCGCATCAACATCGTTTCTTCAGGCCGGCCCGCCGCGACGCTGTGGGTGGAGCTGAACAAGACACTCCCCGAACGAATGGCCCCGGAGCCTGGGCCAGGCCGCATCGTGGACGACCTCAACCGCTCGCTGGTGTGGGCCGGCCTGGCAGGCGGACTGATCGGCCTCGGGGTTATCGCGATGCTGTCGCAGAGCGTCCTGGCGCCGGTGCGAGCGCTGGGCCGCGCCGCACGGCGGCTGGGCGCCGGGGACCTGGCGTACAGGGTAGAGGAGCCGGGGCGGGATGAGATCGGCGACCTGAGCCGCACCTTCAATGCGATGGCGGAGGGCCTGGAGACGGCGGAGCAGCGACGCCGGGCGCTGGTCGCCGATGTTGCGCACGAACTGCGAACGCCGCTATCCAACATCCAGGGCTACCTGGAGGCCGTGAAGGACGGCGTACTGGAGGCGGACGAAGAGACGATTGACACGATACACGGGCAGGCGCGGCAACTCTCGAGGCTGGTCGAGGACCTCCGCGTGCTGGCGATGGCCGAATCGGGAGCGTTGAGGCTGGACCTCGCGGAGACTTCCGTGGGGGAGCTTCTGAGGCGGACCGCGGACGCATTCATGCCCCGCGCCGCGAGCCGGGGCGTGAGTCTGAGGGTGCAGGCCGACGAAGGCGCGCCGCCGGTCATGGCGGACCGGGCGCGTATCGAGCAGGTTGTCGGCAATCTCATCGACAACGCGGTCACACACTCGCCGGACGGCGGAAGCGTATCGCTGACGTGCGAGCGCTCAAACGACGGGGGCGTGAGAGTTACGGTGGCCGACGACGGGCCCGGCATCCCACCGGAAGAAGCGGAGGCGGTGTTCGAGCGGTTCTACCGCGTGGACCCGTCGCGGAGCCGGGCGACGGGAGGGGCGGGGCTTGGGCTCACGATCGCAAGGCAGATGATCGAGGCGCACGGCGGCCGCATTCGGCTGGAACCTTCCGAAGGCGGGGGAAGCCGGTTCGTTTTCGAACTGCCGAGGGGCTGAGCACGGGCCGCGCGGCAGTTGACAGAGGTCGGCAAACCCCATAGAGCGGCCCTATAATGCCGCCATGCTGGTAAGAGAGATCGGCGAGTTCGAGTTGATCGGCATGCTTGCCGAGACGCTGGAGGCTCGCGGCAGTTCCACGGGCGCTGACGCAAAGAGCGACGGGATGCCCAGGCTTCGACTGGGCATCGGCGACGACGCGGCGGCGTGGGACGGGCCGGCCGGGGCCACGGTCCTTACTACCGACACGATGGTGGACGGCGTCCACTTCACCACCGAAACGACTTCCTGGCGCGACCTGGGCTGGAAGTCCGTTGCCGTGAACCTCAGCGACATCGCGGCGATGGGGGCATGGCCAACGTACGCGGTGGTCACGCTGGGCCTGACGGGCGCGGAGCCGGTGGACGGCGTGAAGGCGATGTACGAGGGCATGGGGAACCTGTGCGGGCAGTACGGCGCGATGGTCATCGGCGGCGACGTGGTGCGGGCCCCGGTCCTGTTCATCACCGTTGCCGTGACGGGCGCGGCACAGGGACAAGGCGGCGCGCTGCTGACCCGGGACGCAGCCAGGGCCGGGGACGTGATCGCGGTTACGGGGAGTCTGGGCAGTTCGGCGGGCGGGCTGGCATTGCTCACGGAGGGCTCTGCGGACGCGACTGGCGAGGCGGCCGAGCGCCTGCTGGCGGCGCATCGACGGCCGATGCCGCGGGTCACTGAGGGCGTGGCGCTGGTGCGGCACGGCGTCGAGGCGGCGATGGACGTGAGCGACGGGCTTGTGGCAGACCTTGCGAAGCTGTGCGAGGCGAGCGGGGTGTCGGCGGTCGTGCGGGCCGATAGTTTGCCGATCGACGAGCGTCTTGCCGGCGCGTTTCCGGAGCGGTGCATGACGATGGCGCTGGAGGGCGGCGAGGACTACGAGTTGCTGTTCACCGCGCCGGCGGACGTGGTGGAGCGGGCGGAGACCGAGATAGCGGCGCCGGTAACGGTGATCGGGGAGATTCGCGAAGGGGACGCTGGCGTGGAGGTGCGGGACGGGCGCGGCGAGACGCTGCGCGTCGGCGCCGGGGGCTGGGACCACTTCGGCGCCGGCGCAGAGGCGTAGCGGGTGGACCGGGCGACGATTCGGGTCGAAGTTGAGGGGGCGGCGCGAGCGAGCGAGATCATCGCGGATCTGAGGACGGCGGCGGAGACGCTGTACTTTCCGATGAGGGTTGTCGGGTTCTGGGACCACGGGCGGGGAATGCACCTCTGTCCGCACGAGGAGCGGCGGCAGGTGTGCCCGCACGTCATCCCGGAGGGGGAGCCGGGGCACGTGGACTACGTGGTCAGCCTGCAGCGCGAGAGGCAGGCGAACCTGGAGGTGTACTTCGAGCACGCGGACGTTTCGATGTACCTGCGATAGGAGAGCGTTGCTTAGCTTGCTGCACGTCCCCTCGCACCACCCCCTGGATACCGGCCTTCGCCGGTATGACGATGAAACAAGGCGGCGCTGAGATCCGGCGCATGGACTTGGAGCAGCCTTCCAGCGCGTTGTTTACGGACTTATACCAGTTGACGATGGCGCGGGCGTACCTGCGGAGTGGGAAGGCGGGCGAGGCGGTGTTCAGCCTGTTCATTCGGCAGTATCCGCCGGACCGCGGGTACTTTGTGTTCGCTGGGCTTGAAGACGCGCTGGCGTACCTCGAAGGGTTCCGGTTCAGCGGGGCGGACATCGAGCACCTGAGGATCGGAGGCCGGTTCGACGAGAGTTTTCTTGACAGCCTAGCAGGGGTGTCGTTTTCGGGGAGCGTTCGGGCGATGCGGGAAGGGTCGGTGTTCTTCGCGGGCGAGCCTGTGATGGAGGTGCGCGCACCTCTGCCGGAAGCGCAACTGGTGGAGACGCGGCTGATCAACATCGTGAACATGCATACGATCCTCGCCACCAAGGCTTCGAGGGTGGTTGAGGCGGCGAGAGGGAGGCCGGTGGTGGACTTCGCGGCGCGGCGGACGCACGGCATGGAGGCCTCGTATGCTTTCGCCCGCTCGTCGTACATCGCCGGCTTCGGAGGCACGAGCAACGTCGGGGCGGCGGCGACGTACGGCATCCGGTCTGTGGGGACGATGGCGCACTCGTTCATCACGGCGTTCGATAGCGAGACGGAGGCGTTCCGGGAGTACGCGAGGTCTTTCCCCGACGACTGTACGCTGCTGGTGGACACGTACGACACGGTGGAGGGGGTCAGGCGGGCGATCGAGGTGGCGCGGGAGATGCGGGAGCGCGGGCAGCGGCTGCGAGCGGTGCGGCTGGACAGCGGGGACCTGGACGAACTGGCGCGGCGAGCCAGGGCGATGCTGGACGAGGCGGGGTTCCCGGAGGTGGGGGTGTTCGCGTCGGGCGGGTTGGACGAGTTCGAGATCGACGCGCTGCTTTCGGCGGGCGCGCCGATCGACGGGTTCGGTGTCGGCACGAAGGCGGGCGTGTCGGCGGACGCGCCGTGGACGGACTGCGCGTACAAGATGGTCGAGTACGAGGGGCGGCCGGTGATGAAGCTGAGCAGCGCGAAGGTGTCCGCGCCGGGGCCGAAACAGGCGTACCGTTTCAGGGACGCGAATGGGGTGATGCGCCACGACGTGCTGGCGGGGGCCGGCGAGCCGGCGCCGCGAGGCGGGACCGGCCTGCTCGCGGAGGTCATGCGCGGCGGGCGGCGCGTCGCTTCCCCGCCGTCGCTGGCCGATGTGCGGGAGCGATGCCGGCGGGATATCGCGTCGCTTCCGGCGGCGTACCGGGCACTGCGGTCGCCGGCGCGGTACGCGGTGGGGGTCAGCGACGGGCTGCGTCGGCTGGGCGAGGAGACGGCGGCGCGGGTGCGCTCGGGGGGCTGAGGGGGCGCACTATGGTCGGAGCAGGCGGTCGCCGCAGTGGGTGCAGTACTGGGCGTCCGGGCGGTTGGCTGCGGCGCACCGGCCGCAGAAGAGGCGGGCATCGACTGGCGCGACTGGCGAGCCGCAGAAGCGGCAGAAGTGACTCGTCACCCTGATGCGGCGGCGGCATGAGCGGCACTCGACGTTGGGGTAGTTGCGCCGGTATCTGAATGGGGACATGCGCTGCGCCCAACTGAACCGGCCCGACACCCACAGCGCGCCGCCTGCCACCAAAATCAGGGCGAGAGGGATAAGAAGGGGCTCAATCGCCAGGATGTTGAACACGGCGTGCGTGAACGAGCCTAGCGCGAGAGCGCCGATCACGAGGAGGGTCCGCCTGCCGCCGGAGGCGTGGTGGAGTCCGAGGGCGTATCCCCAGATGCAGCCGAAGACGAGGTGGGCCAGCGTCGAGACCGGGGCGCGCACCAGCATTACCGCGGGGCCGAACTCGAAGACGTAGAGCACGTTTTCCAGGGAGGCGAAGCCGAGACTCGCGGAGGCGGCGTACACGAGGCCGTCGATAGGCTCGTCGAAGTAGAGGGAGCGGTAGGCCTTGAGGCGGACGGCCAGGAACTTGCAGACCTCTTCGACAGGCCCGACGACGAGCAGCATTGCAGGGGCGATGGTCGCCAGGCCGGCCCGCTCTTCGAGGAACGACTCGCCGAGGACGACGAACTCGATGATGGCGGCGGGTACGGTGGCCAGGCAGCCGAGGCCGAATGTGAGCGCGATGAGCCTGCGGGGCGCGGGCTGGTAGGTGTCCTTGCGGAGGTAGAACCAGAGCCAGAACAGGCCGGGCGTGAATGAGATGAGGAGGATGCCGGCGAAGGACATGGGTCAGGCCTAAAGGTCAGGGGGGGTGAGAAGGGATGCGGCTATGGGCTGAGCCTATAGCTTTCGCTGGCGATGAGGACAAAGAGGTTAGTCCAGAGGAGGATGCCTATGACTGTAACTGCCAACTCTAAGAGGCTGAATCCTAGTGAATCGACTCGACCATATACGTGAATCCAATACCGGTTGATGTTGCTCTGGGCGTGGAGCAACAGGGCTAAGATTGCGACCATCGAAGCCATACTCATCGCCAGAGACGTTTGTACCTGTGCCTGAGTGACGCTAGGGATATTCCAATCAATATAAGACAGCACGTGGGTTACGATGATCACAATAACGGCCCATACCGGCGAGATTGTTGTGTAAATTCTCCGGCCGTCCATCATCTCCCTGAAGACCCGCATGTGAGCGTGAGACCTGAACAAGTTGTAAATCGGTACGAAGAGCGTGAGCGCGTGCCAGACTGGATATGCCTCCTCGTCTGTGCTGTCGCGGTACTGCTTCCACGTCAGATAGAACCAGTAGAAGAGATACAAACCTGCTGAAAGCACCGTCATTACTGCAACGCGCCACAGCGGGATGTGGTAAGCGACGGCGTACTGCTGTTCGGCTCCGGCGTGAGAGGGCTCTGATTCAATGCCGCTGTCTTCAAGCGGGAGGCCGCACTGGTAGCAGTACGCCGAAGCCGGTTCGTTTGCGGTGCCGCAGCGTGGGCATCCGGGCGCGTGCGGCGGCGGTTCGGAGGCAGGCACCGGCGGCTCTATTCCGGCGGCCAGCCTGCTGCCGCAGTTGTGGCAGAAGAGGGCGTCGGGGGCGTTCAGGATCTCGCAGGACGGGCATGGGACGGCGAGCCGTTCGCCGCAGTAGCTGCAGAACTTGGCCTGCGGGATGGCTTCTCTGCCGCAACTGGCGCAGGTGGTGGAGTTCAGTGGGATTTCCTCATGCCAGTGTCTGAGCTTCTTCCGCTAGCGGTGCTGGTTCCGGTCAAGGCCCTTCGACAAGCTCAGGGCGAACGGGATACAACACATCGCACGGCGCGGCATCCCGTGCCGCGCTTGCTTCCTTTCGACCCCATCCTAACCTTCCCTAGCAGACTGGGGAAGGGACAGGCTCCTTTGGGCCATCTCTGGGCAGGTTCTTACCCCTTGAGGGACTCAGGGTAGGCTCCAGCAGACTGGGGAAAGAGGCCGGAGGCCGCGACCCGGCCGCTTCTGGATTCCGGCCTTCGCCGGAATGACGGCAAGGGCGGTGAAGCGGCGGGGGTTACAGGGGTGGGGGTTGCCAGCCGCCTAGGGTGGTTTCGACTTGGGCGGCGAGGGCTAGGGAGATGTCTTCGCGCCAGGGGGCGGCGGTTAGCTGGACGCCTATGGGCAGGCCTTCGGGGGCTGTGCCGGCGCGGACGATCGTGCCGGGCCAGCCGGTGAGGTTGTAGGCCATCGTGTACAGGTAGCCGCGGTAGTATTCGTCGTCGTTGGAGCGGCCGTGCTCCATTGCGGGGTGGCTGTGGCCCGGGCAGAGGATGGCGTCGTAGTCGCCCAAGAAGGCGAGCATGTCCCTGCGGAACTGATCTACCCAGACGAGGGTCTCGGCAAGGTCCGCGACGGACTCGGCGTAGTGGGCCTGCGACTCGATCGTCTCTTTCGTGAGCTGGTGCGCCTCGGCGGTGCCGGCGCGTTCGAGGGCGCGCCTGATCTGGTCGCCGCCGTCGGCGCTGTAGAAGGCGTTGGTACGGTCCCAGATGTTGTCGAGGCAGGCCGGGTGGGTCTCCTCGACGGTTGCGCCGGCGTCGGCGAGCGCCTGGGCTGCGCCTCGGACGGCCTTCGCGGTCTCGGGAGTTACGGGGGCCTCCGGTATCTCGGTGTGGTATGCGACACGGAGGGAGGAGATGTTGACGGCGGCGGGGTCGCGCAGGGAGACGGGGAAGGCGGCGGGGTCGATGCCGTCGGGGCCGGCGATGACGGGCAGGGAGAGGACGAGGTCCTCGACGTAACGGGCCATGGGGCCGATCTGCCAGAGGCGGGCGAGGATGCCGTCTGCGGACGGGTAGTGGCCGGTGCTGGGCACGAGGCCGGAGGTGGCCTTGATGCCTGCGATGCCGCAGAAGTGGGAGGGCAGGCGGACGCTGCCGCCGACGTCGCTGCCCATGCCGAGCGGGGACATGCCTGCGGCTATCGCTGCGCCTTCTCCGCCGCTGCTGCCTCCGGTGACGCGGTCGTGGTTGTAGGGGTTCACAGTGCGTCCGTACACGAGGTTGTCGGCCTCGCCGGCGAGGGAGAGTTCGGGCAGGTTGGTCTTGCCGATGACGACTGCGCCTGCGTTTCGGAGCCGGGTCACGACGGTGGCGTCGCGGTCGGGGACGTACTCGGCGCGGCCGAGGGTGCCGCCGGTGGTGACGACGCCGGCGGTCTCGATGGCGTCCTTGATGGTGACGGGCACGCCGTGGAGCGGGCCGGCCGTGTTTCCGCGGCGCTGCTGTTCGTCGAGTCGGCGGGCGTCGGCGAGGGCGGAGTCGGCCATGACTACGACGACGGCGTTGATCGTGGGGTTGATTGCGTCGATGTGGTCGAGGTGGGCGCGGACGATCTCTTCGGAGGAGGCCCGGCCTTCGCGGATGAGCCTCGCGAGGGTTGTGGCGGAACAGGAGGTCAGGTCAGTCATGGGTTACGGGCCTTTGTGCTGGAAGTGGGGACGCCTACGCCTATCATGGAGTCTCGGGTTACGAGGGCGGCTAGCTGGTCTTCGGAGAGGTTGCCGGTGCCTGGGGGGCGCTCCGGGAGGACCATGTATCGGAGGTCTGAGTTGCTGTCCCATACGCGGACTTCCTTCGATTCGTCGACCTCTAGGCCGAACTCTCTTAAGACGGCGCGCGGCTCTTTGACTACGCGGGAGCGGTATGCGGCGTCTTTGTACCAAGCGGGGGGCAGGCCGAGCACGGGCCACGGGTAGCAGGAGCAGAGCGTGCAGACGACGACGTTGTGGACGGCGGGCGTGTTCTCCAAGACGACGATCTCGGCGCCCTCCACGCCGCCGAAGCCGAGTTCGGCAATGGCGTCGCTGCCGTTCTCGAGCAGACGCTGCTTGTAGTCGGGATCCACCCAGGCCCTAGCGACGACCTTCGCGCCGTTCAGGGGGCCGATGTCCTGCTCGTACGTGCGGACGATTTCGTCGATGGCGTCTGTGGTCACGAGGCCCTTTTCGACGAGCAGGGACTCCAGCGCCTTCGCGCGTACGGCGTGGTAGGAGCCGGCGTCGTGGTGGTGGTCTTCGCTCATGGGGCGCTCCGTTGGACTTGATCGTTGTCGGGTTCGAGGTAGCCTTCCCACATGTCGATGTAGAGGGCCGCGCCGGGTTCGGCGGACTCGCCCCATAGCTCGCCGCCCTCGAAGCGGACGCTGTAGAGCTGCTGGACGGGGACGTCTTCGCCGGGGGGCACGTCGTCCTGTAGGTCGTATGCGGCGTACACGGCTGTCACCGTGCCGCGCTTGCCCTGCACGTACCGGGGCAGGCGGGTGTGGCCTTCGTGCCGGATGAAGCGGGCGCGGACGCAGTCTCCGACTGCGAACGCGGGCGGACCGGGCGGCGTCTTGTGCTCCCGGCGTTGCCGGTACATGCCCTCGCGGACACGCCCGGCGAGGGCCGGATCGACGACGCGCGTTGGGCTTGCGCCGGGGTTATGGCGGAAGTGGTCGGCCTTCGCGTCGATGTCTTCCCTGGTCAGGACGCCGCGCTCGGTCAGGCCGTTTTCGAGGGCGGCCAGCCAGCGCTGATAGTAGCCGGACAGGTAGGTATCGGGATCGAGGGCCTCCAGCCTGCGGCGCGAGAGGCCGCCGCGAACGGTGGTGGCGAGGCCGAAGACACGGCCCTCCCACTCGCTGTGGAAGACAGGCTCGTTCTGTTCGGGCCGGACGGGGCCGTAGCCGGGCACGCCGCCCATGTCGTGGATGGCGGTCATGGTGACATTACTCTATCACGGGGCGAACCCCATCCCAACCTTCCCCAGCAGACTGGGGAAGGGGCTATGCGGTAGCGCGGCTGGATGAGACCCCATCCCGGCCTTCCCCAGCAGACTGGGGAAGGGGTTAAGGGGTCTCATGCGCTGACTGGATTGGTATGTGTGTGTCAGTCAGGGCTAGTCGTCTTCGCCGTGGAGGCTTTCGCCGCGGAGGAGGCGGGCGGCGATGTCGTAGGTCTGGCCGGTGGCGCGCACGGTGGGCGAGTGGGCGGACAGGAACCTGGCGGCGCCTATCAGGATGTGGTCGCCCGCGGGGGCGCCGGCGAACACGCCGTACTGCCGGACGGCTGCTTCGTATATCTGGAACATGTGGAAGCCGGCGTCCTCGCGCAGGAGGGCGTGGCCCATCGTGCGGATGACCTCGGCGGCGCGGCCCTCGGCCAGCAGGTCGGCGACGATCTGGCCCGTCTCGTCGACATGGCCCTGGGCGTCGAAGGCATCCAGCAGGTCGGCGGGCGCGGCGTTGCCGGCGCGACCGACGGGGATGGCCTGCTTGGGCACGTTCAGGAAGCGTTCGAGATGGACGGACATCGCGCCGTCGAAGATGCCGCGAGCGAGGAGGCTCGAAGGCGAGCGGCGCATGGCCTGATCTACGGCGTTGGCGTACGTGAAGGTGTGGTGGACGGTGTCCCAGTCGGCGAACTCGTTGGTGACGCGGAAGTGGACGGGGCGGCGCGCGGCGGCGTAGGCCACGGTGGCGGAGAGGTCGGAGAGGTGCGCGCCATCGGCGACGAGGCGGGCCATCTCCTGCAGCGTCTCGTGTGGCTCAGCGTCGAGGATCATCTCGCCGAGCTCCTGGTGGCCGCTCCAGCCGTTGGACTTCGATGCGCCGCGAGCGATCAGATCGTCCAGTTCGGCGTAGAGGTCTTCGAGCAGGGAGGCGAGGTCGACGGGGTGCCGCCAGCTTGCGCTCTCCTCCATGCGGGACGCAGCGACCATGTTGTCGCCGGGGACGAGGGACGGCAGCAACTCTTCGGCGTGCTCCCAGCCGATGTGGTCGAGGAGTTCGAAGGACTTGTTAGCGAAGTCGAGCGAGTGGCCTTCGCCGAGGAAGAGGTGGTCGGTGCAAGCGGCGTTGACGATGTCCGCGACGGTGCCGGGGTCGAAGCCGATGTGGACGGCAGTGCGCAGCGTGCGCTCGGCGGCGTCCGTGGACCGGAGGTTGACGAACCTGCGGAACCAGTCCATGTAGCGCTCCGGGGACTGCTCGGAGGTGGCGAGGGGATCGAGGTCGAAGCTCGGAGGCTCGTTGGCGGTGTCCGTGGCGACGTTGATGATGCCGTGGAAGAGGGCGAGCGGCCTGTCCTCCTCGGCGAGGTGGGGAAGCACGTTGGCCATGGCGGTGAGGATGGACATGCCGGACGACCAGCCGGCGTCCCGGTTGCGGACGCCGAAGAGGGCGGTCTGCCTGATGGCGTCCTGCGCGGCGCCTGCGCCGTACAGGCCGATGACGGCCTTGGCGAGGACGAGGCGGACGTTGTTCTCCAGGCCTTCGTCCAGCTTGCGCGTCCAGTGGACGCGGCGGTCTTCTTCGATTGGAACGGGGTCGATCCAGACGTCGCCGTCGCGGACCTCGGAGTGGAACGAGGTGACGTCGTCGGCGAACGGGTCGAAGGTGCAGCCGCCGGCGAGGTCGAACTTGGCGTGGTGCCAGTGGCAGGTGAGGATGCCGTCCCTTACGGTGCCGCGCGAGAGGGGGAAGCCCATGTGGGGGCACCTGTTGTCGAGGGCGTAAACTTCGCCCTCGGAGAGCAGGACGAGCACGGTGCGGCCCTGCACGGATACGACCCTGCGCCCGTCGCGCTTGAGATCGCCCAGCGAGCAGACGCGGACGTTGGCGGTTACCTGTGAAGTTGCGGTTGCCATGCGAATCCTCCTCGCGGGGAACAGGTGTGGGAGGCTACGCGCGGAAGGCTGGCTCCCGGGGCGTGCTCCGCCCCGCAAGTCCAGTCTAGCACCGTGGCCCGCGAGAGTCTGCGATTTCGGGGCGGGCGTAAGTGTTCAGAGTCTAGGGGTTGTCTTGCAATCGCCGCTTTGCCCCATCTCATTCTTCCCCAGCAGACTGGGGAAGAGGCCAGAGGAGCATACGGGATCAAGCGGACTGGGGAAGGGGTCAAGAGGATACAATCGGCGCCGGCACGATAATGCACCGCCAGGAGGATGTGATGGCTAGCGAACTCATTCTTAGAGAGACGCGCGGGAGGGTTGGGGTTGTGACGCTGAACCGGCCAGACTCGCTGAACGCGCTTACGGGGGAGATGCGGACGACGTTGCGGGCGACTATCGCGGAGTGGAACGAGGATGCCGCGATTGGGGCGATCGTGATCACGGGCGCTGGGCGGGCGTTCTGCGCGGGCGCGGACGTGTCGTCGTTCCAGGGGCCGCCGGCGGAGCGTGGCTCGGAGGGCGCGCCGGAATCGCAGGTGTCGCCGTGGGCTGGGTTCGCGCGCGGGTCCAAGCCGATCGTGTGCGCGATCAACGGCGTGGCGGTAGGCGAAGGGGTGACGATGACGCTGCCGTGCGACGTGCGGCTGGCGGCGCCGGACGCGAGGCTGTCGTTCCGGTTCGTGCGGCTGGGGCTGACGCCGGAGATCGGCAGCAGCCACATACTGTCGCATCTGACGGGACTCGGGCGCGCGGTGGAGCTCATGCTGACGGGCAGGTTCTTCACGGGCGAGGAGGCGCGGGAGTACGGCGTCGTGCTGGAGACGCGGCCCAACCCGGAGTTGCTGGACAGGGCGGTGGAGCTTGCGGCGGAGATCGCGGAGGCTCCGTCTTGGCACCTGGGGCAGGCGAAGCGGATGGTGTACGAGCATGCACTGGAGCGGGACCTCGGCACGGTGATACGGGAGGAGTCGCGGGTGTTCGCGGAGGCGCGGTCGACGAGCGAGCACCGGGAGGCGATGGCGGCGTTTCGGGAGCGGCGGGCGCCGAAGTTTCATGCTAGTAGTCAGTGAATAGTGGTTAGTGGTTAGTTGGGGGAGGATGGCGGCGGGGGTGGGTGCGCGATAGGGGCGGTTCGCAAACAATGGCGGATGGATTCCGGCCTCCGGAGACCTTTGCATAACCCTGTGACGGTGCTTGTGTAACGGCGCTCTTGCCCCATCTCAATCTTCCCCAGCAGACTGGGGAAGAGGCCGGAGGCCCCACCCGGACCACCCCTGGATTCCGGCCTCCGCCGGAATGACGGGGAGAGAGGGGGCCTAGGTAAGTAGGGGTGGGCCAGACATGGCGGTGGGGAGGAGGTCTGGGCGGAGGTGGGCGCCGGTGAGGATGGCGGCTACGCGGTTGCCTTCGATCTGGTTGCGGTGCTGCACGAGGGCGGCGGCGGTTATGGAGGACGAGGGCTCGACCATTACCTGCTCCATCTCGATCAGGCAGCGGACGGCGGGCAGGAGCAGATCTTCGCGGACGAACCATACGTGGTCGACGAGGGGCTTGAGTTCTTCGACGATGGGGAGGATAGGCTCCCGGACGGCGAGGCCGTCTGCGGCGGTCTCCACGAAGGTGCGGGAGTCCCACGCCTCGCCGAGCATCGCCTGGCCCATGGCGGGCGAGGAATCGGGGACGAGGCCGACGACCTTTGTTTCAGGGCTGAGTTCCTTGAACAGCGAGGCGATGCCGCGGAGCAGGGAGCCGTTGCCGAGGGGCACGAGGACGTAATCGAAGGGCGGGCCGCTCTCGATGATCTCTGCGGCGATGGTGGACGAGCCGAACGACATCTCCTCGACGACGCCGTCCTCCCAGAAGGCGGCGCCATGCTCCTCGGCGGTAGCGCGGGCGTGGTCCTTGGCGGCGTCGAAGTCGCGGCCATGCTGCACGACCGTCGCGCCTGCCTGCCTGATGCGCTCGACCTTGGACGGGGTGGCCTCCTCGGGGAGCATGATCGTGGCGCGTATGCCGCTGCGGCGGCAGGCTTCGGCGACGGCGAGGCCGTAGTTGCCGGCCGAGGCTGCGTACACGCCGGCGGGGCCGACTTCCGAGGCCCTGCGGGCGACGGTCACGAGCATGCCGCGCAGCTTGAAGGAGCCGATGGGGGAGCAGTCTTCGCGCTTGAGCCAGAGGTCGAGGCCGAGCCTGCCGCCGAGCGTGGATGCAGGCAGTAGCGGGGTGGGCAGCCACGGCTCGGAGGCGAGAACTTCGCGGGCGATTTCGAGCGCTTGGGTTGGGGTTGTCACGGTTGTAGCCTCCCTCTAGAAGCTGAAGCCGGTGGGGTCTTCGATGGCGTCGATTTCGTTGAGGGCGGCTTCCGCTGCCTCTTCGACGTCCTGATCGCCGAAGTCCAGGCATCGGGTCAGGGCGCGCTTCGCGAGGTCTCCGCCGATGGCCCCGAGGGCGCGAACGGCGGCGACTTCGACCTGGGTGTCGCCGTCCTGGAGCAGCGATATCAGGTGCGGGACGGCGGACGGATCGCCGATCATGCCGCAGGACCCGGCGGCTTGGTACCGAATGGCCGCGTCGTCGCTGTCGAGGGCGCTCGTGAGGCTTGGGAGCCAGCGGGGGTCGGCGGACCGGCCCATCGCATGAACGGCGCTCTGCTTCACCTTCGAGCCGCCGTCCCGATAGCCTTCCTCGATGAACTTGGCGATGTCCGCGGTGAGGAAGGGCGCGGCAGCCTCCACGGAGCGCCAGACGACATCCTGGTCTTCGCCTTCGTTCCGGACGACGGCCATGAGGGCGTTACTCAGCCTGTCGGAGTCCCGCGCGATCAGCTTGCCCTCCGCAGCCAGGATGGCGAACCGGCCCAGGCTGACGGCGGCGGCGGAGCGCACGGCGGCGGACGGGTCGCCCAGCAGCAGGTCGGTCAGCGGGCGGATGGCGGCGCGGTCTTCGCACTCCCACAGGCCGCGCGCGGCCATCTCCCGCAGGTCTTCGGAAGGGTCGTTCAGCAGGCGGAGGAACAGCTCGTCGAAGTCTAGCTCCGGGTTGTCACCGGCGAGTTCCAGCATTCGGGCTACGATGTCGTTCTTGCGCTGGGGCGAGATGGACGACCATGCCGACTCCACCCCGGCCACGACTTCCGGCGACGCGCCGGAGAGCTGCAAGAGGCTGGAGTGCAGCAGGGGCCGGGATTCGTCGGCCAGTTCTCTCAGGATTGAATCGGTCATTTTGCGTTAAAGCTGGGATGGTACGGGCCTTCCCAAAGCCCGCACAGTAAAGGCCGAACGTGGGCGGGCTGTCAAGTGGGCGGTGTAGAAGGGGCGGCCCTTCGACAGGCTCAGGGCGAACGGGCTTGCATCTCATGGAGTCTGAAGAGATACGTGAAGTGACCGCGTGAAGCAGGCCGGGGCTGTGGGCGGGCTGTGTTAGGATTTTGCGGGTTGGGAAGGCTGTGGGGTTCTTCATCTCGATGTTGGGGCATTGCGCCTGGATTCCGGCCTTCGCCGGAATGACGATTGACGATTATGGAAGGGTTTCGCAAGGCGAGCAGGGCTATCGATGACAGCGAAGAAGGGGCGAGGCGGGCGGCGCAAGAAGTCTGCGGTGACGGCGGTGGACGTTATGGAGAAGCTGGGGCCTGAGTACGGGCCGGTGCATTGGGACGCGCGGCTGGACGCGGCGTCCGAGCTTGTTTACACGATCCTTTCGCAGCACACGTCGGACATCAACTCGTGGAGGGCGTACGACAGCCTGATGGGGACCTTCGGCAGCATCGACGCGATCGCGGACGCGACGGTGGAGGAGATCCAGGAGGCGATCAGGCACGGCGGGCTGGCGGCGCAGAAGGCGCCGAGGATCAAGAACGTGCTGACGCAGATACGGGACGAGATCGGCTCGTTCGACCTGGAGTTCCTTGCCGACCTGCCGCTTGCAGAGGCGAAGGCGTGGCTGACGCGGCTGAACGGCATCGGGCCGAAGACGGCGGCGATCATCCTGTGCTTTTCGCTTGGGATGCCGGCGATGCCGGTTGACACGCACATACACCGGGTGTCGAAGCGGCTTGGGCTGATCGGGCCGAAGGTGACGGCGGACAAGGCGCACGACATTCTGGAGCCGATGGTCGCGCCGGAGGACGTGTTCGCCTTTCACGTGTACCTCATCAGGCACGGGCGCGCGGTCTGCAAAGCGCTGCGACCGCGGTGCGACGAGTGCGTTATGCTGGCCTGCCCATCGCGGGGGACGTTCGACGCGCCGGCGAAGCGGAGCAAGGCCGCGCCACGCCGACGGGCGAAGGCGGCGGACGAGCCGCTGCCGCACGTTCCTGCGCCGCCGGCGGGGAGGGGGTAGGGGCCTTTGCGCAACCTTCCGACAGTGTCCGCAGATCAGCGCTTTTACCCCATCCCGGCCTTCCCCAGCAGACTGGGGAAGGGGTCAGAGGCCCCGCCCCGGCCACCCCTGGATTCCGGCCTTCGCCGGAATGACGGTTATGCAAAGGTCTCCCTTCGCGGGAATGACGGCGAGAGTAGGGGGAGACCTTCGCGGGTATGGCGGTGATGTGGGTTGAGGGCCTTACGGCTGGGCCGTTCGCGAACGGCCCCTACGGGTGACCTGCGCCGGTATGACAGCGACGTGGGTTGAACAGTTACCCAGGGAGGTATGACAGCGATATGGTGTTGGAACGCGTTGCGATGATGGTTAGCAGGGTGCTGCCGCGACGGCTATCGTGGGAGTTGTACTACGTGGTGGGGCGGACGCCGTGGGACACGGGCGAGATCCCGCCGGAACTGACGGAGCTGCTGGCAGAGGGAGAACTGAAGCCGGAACGGGCGCTGGACGTTGGGTGCGGAACGGGCACGCACTCGATCTACATGGCGCGGCACTGTCCGGAAGTGGTCGGCGTGGACTTCTCGCGGCCCGCGCTGCGGCAGGCGCGGCGCAAGGCGGAGCGGGCGGGAGTGAGCGCGCGGTTCCAGACGGCGGACGTCCTGAGGCTGGGAATGCCGGGCAGCCCGGACCTCGGCGGGCAGTTCGACTTCATGCTCGATCTGTCTTGCCTGCACACGTTCAGCGCGGAGGACCGTGCGCGGTACGGCGAGTCGGCGCGGCGCGTGGTGCGGCCGGGCGGCCACGTGCTGCTGTACGCATGGAAGCCGAGGGAGCAGGACGGCAGAACGGTGGGGCTGTCGCAGGAGGAGACGCAGGCGGTGATGGGCGACGCGTTCGAGTTGAGGTGGGTGCGGGACGTGGCGCATACGAGGAGGCCCCGGTTCTGCTACCTGTTCGAGCGGGTGAAGGGATAGGAGATCAAGGAGGAGCAGCGGCGCCACGTGAGCAGGACAACGGCTGTACTGGCAATCGACCAGGGGACGACCGGGACTACGGCGCTGCTGGTGGATGCGGGCGGGCGCGTCATCGGTCGGAGCTACGCGGAGGTCACGCAGATCTACCCGCAGCCGGGGTGGGTGGAGCATTCTCCGACGGAACTGTACGGCTCGTGCGTGAAGGCTATCGACGAAGTGCTGGAATCGACCGGGACGGCCCCGGGGGACGTGGCGGCGATCGGCATCGCCAACCAGCAGGAGACGACGGTGGTGTGGGATCGGCGCACGTCGGAGCCGGCGGCGAACGCGGTGGTGTGGCAGTGCCGGCGCACCGCTGGGCTGTGCGACGAGATGAAGGCGCGGGGGCTGGAGGCGGACGTGCGGCGCAGGACGGGGTTGCCGGTGGACGCCTACTTCTCGGCTACGAAGCTGCGCTGGCTGCTGGACCACATACCGGACGGGCAGGCACGGGCCGAGAACGGGGAGTTGCTGTTCGGGACGGTGGACTCGTGGCTCGTCTGGAACCTGACGGGCGGCGCGGCCCACGTGACCGACGCGACCAACGCGTCGCGGACGATGCTTCTGAACCTGGACGAGTTGACGTGGGACGGGGAGATGCTGCGCGAGTTGGATATTCCCGACGCCATGCTGCCGAGGATCGTCAACTCAAGCGAGGTCGTGGCGGAGGCTACGGAGGGGCCATTTCGCGGCCTCGGAACGCCGGTAGCCGGGATCGCGGGGGACCAGAAGACGGCGCTGTTCGGGCAGGCGTGCTTCGAGCCGGGCTCGGTGAAGAACACGTACGGGACGGGCTGCTTCGTGCTGATGAACACCGGCGCGGAACGGCGCGACTCAACGCACGGGCTGGTTACGACGCTGGCGTGGGCGCTGCCGGAGGAGCGGAACTACGCGCTGGAGGGCAGCGTGTTCTCGGCGGGGGCGACGGTGCAGTGGCTGCGCGACGGGCTCGGCATCATCGAGAGGCCGTCGGACATGGACCGGCTGGCCGCTGAGACGGCGGACAACGGCGGGGTGTACTTCGTGCCTGCGTTCTCCGGGCTGGGCGCGCCGCACTGGGACATGTACGCGCGGGGCACGCTCATCGGGCTGACCGGCGGCACGAACAGGGCGCACATCGCGCGGGCCGCGCTGGAGGCGACGGCGTACCAGTGCCGGGAGGTGCTGGACGCGATGACGCGGGACGCGGGCTCCGCTCCGTCCGAGCTAAGGGTGGACGGCGGCGGGACGGCGAACGAGCTTCTGATGCAGTTCCAGGCCGACATGCTGGGGATTCCGCTGCGCCG
Source organism: Dehalococcoidia bacterium (assembly GCA_963668185.1). Taxonomy (GTDB): domain Bacteria; phylum Chloroflexota; class Dehalococcoidia; order Lucifugimonadales. Next base: position 1,926,038 of record OY764162.1, read on the forward strand.
GAGCGCGGAGCGGGAGACGACGGGCCTGGGGGCGGCGTACCTCGCGGGCCTGGGCGTGGGGACATGGGGCGGGAAGGACAAGATCGCGGGCCTGTGGGCCACGGACCGCACGTTCGAGCCGTCGATGCCCGAAGGCCGGCGGGAGGCGCTGTACGACGGCTGGAAGGAGGCGGTGCGGCGATCGCTGCGGTGGGCGGCGGGGGGGGGGGGTAGCTAGTGGCTAGTCAACTTTCGGCACCGTAGATTTCTAAGATCAAGGCAATCTCATCCACAACCTCACTTAGAACCGGGAACTGGAAACGCTTCAGCTTCTCGTACCCCACCTGAATCCCAGTATTCGGGTCGAAGACACGATGGTGGTAATCCTCGTCGCGATGGTGAACATTATGGTAGCGAAGCACAGGGGACTCACGCAGTCCTTCGCTTCGGGGTATCCAAGCTACGTAGCGATATAGCAGTCCACGAACTGCCTTTCGTCCTCCACGCTCCCCTATCTCAAGCGCCTTATCTACTTCAAGAACTACGTTGCCCTTGCAGAAAATGTGCCCGAAGATGTAAACGAAGAAGTCGTCCTGCTCGCATTCAACCGTGTGGCTGTCTATGAACTGATGCTCTGCGAGGCGCTTCTCATGGATGAACTCATAGGACTCCCATGTGTTCCAGTCGTGGGGGTCCGCTCCTTCAGGTATTCCAGCACGTGATAGTCGAACATCCATCGGAGCTTCTCGGCAGTCTCACGCTCGTCGCCGTGCGAGAGAGCCTTTGCCATCTCGCATGACTTCATCTCGTAGCGGTTTTCGTACTTGGCGATTCGCGCTTCTAGAATCCGATTCATCTTCTCGTCCAACGAAATAAAACGCAGCATGACGATTCCCCTTCGCTTTGACCATTATGATCGCTGTCCTAGGCCATGAGAAGACATTGCAGCCTCGACGGGCTCATGTGCGAACCTCCACCTTGTGTCGTATGGCGGGCGAGTGTACCACAAGGCCTGGCAGGCATATTTTGCACTCGCCTCCTAAGTAGTCAGTTTCTAGTGGGCCGCCGCGCAGTGTGGTAATATGCGCGAATCGTTTGAGACTCGGAATCACGGAACGAGAGAGTAATCAATGCTAGGAAGAATGATTGGCGCGGCGCGTCTGAACGTCGAGACCTTCGAGGACATCGAGCAGGACAAGGGCGCAACCGTACAGGCGATGGCGGTGGTGATTCTCGTAGCCATAGCCAACGTGGTCGGCAGCATGCTGGCGGGCGAAGAGGTCGACATCGTCGGAGGGCTGGTCTTCGGGGCCATAATGGGCGTAGCCGGCTGGGCGCTGTGGGCGCTGGCCACCTGGATAATCGGCTCCACCCTCCTGAAAACCGAGGATACGGAGGCGGACTGGGGAGAACTGGCACGGTGCACCGGGTTCGCGCAGACTCCCGGGCTCTTGAGAGTGTTCATGTTCATCCCGAACGTGGGATGGGTCATCGGCCTGCTGGTCTTCATCTGGCAGTTTGCCGCGATGATGGTGGGCGTGCGTCAGGCCCTGGACTACACCTCGCTATGGCGGGCATTCTTCGTGATCCTGCTCTCGTTCATCCCCGTGGCCATACTGTACGTAATTCTGGCGATCATAGTAGGCATCGGGTTTGGCGTGGCTGAAGAGAACGCCGAGGCCGCGCTCAGGCTGATCGGCATCGGGAGCTTCATGGCGGCCTAACGGGCCGAGCCTGCGAGGAACGCCGAACTTGGCCGGTCTCGATCCCCTGCCCAGGGCAAGGTTAAGCATTGCTTAGGCGAATGCTAGGCGCCGCGAGGCTGCGCTCGGATACGTTCGAGGAGTTGGAGCACGACCGCGGCGCAACGGTCCAGGCGATGTTCGTGGTCCTCATCGTCGCGACGGCCAGTTTCGTCGGGGGCGTCTTCGCTGGCGGAGAGATAGACGTCGTTGGGGGGCTGATCTACGGCGCAGCCGAAGGGATCGTCTCCTGGGTCCTATGGGCGCTGTTCACGTGGGTAATCGGGACGAATCTGCTGGAGACTGATGAAACCAGCGCGGACTGGGGGGAACTGGCGCGAGGCACCGGTTTTGCGCAGACCCCGAGCCTTTTGAACGTACTGATCGCCGTACCCCTTGTGGGGCTATACATCACGTGGATTGGGCAAGTCTGGCGATTCGCCGCGATGATGGTGGCAGTGCGGCAGTGCCTGAACTACAGGTCGACCGTGCGGGCCTTCTTCGTGATTCTCCTGTCGTTCGTGCCGGTCCTGATCCTGCACGCGATTCTCATAGAGATCGTGCTCAACTTCTAGCTGTGAACGCGCTGCCGGCGAACGGTCGGAGTGTCCGCCAACTGTGGATGCGCCTAGCGGACAGGCTGCGCAGTTCGGGCGTGACGGACGCCGAGCTCGAGGCGGAGGCGCTGCTGCGGCACGCGCTGGGGCTGGACCGCGCGGGATACTTCGCCGCCCTCCAAGAGCCTGTGTCTGCCGACTTAGCCGCGGCCGCGGAAGGCTACGCCGCGCGGCGGGCCGGGGGCGAGCCCCTGGCGTACATCACGGGCGTCAGGGAGTTCTACGGCCTTGAGTTCGCGGTGGACGAGCGGGTGCTGGTACCGAGGCAGGAAACGGAGCTGCTTGTGGACCTGGCTTTGGGGGCGTATGCGGGCCGAGAGGGGGAGCGCGTCGTGATCGCGGACGTGGGTACGGGCTCGGGAGCTATCGCCGTGGCGCTGGCGTCGCGGCTGACCGGCGCGGTGGTATATGCGACGGACGTCAGCGCGGGGGCGCTGGAGGTTGCGGGGGCGAACGCGGAGCGGCACGGCGTGGCGGAGCGTGTCCGGCTGCTTTGCGGGGACCTGCTGACCCCGCTGCCGGAGCGAGCGGACGTGATCGTCTCCAACCCGCCGTACGTTCCCACCGATGAGCTTGCCGCGCTTCCGAGGGACGTGCGGCAGGAGCCGACTCTGGCACTCGACGGCGGTTGGAACGGGACGGAAGTGATTACGGGGCTGCTGGAGCAGGCGCGTGGGCGCCTAAGGCCAGGCGGGTCGCTGTTCGTGGAGGTTGCGCCGGAGCAGCGCGGCGGTGTAACGCGCATGGCCGCGCGATGCTTTCCGGGCGCAGACGTTGGGGTGATTAGGGACGCTGCCGGTCAGTTCCGGGCGCTCTGTGTGCGGCTGGGCGCGGCGGCTCGCTAAGAAACCGTCTCAAACTGCCCGGGCCAGCACCAACTGCCCTTCGACAAGCTCAGGGCGAACGGGTCGGGGGGCAAGGGCCGTTCGCGAACGGCCCCTACGGTCTGCCCCGCCATTGGCTCCAAGGTACAAGGGCGGACGGGGGACTGGGGGCGCTTGCCTGAGAATTGGGCGGTTAGCTAGAATCTCCAGAGAACACCTAGCGCCGTACTCTGAGAGGGCCTCATGGCGACACCTACTGAACATGAAGAAATCAGCGAACGGTTCCTGCGACACGCTGAGCGCGAGTTCGAGCGCGGAGACATGCTTCAGGCAAGCGAGAAGGCGTGGGGCGCAGTCGTCCATTACGTCAAGGCCATCGGCAAGTCAGAGGGACTGCGAACCCATCGGCACCGTCACATCAACATCGTAGCGGAAGAGTTGATAGACCGGCTCGACAATCCCTCACCGGCCAAAAGGAACCTGGGCTTTGTGAATGCCCTTCACGCCAACTTCTACGAGGACTGGCTACCCGAAGGCAGCGTTCGGGAAGGGCTTGACTCTGCCCGCGAACTGATCGAAGACCTCAAAGTTGCGAAGCGCCTCTCAAGTCGCCACGGTGCCGACAACGGCTCCTTCAACGACTGACCAACGCGCCCAACTGCCCTTCGACAAGCTCAGGGCGAACGGGGAAGGGAAACCCCATCCTAGCCTTCCCCAGCAGACTGGGGAAGGGACTTTTGCCCTAATCCTCTCCCGTTGACGTGCGGCGCGAGCCTGCAATCGCGCCGGACGGCACGGGGATCATCGCGCGGCTGCTGGAGCAGGCGGCGCGGGCCTTAGCGCCGAGGGGATCGCTGTTCGTGGAGATTGCGCCGGAGCAGCGGGACGCCATGATGCGGATGGCCGGGCGTTGCTTTGCGGGGGCGGCGATCGACGCGGCCCGGGACGGCTACGGGCGGTGGCGGGTGCTGAGTGTGCGGCAGGGGTAGGGAGCAGCTCCCATAAGGAGTGCCTTGTAGGGATGCGCGTCACGGTCTTCACATTCTACGACGTCTCTTTTGGCGACGCACTTTCCGGGCCATCTCGGGCGCCCATTCGGATCGCCTTCTTCCTGCGGGATCGGTAGAGTTGCGGCCTTGGAACGGATAAACCAAAGGGGAGTACCGTTCGCTATCCCAGCTAACCACGATGTCTCCGCTTCGACCTGCCCCTAACACACATACCAACACTGCGGTTGGCTGGACTAAATCAACGACATCTCGTATGGGAATGAACCCCCGCTCACACAATCGCATCAGTGGTTCTGTCGCCCGGTCAATAGGCAGACGGCACTTGGCAAGGTTCGTGTAGGCTATATCAGCAATACCCTTTCTAAGGTAGTCCTCTACAAGAGGCCTGAATGAGCGGCCCCAAATGCTCCAGCTTGGAAGGGCTTGCTCATAAGTTGGGCGGATAGAATTCAGGTAGTCAGCATCACTTTCCGGAGAGCGCCCTTCCTTTATCCATTTCCGCGTTGTCTCAAATAGGTTCGCGTTGGTTCTTGCGATGTCACGGTCCTTCGCCTCATCTTCACGTGAAGGCTCACGTGAGACAGCTCCAACACACAGAACCCCTCCGGTACGATAGTTGCGCCCGAGGTAGCCCGGAAGGCGCAGGTCATTCCCATCGACACGATCCGGTCCGGGGACTGCCGCGCCTGCTGCGATGCAGGCATCAAGGTGCGACTGCGGGGGATTTACCACTTTCCATGCAAAATCCAGCCATCGCTTCTCCATCTTCGACATTGGCATGGTTAACCTCTGATATGGAATTCGTAACGCAATCTGGCTAACGTCACTTCAGATAGCGAGCCACCAGCGCTAAATGGTCATATGGCTCCACTCAAAGTCGGATCTCCATCGACCGTCGGATTTGAGGAAGGAGATGAAGGCGCTTTTGAGATCCTCTATGTCAATCTCGTCGTCACAACGATAGTGCATGTCCTCATGGCCATCTTGATACTCGAGTGCGATGGAATACTTATCTTGCCTCAAATGGTGACGGCTGACACTAGTCTGGATGTACATACTTGGTTCATCTACTCTTGACAGTATGGCAAACGCGTACCCATCTCCGGAAGGGCATAAGTTGCCAAGAGTGCCCTCAATGAGTTCTTCATCTGGGTCTTCATAGATGCGTTCGCCATTGATCTCGAACAACATCGCTTTCCTTCCTTCAGGGCGCTTCGACGTAGCCTTTATGAACTCAGGCGGCTGATAGGTTTGTTCCTCTAGACTCGCGGCCTCCTTCAGGGCCGTGAGCAGGTCGCGGGCGTCCTCAATGCCCTGCTCGACAAGCCTCTCCGGCATATGCACCTCGTAGAAGTTAGCGTGAAGACCGATTATGGCGCTGAGCCTAGTGCGATTGCCGGCAGGATCCGAGGAAAGCTCGATTAGCCTAGCGGCGTTTTCTATGGTGTTCCTGTGCGAGCCGACCTGCCAACCACGCTCTTTGGCGACGGACTGCACGTAGTGGGCGACCGCCCCCCAAGCCTTCTCCGAGGCTTGGAGCTGGTCACCCTTCTCAAACTCTTCCTGAGCATGAGACAGGAAGCGCTCGCTTATCTCCTGGTGTTGGGCGGGTGTTGCCACGTGGACTCCCTTAGACCGCTATGCGCTCCAGGTCTCGGAGGATGGCGTGGGCGGCGTTGTGGCCGGGCGCGCCGGTGACCTCGCCGCTGGGGTGTGTGCCTGCGCCGCACATGTAGAAGTTGCGGACGGGCGTCCGGTATGACTGGCGCTGCGACAGAAGCTGCTGCGGGATCAGGTCCAGGTGCCGGATGTTGCCGTCGGTCAGGCCGACGCGCGCCTCCAGGTCCGCGGGAGTCTGGACGAGGTAGTCGATCAGGATGTCCTCGAAGTTGGGGGCGAACTGGGACATTGTGCTTATGATCTTGTCGCCGACCTCCTTGCGGTGGTCATCCCACGTGCCTTCCGCCGGCTTGGGCGGGTAGTAAAGGACCCAGTTCGAGAAGTAGTGCTGGCCGGCGGGGGTCAGGCTGGGGTCGGCGAGCGAGGTGATCTGGACCGACATGATGGGGCAGCTCGTCGGGCGGCCCGCCGCGGCGTCCATCCACGACTGGATCACATAGTCCTTCGTGGGCCGTATGGCAGTGTAAACGACCTCGTTGGCGTTGTAGCCGTCGCCGAAGTAGGCGGAGTAGTCGGGCAGGCCGTCGATGGAGGCGAGGAACTTCACGCAGCCGGCCTGCGTCTTCCACCTGTTCACCTTCTCCAGGGTGGCCTCGCCGATCTCATCAGGCTTGAAGAAGGTGTTGAACGTGCGCTTGGGGTCGGCGTTAGAGACGACCATGAATGCGTAGATCTCCTCGCCGTTTGCCAGGCGGACGCCCCTGGCCTCGCCGTTCTCCACGAGCACGTCGGCGACCGGCGCGCCGGTGCGAATCTCCGCGCCGTGGCTCTTCGCGGCGGACGCCATGGCGTCGGTGATGTTGCTCATGCTGCGGCGCGGAATGCCCTGATCCTGCTCGCGGGCGTTGCGGCCTATCGCCCTGAGGATGGAGTTGCTCATTACGCTGCCGGGGTGCCGGGGATCGGACTCCGGCGAGCCGATCAGCGCGCCTTTTATCCTGTCGTCGTCGAAGTAGTAGTCGACCAGGTCGGTGAGGCTCCAGGTGATCATCTTCTCCAGGACAGGCTCGTTGGAGGTGCCCCTGACGACGTCCACAAGCTCGGCCATGGTGGGCGGCTCGGTCAGGAGATGGGGCGCGAGGATACCGGCGGCCTGATCCCAGAAGTCCTGCCATTCGAGGTAAGCGCGGCCGTCGTGTTCGCATAGCTCGCCGATCTGCCTCGCGACGTCGATCGAGCTCTTCACCTCCGGGCCTCCCATGTACGCGCCGTCGAAGAAGGGCGTAAATCGTGCGCCGGTGCTGATGTCCCTGCCGGGCTTGATGATGTCGAAGCCGTGCTCCCTGAGCTTGAGTTCGTCTATCACCTTGCCCTGCAGGGCGTGGCAGTTGTAAGAGCAGAAGGGCCCGTTGAACCTGGGGAACACCTCGTCGGTGGTGCAGGCACCGCCTATGCGGTCGAGCCTCTCAAGGACGAGGACGGACAGGCCGTCTTTGGCGAGGTATCCGGCGGTGACGAGGCCGTTGTGGCCTGCTCCGATAACGATGGCGTCGTACTGATTCTGGGGCATGGAAGGCTCCTAGGCCAGTGTGATTCAGGCCTTGTCGAAGGGGTCAACCGATTATAGGTACGGCCAAAATGAGGGTCAACTTCGCTCAGGACGGGCCCTTCGACAGGCTCAGGGTGAACGGATTTCCTTCTGGACATCGTCTTGGACTTGTCTAATTAACGTCAAAAAAGTCCTTTACCGATTGGGGGTCTTGTGCATAGGATTTCCAGCACGCTCCGAACGAGTGCACCTCATGCAGGCCGTGCAAGCAAAGTGGCGGTAGTACGGATCACCGGCGGCAGGCTGAAGGGCCGCCGGATACGGACACCCTACGCGCGCGGCCTGAGGCCAATGATGGAACGGGTGCGCATGGCGATGTTCTCCGTGCTGGGCGCCGAACGGCTGGAGGGCGCGAAGGTGCTGGACCTGTACGCCGGGACGGGAGCGATAGGGATCGAGGCTCTCAGCAGGGGGGCCGAACAGGCCGACTTTGTAGAGGCCGACCGGCGGAGGGCCGCGTCGATCGAGGAGAGTCTTCGAGACCTTGCGCCGGAAGCGACGGGGCGCGTGTACTGGATGAAAACGGAGCGAGCGCTGTCAAGCCTCGAGGGCCCTTACGACATCGTGTTCGCGGACCCGCCGTTCGGCATGGAGGACTGGGACGGGCTGATGGAGCGGGTATCGGAGAGCGCGGTGGTGGCCGACGGCGGCACGCTGGTAATCGAGAGACCGAAAAGACTGGAGCTAGGCGAAAGATACGGTGGGCTTGTGAGGCAACAGGACCGGGACTACGGAGACGCATCGCTGTCGATCTACACGGAGTCGGGCCGTGGCTAACGCGGTGTATCCGGGGAGTTTCGACCCAATCCACAACGGGCACGTTGACGTGATCACGCGGGGCTCGAAGGTGTTCGACCGGCTGATAGTCGGAGTGTACGACGCGCCTCCGAAGCGGCTCATGTTCACGACGGAGGAGCGCGCCGAACTGGCGCGCCAGGCGACTTCGGGCCTGTCCAACGTGGAGGTGAGTACGTTCGACGGACTGGCGGTGGACTTCGCGCGCGAGGCGGGCGCGACCTTCATAGTCCGGGGGCTGAGGGCCGGATTCGACTTCGAGACGGAGTTCGAGATGGCGCAGATGTGGCGGTCGCTGGCCCCGGACATCGACGTCGTGTGCACGATGAGCACGCTGGAGTTCCTGTTCCTGCACTCCAGCAGAATCAAAGAGGTAGCGGAATTGGGAGGCGAGATTTCAGGCTTTGTGCCGGAGCACGTGGCCGAAGCACTCGCCAGTAAGTTCGCAGAACGGCAGTAGGCACTGAAAGGAGGCCAATCATCAATACTCAAACTCTAGCGGACGCATTGGAAGACATGGTGAACACCGGGACCAGAGTGCCGGGGTTCAAGAACAAGGTGATGGTGGACATCGAGCAGATGATGTCCTATGCCCACGGCCTGCGCACCTCTGCGCCCGCGGAGGTAATGGAAGCGCAGGAGGTGATCCGGCAGAAGGAGAGCATCATCAACCAGGCCAACCTGGAGGCGCGCCGGATCAAGGCGACGGCCTCGCAAGAGGCGGCCGCGGTCAAGCAGGCCGCGCAGGTGGAGTACCTGTCCAAGGTGGACGAGGCCGAGATCATCAAGGCGGCCGAGTCGAAGGTAGAGGAGATGCACGACGAGGCCCAGCAGGAGGCCCAGCGCATCACTCACCGCGCCCAGGAGAAGGCCTACCGCATGGCCAACGAGCTTGAGAAGCAGGCGACCAGGAAGCGCGAGGGCGCGGACCAGTACGCCCAGGAAGTGCTGTCGCAGCTCGAGGAGGAGCTCTCCAACGCTCTGGGGCAGATCCGCCGGGGCATGGACAGGCTCAGCCAGGACATGGCGGACAGGGGAGCCGCCGCAGCGGCCTAGCAGCCCTTCGACAGACTCGGGACAGGCCCCGCCCCGGCCCCTGGATTCCGGCCTTCGCCGGAATGACGGAGGGGCGGGTTGCGCTACGCGGGTTTGTATGCCACGTAGCTGAAGCTGAAGAGGTCCGGAATCTCTTCGTCCTCGTACGGGACTTCGGATATCGGTTCGAGCCGTTCGAAGCCGGCGTTGGCGAGCCGCGCCTGGTAGATGGCCTTGTCCTCAGCGCCGCCGGCGCACGACACCCAACTCTCCGAGCTGGGCGTGAAGTCCGACGGCAAGGGCTTCGACAGTATCATGTCTGACACGTAAAGCCTGCCCCCGGGCTTGAGAATCCGGAAGGCCTCCCGGAAGACCGCGTCCTTGTCCGGGGCCAGGCAGATCACGCAGTTGGATATGATCACGTCCACCGAGGCGCTCTCCAGGGGAGTGTCTTCCATCACGGCGAGATGGAACTCGGTGTTGGCGACGCCGAGCTTGGCGGCGTTGCCGCGGGCCAGGTCGATCATGTCCTGAGTCATGTCTATGCCGACCACCCGGCCGGTGGGGCCGACGGCGCGGGCGGCCATGAAGCAGTCGATGCCGCCGCCGCTGCCGAAGTCGACCACGGTCTCCCCCGGACGCAGCGAACCCAGCGCCGTTGGGTTGCCGCATCCGGCGGCGGCCTGCAGGGCCTCGGTGGGCAGCCCTTCGGTCTGGCCCTGGTCATACAGCGACTCGGCCACCGCCGTCTCCGCGTCATCGCAGCAGCCGGTGGACCTGCGGGCCAAAGCGCCGTAATGCTCCCGCACCTCGTCTCTGACCTGCTCGTCCGTCCTTGCCGTCTTTTCAGTGGTCGCCATGTTGGCCCTCCGTGCGAAGTTGTCATCTGAGGGAATTGTCCCGCAGCCGCCGCTTTTACCCCATCCTAGCCTTCCCCAGCAGACTGGGGAAGGGATTAGAGAGACTACGGCTATGCGCCGCTAAGCGCGGCCTCGATTGCGGCGCGCTCCGCCTTCCCGCTGCCCGCCACGAGGTTTTCTCCCCACCGGACCACCGGCCGCTTGATCAGCCGAGGCTCTTCCAGCATCAGCCGTACCAACTCGTCGTCCGACAGCGACTCGAAGTCGAGGCCCAGCTTTCGGAAGCTGGGGCTGCGCCGGGAGAAGACGTCCGAGGCGGGGCGGTCTCCCAACACCTGGCGAAGCTCGTCCTCCGTGAACGGGTCGCGGAAGTACTCGCGTTCGCGCAACTGCACGCCAGCTTCTGAGAGCAACGCTCTCAGTTCACGGCAGGCGCTTCAGTTCCGATACCAGTAGAAGTCGGCTTCTTTCACCGTGCGTCCTTTCCAAGCGGCTCAATGCCAGCCTCATGCTATGGGCGAGGCGGCGCGCGGTTCAAGTGTTTGGGGCGCTGGCGGGGGCTTCGGAACGGTGCATGGCTCTGGCGGGCAGAAGCGATTCACCTGGGTTCCAGGAGCAGCAGTTCCCTCTTGCCTCCCTTTAGGAGCGCGCTGTCTTCGACCGTGAAGCGGCTTTCGGCTTCGGCGCGGAAGTTTTCGGCAGTGTAGTCGGCATAGTCTTCGCTCTTGTGTTGTATCAGCGTGCTGAACATCTCGTCATCCCGCCCTACGAACTCGACGATGGCGGGGGCGTCCAAGCCCCGGAGCCACTCCAAGAACAGCGCGACGGGGATGTTCGCCGAGACGCGCACGTGGTGGACCAGCGCAAGGCAGAGCACCATGTCGGGGCTTCGCCGAGCATCGAATGCGGCGCGTTCCCGCCCGGCCCAACCCTGACCCGGCGACAGGTTCGCGAGGTCCATGACCAACGGAATGGTGTTCGCATCGCCCGCGTCCCGCGCTTCCCGGTAGAGGGCATCCACGGCCTGGTGGTCGCTGTCAACCGCGACGACGAGGCCCGAGTGGCGGGCTGCGACGCGGGAGAACTCGCCGGTGTTGGCGCCCAGGTCCCACAGCAGATCCGGCCGGCGCGCGGACGCGTGCTTTTCGACGAACGCGATCTTCCGGTCGAAGTCATCGTCACGGTATGAGTGCGTCTCCGAGTACTCTGACCAAGTCGAAGGCTCGCCGGCCCGGAGCTTGAGGCCGCTCACCAGGCGCTTGAGGTCGTCAAGGAGCGCCAAGAGCGAGGTCGTGGATTGAGTTCGTCTGGTAGCCGAGGAGCGTGTCGTTCCGGGACGGCGACGCATCCGCTTCTCGACGGTTGCCGGAAACCATACGTGCGAGGGCACGCCGCGCTTGAACCGGCGGAGACCGTGGAAGTACTTGGCGGCCTCCTCCGGCGGTATGCCTTCAAGGCTGGAGCGTAGCAGAGGCTGGTACGGGATGCCGAGATGAGCCGTGAGCAGGAGCGGGGTCAGGTACATCGAGCAGAATTGCCGGTACCCTTCCCAGTACTCGTCGTTTTCACGCGGCACGAAGGATGGGATGTCAATGAAGACCGGTCTGGCGCCTGCCCATTGAATGTTGTATGGCGTGGCGTCCTTGAGTATCCAGCCGTTGCCGACGGCTTCTACCAGCAGGTCGAGTTGCAGGAGGGCGGCGTCCTTGAGCATAGAGAAGGGCCATTCGTAGGGCCAGGTCGCGAACGGGACGGCCTCGTGCTCGATGGCCGAGGCCCAGCCCTCGTCCGCTACCGCGACGGAAGCCGGGTCGCCGGGAGAGAGGAAGGCGGTCTTTACGACATGGCCGCCGGCAAGCAACCGACCGAAGAACGGCTCGGCCAGCAGCTTTTCGATAGTCGAGGCCGTTCCGGCGGTCAGTCCACGGACTACGCGCCGTGCGCCGCCGGTTCCGCGCAGCAGGTAAACCCGCCCGGACGGGTCCCTGAAAGACCCGCCGTCCGCGTTCAGCACTCGTCTTCCCCGCCGTCAGCGCCGCTCGCCGGTCTCGCGTTTCCGCCCCCCCCCCCCCCGCGCTTGAACACCAGTTCCTTCACGCGGGCGAGGTACGAGCGCGCCATGTATCCGATGGCGGAGATGAAGCCGAGCACGGTCACGATGATGAACCCGCCCGCGCCGGGGTCTATGTACGCCAGCAGCACTTCGACGCGGCCGGGTGCTTCGGACGCGGCCTCGGCGCCGTCGTATGCCAGGGCCGCAATGGGCCAGAGCGCGGCGGCTAGTAGCAGGGCTATGACAACTATCAGCGCGGGTTTATTCATACAGGAAATCCTCATGTTTGTAAGAGTGGCTTTCGGGGACGTAGTCACCCCAGAACCGGTCGTGCCTCGGCTCCCTGAGCGCACTCTGCCCACCCGACAGGCACTCTAGTATCGCATGAACGACATCAAGCGTCGTCACGTAGCCTTTGCTCTCCGCCTCGTCAAGCTCGGCGGCGCAACGGTCGGGCGGGTACACGCCACCAAGGATGCCGAAGCGGTCCTGCAGAAAGAATGTGGGGTCGTCTTCGAGTCCCGCCTTGTGCGCTAACAAGGCACCGTGGTCGCCGAATACGAACAGGATCGCGTTAGGGTCAGTAGCCTTGAGATGCTCAATGATCCGTTCCAGGTAGATTGCCGCCCTGTTGGAGTTTCTCGCGTAGCCATCGAAGAATTCTTTTCTGTCGTCTATGTCGTCGGGGTCGAAAAGACTCGAAGTGTGGCCGGGCAGCGGGTTATGCGCGATCACGAACTGTGGTCGGCCAACGTCGATCTTGGTCAACTCTCGCATCAGGTAATCCTCGAATGGGAGGTGCGAGACATTCTCCTCTGGGCAATAGCCCCAAAATGCCCAAGGCCTTATGCGCCCGTCCAGAAGAGAGCAAACTGCATCCTTGGTCGTATTGATTTTGTAGTTGTCGATGCCCAATCCCTGGGTGCGTCCGAACATTCTGGTCTGATAGAAAGACGAAGTCGTATAGCCGTTCTCTCTCATAATCCAGACGAGTGGGCTGAGGTCGTGCCCGGCGAAATAGCTAGGACTTGAACGGGTAGCCGCCCGATGCTCCAAGACTATATCCAAGTCCAGGGCCATGAGAGTTTGGAAAGAGTTCCATGTATGAACAGCGCTGGCGAACATATTGCGAAACCGGCGCATCTCATCTTCCAGCACCCGGTGGAATTGAGTGGTCTCGATCCCCATGTGCTTATACATGATGGACTCAGGGACAATCGATTCGAAGCCGATGAAGTACAGGTTTGGAGTTTCCTCAAAAGTGACGGCTCGTACGTTGGGATGGCTGTCCCAGCCATTGGCATAGTAGTCGTCACTTCCCTCCTCGTAGCCATGACCGAGCCACGTGAGTGAGCCGACAAGGAACAAAGCTATCCCGAGGACTGCGAACACCCCCCAACGGGAAGGGTCCGCAGCCCTGAACATCAGGTACAGCACGAGCGCCGAGCAGGCGCACAATCCAAGCAGGCCAACCCACATCATGGGGCTGCTCAGATCAAACAGGCCGCCGGGCGTGCCGACACCTTCCAAAAGCCTCGGCCAGAGCCTGGGCCAGATGAGCGCGGACGAAAGCAAGAAAGCCGTCGCCAAGATCGCAACCGCTCCCCAACGAGGGATGACCCGCACCCTGGATATCAAGTAAAGCGCAAGCGCCGAGCCGGCGCATAATCCGAGCAGGCCGCCCCATACTCTCGGACTGCCCGGATCGAGAAGGTCGCCGAGCGTGCCGACGCCATCTGTGAGCTGCGGCCAGAACATTGGCCAGAGTTCTCGACACACGAACGCTGCGAGGGGCAACACCGCCACTCCAGACAGCGCGAGGCCTCCCCAACGGAAATCGTCCATCAGCCTGAACGCCACGTAGAGCGCGAACATTACGCCGAGGCATACTATGATCAGCCATGCCCGGTTTGCCGGGTGGAACAGTTCGGTATGCACGAGATAGGCGGTGAAAATGCCTGCTGTCGTAATCAGCGCTAACGCTACGTTCGCCCCTACCTTGGAGCGCAACCCAACCGCCAGCGCACCGAGCAGCAGGACTGCGCTAGCGGCCATTCCCCGGGTGAGTACATCCCTTAACTCGATTGCAGGGAAGTTATCCTCAGAGCTGAGATAGGTTGTTCCAAGCGCGGCGAGTATCAGCAGCGTTGCGAACGCGAGCTTGAAGGCGGGCGTAGAGGATGCCGCGAGGGTGGCCCTGATACGCTCAGGCGTCAGGGGCAGAGTCGGCATTCTCGTCTTCAGGGGATTGAGAGCGCGGATTGGGATCTAAAGGGGGCGAGGCCGGGGTTCAGGCGGTGAGCCGGCTCAGCGTCCCGACCAATTTCTCAACTTCGGTTAAGTAGTCTTCGACGGCTTCGCGCGACAGCAGGCCGTCGTAGAAGTTGACGTGCAGGGTGTTGGCGGCTGCGAACGTCGTGCGAATGCTGCGGTCGCCCGTCTCCTGGACCAAGCGATCAACAGCGGTGTAAAGCTGGCGGTGGCCGTCATGACTCCAGCCGCGGGCTTCCGCGGCGGCCTTGACCGCCTGCGCGGCCGCGCCCCAGCCCTTGTCAGAGGACTGGAGGAGGTCGCCGGCTTCCAACTCGGCGCGGGCCTGGGCCAGGAACCTGCGGCCCGTGTCGGCGTGGTACTGCGTGCGGGTAGTCATGGCGACTATTGTACACCGCCTGCCGCTAGACGTAGGGATCGCGGGGATGGTCACCGAGGAGGCGGAGCTGGCGTGGGGTGCATTGCGCGAGGATGTCGGGGTCGAACTTGAATTTGTTCAAGTATGGCGGGTACTTCTGGGCGACCATCCGGCGGGCGTAGTGTACCTGGAGGAGGTATCGGGTCTCGCTGCTGCGGTTGGCCGTGCCTCTGTGCCACACCTCGCATCGGAACATCACGACGTCTCCAGCTTTGCATAGCACGCTCTGCTCCGTACGGCCTTGCCATTCTGTGTCCCCGTCCGGCCGACGTCCCGACTTGTGGCTGCCTGGGATGAACTTGGTGGGGCCAAGCTCCTCGTAGAGATCGTTCAGATAGTAGTGGGCGGTTGAGATGAACGGAGGCACGTTAATACGCGGGTCTGCCATCAGGTCTTCAGGAAACTCAAAGGGGAGCCAGTCGCAGTGAAGCTGCTGATCAGGGCGGCCGGGGCCGGTGACCCAAGAGGTCATGCCTATCAGATGGCAGTCCTCTCCGTGGATAGCCTCGGCAAGATCGATAATCCCTTCACGGTCCAGGTATTGCAGGAAGATCGGGTCCCGGTTGAATGAGTTGCTGATGTGCTTGTTGAAGAAACCTCCAGTCTCCAGCGTGCTGTAACGATTAAAGCTCGCCTCAATGGGAGTCAGGCGGTCCATGGCCTCCCGCAGCGCAGCGATCTGGTCTGTGTTCAACTCGCCCGGGAAGTAGGCGTACCCATCTTCCTCAATGCCCTTTATCCGGCTGGCCAAGTCTGGCTGTGGCTTCAGTTCCAAGGCTTGCACCATCTTCGATCTCCTCGTTCTCCGTGGCTGTCGCCGCATGCGGGCAGGCCGGCGCAACCGGCGGGCTATGCGTAGCTGCCTGTGACATGATCTCCGAGCAGGCGAAGCTGCCTGGGGGAACATAGCGCCAGCAGCTCGGGATCGAACTGAAATCTGTTGAGGTATGGAGGGAATTTTTGAGTGATGTTCCTCTGCGCGTAATGCACCTGGAGAAGGTAACGCGTTTCTTCGCTGCGATTTGCAGTTCCGCGGTGCCATACTTCGCAGCGAAACATTACGACATCGCCGGCCCTGCATAGCACGCTCTGCTCCTTGCGTCCCTGCCATTCCGTGGCCCCGTCCGGCCGGCGGCCCGACTTGTGGCTGCCCGGGATGAACTTGGTCGGACCGAGCTCTTCATACAGATCGTTCAGATAGTAGTGGGCGGTCGAAATGAAGATCGGCATCTTCACACGAGGGTCAGCCAGCAGATCTTCGGGGATTTCAACGGGAAGCCAGTCGCAGTGCAGCTTCTGGTCGGGGCGGCCCGGCCCGGTGACCCATGCGGTCATACCCAAGACGTGACAGTCTTCTCCATGAATGGCCTCCGCTAAGTCTGCGATTGCCGGTTGCCCCACATACTTGAGAAAGACGGGATCACGGTTGAACGCGTTGTTGATGTGCTTGTTGAAGAACCCACCAGTATCGGGGGTCGTGAACTGGTCGAAGCTATCTTCGTTGGCGGTAAGCCGATCCATGGCGTCGCGAAGTTCGGCGACCTTGTCCGCGTCAATGGCCCCGGGGAAGTACGCGTAGCCGTCGTCTTCCATGCCCTTAACCTGGCTAGCCAAGTCCGGATGGGCCTTCAGTTCGAGCGACTGTACCAATGCGGGCCTCCTGAGTAGTCCGGCTGCCGTTTAGCGCGGCTCGCGGCACGGGCGTTCAGGTAGTGTACAAGGGCGGGCGCGAGTGTCAAGCGGGAAGTTTGGGCGCGCCGGACGAGTACAGTCTGTTGCGCCGTATGTACTCGGCCACCCGGTCCGGAACGAGATAACGGACAGATTGTCCGCGGGACACGCGCCTCCTTATGTCGGTCCCGCTGATGCCGAGAAGCGGGCCCTCCAGTACGGGCGCCTTCCGGCCCAGAACGCTTACGAAGTCTTGGCACACGGAGTCCATCATCCGGCCACGCGGGTAAGCTATGACTTGGGCGCGGTCGAAGATCCCTTCGGGACACCTCCAGCGCGGCATTTCCAAGACCGAATCAACTCCCAAGAGCAGATACACCTGCTCATCGTCGGGAAGTTCGGTACGCAACCGGCCCAACGATTCAATCGTGTAGCTCGGTCCGGGGTCTTCAAGTTCGATCGTGGAGGCCTCGAACCGGGGGTTCGACTCGATCGCCGCTTTCACCATGGCCATGCGGTGTTCCGCGGCGGAGACCTCGGTCCCGGCTTTCAGGTATGGGTTGCCGGCGGGCATGAACACGACGCGGTCAAGTCCGAGCTCGTCCGCCGCAGTTTCCGCGAGGACAAGGTGCCCCATGTGGACGGGGTCGAACGTGCCGCCGAAGACCCCGACCGCCACGTCACTCCCACTCCCACTCGAACTCCCCGACCCTGACCGTGTCGCCTTGTTCTACTCCAGCTCGCTCCAAGGCCCTCACCACTCCGAGCCGCTTCAGCCGGGCGTAAAACTGGGCCAGCGCCTGCCAGTCTTCCGGGTCGAGCATCGCGGCGATCCGCTCCACCGCAGGATCCTGGATGACGAACACGCCTTCTTCCTCGCGGACGACGCCCGGGCCGACCGGATCTGGCCTGAGCACCGGAATCACGGACTCACGCGGCGGCGGTCCGGACGCCTCCTCCGATCCATCCAGGCAGGCCAGCAGGGCGTCCAAGAGCGGCCCCAGGCCCTGGTGCGTCGCGGCGGACACCACGAAGACTTCAGCGTCCTGCCCCAAGCAGCGGGATACATCGTGAACCGACTCCGGCACGCCTGGCAGGTCGGATTTGTTCAGCGCCACTACCTGGCTCTTGTCGGCCAGCCGTTCGTCAAAGAGGGCCAGCTCATTGTTGACGCGATGGAAGGCCGCGGCCGGGTCGTCCAGCGATCCGTCAACAACGTGCACCAGGACCCGCGTCCTTTCGACATGGCGCAGGAACTCATGGCCGAGACCGACTCCCGAGTGCGCCCCCTCGATCAGCCCCGGAATATCGACGGCCACGAAGCTTCTCTGCCGATGCTCGACAACGCCGAGCGCCGGCTCCAACGTTGTGAACGGATAGGGAGCGATCTTGGGGGACGCCGCAGACAAGGCAGTCAGCAAGCTCGACTTGCCAGCGTTCGGCTCACCGATGATGCCGACATCGGCCAACAGCTTGAGCTCCAGCCTCAGGTCCATGCTTGCGCCGCGCTCGCCGGCTTCGGCGAGTACCGGGAACCTGTTCGTGGACGACGCGAAGCTGGCGTTGCCTCGACCACCCTTGCCTCCCGGTACCAGGAGCTTGCGTTCGCCCGGAGCCATCAGCTCCGCCAACAGGGCTGGCTCCTTGTCGGTCGTCCACACCTGCGTCCCGACCGGCACGTCCAAGACGACATCCGACCCACTCCGACCGCTCTTTCTCCCGCCTGCGCCATCGCCGCCTGACTCTGCCCGAAACTGTCGACGGTAGCGGAACGGGAGCAGCGTGTTCAGGTTCGGATCGCAGTCGATGTATATCGAGCCGCCGTCGCCTCCCGAACCGCCATCGGGGCCGCCCTTCGGGACGAACTTCTCACGCCGCCCACTCACAGCGCCATTACCGCCTTTACCACTCTCAACTCTGATCAAGACTTGGTCAATCATGTAGGGATAATAGCAGTCATCATAAGTGCGTGGAGAGAGTAGAGAACTGCTCTGCGTGGCGTGGATTCCAATAGGCGTGGGCGGATGGTCTGTGGACGGAGAGCGGGACTGCTGTTGATAGAGGTTGATTCGCAGGTGGAGTTAACGGATTGTGAGGATTGCGCACGGGTTCTTAACATCGGACTCGGGGGTTGCCCACATGTTGTGGGCGGATAATGCGGTCATGGTTCGACAGGGGCACCACAAACGGAACCCACTAAGGGGACTTTCGCATAACTCTGTGGCCGTGCTTGTGTAACGGCGCTCTTGCCCCATCTCAATCTTCCCCAGCAGACTGGGGAAGAGGCCGGAGGCCCCGCCCCCAGCCACCCCTGGATTCCGGCCTTCGCCGGAATGACGGTTACGCAAAGGTCTCCGCGGGCGGGAATGACGGCGAGAGAGAGGGCGAATAGGCTGGGACTACGACTTGGTGAGTGAGCGCCGGATGTTCGCAATGTCCCGTTCTAGGCTTGAGTCGTGGCTGATTCGCTCCGCGATGCGGGAGCAGGCGTACGACACGGTGCTGTGGTCTCTTCCTCCCATGACTTTGCCGATTGTCGTGAGACCCAGGCCAGTGTCGTGCTTGGCGAGGTACATGGCTACCTGGCGGGCCAGAGCGGTCGGCCTGTCTCGGCGGCGTCCCATGACGGCGGACACGTCTATGCCGAAGTATCCGCAGACGCACTCGATGACGTGCTCCGCGGTGACCGGCGTTGCGGTTCGGCGTGGGGTGAGGTCGGCGGTTGCGCGCTGGACCAGGTCGAGGGTGACGGGTTGCGACAGGAGCTGCGCGAAGGCGGTGACGCGGTTGAGATGGCCATCCAGGTCACGAATGCTCGAGTACTCGTGGTCTGCGAGGTAGTCGACTACCTCGTCCGGGATGTCTGCGTCGGAGCGGTCCGCCTTGGTCTTGAGAATGGCCCGGCGGGTCTCCGGGTCCGGCGCCTGAATATCGACGACGAGACCGCCTGAGAGGCGCGACTTCATCCTGTCTTCCAGGAGCGTCAACGATCCCACCGGCCTGTCGCTGGCGATGACCACCTGCCTGTTGGCCATGTGGAGCGCGTTGAAGGTGTGGAAGAAGCCCTCCTGGGTCTGTTCCTTGCCGATGATGAACTGGATGTCATCCAGCAGGAGCGCGTCCGCTCCGCGATAGAACTCGCGGAAGTTATCCGTGCTCTTCTCGCGGATGGCGCTGATGTACTCGTTGGTGAACTCCTCGGTTGTGCGGTAGGCGACTTTCCGCCCTTGGTTGAGAATGCGGTGGCCGATCGCATGCAGCAGATGGGTCTTGCCCAGCCCGACGCCGGAGTAGATGACCAGGGGGTTGTACGTGCAGCCCGGCCCGGCGGCTACGGCCATCGACGCGGCGTGAGCGAGTTCATTCGACTTGCCGACCACGAACGATCCGAAGGTGAAGTTGCCGTTCAGGCGGGCCTGCCTGCCTCTGGGAGGAGGTTCAGCGTCGGAGTCGGCTGGCTGGACGTTCTGCGCGCGGTCGTCCACGGTCTTCCTGTCCGGGGAGTAGGCAACGGTGAAGCGGACCTCAGGCCTTGCGCCGGTTATCTTCTCCAGGGCGTCGCCGATGAGGCAGTACATGCGCCGCTCCAGCATTTCGGCCACGAACGGGCTGGGTGTGCAGACTACGAACGAGCCGTCTTCACCGGGGAATCCGGCAGTGTCTTTCAGCCACGTGTCGAAACTGGGGCGGGGCACCTGGAGCTGCAGGCTTCCGAGAACGGAATGCCACACACTATGTCCGCGGTTGCCTGCCATGAACGTCACTCGCAAGGGATGGGGCAAAACCCACGGATACCGTGCCACAGGCATGGAGAGGATGTCGAGGGTCTATTTCGCCGCCGGTTGCGAGGGATTCTAGCACGCTCTCTCAAGGGCCCCGCAAGCGAGTATCTTAGAGATAGTGTTCCGAATGTTGCCTGGGTTCTGTCCAATACTTGCGTGCTAAACCGCGTCCGCTGTGGGGCCTAACGGCGGGCGTCATGCGGCTCGGCATCGGGCCTCGCATCGTTACGGAATGCGCGGTCGGGAGCGCCTGTAAGTCGGCGCTGATTTCCGGGCGAAATCGAGGTCTCCGGGCCGGTTGGCGAGCGGCTTGGGGGCGCATGCGCCGTCCGGCAGACGACGCTGAAGACGAAACGCCGGACCGCGGCGGCGCCGGCTGCTCTGGGGGTGCGCGGCGCCGGAAATCAGGGCCGCTCGCTCAGGGTCACCTCCGCCTGCATCCGGACGTTGTCGCGGAAGAATACGACGGTGGTCGTCTCGTTGGGCAGGTGGGTCCTGAGGAAACGGGCCAGTTCCCCGGTGTTTTTCACTTCGACACCTCCGATCGTTGAAATCACGTCGAACTCCTGCAAGCCGGCGATGGCGGCAGGCCCGCCCTCCACCAGGCGCGCGACGACAACTCCGCGGGCGATGGATGAGTCCTGCCCCGTCGCGGTCGAGTTGGCCGGAGTGAGGTTTATGGGCGTGACCCCCAGGAAGCCCCGGCGCACCACTCCGTTCTCAATCAACTGCTTGAGGACGAACTTGGCATCGTCAACATTAATCGCGAAGCCGATGCCCGCTCCAGCCTGAACGATTGCGGTGTTGATTCCAATGACCTCGCCCCTGGCGTTAACAAGCGGGCCGCCGCTGTTGCCAAGGTTGATCGACGCGTCCGTTTGGATCATGTCCACGATGGTGATGTTCGCGGTTACGTCCAGGGAGCGGCTCAGGGCGCTGACGACGCCCTTCGTGACAGTGGGTGCGCCATCGAGCCCGAGGGCGTGGCCGATGGCGATGACTTCCTGGCCCACCTGCACGCCGGACGAGTCGCCCAACGACGCCGGGACGAGGCCCTCCGCGTCTATGCGGACAACCGCCAGGTCGGTGCGGCGGTCCGTGCCGACGATCATGCCGGGCAACCGCCGGCCGTCGATCAAGGTAACGGTGATGTCCTGGGCGAACTCCACCGCGTGATTGCTGGTGAGGATGTGGCCCTGCTCATCCAGCACCACTCCGGTGGCCACGCCTGTTGACGACAGGGCCGCGTCAGGGTAGTTGGGCGCCTGGGACGCGATGTGGACGACCGAGGGGGCGAGCATCCGCACCACCTCGACGGTGGTCAGTGCGCCGGGTTGGGGCGCGAAGGCGACGACCGACGAGTCGGACGGCCTAGCGTCCGGGGAGCCGGTCGAAACGGGAGGCGTGGGCGTCGGCGATGGGCCTGGCGGCTGCGTGGCCGCCGGCGGTGACGGCTCGGTTGGCGTGCCGGCTATCGTCCCCGGAGCGTTGCCGCAGGCGACCGCCGCGACGAGAAGACAGACGATGGAAGCGAAGGCGAACCAAGACCGGCGGAAGGATGTACGGACCCGGAAACGACGCGCGTTGCCGTAAGAGCCTTCGTCTGAAGAGAGGAATGGGGCGGAGTCCCCATAAGAGATTGCCGGTCGCAGTTTAGCCCTCTTGCCGGGAGGGGCGGGCCGGTATGCGCGCCGGGCGGTCTAGCGATTGCGGCGCCGGCGCCGTCTCAGGCGACGGATGCTGCGCTGACGGTCGATGCGGGCCTGCTCACCCTTGGAGCGGAAGTAGCGCCGCTCGCGCAGTTCGCGCAGGATGCCTGAGCGCTGCATCTGAGACTGAAACCGCTTTACGAGGCCTTCAGTGTCCTCGCCTTCCCTTAGCGTGACGAAAGCCAAGCGTCCTCCTGTTGTGTGCCGGTGCCTAGATCCGCCGCTTCTCCGAGAGGGCGGACGGCTCGCAGTATAGCATACTTCTATCCCTCTACATGGGCGCGGATCTCCGCGAGGAAGGCCTGGCCGTATTGGGCCAGCTTGGCCGCGCCGACGCCTTTGACGCGGAGCATGGCGGCGGAGTCCGTCGGGCGGCGCGCGGCCATTTCGCGCAGCGCGGCGTCGCCGAACACCACGAACGCCGGCGCGTCCCGCTCGTCGGCCAGTCTCTTACGCAGCGCGCGCAGCTTCTCGAACAGGACAGCATCCCCGGGCGGCGCTCCGCCGTCGGAAGGCGGCGAGGCCGATTGCGGACGCCTGGCCAGCGTCACGGAGTCCCTGTTTCGCAAGAACTCCATGCCTTCGGGGGTGACGAACAGCGTCGGCAGGTTATCGCCGCTCCTGCTCTCCAGCAGGCCCTTGTCTAACAACTGTTGAATGACGTCACGGAGCTCGGCCCTCGGCACGTTGCGGGCACTGCCGAAAACGCGCAGCCGGTCGTGGCCGTTTTCCCGCAGACGCCTGTCCCCGCTGCCCCTGAGGAGGCGGACGATATAGGCCGCTCCGAACCGCTCGCCGGTGCGCCTGACGGCGGACAGGACTTTCTGGGCTATCACGGTTCCGTCGTAGGCCTCCCAGCCGTCCGACAGTCCGCGCTCATCCCGGCACACGTCGCAGGCGCGGCAGTTCCCGTCCTCCGGCTTCTCGCCGAAGTACTGGAGCAGGAACGCGCGCCGGCAGGTTTCGATTTGCGCGTACCGCATCATCCTCTCCAGCTTTTCGGTCGCATTGCGGCGCTGGGCGGCGTCTTCCATACGCCGAATGAAGAACTCCTGCTTGCCCTTGTCGCCATAAGAGTAGAAGAGGACGCACTCGCTGGGCAGGCCGTCGCGGCCCGCGCGTCCGGTCTCCTGGTAGTAGCCTTCGATCGTCTTGGGAAGGTCGTAGTGGACGACCAGCCTGATGTCCGGCTTGTCGATGCCCATTCCGAAGGCGATCGTAGCGACGACCGCCCGGACCTCGTCATTGAGAAACTTCTCCTGCGTCTTCTGGCGGACGGGGCTGTCGAGACCGGCGTGATATGGGAGTGCGCTCACACCGCGGTCGGTGAGTTTCGAGGCGAGGTTCTCAGTGCCCTTGCGGGAGAAGCAGTAGATTATGGCGGAGCCGTCGCCGATTCCCGACAGAAGCCCCAGCAGGTCATCGAATTCGGAGCCTTTGCGAATGACCCTGTAAGTCAGGTTGGGCCGGTTGAAGCTCGCCGTGAACTGGTTGGCGTCCTGGAGTCCGAGGACATCCGCGATGTCCTGCCGCACCTTCCCGGTGGCGGTTGCCGTGAGGGCGATCAAGGGAACGTTTGGGAAGTCGTCCCGCAGTGACTGGAGGCTGCGATAGTCGGGCCGGAAGTCGTGGCCCCACTCGGATATGCAGTGGGCCTCGTCGATCGCGATCAGACTCATCTTTAGACCGAGCAGGAACTGCCGGAAGCGGGGCATAGCCAGGCGTTCCGGCGCAACGTAGAGGAGCTTGAGGTGGCCCTGCTGGGCCTGGCGGGCGACGCGGCGGGATTCGTCCAGCGACGTTGCGCTGTTGATGTATCCTGCCGGAATGCCTCGCCTGTTGAGGGCGTCCACCTGGTCCTTCATCAGCGCAATCAGCGGGGACACGACCAGAGTCAGGCCGTCGAAGCTGAGCGCAGGCAACTGGTAGCAGAGGGACTTGCCGCCCCCGGTGGGCATCAGGACGATGGAGTTGCGCCCGCGCAGCACGTTCTGGACGATCTCTTCCTGCATGGGCAGGAACCGATCGTGCCCAAACCGCGACTTGAGCAGCGCCGTAAGATCTTCAGTCACTCACAGACCCGAGGTGAGGGATGTTGGCGGCATTGTAGCCGGAAGGGGCACGCGCCAGAACCAGGAGCCCTGGCGCGTCCCGGCGGCTTAAGCGCTGACCGGCGCGCACACAGCGGCGCCGGGAGCGACGCCGGGTTGGAAGCGGCCATCCGCGACGACGGGGACGCCGCCGACTATGACGTGCGAGATTCCCTCCGGCGGGCTTGTGGGGTCTTGGTAAGTGGACGTGTCGATGACGGTCTGAGGGTCGAACACCACAAGATCGGCGTCGGCGCCGACGGATATGCGGCCCTTCAGGGCGAGGGTGGGAGCGCGGGCTTCCAGGCGTCGGGCCGGCATCAGCGTCATCTTGGAGATGGCTTCCATGAGCGTCAGCGACCCTGCCTCGCGGACGAACCGTCCGAGGACTCTCGAATAAGAACCGGAAGTACGGGGGTGTCCCCTGCCGTTCTTAATGTTTCCGTCAGTCGCTATAGCGGTCAAGGGGCTGGTGACGGCGGCGTCCACCGCGTCCTGCGGGATCATGTGGGCGATGACCCGGCCGCCCTCCTCGCGGTACTGGGCGAAGGTGGCTTGCGTGAGCCTTTCGCCTGTTGTCACCCACTGAAGGTCGCCGAAGCCGATGCCCAGCTTGCTCTGCCAACCCTCGTCGAATATGGCTGAGGAGATCTCCGTGAGGCCGGCCGCGTACGGGTAGCATTCCGTGGTGACGTCGATACCGCGGACGCGCGCTTCCTGGATGATGTGGAGCAGACGCGCGGTGGCCCGCATGCCGCTGCTGTTTATGTGCACGACGTGCAACGGCGCCCCGGTAATGGCGGAGGCGGCGATGATCTCAACCAAGCCTTCGATACTGTTCAATGGCTCACGGTGTCCCATTCCGCGCATGTGGACGTGGCAGGAGGCGTTGAAGCTGGCGGCCATGCGGAACATCTCCAGCGTCTCCCAGCGAGTGGCGGCGGGCGTGTACTGGAGGCCGAAGCCGACGGCTAGCGCGCCTTCCCGGAGGCCCTTCCGCAGGTGGGCGGCCATCGCGGCTATCTCGCCGTCCGAGGCCTCCTTGCGGGCGCCGTCAGATACGGGAAGGAACTCGCCGGGGTCGCCCATGACTTCGATTCTCGCGGGGATGTGTCCCGCGCTTACGCCGAAGTTGACTGCGGAGCGCCCCTCGCGCGCGGCGTACCACGCGCCCACGTCCAGCGTGCCGACTTCCAGTTCCAGCGCAGTGGTGACGCCGTCCAGGGCCTGAATGCGGTAGTTCTCATCGTCCTGGCCATGGGAGTGCAGGTCGATGAACCCAGGCGCGACGACCTGTCCGCCGGCGTCGATCACGGTGCTGCCTCGCAGGCCGCCGGGCTGGATGCTGCGGACGACGCCGTCCGAGACGCCGACGTCGCGCACCGCGTCGAGGCCGCTCTCCGGGTCCATGACCCTGCCGTTGGAGATGACTAGATCGAACTGGGTGGATGCAGTCATGGTTGCTCCTCTTCACTTAGGGCCTGGCATGCCTCGAGTACAGACGGGTAGCACAGGTATGCTATCCGTTTCATCTCCCGCCTTCCTCTGCTTACGCTGTCCAGAATCACGCCTGCCAGAAAGCTGCCCAGCGCCGCCAGCGC
The DNA here is from genome assembly GCA_963668185.1 of Dehalococcoidia bacterium. Taxonomy (GTDB): domain Bacteria; phylum Chloroflexota; class Dehalococcoidia; order Lucifugimonadales. The sequence continues at coordinate 1,951,724 of OY764162.1, forward strand.
CAAACTGGCGCACAGCACCGCTGTGGGCAAGCGTGGAACCAAGCCGGTCTGCCAGTAGGTGACCGCAATCGGAGCCGACAAGGCCAGCGATGCAAGCGCAAGCATAATGCATGCCAGTGTGAAGAAGCGAAACGGGTGTATCTCCTTCACAAGCAGTCCAATCGTCACAAGCGCGCGCCTGCCGTCTCGAAAAGTACGCAGTTTGCTTTCTCCGCCCTCTGGCCGCTCGACATAGCGCGTGCGAATCTCAGCGCACGGAAGCTGAAGGTGGGCGCAGTGTGCCGCTATCTCCGGTTCGATCTCGAACTGCTGTGACAGCGCGGGGAACGACTTCACGAGCCGCCGCGACATTACACGGTAGCCTGAACTGATATCCGTAAAAGCTCCCCCGAACTGTAATCTGATCAGCTTGTTGAGCAAGGCGTTGCCTACCCGGTGCCCGCGTCGATAGGCGCTGTGCCCCTCTGCCTCTATCCGAACTCCGACCACCATATCCAAGTTGTCTGAAATCAGCTTGTTCACCATGTCGGGAGCGGCTGCTGCGTCATAGGTGCCGTCCCCGTCGGCCAGGATGTAGATATCCGCTTCAATGTCCGCGAACATTCGGCGGACTACGTTGCCTTTGCCGTGCAGGGGTTCGGAGCGTACAACCGCGCCTGCGACAGACGCGCACTCAGAAGTGGCATCGGTGGAAGCGTTGTCGTACACGTACACTTGCGCGCTTGGCAGTGCTTGGCGGAACGATTGAACCACTCCGGCTATTGCTGCCTCCTCATTGTGGCACGGCAAGAGTACGGCTAGCCTGAGGTGGGAGGAAATCATTCGCTACCCCCCCCCCCCGCACTTGGCGCAGCCAATGCAGGGAAGCGCCTCGCCGCAAGGCCACGCACTTGTTCGATCACCCAGCTGGCCAGCAGGACGCCGCACACCCCTAGCAGCGGCGCCATAGCTACCGCATAGCGCGTTGCTATGATGCCAAATAGCCCAGTCGTCAGAAGATGCGCGTGGATGGCCAGACAGCATACGGCGGCAATGGCCAATCGAACATCAACATCCTTCCGTCGAAGCCGCTGCCACATCGCCAGTCCCATCGCCAGAGTCGAAAGCGTTAGCCCCAGCGCCATCAGACGCGACGAAGTCCTTTGCATGGGACTCACCGGATCAGCGCTTCGCGAGAATCCGCTGGGTTCAAGAGGATTTGGGTCTGCGTTTTCAAGGTACGCTTGGAGTTCTTCGTAGGCTACTGGGGTGACGAACGCCCTAGGCCAGATTCCCAAGTAGTGTGTGAGTGCGTTGCCTATCCATGCAAGCGGGGCTCTCAGCATAGTGGGTCGTCCCACTTGGGCAAATACCTCGTATCGATTGGTCCCACGCTGCCCTGCTACGGCGTCTATCTCCGGGTAAAATTCATCCCAATACTGTGCCCTAGCCTCGAATCTATACAGCAGGTTCGTTCGGGCGTAGGAGTTGGGCGCGTTCGCAATCATGACACGCGCTGGTGCGGCCATCCCGCGCCCAAGGGCTACGAGGCGCGCTAGTTCGGGGTCTGACAGTACAGGGGCGGATTCGATAAGCATCGCCTTTGCGAACAGATGGCGGTCAGCAAGGCTTGGCCGAGACTCGGATTCGTGGTACCCGTGCCATATCAGAGTCTCCGCTATCAGACAGAACGCGATAGGCACTATCACCGCCGCTGCCAGAGCGATGCGCTTGCCATCGCAACGCCTCCAGAGAAACCAAAGCAGAAAGGGCCAGATTATCAGCAGGCTGATGCCCGCCGGACGAACCATGATCGCCAAGCCGCAAGCCAGAGCGGCAGCCGCAGTCCAACGCCATGTGGGATGATGTGCCGTCACTATAATGAATCCCACCAGTCCGCACAGCAGAGATATGAAAATAGACTCTGTCATGATGTGACTGTGCCAGTAGCTGACTTGAGGGTGCAGCATGAGCACGACGACTGGAGAGAGCGCAAAGAGCGTGGATCGAAAAGCGCGATAGAGGCTCCAGCCTAGAAAAGCGAATGCCGTCGCCGCAATGACCAACTGAATCTTCGGGACTGCGTTCACGCTGCCGAAAGCGACTTCGACAAGATCTAAGAATACTGGATAACCCGCTGTCCTAAAGGGGGCGAAGTTTAGGTAAGTGTGACCGTCCCCAAGCAGTTCTGCCAACGGATTGGACCAATGGAGCGCGACGTAGCCGACGGCAAGCATCGCCAATATCCATGGGAAAAGCGTATCCAAAGACTTCGGGCGGCTGAGGAATTTGGCACTTAGTTGCATCGTGTACCTCAACCCTTACACGACCTCCACCATCGGGTGTTGCTTGTGCCAGGCGGTGATGGACTGGAAGGCGTTGGCCGCGGCGAGCGCCGAGTTCTCATGGTAGGCCCTGTCCATGAACTGGATACCTGTTGGAAGGCCCTGGTCGTCGAAGCCGTTGGGCACGGAAATGGACGGCAGGCCGAGCCCGTTGCCTATTGCGCCGGTGTGGTCGGGGCCGAACTCGTCTTCGTCCCTGTCCCAGACCTTGTCGACGGCGTCCGCCACCCTGATCACGGAGGGCGCCGCCACGGCGTCGTAAGGCGCCAGCAGCGCGTCGATCTCGCGTCCGAGAACCTCCCGAAGGCGGAGCGCCCTGAGGTAGTCCTTCGCCAGCACGGCGGTGCGGGCGAAGCCGTTGTACTTGCAGCCTTCGCCCCTCAACTCGTGGGAGAGGCCCGCGGCCAGGAATTCGTCGAATATCGAAGATGCTTCGCCGTTCAGGATGGTGGAGGTCATCTCAGCGTAGGGGTAGTCGGGAAGGGAGACTTCTTCAATGTCCGCCACGGCTTCAAGTTCTGTGAGGGCGGCGTCGAAGTTCCGGCGCACGGCGTCCTGCGCGTTTTCCGATGCGCCCGCGAACACTGCCAGCTTCAGCCGTCTTCCGCCAGCTTCACCGCCGTAGCTGAACGTGCGCTCAGAGGTGGATGGGTCGTTAGGGTCGCGGCCGGCTATGGCCTCCAGGACGATGCCGCAGTCGTCCGCGGTCAGGCCCATCGGCCCCAGCTTGTCGAGCGTCCAGCTCAGCGCCATCGCGCCGTAGCGGCTGACGCGCCCGTACGTGGGCCTCATGCCGGAGAGGCCACAGTAGGCGGACGGGCAGAGTATCGAGCCCCACGTCTCCGAGCCTATGGCGAACGGGACCAAGCCCGCGGCGACGGCGGAGCCGGAACCGCTCGACGAGCCGCCGGCCCAAGCCCCGGTGTTCCAGGGATTGACGCCGGGTCCGGTGAAGGCGGCGTCCGCGTGCTTGTAGCCCATGCCGCCGGCAAGCTCGACCATGGCCAGCTTGGCTGCGAGAACGGCGCCGGCCTCCTCCAGCTTCCGAATGACGGTGGCGTCGAAGTCGAATACCTGGTCTCGATACGGGGCCGCGCCCCACGTGGTCGGGATGCCGCCGGACGTTGCCAGCAGGTCTTTCGCGCCGTATGGGACGCCGTGCAGGAGGCCACGGTACTCGCCTGCGGCGATCTCGTACTCGGCGCGCTTCGCCTGCTCTAGCGCACGGTCGCGGGTGATCGTGACGACGGCGTTGTAGCGGGGGCCGAGCGTTTCGAGCCGGTCCAGGAACGCCTCGGCGACCTCGACCGGCGATACCTGGCGCGAGCGAATCAGCGCGGCCAGATCGCGGATGGGCAGGAAGACGAGGTCTTCACTCATCGGACGCGTGCGGCCTGAAGAGTGGAGACGGCTCCTCTGACATGTCCAGCTTGACGGCTGCTAGGGCGTCGGCCTGCTTCAGGACATCCCGCACGCCCTTGCGGACCTCTTCGAGTTCGTCGGAGTCCAGTCCATCGCAGTACCGGCGGCGGACTATCTCGAAGAGGTGGTCTTCGTCCGGCGATAGTTGTTCGGACATCTTTCAGCCTCCGTGGTTTTCGCAGGCTCAGCCGGCGTCTCTGAGGGGCGCAACGCTGAAGACCACGCTGAATGGCTCGCAGTAAATGACGACGCTGCCTATTGTAGATATGTCCAGGTCTGAGGGCAGCACATAGTTCTGATTGCCGATGTTTCCTTTGAGGTCACCGAGGTGGACGTAGCCCTCGAGGTGGACTTCGGCGCTGTTCCGGGCGTTGGGATGGGGCGACAGGATGACTTTCAGCGCGGGGCCGTTCGTGACCTTGAAGTCCTCGAACCGCAGCAGGTGCGAGCCGTCCGGCCCGCGGTAGATGGTGGCGCTGCCACTGCCCTTGTGGAACCGGTCAGCGTCCGTGAATGAGCCGGTCTTTACTTTGACGGGCGCGGTCGGGCTTGCCATCGGCTCCGGCATCTCCTCGTTCACCGGCTTGTCGGTCTTGGCTGCCTCTGCCATCTCGTCTTCGGCCTCCTGCTGCGTCATGCCGGCGGGCAACACAGCGTTGAAGGACATAGGAAAATCTTCGTCTACCACCTTGTCAAAGAACACCGGCCGGAGTAGGAACCACCCGGCAACCGATATGGCTACCAGCACAGCGATAAGCAGATTCTTGCGCGTAACGATAAGTCGCCTCCGTTCGTAGCGTCGGCCCGGCCAGCTACGGAATGATACGCGATGTTACAGATCCCGCGCTTCTTCTGATCCGCCCTCGCCAGCCCTCAGGCTACGCAGAACAGGCGGGCGAGCCTGATGGCGGCCTTCAGGATCGGCCGGACGAGGCGCTCCGCCCATAGGACGGCCAGCGCGACAACGGCACCGATGGCCATGGACGCGGCGACGTCCAGTGGGTAGTGCACGCCGGAGTAAACGCGCGCGAACGCGTAGGCTGCGACGAGCGCCATCAGCGCCAGACCCAGGCGGCGGTTGATGAACCAGACGCCGACGGCAATGGCGAACGTGACCGCAACGGGATTGGAGGGGAACGAGGCGTCCGTGGGCCGATAGAAGAGTAGCTCGACGTCGTGCACGAGGAACGGCCTCGGCCTGGAGTAGAGCGCGGTGATGATGAAGACCGCCAGGCCGGAGAAGCCCATCGCGACGAGCGCGACGAAGACGCCGATCTGAATGCGAAGGCGTTCCGCGGCGCTGTTCCCGGCGAACCACAGGCCCAGCAAGACCATCAGCGCGGCGACCGGCACAAGGTAATCGCTTACCAGGTACCGGACTAGTTGATCGAACAGCGGGGCCTTGCCCACGCCGCTGTTCAACCAAAGAAATAGTTGCTCGTCAGCTTTCGCCAAGCCTTTGACCAGTACGTGAGATTGCCTGAGAGCGCAACGACGTAGCTCGCCTCTCTCAGAGAGTGAAGGCCGTCAAACGGCGGAAGTGCGCCGCGGCCCATACGGAAGTTGATCAGCGAGGTTACGGCGAGCGTGGAGACCAGCGCGGTAATGCAGCCGAGGAAGGCGTAAAGAGCCTGGCCGTTCGCGGTGATGCCGCCTTCGTAATCGTTGATGTTGCGCTCGCCGGTCGAGTAGAACCAGACCGGGGCGGCAGCTATGAAGACGACCCCCAGAGCTACGGCCGCGGCGGGATGTCTCAGCACCAGGAGGCCCTTGAGTTTGCCCGCCACCGCGCCAAGCTGGATAGCGCCCAGAGCGGCGAGAAGCACGAAGACGTAGTATTCGAAGATGAACTCTGACATATCCGGAGGCTATCCCGGCGTGGAAGGCGGACCGCCCAGCCGCCGGCGCAACGCTAGAACGATTCGAGGGCTATGGCGGTGCACCATTCCGAGTACTTGTCGTTGTTGCCGCGGATCGCGCCGGCGTAAAGGCCGCGAAGCTCGTCCGTAATCGGCCCGACCTCTCCGGAGCCGATGGGACGGTTGTCAAGCTGCCCGACGGGCGTGATGTGCGCGGCGGTCCCGGTCAGGAAGACCTCGTCGGCGAGGTAAAGCTCGCTCCGCCTGACGCGGCGCTCGGACACGTCCAGGCCCAATTCGTCCTGCGCGAGGCGAATCGCGGAGTCCCTGGTGATTCCGGTCAGGTTGTTGTCACTCACGGGAGGGGTAATCAGGCGGCCGCCGCTGGCCAGGAACAGGCTCTCGCCGGTGCCCTCGGACACGGTGCCGTCCGGGTTCATCATCACGGCCTCGTCGAACCCCGCGAGCGTGGCTTCGGTCTTGGCGAGAACGCTGTTCACGTAGTGGCCCGCGATCTTGACGCGCGGGGGAATCGCCATGTCGTCGATGCGGCGCCACGAGGAGGTGCAGCATCGAATGGCCCCGTCGGTCTCTATGTACGATCCGAACGGCACGATGATCAGCGTGAAGTCGCTCTCCAAGTCCTGGAGCCTGAGGTTGGCGACGAGCTCCTGGCTCTTGTAGGCGAGCGGGCGTATGTAAACGTCCTCGGCATAGCCGCACCGTACGATGGCTTCGACAGTGATGTCGCAAAGCTGGTCAACGTCGTAGGGGATGTCCAGCATCATGATGCGGCAGCCTTGCAGGAACCTCTCATAGTGTTCCCTCATGCGGAACACGAACATCTTTCCCTTGTCGGCGTTCCAGTTGCCGCGGATGCCCTCGAACACGGCGGTCCCGTAATGGAGCGCGTGCGTTGTCACGCTAACGCGGGCCTGGTCCATGGGGGCGAACTGTCCGCGGAAGTAGACGACCGGTTCGGGCATTAACAATCTCTCCTGCGCCGGATGGTGCGCGGCATTATACAGTCTGGCCAGCAGACCGCTCATGGTTCGACAAGCTCACCACGAACGGAACGGACTGGCCTTATCCCCGCCCCGTCGCGCGGGCGATGGAGTACAGCGAACTGTTTTCCAGCAACCGCCGGACTACGGCCGGCGAAACGTCGCGGGCCTGTGCGGTCCTGGACCAGCGTTCCGAGAGTTGGGCGCTGATTTCATCCGCGGTCAACGGCTTGTTGTTCGCGGCCAGCAATGTCCTGAAGATCGACTCCTTGAGCGGAGTGTCGGGCAGCAGGTAGTCGGGCGCATCGGCGCAATGATTGGCGATCTGCCGGATGAGCCGCTTCGGGTCCGCGGCCAGGACCTCGGCGTCGTCTTCGGCCTGCTGTGCAAGATAGCACCTGCGGCTTGCTATGAGCACCGGGAGGGACCTGTGCCGGTTGCCGTCCTCGGTGAGGTCCACGACATAGCGAGTCTGGTCTTCATTATCGGCCATATTCGGCAAGTCTCCTGTTCTTGATGTCGGAGTCGAACGGTGTGGTCCAGAAAGTGAGGACGTTAGATGACGTGTTCGGGCCAGTCCAACATCTCGACCGTCACGGTCTCGCCCGCGTTCTTTCGCGGCAGGTCTTCGGGGCAGATGGCGAGGCCGTTCGCGCGGGCCATTGAGGTGAGCAGGTTGGAGGACTGGTGCCCGGTGGGGCGGGCGTAGTACGTCCCGTTGCGCTTCGTGACCTGCACCCTCGCGTACACCCTGCGAGCGTCGTTGTTTACGATCGGTTCCTCCAGGATCGCCTGGACGGAGGGTTTATCGAACCGGCTCTTGCCCATCATCTTGTGAATTGCCGGACGGCCAAACTGCTCGAAGGCGACCAGCGCGCTCACCGGGTTGCCGGGCAGTCCTATGTGGGGCACGCGCCGTCCGCCCGGCCCATCCAGGACACCGAAGGCGAGCGGCTTGGCCGGCCTCATCCGTACAGACCAGAAGTCCACCTGGCCATGCTTTGCCAGGACGTCCTTGACCACGTCGTAATCGCCCTTGGAGACGCCCGCTGAGGTAATGAGTACGTCGGCGTCCATTGCCCTGTCCAGCATCGCGCTCATCGACTCCAGGTTGTCTCTGGCGATGCCGAGCACAACCGAAATGCCGCCGTACCTCTTGACGCCGGCCGCAACGCCGTACGTGTTGCTGTCGTAGATCTTTCCGGGCTCGTGTGGCTCCGATGGCTCCAGCAGTTCGTCGCCCGTCGCAAGGATGGCAACCCTGGGACGGCGGACTACGCGCGCCTCGTCCATGCCGAGGGACGCGAGCACTCCAATCTCGGGGGGCCTGAGGACGGCGCCGCCGGTCAGCACAAGATCGCCCCTGGCCACGTCCTGTCCGGCAGGCCGCACGTTGGCCGACTGCGGGACCTGCTCGCGGATGGCGATCAAGTCGAGCGACGCGTCGGCAGCCTTACGGTCCTGCTCGTCAGTGTCCTCGAAAGGGACGACCGCGTCGGCTCCGGGCGGGATGGGCGCGCCGGTCATGATGCGTATCGCGGCGCCCTGCTCGACGGGCCTGTCCGGCAGACTGCCGGCCGCAACGACGCCGATGACACGGAGTTCAACGGGGTTTTCCCGCGAGGCCTCGGAGACGCAGGCCCACCGGACCGCGTAGCCGTCCATGGCCGAGTTCTCCAGCGGCGGGATGTCGAACGGAGCGATAATGTCGTCACACAGGACCTGCCCCATCGCTTCGAGAATCGGCCTCGTTTCCGGCTCAAGCACGTGGAACTCCGCGAGGATCCGCTCAAGCGCCGCCTCGACGCTGATCATGGATGAGTGATCGTGCCTGTGTATGTGCTCTCTCACGGCGATGCTCCCGGCGTTACGTTCGCAACTCGGCGCCGAACTCGCGGCTGAGCTGGCGCAGGATGCCCTGCTGCGCCTTGTCCACCTGGTCGGACGTCAGCGTGCCCCTAAGGGAGCGGTACTCGATCCGGTATGCGATCGACTTCTTGCCTGCCGGGACGCCGGGGCCGCTGTACACGTCGAAGGGCGTGCACGCCGCGACGATCCCGTTCCTGTCTATGATTCTCTGGATATCGGCTGAGGGGACGTTCTCGTCCACGATCAGCGCGAGGTCTCTCTCGGCGGAAGGGAACCTGCTGGCAGGCGCGAAGCCTCGCGCGCCGCTCGATGCGGCTTCCGCCAGCGCCTCGACATCGATTTCGAACATCGCGACGGCTTGGCCTTCCAGCCCGAAGTGGGCCAGGACTACGGGGGCGACCTCACCGATGACGCCAACGTGTTTCCCGTCAACTACAAGCCGGGCCGTGCGGCCGCTCAGCGTGGCGGGGTCCTCCGAGGCCTCGAACTGCGCCTCCAGGCCGAGGCGCGGGAACAGGGACTCCAGGACGCCCTTGCCGTCGAAGAAGTCCATTTCCTCAGTGCCGGCCTGCCATGATATGGGGAGACGCGGGCCGGACAGTACGCCCACCACCATCTCCTTTTCCAGTGGAAGCCCGGTCTCGTCCTGGGGGTCGCGGAGATAGACGCGGCCAATCTCGAAGAGGCGGATGCCGGCGTTGCGCGACGTCCGCCGGTTCGACTCCAGCGTCTCCAGGACGCTCGCTCTCAAGCTGGTGCGAAGGAGCGGGCGGTCGCGGTTGATCGGATTGGATATGCGCAACGGGGCCGGGCCCGCTGCGAGCGCACCGACGGCATCGAGAGCACCCTCCGCCGTGTGCGGGTAGGTCACCACCTCCTGCATGCCGGCCTCGACGAGCGCGTCTCTCACCCGCTCCCTCGCGCTGCGGTCGTCCTGCTGACGGTGATGCGGGATTGGCGCGGATAGCATGGTGGTGGGGATGCTGTCGTAGCCGATGATTCGGGCCAACTCTTCGACCACGTCATCCTCGATGGCGATGTCAGACCGCCAGTAAGGCGGTATCACCCAGATGGTGGTCTGCCGCTCAGGGGACGGGGCCGCTTCCACGGCTTCGATGAGGTCGAGGACGCCCTCAGGCTCCTTGGCCCGGCTGAAACCGAGCGAGGCCAGGACGCGCTCGACCTGGGCCAGCGGTATGTTCATGCCCAGAAGCTGGCGGATGCGGTCCGTGCCAACCCGGATGGAGGTTACAGGCTGCTCGCCTGGATACAGGTCGATGATCCCCTTTGCGGCGCTCCCGCCGGCCACTTCCAGGATGAGGCGGGTTGCCCTTCGCAGGGCTATGGGGGCGAGGTCCGCGCGCAGGCCGCGCTCGAACCGGCGCGCAGCCTCGGTGTGCAGCCGGAGGCCGGCCGAGGTGCGGCGGGTGTTGATCGCGTCGAAGCTGGCCGACTCAAGCAGGACCGACGTCGTGGAGGCGGTCATTTCGGTGTTCGCGCCGCCCATTATGCCTGCCAGGCCGATGGATACCGCCGGGTCCGCGATGGTCAGCATCGGGGGATCGAGCTTGCGCTCCTCTTCGTCCAGCGTGACCAGAGTCTCGCCTGCAAAGGCGGGACGCACGATGATCCTGCCGTCCGTGACCTTGTCGAAGTCGAAGGCGTGCAGCGGCTGACCGTACTCCAGCATGACATAGTTCGTCACGTCAACGATGTTGTTGATGGAGCGCTGCCCGGCACGCTGGAGCGCGTCCTTCAGCCACTGCGGCGACGGGCCGATGCTCACGCCGGTGATCAGGCTCGCCGTGTAGCAGGGGCACAGCGCAGGGTCGTCTATCTCGATGGAGACGGTGTCCTGGATTGGATCGCCCCGCTCATCGTATTCGAGCTTGGGGCTTGCGACCTCCGCGCCCGTTAGCGCGGCCACCTCGTGGGCCACTCCGAGGATGGACAGGCAATCGACGCGGTTCGGCGTTACTTCAAGCTCGAAGATCGTGTCTCCGAGCAGATCGAACAGGGGCCTGCCCGGCTCGGCCTGGTCGTCGAGCACGAGGATGCCTTCGTGATCCTCGCCGAGGCCCAGTTCCAACTCGGAGCAGACCATACCGGCGGACTCCACGCCGCGAATCTTTGCCTTCTTCAGCGGCTCCACCTTGCCTGAGCGGGCGCTGAACAGCATCGACCCCTCACGGGCAAAGGCGATCTTCTGGCCGGCCGCCACGTTGGGAGCGCCGCAAACTACGGTGGCGGTCTCCGCGCCGCCGAGATCAACGGTCGGGAGTTTGAGCCTGTCCGCGTTGGGATGCGGCGCAACATCGAGCACGTGGCCGACGATGACCCTTTCGGGGTCCCAGCTTCCGCCGACCTCTTCGATCTGCTTCACCTCGATGCCGGCCATAGTGATCTTGTGGGCCAACTCGCTTGGAGGAAGATCCAGCGGAACGTACTGCCTCAGCCAGGACAGGGGCACTTTCACAGGACGCCTCCCGCCCATGCGTCGGTGTCCGTCCTTCCTGAAGGCGCGTTCAGGCTGACCGGGAATCGATTCGTTAAGGTCGTTTCAACCAATTGCTAGAACTGCCTGAGGAACTGAAGATTGTTGGAGTAAAAGTGACGGATATCGTCAATGCCATACTTGAGCATGGCGATGCGTTCGATTCCCATGCCGAACGCGAAGCCTGTGTATATGTTCGGGTCGTAGCCTACGCCCCTTAGGACGTTGGGGTGGACCATCCCGGCTCCCAGGATCTCAATCCAGCCCGATCCCTGGCAGACGCGGCAGCCTCCTTCGCACAGGAAGCAGTCGATAGCCATCTCCGCGCCGGGTTCGACAAACGGGAAGTAGTCGCACCTGAACCTCACCTGCCTGGACTCGCCGAAGATCCGGCGGGCGAACTCCAGCAGAGTGCCCTTGAGGTTGGCGAACGTGATTCCGCGGTCAACGGCAAGGCCCTCGATCTGGAAGAAGTGCCACTCGTGGCTGGCGTCGGTGGCCTCGTACCGGTAGCAGCGCCCCGGCACGACGACGCGTATCGGCGGGTCCTGCGCCTCCATTATGCGGGCCTGCATGGGCGACGTGTGGGTCCTGAGGAGCATTTCCTGGGCGTCCGAGCCGTCGCCCCCATCGACCCACAGGGTGTTCCACATGTCCCGCGCCGGATGGTCTCTGGGGATGTTGAGCATTTCGAAGTTGTAGCTGTCCAACTCCACCTCCGGCCCCTCCGCGATCTGGAAGCCCATGGAGGCGAAGGCGTCGCATATCTCTCGCATCGTGCGCGTGGTCGGGTGCAGGCCGCCGGTGACGACCGGCCAGCCGGGCAGCGTTACGTCGATGGACGGGGCGCTTTCCCCCTGCGCGGCGGCGATGCTTGACAAGCGCCGCTCCATGGCCGCCTCGAGCGTCCGCTTGGCTGCGTTGGCGGCGGAGCCGACGCTGCCGCGGTCTTCGGGCGGCAACTTGCGTATGCCGCGCAGGACCTCCGTCAGGCGTCCGTTGCGTCCGAGGAACGTGACGCGCCAGTCGTCGACCTGCTCCTCAGATTCGGCGGACTCGAGCTGGGCGAGGGCGGCGTCCTCGATCTCATCGACTCTGGCGACGCCGGAAGGCGATGTCATCGGCTACCTCAGGGACGCGGAGGTGGCGGACCGAGGGCGCGCAAGGAGCACCAGCGCGTAGCACGCCACCGGTCGGCATCTGGTTCTGGTCATTGGTGTGGAACCGCTAATTTCAAATGAGCCCGGAGCGCATAACGACGGCCACAAAGACCTGTTTGCGCTCCCATTCCGGTGTAACTTCCAAGTACAACTTACAGTGTAACATGACCGCTATCCTGAGCAGATTTATCGCACGAGGCCGGGGGAGCCCTGATGGCGCGGCAGGCGGAAGGACAGGAATGTCGAGGAACGTGAGCGAGGACGAAGGTCCGCCGGAGCCGCCCTCCAGGCGTTCGCTACTGGAGAACCCGCTTCCTCTGCTGCTTGCGGTGGGCGCGTTCGCAACGCTTGTGGCAGGCGCGGTGCTGTGGTTCGCCGGGGACTCCTCGCAGGGCGAGGTCACGATAGTCCTGCCGACGCCCACCTCGCAGGCGCCTGCGGAGCTTAAGGTGTACCTGAGCGGCGCGGTCCGCAAGCCCGGCGTGTACCTGATGGCGGCGGGCGACCGAGTGATCGACGCGGTGGAGGCGGCGGGCGGCGCGACCGAGGACGCGGCGCTGGAGTCGGTGAACCTGGCGGGACGGCTCAAGGACGAAGACCACTGGCACATTCCCGCAGTTGGGGAGGAGACAGCGTACACGCCTGCCGTGGCCTCGGATGGGCCGGCGGTGTTGGACCTCAACACGGCTACCGCCGAGCAGCTTATGAGTCTTCCGGGGATTGGGGAAGCTAAAGCGGCTGCCATTGTCAGCTACAGGGAGGACATTGGCCGGTTCGATGACGTCGAAGACCTCCTGGAAGTGCGCGGAGTCGGCGATGCGATCGTCGAAGGCCTGCGCGACCTCGTTGTCATCCGCTAGCCGACAGGGTTCCGCCCATTGAGACTGATCTGGTGGTCCGCTGCCTGGCTGGGCGGCCTTGCCGCCGGCCTGTGGGGCGATGCGCCTACCGCTTCGCTCGGTCTGCTTGGAGCCGCCGCCGTCCTGATCTCGCTGACGCTGTGGCGTTTGCGCGCTCCTGTCTGGGTCGTCCTTGTCGCGCCCATGTTCGCGGCGGGCCTTCTGAGGACGGGACTCGACGATCCCGCGGGCGCGGCCCTGGCCCGGTTCCACGGGGCCGGGGCGCTGGAAGTCACGGGCGTGGTGTCGAGCGACCCGGAGGCTACACGCTCGGCGATTAAGTTCAGGCTGCGAGTGGAGCAGGCAGGGGCGATCGGCGAGGCGTCGAATGCCGACGGCGTGGTCCTGGTGACGGCCCGCGCGCCGGAGGAGCTCGCGCAGGAGAGGGGCCGCCCGTTCTTCAGGTACGGGGACCGGCTTCTGCTGACGGGCAGGCTCTCGCCGCCGCCGGAGCTGGAGGAGTTCGACTATCCGGCGTACCTGGCGAAACAGGGCGTGTACACGGTCATGTCATTTCCGAAGGCGGCCTTCCTGAGCGAGGGCCACGGAAATCCGTTTCGGCGCTGGCTGTACTCGGCGCGGAGGGAGCTAGGCGCCTCGATCGCGTCGGTCGTGCCGGAACCGCAGGCGTCGATCGGGCAGGCGCTGCTGCTGGGGCTCCGACACGATCTCCCGGAGGATACGGTCGGGGCGTTCCGCTTCACGGGCGCCTCCCACGTGCTGGCGATATCGGGGCTCCACGTCGGGGTGCTCCTGGGCGTAAGCGTCGCGTTGAGCCGGGCGGCGCTGGGCCTGCGACGGCAGCTATACCTGATCGCGCCGCTGGCTGTGGTCTGGGGCTACACGCTGCTGGCTGGCGCTCCCGTGTCTGCCGTGAGGGCGGCGATCATGGGCACGGTGTTCCTGGCGGCGCTCGCGCTCGGCCGGCCCCGGAGCACGATGCCGGCGCTCGCGTTCGCGGGTGCCGTGATGGCCGGGGTGGACCCCGACGTTCTGCGGAGCCTGTCGTTCCAACTGAGTTTCGCGGCCATGGCCGGGATCGCGCTGTGGGCGGAGCCGATCGCCGTGTACCTCGGGGGCAGGCAGGGGCCCGATGCGGCGCGGCCCGCGGAGCCGGGTCTGCTGAGGAGTCTGACGGTCGAGACGGCGGCGGCGACTATCGCGGCCACAGCCGCCACGCTGCCGCTGACGGCGTTCTACTTTCAGAGCGTCCCGGTGCTGGGCCTTCCGGCCACGCTACTGGCGCTTCCGGCAGTTCCGGCGGTTCTCGTGACGCACGGGCTGACGGCGCTGGCAGGGCTCTTTGGAAGCGTCGCGGTCCCGTTCGGATGGGCGGCGTGGCTGGTCACCGGGTACGTGGACGGCGTGGTGCAGGCGCTGTCGCGCGTTCCGGCCGCTTCGATCGAAACGGGGCAGATCGGGATAGTCCTCGTTTGCCTCTACTATGGGGCGCTGGGGGCCGCACACTTTACGGTGCGCCGCGCCGCGGGACTCCGGCTTCGAATGCTGCGGCCCGCGGTCGTGGCCCCGGCGCGCGCGCCGAGTTTACGGCTTGCGGGGTGGGCCGTGCTTGTCATGCTGGCGTTCGTCGGGCTGCTCAGCCTTGCGACGTTGCTGTCCCGGCCTGACGGACATCTCAGAGTAGCGATGCTGGACATCGGCCAGGGTGACTCGATTCTCGTGTCTTCGCCGGGCGGGGCGCAGATCCTGATCGACGGCGGGCCGGACGGAGCGCTGCTGGCCGACCGGCTGGGAAGCAGATTGCCGTTCCGCGACCGTACGATCGAGCTTGTGGTGCTCACGCACCCGCACAGGGACCACTTGGCCGGGCTGACCGAGGCGCTGCGCAGGTACGAGGTCAAGGCCGTCCTGGAGCCTGAGGTGGACTATGGCAGCGCCGACTTCGCGGAGTGGCGGCGGCTGGTGGCGGAAGAGGGAGCGCATACGGTGTATGCGCGGGCAGGCCAGGTCATCGACCTCGGAGGAGGCGCTTACGCCAGCGTCGTGAGTCCTCCCGCAAGCGCGAACCCGCTTCACGTGAACGATGCTTCGGTGGGCCTCAGGGTGGTGTACGGGGACGCGAGCTTTCTGTTGACCGGCGACATGTACGTCTCGGCGGAGCGGGCGGCGCTGGCGCGCGGCGAGACCCTGGACAGCGACGTGCTGAAGGTGGCGCACCACGGCAGCAGGACCTCGTCTTCAGGCCCGTTCCTGCGGAGCGTCAGCCCATCGGCGGCAGTTGTGTCGGCAGGCGAGGACAATGCCCACGGCCATCCGCATCCCGAAGCGATGGGCCGGCTGCTACGCTATGTGCCGGAGGAGCTGGTGTTCGAGACGAGCAAGGCCGGCACCGTGGAGTTCGTGACGGACGGCAGGCGGATTACGATCAAGACCGCGCGCTGACGGGGATTGCGCGCACTGGAGTAACATCAAGGCATGAATCGAGTTGACGGACGCGCGGCGGACGAGTTGAGGCCGGTGACGATCAGCGTCGGGGCGCAGGGCTATGCCGAGGGTTCGGCGCTCATCGAAGCGGGCGATACGCGCGTGCTGTGCGCCGTGTCGGTGGAGGAGAACGTCCCGCGGTGGCTGCGCGGCTCGGGCCGGGGTTGGGTGACGGCAGAGTACGCGATGCTGCCGCGCTCGACGCACACCCGCACGCCGAGGGAGCGGAACGCGGGCGGACGGTCAAGGGAGATCCAGCGGCTGATCGGCCGGTCTCTAAGGGCGGTCGTGGATATGAAGGCGCTCGGCCAGCGGACGCTGATGGTGGACTGTGACGTGCTTCAGGCAGACGGCGGTACACGAACTGCAGCTGTGACCGGCGCGTACGTGGCGCTGCAACTCGCGGCCAAGCGGCTGGTCGCGGACGGCAAGCTCAAGCGGCCGCCCTTTCGGGCTGGAGTCGCGGCAGTGAGCGTGGGGATAGTCGAAGGCGCGCCGCTGCTGGATCTGTGCTACGAGGAGGACTCCCGCGCGGATGCTGATGTCAACGTTGTGATGACCGACGCGGGCGACATCGTGGAGGTGCAGGGCACGGCGGAGTCGGCCCCGTTCTCCAGGGGGTCGTTGGACGCGCTGCTGGACCTGGCGTGGAAAGGCGTGGCGGAGTTGGTGGAGCGCCAGCGGGAGGCAATCGAGGGGGTCTAAAAAGGGTGATTTACCCTGCTCCGCTCATCGGAGAACCCCATCCCAACCTTCCCCAGCAGACTGGGGAAGGGGTCAGAGAAGGACGCTTCCCAGAGTTTTTGGACACGCTCTAAGTACGCGGCGTAGCCATACGGCGGTAGGCGGGTAGAGTTGCGCGGCGGCGTCAGGCCCTCATCTTCGCGGCGAGGTCGACGAAGTCCGACGCTGTGACGTCGAACTCCGGGGGCGGGACGGGTTCGGGGCTACCGTGCGGGCCGTGCTCCATTGGCCGGGGTACGTACGCCGTGCGCAGTCCGAGCTTGCCGGCGGCAATGAGGTCGCCCGCGTGGGCGGCGGCCATGACGACCTGTTCCGGCTCCAGGCCCAGGAGCTTGACGGTCGTGAGGTAGCTTTCAGGGTCGGGCTTGTAGTGTTGGGCGACCTCAGCGCCGAGGATGCAGTCCCATGGAATGCCGGAGTGCCTGGCCATGTTGGTCATCATGGCGACGTTGCCGTTGGACATGGTGGCGATGACGTACTTCGACTTGAGGCGGTAAAGGCCGGGGACGGCGTCGGCCCACGGCTTCAGCCGATGCCAGAACAGCGTGATCTCGCGCAGGTCGTCTTCGCCGAGCCCGGCGATGCCGAACTCGTCCAGCACGACCTCCAGGGACATGCGGTGCAGGCCGTCAAGGTTGGTCCAGGGGAGTTCCCCGGTGCGGACCTTGTTCATGTAAGGGCCGTACTTGCCGCGCCAAGCGTCTGCGAAGGCGCCCCAGTCGGCCTCGATGCCGCGGGCGCGTCCGAACGCGCGGCACTGCTTGCTGATGCTTCCGCGCCAGTCGACCACGGTGCCGAAAACGTCGAAGATCACGGCCCTGACGGTTGAGGCGTCCATCTTATGTCAACGCTCCATTGGCATGGCAGGTCCGGCGCCGCTCAGCTCTGCCCGACTGCGGTGTCGTAGCGGTCCGCGCAGGCGGCAATGACGATTTCGATGTCCTCGAGGAGGATGTAGTTCTGCCATGCCAGCCGGTTCGCGAGGCCCCGCACCATCCTCAGGTAGTCGTTCCGGGTGACGTAACGCCGGTCAAGCGAGCGGCGTTCGTCGCCGGCCGCCTCCCCCCCGTCTCCGGTGGGCGGGAAGAAGAGGGTGAAGCCCTGCATTGGGATGAGTTGCTCGGGCGCGCCCGTCTGCGGGTCTCGCGGGTTCCAGCCGGAGTGGGTGCCGACGGGCGCGTCGAGGTCGGGCAGACGGACGCCGGCGACCTCGTTGCCGTCGGCGTCGAGCGCCGGTACGAGGCAGGGGTATGCTTCGCCCTCCCGCGTCGGGTACGCGCCGATGCCTGCCGCCGCGTCCGGCCCCAAGTCCACGTTGCGGAGCACCCAAAGCCTTTCGGTGTCCGGCCGTACCAGCCTTGGAATCGCCGGCATCGACTGGAGCGCGTCCGCCGGGGGTACGGCGGTGCCGTCGTCCAGGCGGGGGTGCTTGCTGGGCGGCGGCTCTACGCCGTCTGCAGCCCAGTTGTGGAGGTTGACCAGGGCGGCGCGCAGCAGCGGGCGGTAGTCGACGACGTTGAAGGGATGTTTGGCTAGGCTGCCGTCGGGGCCTGCGGCGGCTCGGTCAAGTGAGCCCGCGCCGTGCTGGGTTCCGCAGAAGTGGTATGACCTGGACTCCGGCGCTTGCGGGGCGTCGCTCTGCCCGTCGGGCGCAATGTGCTGGAGCGAGCCGTCGCCGCGCCAGTACTCTGCCGAGGAGTTCGTGTAAACGACCTTTGGGACTCCGCCCAGTTCCCGTTGACGGGAGAGCAGCCCGTCCGTCTTCGATGAGAACGGGTCAGATGCCGGCTCGTCCGCGAAGGGGAAGACGTGGCCGAATCCGGGCTCGGACTGCTGGGATGGCTGCGCGAACCTGTGGTTGAACTCGCCGCGCCTGCCTCCCGCGACGTGCGGGAGGAGGCCGTCGTAAACCTGGCGGCCCGACTCATCCAGGTTCAGGCCGAGGTGGAGGAAGTGTCTGAGCATGCGGCCCGTCTGGGAGACGCCGTACGCGTAGATGTGGTCGTATCCAGAATCAAACAGGTTCAGTTCGGATGGGTGGCGCAGCCAGACGGCGGCCTCACGGACGGCCAGCAGGCCCGCGCCGACCATCACGCAGCCCCCGGCTTCGTACACGATGCGGTAGAGCTTGCCGGGTTGGAAACCTGCCTCGAAATAGACATGCTCGGCGCTGGGGACGATGTCGCCGTTCGACTCCTGGGCGAACCGGAACTCGCCGCGGGGGATCTCCGTCTCGGGGCCGTCTTCCCAATCGCGGACGTACAGGTGGGCTTCCGCGCGTTCGGGATCGACTACGGGGTATGGCTGGTGCAGGCGGTTGGCCAGCAGCCACGTTCGCGCCGGGAAGTTGGGCCGGATCTCGACTACGGCCTGCCCGGTGACCGGCTGGCCGTCTTCCGAGACGGGCGGCGCCTGCAGGCCGAGCAGTGCATCGCCGCGGTA
This sequence comes from Dehalococcoidia bacterium, assembly GCA_963668185.1. Lineage (GTDB taxonomy): Bacteria > Chloroflexota > Dehalococcoidia > Lucifugimonadales. The sequence continues at coordinate 1,970,386 of OY764162.1, forward strand.
AACGTCCCACTGCCAGCCGATCGAGAGCACGGAGAAGCCGTGGTTGAACAGGAACCCGTCGCCCGGCGGCTGCTCGCGCGACGGCTGGCCGGGCGGAACCCGGTTGAAGGTGTTCACCGCCACCTTCCGGCCACGGTTGACGACGTCAACCAGTAGCTTGCCTGCTCAGGGTTCAGTCGGTGTTATGAGCGTGAAATCGGAGCTGAAGCGGACGAGGCCGTGTTCGTCGCGCTGCGCTAGGTGGATGTCGGTGATGGCCGCGTTCGCCGGGCTGGCGGGATCGGCTGTGAAGTGCAAGACGCCGTCGATGCGCTCGAACGGGCCTGATTCGCCGAAGGGCTGGCCGTCGGCGTAGGTCTCTCTTGAAGTGATGTCGACTGCTGCAACGGGGGCCATTGGGCTATCCTCCTCTCACGGTTTCTACGGGCGTTTCTTTGAAGTTGGGCATGACCTCTGAGGCGAACATCTCGATGGACCGGAGGAACTTTTCCTGGGGAAGGCCGGGGAAGCCGAAGCTGCTGAAGATGTGGTTGATGCCCTGGGCGCGCACCTGCTCCAGGCGTTCGGCGATGACCTCCGGGGTGCCACGCAGGACGGGAATGCCGCCGCGTCCCTTGAGTGCGGCGGCGCGGTCCAGGTTGCGGGTGGCCCATGCCTCGTAGCCCTTCGGCAGTTTGCCGTCCCTGCCGGCGGGCGAGCCGATGCGGGCCAGTATCTTCTGCGAGAAGTCCTCGCGGCCCAGCGCGTCGGCCTCCGCTTCTTCTACCGACGGGGCGACGTAGATGTTGATGGAGACGGGCGGGTGGACGTGCTCGTGGGGGTGGCCGTGCTCCTCCATCTTCTGCCGCCAGAGGCGGATGGCGTCGGGGACTTCGCCGAGGGCGGCGGTCGGCCCGCCAAAGATGCAGGTGATGCCCTTCTGCGCCGCGTACTCGACGGAGGCCGGGCTGGTGCTGATGGCCTGGAACAGCGGCGGGTGCGGCTGCTGGACCGGCTTTGGGATGACCCAGACATCGTGGACGTTCACGTACCTGCCGCGGTAGGTCAGTGTCTCCTCGGTCCAGGCCTTCACGATGACGTCCAGGTACTCGCGGAACCGGTCGCGGCTCTCCTCGACGTCCACGCCGAGGCCCTCGAACTCGCGGCGCTGGTAGCCGCTTCCGACGCCGAAGTCGAGCCTGCCGTTGCTGAGGACGTCCAGCATCGCAGCCTCTTCGGCGGTGATCACGGGGTTGTGGAACGGCAGCACGATGATGGCGGTGCCGATGCGCATGCGGTCGGTGCGGGCGGCGACGTACCCGGCAAACGAGTAGATGCCGGAGAGCAGGCCGTGGCGGGAGAAGTGGTGCTCTCCAAGCCAGACCTCGTCCAGGCCAAGCCGTTCTCCGAGTTCGATCTGCTCGATGGCCTCGTGCAGGGACTGGCTTTCCGTCCAGTCGGGGTGGGACTGGACTATGTAGAACATGCCGAATTTCATGGGCCGCTCCCCTCGTTCACCCGCTGCCGCTCCAGCTTGCCAAAGCCGTGGCTAAATCTTGTCCAATGGTATGAAGCTGCCGGAACGCAGTCAATCGAGTTGGACGCCCCAGGCCACCCCTGGATTCCGGCCTTCGCCGGAATGACGGCGAGAGGGGGGCGGGTATGACGGCAGGAAATGAGTTGCGGGCGGCTGCGTGTGGCGGGAACGCTGGTACAATCGGCCAATCATCGGAGCAGGAGGCCCGACATGCAGGCGCAGCAGCGTAGGCAGCCGATGGAGCGGATCCAGCCGGGGTTGCCCTCGGAGTGGTACTTCGATCCCGGCATCTTCGAGCGGGAGATGGAGGCGATCTGGACGAGGGAGTGGCTGTACGTGGGCCGCTCCGAGGAGGTGGCGGAGCGGCGGGACTACAAGGTCGTGAGCATCGGGGACGAGCGGATCGTGCTGGCGCGGGACCTGGAGGGCCGGCTGCGGGCGTTTCACAACACGTGCCGGCATCGCGGCTCGATCCTGTGCACGGAGGACAGGGGCAGCTTCGAGGGCGGCTCGATCGTCTGCCCGTACCATGCCTGGACGTACTCGCTGGATGGCAGGCTGATCGCCACGCCGCACCAGCTTGAGTCGGCCGACTTCGACATGGGGGACTATAGCCTGTACGGGGTGGCGGCGGGCGAGTGGGGCGGTTTCATGTTCGTCAACCTGGCGGGCGAGGACGCCGAGCCGCTGGAATCGACGCTGGACAACGTGCCGGAGCGGTTCGCCAACTTCCGCACGGAGCGGCTGAAGGTGGGCGTGAGCGAGACGTACGAGATGAACGTGAACTGGAAGGTGTTCTGGGAGAACTTTTCTGAATGCTTCCACTGCCCCAGCGTTCACCCGGAGCTTTCTAAGGTGGTGCCGATATTCGGGCAGGGGCTGCTGAGCGAGCTAGACCTGCCGCCGTCGCTGCGCCCGAACAGGGAGATCGAGGTGGACCCGGCGACGGGGCGCTCGAAGCCTGTGCTGGGCGAGGGCATGGTGACGTGGACGATGGACGGGACGACGGACGTGCCGTACTTCCCGGACCTGACGGACGAGGAGAAGGCGCTGGGCCACTCGTTCGCGGTGATCCGGCCAAGCTGGTTCGTGGCGTTCCACCCGGACTTTCTGAGGGTGGGCCAGATCACGGCGCGGGGGCCGGAGCGGACGGATCTGATCGTGGAGTGGCTGTTCCAGGAGAGCGTGCTGGCGGACCGGGAGTTCGACGCGCGGGAGCACGTGAGCCTGGGGATACTCATCACGGAGCAGGACGCGCAGGTGTGCGAGTACAACCAGCAGGGGCTGCGGTCGAACCGGCACGCGAACGGCGTCCTTGCGCCGCAGGAGTACGGGGTGGCGAGCATCCACGACTGGGTGAGGGAGCGGCTGGGCGAGGCGTAGCGAGCGGCGGCCCTTCGGGGGGCACGGCGCGGCCCTTCGACAAGCTCAGGGCGAACGGGGTGGGGGCTAGGGCCGTTCGCGAACGGCCCCTACGGCGGGGTCAGGGCGAACGGGTAACTCCAAAGCCTCCCGCACGCCGCCGGCCCCCGCCCCCGGCGAGACGCGCGTTTGGCCGGGGCGCGGCGTTGGTGGCTTGCGGGGCGTCCTGGATTCCTCGGGGGACTCGGAATGACAGTGGCGACGGCGCTGGCTCATGGTTCGGGGGGTTCGGGTTCGGCATCGGGGTGTTCGGCGAGGGACGCGCCGGCCGACCCCATCCCGGCCTTCCCCAGCAGACTGGGGAAGGGGTCAGACGGGTCGGGTTCGACTTCGGTGGGTTCGGGCGGATGGATTCCCGCCTTCGCGGCAATGACGGTTGGGTCATCGGGATATTCGGTCCAGGGGTCGAAGCCGCAGTCGCAGGATGCGGTGCGGTGAGGACATGCGATACGGATGGGGCCGCGGCATGAGTCGCGGATGCGCCTGACCGCGTCCATGATTTCCCCGGCCGCTATGGACCTTTCGACGGCCGGCCGGGCGTGTTCGCTGAAGTAGTGCTCCTCTCCGTTGTGTATGATCATGCTGGCGAGTTTGCTGGGGTAAACGACGCTGGGGTCCGGGGGCGGCGGGCGCCTGCCGACGGCGTCCATCAGGGCGTCGGCTGCTTTGGAGACGGCTCGATTGTTGACGCCGGTGTCTTCGCTGTGTCCGTATGTGTTGGAGTACGGGGGTTCGTAGCCGGCGAGGATGTCGGGAGCCCCATCCCTGCCTTCCCCAGCAGACTGGGGAAGGGGTGAGAGGGAGGCGCCAGCAGACTGGGGAAGGGGGTTTAGTTCTGCGTCGGGGTAGGTGTCGTGGTGGAGGGGGCCGGGTGCGTCGTCGAAGCCTCGGCGCAGCAGTTCTTTGGCGGCGTCTATGCGGTGGTGGGGTCCGAAGCCGGGCATGAAGCCTAGCATGACGTCTATGAGGAAGCGTATGGCTTGTCGGCCTCCGTCGGTCTCGACGCGTATGAAGCGTGCGAGGTCGGGGTTGAGGCCGGTGGTGTCGAGGGTGTCTGTGGGAACCCCATCCCGTCCTTCCCCCTCGAGGGACTCGGGGCAGGCTCCGCCAGACTGGGGAAGGGGTTTGAGGCTGGCGAACTCTTTGGCTTCTTCGAAGCCTAGTTTGATGAGTTGGCGTGCGGCGTCGAGCCTGTGGTAGGGCTTGGCGTCGCGGATCTGGTCCTGCATGGCGGCGACGAGGAAGCGGACGATGAGTCTGCCGTCGTCGGTTTCTTCGCGTACGATGCGTTGTATGGGTGATATGGTCTGCGTTTCGGCATTCATAGGTTCTAGGATAGCGAGCGCGTACCAGTGTGTCAAGGGGGAGGGGGAGTGGATAGTGAATAGTGGTTAGTGGCGAGAAGGGGAGCGGACGGGCGGTTGGTTGATGGGGGCGGTCCTTCGACAGGCTCAGGGCGAACGGATTGGAGCGCGGGAGGCTGTAGGTTCCTCGGGGGACTCGGAACGACAGTGTGCGGGGGTTGGCTCATGGTTCGGTAGGTTCACCACGGACGGCGTTGGGGCGGATGGATTCCCGCCTGCGCGGGAATGACGGCGAGAGTGGGGGCGGCTGCCGTGGAAGGAGGTTGGTGGCGTGCGGGAGGCTGTAGGTTCCTCGGGGACTCGGGGCGGGCTCTTGCGAACGGCCCCTACATTCGGAGGGCTGGCAGTCGGGGACGTGCCCCGCCCCGCTGGATTCCGGCTGGCCCCGGTTCACGCTGGCGCGTGAATGCCGGAATGACGGTTGGGGGCAGGCTGGGCGCGGGGGTGACGCTGGGTGCGGGGTTGCGGTTGACCGTTGGTTGGGGGCGTGTTACGTTCGGCTGGCTGCCAGCGCCTTGCCCTGTTGCAGGTTGTGCCGCGTAGTTTTGGCACGAGAGGGTCGCGGGGGACGCGTGGGCAGCGCGGTGGTGCGAAGATGTTCGACCTCGACCGTGAGCGCGCGAGGCAGGAGCGCGTCCAAGTGGCTGTCGTGGGCGCCGGGCCCGCCGGGGTTTCGGCGGCGCTGACGGCGGCGCGCGCGGGGCTGGGCGTCGCGCTGATCGACGAGCATCCCATCGCTACGGACGTTATGGCCCAGGACATCCCCCTGTTCTTCGGGCAGCGCATGCTGGCGACCACGGCAAACCGCGGGCTGATGCTGGAGCGCGTTACGGCGAACAATCCCCTTATCGCGGAAGCGGTCGACGCGGGCGTTGACGTGAAGCTGGGGACGTCGGTCTGGAGCAGCGAGCCGGACGGGACGCTGGGGCTGGCGGACGGCGAACGGTCGTGGCTGCTGAGTTACGAGTACGGGGTGTTCGCGACGGGAGCGCGGGACCTCTGCCTGGCCTTCGACGGCTGGGGGAAGGCGGGCGTCATGGGGGCGGGGGCGGCGCTCGCGCTTATGGACCGGTACCAGGCTTTTTCGGGCAGGCGGATCGTGGCGCTGGGGGCAGGCGACCTGGGGCTGCACGTGGCGTTGCGGGCTATCGAGCACGGGCTGGAGGTGGCGGCGATCGTCGATGCGGGTGCGTCTCCAGGCGCGAGGCCCGAGCTACTCCAGAGGGCCGAGGCCGAGGGTATTCCGGTCTATGGGTCGCACACCGTCCGGAGGGCGTTGGGGCCGGACGAAGTGGAGGGGCTTCAGATCGCGCCGGTCGGCAACGGCGGCGGCGGGACGGTGGAGATCGAGTGCGACACGGTGTGCATGGCTATCGGCATGGCGCCGTCGGTGGAGCTGATGTACTGGGCGGGCGTGGAGCTCAACTTCGAGCCGGGCAGAGGCGGCTTCGCGCCGGCGCTGAACGAGGATCTTCGGACGACTAACGAGAAGATATACGTCGCGGGAGACGCCGCGGGGTTCACCGAGGGGCGGTACGTCGATCCGGCGCACGCGGAGGAGCAGGGCGCGAGGGCCGGCGCGGCGATCGCGGCGGCGAGCGGGGCCGCGTCGCCGCCTGACCGGCGGGGCGACGCGGGCGGACGGGCGGACGGCGCGGGCGACGGGGCGGTGGTTGACGCGCGCAGGGCGTGGCTGGACTCGCTGAGCCTTTCGAAGGGGGCGGACACGGTGGTCTGCCTGTGCGAAGAGGTGACACGGGGGGACGTGCTGGCGACGGTGCGGCGCGGCGCGGGACATCCGGACCACCTCAAGAGGCTCACAAGGGCCGGAATGGGACACTGCCAGGGGCGCAGGTGCCGGGAGCAGATCCAGATGATCGTGTCCGACAGCACGGAGAGCGCGTTGCGGGAGGTGCCGCTGGCGTCGTACCGGCCGCCGTTTCGTCCGGTGCCGCTGGCGGTGCTGGCTAACCAGGATGAGACGGACGACGAGCGGGCGCTGTACGAGGGGACGCCGTATGACGAGATTACGTGACGGAGCGGATGTAGTTGTTGTTGGGGGAGGGGTGATTGGGCTTTCGACGGCGTATTTCCTGGCGAAGGGGGGGATGGACGTCGCGCTGGTGGACAGGGGCATACCCGGCTGGGAGGCGTCCGGCAGGAACGGCGGCTGGGCGGTGGGGTACGACCACGATGACGGGCGGATGCCGCTGGCGCTGAAGTCGATCGAGATATGGAAGACGCTGGACGACGAACTGGAGTCGCCGACGGAGTTCGTGCTCGGCGGCTCGGTCATGGTGGCGCTGACGGAGATGGACTCGGTGTACATGGCCCACAGCGCGGACTTGAAGGAGAAGTGGGGCGTGGAGACGCAGGACCTGGACCTGCAGGGCATCAGGGAGTTTCTTCCGGGATGCACCTCGCGGGCGCTGGCGGGCGTCTTCGTGCCGGAGAGCGGACAGGCGAACCCGCAACTGACGAGCCAGGCCTGGGTCTGGGGGATACTGCGCGAGGGGGGCAGAATCCACGAGCATACGACGGTGACGGGGGTAACGACGTCGGGCGGCAGGGTCACGGGCGTGGAGACGACGTCGGGGCACATCGGCGCGGACAAGGTTGTTAACGCGGCGGGGCCGTACGCGCGGGTGATCGCGGAGATGGTGGAGCACACGCTGCCGATAGAGCCGGTGCGAATAGAGATCCTGTGCACTGCGCCTGCGCCGCCGATGACGACGGCGACGTTCGGCGGGATGGGGCTGTACTGCCGCCAGGCGGAGAAGGGGCACTTCCACTTCGGCGGCGGCAGGTACGAGCGCATGGATCCGGCGGGGCCGGCGCACAAGCCGACGACGGCGCTGATGACTCGCGGCATCGCGAAGAGGTTCGTGGACTTCATGCCGGGGCTGGGCCACCTGCCGGTGCTGAGGACGTGGGCGGGGATCATGGACGTTACGCCGGACAATCTGCCGTTCATTGGGCGGCTGGGCCACCCTGAGGGGATGTACGTGAACGCGGGCTTCGGCGGAGTGGGCTTCAGCAACAGCCCGGGCGCGGGCAAGGCGCTCAGCGAGGTCATTTTGGACGGCGAGTGCTCGTTCGACATAAGCGGGCTTGCGCCGGAGCGGTTCGGGGACGACCTGGATTATTCGCCGCCGATGGTTGGGTCTTTCAGGAGGGCGTTTCAGGACGACGAGTTGCATTTGGTCTGAGTTGCGGGGGAGAACCCCATCCCGGCCTTCCCCAGCAGACTGGGGAAGGGGTCAGAGAGGGACTTGGGGCAGGCTCGGCAGACTGGGGAAGGGGTCAGAGAGGGACTTGGGGCAGGCTCCGCAGACTGGGGAAGGGGTCAAGGAAGGACGAAAGAGCGGGTAGCAGGCGGAATCGGTGTCAATGGGAGGTGAGCATGATATCGAGACGTAGGAAGTATGGGATCTGGAGCGCGCTGTTCATGGCGCTCGCCCTGGGGCTGGCGCTTGCGTTCGTGGCGGCGTGCGCGGGCGCGGAGGAAGACGCGGACGATGTGGAAGCCGAGCCTGAAGCGGAGCAGACGGAGGCGACCGCCGAGCCGACGGCGTCCACTTCGGAGTCTGAGTTCGAGGGCTTCGAGGAGGTGGAAGTGGCGGAGCCGGACGCTGTCGCGGCGGAGGCCCGGCTGGCGCCGGACGGCCAGTACGGGGGAATCCTCCGAACGATGACCGGGGACGACCCGGCGACGCTGGACTACATGAAGATCAGGGGCATCGGCACGGTGCAGCGCACTAACCCGGCGGGGAACATGCTTTGGCGCCTGCACCCGCTGGAGGAAGGCCGGGTGCTGAACGACCTGGTGGAGACGTGGGAGATAGCCGACGGGGGCATGGAGTACACGCTGCGCCTCAAGGAGGGCGTCCAGTTCCACTCCGGTTCGCTGGTGGCGGACCGCCCCGGAGCGGGCACGTCCCTGGACTGCGCGGACGTGAAGCACACGCTGGAGAAGTTCGGCAATCCTGAGTGGAGCCAGAGCTCCAACTACGTTTACGCGATAGCTTCGATCGAGTGCCCGAGCGACCTCGAAGTGAAGCTCGTGCTCTCGGCGCCCGACTCCGGGCTGGTGCAGAAGCTGTCGGTTGGGTGGTCGGCGATCATTCCGAGCGAGATGCCGTACGAGGACATGGAAACGACGGTCATGGGCACGGGGCCTTTCATCTTCAAGGAGCACATCACGGGCGAGAAGGCGGTGCTCGTGAGGAACGAGGCGTATTTCCGCGACGGGCTGCCGTACCTGGACGAGTACCACAACTTCGTGATCCCGGACTGGGACGCGATGATCGGCATCTTCCGGAGCGGCCAGCTTGACATGACGTCGCCGCACCAGGGGGTGGGGCCGCAGCAGGCGTCGGTCATCAAGGAGAGCAATCCCGAGGTGATCGTGGACCTGCGGGCGAAGCTGTGGTGGAACACGTTCGGGGGGCCGCTGGACAAGGAGCCGTGGAGCGACTTGCGCGTCCGGCAGGCGTTCAGCCTGTGCCTGGACAGGGTGGGCGCGGGCGAGGTGTACACGTACAGCACGAACGTGCCGGGTGGGTACCAGCCGCACTGGACGCAGTGGAGCCTTCCATCGGAAGAGGTCGCGAGCCTGATGACGCTGGGAATCTCCGACCAGTTCGGGGCGAACATGGACGCGCGGCGGGCGAAGGCGCGGGAGCTGCTGTCGGACTACGGCGGCTACAGTCCGGACAACCCGCTAAAGATGGACTTCATGGGAGACCCGGTGTGGAGCGGATTCGCGTATTACCAGGACACGATGAGCGACTGCGGATTCGACTTCCAGTTGGACGAAGTGGCGGACTTCTCGGTGGCCGAGCAGCGGCGAATCGAGGGCAACTTCTTCCTGGGCGAGATGTACGGCGTGACGGGCGTCGTGGAGCCGACGCTGATCTACGCGGACCCGTTCATCACGGGCGGCGGCACGAACATGACGGGTTACAGCAACCCGGAACTGGACGAGTTGTACGCGCAGCTTGTCTCGGAGGCGGACGCGGCGACGCGCGTGGACATCACGCACCAGATGGAGCGCATCCTGCTTACGGACATGCCGTCGGTGATGATCTACTGGTATGACGAGGGAATGGCCTGGTGGCCGTGGCTGAAGAACTGGTGTCACTGCGACGCCGGCTACTACAGCATCCTCAACATGGAAGAGGTCTGGATCGACATGGACGAGGCGACCCGGCTGAGCCGGCCGTCGGACGTGGCCAGCATCTCGCAGTAGGGACGGGTCGGATAGGGAGTTAGACGCGGGGCCGGCTGGCCGAACCGAGCAGGGCAGCCGGCCCCGCCAGAGAAGGACGGGGGAATTGCGGGCATACCTCTTCAGAAGGTCGCTAATCGGCCTGCTGACGGTGCTTGGGGTCGCGACGGCGACGTTCCTGCTGCTCCGCATCATGCCCGGGGACCCGGCGGTCGCGGCGCTGGGGGACCCGGGCAAGAGCGGCGCGAGCATGGAGCAGGTGGAGGCCCTGCGCGAGCAGTGGGGGCTCAACCGTCCGCTGCACGTGCAGTACTTCAGCTGGCTGTGGGGAGCGGCGCGCTTCGATTTCGGAGAGTCGCTGCGTAGCAGGAAGCCGGTGCTGGAGGAGTACGCGCGCAAGCTGCCGGTGACGGCGAGCATCGTGATCCTGGCGACGGCGCTGACGCTGGTGGTGGCGGTGCCCGCGGGCATTGTGTCGGCGCTGAAGCAGGACACGGCCCTGGACTACGTGGTCAGGGTGATCAGCCTGGCGGGCCTTTCGCTGCCGTCGTTCTGGGTGGCCGTGCTCATAATCGTGGGCCTGGTGCGCTACTTCCAGTGGCTGCCGCCGATCGACTTCGCGCCGATCTGGGAGGACCCGGTGCGGTCGTTCAAGCAGTTCATCCTGCCGGCGTTCGCGGTGGCTTTCGCGACGATCGGGATGGTGGCGCGGCTGACGCGGTCCGCGATGCTGGAGGTGATGCGCGAGGACTACGTGCGGACGGCGCGGGCGAAGGGTCTCCAGGAGCGACTCATCACGTACAGGCACGCGCTGCGGAACGCGATCCTGCCGGTGATGACGGCCATGGGGATGTACATCGGATTCGGGATAGGCGGGCTGATCGTGGTGGAGGTGGCGTTCAACGTCAACGGGGTGGGCAGGTACCTGATCGCGGCGGTGCAGCGGCGGGACTATCCTGTCGTCGAGGCCGTGACGCTGGCGGCGGCGTTCTTCATCGTGGCGACGAACATCCTGGTTGACGTGCTGTACGCGTTCCTCGACCCGAGGATCAGGTACACATGACGACGTCGAATCCCCCGACTCCGCAGCCCGGCGCCGCAGCGGCGGATGGGGCGACGCTGTCCGCCTTCCAGGAGCGGCCGCGGCGGTCGTTCTTCTACCATGCGAGAGGGTTCATCAGCGGCAAGCCGCTGGGAACCGTGGGGCTGGTCATCATCCTGTTCATGGCGTTCCTGGCCGTGGCGGCCCCGCTGGTGGCTCCCAAGGACCCGAACAAGATCAACGCGTACGAGACGCTGGAGGCCCCGGGCGCGAATTACGTGCTGGGCTCGGACCGCAGGGGCCGGGACGTGGCGAGCAGGGTCATCTACGGCGCGCGGATGTCGTTGCTGGTCGGCTTTTCGTCGGTGGCCATTGGATGCGCGGTCGGGTTCCTGCTCGCGGTGACGACGGGCTACGTCGGCCGGTGGCCGGACATGGCGACGCAGTTCCTGGTGGACGTCCTGCTGGCGTTCCCGTTCCTGATACTTGCGATTGTGATCGTGGCGGTGCTGGGCGCGAGCACGTTCAACATCATCATGGCGATCAGCATCGGGTACGTGCCGTGGACGGCGCGAATCGTCCGTTCGACCGTGCTGACGATGAAGGAGCGCGAGTTCGTGACGGCGGCGGTGGCATCGGGCGCGAGCCAGTGGCGGATCATGTTCCGCCACATCGCGCCGAACTGCGTTGCGCCGTTCCTGGTGGTGCTGACGGCGGGCATCGGCGGGGCGATCATCGCGGAGGCGACGCTGAGCTTCCTGGGGCTGGGGCTGCCGCCGCCCACCGCGTCGTGGGGCAGGGACCTGCAGGAGGGGTCGTCCCGGCTGATCGAGAGCGCGCCGTGGCTGTCGATCTTCCCGGGCATCGCGATAAGCCTGACGGTGTACGGCTTCAACCTGTTCGGGGACGCGCTTCGGGACGTGTTCGATCCGAGGCTGCGGACGCTGTAGGGGGAGAGGGGGGAGGGCGAACGCGGGGGCAAGGGCCGCTCGCGAGCGGCCCCTACACCCGAGGCCTAGTGCGTGGCGAGGAGCGGGCCTACGCGGCGGGCGCGGCGTTGCGTTCCCGGGGAGATGTTCATGCGTGACCGAAGGATTCCTTGTATCGCACCTGCCACGTTCTGGGGACTGGCAGTGGGTTTGACGATCCTGCTTCTGGTCGTCGGCTGTGGCGACAGCCCGGTTCCGACTGCGACGCCGGTTCCTGCGACGCCAACACCCACAGGCACGCCGACTCCGACTGCGACGCCGGTTCCTGCGACGCCAACACCCACGGGCACGCCTGCGACGCCGGCTCCTGCGACGCCAACACCCACGGGCACGCCCGCGACGACTGCGACGCCGGTTCTGCCAACACCTACAGGCACGCCGACGGCAACGCCTGCTGCCGACAGAGAGGTCCTGGAGGCGCTCTACCATGCGACCGGCGGGGAGAACTGGCGTGACAGCAGCAACTGGCTGAGCGACGAGCCGCTAGGAGAATGGCATCGGGTGTCAATCGACGCTGAGGGGCGCGTCACTGTGCTTGAGCTCTATGACAATGGCCTGAGCGGGTCGATCCCTGCGGAGCTGGGCCAGCTATCCAACCTGCAAGTGCTTGCCCTCAATGGGAACAGATTGAGCGGTGCGATGCCCGTGGAACTGGGCCAACTGTCCAGTCTGCAAGAGCTGTGGCTCTATGACAATGGCCTGGGCGGGTCGATCCCTGCGGAGTTGGGTCAGCTATCCAACCTGCGAGAGCTTGCCCTCAGCGGGAACAGCTTAAGCGGCACCCTGCCCGCCGAGCTAGGACAGTTGTCCAATCTGCAAGGGCTTCAACTCTATGACAATAGCCTGAGCGGGTCGATCCCTGCGGAGTTGAGTCAGTTATCCAATCTGCAAGAGCTTCGCCTCGGTGGGAACGACTTGAGTGGGTGCGTGCCGGAGGGCCTGCTGAACGTGGCGGTCAACGATCTGGCAAGTCTTGATCTGCCTGCCTGTGACGCATCTATCTCCGTCGCTGTAGAAACTCCCGAGACGACATCAACGACTACTCCCACTGTCGACAGGGATGTCCTGGAGGCGCTCTACCATGCGACCGGCGGGGCGAACTGGCATGACAGCAGCAACTGGCTGAGCGACGAGCCGCTTGGAGAATGGCACGGCGTGATCACCGATGCCAACGGACGCGTTACCAAACTCGAGCTCTATGACAATGGCTTGAGCAGATCGATCCCTGCGGAGTTGGGCCAGCTATCCAGCCTGCAAGAGCTTCACCTCAGTGGGAACGGCTTGAGCGGGCCGATCCCTGCAGAGCTGGGTCAGCTGTCCAGCTTGCGATCGATTCTGCTCTATGACAATGGCTTGAGCGGGCCGATCCCTGCGGAGTTGGGCCAGCTATCCAGCCTGCAAGAGCTTGCCCTCAGTGGGAACGGCTTGAGCGGCTCGATCCCTTCGGAGCTGAGTCAGCTATCCAGCCTGTCACGGCTTGACCTCAGTGGGAACAAGTTGAGTGGTTCGATTCCTGCGGAATTAGGGCAGATGTCCAGCCTGCAGGAGCTTCGGCTCTATGACAATGGCCTGAGCGGGGTAATTCCTTCGGAGTTGGATCAGCTATCCAGCCTGTCACGGCTTGACCTCGGCCTGAACGAATTCAGCGGATGCGTGCCGGAGGGCCTGCTGAACGTGGCGGTCAACGATCTGGCAAGTCTTGATCTGCCTACCTGCGACGAATCAACCTCTGCCATTACGCCCATCGGAAACAGGGATGTGCTGGAGGCGCTCTATGATGCGACCGGAGGGGCGAACTGGCATGACAACAGCAACTGGCTGAGCGACGAGCCGCTTGGAGAATGGTACGGCGTTACTACTGACGCGGCAGGACACGTCACCAGACTGGAGTTGGGGTGGAACGGATTAAGCGGGTCGATCCCTGCGGAGTTGGGCCAGTTATCCAACCTGGAATGGCTGCTGCTGAGTTGGAACGGATTGAGCGGGCCGATCCCTGCGGAACTGGGCCAGCTATCTAATCTTCAGTGGCTTGACCTCTCTGAGAATGGATTGAGCGGGCCGATCCCTACGGCGCTGTGGCAGTTGTCCAGCTTGGAAAGGATTGACCTCGGAGGGAACAGCCTGGGCGGCTGTGTGCCGGAGGCACTGCGGGACGTGGAGGTCAACGATCTGGCAAGCCTTGGCCTGCCTAGCTGTGGCGGGGCTACGTACAGAAGGGACAGAAAAGCTCTGGAAACGCTCTATGATGCGACCAGAGGAACAGGCTGGCATGAGAGCGGCAACTGGCTGAGCGGCGCACCGCTTGGAGAGTGGCACGGCGTGACTACCGATGCGGACGGACGCGTCACCACAATAGAGCTTGATCAAAATGGCTTGTGGGGCAGGCTCCCTGCAGAACTGGGTCAGCTATCCGACCTGCAAGCGCTTAACCTCTGGGGGAACGCCCTGGGCGGGTCGATTCCTGCGGAGCTGGGGCAGCTATCCAGCTTGCAAAGGCTTGACCTCTCTGAGAACGGATTGAGTGGGTCGATCCCTGTGGAGCTGGGGCAACTGTCCAACCTGCAGGTGCTTCACCTCGAGGGGAACAGCTTTAGCGGATCGATTCCTGCGGAGTTGGGGCAGCTATCCAACTTGCAAAGGCTTTACCTCGGTTGGAACGGATTGAGCGGGTCGATCCCTGCGGAACTAGGGCAACTGTCCAACCTGCAGGCGCTTCACCTCGGGGGAAACTTCCTGAGCGGGTCGATCCCTGCGGAACTGGGGCAACTGTCCAGCCTGGAAGAGCTTTCCCTCTGGGAAAACGGTCTGAGCGGGTGCGTGCCGGAAGGGCTGCTGAATGTAGCAGTCAACGATCTGCTAGTCCTTGGCCTGCCCGCCTGTGAGTAACGCTACCGCAGGCTGTGTGAGTGAAGGCGGGTCGATGAGATTGGGCGGGTTTGGGCCGTTCGCGAACGGCCCAAACGTCGGTGATTAAGGGCGGCGGGGTCTTGCGTAAGGCCCTTCGACAAGCTCAGGGCGAACGGGTTGGGTGATCTCGTTACGGCATTTGCAACGGGCGGGTTTGGGCCGTTCGCGAACGGCCCCTACACAGTGGCTGGACGCATGTCTTGTCAGGCGGGGGCGGCGTTGCGTTCGAGGTTACGGAGGACGAGGTTCATCATGAGGATGTGCTCGGGGCCGGCGCCGCAGCAGCCGCCTATGACGCGCGCGCCGATGTCCTGCCACTCGCGGGCGATTTCGGCGACGCTGGCCGGGCCGTGGTTGGTGAGGGCCATGTAGCGTTGCCGGGCTGTGTCGCCGAGGATGCCGACGCCGCCATAGCCGAGGTTGGCGTAGCCGCCGACGTGGCCGTCGTAGGCGTCTCGGAGGTCGCGCAGGCCGGCGGTGATGTTCTCCGGGCCGGAGCACATGAGCAGGATGGCGTCGAGGTCGTAGCCCTTCACGGCGGAGACGAGGTCGCGCATCGTCTCGCCGGTCTGCATGCCGCCGTCCTCCTGGATGCTGCGTACGCCGAGCAGCACGGGCAGGCCGGTCTCGAAGCAGGCGTCGACGGCCTGCACGCACTCGTCGATGGAGCCGAGGAACTCGGGCAGCAGCGCGTCGACTCCGGCGTCGGCGAGCAGACTGGCGTGTTCGAGGTACTCGTTGCGGAATGCGGCGGCGCCCATCAGCGCGACGTCGTCTTCGCCGCGGGTATTTGCCAAGCATGGCGGGGCCATGCCGCCGGTGACGTATGCCTCCGGGTTGAGGGCGTCGCGTGCCCTGACCGCGTTCTCGGCGGAGGCGCGGGCGTACTCGGCCCAGCGGTCTGCGTGGCCGATTGGCTCCAGCCGTGAGGGGCTTGTCCAGAAGTTGTTGCTGATGAGGATGTCGGCGCCGACGCGGAGGTAGTCCTGGTGGACCTGCTGTACGACGTCGGCGAACTCGACGTTGGCGGTGGCGGACCACGCCTGCAGGCCGGTGTCCTCGGTGGCGCCGACTAGCACGTCCGCGCCGCGGGCCTGTAGCTCGGAGCCGGTGCCGCCGTCCATGAGGAGGAGTTCGCCTGCGTCCAGTCTTTGGCGGATGGTCTTGGTTGGCATGGGGGCTCCTTTGTCCCCATCCTAACCTTCCCCAGCAGACTGGGGAAGGGACCAGATGAAGTTAGGGGCGATTCTATGGGGCGCCGGGCGGGCGGCAAGGGCCGCTCGCGAGCGGCCCCTACGCCGGAGGCCTCGTGCGGTGTTTTGCGGAAGATCCTTCGACAAGCTCAGGACGAACGGGTTGGGGTGAGCGGGTTGGGTGATATTGTATGGTGTTGAGAGTGGGCGGCAAGGGCCGCTCGCGAGCGGCCCCTACGTCGGAGGCTTCGTGCGTGGGGGCTTGTTGCAGGCCTTGCTGCTGGGGTGACGGTGGTTGCGGGGGTGGCTTACACTGCGGGCGATCGGCCGGCATCGGAGAACCCCATCCCATCCCCTCGAGGGACTCGGGGCAGGCTCTTCCCCAGCAGACTGGGGAAGGGGTTTACGTACCTGCCTTCACGGGCACTAAGTCTGAACAGTTGCTCTAGTGTTGGAAGGCAGGGATCCTCGGGCTTTTCGTGTTTAACTTCACAATGTTGACAATGACGAAATCCGCAACTAGTGTACATTGCCAAGGATGCGGCCCCGGGACGTGACGCTCAACGTGAACGGGCCGGAAACGATGTGAAGAACCCATCCTCCCATCCTCCTCGGAGCGGACCCCCGGTACTGCCGGGGGTCTGTTCTTTCTTGTTAGGGATCAGGTACCTGCCTAGTTCGGGCGCCCGCGTCTTGCATGACCATGCGGGCGACTTTGCGGCCCATGAGGACGCTGTAGTTGGTGCCTCGGTCTTCGGGGTAGATCTGCGTGGTGTTGCACAGGTAGAGGCCTGGGATGGGCGTGCGCAGATCGGGCATGCGGGCCGAGTAGTCCGCGCCGATGATCGGCTGGGCGGCGTCGACGCGGTGGTGGTGGGACTCCACGATCCACGATGGGTCGAACCTGGGGTTGATCTTGCGGAGGTGCGGGAGGTACTCGGCCAGCAGATCGTCGTGATCGAGGCGGTACAGGCGGTCGTTCCTGTCGAGGTAGTTCGACAGGTAGATGACGTGGTTGCCGCCATAGTGCGACGGGTCCACGAGGTTCGTCTGCTCTATGACTCCGACGAACGGAATCGAGCGGTCGGCGACGTTGAGCCAGTAGATGTGGGACAGGGGGCGGTCCAGCACGAGTATCAGCAGGACGGCGGCCATGTACTTCGCAGACTCCAGCTTCGCGAGGTAGTCAGCCGGGAGATCGGGCGCGAGTCGGCGGAAGATGTGGGACTGCGTCGTGGAGATGACGGCGTCGAACTCGTGCGTCTCGTCCCCTGCCCCGTCCTGCGCCACATGGAGGGCGGCGGCGCGTCCGGCCTCGGTCCGCACGCCCGTTGCCTCGCGGCAGAGGTGGATGCTTCCGCCCTGCTCGCGTATGCGGTCGGCGAGGACGTCGAAGACCTCGCCGAAGCTGCCTGCGGGGTAAACTAGCTGCTCCTTGCCGACGCCGCCCTTGCGGGAGGCGAAGCGCGTGTGGATCTTGCCCCACACCCAGGCCATGCCGACCTCTTCGAAGTACTGCTCGCCGAACTTTCCGCGCAGCATGGGGCCCCAGAAGGTGTCGTAGCAGCCGGGGCCGGCGTACTTGCGGAGCCACGCGGCGGCGGCGTGGCGCTCCAAGGGCCGCCAGTCCTTCATCGTGCGCAGCCACATGGTGACGAGTCCGAGGCGGAACCTGTCGACGAGGCTGAGCGGGGTGAACCTGAGCAGGTCTGTGGCGGTGACGAAGTCGTAGATCCTGCCGTCGTGCAGGGTGCCGACCTTGGAGTCGATGCGTAGAACGCGGCCGCCGAGGCCGATCTCCTCCATCAGGTCGAGGATGGCGCGGTCGCCGGTGAACAGGTGGTGGTAGCCGCGCTCCAGCCTTCCGCCGCCAACGTCGAACGTGGAGGCCTGGCCGCCGAGGAAGTCGGTGCGCTCGAAGACGACGGCCTCGTGGCCGCGCAGGCCGAGTTCGTAGGCAGCCGCGAGGCCCGTCGCGCCGCCGCCGATGATGCCGACCTTCATTCGTGCGTTCGTACTTGGCGCCCGCGCTAGGGCATCCGGCTCTCAGCGACCTTGAGGTCGTCGATCAGTTCGCGGGCCGACGCGATCCCCACCCTGACCTGATCGGCGTTCATGTGGCCTTCATAGAAGTTCGAGTGGAGCACGTTCGCGGAGTTAAGTTTGCCTGTCGCGGACGCAGGGTCGTCCAAGTACGAGATCAGTTCGGTTGCCGCGTCGTTGATGTGCCGATGGCGGTCATGCCGCATCCCGCGCTCCTTGGCGACCGACTTGACGTAATGGACGACGGCGCCCCAGCCTTTCTCGCTCGCTTGGAGCGCGTCGCCGCGCTCAAACCCCTGCTCGGCCTGGTGCAGGAACTGCTCGCTGATCTGCTTGTGCTCGATGGGCGTTGCCACTGCTATCTCCAGGGTCGGGGCTTGGTCTGTCCAGTGACCATTAGCCTACCACAGACGCAATCCGTGTTCGGATGAGGCCTTGACAGACGCTTCGTCCATATGTACTCTGTAGTAACTAGTATGTACATATATGTACGAAAGAAAGGGAAGCGATGACTGAAAGGCTTGATGAACTCTCGGCATGGGAGCGCGATATCCAGAACGAGCTAACGGAGGTGTCCAGCGACCTGGAGTCGTTGCTGTCGAGGCGCGACCACCTGCAGGCGAAGCTTGACTTGGTGCGCGTGCTCAAGAACCTGGAGCGAGGGGCCGAGTCGGGGGGCGGAATGGATAGTGCGTCCGCCCGGCCCCGGCAGACCACGGCTGAGCGCATTGGTGAGACCGTGGCGGCGATTCTCGATGAGAGAGGCGATCCGATGCACGTGAGCGACATCCGCGCGGCGATGGCCTCGCGCGGCGTGCCTGTCCCCGGCCGTGGAACCGACGCCAACGTGATCGTGCACCTGTCGCGCAAGCCCGATGTCTTCGTGCGGACATCCCGGGGCACGTATGGGCTGGCGAAGTGGTCGCGCCGGAAGCGCGGTTTGGCCGGGAGCCGCTCGACGCAATCCAACGCAACACCAGTGGAAGGAGAAAGACATGACTAAGACTAACGCGGAACTGGAAAACAAGGTCGCCGCTGCCTTGGGCGAACTCGAGCAGGCAAAGCAGAAGCTCGCGGAACTGCGCCGCCAATTGCCTCCCGAACCCGTGAAGGACTACGAGTTGAAGAGCGTCGACGGGACGGTAAGGATTTCCGAAATGTTCGGCGACAAGGACGACCTCATTCTCGTACATAACATGGGCGCGGGTTGCCCCTACTGCACGATGTGGGCAGATGAGTTCAACGGCGTGCTACAGCACTTGCAAAGCAGGGCAGCATTCGTGGTCGTCTCTCCCAACAATCCCAAGGTGCAGCAGAACCTGGCGAGCAAGCGGGGTTGGCGGTTCGCGATGTACTCTGCCGAGGGCAGCGCCTTCATCAAGGACATGGGCTTTCAGCAAGAAGACGGCGAGTTCATGTCCGGGTACCAGCCTGGCGTTTCCGTCTTCCACAAGAACGGCGACGGCTCGATAGTCCGCGTCTCTAAGGACGACTTCGGCCCTGGCGACCTGTATTGTGGCGTGTGGCATCTGTTCGACCTGCTGCCGGGCGGCTCCGGCGACTGGGGGCCGCAGTTCGACTACTCTGGTTCGAACGACTGAGGCAGGTTGTCGGCGATGTACACGTAGGCGTCCTCGCTGCCGAGGTTGGAGCCGAGCTTGCGGTGCATGAAGTAGTCCATCGCTCTGCGCCACGCGCCGCGGTCAGCGAATGAGCGGGCGATCTTGCCGAAGGTCAGGTTGCGGTACGTGTGCTCCGGGAACCACCACCTGTGCCTTATCCGGACCTCCTGCTTGTAGCCCTCTTCGACGGTGAAATTGAAGGCGTCGCGGTTGTTGCCGTGGACGATTACCAGGGCGGAGTCCGAGGACTCGGGGGGCGTCTGGTTGGCGTAAGACGGGTAGCCGACGCGCGTGTGGTCGCGCAGGTACCAGACCCAGGGCCATGCGAAGCCGCTCGTGCCGTCGATCGTGATCGGCACGGCGCGGCCCTCGCCGGTGGTCTCGGCGATGCTTTCTATTTCGTCCATGAGGCGTGGAATGTCGGGGCTGCTCTGCGTGTACACGATCATCTCGACCGGGCGGTCGCCGTTCGTGTAGGCGGCGGTTGCGGCCACGCGTACCGTGACGGCCAGCAGCACGAGCGCCAACGGTATCGTTGCGAACTTCGCGGTGTTGCGCCAGCCCCACCGGGTGGCCGCCAGAGCGCAGGCTCCGGCCGCCGCAACGACGAGGATTGAGAAGCCGGCCGTTTCCAGGGCCGTCGAGGGTGAAGCGGGGTCGAGGCCGGTGAATGCGAGCCGCCACAGCGCCCATAGCAGCAATGGGACGCCAAGCAGTACGGACAGCCCGCCGCCGGAGAGCAGCCTGCGCCACTCGATCGATGTCCACAGGTCGGCCATGAACTTCGCGGCGAGCAGGACCATGGGCAGCGCGAGGTTTACAAGCAGCCACGGCATCTTCTCGGCGGCAAGGGTGTACATAACGAACGTGGCGACGGTCCAGAACACCATGAACAGGCCGAGGCGGTCCCGCCGCCGGAGGTAGTACGCGCCCGCCGCAAAGGAGAAGAGCATCGGGAGGAACTCGTACAGGGGCGCGAGGAGGAGGTAGTAGTAGAAGGGCTGGTGGCCGCGCGCCACGTCCTGCTGCGCCTGCCAGTAGCCGAGGGACTGCCACCACCCGGAGCCGACGCCGTCCAGGTTCGTGAAGAAGGTGGAGTACAGCAGAAGCCAGATGGCGTAGAAGACGAGGGCGCAACCGAGCCACACGCGCCAGCGCCACAGCCAGCCGAGCCGGACGGATATTGCCAGCAGCGCGACGACGATCGCGCCGGCGACGACGAGGGCGCCGCCTTCGGGCGCGCCGACGTGCCCGCCATCGGACGCGGTGCGCGCGAGCGTGAGGCCGGACCATCGCAGAAGGACGGTGTCTTGGAACAGGCCGGAGAGCGCGGCGCCCTGCGGCAGTGAGAGCGTGAACAGCATGAGGAAGAACGCGCCCTCGCGGGACAGGCGCGAGAGGTTGACGCCACGCCGGGCGTACGCCGCCGCGACGCGGGCTGTGTATGCCGCGCCCCGGCCGGCACGCCGCGCGGCGCGCCGGAACACGGCTAGGCGACGTAACGCGATCACAGCCGCGAGGTAGAGGCCGATTATCGCGGTGAAGATGAAGGCGGTCTCCTTGGTGGCGAAGAAGAGGGCCAGCAGGATGGCTCCGGCGTACAGATAGCGGTTGCGCCCTTCGTCCAGGTAGCGCCACAGGCAGATGACCAGGCCGAGCGTCCACACGGCGGCAAGGATGTCGTTGCGGGCGAAGCGGCTGAAGTACAGCATCGAGGGGGAGAACGTCAGCATGACGGCGGCGGCCAGCGACGCGGCGCGGCCAAGCCTCGCTCGGAAGAGCCACGGCATGGCGACCAGGGCCGAGCCGGCGGCGGCGTACAGCGCGCGGGCCGTGACGTCGCCCGCGCCGAAGACGAAGAAGAGCGCCGCCGTGGACTCGAACTGGAACGGGCCGTGCATCATGGGGTCGTGCGTGTAGCCCATGCCTTCGGAGAGCCGCCAAGCGTAGTAGGCGTGCAGGCTCTCGTCGTGGTGGACGGCCCGCGAGCCGAGGTCCCAGAAGCGCATGACCGCCGCCGTCACGAACAGCGCGGCGTACGATGCGACTTCCCAGTAGCGCGCCGCGATGCCGGCCAGCGCGCGGACGGCGGCCTGGGCCGGCAGGCCGGCGGCGGCGCGGCTAAGCCCGCTCATGGTCTCGCTCATCGCCGGACCTCGTACACGATAACGTCGTCCTCCGCGAACCAGACGTCCGCGATCCGTTCGAACTTCGACATGCCGTCCTCGCCGTACAACTGGCGCTCCCTGTGCCCCACGTATATGTATCGTACGTCGTACTTGTCCAAGAGGGCTTTCGCTTCGGCGGCGTCCGTCGTGGTGTAGATGCGCCTTACGTCTTCGTCCCGGCCTTCGTACAGCGACGGGTCGCTGCGCCACTGATGCTGGTGGCCGGGCCATGCGAGAATGGTCGGGACGCCGGAACTGGACGATACGCGCCCGTACTCGGTGTAGTCGCCGGCCGCGGCCTCGACCATTGCCGAGCCGCGCGGCGCTTCGGACTGCAGCCGCAGGATCGCGCGGTACTCGGCGGGCCGGGACCACTCCACGTGGGCCAGCCCGTTCAGCGTGAGCGGCTCGAAGCCGTGGCCGGCCTTGGTGAGAGCGGCCGCGGGCGTGTAGTAGAGCGACGCGGCCAGCAGCACGACGAACGCTGCGCCCAGTGCGCCGACGGCCAGCCGCGACGTTCCGGCGGACCACCACGCCGCCCACTGGCAGGCCGCGAACGCCGCCGCGATCGACAGCAGTAGCCACGCCTGGTAGTAGAGCTTGAAGACGGTGTTCATGCGCGTCTGGAACAGATCGCCAACGAACACGAGCTCAGGCACGGTTATCAGAACGAGGCCGAGCGTGGACAGGGCGAGGGCGAAGACGGCCGGCGCGGGGCTCCTGTGCGCGGCGTGCCACAGGGTGGCGTAGGCGGCGAGGACGATCAGGACGGCGAGGGGCAGCACGCGCGCGAGCCTGCTCCACCAGTCGGCCACCAGTCCGCCGTTCTCCAAGTGCAGGAAGTACCAGGCCAGATAGGGCAGGAAGCCGATCAGCACGGCGAGCGCGGCGGGAAGCGTGAACCTGAGGTGTCGCGATACCTGCCAGAACGCGGAGAGGACGAAGGGGATGACGGCAAGCAGGAAGAGGCCCCAAACCAAGACGAAATGCACGGGCCGCGTCGTGGCCGCTTGCACGGGATGAAGCCCGTCGAACTGGCTTGAGAACGACAGATGGTACGGAAGGAAGAACACCCAGGCCAGCCCGATCACGAGGGCTGCCGTGGGAGTGGCCCGTGAGGCCGCCGCGAGGAAGCTCCCGCCGGCCTGAGCGTACGAGCGCAGGAAGGCGAGGCCGAGGAATGCCGACGCGAAGACGGGCAGGTCCCACATGTTGGTGAAGGCCACGCCGCCGAGCGTCAGGCCCAGCAGCAGCACGACCGCTAACGGCGCCCATCTGAGTCCGGACGGGCCGTCCCGTCGCAGGCTCAACGGCGTCATGTCCCGGTACGTGAACAGGCCGAGGCACAGCGTCAGGAACAGGAGAACGAGCGGTAGCGAGATGACGTGCGCGTGCAGGTCGCCCAGGATGTAGCTGAACGCCGGGAACTCCTGGATCGTGTAATCGATTCCGTGACCGTCGACGAACGTGTTGATGACGCGGCTCGCTCTCCACCACCACCATGAGTCGCTCGACCAGAGCCCGGCGGACGCTCCCGCCTCGCCGTGCAGCCCGTCGATGGCTAGCCAACTCCACAGGGATGCCGAGCCGCCGCCCGCCGCCCGCAGTAGCTCGAGCGCGCCCTCGAGGTTGGAGCACACGGTCAGCAGGAGCGCCGCGAGCAGGCCCGCGCCGACGGCTATGCGGAGCCTTCCCCGCCGCCAGCGCACGAGGTTGTACGCGAGGCCGAACGCGGCGCTTCCCGTCAGCGCTGCCGTCGATGCGAGCGCGAGGTTGTACGCGACCTGCGTGGCCGTGCCGGTGAGTTCGGCGAGCGCGCCGGCTACCCAGTGGCCGAAGTAGTAGTAGCTCACGGACTCGCCGCTCAGCCACGGGTCTTCGGGCGGGCCGTAGAAGGCCCTGACCGACGCGTTCAGGAAGCTAAAGTCCATCGGCTGCTCGGTGTGGGAGATGCCCGGGTCATTGGCCCGGAGCACGGCCCAGCCCGCGAACAGGAGCAGGAAGACGAGTTCGACGGCCAGCACGGTCCTCCACTCCGCCCGGAAGAACGCGGCGATCCTGCGCCGGCGACGCCAGGCGTACGCGCTGGAGGCGGCGACCATGGCGGCGAGCAGGAGCGCGAGCGTGAGTTGGGCGCTGGGAAGTACGTGTAGCTGGCTCAGGATCCAGGAGAGGTATCCGAGCAGCAGCAGACCGAGCGGCTTGGACGCGCTGTAGCCGCGGTCCGGGAGCCGGGGCAGCAATCGGAACAGCACCGGAAACGCCGCGAATCCGGCGATCTGTACCGCTATGAGCCAGATGAGGATGTGCATGGTGGGTTTATTTTAGCTGTGTGGGCGAGGGGGGTTGGTTGCGGGGACGGTGCCTGCGAAGCGTCTGGAGTGCCTGAAAACAGATAGCAAGCCCTTTGACACACCTTCCGATTCATTCCTATGATGATAAGCATGTATCTGGCTTATGCTGATGACTCCGGTGACTCAGGTTATGAAAACAGCCAAACTAGGTTTCTGGTGTTGGCCTGTTTCGTCATTCATGAATCTGAGTGGCAAACCACTTTAGATAAATTGATCGAGTGGCGACGAAAGCTGCGTGACCAATACAACATTCCAGTCCGAAGCGAGCTAAAGGCCGAACACTTCATTTACGGACGAGGGCCATTGCGGCCTCTAGGGATGAACCGCCACGAAAGGCTAAGTCTCTACGGCAATTGCCTTGATTTCGTGGCAAGTAGTTTGCCAGTCCAGACCTTTGCGATTGCAATAGCAAAGCATCGAATCAATAACAGGTCAATGGATCCCAGGCGAATCGCATGGAGGTATCTGCTACAGCGTCTCGACAAGTTCTGCGAGAGCCAAAGCACTCAGGAGCACATCATGCTGTTTCCTGATGAAGGGCATGGCCTTGTAGTCCGCAAAACCATGAGGGAGATAAGGCGATTCAATCAGATAAAGGGCAGTTTCGGAGACCCCATCAACATTCCTGCGAAGTCATTCATCGAAGATCCTGTAAGCAAGAATTCAGCCGATTCATACTTTAGCCAAGTAGCAGATTGGTTGGCATACGTGGCCCACCGATGCGATGGTGTTGATCCCAATACCAGGGTTCCTAGTGACTATTGGATGAGGTTGCAGGACGTTATGCTAGAAGATGTGAACAGAGTGGCAGGAGGTCCGGCTGGCATCGTGGTGTGGCCGAGAGCCTGACAGCGAAACACCCCGTGCGGGGTGTTTCATTAGCGCAATACTAAACCGTGCATCAGGCACGGGTCATATCGCTCCCTGAACATAGCATGGATTGTAAGTGAAGACAAGCTGTGTTGGGAGGTGTGACCGTTCAGGATTGGCGGAATGGTGAGTCAGTCCGCTCCAATCCTGTAGAAGGGCCGTTTACAGTTCGACAGCTTGAAGACGAACGGATGGAGGTTCAAAATTTGCTGAACGCGCACCCATTTGCAGGCTCAGGTGCGCGGATGAGCGACTCGCCGTCAGCGTACGTAGAACTGAAGGGAGCCCATCTTGCGGAGGCAGGCTATGACGCATCCGAAGCCGGTCAGGATCACGGTTATCAAGAAGACGTTTCACCAGGACCTCGTCGATCAGTACACGGAGGGCATCGAGTGGGAGCCGAAGGGGTGCTGCCACGACTTCGAGATCGGGCAGGAGTTCGTCTCGGACGGGCACATGCCCGAAGGATTCAGCGACTGGGCCTGGACCGACATCCAGAAGTACGTCATGACGCTGGCCAGGGGCGGCAACATGGTCGGCGCCAAGCCGGGCGTGTTCGTAACCTGCTGCACGGACGGGTTCAGGCCGGTCTTCTACAAGCTGGAGCGCATAGAGTAGGGACGCCGTAGCTTGCAGATTTGACAGCCGCACAGGCCGCTGGCTAGACTTTAGGCTACAACTACAGACAGACGGCTTTGATCAGGACTAGTACGCCGTTAGCGGGGCTCAGAGAGCCGGGTAAGCTGCGAGCCGGCGCCAGCGCGATGGCTGAATGGACCTGGGAGCTTCCAACCGAACGCCGCATCGAGCGGCCGGTAGGCTTGGACGGAATGGGCGCCGTTACCATCGCCCTGGGCGCAGAGCGCGCCGAACAGGTTCGGAGGTTCGGCCCGTGCGCTCATTGAGAGACCGCCAGCGCGGCAATGCGCGGGCGGTAACTAGGGTGGCACCGCGGAACTTCGACCCGTCCCTTAACAGGACGGGTTATTTTTTTGGGGCCGGAGATTGGAGAAATCAGATGCAAGCAGTAAGGACGCAAGAGAAGGCGGCAACCGGAGTCGGGCAGCGCACCGTGTTCAGCGGCATACAGCCCTCGGGCGATATGCAGCTTGGCAACTACCTGGGCGCGGTCAAGGGCTGGGCGGAGCGGCAGGCGGAGAAGAACAACTACTTCTGCATCGTGGACCTGCACGCGATCACCGCGCAGCCGCCGGAAGACCTGCGCCACCAGACGCAGAGCCTGGCGGCGATGCTGTTCGCATCTGGACTGGACCCGGGGCAGTGCACGATCTTCGTGCAGAGCCACGTGGCCGCCCACGCCGAGGGCTGCTGGCTGCTCAACTGCGTGACGCCCCTGGGCTGGCTGGAGCGCATGACGCAGTTCAAGGACAAGTCGGAGGGCCGTGAGAGCGTATCCACCGGGTTGCTGGACTACCCGGTGCTGATGGCCGCGGACATCCTGCTGTACGACGCGCACGAGGTGCCGGTGGGCGACGACCAGCGCCAGCACGTCGAACTGACGCGGGACATCGCCGAGCGGTTCAACCGCCTGTACGGCGAGACGTTCGTCGTGCCGGACGCGGTGATACCGGAGGTGGGCGCGCGCGTGATGGGGTTCGACGACCCGATGGTGAAGATGTCGAAGATGCACGCGCACATCCGGGGGCACGCGGTGCGAATGCTGGACGAGCCGGACGAGATCGTGCGCACGTTCCGCAGGGCCGTTACCGACTCCGGCAACGAGATCAGGTTCTCCGAGGACCCGGAGAAGGCGGGAGTCAACAACATCCTGGGCATATACAAGGTCATCACCGGCAAGTCCGAGACGGAGGCGGAGGCCGACTTCGCGGACGCGCGCGGATACGGCGACCTGAAGTCGCGCGTGGCCGAGGTGGTGATCGAGGAACTGGCTCCGATAAGGCAGCGCTACTACGAGTTGATGGACGACGTCGGCGAGCTCGAACGGATGCTGGCCGCGGGCGCGGAACAGGCGGCGGCGGTGTCGTCCGCGAAGGTTGACCAGATTAAGCGGCGGATCGGGTTCCTGGTGCCATGACGAACGAAGGAGACGGCTTGACGGGCTACTATCCGCCGCTCGAAGAGTTCGAGAGGCTGTCGCGGGACGCGAACCTCGTGCCGGTGTACAGGGAGATAGACGGTGACCTGGAGACGCCGGTTTCGGCGTACCTGAAGGTCGCGCGGCCCCCGTACTCGTTCCTGCTGGAGAGCGTCGAGGGCGGCGAGCGCATGGCGCGCTACAGCTTCATAGGCACCGAGCCGCTGGAGGTCATCAAGACCGGGGTGAACGAGGCGCTTGGCAACATCGATCCGCTTGTTCCAGTTGAGGAGGCGTTGTCGAAGTACACCATGGCGGACGCCCCATACGTGGGAAAGTTCAACGGCGGCGCGGTCGGGTACCTGTCTTACGAGGCCGCCGCGCACTTCGAGCGTCTTCCGTCGCCCGAAAACGATGGGCTGGGCCTGCCGGAGTCGGTGATGATGCTCACGACCACGTTCCTGGAGTTCGATCACCTGCGGCACCGGATACGCGTGGTGAGCCACGGGCACGTGGACGGCGACGTGGAGCGAGCCTACTTCGACGCTATCGGGCGGATCGAGGAGATCGTGTCGCGGCTGGAGGAGCCGTTGCCCGCGCAGGCGCGGGGCGGGAACGGGCGGCTCGATAGCTGGGACGTCTCCTCCAACGTGAACAGGGAGACGTACGAGGAGAACGTAGAGCGCGTGAAGCGGTACGTGGTGCAGGGGGACGTGATCCAGGTGGTGCCGTCGCAGCGTCTTTCCAGGCCGACGGAGGCGCACCCGTTCCAGATCTATCGCGCGCTGCGTAACGTGAACCCGTCGCCGTACATGTACTACCTGGACCTCGACAACTTTCAGATCGTGGGGGCGTCGCCTGAGATGCTGGTGCAGGTGGTGGACGGCGTGGTGAGCACGGTGCCGATCGCCGGCACGAGGCCGAGGGGCAAGACGCCGGCCGAGGACGACGCGCTGGAGCGCGAGCTTTCGACCGACGAGAAGGAGCGCGCCGAGCACATCATGCTGCTGGACCTGGGCAGGAACGACTTGGGGCGCGTGAGCGAGCCGGGCACCGTGCAGGTGATGGACGTGATGAAGGTGGAGCGGTACTCGCACGTCATGCACCTGGTCTCCACCGTCTCCGGCAGGCTGGCGGCAGGCCGCACGGCGTTCGACGCGATGCGCGCCTGCTTCCCGGCGGGAACGGTCACCGGCGCGCCCAAGATACGGGCGATGGAGATCATCGCCGAACTGGAGCCGGACAAGCGCGGCGTCTATGCTGGCGCGGTCGGCTACTTCGACCTGTCCGGCAACATGGACACGGCGATCACGATCAGGACGCTCGTGGTCAAGGACGGCGTCGCGTACGCGCAGGCCGGCGGGGGCGTCGTGTACGACAGCTCGCCGCCGGCCGAGTACCAGGAGACGATCGACAAGGCGATGGCCTCGCTGAGGGCGATCGACGTCGCCGAGCAGCGCGCCGGCCCTTCGACAGGCTCAGGGCGAACGTAAACTCGGAAGGGGAGACGCTTGCTTCTCTTAATCGACAACTACGACAGCTTCACGTACAACCTGTACCAGTACCTGTGCGAGTTGGGCGCGGAGGTCAAGGTGGTGCGCAACGATGAGGCTACCGTCGAGGAGTTGGACGGCATGGCGCCGGACAAGGTCGTCGTGTCGCCGGGTCCCTGCACGCCGAACGAGGCGGGCGTGTCCGTTGACGCCATCAAGCACTTCGGCGAGAAGCTGCCCGTGCTTGGCGTGTGCCTCGGCCACCAATGCATTGGGCAGGCGTACGGCGGCCGTGTTGCGGGCGCGGGGGAGATCATGCACGGCAAGACCTCGATGATCAGCCACGACGGCAAGGGCGTGTTCGAGGGCCTGCCCGATCCGTTCGAGGCGATCCGCTACCACTCGCTTGCCGTGATGCAGGACGGCATCCCGGACGACCTTGAGGTGACGGCGTGGTCGGACAGCGGCGTGATCATGGGGCTGCGCCACAGGAGCCTGCCGGTCGAGGGAGTGCAGTTCCACCCGGAGTCGATCATGACCAGGACGGGCCACGACCTTCTCCGCAATTTTCTTGAGGCATGACGATGGCCGAAGGACCGCAGACCGATGACATGGGCCTCCAGTCCATAGGGGTCGTGCGCAACGGGGTTTCGGAGCGCAGGACGGTGTGGGAAGAGGTGGAGTCGGAGATCGTGCTGGAAGACCGGTATGTGCCTGACCTTCTGGGTCTTGAGAAATTCTCGCACGCGATAGTGCTGTTCTGGCTTCACCTGTCTTCTCCGTGGGAGCCGCCCTCAGGCGAGGACGCAGCCGCCGAGCGGACGCGGGGCACGTTCGCCACCCGGTCTCCGGTGAGGCCGAACCCGATCGGTATGACCGTCGTCGAATTGAAGGGCATCGAGGGCAACACGGTGCGCGTGCACGGGCTCGACGCCGTGGACGGCACGCAGGTGCTCGACCTGAAGCCGTACATACACTACGGCGACAGGATCGACGTGACGAGCGAGCCGGACTGGTGCAGGGACTTCAACGAGAACAAGACGTACCTGGACAGCATACCCGTGGAGCGCGGGGGCAGGCAGACCGGAGACGGCCAATGATCGTGGAAGCGATTCAGAGCATGGTGGAGGGCAACGCCCTGTCGGCGGATGAGGCCGTGGCCGTGATGAACGGGATCATGGACGGCGAGGCCACTCCGGCGCAGCTAAGCGCGTTCGTGACCGCCCTGCGCATGAAGGGCGAGACGCCTGCCGAAATCGCGGCCATGGTCGGCGTCATGCGCGACCGGTGCCTGCGTGTCGAGGTCGACGGCCCGCTGCTCGACACGTGCGGCACGGGAGGCGACCACTCCGGCACGTTCAACGTGTCCACGGCGGCGGCGTTCGTAGTGGCCGGCGCGGGAGTGCGCGTCGCCAAGCACGGCAACCGGGCGGCGTCCGGCGCGACCGGCAGCGCGGACGCGCTGGAGGCGCTGGGCGTCAACATAGACCTGAGCCCGGCGTCCGTGGCACGGTGCATCGAGGAGGTCGGCTTCGGATTCATGTTCGCGCAGCGGTACCATCCGTCGATGCGGTTCGCCGCCGCGCCGCGCCGTGAGATCGGCATCCGCACGGTGTTCAACCTGCTCGGCCCGCTCACCAACCCCGCGAACGCCGGGTATCGGCTGCTGGGGGTGTCCGACTACAGCCTGGGCCCGATCATGGCGGAGGCGCTCGCGCTGTCCGGCAGCGAAAGCGCGCTCGTGGTGCGCGGCAGCGACGGCATGGACGAGCTTACGATCGCCGGGCCGTCCACCGTGTGGGAACTGGCCGAAGGCGAGGTGTCCGAGTACGAGGTCACGCCGGAAGAGTTGGGCCTGACCAGAAGCTCGACCGACGATATCCAAGTAGAGAGCGCGGCTGAGAGCGCGGAGATCATCCGCGACGTGCTCGGCGGCGCGATGGGCCCGGCGCGCGACATCGTGCTCATGAACGCGGGCGCGGCGCTCGCGGCCGCGGGCGCGTCGGACACCGTGCGTGACGGCGTGGAGATGGCGGCGGAGTCGGTGGACAGCGGCGCGGCGCACGGGCGGCTGTCGGCGCTGGCCGAACTGAGCCGGACGCTCGACTAGGGGCGGGCCAGTGAACCCCAACGGCTGGCCATCGTGCGTGGTGTTCGACTTCGACTACACGCTGGCCGACTCCTCGGAAGGCATTATCGAGAGCATCAACTACGCCCTGCGCGGGCTGGGGTTGCCCGAGGCGGACGGCGACGCCATCCGCATGACTATCGGCCTTTCGCTGGACGAATCGCTGGTCGCGCTGGCCGGCGAGCACGAACGGGGCCGCGCGCAGGAGTTCATTGGACTGGTCGTCGAGAGGGCCGACGAGGTGATGGCCGACACGATTGTTTTCTACGACTTCGTGCCGGGCGTCGTGGACGCGCTGAGAGCGGCCAACGTCTCGCTGGGGATCGTGTCGCAGAAGTACAGGCGCAGAATCGAGCATGTCCTTGAGCGTGATGGACTGAGCGGCCGGTTCGACGCGATAGTCGGCGGCGAGGACATGGTCGCCCTGAAACCGGACCCTCGCGGGCTGCTGACCGTCATAGACAGGCTCGGTTGCCAGCCCGCCGAATCGGTTTACGTCGGGGACACCGTGACCGACGCGGAGACGGCGCGGCGGGCGAACGTGCCGTTCGTGGCGGTGCTGTCCGGCGTTACGCCGCGCGAGAGTTTCGATGGCCTGCCGGTGCTGGAGATCATTCCGGACGCGTCCGGGATCATGGACGTGCTGGAACGGCGAGGGAGTTCACTGTGAGCGCGCCGGACACGCCGGATATCCTCAGGCAGATCGTGGCTGAGAAGCGGGCAGAAGTGGAGCGCCTCAAGTCGGAGACGCCGGTCTCCGAGCTTGAGCGGCGCATCGGGGCGCGGCCCCTGCCTCACAGCCTGAGCGCCGCGCTCAAGGGAAGTGGAGTGAACGTCATCGCCGAGGTCAAGAAGGCGTCGCCCTCCAAGGGCCTGCTCCGCGCTGATTTCGACCCGCCCGTGCACGCGAGGTCGTACGTGGAGAACGGCGCTGCCGCCGTCTCCGTGCTGACCAACGCTCGTTTCCAGGGGACGATCGAGCACTTGGAGCAGGTGCAGGCAGTGACCTATCCGGCAGGCCGGCCGGTGCTGCGCAAGGAGTTCATTTTCGATCCGTACCAAGTCGTGGAGGCGCGGGCGCACGGCGCGGATGCGATCCTGCTCATCGTGGCAATGCTCGCCGAGGTGGAGATCCGGGAACTGATGGGACTGAGCGCGGAGCACGGGATGGAGAGCCTTGTGGAGGTGCACGACGAGCGGGAGCTTGAGGTGGCGCTGGACGCGGGCGCGGACATCATCGGCATCAACAACCGTGACCTGCGGACGTTTCACACTGACCTGGCGACGACGGACAGGCTGGCCCCGCTCGTTCCCGCCGCCCAGACCGTGGTCAGCGAGAGCGGCATCGCCTCGCGGGAGGACATCGCGCGGGTGCGGCGCGCGGGCGCGCACGCCGTGCTGGTCGGCGAGAGCCTGATGGTGTCCGGCGACCCCGGCGCCGCGCTGAGGGCCCTGCTGTGACCAGGTTCAAGATATGCGGCGTGCGTAGCGCCGATCACGCGCTCGCGGCGGCGGATGCCGGGGCGTCCTTCATGGGCTTCGTGTTCGTTGAGGGGGTGCGCCGCCAGCTTGCCGTTGACGAGGCGCGGACCATCATCGGCGAGTACCGCGCCCGGCAAGGCGGCGCGCTAGGTCCGGGCCTCGTCGGGCTGTTCGCGGACCAGCCGGCGGCGTTCGTGGCCGATGTCGTCGAGCGGTGCGGGCTGGACTACGTGCAGCTATGCGGCTCCGAGGACGCGGACTACTGGGGCCGGATGCCCGTGCCCGTCCTGCGTGCGGTGCGCGTCAAAGACGACGGCGACCTGGACGCCGTTGTCAGCGACACTATCCAGCGCGTGCGGGAAATCGCCGACCACGGCCAGACGCCTCATCTCGACACCTTCCGGCCTGAACAGCCCGGCGGGACCGGCCATACCTTCGACTGGGCCATCGCCGCAGCCGTTGCTGAGAAGTTCGAAGTCATCCTCGCCGGCGGCCTCACGCCGGAAAACGTCGGCGCGGCCATCGCCGCCGCACGCCCGTGGTGCGTGGACGTGTCGAGCGGCGTGGAGACGGACGGCGTGAAGGACCCGGCCAGGATCAGCGCGTTCGCCGAAGCTGTGCGGGCCGTGGACGCCGGGCTGGCCTCCTCGCAAAGTTAAGACGCGTTTTCACCGCAGGCTCGCTCGGTCTTGTTATCTGCGCCCCCAGGCCATATTCTGGCAGGCGCATTCCAAGATGGAGATTTGAGCATGGCAGAGAGAACATACTCAGGTTATTGGCCAATGGCCGTCGGCGCGGACGGCATCGCCTTCGTAAAGAACATCATGGCGCCCACACGCGACGGCACGAAGCTCGCGTTGGACATCCACCTGCCGGCCGGTGAAGGCCCGTGGCCGGTGATCCTCACGTACATCCCGTATCGCAAGGACGACCAGGAGCCGCTCGCCGGGATGCAGTACCACTGGGCGCAGCACGGCTACGTCGGCGCGCGCGTCGACTGCCGGGGCACCGGCTCCAGCGAGGGCATGAACGACGACGAGTACCGCCCGGTGGAGCACCGCGACGGGTACGACGTGATCGAGTGGATCGCCGAGCAGGACTGGTGCGACGGCAAGGTCGCCATGACCGGCGGCTCGTACGGCGGGTTTTCGAGCGTGCAGGTCGCCGCGCTGGCGCCGCCGCACCTGGAGACGATCATCCCCTGGAACTACACCGACGATCGCTACACTGACGACTGCCACTATCGCGGCGGCGCATGGCGCTGCTACTACGATATCGGCGCGTACGGCTGCTCGATGATCGGCATGAACTCGATGCCGCCCTACCCTGAGTACAGCGGCGACCGCTGGGCCGAGATCTGGGAAGAGCACCTGGAGCAGAACAACCCGTACCTGCTCACGTGGCTGGCCAACCAGAAGGACGGCGAGTACTGGCGCCCCGGCAGCATCAGGGGCCGGTACGACCACCTGAAGGCGTCGGCGCTGCTCATCGGCGGATGGCGCGACGGATACTGCAACGCGCCGCTCAGGACGTCGCAGCACATGACCGCGCCCGCCAAGGTGCTCATCGGCCCGTGGAACCACTCCGGGCCGGACTGCGAGACGCCCGGCCCGTCACTCGCGCGCGAGCACCTCACCGTGCGGTGGTGCGACTACTGGCTCAAGGGCATCGACAACGGCATCGCGGACGAGCCGGACATCAACGTGTACATGCAGACGTTCGACGTGCCGGACGCGTACCGCACGCACACCTCAGGCTACTGGCGCTGCGAGCCGGAGTTCCCCATCCCCGGCGGCAGCACGAAGCGAATGGACCTGGGAAGCGACCTCGCGCCGACCAGCCCGGACATGATGCGCGACGGCTACGAGGAGTACGAGTACAGGCCGTCCGTCGGCATAGCGAGCGGCCTCTGGAGCGCGGGCGTGCCCTTCAGCCTGCCCAGCGACCAGCGGGTGGACGAGATCTACTCGGCCAACTACACGTCCGAACCTCTGGACGAGCCGCTGGAGATCATCGGCATGGGCAAGGCGGTTATCCACGTAAGCTCTACCGCGCCCGTCATGGCGTTCGTGGCCCGGCTCTCGGACGTCGCGCCGGACGGCACGAGCGCGCAGGCGACGATCGGCGTGCTGAACGGTACGCGCCGCAACTCGCTCACCGACCCGGAGCCGATGGAGCCGGGCGAGATCTACGAGCTTCACGTGGACCTGGACGCGACAGCATGGCGCTTCGAGCGCGGGCACCGGATACGGCTGTCGATCAGCAGCGCGGACTTCCCGAACCTGTGGCCCACCCCGTACAACGGCACGAACCGCGTGTACCGGGACGCCGGACATGAGTCGTACCTCGAACTGCCGGTCGTGCCCACGCGGGAGGCAGCGCCAGGCGAGCTCCCGCCGGACGAGATGGAGTACGAACTCTCGGCCAACCCGCGAAGGTACCCGGAGGCTTCGCCTCGCGTGGTGCCCTGGGAGATCACGCAGGACATGATGCGGGACCGGACCGGCCTGAGGATCAGTCAGGTGGGCGAGACCAGGGCGAGCGCGGACATGACGGTGAAGATGGAGTCCAACCTGGAGGTGTGGGCGAACAACAGCAACCCCGCCGACACCACGGCGATCGGCCAGCACCTCCGCACGATCACGCGGACGGACAGCGTGATCAACGTGGACACGTCCGCGAACGTCCGCAGCACCGAGGCGGCGATCCACGTCTCCATCGAGCTGGACGTCCGCATCAACGGACTGCCGCACCACCAGCGCCGCTGGGTGGAGACGTTCAAGCGGGAACTGCTGTGATCGGGGGCGTGCGCGCCCTTCGACAGGCTCAGGGCGAACGGACTTGCATATCGCGGAGTCTGAACAGAGGAAAGCGGGGCCTGCCCCAAACCGCTCATAGCGTGTAAAATTCAGTGGTCGGCGACGCACGCCGCCGGCGAGGAAAATACAGAACCGGAGGACGAACCTGAAATGGCACAGACGCTAGAGATCGAGGGCCTCAAGAAGCGGCATCTGCCGATCAACCTGAGGCAGAGCGGGAACAGCGACGCGCAGATGCTGATCTCGACCCGCATACGCAAGTCCCCGTGGTGGCACATGTCCAAGGCTGCGGGCTGCTGGGCGTACACCACGTACAACCACATGTACCACCCTAGGGCGTACATCAAGCCCGAGGACGGCGGCCTGTTCGAGGAGTACAAGTACCTCACGGAGCACGTCAGCATGTGGGATGTGGCGGTCGAGCGGCAGATCATGGTCAAGGGTCCGGACGCCGCCGCCTTCGTGGACCTGCTCATCACGCGCGACGTGGAGACCAGGGTGCCGCCGATGCAGGCGCGCTACGTCATCCTCTGCAACCAGTACGGCGGCATCATCAACGACCCGGTGCTGCTTCGCGTGGCGGACGACGAGTTCTGGTTCAGCATCTCAGACTCTGACGTGCTGCTCTGGGCTCAGGGCGTGAACTCGTCGGGCAAGTACAACGTGGACATCCACGAGATCGATGTCTCCCCCGTCCAGATCCAGGGCCCCAAGTCCGTGAACCTGGTGGAGAAGATGGTCGGCTCGCACGTCCGCGAAATGCCGTACTACACGCTGATCCACGACGAGGTGAACGGCCACAAGGTCACGATCTCCCGGACCGGCTTCTCGGCGGAGGTGGGCTTCGAGATCTACCTGCACGACGCCATGATCCACGCCGACGACGTGTGGCCGTACATCTTGGAGCAGGGCGAGGAGTTCAACCTCGGCGTGATCGCGCCCAGCCACAGCAGGCGCCTCGAGGCCGGCATCCTCTCATACGGCCAGGACATGGACATCGAGAGCAACCCGTTCGAAGTCCGGCTCGGCTGGCAGGTGGACTTGGAGAAGGGCGACTTCATCGGCAAGGAAGCCCTCACGAAGATCAAGGAAGAGGGCGTCAACCAGCGCCTCGTCGGCCTGAAGCTCGGCGGCGAGCCGATCATCTGGTACAACGAGGACTTCTACCTCGTGAAGGACAACGACTCCGGCGCGGACGTGGGCTACGTGACGAGCGCGTTCTGGTCGCCCAACCAGGAGTCCAACATCGCGCTAGCCGCCATGCCCCGGTCGCACTGGAGGCGCGGCACGAAGGTCAAGGTGCAGCTGCCCGGCGACGGCATCGTGGACGCCGAGGTCGTGCGCGTCCCGTTCGTCGACCCGGACAAGGAACTCCCCAAGACCGAATTGGCGAGCTAGGGAACGAGTCTTTCATGCGCGGCCCCGCGGCCGAAGCGCCGCGGGGCCGCGCGGTGTCGATAAGCATCAACCCAGGGAAGTTCAGGAAGCGGCGAGAGGCGATGAAGATCGTCGGGATAGGCAGGGATCCTGACCCCTATGCGTCAATAAGACACGACGACTACCTGGCGATGCAGGACCCGCATGGCCGATTCTGACCGTGTTTTGATAGACACGATCAAGGAGGCTGCCATGAGCATTGACGAAAGCATGATGGCGCGGGCTTTGGATCTGGCCCGAACCGCCGAAGCCCACGGCGACGTACCCGTGGCGGCCATCGTCGCGAAGGATGGCGAAGTTGTCGGGCAGAGCGAGCCGCGAACCATGGTCGATGGCGATCCCACCGCACACGCCGAGGTGCTCGCCTTGCGTAACGCCGCCGCGACCCTTGGGACTCCGTACCTCGCCGGCTGCACGATGTACGGCACCTACGAGCCCTGCCCCATGTGCTGCGGCGCGATCATGAACTCCGGCATAGAGACGCTGGTGCTCGGAGGACGGTTCGAGGGCGAGCATCGCACTTACGGCAACTACTCGGTGTCACGAATGCTGGAGATGGCCGGCGCGAGCGAGCGAATCGAGCTTGTCGAGGGTGTGATGCGAGGCGAATGCGAGACGTTGTTCACTCCCGAGAAGCGCGACGAGTGGCTGGACCGGATGCGCGGAGAGAACCCCGGCTGGGGCAACCAGTAGAGCCAGTATCTGGAAGCAATGGTCAAGAGAATCCGGCTTCCCCACGAAGGCGAAGAGGTAGATCGCCTTATCCAGCAGATCAGGGACGCCGTCTTGGAGACGCGAACGACCATAATCGCCGGGGCAGAGGTCGCGTACTCGATCTGCGATCCGTGGCCGCTTGAACCCGAGCCTGCGATGCACGACCACTACGGCAACATCTATGTGCCCGGGAGCCGCTTCCGCGCGGACGCGATGCGTGCGGATCTGAGCGCGTTCCACGAGCACGTCGAGGTCCAACACAAGCGGGCCGGCAGGTCTCACTCATACGCACACCGGCGCGCGCTGCTACTGGAGCTGCTGGCGGCCAGGGACATCTACGACGAGGACGGCCTGAGGGAGTACGTCCGTTACAGGGTGTTCAACTATCCGGCCTGGAAAATCCCGGACAGAAGCGCCGTAGTGAGAGAGCTATGTGAGCTTCTGGCAGCCGGACGCCCGCTGAGGGGGAAGCTGATCGAAGTCTTCACAAGAACGAAGATGTAGAGATCACACCCTATTGCCCGCAGGCACTCACCAGACGGACTGGGCGTAGTAGGATCGAATTCTGGTGTCAGACGTTACGAGTGGGCAGCCGTGGAGCGTTGCGGTTGCCACGATGACGCGGTCGGCGGGATCGTTGTGGTCCCAGTCCAGTTCTAGGCTCTCAACCCACGTTGGCGTATCTACAGCAAACAGTTCGACACGATCCACTCGTGAAAGCCCATTGGCAAACTCCCTTAGTGAAAGTGGCAGACGGAGTCTGTTCTTCCTGGACTTGATGCCAATCTCCCAGATGGAGATCGAACTGACGACGATGCGATCAGAATCTGAAATCGCTTGGGCCGCTGTCGATGACAGCCTTTCGCGGTCGAGTGTCCAGAAAACTAGGGCGGACGTATCCAGGAGGATCACAGGACATCTGCCCACTCGTCCGTGGTTGGAGTGTCAATGTCCTCGTAGTAAATCGGCTTTCGCTGCACTGAGCCAAAAACGTCCTCAACTGTACCCTTGCCTGAGATGGGCATGATGCGGAGCACCGGTCGGTCCCGGTCGGTAACGACCAGTTCTTCACCACTGGCCTCTACTTCTCGGAACACCCGGAGCATGTTGGCCTTTAGCTTGCTCTTTGAGATTGTTTGCATTTCTACCCCGGCAGATACATAGTGGCCCTGGTCATAACTAGGGTCATATATTACATCCCACTCCTGCGACCGTCAACTTACACTCGCTCCCGCATGCGTTCGTTGTACTGCCACCAGTCGAGCGGCTAGCCTGCCAGGGCACTCTGTAGCGAGATAGTGCAGTTGGTCCGAGAGGCGCGGGAGCGATATTAGGAAACGGCCTGCCGCACAGTTGACAATTCTGCATATTGTACCGACAATGTGGCTGTGGAGTACGAATGGGATGAGGCGAAGAACGAGGCCAACATTGCGGCGGGAAGACTCGACTTCACGGCTGTCGAGGGCTTTGAATGGGAGACGGCCCTGATCGTCCCCAGCCATCGGGGCAGTGAGATGCGATGGGCTGCCATCGGCTTGGTAGGCAACCGCCTGCACCACGTTGTGTACACTAGACGTGAAGATCGCCGACGTATTATTAGCCTGCGGCCAGCCAGCAGAAAGGAGAGGGGCAGGTATGAGCGAGAGCGAACGTGAAATACACATGCCTACAGATGAGGAAGAGGCAGAGATCCAGCGCCAGATAGCCCTCGACCCGGATGCCCCCGAATGGACGGATGAGGACTGGGCGCGTGCGCGTCCGGCGATAGAAGTGGACCCGGAGTTAGTGGAGTGGTCCCTACGCAGGCGCGGCAAGCAGAAGGCCCCCACGAAGGAAAAGGTCACCATGCGGCTTGATGCCGACATCGTGGCTCACTTCCGACAGAGCGGGAAGGGCTGGCAGACGAGGCTCAACGATACGCTCCGCAAGGCGGTCATCGGATAGCTGCTCGGAGAGAGACGCGGGAGCGATACTAGGACGCGCGCCCCGGCCGCATCCGCTCGTTGTACCGCCACCAGTCGAGCGGCTCGCCGTCCCCGGACACGTATGCCGGCTGCGTCGCGTGCGCGACTTCGTACGCCGCGCGGCGCCCCGACTCCAGCGCGCCGTGCACGCACTCCGCGTAGCCGCCCGTGTGCGTTGCTTCGCCCGCCCAGAACAGCGGCGGCGTCGGCGCCGCGAGGTCGGCCCGCGCCTGGTACCTGCCCTTCGGCACGACGCTCACACCGCCCTGCGTCCACGGCTCGGCCGGCCAGTCGGCAACTTCCAGGCTGACAAGCTCGGCCTCGATGTCGACTCCCGGGAACATCTCAATTAGCTGTCCCAGGAACGAGGCCCGTACCTGCTCCGGCTTCCCCGTAAGCTCCGCCACGTGAGGCGCGCCGATAAACGATAGCAGCGTCGGTGGCCCCGGCCGGTTCCAGAACGGGTTCATCAGCCCGCTGAAAGGCGACGGGTCGGCGTATCTCATGCTCGGGACCTTTCCGAGCTTGTCCTCCCACCACGGCCGGCGAAACTCCGCGATTACCTTCATCAGCCCGCCGGCGCCCATGTCCATGAAGGACGCGCGCTTTGCCTCAGGCAGCGCGGGCCTGAACTCAGGGACGCCCGCCTGTAGCACGCCCACCGGCAGCGTGACGATGGCCGTACGCCCCCGGAACGAGGTGGCGCCGGAGTGCACCGTGACGCCGTCATCGGACCAGTCCACGGCCTCGGCCGGCGTACCCAGGTGAATGATGTCCGAGATCGACTCGCTCAACGCGTCCCACAGGGTCTTGTAGCCGCCCGTGAGCACCACGTTCGGGTTGCCTGGTCTTGTCACGCCAGTCACCGGATCGTCGGTAGTGTCGTGCAGGTGATGGATCTCGGACGCGTTTCGGGCGCTGAGAAGGCTCGGGTCCATTGGTGCGGACACAGCCATCATCCTCTCAGCCGCCCTCAGCGCGTCGCCGGTCAGTCCGACCGCCTGAAGCGACTCACGTAAGCTCATCGTGTCCGGGTTGGGACGGCCCACCGCCCTTTCCAGCCCCTCGGCGGCCTCCTCAGACACGGGATCCCGGTCCCTCCACTCGCCGTTTTGGAAGAGATTCGCGCGCCTTGCGCCGCCTCCGATGTCGGCGTGGTGGGTCTCCAGCCCGAAGCGCAGGATGAACTCCCACGTCGGTATGGTCGAGCCGTGCACCCACTGCGCGCCGTGCTCGACCATCGTGCCGTCTGAGAGCGGCGCGGAGTATGCGCGGCCCCCGAGCCTGTCGCGCGCCTCAAGGAGGATTACGTCGCGCCCAGCCTCCCGCAGCGTGACCGCCGCCAGCAGCCCCGCCGCGCCTCCTCCGATCACGATGCAGTCATGCGTTTCGGACATGGGCGCTCCTCCAGGTACTGTGTTTCACGGCCGGCTGCATGGGCGGCCTCTCCGAGCCTGCGCACAGGCGCTGGTTTTAAGTTGCCGCGTTCCAACGCTGTGGGCGATTGTAATACAATGCCGGACTAGAGAATCCTACTAGGCAATGGGGAGGAAACGATGCCGTCTCGAACTATCATGGACAGGCTCAAGGCAGGAGACGTTCTACTCATGGACGGCGCGACCGGCTCCGAGTTGGGCAGGCGCGGCGTGAACGTGTCCAAGGGCTCGACGATGACCAGCCTCGCCGTCTGGTCCGGCTCGGCCAACCTCGACGCGCCGAACGTCGTCAGGCAGGTCCACGAAGACTACCTGGACCTGGGCGCGGACATCATCATCTCCAACAACTTCTGGACCAGCCGCCCGAAGATGGAGACGATCGGCGAGGGCGACAGATGGGAGGAGTACACCCGCGCCGGCGGCGAGATCGCGCTTCAGGCCAGGGACAACGTGAACCCCGAAGCGTACGTAGCAGGCGGCGTCGCGCCACCGGACAGGGACGTTCAGAAGGAGTTCGAAGACCAGGCCCGCGTACTGGCAGACGTTGGCGTGGACTTCATGCTGCCGGAATACGTCGGGACCATCAAGAACTCGGTGATCGCAGTGGACGCCTGCGCAACCGTGGGCCTGCCCGTCTTCCTGGGCGTGTGCCATCTGGACAACGATGGCCTCATGGAGATCAAGGGAGAGAAGCTGGGAGATCTTGGCAAGGCGCTGCGCGGCCACCCTGTGGACATGGTCCTGCTCATGTGCAGCTTCCCGGAAGGCATCACGGCTGGCTTGCCGCAGCTCCAGGACGAGTACGACGGCCTTGTCGGCGTGTATCCCAACATCGGCTACGGCAAGAACCCCAACTTCGGGAAGTCCATCACGGAGCAGTGGCACAAGATCGACACCACCGATTATCCGCCCGAGCGAATGGCGGACTTTGCCCAGCAGTGGATCGAGATGGGCGCACAGGTCGTCGGCGGCTGCTGCGCCGCAGGCCCGGAGCACATCGAGGCGATGGCCCCCGTCGTGAAGGCCGCCTGACGGTCAAGGCCCGGCGCACGGGCCTTCTTGCGGCGACGACATCGGCCAGACGCTTCCATAGCGGGAGAGGCTGTTTCGGCGCCCGCATGGAACGATGTGGACTGAATGAGGAGGTAGGACTATGCCGTCAAGAAACGTTACGGATAGGCTGAAGGCGGGAGAACTCCTGCTCATGGACGGCGGCACCGGCTCGGAGATCCAGCGCCGCGGCGCGGAGGTGCTCATCGGCGCTTCCGTGGAAGTCGGCCTGCAGGCCTGGTCCGCTACCGCCAACATCGACTTCGCGGACGTCGTCCAGCAGGTGCACCAGGACTACATCCGGTGCGGGGCCGACGTGATCATCAGCAACAACTTCTGGACCGGCCCGTCCCGCCTGGAGCCGATCGGCCTTGCCGACCGCTGGGAAGAGTACTCGCGCGCCGCCGCCCGCAACGCCGTTAAGGCGCGCGACGCCATGGACTCGGAGGTCTACGTCGCAGGCGGCATCGCCGCTCCGACCAAGCAGTTCAGGGGCGGCGAGGGCGGGTCGGACGTCCAAATCATGGGCGAGGCCGCCTACAAGAAGGAGTTCGCGGACCACGCGAAGCTGCTTGCCGAGGAAGGCGTCGACGTGCTCCTTCCCGAGTACATCGGCTACTTGGAAGACTGCGTAGCCGCCGTGGACGCCTGCGCCGAGGCCGGGCTGCCCGTCTGGCTGGGCGTGCGCCACATCACCGGGGACGGCGGCATGCAGTACGGCGAGAGCTTGGAGGACCTTGGCCGCGCGCTCGAAGGGCATCCCGTCGATGCCGTGCTCCTGATGTGCTGCATTCCCGAGGCGATCACGGCCGGCATCCCGCTCCTCAGAAAGACGTACGACGGCATCATCGGCGCGTATCCCAACATCGGCTACGCGC
Organism: Dehalococcoidia bacterium; assembly: GCA_963668185.1. Taxonomy (GTDB): domain Bacteria; phylum Chloroflexota; class Dehalococcoidia; order Lucifugimonadales. The sequence goes on from OY764162.1 coordinate 2,012,563, forward strand.
CCGTCGCCCCGCTTGGCAAGCCGACCGGCCCTGTGTACGAAGAGTTCGAGCACACCGGCGACATACTGAACCTCGGCGGCTATTCCCCGTCGCGGCTCGCCGAGTTCTCGCGGGAATGGAAGGATCAGGGCGCTCAGATCATCGGCGGATGCTGCGCCACCGGGCCGGAGCACACGCTCGCCCAGCGCCCGGTCGTGAAGGCAGCGTGACCGGCGGCGCACGCCGCGCAACCCGAAGGAGTACCGAATGCCTGGACAAAGCGTGACGGACCGCCTGAACGCGGGAGAGGTGCTGCTGATGGACGGCGGCATGGGCTCGGAGTTGCACCGCCGCGGCGTCAACGTTCTTAAGGATGCTACCGAGGCCACGGGCCTGGAAACGTGGACCGCGCAGGCGAACGTTGACGCGGGCGACGTGGTGACGCAGATACACCAGGACTACCTCCGCGTCGGGGCGGACATCATCATCACCAACAGCTTCTGGACCCGCCCCACCGTCTTGCGGCGTTCCGGGCTGGAAGACCGCTGGGAGGAGTACGCGACCGCGGCCGCCCGCAACGCCGTCACAGCCCGCGACGCCATGGCCCCGGAAGCCTACGTGGCAGGCGGCATGGCCCCGCCGAACCTCCAGCGCCGCTTCGGCACCGAGACGTCTGACTACCTCGTTTCGCCCCTGCCAGAGGGCAACAACCCGCCCGACGTGGACATCATGGGCAGGGACCGCTTCCACGGCGAGTTCGCCGACGAATCCCGGCTGCTTGCCCGCGAAGGCGCGGACGTCATGCTCCCCGAGTACATGGGCCGCATCGCCGACTGTGTAGAGTCCGTCGACGCCTGCGCCGAGGCCGGGAAGCCGGTCTGGCTCGGCGTGCGCCACGTCGCCGATGACGGCGCCATGCACTACGGAGAGAGCCTCGCCGACCTCGCCGCTGCGCTCGAAGGCCATCCCGTGGACGCCATACTCGTCATGTGCAGCAACCCGCCGGCCACGACCGCCGCGCTCCACATCTTGCGCGACGCTTTCGACGGCGTCATCGGCGCGTACCCCAACATCGGCTACAACCCGACCGGCCCCCTGCGCGACAACCCGCTCCTGACCAACCAAGAAGAAGCGAAGGGCCAGGACATCCTCCAGACCGGGAGCTACCCTCCCTCGCGGCTGGCAGAGTACGCCGCCGAATGGAAAGAGATGGGCGCCCAGATCATCGGAGGCTGCTGCGCCTCTGGCCCCGAGCACATCATGGCCATGCGCCCCATCGTCAAGGGCGCATAGGATAGAACTTAAACGCAAAAAGGAGAACACGTTGCCTTCACTCTCGATTACGGACCGCCTGAACGCCGGGGCCCCGCTGCTCATGGACGGTGGCACCGGCTCGGAGTTGCACCGCCGCGGCGCGAACGTGCTCGTGGACACCACGGCGGAGACCGGCCAGCAGGCATGGTCCGCCACCGCCAACATCGAGTTCGCCGACGTGGTCCAGCAGGTGCACCAGGACTACATGCGCGTCGGCGCTGAGGTGATCATCAGCAACAACTTCTGGACGATCCCGTACCGCCTCGCCACGATCGGCCTCGAAGACAGGTGGGAGGACTACGCCCGCGCCGCCATGCGCAACGCCGTCAAGGCCCGCGACGCGCAGAACCCCGACGCGTACGTCGCAGCCGGCATCGCGCCTCCAGGCGCTGGCAACGACGCGCCGGACGTGCGGTCGCTCGGCGACGAGTACCGCAAGCAGTACGCCGACCACGCGAAGCTGTGCGCCGAAGAGGGCGCGGACGTGATCCTGCCGGAGTACGTCGGCTACATCGCCGACTGCATAGCCGCAGTGGACGCCTGCGCCGAGGCGGGCCTGCCGGTGTGGCTCGGCGTGAGGCACATCAACGCCGAAGACGCCTCCATGCAGTACCGCGAGAGCCTCGCGGACCTCGGCGCGGCGCTCAACGGCCATCCCGTCGACGCAGTCCTGCTCATGTGCAGCAACCCGCAGGCGATCACCACCGGACTGAAGGTGCTGATCCCCGCGTTCGACGGAGTTGTCGGCGCTTACCCGAACCTCGGCTACGCTCCCCTCGCGCAGCTCTACGAGCCCACCATGCTCTCCAACCAGTTGCCTGCGGACGGCAGCGACTTCATCCAGCTTGGCGAGTACTCCCCCTCCCGCACGGCCGAGTTCGTGAAGGACTGGCTGGACATGGGCGCGCGCATCGTGGGCGGCTGCTGCGCCTCCGGCCCTGAGCACATAATGGCCATGCGCGCCGTCATGTAGCCACAACAACCAAAAGGAGCAATCATGGCAAGAGCATCCATAACCGACAGGCTCGCTGCAGGCGAAAAGTTTCTCATGGACGGCGGCACCGGCTCCGAGGTGCAGCGGCGCGGCGCTGACGTGCTCGTCGGCGCGACCGCCGAGACCGAGCTCCTCGCATGGTCCGCCACCGCGAACATCGACTACGCCGACGTCGTCCAGCAGGTGCACCAGGACTACCTCCGCTGCGGCGCGGACGTGCTCATCAGCAACAACTTCTGGACCACCCGCGGCCGCCTGGACATGATCGGCCTCGGAGACCGCTGGGAGGAGTACGCGGAAGCCGCGGCTCACAACGCCATCGCCGCGCGGGACGCCATGAACGAGGACGCGTACGTGGCCGGCGGCATGGCGCCCCCGATACCCAAGGGGCGCGACTCGCGCGGCAAGTCCGACTGCGAAGTCCTCGGCAGAGACGTCTATCACGACGCGTACCGAGAGCATGCCGACCTGCTCGCCAAAGCCGGCGTCGACATCCTGCTGCCGGAGTACATCGGCCACTTGGAGGACTGCGTCGCCGCTGTCGATGCCTGCCAGGACTTCGACCTGCCGGTGTGGCTCGGCGTCCGCCACACGAACGATGACGGCTCCATGCAATACGGCGAGTCGCTGCATGATCTTGCGGACGGCCTGAAGGGCCGCCGGATCGACGCGATACTCATCATGTGCACCCGGCCGGACCCAACAGACGCCGCCCTCGCGAAACTCCGCGAGGCGTTCGACGGCGTGGCCGGTGCGTACCCAAACGTCGGCTACAACCCCATGGCCCCCGTCCGTGGCCGCCAGCGCTCCGGCCCGGACATCATCTCGCCCACCGCGGACCCGCCCTCCATGGTCGCCGAGTACGCCGCCAAGTGGGCGGACGAGGACGTGCGCATCGTCGGTGGCTGCTGCGCCTCCGGCCCTGAGCACATCTTAGCCATGCGCCCCGCCGTCAAGGGCAGCTAGCCCCCACCCGCCGGATGCCGAAATGAGGAAGCAATCCCCCAATCCACAGGAGAAAATCCCCTAGTCCCTTCCCCAGTCTGCTGGGGAAGGTTAGGATGGGGTCAAAACTCAATAGGAGCAAACAATGCCATCACGATCGATACTTGACAGGCTGAACGCAGGCGAAAAGATCCTCATGGACGGGGGAACAGGCTCTGAGGTGCAGCGCCGCGGCGCGAACGTCCACGTCGGCGCCACGATGGCGTCTGACCTCATGTGCTGGTCAGCCACCTCGAACGTCGAGTTCTCGGACGTCGTCCAGCAGGTGCACCAGGACTACATTCGCTGCGGCGCGGACCTGGTCCTGAGCAACAACTTCTGGACCACGCGGACCCGCCTCGCCCGCATCGGCCTCGGCGACGAGTGGGAGAAGTACGCTCGCGCGGGCGGCGAGAACGCCGTCATCGCCCGCGACAGGCAGGACCCCGAGGCCTACGTCGCCGGCACCTTCGCTCCGCCCACGTTCAGCAGCATGACCGGCACGAGAAATCCCGACGTCGACACCATGGGCCGCGACGCCTTCCGCGCAGAGGTGCGGGAGCAGGCCGCCGTGCTCGCCGACACGGGGATTGACATCATGTTCCCCGAGTTCGTCGGCCACATCGCCGACTGCGTCGAGATGGTGGACGTCTGCTCCGAGTTCGACATGCCGCTCTTCCTCAGCGTTCGCGGCATCCAGCGGGACGGGTCGATGCCTTCCGGCGAGAGCCTCGCCGACCTCGGCCGCGCGCTGGAGGGCATGAGGGTGGACGCTCTCATGCTCATGTGCTGCACGCCCGAGGCCATCACCACCGGGCTCCCCATCCTGCGCGAGACCTACCACGGCCCCGTCGGCGGCTATCCCAACATCGGCTACAACCCGATGGCCCCGCTCGGCGGCCGCAAGCACACCGGCCTCAACATCCTCAACACCGAAGGCTACTCCCCGTCCCAGTTGGCCGCCCACGCCTCCGACTGGCTGGACCTCGGCTCGCAGATCATAGGCGGCTGCTGCGCCTCCGGCCCCGAGCACATCCTCGCCATGCGCCCCCTGGTGAAGGGGGAATAGTCCCTTCCCCAGTCTGCTGGGGAAGGTTAGGATGGGGCCAAAGCACAAAGGATCCCAACCATGCCAACACAGAACATAACCGACCGCATCGCCGCCGGCGAAACCCTGCTGATGGACGGCGGCACCGGCTCCGAAATCCAGCGCCGCGGCGTCGACGTCCTGCTCGGCAGTGACGGCGACAAGCTCGGCCCCTGGTCCGCCACCGCCAACGTCGACGCCGCCGACGTCGTGCAGCAGGTGCACCGCGACTACCTGCGGTGCGGCGCGGACGTCATCATCAGCAACAACTTCCGCACCACCAGGTCCCGGCTCGAGCCCGTCGGACTCGGCGACAGGTGGCAGGAGTACGCCCACGCCGCCGCCGTGAACGCCGTCGTCGCCCGCGATCAGATGAACGCGGAAGCGTACGTCGCAGGCGGAATGGCCGGCCTCGGCCTCGAAATGCTCGGCGTCGGCCAGGGCACGGACGTGCAGATCATGGGCCGCCAGTCCTACTACGACGAGTTCGCCGAGCACGCCCGCATCATGGCCGACGCCGGCGCGGACGTCATTCTCGCCGAGTACATGGGCTACGTCGAAGACTGCGTCGTAGCCGTCGACGCCAGCGCGGAGACCGGCCTGCCCGTATGGCTCGGAGTGCGACACGTCGGCCCGGACCGGCAGATGCAGTACGGCGAGTCCTTCGAGGCCCTCGCAAAGGCGCTTGAAGGACACCCGGTGGACGCCGTCTTCCTGATGTGCAGCAGCTCCGAGGCCGTGGACGCATGCCTCCCGATGCTTCAGGAAGTTTACGACGGCACGGTTGGCGTGTATCCCAACACCGGCTACAACCCCATGGCCATGGTGGGCGGCAGGACAAGGATCGGCCCGGACATTATCGCGGCCTACAGTGACACGCCCTCGCGCCTCGCCCAGTACGCCGCCGACTGGAAGGAACGCGGCGCGCAAATCATAGGCGGCTGCTGCGCCACCGGCCCCGAGCACACCCTCGCCATGCGCTCCGCCCTGAAGGCCGTCTAGACTCTTCGCCTGTCGCGAACATGAATCTCAGCTCCCATGGTGTCGTCTCATCCGTTCGCCCTGAGCTTGTCGAAGGGCCGAGGGCGACCCGCCCTGCGGTTGTGATGCAACCTTGACCCCCACCCCCGTCCACATCCCGGACCATATCCTCGCCGCCATATACGACCACGCCCGCGACGCCTTCCCCGCCGAGTGCTGCGGCTGGCTCAGCGGCCCCGCCGGTGAGTGTGCCGTGGACGAGGCCCGCCGCGTCGAAAACGTGCAGGACGAAGGCGGCCACCCCACCCATCCCGGCCGCGGCGTCGAGACCGCGTACGTCTTCTCCCCCGAAGACCTGCTCGCCCTCAACGAAAGTCTGGATGGCGACCGGCCCGCTCGCGTAATCTACCACTCCCACCCCAACGGCAGGGCCTACATGTCCGACATCGACCGCAGGGTAGCCACCAGCCCCTGGGGCGACGGCCCCGCCTACCCTGTCCAGCAGCTAGTCGTCGGCGTAGAGGACGGACGCGTAACCGAAGCAGCCCTGTTCGCCTGGTCGGACGCCGAGCAAGGCTTCATTGAACTAGCCAGGTTCAACGAACGCTGACAAAGGAACCAACTAATGCCCAAACTCGCCAGCACCCACGTCAACCAGTTCTACTTCCAGCGCGGCGAAGGCCCGGACATCGTCTGGATCCCCGGCGGAGACCAGCGCGGCGAGGACTACGAGTACCAGGTCGCCGCGTTCGAAGCCGACTTCCGCAACACGTCCTACGACCCGCGCGGCGTCGGCGAGACCGAGTGCTCCCAGCCCACGCCCTGGACCATCGCCGACTTCGCCCGTGACTGCGCCGAACTGATCGAGGCCGTCTGCGAGCCGCCCGTCTTCCTCACCGGCCTCTCCATGGGCTCGCTCATCGTCCAGCAGGTCGCGCTGGACTTCCCCGAGCTCGTGCGCTGCGCCATCCCCATGGGCACAGCCGCCAAGCCCGTCGGCTTCAGCAGGACGTGGATGGAGGCGGAGGTCGAGTTCTTCCGGTCGGGCGGCAGGCTCAGCCGCGAGTTCGCCATCCACCACTACGGCGCGTTCCTGTTCCCGTCCGAGGTCCTGGGCGACGAGGAGCTATGGAACAGGGTCCGCGAGGTGGCGGACGGCGCTTACGGCGAACGTGACAGCGAGATGCTGATCGCGCAGTGGGAGGCCTGCATAGACTTCGACGTGCTCGACAGGCTCCCCGACTGCAAGGTCCCGATGCACGTCATCGCCTTCTCCCAGGACATGCAGACGCCCCCGCAACTCGGCCGGCGCGTCGCCGACGCCGCGCCGGACGGCCACTTCCACCTGCTGGATGGCCTCGGCCACGGCTCCCTGGTCGGCCACCGCCCCGACGAAGTAAACGCCCGCATCCGTACCATCATAAACGGCTATCTCTAGCCCGTTCAGTCCCGTAGCAACCGTTCGCCCTGACCCCGTCGAAGGCCCAGCCGTAGGGGCGCTTCGCGAAGCGCCCTCCGCCCCGTTCGCCCTGAGCCTGTCGAAGGGCCGCTTTCCGCGCTTGAATCCCTTCCCCAGTCTGCTGGGGAAGGCTAGGATGGGGCCGCCCCATGCGCCCTACTAGAACCGTCCCAGACGTGCACCCACTTGACTGACCAGGCCGCCCCCGCCGGCGTCGGCCCCCCGTCCGCGTACCGTTGGGTCAGCGTCGGCCTCTTCCTGCTGCTCGGCGTCAGCTCCTTCATGGTCCACCTCGCCCTGGGCCTGCTGCTTTCCGCCATCAGCGACGACCTCGGCCTCTCCCCAGTCCAGCAGGGCGTTCTCAGTTCCGCCGCGTTCTGGGCCAGCCTCGTAATCGCGATTCCCATCGGCTGGTGGGCCTCCCGGTTCAGCCCCCGAATCCTGACCACCGTCATGATCACCGTGGCGTCCGCCTGCATCTTCGTACAGGCGTGGGCGCCCGGATTCATCGTGCTCAGCATTGGGCGCATCGTCTTCGGCCTGACGCTCGTCGCCCGTGAGCCTGCGCGCGCGCTTCTGACGCTTCAGTGGTTCCCACGGCACGAGATCGTCATGGTCAGCAGCATCTCGAACCTCATGTTCGGCCTCGTCGTTGGCGGCGGCCTTGCCGTGACGCCGTTCATCCTCGAATTCGTCGACAACGACTGGCGCGGCGTGTTCCGCGTCTTCGGCATCTACTTTGTCGTCCTGACCCTGCTGTGGCTGGTCCTCGGCAGAGAAGGGCCGAACCGCGACCGGGAGAGACGGTCGCCTGGCCTCCGAGACCTCGCACTAGTAAAGTCCGCCCTCGCCTACAGGGACCTGTGGATAGCTGGAATGGCGTTCGTGGGATACATGGCGTCATACACCGCGTTCCTGAGCTTCTTCCCCACCATGACCGAGGCCGAGTACGGCATCTCCGTTAGAGACTCCGGCATCATTCTCGCCATTGGCATCGCCGCGGGCGGCGTCTTCGGGGTCTGGTTCGGCTACATAGCTCTCGACTTCGACAAGGGCAAGGCCATTCTGCGGTTCATGGGCGTCGTAGTCGTCGGCACATTCGTAGGCATGACGCTCACCGGATCGATGCCCGCCCTGCTGGCGCTGTCGTTCGTCAACGGGATCGGCTCCGGCTTCTTCCCCATCCTCTACACCGTCCCGTTCCTGCTGCCCGGCATCCGCCCGAGAGAGGTCGCCGTCGGCTCCGCTTTCTTGACGATGTGCATGTCCGCCGGGGGCGTAATCGGCCCCTTGCTGGCCGGTTACATCGAAGAGTCCGCCGGCAGCCTGAGGACCGGCCTCGTCGTCTGCAGCTTCCTATCCATCGCCCTGACCATAGCCGGCCTGACCCTCCGAGTCCGCTCCAACCGCCCCTCTTCTTAGCCCGTCGAAGGGGCCATTGCCTTAACCCGTTCGCCCTGAGCCTGTCGAAGGGCCGCCCGCAAGACGCCTCCGGCGTAGGGGCCGTTCGCGAACGGCCCAAACCCGCCCACCGCCAATGCCGGGCGCTGTCACCCGCCCCCGTTCGCCCTGAGCCTGTCGAAGGGCTACCCCGCGCGCCGAAGAGGCTGTCCGCTCCGATACGTAGCCATTCGCCAGAGCCACTCCGCCGGCCCGAACAGGAAGCGGCCCAACCACGCCTGCGACCACCAAAGCTGCAATGCCCACACCACGAGCACGAACGCCAGCACCGCGGCCCGGTTTACGTAGTCCGCGTCGCCCAGCCACACCGTCAAGACGAGCACGCCCAGCGCCGTCTGCGCCAGGTAGTTCGTCAGCGCCATCCTCCCCACCGCGCGCAGACGGCGCTTGAGCCGGTTGTCCCCGCGGTTGTTCCAGAGGATGATTAGGCTCATGTAGCCCAAAGAGGCGGGAATCGTGCCGACCGTGTTCGGAATCTGGCCTACGAAGGCGATCTCGCTGGAATAGTCGCTTGCCGCCGTGATGATCGCGCCCGCCGCGGCAAGCGGCAATCCGACGCCTAGCCCGACGATCGCGGTGAGCCGGTACGTGCGCGGAGGCAGGCCGCCGTTCATGAAGCCGGTGCGGTACAGGCCCGCGCCCATCAGGATAAGTCCCAGCGCCCGCAGGAAGATCCCCAGCAGGAACACCATCTCGATGGCCCCTTCGTCTGGAGCCTCGCCCGTTGTCCAGAGTCCGGCCAGCGACGCGCCCGTCGTGTCGGCCATGTTCTGCGCGACGACCGCGCAGCCGACCGACAGCGCGAACGCGGCGGCTCCGGCGGCGATGAGCGCCCGGTTCGGCAGTTTTCGCATGGCGATCAGGAAGACCGACGATACCGCGTACACCGTCAGCACGTCGCCCTCCCACACCAGCGTGTGAAGCACGCCGATCAGCAGCAGGAGCGCGTTTCGCCACAGGTTCAGCAGCACCGCCCGCCTGCCCCTTCCGCTTGCGCGGTCGATGAACAGGATCATTCCCGCGCCGAAAAGCAGCGAAAACAGCCCCATGAACTTCTGGTCCACGAAGACCTCGCCCAGGATGCCCACGGTCCAGTCGAGCCACGTCTCCGAGCCGCCCGCGCTCAGGTTGAAATAAGGCCCAAAGTCGAACCTGAACGCGACCGAGTTCATCAGCAGAATGCCGAGCACCGCAACCCCGCGAATCAAGTCCAGGCTGGTAATCCGCCCGGACTCCACGGTCTGCGACTCTGCTGCCAAAAGCGCGAACTCCTTGAGCAAGAAACCGGAGATTAACACAGCCTCAAGACGCTGTTATCAGAGGGCTGTCACCAAATCCCGTTCGCCCTGAGCTTGTCGAAGGGCCTTGCGCAAGACACCGCCCGAGGCCTCTGGCGTAGGGGCCGTTCGCGAACGGCCCAACCCCGTTCGCCCTGAGCCCGTCGAAGGGCCTCGTGTCAGCCTCCAGCCGCCTTACACCGTCATACCGGCGAAGGCCGGTATCCAGAGGGGGGAGGTGGGACTCTCCGATTCACCGACCACGGTTCAGAGCGGCTTGAGCTCCGCCAATTCCGCTAGAACGCCGGTGACGCGCCCCACCAACACGTCGATATGGCGCGCCGCGTCTCTCGAAGGGATCTCCCACGCTACCATGCGCTTATCAGCGACCTCTGTAGCGAAAGAATCGCCACTGAAACTGTTGGCGTATCGTTCCAGAATGGTTCGTAAGCCTTCATCCGGTCCAGAATCACCTGTCCAACTCTCAGTGCTAAAGCCAAATTGGAAGCGTCCATTACCCGATGCACTAAGCGTATCGTTGGAGGGCACAGAGAGCCACGCGACGCCTATAGGATTGCGCCAACGGGTGCTTTGTCCCTGTATAGTCAGTGAAGTTGACCGTAAGGCGACTTTGCCTCCGGCCCTTTGGGCTTCATCAATAAGACGGGCAGCAGCACTTCGGGATTCCTCGTCGAACTTCTCAAGGAATGACTCCTTGGTCAGATCCGGGGGCCGCCTGCCCGCACTTCGCGTGGACACGTCCGCCGCTCTTCCAATAACGCGAGGCACAAGAGTCTGCGCCAACTTTCCCCGAAACTGCTTGATCTCGACTGCCAGAACTTCGATTTCGGGCATGTGCGCATTGAGAAACTCCACAATCCGTTCCAGCGTGTCCGGAATCTCATCGGCAACGAACAAAAGACGAAGGCGCTGTGCCTTGAGGTTAGTAGATACACTTTCCCAGTAGCCGTCAACATCCAGTTCACCATCCGATTGCAACAATCTGGCAAGCTCTTCGTCGGGGTCGCTTCCGGCTGCTGATGATGTATCCTCAAACGATTGCCGCAACTCATCCGCGGTCCAAGTCCGGGCGGCGTTCGCCGCGTATTCGAGCATCTGCCCTACGACCGTTCTTCGAATCTTTGAGTTAGTGCCCCGCTTGACTTCAACAAGCGTAGGGATCGCGTCCTGGTCGACTATTAGATGGTCGAGTGACCATCTGGCCCCCGAATCGGCAGTCTCGGATATTCCCTTCTCGCGCGTGATCAGAATCCATCGCCTGGGATCGCCGGGCCTCATCTGCTCGCCGTCGAGCAGTTCAGGATGCGTGGCAATCAGTTCTTGTAACTCATCTTCAGTTGAGAAGCGCTCTTCCTCGAGCGGCTCAAGCTCCCCATCCCGTCCTCGGTTGTAGATTCGCTCAGCCATGCCGGCTCCTCAAGTGGTATGTGCGATGCTGCATTCTATCAGGCTGGGTATGATTGCCCGCCGCCGATTTGCCCTCCGCGAACATTCATGCTATTATGGACGCATGAACAAAGCAGGCCATCATGCTCAGACACTATCACGGCGCCTCGAACGGACGCCCTTTGCGGACGCCGCTCGTGTGAGTGCAGCGCCGGAAAGCCTGTCTCATTTTGTCTCAAAAGTGCCTCGCCAACGCTTCATTTCCGTCTCATACGCGTCTCAAAACCGTCTCGCGACCCCCTGCTCTCAGCTACGACGTGAGACAAAATGAAACAAAATGAGACAACTCTGGGGGTGAAGAGGCCCTCGGCTGCCATCGACCGAGGCCTCGGACACGCAGGCGCGCCCCTTGCCCGGAACCCCGCGGGCGGCTATCGTGACTGCCCAATCCCGCCCAGCGTGACAGGAAGGAATCGCCCGTGCCCCGCGTACTCATAGTCGCCTTCGACGGCCTGCAGCCATCCCAGGTCACGCCGGACTTGGCGCCGAACCTCGCCGGGTTCGCCGCAGGCGGCGTGACCTTCGCCAGGAATCACCCGGTCTTTCCGACCGTCACCCGCATCAATGTTGCCAGCCTCGTGACCGGCTGCCGCCCCGGCTCGCATGGACTCGCCGGCAACACGCTCGTAATCCGCGATTACGACCCCGACAACACCATCCCTGCCCTCGAACCCGAACTCACCCGGGTCAGGGAGAAGACGGGAGCCGTCCTGCTGAAGCCCACGCTGGCCGACATCCTGCACGGCCACGGCGCCGAGTACGTTGCCGTCGGCGTCGGCACCTCCGGCAACGCCTACGTCCAGAACCCGCTCGCGGAGGACCTCGGCGGCGCAACGATCCACCCCGAGTTCTGCATGCCCCGGGACCTGCACCCCGAAATCGTCGAGCGCTTCGGCCCATGGCCGCCCAAGTCGGTGCCCAACACCGCCCAGATCGAGATCGGCACGAACGTCCTCATCGAGTACGTGCTCGCCGAGCGCGCTCCCGAAGTTGCCCTGCTCTGGTACTCCGAGCCGGACAGCTCCAACCACAAGGCCGGCGTCGGCTCCGATCCATCCAACGAAGCCCTCGCCTTCGCCGACGAGCAGTTCGGCCGCATCCTTGCCTCGCTCGAACGCAACGGCGCCCTCGACGACACGGATGTCATCGTCGTCTCGGACCACGGCTACGCCACTATCACCGAAGTTGTGGACATCGAGGCCGAGGTGCGCGCGGCAGGCTTCCCCGGCGGCGGCCAGCCCGGCGGCGTGCTGGTGGCCCCCAACGGCGGCATGGCGCTCCTCTACGCCCACGACGCCGACCCCGCCACGGTGGAGCAGCTGGCCGCGTGGCTCTCGCGTCAGCCGTGGTGCGGCGCGATGCTGGCCTCGGAGCGCGTCGGCCCCGTGCCCGGCACGATACCCGCGAGCATCGCCGGCATAGATGGGCGCAGGGGCCCGGACCTCGCCATGGCCTTCGCTTGGAACTCCGACCCCAACAGCGCCGGCTACCCCGGCCGTTCCCCGTGCGTCGTAGGCCCCGTCGGCGCGGGCGTACACGGCGGCATGACCAGCCACGAGTTGCGGAACACCCTCATTGCGCGTGGCCCCAGCTTCCGCCGGTCAACGGTCATAGACACCCCGACCGGCAACATCGACGTCGCTCCCACCATCCTCTACGTCCTCGGCCTTTCAGGCGGCGAGGACATGGACGGGCGCGTACTCCACGAAGCTCTCGCGGGCAGCGACTCGCCGGACATCGAGTACCGCACGGAGACGCACTCCGCCCAACTGGGCGGCTATCGGCAGCAGGTCACCGTCACCACCGCGGCTAGCTCCAGCTACGTCGATTGGGGCAACGCGGTATAGGACTGACCGGCCTGTGCTATTATCAGTTTGTCCCGTTGGAAGCCAACGTAGCTCAGTGGTAGAGCAACGCATTCGTAATGCGTAGGTCGTCGGTTCGACCCCGACCGTTGGCTCCACCCTCCCAGTTTGAACGCTTCCCCGGCTCCTACCGGGTTTGACCAATCCAGATTCCGGCCCGTATCGTATTTGTAGCTAGAGTGCCTGACTCAATATCGGAGGACGCAACATGCCCCTGAACGCCTATCTCCACTTCAACGGCAACTGCCGCGAGGTGTTTGACTTCTACCGCTCCGTATTCGGCGGCGAGTACCAGATCTTCCAGACGTTCGGCGACGGCGGTCCCGAAATCGACGTCCCCGAGGAGGACCGCGACAAGGTCATGCACGTCACCCTCTCCATAGGCGACGCCGTCCTCATGGGGAGCGACGTTCCCTCCAACTTCGGCCCGCCGCGCGTGCCCGGCAGCAACTTCTCACTCAGCTACCCCACGAGCAGCAGGGAGGAGACCGACAAGCTGTTCGCCGGCATCGCCGAAGGCGGCTCCGTGATGATGGAACCCCAAGAAATGTTCTGGGGCGCGTACTTCGGCGCGTGCACCGACAAGTTCGGCATCAACTGGATGTTCAACTGCGACGCGCCAAGGGAGTGAGGCCGGTCAACGCTCCTTCGCCGGGCAGAAGGCGCGCCGCGCGCCTCTCCCTCCTCTGCGTCTGCGTCATCCTGCTGGCCGCCATCTGGTCGGCGTGCGGCGGCGATTCGGATACCGGTCTGGACGAAAGGCTGATAGAGCAGGGAAAGGCGGTCTATGAGAGAGACTGCCAAGTCTGTCACGGCGACGCCAGGACCGGCGCGGGCGCCACCGACAACTCCCCGCCGCATGGCCGCACCGGGCACACGTGGCACCACCCCGACGGTCACCTGAAGGCGATGATCCTGGGTACGATGGAGTACGAGGGCAAGACGATGCCCCCCTTCGAAGGCAAGCTGACCGACGAAGAACTAGACGCCGTGCTGGAGTACATCAAGGCAGGCTGGGACGGCGAGCAGCGCGCCTGGCAGGCAGAGGCCAGCAGACAATGGATGGAGGCACAGGGCGGCGGCGCGCATTGACGGCCCGGCTCCTCTTGCCGCAATAGGAACCTCGCCCTCACTCCCCCGATTCGAGTCCCGCCTCAGCAACTCCCCGGTTGAGGGCCGCGTCGATGGCGCGCATCAGGCTGCGGGCCGACTCCGGCGAAAGCTCGACAGCGACCCTCGCGTCAAGCCCTGCCGCGCCGTTCACGAAGTCCAGGTTCACCGCATGGTCGAACTGCGCGTTGGACGGGTGGTCGTAGGAAACGTTGACCTGGTCCAGCTTGAACCAGCCCTTTGCCCCCCGCGCGCTCCCGGCCACCTTTGCCTTCTCCACGATCATCGTGCACATGGCTAACTCCTTTGGTCTCTGTGACAGCGCTCGGCTATCCAAGGTGAGCCTGGAAGAAGGCAATCGTCCTGTTCCACGCGTCCATAGCCTGCTCCTGCCTGTATGCCGGCCTGTCGTAGTACCAGAAGCCGTGGCCCGCGCCGTCGTACCTGTGGAACTCGTAGCTCTTGCCGTGCTCCTTCAGCGCCTCCTCGTGCTGGTCCACCTCTTCCGGCGATGGGCTGGAGTCGTCGTTGCCGAACAGTCCCAGCAGTGGCGCCGACAGCTGCGCCGTGTAGTCGATCGGCGCCGTCGGCTGCTTCTCGGAAAGCCGCTCCGCCGGCATGACCACGTTGCCGCCCCACAGGTCCACCACCGCCCCGAACCCGTCGGTCAGGCACGCGGCGAGGTATGCGTGCCTCCCGCCGGAGCATGTGCCCATGATGCCCACCTTGCCGGTGCAGTAGCTCTGCGCGCTGAGGTACTCGCGGGCCGCCTCGAAGTCTGCAACCGCAACCTCGTCCGCGACGCCGCCCTCGCTCCGAGCATGGGCCGCCACGTCCTCCGGGGTGCCGTGCCCGAACCGTTCGTAGAGGTTGGGGCAGATCGCCGCGAAGCCGTGGTCCGCCATCCGGCGCGTGAACTCCCTGTACAACTCGTCCCAGCCCGGCATGTGATGAACGAGCACAACGCCCGGGTGCGGCCCATCGCCCGCCGGCCGCGCAAGGTACGCGCTCACGGCGTCTCCGCCATGCCCGCTTATGGTGACTACCTCCGCCGCCATGCCCTCGAATTCATCGGTTCGTCTCTGGTTCCACATTGTCGCCTCCAGTATTTCTCATCCCCTGCCAATATACGGCATCTTCGTTGCCATGATCGTCATGAACTGCACGTTCGCGTCCAGCGGCAGGGCCGCCATCTGGACCACGGCGCGGGCGACGTGCTCGACGTCCATCGTAGGCTCGACCTTGACAGAACCATCGGCCTGCGGCATGCCCTCTGCTGCTCGCGCCACCATGTCGGTCAGCGCGTTCCCGATGTTGATCTGCCCGCACGCTATGTTGTACTTCCTGCCGTCCAGGGAAGTCGACCGCGTCAGGCCGGTCATCGCGTGCTTCGTGGCGGTGTACGGCGCGGAGTTCGGACGCGGCATATCCGCCGAGATCGAGCCGTTGTTGATGATTCGTCCACCCATGGGGTCCTGGCTCTTCATGATCCTGAACGCCTCCTGGGTGCACAGGAACGCGCCCGTGAGGTTAGTGTCCACCACGGCCTTCCACTGCTCGTAGGTAAGGTCCTCCAGCGGCACCGCGAACGCGCTGATGCCGGCGTTGTTGAAAAGCAGGTCCAGCCGCCCGAATGCGCTCCCCACCTCCGCGAACAGACCTCGCACGGCGTCTGGATCGCCGACATCCGTCGGCACGATGAGCGCCCTCGATGAGTCCACGCCTGCTAAGCGCGCCGTCTCTTCCAGGGTCTCTCTTCGGCGTCCGGCAAGCGCGACCGAGTACCCTTCCTCGAACAGCGCCAGCGCGCTATGCCTGCCAATGCCGGATCCTGCTCCGGTAATCACCGCTGTCCTGCCGTTACTGCTCATTTTCGCTCCTCGAAGTATATCGGGCAGCCCGCCCCGGAGAGTTACGCGAACGCCCCTTGAATGCTACAGGCTACCCTTAGCTGGCTCCCAGCACCGCTAAGATGGTGACGGCCCACATCACGACTCCGAGCACCCCTAGCGCCACTTCAGCAAAGCTGACCGGGACTGTACCGACCTGTCCTCGCACTTTGGTCCAGTATGCGTTGATGTTTCCCTGGACGTGCACCAGCATCCACGTAAGGGCCGCGAGGACGAGTACCTCGATCGCCAGGCCCAGGACAAGCTCGCTTCTTGACAGCGCTTCTGCCGCGGCTCCCGTAGCCGCGGCATCGGCAGGCTGTTGAAGATCGCCCGCGGAACTGGCCCCCGTCTGCTGGGCTGGCCCAGCCCCCACGCTGAACAGTGTGAGAACGACGCCCAGCGCTCGAAATGTGAACGGCAGCACGGCAGCCACGCACCAGCCAGGGTATATCGTCGAGGTCAGGCCCTCCACTCTCATAAGCTCCCTGAAGGCCGACATATGAGCGTGAGTCCTGAACAGCCCATAGACCGGCACCAGCAGTGTTAGAGCATGCCAGACCGGGTACTGAACGGACTCCGCCTGCTCATTGGCCGGTTGAGGCCGCCTGACGCTGTCACGGTACTGCCTCCAGGTGAGGAACATCCAGTAGAGCAGGTACAACCCGAAGGAGAGCACGGTGAAGACAAGCACGCGGCCTTCCGGCACCGTCCATGCGTCTCCAGCCGCCGCGGGCGCTGCTTCCGCCCGATGGGCGTCTCTGGCAGCCGCGGGCGCTGTGTCAGGCCGGTGCGTGCCTCCGGCAACCGAGGTCGCTGTGTCCGGCTGGTAGCTAACTACGTTTCGGAGATCGGCGCGCATTACCGCTCCGCACTCCGTACAGTGCGTGGTCTCAAGCGCGTTCTGAGAGCCGCAGCGCGGGCACGAGAGCTTCGGCGTCTCCGCCCCATGTTCGGAAGGCCTGTCTGTCTGCTGATGTGAACTGGCGTCGTCCGCTTCCTCGTTGCCGAGCCTCTGGCCGCATTCGGTGCAGAAGCTGGCGTCCGAGGCCGAGTTGAGGCCGCATTGAGGACATTCCACCAGAGTTGGACTCCGTGCTTAGAAGAACCCAAGCTTAACACGCCGGTCTTGGAATTGACGGTGATAGAGGCGGGCCATAGTATGCGCCCAATGGTTAGCTACGTGCTCTCGCCCATTTCTCGCAAGGTCGCCTCCACCTTCTACGGCTGGCGCGTAGTCGCCGTCAGCTTCATTTACAACGCCGTCAACGACGGCACGTGGCTGTTTGGGTTCTCCATCCTGTTCCTTCCCATAAGTCGCGATCTCAACCTGAGCAAGTTCGCCATCTCGCTCCCGTTCACGATCAACCGGTTCATCATGACCACGGTCGGGCCCATAGTCGGCTATCTCGTAGACCGGTTCGGACCAGGGACAGTGCTGTTCTGGTCCGGCATGCTTGCCGGCGCGGGGTTCATATCGCTGAGGTTTACCACGAACTACCTGGCGTTCGTGCTGATCATGGTGGGCATGATCAACCTTGGCATGATGCCGATGATCCCGGGCGGCACTGCGGCCGTGGCCCGCTGGTTCGTCGCGCGCCGGTCTCTGGCGATGGGCGCGGCCAACACCGGCTGGCCGGTGGGGTTCGCGGCGATCCCGCCGCTCCTGAGTTTGGGCGTCGCCACGCTGGGATGGAGGACTACCGCCGCCATTATCGGCGTGGGCATATGGCTGGTCGTAATACCGCTTTCCAGGGTTCTTCGAAAGTTCCCTCATGACTTGGGCCTCCCTCCGGACGGCATTCCGACGCGAGCCGGCTCGGGATCGTCGGACTCTACTTCGACGCAGGTCCGGCCGGAACTGCAGGGCCTATCGGTGGGTCAAGGTCTCCGAACGGTCAGACTGTGGCTACTGTCTCTCTCGATGGGGATGCACAGCGTCACCATAACAGCCGTCTCCGTGCACTCAATTGCCATACTGGTGTGGAGGGGCTTCACAGAGAAGTCGGCTGGCGACTTTCTCGGCCTGTGGGGCGTGTTTATGGCGCCCACGTTGCTCCTGCTGGGCTGGCTGGGAGATCGATGGTACAAGACCAAGATCATCTCGCTCGGCCTGTTTGTGCGTTCCATAGGTTGGTTTCTTCTCATCACCTGGCTGGACGGGGAACTATGGAAGCTGGCGTTAATCTTCGCGTTGCTCTCTCCCGACTTCGGCGTCTTTTCGGTAATGATGGCGCTTATGGCGGACTGGGTGGGCTTGCGCAATTACGCAACGATACGCGGCATCATCTTTTCGGTCTCTGGCCTGATCGGCGTGGGTGGGCCGCTCTTCGCTGGCTTGGTCTTCGACAGGACGGGTTCTTACGAAATCTTCGCCTGGACCTCTCTTGCTTTGAGCATAACCGCAGCTTCCATCCTCTGGCTCCTGCCTACATCGCCTATCGGCCAACCCGAGTCGCGTGCGGCCCGATTGCCCGTGCATTAGTTCTATGAAATTAGCGCCCAATCAGGTAAGATTTTCAGACAGGTACCGAGCAAGGACACACAATTTGCTGGCAAAGACGAACTCGTGCGCGGTTGTTGGGTTGGACGGGTACATCGTGGACGTGGAAGTCGACATTCTTCCCGGCCTTCCTGCGTTCAACATCGTGGGCCTTCCCGATACGGCAGTGCAGGAGGCGAAGGAGCGCGTGCGCTCGGCAGTCCGAAATTCGGGCTGCGACTTCCCGATGAAGAGGATAACGGCCAATCTTGCCCCGGCGGACTTCCGCAAGGCCGGGCCGTCCTACGACGTGCCTATAGCCGTGTCGTTGCTAGCCAGTTCGGGTCAGCTTCCGCCCGTCTCGCAGGATGCGGTGTTCCTGGGCGAGGTCTCGCTTGATGGCGGCGTTCGTCACACGAACGGGGTGCTCCCGATGGTGGCCGTCGCGCGGGACCAGGGATTCGCGCAGGCGTACGTCCCGCGCAGCGATGCCGAAGAAGCTGCCCTTGTCGAGGGCATCACGGTACTGCCGGTCAGCGACCTGCGGTCTCTGATCGCGCACCTCAGGGGCGACGAGCCGCTAGCGCCGGTTCGCCAGTCCCAGGGGAGCGTCGTCGCGGAGCTAATCGCGCAGGCCGAGGGCTCGACCGGACCGAACGGGGCCTCCGATCCGGCGTTTACCGGTGGCGTGGACCTTGCCGACATTCGCGGACAGGAACACGCCAAGCGCGCCATAGAAGTCGCGGCGGCAGGCGGCCACAACCTCCTGATGAGCGGCCCGCCGGGGAGCGGCAAGACGTTGCTGGCCCGCAGCATGTCCTCGATCCTCCCGCGCATGACGAGCGAAGAGGCCCTGGAAGTTACGAAGATATACAGCATCACCGGCCTCCTGCCGAGCTCCTCTCCGCTCGTGACCTCCAGGCCATTCCGGGCCCCGCATTACACCATTTCGAGCGCCGGACTTGTGGGCGGCGGCCGCAACCCGCGGCCCGGAGAGATCACGCTCAGCCACCGAGGCGTGCTGTTCCTGGACGAGTTGCCTGAGTTCGGCCACACCGGACTTGAGGTGTTGCGCCAACCGGTGGAGGACAAGGTCGTGACCATTAGCCGCGCTCAGGGAACGGTGACGTACCCGGCGAACTTCATGCTCGTGGCCGCCATGAACCCATGCCCCTGCGGCTACCACGGCGACCCCAGGCGCGAGTGTTCCTGCTCATCAAGTGAACTGACGAGATACAGGCGCAGGATCAGCGGGCCGTTGCGTGACCGCATTGACCTGTTCATCGACGTGCCGCAGGTTGACTACGAGAAGCTCGTGGGTACAACCCGGGGTGAACGCTCGGCAGACGTGCGCCGGCGAGTTGCAGGGGCCCGCGAGGTCCAGGAGAATCGGTTCAAGGGCAGCAAGATCGTCGCGAACGCGGAAATGGGCCCGGTAGAGGTCTGGGACCACTGCAATGTTGACGACAAGGCACAGGGCTTGCTGCAGGCGGCAATGAAGCAGATGCACCTGTCAGCGCGCGGCTATCACAGGATTCTGAAGTTGTCTCGCACAATTGCCGATCTGGCCGGTGAAGACCCCATCGGAGTGACTCATGTCGCGGAAGCCCTGCAATACCGGCCTGAGGCGCAAGCCTGACCGCCGCGCGGCCTGTTGCCGCTTCGGAGTCAACGCGCTGCGCGTCCCCTCATGACCCGGCCTGAGCATCGTCCTTTTGCCGGCATCGAGGCCGTCACGTTCGACGTGGACGACACCTTGTGGGACTTTCAAGGAGTCATGCGGGAGGCTTTGAGCGCGGTCCTCGAAGAGATGTCTCGGTTCCAGCCGGAGGCGGCAGGCAAGCTAAGCGTCGACAGAATGATCGCGATTCGCGACGAAACGCATGAACGCCTGTGGGAGCGGGTAACCGATCTCAACACCATCCGCGCAGAGTCGATAAGGCAGGCCCTCATAGAGGCCGGCGCCCCTGACGACCAACTCGGCTTGCACCTCACGCAGGTCTATTTTAACCATCGAAACTCCGCCGGCATGCTCTTCCCGGATGTTCGGCCCGCACTGGAACAACTGTCGCGGTCCTTTCGGCTTGGCCTGCTGAGCAACGGCAACACCAGCGCGGACGCGCTGGGCATCGGCGACTTGATCTCCTTTGCGGTGTTCGCCGAGGACCACGGCGGCATCGAGAAGCCCGACAAGCGGCTCTTCGACGTCGCCGTCGAACAGGCCAGATGTCCGGCCGGTCGCATAGTCCACGTCGGCGACTCCTGGGAAAACGACGTGGTAGGCGCGGCCAATGCCGGGCTCCAGCCTGTATGGCTCAATCGCGCGGGCGCGACCGCAGGAGACGGTATCGCAACTGTGGTGAGATCCATTGATGAGCTTGTGGGCCTTCTACTGTAGCGGCCGGGTCTTCAAGAGCTTCAGCCGTTGGCGCTCTCCATAGCTAAGCCTGTCAGGGTCCTTCTGGTCGGCCTCGGCGCTCGCGGAAGGAAGTGGGCGCGCATCGTCAACGAAGAGCCGATGTGCCGGCCGGTTGGCTACGTGGATCTCCTGAACCTTCGCCTTGAATGGGCGCGCTCACGTTTCCCGGGGCAGCAGGCAACCGTCACCACGAGCCTCGATGACGCCCTCTCGGAGTGCGGCCCCGATCTTGTGGTGCTGGCAACGCCTCCGATGGGCCGGCGCCGCGATGCGTTGAAAGTGCTGAACGCGGGCTGCGATCTGCTCTCTGAGAAGCCCTTGACTCTCGATTTCGATGAGGGTGTGAAGCTGGTACAAGCGGCTGAAGCGGCCGGCCGCGCCTTCGCTGTGGGCCTCAACTTTCGTTATCAGCACTGCGTGACCGAGGCGCGCCGGATACTGAGAAGCGGAGAGATCGGCCGGCCGAGGCTGGCCGGATACACCTACTGGCGAAAACGGGACGGCCACGCGCCCGGCCTGAACCGTTACCCGGTCACGATGCGCCAGCCGATGCTGTACGAGCAGCTGGTTCACGCAGTCGACGAGATGCGCTTCGTGTACGACGCGGAGGTAACGCGCGTGCTCTGCCGCTGCTCTAACCCGGCGTGGAGCATGTATGAAGGCGATAGCACAGTGATCGCGGCTCTGAGCATGACCGGCGGATTGGAGGTCGGCATCTTCGGCACCTGGTCAGGCCAGACCAGGGCCGACCACTTTCTCTGGAGGACGGACTGCGATGACGGCGCGCTGATTCAGCGTCAGATCACCTCCGGCCTCAGCGTGGTCATGGGAGCGGACTCGTCCGTCGAGACTCCGGTGGCGCTGCAAGAACAGGAGCATCTTGTGGACGACGCTCGCCTGCTGTTTGCCGACGTGCTGGAACAGCTTGCGGCCGGCAACAGGCGACCACACCCCTCGGCGCGTGACCACATGCGTACGTTTGCCGTCATCGCCGCGATGGAGGAATCCCACGATAAGGGCGTCGCCGTGGACTTGGCCGACTTCTACGAGCGGCACGCAGTCCCGCACGAGTGGCGGCCGTCTGACCTGCCTTGACATCGGCCTTGCGGATCGTTTTCCTGCGGCGTTCGCCATTAGCGGCGGCGCGCCATGTTCCGGCCTGATACGTTTCTGCAAGTGATTGCAGAAGACATGGTATGCGATTGCCATCAAGCGTTTTGACAACTGCTGGCCTGTTGCGTATCGTCTGCATCCATGAGTTGCGAGAGCAGTACGGCGCAGACGCTCAAGGCTTCAGGGCACAGGCCAACGCCGCAGCGCCTGATGATTCTGTCCGCGGTTCGCCACGCTGACGGTCACGTGACCGCCTCGGAGATCCTGGACCGCGTGAAGCGCAGTTATCCGTACATAGACGTTTCCACGGTCTATCGGACGCTTGGCGTGCTCAAGTCAATGCGCGTCGTGTCTGAGACGGACATGGGCGGCATCGAAGCGACTTACGAGTGGATAGACGATGCCCGTCATCATCACCTGATATGCCGGCATTGCGAGGGTCTGACTCAGCTTGACGACAACCACGTTAATAGGCTGGCTGAGGAGATCATGGCAGAGTTCGGCTTCCAGTCGGAAATGGACCACCTCGCCATTTTCGGGCTGTGCAACCGGTGCCGTTCGGGCGAAGCAGAGTCCTAGCGGGGCGCGCTGGGACGCGAGAACACACTATTACTTACTTCTTTTCTGGGCTTTCAGTGCGCATAAGGCAGGCTGTGGCGATTGCCCTGATGGGGGCGGCTATCGGCCTCGCTGCCGCTGCCTGTTCTGATGACGGCCCGTCGTCCGTACCGGCGGATCTTAGTGCCGCCGAATCGGACGACATGCTGAGGGTGGTCACCACGGTCTCGCCGATCACCAGCCTCGCCGAGAACATTGGCGGGACCAGGATCAGTTTGGAGGGAATCGTCCCGGAGGGCGTCAACTCGCACACATACGAACCCGCGCCGTCAGTGGCCCGGGTGATGTCTGAGGCCGATCTCATCATCCTGAACGGCCTGTTCCTGGAAGAGCCTTCGCTCAAGATGGCGCGGGCGAACCAAAAGCCGGAGGCTGTGATCCTGACCCTCGGCGACAAGGCGATAACGCGCGAGGACTGGGTGTTCGACTTCTCGTTTCCCGAGTCGGGCGGCCGCCCCAATCCACACCTGTGGACAAGCCCCGACCTGGCCCTGAAGTACGCCGAACTCATACGCGACGCGCTCGCGGACCTCGACCCGGCCAACGAGTCTTACTACAACGGCAACTACGAGAGGCTGAAGGAGCGCATCGAAGACCTGGACAACAGGATCGCGGCTGCCGTGGAGACCGTGCCGGAAGAGAATCGGAAGCTGCTCACGTACCACGACTCGTTCCCCTTTTTCGCGGCCCGGTACGGCTTCCAGGTCATCGGCGCCGTTCAGCCGTCCGACTTCTCAGACCCGTCGGCGAGAGAGGTGGCAAATCTCATTGACCAGGTTAGAGAGAGCGGCGTTCCCGCTATATTCGGCTCGGAAGTGTTCCCCAGCCCCGTCATGGAGCAGATCGCCAAAGAGGGTGGAGCGGCCTTCGTTGACAAATTGAGGGACGACGATCTGCCAGGGTCCCACGGCGATCCTCGCCACTCCTACATGGGCATGATGGCGTCCAACATCGAGATCATGGTCCCCGCGTTGGGAGGCAACGCCGATGCCATGGCAGGATTCGATGCGGGTCTCGTCTTCGAGGGCGAGAGCAAGGCAATCTACCCGGAGTAGGCCGCTCGTTGCTTCATCCAATCCCGCATGACAGGACGAGTGACGAGCCGATCGTCGAATTGAGAAACGTCGTCTGCGGATACGACGGCACACCGACGCTCCGCGGCCTTGACCTGGAGGTTGGCCGGGGTGATTTCGTAGGGCTGCTCGGCCCCAGCGGCTCCGGCAAGACCACTGTCCTGCGCACGATCCTTCGGGCCGTCGACATCTACAGCGGCGACGTGCTCGTGGATGGCCGCTCCGTCTTCGAACACAGGCCGCGGATTGGATACGTTCCCCAGTTGGAGACCATCGACTGGAACTTTCCGGTCACCGTCGAGCAGATCGTGATGATGGGCCGAACGGCAGAAAACCGCCTGTTGCCGTGGTTTCCAAAAGGCGACCGTGACATCGCAAACGAAATGATGCGGCGCCTCGGCATAGCGCATCTCGCGGGCCGCCACATCAGGGAACTGTCCGGCGGGCAGCAGCAGCGCGCGTTCCTCGCAAGGGCGTTGGTGAGCAACCCTAGGCTCCTGCTTCTGGACGAACCCACGATGGGAGTGGACATCAAGACTCGCGACGAGGTGATGCACCTGCTTCACGACCTGAATCACCAGGACGTGACGATCATCATGACCACCCATGAGATAAACGCAGTGGCGGCGCACCTGCCCTGGGTAGTGTGCCTGAACGGGGGCGTCATTGCGGAAGGCCCTCCGAAGAAGGTGTTCACGCCGGCGGTTCTCAAGAAGACCTATAACGCGGACCTGCACGTTACCGAGTATCGCGGCATGACGATCGTCGCTGAGAGTCCGCACCTGCCGAGCGCCGGCGAACCTCATTCTCACGTGGACGAAGTTTCGGAGCTGGGACGGCTCTAGTGTTCGCGCCGCTGGAGTACGAGTTCTTCGTCAGGGGCCTGCTCGTGGCCACGCTCGTGGGCGGGTTGTGCGGCCTCATAGGCGTTTACATCGTGCTCAGGCGAATGGCTTACATCGGGCACGGTCTTTCGCACGCCATCTTCGGCGGCGCGGTGGCCAGCTACGTCATGTCCATCAACTTCTTCGTGGGCGCGAGCGTGTGGGGGTTTGTCTCGGCGCTCCTGATCAATCTCACCACACGGAAGCGCAAGATCGGCGCGGACGCGGCAATCGGAATAGTCACCACGTCCAGCTTCGCGCTCGGGGTCGCCCTCATCAGCCGATTCAAAGGGTTCACGCGCAGCTTCGACGCGGCCCTGTTCGGCAACATCCTGGCCGTGGAGCAAAGCGACGTTATCGCTGTCGCGATCGTAACCGCCTTGACCGTGGCCGCGATGTTCCTGGGCTACAAGTACTTCCTGTTCACCACGTTCGAGCCTGAGGTGGCGCAGTTCTACGGCGTGCCCACCGGCTGGGTTGACGCCGCGTTCGCCCTTATCCTGGCCGCCGTGATTGTCGTATCGCTGCAGGTGCTGGGGGTGACGATGATCGCGGCTGCCATCGTCATTCCGCCGGTTACGGCGCGGCTGCTGACTAACGACTTCGGCAAGATGATGGCGCTGTCGGTGGCGATCGGCGCGTTCTGCGGGCTGGGGGGCCTCTACGCCAGCTTCTACGTGGACGTCTCATCCGGGCCGTCGGTCGTGCTCTTCTCGGCGGGCGTGTTCATGCTTGCGCTGACCTGCAGCTCTCTGCGCGAGAGGTGGCTATCGGGAAGGGCCGGACTGCGCAGCCGCACTTCGTACTCCTCACTGAACGCAGACGCGCTGGAGTAGTCTGCTTAGCGCATTCGTACGGGGCCGGGCCTTCGCCGGAGTGACGGTTATGCAAAGAGGTCTCTACGGGCGGGACTTGGCAAGATGCGGCTGGTCATAGAGAACGCGCAGTTCAGGCTGCTGCTTGGCTTCACCCTGTTTACGGGCATGGCCCAGCTAGGGTTCATGATGCTCCAGCCCTGGCTTGCCCTGGAGACCACGGACTCGGCGTTTTGGGTCGGCGCGACGGTGGGCGCGTCCGGGGCCGGCCTGCTTTCTTTCAGCGTTGTCGGCGGCGTTCTCGCGGACAGGTTTGAAAGGCGGAGCGTACTTGTCGCGGCCCTGTGCGTGCAGGCGGCCGCGTCGGCGGCGCTCGCGACGCTCGCTTTCACGGACCAGGTTCGCGTCGGGTACGTCATGCTTCTGGGCTTCGTGGACGCCGCGATGCTAGCTGTGCTTGTGCCGAGCGCGATGACGCTGATCCTGGATGTTGTGGGGAAAGAGAAGCTGCTATCGGCGCTGTCAATCGATCAGATGGCTATGGGTAGCGCCGGCATCGTGGCGCCCTTGTCGGCGGGCAGGATTGTGGACACGTTCGATATCTCGTGGGCATACGTCTTCGTCGCGGCATGTCAGGCGGCCGCCATACCGCTTGCTCTCAGTCTGCGGCGGCAAGTGGGGCGCGAATCTGGGCGAGCATCACCATTTGCCGAACTGAAGGAAGGCGTGAAGTATGTGATCAGCGCGCCGGTTGTGAGAGCGTTGTTCATAGGGATCTTGGTCATTGAGTACTTCGGCTTCATGCACGAGCCGATGGTCTCGGTCATGGCGAGGGACGTTCTCGACGTGGGCGCGGACGGCCTCGGCAATATCATCGCTGCCGGTAGCGTCGGCGGACTTGCGGCGGCGTTGATGCTCTCCCATTTCGGAGAGGTCGAGCGCAAGGGCAGACTTCTGATACTCGGCGCCGTTGCGTTTGGAGGGTTCATGGTCGCCTTCGCCTTCTCGAGGAGCCTGCCGTTGTCCCTTGCACTCTATGGTCTTATGTACGCCGGCGTCGTGATCTACGACACGACGGTATGGACGCTGTTGCAGACCGTGGTTCCGGACCGCATCAGGGGGAGGGTGCTGGGGTTCCGCTCGATGACCGGGGGCACAGTGTGGCTCTTGGGATTCCAGACCGGCGCGATCGCTGAGGTGATCGGCGCGCCTTCAACACTAGTGCTCGGCGGGGCAGTTGTGGTCGGAGCGGCGGCGGCGCTGTACCGCAGGGTGGCGGGAATTAGGGTTGAGTGAGAGAGGGAGGAACTGGTCGGGGTGGCCGGGATCGAACCGGCGACCTCCTGCTCCCAAAGCAGGCGCGCTTCCTCTGCGCCACACCCCGACGCTAATTCGATGATACGTTTCCGGCCCGCCCAGTAGCAAGGCGAACGGGCGGCCCGTAAGTGTTCAGAGTTGGTGAGCGGAGACCCCACCCGCCCCCACCTCTGGATACCGGCCTTCGCCGGTATGACGGCATAGTGAGGCTACTGTCCCACGAAATCTGAACAGTTACGGCGGCCCTTCGACAGGCTCAGGGCGAACGGTGAGGGGAAACCCCATCCTAGCCTTCCCCAGCAGACTGGGGAAGGGATAGTCAAGATACAGGGGCGAACGGACTTGCACCTTATGGAGTCTGAACCGTTAGTGGGTGCGGGGCTGGAATCAGGTCTTTGATTCTCTGCCGTGTGCCGGGGAGTTGAAGATATGGGCCAGGTTGAGGGTGAAGTCCTTGAGAGTGGGTGATGTGAGCGTGTCGTCCGCGCCGTATGTGCCCACTTCCTGGAATCGGTCTCCTTCGAGGGTCATAATCCATATTCTGTGGGCATCCGGATCGACCACCCAGTACTCCTTCACGCCGTGTTCGGCGTACAGGTCGAGCTTGTCCCTCCAGTCGCGGCTGGCTGTGGACGGGGACAGCACCTCTACCGCAAGCGTGGGCGCGCCGCGAACGTTCTCGCGGGTTATGGCGTGCGCCTGCTCCGTGGATATGAACAGCACGTCCGGCTGTACGACCGTGGTGTCGGATAGCACGACGTCCGTTGGGGCGACGAACACTTCGCCAAGACCCCGCTCTTCGACGAAAGCGTCGAGGCGTACCAGCAACCTCTTGGCGACGCGCTGATGGGTTGTGGTAGGCGGGGGCGCCATTGTCAACTCTCCGTTTAGAAGCTCCCAGCGCTCGTCGTCAGGGGTCTTCAGATAGTCCTCGTAAGTGAGCTTGACGGCGGGCTTTACCTCGACCATATCCGCCCTCCTGTGCCGCGTGTCTGTGTGTAATGATACACCCGGCCGGCCGCGCCGGGGCTAGACCGGAGGGCGCTGTAGATGCCAGGCGGTTGCCTTTTCGTAGGCGCGGCCCAGGCGGAAGAGGGTGGCTTCTTGGAATGGGCGGCCTATGAGTTGCAGTCCTATGGGCAGGCCGGCTTGGGTGAATCCGCACGGCAGAACCAGCGTTGGCAGGCCGGCGAGCGAGCCGGGTCCGGCGAAGACCCTGCGGGGCAGGTCGTCTCGCAGGTCTCCGAACGAGCCGCCCGTGCCGGCCGAAGTGGGCAGCGGGGGCGCGGCTGTGTGAGTCGCCGGCGCGGCGAGCACTTCGAATCGTTCCAGGGCATCGAGCATTTGCGACCTGACGAGGGATCTTATCCTCTGCGCCCGCACGTAGGCGTCGGCAGGCGTGGCCGCGCCGGTCAGCAGCCGCAGCCGCACGTTCTCGTCGTACTCGGAAGCCCTGGTTCTGAGCCACGGGGCGTGATAGTCGGCGGCCTCTACGTCTGAGATGACCATGACGGGCGCCGGAGACGCGTCGATGGCGGGGACGCTGACCGGGGCGACGGTGTCCGCCAGTCGCCGGATCGTGTAGATCGCCTCATCGAACGCGGCCTTCACCTGCGGGGCCAGCTCGTCTGACTCGCATAGCTCCGCGGGAAGCCCGATATCGAGACCGGCGGGGGCTTGTTCGAGTATCGTCGGATACGCCGGTACGGGGGCGCGGCTGCTCGTGGGGTCTCTCGGGTCGTGTCCGGCGATGGCCTGGAGCATGATCGCGCAGTCGGCGACGGTGCGCGTCATCGGCCCGACGGTGTCCAGCGACCACGACAGCGGCGTGACGCCGTGCCTGGGCACTCGCCCGTACGTGGGCTTGACGCCGACGATGCCGCAGTAAGAGGCGGGGCCGCGTATGGAGCCGCCCGTGTCCGAGCCGAGCGCGCCGAGGCACATGCCCGCGGCAACGGCGATACCCGAGCCGCTGCTGGAACTGCCCGGGTTGCGGGCGCGGTCCCACGGGTTCCTGGGCGTGCCGTACGCGTGGCGGACCGTCCCGCCCATGGCGAATTCGCTCAGGTTCAGCTTTCCGAGGGATACCGCTCCGGCATCTCTGAGCCGCTCCGTCACTGCCGCGTCCGCGCCGGGGACGCGGTCCGCGTGGACCATGGAGCCGGACGTTGTGAGTACGCCGGCCGTGTCGATTATGTCCTTGAGCGCGATGGGTATTCCGTGGAGCGGGCCTTTGAGGTCTCCCCTCGCCGCGGCTTCTTCGGCCAGTCCGGCGTCCGCGAGGGCGGAGTCCCCGGTGACCGTTATGAACGCGCGCAGGTCTTCGTCCAGCCGCTCGATGCGTTCGAGGCAGGCCCCGGCCAGGTCCACGGGGGAGATCTTGCCGGCCGCGATCAGCTGCGACGCCTCCGAGATGGACAGGTATGCGAGCGCGGGGCTAGGCACCGTCTGCCTCGCTGGCGGCGCTGAACCCGGTGGCGGGCTCGACGCCCTGCAACTGTTCTTCGCTAACCAAGTCCAGTTCGGACAGCAGTATGCCCAGCCGCTCTTCGACCGCCGCGAGGAGCGGGCCGCTGGGGTCGATGCCGGAAGTCTCGGCCAGTTGCCTGGCGCGTTCGAGGCCGGTTGCCGTGTTCGGTTTGTCGTTCATGCCTGGAATGTTAGCGCACTGTAAGTGTTCAGGGTTGATGTGTCGGCCCGGCAATCGCCGCTATTACCCCATCTCAATCTTCCCCAGCAGACTGGGGAAGAGGCCAGAGGAGTACCCAGCAGACTGGGGAAGAGGGCAGAGGAGTACCCAGCAGACTGGGGAAGAGGGCAGAGGAGTACGAATTCTGAACAGTTATAGCGCAATTTGCTGAATTGACGCTTTATCCTGCCAAACCTAGAATCGGGCCACATCGACACGGAGGTTAGGACATGGCTGCCATAGTCGGATCGGGAGAGTTCAGGTACGAGGCGGTCCCTTCGTGGCCGAACATGCCGAAGTACTGGTCGTTCGGCCTAGCCTCGGACGCCGCGATCAACTCGCAGAACGAGATCTACGTGCTCAGCCGGGGGCTGCACCCGCTTACTATCTGGGACAAGGACGGCAACTTCGTCTCGTCGTGGGGGGAGGGCACGTTCTCGTCGGACCCGCACGGCATCTTCATCGGCCCGGACGACCACGTGTGGATAGCGGACCGGAACTACCACACGGTCACGAGATACACTCCGGGCGGCGAGGTGGTGATGCAGCTCGGGGAGAAGCTCGCGCCGTCGCCGACGTTCAGCGGGATGCCGTTCAACATGCCGTCGGGAGTGGCGCTTGCGCCGGACGGCAGCATCTTCGTCTCGGACGGGTACGGCAACTTTCGCGTTCACAAGTTCAGCGCGTCCGGCGAGTTGCTGCGCTCGTGGGGCAGGTCGGGCGACCGGCCGGGCGAGTTCTGCCTGGTGCACAACATCTGGGTGGACCGGAACGGGCGCGTGCTGGTCTGCGACCGGCACAACGACCGGATCCAGACGTTCGACGGGGACGGCGGGTTCACCGGCGAGTGGGTGGACCTGCACCTGCCGGGCGACATCTGGATCAAGGACGACGTCGTGTACGTGGTTGAGCAGGGCGGCTCGACGGGGGTGAGCATCTGGACGTTGGACGGCGAGCCGATCACGCGCTGGCGAGGGGACGACGGCCCCGGCAAGGGCACGCTGGCCGCCGGGCACGGGCTGTGCGTGGACGACGAGGGCAGCATCTACGTGACGGAGATCGGGGACGCGCAGCGGGTTACGAAGTTTCAGAGGGTGTAGGCCCTTCGACAGGCTCAGGGCGAACGTAGCGAAGGAGAGGGCGGTTCGCGAACCGCCCCTACGGGGCGGGCGGTGATAGAATCGTCGTGGCCGGATGCACGTTTCAAGGTTGCGTAGGGGGACAACAGTATGAAGACGATGAGCTTTTTGGGCCGAATGATCGTCCCAATCGCCTTGTCGATGGTCGTGATGTTGCTGGCGGCGTGCCAGCAGGATGCGGACGCGCCCGAAGCGGAGAAGGACGTGGGCGCGGAAGCGACGGCGGAGATAATGGGAAGGGACGGCGAGCCGATGGGCATGGTCACGCTGACCCAGGGGCCGCAGGGAGTTCTGGTGAGCGCGAACCTTCAAGGGCTGCCTCCCGGAGGCCACGGGTTTCACATCCACGCCGTTGGCTCCTGCTCGCCTGACTTCTCGGCCGCTGGCGCGCACTTCGGCCCCGGCGAGGAGAGTCACGGCTTCATGCACTCCACCGACATGCACGCGGGCGACTTGCCGAACGTGTACGCCAACGCCGACGGCACGGCGCGGGCGGACGCGTTTACGTCGGACATCACCCTGGCGGCTGACGACGTCCGGTCTCTGTTCGACTCGGACGGGTCGGCCATCATCGTGCACGAAAAGCCGGACGATTACGGTGAGGATGCGGGCGTGGCGGGCGCGCGGATCGCCTGCGGCGTCATAAAGCGCAGGTAAGGCGCGGGCCCGTTTCGTTAGGGTCAGGGCGGGTTCTCCGCGGGAGTGGCGGAGGACCCCATCCCGGCCTTCCCCAGCAGACTGGGGAAGGGGTCAGACGGGTCGGGTTCGTCATCGGGTTCGGTGTGAGACGCGCCGGCCGACCCCATCCCGGCCTTCCCCAGCAGACTGGGGAAGGGGTCAGAGGGGGCGGGTTCGTCATCGGTGGGTTCAGGCGTCTGGATTCCGGCCTTCGCCGGAATGACGGGTGAGTCGGCGGCGGGTTCGGGTTCGGGCGGATGGATTTGCGCCCGCGCGGCAATGACGGTTGGGTCATCGGGATATTCGGTCCAGGGGTCGAAGCCGCAGTCGCAGGATGCGGTGCGGTGAGGACATGCGATACGGATGGGGCCGCGGCATGAGTCGCGGATGCGCTTGACCGCGTCCATGATTTCCCCGGCCGCTATGGAATGTTCGACGGCCGGGCGGGCGTGTTCGCTGAAGTAGTGCTCCTCTCCGTTGTGTATGATCATGCTGGCGAGTTTGCTGGGGTAAACGACGCTGGGGTCCGGGGGCGTCGGGCGCCTGCCGACGGCGTCCATAAGGGCGTCGGCTGCTTTGGAGACGGCTCGATTGTTGACGCCGGTGTCTTGGCTGTGGCCGTATGTGTTGGAGTACGGGGGTTCGTAGCCGGCGAGGATGTCGGGAGCCCCATCCCGGCCTTCCCCAGCAGACTGGGGAAGGGGTGAGAGGGAGGCGCCAGCAGACTGGGGAAGGGGGTTTAGTTCTGCGTCGGGGTAGGTGTCGTGGTGGAGGGGGCCGGGTGCGTCGTCGAAGCCTCGGCGGAGCAGTTCTTTGGCGGCGTCAATGCGGTGGTGGGGTCCGAAGCCGGGCATGAAGCCTAGCATGACGTCTATGAGGAATCGTATGGCTTGTCGGCCTCCGTCGGTCTCGGCTCGTATGAAGCGTGCGAGGTCGGGGTTGAGGCCGGTGGTGTCGAGGGTGTCTGTGGGAGCCCCATCCCTGCCTTCCCCAGCAGACTGGGGAAGGGGTTTGATGGAGGCGAACTCTTTCGCTTCTTCGAAGCCGAGTTTGATGAGTTGGCGCGCGGCGTCGAGCCGGTGGTAGGGCTTGGCGCCGCGGATCTGGTCCTGCATGGCTGCGACTAGGAAACGGACGATGAGCCTGCCGTCGTGGGTTTCTTCTCGGACGATGCGTTGTATTGGTGATATGGTGTGCGTTTCGGTATCCATGGGTTCTAGGATAGCGGGCGCGTACTGGCGTGTCAAGGGGGTGGGGGAGTGCCCCGCGCCCCCCTCTGGATTCCGGCTGGCCCCGGGTTCACGCTGGCGCGTGGGTGCGGGAATGACGGTTGGGGGTTGCTGCCGTGTAAGGAGGTTGGTGGCGAGCGGGAGGCTGTAGGTTCCTCGGGGGACTCGGAACGACAGTGTGCGTGGGTTGGCTCATGGTTCGGTAGGTTCACCACGGGCGGCGTTGGGGCGGATGGATTCCGGCCTTCGCCGGAATGACGGATAGCGCGGGGGTTGTTGCCGTGTAAGGGGGTTGGTGGCGAGCGGGAGGCTGTAGGTTCCTCGGGGGACTCGGAACGACAGTGGGCGGGGGTTGGCTCATGGTTCGGTAGGTTCACTACGGACGGCGTTGGGGCGGATGGATTCCCGCCTGCGCGGGAATGACGGAGAGAGAGGGGCCGGAATGACGGAGGGAGGGCGCGGGAATGACGGCAGCGGCAGGGGCATCGGGGCCTCCGCGCTGGGCGGGCGATCGGAATGACAGGGGCGGGCGGATGGATTCCGGCCTTCGCCGGAATGACGGGTTTGAAACCCGCCTCTGCGCTGGGCGGGTGGCTAGCGGCCTTGCGTCTTCAGCACGTAGGTGACTAGCATCCAGCGCTCTTGCTCTGTTAGCAGGGACTTGAAGGCCGGCATTGGCGAGGTGGAGGGCCTTCCTGTGAGTATGGTGGCGTAGCCCTGCCTGCCGCCCTCTGAAACGAAGGCGAAGAGTTCGCCCGGCAGGGCCTCGGTTGAGATGTCCGCCATCAGGTCGGCCGGCAGGGGCCCCCGCGTGATGCGCTGGCTCATCGCGCCGTCGCCCGCCATGCCATCGCCGTGGCAGACCAGGCAGTTCACCCGGTAAAGCTCCTTCGCCGCGCTTGCGCTGTAGGCTGCCGCGTAGTCTTCGGGAATCGAAAGGGCCGCGTAGTCTTCGAGGCTTGAGTAAGCGACCTCGCGTCCCGTGACCGGCACCGAGTCGGCCGGGGGAAGTATGCGCGGGCCTTCCTGGGACCGCATCGCCGGGGAGTAGTGCATCTCGCTGAAGACGACCACGGCGTGCGCGCCCTGCTGAGGGAACGCCGGCAGCGTCATGTTCACGAAGCCTTCGATGTTCGTCTCGCCGGTGTTGTTGTTGTAGCAGCCCGCCGCGAGCAGAGCGAACAGCAGGAGGAGAGGCACGAGCGGCAGGGCAGGCCGGCGCGCGAGTGTACCCAACGCCCGCGCGCTCCTGACCGCCGATGCCCTGAAGTTGCCAGCCGTCACAGTCGTCTTACTCCCAGCCCCTCTTGATCTCTTCGGCTCCCGCGTTCCTCAGCGTATCTTCAGCCTGCGGCATGCGGTCCTCGCCCGAAGTTACGGTGATGCCGAGGTAACCCTCCGTGATGCGCTTGTCGTACGCTCCCATGAACAGCCTGGGCAGCCGTGACTCGAAGATGATTCCCACGACGGTGAACAGGATCGCGCCGAGCATCGTGCCCTCGTACATGATGATCGCCATCGGGGGTATGGAGAAGATCGGCTTGCCGCCCGCCACCATCGGATAGGCTATCTGCGTGCCTGCCGTCAGGAGCAGCGCGACGATGAAGCCGCAGGCGGCGCCCATCAGGGGGAACCTGTACAGCTTGTGCACGGGCTCCGCCTCGCCGAACGTGCCCTCAGGGTACGGGGTACCGCTCAGCACCTCGACCTCGTTCTCCTCGAACTGGGCGTCCCGAAGGGCGTCCATCGCGTCGGCCGCCTTGTCTTCCTCTGTAAACAGACCGATTACGCTTCTCTCTGCCATCGCCCCGTCCTTACTCTACTCTCTGATTGTTGCCGGCACGGTCCGCCGCCCTATCTTCGTTTCGTCTCTGAAGACCATCGCCTCCTTGACGTCGAACAGCGGTATCAGCGGGAACACCTTGGAGAACAGGATCATTCCCATGACCACCCAGGCGAACGTCGCCGAGACCATCAGTATTTCGATCATGCTCGGATGGTAGGAACCCCAGTCGAAGACCATGTGCTGCCTCCGCATGAGGCCCGGCACGATGATCAGGAACCGCTCCAGCCACATCCCGACGTTCACGGACACGGTCGTGATGAACATGAGCCACAGGTTTCGCCGCACGCTCTTGAAGAGCCAGGCACCTACCGGGAAGAAGAACGCCGTGATCAGGAACAGTATGAACAGCCCGGACCAGGGCCACTGGAACACCTGGAGTTCCCTGAGCGCGATGTCCGGCGCTTCGAGCGTGTAAAGGGCGAATATCCACTCAAGGAAGAAGAAGAAGAACCAGGTGACGCCGACTACGATCAGCAGCCTTCCAATGGCGTCCAGGTGGTCCGGCCCCAGGTAGTTCTGCCACTTGAAGCCCCAGATCATCAGCACCATGACGGTGGCGACCGCGGCGACGCCGGAGTGAATCGCGCCGATGATGAAGTACGGCGCGAAGATCGTGGAGTGCCATCCTTCGACGCCGATCTGCACGGCGAAGTCCCAGGACACGATGCTGTGCACGGACACGAACACCGGCAGCACGAGCGCCGAGAGCAGGATGCCCGCGATGGCCTGCAGCTTCCACTGGCGGGGCGTTCCGCGCCAGCCGAGGCACAGTACGCTGTACACCTTGTTCACCCAGCCCGTGGTCCTGTCTCGGATGATGGCGAGGTCCGGCAGCAGCGCGATTATCACGAACAGCGTGCTCGCGGTCAGGTACGTCATTACCGCCGACGGGTCCCAGATGAACGGCGAGCGGATGTTGATCCAGACGCCCCTCGCGAAGTCGTACGGGAACACCCAGAGGTCGGCGCGCCACGGCCGGCCGACGTGCACGAGCGGCGCGGCCATCAGGGCCGCCGTGAGCGAGAACACCGTGAGCACCTCGGCCGCCCTGGTTACCGGCCTTCGCCATTCGGCGTGGTTCAGCCTGAGGATCGCGGAGATCATGATGCCCGCGTGGCTGATGCCGATCCAGAACACGAAGTTGACCATGAAGAAGCCCCAGAACACGGGGCGGTTCAGGCCGGTTACTCCGACTCCCTTGTTCAGCATGTAGCCGAACGCCGCTGCGCCGGCGAGGAAGACGAGCACCGATATTCCCAGGGCCGGCATCCACCAGCTCCTGAAGCCGAGCACTCCGTTGAGGAGCTCGTCGTTGATCGTCCTCTGGTCTAGCTGTACGTGTTCCTGCATTTGGCTTCTGCTACTCCGGCTTCGCCAACACTTTGACTTCCGTCCTGTGGAATGGCTTGTGCCACTCGTACATCGAGCCTTCCTTGCGCTCCCAGATGTTGACGACCGGGAAGACCCTCGTCGCCAACAGGTACACCAGCACCGATCCGCCCAGGACGCCGAGAATCAGCAGTATGTCTTCCAAGCCCGGCGTGTGGGCGGCGGGAATGGCGTCCAGGGACAACTCCTTCTGGTGGGACCGGTCGGCTACCGAGTACGCGCCCACGTACAGTCTGACCCGGTCCAGGAACGTGCCGATGAGAATGCCGCACGCGATCAGCGTCGGCCCCATGATGCTCTTCCTCACGTTGTTCCACATGAGCACGAACAGCGGCACCACGAAGCAGAGCAGGAACGTGGTGAGGAAGATCGGCCAGTACGGGCCGGTCATCAGCAGTTCGATCGCGGCCTGCTCGCTGGGCTTCTTGCCGTACCACAGGATGATGAAGCTGGAGAACCAGAACCAGAACCACAGCAGCGACAAGGCGAACATCAGCTTGCCGAGGCCCCAGAAGTGTTCGAGCGTGATGACGTCTTTGTACCCGCACCACCTGTGCAGCACGTACATGGTCACTATGACCGTCGCGGCCCCCGCCTGCAGCGCGTTCGCGGCATGCGTAGCGGGATAGAGCGCGTCGATCCACCCCGGAATCAGCGTCATCGCGAAGTCGACTGAAACCAAGAAGTGCACGAACACAAGCATGAGGAAGTAGAACGCGCCGAGAATCCCCAGCCGGTTCTTCTGCATGTGCCACTGCTTCGACGTGCCGTACCAGCCCCGCGCCAGCCTGCTCCCCCATCGCTGCCGCCACCCCGACGAGTGGTCGCGCAGCGCGGCCAGGTCCGGCAGCGCGGAGACCCACAGCATCATCACGCCGATAGCCACGAGAGCCAGCAGCGCCAGCCCGGTCCAGATGTGCGGCGAGTACACGGGCACGTCGGCGTTTTCGGTGAAGAACCACAGCGAGCGCCTCTCGTCTTCCAGGCTGGGCAGCACCCAGAGCAGCGGGATGAAGAGAAGCAGGTTGAAGATGCCGACCACCGTGAACAGCTCCGCCGTGCGCGAGATGGGGCGACGCCACTCCGCCTTCGCCATGCGCGGCGCGATGGCGGCCATCGGAGCGGCCTGGCAGGTTGTCAGGATGAACGCGAACAGCGCGGCGTGGTAGCCCCACAGCACCTTGTCGCCCACGCCGCCGGTCAGCCTCAAGACGAAGCCGATGACGCCCAGGACCAGCAGCACGGCGCAGACGACCACCGCCGCCTTGAACGCGGGCGCGGTCTTCTCGTGACGCGCCAGCATGTCGCGGCCGATGTCGGCGTGAGCCGCCGCCGCCGCGTGCGCGGTCCCGTTCGGGCTAGAGCCGTTAGGCATGCGCTCCTTCCTTGGCTCCCTCTTCGACCTTCTTCAGATAGACGACGTTCGGGTTCGTGCCGAGCTTGTCGAACAGGTGGTATCCGCGCCCGTCGTCCGCAAGCTCCTCGTCCATCATCCGGCGCGCCTTGCTGTTCTCGTCGTTCAGGTTGCCGAACGTCAGCGCGTCCGTCGGGCACGCGTTGACGCACGCGGGGTTGAGCGCGCGGTCGCCGTCCTCCACCTCGCGATCTCCCCGCGTCGCTCTTCGGATGCGCTGCACGCAGAACGAGCACTTCTCCATGATGCCCCGGCTGCGCACCGTAACGTCCGGGTTGAGCTGGTTCTTGAGGCTGTCCGGCCACTCCGGCTCCCAGAAGTTGAAGAACCGCACGTGGTACGGGCAGTTGTTGGCGCAGAACCGCGTGCCGATGCAGCGGTTGTACACCTGCACGTTCATGCCCTCTTCGTTGTGGTACGTGGCGAACACCGGGCACACCGGCTCGCACGGGGCGTCCGCGCAGTGCTGGCACATGATCGGGATGAACCTGGCCTTCACGTCCGGGAACTCGCCGTCCCAGTAGCGCTCGACGCGCATCCACTGGATGGCGCGGCGCTGGTTGTACAGGCCCTCAGTGTTAATGGGAACGTTGTTCTCCGACTG
The DNA here is from genome assembly GCA_963668185.1 of Dehalococcoidia bacterium. Classification (GTDB taxonomy): domain Bacteria; phylum Chloroflexota; class Dehalococcoidia; order Lucifugimonadales. The sequence goes on from OY764162.1 coordinate 2,050,139, forward strand.
ACAGGCGATAACGCAGGCCTGGCAACCGATGCACCGGTCGATATCTACGACCATTCCCCACTTGTTTGCCATTTACATGCTCCTGCCGGTCAGGCCGCCATGGCCTGCCCGCCAACTCGTCTCTCTATTCTCTATGACGTGAGCCTTATCACGTCGTGATGTTCGTCCACCGCAAGGTCCGGTTTCGTGTTCTCGAACTTGGGCAGCCTTACCCAGTCGCCCGTCTTCCGCACTTGCACGCGGGTGGCCGCCCATGCCAGCGCGCCTGTCTCCACGTCCGTCGCCAGCGCCAGCGCGTCCAGCACGTTGCTGCCGCGCCCTTCGGCGTACCGTCCGTACGCCGCGTGCCCCTGCCCCATCGGAACGCAGACCGCGCCCGGCGCCACGCCGGGATGCGGATAGGCGAGCGCGAGGATCTCCCCGAATCCCGAACTCAGTCTAAGCACGTCGCCTTCCTTGATGTCCATCTCGTCTGCCACGGCCAAGTTGATCTCGGCCCACGTCTGCCACGCGGTCGTCGTGATCGTGTCCGTCATCGCCTGGAGCCACGGCAGATGAGCGCCGCGCCCGTCCCCCAGGGCAGACGACGCGAACGGCACGAGGTCGAACGTGCCCGCCCCCGACGGCCCGGACGCCGACGGCTCCGTGTGCTCCGGCAGCGGGCCGAGGCTCGACGTCCCGCCGCCGCCTGCGCCGCTATCGTCCTGCCAGAAGCCGTGCATGAGCGCGGCGTTCCAGAACGCGCGAAAGTCCGCGAAAGACGACGCCGGGGTCGTGCCGACCGACCCGCGGTTCGACTCCCAGATCGACCGGGCGCTGGCCTGGAGCACGTCCTTGAAGGTCTCTCCTTCGAGTCCGAGGTCCATGTCCAGCGACTTCGCCAGGGCCATCAGCACATCGCCGAAGTTCTTGGTGCCAAGCTGCAAGCCGCGAGGCTCGAAGTACGGCCGCACCACCGGCTGCTGGAACCCGACGAGGCTCACGCCCGTGCCGGGATCCGGCACGCTGCTGCCCCAGTCCTCCAGCGGGCTGTTCTGCGGCAGGACGAGGTCCGCCATGTTCGCCGTGTCGTCCAGCATCTCAGAGAAGCTCACGATCAGCGGCACGTTGTAGCTCGCCTCCCTGAAGCCCAGCGACTCCGGCAGGCTGTACATCGGGTCGACGCCACGCACCAGCAGCGCGTCCACGCGGCCGGCCCGCATGTCGTCCACGAGCCGGCGCAATCTCCCGAACGACGCTCGCTCCGCGGACGCGGGGCGCGCCATGAACGGCGCGGGGTTGCGCATGACGCCGCCCTCGACGCCGACGCTGCCGGCCAGCGCGTTGAGCGCGTACACCGCCGCGAGGTTCGAGTAGCCGTTTGTGTGCGCGCCCGCCGAGCCGCCTCCAATGGCGATGCCCGGCTGGTGGCTCGCGAAGTCGTGGGCGATGTCCCGGATCTTCTGCGCGGTCACGTGCCCAAGTTGCGACGAGACCTGGTCCGGCGAGAACTTCGAGAGGAAGCCGTCGGGGTCGCCGCCGGTCACGCTGTTCGCGGCGCCTGGGGCCGCGCTGCCCTCCTCGATGAGCACCGCCGCGATGCTCCGGGCGAGCAGGCCCTCCATCCCCGGCTCCACGTACACCCACTCGTCGGCGTTGGCGGCGGTGAGCGAGAGCCGGGAGTCCACGTGCACGAGCTTGCCGCGGGAGCGGTCACCCTGCCGGAACTCGCCGTAAGCCTTGGCGTACCGCACGGGCGAGCCCCACGTGTTCAGGAAGTCCGCGCCGAAGGACAGGATCATCTCCGAGTTGGCGATGTCGAACTCCGGCATGAAGTCGTCGCCAAACGCGTAACGCAGCGCGGCGCGCAGGTTCGTGCTCTCGAGCGTCTCGTAGGTCAGGCGCTGCGCGCCGAACTCCTCCGCGAACCGGCCGATCACGTGCCCAAGGTGCGCGTCTTCCGGGTTGGTGAGCACGACCACGTTTCCGCGGCGACCGCTCGGCAGGGCTTCGAGTTGGGCCGCCAGCCTCGTGATGCCGTCAACCCAGCCGATCTCGTCCCACTTGCCTTCGCCGCGCTCGCCGTAGCGCACCATCGGCCCGGCGATGCGGTCCGGGTGGTACAGCGCCTGCAGCGCGGCCTCGCACCTTGCGCTGTGCTTGCCGTGGTTGACCGGGTAGTCGGGGTTGCCCTCCACCTTCTTGGCGCGGCCTTCGACCACCCTCACCACGATGCCTTCCTGGGACGAGCACTGGCCGCATATCGTCGCGTACCAGTTGTCCAGGCCGGTGACCATGTCCTCCGGCATCTCAAGCGGCGACTGTATGAGCATCTCGTGCTCCGGTATGCCGCACGCCTGGAAGGCCACGGCTGATACCGCCGTGCCCCCGAACAGGGCCATGAACTGTCTTCGGGTCAAGCCCATTCCGGTTAAGCCTCGGTCCTCTTTGTCTTTAGTAGTGGCACGTCGTGCAGTCCGTGGGAGCGCTGTTCTCCCGGTGGCAGTCCACGCAGTCCCCCATCTTCAGCGAGCGCACCTGCTCGACTTTAAGCATCGATCCGACGTCCCCGTGGCAAGTCGAGCACACCTCCGCCGGCGTCACGTTGTCGCGCTCGGCGAAGAAGTTGATGTGGGCCTCATGCACGAAGTTGACGTGGTCGGGCAGCCGGTGCACTCGCAGCCAGTCAATCGTGCGCCCCGAGGCGTGTACGTCTCTCAGCTTCTCCACCTCGGGAAGGTCGTCTCCCACGGTCACGTGGCAGGACATGCACAGGTTCACGGCCGGGACCGTCGCGGCGGCTCCCTTGGTGACGTTGCGATGGCAGAAGGTGCAGTCGAGCCCCAGTTCCTCCACGTGCACCGTGTGCGGGAAGTCTATCGGCTGCGTGGGCGCGTCCGTCTGCCCGAACACGGACAACGGCCTGCCCAACCACGCCGTTACGACGAAGGTGAGGATGGCGGCGAGCACGAACAGGCCCACCGCGCCGGACAGCCCCAGGAAGCCCAGCTTGATATAGCCCTTTCGCGTGGGCCGCCGTATTTGAAAGTCGCCGGGTAGCAACTGGACTTAGATCCAGAACTTCGGGTAAAAGCGGTCGACGATGCCGTTGCCGTCGTTCGCCAGCACCGCTACGTCTATGGTGCGGATCAGGAAGAAGACGAACACCGCGAACGAGATGATCGCCAGCGCGTAGAAGACGCCGCGCATCCTTTCGAAGGACTCCGGGAGATGGCGGGACGCGACGAGAGACGGCACGAAGACGTGGCCGATCAGCATGTTGGTCGCGAACAGCACGATCATGCCGACCATGAACCACAGGTTGGTGACGAGCTTACCGACTTCCGCCCATTCAGCCGCCCCTAGATGAGCAGGGTCCATACAGTTCCTATCAGAGTGCCGATTTGGCCCAAACGGCAGACGCGCAGGCCATTGTGAGCTTGGTGAAAACTATCACTTTCCCGCAAATTGTGTCAAGTGGCTGCGTAGTTGGCGCGAGGCCATCTAAAGGCCCTTCGACAGGCTCAGGGCGAACGGCATTGGAGGGGAGGGCGCTTCGCGAAGCGCCCCTACGGCGGGGTCAGGGCGTACGGTGAGGGGCTGATTGCGCGTTTACTGCCAGAGCTTCAGAACGGCTATGACAATACCGAAACCGGTCAGCATCATCGCAGCCATGCGCATCTCGAGGGCCTTGAGGTCGGCCTTGGTTGCCAGGTGTTTGAGTTCGGTGCGGAACTCCGTCTCCAGGATCGTAAGCCTATCCTCTGTGGTTATGGTAGCCATGACAGTTCGTCCTCCATTCTCAAACCCTAGCGATGGGTCTCAAGATTGTCAATGGACAGTGGGCGTACGCTTCACCCTCACCCTGGCCCTCTCCCTCAAGGGAGAGGGGACTGATTGAGTCTACATCAACTCCAGATTTTTCAGGCCTGAGCCTGTGTTCATTAGCAGCACGGTTTCGCTTGCGGCGAGGTTGCCTTGCGCCAGGAGCTTTGGCAGGGCGGCCGCGGTTGCCGCGCCCTCGGGGCACATGAACACGCCCTCCAGGGCCGTGACATCGGCCATGTACTCGCGGATCTCATCGTCCGATACCGTGAGCGCGCCGCCCCCGCTCTCCCGCAGCGACGCGAGTATCAGGTAGTCGCCGATCGCGCCCGGCACCCGGATTCCCGGCGCGATCGTCTCCGCGCCCTCCCACGGCTCGGCGAACTCCGCGCCTTGCTCGAACGCGCGCACGATAGGCGCGCACCCCTCGGCCTGCACGCAGTACATCTTCGGACGCTCCGGGCCGATCCAGCCCATCGCCTCCATCTCCGCGAACGCCTTCCACATGCCGACGATGCCCGTGCCCCCGCCCGTCGGGTACACGATCGCGTCCGGCAGCGTCCACCCCATCTGCTCGGCGATCTCGTACCCCATCGTCTTCTTGCCCTCCGCCCGGTACGGCTCCTGGAGCGTGGAGATGTCGAACAGCCCTTGCTCCGCGGCCATCGCCCTCGACAGCTGGCCCGCGTCGCTTATCAGCCCGTCGACCAGCGTCAGGTTCGCGCCGAACTGCAGCGACTCCTTCTGCGCCGCCTCCGGCGCGTCCCGCGGCATGAACACGTGCGCCTCCATGCCGCCGCGCGCGGTGTACGCCGCCGTCGCGCCCGCCGCGTTGCCGGCCGACGGCATCGTGATCTTCGTGACGCCCAGCTCCTTCGCCTTCGACACCGCCGCAGACATCCCGCGCGCCTTGAACGAGCCGGTCGGGTTCAGGCCCTCGTCCTTTATGAGCAGCCTGTCGAAGCCGAGCCTGCCCGCGAGCCGGCCAGCCTCGAAGATCGGCGTGTACCCTTCGCCGAGCGTCAGCACGTTGTCCTCGGACCGCACCGGCATCACCTCGAAGTACCGCCACATGTTCGCCGGCCTGCCGGCGAGGTCATCGCGATCCAGCGCCGCCGCCACTGCTGAGAGGTCGTACCTCGCGTACAGCACCTTGCCGCACTCGGCGCAAAGCCGATTCGGTTCATCGGCGGAGCGCTCGCGTCCGCAGTAGGTGCATTCAAGGTGCGTCAGGTAGCTCTTCAACTTCGTCCTCGCTCTCGCTCTGAATCGACGCTCCGCAACGCCGATCCTCACTATCTACCAAAAACTAAAAACTGACAACTGGCCCGTTCCCTCTGAGCTTGTCGAAGGGCCGCCTTCTTGCTATTCTGGCCGGACTGAAATGCCGACCTAGCGGGAAGAGGGAAGGCCTTGGTCAAAGCTTACGTACTGATCGAAATGGTGGCTGGCTACTCCACGCAGTTTCTGAACGCTCTGAAGGGCCGCCCCGGCATCATCCTCACAGACCGCGTCACTGGGCCTTACGACGTGCTGGTGGTAGTCGAGGCCGAGGACCTCAACGGCCTGAGCAGCCTCGTTCAGGGGGACATCCACACGCAGCAGGGCGTCGTCCGCACCACCACCTGCGTCGCCATGGGCTAGCGCGCGACAACGCCGCCCCGCTCATCGGAGAACCCCATCCCAACCTTCCCCAGCAGACTGGGGAAGGGGTCAGAGGAGAACGCTTCCCAGAGTTTTTAGATACGCTCTGAGAGGGCGCCGTTCATGGTTCGACAGGCTCACCACGAACGGGCTACGTATGCTCACCATGAGCGGCACTTTGACAAGCTCGTAGAGTTGGAGAGGACATGCCCCAGGCGAATCCGCAAGGACGGCCCATCCCTTGCAGCTACTGGGTGGTCCCGGGCAGGTTCGCGGCCGGGGAGTACCCGGGAGCGCCCCAGGCCCAGGCGGCGAGAGCGAAGGTGCGGGCAATGCTTCGCGCCGGCATAGACCACTTCATCGACCTGACGACCCCGCAGGACGGGCTGGAGCCGTACGCGGAGACGGCGAGGGAAGCGGCCCGCGAGTCGGGCGTGGACGTGAAGCTGGAGCGACACTCTATCGTGGATGGCAGCATTCCAAGAAGCCCGGCGCAGATGGTCGGGATTCTCGACGCGATAGACGAGGCCCTGGAAGAAGGCAGGACGGTGTATGTCCACTGCTGGGGCGGCGTGGGCCGGACAGGCACGGTTGTCGGGTGCTGGCTGGCGCGGCACGGCCTCAGCGGGAACGAGGCGCTGGACAGGATCGCCGACTGGTGGAGTGCAATGCCGGACGCGAAGAGGTTCTTCCATCCGAGATCGCCTGAGACACGGGGGCAGCATGAGTATGTCCGGACGTGGCACGAGGGGCCTCAAAACCGACCGGGATGAGAGCCAGCGTTACACTTCTCAGAGGGTGTCTAAAAAGGGTGATATACCCTGCTCCGCTCATCCGAGAACCCCATCCCAACCTTCCCCAGCAGACTGGGGAAGGGGTCAGAGGAGGACGCTTCCCAGAGTTTTTAGACACGCTCTCGGGGGCCGGGGATGGCTGATTGGGCTTGTTGTGTGTTTATTGGCGATGCCGTCGTGCGGAGAGTCTTCCACGGCCAACAGAGCTGGTGACGGCGCGGGCGTTGCGCAGGCCGTCGTGTCGCCAACACCGGAGGTTGCGCCGGCGATCACGGAACTTGGCGCCCTGTTACAGCAGATTGACGCGGCAATGGCTTCGGTAACCACGGGACGCAGCGTGGTCGAAGTAGTTGCGACGATTGAGTACTCGGACACCGAGGAGCGGTACAGTTCGAGGTCAGAGGGCAACTTTCAAGCGCCGGACCGGAGCCGGTACGTTACCGTAGTGGACGGGGGAGGGTTCTCGCTCGAGACGGAGACGATCAGCGTTGGCGGCAGTTCGTGGACGCGCGTTACGAGCTTCGTGGAAGGGCCGTGGGAGCCGGACTCGGAGGGGCCGGCCGGGAGCGTGCTCACCCTTGGGCTGTTCGACATGCGATTCGGGCCGGAAACGGAAGAACACTTCGAGTTGTTGGGAGAAGAAGAGCTTGCAGGAGAGGCGGTCTATCGACTGAAGGGCGGAGCGGGAGCGGCGAGGCTTCCCAACGTCACATCCGCGACCGACCTGGCAAACAGGAGTGTGGAGTACTGGGTCGGGGCGTCCGACTTCCTGGTGCGAAGGGCCGTGCTCCACTCAGAGGCGTCGTTCGCCGTGCCGACTTTTTCGGACCAGCTCGTTCGTGAAACCGTGAGGCAGGTATCGGACATCACGGTGACCCTCTCGGAGTACGGCAAGGCCGTGGACATCGAGGCGCCTGAACCGTCATACCCGCGCAGGCGGGAATCCATCCGCCCCAACGGCCCACCATCGCAGCTTGCCGAAGCGCCGCAATTGTAGTTTCGGCAGCTAGGCCGGTCAAGCGCGCCTGGGGGCTCAAATACTTGCCCCTGTTGACCCTGACGATCTTTTAGCCTAGTCTGATACCTAGTCAGTACATAGCAGCCGAGGCGCACTATGAGCAACAGATGGCCGGTGCAGGACGCCAAGTCGAAGTTTAGCGAGCTTCTCAACACCGCCGTCGCGGAAGGGCCGCAGATAGTGACCAGGCGCGGAGTCGAGACAGCTGTCCTATTGCCCATCGCGGAGTGGCGGAGGCTGGAGAGAATGAACAGGCCGAATTTGAAGGATCTGCTTCTCGCCCCCGAAGCTCGAACAGAAGAACTCACGCCGCCTCGACGACAGCAGCAGTGCATCGCATGACGGTGGTCACCCGGAACGTAAGCGACTTTGCTCAACTCGGAGTTGAGTTGCAGAATCCCTTCGGCAGCTAGGCCGGTCAAGCGCGCCAAACCTTCAACTCCCCCGCAAGCAGCCTAGCCCACCGTCTCGTTCACAAGCGACAGGCCGGCCTCCAGTCTGTCGTGCCAGTAGGGGCCGTTCGCGAACGGAACGGGGCAGGGCGCCCACGAGGGACGCCCCTACGGATTGGGGGATGGGGCGAACGGGGAAGGTCGGGTTTGAAACCCGACCCTACGGCGTGGGCGCGACGGCAGGGCGCGGTATTGCGATATGCTGTTATTGATGTCATAATGCCAGCATGGTTGTTCAGATTACGGTTAGGAATGTCCCTGAAGAGGTACGTGACGAGCTTGCGACTCGCGCCGCGTACAAGGGCCAGTCGATGCAGGAGTTTCTGCGCTGCGAGTTGGAGCGCATCGCATCCCGCCCATCCGTTGAGGAGTGGCTACGTGAGGTGCGGGCACGGGTGGAAGCTACGGGCACTCGCATCCCAGCCTCGGACATCATACGGGCGCGGGACGCGGACCGGGTTTGACGACGGTCGTCGATGCGTCTGTGATCGTAGCGGCCCTGGTCGACTCGGGCATGGAAGGCGCATGGGCGAGACCGATAGTGGCAGAGGAGCCGATTGTCGGCCCGGAGTCGTCTCTGGCAGAGGCCAGCAACGTCCTGCGCCGACTCGAATTGGCGGGGCAGTTGTCACGTACCGAGGCCACCAGCGCGTACAGGTCGCTGCTCAGGCTGAACATAGAGCTTTTTCCCTTCGTCCCTTTCGCAGAGCGCGTGTGGGAGCTTAGGGAGAACCTGACCTGCTACGACGCCTGGTACGTTGCTCTGGCAGAGGCATGGGACTGCCCGCTTGCGACGTTGGACAAAAGGCTTGGGCGGGCGACAGGCCCCAATTGCGAGTTCATTACGCCTTCGGACGTTTAGGCCCTTCGACAGGCTCAGGGCGAACGGGTTGACTGGGGAAGAGGCCGGAGGCCCCGCCCGCTGGATTCCGGCTGGCGCCGGGTTCCTGCTGACGGAGACCTTTGCGTAACTCTGTGACGGTGCTTAGACAACGGCGCTCTAGCCCCATCTCAATCTTCCCCAGCAGACTGGGGAAGAGGCCGGAGGCCCCACCCGGACCACCCCTGGATTCCGGCCTCCGCCGGAATGACGGTTGGGGCGTGGCAAGGGCCCCCTCGAGGGACTCGGGGCAGGCTCTTCGCGAACGGCCCCTACGGTGTGATGGAGGCTCGGCCCGCCGCCTGCTGTCGTTCCGAGTCTTTCGAGGAATCTCGGACGCCCCGCACTCCACCAACGTCGCGCGCTGGGCGAACGGCGCGGCGGGCCGGGGGTGGGGGTTGGCGGTGTGCGGGAGGTCTTGGATTCCTCTCTCCGCTACGCTTCGATCGGAATGACAGTGGGAACGGGGGCGGGGCGGCCCTTCGACAGGCTCAGGGCGAACGGATCGAACGGGAGGGCGCTTCGCGAAGCGCCCCTACGGCTGGCCCCTAGAGGGACTCCTGGAGCCTGAGATGCTCCGCATTCCACCAACGTTCGGTTCTTGGCCGGATGCGTTGCTTGTCGCCGTGGAAGGGCGTTTTCGGCGTGCGGGAGGTCTTGGATTCCTCGGGGGACTCGGAATGACAGGGGAGCGCGGCGGTGGGGCGGGGTTTGGGAGTCAGGCGTTTTCGGGGGGTTGGCCGGTGTAGAAGGCGGTGGTGCGGTTGGCGGCGGCTGTGGCGGCTTCGGGGTCGGTTCCGGCGGCTGTGGAGGCCTGGCCCCAGCGTTGGCTGCTGCTTGCTATGAAGGCGCGGCCTTCCGGGGTCGTGGAGAAAAAGGACTCGTCCGGCATTGGCTCGTCGGGGTGTTCCAAGTGGAGGGCCAGCCCCAGCATGGCCATCTCCCAGCCGACGCCTCCCGCGCCGGGGCCGTACGTGTCCCAGTGTTCGGACAGGTGCGCGGTGTGCGTGAGCGTGAGGGATGCTCGCTCGGCTCCCCGGTTGTCGATTCGAACGGCCACCCAGCTTGTCCAGCCCGCGAATTCCCACGTCAGCGCGAAGCGCGACGGCTTATCGCATTCAATGATCGTGCCCTCGGCGTTGCCTTCTAAGTGGTAGCGGCCGCCGAGTTCGAGGTTGCCGGTGACCGGCAGGAACCAGCAGGGTATGCGCTCGGCGTTCGTGACGGCGTCCCATAGCTCTTCGGCGGTCACGGGGAAGCTGCGGGTCAGGGTAACGTCGCTTGCGGGCATGCCGTCCCGTTCAAGGTACGCAACGGAGCGTTCTACTGCGTCGACGTGGGGCCGGAGATCGAGGTCCATCAGGCGTCCTTTCCGTTTAAGTTCAAGTGGCGGCGCGTCCTACGCCGGCGTACTCGAATCCAAGCCTGCGCATCTCGCGCACGTCGAGAGCGTTTCTGCCGTCGAACAGGAGCCTCGGGGGCCTCATGCCCGACGCCAGTTTCTTCCAGTCGGCATCGACGAACTGCGGCCACTCGGTCATAAGCACGAGCGCGCGAGCGCCGGCGACGGCATCGGCAGGGTCGGCGGCGATGCGGACGTCACGCGGCAACTGCGCGCGTGCGGTCTCGTTGGCCTGCGGGTCGAAGGCGGACACGGACACGCCTTCTTCCACAAGCGAGTTGATGAGCGCGATTGACGGCGCGCCCCGAACGTCGTCCGTCTCAGGCTTGAAGGCCAGGCCGAGGATGCACACGGGCAGGCCGGCGAGAGCGCCGTTGAAGCGGTCGCGAATCGCCTGTAGAGGCAGAATCTGCTGCCGGTTGTTGACGTTGATGACGGACCGCAGCAGGTCGAGATTCAGGCCGCAGGTGAGGGCGAGATAGTCGAGCGCGCGCACGTCCTTCGGGAAGCACGATCCGCCGTAGCCGACGCCGGCGTGGATGCGCGCGCCGGTGCGCCCGTCCATGGCGACGCCCCGGCTCACGTCGTCGATTGACGCTCCGACTCTTTCGCAGAGTTGAGCGATTTCGTTGATGAAGGAGATGCGCGTGGCGAGGAAGGCGTTGCTGGCGTACTTGACCATCTCGGCGCTCGTGACGTCGGTAATCATGCGGGGCGCGTCGATCCCGGAGTGCATGCGCTCGACGACATCGACGGCCGGCTCGTCGCCCCGCTCCACTCCGATGACTATGCGGTCCGGCGAGTCCCAGTCGGCCACCGCGCGGCCCTCGCGAAGGAACTCAGGGTTCGAGGCGTACAGCATCCCCTGCTCACGCAGGCCGCCCTCCAACAGCTTGCGGCCTGTGCCGGGGGGCACGGTGCTCTTCATGACGACGACCAGCCCGCGCGGGCGCCGCGAGCACAGCCAATCGACGGCGGACCTCACCTGGCCGAGGTCCGCGCCGCCGGTCGCGGACGGCGGGGTGCCGGTGGCGATGACGGCGGCTTCGCCCAACGGCTCGTGGACCTCGTCGCGGTGAAGAAACCGCAGATTGCCGGAGCGGACGCCGGACGAGAGGCGCTGTTCCAAGCCGGGTTCGTACATCGGGGCGCTGCCGGAACGGAGGGCGTCCAGTCTGCGCGGGTCAATGTCGACGCCGAGGACGTCATGACCCGCGTCCGCCAGCCCTGAGGCCGCGACGGCGCCAACGTATCCGAGGCCGATGACGGTAATCTTCATTGCGTTTCTCCGACTGGGCATTTTAACGTGCGGGGCGCTCAATTGGACTTACTTGGGCGGCTAACCTAGAATACGTTAACGACAAAGAGAGTCCCGCAAGCAGTCCACACAAGTCCGCCAACGGCGCCCGAGATGATCGGGTGTTTTTCTTCAGGCGATTGCCTCGGAACGACCACACAGCCGAGACGACGTTCGAGCGCCGGGGCGGCACAGGGGCAGCGAAGGTCGTCGACGGCGAGGCGACCGCACAGGAGGTTGACTTGCAAGAGCCGCAGGAACTGAGCCGGGCCAGGGACACGGCCCACAGAATACTCGACAACTGCAAAGAGGTCATCGTAGGGAAAGACGGCGCGGTTGAGTTGGCCGTCATCACGCTCATAGCCCGGGGGCACGCGCTGGTCGAGGACGTGCCGGGCGTCGGGAAGACGATGCTCGCGCGCAGCATCGCGAGGTCCGCGGGGTGCTCGTTCAAGCGCATCCAGTTCACGCCCGACCTCCTCCCGACGGACGTGACCGGCGTTTCGATATACAACCAGAAGACGGGCGACTTCGAGTTCAAGGAAGGGCCGATCCTGGCCCAGTTCGTGCTTACGGACGAGATCAACAGGGCAACGCCCAAGACGCAGTCCTCACTGCTGGAGGCGATGGAGGAACTGCAGGTCACGGTGGAGGGCGTGACGCATCCGGTGCCGCAGCCGTTCATGGTCATGGCAACGCAGAACCCGATCGAGTATGAGGGCACGTTCCCGCTGCCGGAGGCCCAGCTTGACAGGTTCCTGCTCAGGATCACGCTGGGCTACCCGGGCGAGGACGAGGAACTTTCAATCGTGGACAGGCAGCAGCTCAGCCATCCGATAGAGTCGCTCAAGGCGGTGGCCTCTCCAGAGGAGATCTCCGAACTCCAAGCGGTCGCGCGGGAGGTGTACGTGGACGACCTGATCAAGCGGTACGTCATCGCCATCATCAACCGGACCAGAGAGCACACGGACATAGCGCTGGGAAGCTCCCCGAGGGGGACGCTGGCGCTGGTGCGCGGGGCGCAGGCCATGGCGCTGATCCGAGGCCGCGATTACGCGCTGCCCGACGACGTCAAGGAACTGGCGATACCGATGATCGGGCACAGGATCATCGTGTCGGCGGCGGCGAGAATGCGCGGCTTGGAGGGCTCCGATCTGGTGGAGGAGATCGTGAACGAACTGCCGGTGCCGGGGGCAGGAGCCAAGGGCTGGCTGCGTGCGTGAACGCATAAGAGGGCTGAACCGCCTGATCACCAGGCGCTTCTACCTAGTGGTGGGCCTGGCGATCGTGTGTCTCATCACGGCGTCCGCGACGGGGTTCGACCTCTTTCAGAGGCTGGTGTACATCCTGGCTCTGGCCACGCTGTTCAGCTTGTGGCTGAACTGGATGAGCCTGCGCGACCTTATCGTGACGGTCGATAGGCGCACGCGCAGAGCGCGCGTCGGGGACACGGTCGAGGAGCGGATCACGGTGCGAAACTCCGGCAATCTGCCGAAGGGCGTCCTGGAGGTTACTGACCTGACGGACATGCCGGGGTTCGAGGGGGGCGCGGCGGTGGGCGTGCCGGGCGGCGGCTTCAGGTCCTGGCTCGTCCAGGCTCCCGCGCGAAAGAGGGGGCTGTACACACTGGGGCCGGTGCAGGTGTCAAACTCGGACCCGTTCGGCCTGTTCCAGAGAAAGTTCCAGACGGGCGATACCGCGCCGCTGACCGTGTATCCTCGAATCTACAGGCTTCCGACTTTCGTGCTGCCGCCCGCGGACCTTACGGGCGAGAGTTCGATACAGAAGCGGACGCACGACCTGACGCCGCACGCGTCTTCGGTGCGGGACTACGCGTTCGGGGACAGCCTCAGCCGGATCCACTGGAACAGCACCGCGCGCCTCGGCAGGCTGATGTCGAAGGAGTTCGACCTGGGCAGGGCCAGCGACGTGTGGATCGTGCTGGACCTGCAGCGAGACGTGCAAGCGGGCGAACTGGAGGAGAGCACGGACGAGTACGCTGTGACGGCGGCGGCCTCGGTGGCGCAGAAGTACCTGGACTCGGAGCTTCCGGTGGGACTGATCGCGCACGGGGACCGGAGCTATAAGCACTCGGCGGAGACCGGGCCGGGCCAGATGGACCGCCTCCTGGACATGCTGGCGACGTGCCAAGCGGAGGGCGAGACGCCGCTCTCGGAGGCGCTGGCCAGAGACGAGGGGCTCTGGAGCCACTTCACGTCGCTCGTGGTGGTGACTTCTTCGCACCTGACCGACTGGGTGGTCGCGCTGCGCGAGCTATCGAAGCGCAGGGTGCGGGTGGCGGTGATCTACGTGGACAGCCTGAGCTTCGGGGGCTACTTCGATACGGAGCCTGTGCTGGAAGCGCTGGAGCTCGAAGGGGTCGTCACGTACCTCGTTCGGAAGGGAGATCACATCCCCGCGTCGCTCAGCAACCCGTACTCGGCGGCGACGCTTGAATCGAGGCAGGAGGCCGTGGCCGTGGGGCGGACGCTATGAATGCGAGCACGACCGCCCGAGGCGGGACGACCGGCGGCGAAGTCCGCGCGCCGCTGGAGTCGGCGTGGAACTGGGTCGTCAAGTGGACTCCCGAACAGGGATGGGTAGCTCTGTGCCTCTTCATCCTCATGCTGCTGGTCACGGGATCGCTCGTGACGGATGCGCGCTGGGTGGAGTTGCCGGGTCTCCGAGCGACGCTCGTCCTGTCATCACTCTGCGGGCTTGGGCTGGCCAAGGTGAAGCGGCACTGGGCGTTGCTGCACTCGATCGGACTGGCCGCCGGAGCGGTGGTCGTGATCTGGAACGGGACTCAGATCATCGGCGGAAGTCCTGTTGAGAGGATCGGCTCTCTTGGCGAGCGGCTGACTTCCTGGTACCAGGTCGCCTCCGGAGACGGCATCAGTACGGACGTGTTGCCGATGTCCCTGGGGATTCTGGGCATTGCCTGGCTGCTGGGGTATATCGGCTCCTGGTACATCTACAGGCGGAGCAATGTCTGGGTCGCGGTCCTGACCGTCGGCGTGACGATCCTGACGACGCTGAGCTACCTGCCGCTGGACATCAAGTACACTTCCCGATTCTTCCTGTTTACGATGCTGGCGATGCTGCTCATAGTGCGAATGAACAGCGTTCAGAGACACTCGGACTGGCGAAAGTCAGGCACAAGTTACCAGCACTCGGACAGTTGGACGGCGCTCTTCGCGGCAACTGCCATCAGCGTTGTCGTACTCCTGGCATCAGCCATAGTCCCGGCCAGGGTTTACGTATCGGACTTCCTAGTCGATACGTGGAGGGCGGGACGCTCGCCTGTCGAGTTCCTCGAGGAGGAGTTCTCCCGGCTGTTCGGGATCGTTCCGTCCCGCAAGAACGCGTGGGGGCGTTTCTTCGGCAGCACGATGCCCTTCAAGGGGGAGATATCTTTCGATGGAGACACGGCGATCTGGGTGAGGTCCGAGTATCCCTCTTACTGGACGACTCGCACATACAGCGAGTACACGTCCAAGGGGTGGAAGTCGGGCCGAACCGAGCCGCTGTACACGACGCCGGACACGCTGATGCCTGCGCCCCAGGAGACGGCGAAACGACTTGACGTGAACCAGACGGTGATGCTGAACTTCGAGACGAAGAGCGCCATGACCGGGGGCGAGTTGCAGTGGATCAGCGAGCCGATTGTGCTTCATACGCTCCAGCCCAAGCAGTTCGTGCTGGACCTCACCGCGCCGGAGGTAGATCCGGCACTGCCGGATGATGTTCGGACGGTCGCGATCGCGCTTCGGGACGACCTCAACCCGCCTCTAGAGCAGGAGTTTGTGGAGTCCTACATCTCCAGGCTGCTGCCCCAAGACCTGGTATTGGAGGACGTGGAGCGGCAGACCAGCGAAGAGTCTGACGAGCCGGACATCGTGGCTAAGGTCATCCTGGAACGAAAGACGCCGGTGAGCCAGGAGATCGTATCGTGGCGATTCGCCGAGCGGCTTGACAGGGGAGCCGACTATTCGATGGTGTCCTCGGTGTCCTTGGCAGACGGCGAAGACCTCCGCAACGCTGAGACCGAGTACACGGGATTCATCCGGGACCACTACGTGAGCCTGCCGGTCGACCTTCCGCCGCGCATAGGCGAACTGGCGGCTGACGTTACCGCCAACGCGCCCACGCCTTACGACAAGGCCGTGGCGATCCGCGATCATCTACGAAGCCCAATCTACACGTTCTCCCAGAGCGTTGAAGCGCCACCGCCTGACACCGACGCGGTCGATCGATTCCTGTTCGAGACACAGACGGGGTACAGCGACCACTACGCATCGGCAATGGCGGTGATGCTGCGAACCGTTGGCGTGCCCACCAGACTCGCCGGCGGATACGCGCCGGGAGTGGCGCTGCTATCGGGCAACAAACGGGTTGCCGACAGGGACAGCCATCTCTGGGTGCAGGTCTATTTCCCGGAGTACGGCTGGATCGACTTCGAGCCGACGCCGAACTGGGAGGTACACACGAGGGCAAGGCCGACCGCGGACCCAGGATTGGGTGACCTGGATCCGTCTCCGGAACAGCTCGACCGGCCCGACCCAACGGAGCGAGGCCTCGAGCCTGACCTGCTGTTCTCTGGCAGCGATATCCAGCAGACATCGATCATGAGCAGGACGTTCAACCTGACAAACCTGGTGACTTTTGGGGCGGTTGCCGGCGGCTTGGCGATCTTTGCACTGATTGCGCGCGCCGCCTGGTTGTTTGGACTTGGCAAGCTCAACGCGGCGGAGCAGGCTTACGTCAAGATGAACAGGCTCGGCACTCTTGCCGGCGTCGGCCGGCGAGCCGGCCAGACGGCGACCGACTATGCGCAGACGCTAGGCATCAGGGCGCCGCAGGTGGCTTCAGCAGCGGCGGCGGTTAGCGCCGAGTACAGCGCCAGCACGTACGGCCGCCGTGAGGTCACAGAAGAGGATGAACAGGAGATGAACGACTCCTGGCGAACGATTCGAGGCGGGTTAATCAGGCAGGCTCTCAGGAGAGTTGTGCCCATTCGTGAGGACAGGGCCAGATGAAGCTGAACTACGATATCTTCGAGACGGAGCTTGGCTGGATGGGGGTGATCGGCGGCGGACGCGGGCTGAGGCGGACTACCTTGCCGCAGACCGATCCCGCATCTTGCGCCGAGCTACTCGGCCCAGAGCTAGACTCGGCAGTGCAGTCCCCTGCCTTGTTCGGAGACCTCAGGGCCCGGATCGAGCGGCAGTTCTCCGGCGATTCGATCACGTTCGCGGACCTCGAACTGGACGTCGATGACGCAAGGCCGTTCTTTCAGGCGGCCTGGGCGGCGTGCCGGACGATACCGAGCGGCAGCACGCGAACGTACGGCTGGTTGGCGGCAGCGGCGGGCAGCCCGGCGGCGGCGCGCGCGGCGGGGCAAGCGATGGCGCGGAACCGGCTGCCGATCGTGGTGCCGTGTCACCGCGTGGTGGCGAGCGACGGGAGCCTGGGCGGGTTTGGACGGGGAAGGTCGAGGCTGGACCTCAAGAGCCGACTGCTGGAGATCGAGGCGAACGCGCGCGGCTGAGGCTTTATTGCCCACCCATGGGGGAAGACTACGAGGTCAGACTCGCGTCAGGAAGCTGAAGCGTCCTCGACGACTATCTGACCCGCGGCGCCCAGGACCTCTCCCAACATACGCTCCAGTTCGTCTGAAATGAGGATGCCCATGTCGTCCCATTTCATCGAAACCACGCGCTTGCCAGAGGCGATCTCCAACTCCACCTGGTCGCCGCCCTCGTGGTCAAGCAGGACTCTCTTGATCTCGGAGAGCATGCGGAGATCGTAGTCTTCCTGGTCGCTTTCGCGTATGAGCAGCCTGAGCCGACGCGCGGCGGCGTGCTGTGGAACAACCGCAGGCCCGTTCGCGGACTCGGCAACTACTGCCGTAGGGGTCTGCGCCTCGCTCGCGTATTGACCGCCGTTCTGCGCTAGCGTCCCGGCAGCGTGAGACACGGCGCTCATGCCGGGCTCGGGCTCATCGCCCGGAACTGCGTACTCATTGGCGGAAACACAGCTAAGCCGCACTTCATCGTCGCGCATGCGGACGGACGCGACGGCGTTCACGAGCTTCCCGGTCTCCCACAGCCCCTGCGTCTCCTGAAGCACGTTCTCCCAGACGAAGACCTCAACCGAGCCGTCCAACAGGTTCAGCGTGGCGATCACGTAGGGGCGCTGCGTCTTTGTCAGCCGATGGCTTATGGCAGACAACTGGCCGACAACCGTTACTTCCCTGCCCTGCATTTCCGGCGTGAGATCAGCCCTGGCGACGACTGCCGACTTATCGCCGTTCACCATTGCAGACGCAAGCGCCTTTCCGGAGGAGAGGGCCACTCCGAGCAGGTCCAGTTCCCAGGCGTGAACCTCACCCGGCACAGCTTGTGTATCAGGGACATCGATTCTTGCCAGCGGGGCCTCCGTAGATTGGCCGAGGGCTTCGAACATCGTGGACTGGTCGGAGCCGCGCAGAGCAGCTTCGCTCTGGGCAAGCGATATCGTCCTGTCGACAACCTCAAGCAGGCCGGCGCGGCTGCCGAAGCAGTCCAATGCGCCGGCGCGGACCAGCGTCTCCAGCGTCTTGCGAGTCAAGCCTCCCAAGTCCGCGTTGCGACACATCTGCTCGATCGACTCGTACTCTCCGTTCTCAGCGCGTCCATCGATCAGAGGCTGCACGGCGGCGGCCCCGATGCCCTTTATCGCCCCGAGGCCAAACCGGATGACCTTCGAGCCGTCCTCCTGCTCCTCGATGACGAACTCCGTGCCGCTCCTGTTTACGTCAGGCCCGACGACGGGCACTTCAAGGCGCTGCGCCTCCTCCACCGACGCCGCCAACTTCTCCGAGTTGCCGGTGTAGGCGTTGAGGAGCGAGACCATGTACTCGGCGGGATAGTTGGCCTTGAAGTAGGCCGTCCAGTATGAGATCAGCCCGTAGCTAACGCTGTGCGCCTTGTTGAAGGCGTACCCGGCGAATGGCTCGATCAGCTCGAACAGTCTCTCGGCCAACTCCTGAGCGTAGCCCTGGGCCTGCGCGCCGCTTACGAATTTCTCCTTCTCCTGCGCCATGATCGCAGGCACCTTCTTGCCCATGGCCTTGCGAACGATGTCCGCCTCGCCCAGGCTGTAGCCTGCGAATCTACGGGCGATCTGGAGCACCTGATCCTGGTACACGATGACGCCGTACGTCTCCTCAAGGATGTCTCGCAAGCCTTCGTGCGGATACTCCGGCTTGGCACGACCGAACTTAGCGTCTATGAACGTGTTGATGTGCTCCATGGGGCCAGGCCGATACAGCGCGATCATTGCGGCAACGTCGCCTAAAGAGGAGGGCTTGAGTTCCTGGATGTACCTGGTCATGCCCTGACCTTCAAGCTGGAATATGCCCGACGTTTCGCCGCGCGAGAGCATGGCGAATGCCCTGGCATCGTCCAGCGGGATCTCGTTAAGGTCCATGTCCCTGCCGTTGGAACCGGCGATCAGCTTGCGGACCCTGTCCAAAATCGTGAGATTGGCAAGACCCAGGAAGTCCATCTTGAGCAGGCCCAGGTCCGCGATCGGGTCCATGGAGTACTGCGTCATCGTCACGCCTTCGTCGGCGCCCTTTACGGGCCGTTGAAGCGGCACGACCTCGTCGAGCGGCTCCTGGGAGATCACCACCCCGGCGGCATGAGTGCTGGAGTGGCGGGTCAGCCCCTCCAGCTTGCGGGCGGTGTCGATGAGCTTGCCGATGCTCTCGTCCGCCCTGTACATCTCCGCCAACTCAGGGGTCTCGTTCAGCGCGTCGTCGATCGTGACGTTGAGCCTGAACGGGACCTGCCTTGCCACGCTGTCAACGTCCGCGTACGGCATCGCGAGGGCGCGGCCCGTGTCCCTGATCGCGGCCCTTGCGCCGAGCGTGCCGAAGGTGATGATCTGCGCAACGTGCTCCCTGCCGTACTTGCGGACGACGTAGTTGATGACCTCCTCGCGCCGGTCGTCCTGAAAGTCCATGTCGATGTCCGGCATCTCCTTGCGCTCCACGTTCAGGAAACGCTCGAAGACGAGGCCGTACGTCATGGGGTTCACGTCGGTAACGTCCAGGCAGTACAGGACGAGGCTTGCGGCGGCGCTGCCGCGCAAAGCCAGCAGGATGTCGTTCTGCCTCACAAATCTCGCGATGTCCCACACGACGAGGAAGTAGTCAGCGAATCGAGTTTGCCGGATCACTTCCAGTTCGTAGTCGAGCCTCTCGCGGTCTTCAGAGGTCGGGCTGGGGACACGGCGCTTGAAACCCTCGCGGCACAGTCTGTTGAGATACTCGTCGGCGCTCATGCCTTCAGGCGCCTGGTAACGGGGAAGCCTGAGCACATCGAAGTCGAGCTTAAGGTCGCACGAGTCAGCGATGAGCCGCGTGTTGCTCACGGCCTGCGGCAGATCATCAAAGAGCGCCTCCATCTCCCCGGGGCTCTTGAGGAAGTAGGAATCGTCCTCCATTCTCATGCGTCCGTCATCATTGACGTTCGTGTTGGTGTGAATACAGATCAGGACGTCCTGTAGCGGCGCGTCCTCGCGTTCCACGTAGTGGGAGTCGTTCGTTGCAACCAGGGGGATGCCTGTCTCCTCGTGGAGTCGCAACAGCCCTCTGTTGATTTCCGGAAGGTCCGGCACGCCGTCGTGGCGCATCAACTCGAGGTAGTAGTCTCCGAAGACTTCCTTGTGCCATGCCGCGGTAGCTTTGGCGTCTTCATACCGGCCTTCGGCGATGAGCCTGGGCAACTCGCCGCTGGGGCAGCCTGACAGCACCGTAAGACCTTCGCTGTAACGCTCAAGGAGTCCATGATCCACCCTGGGCTTCTGGTAGAAGCCTTCCAGATGGGCCTTCGTGACCAGCTTGACGAGGTTGCGATAGCCGGCCGTGTTCCGGGCGAGGACGGTCAGGTGATGCGGACGCCGCTCTTCGGGATTCCGGCTCCCCAGATGGTCGCGGGCCACGTACATCTCGCAGCCGATGATGGGCTTGATGCCGGCGTCAACAGCCGCACGGTAGAAGTCAATGGCGCCGTACAGCGCCCCGTGGTCGGTAATGGCAAGGCTGTCCATCCCCAGGTCTGCGGCTTTGGCTACCAAGGGCCGAATCCGGCTCAAGCCGTCCAGAAGGCTGAATTCGGTGTGGTTGTGCAGGTGAGTGAACAAACCTTGCGGCGCGGGCCCCCTTTCGTGCGGTTGCGTAGCGGCGGCCGGGAGGCTTGCGAGCGGCCTGCCGACCGGGGGGCATTATACGCGTCGGAGGGGGTGGGTGAAGGGGCCGGGCGGGGGAATTTCGCCCCCGAATTCTGAGCATCTCGCCACTCGGAATTGGAAGTAGAATCGGACATTTCTCGGGGTACAATTTCAGCCGGGAAGCGTGGGAAGCAATAGCCATAAGAGGGCGCAAGGCGTCGACCTCGCCGATCCAAGCAAAGGAGCACGCATGACTACCGACTCATCGATACCGGACAGTGCGCCCGCATCCGATCTGTTTCCGGAGTACGACGGGCTGTTTGGACTGATTAGCGGGGAAGTGGCGGGGCTGTCGGACGCGCAGTTGGACTTCGAGTCGGAGCGCTGGGAGTGGAGCGAGTGGAGCATCCGGCGGCAGGTCAGCCACATGGCGTCGCTGATCTATCGCTGGCTGCTCGTGCGGTGGGCCGACGACCTGTTCCCGGACGGGGGGCATGGAATCGACGACGTGCAGGGGCTGGCCCAGTCTGAGTACGACCGTCGAATGGACGAGACTAGGTACTTCGAGACTGCGGTGGTGATGGGCAAGCTGCGGGAGGCGATCGAGTTGGCGCGCGAGGTGCTGGCCTCAAGGACGGTCGGCTGGCTGCGGTGCCGCTCGATCAGGACCGCTCTTTCGGGTCAATGGGACCTGATGAGGAAGGCGCATCCGGTTGGGGTCACGCTCGTGGACAGCGCAAACAAAGAGATCGACATCACGCTGGAGGCGACCTTCAGGCACATGTACTTCGAGGAGATCACGCATCTATACAACGTGCAGCGCCTCAAGCGCGCGCAGGGACTGGCGACGGTGGCGAGACTTCCGCGGACCGGCTACTGGGTTCTGGATGGGTGGGACCGGTCGGAGCCTTAGAGGGTGTCTAAAAAGGGCATATGCCCTGCCCGCGCCCATCGGAGAACCCCATCCTAGCCTTCCCCAGCAGACTGGGGAAGGAACCAGAGCATCCTAGCCTTCCCCAGCAGACTGGGGAAGGAACCAGAGAAGGATACTTTCCAATGTTCTTAAGATATCCGGGGAGTTTTGCCGGCTAGACTTCCAGGCTCATCAACTCGTCGGAGAAGACCAATTCGCCGTCATAGATGCGCTTGACATCGCCGATGCCCTTCTCCATGACGCCGTGGGACGACAGGTTGGGGCCTATGTGTACGAGCACGAGCTTCTTGACGCCGGCGGCTTGCGCCATTTCGGCAGCGCCGGTGGTTCCGCACTGGCGGGGCGCCTCGCCGGTTCGTTCCATGTTCTCCTGGTCGTCCCAGCACATGCAGAGCATCATGTCCGCATCCCTGGCCAAGTCTATGACCTCATCGCAAGGCGCAGTGTCCCCTGTAAAGACTATGCTCCCTCCCGGCCCATCCAACCTGTACGCGACGGAGTCGATATAAGGCTGCACGTGGTCCGCCCACGAAGTGGACATCTGCCAGTCAGGGCCGGAGTGAACGTACCCGGGCACGATGTCTTCCGCGTACACGTCGGGGGGCTTTCTCGGAAGCGTCCCTCCCCGGTTCATAAAGACGCGCTGGCTGACGGGATGGTTGACGCGCGCCTTCCAGTCGTGCGCGAAGACGCCGTCCTCGCCGATCAATCCTTCAGTGAGCTTGACCGTAGGCTGGGGGCCGAACACTTTGAGTTGGCCCTCCTTGCCGATGCTCTGGTCCCACCTGCAAAGGAGAAAGCACGGGTAATCGGCGTCGTGGTCGAAGTGGTGGTGGGTGAAGAAGAGATAGTCGATGTTCGTGGGCCATAGTCCTGCCTTCACGAGCTTGTGAGTCGAGGCGGGGCCGCAGTCGAGCATGATCTGGTCGCCGCCCATTTCTACGACGTATGATGATCCGAAGCGGTGAGGCGTGGGGGTTGGCGTGCCGGCTCCGAGAATGTGGACTTTGGGCAAGATGGGTCTCCTCCGTTCGAGATGGTGAGCGCACAAGGCGGCTCAGGTCAGTCCGGGTGGATCCTGGTCTCTATGCGGGCGAGTATGTCGCGAATTTCGACCAGCACGCCGGCATCTGAAGGCGTGGGAGCGGTCGCCGAAGCGGGGGCTTGGGCCGGGGCCTCGGCGTCCAGAACCCGCTGGCGCTGACTGAGTATGGCGTCGCGCATCTCTTCCGCGCCTACTATGCCAATCAGGTTGCCCTCGGAACTGGCCTGCGGCCCGGACTGGCCAGCGGTCTCGATGCGAAGTCCGCGAAGGTTGCAGTACCTCATCAGGGGGCCATCGTGCAGGCGCACGTCGGTGATTCTGTCCAGAGGGATCGTCGCCTCGGAGCGGAAGAACACGCCTTTGGTGATCTCGACGGCCTGCGAGGTGAGTCTGGCCGAAACGCGTCTCATGTACTCACGGAAGTACCAGCGACTCAGGGGCAGCCAAAACGGAATGGCGATGATGCCGACCAAAGTCACTATCAGGATCAGAGTGACGTAGAGCGTCCCGTGCCGGGCTATGGCGGGATCGAACTCCGCAGTGTAGAGCGTTTCGCCGGTAACTCCAGCCTGGTCCGATGATTCTGTGCTCATGCAGCGCCTCCGATTCCCGAATGGGCGGTTCTCACAGGGCAGATTCTACACTTTCTCGGAAACGCGGAGGGCGGCCCCCTCGGGGGACTCGGGGCAGGCTCTTCGACAGGCTCAGGGCGAACGGCATTGCGTCTCAGGGAGTCTGAACCTTACGCTCGGGGACCAGCGCGGAGGTCACTGCCCATCACCGAGATCAAGGAGCGAACTCACGGCGCGGGCTGCGAGAGAGGCGGCAAGTCGCACCTTGAACCGGTTGTCCCGGAGAGGCTCGGCGCCACGGACGGCCAGTTTCCCGATTGTCTCCGGATCGACTTCTGCGACGGGCACGCCGCGAAGCGCCTCCTCCGAATGCGACGCGCGCCAGGGTGTTGGCGCCACACCGCCGAGGACGATTGAAGCGCGCTCGATGACGCCCTGGCTCACTTGAAGGTTGGCGGCGACGCTGGCCAGCGCGAATTCCTGAGTCCGGCGCTCCCTGGCCTTCAGATAGACGCTGTGCTGGGCCTGGGAGGGCTTGGGAACGAAGACGCTCGTGAGAATCTCGCCGGCCTCCAGTGCGGTTTCCGCCATCATGTTGTGTTCCGGCCCCACGAAGAATTCTTCCAAAACCAAGGGCCTGTTTCCTTGAGGGCCGACGATGGATGCGGCGGCATCGAGAGCGACGAGAACAGGGGCGAGATCCGACGGATGGACGATGTAGCAGTCGATCCCGCCGAGAATTGCATGGAACTTGCTGTTCCCTGCGATTGCGAAGCAGGTGTCTCCGCCCTTCTTGAGGCAGTCGAACTGCGTGCTGCGGTAGTACCAGCAGCGCGGCCTCTGGCACAGATTCCCGCCCACTGTGCCGACGTTGCGGATCTGGGGCGTGGCGACGGATGCAACAGCCTGCGCCAGCGCGGGGTAGTCGCGCTCGATGCGTTCGTCGTCTGCCAGCGAGGCCAGCGTTGTCATTGCGCCGATGGTCACGCCTTCTTCTGCGTGGTCAATGCCGGAGAGGCCCACGACTGATGCCAGATTTACCAGCGTATCCGGTTCAACGACGCCTTCCTTGATCTCCGCCAGCAGATCCGTGCCGCCCGCAATGGGCCTCGCGGATGATGGCTTGGCATCGAGCATGGAGGCCGCGTGTGCCGACGACCCGGCGTTCACCAAACGAAAAGGTCTCACCTGCCCTCCCGCAGCGTGAGGTGGTCCAGGATTACGTCCGGAGTTATGGGAAGCTCGCGTACCCGCACGCCGACGGCGTCGTAAATGGCGTTGGCAATGGCCGGGGCCACTCCGACGCTTGGAGGCTCGCCGAGGGCCTTCGCGCCGTAGGGCCCCACCGTATCTACGACGTCGGCGAAGATCACTTCGACGGGCGGGCTGTCGAGCATCGTGGGGCTCTTGTGCTCCAGGAAGCTCGCGTTCAGCGTGGCGCCGTTGCGAGCATCGGTGAGCATCCGCTCGCTCAAGGTGAAGCCGAGCATCTGGGAGACTCCCCCCTCGACTTGGTTGATCGCAAGGTTAGGGTTGAGGATGCGGCCCGAGTCGTGCGCGGCGACGAACCTCAGGACACGCACGGCGCCTGTGGCAGTATCGACCTCTACTTCCGCGAAGTGCGCACCGAACGCGTTGACGACAAAGTCAGCGCTGCCTGGAACGATCGCTGCCTCTGACTGCAGGGCGCCCACAGGCCGCAGCCGGGCAACCCGATCCAACGTCATGCGCCGCCCGGTAGCATCGACTACTGCTCCACCGGCGACCTCGATAGACTCTTGCGGCGCGCCCAACTCGGAGGCGGCGATCTCTACGACTTTCGATTTCAACTGGTCTGCCGCCTGCCTCGCGGCCATCCCGCTGGAGAATGTGACCGTGGACCCGGCGGTAATGGGAGACTCAGGCGTGAGGGCGGTGTCGCCGGACTCCAGACGTATTTGATCGTGAGGTATGCCCAATGCCTCGGCGGCAATCTGCGCCAGGACCGTCAGGCTGCCCTCGCCCACGTCCGCGACGCCGGTCGTCAGAGTCACCGAGCCGTCCTGCTCGAGGCGCATTTTTGCGGTGGACTTTCCACCGGGGCCGCCACGGTAGATGAACATGCTCATGCCCAGCCCGCGTTTCCTGCCGGACCGCGCATCGGGCGGTGTCTGCCGGCGCTCATGCCAGCCGATAGCCGAGGCTCCCTTTTCCAGACACTCACGCAGTCCGTTGCTGGAGAAGGGTATGCCGCCCTCGACCGGCTGCGTGTCCAGGATCTCGCCAGGTGGAGTGAGACGTTCACCCGGCTGGCCTTCGGGACCGACGTGGTTCTTCAGCCGGAAGTCCAGCGGGTCTATGCCCATCTCTTCGGCGGTCCGGTCAATCAGGGACTCGAGCGCGAAGTGGCCCTGGGGCGCGCCGAGGGCGCGGTAGGAGCCTGCGGAGGGCTGGTTCGTGTAAACCAGGTAGCCGTCGTACCGGGCGTTGGCGCATCGGTATAGGTAGAGTGCGCCCTGCCCAGCGCGCCGGATGACGCCAGGCCCGGAGCAGAGGTAAGCGCCGGTGTCCATGATGGTGGTAGCGTGTACTGCGGTAATCGTGCCGTTCCGCCTGACGCCTACCTTGAGCTTCGTGATAGTGGCGTGGCGATGAGGGCCGGCGATGAACTCTTCCTCTCGCGTGAGTTCGATCTTGACCGGGCGTCCGGCGCGGCGGGCGAGCATCGCAGTGATCGCTGCCAATCGCGTCTCGTCCTTGTTTCCGTAGCCCGCGCCCATGTGTGGGCCGATGACCCGCACGTCCTGCCGTGGAATGCCGAGCGAGAGTGACAGGCTCAGGCGGTCGGCATGAATGCCTCGACTCGACTTCCAGACGGTGAGGCATCCGTCTTCCCACGAAGCGATCGCGGCCCTCGGTTCCAGCGACGCGCCGGAGTGGGCTTGGGTGGCGAACTCGTCCTCGAAGATCCGGTCGGCTTGGGCGAACCCTTCTTCCACGTCGCCGCGCTCCAGCGTGATCGGCTTGCCTCCCACGAGGTTGCCGCCGTCATGCACGTCCGGCGCGCCGGCGCGCATCGCCTCGACCGGGTCGGTAACGAACGGCAGCGGCTCGTACGTCACGTCGATCAGGCGCAGGGCTTGCTGCGCCGTGTCTTCGTCGTCGGCGGCGACTGCCGCCACTTCGTCGCCGACGTACCTGACCCTGGTGTCCAGGATCGGCAGATCCGGGGCGACTCGGCCGTCCGGCGCGTCGAACGGGGTCAATACCGCGTGCACGCCGGGAAGCCTGGCCGCAGCGGATGCATCGACCGCGAGAATGCGAGCGTGGGGATGAGGGCTGCGCAGAATCTTGCCGTGCAGCATTCCCGGCAGGCGAATGTCGGCGGTGTACTTGGCCTGGCCGGTGAGCTTTTCTAGTAGATCGCGGCGTGGCACGGAAACGCCGATGTTGGAGGAGGGCATGTTCGGCTAGCCCTTCGCGAGCAGGCGCGCCGCCTCTTGAACGGACGCGACGATGCGGCCATAGGCGTTGCAGCGGCAGATGTTGCCGGAGAGGGCAAGGCGGATCTGCGCCTCGGTGGGCGAGGGGTTGGCGTCGAGCAGGGCCTTGGCGCTCATGAGAAAGCCGGGGGCGCAGAAGCCGCACTGGCTGCCGTCGTTCTTAAGGAAAGCCGTTTGCAGCGGGTGCAGGCTATCGACCGTGCCGAGGCTCTCGACGGTGCTGACCGCACGGGGTCCGACCTGCAGGGCGAGCATCTGGCAGGAGTACACCGGCTTGCAGTCCAGCAGCACGGTGCATGCGCCGCACTCGCCGCGGTCGCAGCCGCGCTTGGCTCCGGTCAGGCCGAGCTCCTCGCGCAGAGTGCGTAGCAGCGTCCAGTGGTGGCCTACCTCCAGATCGTGCTGGCGGCCGTTTACCGTGATAGTGACTCGGCTTCGGTGCATTGGCTCTTTCAAGTGATTGGCTGCCCGGCCAGGATTCGAACCTGGGCCAGAGGTTCCAAAGACCGCTGTGCTACCTCTACACCACCGGGCAGAATGCGCAGACTGTCACCACACTACCAGAACTATAATCGAAATGAGGGCGGCACGGCAGGGCAGCACGGGTTTTACTCCATCTCAATCTTCCCCAGCAGACTGGGGAAGAGGCTTAATGATGACGTAAGCGCAGGCTTGGGAAGAGGCCCTTCGACAAGCTCAGGGCGAACGGGTTTACGGCAGCGTACGCGCAGATGGGGGAAGAGGCCCTTCGACAAGCTCAGGGCGAACGGGTTTACGGCAGCGTAAGCGCAGGCTTGGGAAGAGGCCCTTCGACAAGCTTAGGGCGAACGGGTTTACGGCGATGTCGGCTATACTGGGCGCGCGGTCAACATGATTTTCCGGCAGGCGGTGTACGTTACTCGATGAGCTACAAGGGCGCGCGGTACGACGTGATAGTGGTCGGAGCGGGCAACGCCGCCCTTTGCGCCGCGCTGTCGGCCCGCGACCACGGCGCGCGCGTGGCGGTGCTCGAGAAGGCGCCTCCTTCCGAGCAAGGCGGGAACTGCCCGTTCACGGGCGGCGGGTTCAGGTTTACGCACGACGGCATCCGGGATCTTCGAGCGCTCGCGCCCAGCATCTCCGAGGCTGAAGCAGAGCGCATCCGGATGGGGCCCTACACTGCCGAGGACTTCCGGAAGCACCTGACGACGGTTACGAAGGGGGAAACGGCCGGGCATCTTATGGAGACGATCATCGCCGAGTCCCGGCCGACGGTGGAGTGGATGACCTCGAAGGGCGTGGAGTGGGAGCTTGGCGCGAAGAGGGCCGGGGGCGACAGACCGCCTTCGACGATACCGAACGCGGTGGGGCTCAGCGCGAAGGGATCCGGGGCCGGCCTGGTGCGGATGCTGACTCGCGCGGCGCGACAGGCAGGGATCGACATCCTCTACGAGACGAAGATGGAGCGGCTGCTGTGCGGGGATGGGGGAGCCGTGAGGGGTGTCGAGGCTTCGGATGCGGACGGTACGCACGAACTGGAGGCCGGCGGTGTGGCGCTTGCGTGCGGCGGCTTCGAGGCGAACGCGTCGATGCGGGCCGAGCACATGGGGGCCAACTGGTCGGGGGCGAAGGTGCGAGGGTCGCGCCACAACACGGGAGACGGCCACCGGGCGGCTGTTGCGATCGGGGCGTCGGTCGCGGGCTGCTGGGAAGACTGCCACTGCACTCCAATCGACGCGCGCGCGCCGGCAACAGGGGAGCTGGCGGTCGTGAACGCGATGCCGCGCCGCGCCTACCCGCTCGGCATCACGGTAAACCTCGACGGACGCCGCTTCACCGACGAGGGAGCGGGATTCGCGGAGCAGACGTTCGTGGACATGGGACGCCAGATCATGCGGCAGAGGAACGGCGCCGCGTTCCAGATATTCGACGATCGTGCGGCGGCGCATATCGAGGAGCGGTACGGCTCATCGGAGCCTGTCAGGGCGGGATCTATAGCCGAGTTGGCCGGTGAACTGGGTATCGACGCCAATACGCTGGAGGAGACGGTCAGGGCGTTCAACGCGACGAGCCACGACGGCGAGTACGATCCGCTGACGCTCGACGGGAGGGAAACGCGAGCGCTGGAGCCGCCGAAGAGCAACTGGGCGATAAGGATCGACAGGCCGCCCTTCACCGCGTACCGAGTGACCTGCGGGAT
Organism: Dehalococcoidia bacterium; assembly: GCA_963668185.1. Lineage (GTDB taxonomy): Bacteria > Chloroflexota > Dehalococcoidia > Lucifugimonadales. The sequence continues at coordinate 2,078,861 of OY764162.1, forward strand.
CACGTACACGTACGGCGGGCTGGCGATCGACGCCGGGGCCCGAGTGCTCGGAGAGGACGGAAACCCTATTCGCGGACTGTATGCGGCTGGGGAGATCGTTGGCGGCGTCTTCCGTCACAACAGCCTGCGGGCGGCGGGACTGATGCATGGCGCGGTCTTCGGGCGCATCGGCGGGGCGAATGCGGCTGGGTGCGGTGCGGGCTAGGGCTGTGATGGTGACTCAGGGCAGGCTATCAATCCTCTCCAATCAAGGAGACCTTTGCGTAACTCCGCATGGTGCGCGTACAGCAACGCTCTGGCCCCATCTCAATCTTCCCCAGCAGACTGGGGAAGAGGTCGGAGGCCCCACCCGAACCGCCCCTGGATTCCGGCCTTCGCCGGAATGACGGTCATGTGAAGGTTTCCAGCAAGGGAGCGGGTGTTGAAGGAGTGGCAGGAATCGCAAGAGTGGACGGGATCGGATGACGAACGAAGAGATGCCAGTGGACGATGTGGCTGAGGGGTCGCCGGGGATTATGGCGGCGCGGCAGCTTGCCGACGAGTTGCGCCGGAGCGTGGAAGGCGCGCTGATAGCGCGGGCGGAGATAATCGATCTCGCGCTGCTCGCGCTGTTCTGCAGGGGCCACGTGCTTATCGAGGACGTTCCAGGCATCGGCAAGACGACGATGGCGCGCGCGCTGGCATCGGCGCTGGGCTGCACCTTCAGACGGATACAGTCGACGCCGGACCTGATGCCTTCGGACCTGCTGGGCGTGAACGTGTTCAACCAGAAGTCGGGCGACTTCGAGTTCATGCCGGGGCCGGTGTTCAGCCACGTGCTGCTGTGCGACGAGATCAACAGGGCAACGCCCCGGACCCAGGCGGCGCTGCTGGAGGCGATGCAGGAAGGGCAGACGACCATCGACGGCGTCACGATGTCGCTGCCGGAGCCTTTCCTGGTGCTGGCCACGCAGAACCCGATTGAGATGGAGGGGACGTTTCCACTGCCGGAAGCGCAACTCGACAGGTTCTTCGTGCTCGTCAAGCTCGGATATCCAAGCCATGACGACGAGTCTGAGATGCTGGCGAGGTTTGGGGCCGGGCTGCGAGGAGCGGAGGCCGCGCGGATCGCGAGTCCGGACCGGCTGAAGGCCGCGCAGGAGGCCGTGGCAACCGTGCGGGTGGACGAGGCCGTGCGCGGCTACGTGGTGGCTGTGTCGGCGGCGACCAGGGAGCACGGAGACCTCGCGCTGGGCGCAAGCCCGCGGGCGTCGCTCTCGCTGATGCGGGCGTCGCAGGCGCGCGCAGTCATGGCAGGCCGGGACTTCGTGGTGCCGGACGACGTGAAGGCGCTCGCGACGCCGGTGCTGGCCCACCGGCTCGTACTTACCTCGACGGCCAGACTCAGGTCTGCCACGGCGGAAGGTGTTGTTGGCGACGTGCTGGCGTCCGTGCCCGTGCCGATAGAGAAGTAACCGTTGGCGCAGAGTCCGTTCCACGAGCTGCTGACTCTCGTGACGAGGCGGAGAGGCGGCGGTGACCGCGGCGCCTCGTCTCCCCATGCGGAGCGGGCCTTCTGGCAAGAGTTCTGGGTCCTGCTGTTCATTGCGTTGCTGGTCACGGGGCTGGTCTCCGGCAAGGGTGTGCTGGTCGCGTTCGGATCTACCGGAATGCTCGCAATGGCCGTGTCCTGGCTGTGGAACAGCGTCGCGCTGGCGGAGGTGACGTTCGAGCGGGAGTTCTCGCAGACGCACACGTTCGCGGGCGAAGAGGTCCGCATGGCGCTTTCGGTAACGAACTCCAAGCCGGTGCCGCTGGGGTGGATGCACATCCAGGACCGGCTCCCCCTGGACGTAACCGTGGTCGACGCCCGGTCGAACGTCCGGCAGGAGGGCAATTACCAGGTGCTTGAGCAGTCGACGGCGATCTCGTGGTACGAGAAGGTGCGCTGGACTTACACGGTCAAGAGCGACAAGCGCGGCTACTACAGGTTCGGCCCGGCAACGATCGACAGCGGGGACATCTTCGGCTTCTACCGGAAGCGGATGGTGTCCGAGCGGTCCGACCGGCTGATCGTGTATCCGAAGGTCGTGCCGCTGGCCGAACTTGGAATCCCATCCTTCCACGCGCTTGGCGACTCCCGGAGCCGTGTGCCGTTGCACGAAGACCTTTCGCTGCCTTCGACGATTCGCGAGTACCGGCGTGGCGACCCGCTGAACAGGGTGGCGTGGAAGGAGAGCGCGAAGGCGCGCGATCTGCGTGTGCGCACGTTCGATCCGAGCGCGTCGGTCACGGTGATGCTGGCGGTGTGCGTGGAAACGACGCCCCGCCGCTGGGAGGGGTACATCCCGGAGTTGCTGGAGCGCACGATCACCGCTTCCGCGTCGATCGCGGCCCACGCCTTCGAGAGGCGGCATTCGGTCGGGCTGGTATCGAACGGATCGCTGATCGAGTCGACGCGGTCGATGCGGATCGATCCGAGCCGTTCTCCGGCGCAGCTTTCGCAGATCATGGAGGCGCTGGCGACCATCCGGCCCGTGGTCCTCAGGCCGATGGCGCGGCTTCTGGAGGAGGGAGCGCGTAGCTTTCCGAGCGGAGCGACGGTGGTGGTCGCGGCGGCGTACGTGCCTGCCGAACTGGTGGAATCGATCCGCTTGTTGAGGCGGTCGGGGCGCCCGGTCGTGGTGGTGTACGCCGGAGACGATCAGCCTCCAGAGCTGCCGGACGACGTGACGGTGCACCACGTCGGGGCGTACCTGGGGCGCATGGATAGGGACCGTGATTTCCGGCCAGCATAGGATCGTCCTGGCGTGCCTGGCGGTCGCCGAGAGCGCGTACGTGTACGCGGTGCTGGCCCTGGTGGGCGCGGCGGGGGGGCACGGCACCAGCCCCATGAACATGCCGGCGATCCTGGCGGTGCTCGTGTCGGCGCTGGTGGTGTCCAGGCTGCTGCTGTACGTCGCGATGCCGGACTGGACGGCGCTTCTCATCCACACGGGCATCGGCCTGTTCGTCATATGGATCGTGGTGGCGACGCAGGCGGGCGCGGCAGGCGTTGACCTCGGCTGGATCGGCTGGGGGTTTTCGTCGAGCCCGCTCGCGGACGGCAACGCGTTCAGGGCGATCATCGGCGGGGTCGCGTCCGTGTACCTGTGGCGGCGGGGCGCGCACCTGGCGGGCCTGCAGTCGCCCGTGGAGACGCTGGGCTTCGGGTTCAAGGTTGGCGTGGCGATCATGACGACGGCGGCGATCGTGGACGCGATCATCGAGTCTGACCTCAACATCTACTCCGTGATGTTCGCGTTCCTGGCAGCGTCGCTGGCAGGGCTCGGAATCGGCCGGCTGCTGCCGCCTGCGCCGGAGACGGAGCACGCGAGGACGTGGCCGCGGGTGATCGGCGCGGTGGTCACGGGCGTTGTGGTCACGGGCCTGTTCGTGGGGCTGGTGCAGAACGCGTTCCTTTCGCAGGCGTCGCGGATGGCGATCACCACCCTGGGCTTCATGATCGACCGGGTCGTCAAGTACGCGCTGCTGGCGATCATCTACCCGCTAGCCTATATCGTGGGGCTGCTGGTCAGCGGCATATCGTGGCTGTTCAGGGTGGACGAGCCGCGTGAGCCTGTCGAGCGGGAGCAGACACAGGCGCCGATAGACCGATTCATGGAGGAGTTCAGGTCGCGGGTCGGGGAGCAGGAGCGCTCGTACCTGATCTTCGACATCATCGAGTACGTCATCGTAGCGCTGCTGGTGCTGCTGGTGGCGTTCCTGCTTGTGCGGGCGTTCCGCCGCAGGGCGCGGACTCGCACGCTGTACGAGGCCGGAGACCGGGAATCGGTCTCCGAAGGCCGCTCGCCGGTTTACGACGCGGCGAACCTGCTGTTTGGACTTCTGCCGGACTGGCTGAGGCGGAGACAGGCGTCGGGGTACCGGCTGCCGGACGGGCCTTCGGGAATCGTGGACGTGTTCAGGCTGTACTACCGGATGCTGGACGTTGCCGGGAGGAAGGGGGTGCTGCGCGCGCCGCACGAGACGCCGGAGGAGTTGCGGGGCAGGCTCGCGGGAGTGCTGCCGTCGCGGCTTGTGACGCAAGTGACGGCGGCTTTCGAGAGGGCGTGCTACGGGGGGCTGCCTACTCCCGCGCCGGCGGTGGCGGAGATGCAGTCGGCCTTGCGGGCGGAGGATGGGGGCAGCCCTTCGACAGGGTCGGCATAGACTCTTCGCCGGTTTGGCGGATTCGCGAGTCGTTCTCCTCTACAGTGGGTTGGATAGACTGGCGGGGGCAAGGCGCACCATCGAAGCGCGGTCCGGGAGGCGTGCGGCGATGGTGTGGGCGTCTTCGCGGAGTATGGGGTGGACGAGGCCGGGGGCTATTTCGGCCAGGGGAGTCATGACGAAGGAGCGTTCCGTCATGCGCGGGTGGGGAAGCGTGAGCAGCGGGGCGTCGATGATCTGCCGGCCGTGGAAGAGGATGTCGATGTCAAGCAGCCTGGGGGCGTTGGGGAAGGCGCGTCCGTGGCCGACTTCGTCTGCGATGCGGTCGGCTTCCCGCAGCAACCGGAATGGGTCAAGCGTCGTCCAGATGCGGCAGACCGCGTTCAGGAAGGGGGGTTGGGACGAGAAGCCGGCGGGCGCGGTCTCGTAGAGCGAGGAGGCCAGCAAGTGGGAGCTGAGACCGGCGAGACCTCGCAGGCCGCGGGCGATGTTGCGGCGCCTGTCGCCGAGGTTCGTGCCGAGTCCGAGGTAGGCTTCGTGGTTCACGTAGCGCCGCTCCAGCCGCGGACTACGGCGTCGCTCATTCGCGCCACGCGCGCCATCTCCTTGACGTCGTGGACGCGCACGATGTCTGCACCGTTGGCGATGGCGAGCGCGACGGTGGCGGCGGTGCCTTCGAGGCGCTCATCGACGGGCAGGTCGAGCACGCGGCCGATCGTGGACTTGCGCGAGGTACCGACGAGCACGGGACAGCCCAGGGCGCGAATCTCGGAGAGGCGGCGCAGAAGCTCCAGGTTATGGCCGGGCGACTTGCCGCCGAATCCGAAGCCGGGGTCCACGATGATCTTCCCGCCGTCTATGCCGCCGCGCGTCCCGGCGTCCACCGCGGCGCGCAGTTCGGACACGACGTCCGCCACCACGTCCGGGCCGTACGCGCCGCGCTCGCGGTTGTGCATGACGACGACGGGGACGCCGGTTGACGCGGCAACTTCGATCATGGCCGGATCGCGGCGCAGCCCCCAGACGTCGTTGATCATCGCCGCGCCCTCCCGGAGGGCCGCCTGCGCCACGTTCGCCTTGTAAGTGTCCACGCTTACGGGGATGTCGAGGGCGGGGCAGATGCGGCGCAGGACGGGGAGAAGGCGTTCGAGTTCGACGGCCTCGGACGTCGGCTCCGCGCCCGCGTAAACGGAGGCAGGGCGCGTGGACTCGGCTCCGACGTCTATGATGTCCGCGCCCCACTCCTGGAAGCGCAGCGCCTGTTCCAGCGCGGCATCGGCATCGGAGCCGACGCCGTCGCCTGAGAAGGAGTCGGGCGTGACGTTGAGGACGCCCATGACGTACGTGCGCTCTCCCCACGCAAAGCGCCGGGGGCCGATGGTGAGGGGTGGGGGGTGGGGAAGCAAGGCTGCTTAGTTTTGTCGAAGGTTGACTTGCATACCCCATCCTAACCTTCCCCAGCAGACTGGGGAAGGGACCGGAGGCTGCGCTCAGGGCGAACGGGGTGAGGCACTAGGCCCTTCGACAGGCTCAGGGCGGGCGGGGTGAAGCACTAGGCCCTTCGACAGGCTCAGGGCGAACGGGGTGAGGCACTAGGCCCTTCGACAAGCTCAGGGAGAACGGGGTGAGGCACTAGGCCCTTCGACAGGCTCAGGGCGAACGGACACTTCGGGCGGGGGCAATTTGTACGCTGGGGGATGCTGCTGATGTTATCCTTGAAGCAGGATCGGATTATTCCACTCTTGGGGAGACTGCACAAACGTTGGTGACGCGAAGAAGTACGGGTGAGCAGCTGGACCGCCTTCAGGAAATGCGGGAGCGCAGCAGGGAGGGCGGCGGCGCGCGGCGGATACAGGCCCAGCACGACAAGGGCAAGTACACGGCGCGGGAGCGCATCGACATGCTGTTCGACGCCGGGTCGTTCGAGGAGCTTGACCCGTTCGCGCAACACCGGGCGACCGACTTCGGGCTGGACGCCAGCCGGACGCTTGGCGACGCCGTTGTGACCGGCTATGGCCGCGTGAATGGCCGCACGGTGTTCGCGTACTCGCAGGACTTCACGGTTCTCGGCGGGTCGCTGTCCGAGGTCGTGGCGGAGAAGATCTGCAAGGCTATGGACATGGCGCTCAGCACGGGCGCGCCCATGGTCGGGCTGATCGACTCCGGCGGCGCGCGCATCCAGGAGGGGGTCAGCAGCCTCGCCGGATACGGCGACATCTTCCTGAGGAACACGAGGGCGTCGGGCGTGATACCGCAGATTTCGGCCATACTGGGGCCGGCGGCGGGCGGCGCGACGTACTCGCCGGCGCTGACCGACTTCGTGTTCATGGCGGCCGGCGTGGGCCAGATGTACATCACGGGCCCGGACGTGATCCGGGCGGTCACGGGCGAGGACGTCTCGCACGAAGACCTGGGCGGCGCGGTCAGCCACGCGAGCCGCAGCGGCGTCTCGCACTTCGCGCCGGACAACGAGGACGAGTGCATCGCCGAGATCAGGCGGCTGCTCGACTTCCTGCCGCAGAACAACGTGGACGACCCGCCAACGAGGCCCGCGTCGGACGGGGCGGACCGGAGGGACGAGGCGCTCGACTCCGTTGTGCCGGACAACCCGAACCAGCCGTACGACATGCTCGACGTGATCGCTTCGGTGGTGGACGACGGGGACTTCATGCAGGTGCACGAGATGTTCGCGCGGAACGTGATCGTGTGCTTCGCCCGGATCGAGGGGCGCACGGTCGGCGTCATCGCGCAGCAGCCGACGGTGATGGCGGGCGTGCTGGACATCGACGCGTCGGTCAAGGCGGCGCGGTTCGTGCGCTTCTGCGACGCGTTCAACATCCCGCTGGTGACGTTCGTGGACGTGCCTGGGTTCCTGCCGGGAACGTCGCAGGAGCACGGCGGCATCATCCGGCACGGCGCGAAGCTCATCTACGCGTACGCGGAGGCGACGGTTCCGAAGGTGAGCGTGATCACGCGGAAGGCGTACGGCGGCGCGTACATCGTGATGAGCAGCAAGACGCTGCTTGGGGACGTCAACTACGCTTGGCCGACGGCGCAGGTGGCCGTGATGGGCGCAGAGGGCGCGGTCAACATCATCCACCGCTCCAGGATCAGGGACTCGGAGTCGCCTGCCGCGCTGCGGGAGGAGTTGATCGCCGAGTACGAGGACACGCTGATGAACCCGTACGTGGCGGCGGCCCGCGGGCTGATCGACGACGTGATCGTGCCGTCCGAGACACGGCCCAAGATCGCGGGCGCGCTGCGAATGCTGGCGAACAAGCGGGACAACCTCCCGCCCAAGAAGCACGGGTCGATTCCGCTGTGACGGGCGCGGGGGGCGAGCGCCGGGCTGAAGGGCGCGAGGAGGAAGTCGCCGCGGTGATGGCGGCGATCCATGCCTACCTTGAGCAGGAGAGGGCCGCGCCGCCGATGCCGGAGCGAAGTCCGGCGTGGCGGAACGCAGAGTGGGCGACGTATCGGGGCAGAGGCGTGGGCGGGCCGCGGTCCTGGCGCGAGAGCGCCTGAGGGGGTGTGCAGGAAGCTGCCGAACCCGTTCGTGGCAGGCCCTTCGACAGGCTCAGGGCGAACGGAGCGGAGGCGGATGGACTCTGACATGTCGCGATTCTTCAACGTCCGGCCTCCCAGCGAGGCGCTGGAACTCCTCCTGAAGCACGTGACGCACCGCGTGGGCCCGGAGACCGTCCCGACAAGCGCGGCTACCGGAAGGGTGCTCTTTCGGTCGATCCCGGCTGGGGAAGACCTGCCGACTCACGCGAGGTCGTCGATGGACGGCTACTCCGTCCGTGCGGCGGACACGTTCGGCGCGAGCGAGACGCTGCCGGCGTACCTGGAGGTGGTCGGCGAGGTGCCGATGGGCGAAGCGCCGGCCGTGCGGCTCGGGACGGGCGAGGCGGCGGGCGCGTACACCGGTGGCCTGCTGGCCCACGGCGCGGACGCGGTCGTGATCGTCGAGCACACGGAGCGCGTGGACGCCAGCACCATAGAAGTGCTGCGTCCGGTCGCGCCGGGCGAGAACGTGATCCAGCCGGGCGAGGACGTTCGCGCCGGAGAGGTCGCGGTCGAGGGCGGCAGGGTGCTGCGGCCCCAGGACGTCGGAAGCCTGCTCGCGCTCGGCGTAACGGAGATCGAGGTTGCGGAGAGGCCGGCCGTGGCCATCGTTTCGACCGGCGACGAGCTGGTGGAGCCGCGCGCGACTCCCGGCCCCGGGCAGATCAGGGATATCAACAGCTACACATCGGCGCGCTCGTGAGCCGCGCGGGCGGCGTGCCCGTGCCGCGGGCGCTGGTACGCGACGAGCTTACGGCGCAGGAGGAGGCCGCGCGCAGCGCGATGGAGACGGCGGATGCGGTCGTGTTCTCGGCAGGTAGCTCGGTGAGCAACCGCGACCTCACGGCGAAGGTGCTGGACGGCCTCGGCGAGCCGGGCGTGCTGGCGCACGGCATCTCCCACAAGCCGGGCAAGCCCACGATACTGGCGGCGGCGGGCGGCAAGCCCGCGTTCGGGCTGCCCGGCAACCCGGTGTCGGCGATGACGGTGTTCGAGATGCTGGTGCGGCCTACGATCTACCGGCTGTGCGGGTGCGACAGCCCGCCGGCGAGGCCGACGACGTTCGCGGCGCTGACGCGCGACGTGCCTTCCGTCACCGGGCGCGAGGACCACGTGCAGGTGCGGATCAGGGACGTGGACGGCGAGCGGGTGGCCGAGCCGCTGTTCGGGAAGTCGAACCTGATTTACACGCTAACAAGGGCGGACGGCTCGGTGACGGTGCCGGCCGACCTCGGCGGGCTGTACGCCGGCGAACGGGTGCCGGTAACGCTGTACTAAGGATCTCTGAAAATGCGTCAACGTTTCGTTCAGGCCGAACGGGCAGAAGGGAGGGCGCTTCGCGAAGCGCCCCTACACGCGGCTCAGGGGGTAAGCAGCGGTGACTGAGCGGAAGGGCGGATCGCGCAGGCGCGGGCGGCGCTACTTTCTGAGCGACGTTCCGGTGGACGAGGCTTCGCGCGTCTTCCATGAGGCGCTGGCGGCCTGCGGCGCGATGGGGCGGACGGACTCCGAGGTCGTGGCGCTGGAGGACGCGCTCGGGCGAGTCACGGCGGAAGCGGTGTGGGCGAAGGCGTCCTCGCCGCACTACGACTCGGCGGCGATGGACGGCGTTGCCGTGCGCTCGCGGGAGACGGCCGGGGCGACCGAGACGTCGCCGCTGCGGTTCGCCGTGGACGAGCAAGCCGTATGGGTGGACACCGGCGACCCGATGCCGGCTGGCTATGACGCGGTGATCATGGTGGAGGTGGTGCACGAGGTTGACGAGTCAACCATCGAGATACTCGCGCCCGCTCCGCCGTACCAGCACGTGCGGCCTCTTGGAGAAGATATCGTGGCGACGGAGCTCGTGCTGCCGGAGGGCCACCGCGTGCGGCCTATCGACCTGGGCGCGTGCGCGGCGGCGGGCGTCACGTCCGTGGCGGTGCGCAAGAGGCCGAGCGTGGCGGTCATTCCTACGGGGTCGGAGCTCGTTGCGCCGGGCGCGGACCTGAAGCCCGGGGACATCGTGGAGTTCAACGGGCTGGTGATCGCGGGGATGGTGCGGGAGTGGGGAGGCGAGGCGGCGCGGCTGCCGCCCGTCCCGGACGACCGGGAGGCGATCACGGCGGCGGTGCAAGAGGCCGTCGGAGCGTACGACGTCGTGGTCGTGAACGCCGGGTCTTCGGCCGGCTCGGAGGACTACACGGCGGACGTGGTGCGGGATCTCGGCGAGCTGCTGGCGCACGGCGTGGCGCTCAGGCCGGGGCATCCGGTCGTACTCGGCGTGGTCGGCGGCAAGCCGGCGCTCGGCATTCCCGGGTACCCGGTGTCCTCCGCGCTGACAACGGAGTTGTTCGTGAAGCCGCTGGTCGAGGCCGGGCTCGGACTGGAAGCGCCGCCGAGGGCGCAGGCGAAGGCGGTGATGACGCGGAACGTCGCTTCGCCGATGGGCGAGGACGAGCTGCTGCGGGTGAGGCTGGGGCGCGTCGGCGAGCGGATCGTCGCTACGCCGGTGCAGCGCGGCGCGGGCGTGATAACGTCGCTCGTGCGAGCCGACGGGATAGTTACGATCCCGCGCTTCACCGAGGGCGTCGCGTCCGGCGAGGAGGTCGCCGTGGACCTGCTGCGGCCGCTGCGCGACGTGGAGCGCACGGTCGTGGTGATCGGCAGCCACGACCCGGCGCTGGACCTGCTCGCGGACATGGTCAGCAGGCGACGCGCCGGGGTCAACGTGTCGTCGTCGAATGTCGGCAGCCTCGGCGGGCTGCTCGCGCTGCGCAGGGGCGAGGCGCACGCCGCGGGCGTGCACCTGCTGGACGAGGCGACGGGCGAGTACAACGTCCCGTACGTGCGGCGGTACGTGAAGGGGCGCGGCGTCGTGCTGGTGAACCTGGCGAAGCGCATCCAGGGGCTGATCGTTCCGGCGGGCAATCCGAAGGGCGTGGCCCGGCTGGAAGACCTCGCCGGAAGCGGCGCGCGGTTCATCAACCGGCAGCGAGGATCGGGGACGCGCATGCTGCTGGACTACATGCTCGGCAGGCTGGGCATCGAGGCCGGGGCCGTCGCCGGGTACGACCGGGAGGAGTACACGCACCTGGCCGTTGCCGCGGCAGTCGCCGGCGGCAGAGCCGACGTCGGGCTGGGAATCCTGTCGGCGGCGAAGGCGCTGGGCGTGGACTTCGTGCCGCTGCTGGAGGAGCAGTACGACCTTGCGATACCAACCCCGTTCTACGAGTCCGCGCTGCTGGAGCCGGCGCTGGCCCTACTCCGCGGCAACGAGTTCAAGCGCGAACTAACCGCAATGGGCGGCTACGACACAGGGCAGACGGGCGAGGTCATGGGGACGGTGGAGGCGTGAGGCTCTTGCCTGGAGTCCGTTCGCCCTGAGCCTGTCGAAGGGCCGCGCCGAGTCCCTCGAGGTGACCGCGCCGCCAACAGGCTACTTCAGGATAAGGACTGACGCGGTCAGCCTCGTGACGCAGGGTTCGCTATACTTACTGTACATATCAGCATGTGGTATCGCAGGGCGCTAACGTATTGACGGTATCGCCTGGCGGTCTATACCCTGCCGACAGATCTACAAACGGGGGCGCGGCCTCTGGCGCGAGGGGCATCATGTCTAAGCCAATGATCATCGTTGACATACAGTTGGACGATAGGGGCGACCATTGGGCAGGCTGGATTGAGGGGGTTGGCGCCTACGTTTATGCAGACACGGTAGATGGTCTGGCGCATCAAGCCAGGGTCGCCTTGGACGCACTGTTCGCCAGTTTCACATCGGATGCCGACCTTTACGCATACATGCTTGCGCGGGGCCTCCGATACCAGGACCAGGTCTCAGACCCTCCCCCACTGCGCTTGGCGGTTTCCAAGGAGCTGGCAACAGCCTAGCCCGTGATCGAGGAAAGCGGGGCAACCAGCGTCATGCGGCAACTCGGCTATGAATTGCACAGCCGAAGCGGTGACGCCGTTGTGTACCATAACGTCCTCAGTGAAAGCGCTCCGATAGTCCTGAGCTTTCGGCATAGGCGTATGCCGCTGGAAGACTTCTATCGAACCCTCACAGAGCTTAACGGCCTGTCGGAAGACGCGGTACATACCGCAATTGAGCAGCTTGGGTTGGGCTAGGCAGCTAACGCTGTAACAGGCCGCCTTGACGAGACATGAGCGGGCTGCTGACCGCTATTCGCGGCGTCGTTTCCCGGCCATGCTTTGAGATTCCTCACTTCGTTCGGAATGACAGAAGGGGCGGGGCGGGCGGAATGACAGAAGGGGTGGGCAAAATGACAGGGGACGGAACGCGGCGGGCAGAATGATGGGAACCCTTCAGTGAGGTAACGAAGAAGCCCCCTCTACATCATCGGTAGAGGGGGCCTCCGGCGTTCGGCGCTTTGGGCGTTCGGCGCGCTATCTCTTTGCCTTTACCTCTTCCCCCGTCTGCGGGGGAAGATTGAGATGGGGGCGCGCCTTCGGGCGGCCGCGAGGCCGACGCCGCCGAGCAGCAGCGCGCCGCCGGCTGCGGTCAGCGCGAGCAGCAGGCCGCGCGAGGGCGCCGCGTCGCCGACGGTGACGCCGGAGAGGTCGATATCCGACACTTCCGGCAAGGACGGCTCGGGGGCGGGCGAGTCCGCCTCCTCGTCGATGATGGCCGGCAGCTTCAGCGTGACATCGGCGCAGTTGGGATCAGGATCGCCTGCGGCGTTAAGCGCGCCGTCGCAGACCTCGATCGTGACCGTCGTGGCGCGGGCTACCGCCCTCGTTGGGCGGCCCGTGATGTAGCCGGTGGTCTCGTCGAGGCGCAGGGTGGCGGGCAGCCTGGAGCCGTCCACCAGCTTGTAGGACTTGATGTCCGTGTCGCTCGTGATCGGGACGATGGTACGGATGCGCTGGCCCACCGTGAGGGAACTCGGCCCCTTGTACGTGACCGACGGCGCGGCGTCGTCCGTCATCACGTTGTGGTCGCCGATGGTCGCGCCGGTGAACGCGAGCGGCGCGACGTTGCCGGCGAGGTCGGTTATCGTGCCGCCAGTGATCGAGCCGTCAGGGACGGTCAATGCGCCGTTGTCGCCCTTCTGGGTGGTGTAGGTGAACGTGACGTTCTTGCCGCTGTGGGGCGAGTACGACGCGCTACGGTCGTCGTCGCCGATCTTGAAGGGCAGCGACGGTGCGCCGCTCACCTTCACCGCCTCGTTGTATGCCGCCGTTACGGTTATCGTGCCGCCGGTCTCGCCTATGCCGGAGGCGGTCGTCACCCCCACGCTTGGCGCCGTGGGCGGGGTCTTGTCGATGACGTGGTTCGGCTGACCGTAAGCGGACACGCGGTTATGGCCATATACCAGCGTTCCAACCTGACCGGTATCCGCATCCGCGATATTGCCGCGGTTATCGGGAGCAGTGTTATCAGTAGGCCCAAGTGCAAGGGCATTCTGGTTCACGGTCACAACGCCCTCGTCCGGATCCGTAGTCTTCACGGTGTAGGCGAACACCAGCTTATTCGTGGCTGCCGTCGGAATGGGGGCGAAGAAGTTACGCGTGGTGGTTCCCGGCAAGGTAGTGTCGTCGCCATCGTTGCTGGGGTCGAACACCTGGAGATCGATCGTGCTCGTGCCGGGAGCATTGACATCATTGGCGATGATTTCGTCGGTGAACGTGAAGGTCACCTTGATGGCGTCGCCGACCATGTAGGGGCCGGTGGAGGTGAACGCAACGCCTGTTACGCATATTTGGCCGGTGTTACATGTGGCGAGCTGCTGCGCCTGGGCGGACGGCGAGAAGAGGAGCGCGGCGCCTGCGGCGGCGAGCACGACGGCGAGCGTCGGAACCAGCAGGCGTATGGAGAACTTCATCTGTTTACCTCCCTGTTCGCGGCTGGCCCTGCCGGCCCCCGCGTTCGGAAACATGTCGCGCCGCCACCATCGGGCGGCATCCTATTCGGCTATCGCGGTACATAATACACGTTTCGGCAATCGCGGTTAAGGCGGCGCAGGGCGTGGTATGCTTCAACTCGACGGCGAGAGCACTACACGGAGCGGCGCGAATGACGACACCGGCACAGCACGAACAGATCAGCCAGCGGTTCCTCGATCACGCCGAGGCGGAGTTCGAGAAGGGCGACATGCTCCAGGCGTCTGAGAAAGGATGGGGCGCGGTCGCCCATTACGTGAAGTCGGTGGCCAAGGAGCGCGGGATGCGCGAGGGAGCGCACTGGCACATCAACGCGGCGGCCACGGAGATGATCAAGCACCTGGACGACCGGAGACTCCCAACGGTAAAGCTCAACTCGGCGAACGGCCTTCACAGGAACTTCTACGAGAACGACATGACTGAGGAGCAGGTGCGCGAGGGCCTGGACTCGGCCCGTGAGCTTATCGACGACCTCAAAGAGGCGGCAAGGCGAATGCCTCCGCCGTAGGTTCGAGGCCGGGGAACATATCCGTTCGTCCTGAGCTTGTCGAAGGGCCCAAGGCACACTGAAAACCGCTTACGCTATGCGGAGGCGGCGTTGCGGGCAAAGCGTCAGATCCTGAGTGCGAGCATGACGATGGCAGTGCCGATGCCCGCCAGAGCGGCGATGCCCGCGGCTCCGATGGTGACGATGGCGATCGTCATGGTGTTGAGCTTGGCGTTAGTCTCGGAGCGCAGCGCATCCAACTTGGTGTCTATGTCGGTGCGCATGGTGTTCATGTCAGAGCGCAGGATGTTCATGTCGGCGCGCAGGGCGTCTATCGAGGACGTCAGGTGGCCCAGGCGCTCGTCCACCTGCTCGTAGGTGCCCTCAAGCCTGCTTATGCGCTCTTCCGTGGTTACCATGGGCGCATTCTAGCACACGACACACTTGCGCCTGCGCGGCGGACCGGGCTATGGGCGACGCCGGAGGCGCTCGACCTCGGCCTCCAGTTCGCGGACGCGGGCCTCGGCGGCGACGCGGGCGGCTTCGGCCTCAAGGGCGGTCGGCAGAAACTTCAGCGTCACAGGATCGCGGAAGCGCAACTCCCCGTCGTCCCAGCACAGGCGAAGGCCCAGCGCCTGGCTGACTCCCCACTTCAGCCCGTCCGGGTCCTCCACCACCTCCACCGGCTCGTAACGCCCGCCCACGAGAACGTCGCCAGCCAGCGGGGCGTCGTGGAACCGGCCTCCGGTGTGATCGAACCGCCAGTACTCCCGCACGCCGTACGCGGCATAACCGTCGCGCTTCACGGTGTAGTCCCGCCTGCCGGTGCTGCGCGACGCGACCTCCAGAACAAAGTCCGGCGGCTTGCCGACTTCGCTTATCACGTACCCGTTTCGGCTGATGATCCCGCCGGGGTTCACTCCGAACGCGACCACGCAGTCCGGCGCCAGGCGTTCCGCGTCGTTGTACGGCTCATGCCGCAGATACCCCTGCCCCGATATCAGCACGTCGGGGCGGCCCGCGAAATGAGTCTTCAGGGCGTGGTGCGCGTCGAACAGGCGCTCGTGCTGCTGCATGTCCGGCTCCCTGGGAGGGTCGGGGAGCGGCTCAAGGTGCGTGTAGTCCGCAACCTGAGGCTTGAGCGTGCTTGGAGTGGTCATGGCCAGCCTTTCCGTCGATGCTGTGACGCCGATTCGCTTCCATGACGGGAACTATAACACAGCGCGGCCCTTCGACAGGCTCAGGGGGAACGGGCCGGGCTACGGCTGGTCTTCCTCGCCGCTTTCCGCAGGTTCGTCCGGCGGGGGTTGCTGGGCCTGGGCGGCCTGCTGGGCCAGCACGCGCATCTGGTCCTCGATCCAGCGGTTGATGTCGTTGAGGGCGGGCGGCGAGACGTAGAAGACCTGGACGTCCTGCGGGAACTGGACGCGGTGGTCCTGCCGCAGGAACATGATTCCGAGTTCAGCCGGCCCCAGCGCCTCCTCCACCCTCGACGCTATGTGCTCGTAGCGTTGCGTGGTGGCTTCCTGGAAGCCGGTCATGGCGGCGTCCCTGACCTTCTCGCTCATCAGGCCCACGCTCATGCAGCGCTGCCAGTCGGACGACTGCTGGAGGAGTTCGAGGTCTTCCGTGGCCTCCAGCCGGGCGTCGGAGCGGACGAGTGCCTCGATGAAGGCCATGCCGTGGGCGTTGATCGGCTCGATGTGTCCCAGGCCTTCGTCGCCGCCGACGTGCAGGGCCTCGTGGAAGACGCAGGCCACGGAGCCGAGGGAGCGCTCGAGGGAGGCGACGTTGTCGCGCACCTCTGACCAGAACCGCTCGACAAGCCCGCGCGCCTCTTCCGGCAGGTCGCCCGGCAGCAGGAGCATCGGGACGAACACGAGCTTGCGCTTGTCCCTGTACTGCCCCGCGTCCGGCTTGGGCATCTGTCCGAGGGTTGTCATGATGGCCAGGGATGTTATCGTCTTGGGGCCGCTCGCACCAAGCACAATTAGGGTCACTGTCATTCCGAACGAAGTGAGGAATCCAAAAGCATGGCCGGAAAACAACGCCCTGAATACTACGTGTACATCTTCTCCTGAAGAGAGGCCTTTGATTCTTCGCTTCGCTCAGAATGACAGGTGAACTGTGCAGGGTTATAGAATCGGCGTGAAGAACGTCCGGCGCCGGACTTTGAGGAGGACTTCACATGAATGACAAGCCGCTGGTGGGAATCACGATGGGCGATCCGGCGGGGATCGGGGCGGAGGTGATCGCGAAGGCTCTGCGTGAGGGCGGAGTGCACGACTCGTGCCGGCCGTTCGTGATCGGCAGCGCGGCGGCGATGGCGGCGGCGGTCGAAGTCATCGGCGGCGGTGCGGACGTGCGGCGCATCGCGGAGGCGGGCGAGGCGTCGGGGGACACCGGGGCGATCGAGGTGCTCGATCTCGGTAATTTGAAGTATGCGCGTATCGAGATCGGGAAGGTTTCGGCGGATGCGGGGCGAGCGTCGGTGGAGTGGGTGCTGAGGGCCGGGGAGCTTGCGGCGGCAGGCGAGATCGCGGCGATAGCGACGGCGCCGATCAACAAGGAGGCGGCGCGGCTGGCGGGGTACGAGGACGTGGGCCACATGGAGATATTCCAGAGCCAGACCGGGGCGTCGAACGTGGCGACGATGCTGATGGCGGGCCAACTGCGGGTGGTGCACCTGACGACGCACCGGTCGCTGCGCCGCGCGTGCGACTACGTGACGACGGAGAACGTGCTGGCCAAGACGATGCTGACGCACGAGCACTTCGTGGCGTGGGGGTTCCCCGCGCCGAGGATCGCGGTGGCGGCGTTGAACCCGCACGCGAGCGACGGCGGGCTAATCGGCGACGAGGAGGCGCGGGAGATCGCGCCGGCGATCGAGGCGGCGCGAGCGCAGGGCGCGGACGTGACCGGGCCGGTGCCTGCGGACACCGTGTTCAACCAAGCGATCGACGGACGGTACGACGCGGCGCTGGCGATGTACCACGACCAGGGGCACGTGGCGATCAAGGTGCACGACTGGGCGCGAAGCGTGAGCGTGAACCTGGGCCTGCCGTTCATCCGGACGTCGGTGGACCACGGAACGGCGTTCGACATCGCCGGCAAGGGCGCGGCGGACCACCGGAGCATGCTGGAGGCCATCGGCGTAGCGGTGGACCTGGCGGCGGAGGGCCGGCTGCGGTAGGGCGCTACTCCAGCAGGCCGAGCTTCCGCAGGATTGGCGGCAGCGCCTGCTTTTCGTCCTCCGTCAACTCTCGCATTGGCCGGGACATCGTCCCGTGATCGATGACGCCCAGCATGGCCAGCGACGCCTTCATCGACGCCACGTTGTTCGAGTTGGCGCTCCCGCCCTTTGCGACGGCCTGCAGCGCCCCTGAGGCCAGCAGTATCTCGTCGCAGCGCTGGGCCGTCTCCTCGTCGCCGGCCGCGCCGGCCTCCCAGCCCTTGACGGAGGCCGCCGCCAGCAGGTTCGCGATGCCCGGAATCACGCCGTGCACGCCGATTGCGCGGGCGACGCCGATCCGGTGCGTGGAGCCGATGAAGCGGTACAGCGTCGCGCCGCTCTCAGCGATCCGTGTGTTCAGTTCGGCGAGCGCCTCGCCCGCCCCGGAGCTGTCCTTGATCCCAACCACGGCGCCCTCTTCGGCAAGCCTTGCCACGGTCGCAGGGGCAACCGCCGTCTTCACCGTCTGCGGGATGTTGTAGATCCACAGAGGCGCGTCCAGGCTGTCCCGGATGTGCCGGTAGTGGTCCAGCAGCTCGTCCTGCCCGCTGGGGTAGTAGTAGGGCGGAGTGGCCGCGACGCCTGTCGCGCCGGTCTCCCGGGCCGACAGCCCAAGGCGCACCGTCGCGTCCGTGCCCGGCCCGGAGACGTTCGCGATCACAGGAACGCGGCCGTTGACCTCGTCCACGACCGCCTCGATGTTACGCAACCGCTCGGAGTGGGTGAAGTTCGCGAACTCGCCGGTCGTGCCGGAGGCCCAGATGCCGTGCACCCCGGCGTCCAGCAGGTGGTTGACCAGGCGACGCAGCGAGCCGATGTCCTGGTTGCCGCCGGGCATCAGCGGCGTCAGGATCGGGACCACCACCCCTTCGATTGCGTGACCGTTCGATGAGACCATTCGTTATCCTCCGCCTATCGCCGGCAGGAAATGCACCTCGCTGTTCTCGCGCACCTTCTCCAGCAGGCCCA
The DNA here is from genome assembly GCA_963668185.1 of Dehalococcoidia bacterium. Lineage (GTDB taxonomy): Bacteria > Chloroflexota > Dehalococcoidia > Lucifugimonadales. The sequence goes on from OY764162.1 coordinate 2,097,190, forward strand.
GCGGCGTTATCTCGCCGTCCACCGCTACCGCGATGTTTGGCTTGATCCGCCCGTCATCGACGAGGCGGTCCTTGACTCCCGGGTGCTCCGCCTCCAGGTTGTCCACGATCTGCCTCACCGTCGAGCCGGCCACCTCGACGCGGTCCTTGCCGCCCGTCAGCGGCTGCATCAGCGAAGGGACGAAGACCAGCGCCATGCTAACTAACCCGTCCCGTTGCCCGTGGCCGCCACGATCGCGGCGGGGTTCATCGGCAACTGCGTCATGCGAACGCCCGTCGCCGAGGCCACGGCGTTCGCCATCGCTGCGGGCGGCGGCACGATAGAGGCCTCGCCCACGCCGCGCACGCCGAACGGGTGGCCGGGATTCGGCACCTCCACGATCACCGTGTCGATCATCGGCAGGTCAAGCGAGATCGGCATCCGGTAGTCCAGGAACGTGCCGTTGGCAAGGTCGCCGTCGTCCCTGTAGTAGTACTCCTCGTTCAGCGCCCAGCCGATGCCCTGCACGCTTCCGCCCTGCATCTGGCCTTCGACGTAGCTCGGATGTATGGCCTTCCCCGCGTCCTGCGCCATCGTGAAGCGAAGCACGTCCACCTTGCCCGTCTCCGGGTCAACCTCCACGTCCGCGATCGCCCCGGCGAACGAGCCGCCGACGCCCCTCGGGTTCACCGACGCCCTTCCGACGATTGGCCCGCCGGTGGCGTCCATCTGCTCGGCGACCTCGGCGAAGGTCATGCTCAGCTCGGGGTCCGTCTTGGACCGTACCTCGGCGTCAACATACTCCACAGAGTCCGCGTCCACGTCCCATATCTGCGCGGCGCGCTCGACCATCTGCCGCTTCACGTCGTGCGCCGCCTCGTACGCCGCCCATCCGGTGGCGAACGTGGTGCGGCTCCCGTCGGTCTGCGCCGTGTACCCGACCGAGTCGGTGTCCACGACCTGCGGGTTGATCCGCATGACGTCCACGCCGAGCACCTCTGCCGCCTGCATGGCGATCGACGTCCTGGTGCCCCCGATGTCCGCGGACCCTTCGACGAGGTTCATCGTCCCGTCCGCAGTCACCGAGATCGTGCAGGCGGACGGCTCGCCGATGTTGAACCAGAAGCCGACGGCCACGCCCCGGCCGCGGTTCTCGCCCTCCAGGGGCGCGCTGTAGTGCGGATGGTTCTTGAGCGCCTCCAGCACCTCCACGCAGCCAATCCGTGGGAATGGCGGCCCGATCACGCGCTGGGTGCCCTCTTTGGACGCGTTCTTGATGCGGAAGTCCAGCCTGTCCATGCCGACCTTGTCGGCGAGCTGGTCGATGAGCTGCTCTACCGCGAACGCGGCCATGGGAGCGCCCGGCGCCCTGTACGCCGCCGTCTTGGGCTTGTTCACGACCACGTCGTACCCATCGACGACCGCGTTGCCCACGTCGTAGGCGGCGAACACCGTCATCGCTCCGGCGATCACGAGCGAGCCGGGGAAGGCGCCTGCCTCGTAGGCCAGGTACGCCTCCGCGGCGGTGATCCTGCCGTCCTTCGTCGCCCCGATCCTGGCGTTGATGTACGAGCCCGGCGTGGGCCCCGTGCCCTCGAAGACCTCCTGCCGGTTCATCACGATCTTCACCGGCCGGCCGGTCTTCCGCGACAGTATCGCCGCGACAGGCTCCAAGTATATCTCCGTCTTGCCGCCGAAGCCTCCGCCGATTTCGAGCGTGGTAACCTTCACCTGCGAGACCGGAATGCCCAGGATCTCCGCCGTGCGGTCCCGCACCAGGAAGCCGCCCTGCGTGCTGCACCAGACGTGTACTCGGCCGTCCTCGTTCCAAAGCACCGTGCAGGGGTGCGGCTCGATGTACCCCTGGTGGACCGTCTTCGTGTAGAACTCGCCCTCGACCACCTCATCGGCCTCGGCGAACCCCGCGTCCACGTCTCCGAGCACCTGCTTGAAGTGCTCCGCGACGTTGCTGACCTTGTCGGTCTGCTCTCCGAGGGACTTCGTCATGAGGTCGTCGTGGAGAATCGGGGCGTCGTCCTTCATCGCCTCGGGCGCGGTCAGGACCGCCGGCAGCACCTCGTAGTCCACGTCGATCAGGTCCAGCGCCTCTTCCGCGACGTGAGCGCTGACCGCCGCCACTCCCGCGATCGCGTGACCCACGTACCAAGCCTTCTTGTCGGCCAGTATGTTGTCGCGCTTGTACTTGATGCCCCGGTCGTCGCTTGCGGGGAGGTCTGCCGCCGTAACCACGGCCTTCACTCCCGGCAGCGCTTCGGCCCTCGACGTATCGATCGACCTGATGTTGGCGTGCGCGTGGGGGCTCCGCAGGATCTTGCCGTGGAGAGCGCCGGAGGCCTGGTAGTCCGCGCCGTACTTGGCCCGCCCGGTCACCTTGTCGGCGCCGTCGTGCCTCACGGGGCGCGATCCCAGCACGTTGTACTCGCCGGTCTTCAGAACTACGTTTGGCTCATACGTGGTTGTCATGCTCTCTCCTCTCCAAAGTACGAAGGCGACCCCAACGGCCGCCTTCGCTCGGTTCTCTTAACGGATTCGCGCCGTCTCGTGCGGCCCCATTGCCACCCAACCGGGTTGGCGCATTACGATCCGTTGACCTCCTGTATCGCCTCGGTCACTGCGACCGGATTCATCGGCAGATGCGTCAGCCTCGCGCCTACGGCCTGGTTGATCGCGTTGGCAAGCGCGGCGGGAGGCGGAACGATCGACGCCTCGCCAACCCCTCGCACGCCGAACGGGTGGCCGGGGTTAGGCACCTCCACGATCACCGTGTCGATCATGGGCAGGTCCAGCGACGTCGGCATGCGGTAGTCCAGGAACGTGCTGTTGTTCATCCGGCCATCGTCGCCGTAGAAGTACTCTTCGTTGAGGCCCCATCCAATGCCCTGGACGCTGCCGCCCTGTATCTGCCCTTCCACGTAGCTCGGGTGAATCGCCTTTCCGGCGTCCTGGAAGGCGGTGAACCTCAGCACCTCCACCTTGCCCGTCTCCGGATCGATCTCCACGTCCACGATGTTGCCGGCGAACGAGCCGCCCACGCCCTTCGGATCGACCGACGCGCTGCCCACGACCGGCCCGCCGGTATCGGCCAGCCTGGACGCAAGGTCCTTGAACGACATGCTCAGTTCGGGGTCGGCCTTCGAGCGGACCTCACCTTCCGCGAACTCGATCGAGTCTTCGTCAACGTCCCAGATCGCCGCCGCCCTGCTTACCAACTGCCGCTTGACGTCCTGCGCGGCTTCGTGCGCCGCCCAGCCCGTCGCGAAGGTGGTGCGGCTGCCGCCGGTCACGCCCGTGTAGCCGATCGAGTCGGTGTCGACCACGGTCGGATGCACGTCCTCCGCGTCGATGCCCAGCACCTCGGCGGCCTGCATCGCTATCGAGGCGCGCGTCCCGCCAATATCCGTGGAGCCTTCGATCAGGTTGATCGTGCCGTCCGGATTGACCGCGATGTCGCAGCTTGAAGCCATGCCGGCGTTGAACCAGAACCCCACCGCGACGCCCCGGCCGCGATTGGGGCCTTCGACGGGCGTCTCGTAATGTGGATGGTCTCTCATGGCTTCGAGGACCTCGACCAGTCCGATCCTCGGGTACAGCAGCCCGCTCGCCATCCGGGTGCCCTCTTTGGCGGCGTTGTTCAGCCGGAACTCGATCGGATCCACGCCGAGCTTGTCCGCGAGTTCGTCCACCACCGTCTCCGTCGCGAAAGACGCGTTCGTGGACCCCGGCGCCCTGTAGGCCGCGGTCTTCGGCTTGTTAACGACCACGTCGTACCCGTCGATCAACAGGTTCGGTATGTCGTACGCGGCGAACACGCATCGAGCGCCCGCTCCGACCGGGGAACCGGGGAACGCGCCCGCCTCGAACGCGAGGTAGGCGTGCGCGGCGGTAATCTTGCCGTCGTTGGTGGCGCCCATCTTCATCTTCATGTACGAGCCGGGCGTGGGGCCAGTGCCCTCGAACACGTCCGCCCTGCTCATGACCATCTTGACCGGGTGGCCGCTCTTGCGAGACAGGAGCGCGGCCACAGGCTCCAGATAAACGTTGATCTTGCCGCCGAACCCGCCCCCGATCTCCATTGGGGTGACCTTGATCTTCGATTCCGGCATGTCCAGGATCTGCGCCATGGAGGAGCGGACGGTGAATGCGCCCTGCGTGCTCGTCCAGACGTGCAGCCGGCCGTCCTCGTTCCACAGCGCCGTGCACGGATGCGGCTCGATGTAGCCCTGGTGGACCGTCTCCGTGGTGAACTCCTTTTCGACGACCACGTCGGCCTCGGCGAGGCCCTTCTCCAGTTCGCCAAGCACGTGCTGGAAGTGCGACGCGACGTTGCTGGGCTTGTCCCCTGTCTCGCCGAACTCCTCGGTACGCAGGCCCTCGTGAAGGATGGAAGCGCCGTCGGCCATCGCCTCCTGGGCATCGAGCACCGGGGGCAGTACTTCATACTCGACGTCGATCAGCCCCACGGCCTCTCCGGCGATATGGGGGCTGGTTGCCGCCACTCCCGCGACGACGTGGCCCTTGTAAAGCGCCTTGTCCGACGCGAGGACGTTGCCGCGCATGAACGCGATGTTGCCCGTCGTCTCGCCAAGATCGACCAAGCCTTCAGGCCCGTCCTTCGCAAAGTCGCCTGCCGTTACGACGGCCTCCACGCCGGGCAGGGCCTCCGCCCTGGACGTGTCTATGGACTTGATCCGCGCGTGGGCGTGCGGGCTCCTCAGCGCCGCGCCGTGCAAGAGGCCCACGGTGCTGAAGTCGGCGCCGTACTTCGCGCGGCCCGTCACCTTGTCGGCCCCGTCGTGCCGGACGGGACGCGTACCGATCACCCGGTACTTGCCCGTCTCCAGCACCATGTTGGGTTCGTACGTGGCGGTCATGTTCAACCCCCTAGGCGCTCATCCGGCCCGCTGCGTCCATCACCGCCCTCACGATCTTGTCGTATCCGGTGCACCGGCACAGGTTCCCGGCCAGCCACTCGCGAATGCGGTGCTCCGAGGGATTCGGCTCCTTCTCCAGCAGATCCTTGGACGCCACGATGAATCCGGGCGTGCAGATACCGCACTGCAGCGCGGCGTTCTCCAAGAACGCCTGCTGGATCGGGTGCAGGCCGGCCGGGGTGGCGACGCCCTCGATAGTGGTGATGTCGCGGCCCTCGGCTTCCACGCCCAGGACCAGGCAGGAGTCCACGATGCGGCCGTCCATGACGACCGTGCAGGCGCCGCAGTTGCCGTCGTTGCAGCCTTCCTTCGTTCCGGTCAACTGGAGGATGTCTCGAAGGCTTTCCAGCAGGCTCTGCCTGGGTTCGCACAGGAAGTCCACTTCCTCGCCGTTGATTCTTGTCTGAACGTAAGTCTTGGCGGGCATGTAATGTCCTCTCTCTGGGTCCGTGTACTTGCGGTTGACTATGCGCTGGCCTGCGCGCGCTCGATGGCGGTCAGCAGGGCGCGGCGGGTAAGCACCTCGCACAGATGCTGGCGGTACTCGATGGTGCCGCGCATGTCCGTAATGGGCCTGGCGGCGTCGCGAGCCAGCCCGGAGGCGATGCGCACAGTCTCTTCGTTGGCCGGCTTGCCTGCCATGGCGTCTCCGGCTTCCTGTACGAACAGCGGCGTCGGCGCAACGGATGCCAGGGAAACGCGGGCCGATTCGATGTTCCCGTTGTCGAGCGTGACCGAAACCCCGGCGCCTGCGACCGCGATGTCCATCTCATTCCTCGGAATGAACCTGATGTAGCGTGCGCCGGAGTGTGGCGCGGGCGGAGTGAAGTGGACCGAGACGAGAATCTCGCCCAGGCCCAGGACGTTCTGCCGAACGCCGGTGCAGAAGTCCTCCACGGGCACCTGCCGATCGCCGTCCGGGCCGGCGATGTTGGCCACGCCGCCCAGCGCGATCATGATCGGAATGGAGTCGCCGCTCGGCGTGGCGTTGCAGAGGTTGCCCCCAAGCGAGGCCCTGCCCTGGATCTGCGTACCGCCGATCAGGGACGCCGCGTCGATCAGGCCGGGATACGCCGCGCTCACGGCCTCATTGCCGTAGATCTTGTAGCAGGGAACCGCCGCCCCGATGGTGAGGCCCGTGCCGGGGTTGTAGGAGATCTCGTTCAGTTCGGGCACGCCCTTCACGTCCACCACCAGGTCAGGCGTGAGCACCTTCGCCCTGAGGTGGACCAGCAGGTCGGTCCCTCCCGCCAGCGCGCGCGCGCCTCCTTCTCCGGCGCCAGCCATGAGGTTGACAGCCTCCCGTACCGTCTGCGGGTGAGCATAGTCAATCCACTTCAATTGGCTCCTCCTTGTTCTCGAATCGCTCTTTGGTCTGTAACTGTTGCGGGTGCTCGATAGCTGTATCGGCACACGCACCCCGGCGTTGGCTCGCCTTCCCTGCCCGGCTGAAAAGTTGGCTTCACGTCAAGCCGTATCGTGCGCATTCGCAGGGCCGGGGCGCCTGTGCGCAAGGCAAGGCCAGTTGCCTGTTAGAGGCGCGCGCAGTATATCAGACAGGCCACACGGCCAACAACGCGAAGGCCAGACCTGTCCCTCACTCCAACTCGGCGATCAGTTGCCCGGCGCTGACCTCCTGGCCCGCCTCCACATCGACGCTCTTGACCACGCCGCTCCAATCAGCCCTCAACGGTCTGACGCCCTCCGCCACTTCGATCGCGCATACCTCGTCGCCGGTGACCACCTGGTCGCCCGCTGCGACCGACAACGAAACGATCACGCCGGACGCCGGGGCGAAGAACTCCCGCCTGGCCTGAGGAGGCCGACCTGAGGCGGAGGCCGGAGCGGGCGACTGCCCCGATGCAGCCGCAGCCACGACTTCGCCCACGTTAACGTAAACCTCGACGCCGTCCACGACCGTCCTGACGGGGTCCGAGTCAAGGTCGCCAACCTCTACGTCGTACCAGCGCTCTCCCACTCGAACGCGGACTTTCTCACCCACGGCTACAGCACCGAGATGAAGATGCCGGCCACAACGGCGGAGCCGATCACGCCCGCGACGTTAGGCCCCAGCGCATGGGCCAGCAGGTACACCCTGGGGCTCGACTCCTGGCCGACGTGATGGGAGATGCGCGCGGCCATCGGCACTGCGGAAACGCCCGCCGATCCGATCAGCGGGTTGATCTTATCCTTGAGGAACAGGTTCATTATCTTCGCGAACAGCAGCCCGCCGACGGTCCCGCAGCCGAACGCAACCAGGCCGAGCGTCAGAATCAGGATGGTCTCGACCGAGAACACGCGCTCCGCCGAGAGCTGGGTGCCCACCGTAAGCATCAAGAAGATCGTGGCGATGTTGAGCAGCTCGTTGGACGCGGCATTGGTCAGCCTCGGCACCATTCCGCTCTCACGGAAGAGATTGCCGATCATGAACATGGATATGAGGGGCGCCGCTCTCGGCACGACCAGGATGATGATTATCAACGCCACCACGGGGAAGATGAGCTTCTCCATCTTGGAGACGTCCCTGAGAGGCTTCATCTCGATCTCCCGCTCCTCCTTCGTGGTCAGCAGGCGCATGAGCGGGGGTTGGATGATTGCTACCGCGGCCATGTAGGAGTAGGCGATTACCGCGGTGATGCCCAGCAGATGGGGGGCCAGCTTGGCGGACAGGAAGATCGTCGTCGGGCCGTCGGCGCCGCCAATGATTCCGATCGAAGCTGCCTCGTTGAGGTCGAACCTGCCGGTGGCCAGCGCGCCCCAGAAGGCCACGAAGATTCCCACTTGCGCCGCGGCCCCGAGCAGCAGCATCCTCGGATTCGCGATCATCGGGCCGAAGTCTGTCAGGGCCCCGATGCCAAGGAAGATTATCGGCGGGAGTATGTTCCAGAACGCGAGTCCGTAGTGGAACACCAGGCCGAACAGGCCCGCCTCCTGGACTCCAACCCCCTCGTTTGGGCCAACCAGCATTCCCGTCAGCGGAAGGTTCGCCACGATCACGCCCAGCCCGATGGGAAGCAGTTCGTAAGGCTCGTAACCCTTCCGAATCGCCAGGTAGATCAGGATAAGCCCGACGGCCAGCATGACGGCGTTGCGCCAGTCGATGTTGTTGAAACCCGTCGAACGCAGGAAGTCCAGAAGCTCAGTCAAGGGCAGGTCTGATCCGGATGTTCAAATGGAATGAGATCGCTTCGGCAGGCGGGCTCACTCGCCCTCTTCCACATCTCGCCTGGCAAGCAGGGCCCCCACGGCAACCGTAGCGGCGATCGCGCGGTCTCGCGCGGCCTGCTCGTCGCGTGCCTTGCCGAACGGCCAGGCAAACCGGAAGCGAAGCCCGATTGCCCTCGTCATCACCATGATGAGCACGAGCAGACCAACCAGAAGCGCGAATGCCGTTCCCATGCCAATGGCAGTCAGTACCGCCGCGGACTCGATCAGTTCGGTGTCTATGAGCCTAACTCCAAGCTGGCTATAGCCAGGTTCGTGGATTCTACAACACTGCGTTGGCCTCCCACCAAAATTATTGGCGATGAGACTTATAATTAGGATGCCGGGACCGATACGGATGGCTGGAACAGGAGGGGCATGTCCAATGGCGGGCGCAATAGATTTCAACTGCGACATGGGTGAAAGCTTCGGAGTTCACAAGCTTGGCTACGATGAGGAAGTCATCGGATACATTACCTCGGCGAACGTGGCATGCGGCTTCCATGCCGGTGACCCCGGCTGGATGGCGCACACGGTCCGAATTGCCGAGGAGCACGGGGTAGGCGTCGGCGCTCACCCCAGCTTCCCGGACTTGCAGGGCTTTGGCAGGCGCACGATGAAGGTGGAGCCCGATGAGGCAAAGAACGACGTCAAGTACCAGGTGGGAGCTTTGCAGGCGTTTACCTCAGACAGGGGGCTCCAGCATGTCAAGCCTCACGGCGCGATGTACAACCAGGCGGTCAACGATGAATCTCTCGCCGGCGCAATCTGCGAGGCGATTCTGGAGATGGACTCCGGCCTCATCCTCCTGGCGCTGGCCGGCTCTCGATGGATCGGCGTTGCCGAGGACATGGGTGTGAGAGTGGCCAGGGAGATCTTCGCGGACCGTGCGCTGAACGCGGACGGAACGCTTGTTGCTAGGTCAGTGCCCGGTTCCGTGATTCACGACGTTGACGAAGTGGCCGAGCGCAGCGTGCGGATGGTGACGGAAGGAGTGGCAACCGCGATCACCGGCGAAGACATAGAGGTGGAGGCGGACAGCCTCTGCCTCCACGGCGACACGCCCGGCGCTGTCGAGATGGTGAAGGCCGTCCGCCGCGAGCTCGAATCGGCCGGGGTTGAAATCAAGCCGCTGGCCAGCCTCGTATAGCTGTCCGATGCCTTACCCCGTGCCCAGATTCCTGAACGCCGGCGACGAGGCCATCGTCGTTGAGTTCGGGAACGACATCTCGCTGGAAACGAACGGGCAGGTGCACGCGCTCGCGGAGGCCGCCGAGGACGCTGTCATCGAAGGCGTCATCGGTGTCGTGCCGTCCTACCGCTCCGCCCTGGTCCAGTACGATTCTATGCGGACGACGCAGACCGAAGTGCGCGAGGCGCTTGAGTCGCTGCTGGAAGAACTGAGCCGACAACCGGAGGACGACAAAGAGCGCTCCAGTGTGGTCCATGTGCCGGTCCTCTACGGAGGCGACTTCGGACCGGACATCGACTTCGTCGCCGAGCACAACGGCATCTCGGTCGAAGAGGTCGTTACACTTCACACGGAGCCGCTCTATCCCGTTTACATGATGGGCTTCAGCCCCGGGTTTCCGTACCTCGGTGGGCTATCGGAGAGGCTGGTCACGCCCCGGATGCAGACCCCCAGGGTTGAGATTCCGGCGGGCTCGGTGGGAATCGCGGAAGCGCAGACAGGCGTCTATCCCGTCGCCAGCCCAGGCGGTTGGCGGCTGATTGGACGCACGCCTTTGAGCTTCTTCGATCACAAGCGAACGCCTCCGTCGCTGCTGGACGCCGGTGACTTCGTGAGATTCACGCCGCTTCAGGATGAAGCCGAGTACGAAGGAATCGCCGAGCAGGTGAAGAGCGGGGAGTACGCCCCTGTCACGGAGGCCCGCGAGTGACGCGCGACGCCTTCAAGGTAGAGTCGCCAGGGCCGCTGACGACCGTCCAGGACCTGGGTCGTTACGTCTATCAGCGCTTCGGGGTGCCCGTGTCCGGCGCGATGGACAGGTTCGCGCTGAGGGCAGGAAACCTGCTCGTCGGCAACCGCGCCGGCGCCGCCGCGCTGGAGTTCACCCTCGCCGGCCCGTCCCTCCTCGCGCTCAGAACCTGCCGGGTTGCGGTCACGGGCGCGGAGGCGCCGGTCGAACTCGATGGCGCGCCTGTCCCGCAGTGGCAGGCGTTCGAAGCGCCGGAAGGCTCGACCCTCAAGCTGGGCGCCGCTACGGACGGGCTGCGCGGCTACCTCTGCCTGGGCGGCGGAATCGATGTGCCCAGCGTGCTGGGAAGCAGGTCAACATACCTGAAGTCAGGGTTCGGAGGCCACGAAGGGCGAGCGCTCAGGGAAGGCGACGTTCTGAGGGCGGGCAGGCCCCAACTCGGCTCGGTGGTCAAGCAGGACGAGCCCGATCCCGCCTACGCCCCGTACTATGGAATCGAGCATGAAGTGAGAGTTGTGCTGGGCCCCCAGCATGACGCGTTCACGGACGAAGGGAAGTTCACTCTCCTCAACTCGCTTTACACCGTGTCCCCGCAATCGGACCGTGTCGGATACAGACTGGTCGGCCCCACGGTCGAGCACTCCGGCTCGTCGGACATAGTCTCGGATGGCGCGCCGATGGGCGCCGTTCAGGTGCCGGGCGACGGGCAGCCGATCGTGCTCATGGCCGACCGGGGCGTGACAGGCGGCTATCCCAAGATCGCGACGGTCATCAGCGCCGACCTGCCGCTCATCGCGCAGGCCCGTCCCGACGACAGCGTTCGATTCAGGGCCGTAACGGTCGAAGAGGCCGAGGAGATTCGATGGGAGCAGGAAGCCGTCCTTCTTGCGCTCACTGGGTTCGCCGAGAGACCTTCCGGAAGCAGCTACTCGGTAACCGTGGGAGGCGCAGCCTATGAAGTGGTGGATTCCAACGGCAGACATCTATCGCTTCCGCCCGATTCGACTCGGCAGGTTGAATCCGCGGCTCACGCCGTGCGAACGTCAACGGGCGAGTTCGAATTTGACTTGGAATTGGGGCTGCGAACAAGTGAATAGGGCCGGGTGTCGGCCCGGATCGATCCGCTAGCATTGCCTGTTAGAGACTGGTACCACACACTTTCGACGTGGGTCGAGGGCTTCGCCGACAGCCCGTGGTCTATCGTGGCCCTGGCCGCGAACTCATTCTCCGACGCGCTGTTCTTCCCGATACCGCCTGATCCTCTGATGATCGCCATCTCTCTACCCCAGCGCCACATGGCAATCTGGCTCGCCCTGCTGACCACGGCTGCCTCGGTCGTTGGGGCCGTTGCGGGGTACTGGCTGGGACATCGCTTCGGCAGGCCGGCCCTGTACCGGCTGGCGAAAGAAGGCACGGTGCGCAGGGTGGAGTCGATGTTCGAACGGTACGGCGCGTGGGCCGTCATCATGGCCGCGATCACTCCGCTTCCCTACAAGGTCTTCGCCGTATCGGCAGGGGTGCTTGACATGGACTTGCGCCGCTTCGTACTCGCGTCGCTCGTCGGGAGGGGACTGAGATTCCTGACGATCGCGGTCCTGATCACGGTCTTTGGGGAGTCGGTGAGGACCTTCCTCGAAACGAACTTCGAAGAGGTCACCATCGTATCGGGCGTCGGCATAGTAGCCCTGGTTGTCGCTGTAGTAGCCTTCAAGAAGCTGCGAGACCGGCGCACGGCGAGGGCCGCCCCAAGTGAAGCTGGCCCGGAAGCGGAACGCGAACCCGAACTGCCGTAGGAAGGTGAGAGGGCAATGCCGGAAGCGCCCGACCTTGAAGTAATCAAGGAATACCTGGATCGGAGCGTACGGGGCAGAACGATCGCGTCTGCCGAGGTGCTGCGCCCAAGCGTCGTGCGGTCCATGACCGGCGAGGACCTGGCGCTCAGCTTGCCCGGAAGTTCCCTGGACCAGTTCACGAGGCGCGGAAAGTTCATGCAGATCGGCCTCTCGGATGATCGTGTACTGGTCGTGAACCCGATGCTTACCGGCGTCTTCCGGCACTGCGCCTCGTCCGAGCGCGTGGCCAAGCGGACGTGCGTGCGGCTTACGCTGGACGACGGGCAAGACCTGCGATACATAGACGACAAGCAGATGGGCATGGTCTATCTCACCTCGCGGGAAGGCCTGAACGAGGTGCCGCGGCTCGTGGACCAGGGGCCTGACGTACTCGAAGCGCTGCCGCCGGAAGAGTTCTCGCAGAGGCTCAAGCCGTTCCACGGCGAGATCAAGGGCATTCTGACGAGGGGCCGCTTCATCTCAGGCATCGGCAACGCGTACGCGGACGAGATCCTCTTCGATGCCCGCATATATCCCTTCAAACGCCGCAAGGCGCTCTCCAGCGATGAGTTGGAGAGACTCCGGCTGAGCTGCGCGAACGTCACCATGCGCGCCGTAGAGACGCTTCGCGATAAGATGGGCGACAGGATCCACCTCAAGGTCCGCGACTTTCTCAGCGTCCACAACAAGGGCGGGAAGCCTTGCCCACGCTGCAACGAGCCGATCCGCCAGATCAGCGCAAATCGCCGCATAACCAGCTTCTGCCGAACATGCCAGCCAGGCCTCCTGATCAGGAACTAGCGGTACACGTGCGCCAAGATTGCCGGAGATACCCGTTGGCCTTTCACCACCACACATCAATCATGTGGTAATATCATACACATGAAGGCTATACAGATAACGTTCGACGAAGATTTGCTGGAACGCCTAGACGGGCTCCCCGAGGTGCGGGAGAAGGGCCGCTCGGCGGTACTTCGAGACGCGGCGGCCGCCTACCTGGCTGCGCAGGAGGCCAGGGACATCTCGCACAGGTACCAGTCAGGTTACGACGCCGCTCCTGAAGCCCCCAAAGCCTGCAAAGAGCTGGATGACTGGGCAGACGAAGGAACATGGCCCGAGGACTAGCTGTTGGAACCTCGAAGGGGAGACGTTTGGCAGTATCGCTTCAGGAGGCCTGACAAGTGCCGCCCTGTCGTAGTGCTCAGCCGGCAGGAGGTCATCCCTCTGCTTAGCACCGTGATGGTAGCGCCGGTCACTTCACGCATCAGAGGACTCCCAAGCGAGGTGTTGGTGGGAATAGAGGAGGGCCTGAGCCACGACTCCGCGGTCAATCTCGACCACGTGCAGACAGTGGACCGGCAGCGGCTTCATCGCCACATGGGATCGCTCAGCGAAGACAAGATGCGGCGCGTCTGTCGCGCGCTGGCCATCGCCACCGGCTGCGCGTAGTGTCGCCTCAATCATGAGTTAGAGTGTCTAGCCATGCCCACTGAAATCGCCGTCGTCTCGGACACCCACTGCCACGAGTGGAGCGAAGTCCACCCTGAGATCGCGGAGGCCGTCGCCGTCGCCGACATCGCCGTGCACTGCGGCGACATCGTCCGCGCTGACGTCGTCGATGGCTTCCGGTCGGTGGCGAAGCGGGCCGTCGTCGTACACGGCAACTCGGACCCGCCGGAGCTTCGCAACGCCATCCCCGCGGTCGAGGTCATCGAGATCGACGGATGCCGGATAGGCGTGACCCATCCCGCATGGGGAGGCCCTGAGTTCCCGTTTCAAGAGTTGCTGCCCGACTTCGAAGGCCTGGGCCGCGTGGACACCGTGCTCTTCGGCCACATCCACGAGACCGTCGACGAGGTGATCGAAGGCGTCCGGTACATCAACCCCGGCCAGGGCTACGAGTCGTTCATGGTGCCCGGCACCTACGCCGTCCTGGCAATTGACGACGGCAGGATAGACGTCGAGTTCAGGACGGTGACCCCGCGCCGCTAGCGCGTGGCTGGCTCCGCCCCGCCGCTCAGGCCGGCCGATTCAGCAAGAGGCTGTTCCGAAACTCCATCGCGCGCGGATGAATGAGCCGCCCGCGCCCAAGGTGCGCCTCCGCCTGTTTGCTCGCGAACACGAGCAGAGCGCCGTCCAGGTCGCTAAGTGCAAGCTCTCGTAGCTCGTCCTGGAACGGGTACTTGCGCTTCTTGACCGGGTCCAGCTTGTCCGCCAGGTACACGATTCTGCCGGCAAGCCCCAATCCCGCGCGCCCCGTCGTGTGCCAGCGCACCGCCTCCAGCACGTCGGCGTCCGTCACCCCCGCGCGCTCGGCCAGCCACGCCGCCGCCACCGGCCCGTGCAGCATCACCGGCAACGCCCGCTCGACCTCACCGACGCAGACGCCATACTCCTCGGCCAGCGCAAGCAGCCGCTCGCCCGGCTCCGCCCGGAACAGGTCGTGGCAAGCCGCGCCCAGATCCACCGCAAGTCGGTCGGCTCCGTGCACGTCGGCCAGATCCCCGGCGATCTCCCGCACGCGCTCGACGTGCGAGCGAAGCCGCTCCGGCAGCGCGTCGAGCAGCCGCGCCGCCTCCGCGGGGAACGAGGCCACGGTACGCGGCGCCACCTCTACGCCATGCCGCCCAGGCGGCCCCCGCCCAGCACGTGCATGTGCAGGTGGTCCACCATCTGCCCCGCGTCGTCCCGCTGGTTGATCACCAGCCGGTACCCCGATTGACCGATGCCCTCTTGCGCGGCCACCTCCTCGGCGGCCAGCAGCATCGCGCCGACCATCGTCCCGTGGCCGGGCGTGAGGCCGGACAGAAACGTGAAGTGCTCGTTCGGTATCACCAACAGGTGCACAGGCGCCCTAGGCGCAATATCCCGGATCGCGAAGCAGTGCGAGTCGCGGTAGATGACCTCCGACGCTACCTCGCCGGACCCGATCTTGCAGAAGATGCAGTCGCTAGCCATGTTCAGACCTTTAGCTCGCCTCTTGCTCTCGCTCCGACGGGTGGACTTGCTCGCCTCTGGCCCACCTCGCCAGCGCCTTCTCCGGCGCGCCAATCTCGTCGACCGAGGTGTAGTAGTAGTCCTCCCAGCCGGTCTTGGGAAGCCCGGTGAACAGCATCAGGTTGAGCGGGTACTCCTCGCTGTCCGTAGCCCGCCGGAAGTCGTCGCGAAAGAGGAACGTCGGCTTGCCCAGCGCGATCGCCATGCCCAGCTCCACCATCACGCCCTCGTCCGGAGGCGTTCCGTTCACGACGGCGAAGATCGCGTCAGACTCGCGCACGTCCCGGTAGTCTGCCGCGCCGATGTCGTACGCCCACCCCGGCTCGTCGAAATCGACCTGGTTGTTCCGCTCGAACGGCTCCCATACCTCCAGGCCCAGCCGCGTCAGCGCGTCCACAAGCTGCGGCAGGAGCAGCGTCTTCTGCTGCGCCGAGAACCCATACGGATTGGCCAAATAGATCGTCTTGCTCATTCCCGGATTGTCACCAGCCCCTTTCGAATCACTGTCGGATGAGGAAATAGACCATCAGGTAGGACAGCGCCAGCATCAGCAGGAACCCGCAGACCGCCGCCACCGCCGGCCGGCCGTTCGTCTTGAACCCGAACGCAACTCGGATCGCCACCGCCATTGCCGCAACTCGCCATCCCGTCGCCGTCCATGCTATCAGGAAGGGGTTCTCCGGTATCACCGACAACGCAACCACGATGCCGGGCGCCTGCGCTATCCCCGCATACCTGAGGACGCCCTCGAACTCCGGACGGTCGGCTTCCCTGTCCATCAGGCTCGATCCCACAATGTAAGTGACGGCAGACCAGATCAGCCACGACGCAACCTCCAGGCCGAGGCCCAGCCCGATTGAGGAGAGTAGCGGGTACGCAAAAAGAACCGGCGAGCCGCCCGCCACGCCGACGGCTCCCCCGATGAGGCCGACCAGCAGGACGATGAACAGCGCCTGGTACGCCGCCCACCTGTCACCCGCGATTCCCTCGAAGGGAACCGGGTCCAGCCTCGCGGCCCCAAGCATCCGCTTCCCGAGGCTCCCAGCGAAGCCCCGCCATTCAATCATCTGAACGGCTCAACAACTGCGATGCCGTCAGGCCGACATCTGCATGATCTCGACCCGCACGTTGTCCGGCGCCTTGACGAACGCGATGCGCGGGAACCCGCCCGGCATGTCGATCGGCCCTTCGAGCAGCGGCGCTCCCAGGCCCTCCAACCGCGCGATCTCAGCGTCGATGTCGTCAACCTCGATGCCGAAGTGCTCCAGCCCCCAGTGCGCGTCCGCGTCGCCCTGCCCCATCTCCTCGCCGGTTCGGGCGCCCGATATGTTCACGGTCACCCCGTCCGTCGTGCGGCAACGGATGAACCGGTCACCGAACGACCTGACGTCGTCAGCGAATATCTCAAACCCGAACGTGTCCACGTACCAATTGGCCGTCTTCTCCGGGTCCGGCGACTTCAGATGCACGTGGTTGAACTTGTATGACAAGGCATACCTCCCAGCATTTTTCGGCAGCGGCCAACTATCGGCAAAGCCTATGGCAACCCGCGAGAGGGTGTCAACATGGGACCCAAGTCCTTATGGGAACACGTTGAACTGGGCCTCACCTACCTTGGCACCCTCGTTGTAAACGTAGATGTAGTACCGGCCTGGCGCCCACCAGTTCCACTCGGATGGGCCAACGTAATATGACCATCTTGCCCCAGAGTATTCCGGTTGCGCTTCTATGGTGTGGTTTATGCGTTGTATCGGGAAGCCGTCCTCAAACCAGACCACGATCTCTAGGCCCGTCTCCTGACGAGAGTCCACGTCATAGGAGTACCGGAGACAGACGGCTACACGTTCAGGAATTTCTCTTATCGAGAAGGCAAGATCCCGCTTGTTTAGCATGCAGTCCTCATGCGAGAGGGCGACTCCGACGAGGTCGAAGCTTCCGCCTATGCTCGGCAGGTCGGGATTCACGGGGTGCCTGTCCAGCCCGGAGATGTCGTAAGATTCGGTCTTCTCGTACCAGCGCGCGGTGACGGTGGGCGTGGAGGCGGCGTTGCCGAACGCCGCCCTGAGTTCGGCGATACCCGCGGGCGTACCCTCGGTTGAGTCGTCCTCGTCCGGGAGCATCGAGGCTTGGTAGAGGGATCGGAACCCCTGCTTGAACTCGGACTCGCCGATGGAGCGGTACAGATCCAGGAAGATGCGCTCGCCGAACGAGTAGTTGCATCGGAAAAGGGATCTTGCGCCATCGCCTCGCGAAGGATTCAACCTCTCTAAGGTTGCGATGTTGATCGCCTGTCCGCACGGGTAGTTGTCCGGTTCGAACGGTCTACCCACCCGGGCGTTCTCAGAGAGAATGGCTATGAACTCGGAGGCCCCCTCGTCGATCCAGTCGGCGTTGCCCGACCAGTAGTAGTGCGCCACCTCGTGCGCAATGATAGAAGCCGTGCGGCCCGCTTCGTAAGACTCATCATCTACATCGTATCGGGGCAGCATGGCTATGTGTGTTCGTAGGTTGGTTCCAACATAAGACCCGTAGACGGCATCGGCGAACAGCAGTCCAACGTATCTTGTCGGAAACGGGACACCCATGAATGCCTCGGTGCTGCGGGCCGCGTGTTCCAGCAAGTCCATGCTTCGTGCGGCTCCTGGCCCCAAGCGTATAATCGCAAGTTCGACCTCGCCTGCCAACGGGAGTTTGATTACTCGTTTTTCAAGCCTGACCTCACTGTACGTAAGGAGGCTATCAACAAGCTGTGGATTGGTTGCGTCAACGCCGTACAGTGTAGCCACGATCTTGGCCCAATCGTCCGTGATGCCCGCCTTCATAGTGGGATGCCCCATAACCGTCACGAAGCCGCTTGGCCTGAAAGAAGACAGCAGTGCCAGCGACTCCATGGCCGCAACGTCCGCCGGTTCCAAGCGCGTAAGGAATCGCATTCCTGCTATCCGCAGGGCTTCGCCGGGGTGATCCTTTGCGATCCACTTCAACGCTTGGATCACGGCCCTGGCTCGGGTACTGACGCTGTCTTGAGCCCACGAATACAGGATGATTGCGTTTGCGGTCTCAGGGCTATACTGACCTACCCACCCCAGATTGACAACGGCCTCTGCTTCGCCTTCATCGACACCATCTGCAACCCAAGGCAGAGAGGCGATCGTACGTGCCAAGCCTGGCTGATCTTCCTGTGCGGTGTATCCGAGGGAACCTATAACAGAAACCTCCGGCGCGGAGATCCCGTCGGAAACCCATTCGGCGTTTGCAATGACGTTGAAAGCGTCCTTGCCGAATGTGGCAAGATACACGAGTTCCTGCACTGCTTCGCGTTCCGTCTCTGCGATGCCGTCCCGCACCCAGGGCAAAGCCGTGATTGATCTCGCGAGGGCAGGTTCGTTCTGCTCCAGCCAAGCCACGTTCTTGAGTGTGCGCCATACTGCAAGATAGGGGGGCGGTGGCGTGGGCGTAGGTGTGGGTGATGGAGTCGGCGTGGGTGTAGGCGTGGGTGATGGAGTTGGTGTAGGAGACGGTGTGGGAGGTGATAGCCTCGTCACGGACACGACGCTGGAGTAGGCGCTGAAGTCATTGCTGTAAGTCTCTCCGTCACCCCTGCAGCGAGCGCGGTACGAGAAGGTTTGTCCGTAAGACTGAACTACGTTGTAGTCATGTGGTAATGCGGAAATGTAACGATAACTAACCCAACTACCTGACTGGCCAAACCTGCGCTCCAGATAGCAACTGCCTATCGCGTCCGCAGCACTGTGTCGAATCCTGATTACCGGGCTGGAGTCCGTCCCAATCACAACTAAGATGGGCGGGATGGGGGGAGACAGAGCGGGCGTAGGAGTCGGCGTGGGGGTGGGAGACGGAGTAGGCG
Source organism: Dehalococcoidia bacterium (assembly GCA_963668185.1). Classification (GTDB taxonomy): domain Bacteria; phylum Chloroflexota; class Dehalococcoidia; order Lucifugimonadales. Next base: position 2,115,962 of record OY764162.1, read on the forward strand.
TAGGCGTAGGAATCGCGATTGCTACGGGTACGCGAGTCGGTTCCGGGGTGTTGCGTTCAAGTAGCCTATCTAACCCCAGGTCTTCATAGAAGAGCACGCTTGCCACTCCGGCCGCAACGAGAATGAAGAGTACGGCCAACCACCGGCGCCATCTAGATCTGCCGCGCCTGCCGCCTCGATGTATTTCAAACGGCGGCGGTGCAGATGGTGGTGACGCCTGACGAGATTGTGAGCGACCTGCGTGCTCGCGGTCTCTTCTGGCAGGTTGCCCAACACCACTGATTCTTGACGATGACTGCCGTTCGTGCACTGGCAACCGGCTGGATGGAGCGGTGGTTGCGGGATTTTGCCGCCTGCCGCTCTCGGCCCTCGGAGTTTCAACGGTTGTGGTTGCGGGACTTTCTTGGCCGTTGTCCCTGGGTCTCAGGATTTCAACGGTTGCGCTCCCGAAACACCTGGGACAGCGAATCCACCGGCCTCCCGGGGTATCTCCGTGTTCCTGTGCATGAACTTGGCCGTGGCCGCCGCAGACCCGGCACGTGGAGCGGACGTAGTCGTGAAGGACGTGCTGTTCGTGCTCCTTCACGTGCTCGGCGCACAGGACTACATTGTCGGTTTCACACCAAGATACTCCGATAGCCCGGCACTTGGGCGAGCGAACATCACAACCTCTTCGGCGCGGTCCCTCGGGCGGTCGTCGCCGCACATGGCGTCTTTCTGTACCGCCTCGCCGCCTTGTGCACTCAACGCAAGTGCAAGCAGGCGGGTGGCCTGAGGAGTACCAGTTCGGGCGATCTACCATTGCCTGGAGTTACCCGAGCCGCACACTGCCCTAACAGCCCCGCGGCGACCTTGAGATGCGCTCAATGTTCGCACGGGGCGATTCATGAGGCCTCGACCAAGCGTGAGATCACCCATTCGCCGCCATTGGCCTGCTCAATCTTGAGGCCATGGACTCGCGCAACCGCCTCGAACATGGGGGAAACATTCGTTGGCGGCGTTTTGATGATCACGCTGTGACATCCGCCTGGGAGCCTGCTGATAGCTTCGTCGATGATGCACAGCAGTTCGTCGAAAAATGAGGGCGTGATGCCGTTGATCCCGCCAAAGTCCAACTCCGCACTGCCTTGGCCGTCTCGAATTGCGGATGAGAGCGGTCCCTGCATGGACCTTGCCGAACTGCGAGTTACTAGTACGCGTCGTTTGATGAGATCGTACGTCTTGATCGCCAAGCATCACCAGCTACGAGTGCCGACTTGCGGGACATTTCGTTTGATTCCTTCAGACACCCCTCACAGCCCCGCGGCGTACGCCGAGTGAAACGTGTCCACCCCGGCCCTGTACTCGCCGTTCGCATGGACGATGGCCACCGGGCTCGCGAAGCCCCGCGCGAACCCGTCGCCCACCACCAGCAGCCGGTGGCCTCGCGCCTCTAGCGCCGACCTCGTAGCCTCGTCGATGCCTGTGTCAACGGTCGTCCACGGGTTCGAGCAGTCCACGCGCGACGAGTCGATCGCCGCCTGCGGCCCCATGCCGAAGTCCACCATCTTGATGATGAGCTGCGTAACGCAGTTCGTGATGCGCCGCCCACCGGAAGCTCCGACCGCGATGCGAGCGCCGTCCCGGTCCAGCACAAGGGCCGGCGTCATGTTGTTCAGCCCCGCCTTCCCCGGCTCGATCGAGTTCACGCGGCCCGGCAGCGGATCGAACCACATCATGCCGTTGTTCATAACCACGCCCGTCCCCTTCGGCACCACGCCGGAGCCGAACCCGGACATCAGCGTGTTCGTCAGCGACACCGCATTGCCGTCGCCGTCCATCGCGCACAGGTGCGTCGTGCCATTGTCGATCGCCGGCAGGCTGGCCGGTAGCTGCTCTTCCGGCTGGCGTCCCTCCTCCTGCCACGGATCGCCGAAGCTGAACCAGCCCGGCGGCGACTCGCCGATCTCCGCGCGGCGCCGGTCCGCGTACTCGTCCGACAGCAGCCCGTTCCACGGAACGTCCACGAAACTGTTGTCTCCGAAATAGCGGAACCTGTCGGCGTAGGCGAGCTGCGCGCTCGAAATGTACGCGTGCAGCATCTCAGCGCTGTTGTGCCCCATCGACGCCAGGTCGAACCCCCGCGCCAGCTTGAGCGTCATCGCGCTGGTCGGCCCCGCGCAGGCGAACTTCGGCAGGCGCACCTTGAGGCCCCTGTAGCTGACCTCGATCCCGCGGTTCCAAACGTAAGGTCGGTAAGCGGCGAAATCGTCCTCGGTAAGGATGCCGCCCCCGTCCTGGATGCCCGCCGCCAGGCTGCTCGTGATGTCGCTGCGATACATCGCCTTCGCGCCGTCCCTGCCGATCGCTTCCAGCACGTCCGCGAGATCGGGCTGTCGCAGCATCGTGCCCGACTCCGGTCCCCCCGTCGGCATGCTGTCCCCCGGCAGGAAGATGCTCCTCAACTCTCCATAAGCGAGTAGCTTGTCGATCATGGTCCCGAACGAGTACAGCGTGTACCAGTCCGGCGGGTAACCCTCTCGCGCCGCCCGCACCGCCGGCTCCACCACGTCCTTCAGCGGGAGCCTGCCCAGCCGCTTGTGCGCCTCCGTCAGGCCGGCGACCGCGCCCGGCACCGCAATCGACCGGAAGCCGTGGATGTTCGCGTCGTCCTCCACCGGCACCCAGCCGAAGCTCCCCGTCGCGCCGCCGTCCGCCGTCTTGTACATCGTGGGAGCGGCCTGCTTCGAGGCGCGCATCGGGAATCCGATCACGCCCCCTTCCTCGCCGACCTGGTACGTAAGGTACCCGCCGCCCCCTATCCCGCTCGACCCCGGCTCCACCACTCCCACCGCCAGGCACGCTGCCACCGCCGCGTCCACGACGTTCCCTCCTGCTTCGAGCATCGCAGTGCCGGCCTCCGTGGCCACCGGGTGCTTCGTCGCCACCATCCCGCGCTGGGAAACGGCCTCGTCCTTGTAGAAATGCGTCTTCGTCGGAGAAACGGTCTGGACCATCTGGAGCCTCCTCGTGCGGCAACTTCGTTTCGTTCGCGGCGAGCCCGTCGAACCTCTTCATGGTGAGCCCACCAAACCCGTTCGTGGTGAGCCTGTCGAACCATGAGCGGGCTGCTGCCGCGATTATAGGGCATCACCCGTGAGATAGCCGCGCCTACGCCGTTCGCGCTATCATGTATGCAATCAGACGACGCTCCGTCAACAAAATCAATCGGAGGAGACAGCAATGCTCACCTACTCATGCGACCAGTGCGGAATGCAGGTCACCAACCTCACCTGCGGCAAGTGCGGAGCCGCCCTCGAGCACAAGACGCTCGAGCACGACGGCAACTCCGTCGGCGTGTCCGAGTGCCCCGCCGGCTGCGGCCGCATCAAGTCGCCCATGTGCTGCGGCAGCGACATGGAGGCCGCCGCCTGACCGAACCCGAAGGCCCCCCGGACCCCGTTCGCCCTGAGCCTGTCGAAGGGCCGAGGAGCCGCCCGCGCCGTTGATAACAACCGTATTCTTCGACCTGTACGGCACCCTCGCTGGCTTCAGCCCGTCCCGCTTCGAGATCCAGTCCGCCGCCTGCGAGCTGCTCGGCATCACGCTCACGCCGGAAGGCGTCCTCAGAGGATACGCGCTCGCCGACGCTTACATGTCGGACGAGAACGCCGCCTTCCCCGTGCGCAACCGCGGCCCCGAGGCGACGAAGCGCTTCTTCGCCGAGTACGAGCGCCTCGTCCTCCAGGGCGCAGGCGTAGATGTCGACGCCGGCAGGGCATGGCAAATCTGGGAGCGCGTCAGGCAGCAGCGCTACGAGATGACCCGGTACGACGACGTCCTGCCCGCGTTCGACCTGCTCAAGCAGCAGAGCCTCACGCTCGGCATGATCTCGAACATGAACCGGCCCGCCGCCGAGCTCGCCCAGGCGATGGGCCTGGCGCCGTATCTGGATCTCGCCGTCACGTCCGGCGAAGCGCGTTTTGAAAAACCTCACCCCGCCATCTTCCGGCTGGCCCTCGAACGCGCCGGATCGGAGCCGTCCGAGACCGTGCACGTCGGCGACCAACTCACGTCGGACGTGGAAGGCGCCCGCGCCGTAAACATCAACCCCGTCCTGCTAGACAGAGACGGCAACCACCCCGACTATACCGCCTGCCCCCGCATCACCACCCTAATGGAACTCCCCGCCCTCATCGGCCTCATGTAACGCAGTCCCCAAAGACGTTGTATCTTTATGACCACCCTCTGAGAGGATGACATGCGGCTTATCCTTCGCCTGATTCCCTGGGGCCTCATCAAGAAAGCCCTCATCGTACTGGCCCTCGCCGCCGCGCTCTTTGCCGTGCTCGCCGCAGGCACCGCGCAGGGCCGCACCGGCGTCCGCGCCACGCTCCTGCTGACCCAGCTATCGCCCGGCTTCCCCGTTCAGCCGCAGTCCTGGTTCACTGCCGAGCCGACGCGCACCGACGTCACATACTCGCTCTCAGGCGGCAAGACCACCGCCCACCTGTACGTGCCGGGCGGCGACGGCCCTTTCGCCGCCGTCCTACTCGTCCCCGGCGTCAACCCCGCCGGCCAGAACGACGAGCGCATCGTCAACCTCGCCACCGGCCTCGCCCGCGCCGGCATGGTCGTCATGGTCCCGTGGACCGACCCCGACAAGGAGATGATCGTCCGGGCCGAGGAGGTCGGCGAAGTCGTCGAGACGTTCCAACACATGCAGCGCTTCGACTCCGTCGATCCCGAGCGCTCCGGCCTCGGCGGCTTCTGCATCGGCGCGTCCATCGCCGCCGTCGCCGCCCAGGACCCGCGCCTGCGCGAGAGCGTCGCCTTCGTCAACTTCTTCGGCGGCTACTACGACGCCTCAGACCTACTCGCCGCCATCGCCTCCGAGACCCGCTTCTACGAAGGCGACGACGAACCCTGGGACCCGCGCTCACTCTCCCGCGAGGTCTTCACCAACCACGTCCTCTCTACCGTCTCGAACGGCGCCGACCGCGACCTTCTGACAAGACGATTCGCCAACGGCAACCGCTTCCTCGCCATCGACCGCGACGCCCTCTCGCCCCAGGGCAGGAACGCGTTCGACCTGCTGTCAGGCCCGGACCTCGAAGAAGCCGACCGCCTGCTGGGCGGCCTGCCGCCCGGCTTCCAGTCCTTCATGCAGTCCGTGTCGCCGAGCACCAACCCCGAACTGCTAACAACCCGCGTGCTCATCATGCACGACAGGCAGGACCGCTACGTTCCCGCCGCCGAGTCCCGCCGCTTCGCCGCCGCCCTCGAAGAACTGGACGGCGACGTCTATTTCTCCGAGTACGAGTTCTTCGACCACCTCGACCCCACCCGCTCGGTCGGCCCCGTCAAGTTCATCGGCGAAGCCTTCAAACTAAACCTCCACCTATACAACATCCTCCGCGCCGCCGACTGACGTTTTGAATGTTGAATGGGGTCACGATTGATCTACAACGGGCGGTTGTCATCGACAACAATCGTAGGGGCGCTTCGCGAAGCGCCCGCCCAGCGCCCGCAAGAAGAACACCACAACTAACCTAGAGGTCTCCCTTCTGACTTACCATTGCGTTTCGTATCACGAAGAACTCGCTGTCGCCCATTCGCTATCCATTTTATGAACACCAAATCGTAAGGAAACGGACTGCTCTTGCCCCGCCAATTCAACCCGGACATCCACCGCCGCAGATCGATCCGTCTGCCGGACTACGACTACACGCAAGTCGGGGCTTACTACGTCACCATCGTGACAAGCCGCCGTAGACTGCTGTTCGGCGATGTCGTCGCCGACGAAATGCGGCTGAACGATGCAGGGCGCCTGATCGAGGACGCATGGCAATGGCTCGTACACCGATATTCGTACGTGTCATTGGACGAGTACATCGTCATGCCCAATCATTTGCACGGCATAATCGTGATCGGAGACCAACCTCTGGGCGCTTCGCGAAGCGCCCCTACACCCCGCAAACCTTTGGGTCAGCTAATCGGCGCGTTCAAGACCGTCTCCACGAGGCGTTTCAACAATATCCGCGGCACTCCCGGACAACAGCTATGGCAGCGCAACTACTACGAACGCATCGTCCGCAACGAAGAAGAACTCAATCACATCAGGGAATATATCCTCGGGAATCCGGTCATGTGGGATACAGACGAGGAAAACCCTGACGCTGTCCTTCCCGCGTAGGGCGCTTCGCGACGGTCCTCTGCTCCCATGGCGGCGCGCCTACCCGTCATTCCCGCATTTCCGAGACAGCGGAAACCCAGGGCTAGCGGGAATCCAGCGGGACTGGGGCGCCACGCTCACCAACCCTGAAAAATCACCAGGCCATACGAACATTTGCACTCAACGAACATATACGCTAACATAGCTGCATGAACATCAAGCGTCCATTAACCACGCCCTCGACGGAGGTATCGGACAGCCACTGTCGCAGCCTGGATTCCGTGTCGCAGCTAGGACAGAAGTGGGTCAAAACTGCGCTGATTTGGGACATTTATGGGTAATACAGGCGCCACATTGGCGCCTTCCGGGGGCATTCCATCAGTTCCTCCAGCTACGAAATGCCCCAAATGTCCCAGAATGTCCCAACTTTTCTAATTTGTCGTTTGGGCCGCCCCCGCGCTCACTCCGCCGCCGGCGTCCACCCGCGCTCCTCGCGCCAGCCGGGCCCCACGTCGCCGAACCGCCCCAGCGAGAGGCCGCTGATGTCCACCGACGTCTCCCCGAGAGTGATCAGCTCCTGGATCGCCTTCCCCGTAGCCGGCGACAGCCCGAAGCCGTGCCCCGAAACCGACGCCACCATGAAGTTGCTCGGGCTGTCCGTCACGTCGATGATCGGGTAGTGGTCCGGCGCCTGCTCCACCACGCCGCCCCAGCTACGGATCAGCGGCACGTCCGCCGCTCCCGTGAACATCTCTGAAAGCCGCCTCGCGAGGTTGCGCACCAGCGGCGTGTTCGGCTTCTCCGGCGAGTGCAGGTCAACGTCGATCCACTCCTGCTTGCCGCCGCCGTACGCCAGGTTGCCCCGCAGCGTCTGCCGCCCGTACAGCCCGTTCCCACCGACGCCGCCGCGCCACATGAACTCGATCGGCGCCGTCACGATGATCTCCACCCGTGCCGGCGCCACCGGCACGAACACGCCCGCCATCTCCGCGATCAGCGCCGTCTGCGGTCCCGCCGCGTCCACCACAAACCCCGCGCCGAACGTGCCCAGGTCCGTCTCCACCGCCGTCACCCTGCCGCCCTCCACCGTGAGGCCCGTGACCGTCGTGTGCTGGTGGATGCGCGCGCCGTGATCCTGCGCGGCCCACGCGAACGCCTGCACCGTCCGTTGCGGGTTCGCCTGCCCGTACACTCTGGAGTACATGCCGCCGGGCACTTCTGGATTGATGATCGGGAACACGTCCCTGATGCCTTGCGCGTCGATCTCCTCCGCGTCGTCCGCCATCCCCTCGCCCTCGAACACGGACGCCCGCATGAGCGCGAGCTCCCGCTCGTCCATCGCCACGCGGATCGTCCCCGGCCTGAACTCGGTCGGGTAGCCCAGCTCCTCGTGAAGCGTCGGCCACAGCCTGAGCGACTCCGCGCCCAGCGCCGCCACCGGGGGCTCTCCGGCCCGCGTCGCCACGCCGCCGCCGTTCCGGCTCGACGCCTCGTATCCGATCACGCCCTTGTCCAGCACGATCGTGTCCACGCCCGCCTTCGCCAGCCACCACGCGGAGCTCAGCCCCGTAACGCCGCCGCCGATGATCACAACTTCCGCGCTGTCGGTGTGCATGTCCTCACTCCGTCCTGCCGGCCTCGCCGTGCCCGAACCGTCCGCCAATCATACCGCAGACCTGAACCGCCACAGCGCCAGCGCGATGAATACGACTCCCATCCCGCCCAGCGCCGCGAACTCCGGCAGCACGTCACCGAACTCGGCCCCGAACAGCATGAGTTTGTTGAAGCCCGTGTTCGCCCAGCCGTGCGGCGTAAACATCGCGAGCGAACGCAGCCACTCCGGCGCGATGAACAGCGGCCACCAGCACCCCCCGATCGGCGCCAGCATCAACGACGCCAGCACACCGGCAGCGTCGGCCGTGCGCTCGGTCCGCACGAACGTGGACTTCAGCACCGCGAACCCCGCCGAGGTCAGCGCGAGCACCACCGATATTCCGATCACCGCCGCCGGCGCGTGTCCGAGGTCGATGCGAAAGGCCAGCAACCCGACTATCCACAGCACCGCTAGTTGGAGCATGGCCACGTACACCAGCCCCAGGTACTTGCCCATCAGCACCGTCCTGCCGCCCACGCCGTTGGACAGCAGCCGCTCCAGCGTCTGGTTGTTCCGCTCCCTCGTTATCGCCGTCGCGCCCAGCATCGCGGCAAAGAACACGAACATCGTCAGGTACCCGGGCAGCGTGAAGTTGCTGGCCTTGAACGGCCTCAACTCGCCCACCTGCTCGATCTCGAACGTCACGATCGGCTCCCCGGCCATGCTCGAAGCCGCGCCGGGTGCCCCGCCGTCCTGCCCCGCCAGCAGGGCCGCCGCTCTCGCTGCCGTACGGCCCGCCTCCAGCCGCCCGGAGATCGACCCCGCCAGGCCGGACAGCGCCGCCTGCGTAAACGGCCGGTCCGCGTTCGAGACCAGCTCCAGACTGACAGGCGCGCCCGTCTCCATCGCCTCCGAAAAATCTGCGGGAAACGCGAGAAAGCCGTCCAGCTCCCCGCTCTCCACCATCGCCGAGGCAGCCTCGTACTCCAGCGTGCGGAACGTCGTGTTCGAGTCCGAAGCCGACACGAGGTCGTCGATGATCTCGCGGCTCGTCCCCGCCTCCTCCCGCGTGACGACGGTCAGCGTCAGCCGGCCCTCGTCCTCGCCCACGCCGCTCAGCGCGATCGTGAAGGCGAGCACGAACATGAGCGGAAACGCGAGCGAGAACCCCATCGCGATCCGGTCCTTCAGGAAGATCCGGAAGTCCTTGTTCGCGATCAGGACCGCCTTGCCCAGCGCGGAGGTCACGGCTACCTTCCCTGCTCCACCGCGCGAAAGACCAGCCTCGCCGCGGCCAGCGCGAGCAGGCACGTTCCGGCGAGCACGCCGATCGCGACCCCCTCATCCGCCAGCGCCCCGGGCCCGGAGTGGATCGCCGCCATCAGCAGGTCTATCGCATGCTTGTTGAGCGTAAAGTTGGAGAGCGTCGCCATAGCCCCGGACTCTCCCACGTTGAAGAACGTGCCGCCGAACACCGTCATGAACATGGTGATGAACACCGCCCCCCACGTCGCCTGGTTCCTGGTCTTCGCGAACCCGCCGATCACCAGTCCCACAGCGCTCACCGCCGCCGCGACCAGCAGCGCAACGCCAAGCGACGCCGCGAACGAGCCGAAGGGCGCGAGCGTGAGAACCGCGAACGCCAGCGACAGCAGGACGAGCGCCTGCAGGCCGGCCCGGAAGATGCCCGCCAGAAACTTGCCCGCGAACAGCTCGTTCGCGCCCATCCTCGTGGTGAGCAGCCGCTCCAGCGTGCCGAGCTCCCTCTCCGCCACCATCGCCTCCGCGTTGAGCGTTACCGCGAACAGCAGGAACATCACCAGCACGCCCGGAAGCAGCCTGTCGAGAAAATCGCCGCTCCCTCCGACAACCCTGCTCTCGTACCCAATAGACGGCGTCCCGCCGGACTCCGCGAACGCCGTATCTACCGCCTCATCAACCTGCTGCTCGCTGAACCCTCCGCCCTCGGTCGCCCGTCCCACGGCCGCCCGCACCTGCGCCCTCGCGCCAAGCTCATCGGCGGCGGCGCGGACTATCGACATCACGATCCGGCCCTCGTCGCCGCCCGACCCACGCTGCCTGAACGTGAGCTTCGTCGGTCTGCCCGCGGCAAGGTTCTCGGAGAACCCCGCGGGTATGAAGGCAGCGAACACTATCCTCGACCTGTCGAGGGCGCGCTCCGCTTCCTCCTCTGTGTATATCTCAACCTCCAGCCCCTCTACCGCCTCCAGCCGCGCGACAAGCTCCGCCGCCATTGGTCCGCCGTCCAGGTCCACGACGTGAGCCGTACCGTCGAACCCTTCGCCGCTGAACACCGCGTACATCAACGCGAACAGCGCTATCGGCAGCGCCAACCCGAACGCGAGGGCGCCCCTGTCCGCCACGTAACGCTTCAGTTCCAGCAACGCTACGTGGAAAACTCGTGGCATGAGGAGGTCAGTCGCGCAGGGAGCGGCCGGTCAGGCTCAGAAACACCTCTTCGAGCGTGACCGAGTCCGGGTCGCCCACGCCGGACTTCAGTTCGTGCGCGCTCCCCAAGGCAATCAGTCTGCCGCTGTCCATGATGCCGATCCGGTCGCACAGCCGGTCGGCCTCTTCCATGTAGTGCGTCGTGTACAGCACCGTCATGCCCTCGTCCCGCAGGCGCAGCACGGTCTCGAAGATGTGATTGCGCGACTGCGGGTCGATGCCCACCGTCGGCTCGTCCAGGAACAACAGGCTCGGCCTGCCCATCAGCGCGATCGCGATGTTCACGCGCCGCATCATGCCGCCGGAGAACTTGGACACCGCGTCGCCGGCGCGTTCCCGCAGCCCCACCACGTCCAGGTTCTCTTCCGCCGCCGCCTTTGCCTCCCGGCCGCCCAGCCCGGCCATGCGTCCGAAGAACACCAGGTTGTCCATCGCGGAAAGCTCGGTGTACAGGGCGAGCGACTGTGGGCAGACGCCGATGATCTTCCGGACCTGGTTGCCGCCGCTCAGCACCGAGTGGCCGCCAATGACCACGTCGCCGTCGTCTGGCGTCAGCACCGTCGACAGCATGCGGATCGTGGTCGTCTTACCGGCCCCGTTCGGCCCCAGCAGCCCGAAGATCTCCTGCTGGCCGATGGTGAACGAGACGCCGTCGACAGCCTGCACGTGCTCAAAGCTCTTCCGCAGATCGTTCGCCGAGAGAAAAGTTTGTGTCATTGATAAGAAATGAGGCCGGAATCCAGCCTCCCGCCGGATTGACCTCCACCTCAGAGTCTAACTTATCCCTGCCCGCCGTACCACGTCCAACCTGCGGCCCTGTACACTCCGCTCGGCGCACGTGTACCATCCCGCCACGCCGCCTGAGGAGGACAGCTTGCCGGAAACGATCACATCCCAACTGCTGCAGGTCGCGCTCCGCACCGGAGCATTGGCCTTCGGCGAGTTCAGGCTCACCTCCGGAAGACTCGCCACTTACTACTTCGACGGCCGGAAGGTCACGCTTGACCCCGAGGGCTGCCACCTTGTGGCGTCGGCCCTGCTGCCCATGGTCCTGGAGTCGGGCGCCAGGGCCGTGGCCGGCCCCACGCTCGGCGCCGATCCGATGGTCGCCGCGATTGCGATGCTCAGCCACCAGCAGGGTACGCCGGTGCCGGCGATGATCGTGCGCAAAGAGGCCAAGGGCCACGGAATGGGCCGCCAGATCGAGGGGCCGGTAACAGGCGAACTCCCCGTCGCCGTCGTGGACGACACCTGCGCGACCGGAGGCAGCCTCATCCAGGCCATCGAGGCTATAGAGGCCGACGGCGGCGCCGTCGTAAAAGTGCTCTGCATACTCGACCGGCACGAGGAAGGCTCCGAAGAGTTGCGTCGCCGCGGGTACGACTTCGCGTCCCTGCTCACGGTAGATGCGGACGGCAACGTAGGCCCCGCAATCGGCGCTCCTTAGCCGCAGTTTGGCGAACACATAGTTCCCAATGTTGTGTACACGGGAATTCTTGAAGGGTGTCCAAAAAGAAATCCGTTCACCCTGACCACTTGGAAGACGCCGGACTCTTACACTTTCGATTAGTTGAATAATTGCGAAAGTTATGGCACTATCCCTTGAACCATACCTTCATCGGGAGGAAAGAGATTGCCAACCTTTGAAAAGGTTTCCAAGTTAGAAGCCCGGCTGAGAGTCGCCAAGGGAAAGCGCCAGGAGATTATCGGCCAGTACGTCGAGTACATCAGGGAACTCTCTGCCGACTCCGCGGAGTCGGCCGGCAAGCTGGTGCCCGAGACTGGAGAGTCCAAGGCTGCCGTGCGTCGACGCTTGGGCGACGCAATGAGGTTCCTGGGCGTGGACCTGGATATAAAGACCGATCAGGACGCCGTCTATTTCTGGATCAAGCCCAAGAGAGGCAGGAAGCCCGCCGCGCTGACCTCCTAGCCTTGCGGGGGCGGTCGCTACGCCTGGCAGGGTGTCTAAAAAGAAATCCGTTCACCCTGAGCTTGTCGAAGGGTTACAGTGCTGTTTAGACACCCTCTGACGAATCGAGCGTGTCCTTGACCAGTAACGCGGAAGTTTCCCGGCGTGTAACTGTCGATTTCCTGGTAGGACGCTATTCGGTGTTGCTTTTCGACGCCTATGGCGTCCTGCTTCACTCCAACGGGGCCTTGCCTGGAGCCGTCGAACTGGTAGGCAGGCTCAACGAAATTGGGAAGCCTTACTTCGTACTCACAAACGATGCGTCAAGTCTCCCCGAGTCCAGCGCGAAACGCTATCAGAGCCTGGGCCTGGCGATCGAATCTGGCAGGATAATCACGTCGGGATCGCTGTTGGCTGGCCACTTCCGCGAGTTTGGCCTTCAAGGCGCCGTTTGCGGCGTCATCGGCCCTGCCGACAGCATTCGATATGTCGAAGAGGCCGGCGGAACCGTTGTCGGGCTCTCCGAGTCCTTTGACGTGCTGGTTATTGGCGATCAGTCAGGGCTGACCCACGAAGACACGGCCAACATCGCGCTCAACTCTGTGCTCTCTCGGTTAGACAAGAGCCAGGACGTTCACCTGGTCCTTCCGAACCCGGATCTGGCGTACCCGACTGGACGTGGCCTCAGTTTTGCGAGCGGCAGCGTTGCCCTGATGTTTGAGGCCGTACTTGAACTGCGGTATCCCGGCCGCGACGACCTTCGTTTTCACCGGCTTGGCAAGCCCGAACTTCCCATCTTCCAGGAAGCCTTTCGCCGCAGCGGCACAATGGACATGGTGATGATCGGCGACCAGCCGGTCACGGACATTCGAGGCGCTAGGAACTTCGGCATTGCCTCGGCTCTCGTCAGCACCGGCATCGCAACCGCTGCCGGATTTTCCGGCAGTGATCGGCCGGACTTCCTGCTAGAGTCGCTGGAGTTTGGCCGCTAGCAAGAGTCGCCGACGTCCGGAGCCTCCAGCAGCGGCATGAGGTACTCGTCGATTGCCGCGGCCAGCCCATCCTCGTCCACAGTCGGCGCGACGTAGTCCGCGACAGCTTTCACCTCGGGCGCCGCGTTGCCCATGGCAACCCTGATGCCGCAGGCGTTCAGCAACGGCAGGTCGTTGTAGCTGTCGCCGACGCCGGCCACCTCCGAAGGTTCGATCCCCATAAGCTCGGCATATCTGACCACCGCCGTCTCCTTAGTGGCCTCTGCGTGAGTGAAGTCCACCATCCAATCGCCGTTGTCGATTCGCACTATGATCGATGTGTGGACCTCGGGCGCTTCCCCGAACAACGCGGCAATCTCCCTTGCGCGCTCCGGAGTCAGGCTGATGGCCGTGATCCGCGACACGCGCCACTCCCGTATCTCCGCGGTGCAGTTGACCGCCCTGTCGCCGTCCACGCCGGAGTAGGCGTGACCGTGTCGGTCCAGGTAGCCGGTGATCGCCTCGGCGTCCGCTCGATTGAACGCCTTGAACCACGGCGTCTTCCCTGTCGCTGGGTTGAAGATTCGCGCGCCGCCTTCCGAGATCTGGAGCGCGCCTAGGCCGATCTCCTCCGCGAACCGCCGCACGACGATATGGTCCCTGCTGGAAACGATCGAGACCGGGATCCGCTCGGCCAGCCGCCTCACCGCAGAGCGCACGCGCGGAGCAAGCACAAGGTGCGCGCGCACCATGGTCCCGTCAAGGTCGATTAGGGCAGCTCTGAGCAATGTGATGTTACAATCGCTTCCCCTGCTGAGGCGAGTTAGGCCGGTCAAAGGAGGCGCTGATGTCTGACTTCACGGCGTATTTTAATGGACAGTGGATCGACATGGACGATGTCAAGCTCGACGTTGACGACCGTGGCTTCATGAGCGGCGATGTCGTCTTCGAAGTCACCCGCACGTTCGGCGGCAGGAGCTTCCGGCTCGATGAACACCTGGACCGGCTGTACCGCTCGCTCAAGTTCGTCCGCATCGACCCCGGCGTGGACCGGGACGAGATGCGCACGCTCACCGAGGACGCGCTGAGCCGCAACCTCGACGCAATGGAAGAGGGCAGCGACCTTTCAATCCAACACTTCGTGACGAGAGGGAAGGGCAGAAAAGCATCGCAAGCCGGCCCCCCGACCGTGGGCATCAGAGTCTATCCAATCGATTTCTCGCGGTACGGCTCCGACTACGAGTCAGGCGTTCACGGCGTAATCGCCCGCACCCGCACCTACTCGCCCGACTCCCTCGACCCCAAGGTGAAGCACTACAGCCGAATGAACTTCGCCCTGGCCGATCTGGAAGCCTCGGACGTCGACCCGGACGGCTGGCCGATTCTACTCGACCCTGAAGGCAACCTCGCCGAAGGCATCTCTTACAACGTCTTCCTCGTTTCGGACGGCGTAATCAAGACTCCCGGAGACCAGAGCATCCTGCAGGGCGTGTCCCGGAAGGCGGTCTTCGATCTTGCCGAGGGGCTGAGGATTCCGGCTGTCGAAGAGCAGCTACAGCCCTACGACCTATACAACGCCGACGAGGCGTTCTTCACCGCAACGTCGTACTGCATCCTCCCCGTCACCAGGGTCGACGGGCGGCTGGTCGGCGACGGCGAAGTCGGCCCCGTCACGCGCCAGTTGCTCGCCGCGTGGAGCGAGCACGCCGGCATCGACATCATAGACCAGGCACTGCGTTTCTCCTGACCCCCTGAAGCGCGCTTGCTGGAATCGGCGGCATGACGAACGCCGGGGACATCCCGCGAGGGCCTGACGACGCAGCGTCCCGCAAATCCGCAGCCCCCTTGGCCCTGCCGGCCACGTTGCGTGGGCGGCTTGCGCTCCTCGTCGTAGCCGCGGTCATCCTCCTCGCCCTCGGCCTGCTCCTCTACGAGGTCTCGTCTGCGGGCCAGCCCGCT
The DNA here is from genome assembly GCA_963668185.1 of Dehalococcoidia bacterium. Taxonomy (GTDB): domain Bacteria; phylum Chloroflexota; class Dehalococcoidia; order Lucifugimonadales. The sequence goes on from OY764162.1 coordinate 2,131,018, forward strand.
CAGGCCCTGAGTGCCGACGGCCCCCGCCCGGGCCTCATGATGCCGCCGGAAGTGACCGAGGCGCAACAGGCCGGCGGAACATGGTCTGACATCATCGACGAAGACGGCTGGCCCGCCCGCCTGCCGGTCCTGGCGTGGCTGATCGTCGTGGAGGGCCTATCGCTCCTCGCGCTGCCCCTCGGCTTCCGGGTCTTCCGCTCCCTGCCGGACAGGGGGTTCCTGCTCACCAAGATTCTCGCGCTCCTCATCGTATGCTTCGTGGTCTGGGTCTTGGCGAGCCTCCACTGGATGGCCTTCTCCCGCGCGTCCATCGGCGTGGCGATTGCCGGCCTGGCCGCTGCCTCCTTGCTCGCGCTGTGGCAGAGCCGCGATGACATGCTCGCCTTCGTCAAAAGGCGCTGGCCGGTCCTCCTCGTCGGCGAAGTCCTGTTTCTCGCAGCGTTCCTGGCGTTCGTCGCCGTCCGCATGGCAAACCCCGACCTCTGGCACCCGGACTTCGGCGGCGAGAAGCCGATGGACCTCGCCTACCTCACCGCCGCGCTGCGTTCGACGTACATGCCGCCCTACGACCCGTGGTTTGCGGGCGGTCACGTCAACTACTACTACTGGGGCCACTTCGTCGTCGCCACCCTGGCGCGCGCGACAGGCATCGCGCCGGCCGTCGCGTATAACCTCGCCGTGCCGTTGTTCTTCGCACTGACGGCCGGCGCGGCCTTCTCCCTCGTGTACAACATGGCCGAAGCCGCGCTCCGGCTCCGGACGCCGGGCCCCGTTTCGCGCGCACTCCGATGGTCGCCCGTAGCCGCCGGCCTCGCGGGCGCGGCGTTCGTGGCGGTGCTCGGCAATCTGGACGGCGCGGTGCAGGTGGGCGAGGGCGTATGGCGCGCCCTCGTTCAGGGCATGCCATTCGGCGAGTTCGACTTCTGGCGCAGCAGCCGCATGATGCCGCCGGACCCTCCCGGCAACGAGATCACCGAGTTCCCGTTCTTTACATTCCTGTTCGGCGACCTTCACGCCCACATGATGGCCCTGCCGTTCACGCTGCTCGTGCTGGGGGTCTCGCTTGCCGTCGTCTTGTCCGCGCTCCGCTCTCGTCAGGGCGCGCGATGGCGCGCGCGCGACTTGGCCTTGCTGGCCGTGCTCGGGCTCTCGGTCGGTGTTCTGCGCCCCTTGAACACTTGGGACTATCCCACGTACTTGGCCGTTGCCTTCGCAGCCATCTGCCTGTCCGTCTACGTCCGGGAAGGACGCATCTCGCTCGGTGCCGTTGGGGAATCTGCGCTTAAGGTTCTGTTCGTGGCGGCAGTCGGCTGGCTCGCGTTCCTGCCATACATTCGCACGAACGAAGTGTTTTTCACGAGCTTGGAGGCAACGACGAACACCACCGTACTATGGCAATTCCTGGCCATACACGGGCTGTTCGTCTTCATCATCGGCTCGTTCCTGCTGTCCGGCCCGCTTCCCCGGCTCAACGCTGTGCTCGCCTGGGCGCGGCTTGGCCTTGGCAGTACTTCGGTTGTGCAGGCCCCCCTGTCCGCGCTGGGGCTGCTGGCGCTGGCCGGCCTCGGCTTCCTGGCATACGTCTGGTGGCCGGCCTCCGCCGGCAGTACCCTGCCCTTCGCCGCGCTCGCGCTAATTCTGCTCGCCATGCGGCTCCTATTGCGGCGGAGACCGTCGCGCGCCGACTGGCCCGTGCTTGCGTACGCCGGGACCATGATCGCCGTCGCGCTCGGCTTGGTCATCGGACTGGAGATCTGGCGCGTGGAGGGCGACATTGGCCGCATGAACAGCGTCTTCAAGGGCTACCTCCAGGTCTGGGTGCTCCTCGCCGTGGCCTCCGCCTTCCTGCTCTGGTACATGCTTGATGTGCGGCTCGGGCGAGCGCCCCGGCTGCCCCGTGCGCTATGGCTGGGCACCGCGCTCGCTCTGATCGCGGGCGCTGGGCTGTACACGGTGCTCGGCGCGAATGACCGGCTGGACTTCAGGTTCGAGGGCATGTCCGTGCCCTTGACGCTGGACGGTGAGGCGTACGTGAACGGCGCCGTCTATCAGGATGCGCCGGGGCCAATCGACCTCGCAGCCGACTTCGAAGGAATACGGTGGCTGCGGGACAACGTAGAAGGCTCGCCCGTGGTGCTGGAGGCCGTGACGCCGTTCTATCGATGGGGCGGAAGGGTATCGGCGTACACAGGGCTGCCCACCGTACTGGGCTGGAAATGGCACCAGGAGCAGCAGCGCTGGAGCTACCGTTGGGCGGTCGAACAGCGGAACTACGAGGTCAACCTCATCTACCGGACTTCCGACTCCGCCAAAGCTCTGCGACTCCTTCGGAAATACAACGTTCGGTACGTGTACGTAGGGCAGGTGGAGCGGCTGTACTACCCACCGGAAGGGCTGGCCAAGTTCGACGACAGGCTCGCCGGGCGCCTCACGCCAGTCTTCGACAACGGGCAAACAACCATCTACCGCCTGGCCCATTCCGATTGACACTACCCTTGCCCAAACTTAGAATCACGCTGTCCGGGCGGCGTGGCACTGTGTGCAAGTTCCGGACGGTACACTAATCCACCCGCGGAGGCGCCAATGAAGACGAGAGCATACATACTGATAGAGACTGCCGTCGGCAAGTCCCGGAGCGTCTCCGAGACCCTCAAGACCTTGCCCGGCGTCGACACTGTCGATGCCGTAACCGGGCCGTATGACATCATCGCGATCGTTAGCGCCAGCGATCTGAACGCGGTCGGTGACCTGGTCACAAGCCAGATTCACACCATCAACGGAATCGTCCGGACTGTAACCTGCCTCTCGGTCGGGGGAAGTTAGACAGGATCGGGCCGAACGGTACCGGCCAGTGGCGCACCGCTTCGTAGCGGGCGCAGAAACAGTCCGCCCGAACAGAATAGGCTAGAGTAGTAAGGAGGAGGCCCTCCATGGATTTCAGGTTCGATACGAAAGACGTTGAGTTCAGAGACGAAGTCGCCGAGTTTGCCGACAAGGAGCTTCCCTGGGACTGGCGGACCGAGACCCTTGACCCCGAGGAGCCGGAAGACGGCAAGGTAGTCCAGCAGTTCAAGAAGAAGCTCGCCGACCAGGGCTGGCTGACCATGGCTTGGCCCAGCGAGTACGGCGGGCGCGACGCTCCGCACATACAGCAGATGATCTTCAACGAGGAGATGGCCTATCGCGGCGTTCCCGTTGGGGACATGGGCGTGAGAATGGTCGGTCCCATCCTGATGATGTACGGCACCGACGAGCAGAAGGCCGATTTCCTTCCGAAGATCGCCAGGGCCGACATTAGCTGGTGCCAGGGCTACTCTGAGCCCAACTCCGGCTCCGATCTCGCGAGCCTGCAGACCAGGGCCGTCGTCGACGGCGACGACTACGTCGTGAACGGCTCCAAGCTCTGGAACGGCGCCCACTCCGGCGCTGACCACATGTTCCTGCTCACCCGCACCGATCCGGACGCGCCCAAGCACAGGGGCATCAGCTTCCTTCTCACGGAGATGGCGGCCCCCGGAATCACCGTCGAGCGCGTCCCCATGATGTGGGACGGCGCTCGCGCCCTCGTGACGTTCGATGACGTGCGCATCCCCCGAGAGAACCTCGTCGGCGAGGAGAACCGCGGCTGGTACGTCGGCGCGGCGCTCCTGGACTTCGAGCGCTCCGGCGTGGACCGGCCGGCTAGGGCGAAGCGAATCCTGGAAGACCTCGTGCAACTGTGCAAGGAAACGAAGCGCAACGGCAAGCCCCTCTCGGAAGACCCCGTCTTCCGCAACCGGCTCGCCGACGCTGCCGTACAGATCGAGGCGGCGCGGATGATGTGCTACCAGGTCGCTTGGATGCAGAGCCAGGGCCTCGTTCCCAACCGTGAGGCGTCCACGTGCAAGGCCTTCGGCACAGAGATGATCCTGCGCATGTACAACCTCGGCATGCAGATCATGGGCCTGCACGGCCAGCTCAAGCCCGGCTCCAAGCACGCCCCGCTCAAGGGCCGCTTGGAGAAGGCTTATCTGGCCGCCCACGGCGGGCAGGTCGCCGGCGGAACGTCCGAGATCCAGCGGAACGTCATCGCCACTCGCGGCCTCGGTCTGCCCAGGGGCTAGCGTTGCAGGCCGGAACGCCCCCTAGTCCTTGATGAGTCCTTTGCACAATCGTCATTCCGGCGAAGGCCGGAATCCAGAAGCAGGAATGGCGAGTGCCTATGCGGCTCCAAGGCAGGTCTTCGAAGCGTATGACAGGTCCGCACATGGCGACGAAGAAGGCCCTCTGCACGGGTCGAAGTGCGCCACAGGCGGCAATGGATCTACGTCTGCCTGCCAGTCGTGCGGTCGCATTCAGCGCCGCTCGCCGTCGGTGGCGGTGTGCGTATTGATCGAACGCGATGGCAAGGTACTGCTCGGCAAGCGTTCCTCGCACCCTTTCCCGGGGAAGTGGGCGCTGCCCGGAGGATATCTGGAGTACGACGAGGACTATCTCACCGCCGCCCGTCGTGAGACGAAAGAAGAAACTGGACTGGACGTCGAAGTTACCGCAATAGTCAACGTGGTCACCAACTATCTGACGCCGGATCTGCACATGCTGGCTGTGTTTTGCGCAGCTAGGCCGGTTGGCGGCCTTGAGGCCCCTGACGACGACCTGAGCGAACTCAAATGGGTGGATCTCGCCGGCCCGTTCCCTCCTATGGCGTTCGAAGCGGACGAGCATGCGATCAAGCGCTTCAGGGAGTCCGGCCACGCCGGGATAGCCGCCGATCCAGACTTCGCCTCGGGATTGCCTGTGGCGCAGGAACCAACCTCGTAGCAACTTAAGTTTAACACCTAGCGGGAGAAACCAATGGACCTAGGCTTGACCGAGACCCAGCAGCTTCTCAGGAACACGGCAAAGGAGTTCCTGGAGACCGAGTGCCCCAGCAGCTACGTCCGCGAGATGGAGCAGGACGAGCGCGGCTACACCCCCGAAATGTGGGAGAAGATCGCGGAACAGGGCTGGCTCGGCCTGCCGTTCCCAGAGGAGTACGGCGGCGCGGGACTGGACTTCATGGATCTCGCCATTCTCCTGGAAGAAATGGGGCGGTACATGCTGCCGGGCCCCTTCTTCACCACCGTCGTCATGGGCGGCATGGCCATTCTCGAAGGAGGCTCCGAAGACCAGAAGAAGGAGTACCTATCCAGGATCGCCCAGGGCCAGATCACCGTCACCCTCGCCCTGACCGAGCCCAACGGTCGGTGGGACGCCGGGGGTGTCGAGACCACGGCTGAGAGGGACGGCGACGACTGGGTGCTCAACGGCGTCAAGCTGTTCACGCCGTACGCGCACGTCTGCGACTACCTGCTGGTCGTCGCCAAGACCGGGCCCGGTGCAGAGGAAGTCTCGATGTTCATGACGCCGCGCGACGCAGACGGCGCGAATCAGACCTTGCTCAAGACCATTGCCTCGGACCGGCAGTCCGAGGTCATTCTCGAAAATGTGCGCGTTCCGGGAAGCGCGCTCATCGGCGAGTTGAACGGCGCGTGGCCCGTCATGGAGAAGGTGAAGGCATACGGTGCGGTCGGCAAGTGCGCCGAGCTCTCGGGCGCGACGCAGCAGGTGCTCGACATGACGGTCGAGTACGCCAAGCAGCGCCTCCAGTTCGGCCGGCCGATCGGCAGCTTCCAGGCCATACAGCACCACTGCGCCAACATGGCAATAGACGTCGAAGGCTCCAAGTACATCACATACCAGGCGGCGTGGGCGCTGGCCGAGGGACAGAACGCCGACAGGGAAGTCTCGCTGGCTAAGGCATGGGTGAGCGACGCGTCGAAGCGCGTGTGCGCTACCGGCCACCAGTGCCACGGCGCGATCGGCTTCACCATGGAGCACGACATGCAACTCTTCTCCAGGCGCGCCAAGGCCGCGGAGCTGATGTTCGGAGACGGCGACCACCACAAGGAGATCGTCGCCGACATGATCGGCCTGTAGATCGCGTCAGACACCTTCTAGCGCCGGTCCATGAAGATCAAGGAAATCGTCGCATTCCCGGTTGAACTCCCCGGCAGCGTTTCCGGTACGCCGGCAGGTCGGCCGCCTTCCGCACGGAGGGCCGAGATAGCTAACCCGACGTCCAGATACTCGAAGGACAGGCTCCAAAGCCGCTGGCGGCCCAACTGGCCTCCGCTCGCCTGCATAGTGACGGCGGAGGACGGGACATGGGGTCTGGGCATGACCACGTACAGCGGCCCTGCCGCGCCCGTAATCAACGACCATTTCGCGCCAACGCTCGTCGGCGAAGAGTGCATGGCCGTCGAAATGCTGTGGGACATGATGTTCCGTATGTCGTCGCATTACGGTCCGTCCGGTCTGGCGAGTTACGCCATCAGCGCGGTCGACCTCGCTCTCTGGGACCTCAAAGGCAAGCTCCTCGGCCGGCCGGTCTATGAACTATTGGGAGGCCCGGCCAGGGACAGCGTCTTCTGCTACGCGACCGGCAACGACACAGACTGGCACGTGGAGCTGGGTTTCAAGGCCACGAAGCTGTCTTGCCTGCACGGCCCAACCGACGGACTGGAAGGCTTGCGGAAGAACGAGGAACTCGTCGCGAGCGCCAGGGACAAGATCGGCGCAGACGTCGAGTTGATGCTCGACTGCTGGATGGCGCTGGACCTCGAGTACGCAGTGAGGCTGGCCGAGAGACTGCGGCCTTACGACTTAAAGTGGATGGAGGACAGCCTGCTGCCGGAAGACTTCGACGGCTTCGCGGAGATGCGCCGGCGCCTGCCGTGGCAGACCCTCGCCACCGGCGAGCACTGGTACACGACTCTGCCCTTCATGTCGGCGGCTGCGCGGCATTCGGTCGACATCTTCCAGCCCGACATCCAATGGGTGGGTGGCGCAACTGCCGTTGTGAAGATCTGCCACGTCGCCGAGGCAGCCGGAATCTCGGTCATGCCTCACATGGGAGTGAACGACGCCTACGGCCAGCACGTCTGCTACGCGATGCCAGCCGTTGCGTGGGGCGAGTTGTTTATAGGGTCAGAGCCCGGAGTGCCGCTGGAAAGCGTGAAAGGCTATCGACAGACGCCCGGCATGTCCCTCCCCAAAGACGGCACGCTCGCCCCGAGCGACGCCCCCGGCTTCGGCATCGAACTCACTCTGGATGAACTCCACGCCGCCCGCGCTTAGCTCCGCGACACGCGCCCTCTCAGCGCCGCGAGCGCCAGGCTCACGCTGACCACCCCAACGCCCGCCAAACAGGCGAGACCCTTCAGCAACTCATCCCACTCCCAGCCGACCATCACGAGCGAGCGAAGCGCCCCCAGCAGGTAAGTGACCGGGTTGTACGTAGCTATGGCCTGCAGCCACCCCGTCATCGCCTCCAGCGGGATGAAGGCCGGCGCCAGGAACATGAACGGAAAGAACAGCAGGAAGCTCGTGTTCACGGCGGTCGGGTTGCCCGTCTTGAGCGCAATCGCGTACGGAAACCCCGCATAGACCATGCTCCATGATGCCGCGATGCCCAGGAACAGCAACATGCCCGGCAGTCCGGTCTCAAACCGCACGCCAACCGCAAAGCCCATGATCAACACAGGCACCGACACGAGCGCCACCATGATGAAGTCCGCCGTCATCAGTCCCAGCAACAGCCCCAGACGCCGGATCGGCGTGAGCGACAGCCTGTCGAAGTAGCCGCTCTTGATGTCCAGCACCAGCGCCACCGCTCTCGTCAAGCCCGTAACGGCGAACAGGATCGCCAGTGGCAGTTGGAACGCCTTGAAGTCTATGTCGCCGCCTTGCTCAACGAGGTCCTGGAGCGCGCCAATGTTTATCGCGTAGAAGAAGGCGGGCATTATCAGCGCAGGCAAGACGGTCTCCGGCTCGCGCCTCACGGCGCGGAGCGCGCGTCCCGCCATGAAGAAGATGTCCGGCAGGAAGTTGCCGCCCCTGCTCCGTACCTGCTCCGCAAGGGTCATTGCTCTTCGCTCTCCTCGTCGGTGTCTGCGTCAACCTCCAGCCTTGCGCCCGTATAGTGCAGAAACACGTCGTCTAAGGTCGGCGTTCTGAGCGTCAACTCCTGCACCTGGATCCCCGACTGGTCGAGCGCAATCGCAACAGGCCCAATGACCTTAGGGCCGTCCTTAACGCTCACCGTCAACTCGACGCCGAAAGTCTCTACGTTCTCGACGTCGGGCACGCCGGCGCAGATCTGCGCGGCCTTGTCCGGGTCGCCCTCTACACTGACTATAATGACGTCCGAGCCGATGGAGTGTTTCAGGTCGTCAGGAGCGCCCTCGGCTACGATCCGTCCCTGGTCGATAATGCCCACACGCTCAGCCAGGTGATCCGCCTCCTCCAAGTACTGCGTGGTCAGGAACATCGTCACGCCCAGCTCGCTGTTCACCCGTCGCACTTCGTCCCATACCTTCGCCCTGCTGATCGGATCGAGTCCCGTCGTAGGCTCATCCAGGAACAGCACGTCCGGGTTGTGTATCAGCGCCGCCGCAAAGTCAAGCCTGCGCTTCATGCCGCCGGAGTAGGTTTCGACTAGACGGTCGATCGCATCTCCGATATCCACCAGCTCCAGGAGTTCTTCGACACGACTTCTGACGCCTCTGCCCCGAAGGCCGTACAGCCTGCCCTGCAACTCTAGGAGTTCCCGCCCCGTCTGCTTGTCATCGAGGGCCGCTTCTTGCAGAGCGGCGCCGATCCGCAGGCGCACGTCGGTCGGACTCTTGACAACGTCATAACCCGCCACCACGGCGCTACCGCTCGTGGGCAGAAGCAGCGTCGTAAGCATACGCACGACGGTCGTCTTCCCCGCGCCGTTCGGTCCCAGGAAGCCATACACCTCCCCGTTGGGCACGCTCAGGTCAACCTCATCGACTGCCCTGACGTCTCCAAAGCTTCGGGACAGCGCGCTGGCCTCGATTGCGTTCTCTGACAATTAGCTACGCTCGCAATCTCAGAATTGCAAAGAAAGATTGTATGGCCGGATGGTGGCCCCTGCACACGTTTTCCACCCCGCCACAGCAAGCAACGCTCGCCTTCTGAGAACTGTCGTGCTAATATGGCTGTGTGGACTTTCAAGCACGCAGTGACAGCGAGCCGGGGCGCCGGGTCAGGCCTTCGTTACAGAGTGTTACGGGATGTGACAGTTTTTCAAAATCTCCGCCTCCCTCGCGGTTAGTCTGGCCCCGGTCCGCGCCCGCTCCCCGCTTGAGGCCGTAGCAGCCCGTCGCTACCATAACGCCATCCGCTAGGAGACGGCCCCCAGTTGACCGACCAGTCCACAGCCGAAAGCCTTAAGAAACTCCGGCGGGAGATCGACAGGCACAACCACCTGTACCACGTGCTCGATCAGCCCGAGATCAGCGACGCCCAGTTCGACGCGCTGATGAACGAGCTTCTAGCCCTGGAGGCCGACCACCCGGACCTTGTGACGCCGGACTCGCCCTCCCAGCGCGTCGGCGCCCAGCCCGCGAGCGGCTTCCAGGAGGTGCGCCACCCGGTGCCGCTGCTCGGCCTCGGCAACGCCTTCGATGAAGACGAATTCATGGCGTGGCTCCGCCGAGCCGCCGACATGCTGGAGCGCGATGACTTCGACCTCGTCTGCGAGCTCAAGTTCGACGGCCTCGCCGTCGCGCTCACCTACGAGGACGGCATCCTCGTACGCGGCGCGACGCGCGGCAACGGCACGTCCGGCGAAGACGTCACCCTGAACCTCCGCACCATCCGCAGCGTGCCGCTCCGCGTCCCAGTAAAAGAAAACGGAATCCGCCCGCCCGCCCGGTTCGAGGTGCGTGGCGAAGCGCTCTTCCCGAAGTCGGCCTTCGAACGCTTCAACGAACAGCGCCGCGAGCAGGGCCTTCCAACGTACGCCAACCCCCGCAACACCGCCGCCGGCTCCCTGCGCCAGCTTGATCCCCGCCTGACGGCGGAGCGCCCGCTGGACATCTTCGTGTACAGCCTCGGCTGGGCCGAAGGCCCCGCGCCTGAAACGCCAGTACCCGACACCCACTGGGAGCGCCTGTCGTTCCTGGCGGACTTGGGCTTCAAGACCAACCCCCACAACCGGCTGGTATCCGCTCCCGAGGAGGCAACCGACTTCCACAAACAGTGGCTGGAGGCCAAGGAAGACCTCGACTACGGCTGCGACGGCTCGGTGATCAAGATCAACCGCTTGGACTTCCAGCAGCATCTGGGCCACGTTGGCCGCGAACCGAGATGGGCCGTGGCCTTCAAGTTCCCGGCTACCCAGGAGACCACGCAGGTTGAGGACATCCGCGTGAACGTCGGCCGTACCGGCAGCCTGAACCCGTACGCCATCCTTGAGCCGGTCAACATCGCTGGCGCGACCGTAAAGCAGGCCACACTCCACAACGAGGACTACATCCGCTCCAAAGACATACGCATAGGCGACTGGGTGGTCGTCGAACGCGCAGGCGAGGTGATCCCACAGATCGTGACCGTGATCGAGTCCCGCCGCACCGGAGAGGAGCGCGTCTTCGAGATGCCGGACACGTGCCCTAGCTGCGGCGGCCCTGCGGCGCGCAAGGGCGAGGAGGCCGTGACCCTGTGCGACAACCCCGCGTGCCCGGCTCAGCTCGTCAGGCTGGTCGAGCACTTCGTAAGCCGCGGCGCGATGGACATTGAGGGCATGGGCGCGAAGCAGGGCCAGGCTCTCATCGAGCGGGGCCTGCTATCGGACGTGTCCGACCTGTACGCGCTCAAGATGGAAGACCTCGTGGCGATCGACAGGATGGGTGAGAAGAGCAGCGCCAACCTGCTCGCCGCGATTGAGAAGAGCAAGGAGCAATCCCTGTCGAGACTGCTGACCGCCCTCGGCATCCCACACGTCGGATCCGAGGTCGCCGAGGTTATCGCGGGCAGGTTCCTCAAGCTGGATGCGCTTATGGACGCCGCCGCGGAAGACCTCGAGGCCATCGACTCCATCGGCCCCAAGATAGCCGAGGCCGTCGTCGAGTACTTCGCCAACGACGCCAACCGCGAGGTCGTCCGCAAGCTGCGGGAGCGCGGCGTCAACACGGAGCAGGAGGCCGAAGAAGACGCGGGGCCGCAGGTGCTCGAAGGCCTGCGCTTCGTAGTCACCGGCCGCCTCGCCAGCTTCAGCCGCTCGGAGATCCAGAACCGCATCAAGGCGCTCGGCGGCGCAGTGAGCGGCAGCGTCAGCAAGAACACCAACTACCTAGTCGCAGGCGCCGATGCGGGCTCCAAGCTGGCCGACGCCCAGCGCCTTGAAGTCACCGTCCTCGACGAAGACGAGTTCCAGGCCCTCATCGAGTCTAAGCAAGGCCTCGTGAACGAAGTCCGTTCACCCTGAGCCTGTCGAAGGGTCACCCCGGCAACCAAACCCGTTCACCCTGAGCCTGTCGAAGGGTCGCCAATCCACTGATCCCTTCCCCAGTCTGCTGGGGAAGGTTAGGATGGGGTCTGCCCTCACCCTCGCCCGTACACCTCCGGCACCACCCTCTCAATAAAGACGCGCATCTGCCCCGGCTGGTCGAACGACGCGAACCGCACGATCACCGTATCTGCCCCGGCATCGGCGTAAGCTCGGATCCGGTCGGCAGCCAACTCCGGTGGCCCGTACGGCCCCCACCGCTCGTCCCAGATGTTGATCCCGTAGTACCCATGCAGGAAGCGGTCCGCCTCCTCCGCTGCCACCGCCTCATCGTCGTTCAGGTTGACGGTCACGTAGAACGCCGCCTCCATTCCCGCAGGGTCCCTCCCAAGTTCCGCGCTGAGGTCCCTTACGCGCTCGCCGACCTTGACGTACTCGTGCGGGTGGTCGGATATCGACATGTACCCGTCGCCAAACTCCGCCGCCCGGCGGAACTGCCGGTCCACGTTCGCCCGCCAGTGACACGCGACCAGCACCGGCACGGCGCCCCGCGGCGACGCCGGCTCCACGCTGACGCCCTCGAGGTGGAAGTGCCGTCCATGGTGCGTGACCGTCTCGCCGGCCAGGAGCCGCCTGGCCACCGACACAACCTCCTCGAACCGGCTGGCCCGCGTCGCCGGGTCCACCCCGGCGTTCCACCACTCGCGGCGCTGCGCTTCGTTGAACGCGCCTCCGACGCCCACCGCCAGCACGAGCCGCCCGCCGGAGATCAACTCGACGGTTCCCGCCGCCTGCGCCAGCGAGACCGGGTGCCGCAGCGCCGCCAGCAGCACCGCCGTCCCCAGCCGCACCCTGCTCGTGCGGGCCGCCACCGCCGCGAGCGCGGTCAGAGGCTCCGGCCTCGGCTTCGCCGTCAGGCTGTCCCCGACCCAGACCGAGTCCAGGCCCGCCTCCTCCGCCATCCGCGCTATCTCAAGCACCGGCTCCATGTCTGCCGGCCGCCCATTGCCCATTAGCAGCGCCCTCGTCGGCAGCAGCATCCCCAGCCTAGGCTTCCGCTGGATTGCCTCCTCTCCCTTGAACATCAACTCATCCTCCCGTAAGCGCCTTCGTGATTCCGGGCTCAATCTCCTCCGCCAGCGCAAGGTCCTCCGGCCTGTCGATATCGATGCCAAGCCCCGGCGAGTCGAAGTACGCCGTCCGAAGTCCAAGCGCGCGTGCAGCCTCGCGGTGTGCGTCGAAACTGCGGCCCGTCAGCGCCGGCCGGAACGGCGAGTCCGGGGGCACGACGATCGCGTTCGTGCCGCCGTCGAACCTCGCAGGCGCGAGCGTGAGCAGCGTACCGTCCCGCGACAATCGAACAAGTTCCTGGACGTCCTCGCTCCCCACGAACGGCAAGTCTGCCGGAAGGTACATCGGCGCGGTACCCTCCGCCATCAACCCGGAAAACACCAGCGAGACCGCCGACGTCAGGTCGCCAGCCATGTCTTCGGCCCAGTCGGCGCCGAGTTCCTTCGCAACTTCCCGAACACGCTCATCCTTTCCCACGACCACGGCTCTTTCGCAAACTTGTGTGGCCGCCGCGAGCACTCGACGCAGCATGCCCAAACTCAACGCCGCGCGCTGCTTCGCCGTGAGCACGTCCGCGAGCCTTGACTTGGACCGGCTTAGCTCTTTAACGGGCGCCACCGCCGTCACAACGCTCAAGTCACTTCGCCTACAGGACCAACCCGGCGACGCGGCAGATTCGTTCGGCCAGCCGGACCTTGTCCGCGTCGTCCGTCATGACGGTGTCGGTGACGCAAACTTCCATGCCCAATGCCTCGATCTGCGGCGCGAGGTCACGGTCAGCCTCGTCCACAACGAACACGTCGCACAGGCCGCGATAGCTCCTTGCGACGCCGAGCGCGGACACGTCGTGGCCCAGTTCAGCCAGCATCTTGGCCGCGGGCCCCCGTAACGCCTGGCCCCCAACGATAGGGCTGACGACAACCCTGGGTCCATTGAAGCCTTCGATCGCCTCCTTAACGCCGGGCACGGCCAGGATCGGCGCAACGCTCAGGAAGGGATTGGACGGGCAGAACACCAGCGCATGGGCGCTGTGCAGGGCAGCGCGAAAGGCCGGGGACGGCTCCGAATCGTCGGCGCCGTCAAAGCGTAGGCCACTGACCGGCGGCTCGCAGCGGTGCTTGACGAAGTACTCCTGAAACGCTAGCTCGCCGCCTTGAGTCAACACCCGTGTCCTGACAGTGCGGTCGCTCATGGGCGCCACGGTGTGCGTCACGCCCAGCGCGCGGCACAGAGACGCCGTGACCTCGGATAGCGTGAAGCCACGGCGGAGCATCGCGGTGCGCCGGAGATGTGTGGCAAGATCGAGGTCTCCCAGCCCAAACCAAGTGTCTTCGCCCAGAGCCCGCAGCGCCTCCAGTGTGACGCGCGTGTCTCCTGCCAGACCCCAGCCGGTCTCCCGGTTGGAGACGCCTGCCAGCGTGTACGTCACCGTGTCCAGGTCCGGCGATACGTGAAGCCCGTAGAACTCCTCATCGTCCCCCGTGTTTACGACAACGCAGAGCCGGCTGGGCGGCAGCGCTCTGCTGAGGCCCAGCGCCAGCTTGGCGCCGCCTACGCCTCCGGCAAGAGCCAGTATCGTTGTAAACTCGTTTGCGATGGCTGTCGTCTCCAGGCGCGTAACGCGGGCCTATAATACAGCCCGCACACCCTCCAGGCAGAGCGCGTTCCCATTCACATCAGCCGCCTCGAACTACTCAACTACCGCAACTACCGCGAACTCGAACTCGAACTGCGGCCGGGGATGACGCTCGTTCACGGCAAGAACGGCCAGGGCAAGAGCAACCTGCTCGAGGCCGTTTACATGGCGGTGATTGGCAAGTCGGCGCGCACCGCCACCGAGCGCGACCTCGTTCTCCACGAACCCATCACGCATGAGGTCCACACTCAGGTCGTGGCGGAGGCGGAGCAGGACGGCGAGGCCGTCAAGATCATGGTCGGGTTCCGCGTGTCGCCCTGCGCGGCAGGCGATCAGGGCCGTGCCGCCGTCCAGGCGGTTCCTGTGGAAGAAGCCTCGATCCAGAAATACGTCAGGATCAATGGCCTTCCCAGGCGCGTTTCCCACCTCGTTGGACGGATAACAGGCGTGATGTTCGGAGCACAGGACCTTGAGCTTGTGTTTGGCTCCCCCGCCTCCAGAAGAAGGTATCTGGACATCATCAACTCCCAGTTGGACCCGGCGTACCTCCGCTCGTTGCAGCGGTACCAGCGCGTGCTCAGGCAGCGGAACCACCTGCTGAAGAGCATCAGGGCAGGGCGTGCGCCGGCCGATGAACTTTCGCTTTGGGACCGGCAGCTTGCGGAGGAAGGAGCGTACGTGTCTGTCTGCCGTCGTGACACCGTCCGCCGTCTTTCGGAGCTTGCAAGGCCTATCCACGAAGAGCTAGCCGGAGGAAGCGAGCCTATCCACGTGGAGTACCTCCCAAGCGTCCCGTTGGAACAGTGCGATATCGAAGGAACCGTCGAGAGGCTGGCCGCAGCCCTTGCCGAAAACCGGAATCGTGACGTCGCTGCCGGCGCAACTACGTTAGGTACGCACAGGGATGACGCCCGCATAGTGATCGATCGGAGGGATGCGGCCGCCTTCGCGTCGCGCGGGCAGGCCCGCACTGCGACGCTCGCGCTGAAGCTCGCCGAGGCCCGCTACATCAGCGGGCGCAGCGAAAGACAGCCGCTTCTGCTGCTGGACGACGTGCTTTCCGAGCTTGACCCCTCGCGCAGAGCGCTGGTGCTCGAGCACGTGTCGAAGTACGAGCAATGTCTGATAACCACCGCGGATCCGGAAAGCATCGACAGTCCGTTCCTGGCCGGGGCGGCCAGGTTCGAGGTCAGCCGGGGAACGATCTCAAGGTCAGCCGGCTGATTCTCGATCCCTGCCTGAGGGAACGCGGCCCTTTGTTATAATCGCCCTGAACTGAAGCATCCCGTCCCGGACTATGTGATTCCGGAGAAATCCACGTGACATCCTTTGTACGTAATCCAATTGGGTTAGTGGCGCGCGCCATGGCCGTCTTCGGTCGTGCGAAGTGAACACGTACGAAGGGCTGGAAGACCCTGAACTCCTGGAGTTGGTCAAGGAGAAGAACAGGGACGCTCTCGAGGCTCTGTACGCACGGTATGGCAACGCGATCTACTCGCTGTCCATGCACATGCTGAGGAGTCCGCAGGCCGCCGAAGAGGTCACCCAGGATACTTTCTTTAACGTCTGGAGGCGCGCTTCCAGCTACAAACCTGGAAGAGGTTCCTTCAAGTCATGGCTGTTCAGCATCGGACACCACAGAGCGATAGATGAGATCAGGCGCAGGAAGAGAGACACGAACGTAGTCCAGTACGACACCGATATCGAAGCCAGGGCCGCTGACGACACTACAGACCCGGTGAGGTACACGGCCTCCAGGTTCGAAATCGGCAGGATCAAGAACGCATTGATGGAGTTGAGGCCGGAGCAGAGAAGCGTCGTGGAGCTTGCGTACTTCGGGGGCCTGACGCACTCGGAGATATCCAGGAAGCTGGACCAACCGCTGGGAACGGTGAAGACAAGGATGAGGCTGGCGCTGAAGAAGTTGAGGGAGGTGCTTGGGAGCCATGCGCGGGAGTGGGTGGAGCATGGAATGTAGGGAAGCGGCTGATCTGCTGGACTCGTACGTACTGGGAGCGCTCGACCCCAGGGAGAAGGAGGAGGTAGAGCGCCACCTGGCTGGCTGTGCCGACTGCGAGAATCAGCTAAGCGAAGCTGGCGAGCTTGCGGTGCAGATGGCCTACTCGGCGCCCCGTCTCGTAGCCCCGGACCGGGTCAGGGCGGGCCTGTTCGAGCGAATCGACCGGTCGGAGCCAATCGCGGCCCGGCCGCAGCCCTTGTCGAGTGTCGCGGACATGCTGCGCGCCGCGGCCGGATTCTGGCGAGCGTCCGCCGGATACGTCGGTGTCTCGATGGCGGCCGGATTCGCGGTAGCGGTGATCGTTGGTGGGGTGTGGTTCAACGACCGGCTGGACACGGTTCGCCACGAAAACAGTGTGATGAAGGCAAGATTGGACGATGTCGAAGCTATCGAAGGCGAGTTGACTACAGTCATCAACGATCATGTCGAGGTCCTGTCCGAAGACCAGCACTCCTTGGCAACCATGGTCAAGGAGATGTCCGAGTCAGAGGGCAAAATGATGGACATGATCAAGGAACAGCAGGACATGGCCTACATGCTGGCCTCGCCTGACAAGCTTGTCAGCGTCCTGACTTCAACATCCCAGGCGACCGCAAGCCCGGACTCGGAGGCGCGGGGCCTCATCATATTCGAAGGAGAAGGTGGGAGCGCGTTCCTGACCACCCGCCAGTTGCCGGCCAACGAAGTCGGCTCGCTGTACAGGGTATGGTTGGTGCGGCATGGCTTCCGGCACGATGCAGGGGTCTTTACCGTCGACCCAACGGGTTACGGCCAGGCCGTTATCATTCCGGTGGGTTCCTGGGACGAGATTGAAGCCATAGAGATCACAGCCGTGAACTCCGGCGAGAGCGTGCTGCAGGGAGATCTCTAGAGCACAGGAACACAAGCCCATTCGCCCTGTCCTGTGGTATCTTGTCTAAGTCGCTTTGGAGTCAGGCCGGTCTTGTACAATACTGGGCGCAAAGAGCATAGCTATGCACTTTGCGGAGGCCGAGTCGTGTGGTACCGTATAGCGGCCTAGATTCCTGTCTATAAACCGAGGCGGAGGCTTGAAAGATGTCTAAGCTGTCCTTGATCCTGGCTGTGGCCGCGCTACTGCTTCTGCCTGCCGGGATCGCTTTTGCTCAGGAAGGAGAGCCGCAGCCTAGTGTCGGTTCCATTTCCGACTACACCGATGATGGCGGCACGGTTCACAACAACGGCGCCATCACCGTGACGCTGAACGCCGTGCCGCTTCCTGCTGCTGGCGCCGCCTATGAAGGTTGGCTGATCAACGACCGAGGCTCTGTGCAGCAGAGCATCGGGATCATTGACGTTGTCGCAGACGGGACCGAAGGCACCGGAAGCGGCAGCCTGACCTACAGGAGCCCGGGTGAAGACCTCATAGCTTCCTATGACAAGCTGGTTATCACCGCCGAGCCCGTCCCCGATGACGATCCCGCGCCTTCGGATGTCATAGCTTTCAGCGCCTCCGTGCCGAAGGCGGCCATGCAGTACATTCGGGAACTGCTCTCAAGCGCGTCGGAAGGCGACAGCATGGGGTATCTCGGCCAGTTGCGGGCGCAGACAATGATTGCGGCTGACGACGCGCGGCAAGCGGCTGTGGCCCAGAACATCGCCCAGATCAAGATGCATGCCGAGGCCATGGTCAACGCGATCGAAGGCATGGGCGGCGATAACTACGGCGACCACGACGGAGACGGCGCCACAGCCGACAATGGCGATGGCGTGGGCCTCCTCGCGCACTCCGCTAACCGTGATCGCGCCCTGTACGCCGCCGTTGGCGCGCAGGATGTCAGCACAGTTCTTGACAACGCGGCCGCCGTTCACGCATACGGCGCCTACGTTGACGAAGCCCTGATGGGCGCCAGAGACGCGGGACTGGAAGTGCTGGCGGCGGAGATTCCCTTGCTGGCTAGCACTTATGCGGCCAACGCCGCAAGCCTGATGGACGCGGCCTTGAATGGCTTTACGTCCACTGATTCGACTACGGGCGCATTGACGCTGGAGCCCGGCGTGGTTCACATGTATGAGGCGGCGCAGGCCATGGCGACTTATACGCTGCAGCCGGGATCAGCCGGCCTGCCCCCGACTGCCGGCCCGATGCTCGACTCCTTGTCCGTGGGCGATAGTGCAGTTCCGGTCGTTGTCAGCGGCGCTTTGGTAGCCGCCATTGCGCTTCTGGTTTCCGGCGGAATACTCGTAACGGTTCGCAGAAGGACCCAGAGTTCCGCATAAGCTCCTTACGGCAGAACACGAGAGAGGCTCCGTTGCCGACGCAGCGGGGCCTCTTGTAATATGCGCGCACCTGCGTGCCGGCGCCCATGGGCGGCTTGCACTGCTGCGTTTTACCTGGTGGAGCACTACTCGAACATGAAGCGATGGCTGGCTATCCTTGCCCTGACCTGTTTCCTGGCCGTCGCCTCCGCTTGTGGCGCATCCGAGGACGCCCCCAGCGTGACCCCCACTCCCCCGGACGTTGCCACCATTCTCAGGCTGACCGGCGAGACCATGCAGAACCTGTCCACGTTCCATGTGCGGCTGGAGCACGAAGGGGGAACGACACAGTTCGCCCCCGGTGTAGTTCTGAGCGAGGCTGATGCTGAAATCATAAATCCGGACCGCATGGGAGCCTCGTTCAAGGCCCAGTTCGGGACCCTGGCGGTCAACTCGGAGTTCGTTGCGATAGGGGAAGACAACTGGCTGACAAACCCCCTGTCTGGCGAGTGGGAGCCAATAGACGCAGACGTAAGCCCGCTCGGCTTCTTCAACCCCCGCCGGGGCATCAACACGATCCTGGCGGAAGTTCACAGCGTCGAAGAACCGCCGGGCGTCAATGGCACGGTGTACACGCTGAACGGCAGCGTCCCGGCCAAAGCCCTGGAGTCACTGCTCGGCCCTTCCATCGAAGGAGCAACGGTCGCCGCTAGGCTCGTCATCGACACCGATGGCTACTATCTGACCGAGGCCAGGGTGGACGGCAGGGTTGTGCCCACCGACGTTGAAGGCGTAGTACGGCTCCTTTGGCTGTCGAGATTCAACGAGCCGATGACTGTCGAGGCGCCGCAGTAACCCTCGGGCGCATGCGTCATGTTCGGCCACACATCTCCCTGTCCCGCTGCATAGAGCGACTGCTGCGGCGTCAGAGGCATCGTGTTCCTTAAGGCGCTGCTGCGTTCTTTTGGTATCGGGGACGGTCGGATACCCCCGAACATCGCCCTCATTCCGGTCTGCGCCGGCGTGTTCGTCGCAGCCGACGATCAGACCGTAATCGTCACCATCCTGCCCGAGGTGCTCCTGGATCTCGGCGTACAGTTGAACGAGTTGGACAGCGGCGCTTGGACCATCACCGCCTATCTGCTGGGCTACGTCGCGGCCATGCCCCTGATGGGCAGGGTATCCGACGTCTGGGGCCGCAAGCAGATGTACATTGGGGCAATGATCCTGTTCATTCTGGGCTCCATAGGAGCAGCCCTGGCCGGCGGGCTCTGGTGGCTCGTTGCCGCCAGGGTAGCCCAGGCGATCGGCGCAGGCGCGCTGGTACCCGTCTCGATCGCGATCGTCGGAGACCTCTACTCGCCCGGAAACCGGGCCGTCCCGCTCGGAATGGTGGGGGCGTCTGCCGAAGCCGGAGGCGTGGTGGGGCCGCTTTGGGGCGGCCTCATCGTGAAGTTCCTGGACTGGCCCTGGGTGTTCTGGGTGAACATTCCCCTCGGACTCATCATCATCTTCTTCGTAATGACGATGCTTGGCAGGAGCCGCTCCCAGGGAGGCTCGATCGACGTCATCGGCGGCATCCTGGTCGCGATCAGCCTCAGCGCGTTTACTCTGGGACTGGACAGGATCGGCGAGCCGGACCTTCTCATGGTCGGCTACCTCGCAATGTCTGCGGCGACGATTGGCCTCTTCATATCAAGGCAAATCTCGATTCCCGAGCCACTGCTGCCGCTCTCGATGTTCAGGATCAGGCCGTTCAGCGCCGCCAACATCACGCACCTCCTGATAGGCGCCGCGCTGATCATCGGCATGGTCACGGTACCGTTGATGGCCAACACCGTACACGAGGAGTCCGCCCTGGAAGGCGGCCTGCGCCTCATGCGGATGACGGCTGCGATGGCCGTTGGCGCTGTCATCGGCGGGTACGCGTGCAGGCGCCTTGACTACCGTCTTCCCTCCTGGATCGGTCTTGCCTTGGCAGCCATCGGGTACGTCATGATGAGCACCTGGGGTCTGGAGGTCGGTCAGGTTGCCATGACAGTGCCCCTGGTACTCGGGGGCATCGGGTTCGGGTTGCTCATCGCGCCCATATCGCTGGCCGCGATTAACTCCGTGACGGCCGAGGTCAGAGGAGTGGCCGCCGCGATGGTAACGGCGATGCGACTTGTGGGAATGACGGCCGGCATTGCTGCGATAGCGGCCTGGGGGACGGGGCGCTTTACTGACCTCACCGTCGGCATGTCGCTTCCCCTTCCCCAGTCCGGCGATACTCCCGAGGAATCGCAGGCCCGCGCCGACCTGTTCACTGCCGAGTTGATCGACATCGGGCTGTCGCTCTTCAGCAACTTCTTTGTCTTCGCCGCTATTCTGTGCATGGTCGCGCTCGTTCCGGCGGCATTCATGGCGTGGAACTACGTGCAGACGCGGGAGAGCGAGGCGGCGCTTCAGGAACAGCCGGCCGAGTTCCAGTAGCCTCGACAGCCCGGCCCATGGGACGGGCCTACGATCGCAGCTTTAGATACTTGAACAGCAGCGGATGCTCCGCCTTCGCGGCGGCCATGGCGGCGCCCACAACCTCCCGCAGAGTGAAGTGGGCCGTCGGCTGCGTGCGCAGTTTGAACAGGTGATAGCACTCGCGCAGGTTCATCAGGGAAAGCACCCGTCGCCTGTGGGCGTGCGTGGCCACGTACGGAGCGATAGCGGGTAGCTCCCCGGAAAGCCGCTCGAACGCCCTGGACGACAGTTCCACGGCGTCATCGAAGCGGGAAGTCAGGCCCGCCTCCCTGACGCGCGGCGGCGTCACAAATCCGTTCGCCGCCGTCAGAGGTTGCGCTATGTACGTCTGCATCCGGTGCCGGGAGAACTCCCTGTAAGCGCCGTAGTCCATTACAAGCTCGAACCCGTAGCAGACCGATTCGAGTTCGCGAAGGGGAACGTCATGGTCGCCCATCCTTCCAAGAGCCTCTTCGACCAGCGCCTTGCGGCCGTCCGCGTCCAGCCCTCCGGCGGCGCTCCAGGCCGCCGCGTACGGCTGCGACGAAGAGCGGTACAGCAGTGCTGCGACCAGCTTGCGTTCCGCGTCCGGATCGGCGTGCGCCAGCCTAGCCTCGAGTCCGTTTGGTGTGCGACCGTCGTCGTCAGCCGGGCTTGCCGCCGCGTCGGCGTCGAACCGTGCGGCAGTCTCCCGAAGGGCGGTCCGAGTCAGGGAGATGTACTCGTTCCTGTCGGCGTACTTGATGAGCGTCGGCGTCACCGCCTTGGCCTGCGCCTTCATATCCTCGCCTATCTGCCGCGCCTCGCCCAGGTTCGACGACAGCAGCTTGCTTACCGCGTGCTCCATCCCCCGCGCGTTGATCGTGAGCCCCACGTTGGTGAGCGTCGCGGCGGGGAGCAGGAACCGCGCGTTGTCGATCGCGCGGCGTCGGAGCCGATTGGCGTACGCCCTGTCACTCTCGCGCGCGCCCTGCCTGACAACGCCTCGCAGATACGTCTGAAGCGCCTCGGAAATGGCTTCGTAGGCTTCGAACAGCGCCCTGCAAGTCTCTATGTACTCGTCTCGAAGACCGTGCCCATCGAGTTCGTCCGGCACGTGAAAGTTGTTCCGCTCGATCACCAGGTATCTGGATGAAAGCTCGGTGTAGGACGCCAGTCGATTGTCCTCTATCTCATCGCACGCCAGCCTGGAGACGTTCTCGATCGCCATGTGGATTACCGCGTGCTCGGCCACCGAGGCGTGACCGTAGTTGAGCACGACCCGCTCGTGGAACTCGGCCGCCCTGGACTCGGAGACGCGCTCCGCCATCACGTCGAACGGCTCTGAAGAGCGCGACGTCATGGCGAACGCCACGGCAATCTGCTCTTCCGTGAGGTTCCTTGGGTCCAGAGGATAGATGCGTCTATGCGCCGGCATATTCCGTTCGGACGCCAACTACGTCAACCCCGTATCCCCGCGGCATCGGAGGGAAGCGCCCAGCCAACGGCAGCACGGGCCTTGTCCACGAACTCACGGCCGGCTATACGAGCAGCGAAAGCGGCGTCTCCAGAAGGGATTTGACCTCCATCATGAACTGCGCCCCCTCGGCGCCGTCAACCACCCTGTGATCCGCCGAGAGCGTGGCGGTCATCATCTCCCGGATCACGATGTCGTCGCCCTGCACCACGGCCCGCTTCTCCACAGTTCCCGCGGCCAGCACGCCCGTCTGCGGCGGGTGAATGATCGCAGTGAAGCTCGTCACGTCGAACATGCCCAGGTTGCTCGTGGAGAACGTTGAGCCGGTGTACTCTTCGTTGTGCAGCGTCCCGGACTTTGACCGTGCGATCAGGTCCCTGGCGGCCTCGGAAATCTCTCTGAGCGCCTTGTCGCCGCAATCCAGGATGGCCGGAACGATTAGCCCGGACTCCTCCGCGACCGCGATACCGATGTTGATCCGCTCGTTCATCTGAATGCCATCTTCCTTGAAGAACGAATTGAACTTCGGATACCTCTTGATCGCTCCAACGCAGGCGGTGACGATCATGTCGTTGACGCTTATCCTCACGCCCTGAGCTTCCAGCGACTCATTGATCTGCCGCCGCAGGCTCATGGCCTCGGTCATGTCGATATCGGACGTGATGTAGAAGTGCGGCTGTTCCTGCTTGCTTCTGACCGTCACCCTGGCGATTTGCTGTCTCATGCGGGACAGCGGCACCACTTCGCTCGTGCCGACAGCGTCCCCTGCCGCCGGGGTCGGCGCCTGCATGACAGGCTCAAGGTCCGGCTCTGGGACCGGAGACTCGGCCTCCTGCGACGGGTCACCGACGGCAACCCCGACCGCAGCATCCTCAACCTCATCGATTACGAACGGCTCCAGGTCCGGCTCCGGCAACGCAGCCTCTTCTTCCTCCACCACTTCGACCTCCGCCGCAGGCTCATCAATCTCTTCAGTAACCTCCTCTTCTTCCACTACTTCAACCTCTGCCACAGGCTCCTCTACCTCTTCAGCAGCTTCCCCTTCTTCGGCAGCATCGACCAAGGCCACAGGCTCCACGGATTCCTCGGCAGCCTCCTCCTCTTCCACCACTTCAACCTCCGCCACAGCCTCCTCAGACTCTTCGGCAGCCTCTTCCTCTTCCACCACTTCAACCTCCGCCACAGCCTCCTCAGACTCTTCGGCAGCCTCCTCCTCTTCCGCCACTTCAACCTCCGCCACAGGCTCCTCGACCTTTTCGGCAGCCTGTTCCTCCTCCGGCTCTTCTGCACTCGCGACAGCCTCCTCAACCCCTTCCTCCGCTGAGGCGGCGAACGCGATTACGTCGTCCTTCACAACTCGACCGCCGGGGCCGGTCCCCACAACCAGGCTGATGTCGATTCCGCGCTCTTCCGCGAGCCTTCGAGCAAGCGGTGACGCCCTCGCTGGTCCGGCCGGCGCGGAGGGCGCGGGCTCTGGGGCGGGCGCGGTCACTTGGGCCGGCGCCTCTTGCACGGCAGCCTCGGCCGGCTCCGCGCCGTCCTCGGACTCCGGGCCCGCATCCGGCGGATCCACGGACGCGAATCCCGACAGGTCTTCGTCCGCCTCAGCCACAACGGCGATGGTCTGGCCGACCGGCACTGTGGCCCCCTCTCCGACCAGGATCATGCGCAGCGTACCGTCAGCGTAGGACTCGAACTCCACGATCGCCTTGTCGGTCTCGATCTCGGCGATCGCTTCTCCCATCTGCACGGATGCGCCTTCGCCCTTGAGCCAGCGGACGATAGTCCCTTCCTGCATGTCGTAACCCATCTGTGGCATAGTCAATTCAGTCGCCACTCTTCGGCCTCCTTTAGTTGATCACCGCCGGACTTGGACCCGTCCGCTGGCCCTTGCTGGTTCTGCCGCTCTCACCGGGCTCAACGGTCAGGACTAAAGTCCAAGGCGGTTGTCTATCTCGGCAATCACCGAGTCCACATTTGGAATAACCTTCTCCTCGAGATTGCGCGCGTACGGGCTTGGCACGTCCATCCCGCCTACTCGCACAACCGGTCCGTCCAGGTAGTCGAACGCCTGCTCATGGATCTGGCTGGCAATCTCGCCAGCAAAGCCGCCCGTACGCCAACTCTCCTCGACAACGACCGCGCGGCTCGTCTTGCGGACCGATTCGAGCACCGTGTCCATGTCGAGCGGGCACAGTGTCCGCAGATCGATCACCTCCGCGCTCGTTCCCATCCCATCTAGCTGTTCAGCCGCCTGCTCCGCCACGCGCGCCATTCGGGAGTAGCCTACGAGCGTCACGTCGTCCCCCTCCCGAACTACCTCAGCCTGTCCGAAAGGCACCTCGTAGTAGTCGTCCGGCACTTCGCCGCCCACCCCATACAGCAGGGAGTGTTCCGAGAAGATCACCGGGTCGTCATCGGACAGGGCCGTCCTCAGAAGGCCAAGCGCGTCGTAAGGGTTGGAGGGCGTCACAACCTTCAGCCCCGGCACAGAAGCGAGCCACGGCTCGAACGACTGGGAGTGCGTAGCCCCAAGCTGTCCGCCGCCGCCGGTAACCGTCCGTATGACAAGCGGTACGGATATCTGGCCGTTCGACATGTACCTGAGCTTAGCCGCATGGTTCACAACCTGGTCCATGGCAAGCAGCAGGAAGTTGATCGTCATGATCTCGGCGATGGGCCGCAGCCCTCCCATCGCGGCGCCCACCGCGGCGCCCACGATAGCCGACTCTGCGAGCGGCGCATCGATGACTCGCTTCTCACCGAACTCCTCCAGAAACCCTCTCGTGACCGCGTACGCTCCGCCATAGTCTCCGATGTCCTCACCCACCATGAAGACTCGGTTGTCGTTCGTAAGGGCCTCGCGCAGACCCTTGGCTATGGCTTCCCGGACGATCATCCTAGGCATAGACGTTGTCCGCGATGTCGTTCGGGTCCGGCGCATCGCTCTCCTCGGCGAACCTGACCGCCTTAGCCACCGTTCTATCTACCTCTTCGTTGATTCCCTTCACGGTATCGCCGGTCATGACCTCGTTCTCTAGCGCAAGCTCTTGGAACCTGGCGATCGGGTCCCGCACCTGCCAGAAGCTGACCTCTTTCGAGTCTCGGTAGTTAGATGGATCCGCCACGGAGTGGCCCCGAAACCTGTATGTCATCGCCTCGATGAAGACAGGCCCGCCGCCGGCTCTGATTCGCTCCAGCGCCTTCAGGGTCGTATCCCTAACCGCCATCAGGTCCATGCCGTCTATCTGCGCCGAAGGCAGGCCGTAGGCGTCCGCGCTCAGGTAGATGTCTTTGCCCAGCGCGTGAGTTTTCTCGACGTGCGTTCCCATTCCGTACAGGTTGTTCTCCAGTAGGAACAGGACCGGCAGCTTCCAGACCGCGGCTAGATTGATCGACTCGTGGAATTCTCCCTCGTTTACCGCGCCGTCGCCGAAGAAGCAGAGCACTACCCGGTCTTCCTCCCGATACTTGATCGCGTGAGCCAACCCTGCCGCAATCGGCAGCTGGCCGCCCACTATCGCGTACCCGCCCATGAACCCCTTCGACACGTCAAACAGGTGCATCGAGCCGCCCTTGCCGCCGCTGCTGCCCGTGGCCTTGCCGCACAGCTCCGCCATCACGGCGCGGGGGTCCATGCCCTTGGCAAGCGCGTGACCGTGGTCGCGGTAGTGGCTTACCACGTAGTCGTCGTCCCGCAGGCATGGGATGGCGCCTGCCGCCACGGCTTCCTGCCCTATGTACAGGTGAAGGAAGCCGCGAATCTTGCCCTGCATGTACAGTCGCGAACTCTCTTCCTCAAACCGGCGAATGAGCACCATCAGCCTGTGAAGCTCGATGGCCGTATCGGCATCTATGTTAAACGCAGAATTCACGCTTTGCCGACCTCAACAGTCTTCCATAGCCTTCGGAACGGTCTCACCATATGAGACGGACTCCGTCTGGTTCAATTGTAAGCCATGCCTGAAGAAGACCTAAATATGAATTGCCTCCCCGTTCGAGGCTAATGCAGCCTCCTTGACGGCCTCCGAGATGGTGGGGTGAGGATGGGCAGCCCATCCGAACTCCAGGCTGGTTGCCTCCAGGTGCCTTCCCAGCGCCGCCTCGCCCAGCAATTCGGTGACTTCGGCTCCAATCATGTGGACGCCGAGCACCTCGCCTAGCTCGCTGTCCGTGACCACCTTCACCATGCCCTCCGACTCGTCCATCGCCAGCGCCTTGCCGCTCGCTGCCAGGGGGAAGCGCCCGACCCGCACGCCGTGCCCGCGCTCCGTCGCCTGCGTTTCAGTGAGGCCAAAGCTTGCTACCTGGGGATTGCAGTAGATCGCTCTCGGCATCGACTCGTAGTCGAGCGGCGGCGCCGCCCGGCCTGCGATGCCCTCCACGGCTGACACGCCCTGCGCCGACGCCACGTGCGCCAGCAGCAGCTTACCCGTAACGTCGCCGATCGCGTACACGCCGGGCACGTTCGTCTGCATTCGGTAGTCCACTGGGATGAAATCGCGTTCAGTCCGTACTCCAACCACGTCCAGGCCCAGGCCTTCGATGTTGCCAGTCGACCCAACCGCCACGAGCACCCGGTCGCACTCGATAGTCTCGGAGCCTTCCTTGCTGCCAATGGTCACTTCGGCCTTGTCGCCCTCCACGGTCACGCCTTGAACGGTGCAGCCTGTCCTGACCTCGATGCCCTGCCTGCGAAACGCCCTCTCCAACTCCCTGCTGATGTCCTCGTCCTCCGCAGGCGCCAGCCGGGGCAACATCTCGACCACGATCACTCTCGCGCCGTATGCCCGATAGACGTACGCGAACTCGGCGCCCGTCGCGCCCCCACCTACAATGACGACGGTCTCCGGTATCTCTCGTGAGGCGAGCGCTTCACGGCTTGTCATCACCACCGCCCCGTCCACGGGCAGAACCGGGACTTCCCGGAACCTTGCTCCCGTGGCGATTATCACGTTGTCCGTGGAGATCGGCTCGCCGTCGATCGTCACCGTACTTCTGTCCCTGAGCGCGCCCCTCCCCTTGATGACGTCCACGTCGTTCTTCTTCAGCAGGCTGGCCACCCCCGCCGTGAGACGCTTCACTACCCTCCGGCTTCGGTCCACGGCTGCGCCAAAGTCGAAGCTGAGATTGTCGTAAGAGATCCCCATTCGGCCCGCGTCCCGCACCAGATTGAGGACTTCTGCGTTTCTGATCAGGGCCTTGCTGGGAATGCAGCCCCAGTTCAGGCACAGTCCTCCCAATTCATCCTTCTCGACCAACGCCGCCCTCAGGCCAAGCTGCCCCGCGCGAATCCCGGCCACGTATCCGCCGGGGCCTGAACCGATGATGACAATATCGTAGTCGGACAAGTTACCCCCTCGGCGAATCGACCGGCCATGCCCCGTATGACGGAGCGCTCCACACCCCGATTATATCCCCAAGAGCAGGGTTCTGAGCACTTCCCAGGATGCTCTTCATCCATTCATCTTCATAGTATCTGTGTTACGCGCTACGGCCGGCCCCGAACGTGGCAGTTCGGCGTCGGCTGGGCCGGCGCGGCTCCCCCTCTGGGAGCGCGTCTAGGAGGGTGGCCTCGTCCGGCTGGGAGGTGTCCAATGCCACTTTGTTCACGGACTCGACGCCGCAGCGAGCGCACCTGTGCACTACCTGGCGTCCCTTGCGGGCGTGGCGGGTCAGGCGAACGGGCGGCATCAGCGCGCCGCACGAACTGCGCCTGTCGCCGGGGGTGTCGTCGACGTGCAGGGAGTGGAGGCAGAAAGGGCAGTGGTTGCGATAGCTGCCGTTGGTGACCGGACAGACGGCGGCGGCGCAGTTCTGACAGTCGAACCCGACGTTTTCGGTCTTCTTGGTCACGTGCGGAGCCGGTCAGTTGTAGAGCGCGGTCTCGCCGCCGTCCAGGGCGATGGCCTGGCCGGTCATCCAGTCGGAGGCGGGCGAGGCGAGGTACAGCGCCAGCAGGCCGAGGTCGCGGTTGCTGGTAAGCCGCTTCATCGGCAACCCCTCGACACGATGGCGGTGTATCTCCGGATTGTCGAAGCCGGACCTTGTCATCTCGGTGATGAACCAGCCGGGCAGGATCGCGTTCACGTTGATATTGAACTGCGCCCACTCCATGGCCAGCACCTTCGTCAGCATCTTGAGGCCGGCTTTGCTCGTCTGGTACGGCGCGCCGTACGGATACGCCATGACGGCGTTGGTTGAGGCGATGTTGATGACCTTGCCGTACCGCCGCTCCAACATTTGCGGCGCGACCGCGCGGCAGGCGTAAAACGGGCCGCTGAGGTTGGTCCGGAACGTGCTGTCCCAGGCCTCGTCAGAGAGAGAGCCGGAGATGCTCCTCGGATTGTTGTAACCGCCGCTGAGCTCGGGGCCGGGAGCCTCCGGCAGTGCGGAGACCGGGCCTCCGCTGCCCGTGCCGGCGTTGTTGACGAGGATGTCCACGCCGCCTAACTCCGCGGTGGCAGTCTCGACCATGGCGTCGACGGCGGCGCGATCCGACACGTCCGTGGGTATCGTCACAACCTTGCGGCCATGCTCCCGGATCTCCTCTGCGGCGGCGTCCAGGTTGGCAACGGTGCGGGCTGCGAGGGCGACGTCGGCCCCTGCTTCCGCGAACACCAAGCCCATCGCGCGGCCCAAGCCGGTGCTCCCGCCGGTAATCAGCGCGCGCTTGCCCTCAAGGCTGAACTCTTCAAACATTCTTCATTCCTCCTGTGGCGGACTTGGCGATAGCTTATAGCGTCCCTGAACTTGCCATGCCTCAACTTGTACGCGTTCTTCTACGACTCTCCCCCTACCGGCCATAGTACCAGCGGTTGATTATTGGTTCGGCGATGGCAGCGGCCTCCTGGTCCGCGTTCGCCACGAAAGCGTTCGTCAGATGGCATGCCGTGAATTCAGGTGCAGTGCATCGTTCGGTTAGTGGTTTGTTGGAATATAGAGTGAAGTAGAGTTCCCGAAAACCCTTGCGAAACGCATCCTCACCCAGGTTGCGGTACAGGTCGAAGAAAAATCCCGATCCCATAGTGTAATCACAAATCCCTCCGTAGCTGCTCTCTTCTAGTTGCTTGAGATTGCTGTAGTTATTGCACCGGCCTCCTGATAAAGGCTTCGCCGGAGTGCCGATTCGCAAGTTTTCAGAGAGAATATCCATGAACGTGGCCGCACCTTCTGATACCCACATCACCACTCCACCCCAATAGATATGCGCCGCCTCGTGGGCAATAATCGAATGAAGATCGGTAAATCGATTCTTTACGATATGGATGTCGCCCGCCGGACCGCCTCCTCCTCCAGGCCCTCCTATATCTGGCGCAAGCCATATTCTGACCAGATTCACAGGGAATGGCGTACCCATGATCGCCTCGTGCGTGCGTACCGCGTGCTCCAATGCGTCCATAGCGGAGCCTGCGCCACTAGCGGAATAGAGGGCAGCTAAGGTTACATCGCCGGCCAAGGGCAGAGCGATCTCGCGTTCTTCCAAGGTGGACAGGCTCGGGTCTATGACACCGAACATCACGTCCATCGGCTCGACTTTGCTTGCACTCCTGAGTGCCGAGCTAGCCGAGCTAAGGAACGCGATTCTCATCGTATGATCGTCTGTGATACCGCCCTGCAGTGTCGGATGTGCAAGCACACGATCCAGGGTGCGATCTACATCTGGGAGTATGGACGTCAACAAACTCAGAGCCTCTACAGCCTTGGCATCGATATCCTCTAATGTTTCCAAGAAAGGCATCTGGGCGATTGCCAATGCCGCGCCTACGTTCGCAGTACTGTATCTCTCACTGCCCATCAAGGCCAGTTCCGCGATCGCGTTTCTCTCAGCTTGTGAGAGACCGTCTTGGACCCATGGTTTGTCGGTGAGTACCCAGAAGACCTGCTCAGATTCCGTTGCTGCGCTGCGTAGCACCTCCACCCCATTCAACTCGGCTATAGAAACGCCATCCTGAATCCATGGCCACGTATGCAACTCCGCTGCCGCTTCGGGGCGCAGCAACTCCAGTGTCACAAGTATCAACGTTCCCAACCGATCGCCCATGATGTCGACCTGTAATGCGGGGTGTGACACTAAGTTTGGGAGGAGGCCGGCGTAGTTCAGATCGTTAAGGCTCTCGAGCACCACCGCGTCGCTAGGTTCGATGGTCTGCATGAAGGGCATTTTCAAAATCTGGACGGTAGCTTGCTCATCATGTTCGGCCATTGTGAAAAACACTCTAGCCTCCACAAAGTCCAAGCCGTCTTGAAACCACGGCTTGCTGATAAACGCCCAACAAAGATCCGTGCGCCCAGATTCGTAATGTCGGGTCAGAGTATTGACGATATGCCTCTCCATCCACTCGGGAGGTAGGAGAGGAGAAACGAGGGTCGGGTCAGGTCCACTGGAAATACCGTCTTTGACCCACGGCAACAAGGCAAGTGCCTCCCTCACGCTTAAGTGTGGAACAGCGATGGTCGCCTGCTGTACGTTAGCGCCGCCCCAGCGGTAGCCGTCGTCGGGAGCGCCGGCGAAGACCGTCACGGGCGTAACTCCCTGGGGAAGTGCGAGTGTTGCGAGGACAGCGGTGCTGGTTCCAGGAGGTACGGAATCGACGGTCAACTCCTGCGAACAGCTCTCGATGGTCTTATCCAAGCATGAGACTCCCAAGCTAATTGGCCCGCTCGGGGCTACCCCGATGTTTGAGACCTGAACTGCGATCTCAGTAGTGGCGGTTCCATCAAGCTCATAGCCAAGTACGGTCTTGGACTGGATGAAGGGCACAAGATTTACGTAGTCCACTTCAACAACCGTCTCCGCAGCGTTGTTGTCCTGACGTACCTCGATGGACTCGGTCTCCGCTTCTAGAGTGAATATGTAGGACCCGGATGGAATGCTAACGGGCAATGTAACGACCTTGCTCTCTCCGACGCCGAGGGCGTCGATCAGATCGGAAGTGCGCTCGTGCGCTGAGCCGTCGTCTGTAGAGGTGGCATGTATATCCCAGTTGGCGAACACTGAGACCATCACTGCGGGCAAGCTCCCCTGGTTCGTGACACTAAAGGAAAGATTGATCGATCCTTCGCCCGTGATTGAGTGCGGCAGCGCCTCCAAGACGATATCGGAAGACTTTACGTACACCTCAATCGATCGTTCCCAATCGCCGACGATGAAGCTCACATTGTGCCGTCCGAGAGGCAGATCTCTAGTCACGACAAAAGAGACAATCTGGCCCCTGTCGGGGCGGTCGAATTCATGTACCTGTCGGCGAGCGCTTTCGCCAATGGTCATGAACACCGGCACCGAGGGAGGGCCGGCCGAGCCGCCAACGTTAATGACATCGACGGTGAACTCCGTGGAGATCAACCCGCCGGATGCGGCAATAAGGGAGGCGACCACAGACTCAATCTGGTACGCGGCGGGTTTGGGCGTTGGCGCAGGGGTAGGTGTGTTTGTCGGTGTGGGCGGAGGTGACGGCGACGGTGTTGGCGTGGGTGACAACGTGCTTGCCGGTGTTGGTATGGGTGACGACGTGCTTGCCGGTGTTGGCGTGGGTGACGACGTGCTTGCCGGCGTTGGCAACGGCGCTGGCGTGCTTGCCGGCGTAGGCGTAGGCGATAGCATGCTTACCGGTGTCGGCGTGGGCGTGCTCGCGGGCGCGGAGTCGGACGTGCAAGCACCTACTGCGATCAAAACACTGGCGGCAAGGCACAAAAGCGCATACCGGTAGGCTGTCGATTTGGTCAACACCACTCGCCTATCCCCAAGTTCTCCCTACGGCGCAACGTAGGGTTCCCGGCCTATCTCCCGCCCTTCAGAGCGCCCCCATGCGGTCTAGCTCCCGGACGCGCTCGGGCGGGTTGCCGAGCAGGTTGCCGAAGATGTGCTCGTTAGCGCTGCCCATGACAGTCATACCATGAAGGACACGGCCCGGCGTGGCGGACAGCCTTACCGGAACGGCGGGGTGCTCCATCGGTCCCAGGTTCTCATGCTCCATCTTCTGGATGAACCCGCGCTCCCTCATGTGAACGTCGTAGTACATCTGCTCCGAGGACTGCACCACTCCCGCAGGTACGCCCGCCCTCTGCAGCGCGCGCATGACCTGGTACGGAGTCCGGCCCCGCGTGAACTCGGCTATGCGCTCATTCAGAGCCGCGCGGTTTTCGAGGCGTAGCTCCAGGGTGGCGAACCGGGGGTCTGCGGCCAGGTCCGGGTCGCCCATGGAGTCGCACAGGGCGGCCCACTGCGACTCGTCCCAGCACTCGATGACGCACCACTCCTCATCGCCGCGGCATGGATAGCAGCCGTGGGGCGCCGCGTTCAGGCTCAGGTTGCCCGACGGCTCCCAGACCTCGCCGTTGATGAAGTAGTGAAGCAGCGGCACGCCGAGAGTGGCGGCCAGCGCCTCAGACTGGTCCATCTCGATGAACTGGCCGCGTCCGGTCTCGCCCCGGTACTCCAAAGCGGCCGTGATGGCGGTGGCCGCCGCGGCGCCGGAAACGAAGTCGGTGTAGTGAATCTTTGGCCGCGTGTCGAACGGCGACTCCGGATGGCCCCAGAGATACGAGAGGCCGGAGTAAGACATCAGGTTCTGGCCGTAGGCGACATAGCGGGAGTACGGGCCCTCGAAGCCATATCCGGGCATACTGAGCACGACAACGTCCGGCTTGACCTGCCGGAGATCGTCGTAGCCCAGGCTTCTGCGGCGCAGCACGCCGGCGGCGA
The DNA here is from genome assembly GCA_963668185.1 of Dehalococcoidia bacterium. GTDB lineage: Bacteria > Chloroflexota > Dehalococcoidia > Lucifugimonadales. The sequence goes on from OY764162.1 coordinate 2,163,951, forward strand.
AGTTGTCGATCACGACGTCGCTGACGGCAACGAGTTGTCGCACGAGATCGGCGCCGGCAGGATCGCGGAAATTGATGGTTACGCAGGCCTTGCTGCGGTTCAACTCAGGGAACATGGGGCCGGTGGCCATGCCGCGCTGGCGGCCAATGTCAACGTAGTCGCGGTGCTCGACCTTGACGACGTGCGCGCCCATCTCCGCGAGATAACGGGACGCAAGCGGGCCTGCCCAGACGCGCGTGAAGTCAACGACGCGCACGCCTTCGAGCGGCAGCGCGGCGCGGCGCGGCCTGGGCGGCGGCGCGGGCCTGCGGGCCGAACGCGGCCAGCCGCAGGGTGTGCCGCTGCCGCGGGCGTCGTCCGGCTCCGGCGCGCCGCGGCGGAGCGACCACGGCGTACGGCTGAAGCGGTACGGCGCTCCCGGCATCTTGAAGGCGCCGACGCCCGGCCGGTCGGTCGAGACGAAGAAGCCCCTCCCGTTCGTGTGAGGGCCTTCCGCCAGGTCCTTCAGCGTGTTGAAGGGACTGGCCGCGAGGTGGCGGCGCTCGCACTCGTCCAGCATCTCCTGGGCAGTGAATCGCTCCACGAACGGCGCCACGAACTGGTCCACGATGTCGGGGTTTGCCCTGCGGAACGCGGCCTCGCGAAACGCCGGATCGGCGAGGGCGTCGTCACCCATCCATTCAACGAGCACGTCCCAGTGCCGATCGTAGAAGACGCACAGGCAGACGCGGGCGCTGTCGGCGCACGGATAGTAGTTGTTGGGCGCGATCGCCAGGTCGTTATTGGTGCGGCTGGCGATGTCGCCGCTGAGAGCGTACCGCGAGATGTTGAACAGCAGGTGCGCGACGACCTCTTGCACGGAGACGTCAACGTGCTGCCCGCGCCCGGAACTGCGGCGCTCAGTGAGCGCGGCAAGCGTCGCGAATGCCGCGTGATGGCACGCAAGCTGGTACGTGTGCTCGGCCGGGGCCGCGCATGGCGGCATGTCCGGGTCGCCCTGGATGTACATCAAACCGCCCATGGCCTGTACGACCAACTCGCCGCCGCCGTAGCCGCTGTGCGGGCCGGTGCTGCCGAATGGCGTGACCGATGTTACGACGAGCCGGGGATTGATACGGCTCAAGCGGGAGTAGCCGAGGCCGATGCCCTCCAGGTAGCCGGGCCGGAAGCTCTCGATCAGCACGTCCGCCTCGCGCAGCAGCGCCCGCAACTCCCTGCGGCCGGCCTCGGCCTCGAGATCCAGGACGAAGCTCCGCTTGTTGGTGTTGTAGTTGAGGAAGTGAAGGCTGACGTCCGGATCGGAAGCGGCGCGGGGGCGGTACCGCCGGCCTGGAGTCCCGCCGGGAGGCTCGATCAGCACAACGTCGGCACCGAGGTCTGCGAGGAGCCTGCCGAGACTCTGCGCCTCCGGACCGGCCAGGTCGAGCGCCTTCAGGTGGCCGAGCGCCGATGGGGCAGTGTCTCTGGCAGTGGCCTGCGAGTCGTTGGGCATCAGCTTCTCCACGCGGGAATGGGCGGAAGGTAGCAACGCGGGCGGAAAGGTGTCAACATTCGGAAAGGCGGCGCGATTTCGCTTGTGCGGGCCGCAGACCCATGATACTATGCCCGCTGTCAATCGTACAAATGTGCCAGAAGCACATACGTGGAGGCCCTGATGAGCACCAATAACAACGCAAACAGTGACAAGGACAAGGCGCTGACCGTTGCCCTGAGCCAGATAGACCGGCAGTTTGGCAAGGGCGCTGTCATGAGGCTGGGCGAGCGCGACCAGTCGATAAGGATCGAGGGGATTTCCACGGGGTCGCTCTCCCTGGACATGGCGCTGGGAATCGGCGGCATCCCCAAGGGGCGCGTGACCGAGGTTTACGGCACGGAGTCTTCCGGCAAGTCCACGCTCGCCTACCACATCATGGCCGAGGCGCAGAAGGCCGGCGGCCAGGCGGCCTACATCGACGCCGAGCACGCCCTGGACCCCGGGTACGCGGCCAAATGCGGCGTGGACGTTGACGAACTGCTCATCTCGCAGCCCGACAACGCGGAACAGGCGCTTGAGATCAGCGAGTACCTCGTGCGCAGCGGCGCGATCGACATCGTGGTCGTGGACAGCGTGGCGGCCCTCGTCCCTCGGTCCGAGATCGAAGGCGACATGGGGGACTCGCATGTTGGCCTGCAGGCGCGGCTGATGTCGCAGGCCCTCAGAAAACTCACCGCCGCCATCAGCAGATCGAACACGGCCTTCGTGTTCATCAACCAGGTGAGGGAGAAGGTCGGAGTCATCTGGGGCAGCCCTGAGGTAACGCCCGGCGGACGCGCCTTGAAATTCTACAGCTCGGTGAGAATCGATCTGCGTCGCATTGAGTCGATCAAGCAGGGGCAGGAGATCATGGGCAGCCGCGTCCGCGCCCGGGTAGTTAAGAACAAGGTGGCCCCGCCGTTCCGCGTGGCCGAGTTCGACATCATGTTCAACGAGGGCATCAGCTACGAGGGCGACCTGCTTGAGCTTGGCGACGACACCGGCGTCGTAACGAAGCGCGGCGCGTTCTACTCGTTCGGGGACACACGGCTGGGGCAGGGGCGCGAGAACTCGAAGACGTTCCTGAGGGAGCACCCGGAGGTCGCGGAACGCATCGAGGCGCAGATCAGGCAGACGCTCACGCCCGATTCAGCGCCGCCGGCGCTTGCCGAGGCCGCCGCCGGCAACGAGTAACGGACCACAAGGCGATTGCAGCCTCCAGCCGGTAGATGGCCCGACACGCCAGCACGAGCACGGCGGCCCATTCGGATGTCGACACTTGCAGTGGCGGCGCGCCCGTGAGCGACGATGCGGCGATTGCCCGCGCCAGGGCCGCGGCGCTGCGCTACCTCGCGCACCGATCCCGGACCGAGGCCGAGATGCGGCGCCGGTTGCGCTGCGACTTCGACGCAGCCGTCGTGGATGCGATCGTCGGAGAACTGAAGGAGTCGGGCCTCATCGACGACGCCGCGTTCGCCGGAGCGTGGGCGGAAGCCCGGAACTCCCGCCGTCCCCGGAGCGCGCGCGCGGTGAGGAGGGAGTTGCTGGCAAAAGGCGTGGGACGTCTCGAAGCAGACGAAGCCGTGAGCGGCTTGGACGACGAAGATAGCGCCTTCAGAGCAGGCCTCCCGGCGGCTCAGCGAAACGCCGGCCTGCCAGACGAGGCGTTCAGCCGGCGCATGTGGGGGTTCCTGCAGCGCAGAGGCTACGGCCAGGCCGTGACCCGAAGGGCCGTCGAGCGCCTCAGCCTCGAGGTCAGAGTGAACGCTGGGGACGGCGAACGGCACGACCCGTAACCGCCGATTTTGTATACTCTCCTGCTGAGGAGAGTCTTGGAACCCGAGCCTGACGAAAGCAATAGACCGAATTCCGGGGCGATGCCGCAGTCCCGTGGCGCCGTGGCCTGATGCCCGATAACCCAGCGCTGAACATCGCCCTGATCGTGGTTTGCGTTTTCCTTTCAGGCTTCTTCTCAAGCTCGGAGGCCGCGTTTCTTTCGCTCCAGAGGGCGCGTCTCGCCCACCTCGTGGAGAAAGGGACAGGCGGCGCTCGCAGGGTGTCCCGGATGATGGAGCAGCCGGAGCGGCTGCTCTCCACGATTCTGCTCGGAAACAACCTCGTCAATGTGGCGTTCGCGTCGCTCGTCACCGTAACCACCGTGGCCATCCTCGGCGAGGGGCGCGAGGGCACGGGCGTGCTCGTCGCCACCGGCGTGGCTACTGCCGCGCTGCTGATCGTGGGCGAGATTGTGCCCAAGGCTTTCGCGGTCATGTACGCCGAGAGGCTGGCGCTTCTGTACGCGCGCCCCCTGCAACTTATCGAGTTCCTGCTGTTCCCGTTTGTGGCGGTCCTGCACCGGATCGGACGCGTCGCGCGAGTCGGAACGGACCCGTCGGAGGCCCAGAGGTCGATCACTGAGGGCGAGCTGCGCACGCTGATCGGCATAGGCGAGGCGGAGGGCGAACTGGAGTCGGGCGAGGCCGAGATGCTGGAGAACGTGTTCCGCTTTGGAGACCGGCAGGTCCGGGAGGTAATGACTCCTCGAACCGAGATCGTCTTCCTGGAGTCTGGCTCCACGGTGCCGGATTTCCTGACCGTGTACGCGAGCAACCCGCACACCCGCTTCCCTGTGTACAAGGAATCTCCCGACGACGTAGTTGGGATCGTCTCCGTCAAGGATGTCCTGAGAGCGATCGCAACTGACGCGATTCCGAGCGACGGATCCATCTCCGAGGCTGTGAGGGACACGTACTTCGTACCGGAGACCAAGCGAATCGACAGGCTCTTCGACGAACTGCGGGAGTCCGGCAACCAGATGGCGATCGTGATCGACGAGTACGGCGGCGTCGCCGGCCTGGTCACGCTGAAGCGCTTGCTGGAACAGATCGTGGGCCCGGTTGGCGAGGAGGGACAGGGGCCGGAGGAGGAGTACGAGGCCATAGACGAGAACACGTTCAACGTCGAGGGCAGTCTTAGCATCACGCAGCTCAAGGAAGACCTGCAAGTCGAACTGCCGGAAGGCGACTTCGAAACGGTCGCAGGGTTCGTGCTGGAGATGCTGGGCCACATCCCGCGGCCGGGCGAGCACGTGGAGTACGACGGTCTCACGCTGGAAGTGATGTCCGTTGACAATCTCAAGATCGACACGGTCAGGGTCACGCGAAGCCCGGCCCCGCGGGAAGAGGCCGGGCAAGGCGACTGAACGTGAGCGCGCGAGCCTTCGAGCGGGCGGTCCAGGCGGCGCTGGCCGGCGCCGACGTGCGGGGAGCGCGCCTGCTGGCGGCGGTCTCCGGCGGGCCGGACTCCATGGCGCTGCTCCATTCGCTCCTTGCGCTCCGGCAGGAACTGGAACTGGACATTGTCGGCGCGCACCTGGACCACGGCCTGCGTGGCGAAGAGTCCGCAGCCGACGCTGAGTTCGTCCGGTCGGCCTTCGACTCCCTCGGCCTGCGATGCATCGTGGAGTCTGCGGACGTTGCGGCAATGCAGGCGGCCGGGATGTCGCCGGAGGAAGCCGCTCGTGAGGCGAGGTACGAATTCCTGGCGCGCTCGGCCACAGCTTGCGGCGCGTGGGCGGTCGCTTTGGGCCACACGGCGGACGATCAGGCGGAAACGGTGCTGATGAACATCATCCGGGGCGCCGGTCTGTCCGGGCTGCGGGGCATGAGCGCGCTGACCGTCATGCGGCGGGGAGGCGCCGAACTGAGGCTGCTCAGGCCGCTGCTCCGGCTGGGCCGGGAGGACGCCGCCGCCTACTGCGAGGTGCTGAAGCTCAGCCCGCGCCTGGACCGGACGAACCTCTCGCCAACTTACACGCGAAATCGGATCAGGATGGAGCTCATGCCCGCGTTGGAGAGCTACAACCCGGCGGTCCGGGACTCGCTTCTGCGCCTGTCACACTCAGCTTCGATAGACCTGGCCTACCTCGAATCGGAAGCCGCAACGGCATGGGAACGCGCCGCGCTGGAAGAAGACGGCAGCGTACGCCTCCGGCTCGATGCGTTCTCGGCGATACCCGACACAGTGGCCCGCCGCGTCCTCAGAAGGGCCGTCCGAAGCGTCAAAGGCGACCTCAAGGATGTCGAATCGAACCACGTCGAAGACATGGCGAGGCTCATGGCTGGCGGCGCAGGGACCCGGCTCGACCTTCCCGGAGGCGTCAGCTTCGAGGTGGGATACGAGGCAGCGACCATTGCGGCGGGGAAAACCGCGCCCTGTGTCTCCGGCATCGAGGATTTCGAACTTCAGGTGCCGGGCCGCACGGAGAGCGGCTCGTGGATAGTCGATGCCCGATGTGTGGAGCGAGGCAAGGCCCGGTTGTCGGCACGTCCGGACGGCATGGCGGCGAGCCTGGACTTCGAACAAGCGGGATTGCCTCTCACGGTGCGCGGCAGAGCGCCGGGCGACAGATTTCAGCCGCTGGGAATGGCAGGAAGCAAGAGCCTCAAGGACTTCCTGTCCGACTCCAGGGTCCCGCGACAAGAGCGCGACGTGACGCCGCTCGTCGTATCGCCAAAAGGCATCGTCTGGGTGGTCGGGCGCCGTATCGCGCACTGGGCGCGGGTGACGGAAGGAACGACGAGCGTGCTGGAGATCGCGTTCCGACCTGCTCCGTAGGAGCGCGTGGTCACATGACCCGGTCGAGCCGTGGGCTTGGCGTCAGCCCAGGCACGCGGCCCCGCTTGGCGACGGGCCGCCCGTCGATCTCGTGGATGTGCGACCCGAAGCTGTTGGGCTGCGCATTCGCGATGTACGTGCCGACGCCGAACTGGTCCACGGGCGCGCCGGAGGCCGCGAACTCGCCGATGCGGTGAGGATTCAGCCCGCCGGTGACCATGATCTCAACATGCCTGAAGCCTGCGTGGTCCAGGCGGGAACGCACCTCCGTTACCAGTTCGGTAGTAACGCCGCCCCGTTGCTTGGGGGTATCCAGCCTCACGCCTCGCAGTCTCTCCCGCAGGGAACGTGCAGTGTTGAGCGATTCCTCGGCTTCGTCCCTGAAGGTATCGACGAGAACGATTCGCGGGACCTCCTGCGGCATGTGCCTGTCGAAGGCCTGCGCCGCCTTGATCGTGTCGCCGAGCAGCAGTGGAAGGGCGTGCGGCATGTTCCCGGCGGGAGTCACGCCAGCGAGCCTGGCTCCCTGGATCGTCGAGCAAGACACGCAGCCCCCTACGATCGACGCGTAATCGATCTCGGCGGCAACGTTCGGGTGGACGTGGCGGGCGGCCGTTGACAGCACCGGCGTCCCCTGCGCCGCCCTGCTGCACTCCGCCGCGGCTGTCGCCCAGCCCGTGCTGGACGCCAGCATCCCGGTGATGGCCGTCTCGTACAGCCCAAGCGAGCCGTACGGCGCCTTGATCCGCAGCGCCACCTCTCCGGCATCGACGCTCTCTCCCTCCTCGAGTGCCCAGACTTCGCTCCCCACGTCCGGGAGTATTCTGGCCAGGAGCGCCTTGACCTCGGACAGCCCGCACAGAACGCCCCTGCGGGAGGCGGAGAACTCTATGAACACAACAGGGTTTATCCCCTCGTTGCGCAGGATCGTCAGTGTCCGCTGGTAGTACACGTCGGCAGTGTCTCCAGCCAGCAGAGATCGCCTTATGTTGAAGTCAGGGTTGGTCATAAACGACTAAGGCTGAATCGTTCGGCGGTTATGGGATCGCTGGGTCCGTAAGCTTCACGCCCAGGATGTCGCGGGCATGGTCGAGGGCGTAACGGTGGGCCTCCTCGTTGAAGCTCGCGACGCAGTCAACCGGAATCTCCACGGGGTAGTCCCGGTTTCGGGCGTCCGCCGCGGTGTGCATTACGCAAATGTCTGTGCAGACTCCTACGATGACCAGCTTGTCAGGGCCTAATCCGGCCAGCCGCTCCTCCAGGTCGGTGTTGAAGAACCCGCTGTACCGGTTCTTCGGAATGTAAGCCCCGTCGAACTCCGCAAGCTCTCCGATGACCCGCGTCTCATCCGTCCCCTTTACGCAGTGGACGGGAAACATCTCGAACTCGAGGTCGTCCGGGTCGTGGTTGTCGGCTACGAAGAAGACGCGCGAGCCGGCGGCGGTCTCCCGCTTCAGGAGATCGACAACCCTGGGGATGATCCGGCGGCTGTCATCGCCGCAGTACAGGTTGTGCCCCGGCTCCAGGAAACCAACGAGCATATCGACGACTATCACTGCGTTTGCCATATCTGGAAGTTAGAGTGACAGATTTCTCGGCGCAACGCAACGACCTGCCCCCGCAAGGCCCTCCGCGCGGCTCTCACCCCGTCCGCTCGATGCCCCTTACGGCGCGGCGCAGCCCGCCGAAGCGCATCCGCAGCAGCCCCTTGAAGTCAGTCCACGCCGTGCTGAGGATTCGCACCCTCGTGTCCGGATCGTCCGTCCAGGAAACGGGCGTCTCTTCTATCGGGTAGTCCGCCTTCTCGGCCACCAGCAGCATCTCCGTGTCGAAGAACCAGCCGTTGTCTTCAATCACAGGAACTAGGTCGTCGGCTGCCCTCCGGCTGACAGCCTTGAACCCGCACTGCGCGTCCCGGAAGCGCGTCATGAACATGGCGCGGATCAGCAGATTGTATGCGCGCGAGATGATCTCTCGCTTGAGAGTGCGGCCCGTGACGCGCGCTCCGGCGCAGAGCCGGGAGCCTATCGCGACCTCGCACCGCCCGGCCTCGATCGCGCCGACGAGTGCCGGAAACGCCGCGAGGTCGGTGGACAGGTCCACGTCCATGTACGCCACGGCGTCGGCTTGTGAGGCGCGCCACGCCGCCTTCAGCGCCCTGCCCCTACCACGCTGCTCCAGCCGCAGGTAACTCACGTCGTCGAACGTGTCGGCGAGCCGGCCGCCGATGCTGGGCGTGGAGTCGGTCGAGCCGTTGTCGGCAATGACTACGCGCCAGTCCACGCGGCCCATTTCGCGGGACAGGAACGCTCGAAGCCTGTCCACGCTGTCCTCGAGGACGCGCTCCTCGTTAAGGACCGGTATGACTATGTCAACGGAGAAACGGATGGGGTTCTGTTTCGTTCGTGGTGAGCCTGTCGAACCATGAGGGGACTGCTGGTCGCTACACGACCGCCGCGATGATCAAAATCGCCGCCGCGAGGCCGTAGCCCGCTCCCCCGAAGATGGCAAGCGTCAACAGGCCTGGCCCCCACTTCAGCATACGCTCGATGTTCAATTGACTGGACTCCTTATGCGCTTCCGTTCCGTTCGTGGTGAGCCTGTCGAACCATGAGCGGGACTCAATCGCGCCCCGCCTCCCTGTCCACTTTAATGTATCCTACCAGCCATCGCCCATCCAGCCAAAGTCGGCGCACGCAAACTTCACACCACTTGGAGGATCGACATGGCCACAACCATCGACAGCGCGGACGTTGTAGTCGTAGGCGGCGGAGTCTCCGGACTGAGTTCCGCGTGGTGGCTCGCGCAGAACGATGTGGACGTGCTCCTCATCGAGAAGGAGATCGTGGGCTGGGAGGCCTCGGGGCGCAACGGCGGCCTGTTCGGTCATCGCGGCGTGTCGCCCGTCGGCGACCTCGGCCGGGTGGAGGAAGAGCTATGGCCGTCGATGGACGACAGACTCGGCTATCCCACAGAGACCTGCCTGGGCAGCATTCGCATCGCACTCACCGACGAGGACTGGGACGAGATGCTGGACTCGGCGCGGCAGGCGGAAGCCTTGGGCGTGGACTACGAGATCATGGACAACGCCTCCGTCCGTGAAGCGATGCCGATCGTCGCGCCGGGCGTGCGCGGCGGCGTGCTCCGGCGCGCGGCGGGCCACGCGAACCCCCAGCGCACGTGCCAGGCCTACGCGTGGGCGCTGCTGGACCTCGGCGGCCGCATCTACCAGCACACCACCGTCACCGGCTTCACGGTGGAAAGCAACAAGGTCACGACGGTGCACACCGATCAGGGCGACTTGGGCGCAGGCTTCGTCGTGTGCGCCGCCGGCCCACAGACCGGCGTGCTCGCCGAGTCCGTCGGCGCGTTTGTGCCCGTGGCCCCCGGCCGGCCTGAGATCATTGTCACGGCCCCGCTGGAGCGCATGTGGCAGGGCGGCTTCAGCGGCAACGGCCTGTACGGTCGCCAGACCGAGCGGGGCAACCTCGCGTACGGCGGCGGCTGGCACGAGTGGATCGATGTGGACCTCGGCACGCCGGAGAAGCCGAACACGCCCCTCGTGAGGAACGTCTCCCGCCGGGTGGGCGAGATGTTCCCCGGAGCCGCCGACGTGCCGGTCATCAGGAGTTGGGCCTGCGTGGTGGAGCAGACGCCCGACTACTACCCGATCATCGACGTGCTCAGCAGCCCGGAGAACTTCCTGGTCTGCACGATGTCGGGCGACGGCTTCGGACTCTCGCCCGCCACCGGCATGGCCGTCGCTGACCTCGTCATGCACGGCGAAACCCCGATCGATATCGACGGCCTCCGGCTGAGCAGGTTCGCCGACGTGCCCGCCGACTGGCGCGAGAAACGCAACTGGGTCCCCGGCGCGGACACCGGCCAGCGGGACTACGCCCTCTAAGGCCAACGCGCCGCGGCGCTATGACCCGTCGTCGGGCTCCATCTGCTCAAGAATATCCCTGAAGTGCCGCTCCGCCTCCGCGTACTCCGCCAGGTAGGCGTCTATAACCGCCCGCGCCCCTTCGAAGTCGCTCTCCAGCATGTGCTGGATCGCCACTCCCCTCACGGACTCGTACCTGCCCGGCGCGAGTTCGTTCGCCTCCCTGAGCAGCTCGCCCGCCCTCGCGAGGTAGCCCGGATCGAGGAGCCGCCCGGCGTGGTACACCGAGGCCGCGCCGATGTGGATTCGCCACTCCTCCGGCTCCTTGCTCAGGCCGTCCGCCAGCGCCTGCTCTACAGAAGCGATCACCGCTAACGCCTCCTCCCGCGAGAGCGACTGCAACTCCGAGGCCGCGCGCCCGAACATGGTTATACGGGGGTAATTGCCCAGGGGCGGGAACGCGTCCACCGCGCGCTCGAACGCCTCCACCTTCGCCAGCCCCGGCGTGGTGAAGGCGTGCGCGTCGTACGTGGCCATGCCCCCGGCAAACGGGCGCGCAACGAGGAAGAAGACTGCAAGGCCGACGATGACGACGGTCACAACCGCCGCGCCCCTGTACGCAGTCTCGGACCGGAAGATGGTCGCCACGCGGACGAGAATCGATGGAGCGCCTGGGGTGGAAACGTCGGTATCCTCGCCGATGATCACCGGGTCCCGCGTCGTTTCCAGGAATCCAGCGTACCCGAACAGAAGCAGGAACCAGACCACGGTCCCCGGCGTGTCGAACAGGAAGAGGTTCTGGATGAAGTACGCCGCCGCGGCACCTCCGAGGAGGACGGTCAAGGGCTGCTCGCGCGCCGTCTGCCTCCTTGCTCTGCGGAAGAAGACCGCGGCCAGCAGTACCCATATCATCGAGTACGATGCGAACCCCAGCACCCCCTTGGTGGTCAGCTCCTCGATCAGCTTGTTATGCGCCTGGTCGAACGACTCGGCGACGCTGCTGGCCGTCTCTGCCGAAACGTGCCTGTCGTACGCGATCGTGTAGTTCTCCGGCCCCCAACCCAGTATCGGCCTGTCGGCGTATGCCCTTAGCCCGGTCAGCGCGGACGACGTCCGGCCTTGCACGCTCTTGTCGTCCGGCCCGATCCTCAGCAGGCGGTCCACGATCGTGCTCCGGTCGCGCACCGCCTCGACCGGCGGCGTGTTTCGCGCCGCGTACACCAGCAGGGGCGCGATAATCAGGAACGCGAGCGCGCCGGCGCAGGCCAGCCGGCCCACGCGCGCCTTGCCGATGAATGCGTACACGAAGGCCGACGCCGCGAGGGCGCCGATCAGTCCGACTGCCGCGCCCCTGGTCCCGCTCAGCGCGATCAGGTACAGGCTCAACGCTATCGAGACCATCCAGAACACGCGCCACCAGCACCCCCGGCGCGAACTCTGAACGTAGTAGCTTGCACCGAACGCGGCCAGCACAGCCGCCATCAGCCAGAACAGCGGCGTCGTGCCGAAAACGACGGCCAGCAGCCAGGCCAGGACGATAGCGGCCAGCCACGCGCCGGCCCACACCGGCGCGCTCAGCGTCGGAAACATCCGTCGCTCGCCTGTGCGCCGCCGCCTTCGCCCCCGTCCTCTGCCCCGCCTGGGTTCTCTCGGCTGCGGCCGGGGCGCCGGTTCGGCCGGCGGGTTGCAGTACGAGTGCGTAAGGAAAGCGCCGGCCACAAGGACGCAGATGAGCATGTAGGAGCCGATGTAAGTCGGGTTCCCCAGCAGGGAATAGACCCGCCTCTGGGCCTGGATATAGGGCGCAAGCTCGATCCCCTCGCTCTGCGCCAGGCCCGCCATCGCCAGCACGACGCCGACCCCCAGGCCGAGGTTCAGCACGGCCCGCCAGTCCGGCCGCGTCCTGTACACGGAGACCAGCATCCACGCGTACACGGCCCAGTGGGCCACCGCCATAAACCCCTGCATCCGCTCGTACGTCGACCAGATCGAACGCTGAGACGATACGCCCGCCAGCGCCGCCGCCAGCGTTATCGCCGTGTACGCAGCGAACGCGGCCAGGAGCCAGGAGCGGGGCACGGCGTAGCTTGGATTCCGCAGGCAGACGAGCACCCAGAGACCGAAGGCGATCTCCGTGAGGAAATACGTGAAGAGCGCCTTGCCCACCACGAACGGGAACACCGTGTCCGGCAGAAGCCAGCTGACCTCCGGCGCGACGTCGAACGGCAGCAGGCGCGACGTGACGACCAGCGGCGTCAGGATGACGAGCGCAAGCAGCGCCTTGATCGTCCGCAGCAGCGCAGTCTCGATCTGAGCGTCGGAGATTGTCTGTGCCGATGTCACTGTGTCCCCCATTTGCATGGGCCTCAAAAGGCGAGCTATCTGTACCGGTCAACGGCAGATACATTAACAGGTAAGGGCGCGAACCGTTGCCCATGAGATAGCATTGGCAACTCTCAACTCGCCCCACGGAGCCGCAGCAGATATGCCTGAGTCCCTTACACAGGAGCAGCAAGACCTCAGGGACCGCGTCACCGCGTTCATGCAGGATGAGGTCAGACCCCTGGAAGATTCGATTGACGCCAATGAAGCCGTCCCCGAAGAAATCCGTCGGCAGGTGCGGGAGCGCTCCCGGGCCGCGGGCATCTACGGCCTCACGCAGCCCGTCGAGTACGGCGGCGCATACGCGGGCGCAATGGCCCTCGTGGTCGCGCGGGAGGCCGTCGCCGCCGCGAACTCACGGCTGTCCAACTGCGTGTTCGGGCCGGGGCCGGGCGTGCTCCACGCCGCCGAAGGAGACCTCAGGGAACGTTACCTCATGCCCCTGATGAGGGGAGAGTTGCGAGGCGCGTGGGCGTTCACCGAAGGCGCGCCCACGGGCGAGTCCCACAGGCCGACCTGGGCCGAGCGCGAGGGCGGCACGCTGGTAGTCACCGGACGCAAGGCATACGTCACCGGCGGCGCGCAGGCCGACTTCTTCGCGGCGGTCGTCAACATCGAGGCGTTGGACGGCGCTCCAGGCGGGCCGGCCGTGCTGCTGATCGACAGGGACGCGCCCGGCCTTTCCATAGAGCGCGAGTTCACCAGCATGGACGGCAGCGGCCACGTGGAGCTGCGCCTTGACCGCGCCCGTGTTCCCGCCGGCAACATCGTGGGCCGCGTCGGCGAGGGAATGCCCCGGGCGCTGAACACGATCAGCGAGGAGCGCATCGGGTCCGCCGCGCACGCCACCGGACTGGCGTTGTGGGCTGTCAAGCACGTCACAGGCCACGTCACAAGACCGCACCGCTCCGGCACGCCGCTGGCCGACCGTGACGGCGTCCGCCTGCGGTACGCCGACATGCGCATCGAGACCTACGCGGCGCGCTCGATGCTCTACAGGACCGCCCGCATCCTCGACTCCGGGGACGCGGCGATCAACGAGATCATCGCCGCCAAGGTGTTCTGCACAGAGACGGCGGGGCGCGTAGTGGACCAGGCCGTGCAACTGACCGGCGGGCAGGCGCTCGTCACCGGCCATCCGCTGGAGCGGCTCTACCGCGAGGTCAGGTCCATGCGGCTGGCCGGCGGCGCATCCGACATCCTGCGCCTGAACATAGCCCGCGGCCTCTTCGAGTTCAAAGCCGGCCGCCTGTAGCAGGGCCCCGCCGCCTACGAGTGCAGCTCAATAACGTCCCGGTCCGCCAGCTCGTGGGCCCGTCCGACCCTCTGCGCGTCGAACTTGCCCGACTCGCCCCACAGCACCGCGTACTTGAGGCCCTCGCCAAGCTCGTTGTGGAGCTCGCGCGCCGCTCGCATCACCGTGCTCCCCATAGGCAGCACCAGCGGGCGCTCCCGCTCGAACTCCTCCAGCTTCAGCCTCGGAGACTTCGGATAGACGCGAATCACACCGAGCGCCTGGAAGATCGCCTCCGCCAGCTCGTCGATGCCCACCTCTTCGAGCGCGCTCGTCATGATCACGGGAAAGCCGCCCTCGAACTCCTGCTCCAGTTGCTGAAAGCTGTCCAGCGCGCCGTCCATGTCCGCCTTGTTCGCCGCGATGATGACCGGCTTGGACAGCGCGGGCTCCTCCGCCGAGCCGCTCTCCCCCGGCGCCAGCAGGTCGAAGCCCCACTGCTCCAGCAGCGCGCACGCCTCCCTTGCCTGCCCCGCGGGGTCGTTCGTGAGGTCCACCACCAGCACGAACGCGTCCGACGTGCGAAGCAGCCCGTACAGCCGGCTGTGCAGGTGCGGGTACGACGTGGGCGGCGTGTCGATGAACTGGAACAGCACGTCCTCGTATGGCAGCATCCCCTGCGCCGGCTCCTGCGTGCTTGGAAAGTACAGCCCGCCCCTCGCGCCGGCCCCCGTCGCCTTCGCAAGCAGCGACGTCTTGCCCGCGTTGGCCGGCCCGACGAGCGTCGCCCTGCCGCCCCCCTCCTTGGGCAGCGAGAACAGGTCCACCCGGCCGGTCTTCGGCCCCTTGGACGGAGCGGCAAGCTCGTCCATGAGCTTGGACATACGCGCCCTGAGTTGCGCGCGCAGGTGGTCCGTCCCCTTGTGCTTGGGGACTATCGCCAGCATCTCCTGAAGCACGGCCACCTTCGCCTGCGGAGACCTGGCCTCCCGAAACCGCTGCTCCGCCTCCCGGTACTGAGGCGGTACATTCGTAGGCATAGCTACATACTAGCAGGCGAGGCGCCGCCCTGCGTGACGGCAATTGCAGACACAGGCGTGACTACGAACCGTTAGAGTCGCGCGGCTCGACAAGCGTGGAGTTGACACAGACCTTCAGATGGCGCAGCATTCCAGTAAGACTCGATAATGAAGAAGAGCGCCGTGCCGCGAACAACAAAGACCATCACATTCTCCCTGCCTCCGGATATGGCTGACCGAGTGGACGACACGATCAGACAGCAGGGATGCTCACGGAGTGAGTTCCTTCGTGAAGCCGTGCTCCGATACATCGAAGAGTGCGAGTGGAGACAACTGCTACAGTACGGAGAGCAGAGGGCAAGGGAGCGGGGTATCAGCCCGAAAGATGTGGCATCTCTGGTCGAAGAATACCGCTCCGAGGTCCATTCTTAGCGGACGTGAGAGTAGTCCTTGACACCAATGTCATAATCTCCGGCCTCAACTTTCCCGGCAACGAGCGCCTGATTCTGGATCTGGCCTTCAGGGGATGGTTCGATGTGGTCTTATCGCCATTCATTCTGGAAGAAGTGGCAGGTGTCTTGGTGCGCAAATTCGGTTGGGATGAGGAGCGCACGTCGCAGGTGGTAAGCGCCCTGGAGAACACGGCAACCATAATCGAGCCCGCGCGAATGCCCGAGGTGATCGAAGGAGGCCACGCCGACAATCGCATACTGGACTGCGCCGTCGCTGCCGGCGCAGACTACATCATCACCGGCGACCACCGTCATCTGCTGCCACTCGGGGAGCATCGTGGAGCGAAAATCCTGAACTCCTCCACGTTTCTATCTGCCCTGGAAATGTAGTCTGTCTATTTCAGGGCGCATCCACCACCGAGACCCCTGCCTCTACTCAAACACGAGCACCGTGCGCGCTACGTGGCCCTGCTTCATGTCCTCGAAGGCATCGTTGATCTGGTCGAGCTGCATGCGCTGCGAGACCATCTCGTCCAGCTTGAGGCGGCCGTCCAGGTAGAAGTCGATGTAGCGCGGCATGTCCACGCGGAAGTGGTTGGAGCCCATCGTGCAGCCCTGTATGCGACGCTCGCGCCTGAGGTACGAGTCCGCGCTGATCTCGATCTTCGTCCCCTCCGGCACCATGCCCAGCACGTACGCGGTCGCGCCGTCGTCCAGCATCTCGAAGGCCTGCTCCGTTGTCCGCTTCATGCCCACCGCCTCGAAGGCGTAGTCGACGCCGCGGCCGTTCATCAGGCCCAGCACCTTTTCGACCACGTCGCCGCCCGAGGCGTCGACAACGTCCGTCGCGCCGAGCTCGCGCGCCAGCCCCAGCTTGGTCTCCACGGGATCCACCGCGATGATCCGGCCCGCGCCCGCGATCCGCGCCCCCTGCACGACGCTCAGGCCCACGCCGCCGCAGCCCAGCACGGCCACCGTGCTCCCCGGCTCGACGCGCGCCGTATTCAGCGCGGCGCCAACGCCGGTGGTGACGCCGCAGCCGATCAGCGCCAGCACCTCGAACGGAATGTCGTCGCGCACCTTGACCACCGAGTGCTCATGCACCAGCATCAGTTCAGCGTACGCCGCAAGCAGCATGCCCTGCGTGATCGGCGTCCCGTTCGCGCGGAGACGCGGCGGCTCGGACGGCTCCCGGAGCACTCCGGCCTCTCGCCTGCAGAGCACCTGCCGGCCCTTCAGGCACATGTCGCACTCGCCGCAGAACACGGACAGGCACGTGATCACCGTGTCGCCCGGCTTCACGTAACGCACCTGGCTCCCGACCGCCTCCACGGTGCCCGCGGCCTCGTGCCCCAGAATCGCGGGCGTGTCCATGTAATACTTGCCCTCCATGAAGTGGAGGTCGCTGTGGCACACGCCGGAGGCGCGGGTGCGTATCAGCACCTCGTGCGCCGCGGGGCTGTCTATGTGGACCTCTTCGATCTCCAGCGGAACGTCGACTTCATGGAACACTGCTGCCTTCATGTGTTGCCTCCTCGTTGGTCGTTCGCTGCCGCGACCGGGGCTTGTCGGCCATCGGCTCACCCTGCACGGATTGCGGCGATGGTACTTGCGCGCGCCGGACACGGTCAACGGCGAAGCGCAGCCGGCGGCTGAGGGCGCGGCCCCCTCGAGGGACTCGGGGCAGGCTCTTCGACAGGCTCAGGGCGAGCGGACTCGTATCTCAGCTTGACAGCCTGCGCCGGTGTTCCTAATCTAGCCCACACAGACCGGCATCCCCCGACCCTCTACGGCTTGTACGCGAAAGGCTACTGACATGCCCATGATGCACCTCAACGCTTTCTCCCAGTGCTGCCCAATCTCTCAGAACATCGGGCAGTGGAAGAACCCAGACGACAAGATGTCCGACGGGTACCTGGACGTCGAAGTCTGGGTCGAAATCGCGAAGACGCTCGAAAGGGGCTGCTTCGACGCCTTCTTCCTGGCCGACATCCACGGCCTCTACGACGGCTACGGCGGCACGTGGGAGGCGGCGGTGCAGTATGCCGTGCAGGCGCCGGGCCTCGATCCCATGCCCCTGATCCCGGCGATGGCCTTGGCCACCAAGCACCTGGGCTTTGCCGTGACCTACAGCACCACCTTCCACGCTCCCTACGAGTGCGCCAGGGCCTTCAACTCGCTCGATCACTACACGAACGGACGCATCGGCTGGAACATCGTCACGTCGTACGTCAAGAACACGCAGGCCAACGGACTCGGTACGTTCCTGCCCCACGACCAGCGCTACGATCGCGCCGAAGAGTACATGGACGTCGTGTACAAGCTGCTGGAGCGGAGCTGGGACGGCGACGCCGTGGTCAGGGACATCGAACGCGACATGTACGTGGACCCCGCGAAGGTGCGGAGCATCGACCACGAGGGCGAGCACTTCTCCGTCGTGGGGCCGCTCATGTGCGAGCCGTCGCCGCAGCGTACTCCTGTGCTTTACCAGGCGGGGGCCTCGCCCCGCGGACTCGACTTCGGAGCAAAGCACGCCGAGGCTGTCTTCATGGGCGGAGGCGGGCCGGAATTCGTTGACTCTTTCCGGGAGCGCGTCGCCGGATTTGGCCGGGACCCGCACGGAGTGAAGTTGCTGATGGGCATGACGCCCGTCATCGGCGAGACGGAGGCCGAGGCAAAGCGCAAGCACGAAGAGACGCGGCAGTACCAATCGTTCGAGGGCCAGATGACGCTGTTCGGCGGCTGGACCGGTATCGACCTAAAGGGCATGGACCCTGACATCCCCCTTGGTGACACCGACTCGGACGGCATGAGGGCCATCGCCAGGCGTATGCGCGGCCAGACCATACGCGAGTTGATGGCCCAGCGAATGGACCGCCGTATTGTCGGCGATGCCTCCTACGTCGCAGACAGGATGGAGGAGGCCATGGAGACCGGTATCGACGGGTTCATAATACAGTCGGTCACACAGCCGCAGACCCACATCGACTTCGTTGACATGGTGGTGCCGGAGCTCCAGCGCCGGGGCGTCCTGCGGCGCGAGTACGAGCCGGGCGAGACACTGCGGGAGCGCTACTTAGGCAAGGGCCAGAACCTCACGCGTGACGACCATCCCTCGGCCCAGTTCCGGGCCCAGGGGAGCCTCGCCTGAGGAGAAACAGATGCCGCTCACACGGGACCAGTTGGAGTCGAGGCTGTGGCAGGCGGCGGCAACGTCCTGGGCGACGCGTACGAGTACCTGATAAACCAGTTCGCGGACGACGCGGGCAAGAAGGGCAGTATGGCGGCGCGCGCGCGGCCCTTCGACAGGCTCAGGGCGAACGGGCGTGGGCCCGCCACGGGCAGGCACAAGGCCAGCCCCTACAAGGCCTGACACTCGCGCTTGGGCTTGGTCAGGGGAAGCGGCGTTCTGGGGTGTCCCGGTGTTGGGGGACGGTTTCTTCGAGCGCGTCTTCGGGCTCAGGTTCGTGTCCGGCCTCTTCCTGTGAGGCCGCTTCGGGCTTGGGCGCGTTCTTCAGCCTGGTGGCTTCGAGCAGGTGGGGCGCTACGGTTATGCCCTGGGCCTCGGCTGCTTCCAGTATCGCGTCCATCAGGGTGGGCGCGTCTTCGTCAACGAACTCTTCCAGGCCTTCATGCCACCAGCCGGGCCTCAGTATCGCGCGGCCCCTTTCCTTATCCTCTCTCAGCCAGTACTTGTATTCGTTCCATCCCCAAAACTGCATCACCTCTTCGTCCGGGAGGACGGCGTGATTGGGACTGGACACGTCAATCTCAATGTCGCCATCGGGCCCGACATAAAAGCCTCTGGGAACCTCGGGAAACTTGGTCGGCGGTTCTGCGTCGGGCTCGGGCTGTAGCTCTGCGTCGCGCTCAGACTGCGGTTCTGCTTCGTGCTCGGACGGCGGCGGGTTCGGGCTCCTGCTGGGCGTCCGTGCCGGCGGGCCGGTCGAAGCCTCGGCGGAGTAGTTCCCTGGCGGCTGCTATCCTGTGGTGCGGCTTGAAGTCGGGGACGTTGCCCTGCATGACGTCGACGAGGAAGCGGACGGCGTCTCGTCCGCCGTCGGTTTCGTCTCGGGCGAACTTGGCGAGTTCGGCTTCGAGCTTGGAGGGCCGTGCGTTTCTGCGCCGGCTCGGCCTGCCTGTGTCCGCGCGCGCGGGGGCGTTCGGGGCGTCGTCATCCGGAAGCGGGGCGTCGCTGAAGCCGAGTTTGATGAGCAGGCGGCAGGCCTGTAGCCCGTGCGAGAGGTTGCCGCCGGGGATGTCTCCCTGCATGATGGAGACTAGGAAGCCGACGATGAGCCGTCCGTCGTAGGTGTAACGTCGGACGAGGGCGTCGATCGGCATGGCCGGCGGCATGGCGTCGTATTCTCGTTCTTGTTCGAGCGTCATAGCGTGCATAGGTTCTATTATAGGGGTAGGGTACTATTGTGTCAAGGGGGTGGGGATAGTGATTAGTGGATAGTGAATAGTGGCTAGGGGGGCGGCTCTTCGACGGGGTGAGGGCGAACGGGCGGTGGCAAGGGCCGTTCGCGAACGGCCCCTACGGGTGCGGAGTTGGCGGGGGTGGCTCTTCGACGGGGTCAGGGCGAGCGGGGTGGGTCAAGGGCCGTTCGCGAACGGCCCCTACGGGGGCGGAGTTGGGGGGGCGGCTCTTCGACAGGGTCAGGGCGAACGGGGTAACGGTGTTGGCGAGCTGCTGGTGGCGGTTTTGACGTGATTCAGGCGTGGTGGAATGCGGGAGGCTTTAGATTTCTCGCTGCGCTCGAAATGACAGATGCTATGCGCTCGTGAAGGTTGGGATGGGGCCGTTCGCGACCATAGTTATGACTATGGTATGATTACTTCACACGAAGCGGGAGGAACAGCGCGATGAGTACGATCGATGACGGGGCAGGCGGCGCGCGGACTATGAAGGCGTCGGAGTTCAAGGCCAAGTGCCTGAGGCTGATGGATGAGGTTGCGGAAAGCGGCGAGGAGATAGTCATCACCAAGAACGGGAAGTCGGTCGCCAAGCTCACGCCGTACCGGGCACGCGTCAAATCGTTCTTTGGCGCGGACAGAGGCCGAATGAAGATCATTGGAGACATCGTCAGTCCCATGCCGGCCGAGTGGTTCCAAGATATGGATGATACTGAGAAGGAACTGTTTTGATACTGATGGACACTCACGTCATCGTCTGGTTTCGGTCCGGAGACCGCAGGTTGGGGGCACGGGCCAGCCGGGAGGTTGCCGACGCGTTACAGAATGAAAACGCCGCCGTCTCCACCATATCCTTCTGGGAGGTTGGCATGAGGCTCCAGAAGGGCCAGATCAACATTGGCCTTCCACTGGAGGCCTGGCGTAGGTCTCTTGTCGACGCAGGCCTGATTGAGATACCCGTGACCGGCGCCATCGCCCTGCGCGCCGGCATGCTGACGGACATACACGGGGACCCGGCGGACCGCATCATCGTTGCGACGGCGCAGGAGGGCCACCGGCTGGTGACGGCCGACCGGCGCATCCTCGATTGGCCGGGCCTCCTGTCCCGTCTGGACGCGCGGGAGTAGTGAGCACAGAACTGCCATTCTCGGAGAATCCGTATCTGATGCTGGCGGGAGCGGGAGGGAGTCGAACCCACCGCCCCGACCGAAGGGCCGGGGCCGAGCGGTTTTGAAGACCGCGGGGCCCACCGGGACCCATCCGCTCCCACGCTTTGCGGCCGGCGCTGGCCGACCGCGGATGTCTGGCTCTAGGATACAGCCTCGTCGATCCTGCTTTTAAGGGTCTGTTTGGAGACCGCGCCCACAATCTGGTCCATCGGCTTCCCCTGGCTGAAGATCAGCAGCGTCGGGATGCTGCGCACGCCGTAGTTCATGGCCGCCTGCGGGTTTCTGTCCACGTCCAGCTTCGTGAACTTCATCCTGCCGTCGTACTCGTCAGCCAGCTCGGCCACGATCGGGGCGATCGCCTTGCACGGGACGCACCAATCGGCCCAGAAGTCTACCATCACCGGAGTTTGCGCTTCCAGGACTTCCGCGCCGAACGTCTCATCGGTTACTGCGGTTGGCTCTGCCATCTTAGCCTCCAGTCAAGGAATGCCAGGGCTTCATACACCTATCGGAGATCGACAGCCTCGTAGGAAACAGACCAGACTAAGGCTACAACCCACCCTATAAATGTCCACCCCAAGAAGAAGTTCATCAGAAATATAGCCATAGAATTCCGCTTGCGTCTCACGATTGCAATGAGTGTGGGAAGAAAGTAAAGCGCTCCACCTACTAGTACAGCAGCCACTATTACGACAACCCCCACAACCCCCGTTAGCGCATCTCTTAGTATATTGCCTTCTGTGGATTCGGCGATCAGATTGCGGGAGTAGATGATAGTCTGCGTTTCTGGGTCCTCCCACCAGAACGCGTCCAGCGCCAGCGTCTTTGGCACGTCGAAGAACATCCAGCCCCGCACCTGGAAGCCCTTCTTCAGTTCGACGTTCCCCCAGAGCAGAGGCGTATGCGTGGTCTCCACGGCCTCCGATCCCGGCGGCGGCTCGTACGGCACGCCCGCCGTGCAAAGATCGAGCGCGAAGATGCGGTCAGAACTCGGGTCGCCAAGCACCGCAGTCTCCGCGTGCACGAACAGCGGCGCCACACCCGCCGTCCGGTTGACGATGCGCACCTGCACCGCGGCGTACGTCCGGTTGGGGTTGGTGTGCTCCAGCAGCCGAAACGTCGCGTTCCCGTCGCAACTCGCCGGCGCCCTGATCAAGGACCTCTCGGGAAATGCCGGCTCGGTGGCGTACACCTCCAGCACTCTCCCAAACGAGTAGTGCTCCCGCGGCTCTTCCTCGCCGCCGCAGGCCGCCAGCAGGCCGACGATCAGCGCCACTCCGAGACACAGCGCCAGCGCCCTTCCGAGGGCCGCGCCCGATTTCCTTGTCTGCATCACCGCACCTTTAGAGGGTGTCTAAAAAGGGTGATATGCCCTGCCCCACTTATCGGAGAACCCCATCCCAACCTTCCCCAGCAGACTGGGGAAGGGGTCAGAGAAGGACACTTTCCAGTGTTTTTAGACACGTTCTTACTTTCGAGACTCGTGCGCAATCCGTCCTCACACGCCCGCCAGCGACGGCATGCCTCTCAGCCGGCGCACCAGGTCGGGAAGCACGTCGAGCAGTTGGGCCGCCTCATCCTCCGTGTTCTCCCTGCCGACCGTGATCCGCAGGCTCCCCTGCGCCGCCTGCGGACTCAGCCCGATGGCAAGCAGCACGTGCGACGGCTCCAGCGATGCCGAAGAGCACGCGCTCCCGCTCGACGCCATGATCCCGGCGAAGTCCAGGCCCAGCAGCACCGGCTCCGCCTCGACTCCGTCGAACGACACGTTCACGTTGTTCGGAAGCCGCCGCGTGGCGTGGCCGTTCAGCCGCGCGCGGTCCACGCGCTCCATTATCCCGGCCGCAATCAGGTCACGCAGCTTCGAGCAGTGCGCCGCGTACGCCTCGCGTTCGATCGTCGCCAGCCGCAGCGCCTCCGCCATCCCGACGATGCCGGGCACGTTCTCAGTGCCGGAGCGCCGCTCCCGCTCCTGGCCGCCGCCCATCTGCTGCGCCTCGAACGGCGTCCTGCGCTTCACGTACAGCGCGCCCACGCCCTTCGGCCCGTAGAACTTGTGCGCCGAGAGGCTGAGCAAATCCACGCCCAGCGCCTTCGTGTCCAGGTCGAGGAAGCCCGCGCCCTGAACGGCGTCCGTGTGCACCGTGACCGTCCTCCCGCGTCGAGCCGCCTCCGCCCTGGCGGCGGCCGCGATCTCGGCGACCGGCTGAATCGTGCCGATCTCGTTGTTTGCCAGCATCACGCTGACCACCGTCGTGCGGTCCGTCATGGCCGCCGCGACGTCCTCCGGGGCCACGAGTCCGTCCCGGTCCACCGGAACGTAAGAGACGTCAAACCCCAGCCCTTCAAGCTGCTCGCACGTATGCAGGACCGCGTGGTGCTCTATGGCGGTCGTGACGAGATGGTTGCCCTCGCGCCGCCGCGCGTACGCTCCGCCCTTGAGCGCGAGGTTGTCCGACTCCGTCCCTCCGCTCGTGAACACGACCTCGCTGCGACGCGCGTTGAGCGCCTTTGCCACAACCTCCCTTGAGTCCTCCAGCGCCTTCCGGGCCTCCTGTGCCAGCGTGTAGATGCTGGACGGGTTGCCGAAGCTCTCCGTCAGGTACGGAACCATCGCGTCCAGGGCCTCCTGTCTCAGGCCCGTGGTGGCGGCATGGTCCATGTAAACGATTCCGTCAGCCATGTCTGTTTGAAAGAACTCTCGTTGGAAAGGATTGATGGGCCGGCCGGTACCGGTTGTTCAGCGCCCACGAATCTTACCATTAGCGCCGATAGCCTATCCAGAACGTCCCGCGCCCCAAACAGGCTGCGGCGCCGTGGTAAAATGCGTGGCCGGAAAAGCCGGAGCGTCCTGGTAGAGAAGCCGGCTGAAATCCTTACGAGGGTACGCAAACGTAAATGAACGTGACAACGCATGAAGTCCTCCAATAGAGAGCGCGACCGATGATCGAGCTAGAACAGGTAACGAAGTACTTCGGCAGCTATCCCGCGATCACCGACATCTCATTCAGCGTGGAGCAGGGCGAGGTGCTGGGCTTTCTCGGCCCTAACGGCGCGGGCAAGTCCACGACGATGAAGATCGTGACCGGCTTCATGCCGCCGTCCAGCGGCTCCGTGACCGTAGCAGGCTACGACATAGTCACCGAGTCGCTGAACGCCCGGCAGCACATCGGGTACCTGCCTGAGACGGTCCCCCTGTACACGGAGATGACCGTGGAAGACTACCTAGAGTTCATGGGCAGGATCCGCGGAATGTCCGGCGCGTGGATGCAGGAGCGCATCCCCGAAGCCATCGACATCTGCCGTCTGGGGGACTATCAGAGCGCGTACATCGGCAAGCTCTCGAAGGGCTTCAGGCAGCGCGTGGGCATCGCCCAGTCCATCCTCCACGATCCGGATATCCTGATCATGGATGAGCCGACCATCGGCATCGATCCGATCCAGGTCGTCGAGACACGGCAGTTGATCAAGGACCTCGGCGGCGAGCACACGCTCATCGTAAGCACCCACATCCTTCCGGAAGTGAGCATGATCTGCGAGCGCGTGATCATCATCCACGAAGGCCAGATCGTCGCCGTGGACCGGCCTGACAACCTCGCATCGAGGCTCCGTGGCGTCGAGCGAATCGAACTGGAGGTCAGGGGCCGCCGCAGCGACGTGGAGGCCGCGATAAAGGGCGTCGACGGCGTCCTCGAGGTCGAGACGCTCCCGGCGACCGGAGAGAACGGCGCCGCCACCTTCCGCGTCGACGCGCGGCACGGCGTGGACGTGCGGGCGCAGATCGCCGCGGCGGTCGTGCGCAACAACTGGGACCTGCTCCGCCTGGAGGCGCTCGGCATGACGCTGGAGGAGATATTCCTCAGGCTCACCACAGAGGAAGTTTTCGCGTGACCAACACACTCGTAATCGCGCTCAAGGAACTGAGGTCATACTTCGGCACGCCCACCGCGTACATCGTGGGCGCCATGTTCCTCATCTTCACCGGCATCTACTTCGTCAACGACGTGGTGCAAGCCTTCTCAGAGGCCGACGTACGCGGCTACATAGTCCCCGCCAGCTTCTTCTTCATCCTGCTCTCGCCGCTCCTCACCATGAGGCTGCTCGCCGAAGAGCAGAAGCTCGGCACGCTTGAACTCCTGCTCACCGCGCCCGTGCGGGACTGGGAGGTCGTTGTCGGCAAGTATCTGGCCAGCCTCGTCATTCTCATCGTCACCGTGGCCCTCACGCTGTACTACGTCCTCCTGCTCTACTTCTTCGGAGATCCGGACACGGGGCCCGTGCTGACCGCCTACTTCGGCCTGGTGCTTTACGGCGCCGCCGCCCTCTCCGTCGGCATCCTCGCCTCATCGCTCACCAGCAACCAGATCGTGGCCGCCGTGATCGGCATGGGCATCCTCATGCCGCTGTCCTTCACGGACGTGGTCGGCAACCGCGTTGGCGGCGTGGCGCAGGAGATCATCAACGGGCTCTCGATGAGCGATCACTTCGACGACTTCGCCAGGGGCGTGCTCGACCTCAGCAACGTCGCATACTTCGTAAGTCTGGCAGCGGTGTTCCTGTTCCTCACAGTCAGGTCGGTGGAGACCCGGAGGTGGCGTTAGCATGAGAGACCGCAGGCGCCAGGAGCGGGACCGCCGCTTCTCGGACCTCATACCTGAGTTGGGATCCCTGTCCTTCTGGAGCTACGTCTGCGCCGCGGCGGGCGTCATCGGCGTGCTCGCTGGCATTACCTTCTACCTCACCATCCCGCAGATCGAGAACTTCTCTCTCAGCGTTCTGATCATCGGCCTGGCGCTGCTGTTTCTCGCGCTGGCCTTCTCCGCGAGGAGCGTGGCCGCCTTCCTGATCGGCAGGCAGGGACGTTACGGCACGAACATCCTGATCATGTCGGCCGCCTTCCTCGTGATCGCCATCCTGGTCAACTTCCTGCTGTTCCGGAACACGCTGAGGGTTGACGCGACTTCAACGCGCATCTTCACGCTCTCGCCCCAGGCCGTGAGCGTGCTCGAGAATCTCGACAGGCCCGTGCAGGCCACGCTCTTCTACGACCCTTCCAACCTGAGAGAGCAGTTCCAGGCCGAGCAGACGTCCGATCTGCTGAACGAGCTTTCGCGGCGCACCAACAGGCTCACTTACCGGCTGGAGGACCCGGAGTTGAATCCGTCGCTAGCCAACAGATACGGCGTGGTGACATACCCGACGCTCGTGTTCGAAGACCTGACCACCAACAGGCTCCAGGAGTTGAGGTGCATCCCCAGCCCCGAGTGCACCAACTACTCCGAACAGGAGCTTATCGCCAGCATCCTCCTTGTGACAGGCCAGGAGCAGAAGAGGGTCTATTTCCTCACGGGGCACAAAGAAAAGGGCCTGTCCATAGAGGCGGGATCGACTGAGCTCGGCGACGACGGCTACGACCTTGCGATTGGCGGCATGAGGCGTGACAACTACCAGGTAAGCTTCCTGAACCTGCTGGAAACGGGCGAGATACCGGAAGACACCGCCGTGCTCGTAATCGCCGGCCCTGAGCAGGACCTCACCGCGGAAGAGAAGGAGCTGATCCTGGACTACCTCAAGCGGGGCACGGTCCGCGAGGACGGCGCCGTGGTGGGCGCGCGGCTGCTCGGCCTCTTCGACCCCCAGACGCCGGAGTCGTTCGCGGACATGCTCACCAACTGGGGCATCGACCTTGGCTACTACCCAATCGCCGACATCTTCAGTTCCGTGGCGGAGGAGCCGCTCACGCCCATAGTCCAGCGCTCCAACCAGCAGTACATTTCGCGCGAGGACATACCGATCACAGACCAGCTTGACACCAACATATTCCCCGGCGCCACGGACGTTGGGCTCACCGTGAGCGATCAGGTTGACGTGCCATCCTACGTCGATATCTACAGGATGATCGTCAGCACGCCCAGTTGGATGGAGACGGACCCGGAGGAGGTGCAGTTGGATCCGAACGAAGAGCAACTGAGCGTATGGTCGTACGCCACAGTCGTGCAGGCCCTCGGCACCTTCACCGAGGAGCCGGACGATCTCGGCAACCCGCCCGCCGCCAAGTTCGTCCTGTTCGGCGACTCGGACTTCGCCAAGAACCGCTTCTACGCCAGCTTCGATAACGCGGACCTGCTCCTCAACTCCGTGAACTGGCTAGCCGAAGACTACAACCTCATCTCGATCAGGCCCAAGGTGATCCCGTACAGGGAGCTGGTCGTCACGGCGGGCGAGCGCGACTTCATAAAGTGGTCCAGTTGGTTCCTGCCGCCCGCAGTAATGGTCATCCTGGGCTTCTACGTCTGGTGGCGCAGGCGGTAGCCCGTGAACGTACGCCTCACAGCAGCGCTCGTCGTCATCGCGGCCGCCGTCGTCGCGGTCGTCATCATCAACCCGTTCGCAACTGAAGAAGAACGCCTGCCGGACGCCCCCTGGTTCTACCAGGTCTCGATGGACGACATCACCGAGATCACCGTGGAGAACGACGTCAACCACCGCAGGTTCTTCAAGAACGACGAGAACGTCTGGGTCTTCGAGGAGCCGGACAACGTGCCGGCCGACCCGCACCGCTGGGGCGGCATGACCGTGCTGCTCTCAGGCCCGAAGACGCGCCGGCTGCTCATCGACTCCCCCGAAGACGTGGGAGAGTATGGGCTGGATAGTCCCTATACCGTCATCGACGTCAAGCTGTCGGGCGACCGTGAGATCACCGTGGAACTCGGCGACGAGACGCCGAACGGGTTCTACCGCTACGGCATGGTCACAGGCTACGACCAGCTCTACCTCATCAACGACTCGTGGGGAGACGTGCTCACGCGCCTGGCCACCGAGCCGCCGCTGCCCCCGTGGCACAAGGACCAACTGCCGGAGACGATTCTCGGCCTATCCCTGTACCGCCCCCTGGAGGGCGACGCGGAGGCGCGCGAAGAACTGCGGTTCCGCTACGACGACGACCAGTGGTGGGTGTCCGGCCCTGAAGACGTGAAGGACCGCAAGCCGGTGGACGAAGAGCGCTGGTCGGACATCGTGCCGCTGCTCAACGGCCCGCCGAACGCCTCCATCGCCGTGTACAACGTCGGCTCCGCGGGTGCTCCGTACGGCGTGTCGAATCTGTCCCGCACCGTAGAAATCCGGTACCAGAAGATATCCGAGCGCGGCACCGACTATACCGCGAAGCTGACTTTCCGGGTGGGCGTGAAGGCGCCGGACGAGCAACGCTATTACGGCCAGATGGCGTACAGCTCCTATCCGGCGGAGCCCGTGATCTACATTCCCGCGGACTGGACCGAGACGCTGTTCGGCCTCTTCGACGACATCCCGGTCGGCGAGGTCGCTGAGACAACCGACTCAGAGTCCGAAGACTCCGAGGCCCAGGAAGCCGCCGGCTAGAGATGCTATGTGAGAGAATCCGGGACCAATCGCCGGATTTTTTCCACCGGGGCCTTTACTCTGGATACAGTTCGCAAGTCTGCCTTCGCGGGGTTGGCGACGCTGGTCGCCCTGGCGGTCTTTGCGACCGCCTGCGCCGGTGAAAGCGGGCAGGCGGAGCCGGCGCAGGCCAGGCCCAGCCCGACCGGTACCGTCGATGCCCCCGCCAATCCGGACCCCATAGACCTGGCCGCCACCGTAACGGCGATCCTGGCCCGCATCCCCCAGCCCACGCCTACGCCCGAGCCGTCGGTGTCCGACATCGTGGCGGGCCTCGTGGACGGGCTGGTCCAGATAGTCACTCCCGACGTGAGGGGCTCCGGCTTCGTGATCTCCGATGACGGCCTCATCGTCACCAACGCGCACCTGCTGGGAGACGACGACCTGGTCATCGTCCGCTCCGTGGACGGGTGGCCGTACGCCGGGACCGTGCTGGGCAAGGACGACGACGTGGACATCGCAGTGATCGAGGTCGCGTCCCGGGGCGGCATAAGAGCGATGGCGCTGGGCGACGAGTCGGCGGTCCGGCACGGCGACGCCGTCATAGCGATGGGCTTTCCGCTGAGCGGCCACCTGGGAGAGGGCTACACGATCACCACGGGCATAGTTTCCTCGCTCCGCACGGGCGGCCCGACCGACCTGATCCAGACGGACGCGGCCATCAACGCCGGCAGCAGCGGCGGCCCGCTGGTGAACAGCGACGGGGAGGTCATCGGAGTCAACACGTCCACCATCCGGGAGTACGCCAGCGTTTCGTTCGCGATCTCCATCGGGGAGGTGAAGGACAACCTGCGCGCCCTGACGGCGGGGCGGGGCGCCGGTTCACGTGACGGCGGTGAGTCCGAATGGTACGAAAACAGGGCCTGCCGGTACTCTTTGCGCGCGCCATCCGAATGGAGGAAGACGGGAGAGGACGCCGGATGCCAACTCTACCTGCAAAGATACGACGAAGAAAACCACGTGGGAACGGTCTATATCAGGGACTACCCCCTGAACGAAGGGGAGTCGCTGGGCGAGTTCTCAGCGTGGTGGAGCAACGCCCTGATGGACCGGGCCGACGCCTGGAGCAGCTTCGACTACCTGCACTCAGAGACGTTCGCCGCGGAGCGCGACGGCGGTCGGCAGGAAGAGCACCTGATCAACTACCGGTGGCAGGAATCGGAGGAGCACTGCGTCTCCTATGCCACGGACAGGGTAACGGTCCTGGACGAGCAGCGGGTCGCGCTAGTCTTCCACGCGAGCCTGTGCGACCTGATGCCGCCGTCGGTGCTCGTCGAGATAGCGGACATGGAGTTTCAGGTCTCAGGGCCTGCGCCCGTGGGGGAGGAGACGCCCGGCCCATAGTCTGTGCCCTTCGACAGGCTCAGGGCGAACGGGGTGGGCACCCCACGCCGCCCCTTCTGGATACCGGCCTCCGCCGGTATCTGTCAGCGAATTACCTAACATCTACAGGAATGACGATACAGGTGGGCACCGTCGAAGGTCCGACTAGCGCGATGCGAACGGAAGGGGGAGAGGTCTTCGCAGCTACTCCACGTAGCCGTTGCGGGCGTCTGATCCAGCCGCAGCGATCGAGTTCCGCATGGACCAGGTGTGGCGGATGGCGTCCGATTTGCCCGGGAGTGACGGTGGAAATGCTAGAGACTGCCTATGGTGACTTACATATGTCCGTAGGTCAGCTACCCCATCAACTGGTTTGTCAGCAATTCTGACAAGAGTTGAACGATTGGCGCCAAGTTCCCTTCATCAGCTTGCTGCAATGCTTTGATGTAGCTGCTTCGCACCGGCTCAGCCCTCAACATTTCCGGCACCGTTTCCTTCCCAGGCAACAAGCCGCCCGACTTGACACAAAGAATGTAATAGCAGACGGCTCGTGCAGTGCGTCCATTGCCATTGACAAAGGGGTGAATGTAGTTCAGTCGCCATAGCGCAATGGCAGCCAAGCTGACAGCATCCCTCAATGCCCACGCCTCATTGAGCCGATCCACATAGTCCACCATTAGTTCGCCGACCGATTCCGGCGGTGGTGGAATGAATGGACCTACTGCTACGGGAACGTTGCGGTACTCGCCAGCTTCAGGATGCAGGCCAACGATGGCATGAAAGTTGATGGCCTTAATGAGCGAGTGGGACAACTGAAGTTGTCCCACTGACAGGTTCGCTTCGATGATGGAGTCTAAGAAGTCGTAATAGCGGAGGTAGTTTTCCGTAGCCATTTTGCGGTAGGCAGGATGCTGTTCGTCCCTGCCTACCGCGTCGTAGAGGTTCATCCGCACTTTCTATCCGTACCGCTTCGCTGCGACCTCCTCCACTTCTTTCTTGGTGATCGTGCTATCTGCGGGGAACATGCCCATGGCAAATGAAATGCGCTGGGCTCGCTTTTCTTCGGGCGACATATCTCTCTTGGCAGCGCGCGCCAGTTTCTTTGCAACCTCTGTCGTCTCTTCTTCGTGCTCGGCTTCCAGTTCCATCCAATTTGCGTCCTCTGACATATGGCACCTCCTACCGGCAGGGGTGGTCTATCATAATATGGTTGTTTGCGGTGTCAAACAGACTAGCCATCCCTTTTCGTTCAAATCATGGCACGTCTGTTCTCTGAAGGCAAGTGTTAGCATGACCTACTTCACGTAGCCGTTGCGGGTGTCTTGTTGGCGGCTGGATTGGGGGCGTTCGGCGGGGTTGCCGAAGCCGCCGCCGCCTGATGAGAGGCAGACTATGCGGTCGCCTGGCAGCACGGTTACGCCTTCGAGCTTGGAGGGCAGGATGCGCTCGGCGCCGTTGGAGACGATGCTGTAGATGTGCGGGAGGCCGGGCCGGCCGCCGAACAGGCCGAACGGCGGGTTGATCGTGCCGTCGCCGGCGGTGTTGAGGCGGGCGTCGCCGTCGCCCTGGTAGATGATCTCGCACTCTGCGCCGAGGCCGCCGCGCCACCTGCCGTCGCCGGCGGAGTTGGGGCGGTACTCGTGGCGGACGACGAAGAGGGGGAACCGCTCCTCGGTGATCTCGACGCTGGGGCTGCGGATGCCTCCGACGACGTTGATTTCGCCGACGCCGTTCCAGCCGTCAGTGCCGTGGGCCGCGCCGCCTCCGCCCCGCGCCATGAAGAAGTGCCAGATGAACTTGCGGTCGGTCCTGGGGTCTATGCCGGTTATGGCGTAGCGTAGCCTGCGGGAGTAGCCGGCGGTGACGGCTTCGGGCACGGCCTGGGCGAGGGCGATGAAGATCGCCTCGACGATCTCCTCGGCGCAGTGGTTGGTGCTCATGCAGACGGGCGCGGGCGGCTGCGCGTTGACGATGAGGCCCTCCGGCGCGACGACGGTGACGGGGCGCATCGAGCCTTCGTTCTTGGGCACGTCCGCGGGGGCCATGTACATGATGGCGGCGTGAGCGATGGAGCGGGTGTTGGCGTACGCGCTGTTGATGAAGCCGGTGACCTGCGGGCTGGACTCGCCGAGGTCTATGTTCATGGCGTTCCCGCGAATGGTGACTTTCGCGCGTATCGGGATCTGCTCGGCGTCGAAGCCGTCGTTGTCCACGAAGGACTCGCCGTGGTAGATGCCGTCCGGCCAGCCGGCGATCATGCCGCGCACGCGCCTTTCGGTGGAGCGCATGATCTCGCGGACGGTCCTCGTGAGGAGATCGGGGCCGTACCTTTCGAGGAGCGAGTGAATGCGGCGGGCGGCGGTCATGACGGAGCCGATCTGGGCGTTCAGGTCGCCGACGAAGCCCTCCGGGTGGCGGACGTTGGCGGACATCATGCGGATCAGGTCGTAGCGCGGGACGCCCTTGTCCTGGATGCGGAGCGGCGGTATGCGGAGCCCTTCGTGGAAGATTTCGCTGGCGGCGGGGTTGTAGCCGCCGTGGGTGCCGCCTCCGACGTCGCTGTGGTGGGCGCGGTTCACGGTGAAGAACCTGATGCGGCCTTCGTGGAAGACGGGCCATATCACGGTGATGTCCGGCAGGTGGCTGCCGCCGAAGTACGGGTCGTTGACCATGAACAGGTCGCCCTCGTGGACGTCGTCGCCGAAGTAGTCCAGCACGGCGCGGGCCGCGACGGGGAGCGCGCTCATGTGGACGGGGATGCCTTCGCCCTGGGCCGCCATCTGGCAGTCGGCGTCCAGGATCACGGTGGAGAAGTCGCGGCTGGAGTTGAGGATCTGCGACATCGACGTGCGGAGCATTACCTCGACCATCTCCTGCGCGATGGAGTCCAGGCGGCGCTCGACCATCGCGAGCGTGACGGGGTCAGGCTCGCCGTCGGTTTCGGGCGCGGCGGCCTGGAGCGGCGCGACGGCGACGACGAGGCCGCCGTACTGGTCCACTTCGGCGTCGTCGCCCTCGTCCAGGAGGACGGTCGTGAACTCCGACTCAAGGACGGCCGGGCCGGCGATCGACGCGCCCGGGGGCAGCGCCGCGGCATCGTAGATCGGCGCGTCGATCCAGCCGCCGGCGTAGATGCGGCGCGCGTCCTTTCGCGCGGCGCCGGCGTCCCGGGCGGTCGTCGTGGCCGGCGGGGCGTCGGTGCGGGGGAGCGCGCCGGTGACGACGACGCGCAGCGTGACGAGCCTGATTTCGTGATCGACCTGGCGGTACGAGAACAGCTCTTCAAAGCGTTCGTGGAAGTTGCCGGCCCACTCATCCAGCACGGCGTCGCGGCTGCCGGAGAGGTCGGGCGCCTGCACCGTGACCTCGTAGATCTGGTCGAAGTACCGCATGTCTGAGAAGACCTGCGTCGTGATCCGACCTTCGGGCACGCCCTGGCCGAGGAGGTTTTCGACGCCTTCGGTGGTCATTTCGTCCACGATGGCGCGGGCCTCATCGAGGTCTAGCGAGTCCAGGCTGGCGGCGTATGAGCGGGAGAGGTCGTACTTGAGATCGGTGTTCAGCATGCCGTACGCGGAGAGGACGGGCGCGGCCGGCGGGATGCGCACCGTCTCGATGCCGAGCTCGCGCGCGACGCGGGCGATGTGCAGGCCGGCCGCGCCGCCGAAGGCGACGAGGTCGAAGTCGCGGGGGTCCACGCCGCGCCGGGCGCAGAGCACGCGGATGCCCTCTGCCATGGCGGTGTTGACGACCTGCTGCACGCCGTGGGCCGCCTCGACCGTGGAGAGGCCGAGCGGCTCGGCGATGTCTTTTCCGAGGGCATCGTGGGCCGCGGCGGGATCGAGCGTTTCGCGGCCTCCGAGGAAGTTGGCGGGGTCCAGGTAGCCGAGCGCGACGTTCGCGTCGGTTACGGTCGGGTTTTCGCCGCCCTTGCCGTAGCAGGCCGGGCCGGGGCTTGCGCCGGCGCTGTCCGGGCCGACGCGGAGGATGCCGCCCTCGTCCACGCGGGCGATGCTGCCGCCTCCGGCGCCGAGGGTGTGGATGTCTATCATGGGGGTGGCGATCTTCCAGCCCGCCTCGAACTTTTCGATGGCGAGGTGGGGTTCGCCGTTCTCGACCAGGGAGATGTCGGTGCTGGTGCCGCCCATGTCGAAGCCGATGAGGTTCGACGCGCCGGCGAGCCAGCCGTACCGCGTCGCGCCGGCGACGCCGCCAGCGGGGCCGGACAGGATGGCGCGGACTGCCTGCTGGCGGGAGTCTTCGAGCGTGGCGACGCCGCCGTTGGACTGCATGATGAGGATGTCACGCTCGCCCGCCGTGTCCGCCAGACGCTCGCGGAGGCGCTTGAGGTACTCGCCGAAGACGGGGCCGACGTAGGCGTTGACGACCGTGGTGCTTACGCGGTCGAACTCCTTGATCTGCGGGAGCACGCGGTGTGAGAGCGACGTGTACAGGTCCGGGAAACGGCTCCGGATGGCGTCGCCTATTCGGCGCTCGTGGTCTGGGTTCACGAACGAGAACAGGAGGCAGACGGCGAGGGCGTCGATGTCTTCGCCCGCGAGGCGGTCCAGCGCGTCGGCGAGCGATTGCTCGTCGAGCGGCGTTTCGACCGAGCCGTCGAACCGGACGCGCTCGCGGACGCCGAGGCGGAGGTAGCGCGGCACGAGCGGGTTGATCGGCGGCAGGTGGAGGTTGTAGCGGTCCTCCTTGAGGCCGTCGCGCATTTCGAGGACATCACGGAAGCCCTCGGTGGTGAGCAGGGCGACGCGCGCGCCCTTGCGCTCCACTAGCGTGTTGGTGGCCACGGTGGAGCCGTGGATGAGCATGGTGGTGTCGCGGAGCAGGTCACGGGTGTTCAGGCCGTACGCCGACGCCGCGTCGGCCAGGCCGGCGGCCACGGCTTCGGACGGGTCGTGGGGCGTGGACGGCGTCTTGAAGTAGCGCGGCTCCTCGCCGTCCCGCGCGATGACGAAGTCCGTGAACGTCCCGCCGACGTCGATCCCGATCTTGAACATGCGGCCCTCCGGAAGCCTCTAGCCAGCCAGCGCTCCCATCGGGTCCCAGGGCGGCAGCACGATCGGGTCCGTGTCGAGCGCCGGACGCAGATCGGCGGGGACGCAGTCCCTGTGGACCGCGATTTCGGAGACGTACTCGGCGAACCAGGAGTCGTTCATCAGCCAGAAGCCCTTGTCGCCGGGGGCTTCGCCCGCGCTGTTCTCGACGCGCCAGCGCCGGGGGCGTCCGTCGACGATGTCGACGCCGGTGAACAGCATCGCGTGGGTCATGCGGGACTGGTGGTAGTCCAGGCGCTCGGCCTTCGTCATGGAGAAGGGGGCGTCGTAAACGCCCTCGTAGTCGTAGAGGTTAGCGTCCCACATGCCCAGCTTCCTGTGGGCCTGCTTGCCGGTGTCGCAGCCGAACCAGACGGTGCTGCCGGCGACGATCTGCTCCATCACGATCTGCTTCATCAGGGAGACGTCCACGTTCAGGTAGCGCACGTCGGACTCGCCGACCACGTTGCCGAGGTGGGCGATCGTGAACGTGCGCCCCAGCGGGCTGGACTCGCGCGGGTCGTGCACGAGGCAGACGTAATCTTCGTAGGGCGTGGCGACGTACTTGCGGGCGAACTCGACCGGCGTCATCCGGCCTTCGCGATGGAACCTGCCGTCCTGGTCTTTCCACTGCCAGAGGAACTCGGACGGCGGGACTCCGAGATGTATGCACAGGATCCTGTACACGGTGTCCAGCGCGCTGCGCTTGGTATCGTGCATCGCTTCGGGGCCGGCGTTCGACGCGCACTCCCTGCGGATGCGGGCGGCGGCCTTGCGCAGGTGGTACGAGATGGCGGCGTTCATCTTGGCGGTGTTGCCGGAGGACTCGGTCTCCGGGTACATCTCCTTGGGCACGACGCCATACTTGCGGAGGAGGGGTACGAGCATGTCCCACTGCCCGGCGTCCGGTATGGGCTGCTCCAGCATCCAGGCAACGGCGCGGTCGCCGACGGGCCGGTCCGCGAGGTCGATCATCGTCTCCAGGAAGAAGTTGGAGCGTTCCACCTTGTCCCAGAACATCAGGTAGCTCTGGCTGAACTCGAACGTGTTCAGATTGAGCGCCTTCGTCGTCTGGGCGCGGAAGTGGTTCAGGGCGGCGAAGATCCAGCACCTGCCGGAGCGGTTCTGCTGCGTGGCGGTCCAGTCGTCGAGCACGTGGGAGTAGGTGTGCACGGCGCTCGTGACGAGGGAGCGGTCGAGGGCGACTTCGTCCACGTCGTTCTGCGTGACGGCGTTCAGCATCAGGCGGTTGCCGGGCTCGGACTCGAAGCGGGCCCGCATGGCGTGTAGCTGCTCTTCGGTAATGCCGGCGTTGGGAGTGGTTGCCGAGGGTGGGGCCTGTACTTTCGTTGCCATAGCGCCTCCTGATGGCTGGGTTGGTGCGAGGCCGAGCGTTGCCCGGCGCCGGTTCGGGCCATGATGCAATCCTGCCGCGGCGGTGTCAATGAACGAGGCGTAAGGTAAGTGTTCAGAGTTGATGTGGCGGCCCGGCAATCGCCGCTATTACCCCATCTCAATCTTCCCCAGCAGACTGGGGAAGAGGTCAGAGGGTGCGCGCCAGCAGCACGCTCATGGTTCGACAGGCTCACCACGAACGGAACGGAACCAACGGAACTACGACTACTACTCTGCGGTTGCGGTCTCTCCTGCCGGGATTATCCGATGCAGTAGGGTGACGGACTTGCGGGTGACGCGGGAGTAAGAGTTGTCAAACTCAAACAGGTATCCGCCCGAAACTTCGGCCTCGATCGATTGCGGTTCCAGGTGGTCGGCCCGCTCCCATCGGCCAAGTTCCTGTCCGTCGGGAGCCAGCAGCAGGACGTTGATGTCCCGGCTGGCCTCTGCTCGAAACTCAAGAGTCTGGCCTGCCTCGACTTCAATGACGTGGCTGACTTTCTCCCCCGCGCGGATCTCGAAGTTCGAGCGCTGGAACGAAGTCGAGTCTATATCCGACTCGGCGGGGGCCAATTCGCCGCATCCAGCGTGCAGCAGGACGGACGCCGCGACTAAACCAACAACGCCAACGAGGCCGATGCGCCTCCGGCGCGTTGCTTCTCCGTTACTCAACGATGGCCTGGTTAACGAGAACTCTGAATTCGTCGCGGATCGGATAGTAGCCCGTCGGCATGAACTGGGTCATCATGATGGCGATCAGGTCTTCCTGGGGGTCGATCCAGAAGGTGGTGTTAGCCGCCCCTCCCCAGGAGTACTCGCCGACCGATCCGAGCACGCCCGCGTCCCTCAGATCGGTCAACACGCTGAATCCCAGGCCGAATCCGTGGCCGTCGATGGTCGCGCTGCCCATCCGCATCGGCAGGAGGCTCTCGTCCAGGTGGTCTATCGTCATCATATCGACCGTCTTGGGGCTGAGAAGCCTCTCCCCGTCCAGTTCGCCGCCCCTCAGCATCATCCGGCAGAAGTTCATGTAGTCGTCCGTGGTCGATACGAGACCGCCTCCGCCGGAAAGCAACGCGGGAGGCTGGTGGAACCTTCCGATTACGGGGGAGACCATCGGCTCGATAGAGCCGTCATTGCCGGGCCCGTAAAGCTGGGCGAAGCGGTCCACCTGGTCCTCGCGGACGTAGAACCCCGTGTCGGTCATGCCAAGAGGCTCGAACACTCGACGAGCCAGGAAGCTGTCGAACGGCTCTCCGGATACAACCTCCACGAGACGCCCGAGAACGTCCGTGGCTACGCTGTACCTCCACGCGCTGCCGGGCTGGTGGGCCAGCGGCAACGCGGCGAGCTTGCGGACCATGTCCTCCAGGGTATCGCCTTGATCCAGCGCCCTGGCCTCCTGGTACATCCTGTCCACCGGGGAGTCCGGGTAGAACCCGTACGACAGTCCGGCGGTGTGGCAGAGCAGATGCCTGATCGTTATCGGAGTGGACTGGCCGACCGTGGTGGGGCCGCGGGCGTCTTCGCCGGTGCACACCTGCAGGCCGTCCAACTCGGGGATGAACCGGGAAACGGGATCGTCAAGCTGGAAGCTGCCCTCCTCGTAGAGCATCATGACGGCAACGCTGGTTATCGGCTTGGTCATCGAGTAGATGCGTACCAGCGTGTCGCGCTCCATGGACAGGCCCTTCTCGCGGTCGCGGTGTCCGAACTCGCGCGAGTAGCAGACCTCGTCGTTTCGGGCGACCATGGCCTGTATGCCGGACAGCTTGCCGGCGTCCACGTAACCCTGCGCCCACCTGCTTATCCTCTCCAACCGCTCGGCGGACATTCCTACTTTTTCAGGACTGGTCATAACTTTCCTCTGGATTGGCGATGTGAGACGATTCTATAGTGTTATGAGCAAGCTGCCAAAGGCCCGCATCGCCGTTACGGACGGCGATAAAGAGACCAAGTGGATCAAGCCGTACGTGGACGCCGTCCTGCGCTACGGGGGAGAGCCGGTCATCGCGCGGCCAGGCGGGCTGGAGTCGCATGAGGGCCGGCTGGCCGACGTCACCGGGCTGATGCTCACCGGCGGCGAGGACGTCGATCCATCCCGGTACGGCGAGGACGTGGACCCGGAGGCAGGCGTCCAAGTGAACCTCGAACGGGACGCGATGGAGTTTCAACTACTGGAGGAAGCTCTCGAGCGGGACATGCCGGTGCTGGCGATATGCCGCGGGATGCAGCTGCTGAACGTGGCGCTGGGCGGGAAGCTGATCCAGCACATAGACGGGCACAGAGGGCCGGACATGGGCGCTGAACCTTCTACGTTCCATCGAATCTACATTGCGCCCGGCAGCAAGCTCGCCGCCGTGGTGGGTTCCGGCGGCACGGTGCGCGTCAACAGCATCCATCACCAGGGCGCCAGGGAGGCGCAGAGGGCGCCGGGCCTGCTGGCGTCGGCGTACGCGCTCGACGACGGACTCATCGAGGCGCTGGAGAGCCCGGACCACAGGTGGGCGATCGGGGTGCAGTTCCATCCGGAGCGGCGCGAGGAGACGCCGCCGCACTTCGACCGGCTGTTCGAGGCGCTGGTGGACCGGGCGTCGGAGCACTCTGACTAGCCTTCAGCTTCGAAAGCCGGCGAGCATGTCCGCTCATCGGAGAACCCCATCCCGGCCTTCCCCAGCAGACTGGGGAAGGGGTTAGATGCGGGCCTGCCTGAACTTGTTTTAGAAGGCTCCAAGATCAGCTTTGGCCCAGCTTTGGGCGTGGTATAATAGGGCGCGTTCGGGTTGGGCGGCCGGGGGCACGGACTGGCGCCTGAGCCGGACAACCCAAGCATCCGATCACCTCTGCGGCAACCCCAGCCCGGCGGCGATACGCCTCCAAGGAGTCGTCGATGGTCTCATCACCGCCAGAACGTACTGAACACGGTTTCATAAGACCGCTGCTCATC
This sequence comes from Dehalococcoidia bacterium, assembly GCA_963668185.1. Lineage (GTDB taxonomy): Bacteria > Chloroflexota > Dehalococcoidia > Lucifugimonadales. The sequence continues at coordinate 2,202,777 of OY764162.1, forward strand.
GAAGACGAGATGCGCGAGTCCTACATGGACTACGCGATGAGCGTGATCGTCGCGCGCGCGCTTCCGGACGTCCGCGACGGCCTGAAGCCGGTGCAGCGCCGGATTCTGTACGCCATGCACGATCTGGGCATGCGCCCGAACACGGCGTACAAGAAGAGCGCGCGGCTCGTGGGCGAGGTGCTTGGGAAGTACCACCCGCACAGCGACAGCCCGGTGTACGAGGCGATGGTGCGCATGGCGCAGCCGTTCTCGATGCGCCTGCCGCTCGTGGACGGTCAGGGGAACTTCGGCAGCGTGGACAACGATCCGCCTGCCGCGATGCGGTACACGGAGGCCCGCCTGAGCCGAGTGGCCCAGGAGATGCTCTCGAACCTGGAACAGGAGACCGTTGATTTCAAGGACAACTTCGACGGCTCCATCCAGGAGCCGACGGTCCTGCCGGCCAGACTTCCCAACCTATTGGTAAACGGCGGCTCAGGCATCGCGGTGGGCATGGCCACGAACATCCCACCCCATAACCCCGGCGAGATCTGCAACGCCATCATCCGGCTAATCGACGATCCCGAACTCACTATACAGTCGCTGATGCGCTCGGTGAAGGCGCCGGACTTTCCGACCGGCGGCACCATCATGGGGCTGGACGCGGTACGGGAGGCGTTCGAGACCGGCCAGGGCCACATCAGGGTGCGGGGCAAGACGCACATCGAGGACGTGCAGCGCAGCAGCCGCTCGCGAATCATCATCGACGAGTTGCCGTACCAGGTGAACAAGGCGGCGCTCGTGGAGAAGATCGCGGGGCTGGCGAAGACGCGCCGGCTGGAGGGCATCTCGGACATCCGGGACGAGTCGGACCGCGACGGTATGCGCGTCGTCATCGAGTTGCGCGCCGGCGCGCAGCCGCGCGTGGTGCTGAACAACCTGCACAAGCTGACGCCGCTGCAGACGACGTTTGCCGTGAACATGGTGGCGCTTGTGAACGGGATGCCGCAGATCCTCAACCTGAAGGCGGCGATAGGCCACTTCATCGACTTCCGAAAGGAGGTCGTCACCCGGCGCTCCGAGTTCGAGCTGCGGAAGGCGAGGGAGCGGGCGCACATACTGGAGGGACTGAGGATCGCGCTGGAGTTCCTCGACGAAGTGATCCAGTTGATTCGCAACTCCGATGACGTCGATTCCGCAAGGCAGGGCCTGATCTCGAACTTCAACCTCGACGCAGTGCAGGCGCAGGCGATTCTGGACATGCAGTTGCGCCGCATTTCGGCCCTGGAGAGGGAGAAGATCGAGAACGAGTACCAGGAGCTTCAGCAAACGATAAAAGAGTTGGAGGAGCTGCTTGCAAGCCCGCAACTCGTCCTGGAGGAGATAAAGAAGGAAACGGAAGAGCTCAAGAAGAAGGTCAGGAACAAGCGCCGCACGGACATCAGCTTCGAGGACCACGACCTCAGCCGGGAGGACTACGAACCGCACGAGCAGATCGTGGTGACGCTCAGCCGGGGCGGGTACGTGAAGCGCATTCTCGCGAATACGTACCGGAACCAGCATCGCGGCGGGAAGGGCGTCCTCAGCATGGTCACGCGCGAGGACGACCCCGTGGACCACATCCTGGTGCTGGACACGCACGACACGCTGCTGTTCTTCACGGACAAGGGCAGAGTTCTGCCGCTCAAGGGATACGAACTGCGGCCGGACACATCCCGCAACACTCGCGGCGTTCCCGTAGTGAACGTGATCCCCCTCCAGGCCGGCGAGGAGGTCAAGGCGCTCATCTCTGTCGAGACCCTGCAACAGTCGGACCGGTACCTGCTGATGGCGACGAGGCAGGGCCTCATAAAGCGGCTCTCACTGGACGCGATTGCGAACGTGCGTCGAGCGGGTCTCATCGTTATGAACCTCAAGGACGGCGACGATCTCGTTTCCGCCACGCTCTGCAACGAAGACGATGACGTGGTCATGGTGACGCAGAACGGGCAGTCGATTCGATTCCCGGCGATAGAGATCACGCCTCACCAGAGAGGAGCGGGGGGAATCAAGGGAATAGCCCTGCGGGACGGCGACAAGGTGGTCGCCATGGACGTGGTCGTTCCCGACGGGCGGCTGCTTGTGGTCAGCCGGAACGGCTACGGCAAGCTGACTCAACTCCGGTTCTATCGCCCGCAGAAGAGGGGAGGCATCGGCCTCAAGACCTTCAACATTACGAAGAAGACGGGTCCTGTTGCCGCGGCCCAGATCGTGGACGCGGCGCGCGAGGTGTACGTCGTTTCGCGAAAGGCGCAGGTGCTGCGGACGAACATGTCGGAGATTTCCAACATCGGGCGCGCGACGCAGGGTGTCCGGGTGTTCAAGCTCGAGTCCGGCGACAGCGTGGCTTCGATAACTGCCGTGGACCTCGGCATCCAGGAGCGGATTAAGGCGGCTTCGAGACCGCAGGCCTCCGGCGACCGCAACGGTCGAAATCCGGCTCGGTAGGGGGCGTCGCCGACTTCTGGATACCGGCCTCCGCCGGTATGACGGAGGAATGGCAGCGCGTTTCGCCGACTTCTGGATACCGGCCCCGTATCGGAGTACGGGACAGGCTCTTCGCCGGTATGACGGATGGCGCGCTGGACTAGGCGATCTCTGGGAATGTAGGCTGGGGGCATGTTCGAGACGCTGTCGGAGAAGCTCACCGGCATCTTCAGGAGGCTTGGCGACAAGGGCGTTCTGACCGAGCAGGACGTGGACGCCGCCCTCAGGGAAGTCCGCATTGCTTTGCTCGAAGCGGACGTCAACTTCCGGGTCGTCAGGAGCTTCATCGCTCGAATCAAGGAGCGGGCGCTAGACCAGGAGTTGCTCAAGAGCCTCAGTCCGGGCCAGCAGGTCGTCAAGATCGCCAACGAGGAACTGACCGAGGTGCTGGGCGGAGCCGTCAAGGGGCTGGAGCCGGCGTCCTCCGCTCCTTCGGTGATGCTGATGGTCGGGCTGAACGGATCTGGCAAGACGACCACCTCGGCGAAGATCGCAGCGCATCTCAAGCAGTCGGGAGAGTCCGCTACTCTCGTGGCCGCCGACCTTCAGAGGCCCGCGGCGATTCTCCAACTGGAGACGCTGGGGGAGCAGATCGGGGCGCCGGTGCACTCGGAAGACCCTCAAGGCTCGACGCCGGAAGGAGTCGCGACGGCGGGCGTGGAGCGCGGCGTGGAGGCCGGCGCTTCCTGGGTTATCGTGGACACGGCCGGCCGCTTCCAGGTGGACGACGACCTGATGTCGCAGCTTCAGCGCGTCTCCGAGGCGGTGTCGCCGAGCGAGACGCTGCTTGTGGTGGACGCCATGACCGGGCAAGAGGCCGTGCAGGTGGCCGAAGAGTTCCACAGCCGGATCGGACTTACGGGCCTGGTGCTCACGAAGCTGGACGGCGACGCGAGGGGCGGGGCCGCGCTCTCCATCACCTCGGTGACGGGCGTTCCCATCAAGTTCATCGGGACCGGCGAGCGCACGGACGCGCTCGAGCCGTACATCCCGGAGCGGCTCGCCTCTCGAATCCTGGGCATGGGAGACGTGCTCACGCTCATCGAGAAGGCGCAGTCCACGTTCGACCAGGATGAAGCGGTTGAGACGGTCAAGAGGATCAGGAAGGCCGACTTCAACCTGGAGGACTTCCTGAAGCAGTTGCAGCAGCTTCAGCAGATGGGCCCGCTGAGCAACGTTCTCGACATGATTCCCGGCATGGGCGGCAACCTGAAGGGGAAGCTGAGGGCCACCGAGGTCGATGAGGGCCAGTTCAAGCGGATGGAGGCGATCATCCAGTCGATGACGCCGGAGGAGCGCGGGCGTCCGGCGATCATCGGCGGGAGCCGACGGCGGCGGATCGCGAGGGGTAGCGGGACTTCAGCGCATGACGTCAATCAACTGCTGAACCAGTTCCGGGAGGCCCAGAAGATGATGCGGGCCTTCGCCACGGGCAAGGGGCCCCGCAACCTGATGAGGCTGCTCAGGTAGGGGAGACCTCGTCAGGCTTTGCGGGCCACGGCCCGCTTCACCGCCTCTACAACGTCAGCCTTCGACAAGTGGTACTTGTCCAGTAACTCGTCCGGCTGGCCGGACTCTGTGTACCCTTCCAGGCCAACCATCTCCAGGGGCGTTGGATGGCCCGAACCCAACGCCTGGGCCACGAGGCTGCCGAGGCCGCCGGAGAGGTAGTGTTCCTCGGCGGTTACGACCGCACCCGTCTTCCTCGCCGCTTCGAGCAGCGCTTCCCGATCCAGCGGCTTGATGGTGTGCATGTTGAGGACCTGGCACTCGATCCCGTCGTCGGCCAGGGCATCGGCGGCGTCCAGCGCGGTCTTGACCATGATGCCGCAAGCCACGATCGTGGCGTCGGAGCCTTCGCGCAGGGTTTCGGCTTTGCCGAGCCTGAACTTGTAGCCATCGTCATAAATCACGGGCGTAGCCGGGCGCGACAGGCGCACGTAGTACGGGCCGGGGTGATCGATCGCGTGCTTCACGGCCTCCACCGCCTCGACGGCGTCTGCCGGCACGACGACCTTGAAGCCGGAGAGCGCGGACATTATGGCGATGTCCTCGACAGCATGGGCGGAAACGCCGTCTTCGCCGGTGATGATGCCGGCGTGCGTGGCGATGACCTTGACGTTTAAGTTCGCCTGCGACACGCCCACCCTGAGCTGGTCGTGCGGCCTGCTGGTCGCGAAGACGGCGAAGGTGCTGACGACCGCGGTCTTGCCTGAAGCGGCCATGCCTGCGGCCGCGCTCACCATGTTCTGTTCCGCGGGGCCGAAATCAAAGAAGCGGTCCGGGAACTCGGCGTCGAACAGGTTGGTGAATGTTGACTTGTTGAGGTCGCCTCCCAGGACCACGAGGTCGGGTGTGTGCCGGCCGAACTCGACCAGCGCTCTTCCGACAGCCTCTCTTGTGGATTCGGTGCGTGCCATTTGCGAGTTCCGAGTTAGTCCTTAGATCAGGCCAACACGGCCAATGCCGCTTCGAGCTGTTCCGGCGTGGGGGCCTTGCCGTGGAAGTCGGGGTTGTTCTCCATGAAGTCCACGCCCTTGCCCTTCACCGTTTTGGCGATTATCACGGTCGGCCTGCCCTTCGTTGCGTTCGCTTCGTCCAGCGCGCCCAGGACTTCTTCGATGTCGTGGCCGTCTATCTCCAGGGTGTGCCAGCCGAAGGCGCGCCACTTGTCGGCCAGCGGCTCCAGGTTCATCACCTGCCACGTGAAGCGGTCGTTCTGGATGCCGTTGCGGTCCACGACGGCGACGATGTTGTCGAGCTTGTAGTGCGCGGCGGACATGGCCGCCTCCCAGATCTGGCCCTCGTCGCACTCGCCGTCGCCGAGCAGCACGTAGGTCCGCGAAGGCTTTTCGTCCAGTCTCATCACGAGGGACACGCCGACGCCGAACGAGAGACCCTGGCCGAGGGAGCCGCCCGACATCTCGACGCCGGGAGTCTTGACGTGCGCGTGGCCCTGGAGCCGGCTGTCGAGCTTGCGGAAGGTCGCCAACTCGGATTCAGGGAAGTAGCCCGCCTCGGCGAGCGCCGCGTAGAGAACGGGGCACGCGTGGGCCTTGCTCAAAACGAACCTGTCGCGGTCCTGCCACTTCGGGTCGGCAGGGTTGTGGCGCATCGCGCTGAAGTATAGGGCCGTCAAGATCTCCACGGAGGAGAGCGAGCCGCCGGGATGGCCGCTCCCGGCCTCGGCGGTCATGTTCAGGATGTGGCGCCGGATGCGACGAGCGGTGTTCGCGAGGCTATCGCCGGATGCGGGCCGTTCCTGGCGGTCATTTTCCGGTGTGGACACGTTCGGGATTCCCCCAATCGTCATCGACAAGCGTCCAGAGGCAGGCCCAAGCCAGCCCGTCTGGAAAGTCCGGCCATTATATCAGCACTATGCGGCGGGATGGCTGCCGGGCGAGGCGGGACGCTATGGAGACTGGGTTGCTTCGGCCAGGGCTTTGATCAGGGCGTCCGACGCTGCCTCATCCGGGGCGAAGACGAGGTGCACCGTCTTGTTATCGCGCGTGAGGGTGATGGTCTGGGAGCCCGCGTTCATGCGGTAGCGCGCTTCCGATTCGTCAAGGGCCTCCCACTCCAGGCTGGACTTCCGCTCCAGGTGGCTGTGGAACGCTTCGAGGAACTCGACGGCATCGTCCTGGGTGTCCCAGGCGATTACGGCCCCGAGCGCCAGCTCGCCCTGCGGGCCTTCGATGAGGGCGTATCTGTCGCCTCCCCAACCCGCGGAGGCGGAGAAGGCGTACGGCGGCGGCAGGTCGGTTTCCAGGTACGTGAGCAGCATGTGCTGGCCCAGCGTGTCTCTGCGCAACTCTTCCCAGCCGTCTCCGAGCCGCCCGGCCAGCGAGGGCAGGACCACCTCGACCGGCGCCTCGCGGGCCAGGAAACGATTGATGTCAAGGATGTGCTCGGTTGACAACGGCGGGTTCTCGTAGGCGTCGTTGAGGGCGTCCCATCCGCCGAAGCCCAGCAGGTCGCGGACGAACGTGAAGCCGTCGAGGTACGGGAAGAAGAAGAGTCTCCTGACCACGTAAGGGGCGTTCCGGAGCGAGTCTGACGCCCCGGCCTGGCTTTCCTCCCGCGCCCGTTGCTGCTCTTCCTCGGTGAAGAACTCGATCATGTAAACGGCCTCGACGATGCTGGCGTCGCCCTCGATCAGCGCGGTGAACGCGGCGGAGGCGTCGCTGTTGCCTTCGAGGGCCTGGCGGGTGGCGTGAATGTCGAAGTTCTGCTGCTGCAGGGCGTGCGTGGTCTCGTGGGCGTGGGTCACCAGGTTGAGCGGCGTGAACTCCGGGCTGTCGGAGATTACGTACAGCATCTCCTCTTCCAGGTGGTAGTAGCCGGCTACGTTCTCGCTGAGAAGGTCAAGCCAGATGTCGTATAGAACGAGGTCCGGCCCGATCAGCCTCAGGACTTGGAACAGCTTCTGGTCCAGCAGGATGTCGTCGCGGTCCTCCTCCAGTATCTCTACCAGGTTGGAACGGAGTTGGTCGCGATTGATGAACTCCCACTCGATGGGGCGCTTGGGGACCAACCGCCTGATCTCTATTGTGCGCTCTTGCGTGAGGTCGAGCCGGCCCTGCTGCGGGTGCTGCGCAGTACGGAACGGCGTTGGTGAGGGCACTGGCTCCGCGGGGACGATCACGTTGGCGAGGTCAAACGACTCGACGGTGGGGGTGGGCGTTGGTTCGGTGGCCGCGGTAGCCGGCGGGGAGGGTGTGGCAGCCGTCGGGGTTGGCGACGCAGCCGCCGGCGACGGGGTCGCCGCGGCGGGATCGCCGGAGCTGGTGCAGGCGATGGCCAGTAACGCCAGCGGGACGAGGATCGCGAGGAGTCTCAATCGCATGTTATTTGGCAGGCCACGCGAGGAGCGGGGATGTGCCCGGCCATGCGGCCAAAGGCGGACATGTCTGGCCGCAATCGGTCACGAGGGATGCCGGTAGAAGGCCGCGCCGGTTGTTGTGTGCTGTGATGTTCATGGGACAATAATAGTACGGTCGTTCGCAGAAGGCAAGCCGAGGTGGGGCAGCTACGGGGTCCGGCGATCTTCAGGGGCGGCGGCGGGGTGTGCTTGGTGTGCGCGGTGGCGGGGGTATGCGAATGATTAAGCTCGAATCCATCGCTCCCGCTCCCGTTCGCGAACGATGCGCTCCCAGAGTGCGGAGTCCTGAAACCGGCCTTCATCTTGGCGAACGTCCCGTAACTCAGACAACGTGAGGCGGTTGCTCTTCTTCCCGTTGCACGGACCACATAGGAGCGTCCGGTTATCCAGGCTGTCCTTGCCTCCGAGCGACTTGGGCTGTTTGTGGTCTATCTGTAGATAGTCCTCATGAGGGGGCTTGAATCCGCATCCTTGGCATTGTCGGCCCACGTCGGCTACCAGCAATGCTCGAAGTTCGGCAACGGGCAGGCTGCGGGAGCGCTGCGTCTGTCCTAGCAGTACTAGTTCCGGCGCGGCTGGCTTGGCGTCGTCTGTGCGCTCCGGCGGAGTTTCCTCGACGGCTACGTATTCATTTGACCACCTGCCACCGGTCATGCCTTCTTCCACTTCGACTTGTAACCGCGTCAGCGTGACGTTGGCAGCCTCCAAGTCTATGTCTATGCCTACCCACTGCCGGCCCAACCGCTCGGCTGCAACACATGTCGTGGCGCAGCCTGCGAACGGGTCAAGTACGAGATCGCCTGGGTTTGAGGATGCTTGGATTATCCGCTCGTACAGTGCGAGTGGTTTCTGTGTGGGATAGCCAGTTTTCTCCCGTTGATTGACCACCGGATGTATGTCCGTCCAATAGTCTTCCACCACCTTTCCCTTCGTTCGCAGGGCATCAACGCGGCTTTGATCATGACGGTCGCCAACGATCTTACCGCCCGGAGTCCCGACTAGGATTTTGTAGGGAACGCGCACGTCTTCTGGATTAAACTTCCACTTCCCGCTCTTAGAATACCAAAGGATCGTGTCATGCTTGCGGGGGAAGTTCCTACGAACGTTGCTCGGCCCGAAGTAGCACCAAACGATCTCATTTCTGAATTGTGCTCTTCCAAGGATGGCATCGAGCATGGCTTTCACCCAAGCGTGGGCGGTATGGTCGATGTGCAGGTAAAGGCTACCCGTAGGCTTAAGGACTCGGTGTATTTCCAACACCCTAACGCCCAGCCAGCACAGGTACGCGGCCATGTCTTCACCAGCCGCTATGCGGGCCGCCTCGATTACGACGTGTAGGGATTGATGCTTCTCTCGAATCGCGTCAACCCATTCTGGGTGAACGTCGTCCTGCCAGTCCCACGTATCTTTGAAGCTGCCAGCTGGTCCTTCGAACGCCCGGACGCTCTTGTTGAACGGCGGATCCGTGGCGACGAGGTCGACTGTCTCGGAGTTCATGCCTCGCAGAACGTCGAGGTTGTCGCGGATGTAGAGGGTCTGGCTGTCGAAGTTACGATCAGCCATGACCACCGGCCGCCGACATAGATAGCCCCCTTATGGCGCTAGGGTTGCGCGAGTGCTACCTACGCTCAGTCCCATATGTGGCCAATAGGGGGCGCAAAGCGCTCCCCTAATGGCCTCACAGGACTCTGCGGGCACAGTACAGGACTGCGTAGGTAGCGGGGCTATCCTAAGAACATGCCCGGCTGGGGTCAAGCTCTACGGGGCGATCGTTCTTGTGGTCGGTGATGGAGAGAGGGTGCGGCAGCTATGGGACCGGGCGTATCTGCTGTGCGCGGTGGCGGGGGGAGTGAAGTGCCTCGGGTGGGGGATGGGTAGGGCGTTAGGGTTGTGTAAAAATCGACTATGCAATAGCCTTGGGCTAAATATGGATTGAGTATCTCGGTGTAAAGCTGCGAGAGGCCTTGCGATTAACCTCTCAGGTCATGTCGGGTACCATTTCAGATATGATGGGGTAGCAGACGGAACAGGCAATTGAGTCTGAGGATTGGTAATCGGCCCCCTGACGGCCCGATGCTGCATTGGCGAGATGGAGAGCAACTCATCAAGTGGGTGGAGGACGTATGTAAAGCTCCAAAGACTTGGTTTCTACTTGAAGCCCTTGATCCGTCATCGCAGTATGTGGAGGCGTGGGAAGCACAAATCTTCATTGTTTCGAGTGATCAACAACTTCAGAGACGTGAACCTCTATGGTTGCGTGGACATCGTGAGGAGAGTGGTAATTGCATAATCACCCTTTTCGCAGAGGGCGGTAGGCAAGTTCTACGGCGAGGGCATATTGATGGAGGACACCAAGAGCCAGACGCCGGGCCATTCATTGGAGGGCCGCACGTTCACTATCCGACCAGTGTTTTCAGTGAGATTGGCAATCGTGGTAGGAGCCGTGTCCATGTGTGGAGCATTAGCCGCGATGTGACACTGAAGGAAGCGATGAAGGTTTTTGCACGTGACCTGAACATAACTGGACATCCAGAGGAACAATCACTATTGCTTGAGGATAGCTGATGAAATGTGAAGACATCGTTGAGAAATTGCGGACTCATTCCGTGGCACGAGTTCAAGGCGAAGAAATGCCTAGCGGTTGCAGGGTAAGCCTTCCATTGCTAGAGCCCAGTGGCGATGTGGTATCAGTCACTATCAGACAGTACTCAGATTCAGATGCGTATTACGTGACAGATGGAGGGCGTCTCAACGGGCTTCTCTTTGAATCGACCCCTGCTAGGCCATCTGCCGCCGACAGGCATCTGGTTAAAGTCATAGCTGAGCGAGCTACGCTGCAATTCGATGATGAAACGCGTGTGTACTTTGCGAAGGCCGAGGCTAGCACCCTGGGGTACTGGGCCTTTGAGGTTGGACGTACGATAGCCACTGTGGCGAGCATGCTTCCTCCGCCCCGTCGCCGGCGTGTTGGCCGCAGGTTGAGTACGTACATCATCAGCCGGTTGGAGAAGGAACTCAGCGATCAGGGCTTGCGTAACCTCATGCGCGGGCCTCGCAGAATACTTGGCATTACTGAAACGCAACGTCGAGTGGACCTGAGCTATCAAGCGAGAAGGGAGCCCTTGGGAGACCGTCAGTTGGTTGGTGATGTTTTTGTCATAGCAGCCGACCTGAGGTTGAAAGATCCGGTAAGGCCAGCTCGAGAAGCTGCAATTGCAGCGCACGACCTCAGTGCCCTTGAAGAGGAGCCTATCGTTAGAATCGTCCACGGTGTAGTGAAGGACGAAGAGGAGAACAATGATCGTACAGATAGGGCACGTCGCTTAATCGAAAGTGTGGCCTCCGCGCCAGGGATAGAGCAGTATTCTTGGGACAGCAAGGCGGACAAAGCCAACTTTCTCACAAAGATACGGAGTGAGTTAGCATACCGTAGTGCCCACTCGTCCGCTTCTAGGAGCTAGGGTAAGAAACAATGGTTCCTCCGCAATGGAACGACCTCTCTGATTTCGTCGAGTCACTCTTGCGGCCAATGTCAACAGACTCCATTGTCTTGAGTCGTCATGCTGCTGGCAACTGAGTTCTTGCTATCCTTGCCGGGCGTGCGGGGGGACTGCTAGACTTGCGCTTTGATTTTCGCGGCGGGGCCAGATGTACGTCATAGGGCTTACGGGCGGCATAGGCACGGGGAAGACGGCGGTCTCGGATATGCTCCGTGAGCTTGGGGCGGCGGTGATCGACGCGGACAGGGTGGGGCACGAGGCTTACCGTCCGGGCGCGGACGCCTGGACGGCGGTGGTGGAGGCGTTCGGCAAGGGGATTTTGACCGAGGGCGGCGAGATCGACCGCAAGAGGCTGGGCGCGATCGTGTTCGGCGATCCGGCGGAGTTGGCGCGGCTGAACTCGATCATGCACCCGAGGATGTACCGGATGATGGAGGAGCGGCTGGACGGGCTGCGGTCGGAGGGCCGCGGGGCGGCGGTGATAGAGGCGGCGCTGCTTATCGAGGCGGACTGGCAGCCGCTGACGGACGAGGTCTGGGTGGTGACTGCGCCGGAGGAGGACGCGGTGAGCCGGACGGCGGCGAGGTCGGGGCTGAGCGAGGAGGCGGTGAGGGCGCGGATCGCGTCGCAGATGGGGCAGTCGGAGCGTGTGCGGTACGCTGACGTTGTGATTGAGAACGGCGGGACGCTGGAGGAGTTGCGGGATAAGGTGACGGAGGCTTGGAGCAGGCGGGTGGGGGAATGACGGGGAACCCCATCCCGGCCTTCCCCAGCAGACTGGGGAAGGGGTCAGAGGTAGGGGGATGGATTCCGGCCTTCGCCGGAATGACGGAAGTGGGCGCGGGAATGACGGAGGGCCCTATCCCGGCCTTCCCCAGCAGACTGGGGAAGGGGTTAGAGGTAGGCGGGTGATGGTGAGGGATGGATTCCCGCCTTCGCGGGAATGACGGTGTAAGTAGTGTGCGGGAATGACGGAAATAGGAAATGGCGGGTGTTGGCCCGCGAGGAGTTGAGCAGGCTCGGATGACGCAATCGACAAGAACGCTATACCGCAGCTACATCATCGAGGAGTACCACCTCACGGAGGAGCCGTACTACGTGCCGGTTGGGGACGAGATCGAGCTTTTCGAGGCGGCGTACCAGCAGAAGATACCGGTGCTGTTCAAGGGCCCGACGGGCTGCGGCAAGACCCGGTTCATCGAGTACATGTCGTACCGGCTCGGCACGTCGCTGACGAAGGTGAGCCAGAGCGGCGGGCCGGAGGCGGAGCGGGTAGATGCGAGCGCGAACGGGCGCAACATCCCGCTGGTGACGATCGCGTGCCACGAGGACCTGACGTCGAGCGACCTGGTGGGGCGCTACCTGCTGGAGGGCGAGAGCACGGTGTGGATCGACGGCCCGCTGACGCGCGCGGTGAAGGCGGGCGGCATCTGCTACCTGGACGAGATCGTGGAGGCGCGCAAGGACACGACGGTGCTGATCCACCCGCTTACGGACCACCGCCGGATCCTGCCGGTGGAGAAGCGCGGCGAGTTGCTGGAGGCGGCGGACGGCTTCCTGCTGGTGCTTTCGTACAACCCCGGCTACCAGAGCGCGCTGAAGGACCTGAAGCACAGCACGCGGCAGCGGTTCGTGGCGGTGGAGTTCGACTACCCGCCTCCGGACATCGAAGCGGAGATCGTGCAGCACGAGTCGGGCGTGGACGCTGACACGGCGGCGCAACTCGCGAAGCTGGGCGAGAAGGTGCGCAACCTGCGGGAGCACGGCCTGGGCGAGGGCGCGAGCACTCGGCTGCTCATCTACGCGGGGCAGATGATCGTGCAGGGGATCAAGCCGCGTCGGGCGTGCCAGGTGGCGGTGAACTGGGCGGTGACCGACGACCACTCGGTGCAGAGGAGCATCGAGGAGGTGGTTGGGTCTATTTTCGAGGAGTAGGGGCTGGGCGCGGGGCTTCTGGATACCGGCCTCCGCCGGTATGACGGGAGAGTGTGCGAGGGCCGGTATGACGGGAGTGCGTGCGAGGTTAGTGCAATCCAGTCGAGTGCCGTGACTACGCCGTTGTTGGAGGGCCTGCGGGCGGCGCTTGCGGGCAGGACGGAGCGCCGGGCGCCTAGCGGCGAGTTTGTGCCTTCGGCGGTGTTGATTCTGGTTTACCCGTCGGGCGGGGACCACAGGGTGCTGCTGCACAGGCGCTCCCAACATGTGGTGCACCACAAGGGCGACATCGCGTTTCCGGGCGGCGTGCAGGAGGAGGGCGAGTCGCTGCTGGAGACGGCGCTGCGCGAGACGCACGAGGAGATCGGCGTCGATCCGGCGGACGTGGAGGTGCTGGGCAGACTGGACGATACGCCGACCTCCGCCAACTACTTGATCACGCCTTATGTTGGTACAATCCCCTCACCTTACGAGTTCCGCCCCAACAGCGAAGAGGTCGACGCGCTACTGGAGGCGCCAGTCTCGGGGCTGCTGGAGCGCTCGAACCGGCGAGACGACGCGCGGCTGGTGGACGGCGAGTTGAAGCGGATACCGTGCTTCGCGTGCGACGGTCAACTGGTGGTCGGCGCGACGGCGATGATACTGGCCGACCTCGTCGAGCTTATCCAGGGGTCGGAGCGGGGAGGACCGGCAAACTGACGGCTGAAATGCAGGAAGAGAACGTAAACGAAGAGGCGCGGGCGGCCATCTCCGCGCTGGAAGAGGAGATGGCCCGGTACCCCTCGGCGGTGCTGGAGGAGTTCCGGCGGGCGAGGGAGTCGATGTCGGCGGCGCTCAACGACGCGCAGTTGGAGCGGTGGACGCGGCTGGGCGCGGAGGTGGCGGCGCAGAACGTGCGCTCCTGGGAAGCGTCGGCGCAGTACTTCAAGGTCAGCCCGGAAGTTGCCGGGTACATGCCGTTCAACTACTTCGTGAAGTGGGCGGACTGCGGGACGTCGCTGTGCCGTGACTCGCCCTCGCTGGCGACGGCGTTCTTCCACGCGAGCCCGGCGACGGCGCGGCGGCTGAGGTCGCGGCACATCGAAAGTTGGGCGAGCCTGGGGCGCGGGCTGTACAAGGGCACGTGGAAGTCGAGCACGCTGGCCTGCAAGTTCTACGGCAACACGCCGGGGCTGCTGGAGAGCCTGACGTTCCAGGAGCTCGGGCGGTTCGTGACGTTCCTGGACGGGCTGGCGCACCGGTCGTACGACCTGGCGGCGGAGTGCCTCGTGCTTGGGCAGCGGATCTTCCCGCTCATCGGCGACGACAAGGACGCGTTCATTTCGCTGGCGTCGACGCTTTCCGAGACGGGGTGGCGGCAGGTGAAGAGCTTCTTCGAGGCGGGCTCGCGGGCGCTGCCGAGGATCGATCCAAAACAGCGGCTGCGGTTCATGAACATGGCGGAGCGGCTGGTGCGAAGCGGCGGCACGAACATACCGAACGTGATGCTGGAGATCTCGCAGGCGCTGGCCACGCTGGAATCGGAGCACCACTCGCGCATCCTGAACTACGCGGACAGGGCGCTGGAGGTTGCGCCGGGCGCGGTGCCGGAGTTCATCAAGAGCAGCCCGACGGTGCTTTCGCGGGTGAGCATGAACCAGCTTGGAAAGTGGTTCGACGAGGGCATGAGCGTCCTGGAGGAAAACAAGGACGGCGGGCTGGCTTACTTCAAGCTGGAGTCGGCGTACTCCGAGAAGGTGCTGGAGATGCTGTCGTCCGGCGTGGAGTTCGAGCGCGTCAAGGACGTGCTCCAGATGTACTGCCGCGCGCTGGCCGGGGCGGAGATCAAGATAGCGGAGAGCCAGGAGCTTGTGGGCAAGAACATCGGCTGGGTGTCCGGCGAGGCCCCTTCCACGGAGGGATCTACGGTGTTCCTGCCGGCGGTCGTGGACCGGTACGGCTCGAAGGACGAGAACTTCGCGTGGTTCAAGGTGGTGTCGACGCACCAGGTGGCGCACCTGGAGTTCGGCAGCTTCGGGTTCGAGTTCGAGCGGCCTTCGAGCCAGTTCGAGGACATCAGGCAGCAGGTGCTGGAGGCCCGCGACGGCCAGGCGGCGTCGACGGCGGAGACGAACGGCGCGTCGGAGAACGCCGGCGGGCTGGAGACGGCGTGGCTGACGGACATGCAGCGCTACTTCGACCTGTTCGACGACAGGAAGCTGGCGCTGGACATCTTCACGGTGGTGGAGGATGGCCGGCTCGACGGGCGCGTGCGGCACGAGTACCCGGGGATCCGGCGCTCGTACCAGGTGGTGCAGGCGGACTCGGTGGAGAACAGGCCGGACATCCAGGAGCTCCCGATGCGGGAGGCGATGGTGGAGTTCCTGGTGCGGCTCAGCCTTCAGCAGTACAAGGGCATCGCTGCGCCGGCGCAGTACGTGACGGAGGCGCGCAAGATCGCGGCGATCGCGCAGCAGGCGGTGCACCCGGAGGCGACGGTGGAGGACGCTGCGGAGGCGACGCTGCGGATCTACGCGATCATCTCCCAGATACCGAACGAGGAGAACCCGGAGGACAACTGGGAGGACCTGGATCTGGAGGACGAACAGGACCAGTTCTCGTTCGACGAGGAAGACCTGGAGATGCTGCTTTCGCAGTTCGGGCAGATGATGGACATGGCGGCGGAGGGCGAGGAGGGGCAGGAGTACGAGTCGAGCCAGGACGTGGACTACAGGGGCGACTTCAAGCCGGAGCTCGTTCAGTTGCTGTCGATGCTGCGGATGCAGAACCAGGACCGGCGGGCGGAATCGACCGAGGCGATCTCCCAGGAGATGCTGGAGGAGATGCTCAAGAACAGCGCGGAGCTGGATCTTCAGGCCGTGCAGGGCGACGTCGATGAGTCGAGCGGGCTGTTCGCGGACAACATGATGCGCGAGGCGGGCATGAACATGCCGCCGACGGACCAGTACGGCCAGGGGCCGCTGGTGCACGTGGACGAGCAGGGCGACTCGCTGGATCCGACGGAGCCGCAGACGTTCGTTTACGACGAGTGGGACTTCCGGGCGAACGACTACAAGCCGCGCTGGTGCATCGTGCGGCAGAAGCCGATGGCGGAGGGCGACGCGTCGTACTACGCGAACACGGTGCACTCGTACGGGACGCTGGTGACGCAGATCAGGCGGCAGTTCGAGATGATGGTGCCGGAGATGTTCCGCAAGGTGCGGAAGCTGGAGGACGGCGAGGAACTGGACATCGACGACGTGATCGAGGCGTTCGTGGACATCCGGACGGGCGCGAGCCCGAGCGACAAGCTGTTCTGGCGGCGGAACAAGGTGCAGCGCGACGTGGCGGTGGTGTTCCTGCTGGACACGAGCGCGTCCACCGCGGAGGCGATCGACGACTCGAAGCGGGCGGCGGACGACTGGGACGCGCCGGAGGACCCGGTGGAGTACATGGTGTGGCTGCGGTCGCGGCGGAGCGAGGGCGTGCGGCGCGGGTACAAGCGGATCATCGACGTGGAGAAGGAGTCGGTGGTGCTGCTGATCAACGCGCTGGAGGCTATCGGGGACCTGTACGGCATCTACGGCTTCTCGGGCTATGGCCGCGAAAACGTGGAGTTCTACACGATCAAAGACATCGAGGAAAACTTCTCGGAGAGGGTCAAGAGTCGCATCGACCGGATCGCGCCGCTGCACGCGACGCGGATGGGGCCGGCGATACGGCACGCGGCGTCGAAGCTGGAGGGGCAGGACGCGCGGACGAAGCTGCTGTTCCTGATCAGCGACGGCAGGCCGCAGGACCGGGGCTACAGCCGCGAGGGCGTGGAGAAGGAGTACGCGGTCCACGACACGAAGATGGCGTTCGATGAGGCGCGGGCGAAGGAGATCCAGCCGTTCTGCCTGACGGTGGACAAGAACGGGCACGATTACCTGGGCACGATGTGCCAGGACATAGGCTACGAGATCCTGGACGACATCTACGCGCTGCCACAACGGCTCCTGTACCTGTACAAGACGTTGACGATGTAGGCAGGGGCAGGGCGCGGCACTTCGACAGGCTCAGGGCGAACAGTGAGGGGAGACCCCATCCTAGCCTTCCCCAGCAGACTGGGGAAGGGATAGTCAAGATACAAGGGCGAACGGGTTGGGTATCGGGAGCAGTTCGTTTCAGAGGAGAAGGCGATGGCCGCACTTCCTGAGAACGTGGTGAGGTTGCTCCAGCAGCCGTTTCTGGCGCACGTTTGCACTACGATGCCGGACGGGTCGCCGCAGGTGACGCCGATGTGGGTTGACACGGATGGCGAGCACATCCTGGTGAACACGGCGGACGGCCGGACGAAGACGCGCAACGTGCGTCGGAACCCGCGGGTTGCGGTTTCCGTGGCGGACCCGGAGAACCCGATCGCGGGCGCGCTCCAGGTGCGGGGGACAGTGGTCGAGATCACGGCGGAGGGCGCGGACGCGCACATCGATGCGCTGGCGCGCAAGTACACGGGCGCGGCGTTCGGGCCGAAGGTGGACCGGCTCATCTTCAAGATACGGCCGGACGCTATGACTGGTGGGGTGTTTGGCGGGCACTGATGGGGCGGGTGGCGGGCGTTGTGCGATAATCTACGCGTGCGCCCCTGTAGCTCAGAGGATAGAGCACTGTTTTGGCTAAGCAGAGGTCGTGGGTTCGAGTCCCACCAGGGGCGTGCTCCAACCTAGTTTGCCAGACTGACCAACGAATATGGCCATTTGACAGTCGGCTTAGTCTAGTCTAGTATGAGTTTGCTTAGTCAAAGCAGGCTCAGTGTTCCGCTGAGTGAATGGGATCGGCGACGATCTCACGGGATGGGCCCGTTGCTTCAATTGCAGCGGGCCTTTTCTTTTGCCCTGCGTCACAGCCTGCGAGCAGCCGCAAGGTACGTGTTGGGGCTTGGCGAGCGCTGGCCCTGCTCCGGCTACTTTCTGGATACCGGCCTTCGCCGGTATGACGGCGGGGCTGGCGGGCCTTTCTTATTGCGCGCGGCGAGGCGCCGGTTTTTTGTCAGGCTGGCTCCAGCCAGAGGGACTCCAGCCCCCGCAGCGTCACCTGGTCTCGGTAGCGCGGCTCTTCCGCAAGCCGCAGGCTGCCTAAGCGGGGCAGCAGCGCCTCGAAGGCCACGCGCCCCTCAAGCTGCGCCAGCGGCGAGCCGAGGCAGTAGTGGACGCCCCGCCCAAAGGCAAGATGGTTGGCGGCGGAGCGGCCCACGTCCAGCCGGGCCGCGTCAGGGAAGGCTTGCGGGTCCCGGTTAGCCGCCCCCAGCAGGCAGATCAGCCGCTGTCCGGGGGCTATCCTCTTGCCGCGCAATTCCACCGGCTCGCGGGCAATCCGGCTGTCCAGTTGGACCGGACTGTCAAAACGCAGAAATTCGTCAATCGCGCCGTTCAGCAGCGCAGGATCGTCGAGCAGTCTCCGGAGTTCGTCCGGATTGCGCAGCAGCGCCAGGGCGCCATTGCCGATCAGGTTACGCGTCGTCTCGTTCCCCGCCACCAGCACCAGCAACAGGTTCACCAGCAGGTCGTCGCGCTCCAGCCGTTCGCCGTCCACCTCCGCCGTCACCAGCGCGCTCACCAGATCGTCCTGCGGATCGCGGCGCCGCTCCTCCGCCACAGCCTCTAAGTAGGCGAACACTTCGTCCACCGCCTGCCGCGCCTGGCGTAACTGCCGCTCATTGAGCAGGGGATCTACGATCAGGGAAACGACGTTGGACCACTCGTTGAACTGCTCGCGGTCCTCCGGCGGGATCCCCAGCATCTCGGCAATGACGATGACAGGCAGGGGGAAGGCGAGTTCCGCGATGAGGTCAAAGCGCTCCTTGTCCTCCACGTTGCCGAGTAAGCCGTCGACGGTTTCCCGTATGCGCGGTTCCAGGGCGGCCACGGAGCGCGGGGTGAAGCCGTGGGACACCAGCCCGCGAATCTTGGTGTGTTCCGGCTGGTCCAGGTCCAACATGCTAATTTGCGGAATGTAGCCGAAGTCCCTTCCCGCATTTCCGAACCGCCCGCTGTCCCGCAGCACCATGTCGACGTCGGCGTAGTCGGTCAGCACCCATGCGTCCTGCAAGCGCATCCGGTGCACCGGGTCTTTCAGTCGCAGCTTTTCATAGACGGGGTACGGGTCTGCGCGCAACGCGGGGGAAAGCGGGTTGTAAGCCACGCCGGACTCTATCCGCTCCCACGCCAGAAGGGCGCGCATCGCTATGGGCTGCGCTACGGCGCGAAGGGTCTGGGATATCAGGCTCATGCGATCCCTCTGCCTATTCGAATTCCGGCTGCTTTCTGGGTACCGGCCTCCGCCGGTATGACGGTGAGAAGAGGCGGTATGACGGTGCGGCTAGCGGGCGACGGTCAGTGCAGGCGGTCTATCCCCGGGCAGGCGTCAAATCCGCCGTCGAAACTGAGAATGCGGTTCGTCCCGGCCTTCCGCATCACCGCGACGTGCAGGGCGTCCCGCGCGGAGAGGCCGTCCACGGAGGCGATCAGCGCTCTGGCGGCCCGTATCTCGGACATGTCGAAGGTCAGGACGTGGTTGACGATCGCGTCCAGGTTCTCGAACGCTGCGTCAATAGCGTCGGGACGCCGGATGGCCGTGTATCTGTGGAGTATCTCCTGATAGACCTCAATGTCGGTAACAAGCTGCTCGCCTTCCCTGACCAGATATGTTAGCAAAGCTACCGCGCGGTCCTTGTTAGGATGCGGAGCCCCCACCATGTACATGGGGATGTTCGAGTCGATGAAGATCAAAGAGGAGTCTGCCCGGCCTCGATCTCCCGCAGCATGACCTCTATATCGGCTGTCGGATACTGGTGGCGCGAGGCGTCGGCGATGGCGCGCAGCTTCGCTTCAACGGATCCCGGGTCGTCGTCCCTTGCCGTGCGCAACGCCTGGCGGACCCATTCCGCGACTGTCATGCGCCGCCTGCGGGCAACGCCTCGAATCTCCTGGTATTCCTCCTCGTCGAGGAGCACTTGAAGTCGTTTGGACATGATTGCAGTCTAATTGACTCACGGCCAATGAGTCAACCAATCCATTGAATTATGCGGGGGAGTGGGGGATACTATGTCGCTATTCGTCTGTTGGCGCAACTTGGGAGGGGCTATCGAACGAAGATAATCGCTAGGACGCCTGACATGCCGCTCGTCGCAGAAGACCGTCGCGAGCGGCGCCGGGCGTCCGCAATGCCGGGGCACGGAGCGCGTGAGCTATGACTTATGAGACATCGTCAACACCCGATTACACGATGGGCTTCAGCGAAGAGATACTGGAGTCTTTCCGTCGGTACACGGCCGACGCCAACGCGGCGTACCTGCTCCCGTACCTGAGGCCCGGCCACCGCGTTCTCGACGTCGGCTGCGGGCCGGGCACGATAACGGCGGGGCTGGCCAAGGCCGTGGCCCCGGGCGAGATGCACGGCGTGGACATGGAGGCGTCGCAGGTCGAGGTGGCGAGGACCGTCGCGAGGGCGAACGCGCTCGACAACGCGGAGTTCCACGTGGGCGACGCGGCCGAACTGCCCTTCGAGGACGGCTACTTCGACGTGGTCCACTGCCACAACGTGCTCATGCACATCCCGGACACCGCGGCCGCGCTGGCCGAGGCGAAGCGGGTGCTGAAGCCCGGCGGCGTCTTGGGCTGCCGGGAGATGATAGTCGATTCGAGCTTCACCTACCCTGACTTCGGCGTCATCGGCAAGGCGTGGGACATGTTCCAAGACCTCGTGGCGGCTGACGACGGCCACCCGCAGATGGGCAAGGAGTTGAAGACGCACGTTGTGGAGGCCGGGTTCGAGAACGTGCGGCTGACCATGTCCTTCGACATATACAGCACCCCGGCGGACGTGCTCTTCATATACGGGATCGCCCAGAACTGGTTCCTGGCGCCTGAGATCCTGGAGGCGGCGATAAAGTACGGGGCGTCCACCCCGGAGCTGGGCGAGGCGATAAGCGACGCCTACGACAGGTGGAAGGAACACCCCGGCGCCATCTGCGGGCTGGCCTTCGGGGAGGCGGTGGCCGGGAGGGCGTGACCCCATCCTAACCTTCCCCAGCAGACTGGGGAAGGGACCAGAGGCCCCGCCTCCTGCCCCACCCCTCTGGATACCGGCCTTCGCCGGTATGACGGGTTCCGCCCCTACCCCGCGCGGCGGAGGGCGGCGTGGTTGGCGGCTACTTTTTGGCTTACGGACACGAAGGCGCGCATCTCCTCTTCGCCTACGCCTTCCGTTAGCATCGCATCGTGCTGTTCCATGCCCAGGAGGGCGCGGGACATCAGGGCCTCGCCCTCTTCCGACAGCCGCAGCATCACTATGCGCCTGTCCTCGCGCAGGCGGCGGCGGCGAATGAAGCCCCGGTCCACGAGGCCCGTGACCACGCGGCTTATGCGGGAGGCGTCCACGGGCAGCACCTCCGCCAGGTCGGTGGCGGTGCTTTCGCGCCGCTCCATGCAGATCCTGAGCAGGTTGAACTCCAGGGGGGTGAGGCTGTAACGCGCCACCTCCTGCGTCGCTTCCTTATATACCGCGTTGACGAGGCCGTCCACGCACGTTCTCAGGTCCGCGGACGTGGCTTCTGAGGATGTCACTCTTGGATCAACTCCAATTTAGGGCGCTTCGCGAAGCGCCCCTACGATCTGCCCTGCGCTTCGACAGGCTCACGGCGAACGGGGAGACCCCATTCCTTCGAGGGACTCAGGACAGGCTCTAGCCCTCCCCAGCAGACTGGGGAAGGGACTTTTGCTTGGCCCCATCCTAACATTTCCTTGACAAGCGGTGCACGCGGCAAGCGGTGTGAATTGCAAGGAGTGCCCTTGACAAGCGATGTGCGGGCATTTATTGTGCGTACCATTCGATGATGTTGACAAGTAGTGCGGCGTTCATGTATTGTATTCGGCATCGTATGAATGGCGCAAGCGCGGACGGCTCTTCGACAGGCTCAGGGCGAACGGCACGGCGGGGAGGGCGCTTCGCGAAGCGCCCCTACGGCGGCTCTTCGACAGGCTCAGAGCGAACGGATTCTGGATACCGGCCTTCGCCGGTATGACGGTGAGAAGGGCCGGTATGACGGTGAGAAGGGCCGGTATGACGGTGAGAAGGGCCGGTATGACGGTGAGAAGGGCCGGTATGACGATGAGAAGGGCCGGTATGACGGTGAGAAGAGCGGGTATGACGGCAAGAACGGAGACAGCGCATTGAGGATGACTGACACGGTTGAAGCGCCCGCGCCGGGCCTGGGCGTCCGGATCGCGGAGGGGGGCGCGGACCTGAGGCGGCTGGCCGCCGGGCTGACCGCCGTCGCGGAGGCGGGCCTCGTGCGCCACGACCTCTCGCCGCTGCAGCTCGGCATCCTTGAAAGCTGCCGCCGGGGCGAGGCGAGCACGGTTACGGAGCTTGCCGGCGCGCTCGCCGTGGACGCCTCGATGGTCAGCCGCCAGACGGCCAGGCTGGTCGGCCGGGGGCTGATGAGCAGGAAGCGGCTGTCCAGTGACCGGCGCACGGTGCGGTTGAGCCTGACCGGGAGCGGCCTCGCGCTGGCGCAGTCCCTCGCGGACGAGCTTACGGAGCGGCGCGGCCTTCTCAACAGGGGAATCAGCGACGAGGAGCGGGCGGCGTTCGCGGCTGTGGCCCACAAGATGCTGGCGAACCTCGAGGCCCTTCGACAAGCTCAGGGCGAACGGGATGCCCCATCCCAGCCTTCCCCAGCAGACTGGGGAAGGGGCGAGGCTCTTCGACAGGGGGAGGGCGAACGGAACGGAGGGGAGGGCGCTTCGCGAAGCGCCCCTACGGTGATGTTGGGGAAACGGGGCTCTACCCCCCCCCGCAATAGGGGGCCCTTCGACAAGCTCAGGGCGAACGGACCTGATTTTCCAAGACGTGAAGTCATAGCAGGACTATAACCTTAGATGTCGATAACGGCAATGTTCGGACGGAAGACCGGCGAGAGAGCGCGCTCGCGCGGGGCGCGGCACGGGGGCAGGGCGGCGCGGACGCTCGGGCCGCGCTTCGGGCTCGTCGCGCTGCTGGTTGCGGTGGCGGCCATCGCGGTGCTCGCGCCCGGCACGGCGCAGGGTTCCGGGGAGCTCGGCACGCCGTCGTCGGTCAGCATATCGCGGGGCGACGGGACGGTCTCGGCGAGTTGGCCCTCCGTCTCCGGCGCGACGCACTACCACGTGACGTACAGCACGGACGGCGGCGGAAGCTGGCACGCTCCGGTTGACGGCCACAGGAACATCACCTCCACCGGCCTGACCTTCAGCGCGGACAACAGCAAGACGTACATCGTCGGCGTGCGGGCCGGCAACGACGGCGGCTGGGGCGGCTGGCGCAACTCGTCTTCGTCCGGGCCTTACAAGCCGCCGACGCGGACGCCTACGCCGAAGCCCACGCCGACACCCGAGCCGACGCCCGAGCCTGATCCCACGCCGGACCCGCCCGGCACGCCGTCGTCGGTCAGCATTTCGCGCGGCGACGGGACGGTCACGGCGAGTTGGGACGCGCTTTCCGGGGCGACGCACTACCACGTGACGTACAGCACGGACGGCGGCGGAAGCTGGCACGCTCCGGTGGACAACCACACGAACATCACCTCCACCAGCCTGACGTTCAGCGCGGAGAATGCGAAGACGTACATGGTCGGCGTGCGGGGCGGCAACGAGGGCGGCTGGGGCGGCTGGCGCAACTCATCGTCGTCGGGGCCGTACACGCCCGCGCCGGACCCGACGCCAACGCCGACGCCCGATCCCACGCCAACGCCGCCGGCCACGACCACGCCGCCGATCAATCCGCCGGCCACGACCACGCCCGTCAATCCGCCGGCAACATCGACGCCCGTCACGCCGCCGGACTCGCCTGCTACGTCCACGCCTGTCGCGCCCGCGCTGTCGTTCGGCGACGCGGCGGTCGCGGACCAGTCCTGGTTCAGGGGCCTGCCCATCGCCACGCTGACGCTGCCGGCCGCGACGGGCGGCAACGGCACGACGACGTACTCGCTCGTGCCGACGCTTCCGGCAGGGCTGAGCTTCGACGCCGCGGCGCGGACGATCGGCGGGACGCCGACGGCGACCTCAACCCAGGCCGCGTACTACTACACCGCCACGGACGGCACGGACACGGCGATGTTGTCGTTCAGCATCGAGGTGACGGAGGGTCTCGTCAGCGCGCAGGGCGGGCAGGCGCAGGCCGGGCTCTCCTGGGTCACTTCGCCGCCCACCTTGCTGGAGTGGACGCAGGGCGTTGCCGTCAACGTGACGCTGCCCGCGGCCACCGGCGACCCCAACATCACCTACAAGCTGTCGCAAGGCTGCGGCAGCACAGGGGCGCAACTGCCCCCGGGGATAACCTGGAACGCCTCCACGCGAACCCTCAGCGGCACGCCCACGAAGTGGTTTGCCACCCGGGCAGCCTGTTACCAAGCCTACGCCTCCAACAAAAGCACCCCGTCCGTCACCATCCACATCAGGGTGGCGGACACGTCGGGGAACCACGCGCCGTACGCCAGCATCAAGAGCAGCGGCTCCCAGCTGCTCGGGCAGCTCTGGTCGAAATACGGCCACTGCTACAGCGGCTCCGTCACCTATGTCCCCAGCAGCGGCCACTCCAAGCACTTCTACGACCCGGAAGACGACACGCTGACCTTCACCGCGGGGTCGAACAAGCTCGTCGGCACCACCATCAACTCCAACGGCTACGTCGTGGCGAGCCTCAGGCATCCGCCCCTGAACTGGTACTCCTTCCACTACACGGCGACGGACCCGGACGGGCTGTACGACTCGATCTCCCTGCAGGTGAAGCATTTCAACTGCAAGGAAACGTTGAGCGTCCAGGAGAACAAGCCCAAGGACACCGTGGTCGGCAGCGTGGGCGGGCCGAACAAGGCCGACGGCAGCAGCTTCTCCCTCGGCGGCGATGTTGCCACCTACTTCGACATCGACTCCAGCACGGGCCAGATCACCGTCAAGGACGGCACGACGCTGGACTACGAGACCAAGACCTCGTACAGCGGGAACTTCCGGTACACCGTCGAGAACACGAGTGTGGGCGGCAATATCCAGATAAACGTCAACGACGTCCGCGCCCCCAACGTGGACAGGCCCACGCTGGCCCAGAACTCCACCAACCCGACCACGGCCCTGGACGTTTCCTGGACCGCCCCGACTCCGATGACGGGCACGACGATAAACGACTACGACGTGCGGTACCGGGAGTGGACCACCAGCACGTGGACGGAGTGGAACCCCAACAGCACCAGCACGGCCACCAGCGCGACGATCACCGGCCTGACGGCGGGCAAGGAGTACGAGGTACAGGTGCGCTCCCAGATCGTCGACGAGGGGCCAGGCCACTGGTCCGGGTCGTCGGTCATCCTCTATCTGGCCGAGAACACCGCGGTCAACGGCAACGTGGGCGGGAAGTTCAACATCAACGCCACCGACTACTACCCGCTGCAGTTCACCCTGGGCGGGACGGACGGATCGAAGTTCAAGCTCAGCACAGACACCGGCTACAAGACGGCCCAGTCCGCGCAGATACAGGTGAAGACGGGCAACGTCCCGGACTTCGAGAGCAAGTCCAGCTACAGCCTCACCCTCCGCGCCGTCGAGAACAATCTCAACAGGAACATCCTGGACGTCACCTACAGCGCCCTCATCATAGTGACGGACGTTGCCGAGCCTCCGGGCAAGCCGACGGTGACGGTGGCGGGGAACTCCACGACGCCGACGACGAAGCTGGACGTGAGTTGGACCGCGCCGACGATGACGGGCAAGCCGGCGATAAGCGACTACGACGTGCAGTACCGCAAGACGGGCGATTCGACGTGGAGCAGCCACAGCTTCACCGGCACGGGCACGAGCGTGACGCTGAGCAGCCTGACTGCGGGGAAGAAGTACGACGTGCAGGTTCGCGCCGTCAACGACGAGGGCAACGGAGCGTGGTCCGACACTGGCAACGCCATCACACAGTCCGCCTCCGTGACCCGCAGCGTCGCCGAGAACACGGCGGCGAGCGGCAACGTGGGCGCGGCGGTTACGATGACGGCGGGCAGCTACACGCTGGCGCACAGCCTGGACGGGACGGACAAGGACAAGTTCGAGATCGGCTCGACCACCGGGCAGATCACGGTCAAGACGGGCAACGTCCCGGACTACGAGGCGAAGACTTCGTACAGCGTGGAAGTGAAGATAGCGGTGAGCGGGACGGGCAACTCGAACAGCGAGCCCAACGGGACGGGCACGTACACCGTTCCGGTGACCATCAACGTGACAGACGTGAACGAGCCGCCGCCGAAGCTGAGTGCGCCCACGGTGGCCGCCAACAGCACCACGCCGACCAGCAAGATCGACGTGTCGTGGACGGCGCCGACGACCACGCAGATGAGCGGCAAGCCGGCCGTGGACGACTACGACGTGCGGTACAAGAAGGCCGGGGATTCCACCTGGACGGAGACGAGCGACAACACCAAGAGCACGACTCTCAGCGCCACGCTGAGCGGCCTGACCTCCGGCAAGACGTACGAGGTGCAGGTACGGGCCGGGAACGTCGAGGGCGACGGGGACTGGTCGGCCACGAGCACCGCGATCACCCAGGCCGGTGGCGTGAGCCGCAGCGTGGCGGAGAACTCCGCCGCCAATACCCTGATCCGTCCGGCAGTGACGGCCACGACCAGCACCAAGTACACCTACACTCACACCCTGAGCGGGACGGACTCGGGCAAGTTCATCTTGGACTCGTCCACCGGATATCTTCGGGTCGGGTCGAACACGAGCCTGGACTACGAGACGAAGACCTCGTACAGCGTGATCGTGACGGTGACGGCCGCCGCGAAGTCCCAGGGCGGCGCCAACGCGCAGTCGCTGGACCCGAACGCGCCGGGGGACTACGCTGTGCCAGTCACCATCAACGTTGCGGACGTGAACGAAGCGCCGGAGTTCTCATCGGCGACGACCACGCGGAGCATCGCGGAGAACTCGGCTGCGGGGAGCGCCGTGGGCGCGGCGGTGACGGCGACGGACCCGGACGGCGTCGCGAAGTTCAACACGCTGACGTACTCGCTGACGGGCACGGACGCCGCCCAGTTCGAGATCGGCTCCGGCACGGGGCAGATAACCGTCAAGAGCGGAACGAACCTGGACTACGAGGCGAAGACCTCTTACAGCGTGACGGTGAGCGTGACGGACGGGAAGAACGCGAGCGGGACGGCGGATACGTCGGCTGACGACACGATCGCGGTGACGATCAACGTGACGGACGTTTCCGAGCCGCCGCCCAAGATGAGCGCGCCGACGGTGACGGGGAAAACGTCGACCTCGATAGACGTGTCCTGGACGAAGCTGACCGGCGCCCAGATGTCGGGCAAGCCGGCGGTCACCGCCCAGGGCATGCGCTACCGCGCGGTTGGCGACTCGACTTGGACGACGAACTGGGGGGCGCTCTCGGCAACTGTGGAAAGCACGACCATCATAGGCCGCACCCCCGGCAAGACGTATGAGGTGCAGGTAGCGTCCAGGAACGCCGAGGGCGACGGGGCGTGGTCGGACAGCGGCACGGCCATCACGGAGGCCGGCGGCGTTACCCGCAGCATCGCGGAGAACTCGGCGGCTGGCGCGAACGTGGGCGCGGCGGTCACGGCTGTCAGCACGAACACCACCTACACTTATTCTCACGCGCTGAGCGGAACGGACGCCGGCAAGTTCGAGATCGGCTCCGGCACCGGGCAGATCACGGTCAAGAGCGGGACGAGCCTGGACTACGAGGCGAAGACCAGCTACAGCGTGGTCGTGACGGTGACGGCGGCGGCAAAGTCCCAGGGCGCGAACGCGCAGTCCGTCGATCCCAACGCGCCGGGCGACTACGTCGTGCCGGTCACCATCAACGTGACGGACGTTGCCGAGCCGCCCGCCGCGCCGGACACGCCATCGATGTGGCAGCACTCGCCGTCGCCGAAGACGCAGCTGGACGTGTCGTGGACCGCGCCGGACATGACCGGCAAGCCCGCCATCACCGACTACGACATCCAGTACAAGAAGACCGCGACTTCCACGTGGAGCGCGTGGGCGCACGCCGGAACGGAGACCACCGCTAAGCTCACGGGTCTGGACGAGGGGACGCGGTACGAGGTGCAGGTGAAGGCGAAGAACGACGAGGGCGGGAGCGGCTGGTCGGTCAGCGGCACGGCTACGACGCAGGACAAGAACGTGCACTCGGAGTTCCCGGGGGCCACGTCCACGCGCAGCATCGCGGAGAACTCGGCGGCGGGGACGAACGTGGGCGCGCCTGTGACCGCCAGCGACACCGAGGGCCACACGCTGTACTACTCGCTGATCGGGCCGGACGGCGGCAAGTTCGACGTGGGGCTGAACACGGGCCAGATAACGGTCAAGACGGGGCACGTCCCCAACTACGAGGCCAAGACCACGTACAGCGTGACGGTGCAGGTCAGCGACCGCAAGGACACCGACGACAACCCGGACACGGTGATCGACGACACGATCGAGGTCACGATCAACGTGACCGACGTCGCCGAGCCGCCGGCCGCGCCTTCTGCGCCGACGGTTGCGGCGAACTCCGCGACGCCGGAGAGCAAGATCGACGTTAGCTGGACCGCGCCCGACATGACCGGGAAGCCGGCGATCAGCGACTACGACGTGCGGTACCGCCTGAGCGGAGCGTCGAACTGGACGGACCACAGCTTCACGGGAACGGGCACGAACACGACGCTGACCGGCCTGGACGCCGGCAAGAGCTACGACGTGCAGGTGCGCGCCACGAACGACGAGGGGACGGGCGCGTGGTCGGCAAGCGGCACGGCGATCACGATGGCCGGCGGCGTCGCCCGCAGCGTCGCCGAGAACACGGCGGCGGGCACGGGGATCGGCGAGCCGGTGACTGCTACGACCACGAGCGCGAACTACACGTATTCTCACGCGCTGAGCGGCACGGACGCCGCCAGCTTCGACATCGACTCGTCCACCGGGCAGGTGAAGGTGAAGGCCGCGCTGGACTACGAGACGAAGACCGGCTACAGCGTGATCGTCACGGTCACCGCCGCGAGCGCGGGGGCGAACGCGCAGAGCCAGACGCTGACCCCCAACGCGCCTGGAGACTACGTCGTCCCGGTTACGATCACGGTGACGGACGTGAACGAAGCTCCGGAGTTCGTGGAAGGCGATTCGGCTGCTCGCAGCGCGGCGGAGAACTCGACGGCCGGGACGGCCGCGGGCGCGCCGGTGACGGCGACCGACCAGGACAAGGACACGCTGACGTACAGCCTGACGGGGACGGACGCGGCCAAGTTCGACATCGCCACTTCGACCGGGCAGATCAAGGTCAAGTCGGCGCTGGACTACGAGGCGAAGACGTCTTACAGCGTGACGGTGAACGTGACGGACAGCAAGGACGACTCGGGCAACCCGGACACGACCATCGACGACACGATTGCGATCACGATCAACGTGACGGACGTAAACGAGCCGCCGCCCGCGCCGGACGGCCCGTCGGTGAGCCAGAACTCCGCCTCCCGCACGACCAGGCTGGACGTTTCGTGGAGCGCGCCGGACATGACGGGCAAGCCCGACATCACGGACTACGACGTGCGATACAAGATCGCCACGTCCACCGTCTGGTCGAGCCACAACTTCACCGGCACGGGTACGGCGACGACGCTGACCGGGCTGGACAAGGGCACGCGGTACGAGGTTCAGGTGCGCGCCGTGAACCACGAAGGCGACGGCGCCTGGTCCACGTCCGGCAGCAACAGGACGCAGGACCTCAAGAGCGCGACGCTGTCCGTGGACGAGAACACGACCGGCGGGACCGCGGTTAGCGGGAGTCTGCCGCCGGTGGACTCCGAAGGCCACTCCGTCGTGTACACGATGACGGGCAACACGGTGAGCACCACCACGGCCCAGCAGGCAAGCAGCTACGGCCGGGTCGCCGCGGCCCGGCAGCAGAGCCAGCAGCACAACGAGTTCTCGGTGAACTCGCAGACCGGTCAGGTGATCGTGAACGAGGGCGCGAACCTCGACTACGAGCAGACTCACACGCACGTGATCACGATAACGGCCAGCCACGCCGACTCCTCGAACCCCGGCCACAACCTCGTCAACGCGGTGTACACGGTGACGATCACGATAGGGGACGTTAACGAGCCTCCCGCCGCTCCGGGCACGCCGACGCTGAAGGAGAACACGTACACGTCTCTGACGGCAACGTGGACCGAGCCGGACATGACGGGCAAGCCCGCTATCGAGGAGTACTCCGTGGCGTTCTGGCCCGAGGGACACAGCGAGTGCCGGCAGGTGGAGAGCGCGGGGAGCGGCAACGAGATAGTACTGGACAGCATCGTCAACTGCCCGGACCCGGAGGACACGCCGCTGAGGGCAGGCCGCGGGTACGAGTTGGAGGTGCGGGCCCGCAACGCCGAGGGGTACAGCGCGTGGTCATCGACGGCGACGCTGTACACGAAGGCCAAGCCGGCGCCCGATGTCCCTGATGCCCCCACGGCGACAACTACGCCGACGGTCACGCCAACGCCGTCGCCCACGCCCACGGCAACGACGACGCCCACAGCTACACCGACGCCGGTACCCACGGCCAGCCCGACGCCCGCGCCGACAGCTACGCCCGCGCCCGCGCCCACGGCTAGCCCGACGGCGGTGTCCACGGCCACGCCCGCGCCCGCGCCGACCGCGACTCCGACGGCAGCGCCCGCCGCCGCGGTCACGGCCACGCCGACGCCGGAGCCGACGCCCAGCCCGACGCCTACGCCGGAACCGACGCCTGAGCTGTCGCTGCTGTCCGACGAGACCGCGCCCGGCCTTGAGGACCCGCGCCGCCCGATAGGCGGCGACATCGTCCGCAACCTGCCGGTGCGCGTGCTGGAAGACGACGCCGGAGGCCCGGCCACGGTGGAGGCCGGCCCGCCGCCTGCGCCGACGGTCACGCCGTCCGCGCCGCCCGCCGACGACCGCGGCGGCTACACGATGGCCGTGTGGTCTATGCTGGTGGCGCTGCTGGCCGCGCTGCTCGCCGTGCCGTTCCTGTTCGCGCTGCGCCGCCGCAGGAAACGCGCGGAGAGCGCGATAACGGTCCAGACCCCGTGAGAACGCCGAACACGGCCTCCGTCATACCGGCGGAGGCCGGTATCCAGGGGCGTCGTGGTGCGCCCACTCCGTTCGTGGTGAGCTTGTCGAACCACAACGGGCGCCGTCAGCGGGCGTGCCCTTCGGCAGGCCCCTTCGGCAAGCTCAGGACGCGGTCAGGGCGAACGGAGTGGAGGCGGATGGATTCCCGCCTTCGCGGGAATGACGGTGTAAGGGCGCGCGCTCAGCAGCGACGCTCTGCCCTCAACTGTCATTCCGAACGGACGTAAGGAATCTCAGACCTCCCGTCCGCGGACGACGACCTTGTCATGCAGACAGCGCTCTTAGATTCTTCACTTCGTTCAGAATGACAGTGCCGGGGCGCTTCGTTCAGAATGACAGTGCGGGGCGCGCCTGCCGCCGCCCGTTATGGTTCGACAGGCTCACCACGAACGGGCTGGAGTCCCTCCGTCATACCGGCGAAGGCCGGTATCCAGAGGCGATGACAACGATCCACACCCATGTATCATGGTGACGCGCATCCAATGAAAATCCTCCCCGCAGTCCCCATCCTGGCCGCCGCCGTTATAGCCGTCGCCCTCGTCGGGTGCGGCGAGGCGCCGCCCGTCGAGGAGAGCACGGCGCTGTTCGAGGACGCGTTCTGGGCGACCGCCACGGAGGCGGAACTGGAGGCGGAGTTGGAGCGGGACCCGGACCTGACGGAGACGGCGGGCGAGCTTGGCCTGACCCCGCTGCACATGGCCGCCGCCCACACCAAGAACCCGGCGATCGTCTCCATGCTCCTCGATTACGGCGCGGACATCGGAATCAGGAGCGGCATGAACGACTCGACGCCGCTGCACCTGGCCGTCTCCTTCAACCCCGAGCCGGCCGTCGCCGCGCTGCTGCTCGACCGCGGCGCGGACATCGAAGCCGCGAACCAGAGGGGCGCGACGCCGCTGCACGTGGCCACGGCGCTGAATCCGAACCCGGAGGTGGTGGACCTGCTGCTGAGCCGGGGCGCGGACCCCGCCGCATTCGTCGCCGACGGGGCGGGCGCGCTGCACACCGCCGCCTTCAACCGGGAGGCGGGCATGGTGCTGCGGATGCTGGACCACGGCGGGGACGTATCGCTCCGCGCCATGAGCGGCCGCACCGCGCTGCACACCGCCGCGCTGCACAACCCCAACCCCGACGTGCACAGGATCCTGCTGGAGCACGGCTCAGACATCGCCGCCCAAGACAACGAGGGCATGACGCCGCTTCACTCGGCGGTGTCCAACCCGGCCCCGCTGGGCGTGATGGCGCTGCTGCTGGAGCACGGCGCGGACATCTCCGCCCTCAACGCCGAGGGCCTGACGCCCTGCCGCGTCGCCGTCGCCAAAGGCGCCGCCATGGGCGTAGAAGACCTGCTCTGCCGGTAACGGCCCCACACCCCGCCCCGTTGCCCCATCCCAACCTTCCCCCTCGAGGGACTCGGGGCAGGCTCCGCAGACTGGGGAAGGGCCGCGCCCGCCGCCGACGCCTATTGCGCCGACGCCCTTGTGCCTGTCATTCCGAACGGACGTGAGGAATCTCAGACCTCCCGCCCACGGACGACGACCTTGTCATGCAGACAGCGCTCTTAGATTCTTCACTTCGTTCAGAATGACAGTAAGTAGGGCGTTTCGTTCAGAATGACAGTGGTGGCCGCGCCCTCAACCGACGCCTATTGCGCCGCCGCCCTTGCGCCTGTCATTCCGAACGGACGTGAGGAATCTCAGACCTCCCGCCCACGGACGACGACCTTGTCATGCAGACAGCGCTCTTAGATTCTTCACTTCGTTCAGAATGACAGTAAGTAGGGCGTTTCGTTCAGAATGACAGTGGTGGCCGCGCCCACAGTCGACGCCCCCCGCCCCGCTGCCCCATCCCAACCTTCCCCAGCAGACTGGGGAAGGGGTCAGAGACCCCCAACGTGTATCAGACAAGCAGTGCATTTCTCAAGAAGTGCCCTTGACAAGCAATGCTCGTACATTTATTGTGTGTTCAATTCGATGCAATTAACAAGTATAGATACGGAGACAGCGCGTTGAGGATGACGAACACGGTTGAAGCGCCCGCGCCGGGCCTTAGCGTCCGGATCGCCGAGGGGCGCGCCGGCCTGAGGCGGCTGGCCGCCGGGCTGAACGCCGTCGCGGAGGCGGGCCTCGTGCGCCACGACCTCTCGCCGCTGCAGCTTGGCATCCTCGAAAGCTGCCGCAGGGGAGAGGCGAGCACGGTGACGGAGCTTGCCGGCGCGCTCGCCGTGGACGCCTCGATGGTCAGCCGCCAGACGGCGAGGCTGGTCGGCCGGGGCCTGATGAGCAGGAAGCGGCTGTCGAGTGACCGTCGCACGGTGCGGCTGAGCCTGACCGGGAGCGGCCTCGCGCTGGCGCAGGCCCTCGCGGACGAGCTTACGGAGCGGCAGGGCCTTCTCAACAGGGGAATCAGCGACGAGGAGCGGGCGGCGTTCGCGGCGGTGGCCCACAAGATGCTGGCGAACCTGGAGGCCCTTCGACAAGCTCAGGGCGAACGGTGAGGGGAGACCCCATCCTAGCCTTCCCCAGCAGACTGGGGAAGGGATAGCCAAGATACAAGGGCGAACGGGCCTGATTTTCCAAGACTTGAAGACATAGAAAGACAGTAAACCCACGATGTCAATAACGGCAATGTTCGGACGGATGAACGACAAGAGTTCGCGCTCGCGGGGGGCGAGGCACGGGGGCAGGGCGGCGCGGACGCTGGGCCCGCGCTTCGGCCTTGTCGCGCTGCTGGTTGCGGTCGCTGCGATCGCGGTGCTCGCGCCCGGCACGGCGCAGGGTTCCGGGGAGCTCGGCACGCCTTCGTCGGTGTCGCTGTCTCGGGGCGACGGGACGGTCTCGGCGAGCTGGTCCGCGGTCTCCGGCGCGACGCACTACCACGTCACCTACAGCACGGACGGCGGCGGAAGCTGGCACGCCCCGGTGAGCGGCCACAGGAACATCACCTCCACCGGCCTGACCTTCAGCGCAGACAATTCGAAGACGTACATCGTCGGCGTGCGGGCCGGCAACGAGGGCGGCTGGGGCGGCTGGCGCAACTCGTCTTCGTCGGGGCCGTACAAGCCGCCGACGCGGACGCCTACGCCGAAGCCCACGCCTGAGCCTACTCCCGAGCCCGAGCCCACGCCGGACCCGCCCGGCACGCCGTCGTCGGTCAGCATATCGCGCTCCGACGGGACGGTCACGGCGAGTTGGGACGCGCTTTCCGGGGCGACGAAGTACCACGTGACGTACAGCACGGACGGCGGCGGAAGCTGGCACGCTCCGGTGAGCGGCCACACGAACATTACAAGCAACAGCCTCACCTTCAGCGCGGACAATGCGAAGACGTACATGGTGGGCGTGCGGGGCGGCAACGAGGGCGGCTGGGGCGGCTGGCGCAACTCATCGTCGTCCGGGCCGTACACGCCCGCGCCGGACCCGACGCCCACGCCGGAAGGAGAGGCCGGGGCCGCAGTGCAGCCGCAGAACGCCGACCTCTCCTTCGGCGGCGCGACCATCGCCGACCAGTCCTGGCACAAGGATGACGCCGTCACGACGCTGACGCTGCCCGCGGCGACCGGCGGGAACGGCACGACGACTTACGCGCTGTCGCCGGCGCTGCCGGCGGGGCTGAGCTTCGACGCCGGGGCCCGCACGATCACCGGCACGCCCACGGTGACCAGCGCGCAGGCCACGTACCGCTACACCGCCACGGACGGGACGGACACCGTCATGCTGTCGTTCAAGGCGGAGGTGCTGGAAATAGGCGCGATAGGCTGCTCCAGCCTGAAGTCGTCTATCTCGGTCAGCGCATCGACCAACCCGGCGCACTCGATATACGCTCTTGCACTGTCGATAAACTCCGCCAACGGCAGCGCGGACCAGGCGAAAATCGAATGGAAGAAGAAGAGCGACAGCACCTGGTCTGAGAAAACGGTGGACGCCAACATTTCAAGCGCGGCCATAGAGAGCCTTGACTCCAACACCGCCTACGAGGTGATGTTCGCCATAAGGTTCAATTCGAGCCACCTCGACTTCGGGCAATGCGGCTGGAAGTACTCCGACGTCGCGGAAGCCACGACGGCATCGCCGGCGGTACCGCACAAGCCGAACGCGCCCACGGTGACGCAGAACTCCACCACGCCCAAGACCCAGCTGGACGTAACCTGGACGGCCACTTACGGCGCGCCCAAGGTAAGCGGCTACCACGTGGAGTACAGGAAGAAGGGCGAGACGAACTGGACAGGCTGGGGCAGCACCTTCACCACTCTGAAAACGACCATCACCGGGTTGACCGAGGGAACCACCTACGAGGTGCAGGTGCAGGCAAGAAACAGCCAGGGCACGGGCTCATGGTCGGACCCCGGCGAGGGGACCACGCAGGACAAGAACGTTGACCCGGAGTTTTCCGCCGACACGGCCACCCGCAGCATCGCCGAGAACTCGGCGGCGGACGCCAACGTCGGCTCGCCGGTCACCGCCACCGACACCGAGGGCGACACGCTGACCTACTCGCTGAGCGGCACGGACGCGTCCTCCTTCACCATCGACAGCGCGACGGGCCAGATAAAGGTCGGCTCCGGCACGACGCTGGACTTCGAATCGGTCACGACCTCCTACTCCGTGACGGTGGGCGTCAGCGACCTGAAGGACGATCAAGACACCGCCGACACGGTGGTGGACGACACGATAACGATCACCGTCAGCGTGACCGACGTGAACGAGCCGCCGCCCAAGTTCGACCCCACGGCTACGCAACAGGCCAGCAGTCCCAAGTACCAGATCGCGGTGCGGTGGCAGTCTCCGACGATGACGGGCAAGCCGGCCGTCACCCACTTCGACCTGCGCTACCGGAAGAAGGGTCTCAAGAACGACCCGTGGACACAAACGGACGACCTGGGCAAGGACCTGAAGTACTACGCGATCACGGGCCTGACCTACAAGACCGATTACCAGGTGGAGATGCGGGCCGCCAACGACGAGGGCGACGGGGCCTGGTCGGACACCGACGAGGTGAAGACGCACGACCAGACCGAGCCGGAGTTCTCGGCCACGTCCACTACCCTGTCGATAGCGGAAGACGCCGCTATCGGGGACGATGTCGGCGTGGTAGCCGCCACGGACGATGACAATGACACGCCGTACTACTCGATGAGCGGCACGGGCGTCGGCGACTTCAGCCTGGGCCTGTACAACGGAACGATCGACGTGGCCGCCGCGCTGGACTACGAGGCCACGAGTTCCTACACGCTTACGCTGAGCGTCAAGGACAAGAAGGCCAGCGACGACACCGCCGACGACGTGGTGGACGACACCATCACCGTGACGATCAACGTTACGGACGTGAACGAGCCGCCGCCGAAGCTGTCCGCGCCCACGGTGAGCGCCAACTCTGCGACGCCGAGCACGAAGCTGGACGTATCGTGGACGGCGCCGACGATGACGGGCAAGCCGGCGGTGGACGACTACGACGTGCGGTACCGCCTCGCCGGGGATACCGGCTGGACGGAGTGGAACGCCAGCAACACCAGCACGGCCACCAGCGCGACCATAACCGGCCTGACCTCCGGCAAGACGTACGAGGTGCAGGTGCGGGCCGGCAACCACGAGGGCGACGGGCCGTGGTCGGACAGCGGCACGGCCATAACGGACGCCAGCGCCGTTAGCCGCAGCGTGGCGGAGAACTCCGCCGCCGGGACGAACGTCGGCGCGGCGGTCACGGCTGTCAGCACGAACACCACCTACACTTATTCTCACGCGCTGAGCGGGACGGACGCCGCGAGCTTCGAGATCGGCTCGTCCACGGGCCAGATCACGGTGAAGACGGGTACGAGCTTGGACTACGAGACGAAGACGTCGTACAGCGTGGTCGTGACCGTGACGGCCGCCGCGAAGACGCAGGGCGCGAACGCGCAGTCCGTCGATCCCAACGCGCCCGGCGACTACGTCATCCCGGTCACGATCAACGTGTCGGACGTGAACGAGCCGCCGCCTTCCCAGGCCGCGCCCACTGTAGCGGCCCACGCCACGGCGCCCAAGTACAAGCTGGACGTGTCGTGGACGGCCCCGACGATGACGGGCAAGCCGGCCGTCACCGACTACGACGTGCAGTACAAGAAGAGCAGCGATTCCACCTGGACGAGTCATAGCTTCACCGGAACGGGGACCGCAACGACGCTGACGGGCCTGACCGCCGGCACTACCTACGACGTGCAGGTGAAGGCCGTCAACGACGAGGGCAACAGCGGCTGGTCGGCCTCCGGGTCGAAGAAGACTAGCGCCAACGCGGCCCCGGCGTTCTCCTCGGCGACGACCACGCGCAGCATCGCCGAGAACTCGGCGGCCAACGCCGGCGTCGGCGCGGCCGTAGCCGCCACAGACGCCGACGGCGACACGCTGACGTATTCGCTGACCGGCACGAACGCCGGCGATTTCAGCATCGACTCGGCCACCGGCCGGATCAAGGTCAAGTCGGCGCT
The DNA here is from genome assembly GCA_963668185.1 of Dehalococcoidia bacterium. Classification (GTDB taxonomy): domain Bacteria; phylum Chloroflexota; class Dehalococcoidia; order Lucifugimonadales. The sequence continues at coordinate 2,240,196 of OY764162.1, forward strand.
GGACTACGAGGCGAAGACCTCGTACAGCGTTACTTTGAACGTCAGCGACAAGAAGAACGCCCAGGAAGGAACGGACAACACCGTTGACGACACGATTGCGGTGACGATCGCCGTGACGGACGTTGCCGAGCCGCCGGCCGCGCCGGACACGCCGTCGATGTGGCAGCACTCGCCGTCGCCGAAGACGCAGCTGGACGTGGGCTGGACCGCGCCGGACATGACCGGCAAGCCCGCGATCACCGACTACGACGTCCAATACAAGAAGACCGCGACTTCCACGTGGAGCGCGTGGCCGCACGCCGGGACGGAGACCACCGCTAAGCTCACGGGTCTGGACGAGGGCACGCGGTACGAGGTGCAGGTGAAGGCGAAGAACGACGAGGGCTGGAGCGGCTGGTCGGTCAGCGGCACGGCGACGACGCAGGACAAGAACGTGCACTCGGAGTTCCCGGGGGCCACGTCCACGCGGAGCATCGCTGAGAACTCGGCGGCGGGTACGAACGTGGGCGCTCCGGTGACGGCCAGCGACACCGAGGGCCACACGCTGTACTACTCGCTGACCGGTACGGACGGCGGCAAGTTCGACGTGGGGCTGAACACGGGCCAGATAACGGTCAAGACGGGGCACGTCCCCAACTACGAGGCCAAGACCACGTACAGCGTCACGGTGCAGGTCAGCGACCGCAAGGACACCGACGACAACCCTGACACGGTGATCGACGACACTATCGAGGTCACGATCGCCGTGACCGACGTCGCCGAGCCGCCCGCCGCGCCCTCTGCGCCGACGGTGTCGGCCAACAGCGCGACGCCGGAGAGCAAGATCGACGTTAGCTGGACCGCGCCCGACATGACCGGCAAGCCGGCGATCAGCGACTACGACGTGCGGTACAGGCTGTCCGGCGCGAGCGGCTGGACCGACGCGTCCTTCTCAGGCACGGGGGTCTCGACGACGCTGACCGGCCTGGACGCCGGCAAGAGCTACGACGTGCAGGTGCGGGCCACCAACGACGAGGGGGCGGGCGCGTGGTCGGACTCCGGCACGGCTATCACGATGGCCGGCGGCGTCGCCCGCAGCGTCGCCGAGAACACGGCGGCTGGCACGGCGATAGGCGATCCGGTGACGGCGACGACCACGAGCGCGAACTACACGTATTCTCACGCTCTGAGCGGCACGGACGCCGCGAGCTTCGACATCGACAGTTCGAGCGGCCAGATAAAGGTGAAGGCCGCGCTGGACTACGAGACGAAGACTTCGTACAGCGTCATCGTGACCGTCACCGCCTCCAGCGCCGGGGCGAACGCGCAGAGCCTGACGCTGACCCCCAACGCGCCCGGAGACTACGTCGTCCCCGTGGCGATCACGGTGACGGACGTGAACGAGAAGGCGAAGTTCAAGGACATCGGGTTCCTGGGCGCGACGCGGGAGATCGCCGAGAACTCTGCGGCCGGCTCCAACGTGGGCGCTCCGGTGACGGCCACCGACCCGGACGGCAACGCGCTGGCGTACTCGCTGACCGGGACGGACGCCGACAAGTTCGACGTAGCCACCAGCACCGGGCAGATCACGGTCGGAAGCGGCACGGTCCTCGACTACGAGGCCAAGACCAACTACCTGGTCACGGTGCAGGTCAGCGACGGCATCGACGAGAACGGGGACCCGGACACCGAGATAGACGCCTCGGCGCTGGTGAACGTCAACGTGACGGACGTAAACGAGCCTCCTCCCGCGCCCGACGGCCCGACCGTGAGCCAGAACTCGGCGGATCGCACGAGCAGGCTTGACGTGTCGTGGAGCGCGCCGGACATGACCGGCAAGCCGGACATCACGGACTACGACGTGCGGTACAAGAAAGCCACGTCCACCGCGTGGTCCAGCCACAGCTTCAGCGGCACGGGGACGGCCACTACGCTGACCGGGCTGGACATGGGCACGCGTTACGAGGTTCAGGTGCGGGCGGTGAACCACGAAGGGGACGGCGCATGGTCCACGAGCGGCAGCAACAGGACGCAGGACCTCAAGAGCGCGGCGCTGTCCGTGGACGAGAACACGACCGGCGGGACGGCGGTTAGCGGGAGTCTGCCGCCGGTGGACTCCGAAGGCCACTCCGTCGTGTACACGATGACGGGCAACACGGTTTCGACTTCCACGGCCCAGCAGGCAAGCAGCTACGGTCGGATGGCCGCGGCCCGTCAGCAGAGCCAGCAGCACAACGAGTTCTCGGTGAACTCGCAGACGGGCCAGGTGATCGTGAACGAGGGGGCGAACCTCGACTACGAGCAGACTCACACGCACGTTATCACGATAACGGCCAGCCACGCCGACTCATCGAACCCCGGCCACAACCTCGTCAACGCGGTGTACACGGTGACGATCACCATAGGGGACGTGAACGAGCCTCCCGCCGCGCCCGGCACGCCGACGCTGAAGGAGAACACGTACACGTCTTTGACGGCAACGTGGACCGAGCCGGACATGACGGGCAAGCCCGCTATCGAGGAGTACTCGGTCGCGTTCTGGCCCGAGGGACACAGCGAGTGCCGGCAGGTGGAGAGCGCCGGCAGCGGCAACGAGATAGTACTGGACAGCATCGTCAACTGCCCGGACCCCGAGGACACGCCTCTGAGGTCGGGCAGGGGGTACGAGTTGGAAGTGCGGGCCCGCAACGCCGAGGGATACAGCGCGTGGTCATCGACGGCGACGCTGTACACGAAGGCCAAGCCGGCGCCCGATGTCCCCGAGACCCCCACGGCGACCACGACGCCGACGGCCACGCCTGCGCCGACTGCGACACCGACGCCGACGGTGACGCCCACGGCCACTTCGACGCCTGTGCCTACGGCCACGCCGTCGCCGGTGCCCACGGCCAGCCCGACGCCCGCGTCCGTGCCGACTGCCAGCCCGTCGCCCGTGTCCACGGCCACGCCCGCGCCTGCGCCGACCGCGACGCCGACGGCAGCGCCCGCTGCGGCGGCCACGGCCACGCCGACGCCGGTACCCACGCCCAGCCCGACGCCTACGCCCGAACCGACGCCGGAGTTGTCGCTGCTGTCGGACGAGACCGCGCCCGGCCTGGAGGACCCGCGCCGTCCGATAGGCGGCGACATCGTCCGCAACCTGCCGGTGCGCGTGCTGGAAGACGACTCGGGAGGCCCGGCGATGGTGGAGGCCGGCCCGCCGCCCGCGCCGACGCCGGAGCCGTCCGCGCCGCCCGCCGACGACCGCGGCGGCTACACGATGGCCGTGTGGTCTATGCTGGTGGCGCTGCTGGCCGCGCTGCTCGCCGTCCCGTTCCTGTTCGCGCTCCGCCGCCGCAGGAAACGCGCGGAGAGCGCGGCATAACAACGACGAACACGGCCTCCGTCATACCGGCGGAGGCCGTTTCCTCAACCGTCATTCCTGCGCCAGCAGGAACCCGGGGCTAGCGGGAATCCAGTGGGGCGGGGGCCTCGCCCATGAACAGCCTGGCCGTCCGGCCGTCCCCGAACGTAAACAGTTCCTCGCGCTTGGGTTCTATTCCCAGCACAAGCCGGGCGCTTTGACAGCTATTGCGCCCTATGTTAGTTTCCGAGATGCTCGGCGGCGGGCGTTGCGGCGCTGTCGCTGGCGGGACGATCCCAGACTCACAGGAGGCAGAACGTGTCAGAAGGGAAGATCGAGGTAGAGATAGTTTACTGCGTGCCCTGAAGCCATCATGGCGTAATGGCCTGGATGGCCAACGAAATCTTCGCGGAGGGCGGCGCGGACGTCGCAATCAAGGTTACGCCGGCCGGGGGCGGGGTGCTCCAGGTCTATGCCGGGGGCGACAAGATCTACGATAAGGCTGATGAGGGCGACTTCCCGGACCTGACGCGCGTCAAGGAACTGCGGGCGGCGGTCAGGGAGCGGCTGTAAGGGGCGCGGGTCGGTAGGCATCACCCTCACCCCAACCCTCTCCCTCAAGGGAGAGGGGGATTTAGGGCAGGCGCTTCGGCCCTTCGACAGGCTCAGGGCGAACGGATTTCGCGTTCGGGCGGGTTGTGGCGTGTCTTCTGGCGGGGGTTTTTAGATTCCTCGCTTCGCTCGGAATGACAGGTGAGGGCGGCGCGGTTGGAATGACAGTTAAGAGTGGCGCGCTTGGAGTGACAATCTTTAGTGATCTGCGATGCCGAGTGCGCTTGACGGCATAACGGTGGCGGACCTGTCGCGGGGGATGGCGGGCGCGCTGGCCGCTATGTTCCTGTGCGACAACGGCGCGAGGGTGATCCGCGTGGAGGATTCCTCCGACCCGGAGCGTCCGAGGCCGGAAGGCTACCGCATCTGGAACCGGGGGAAGGAGAGCCTCGCGCTCGACCTCTCGGAAGCGGCCCGAGGGCTTGACGGCGGCGGGTCGCCGGATCTGGCGGTCTTCGACAAGCTGGTTCGAAAGTCGGACGTCGTCATCGAGACGTTCGCTCCGAGTTCGTCGCGCGGGCGGCTCGTCGAGTACGACAGGCTGCGGGCGATCAACGCCGGGGTGGTCCACTGCTCGATCACCGGCTACGGCAGGCGCGGGCGGCTGCGAGACTGCGACCCGGACGAGCAACTGGTCATGGCGCGGGTCGGCATCTCCGGCGCGGCGCCGACGTACAGGCCGGGGCCGTCGTACGTCACGCACCCGATACCGAGCGTCAACAGCGCGCTGATGGCGGCCCAGGGGATAGTCGCCTCGCTCCTGACGAGGGAGAAGTCGGGCGCGGGGCGCTCGATGGAGACGTCCCTGCTGGCGGGGGCGCTCATCACGGCCAGCCAGTTCCAGTCGGAGAACAAGCAGTTGTCGCCGTACCGCGGCACGCCGTCGGGCGGGAACCCGTTCTACAGCGTGTATCGGTGCGGGGACGGCGAGTACCTGCAGATCGCCTGCATACACACCGGCTTCGCCGAGCTTGCGGCCGCGGTGATGGGCATCTACGACCAGTTTCCGGGGTCGGCGGACGACCCGCGAAGGTTCGTGCCGAGGGACGAGGACGCCCGCCGCGAAATGTGCGACCTGGTGGCGGCCACGATGGAAACGAGGCCGGCGCGCGAGTGGGAAGGCGTCTTCGAGGAGGCGGACGTGCCGTTCATGCGGGCGCGCACGGTGGAGGAGGGGATGCGTGACCCGCAGGTGCTGCACAACGGGATGGTGAAGCGGCTTCAGGACCCGGAAGTGGGCGAGGTGGTGCAGATGGGGCTGCCGATCAAGCTGTCCGAGAGGCCAGGCCGCATACGCTTCGCGGCCCGGAAGCCGGGGGCAGACACGGAGGCGATTCTCGCCGAGTTGGCGCGCGAGCCGGACGTTGAGCCGGTTGCCTCGCAGTCAGAGACGTGCGCGGAGATGGCGCCCCCGCTGGACGGCGTCCGCGTGCTCGAAGTCTCGAACGTGATCGCGGGGCCGGTGATCGGCATGTACCTGGCGTCGCTCGGCGCGAACGTCATCAAGATGGAGCCTCTGAGGGGCGAGATCTCCAGGCCGGGAGAGCACCGTTTCTTCGTGGCCGGGAACGCGAACAAGCGCAGCATCGGGATGAACGCGAGCAGCCCGGAGGGGCGGGCGGCGGCGCAGCGCATCGCGGAAACGGTGGACGTGCTGGTGGCGAACACGCGGCCGGGGACGATACGCCGCATGGGGATCGACCGAGAGGGCATGGGAGAGCGGAACCCGAAGCTGGTGGAGTCGTACGTGACGGCGTTCGGCCCCGACGGCCCGTACGACCACAGGCCGGGCCTCGATCCGCTGGCGCAGGCGCTGACCGGACTCCAGCGCAACCAGGGCGGCGCGCACAACCCGCCGGTATTCCTGGCGTGGCAGGCGCCGACCGACTACACGGCGGGAGGAATGGCGGCGCTGGGGGCGATCATCAGCCTGTTCGTGCGGGAGCGCGAGGGAGTGTGCCAACGCTCGGACACGAACCTGCTGAACGCGGGCGCGGTGATGAACGGCGACCGGTTCCTGACATACGAGGGCAAGCCGGCGGAGATGGAGGCGGACGCGGGGCACTACGGCCTGAGCGCGCTGCACCGGCTCTACGAAGCGTCCGACGGCTGGATCTACCTCGCGGCGGAAGGCGAGGACGCGTGGGAGCCGCTGTGCGAGTCGCTGGGCGCGGGGCCGCTGGCGGAGGACCGGCAGTTCGCGGACGCGGCGTCGCGCGAATCGAACGACGAGGCGCTCGCGGAGGAACTGGGCAAGCTGTTCGCGGGCATGTCCGCGGAGGAGGCGTTGGAGCGGCTGGAGCGGGCGAGCGTCGGATGCTCGCCGGTCCCGGCGGAGCAGATGCCGGGCTACTTCGATGACGAGCACACGAGGGCGAACGGGCAGTACGTGGAGCACGACCACGTGATATGGGGCCGCACGATGTACTCCGGGCAGCTCGTGCGCTTCGCGAACACGAGGCCGATAGACGGGCGGCCCACGCCGCTGCTGGGCGAGCACACGCGGGAGGCGCTGGCCGAGGCGGGCTACACCGGGGCGGAGATCGACGACCTGTACGCCGGCGGCATCGTCACGACGGTAACGCCAGAGGAGTACGTGCCGGGGTTCAGGTAGGCCCCATCCTAGCCTTCCCCAGCAGACTGGGGAAGGGATCAGAAGTTGGCGGGCTACGGTTCGGCGGTGGCGGCCGGGCCGCCTTCGACGTAGGTGGTGCGGGCGAACGGGTCCGGGACGGGGAAGTACACCAGCAGCCGCGAGCCTTCTTCCGCGACGCTCGTGAACCCGTGAACCGTGCCTTTGGGGACGACTATGGTGCTGTCCGGGCCTGCTTTCAGGACTTCGTCCCCTACCCTGACCTCAAGCTCGCCTTCGAGCACGGTGATTAGCTCGTCGTCCTCGTGGACGTGCAGGGGCGGGCCTGCGCCGTTACCTACGAGGCTGTAGTCCATGGTCACGGCGACGTTCTGGTCGGGGCCGACGAGGTGCCACATACGGTAGTTGGGGCGCCACGGGCTTTCGGGGACTTCGCTGTGGTTGACGATGCACATGGGCGGGGCTGCTCCTTCAGGTCAAAGTAGCGTAGGCCGCAGTTCCGTTTCGTTCGTGGTGAGCCTGTCGAACCATGAGCGGGCTGCTGGCCGCTATTCTACGCACTGAGGCGGCGGTCGACACGGCGACAGGCCGGAGCGCTGCGTGATCCCGAGGAGTCCCGTGATATACTCCGCGCTCCTCGTACCTGAAGCCCCCGGAAGGAGTCTGAGCCAGCGTATGCCGACGGGCGCGGAAGCGGCGTATGCAGCCGCGGTGATGCTGGCGGCGTCCACGGTGTACAGCACGGTGGGGTTCGGCATTGGGGTGAGCGGATCCCCACTGCTGCTCCTGATGTTCGAGCCTCAGACCAGCGTGCTCATCGTGAACACGTCCGGGCTGTTCGTGTTCGCGTGGCTGGCGTGGCACACGCGGAGGAGCCTCGACCGGCAGGAGCTTGCGCCGATGGTCGCGGCGGGGCTCGCGGGCGTGCCGGGCGGCGTGCTGGTGCTGGCGCTGGCTAGCGCGTCGGCGCTGCGGATCACGATCACAGTGCTGATCCTGGCGCTGGCGGCCGCTGTGGCGTTCAACCTGCGCGCGCCGGGGGCCGGCGGCAGGTGGGCGGTGCTCGGCGCGGGATTCGTGGGCAGCACGTTCATCAACGCGACGGGCGTTGGCGGGCCGCTGATCGCGCTGACGCTGCTCGCGCGGGGCGGGTCGAGGGACGAGGTCCGGTGCGCGGCGTCGGTGTTCTTCTTCGTAGTCGGGTCCGTGGCTGCCGTGGGATACGGGATCGCGGGGCTGTACACCGTGGAGCGGCTGGCGCTCGTGGGCGCGGCGGTACCGGCGGTGCTCGCGGGGTTCGGGGTGTCCCACCTGCTGACGAAGGGAATGAACGAGGCGGTGTTCAGGAGGGTCGTGGTGGCGGTGGTGTTCGTGACGTGCGGGCTGGTGCTCGGGCAGGAGGTGTCGCGGGTGCTGGGGTGAGGGGCGAGGGGCGGACCGTTCGCAGGCGGCTAGTGAGTATGGGTAGAATGGACAGCATGAAGACGACAATTGACATTCACGACGAACTGCTTAAGCGCGCCAAACGCCACGCGGATAAGACCGGGCAGCCGCTGCGAGCCGTGGTGGAAGAAGGCATACGGCTTGTGCTGGAAGCCAGCGCCAAGCGAAAGCCGTACAAGCTGCCCGACAAGAGCGTTGGGAAACCCGGCGACCCCTTTCCACTGGCATCGTACTCTTGGGATGAGATCCGCGACATCATCTACAACGATCGGCCTGACAATTGATTGCCGTCGATACAAACATCCTGGTTCATGCTCATCGCGGCGCCTCACCTCACTACGTAGAGGCGTCCGAAACCATGCGGTCTCTCGTAGAGGGCGACTCTGCCTGGGCAATACCGTGGCCTTGCTGTTACGAGTTTCTCGGTGTCGTGACGAATCGCCGAATCTGGAGAGATAGGGCTACAACTCCTGAGCAGGGCTGGGAGCAGCTTGAGGCGTGGGCTTCCTCAACTTCGGTACGCTTCATTGGTGAGACTGAGAATTTCCTAGGCATCTTGGGGCAGTTCGCACGGCGGCCTCGTGTGCAGGGCGCAAAAATTCACGACGCTCGTATAGCTGCGATATGCGTTGCGCACAACGTGGACGCGCTGCTGACGCAGGACCGCGACTTCTCCCTGTTCCCAGAACTTAAAACGCTAAACCCGTTCGCAGGCGGCTAGTGAGTATGGGTAGAATGGATAGCATGAAGATGATGAAGATTACTGCTGTCGAGGCTATACCTGTTGACCGCTACCTGCTGGCGCAGGTGCACACGGACGCGGGCATTACGGGGCTGGGAGAGTCGGGCGCGTGGGGGTTCCTGGAGGCGTCACAGGCGGCGATCGAGAAGTTTGGCGCGTACATGGTGGGGCAGGACCCGCTGAGGATTGAGCACCACTGGCAGTACATGGCGCGGTTCAGCCACTTCCGGGGCGCGGCGATCATGGGGGCGATCAGCGCGATAGACATCGCGCTGTGGGACATCGCCGGGAAGCACTTCGGAGTCCCGGCGTACCAGCTTCTCGGGGGTAAGACGAGGGACAAGGCGCGCGTGTACTATCACGTGTTCGGGGACACGAAGGAAAAGCTGATCCAGGGCGTGAAGGATGCGAAGGCGCAGGGCTTCACGGCGGTTGGGCACCTGACGCCGTTCCTGGACGAGCAGCCGGACGTGCCGTTCTTCAAGACGCACGTGGACAAGATCCGTGACGCTATCGAGACGGTGGGCGCGTACCGGGACGCGGTGGGGAACGACGTGGACCTGTGCATCGAGATTCACCGGCGGCTGAGTCCGGCGGAGGCGATAGTCCTGGCGCGGGGAATCGAGGAGTTTCACCCGTACTTCTACGAGGACCCGATCCTGCCGGACAACTTCGACGCGATGGAGCTTGTGGCGAACAACATCTCGATACCGATAGCGACGGGCGAAAGGCTGCACTCGATCCACGAGTTCGAGATGCTGCTCAAGCGCGGCGCGGTGCAGTACGTGAGGCCGGACGTGTGCATGGTGGGCGGCATCAGCCACGCGAAGAAGATCGCGGCGCTGGCGGAGGCGCATTACGTAGGCGTGGTGCCGCACAACCCGCTCAGCCCGGTGAGCACGGCGGCGTGCGTGCAGCTTGCGGCGTGCATACCGAACTTCGCGATCCAGGAACTGCCGACCGGGGAGCATGAGCCGCCGAAGAGCGAGATCGTGAAGTCGGCGCTGACGTGCGAGGACGGGTTCCTGATCGTGCCGGACTCGCCGGGCATCGGCGTGGAGCTGGCGGAGGGAGCGGCGGAGCGGCATCCGCCGCCGCCGAGGCCGGTGGTGACGCGGCTGAACGTGGACGGCTCGGTGGTGGACCAGTAGGCGGGAGTTAGGTTGTTCTCAGCTTGCTAAGTCGAGACCGGTACCTTCAAGATGACAAAGGCCGCCATTTCTCCCTCTTCCAGAGCCACGCTTTCAATCGTGCTGGGAATGGGGATGTCCTCGCCGTTCTTGTCGAGTTCCTCGACGAATTCGGCCAACGCGACCTCGGCGTTCTGCAATGCCTCGTCAACCGTGTTTCCCATCGCGCAACAGGCGCCGGGCATGTCAGGGATTACTACACCGTAGGCGCCCTTCTCCCCGTCTATGACCGCTGGGTACCTAGTCTCCGCTAGTCTCTTTCTGTCCATCCCGCTATCCTAGCTATTCTTCTGGATACGCCATTAGAGAGTGTCCTGTGTCGGGGCAACTGAATGCGATCTCCAATTTCAAGATGCGCATATATGTCATGGTTCGCACCGTGCCTAACCAAGTACCAGCCGTCACGCTCCATTCTACGCCGTACCCGATCCCTGTTCGTCTCCATTAGATACGGCGCCCAGTTTTCTCCACAGGGCGCCAAGCTGTCAAGAAGCTTCGTAGTTGATGTTTGTAGAGCACACCGTACATCCGCAATATAGGCGCAGGAAACAGTAACTGTCTCATACATCAAGAGGTAGCAATGTCCACGATCATTGAACTGCTGGGAAACAATGCCCGCTATGCGGAGGGCTTCGATGGGGGCGGGCTGCACGGGCCGCCGTCGCGCAGGCTTGCGGTGGTGGCGTGCATGGACGCGCGTCTGGACGTTTACGCGATCCTGGGGCTAAAGCCGGGCGAGGCGCACGTGATACGGAACGCCGGCGGCGTTGTCAGCGACGACGTGATCCGGTCGCTGGTGATCTCGCAGCGGCTGCTGGGCACGCAGGAGATACTCCTGATCCACCACACGGATTGCGGCATGCAGACGTTTCGCGACGACGAGGTCAAGGACGCGATAGAGGCGGACACCGGCGTGCGGCCGCCGTTCGCGCTGGAGGCGTTCGCGGACCTGGAGCAGGACGTGCGGCAGTCGATAGCGCGCATCCAGGCCAGCGTATTCGTCCCGCGGAAGGACGGCGTGCGGGGCTTCGTCTTCGACTGCGCTACCGGGCGGCTCAACGAGGTGGGGGCGGCGTAGGGTTGGTGCGAGGGCCGACGTTTCGGGCCGGCATTCGCTATCATCTCAGTGAATCTCGATATACTCGCTGCCGTCGCCCGCAGTTCCGGGCGGCAGACTCCCGCGGAAGGTGGTGCATCGGCATGAGTGCAGGTTCTTCGTCTGTGGTTGATGGGCTTGAGGGGGCGCTGGAGTGGCGGTGCATCGGGCCTTACAGGGGCGGGCGCGTGGTTGCTGTGGCGGGCGATCCGGCGGACCGGCGCGTGTTCTACTTCGGGGCGGCGGGCGGGGGAGTGTGGAAGTCGACGGACGGCGGGACTTACTGGCAAAACGTGTCGGGCGGGTTTCTCAAGACGGCGTCAGTGGGGGCGATTGCGGTTGCGGAGTCGGACCCGAACGTGGTGTACGCGGGGATGGGCGAGACGTGCATACGCAATGACGTGACGCACGGGGACGGCGTGTACCGCTCGACGGACGGGGGCGCGACGTGGACGCACCTGGGGCTGGAGGACACGCGGCACATCTCGCGGGTACGCATTCATCCGAACGACCCCGACGTCGTGTACGTCGCGGCGTTCGGGCACGCGTTCGGGCCGAGCGAGCAGCGCGGGGTCTATCGCTCGAAGGATGGCGGTCAGACCTGGGAGAACGTGCTGTTCGCGAGCGAGGACGCGGGCGCGGCGGACCTGGCGATGGACGCGAACAATCCGCGGGTGCTGTACGCATCGACGTGGGAGGCGCGCCGTTCGTTCTGGGCGATGGACAGCGGCGGGCCGGGCAGCGGACTGCACCGCTCGACCGACGGCGGCGACACGTGGGAGGAGATCACGCGCAGGCCAGGGCTGCCCGAAGGCGTAGTCGGGCGCATAGGCGTGACGGCGTCGCCGGCGAGGGCGGGCCGAGTGTGGGCGCTGGTCGAGGCTGCCGACGGCGGGCTGTTCCAGTCGGACGACGGCGGCGAGTCGTGGACGAGGGTGAACGACAGCGAGGACGTCCGCAACAGGCCGTGGTACTACACGCACGTGTTTGCCGATCCGGCGAGCGCGGACACGGTGTACGTGCTCGCGGTCAAGGCGATGCGGTCGATCGACGGGGGAAGGACCTTCGAGTCGATCAACATGCCGCACTCCGACCACCACGACCTGTGGATCGACCCGGCCGACCCGGAGCGGATGATCGAGGGGAACGACGGCGGCGCCTGCGTGAGCTATGACGGCGGCGATACGTGGAGTTCGGTGTACAACCAGCCGACGGCGCAACTGTACTCGGTCGTGGCGGACAACCGGACGCCCTACCGCGTTTACGGCGCGCAGCAGGACAACAGCGCGATCAGCGTCCCTAGCCGGTCGATCAAGGGCTTCATACCATGGGACGACTGCTACACCATAGGGATATCCGAGAGCGGGAAGGTGGCGGTGAAACCGACGGACTCGAACGTGGTGTACTCGTCGTATCCCGGCGGCTTCCTCGTGCGGTACGACCATCGAACCGGCCAGGTAAGGGTGATCATGGTGTGGCCGGAGTATCACGACAACACTCCGGCGAGGGAGTTCAGGTACCGCTTCGCGTGGGAGTTCCCGATAACGGTCTCGCCGCACGACCCGGACACGCTCTATGCCACGGGGAACGTCGCCTTCAAATCGACGGACGAGGGGACGACCTGGACGGCCATCAGCCACGACCTGACACGGAACGATCCTTCCAAGCAGGGGCTTTCAGGGCCGATTACGTCTGAGGGCCCGTGGGCGGAGGTGTACTGCACGATCTACGCGTTCGCAGAGTCTCCGCTCGAGGCCGGCCTGCTGTGGGCGGGGACGGACGACGGGCTGGTGCACGTTTCCAGGAACGGCGGCGACGATTGGGCCGACGTTACGCCTGACGAATTGCCGCCGTGGACGATGGTCAGCTTCATCGAGCCGTCCTGCCATGATGCCGGCGCGGCGTACATGGCGGCAACGAGACACATGCTCGACGACTTCCGGCCGCTTCTCTTCAAGACGGAGGACTACGGGGCTACGTGGACGCTGATCGTAGATGGCATACCGGACGATGACTTCACGCGAGTGCTCAGGGAGGACAAAGAACGTCCGGGCCTCCTGTACGCGGGCACGGAGACAGGGGTGTACGTTTCGGCAGACGACGGAGGGAACTGGAGCCGCCTCCAACTCAATCTTCCTGTTGCGCCGGTTTACGATCTGGAGGTCAAGGACGGCGACCTGGTGGCGGCAACGCACGGGCGGTCGTTCTGGGTGCTGGACGATCTTACGCCGCTCAGGCAGGAGGGAGAGGGCGCGCCGACCGGCCCGCACCTGTTCGAGCCGCGCCCAGCGATACGTTACATGAAACAGTCGGGTTCGAGAATCAGGGCCGGCGAAGGCAAGCACTACACCAGCGACATCATGGGAGCTCCCGCTTCATGGCTGGGGGTCGAGACCGGCGACGAGGGTATGGTCAAAAGGGGCCTGGACTCAGGGGCGAACCCGCCCGAGGGCGCCGCGATCGACTTTCGACTGGACGGTACGCCGGAGGAGGTCTCTATAGAGATCATCGACGCCGGCGGCGCCGTCATCCGTCGGCTGTCGACGCGCTCAGAAGGCGCGGACAGGCTGATCGCCAGGGAGGGCCTGAACCGCACATATTGGGACCTGCGCCACAGAGCGTCCGAGAATCTTCCCGAGGAGACGTGGGCTGCAAGTCCGTTCGCCGCCGCGACCATGGCCCCGCTAGCCGCTCCCGGGGCGTACACGGTGAGGCTCACGGCAGGCGGCGAATGGCGCACGGCAACGCTGGACGTCCTCATGGATCCGCGGTCGGACGCCAGCCAGCAGGATCTGGACGCCCAGCTCGCTCTGCAACTTCGAATACGCGACAAGTACGAGGAGGGCAGGGACTGCGTGCTGGAGATACGCTCGATCAAGGCACAGCTAGACGAGTGGGAGAAGCAGGCCGCCGACAGCGGCAAGGCGGCCAGCGAGGAGGTCTCTCGAATTCGAGAAAGACTGTCGGAGGCCGAGAACGGGATCGTGCCTTTCAAGCCTTCGGGGCCGCAGCCTCGGGGAGTCCCGTACGGACCCCTTGCCAACTTAAAGGAGCTTATGGGCATCGTTGCGGGCGCGGACTGGAGGCCGACGGCCTCTTCCTACGAAATGTTCGAGCACCTCGAGGCGCGGCTGCAGGACCAGTTCGACGCGGCGCAGGATGTGATCGAAAACGAGATACCGGAGTTCGCAACCCTGTTGGCGGAGCTGGGGCTTCCCGCGGTTTCAACAACATAGACACTCGTCAGCTATAACACGCACAAAAGTTCCCGATTCTGTACTTGTTTTGGACTTGACTATAACAGTGCTGAAACCGTAACTTTGTGTATAGAAATCTGCTAGATGCTGGGGGTGCAATCATCAAAGCTATCTCAAGGTTCATGACAAACGGATGGCGGCTGGGAACCGTCGCCCTTTTGGTCGTCATGGCGCTCTTCGTGTTCTCCGCTTGCCAGGGAGAAGCAGGGCTGCCGGGCGATGCCGGCCCGCAGGGCCCGCAGGGCGAACGCGGCGCGGACGGGGCAGACGGCGCGGACGGCGCGCAGGGACCGCCAGGCCCGCAGGGCGAACAGGGCGCGAGGGGCCCGCAGGGCGAACGAGGCGCCGTGGGCCCGCAGGGCGAACAGGGCGAGAAAGGTGAAAGGGGCGATCCGGGCGGACCTCACGGCCCGCAGGGTGAGCCCGGACCTCAGGGCGAGCCGGGTCCGCAGGGTGACCCCGGCCCAGAAGGCCAGCAGGGTCCAGAAGGCCCACAGGGCGAGCCAGGAACTCCGGGCGGACCTCCAGGCCCGATAGGCCCGCAGGGTCCGACAGGCCCACAGGGTCCCATCGGCGCTCGCGGCGTCAAGGGCGACACCGGCCCGCAGGGTCCGCAGGGCGAGGTTGGCCCGCAGGGCGAGGTTGGCCCGCCAGGTCCGCAGGGTCCGCAGGGTGTGCTGGGCAACCCAGGACCGCAGGGCCCGCCAGGCCCCCAGGGCCCGCAGGGACCTGAAGGTCCACAGGGTCCGCAGGGACTCCGTGGACCAGTAGGCCAGACCGGGGCGGACGGACCGCACGGCCCACAGGGTGCCAAAGGCGAGTCCGGCATCTTCTCCACCCGGATCGTGACGACAGAAATCACTGTGGACGATGTTGATAATGCCGGCACAAAGAGCGGGGCAGTTGAGTGCGCAACCTATGGCGAAGGCCTGTCCGCTGTCTCAGGCGGCGCGGCGATCGGCGGCAACCACGGCGGTAACGTGGCCATAATTGCGACGCGCCCATTCGGCGTGTCAGGCCAGGTGCCGGCAGGTTGGGAGGCAACGGCCACCGAGGTGAACACGACCGCCGAGCACTGGACGCTTACGGTGTACGCGATCTGCGCCAACGTGAACACAAAGTAGCCTGCCGAGCGCGACAGGCTAATGAGGAGCAGCCTCGCCCACTTGGGCGCGGCTGCTCTTGTCGGTTGTGCCAACATCGGAGACTTGCCCTCCGCGCTTGGAAGGGTGTCTTGCGCCCTTGACCGGCAATCGGACGGATAGCTAGAATCGATCCAGAGCATTTGCAAACGAGGAAGCTTCCGCTTGGGAACCGCATAGCACCCCGTTCAGAAAAGGTCGTCTTGACTACGTAGCCTCCCGCATGCGGCACATGTGCGCGGGAGGCTTTTCACGTCCAAACTCCGTGAACGCGGCAGCGCCGGACTACCCGGCCTGCCTCAGTAGTCGAAACGAGGGAACACGATGTCTTCAGCCCATAATCAACAGATGCCGCTATCCGAGTTGCGCGCGCGGATCCGGCACTCGGCAGCTCACGTGATGGCGGACGCGATCACGCAGATTCACCCGGACACGCAGTTGGGCATTGGCCCGCCTACGGAGGACGGTTTCTACTACGACCTGCTCTCAGGCCACACGTTCTCCCCAGAGGACTTCAAGGAGATCGAGCGGATCATGAGGAACACGATTCGCGACGACTACGAGTTCGTGTATCGCGAACTGAGCCGTGACGAGGCGGAGAAGCTGTATTCCGGATCGGATCTCAAGTTGGAGATCATAGGTGAGATACCGGAGGGCGAGGTCATATCCACCTACAAGCACCACGGCTTCGAGGACCTGTGCGCCGGCCCGCACGTAGCGTCCACCGGAGAGATACCGGCGTTCAAGCTGTTGAGCGTTGCCGGGGCATACTGGCGGGGCGACGAGAGCCGGCAGATGCTTCAGAGGGTCTATGGCACGGCGTTCGAGTCGGAAGAGGAGATGCAGGCCCATCTGGACAGGCTGGAGGAGGCCCGGCGCAGAGACCACCGCGTCCTGGGGAGGGAACTGGACCTGTACTCGATCCACGAGGAGACGGGAGCCGGCCTGACGATCTGGCATCCGAAGGGCGCGCGAGTTCGCGGCATCGTGGAGGACCTGTGGAAGCGGATGCACTTCGAGCGAGGGTACGATCTTGTCTATACGCCTCACATAGGCCGTTCCACGCTGTGGCAGACGAGCGGTCACCTGGACTTCTTCAGCGAGAACATGTTCGCGCCGGTTGAGATGGAAGGGCAGGACTACTACCTGAAGCCGATGAACTGCCCGTTCCACATCACCTACTACCGGAGCGGACTGCGCAGCTACCGGGAGTTGCCAATGCGCGTGGGGGAGCTGGGCACGGTGTACAGGTACGAGCGCGGCGGCGTGCTGCACGGCCTGACGAGGGTTCGCGGATTCACGCAGGACGACGCGCACATCTTCTGCCGACCAGACCAGGTGGAGAGTGAGGTCAACGGGGTGCTGGACCTGACCTTCGACCTGCTGGGGAAGTTCGAGTTCCCTGAGTTCTCAATACGGCTCTCCACTCGGCCTGAGAAGGCGGTGGGAAGCGATGAGCAGTGGGAGCTTGCGACGGAGTCGCTGCGCAGGACGCTGGAATCAAGGGAGATCGAATACGAGTACGACGAGGGCGGGGGCGCCTTCTATGGGCCGAAGATCGACATCGACGTCAAGGACGCGCTCGGGCGGCCCTGGCAGTGCACGACGGTGCAGTTCGACTTCAACCTGCCGGAGCGCTTCGGCCTGACGTACATTGGCGAGGACGGGCGCGAGCACCAGCCGTACATGGTGCACCGGGCGTTGTTCGGATCGGTGGAGCGGTTCATGGGAGTGCTGATCGAGCACTACGGCGGCGCGTTCCCAACGTGGCTTGCCCCGGTGCAGGCGACGGTGGTGCCGATAGCAGACCGCCACCATGAGTACGCGTTCGAGGTCGAGGCGGAACTCTCCCGGGCCGGGGTGCGCGTGGAGACGGACGCCGGCAACGAGCGCATGAACGCGAAGATACGCTCGGCGCAGATGCGCAAGGTGCCGTACATGCTGGTCGTCGGCGACCGCGAGGCGGCGGCCGGCTCGGCGGCGGTGCGGCTGCGGTCGGGCGAGAACCTGGGCGCGATACCGGTGTCGGAGATAGTGGAACGCATCGATGCGGAGGTCCGCGAGGCGGGGTGAGCGGAGTAAGGTTTGATTGACAGGCAGATGCAAAGCGCCTATCATCAGGTACTGGTCGATAGGGCCCCTACCGGTCGGTCCGTTGGATCTTTGATCCAGTCGGCCCCTTCTTAGATGTACATCATCTATCTTGATGAGTCAGGCACTCATTCTGAGGCCCGCTATTTTGTGTTAGCGGGCCTCGCTGTGTTTGAGCAGGAAACACATTACCTTGCCCAGAGCCTCGATGCGCTGCAATCCCGTTATCTTCCCGACACAAGCGTTCGGGTACCATTCCGCGCTTCTTCCCTGCGCGCTCAAAGTGGTCGCATTCCACCCCCGTTTGACTCCCTAACATGGCAGGAACGGCAGAGTCTCATCTCAGAAATCTACGGGGTGATAGCTAATTCCAAGGCCAGGCTATTCGCCATAGTCATGGAGAAGACGTTCACTGACGGAGACCCGTATGAACGCGGATTTGAGGAGGTTATCAGTAGGTTTGATCTGATGCTCCGCAATGTATCCAAAGATACAGGAGATAGACAAGGGGGCCTCGTGATAGTTGCGGAGTCGAGCTACCGTGAAAACTTAGAGTTGCTTGCAGAACGCATAGCTACGGAAGGGCACAGGTGGGGAGAAACTCGCAACCTTGCGGATATCCCCTACTTTGCTCCTGCCAAGAGCACTAGGCTTTTGCAACTGGCGGATTTCGTAGCTAACGCGGTGTTCGGTAGGTACGAGTACGGGTACACCCGTAACTTCGATCGGATCGTGTCCAGATTCGACCAAGATGAAAACCAGATTAATGGCCTTGTGCACAGATCCCGAGAGTTCCAGAATTGCTATTGTCCTGCCTGCCTCTCTAGACGCCAAAATCCTAGGGTTGCCCAGTTGCGGCTTGACGATGCCTAGAGCAATCGCGTTCAGAAGCGGGAAGCACAGCGTCCGCGTCGAGTCCGATGCCTACCAAGTCTGAACAGTTGTGAGCGGAGTTCGCGCGTTGCCCAAGCCGCCCCGCGTATGCTATATTCAACCCTTCCTGAACCGGGCTCAGTTATACTGGATCGTAGAAAGGCAACGGGATTCCCAAGGACTATAGAACCAACCAACGCATAAGGGTCCCCGAAGTCCGCGTGGTGGACGAGCGGGGCAAGCAGCTCGGCGTTATGCCAACGCGTACGGCGCTGGAACTGGCTAACGAGCGAGGGTTCGACCTTGTGGAGGTGGCGCCCGGCGCGAGTCCTCCAGTGTGCAGGCTGATGGACTACGGGAGATTCCGGTACGAAGCCGCGAGGAAGGAACGGGAAGCCAGAAAGATCAACAAGGCCCGGTCCGGTCACGAACTCCGCGAGGTGCGGATGAAGACACGGATCGGGAAGCATGACCTGGACGCCAAGATCAGGCTCGTCAGGCGGCTCTTGGGACAGGGAGCGAAGGTCCGAGTGTCTGTGATGTTCAGGGGGCGTGAGATTACGCATCCGGAGCTCGGGATGATGCTCCTGAAGTCGGTGGCCGAAGAGCTCACCGAGGAGGCGTTGCTGGAGCGGCCACCCACGATGGAAGGCAGGTTCCTGGCAATGGTCCTGGCGCCGGACAAGGGCGGGAAGCCGGCTGAGCCGTCTAGCCAAAAGGGAAAGAAGGAACTGCAGGGTGCCGAAGCTTAAGACTCACAAGGGCGCGAAGAAACGCTTCAAGATATCCGGTTCAGGGAAGGCGCTGAGGATGAAGGGCCTCAGAAGCCACCTGAGAAGGAAGAAGCACAGCAAGGTAAAGCGCCTGTACGGGAAGAAGATTGAGATGACAGGCGAGGCGGGCCGCCGCGTGAAGCGGCTGCTCCCATATTCCTGATCAGGTTGAGGAAGTAAGGTGACCAGAGTTAAGCGGGGCGTCACGAGGCACCGCAGACACAAGAAGGTACTCAAGCAGACAAAGGGGCACCGGACCGGTCGGCACAAGTTGTACCGGACGGCGCGCGAGTCGCTGCTCCACGCCCTCCAGTATGCCTACAACCACCGCCGGGAAAAGAAGGGTGACATGCGCCGGCTGTGGAACATCCGGATCAACGCGGCTGCGCGGGCGAACGGCATCACGTACAGCAAGCTGATGCACGGCCTTCGACTCCAGGGGGCGGGCATCAACCGCAAGATGCTGGCGGACCTGGCAATCCGCGATCCCGAGGCGTTCGCGGACATCGCGCGGCAGGCGGCCGAGCAGTTGGAAGAGGCAGCTTAGACCAACGGTTGCATTCAGCGGCGCACTCCGACCATGCGAGGCGCGTCCAAGTGAGACCGGCCTACTCCCCTACTCGTTCAGCAGCAAGCCTACGTCGTGCACGATGTCCGCAGGGTCCATCGGCAACGTGAACAGCACCCTCTGTACGCCGTCGCGGTCGATAAGGTACACGGGAGCGGAGTGATCTACGGTGTAGCGTAGTTCAGCGCCCTGGTAGAGGGCATCGACCCCGGAAAGATCGCCGTCCCCATTGCCGATGTCCGCTCCGTTCTCGGCTATGTCCATGCGGACGGGATCCACGTAGTAGGCGTCCCAGACCGGGCGCAGTTCTTCTTCCGAACCTACGAGGTAGCTCCAATCGTCCTGCATTTGCCATGCTTCCGAGTATTCAAGCGCGGCTTCGACAGTATCTCGCTCCGGGTCCACGCTGACGACAACGATCGACACTTCACCTGCGCGCTCGTCCAGCAGACGGTGGACGTTGCGGACATGGTCGGCCACCACGGGACAGATGTCGGGGCAGTGCGTGTAAAGGAAGGTGAGCAGGACCACGTTGCCTGCGTGTTCGGAGAGGCTGCGGCTGCGCCCGAACTGATCGGTGAGCTCAAAGTCAGCGGCGACCGAGCGGGAGGTGAGTTCGGTCCCCCTGGGCGGACCGGCAGAGGAGCAGGCGGTCAGCGCGGAAAGGAACAGCGCGGCCACGAGGAGGAAGGCTACGGCTTGCGATCGTGCCCAATGCACCCCGGGCATCCAATGCGACGCAGTTAAGCGGGTCCGTCCTCCAGCCTGTTCTCAAGGAACATGGCCGCCAATGGCACGCCGACCACCAGGGCCATGCCCAGCAGCACCACCGCCCACTTGTTGAACCCGGCGTACAGCACCATGAAGATCACGCCGAGGGAGCCGGCGAAGAGCGGCACCAACAGAAGAGTCACCAGCGGAAACAGCAATGCCATTCGAAATCTAGACTGTTGCACTCGAATTCTCCCCTGTCTGATCTTCGACGTTTACTCGGCGGACGCGATTGCCCGCTCAATCAATTCCCTGCGGGTCCTGTCTTCCTCGCTATTGTGCCACTTGAAGAACGCGATGGCGATCAATGTCAGGAACAGGATACCACTACCAAGCTTCATTATGATTGCCCCAACCTGCTGGTCCACGAGGGCGTCCATACCCCACAGGCGAGGCGCCTTCACGTACTCTTCGTAGAGAGGTTCGCCCGAGAAGGTCAGCGGCGCGAACACGATGATCTGCGCGACGGACAGCAGGAACAGATACACCATTTGCAGGGGATACGAGAGCCTCTGCAACTCCGGCAGGGGGCTCAGAAGCGGCCACCACATGATGGTCGCGGCGGCCATGAACAGCAGGTGCTCGAATACGTGCACGCCGTGATTGGTGACGGACAAGTTGTACAGGGCCGGAATGTGCCAGATGGAGAAGACGAAATTGAACACGGCGAAGGCGAGTATGGGATGCGTGACGAATCTCGCGCTTTTGAAGGCCCAGTTGGGGCGCAGGAGAGGCCGCATGAGCCAGGGAGGGGTACCCGCGATGAGCAGCGGCGGCGCAACAAGCGTCAGCATGACGTGCTGCACCATGTGGCCGCTGAATAGGAACGAGTCGCTGATCTCGTGTATCGGGGATACGAGGGCGGCCAGTATCACGAGCACGCCCAAGGTGAAGGTGGCGACCTGACGCGGGTCGACGTCGTCCGCGAGGCGATACCTCTCTCGGAGCGGGCCCACGCCCAGCATGTATGCGCTCTGGAGGACCGCCAGTCCTATGAGAGCGTCCGGATGGGGATGCCAATGGCTCCAGATCCCGGAAACGTCAGGCAATCTTGACCCCTACACCACCGCGGCGGCGCGGGAACCCTATGCAAACCACATGAAGAGCGCCATGAGGGTGAGAACGACGAGAAAGGCTAGAACCAAGCCTCCCACAAACGCGCTTGTGAAGAGCCTGTGATCGTACTTGAGGTGCATGTAGAACATGACCACGAGAGCGAACTTGGCGCCCGAGAGTATGACCAAGATCGGGATGATCCAGTGGCCGAGCGCGAGTACGTAAAAGATACCGACTTCGATGGCCGTAAGGATGCACAGGATCATCGCCACCTTGAAGTAGGTGGACGAGGACGGATGGCCGGTGTGGTCGGGGATCTCAGCCGGGTTATGTTCTTGAGTCATGTTGCAGCCGTATGTTCCGTGATTACGCTAGAAGCCTTCGAATACGCCAAACAGGTACACCACCGTGAAGATGATGATCCACACGATGTCCACGAAGTGCCAGTAGAGAGCAGCCAAGTCCAGATCAAGGTCTCTGTCAGGCGTTATTCCCCACTTGAACGAGTATAAGAGCACGCCAAGCAGCCAGATCACGCCGAGGGTCACGTGCGCGCCGTGGAAGCCTGTCAACGTGAAGAACGTGGTGCCGAACAGGTTAGTCGCAGGCGTCAGCCCGTGCGAGCCTTCGTAGTGTTCCACGCCTTCGGTGCAGAACTCGTTGAAAATGTCAGTTTCGAACTCGGTCAGCTTGCCGGGCTCGACGCAGTCTATCTCCACGTGGTGGACGGCGAACTCGCGGAACTCGAAGACCTGGAATGCGAGGAAAGTCGCGCCCATGATGGCTGTCGAGGCCAGCCAGATTCGAAATGCCTTGATACGGCCGCGCCTGAGGGCCGCGTACGAGAGCACCATGCTCATGCTGCTCATGAGGAGGACGAAGGTGCTTACTGAGGTCGTCGGAATGTCGAAGACGTCGATGGGGTACGGGCCAACGATGCTCTTGTTTTTATAGACCAGGTACGTGGCGATCAGAGTGCCGAAGAACATGCAGTCCGACCCCAGGAAGACCCACATGAGGAGCTTCCTGTGGTTCAGACCGGTTGTAGTTGGCTCGTGC
The DNA here is from genome assembly GCA_963668185.1 of Dehalococcoidia bacterium. Lineage (GTDB taxonomy): Bacteria > Chloroflexota > Dehalococcoidia > Lucifugimonadales. The sequence continues at coordinate 2,262,784 of OY764162.1, forward strand.
TCAGCCCCGTGAGGAGCAGTGGCTTGCGCCAATTCGACCTCCCTTAGTGTGCGGCGCCGTCGTCCGGTTCGTTGACCGGCTCGAAGGACCATGCGTATATGCCGATCATCGCGATGGCCCCGCCAATCGCGGCGACGGCGACATTGAAGATCAGCCCGTATCCCCCGACCAGCAGACCTATCGAGACGACGGCGGGCCAGTATGAGGGCTGCGGCAGATGGATATCATGCCCGTTCTCGCCGGAGCCGCCCGCAACCGGCACGGCGGCGGGAGCCCGGCGGCGCTTCGTGGACCACCAGTCGTCTCTGTCGTGGACGGTTGGGATCTCCTCAAAGTTGTATTCAGGCGGCGGAGAGGCGATCGACCACTCCAGCGTCCGACCGTCCCAGGGGTCTCCACTCGCCCGTTTGCCGTTGCGCCAGCTTCTTATGGCGCTGACGGTGAACATCGCCAGGCCGACGAAGAGGAACACGACGCCCGCCGTGGCTACGGCGTTCCAGAGGTCCCAGCCCATGCCGTCCGGGTATGTGTTGATGCGCCGGGGCATCCCATCCAGTCCGAGGAAGTGCATGGGGAAGAACGTGATGTTCATACCGATGAAGATTATCCAGAACGTGATCTGGCCCATCTTCTCATCGAGGAAACGGCCGGTGATCTTGGGGAACCAGTAGTAGATGCCGCCCAACAGCGCCATGATGCTTCCGCCGAACAGCACGTAATGGATGTGGGCGATGATGAAGTACGTGTCCTGCTGCTGCGCGTCGGAGGCTGCGGAAGAGTGCATGACGCCGCTCAGCCCGCCGATGATGAACAGGAACACGAAGCCTATGGCGTAAAGCATGGGCGTCTTGAAGTCGATCGACCCTCCCCACATGGTGCCCATGTAGTTGAATATCTTGACGCCCGTGGGCACGGCGATCGCCATTGTGGTCGCGGCGAACACGGAGTTGGCCACCGGACCGAGGCCGACGGTGAACATGTGGTGGCTCCAGACCATCCAGCCGAGGAAGCCGATGATGACGCCGGACAGCACGACGACCGGGTAGCCGAAAAGCGGCTTTTTGGAGAACGTGGGGATGATCTCCGACACGATCCCCAGGGCGGGCAGGATCAGGATGTACACCTCAGGGTGGCCGAAGACCCAGAACAGGTGCTGCCAGAGGACCGGGCTTGCGCCGGCCTGCGTAACGAAGAAGTTCGTGCCGTAGAAGCGGTCGAACATCAACTCGATCAGCGCGACGGTGATAACCGGGAAGGCGAGCACCAGAAGGATCGACGTTACCAGCGTCATCCACGTGAAAAGCGGCATCCGCATAAGCGTCATGCCGGGGGCGCGCATGTTGATGATGGTGACGATGAAGTTGAACGCCGCCGCCAGCGAGGCTATTCCCAGAATCTGAAGGCTCATCATCCAGAAGTCGATGCCGTGGCCTGGGTTGTAGGCCTCGCCCGTCAGCGGAGCGTATCCGAACCAGCCTGCGTTCGGCGCTCCTCCCAGGAACCAACTCAGCTTGAGCATGATAGCGCCGGCCAGGAAGGTCCAGTAGCTGAAGGCGTTCAGCCTGGGGAACGCTACGTCCCGGGCTCCTATCTGAAGGGGTATGACGAAATTGAAGAAGGCGGCGCCCAAGGGCATGATCGCCAGGAAGATCATGGTGGTGCCGTGCATCGTGAAGAGCTGGTTGAACACCTCCGCGGACACGATGTCCTGCTCCGGCGCGGCAAGCTGGACGCGCATGAGCAGCGCCTCGACGCCGCCTGTCAGGAACAGAATGAATGCCGTGACGCCATAGAGGATGCCGATCCTCTTGTGGTCGATTGTGGTGATCCAACTCCAGATGCCGGTTGGATGAGTCGGCCTGGGGAGCGGCAGCGCAAGCGTTGTCATGTCTTCAACCTCCTTGGCCAGCCGACGGGGCTGCTCTTCGCTCCGCCATTACTTCAGCGACCTCAAGTACGCCACAAGCGCTGAGACGTCCTGCTCGGAGAGGGCGCTGTCGGGATCAACGTAAGGCTTGCCCTCCGTGGCCATTATGTTGCCGGGCTTGACCGAACCTGGATCGGAGACCCAAAGCCGGAAGCTCTCCGGGTTCTGCGGCAGTTCGCCGGCTCCCAGTCTGCCTCTGCTTGCCACGTGTGTCAGGTTCGGCCCCCTGCGTCCCTTCAACTGCGACCCGTCCGGGGCCAGATTCATTATGGCAGAAGTTGCGTGGCAACCCGAACAGCCTGCTGAGCGGAATAGCTCGCTGCCCTTCACCTGGAGCGGGGTGACCGGCTCAACGGCCGGCGCTGCCTGGGCAAGCAGCCACTGATCGAAGTCCTCCTGGCTTTCTACGATGACGCGGAACTTCATCTTGGAGTGGGACTCGCCGCAGAACTCGGCGCACTGGCCGTAGAACTCCCCAAGCTGCTCCGACTGAATCCACATGTTGTTGTCGTTGTTGGGGACCATGTCCACTTTTCCGGCGATCTTCGGGATCCAGAAGCTGTGAATCACGTCTTCGGAGTGCAGATTGACGTTGACGACCTTGTTGACCGGCAAGTGCAGTTCGTTGGCAAACACGATCTGTTCGTTTTCGTTCGTTGGGTGCGGGTATCGGAACTCGAACCACCACTGATGCGCCGTAGCCTCGACGGTGAGGCCGTCCGGGTCCGGGCTGTTGGCGTTGTCGAAAACCGTGAGGATCGTGGGGATCGCGACCACGACCAGAATGAGCGCCGGGGCGATCGTCCAAGCGATCTCCAGCTTTGTGTGCCCGTGGGTCTGCACGGGATCGCCGTCGCCGGGCCTTCGCCTGAACCTGATCGCCACGTAGATCAGAGCGCCGCCGACCGTGACGAAGACGAAGACGGCGGCCCAGAAGATCCAGTAGAAAAGGGTAAGCTGCGATCTTGCTACGGGACCGGCAATATCGAACGTTGACTGGGGATGGTCTGGATAGCAAGCGGACATCACGACCGCAACCAGACCTAAGAGCACGACGCCCGCGAGACGCAAGCTGCCGCGTTTTCGAGTGTTCACCTGTGGTGGAATCGCCTCCCTATCGTTGCGTTCGACTGCTTCGACCACAGAATCTACCAAAGGGCCGATTTCCCGGTCAAGGTGTAGAGCATCGTTGGAGCGGCGTGCGTTCACAGTTTCACGGCTCCATCCACGGCAATCGCAGCGAACAACAGCGCCAGATAAAGCAGCGAGTACTTGTATGCAGGCAAGGCACGCTGCTCTCCGGGCCCACGGTACAGACGCCATGCGAAGGCAATGAACCCGATGCCGAGCGCGACCGAAGAGGCCAGGTAGATCAGTCCCACTGCCTGCGTGGCGTAGAACATCACCGTCAGCGCGAGCAGAAGCACCGTGTATAGCAGGATCTGGCGCTTGGTGTCCGAGACGCTGGAGACGACGGGCAGCATGGGAACCCCGGCCCTGGCGTAGTCATCCTTGATTATCAGGGAGAGCGCCCAGAAATGAGGCGGCGTCCAGAAGAAGACGATCGCGAACATGTAGAGGGCCGGCAACTCCAGGCTACCCGTCACTGCGACCCAGCCGACGACGGGCGGCACCGCGCCGGCCGCGCCGCCAATGACTATGTTCTGCGGGGTGCTGCGCTTGAGGCCCATGGTGTAAACGAAGACGTAGAAGAGCGTCGCGCTCAGAGTCAGAACGGCTGCCAGAGGGTTCACCAGCGAGGCAAGAAGCGCGAACGCGATGACGTTCAACAGAATGCCGAACACCAGCGCGTCTCTTGGGGGCACACGACCGCCGGCCACCGGCCTGTTGGTGGTGCGGCGCATCATCTGGTCGATGTCCCGGTCCAGGTAGTGATTGATCGCGTTCGCGCCGCCGGCCGCCAGAGCGCCTCCGACCATAACCCACAGGACGAGCTGCGGACCGGGCGCGCCCTGAGCGGCTAGGAACATGGCACAGAGTGCGGTAATCAGCAGGAGGACAATGATGCGCGGCTTGGTGAGGGCGACGAAGTCGCGCCATCCGCCGCGTGGGCGAAGCGTCTGGGCGACCATCAGGCGGCGCTCCCCTGGGAGGCCATTGAGGGCGCGGCCTCGCCACGGGGCAGGTAGATGAGCGCGGCAACGAGAACTATGGATATCCAAGAGAGGGTCGCCATGCTGAGATGCACCACTTTCCAAACATCGTCGAAGCCTACTTCTACCAGCATTGCGCCGAGCAGGACCTGCACGATGAAGCCGACGCCCATGACCGCGGCCCATTTGCCGACGACGGGCCACTCTTCCCTACGCTTCCAAAGCATGTATGAGGTCGCCAGCAGATGCACCCCGATGAGGGCGGCGATGTAGCGGTGAGTCATGTGAATCAGGTACGGTTCGCCGCTCGGAAAGATGTCGCCTCGGCAGAGCGGCCAGGAGGCGCAGGACGAGCCGGCGCCCTCGCCGACCATGTATGAGCCGGAGAGCATCAGGAGGAACACGCCGCCGAGCGCCGCCAGCATCATGCGTCCAAGCCGGGGGTTGTCCGCAACCACGGATCGTCCAGAGTCAGAGGCCGGCTTTGCAAGCCAGCAGGCTACTATCAGCACGGTCAGGCAGGCGGCGAGCAGCTCGGCAACTCCAAGGTGGACGAGCCTCCACCACCACTCGAGCTCCGTCAGGACGGTGACGCCGCCGAGCACGCCCGCTGTAACGACCAGCGCCACGCCCGCGGCGGCTAATGTGACGGCAAGCCTGTCGTGACGGCGGTCAAACCAAGCAAGGGCGGCCACGGCAACGACAAGCAGGCCGACGAAGGCGCCGATCAGCCGGTGCGTGTACTCGACGAGCGTTTCAAACTCGAATGGAGGGATGATTTGACCGTGGCATAGGGGCCAGTCGGGGCACCCCAACCCGGACTCCGAAACCCTGACGATGCTTCCGAATGTGACCTGGCCGAAGGCCGCAACCAGGGCCGCGATTACCACAGCGCGGAACACGGCAGGGTTGCCCACGATGGGCGCAAGGCGGCTGATCAGGGAGTTCTGCACGTCGGGGGAAAATCGGGAATGTGCAATGTTTCACAACCTTACCATACCTGACAGCGGTCATCAATCAGTATTCAGAGTTGTGGGGTTGTCTCGCAATCGCCGCTTTTGCCCCATCTCAATCTTCCCCAGTCTGCTGGGGAAGAGGCCAGAGAAGCATATGGCCTCTTCCCGAGTCTGAACAATTAGCAAACTAGAGTTGTAGCAGGAGCAGGTTGCCTTGACGCTCCAAATTGGGAATGGCTAGAATCTCTCACGCTCGCCTGTGATACGCGGCTCCTTGTGAGCAGCGGTCAGTCGAGTGCGTTCCTCATTGGCGGCCCGCTAGCTCAATTGGCAGAGCAAGTGGCTCTTAACCACTAGGTTCTCGGTTCGAGTCCGAGGCGGGTCACCAAGCCTTATCACTCCAGGCCTACGGCTAGGCTTTTCGGCATTTCCCTTGCCCTGCTCCTTTCGCAGACTGCCTGCATGGGATACCTTGTTGCGCGCAAACGGCGTTCAGGCCGATGAGCCGCCGCCGATCAGTGAGGTGATACTTGATCGACGACCTGGTCAGCAACGAGGAGATCATTCAACTGGCGCGGCGCAAGCTGGCGCAGGGCAACTGGGACTACGCCACCGGCGGGTCGGAGTCGGAGACGACGATGCGGCGGAACCGCCTTGCGTTCGACCGGATCGCCTTCCGGCCTCGCGTCTGCATCGACGTGACGAACATCGATCCGTCGACCACCTTCCTGGGAACGAAGCTGAGGATGCCCGTGATGCTCGCACCGCTGGGGTCTATGCAGACCTTCCACCCGGAGGCCGCTGCCGGCGGCGCGAAGGCGGCGTCCGAGTTCGGCACGTTCCAGGTGGTAAGTTCGGTGACGCAGCCGAGCTTGGAGGAGACGGCGGCGACGGGGGACTTTCCGAAGATATTCCAGATGTACATCGAGGGGGACTGGGACTGGATCGCGGACTTGATCGGGCGGGTGAAGCGGGCCGGTTACGCGGCGCTGTGCGTGACGGCGGACACGTCGCATTACAGCCGCCGGGAGCGACCGCTGCTTTCGCGGTGGCGTCCCCGGGTCCGTCTTGCGGACTACGCGCTCTGGCAGAAGAAGCTCACATGGGAACTGCTGGACAGGATCAAGGATGAGGCGGACGGCCTGCCGATCATGCTGAAGGGGGTCGCGACGGCGGAGGACGCGGCGTTGTCGGTGGAGCATGGCGTGGACGTGGTCTGGGTGTCGAACCACGGGGGCCGGCAACTCGATCACTGCCAGGGTACGATGGAGGTGATGGGCGAGGTTATGGACGCCGTGGACGGCAAGGCGGACGTGGTGGTGGACGGAGGGGTGCTGCGCGGGAGCGACGTGGCGAAGGCGATCGCGATGGGGGCGAAGGCGGTGGCGATCGGGAAGCTGGAGGCGTGGGGACTGGCGGCGGACGGCGCGGACGGAGTACGGCGGGTGCTGGAGATCCTGGAGGAGGAGCTCATCATCGCGATGGCGCTGCTGGGCGTGACGGAGATCGGGCATCTTGGGCCGTCGTATGTGTGCGAGGCGGAGGCGGTCGTGGCGCCGCACGAGATGAGCGCGTGGGTGAACAAGCCGGTGGACCGGATCCTCTAGGCAGGCAGGGCATGGCCCTGCACCCACAAGTGAGTTCACCGAGCGTCCATATTGTGTGCAGTGGGACCCCTTCCTAACCTTCCCCAGCAGACTGGGGAAGGGACCAGAGAATCTTGCCCTAAAGCCGGAGTGAGAACGCTCGGATAGTGACTGGAAGGGGGATGGATGGCTGAGGCGGGTGCGGTGTACGGGGGTCTGGAGGGCGGCGGGACTAAGTTCGTGTGCGCCGTGGGCACCGGGCCGGACGATGTCAGGGCGCTGCGCACGATCCCGACTACGACGCGGGAGGAGACGCTGGCCGAGGCGGCGGCGTTCTTCCGAGAGGCGCACCGCGAGTACCGCCTGGAAGGGCTTGGCGTCGGGACGTTCGGGCCGCTGGACCTGAACCGGGATTCGCCGACGTACGGGCGGCTGACCACGACGCCGAAGGCGGGCTGGCCGGGCGTGGACATTGCGGGGGAGGTTGGCGGCGGCATCGGCGTGCCGACCGTCATCGACACGGACGTCAACGCGGCGCTTGCGGGGGAGCGGCGCTGGGGAGCGGCCTCGGACGTGCGGAACGCCGTGTACCTGACGGTGGGGACAGGGATCGGCGGGGGCGCGATGGTGAACGGCGAGATCGTTCACGGGATGCTGCACACGGAGATGGGGCACATGCACGTGCCTCGACACCCGGAGGACGCAGGCTTCGCGGGAGTGTGCCCGGACCACGGCGACTGCCTGGAGGGGCTGGCGTCGGGGCCGGCGATGGCGGCTCGCTGGTCTGCGCGGGCGGAGGAGCTGCCGGACGAGCACCCGGCGTGGGAGATGGAGGCGCGGTATCTGGCGTACGGCGCGGCGTCGATCACTTACGTGCTCTCGCCGGAGCGCATCATCATCGGCGGCGGCGTGAGCCAGCGTGACGTGCTGCTGCCGCTGGTGCGGCGCCACTTCCGGCGCATCCTGGGCGGGTTTCTCAGGCCGCTGGACTCGGACGAGGCGCTGACACGCTACATCGTCAGGCCGGCGCTGCGTGACCGAGCGGGAGCGCTGGGCGCGATCGCGCTGGCGATGGGGGCCGCGGAGGGCGGCGGGGCCGCATAAACGGGCGCCGGAGAGGGCGATTCGCTGGGAGGTGTCTCATTTTGTCTCATCCCGTATCTGGGGCGCGGTGGCCGCGAGACGTTTATGAGGCACTTATGAGACACGAATGAGACGAAATCAAGGCATTTTGAGACAGTTATGAGACAGTGGGCGTAGGCCGTCCGGGAAGCGGTGACTGTCGAGTTGCTACGCAGTGAAATGTTCATGTATCCATGATAGCACGAGTGTACGGAATGTCAAGTGGTGGGCGTTGTGGTTCGACAGGCTCACCACGAACGGGCTGGCGCGGCATGCAAGAGATGGCGGCTGTTGCCTGGGGCGGGCGGCTGTGGGGTTACTGGGCTACTAGGCCGCCGTCGATGGACAGGGGGTGGCCGGTTACGAACGAGGCGGCGTCTGAGGAGAGCCAGACGATGGCCTCGGCGACCTCCTCGGGCAGGCCCATGCGTCCGATCGGCTGTCGAGACTTCATGAGCGCCAATCGCTCGGGATCGTTCCATGAGGCGCGGGTCATGTTGGTCTTGATGTAGCCGGGGCAGACGCAGTTGACGCGGATGCCGTCGGCGGCGTAGTCGACCGCGGTGGTCCTCGTCAGGCCGACGACGGCGTGCTTCGAGGCGGCGTACTCCGCTACGCCCGGCAGGGCGACGAGGCCGACACAGGAGGCGGTGTTGACTATCGCGCCCCCACCCTGTTCGAGCATCTGCACGATTTCGCGCTTCATGCAGAGCCAGACGCCCTTGACGTTGACGTCCATAACGAAGTCGTACGATTCGTCCGGGATCTCGTGCAGGGGCGCTCTTTCGCCGGTGAACACTCCGGCGTTGTTGACGGCGCAGTCGAGGCTGCCGAATATCTCGACAGTCCTAGTCACGAGGGCGTCGACGCTGGCCGGGTCGGTGACGTCGGCGTGGATGAAGGCTGCGCGGGACTCGTCGCCGATGAGGGTGACCGTTTCCTCACCGCCTTCAGCATCGATATCGGAGACGACGACGGATGCTCCTTCCCTGGCCATGGCTAGCGCGGTTGCCCTGCCGATGCCGGACCCGGCGCCTGTTACGAGGGCTACTTTGTCCTGGAGTTGGGAGGGCATGGTGTTGCCTCCGGGTTGTTGGAGTACGCGCATCGTAACAGGCAGAGTTGGGAGAGCGGGAACGTGGTGAAGGCGGAGTGCCCCCCGCCCCACTGGATTCCCGCCAGCCCCGGGTTTCCGCTGTCGCGGAAATGCGGGAATGACGATGGTGATGGGGCGCCGCTAAGCGGAGGTTAGAGGGCGACGTAGCCGCCGTCTATGGATAGGGGGTGGCCGGTTACGAAGGACGATGCGTCGGAGGAGAGCCAGACGATGGCGTCGGCGACTTCTTCGGGCTCGCCTATGCGGCCGATGGGTTCCTTCGCGACCATGGCCGTGAGGCGTTCGGGGTCTTCCCAGATCGCGCGGGTCATGTTGGTCTTGACGTAGCCGGGGCAGACGCAGTTGACGCGAATGCCGTCCGCGGCGTAGTCGACGGCGGCGGTGCGCGTGAGGCCGACGACGGCGTGCTTGGAGGCGACGTACTCGGCTGCGCCCGGCAGGGCGACGAGGCCGGCGCCTGAGGCAGTGTTCACAATGTTGCCCCCGCCCTGTTCGAGCATTTGGGCAATCTCGCGCTTCATGCAGAGCCAGACACCCCTCACATTGACATTCATGATGCGATCGTAAGTTTCGTCGGGCATCTCGTGCATGCGGGTGCCGCCGTTTACCACTCCAGCGTTGTTGACGGCGCAGTCGAGGCTGCCGAACATTTCGACGGTCCTGGTCACGAGGGCGTCGACGTCATCGGGGTCCGTTACGTCTGCGTGGATGAAGGTTGCGCGGGACTTGTCGCCGATGAGCGTGACCGTCTCCTCGCCGCCTTCGGCATCGACGTCGGAGACGACGACGGCTGCGCCCTCCCTGGCCATGGCGAGCGCGGTTGCCCTGCCGATGCCGGAGCCTGCGCCGGTTATGAGGGCTACTTTGTCCTGGAGTTGGCCGGGCATGGTGTTGTCTCCGGGTTGTTGGAGTGGGGGCATCGTAACAGGGCGTGGGATTCAAGGGTGAACGGATTTCCTTTTGGACACGCTCTCGAGGTCTGGCAGGCGGAATGCCCCCGCCCCCTGGATTCCGGCTGGCCCCGGGTTTCCGCTGGCGCGGAAATGCGGGAATGACGAATCATCGAATTATGGTGTTATGGCGGTGATTTTGTGGAGCGTGGGGGTTGCGCCGGCGTGGTGGATGGCGGCTGTGGCGGCGGCGAGGGCGGCGTTGGAGTCGGGCGCGGTGAAGAGATGGCTGGCGCAGGGGCAGTCGCTGGAACCGAAGCGGGGCACGGAGGGCAGCGAGGCGGCGAGGGCGGATGCGACGCCGCACTCGATGCGCTCGCGCGATTCGGCGGTCAGGAGGGATGTACGCCGCGCGTGTGGGAGCAGGTAGTCGATGTGCCAGCGTGGCCGCGTGACGGGACGGGCGTAGCGCCGGACGCGGCGGGAGATGCCGGCCATCGCGGAGCCGACGTATGCGTAGCAGGCGGCGGGGAAGTCGTGGGGGCCGAGCGCGCCTATGCGAACGCGGGTGGGGCGCGGCAGTTCGAGGAGGAGGACGTACGCGCCGGGGGTGTGGGGCACGTCTTGGGGTGAGCAGTGGGGCCGCATGGGATTTAACTATACGGGGTCTGGATGGCAAGGCTGGCCCTTCGACAGGCTCAGGGCGAACGGGGTTGAATTGGGGTGGGTATGGCCTTATCGGCAGGCTTGGGCCGTTCGCGAACGGCCCCTACGGCGGGGGCCTCGTGCGGTGTCTTGCGTAAGGCCCTTCGACAGGCTCAGGGCGAACGGTGAGGGGAGACCCCATCCTAGCCTTCCCCAGCAGACTGGGGAAGGGATAGTCAAGATACAGGGGCGAACGGGGTTGGGGTGGGTGGGGCTACTCGAAGCCTAGCTGGTAGTGCTTGCCTTCGGTCTTTACGGCTGGGGCGACGACCAGTTCGGCCTGGTGCATCTCGCGTATGTCTTTCGCGCCGAGGTAGCTCATGCAGCCCTGCAGCGCGCCCATGAGGTTCTGCGTGCCGTTGGTGACGGACGTGGGGCCGTATAGGATCTGCTCCAGGCTGCCCTTGACACCGACGTTGACGCGGGTGCCTCGCGGAAGCGCGGCGTGAGGCGCGGCCATGCCCCAGTTGTGGCCCTTCCCGGGAGCCTCGGCGGCCTGGGCGAACGGGGTGCCGATCATCACGGCGTCGGCCCCGCAGGCGAACGCCTTGCAGAGGTCTCCGCCGGTGCGGATTCCGCCGTCGGTGATGATCGGGACGTACCTGCCGGTGTCCTTGAAGTGGGCGTCTCGAGCGGCGGCGCATTCCAGGGTGCCGGTTACCTGCGGGACGCCGATGCCGGTTACCTCGCGCGTGGTGCAGGCTGCGCCGGGGCCAACGCCGACGAGGACGCCCTGAATGCCGGTCTCCATCAACTCCAGCGTTGCGCCGTATGAGACGGTGTTGCCGACGATCACAGGGACATTCAGCATCTCAACGAGTTCGGAGAGGATGAGCCCCCGTATGCTTCTGGAGACGTGGCGCGCGGTCGTCACGGTGGACTGCACAAGCACGAGGTCCGCGCCAGCCTCGACGGCAACGGGGGCCAGTCGTTTCGTACTGGCGGGTGTAACGGAAACGGCGCCGTGGGCGCCGTTACTCTGCATTTCCTGGACCCGCGCCCCCACCAGATGCTCGTTGATGGGGGCGGAGTAGACTTCCTGGAGGACGGAAGTCACCTCCTCCTGCGGCGCCTCCACGATTCGCGTCAGCGCGTCCTGAGGGTCTTCGTACCTGGTCTGAATGCCTTCGAGGTTCATGACGGCCATGCCGCCCATGCGCGCCATGCTGCCGGCGAAGGCAGGGTCCACGATGGCGTCCATCGCGGAGGCGAGAACGGGGGCGTCCAGCCGGATGCCGTCCACGGAGAAACCGATGTCCGTGAGATCGGGGTTGATCGTGAACTGGCCCGGGACTATCGAGACCTCATCGAAACCGTAGGCCCTGCGAAGCTCCTTCATGCCCGGAACAGCCATATGGGTCACCCCCGGAGGAAAAAAGAGAGTTCAATGGAATATAGCAAATCGCGTATGAGAGTGAAAGAGGCGTCCAAAGACTGTACAATCCGACTACGCAACCAGTTATCCCCAACCATCCCCTGAGAGGTCACCGCTAAATGTCCAACACTCTACTCTGGCAAAACCTCGAGCAACGCGTGACGGAGATGGTCAACGAGTTTCCCGGCGTGGCGGGCGTATCGGTGAAGGACCTTACGCGGCCGGGGGGCTTCGGCGTCAACGCGGACGAGGTTTTTCCCACGGCATCGACGATCAAGATCCACATCCTGACCCGCCTGTTGCAGAAGGCTGAGGCAGCCGAACTGGACTTGGAGGAGATCATTCACGTTGCGCCTGAAACGTACACCCCGGGCAGCGGCGTGCTCGCGTACCTTGAGAACGGCTGCCACCTCACCGTCCTCAACCTCGCGGTGCTGATGATCATAGTGTCGGACAACACGGCGACGAATCTGTGCATCGACATGGCGGGCATCGACGAGACGAATCGGATGGTGAGAGACCTCGGGCTGACGGCAACGACGCTGCGCAGGAAGATGCAGGACTTCGACTCGGTCGCGAGGAACAACGAGAACACCGCGACGCCGGCGGACTGCGTGGCTATGCTGTCCAGCCTGCACAACGGCAGGCCGTCGCACGGCGTGGCGCAGCAGTGCCTGGACATCCTGCGGAAGCCGATCAACTCTCCGCTGGCGAAGGCGATTCCGGAGGACGTGCCGCTTGCCAACAAGCCGGGAGCGATGGCGCGCGTCCGCAACGACGCGGGCATAGTGTTCCTGCCGAGGAGGCCTTACGCGATAGCGGTGATGAGCAAGTTCGGCGTGTGCGAGCCTGCGGAGCAGGACCAGTGGATCACGGACATCGCGACGTTAGTGCACGAGTCGATGTCCGTACTGGACGAGTGCAGCGAGTTCGGGCAGGGCATCCCGCGCTGAGCCCTTCGACAGGCTCAGGGCGAACGGAAACGGAGAGCGCACGGCCTTTTCGGCGGGCTTGGGCCGTTCGCGAACGGCCCCTACGGGGGCAGCAGCCAAAGGTGTCTTGCGAAAGGCCCTTCGACAGGCTCAGGGCGAACGGTTAGGTTGCCGGTATCCGCTAGTCTTTGACGGCGCCGTTCAACTCTACGCCGGGGGTGAAGCCGACCCTCTTGTGAGCGGGGACGGTGACGAGGTCGCCGCCGCGAATCGGCTTCACGCGGCGGGCCTTGACGCTTCTCACCTCGAAGGAGCCAAATCCGGTCAGCACGACGCGGTCGCCGGCGGCCAGCGCGTCCTGAATGCTGTCCAAAACGGCATTGAGCGCAGTTTCACCCTGTGCTAGTGAGCCTCCAAGCTTCGTGGAGACTCTGGAGGTGATGTCGCTCTTACGCAGGGTAGCCATGGATTAGATTCCTTTCGGGGACGGCGAAAGCCGAGGTGCGTTGTGGACGGCATCGTATTTGCAAGCGCGAATAGTGTCAAGCAGCCGCGGAGGGAGCGGTAAAGTTGACAGGGCCGCGCGCATGGGATTAGATTGAGCAGTTATCACAAATGCGAGCCGGTCTCCGGCAACGCCACGTATTGACGCGCGTACCGCACCCCCGAGCATTCCAAACCCGATATACATACCGCACGCCATGTTCTTCAACGTGTCACAACTGATGAGAGAGAGCAGCGGGGCTGAGCGCCGCTACTCGATCGACGAAGGTCATGTATCCGATTGGACGAGTGAAGATATACCCGTCAGGGGCCGGGTGCGGTTTCTGAGGACGGACAGAGGGGTCTGGGTCAGCGCCGACCTGGACACGGTGACGGAGAGTGCGTGCTGCCGCTGCCTCTCGACGTTCCGACAGCCGGTGCAGGTCGCGTTCGAGGAGGAGTACTTTCCCTACCCGGCGGACGGGCGTCCAGCACCGGACGAAGAGGTGTACGGAGACAGCTTCTACATAGACGAGGGCCACGGCCTGGACATTTCGGAGGCCGTGCGGCAGTACACGCAGCTCAGCGCGCCGATGAAACCGCTGTGCGCTAGCAACTGCGCCGGCATCTGTCCGCACTGCGGCGCGAACCGGAACGAAACTAGTTGCGCGTGCGACGCGGGTAAGGCGGACCCAAGGTGGGCCCCGCTGCTGGAACTCGCAGCGAGCGGGAACGGCAAGACGAACGGAGTTTTCTGACAATGCCACCACTTCCAAAGAAGAAGCACTCAAGACACCGAAAGGGCAGCCGAGCGTCGCACTTCGCCAAGCGCGCGCCGTCAACCACGACGTGCAACACCTGCGGCGCGGTCAACCTGCCTCACCGCGCCTGCCCGGACTGCGGTTACTTCAACGGGCGTCCCGTGCTTACGGCGGGGGCCTCCGAATTCGAGTAGCCGGCGCCGTGCCGGTCTCCGACGGAGCGCGATTCAGGAGAAACGAATGATTACGCCTCAAGAAGCGAACACGAACGGCGCCCCGGTAGCGTTCCTGTTTCCGGGCCAGGGTTCCCAGGCGGTGGGCATGGGCAAAGACCTGTACGATGGATCCGAAGCCGCCCGCACGGTGTTCCATGAAGTGGACCGGGCGCTGGAGCGCCCCTTGACCAGGCTGCTTTTCTTCGGGCCTGAGGAGGAGTTGAGGGAGACGGTCAACGCGCAGCCCGCGATCATGGCCGTGAGCCTGGCCTGCATGAAGGCCATGATGGAGAACCTGAGCCCCGACAGCATGCCCTACCCGGCCTTTGTGGCAGGCCACAGCTTAGGCGAGTACACGGCGCTGGCGGCGTCGGGCGTCCTCAGCGTGGGCGATACGGCGAGGCTGGTGCGCAAGCGGGGCGAGCTCATGCAGACGGCGTGCGACCAGCGGCCCGGCTCGATGGCGGCGATCATTGGCCTGGACGAGATGACGATGGAGGAGATCGCCAGGGAGACGGGGACGTACGTTTCTAATATCAACACCGGAGAGCAGATCGTGGTGAGCGGGGAGCGCATCGCGGTGGCGAACGCGCTGGACCTGGCGACGGCCCGGGGCGCGAAGAAGGCGATACCGTTGAAGGTCGGCGGCGCGTTCCACTCGGCGCTGATGGAGCCGGCGCGGTCGGGCCTGGAGGACGCGGTGACCCGCATGCGGTTCAAGGACGCGCGGGTGCCGATCGTCGCCAACTGCACGGCTGAGCCGATAACGGCCGCGGATGAGATCCGGCAGGAACTGGTTACGCAGATCAGCAGTTGCGTGCAGTGGAAGAGGTCGATCGACTACATGATCGAGGCCGGAACGAAGCAGTTCATCGAGGTTGGCCCCGGCAGGGCGCTCAGCGGGATGGTCAAGCGCATCGACCGCAGCGCAGAGGCTGTCAACGTGTCTGACATTAAGTCGATCGTCAGCCTTCGGAGGGACTGACGATCGCCGACGTTACGAGGCTGAGGGCGCGCGTTCAGTTAAACTGCACTTCATGACTACGGTCAGCACTCCCCGCAAAGGGGCCCAATCGCCTTCCAGGCGGCGTATGCGCGTCGCGGCTTTACAGGTCCTCTATGAAGTTGATAGTGTACGGCGTGACCCGGACTTGGCCTTCGAGCGGCTGCTGGAGACGTGGCCGCTCGACGAGGGGCCGGAACGGGCCGCAAGGGAGATCGTCAGGGGGGTCATCGCCAACTGCGGACGGCTGGACGAACTGATCGCGAAGCACGCGCCTTCCTGGCCTGTGCGGCAACTGGCGATTGTGGACCGCAACATACTGCGGGTAGCCATGTACGAAATGATCTTTGACAGGGATACGCCCGTCAAAGTGGCGATCAATGAGGGAGTTGAGGTGGCCAAGGCTTTCGGGTCCGACGGCTCGCCGGGCTTTGTGAACGGCGTGCTTGGATCCGTGTACAAAGAGGAAAGCTCGGAAGGCCCGTACGCAGGCGACGAGTTACTGACAACAACGGAGGTGCCCAGCAATGGCAACAGTGCTTGAAAGAGTGCAGGAGGTGGTGGCGGACAAGCTGAGCGTGGAGCCGGATGAGGTTATCCCTTCGGCATCGTTCACAGAAGACCTCGGCGCAGACTCACTGGACCTGGTGGAGTTGATCATGGCGTTCGAGGAGGAGTTCTCCACCGCCGACGATGAGCTGCAGATCTCCGACGAAGACGCGGAAAACATAACGACTGTGCAGGAAGCCCTGGACTATCTGTCCGAAAAGGGCATCGATGACTGAATTCGACGACTTGGAGCAGCGGATCAGGTCGTGCGTCCTGTGCCCGCTTGCCCAGGAGAGGACAAACGCGGTCCCAGGCGACGGGTCCCGAAACGCCGACGTGATGTTCATCGGAGAGGGCCCCGGCTTCCATGAGGACCGCCAGGGGCTGCCGTTCGTTGGACCGGCCGGCAAGTTTCTGGATGAGCTGCTTCACGGCATAGGGCTGCGCCGAGAGGACGTGTACATCACGAACATGGTGAAGTGCCGTCCGCCGAACAACCGGGACCCCCTTCCGGCGGAACTCGCTGCCTGCAGACCGTACATGGACAAGCAACTGGACCTGATCAAGCCGAAGGTGATTGCCACGCTTGGCAGGTTCTCGTTTTCAAAGTTCTTTCCGAACGAACCGATAAGCAGGGCGCGCGGGAAGTCCAGGAAGTGGGAGAACTATACGGTGTTTCCCATGTACCACCCGGCGGCGGCGCTGCATAATCCCCAGCTGAGGCCGGTCATAGAGGGCGACTTCTCGAAACTGCCGGCGCTGATCGAAGAGATCGCCGGCGCGGAGAGCGCAGGGCCGGAGCCTCAGCAGTTGGGCCTCTTTGCCAATCGGTAGGGAAGGCGCGCGCCTTCCGATCCCGACTACTACGTTGCGTAGATGAACGAACCTTCGCTTAGAGTCATTCCCCTGGGCGGTCTCGGCGAGATCGGCCGGAACATGATGGCGTTCGAGTACGGCGGCGAGATCGTGGTGGTGGACGCCGGCGTGCTGTTCCCGGAGGAGGACATGCCCGGGGTGGACTTCGTCATCCCGGACATCACGTACCTCGTCGAGAACAGCGACTCGGTACGCGCGATTCTCATCACGCACGGCCACGAGGACCATATCGGGGCGCTGCCCTGGATACTGCCGGAACTGGACGCGCCGGTGTACGCGCCGCGGCTCGCGCACGGCTTGATAACTGTGAAGCTGCGGGAGCGCGGCGTGCTGAAGCAGGCGCGGCTCAATGTCGTGGAGCCGCACTCTCCGTTCCGGCTGGGCAACTTTTCGGTGGAGTTCTTCAGGGTGTGCCACTCGATACCCGACGCGATGGGCATCGCGCTGCGCACTCCCGCCGGCCTGGTGATACACACGGGCGACTTCAAGATCGACCATACGCCGGTGGACGGGCTGCCGACCGACTTTTCGGCGCTAGCCGAGCTGACGTCCGAGGGCGTGCTTCTTATGTGCTCAGATTCGACGTACGCGGAGGTGGAAGGGTACACGTCGTCCGAGCAGGTAGTGGGCGAGACGCTGGCGAGAGTGATAGGCGAGGCCGAGGGCCGGGTGATCGTGAGCAGCTTCGCGTCGCTGATCTCGCGCATACAGCAGGTCATCAACGCGGCTGATACGTACGGCCGCAAGGTATCGGTCGTGGGCCGCAGCATGGTGAACAACGTGAAGATGGCCATGAACATGGGCTACTTGAGGGACCCGGGGAACGTGGTGGTCCCGATCAGCCACTCGCGCCAACTGCCGCACGAGCAGGTCGTGATCATGGCCACCGGCAGCCAGGGCGAGCCGACTTCCGCCCTGGTCCGCATGGCAAAGGGCGAGCACCAAGACGTGGAGGTGATGGACGGGGACACGGTGGTGATCTCAGCTTCGCCGATCCCGGGAAACGAGACGCTGGTGTCGAGGACGATCGACAATCTCTACCGGAAGGGCGCCAGGGTGTACTACAGCCGCACGGCAAACGTCCACGTCCACGGGCACGCCAGCCGTGAGGAACTGAAGATGATGCTGGGACTTGTGAAGCCGCAGTACTTCGTGCCGGTCCACGGCGAGTACCGGCACCAGGTGGCCCACGCGGAACTGGCGCAGTCGATGGGCATACCGGAGTACAACACGTTCGTTCTCGAGAACGGCGACGTGCTCGAAGTCTGCGGTGAGTATGGCGAGGTCGTCGACAGCGTGCCGGCGGGCCGCGTGTTCGTGGACGGCGGCCGCCTGTGGGGATCGAACGAGGCGATTCTTGCCGAGCGCAGACGGCTCGCGCAGGACGGCGTGGTTGTCGTGACCGTGTCCTTCGACGCCGATACCGGGGAGGTGCTTGGCAGCCCCCAGATCGCCTCGTCCGGGTTCTCGACAAGTACGGAAGGTCCAGATTTGTTCAATACATTGTCCAAAAACGTGCTTACGTTGCTGGACGACGAGCTTACAATTGCTTCTGACTGGGAGACTGTAAGGAGTTCTGTCGCCAGAACCGTTGCGGGCTATCTGCAGAAGCAAACCAGGAGACGGCCTACGGTTCTGGTGGTGATGGACGAAGTGTAGTGGGCAGGAACCATGGCAAAAACGAAGTCGGAGACGAAGCCCCGCAAGGCGGAGCCTAAGGAAGCACGCGCTTCATCGACCGGGGCAGCGCCTACCGGCGGGTTGCTCCTGGGTATCGCAGCCTTTGTGCTCCTGGGGGTAATCGGCGGTGCCGTCTATTACTACCGGACGGTCATCGCGGACGGGTTCACGACCGGCCACGACACGGTGCTTTCCTATCTGGGATTCGGAATAATCCCGAGCGCCGTGTGGCTGGCGGGAGCCGTTGGGATGGTCAAGTACCGGAAGAACGGCCTGGGCCATCCGAGGGTGTGGGCGGCTTCGCTCACTCTGCTCGCGGCGACGTTCGGCATCCTTGCTTTCTTCTCATTCCAGCAGGGCGCCATGGCCTACTTCACGCTGGACGGGATGTACGGGCTGGGCGGCAAGCTGGGACAGTGGATATCGGGGATTTACGGAGGAACCGGCTCGATATTCGGCCAGACGCTCGGCGCAGTGCGTGTAACGGCGCTGGTGTTCGCCGGGGCGGCGCTGATCGTCCCTGTTCTCGCGTTTGCGGCGTGGGAGATCACGGCTGCCCTTTCGATGTACCTGTACGTCAGGTTCGTGATGGTGATGCGGGCCGTGTTCGATTCCCTGGGGCGCAGGCTTCGCCAGAGGCAAGCTGCGCGCGCAGCAGCAGCCGATGCTGAGGACGCCATCGTCCCGGATACGCCTGCGCAAGCCGGACAGTGGCAGGACATCCCGGCCACGCCGATGTTCGACACCTCCGTACCTGTCAGCACGCCTTCTTCGTTCGGCTCTTCGCCCGCATATTCCGGCGTGCCGATCAGCGGCGCGGCGTTCTCGGGAACGTCCGGGACCGAGGCCGCTTTTGCCGAAACTCCGAGTTCAGGGGCCGTCTTCGCGGGTATTCCCGACGACAGCGATGAGTTCGACGATGCGCCGCGGAGGACAACGGTGTTCGGAGGCGTGATCAACGCGTCGGCAATGGAGGAGGCGGTCCAGGTTGACACCGAGGATGATGCGGTCGCCGGAAGCATACCCGTGGTGAACGGGTCCCCAAATGGCAGCGGGGACGACTTCGACGACATCGGGATTGCGCCGCCGCCGAGGGAGGCGGCAGACCCATTTAGCGACTCCGGGGACGTGGGACCAGCGTCAGGACGGTTCAACCGGTTCTGGTCCATGACTGATCCGGACGCAGAGGCCGTTCAAGGCGATGAGACGCCGGACCTCGCGGATGGAAACCACGGAGGTTTGAACGGCGCGACGGCATGGGAGGCGGAGGACATCGAGGAAGAGCCGCTGGTTCCAGCGCTTCCGGAGTGGACCAAGCCGCCAATCCAGTTGCTGGACGACGCGCCGCAGACGTTCATTTCCAACGAGGAGATTTCGGCGACCGCGAATGCCATCAAGGCCACGCTGGCCGACTACGGCGTTGAGGTAGAGATCGGCCAGGCGAAGCCGGGGCCGGCGGTGACGATGTACGGCCTGACGCCGGGCTGGATACGCAAGTACCGACAGGTCAGGGATCGCAACGAGGACGGCACCCCAAAGCTGGACGAGCGCGGCAAGCAGATCGTGCGGCGGGAGGAGACGAAGACCAGGGTGAAGGTGGACAGCATCCTGCATCGGGAGAAGGACCTCGCGCTGGCGCTGAAGACGCCTTCGATCAGGATAGAGACGCCGGTGATGGGGCAGTCGCTGCTCGGCATCGAGGTGCCGAACCCGAATCCGAGCGTGGTATCGCTGCGCTCCGTCATGGAAAGCAATGAGTTCACGAAGCTGCGGTCCGACAACCGTCTCGCGATGGCGCTGGGGCGAGGCAGCGGCGGGGAGACCATGGTCACCGACCTTACGAAGATGCCCCACCTGCTCATCGCCGGCGCGACCGGCAGCGGGAAGAGCGTTTGCATCAACGGCATAGTCTCGTGCCTGATCATGGAGAAGGCGCCGGACGAGCTGCGGCTGCTTCTGGTTGACCCGAAGCGCGTCGAACTGACGCCATACAACGGCATACCGCACCTGCTGACGCCGGTGGTGGTGGAGACCGACCAAGTTGTGGGACTGCTCAAGGGCGTGATCAGGGAGATGATGGACCGCTACCGCAAGATGGAAGAGCTTGGGGTGCGAAATATCGAGGCGTACAACAAGAGGGTTGAGGAGCGGATGCCGTTCCTGGTGGTGGTGGTGGACGAACTGGCGGACCTGATGATGACGGCGTCGTTCGACGTGGAGCAGTCGTTGTGCAGGCTCGCGCAGCTCGGGCGGGCCACGGGCATACACCTTGTGATCGCGACGCAGCGGCCTTCGGTGGACGTTCTGACGGGCCTGATCAAGGCCAACTTCCCAAGCCGCATCAGCTTCGGCGTTACTTCGCAGATCGACTCCCGCACGATCCTGGATACGGCGGGAGCGGAGAAGCTGCTGGGGCGCGGCGACATGCTGTTCCAGCCGATCGACGCGAGCCGGCCAGAGCGTGTGCAGGGAGTCTGGATATCCGACTCGGAGGTCGAGGAACTGGTCACATACTGGCAGTCCACGCCGAGGGGCCCGATGCCGGCGGTCAACCTCGAGGCTGTGCCGGAGGACGACGCGTCAGAAGACATCGAACGCTCCGAGGACAGGGACGACATGCTGGACAAGGCGATCGAATTGGCGCACACGCAGAGCAAACTATCGACATCGCTCCTGCAACGCCGGCTTCGCATCGGCTATCCTCGCGCCGCGAGACTGATGGACCAGCTGGAGGAAGAGGGCATAGTGGGGCCGAGTGACGGCTCGAAGTCGAGGGATGTTATAATCTCATCCAGTTGACGCTGGGTTGCCGGCTACAACGGCAACCACGGCCATCGGGCGGTCCGAGAACCGCCCCGCGCCTGTCCCAAACGGTCTGAATTCCTCCGCCCGAAGGCTGGTCGATTCCCATGCTACGCAGGCTTACCAGCACAAAGACCTCCTCAAGCCGAGGGGACGCCGGCGAGCACGGTACGTTTACGCCCAGGGACACCTGCATCGCCTGCTCCGAAGACCTGTCGGACTCCGATCTGTATGCCGCGCATCGCGTGTGCCCAAGCTGCAGGTTCCACTACAGCATGGGCGCCAGGGAACGCATCGCATCCCTGGCTGACCGGGGCACGTTCAGGGAGACCAACCGCTCCGTGGTCTCGCTTGACCCGCTGTCGTTCTCGACGCGCGTTTCATACAAGGCGCGCCTGTTCGAGGACCAGCGGCGGACGGGCCTGACCGAGGCGGTCGTAACCGGCAGCTGCTCGATCGGGTCGAGTCCGGCCGTGCTGATCGTGCTGGACTTCGGCTTCATGGGCGGCAGCATGGGCAGCGTGGTCGGCGAGAAGGTGGCGCTGGCGTTCGAGCACGCGTCCAAACGAAAGTTGCCCGTGGTGGCGGTCGTGACCAGCGGCGGCGCGAGGATACAGGAGGGCATGCTTTCGCTGATGCAGATGGCGAAGACCACGATCGCCGCAATGCAGCTAAGCGAGAAGGGCCTGCCGTTCATCTGCGTTCTGGCCAACCCGACGACCGGACAGGTGTACGCGAGCTTTGCCAACATGGCGGACGTGCTGCTGGCGGAGCCGGGCGCGATCGTAGGCTTCGCGCCGCTTAGGTATGTCAAGCGATCGACCGGCAGACCGATGCCGAAGGGATCCCACACCGCGGAAGGACACCTCGAACACGGACTGCTGGACAAGGTTGTTGACAGAACCGAACTTCGGGATGTGCTGGCTGTGTTGCTGGACCTGCTTGGTACACGCTACCGGCTCGACGCGCAGACCAAGCCCACGCGGGGCGCGGAGCCGCTCCCCGACCGAACGGGGGCCTGGGACTCGGTGCGGCTTGCACGTCACGAGGGCAGGCCGACCGCGCGCGACTACCTGGACCGGATGTGCACTAGCTTCGTTGAACTGCACGGAGACCGCGTGTTCGGGGACGACCTATCCATGGTGACCGGAATCGCACACCTCAGCGGGCAGACGGTTGTCGTGATCGGCCAGGAGCGCGACAGACGAGGCGGCGGAGGGGACGCGGACGCAGATTGGGCAACGCCGGAAGGGCTCCGCAAGGCGCAGCGCGCGATTGCGCTGGCCGCGAAGTTCGAGTTGCCGCTACTAACGCTGATCGACACGCCCGGGCCGGCCACAAGCCTGGACGCCGAACAGCGCGGCATCGGCGCCGAGATCGCCTCTACGATGGCAGCGCTGGAGAGCAGCGAGGTTCCCTCGATCGCTGTGGTGATTGGAGAGGGCGGCGGCGAGTCGGCGCTGGCGCTCGCGGTAACGGACAGGGTGCTGATGCTGGAGCACGCCATCTACTCGGTTGTCTCGCCCGAGGAAGCCGCGGGACTCATCTACCAGGACGCTGGCAGGGCTGAAGAAGTGGCCGAGTCGCTGAAGCTGACGTCCGAAGACTGCCGTGAGCTAGGCATCGTGGACGAGACGGTGCAGGAGCCGCCCGGCGGCGCGCACACCAGCCCGGACGACGCCGCCCGCGAGCTCCGGAGCGCGGTGCTGAGGAACCTTGCGGAGCTCCAGCACACCTCGGACAAGAGACGGCTCTCCCGGAGGTACAAGAAGTTCAGGAACGTGGGCAGGTACAGTTCCCGGGTGCGGGCGGCGGTTGCGAGAGAAGTGAACTCTTTGCAGGGACGCATGGCGTCGGGAGTGCGGCGCATCGCCCGGAGGGGACGGTCCGGCGAAGGCGACGCCGGAGACGTGGAGGCGCCGGCGGGCTAGGGGAAGCTTCCAGGTCCGCTTTGCCATTGAGGAATTGAGACTTCTAATCCAGCCCCCGTGTACCAGCGTACCAACCAGCACATCAAGAGCAGGCGTAACTTTCGGTCGTTATCCCGTTACTGGAGCCGTCTGGTCAGGCAGCACGGGAGGTAACACGAGCGCCGACTGCTCGTCAGATGCAACAGGCCGTGCATGCGCCCGGTCTCATCCTGATCGAACTTTTCGAGCATCCTGTCAAACTGCGTGGCGTGGGACGATTCATACCTCCCGTACACCGTGTTGGCGATCAGATCCGCAATCTGGAGCAGCCTACTGTTCTTCGACAGAGTGAAGAACGGGATATCTACGATGTTTTGAAGCTCGCCCCACTGAGTACCCTGTGCCGCCAACTGCTGGGCCACCACTTCAAGTCGATCACGGTAGTGAGAATCGGCAATGACTATCAGCCCCTTGTCCCGCTGACCTCGTTCTCGATACATCCGTCCCAGGAACTGATCGAATCGAGAGAGAATCTGCTCTAACGCTCGCTCATACGGATCCTCACCCTGATTTAAGTATGACTTTTCAACTACAACCGCAAAGAACGTTCCGTAGAGTTCTAAAGCGGCGAGATAAAGTCGATCGAGGATTTCGAGCCTAGTACCTTGATCCAGTCGGTTAAACGGCGCGGGAATCGTAGTGCTTTCCTTAACACGTAGCGAGGCAGCGTGGAACAGGACACTAGCCTCAACGTCCGGGAAGTAGTCTGCCTGGATCCGGTCTAGCTGATCCTTCGCCCAGTAAACACTGGTCTCATAGACTGAAACACCCGCCAACACGAAGTGGCGGGCGTTCAAGTGGTTCCCTGATTCGTCAAGATACAGGAGATACATCTGTATTACATAACCGAGCCAGGAAACCTAAGTAGTGGCCGAGTGGGGATTAGCTCCCCTGCGAACTGAAGGTACCCGTAGTCCTCTCAGCCTTCTTGTACGCTACCAACTCGGCGTTATGCTGTCAATAGACTTGATACATCACAGGCGCAGGACGGCTCAGGCGAGCACGCCTCCGTGGCGGCTGCGGCGGGACTCGAACTCCTCGATGGCGTCGGAGAGTTGGAGGGTCAGGCCGATGTCGTCCAGGCCGTTCAGGAGGGAGTGCCTGCGGAAGGACTCGACGCTGAAGGACTCCACGACCTCTTCGTCTTCGTCCCAGACGCGCTGTTCTTCGAGATCGACGGTGAGCTTGTAGCCGGGGTTGGCGGCGGCGTTGTCGATGATGCGCCGTACTACGTCTTCCGGCAGGACGATGGGAAGGATGCCGTTCTGGAAGCAGTTGTTGTAGAAGATGTCGGCAAAGCTGGGGGCGATCACGCACCGGAAGCCGTAGTCGAGCAGCGCCCAGGGGGCATGCTCACGGGAGGAGCCGGTGCCGAAGTTGCGGCCGGCCACAAGGATGGAGGCGCCCTCGTACTCGGGCCGGTTCAGTTCGAAGTCCGGCTTGGGCGAGCCGTCTTCGTTGAACCGCCAACTGTGAAAGAGGAACTGCCCGAAGCCGGTCCGCTCTATGCGCTTGAGAAACTGCTTGGGGATGATCTGGTCTGTGTCCACGTTAACGCGGTCCATCGCGGCGACTACGCCGTTCAGTCTGACGAATGGTTCCATGGTTCAGAGGACTCCGATTCTGAGTTTGCCGTTCGGTTGATAGAGTTACTCGAAGATTTCGCGTACTGACATGACAAAGCTATCGAATACGGGGGCGCCGTTCAACGTGTCACCCTCGTGCAGGACTTGCGCACGTCCTTCCGTCCGGTACACGACTACCGATTTCGAATCAGGGTATATGACCCAAACGAGCCTGGTACCGGCTTCCAGCCAGCCCTCAGCCTTCGCGTGAACCACGCCTGCCGAATCGCTTGGAGAAACGACTTCGACTGCTAAATCTGGAGAGATCTCAAGAAAGCCCGATAACTCGCCGATGCCTATTAGTCTCTCTCCAGATACAAATGAGACGTCTGGGGCCCTGACGGTGTCCGGATCACGACCGATCACGAATCCAGTCTCAGCAGAGGCGACCTCTCCCAAGTTCCTGTCCTTCACATACGCGGTCAGGGCGAAGGCTATAGCGTTTGCAATGCGTCCATGGGTCCACCCGGCAGGCGGCATTTCGATCAATTCTCCCTTGATGAGTTCGCACCTGCTTCCCGTGGCTGAGAGGGCCTCAAGATCGTCTGTTGTGGCAAGTGTTGTTTGAGTACTCATCGTTCCCATGCCTCCCACAGCAGGTCAGTTTGGCCTGCGTTCATGGCAAAGCATACCGCAAATGCGACGAATGGCTAGTCCCAGTCCCGGATATCTACGAAGTGGCCGGATATGGCGGCTGCGGCGGCCATCTGCGGACTGACCAGGTGGGTGCGGCCTCCCCTGCCCTGTCTGCCCTCGAAGTTGCGGTTGGACGTGGAGGCGCAGCGCTCGCCGGGCTGGAGGATGTCCGGGTTCATGCCGAGACACATCGAGCAGCCGGCGTCGCGCCAGTCGAAGCCGGCGTCCTTGAAGACGCCGTCCAGTCCCTCGGCTTCGGCCTGCGCCTTCACGGCGAACGAGCCGGGCACGGCCATGGCGTAAACGCGGTCGCTGACCTTGCGGCCTCTGACAACCTCCGCGGCGTTGCGCAGGTCCTCGATGCGCGAGTTGGTGCATGAGCCGAGGAATACGCGGTCGATCTCGATGTCTTGGACCGGCGTGTCCGGCTCCAGCGCCATGTATTCCAGCGCGCGCTCTGCCGCCTCGCGGTCGGCCATTGACTCGAAGGACGCCGGATCGGGGACGCGGTCGGTAACCGGCACGACCATGCCCGGGTTCGTGCCCCAGGTGACGTACGGCTCAAGTTCGGATGCGTCGATATCTACGACACTGTCGAAGGCGGCGTCCGGATCGGAGGCAAGGCCGCGCCACTCAGCGACGGCGCGGTCGAAGTCCTCGCCCTTTGGGGCGTGAGCGCGACCCTTGAGATAGTCGAACGTGGTGTCGTCCGGCGCGACCATGCCGGCCCGCGCGCCGGCCTCGATCGACATGTTGCACACGGTCATGCGGCCTTCCATCGTCAGCGACCGCACGGCCTCGCCCGCGTACTCGATCACGTGGCCTGCGCCTCCGCCGATCCCGATCCTGCCGATGATGCCGAGGACAAGGTCCTTGGGCGTGACGCCGAACGGGAGGCCGCCCTTCACGTCAATCAGCATCGTCCTGGGCTTTGGGAGCCGCAGCGTCTGGGTGGCGAGCACGTGCTCGACCTCGGACGTGCCGATGCCCATCGCGAATGCGCCGAATGCGCCGTGCGTGGAGGTGTGGCTGTCGCCGCACACGACGATCATGCCGGGGTGCGTGCGGCCCTGCTCCGGAGCAATGATATGAACAATCCCCTGCAGGGGGCTGTTCATGTCGTACAGCGTTATGCCGAACTCCTCGCAGTTGCGGGACAGCGCCTCCAACTGCTTGCGGGCGATCTCGTCTCTGATGGGGAGATCGCGGCCGGCAGTCGGCACGTTGTGGTCTGCCGTAGCTATGGTGAGGTCCGTACGCCTGACGCGCCTGCCGGCCATCCTGAGGCCGTCGAAGGCCTGGGGGGACGTGACCTCGTGCACCAGGTGCAGGTCCACGTACAGGAGGGCCGGCTCGCCGGGGGCCTCATGGATGACATGAGCGTCCCAGACCTTTTCGAACATCGTCCTTGGGGGCATACGTTCTCCGTACTCCTGGCGGTTAGCCGTCTAGCCGTCCTGTCCCGATGCGGCGACGGTCTGCTGGACGCCCTCCTTGGCCAGAAGCCTGTTGAGCGCGCTCATGTACGCCTTCGCGCTGGCCACGATGATGTCCACGTCAGAGCCGCGTCCGACGTATATCACGCCGTTCTTTTCGATCCTTATCGTCACGCGCCCGAGCGCGTCGATGCCCTCCGTAACGGCGTTCACGGTGAACTCCGTCAGCTTGTTCGGGACTCCCACGATCCTGTTGATGGCCTTGTACACCGAGTCCACGGGCCCGGTGCCGGTGGCGGCGTCGGTGACCACGCTGCCGTCCGGGTCCTTCAGCGTGACCGTCGCGGTGGGGATCTCGTGATTGCCGCAGGAGACCTGCACACGCTCCAGTTCGTAGATGGACGGCTCGTACTCCATTCGCCTGCGAGTGGACATCAGGGAGTCCAGGTCGGCGTCGGTGACCTCGCGCTTGCGGTCTGCGAGGTTCTTGAAGTCGGTGAACACCTCGTTGAGCTCGTCCTGAGTCAGAACGTAGCCCATCTCTTCCAGGCGGGACCGCAGGCCGGAGCGTCCGCTGAGCTTTCCCAGCACGATTGAGTTGCTGGGCCAGCCGACCGACTGCGCCTCCATGATCTCGAACGTCGTGCGCTCCTTGAGGACGGCGTCCTGGTGGATGCCGGAGGCGTGGCGGAAGGCGTTGTTGCCGACGATGGCCTTGTTGGGCTGCACCGGGAAGCCGGTAATCTCGCTGACGAGGCGGCTGCTCGGGTAGATCTGCCTCGTGTCTATGTTCGTGCTCACGCCCAGGTATTCTTTCCTGGTCTCAAGGCCCATGATGATCTCTTCGATGGAGGCGTTGCCGGCGCGTTCGCCGAGGCCGTTGACGCAGCCCTCGACCTGTCGCGCGCCCGCCTCGACGGCGGCGATGCTGTTCGCGGTGGCCAGGCCGAGGTCGTTGTGGCAGTGCACGCTGAGGACGGCCTGGTCTATGTTGCTGACGTTCTGCTTGATGCCCTCCAGAAGCTCGATGAACTCGGAAGGGACCGTGTAGCCGACGGTGTCCGGGATGTTGACGGTGGTCGCTCCGGCGGCTATGGCGGCCTCGAGCAGTTGGTAGAGGTACTCCGGCTCCGTGCGTGTGGCGTCCATGGGCGAGAACTCGACGTCGTCGCAGTAGCCTTTCGCCTGCTCCACGGCGGCAACGGCGCGGTCCATGACCTCCTCACGGTTGCTGCGTAGCTGGTGGAGGATCTGGATGTCGGAACTGGAGAGGAACACGTGGATGCGGGGCCGCTCGGCGTCCTTGATCGCGTCCCACGCGGCGTCAACGTCTCCCGGCATGCAGCGCGCGAGGGAGCAGATCACGGGGCGCGTGACCTCGGCTGCGATCCTGCGCACGGCTTCGAAGTCGCCGGGGGAGCTCGCGGCGAATCCTGCCTCAATTATGTCCACGCCCATGCGGTCGAGCTGCTTCGCGATCTCCAGCTTCTCCTCGGTGGTCAGGCCGGCCCCCGCCGACTGCTCGCCGTCCCGGAGGGTGGTATCGAAGATCAGTACTTTTTCTTGAGTGGTCACTTGTTTACTCCTGAAGGGAACTCACGGTCATCCAGTTGCCGTTGAGTCCCCAAGGGCGACGCAGGCCGCCGGACCGAGCCATGCCAGGACCCGGCTTGCGCGGCGGACTACGCGCGATGCCTCCGTGTTGTTCATGTTGCTGTCGATGAAAGACTTAATCATTGACGCAGAATCGTAAACTCGATCTCCAAGTTCGCGCCCTGGCCCAAAGGTGGGCGATCCACGTACCTCACAAACTCCACATCCGCCATGTCATGAAACTTCTTGCCTTCCAGCACTTGGCAGACGTTGGGATATGAGTTTACGAGGCCCAAAGCGTCATGCACATCCCCGGCGCGAAACGTCACGCTGGTCTTACCAGCCTCGCGAGCTTCCTCGACTTGCTGGCATAGGTACTGCCGAATCCTGTCTGCGTCTCCCGGTGGCATTAGTGCTGCGCTTGCCTAGTCTGCGTCTTTCAGAAAGGTCATCATGTCGCGGAGTTCTTTGCCTACTTCTTCGATCTGGTGTTCGGCGTTTTCCTGGCGCAGGCGGTTGAAGCGGGGGCGGCCCTCGTCGTTTTCGGCGATCCACTCGCGGGCGAAGCTGCCGTCCTGCACTGCCGCCAGCACCTTGCGCATGTTGTCCTTGACGTGCTCGTCGATGACCTGGGGGCCGCGCGAGTAGTCGCCGTACTCCGCGGTGTCGCTCACGGAGTAGCGCATGTACGCCATGCCGCCCTGGTATAGCTGGTCCACGATCAGCTTGAGCTCGTGCATGCACTCGAAGTAGGCCGACTCCGGCTGATAGCCGGCCTCGACGAGAGTCTCGAACGCCGCCTTGATGAGCGCCGTGACGCCTCCGCACAGGACGCTCTGCTCGCCGAACAGGTCCGTCTCCGTCTCCTCCTTGAAGGTGGTGTCCAGCACGCCGGCGCGCGCGCAGCCGACGCCTCGCGCGTACGCCAGGCCGACGTCGTGCGCCTTGCCGGACGCGTCCTGGTGCACGGCGAGCAAGCCCGGCACGCCGGAGCCGCGCACGAAGACCTCCCTCATGCGGTGGCCGGGGGCCTTGGGCGCGACCATGGACACGTCGACGGTGTCCGGCGGGACGATGGTCTTGTAGTGGATGTTGAAGCCGTGCGCGAACATGAGCGTCTTGCCGGGCAGCAGGTGCGGCTCGACGGACTGCTCGTACACGTCTGCCATCGAGTGGTCCGGGATCACCATCATAATGACGTCCGAGTCCCTCGAAGCGTCGGCGACAAGGGCGACGCGGAGGCCGTCCCCCTCGGCTGTCTCCCAGCTCTTGCTGCCCTCGTACAGTCCGACCACGACATCCACCCCGCTGTCCTTGAGGTTGAGCGCGTGGGCGTGGCCCTGGCTTCCGTAGCCGACGATGGCCACCGTCCTGCCCTCGAGCAGGGACATGTCAGCGTCGGCGTCGTAGTACATTTTCGCCATTGGTGTTGGTTCTCCTGGTCCTTAAGGGGATGGGTTAAAGCGCAGTGCTAGAGGCCGCTTTCGAGCCGGGGGCGCGATCTGCCGTTGCCGCTCCGCGCTTCCGCGCCCCGGTTCATCGCGATGGTGCCCGTGCGCATGACCTCCACGAGGCCGAAGCTCTTGAGCAGGCCTTCGAGCGAGTCCACCTTGTCCTCGTCGCCTGCTACCTCGACGATAAGCGTGTCCGGCGCCACGTCCACGATGTGCGCCCTGAAGATGTCCACTATCTGCATGATCTCGCTGCGGGCCTGGACGTTGGCCTTGACCTTCATGAGGGCCAGTTCGCGGGCGACGGTGTTCTCCTCCGAGATGTCGGAGACCTTGATCACGTCGATCAGCTTGTTCAGGTTCTTTGTGACCTTCTCCACGGTGTCGTCATCGCCCGCAACAACGAAGGTCATACGGGACTGGTCGGGGATCTCGCTGGGGCCGACGGCCAGGCTTGCGATGTTGAAGCCGCGTCGCCGGAACATGCTGGCGATGCGCGCCAGCACGCCGGGCTTGTCGGAGACGAGCGCGGTGATCGTGCGTTTGGGCGGAGCGATGCCGTTCATCATCGGCGCGCTCCCTTCAGCTTACGGGATACTGGGGGCCTCGGCTCCTCCATTAGCTCATTGATCGTCATGCCGGACGGGATCATCGGGTACACGTTCTCTTCCTCTTCGACCATGAAGTCGATCAGCGCCGGCCCGTCCCATTCCATTGCCCGTTCGATGGCCGAGCGGACCTGGGACTTCTCCGTGACCCTGATGCCGAGCACGCCGAACGCCTCGGCCAGCCGTACGAAGTCCGGGTTGCCGGTGTAGTAGGTGGCTACGTAGTCGCGTTCGTAGAACAGTTCCTGCCACTGGCGAACCATGCCGAGGTATCGGTTGTTCATTAGCGCGAACTTGACCGGGATCTTGTTTTCAACGAGGGTCGCAAGCTCGCACATCGTCATCTGGAAGCCGCCGTCGCCGGCGACCGACCACACGACCTTGCCGGGCGCGCCGACCTGCGCGCCCATCGCGCCGGGGACCTCGTAGCCCATGGATCCCGCGCCGCCGGAGGAGATCAGGCTGCGGGGGTGCTTGTAGGTGTAGTGCTGTGCCGCCCACATCTGGTGCTGGCCCACGCCGGTCACGATGATGGCGTCGCCGTCGGTCGCGTCGTTCAGTTCGCGCATGATGAACTGGGGCAGCAGCTTGTCCGTGTCCCTTATGAGGTGTGAGGGGTGCTCGACCCTGAGTTGCTCTATCTGCCTGACCCAGTCCATGCGGCTGCCGGGCAGGACCTTCTTGTTCAGCGACTCCAGGACTCGCTTGAGATCGCCCACGATTGGGACGTCCACCTTGATGTTCTTGCCGATCTCGGACGGGTCTATGTCCACGTGGATCTTCTTCGACCGCGTGGCGAAGGCGCTCGTGTCGCCGGTAATCCGGTCGTCGAACCGCATGCCGAGCGCGACGAGCAGGTCCGCCTCCTCGATCGCGAGGCTGGCGTACGCCATGCCGTGCATGCCGGGCATGCCGACGCAGAGCACGTGGTCGTCCGGGAAGCTGCTGATGCCAAGCAGCGTCGTGATGACCGGGATCTGGGCGGCTTCGGCAAGCTCACGGACCTCGTCGAGGGCGTCCGAGAGCAGCAGGCCGTGGCCCGCGAGGATAAGCGGACGCTCGGCCTCGTTGATCAGCTTCGCGGCCTTGTTTATCTGCGCGCCGTTGCCCCTGAGCGTCGGCCTGTAGCCGGGGAGGTCCATGACGATCTCGGCGTCGGGGTCGTAGTACGTCTCCTCCTGGATCACATCCTTCGGGACGTCCACAAGCACGGGGCCGGGCCGGCCGGTGCTCGCGATGTGAAAGGCTTCTTTGATGACCCTGGGGATCTCCGACGGCTCCATCACCAGGTAGTTGTGCTTCGTGATCGGGAGCGTGATGCCGGTGATGTCGGTCTCCTGGAAGGCGTCGGAGCCGATGGCGGGCCTGCCGACCTGGCCGGTGACGATGACCATCGGCACAGAGTCCATCGCCGCCGTGGCGATGCCGGTGACGAGGTTCGTCGCGCCGGGGCCGGATGTGGCCCACGCCACGCCGGGCCTGCCGGTCGCGCGGGCGTAGCCGTCCGCGGCGTGCGCGGCGCCCTGCTCGTGGCGCACCAGGATGTGGCGCAACTCCGGGTACTGGGGCAGCGTCTGGTACAGCGGAAGGATGGCCCCGCCGGGAAGGCCGAAGATTACGTCCACGCCCTCTCGGATAAGGCTCTCGCAAACCAACTGCCCGCCTGTCTTGTTCATTTCTACTGCCCTCCCGAAGGCGCTCAGACTCATGCGGTCATCGAACTACGGCTTCCAACAAAAAATCCCGCCCCACCTAAGGGACGGGATGTGTTGTGGGTGTTCAACTCCCGCGGTACCACCCTTGTTCCCCGGCTCTGCCGGGGCGCTCGAAAGGCCGTTAACGCGGCCCAGACGGCCCCGCCTTGCGGCATTCCGCCGGTTCAGCGAGGCGGCTCGGAGGCGAGTTCCCGGAGTTCGCGGCGCCGGCGTTTCAGCTTGCCGCCGGCTCTCTGGGGACGGAACGCCCGGTACTACTCCTCTTCAGCGCCATTGCGATTTGATTCACAAACCTGCAAACGTGGATGGTACCAGAGCGGGCGCGAATGCGTCAAATTGGGTGGCGTACTGTCCTAGTTTGGGGAGTTGTCAGAAAACCAGCTAGGCATGATTGCACCAATGACACCGATGCCAGCGCCAATCCTCACGCCAACCAATGCCGAGCCTATCAGGTGAGCTTCTCGTAACATCCCAATTCCTAATCCCAAGGCCAGCCCGATTCCAGCACCTATTAGTTAGAAGGAGGCCGATTACTTTTTCCCAGTCAATGTCCATTTCTGTCCCCGAAACAACTTAAATTTCTTACATGGCGGCGGTCTTATCTGTTCCGGCTTGATTGCGTCTATGCGCTCTTGGGCATGGCTGGGACGCGCCCCTCGAAATAGTCCTCTACGGTGTAGATCTGGACTACCGGCACTTCCATGAACCGGCCTGTGCTGGCCGCGGCGTCTCGCATTCGCGGCGTCACCCGCTCGTCGAAGCAGGTGAAGATGCCGAGGTCCGCGCCCGCCTGCTGACGCGCCCCGTTGAACGCCTGAACGTCGCCGGGGCCGGTGGTGCCGCCCTTCACCTGCGAGACCATGTCGACGAACTGGCCCTTGCGAATGGGGATGCGGCCCCGGCCGTCTATGCCCTTGTCTCCGCGCTGGCGCTTGTTGGCCTCCATGCCGTTCACCAGGGACGCGGCCCATCGCTCGAACCGGAAGGCGTCCAGGCTGGCGAGCGTCCTGGCGTCGTCAACGGTCTTGGGCATCCCTATGAACTCGATGTCGTCCCACAGGGTGTCGAAGTGGGAGCGGAGGCGGATCTCAATTGCCTTGCAGGCGTTCACGCACACGTCTATGCCTATCCAGCGCCGTTCGAGGTTCTGTGCCGCGTGAAGGGTCGTACCGCAGCCGCAGAACGGATCGAGCACAGTATCGCCTTTGTTGGAGGATGCTTCGACGATACGCTCCAAGAGTCTCAATGGCTTCTCGGTAGGGTAGATTTGCTTTATTGGGGGTACGCGGCCAATGGGCCAAACATCATCTTGCCGAACTCCCAACGAGGCTGTGGCCTCGGTACTTGAAGGAAGTCGCTGCCCACTCTCATCGAATCCAGAGACTATCGTTGCATTGCCGAAGCGCTTCTTGGTGGAAGCTGCTCTTGGCATATAGAGCTGATTGAACGTCCGACCCTTGTCGTTCGAAGTCCGCGAATAGAAGAAGACGATGTCGTGATTGCGTTGGAATGTGTACTTGCCGGTGGGCCACTTCCGATAGTGCCATACGATTTCATTCTTGAAGTTGCGCCGTCCAAACACGCCGTCCATGACGGCCTTCAGGTAGTGGCTCATGGTGGGGTCACAGTGCAGGTAGATGCTGCCCGTCGGCTTGAGGACCCGGCGGCACTCGATCAGCCGGTTTGCCATGTATGACAGATAGGCGAGCTCCGGGCCTTCTCCGAGCATCGTGCGCAGGCCTTCCATGAGGCCGGCGTATCGTGTCTGGCCCGCGACATCGTGAAAATCGTCAACGGCCTCGTGCCAGAGCCACGTATCGTTGAAGGCAACCCACTGCGCGCCGCCAATGAAGGCGTTGTAGATGCGCTTGGAGTTGAAGGGCGGGTCCAGGTAGATGAGGTCAACGGACTCGTCCGGTATGTCCTCGCGCATCACGTCCAGGCAGTCTCCGAAGTAGAGCCTGTTGGGTTCGGGCACAGCGAGCCTCTCGTTCTCCATGCGCGAAATTGTATCCGGTCTCTCGCGCCCTCGTCTCCCAAACCGAGCCTCGCAGCCGGAACCAGCCCTTGACATCCATAGAACTATTGCACTAATATACTTGCCAGCGCCCGCAGAGAGAGGGTGCAGATGCCCCGAGAGAGGCCGAGACGGCCCGCCTCGGGGTTTTTTATTGCCGGAAATCGGCGGCGGCGAATGGAGCCGCGGGAGGTGTGTATGACGGTTGGAGTGAGGTCGCAGTACATGGACGTGGTGCGCCGGGACCACGTTGGAGACGGCGTTTACCGGGTGACCATCGCGGCTAACGAGCGGGTGAGGCAGCCGCCGGAGCTGGACTTCGACGGGCTGTCCACCGAGAACTACGCGCGCAACCCGGTGGTTATGTGGGCGCACGACGTGTCGGGCCGGTCGCCGTCGGGCGGGCTGCCCATCGGACGCACCCTGCGCCTGCAGAAGCGGGAGGGCGGCAGGATCGTCGTGGACTTCGAGTTCCTGTCGGACGACCCGTTCGCGGGGCGGGTGCGCAACGCGTGGGACCGGGGCTTCCTGAGGGCCGCGTCGATTAGCTGGCTGCCGCTCGCGGGAGGGCCGACGCGGGAAGGCCAGTGGCGGGACGAACGGTCGGAACTGCTGGAGTGGTCGATCGTGCCGGTGCCGGCGGACCCGGACGCGCTGAGGCAGGCGCACAAGCGAATGCTGGACGAAATCTTCTTAAAACCGGCTACGACGGTCGGCGAGGACAGCGGCATCGAGCAAACGGCGGACGAAGAGGAAGACGAGGAGTTGATCGAGATCGGCAAGGCGGTGGAGGCGGTACTGGAAGCGATTGCGAACGGAACACAAGCACGAATGAAACACATGGAGGAGGACTAGACATGGCGAAGACAGACGTTGAAAAGATCGTGAAGGACCTGGCGGAGATCAACGGGTTCGTCAGGGAGCGGCTGGGGCCGGAGAGCAAGGAGCTCGGGCTGCTGAGGGAGGAGACGGAGAAGCTGCGGAGCGCGGTGGCCGACCTGCAGAGCCGGGACCGCGCGAACCGCAGGGAGGCGATCGCCCGCCACGCGGAGGACGGCCCCGCGCCGGTCGTGGACAACGGGCCTTACGCGGGCATGGACCTGCTGGACCTCGGCCTGCTGCGCCGCTTCGCCCACTCGCAGCGGCGCGAACTGTTCGGCCCGGCGTGGATCGAGCGCGTGGAGGACTCGCGGCGGCGCATGGTGGACGCGATCACGCCGGTCGAGATACAGGCGACGCACGCGCGGTCGTCGCAAAGGCTGAGCGACCGCTACTCGGTCGGCGGTAGGCCCACGGGGCAGTACAACACGTTCGGGAGAGCGCAGCTACAGGCCATGACGCGGGCGGCGATGGACAGCACGACGGCGGGGCTCGGCGATGAGTTGGTCTCCACGATGGAGGCGCGCGAGATGTGGATGGACGTGAACCTGACCACGCTGGTCGCGCCGCTGATCCCCATGATCGCGATGCCTTCCAGCCCGTTCGACGTACCGAAGCAGCTTGGGGACGTGAACTTCTTCCCGGGCACCGAGAACGCCGCCGCGTCGGACACCGGCCTGGCGACGGGCAAGGTCACGCTGACGGCCCGCGAACTGGTGGGGCACGTCCCGTACTCGTTCACGCTGGAGGAGGACGCGGTGGTGGCGATGCTGCCGGAGATCCGCGCGAGCCTGGTCCGCAACGTGGCCGAGGTGCTGGACGACGTCATCCTGAACGCGGACACGACGGGCCTGAACAACATCAACGCGGACGGTGGGGCGGTGACGACGAGCGCGGCCGGCAGCGCGCACTGGCTGCTGGGCTACGACGGCCTGATCCACCTGCCGCTTGTGGACAACACGCAGCAGTCGAACGCGCACGGCGCAGCTGTGTCCGACGACATGTTCAACGAGATCAGGGCAAAGCTCGGCAAGTACGGCGCGAGGCCGTCCGAGCTTGCGTGGATCATGGACGTGAACACGTTCATCCGCGCGCAGTCGATCACGAACTACCGGACGATGGACAAGCTGGGGCCGAACGCGACGCTCCTCACGGGCATGCTCGGCGCGATCGAGGGCATCCCGGTGATCGTCTCGGAGCAGATGAGGCTGGCGGACTCGGACGGCAAGGTCACTTCCGGCGGCAACACCACGGACACCGGGCGCGTCCTCATAGTGAACCGCAACCAGTGGGCGCAGGGCTTCCGCCGGGAGTTGAACATAGACGTGGACCGCGACACGCAGAAGCGCCAGACGGTGGTCACCGTGAGCCTGCGCCACGCGCTCGCGGAGCGCACCGGAGCGCGCAGTTCGGCCACGCACACGGCGCTCCAGTACAACATCACGGGCGTGAGCTAGTCATGGCTCGCGTGAAGAACCTCACGGAAGACGATTTGGGCTGGGCCGGCGTGACCGTCCCCGCGGGTGGCGTGGTGGAGGTGGCGGAAGGCGAGGCCGCACGAATGGTCGGGAGCAATCCCGGCAAGTTCGGCCTCGCCGATGATGGGGACGGCGCGCCGGGGGCCAGGGCGGGCGCACGCGAAGCCGCGGCGCCCGCGGCCCCGCCCGCCCACAGACACTACTACAGGAAGTCGCAAGGCTACACGTGCCGCTGCGGCGCGGCGAAGGACCAAAAATCCCCTCTCCCTTCAAGGGAGAGGGCTAGGGTGAGGGTGAAGGCGAAACAATGAACGCATACGCAACCGTGGACGCGCTCAAACGCGCCCTGAACATTGCCGGGGCGGGCGACGACGACCGCCTGCTCCGGCTGGCCGAGGCCGCGAGCCGGGCCGTGGACGGGTACTGTAACCGCCACTTCTACGCCCTGCGAGCAACGAAGCTGTTCGACGGCGACGGCGGCAACGCGCTGCTCGTCCCGGACCTGGTCTCCATCGACGAAGGCGGGCTCCGGACGGACGGCGACCTCGACGGCGCGTTCGAGACCACGTGGCCGGACGCCGCCTACGTGCTGCTGCCGGCGAACGCGGACCCGGCGTCGGCGTCCAATCCGGCGTCGAGGCCGTACACGCGGATCGAGGCGGCCGGGGGGCCGGACGGACCGCGCCGGTTTCCGACCGGGCGCGGCACGGTGAGGGTCGCCGGCACGTGGGGCTGGTGGCTGCGCCTTCGCCGCGCGAGCGATACGCTGGCCGCCGCCGTCACGAACTCCGCCGCATCGCTGACGGTCACGGCGCGGGCCGACGTGGAGGCGGGCCACACGATACAGGTCGGCGCGGAGCAGATGCGCGTGAGATCGTACGACGGGAACCAGCTTAGCGTGGACCGGGGCGCGAACGGCACGACGGCGTCGGCGCACAGCCAGAACGACGCCATCGACATCTTCGAGTACCCGCCCGGAATCACCGAGGCGGCGATCATCCAGGCCGCCCGGCTGCTGCGCACCGGCGACGGCGCTTTCGGAGCGCCGGCGGGGCCGCGCGGCCCGGCGCTGCTGGACGCGGACGCCGCGTTCCTGCTGGCCGGCTACCGCAAGGCCGCGCTCGGAGCGGGCGCGCGATGACCGGCGCGATAGCGGACGCAAGGCAGGGCCTCGCGAAGACGCTCGCCGCGCTGCCCGGCCTGCGCGTCCTCGACTACCCGCCCGCCTCGATCAGCGATCTCCCCGCCGCCGTCGTGCTGTTCGAGGGGCGCGACGCCGGCCTTACGCTCGGCGGGACTTCATTCGCCGGCCGGATGAAGGCGGTGCTCGCCGTCGCATCGGCGTCCGCAGATGAAGCGTACCGGACTCTTGAGGAATTCATGGAGCCGTCGGGGACCAGCAGCGTGCAGGCCGCTGTGGACGCGGACGCCACATGGGGCGGCAAGGTGGACGACGGCCGGCTGGTGTCCGTCGACAACGTAGGGTCGCGCCGCGTCTGGGGCGGCACGTACATGGCGGCGGACTTCCACTTCCGCTTCGTCAAGCGCCTAACATGAGATGCAAAACCGTTCGCCCTGAGCCTCCCGTAGGGGCGCTTCGCGAAGCGCCCTCCCCTCCGATCCGTTCGCCCTGATCCTGTCGAAGGGCCGCCCCGATCGCAACAGTCTCACCCGTCATACCGGCGAAGGCCGGTATCCAGAAGGGGAGTTCGGGGCCTCCCCCAGCCTACTGCAACCTCTTACCCCTTCCCCAGTCTGCTGGGGAAGGCTGGGATGGGGTTCTCCCAATACCCCAGGAGCCAAAAATGACATTCTTCGACTCGCAGGTATCCGTCTTCAAGCTGGACGACGAGGACGGCACAGAGCGGGACCTGTCGCTGTTCCTCATCGAAGTGTCGGGGCTGCCGGGCGCGCGCTCGCTCAACGACGTGACCGCGCTGGGCGATGCCGGCCCGAGGTTCGCGCCCGGCATCGAGGACGCGACCGTTTACATCGCCGGGCTGTACGACAGCGAGGCCGGCGCCGGGCCGGACGCGGTGCTCGGCGCGCTGCGGACGCACGACGCGGCCACGTCGTTCGCCTACGGGCCGCATGGCGCGGGCGCCGGCGCGACAAAGTACAGCGGCAACTGCTGGGTGGCGGCCTACGAGATCGTTTCCAGGGTCGGCAGCCAGGTAGAGTTCGAGGCGGTCCTGCGCGTGGATGGCGCAGTGGCGAGGGGGACGTTCTAACCCCGCATACCGACGGAGGCCGGTATCCAGAGGGGCCGGGGGTAACTGTTCAGACTTCGTGCACCTCTGGCCTCTTCCCCAGTCTGCTGGGGAAGATTGAGATGGGGTAATAGCGGCGATTGCCGGGCCGCCGTCTTCGAAGCGATCTGCCGCGTGAATTACCGCCGCGCTTCCGGCGGTCACTCGCCGCCTGGGTTCGCGGCGCCCGGCGTGGGATTGTCCACCGTCCGGAACTCTCCTATTGCATCCGGCGTCCTCGCGAAGCTCATGCCCTCGCCGGCCTGTCCTTCGTCCCAATCGACCTCGTCCGCCAGCGCGCCGTCCGCCGTCCAGACGCCCAGCTCCTCGTCTCCTCCCAGCGCGAAACCGGGCCAGCCGTCCTTGTCCAACTCGATTTGCAGGTACTCGCCCGGCAGGATCACGAGATCGGCGGGGAACGCGACCCGCTTGGCTGCGTCCTTAAGGTCGTCGGCCACCACGAAGGCGTCCAGCGCTATTGCCTCGCCGGAAGCGTTGTACAACTCGAACCAGTCCAGCGGGTCGCCTTTGGAAGCCACCTCGTTTATGACCAGTCCGGCGTCCGCCGCAGGCGCGTCTGGACTTTCATCC
The DNA here is from genome assembly GCA_963668185.1 of Dehalococcoidia bacterium. Taxonomy (GTDB): domain Bacteria; phylum Chloroflexota; class Dehalococcoidia; order Lucifugimonadales. The sequence continues at coordinate 2,302,125 of OY764162.1, forward strand.
TCGTAGTCGGGCGGGACGGCCCCGAAGAAGCCGGAGAAGCTGCCGGCGACCGCCGCGCCCTGCTCCGTTCCCGCTTCCGAAAGCTCCAGCTTGCCCGCGGTGAAGGGTATGAAGCTGTCCGGCGAGGCCGCTCCGGCGGGTATGGTCCACACGCCGCCGGCGATTTCGTCCTCTCCGATTACGAGGACGGCGCCCCCTGTCATCCGGGACAAGGGCAGCGCAACGGTCATGCCGCTCACGGAGCCGTCCGGCTCCAGCACGAAGACGGCTACGGACGCCAGCTTCTCGACGCCCGGCAGCAAGGCCCGTTCCTCCGGGCTGGCGTGGCCGGCGACGGCGGCCATGACCTCTTCGGATACCTCGACTCCGTCCAGCAGCAGGCGGGTGACAACGCCGCCCTCGAAGGGATTGGCGCTTTTGTTGCTTCCCCAGGCGGTCTCGAAGCTCAACTCCAAGTGTCCCGATCCCCCGGCCGGGTCCGGTTCTACGGGTTCGGGCCATTCCGGCGGTTCCGGCGTGATGTCGGCCAAGATTTCGCCGCGCCGCTTCAGTATGAACTTCTGCACCCTCTCGGCGTCTTCGGCGGCCTCCTCCCCTGCTTCCGGCAAAGCGTGCCGCCGGACGACGGCGGCCATTCGATCGACGCTCGCCAACAACTCGTCCTCGTTCCAGGCGGTATCCAGCAGTTCTTTCAGGCGGGCTGCGTACTTCGATCGCCAGTCGGGATCGTTGTACAGCCGGTTGGGGATGGCGGAGAGCGCCAGCACGGACGGGGGCGGATCGCTTATGTTGTCGAAGATGTTGGGGTCTTCTTCCAGGTGGAAGGTGCTATCGACTCCCCACGGGATGAACACGAAGGGGCCGTTCGCCTCCCTGTAGAAGTGGTAGTTGTTGCGGTTGCCCGCGTAACCGTCCCAGTGGCCCACCAGCGCTTCGGCGGCCCAGAACGTCAGGAAGCGGTCCATGTCAACGGCCCCGGCCAGTGCCTCCAGGCCTGCGTCCGACGGGTCCTGAAGCGCCGCCACGACGGTATCGATTTCCGACCAGTCGTCGGCGTCTTCGTTGGTCTTCTTTTCTATGGTGCCTCGATAGTACGGCGTGAAGTCGCTTACGGTTCCCTCGTACAGGTTGCCCTCGGCGCTGTCGAAGTGGCGCGCCAGGAACGGCTTCTTGATCTCCTCCACGTGAACGTAGAGGCCCAGGTCCTTTCCGTTTACGGCAACCGTGGCGAAGTTGCACCGCGGCGAAGGCAGCCCCGCGGCCGCGAAAACCTGGTACGACAGGCAGGTGTTGAGCATCGAGGGGTCCTGGATGCTGTTGTTCAGCGTCATCCGCTCGATGACGCCGCCAAGGGACTGGTCGTCCACGTACTTGTCGAACCGGAGCTTGAGCGACGGCTTGGTGTCGCTCTGGGACCCGATGAACCCCTTCTTGCGGACGCCGACGTTGGAGTAGGCTTCCCCGTCCACCGTCACCGCGCCCGAAAACCAGGTGTAGATGTTCGCAAACGGGCGGGACAGGTTGTATTCCTCTATCTCGGCCATCAAGTCCTCGAACGTGCGGGTCTGGCCGCGCAGGGTGTCCCAGTCCGCGGGCGCGATTTCGACCTCTATGTTCAGAACGCGGTCGAGGGCGAAGTAGGCGTCGCTGGGCTCGGCGTCGCCAGCCGGCGCGGGCGGCGGGACGGCGGTTGGCGCAACTGCGGGCGTGGGCCCAGGCTCGGCGTCGTCGGCCGGCGTGGGCGTCGCGACGGCGGCGGGATCACCTGCGGGCGTGTGCTCGGGACCGGCGTCCTGCCCGCACACAGCAAGCAGGACGGCTAGAACCGCCAGGCCGACCGCCGCCAGTATTCCTGCGCGGCCATTCAAATTCGTTTCCTTTCAGTCCGCAGGCCGAAGAGCGAGGGTGCATCATAGCTTGCCGTCCAAATTCCCGTCCAACAGGCGCGACCAAGTACAGCGGCAACTGCTGGGTGGCGGCATACGAGATCGTTTCGAAGGTCGGAAGCCAGGTGGAGTTCGAGGCAGTCCTGCGCGTGAACGGCGCGGTCGCCAGGGGTACTTTCTGAGGAAGCCGGCTGGCGGCCTAGTCCCCATCCCCGGAGGCCGCCGCGGGACGTGCGGGCACGGGTTCCAGGGTCGGCGGGGCTTCGCTCCTGAAGTAAGAAATGACCAGCGCGACGCACGCCAGGCCCGTCGAGACCATGAACGACCGGCTGATGCCGGCCACGAATGCCCTGTACACGCCCTCCCCGGCGTCTTGAGTGATCGCGGACAAGCTAGGCTCGTAGCCGTACGACGCCATTGCGAACGTGACGATCGTCGTCGCGATCGCCACTCCGGCCACATTGGCCGTTGTGCGTGTGGTGTTCAGGAAGGCCGAGACTATGCCGTACTTGCGGCGGTCTGCCGCTCCCATGATCGCGCTCGTGTTCGGGGAGGAGAACGTGCCCATGCCGACGCCGGACAGCGCCATCCCAATGGCCACCATGTAGGCCGGCGAGTCGAGATCGAGTTGCGAGAACAGGAACATCGCTGAAGCCGAGATCGTCATTCCCGCCACTGTCAGGTAGCGCGTTCCTATCTTGTCGGACAGCCGGCCGACCAACGGGCTGGACAGCGCCATTCCCACAGAACCGGGCACAAGCAGCAAGCCAGCCTGGCTGCTGGAGAACTGAAGCACCTCGATCAGGTAGAACGGCATCATGAAGAACACGGTGGTGCCGCCCAGGAAGGACAGGAACCTGGCCGATACGCCCATCGAAAAGGCCCTGCTCTTGAATAGCGACAGGTCGAGCATCGGGTTCGGCGCCCGCATCTCCCACCAGAGGAAGACTACGACAAACACCGTGGCCGCGACGAGTCCGGTGACAACCGGCGCGGAGCCCCAACCGAACCTGTACGCGTTGGTCATCGACAGCAGGAACACGACTAGCCCGCCCGACGACAGGCTCGCGCCGAGCCAGTCGAAGCTCTCTCGCGAGACGCCGCCTTCCGTCCGCTTCGGCCTCGGCATGTTGAAGATGAGCAGCGCGAGGAGTGCCGCCAGTATGCCCACAGGCACCGTGGCGAAGAACACCGACCGCCATCCGAGCGACTCCACAAGCAGGCCGCCCACTATGGGGCCGCTGATGGCCCCCGTGCCGATGATGGTCATGTACAGACCCAGGGCACGCCCGCGCTGCTGCGGCGGGAAGATGTCGGCGATCATCGCCATGCTGTTGGCCTGGATCGCCGCCGATCCCACGCCCTGCAGCAGCTTCCCGCCGATCACCATCAGGAGCACGGGGGAACTTCCGCCAATGGCGGCGGCGCACACGTAAACAATGAACCCGGCTATGTACACCTCCTTGCGGCCGATCATGTCCGCGAGGCGGCCCATCGGCATGAGGAACGCGCTCGTGGCCAGGGTGTAGCCGAGGCTCACCCACTGCACGGTGGGGATGTCCGCGTGGAAGTGGTCCGCGATCCTGGGCAGCGCGATGTTGGTGCCGGACTGGTCCATCACGGTGAGGAAGAGGCCCACGAACAGCGCGCCGTAGGCCCACCAGTGGTAGTTGGGGTTGCGGGCCACCCAGGCGGTGAAGTTGCCTAGCATCATCACATCCTAGCTTTCCGCCATAGCCCGCGAAAGAGATTCCACCCCGCTCATGGTTCGACAAAGCCTGTACTGAGCTTGCCGAAGTGCTCACCACGAACGGAATCTGATTCGGGCACATCCGAATACTTGAATTGACGGCAAGCACCCCATCTATAATCACGAGTCGGGCGGCTGCCGGGTCTCGCCGGGCCGCCGACGATGACACGCCATCGCGTGATAGCTCAGGAGACCATCGCACGCATGAACGAAACGCAGAGAGTCTTAGTGGTGACACCGCACCCGGACGACGCCGAGTCCGGATGCGGCGGGACGATAGCCAAGCTGTGCAGGCAGGGCAAGGAAGTCGTGCTCGTAGTCTGCACGAACGGCGACAAGGGCAGCAACGACCGCGAGATGAAGCCCGAGCGCCTCGCCGCGATACGGGAGGAGGAACAGCTCGAGTCGGCCAAGGTGCTTGGCCTGGAAGACGTCGTTTTCCTCCGATACCCGGACCAGGGACTGGAGGAGGGTGACGAGTTCAGGGAGGACATCGTCAGGCTGATCCGCGAGCGGAGGCCCGACCTGGTGATCACCATCGACTCCGGCAGCCGCTACATCCGCCACCGTGACCACTACAACTGCTTCCGCGTGGTTCTCGACGCGGTGTTTCCGTACGCCCGCGACCACATGGCCTACCCGCAGCACCTGGAGGCCGGACTTGAGCCGCACAACGTGCCCGAGGTGTGGCTGTTCAGGCCGTCCGAGCCTGACCTGTTCATAGACATCACGGACACTTTCGACGTCAAGTATGAAGCGCTTTACAAGCACGCCAGCCAGGTGGGCGAGCGGTCATGGGAGCGCGAGGAGCGCGCCCGGAACCGCGCTTCCGAGGTTGGCAAGAAGATCGGCGTGCAGTTCGCGGAGCAGTTCAGACGGATCGAACTCTTCCGGTAATCGGCGCGCCGGGGCGCGTCCCAGGAGTCGTTGACATGCCCGGCCCTCTGGATGGCGTGAAGGTACTGGAGTTCACGGAGATCATCGCCGGCCCGTTCGGCGGTCTGCTGCTGGCCGACATGGGCGCGGACGTGATCAAGGTGGAGCCGCCGTGGGGGGAGCCGTGGCGCTTCATCCAGCAGGTCGTGCCCAACGAGGGGCGCCAGTACATGTCCCTCAACCGAGGCAAGCGCTGCCTTACGCTCAACCTCAAGAAGCCGGAAGGGGTCGGGGTCGTCCACCGGCTCATCCCCGATACGGACGTGGTGGCGCTCAACGCCAGGCCGGACGTGCCGCGCAGCCTCGGCATCGACTACGAGACGCTGTCCGGCATCAACCCCAGGCTCGTCTATTGCAGCAACACCGCCTTCGGCACGGACGGCCCGTGGAGCCGGATGCCGGGCTACGACATCGTGGCGCAGGGAGTAACGGGCCTGATGACGTCCGAGGGCAAGCTGCGAGAGGACGACCTGCCGGAGCAGATCGTCTCGACAGCCGTGGCCGACTACGCCACCGGCCTGGCGATGGCGTGGGGCGTGTCCGCCGCGCTGTTCCACCGCGAGCGGACCGGACGCGGCCAGAAGATCGAGACGAGCCTGCTCGGCTCGGCGCTTGCGGTGCAGGGCGGCCGCTTCATAGAGGTGGACGCTCGCGACAAGGAGGCCCGCGACGAGTTCCGCGAGGACCTCGCGGCAATGCGGGAGGCCGGGGTCGCCTACCGAGACCTGCTGAGCCGCCACAGCGAGATGCACAGCTACGGGTCGTCTCCTTACTACCGCACGTACCAGGCCAGCGACGGCGTGATCGTGGCCGCCTGCCTCAGCAACCCGCTGCGGATGCGCATGGCCGAGACGCTGGGGCTGGACGACCCGACGCTGGGGCCGGACTACGATCCGTCCACCGACGAGGCGCGCGCCGCCGCAGAGGTCGTTGTGGAGCAGGCCAAGGCCATAATCGCGGAGAGGACGGTGGACGAGTGGCTGTCCATTCTTCGCAACGCCGGCGTGCCGGCCGGGCCGGTCAAGTTCATCGAGGAACTGGTGAACGATCCGCAGGTCGCGGCCAACAACCTCCTGCTCGAAATGGACCATCCCCTGGCAGGGAAGCACAGGATGGTCGGGCCGTTCATCGAGATGTCCGACTCGCCGCTCAAGCCCGCGCGGCCGGCGCCCGCTCTCGGCGAGCACACCGACGAGGTGCTGTTCGAAGCCGGGTACTCTGCGGACGACATCGAGCGCCTGCGCGCGGCCGGCGCGATTTGAGCGCCGCTTTACTAGGGAAGCGGCCTGCCCGCCTGCTATAATTCCGCCCGTCACAAACCAGAACTGAAACAGCGGTCCCCGAAGGCACACGCCAAAGTTCGCCTGGAGGCCGCCGGGAGGTAAATCGGAGGCATGACCTACATCATTACGGAGCCGTGCGTTGGAGTTAAGGACGCGTCATGCGTTGACGTGTGTCCGGTCGACTGCATCTACACTACCGACGATGACAACATGTACTACATCCATCCGGAGGAGTGTATCGACTGCGCGGCCTGCGAGCCGGTCTGCCCCGTCGTGGCGATCTTCGCCGAGGAGGACACGCCTCCCGAGTGGGACAGCTACACGGCCCTCAACTACACATACTTTGGATTCGACCCGCCAACGTAGGCCGCGCGGAGAACCCCATCCCAACCTTCCCCAGCAGACTGGGGAAAGGGTAAGGTAAGGACACTTTCCAGTGTTTTAGACACGCCCTTAGATTCCCTTCGAGGGACTCAGGGCAGGCTCTCGCTGCACTCGGAATGACAGAGGCGGGATTCCGGATGACGGGGAGCGGGACGTTGCTGGAATCGAGGAGGCAATGACCATGGCTGAGATCGAGTCCACTCCCCAGTTCGTAGAGCGCGTCTATTCGGCCATGCGGGCCAACCTCGCGGTGGCGTCCCGCCGCATGGGGCGGCCCATGTCGCTTGCCGAGAAGCTGCTCCTGTCCCACGTGGACGACGCCGAGAGCCAGCCGCTCAGCCCCGGCGAGAGCCAGCTTGCGCTCCGGCCAGACCGCGTCGCGCTGCAGGACGTGCTCGGCCAGACCGCGATGCTCCAGTTCATGCAGACGCGGCGGGACCGGGTCGCCGTTCCATCGTCGATACACTGCGACCACCTCGTGCAGGCGCGGGCGGAGGGCGGAATCGACCTCGTCCAGTCGCTGGAGGAGAACTCGGAGGTGTACGAGTTCCTGAAGTCCGCCGCCGCGCGGTACGGCCTCGGCTTCTGGGCTCCGGGCGCGGGCATCATCCACCAGGTGGTGCTGGAGAACTACGCCTTCCCGGGCGCGCTCATCCTCGGCACGGACTCGCACACGCCCAACGCGGGCGGCCTCGGCGCGTGCGCCGTCGGCGTGGGCGGCGCGGACGCCGTCGAGGTCATGGCCGGCCTGCCGTGGGAGGTGCTCTACCCCCTGCGCGTCGGCGTGCATCTCACCGGCGAGATGAGCGGCTGGACCGCGCCGAAGGACGTGATCCTGCGGCTCGCGGGGGAGTTGACCGTTTCCGGCGGCACGAACGCGATCATCGAGTACATCGGCCCCGGCGCGGACTCGATAAGCTGCACCGGCAAGGCCACGATCACGAACATGGGCGCGGAGATCGGCGCGACCACGTCAGTGTTCCCTTACGACGCCCGCATGGCCCGCTACCTGGACGCCACCGGGCGCGGCGAACTCGCGCGCCTCGCGGACGCGAGCCGGGACATGCTCCGCGCGGACGACGAGGTGGCAGCGAGCCCGCACGACTTCTTCGACCGCGTCGTCGAGATAGACCTTTCGACGCTGGAGCCGCACGTCGTCGGCCCGCACTCGCCGGACCGCGCGCGGCCCATCTCGCAGCTAGCCGCCGAGGTGGGCGACGCGGACAACGCCTTTATCGACGAGATAGACGTCGCGCTCATCGGAAGCTGCACCAACTCCTCGTACGAGGACATGTCCCGCGCCGCCGAGGTGGCGCGGCAGGCGTCCGGCCGCGGGATCGCCGCCGCGACCGAGCTGATGGTCACGCCCGGCTCGGAGCAGGTGCGGGCCACGATCGAGCGCGACGGGCAGATGGGCGCACTGCAGGAGATCGACGCCAAGGTGCTGGCGAACGCGTGCGGCCCGTGCATCGGCCAGTGGCGGCGCGAGCGGCTCAAGGAGGGCACGCCCAACACCATCGTCACCTCCTACAACCGCAACTTCCCGCGCCGCAACGACGGCCGCTCAGAGACGATGAACTTCATCGCCAGCCCTGAGATCGTGGTGGCGCTATCGCTCGCAGGGCGGCTCTCCTTCAACCCGCTCAGCGACTCGCTGGACGACGGGCAGGGCGGCGCGTTCACGTTCACGCCGCCTGGCAGAGCGCCGGAGACGCCTGAGAACGGCTTCGACCCGGGCCGCGGCTTCTACCACGCTCCGCCGGAGGACGGCACGGGCGTGGCCGTCGAGGTGTCGCCGGACAGCGAGCGCTTGCAGATACTGGAGCCGTTCGCGCCGTGGGACGGCGAGGACATCGTAGATGCGCCTGTGCTCATCAAGACGGCCGGCAAGTGCACGACCGACCACATCTCGCCGGCCGGCCCGTGGCTGCGGTACCGGGGCCACCTGGAACGGTTCAGCGACAACATGTTCATGGGCGCGACGAACGCCCACACCGGCGACGCCGGCACGACGCTGAACGCGGTCACAGGCGAGCGGGGCCACGCCGTCTCGCGCGTCGCCCGCGACTACAAGGCGCGCGGCCTCAAGTGGGTTGTCGTGGGCGACGACAACTACGGCGAGGGCAGCAGCCGCGAGCACGCCGCGCTGTCGCCGAGGCTGCTCGGGGGCGCGGCGGTCATCGTGCGCAGCTTCGCCCGCATCCACGAGTCGAACCTCAAGAAGCAGGGCCTGCTCGCGCTGACGTTCTCGGACCCGGCGGACTACGACCTGGTGCGCGAGGACGACAGGGTCAGCATCCTCGGCCTGGACGCGCTCGCCGAGTCGCGGCCGGTGGAGTGCGTGCTGCGCCACTCGGACGGCACGACGGACACGCTGTCGCTCAACCACTCGTACAGCGAGTCGCAGCTTGCGTGGTTCAGGGCAGGCTCCGCGCTGAACCTCTTTCACCAGTAACGGCATCCACGGAGAGGACGAACGCCCATGTCCTGGAAAGAGCGCGCAGGCAGCCCCTTCGAAACGTACAAGCAGGACGCCGTAGCCACGAACGGCATGGTGGCCACGAACCACCCTCTCGGCTCGGCCGCGGGCCTGGAGATGCTCGCGATGGGCGGCAACGCCATGGACGCCGCCGTGGCCTCCGCGTTCGCCTTGAGCGTGGTGGAGCCGATGATGATCGGCATATTCGGGGCCGGGTTCATCAACTACTTCAACGCCTCAGACGGCGAGTTCGTGAACATCGACAACTACGCGGTCGCTCCCCAGGCCGCGACCGCGGACATGTACGAGACGATCTCAGACGACTGGCCCGACTACATGGAGACCGCGGGCCGGGCCAACCTCGTCGGGTACAGGGCGGTCGGCGTTCCCGGCGCGCTGAAGGGCTGGTGCTACGCCGAGGAGCGGTACGGCAGGCTCGGACTCGACACCGTGATCCAGCCCGCGATCCGATACGCCGGACGAGGCTTCCCCGCCAGCCGGTACTTGGTGGACATCATCCACCAGTCACGGGAAGACCTAGCGATGTTCCCGGCCAGCGCCGACGTGTTCCTTCCGGGCGGCTCGCCGCCGCGAGTGGGCGACCTGATCGTAAGAGAGGACTACGCCAACACCCTGAAGTCTGTTGCGGCTCACGGGCCGGACGCGCTCTACAAGGGCGGCATCGGCGAGATGGTGGCGGACGACATGGCGGCGAACGGCGGCATCATCACCTCAGACGACCTTCGCGACTACCGTATCCATCTCCGGGAACCCGTGCGAGGCTCCTATCGCGGCTACGAGATAGTCTCGATGGCGCCGACCAGTTCCGGGGGTACGGCAATCGTAGAGATGCTGAACATCCTCGAAGGCTTCGACGTTGGGGGAGCCGGATTCGGCACGGCAGAGGGCGCGCACCTCCTTGCGGAGTCGATGAAGATCGCCTTCGCGGACCGGTTCGAGTACATAGGCGATCCCGCGGTCGTCGAGGCGCCGGTGGCGGCGCTGACCGGCAAGCGGTACGCGGAGTCGCGCCGAAGCGAGATCGACACCGGCTCCGCGGGCAGCTTCAGCTACGGCAAGCCCTGGGAGTACGTGGGAGAAGGCGCGGACACGACCCATCTGACCGTGGCCGACGGAGACGGCAACATCGTCTCTACGACGCAGACAATCCACGCGGCGTTCGGCTCCAAGGTCACGACTCCGGGCACGGGGATGCTGCTCAACAACAACATGAACGTCTTCGATCCCCACCCCGGCAACGCCAACTCGATCGCGCCCGGCAAGAGGATGGTCAGCAGCATGGCCCCGACCATCGTCATGAAGGACGGCAGGCCGTTCATGGCGCTGGGAACGCCCGGCGGGACGCGCATCTTCCCGTCCGTGCTGCAGGCGATCGTGAACGTGATCGACCACGGCATGACCCTCCAGGAAGCGGTCGAAGCCCCGCGAATGTGGACCCAGGGGCAGGCCCTGGAGGTCGAGGCTGGCATCGCTCATCCCGTCCGGGAACGGCTGCGGGCGATGGGGCACGACGTGCAGGAGGTGGCGAGGGTCGCCGGCGGCATGAACGGCGTCATGTTCGACCACCGGCGCGGCGTAATCCACGGGGCCGCGTGCTGGCGCGCGGACGGCGCCCCCGCCGGATTCAGCGGAGGCCCAGCCAAAGCCACGTCAGGCGACGCGCTGTACCGGCTGTAGGCGCGGGGGTGGGCCTGAGGGGACGTAGATAGCACTGTCTTTGAAATGTGGCTGGAGGGCCTGTGAGCAATGCTCTTGGTGCGGAACGCTTCGACCCGCTATACCCAACAGAATCAAGAGCCTTCACAGTCAGGTTCAAAATAGCGGTGTAATCAGCTAGGGCATATCGGTGCCAAAGCTATGGTTTCTTAGCCCCGTCATTTCTGCGGGGTTTTTCCTTCGGGAGGCAGGATACCCGCACAGATTGTCGAAGGGATCTTGATATCAATGGGGGATATTGTGGGCTACTGTCCTCCGCTCAACCACTATGGTTCTCCAGGTACTCCGAGAGCTTGATGCAGAAGTCGTACAGCTTGTCTCCCCTGATCTCATAACTACATGGCGAACTGTCGGGCACTCCATTCCCGACCTTGATCGTTACCTCATGCAGGTAGCGGGAATCTGGATTCCCTGAGAAAGTATAGTGACCGTGGGCGGCGGCTATTCTCAAGTTCCCGACAAGGTCCTTCAGGTTCTTGCTCTCTCTTCCTTTGTCAGTGCCCGTAAAGATCCAGTTCGGCCATCCCCTATGAAAGAGGTCCTGACTAACGCCAGACTCAAAGTCCTGTTCGCCTTCCTGTGTATGTCGTTGCCAAGGAACCACAACTATGCCCAAGAGAGAATTCACCAGTTGAGTTACAACGTGGAAGTCCATTCTTGAGTCGAAAGAGGCTTTCGCCAACTCCAGGTTGCGTCGTGTACGCTCTGCAAACCCTGGGGTAGTTCTTCTGCTATCTGCCATTCTCGCCTCTCACCGTTGACCTGTGCCCAAGCCTAGTATTGCCCTTCTACTGTCTTGCCCTCAATGTCATCGGGAATTCAACGCTTCCACCTCGGCATTCAACGAGCTCACATTCAATCTCATCGCATCACTCAAGAGCAAACCAACCGGATCTCGAAACTCCTTCACTGACGGAGCGCGAGTATCTGCCTCATACACTCGATACAAGATATATTGCCCGCGGAGCTGGCGAGCCTTGTCGAACTCGGCTTTGGACCAGCGGAAGCGTCCGTCAGTACCGCTGGTAGACTTCACTTCTATCCAGAGCTTTTTTCCGTTGTCGTCGATCGAACTAATGTCGAAGTCAGATCCCGGGTTGTCTTGGGATACCCAAACGACTTTGGATTCATCCCCTCCTAGTGCATTGACCCTGGCTCTTTCTCTCCGGTAGATGATCTCCTCACCACGGTGCCCGATGGAACGTTCCCATGCCTCCTGTTCTGGAGTGGGTGGGCTCCACGAACCGGACCCGCCCCCACCCGCCCCTGTAGGGGAACCCTTCACCGAAAGAGAACCACCCGTAGCCAAAGATTGAACGGAAACCTCGTCGATTGGTGGCAGTTGCCTTGCAGAGGACTGAGGAGGATCGTCCTTGGGTTGCTGACCGGGCTCTTGTTTGTTGGATGGAGGAGGTTGTTCCTCTTCTGAGTTTTCAGAGTCATTCGCTTGCTCCTTGGTCAAGTCGTCCGAGAGCATCTGGAAAACCAACTCATCCACCTCGTCACCTTCGCTGTCGCTAGGCTCTCCGTCATCATTCCACTCTTCGAGTTCACCTTCCTCATCTCGGGGCAGCGCGGGGGATCACGGGATCCCCTGGCTTTGCAGATATCGTTCCATCGCTTTCAAAGAAGAACAAGCCAGCAACCTGAATATGGAGTCAGATAGCCCTCTCCCAAGGAGGATATCGTCGGTGACGAGATTGGCAATTGCTCCGCTCAAATGTCCCCTGAGGTCCGACAAGTTTGAAACGCGCACCGAAACGAACCTATGCTCCTCCACCGCCAATTCTTTAGGTACTACGACCTCATGACCGGCCACTTTGCACACTACTTCCAACTGCTCAACAAACGCGATCTGAGAACGAGCCCTAAGCATGCCCATTAGTTCCAGAGGAGTAACCAGTCCGGTCTTCGACGTACTTGGCAATCTAGCTTCGGCGAGCCTGCAGACCGCTGAAGCGAAGTGATGGGAGTGCAGTTTTGCTAAGAGTTGGTCAACGTTTACTCGTGCTGGAGCAGAAGCCGGCTCTCCTTGGCGAATTCGAATGAGCTGCCGTACCTCCGTGAGTTTCTTGACACCAATTGCAGTGAAGAACGGAAGGTTGCCGACACTATCATAGTCTGCGAACGACACGGCTAATCCTTGCTCGGAAGCGGAATACGACAACTGAGGGTCATCATCGATGAGAAACGTCCCGGCCTGGGCGTCTTTGAGGGCATGAAGCAAGCCCGATTGATCAAGTAGAAATCTGGCCCCTTTGGATATTCCTTCAGGAAGAGAGGCCATTCCCTTGTAGGCTTCTCGGAGAGAGTGCCGCTCAGAAATTGATACCGGCCCCTGGGTATGTTCGTATCTCTGGGCATACCACCGCAGCAGTTGTAACCAATGGTGCGGCTGAGGTTGAGGGAATGCACCCAGAGCTTGTGCCGATTTTTGGAAGGATGCTGTTGCACCGACGACCTGCGGCACAGCATTCAGGAAAGCCCTTCTATGGCGTGGCCCGATGAGAACCTCAGCAGGGGGATGGAAAGCACTTTCCAACCACAAGATCGTTTCGTCAGACTGAGAGTCCAAAGCCTGTTTTTCCGTCCGAAGTGTACTCGTTCAGTACATATGGGACAGTTTTGGCGAGACCATGTCCGGGTGGTGATGCTGAAGATACTCGGCCGGAGTGCGCCCGTCCAGTGAGTGGTGTGGGCGGACAGTGTCGTATAGGCGCTCCCATTCCAGAAGCGCTCTGTTGAGTGGCGCCATCTCGAGGTCGCCGTCATACAGTTCGTAGAACTCCTCAGTGTGGGTACGCTGCGCCCTCTCTACGTGGCCATTGAGCTTCGGGGATCGCGGCGGCAACACAAACAGTCTGATCCCGTAGTCCCGGCACGCTGCCTCGAACTCAGCCATGAACTCAGAACCCCCATCGACCTGCACCGCCTTGATCGGAAACGGAAAGCGCCGACGCATTGAGTCCAGGAACCGCGCCGCCAACGTCGACGTGGCTCGCGTGTGTACCTCGATCACGTCCCACCGCGACACCACATCCCTCGCAGTGAAGTGCTTGAGCACCATACCCGGAAGGGGGCGGACATCCAGCGTGTCCACCTGCACTATGTCGCCCGGATTGACGGCCTGGTACTCCCTGGGCTTGCGCACCGCATAGGGACGGGCACGGGCGCGCTTACGCGCCGCTACACCCTGTCGCGGAGGTTCCTTGAGTACGCCGCGAACCTTCAGACTGGCCAGGATGCGGCCCACCATCGAAGTGGACACCTGCCAGCCCTCTCGCCTCAGCATCACCACCAACTTGTCCTTGCCCCAGCGTGGATACCGCTCCCTCATCTCCATCACCGCCTCGGCCAACTCCACGCTCCACGTAGGACCGCGTACCCTGTGAGGACGACGGCTCTTGGCACACAGGCCGGCCGGTCCCTCTTCCCTCAGCGCCCTGTCCCACCTGTACAGCGTCGAGCGGGCCATGCCCAATGCTTCAGCCGCTTCGGAGCCGGACAGTCCCCGCCGTCTCAGCGCCTGCCAGCAGTTCACCATGCGCAATCGCTCCTGCGCTTCGGCAGGCAGGTCTGTCAGTGTAGCCTTGGCAAGCTGGTAGAATGGCTTGGGTAGACCTACTACCCGCATACAGGGACCTCCTTGGTTTGTCTCACCCAAAGGATGGTCCCTTTCTCTTTCCCTTACAACTCCCCCTGTCTCACATCTATCTGAACGAGTTCAGCTGTCGCTTGGCATAGGCACTGTGTATCTAAGGAGGGCGTCGCCGGGTATGACGACGATCTCCTTGACGAACGACTGGATGAAGGCCTTGCGCTCGGTCAGTTCGCTGTGCTTCAGGAAATCTCTCATCTCCTTGGCGTAGGCCTCCACGGTGTCCACGTCGTCTAGGACCGACCTGCGCTGAGTCAAGATTGCCCTGGCTGCTGATGCCTCGTCCTCAAGGAGCTCCTGCCGGTCCCTGAGTTCCCTGATGTGGTTTCCGGCGTCGGCCATGTCGATATTGTCGGTCTCCCCGATGAAGTGCCAGATGCGGCTAAGGTGCCGCTTCACATCCTCAAGTTCCGTGTCTATCTCCTCCAGCCTCTTGTGCTGCCCGGCGGCCACCTTATCCATCTTCTCGTCCACGGTCTTCACCAGGTCTCGGACGTTTCCTTCGGTGAGAACGTTGGAGCGAATCTTATCGACGACCAGTTTCTCGAACCGTCGGGCGTTGAGCCTTGGGGTGTCGCATGACCCGCTGCCCTGCTTCATGAGGGTCTGGCAGACGTAGTATGGAAACTTGCCGCTCTTGGCGTACTGGCCGGTCAGTGCGCGCCTGCAGGACTTACACTTGACCAGCCCGCTGAGGAGGAAGGGACTTGCAACCCTGCGGGGGTTGACCACCTTGGGCGCACGTGAGCGCATCAGCTTGGCCACACGGTTGAACTGGGCTTTGGAAACAATGGCCGGGAACGCATCATCCACCCGCACGGGATCGGCCCCGTCCTTGGCATTCATGCCCCAGATCAAGGTGCCGGTGTAGGTCTCGTTGATGAGGATTGCGTGGAGGGTCGTCTTGCCCCAGGGGTTTCCCCTAGGGCTGGCGATGCCCTCGTCGTTGAGCGTCCGAGCGATGTCGAGAGTCGACTTTCCGGCCTCCGACATGTCGAAGATGCGCCTGACGATCTGGGACGAATCGGGATCCGGCTCCAGTCTGGGTCTCTTCTTGGATCCATCCTGTATCATGACCCTGCTGTAGCCGAACGGCGCCCCGCTGGACATCCAGAAGCCCCTCGATGCAGCCTCCCGCATTCCCCTGGTGACCTCCTGAGCCAGATTCTCGCTGTAGAATTCGTCCACGCTCTCGATGATGCCCTCAAGCAGCCTGCCGGTGGCGGTGTCCTCGGCCTGCTCGGTGATGGACACTACTCGGATGCCCTTGCGCCGAAGCATGGACTTGAAGGCGACGGCGTGCTCGCGCTTGCGGGTGAACCTCGAAAACTTCCAGAAGAGGATTTCCTTGAAGGGGGCCTTGGGCTTGGCGGCCTCATCCAGCATCTTGCGGAACTCGGGGCGGTCGGCGACACGTCCGCTCTCGGCCTCGTCCACGTACTCCCGGAAGACCATGTAGCCGTTTTTTGAGGCGTAGGCCCTGAGCGCCCGAAGTTGTGCGGCAACGGAGTTGTCCACGTCCTGCCGGTCGCTGGACACCCTAGCGTAGAGCGCCGCCGGCATGAGGTCTTGTCGATCAGTCATTTGCCTTTCCTCCCC
Source organism: Dehalococcoidia bacterium (assembly GCA_963668185.1). Taxonomy (GTDB): domain Bacteria; phylum Chloroflexota; class Dehalococcoidia; order Lucifugimonadales. Next base: position 2,317,837 of record OY764162.1, read on the forward strand.
TTCCATGCTGCTGTTCGGGTTTATGTGATTTCCGCCTCTGCATCCGTTCTTGTATCCGCCATTCCCTCTCCTCCAAGTAGAGGCGGAACGCCTTACGCATAAGCTGGCTCACGGAGCAATCCTCTTCCTCGACCACCTGCCTGAGCTGCTGTTCCATCTCGGGCGGCATGGACAGGGTGATGGTCTTTCTGTTCCTTGGCACGTCCTTTGCCCTCCTTCGGTATTGCCTGGTCTTACCCTGATCATGAACGGATCAGCAATTGTTGTCAAGATCATCCGGAGGGCCATCTCAATCGCATGAGGGTCGACGAAGTTGGAGCATCCGTGGGTTGTATTCTCGATCACGACCTCCTAAGTTGCCGATAGTGCTGGAGGCGGAGGACATGAACCAAGCCAGCCTCTTCTTTCGGGTTGATGATGATTGACGACAGAAACCCGCAAGCCTATACTCTCATTGTAATTTGTAGGGTTTCATTGTAAGGAGTTGGTAGGACATGGCGTCTGAAGAAGGTTGGGTTGGTATCGCAGACGTAGCTGCCCACCTGAGCGTAGCCAAAGACTCCATCTACCGCTGGGTTGACACCAAGGAATTCCCCGCTCACCGAGTGGGACGCCTCTTGCGCTTTCAGCTCTCAGAGGTTGACGAATGGGTAAGAGCGGGCGGCGGGAGTGATTCCGGCATCCAGAGAATTAGAAGGACACCAGCATCCAGGAGAGAATAGCGAAGCATAACCATTTTCACGATAGACTCGATGAGTATTGCGAGTCCGCCACGTCGATGCCGGCAAGCTAGAGTACTCACTCTAGACAACCCCTGGAACGGGAATCACGTCAAGAGGGCGCGAAGGCGGTGGCAGCAGAGGGAGGGACAGCTAAATCTTGGAACGGGTGTGTACTTTGGAGAATTGCTGTAAGGAACTGCCATGAGTGTTGCAGACTGGTTGAAGGCTTCCCCGTATCCAGCCTCCACATTCTCCTTTGACGTTACCAACCTCGAAGAAACCACTTACGTGCCGTCATCCAGCGAGTTGGCTGATCTGTTGGCTGAGAGCTATTGGGGCAATGACTACTTGGCCACCATAGCCGACAGATATGGATTCGACGCAGTCCGCGACAAGTTTCTCCTTGCACGAGCTGGGGCAAGACTCCAAGTCAGACGAGGAGATTTCGGAGAAGCTGTAACTGCAGACTACCTCAAGGTGGCTGAAGGGTACCTTGTCCCTGTATCAAAGCTGAGGTTCAAGATTGGGACCGACCAGACTTTGCCTGGCACCGACTGTGTTGCACTCAAGGTGTCGGGGACCGATCTTGCTGAGGTGGTATTCGTTGAGTCGAAATTACGTACCTCTCTGGACCTATCGGTGGCTGTAACAGGATCGCAACAGCTTCAGCAAGATGCCAATAGTGCAACGCCAGAAATACTGACCTTCATGGCTCGTCAGATGCGACAGGCAAACGATCCACTCACAGTTTCGTTCGAGGAGTATGTGTTTCACCGTGATACCGACTTGGACAGATATCTGCTCGTGCTCCTCCAAGAGTCGAGCACATGGGACGAGCGAATACTGAAGAATCTTGAAGATGAGGAACTCGATCTCACACCCCTGCACGTATACGTTGCAGCAATCTCAGATCTGAAAGACCTTTCTGATGGTGCTTTCTCGGCGATGGGCGCGGAGGTGATTGAAGATGACAACTGACGGCAATGCCGATTTGCATCTCCGCATGGAAGCGGTGTTGACGGATCCTGGGTTCCAGAACGAATTGGGTCAGGTACGCTCAAAGGCCACATTGCGGACAATAGGAGATTCCGGGGCCTCGCCCCGCTGGACCTATGTTGTCAATCGCTTTTCCAGGAACTCCGCAGCTGCTCTTTACGCGCTGGAGTCTTCTGCCCTAGCTGACCCCGAGTTCCTCCTCGGACATGATCAAGAACGTTCCCGTCAGCTTGCTCTTGCATGGGAAAGCCTGGCCAGACTAGAAGAGGGAGCAACGAGGCCGACCGCGCTAATCAACGCTGCTCTGGCATATGAACTTGCGGGCTATCAGGCTAACGCCGCATATCTAGCAAAGGAAATCTGGCCGAACCCTCACATTGATTCTAAGGCAGACGGACAGGCGCTCGTTGCATCCTTCATACAGAGAAGGCTAATTGTCACTGCACGGATTGCCGATCGGGTCCTGCGGGACCCGCCAGATTCAGAGTTGACCTTAGATGCCTTGTCACTCCAACTGGGAGAGGTAGTTCTCTCCGATGGATTGTCCAAGGCGTGCCGCTTCTTTCTGAGTGGAAACGAGTCGGCTTACCGGGAATCTGTCGCACTGCTGCGGGAGGCTACCGCGATATTCGATGGCATTGGCGCGCCGTTGCAGGCCAACGTTTCATACGGTCTACGATCGGTACTTCCGCTAATGATGAGAAGAAGTACCTGGGTACAGCTTAAGCAACATTCTAATATGTCGGAAGTGTGGAAGCGCTACTTGACTCTGCTTGCTAGGCCGCTCTCTCGCGGCGTCACGGAACTATGGCCCTCCCAGATACAAGTGCTCGAATCTGGCTTCCTAGGTTCCGACGACAGTGCCGTTGTACGTCTGCCAACTAGCGGTGGCAAGACTCGTATCGCGGAAATGGCCATAATTGACACGTTCCAACGGTATCCTGGAGCCAAGTGTGTGTTTGTTGCTCCATATCGTGCCCTAGCATCGGAAGTAGAACGAACCTTGGGTTCAGTGTTGAATGACCTCGGATATCGCGTGTCATCCGTCGTCGGTTCCTACGAATCGGATGAATTCGAAGAGTTTCTCCTACGAACAGCGGATTTGCTCATAGTGACTCCTGAGAAATTGGATCTGGTTCTTCGTCTCCGTCCCGAAATTTCTGAGCAATTTAGACTAGTAGTACTGGATGAAGTCCATATGATGGATGATACTCAGCGCGGCATCAAGTTCGAGCTCTTGTTGTCGCGGATGAAACATCGGATTTCAACGTGCCGCTTTTTGGTCATGTCTGCCGTGATCTCAGATGCGACCCTGCAGGCCTTTGCTGCATGGCTTGCGGATTCCCCAGAAAGATCCGTAACCTCTGATTGGCGACCAACAATTCAACGACGGGCAAGATTTGAATGGCAAAGAACTGCCGGGGTTATTAGGTTCGATCGCGATCCTGAAATCCCTGATCTAAACACTTTCGTCCCCGGGATCTTGCAGCGGCGTGAGTATTCCTATACCAATCCTGACACGCAACGCACCAACACTCGGCAGTACCCGAAGGCGGAAAAGGGAGATACTGCAGCCGAGCTGGCATACACTTTCTCAGAGCAGGGTCCTGTACTAGTGTTTTGTACCCAGCCCAATTGGGTTGAGAGTGTATGCAAAGCAATAATCAACAAGTCAATACACTACAGACAGCTTGTAGATGAAACAGTTCACCCGCATTTTCTGCGTGTGGTTCAGACTAGGTCTCTTGAACTTGCAAGGGAGTGGCTGGGAGAGGAGCATATCATTTCTCAAGCTCTTGCCAATGGCATAGCTCCACACCATGGTCGCATCCCTAACGTCGTTCGAGAGGCTATCGAGACTGACTGTCGTGCTGGCCGCTACAGGGTCGTCGTCGCAACGAATACCCTCGCCCAGGGAGTCAATTTACCCGTCAGAACTGTAATTGTACACAGTACTTGGCGTGCAGACGAAGAGGGGCAGCGCTCGCGGATTCCCGTTCGAGACTACTGGAACATAGCTGGGCGAGCCGGGCGGGCCGGGATGGAAACTGAAGGTCTGATAGTCCACATCACTCTCAATCCCCAGGACATGCGGGACTTCATCCACTATGGCAACGCAGGTAACATAGAGCCCGTCTCCGGTGCACTATTCCGACTACTACAGCAGCTAGTTGCCTCTCAGATCTCCTTAGAATCCATTGAGAATGCCGCGGCGACCCTTGATCCGGAGATATTGGCGATTGCAGTGGAGGAGGGAGTAGAGACTGCCGATTCCGATAAGTGGGCAACAAGCCTGTCAGAAACGTACGTGGCATGGCAAGCTCGAGCTGGTGGCATGGACATTGAGCCACTAGTCAGATCAGCGCAGCTGGCCGCGCAGAACGTGTTTGATCTGGCACCCAACTCGTCACTACGGCGGTTGTATGCTCAAACTGGTTTGAGTAGTTACTCCTGTGACGCTTTAAGTCAATTCGTGGATTTGCATGAAGGCGAACTACGAGAATTCATTCTTAATGCGAACTATGACGACATGAAGTCTATCAATCACTTGGTGATCGATTCGAGCATTCATTTATCCGAAGCACAGACTACCACCGGGTTTGCAGGGGATGTGGAAGTATTGCTCAATCTCTGGGTGGATGGTAACCCCATTGCTGATATTGCCTCTCACATTTTGGACGCGGACGATTCCACTGAACAGTTGTCTCGCTTCGTTGAAGAACTGTTTGGTTACCGTTTGCCTTGGATAGTTTCAGCCTTGTTCCGCATCGCCAAGGAATCAGCGGGGATTCAAGATCACCAGGTCTCAGAGTACATTCGGTGTTACCCGTCCATGGTCAAGTACGGGCTTCCTGACCCGGTTGCTACGTGGGCTATGTCGTCGGGCATTGCCACAAGAGATGTCGCACGCCGACTCGCAGAGGCTTTTGAAGAACGCCATTCAACAGTCTATTCTCATGAAGACTTCGCTACTTGGTTATCCAGCCTATCAGATGATTCGCTGCGTCACGACTTCGGTGTCACTGGTTACGTGCTTGATGATCTCAGATACAAGCTCGGAAGAACCGTAGCAAACCCTTTTCTGAAGCCGATAAGACCTCTGCATGAAATCCTGCCCATTGAGAGGAACGTAGTAGGAGTCTCGTATGAAAACCGGAGGATGGCGGCCCGCCGCGTAAAGGCAGGGGACCAACTTGAGCTTCACAGGGATTATGAGAACCCTGTAGACCCAAACGCAGTCGCGATCGTTCACGGATCTGGGCAGATAGGTTTTCTCCCCAGGGACCTTGCTCAACGTCTAGCACCTGAGATGGACGCAGGCAACAGGTTCGTGGCAGAAGCACTAAGCAAGACGGACGGTGTAGTGCCCGTTGTGACCGCTAGGGTCAACATCGAAGCTGCCATGACGACTTAAGGCGCCCGGTCATAACCCACGTTAGCCCACTGGGTGAAACGTAGTTTATTGCCCAAACAAGTGTACGGAATCCGTCTACATGGAGATCGAAATGTCACTCCGCCAACTCCCGGCAGCTTTCGCGCTTTGCCTAAAGCAACCGCACGCAGGCGAGCTCGCCCCCGATGACCCTCGCAGATTCTTCCACGTCCGCAGGAAGCCGGAGAGAATGAATGAACCGCTTTCTCATGCGCAGGAACCAAGGATCGAGGGTTGGTATGAATGTTGGGGAACTCCAAGGAGATATAACTGATGCCTACTTGGCATAGTATCGGGATTTGGGTGGCAGGCGCAGCTCAAAGCGTTGCGTCTGTTTTGATAGTCGCTGCCATACTAGTGCCGGTCAATGACAGTGGAACGGCAGAGGATGTTACTGGTGGCGCTAAGTTTATGGCTCCAATTTTGGCTCTTGCCTCAGCCATCCTCTTCATCAGCACCAACTATTCGGCTCTCAGGCACAAGAGGGAGTGGATACCCAGGTTGTTCATGAGCATAGGCTTGCTTTTCAGTGCCTACTTCTGGCTGGCAGACGTAAGCAACACACATCCTTATTCCAGACTGCTGATAATCGACTTGGGCTTGACGCTGTTGATTATTGGCGGCGCTGCCTTCCTCCTATTCCTGCTTTTGATGCCGGTTTGGCTGAGCAATAAGTCAGAGTGAGCAGTCATTTTAGTCCTCCTAGGAGGATCTGATGGTCAAGGAAGTGATAGGCACAATAGAAAAGCCAGATTTGGCCTTACTGTTTTTCACAACTGCTGCACATGACCAAAGCATATGGCAAGAGTTGATGGTGCCATCGAAAGAGACCACGTTGCCCAGTCATGCAATTGAAATACAAGATGCAGAGGGCCGACCTATCAAATTCCCACTTCGCATTATTGCAGACACTAAGTATGACGAACAGAGTCGGCAAGGCCCAAGGATGCAGTGGATGAAGATAAAGGACCTGCTACAAGGTGAGAGCAACTAGATTCTGAAGCCAGTACAGTACCCACTCACTCTGACTCGGCCCCGTTGATCGCGGTAACATGGTCGTAGAAAGTTGGCTTGGCGATGCTGCAAACACCCCGGGCCGTGGCACCACCTGATCGAGGCCTCGCGCATCGACTGCCTCAGCTGCTCGTACACCTCCGGGGGCAAGGACAACTGAGGCGAACACCTGCAACTATGAATCCTGAGTTCGCAGATTCATAAGGGCCTGTTTCCCCTTCGCCGTCAATCCCGGCGTGGACTTGCCGTTGATGTCGAATCTGCTAGCCAGTGCGTGATTCTGACAATAGGACCATTCATCTTCGGTGATGTCTCCCCATTTGTTGCTCTCAATTTGGCTGAGCACCTCAGCCATTCGCTCCAGTTCCATTGGTACTGACCTCCAGATAGATGTTCGCCGAGAGTTGACCTCGCGCATCGCCGTAAGGCTGTCCCTCCAACTAACCGTTTCCCGCCTGATCGCCGCATCCTGGCACATCGTCAGGAAGTTGCCTTGTAGTTCCGAACGTTTTGGGCCTTCCATTCGAGGAGGGGCTGAGCTTGGATACGTCGCTGGAGCACCTCGTCGGAGGTCAGGAGAGTCGCATCGACGACACCTTCGTCGAGCAACAGGTCCAAGAAGGCCCGTTCCGCGTCGCTGAAGGGCAGTAGCGCGACCAGTGCCTTGCGGCATTCGTCGACCAGGCTGTTGCCGTAGTTAACCGCATTTGGAACCTGGACGGCGCCAATGCGCAGTGCAGGCACGAGTTGGCCGGACAGCTCCGCTGGATCGTATGCCACATCATCCACCGAGACAGTGCGCCAGTCTCTCCTGGCCATTGCTCCGTAGACTACGAAGGCCGTTCTGAGCCTCTGAGGATCGAGGCCGCCCATTGACAGGACCAAGCGGCTGTCGAATAGATCCCTGGCCCTGCGCCGGGCCAGCAGTGCCGCGACCTTGCCTGCTGCGAGCTCGTGGATGTCCACCACAGGGATGCCGGTTGCCCGCCATCCACCCAGCGAATGAGAGTCCGTGGTCGTAATAGGCCACAGTGGAACGCGGTACATGTAGTTGACGTCCACGTCGATTCTGCCGCTCTGACCGGCAGCAGTGGGATAGTGGAGAGACCATTTGCCTCCCGCATGTTCTTGAGGAATCCGCCTGATGCCAAGGTCCTGCCGGCTGAAGACCGCTTGCATTGCCTCCTCTATCCTGGGACGCTCGTCCAGCATGGCCTCTCTGTCCACTGCACTCACATAGTTCAGGTCGATATCGACGGATAGTCTTGGCACGTCGAACACGAACAGATTCAGCGCCGTCCCGCCTTTGAGAGCGAGCTTTCCTCTCAGGAAGGGATGACTTTGGATGGTTTCGAGCAGATCGAGTAGCTGGATAGCTTTCTCCAGGACATCCGGGCGGAATCCGGTCGCCTCCGCCTCGGCTGCAAGCGTTTCGGGCGATAGCCTCATGTCACCTCCGCCCAGAACCTCTCGACCAGTTCGGTAGGGACTACCAGGTTCCATTCGGGGACAAGGCTTCCGTTCCCGTCTGTCTTCCGGTCGACGTAGTGGGGCTGCCTAGGACGTTTGCTTCGGAGTGCCGCCAGATGACTCTCCTCAACCATCAGTGACTCGCGGTGCTGGTCCAGATAGAAGCCCACCTTGGATGCGGTAGTCCCATTGCCGAGCAGGAGGACGTATTCCACGACCTTGTCGAGGTCGAAGAACTCCACCGACTCCAGAGAGCGCCATACTTCCTCCCAGCCTCCTGAACGGCTGTGGCGGTCGAGAACATCCACCAGAGTGCGTTCAAGGCTTGTGACCCTCAAGGACATGCCGGCACGTTCCATGGTCGACACCCCGAAGCGCTCTTTCCCCACTCGTACAAGGGCCTCCGGAAACTTGACTCCGCGATACACGTGGAAGCGAAACGTCAGTGGCTCCACCGGGCGCGACGCCAGGTAGGTGAGACGCTGCCACACCGAATAGGCCCGTCCGTGCAGCTCCAACGCCGTGTGGTGCGACAGGACCGAGTCCGGCGTAAGCCGGGACGCTATCAGATACGGGTCTACCGGATACGTGCTGCCGTCCGCCTCTGGTGGGATGACTGCGAACAGTCCGCGCCGGACGCGGACGAGCCGCCCCGTTCTGGTGTGGTAGGCGACGAGCGATTCTTGAGTTCTTGCTCCGACGTGGCCACTTGCGGAGAGGTGCTCAGCCAACTCCTCTCCGGTGAACACCGGGTGTCGACGGAAGAACGTGTCGTGTCTGTTAATAGGCATCGTTTGCTCTTCTGTCGGATTGCACAGGTATAAGCTATGTGTATCGCGTATGGGTGTCAACCAGTGTTGGCTGAGGACTTGTATTTCTGACGATTAACACATATACATATTACGGGTTATCTGTGCGATACTCAAGTACGCGCAATGTTTCCGTAGAAATCCGACAGTCCATGTATACGCTCATGGACATGTTGAACGTCACGATTATCACCATGGCATGGGAGCTCTACCAAGAGGGAGTCCCTAAAACACGCATCGCCCAGCGCCTGGGGAAACACCGCGAGACGATCCATCGGTGGATAGGCGGGATTGAACGCGAAGGGCTGCTCCCCTTCCTCGACCGCTACCAGCAGGCGAAGAAGGGTCCACGACCGAAGCGGCAGGTAGACCCAGCTGTGAAACGCTGGGTGTGGGCCATCAGAGAGCGCGAGGCAGGGTGCTGTGGACAGAAGATCGCCTACTTCCTGGAGCGCGAGCACGGAGTGCGTCTGTCGGTGCCGAAGATCTACGAGATTCTCCGTGAGAAGTACGTCATCCGACCCAAGTGGAAGAAGAATCGGCGGCGGGGACCCGTCCCGGTCGCCAGTGGCCCACGCCAGGTAGTCCAGATGGACACCGTCATGTTCGGCAGCCTGTTCGCCTTCACGGCCATAGACATCTACACCAGGGAGGCGGACATCCTGGTGGCGCCGGCGCTCACGGCCGCCTACAGGCGCGTCTTCCTGGAACAGGCCATGACACGGCGCTTCGACGGCTGGGTAGAGTTGATCCAGACCGACGGCGGCAGTGAGTTCAAAGAGTCGTTCGCTCGCAACGTGCTGACCTATTGCCAGCGGCATCGTGTGGCCCGACCTTACAAGAAGAACGAACAGGCCTACATCGAGAGCTTCAACCGGACAGTTCGCAAGGAATGCCTCGGCTGATTACACTACCGGCTTGAAGACCTGCCTGAGTGCCAGAGGAACGTGGACGCATTCCTTCAGCGCTACCATTACCATCGGCCACACCTCAGCCTCGGCTTACATCCTCCGCTCAAGAAGGGAGATTCGGCACTGTCGGATTTCTACGCATAATATTGCGGTACGGTAGCCAACCGGGACTACCTTTCTTGTGGGACAGTCTAGCGGGAGAGACGAGGGCGATGTGGTCCACTCAACCTAAAGATGTACTCAGGAGGCTTCGCAAGCTTTGCGGTGAAGCCGTGGAGTCATTCCCAACACTGAGTGAATTGCGGATGCGCCTCCTACGGGAAGCAGCATCGAGCATACACTTTCCTTCCTGGACGGAAGTCCGTCAGCGAGCCGGGGTCCATTTCTGGATCAGCGTTGCCGGCTTGGCGATGTTCACCGCATTGATGTGGTTCCCTGGAGTGCTTGAAGGCACTTCCAATCGGGTACTGCTGGTGCTGCTGTACGCCGCCATCCCACTGTCAGCGCTACTAGAGAAAAAGGATGCCCCTGTCGAGCGTCGTCGATTCCTCTGGTGGAACCTCGGATTTGGACTGCTCAATCTAGGACTGCTGCTGATGGCCATGAGCAACAGATGGGACTGGCCTCACGTGGGAGTGTATGTCCTCTTCTTGATGATTTCAGCCCCGTTCTTGCTGGCCTTCGCCGTAATGATCCGGGGAACACCCCTAACGGGAGTGGCCCTGATACCTTCGACCATTGTTGCGGCATTGTACCTAGCCATTCCAGAGGATTCGTCCAGCGTACGTCTGGAGGATTTGCCGATTCAACTACCGGTCGTACTGCTTGGCAGTGTGATCTGGACCTATGTAGCCCGGCTGTTGCTGAATCAGGCTCGGAATCGGCGGCAGGCTCCCATCTGGGGACCCGCCTCCGAAGGTTTCTCGATGCTCTTTCTGTTTCTACCTCTAATCTTTCTCGGGATAATGATGCCGAGGGCCCTGGCGGATGATCAGATATGGCTGGCCGCATCCGTAACTATCATTGGGGTCCTGTTTGGAAGCATAGTGTCGACACCCCTGAGACAGTTCCTGCTTGACTTGGGGGAGCTTCAGCCCATTCATAGGTGGGAAGGCAATAGAGATGGAGGTCAAATGAGATACACCGTTTACAAGAACAGAGCCAATAGATATGCAGCTGTGCACAGGGAATCGTGCTCCCGCCTCAAGGTACATGGCGGTGTAAGCAGAAGGAATCCGCCGACAGGTGAATACAGCGAAGGAATCGAAACGGCGGAGGCAGCCCGGCGCCTTGCTGCCGACACAGGCTGGGAGGTTCGAATCTGCAGCTACTGCGGCCCCTAGCTGACGGTGCCGTCCCGGTCCGTACCCGCGCCATTGACTCCAAAGGTGCTCTTGTCGCCCGTCGGGTAGTGTCAAGGAGCGAATCATGAATGAATTCCAATCCGCGGGAAGCATCAAGTGATTAAGGAGATGGTCTAGTCCCCAGTGGGAGATTGTCGATGCGTAGCCGGGTGGCGAATTCGCCAATCGTACTCTGTCACAGATCGAGAAGGACTATCCTTGGCTGATACCTCAATCGACAGCTTGTAGGAATGTCTAAATCGCATAAGGGTAGGATTTGTCATGGAACTTACTGTTTCTGAATTGGCTGTTGCGGTAGGCAAGAGCGAAGAGTACATACGCAGACGAATTCGGCAGAACGACTTGGCTGCTCGCAGGGAAGGGCGACGGCTCTTCGTGACTCAGCACGAAGCCGCCCGCTGGGCGCATGAGAATGGCTTGTCCTCTATTCTGCGGCTCCCGCCCACGGAATCTACCAGCGATACCCAATGCAGGACCGCCCGGATGACTGTGCTGGCTTGGTATCCGGAGGGCAAGGCCCCTGTAAACCTCTTCACCCATGTCCGACATCGGCGACGCGACTCGCTGGGACCCTGGGTTGGGAATACCGACCCTTCGTGGTCCACCGAGATTCTGGCCACTGGTGACGGAGATGAGCCAGGCGAGCTCCGGTTACATCGACTGGATGCACCGTTCCATGACTGTCAGCGCATAGTCGACGGTGTTTTGGCTTCGGGCGTCCTGAACATTGATGAACTAGAGGTTGGGTATTCGCTGATGCAAGGTGCCCGGCACCATTGGGCATATCGTGATCCGCGCGGTGGTACTGACATAGCGGTGCCTAGCCCGTTCGACAATCACAGCGCTGAGGTCATTGAGTTCTGGAGTTTCGATGAAGAACTACGGAATGGGTGGCAGGTATTGCTTGAGTCCTCCCAGAGCAAGCTAGAGCCGTTGCTAGAGATGCTGAAGTTTCGGCTTGACCAGCGATCCGAACGGGTGGGTAACCTCATGGTTGCGGGCGCCGAAGACGAGATTGTCTGTGATCTCCAAAAACACGGGCACAACTCGCTCCTACTCAAGGTGGACAGGATGGATGGGACGCAATTGCCAAGCGATGCGTATACGGCCTCAATATGGGCCCACCATAGTGACGACAATGTGGTCCGACGGGAGATCGCAGCCGTTACAAACGAAACTGTCATCGAACTGAGTTCAGATGTGGATCGATTTGGGTTCGCCATACACCGGAATTCCGACGGACAGTGCATTGACCTGATGGATGTAAATCTAATAATGAGCATCAACATCGCAACGCACATGGACGCAGGCCCGAATCTTACGATGCACGACAGCAGACGTGGCACCACCAACCAAGTTTCGCTCGGCAGCCGGCGCTCCATTATCAACGTAGATGCCAAAGAACACGGCGATTCAAGGGATCAGATGATCCGGCGATGGGTTCTCAACCGCAGGGCTTTCGAAAGTGTTAGGGAGGCACGAGACGCACGTAATCTGGCTCGTTTCGGGCCAGGTCAAATGGATGAGGCAGTCGACTATTTCATAGACCTGTTACGTCGACACACCTACTCTGAAGAACCAATCTATCTGGCCGATCCCTATTTCATGACACGAGGTTCTGGAGCTAGCGCTGACAGCCTTTATCTTAGGATTTTTGAAAGCACGATGGGCAGACCATTGAGGATTATCTGCGGTCGCCAGGGCGGCTCAACATGGTGGTCAAGGTATCCTCCTGCGCTGATTGGTCACGCCACTGTCAGGCTGTTGACCAAGAATGACGAACCGCTTTTCCACGACAGGTATTTGATCACCTCCGAACGGGAGATCCTTATCTCCAACTCCATCAGTGGTTGGGATAGCGATGGCGTTACATTTGCCGCATTGTCTTACGGCGTCTATCGCGAGGAAGCAGAGGCGCTGTGGGCATACCCTGTTGGGAAACATAGCGACGGTACCAGAGTCCAAGAGGTCCGATGATGGACGATAACACCCAGCTCTGTGTCTCGTTGCCTTGTGAAGCTGTGCCTTTGGTTTGGCGACTCTTGGGAGTGGGAGAATCGCCGCTTCGGCCTCCCCTAAGCCTTGAATTGACGGAACAGTGGATCCGCAAAGTGGTTTCGCGCCGCAACCAGGCTCAGACCATCGATGAAATCCGCAGCTGGTTTCATGAGGATTCTGAGCAGTGGGTTCTGCGAAACGAATTGCGCACCCCTCTGGCAATGTTGATCCTAGACACGATCGAGCAAGAAATGGTTGAGGTCAGCAGCGATGTGAATGACGACCGCGCCTTCTGGGCGATTGGTTCAATCGAGCCAGACTTAGCAGAAAACATAATTCGTTCACAATGGGATGCGAACGAAATCCAGGCATTCGGCAGCTACGTGTTGGGGATCTTGGAACGGCTATGCAAACGCAACCAGGTTATCGACCCTGAACGCATCTTCCGGCTCGGGGGCGCAGGAGCCGAGGTCACCGTGGACATCACGCGGCGACGGAACCTACTAAGGAGCTTCAAGGAACTGAGGGAATGCGAATGGTGGCTGCACCCGGGCATTCGCAATGTTGTAGCTCTCCTAATGAGATTGGCCCCAGAACTCCTTGTCACGCTACTGGACAGGGCAGATCATCCGGTGGTGCAAAGATGGGCCGCGGAGTGCGCCGCAGGCTTTTACGCACCAATCGACCCCCAGAGGCCATTGGAGTGGATCAGGGTTGATTCTTCTGACGCCGCGATTGCGTTGGGGATCGTACATACCTTGGAAAACGTCGCCCAACTGGACGCTGACGCCTGTGGGAACTCTAGGAACCAGTCTGAACAAGTGGATCAAGACAAACTGGGATCAGCCCTCCTGTCCGACCTACTGGATCAACTTAGCTCCATCCAAGCCAGTAGCTCCGTTAGGTGGATCGTCGACCTGCTAAGTTACAGTGTAGGAGCGTTGCCTGCGTACGGGAGCCCCGGAAAACCTGAACGTGTCCAGGAACTTGAAGAGCTCTGCATTCGGCAGTTGGCGTCTGTGGTTCGCCAGCGCTGGTCTACTGAGTTGTCTGGCAATCTCCGGGCAGGATTACGCCCTGATCCACTGGTTCCCAGAAACTTGCCATTCGCCCGAGTGGCATGGGAGGTACGCGGAGCCTGTCCCGCACATGCCGCCGAAATCGCCCGAATGATCCTTGAAGAGCATGAAGAACGCATCGTAGACGCACTAGAGGACAACCGTAGCCTCTCATACCTTTGGGACAACTGGACAGACCATGATTCTATCCTCGGACTAGCGATTTCCTTGGTCATTCTTGGCGAAGGCCGCGACTCACTAACATGGGTGTTGGAACGGTGCGAGCGCTTGCCTCTGAGCGTATGGGATGCAGAGGATAGCGCAGATCGCTTCCGGGAGGCCGACGAAGCGGCGAGGGTGTACTTCGTGGCAGCCTTCTGCGCAGTTCAAATCCTATCCGACCTTGGAGACACTATTGATCCTGCCTTGGTGAACGGCCTCGCAGAGAGGCTTTGGGACCATGGCAATTTCGTCGCGCAACATACCTTCAGACAGCCGAAGGACTTCGCTGCCTCGGAACATGCTGCTCGTGTGCTGATGGAACTTGGACAGCCGAGCAAGGCATGGCTACTAGAACAGGTCGACAACCCAGCGATATCCCCCCGTATTCTTTGGGCGCTGATTGAGGCGAGCAGATCGCAGGCTGGTCGAAACACTCAGATGCGATCACTACAAGGGGACGCTTTTCGAGTAAAACTACTCAAGCGAATCTCAAGTCGGTATGGCAACTCGCACGCGATGAATCTAGACGACTTGGGTTATCTTGCGAAATTGTGGCTGCTCTTACAGGGGGCAACCGAGGCCAAACAGACAGCCTTGAACATTCTTGCGTTAGGCTCGCCGAAGCCCCAGCGAACTGATCGACTCACTGCACTTGAGCTACTGGCATTTGCAGCAAGCAAAGGGAGAGTCCCGGCCGTGATGAGAGATACCATAGATTCGCTCTACAGGGACCTGTGGTCGGGCGGAACTCCCAGGGAGGAAATCGCGAAGCGAAAATGTATGGATGACATGTTGGGTCAAGTGGCTAAGTAAGATCCTTCAACTGGTCTGTGAGGGACAGGGTGGCGAGTATGCGATACCTTCATGAGGGAAAAATAGTAAACTCCCTCAGAAGAAGTCCAACGACCGCAGTATGGAGGGAGATAGTGAGATTTGACCAGTGGCTCCCCGCCAAGCTAGGCGGTGGGACAGAGACCCAAGGTCACGACATGGGCCGACTCATAGCCGAGTTCCTTCAGGAAAAACACGGCCTGCTGGATGAAGACATCGTCTACGACAGCAAAGCCATCTCCCTCGCAGCGGAAGTCCCCAAGGCCGTCGGATATGAAGCAGCGAACCTATGCCACGCGTTTCAGGTTGGCTTTAGTCGGGAGCGATACTAGCCCGGCATCATCGGCTGTCAGGCCTTCGTAAGGGATGAGACGAAGGCCCTATACTCCACCAACTCGAATCGACCCGTGCGACCGACGGCTAGAGCGCTGGGTCGTCCAGCACCAGCTTCACCGTCTCAGTGACCTGACCAGGTATCCGACTGTCGTCCGGCATGGGCATGGTGTACCGCAGCTGTGCGGCCCCGGGCATGACCACGACCTCCCTGACGAACGACTCGATGAAGGCCTTGCGCTCGGCCAACTCGCTTCTATCCAGGAAGTCGTCCATCTCTCGGGCGTACTCAGCGATCTCGCCGGCGTCGCCCAGAGCTGCCTTGTGCAGGGTCAACTCATCTCTGGCGTCCGCCGCTGCTTCTTCGAGTCGCTCCTGGCGGTCGTGGTACTCCGCCATTCGGGCCGAGGTAATGGCCACATCTACGTCGTCTCTGGTTGCAATGTAGCGCCAGATGCGGTCCAGTTGCTTCTTCACATCCCTAATCTCCCCTTCGATGGTCTGGACCCTCTTGCGGTGTTCGGCGACCATGCCGTCGATCTCCTCATCCACCGCCTTCACCAACTCGGGGAAGCTACCCTCGGTGAAGATGTTGGAGCGAATCCTGTCCACCACCAGCTCTTCGAAGCGCCGGGCGTTGAGCCTCGGGGCGTCGCAGGCTCCCTTCCCCTGCTTCATGAGGGTCTGGCAGACGTAGTAGGTGAACTGCGCGTACTTGGAGCCCTGTCCGGTTAGCGCTCGCCTGCAGGTCTTGCACTTGACCAGCCCGCTGAGAAGGAAGGGGCTGGCCACCCGTCGGGGGTTGACTACCCTAGGCGCACGGGCACGCAGGAGCTTACCCACGCGGTCAAACTGTTGCCTGTCGACAACGGCGGGGAAGGCGTTCTCCATCCGCACAGGGTCGGCCCCGTCCTTGGCGTTCACGCCCCAGGTCAATGTGCCGGTGTACGTCTCGTTGATGAGGATGGCGTGGACGCTGGTCTTTCCCCACGGCTTACCCCTGGGGCTGGTGATGCCCTCGTCGTTGAGGCTACGGGCGATGTCGAGGGTCGACTTGCCGGCTTCCGACAAGTCGAACATGCGCCTGACGACGCGAGAGGAGTCGGGATCGAGCTCCAGCCTGGGCCTCTTCTTGGGTCCGTCTTGCACCATCACCCGGTTGTAGCCCAGGGGAGCCTCGCTGGACATCCAGAAGCCCCTGGACGCGGCCTCACGCATCCCCCTGGTGACGTCCTGGGCGAGATTCTCGCTGTAGAACTCGTCCACCCCTTCGATAATGGCCTCCAGGAGCCTGCCGGTGGCGGTGTCGTCGGCCTGCTCGGTGATGGAGACGACCCGGATGCCCCTGTCGCGGAGCAGGGACTTGTACATGACGGCGTGCTCTCTTCTGCGTGTGAACCTGGAGAATTTCCAGACCAGGATCTCCCGGAATGGGACCGTGGACGATTTGGCCTCATCGATCATCCTTTTGAAGTCGGGCCTGTTGGCGACTCGTCCGCTCTCGGCCTCGTCCACGAACTCGCGGACGACCACGCAGTCGTTCTTTCGGGCGTGATCCCTGAGCGCCCGCAACTGTGCCGCCACGGACAGGTCCACGTCCTGCCGGTCGCTGGACACCCTGGCGTAGAGGGCCACGGGCGTGGGGCCGTCTTTCTCACTGGCATTCATGACGCTCTCCGTGCTTCGGCTCCCAGCCCGGCTCGCTGAGGCCGTCGTGATCGGGGCGGCATCCGACCGGCGGCACGCCGCGGCCCTCCAAGAAGGAGCGTATGGACACCCTTGCCCAGGCGCGGAAGCCCTGTTGGATCAACCTGCGCTGCCGTGGGGTCTGAGAGACGGCCGGCCGGTCCGGTGAGGATTCCGGCTCCCGGGGTCTGTTGCACTGGTTGTGTATGGTGGTGTCTTGCATCCTCTGTAGTCTCAACGGCGGTGAGTGTGGCCGCTGGCCTCTCGTTACAGGTGTGGGGTTTGGCCGCCGGTGCGGACGGACGGGGCGAACACCGGCGGCGCTATGTGGGTCAGTCCCTGAGGAAGCTCATCTGGTAGCTCTCCCCCAGGAGGATCTCCAGACCTCCGTGTATCCGGCTGGCGAACTTGTAGAGGCGGTCCATCGCCGCGCCGCTGGGCTCGACGCCGTGCTTGCGCCACCTGTACATCTGCCTGTAGTCGACGCCGATGGCGGCGGCGAGTCCGGCCCAGGTGAGGTCGGCGGCCTTTCTCAGGCGCTCCAGCCGGTCGGGAAAGTCGTCGGGCAGCCGTATGCCGTAGGGCATGGGCTCCAAGTCCGTAGTGTGTTCCGTGCTCCCGTCGATGCGGGGCTTACCGTTGGGTTGTGTCATCGCTATCCTCCAGTTCAAAAAGGTCTTCAAAGCTCTCCACTTCAAGGGCCTTCAGCATCCGCAAGCGGACGCGGCCGGAGGGTGCTCGCCCCGTGTTGACCAGCATGGAGAGGTATCCGTGGCTGATGCCGACCTCTCCCGCGAGCCAGCTCTGGTTGCGGTTCAGCAGTGCCAACCGCTGCCAGAGCGCCGCCGCGTTGAGCCGGACAACGGCCCGTCCTCCACGCCTCCGGTGTCCCTTCGCTTCGTTGGCGTCCTGCGAACTCATGGCCTTTCGGTCTCCTGTTAGCAATTGAGGCGGGAGCGGCCGTGCGGCTCGCGCTCACGCCGTCGTTTTCCATTCATAGGGGTGTCGGGGCCTGGGGCGACTCCCAATCGCCCGGAACGCGCCATGCGCGTCCCAATGGCCCCAGGGCGTTGACGGCCTCCCTGTGGGACACCCACAGGGGCACCGTGGCGCCCTCCGCCCGCATCTCCTCCCGCGCCACGCGCAGGAAGTGGGTCTGTGCGATCTCGTCGTCGAAGACGACCAGGACCGAGGGCTGGGCGCCGTGGTCGTCGGCGGGTCTGTGAGATGAGTAGTAGCGCAAATACGGGGCGAGTCGCTGCGACATGGTCGAGGGGCGCACGGCCCTTCGCTCCCACTCCAGGAAGAACGGCCATGTCGTCTCGCCGCGTTTGAGGACGCCGAAGGCGTCGGGGTTGACGGAGCGCATCCCGCCCTCGTGCCTGAAGTGCCTCGACGCCCTCCTGGGCGGGTCGATCTGGACGACCTCCCACCCCAGCAGGGGGGCCTGGGCGGACAGGGCGCCCACGAAGGCGTGGACGGACTGGGTGTGCTCCATGTTCCTGAGAAGCTGTCGGCTCCTGCTGCCGGAGACGTTGCGCCACTCCAGGGGCGCGTCGTCGTCTTCGAGAGAGACGCTCCACCGCTTCCTCGCCAGGGCGACGGATGTGCGGTCCCTGCGGGAGAGCAGGGCCAGCCCCCGGTCGGTGATGGCGAGGCGTCCTCCCGCGTCCCTGGGCCGCACCGTCAGCTCGAGTCCCTCCAGGGGGTTGACCAGCTGGGATGCCCGCTGGGGCGAGACGCCCAGCAGCCCGGCCAGGTCTCCCAGTCCGATCCAGGGCCAGTCGGAGATGGCGTCGAGGGCGCGCTTCTCGGCGGGCTTGAGCATGAAGGGCAGCATGGGGTCGGAGATGTCCCACTCCGGCCCCTCGATGGCGACGGCGGCGGGGAAGTCGGCCCGCTGCGGCTCCGGCTCCACCGGAAGCTCCCCGCCCGGTCCCAGCCGGTCGAGGACGTAGCGCAGGTCGAGGGATGCGCCGACTGCGGACGGACTCCATATCCGGTGCCCGGGCTTGGCCAGGACCGCCTCGCGCTCGACGGCGAACAGGGCCGGTATCCGGGTCGTGGACAGCAGCCTGCGGGCGTGCCTGAGCCGCACGTGGTCGGCCATGAGCATGAGCACGACGCCCGGCGTCGGCTCGTCGCGCATCCGCCAGACGCGCTTGGCGAAGCCCGACCTGTCGGCGGTGAGTCCCTGCCTGACGACGCCGACGGTCCTGCCGTCCGGCAGCGTCATGGCGGCGTCCAGGGGCATGGCCCGATACCAGCGGAAGTCGATGGGATATTCGACGTTGGCGACGACGGCTGCGACGTGATAGACGGCGGCCAGGGCATCCATGCGCTCCATCAGGCTGCGCCTCCACTGGGCTGAGAGGGGGCGGGAGCGCACCAGTTCGCCGGGGGGTACGTCCTCCTCGTCGGCCAGCCTGCGCAGCCCCCTTGCGGTGAGATAGAACCTCCGGGCCGGGGGGAGTACGTCGGTGGCGTGGAGCGCCGATGCGCAGAAGCCCTCGGACTCCAGCCTTGCGGCGGCCTCGTAGACCGGCCCCCTCGACCATCCGGTTACGGCGACCATCTCCAGCCGGTCGAGGAAGGGCATCGCGGCCAGGGCGCGGAGCAGCTCGGCCTCGCATCCTTCGGGTCTCATAGCTCAGCCTCCTCTCCCTCGTCTTCGCCTGTGCGGTCCTCGTCGTCGTACTCCGTCTCGCCCTCGTCGTCCGAGGCCCCCCGGTCTCGCTTGCTCTTCTGCGTTCTGCGGTCCGCGTCCTCCTCGGCCTGCGGCTCTCCCGTCCCTCCCTGTTCGAGGTCCTCGATGCCCTTGCGGAAGTCGCCCACCTTCTTGTGGCCGTCCGCGTCGGCGTAGCCGCCCTCGCGGTCGGAGACGGTGTAGGCGGACGCGGCCTCGCGGATGCGGTCGGCGGCATCGGAGTCTCCGTCCTCCGGCTTGCGGACCATCATCGAGAAGGCGGGCATCCGCTCCTTGCCCACGGTGGCGCGGACGTAGCAGTGATGGACGGGGAGGGACGTGATGTCGTCCTCGGTGACGCGCTCCTTACCCAGCTCCCACACCAGCGTCCGGGCGTCTGAGCCCGCCACCTGGAAGACGGCCAGGCAGCCCACGTTGGCGAGGAGGGTGTCGCGCATGGTGCGGGAGAGGTCGTCGAGCTTGGCGAGGCTCTGGGTCGCCAAGATGAAGGACGCCCCGAACTTGCCGAGCTCGCTGAGCATCGACTCGTAGTCCACGCCGGGCATGGACTGCATCTCGTCGACCACCACGAGGGCGCCCCGGCGCTGTTCCAGCCGCAGGCTTCCCTGCTCCCGTATCACGGCGTCCACGAGGTTGAGGAGGGACGCGCCCACCAGGGCGGCCACGTCCCTGCCCACCGTTCCCTGGGAGGTGGAGACGAGGAGGATTCCGCCGTCGTGGATGGTGCGGCGCAGGTCGATGGTGGAGCGTCGCTGGCCCAGGATGGCCCGCGCCCGCTTCGAGGACGCGTAGTAGGAGAGGCGGGTCTGCACGGGGGCAAGGGCCTCGGCCTTGTACTGGCGGTGCCACGATGAAAAGTCCCTGGCCCACCATTCGAGGAGGTAGGGGTCGGAGACCTTCTTGAGCACGTCCTTGCGGAAGGGGTCGTTGGAGAGGAGCTTGAGGCCGTCGAGGATGGTGAACTGGGTCTCGGCCTCCATCTGCTCGTTGGCCTCGTGGAGGGTCTTGACGGTCTGTTCGAGGATGGACTGCATCCTCGGCCCCCACTGGTCCCAGAGGCCCTTCGCCACGCGCACCACCGAGTCGGCGGTGCGGTCGCGGTCGGCGAAGATGCGAGTGTCGAGGAGGTTGATGCCGGGGGCGCGGGAGTGGTCGGACAGGTCGATGAGGCGCACCCGATCCGCGAGGGAGCCGGGGACGTGTTCGAGGATGCCGGCCACCAGGTCGGTGTGGGGGTCGATGACGACGATGGCGTCGCCGTCCCTGCCCGCCGCCTTCTCGCGCATCTTGTGGGTGACGACGTGGTGCATGAGGGTGCTCTTGCCCATGCGGGTGCGTGCGACGTAGAGGTGGTGGCGGCGGAGCAGGTCTTCGGGGAAGCGGATCTCCCTCCCCGTTCCGGCGGTGGTGTCTCCCACCAGCGCACCTCCCCGGACTCCCTTCGCCGAGGGGCTGAGCGCCCTTGCGCCGGAGCGTTCCACCAGGGGCGTCTCGTCTCCCGCTCCGGGCGGGTGCCACAGGCAGGCAACCTCGCGGACTCCGAGGACGCTGCGCCTTCCGAACAGGCCGGGGCTTGTCGGGTGGAGCGCGGCGGGGTCCGGATCGACTGGCCGGGCGGCGCCGACCTTGAACCTCGCGCCTGCGGGGTTGTCGAAGTGGCGGTAGGCGGCGGCGAGGGTGTCCAGGAGCTCCCTGGCCCGGCGCCGTCCCGTGTCGGCGGGCAGTATGGCGACAACCTGGAGCTCGGCGTCGAAGGCGACGCGGGAGACCTTCTCGCCTATCAGGATGGGGTCCTCGACGCGATTGCGGGCCTTCTTCCACCGCCACCACGCCCAGCCGCCCACGGCCATTCCCAGGGATGCGCCGAGGCCGAGCAGCGCAGCCTTCCATATCTCGCCGTCCTGCACCCACAGGTAGCCCTTGAGGGCGGCGAAGGCCCCGATGCCGAGAATGGCCATCGTGATGCCGTCCATCTGCAGGGGCTTGGTCTGGAAGGTGTAGGCGGGCTCTCGCGGCTCGTAACCCGGGCGCTTGTGGGCCTTGTCCATGTGGTGCTGCGACCAGTCGGGGCCCAGGGAGCGCAGCATGAGACGGGTCACCACCCGCTCACCCTCGTAGAGGGCGGACAGCGCCCCCATCAGGGCGAGGAGAGGGTCGGAGCCGGGGTCGAGGAGGTCGTCGTCCATGAAGGTCCGCAGGGGGATGTACTCGGGGCCGTCGGAGGTGAGAGAGATCGACCACGCCTGCTCCCCGTCGCGGAGGCGCAGTGGGTCGTCTTCTGTGTCCACGCTGCGGATGCGCGCCTGGGGGTAGTGGGCGGAGAGCTGGCCGCGCACGACGCGGTCGTCGAGGCAGCGGGCCATGAGGGTCACGCCGTCCATGTCCCCGGACAGCTCCAGGGAGAAGGGCTCGGGGACGGCGATGGACTGGAGGAGGTTCTCGACGCCCAGGAGGGTGCGCTCCCCGGCCCTGGGCGGCGTCACCGCCAGCAGGACGGGGCCCTTGTCTTCGGCTTTGTCTCCGAACAGAATGTTCCTCGGGTTCAGCTTCATGGTTGGAAGAGTCCTTTCTCTAGTGACGTCCGGGTCTCCACTCGATGACCTCCGTCTCCTCCGACGTGGCCTCGATGCGCACGGGGAAGCGGTTGCCCCTGGCGAGGAGCAGCCCGCCTCCTCTGGGGCATGACAGGAGCCAACGCTGGAGGTCTTCGGGCAGGTCGAATGCGTCGCCGACCGTGCTTATGGCGGCGGCGTCCTGCTGGAGCAGGAGTTTGAAGGCGGCGTTCTGGAGCAGGGCGCGACCGGAGTGGCCGGTTATCGTTCTCGAAGAGTCCTCGGAGAGAAGGTCCTGCACGTCCTGGGTGATGAACTGAAGTCCCAGCCGGTGCTTGCGGGCGCGTTTCGCCATGCTGACCATGAATGCCGCGCCTTCGGGGTGCTGCATGATGCTCCACACCTCGTCCACGACCAGAAGCCTCGGCTTGGGGTCCTGGGCCGCCGCTGCCCACACGGTTTCCGTGCACACCATCGCGGCGGCGGGCCTCAGCTCTGGTTCGAGGAGCCGCAGGTCGAAGACGGTGATCAGCGCCTCGTTGTTGAGGAGGTCGTCTCCCTCGTCGGAGAGGAGATGGCGGAGGCTTCCGGTGGCGAAGGGCCGGAGCAGCCTTGCCAGGTCGGGGTCTCCCGCCTCGCTCTCCTGCAGGTACTTGTAGAAGTCGCGGAAGCCGGTGCGCTCGCGGGGCTTCGAGTAGTAGCCCGCCAAGGCGTGGTCCAGGGAGGCACGTCGCTCCGCGCCGAGGCTCTCGCCGACCATCACCTCGATGAGCCTTCTGAGGCTGCCGATGCGCTGGAGCATCTCCTCGGAGTCGCCCTTGTCGATGACGAAGGGGTTCATGCCCTCGCCCGGCACTCCGGGGGACAGCACGCGCCCGCCCGCGGCTCTCGCCATGTCCGCGTACTCGCCCTCCGGGTCGATGACGTAGGCGGTCACTCCCCGGCACAGGCCCCTGAGCATTCCCAGCTTGGTGGAGAAGCTCTTGCCGCTTCCCGACCTTGCGAGGACGGCGGTGTTGGCGTTGAGGTGCGTCCCGTCCCAGGGGTCGTAGACCACCGGGGAGCAGGCCCGCATGTCGATGCTGTAGAGGGTGCCGCTGCGCGTGTCCAGATCGGGGGGCGAGAAAGGGAAAAGCCTAGCAAGGCTGGACGTGTCGAGGCTGCGCCACTCGGCCACGGCGTTCAGGGCCAGGGGCAGGGTCGAGAGCAGCCCCTCGCGCTGGCGGAAGGCGAGGTTGTCCAGCTTGCCGAGCGTGGCGCCGAAGTGGGCCTTCGCCCGGTGGGTCATCTCCTTCAGCGACGCCTCGTCCTTGGCGTGGAGGGTCACGGATAGAGAGGAGTGAAATAGACGCTCGCGCCCGCGCTGCACCTCGTCCCTGAGCCGGGTCACGTCCTCCAGCGCGATCTCCGCCTCGGGCGACATGGTGCGGCCCTTCTTGAATGACAGGGACTGGGCCGACTCGAACCGCACCTTCTGCCACTCCAGCGTCCGTGCGGCCTGCTCAGCGGGAATGGGGCCGACGTGGACGGACAGGTCCATGGGCGCTCCCGCCGCCATCAGCCCTTGCAGGAAGCCGGGGGCGAGGGAGCGGGGCTACCGGCCCAGGTGGAGGGAGCGGACGAGGCGGTCACCTACGCGCATCTCGCGGCGGCCCATCTCGATCTCCACGGGAGCGTCCCCGTCGAACTCTCCGGGCGAGCCGCCGAGGGCGGCGGAGACCAGGAACATCCGAAGCTGCCTGTCTCTGAGGGGGTGGACGGACAGCCCTGCCCTGGCGAGCAGCCCGCGCAGCTCGTCGATGCGGGCGAACTCGCAGATGGCGTAGAAGCGCCGGTCGAGGATGCCATCCCTCGTCTCAAGGTCGGTCAGTAGACGGCCAAGGGAATCTGCGGCCGCCCTCGTCTGCGGGGGCAGGTCCTCCGGCTGGGCCTGTTGCAGCTTCTCCCGGAGATGTCCCAGGCGCGGCGGGTGCTGCCTGACGAGAAGCTGTGCCGGGAAATCCAGGGCGTTGAGCGCCCCGGCGAAGGCCCCCAGCTTCGGTTCGTCGATCTCAAGGCCCATCAGCTCGCAGACGCCGAGCTTCACCCCGTCAAGCCGCACCGGGCCGTCGTCGTCCAGGTGGGACAGCATGAAGAAGAGGGGCAGGTCGGGCGGGGGCTTGGGCGCGGGAGGCTCCGCTTCCGGGCCCGGCTCCGGTGATGGATGAGCATCGTGTGGGGCGGTCCGTTCCCCACGCTCCGCAAGTCGCCGGATGCGCTCCCTCAACGCGAGGAGCGGGGACAATGCCGAGCGAACCTTGGACGGGACCTCGTTCAAGCCGTTGGGCTCCTTGGTGCCGTCCTTCAGATGGTCGAGCGGCGCGGATGCGTCCGCATCCGCAGGCTCCTGCGCTTCTCGTCTCAACAGTCGTCTAACGTGCTTCATCAACAGGGGTTTTCTCCTTCGCTCTAGGGGGTTGGCAGGGACGGGATGACGCCGTGCCTGAGCAGGGTCGCGACGCCCTTGGCCGACAGGACGAGGACCAGGCCGACCACCGCGAGGAAGACGGCGGACTTGGCCCGTCCTCCGCCGCGCTCCTCGCTGCCCTCGGCCATCAGGACGAAACCCGCCCAGGCGATGGCGAAGACGGCGAGACCGGCGGCGGCGTAGGACATGGCGGTGAGGACGCGGTCGAAGGCTTCCAGCATCGTCCGCTCCTCTGCCGGGGCCGCGCCGGTCGTAACCAGCGCAGCCCCGGCCATCAGGACTGCCGTCAGCGCCCGCCTCACCAGGGCCACTCCCATCCCAGCCGCTCGAACCAGTCACGCAGCCCGCCCGCGGGCGACTGCTCGGCGGGCGGGTCCTCGGGCTCGGGCTCCGGCAGGGTCAGCGCCGCATAGGGGTCGTCGGACCCCACGTAGGAGGCAAGGTCGAGGGCCTCGTCCCTGCTTCCGGCGACTGGCTCCCGCTCCACCACCTCGGCCTTGACGTGCTCCGGGTGGACGACGGTGATGGTCACGTCCTTCTGGATCGTCCTCGCGGGCACGTAGGCATAGGCGTAGGCGGAGACGGTGTGCGTCGTCGTGGTGCCGTCCTCGTGGGTGACGGTGACGGTGATGGTGTCGCTGTCGCTGTCGGAGTCGCTCGCCCCGGGGCGGTACAGGCCCACCGTCTCGGTGATCTCCTCCGTCCGCTCCGGGTGGTGGGTGAGCACGGTGAGCGGGGGAATGGGGACGCTCAGGTCCGCCGTGAAGCTCGCGTACACGCTCACGGAGTGGACCGCCTCGCCGTCGGGGACGGCCAAGGTGAAGGTCATCTCGCCGTCGGGGACGAAGGCAACGCCGGCGCTCGTCGCGCCATAGACGGCGTTCACTGCCCCCGTGATCCGCGTCACCCCGGCCTCGATGAGGGCCGTCTGTGTGACGCTCTCGTGCCCGGACACCGTCTGTAGCTCGACCGGGTGCTCGATGGACGCGACGCACTCCGACTCGACGACGCCGTTGACGGCGCCGGGCGCCCAGCCCAGGGAGGTCATGCGCAGGTCGCAGAGCTCTCCCTCCACCTCGGGGAGCGGGTACGGGATGGCGTCGTGCTCGACGGTGAGCGCACCGGCCTGCCCCAGGGTGCCCTCCCAGGACACGGTGAAGGATGGGACGGGGCCGTGCAGGGGGAACCTGTAGCGGCCGATCTCACCCTGGTCGAGCTGGTCTGATGCCGAGAAACGCAGCCACGTGCCGTCCGGGCCTCCGAACGCCCGGATGCGGATGTCGACGTCCGTTGCCGCCCGGAGCGTGACGAGGGCGCGGTCGCCGGTTACCGACAATCCTTCGACGAATATCCGCCGTCCCTCCACCGGTTTCTCGATCTCGAAGTCAAACTCGTCGCGCCACGGCTCGTGGCCGTCGGCGAGAACGACGGCCTGGGGGACGGTGGCGGCCATCGCCAGCAGGACGGCGGCCACGACCGCCATCCCGCCCCTGCCGGGTGCGCGGCGTCTGCTCTCCAGGGTCTCGGCCATGTGGCCGGGACGCTGCCCGCGTTCGCCGCGCTTGCGCCGCTTGCCGAACCAGGTGTGGGGACGGAAGGGCATCCTTCCGTCGCGCCGGTCCCGGTTCTTGCGGTTCTTCTTGCGCATCCTGCGGAGGAGGCGATTCGACCTCTTCGCCATGAGGCGCAGGGGGCCGGGGCCGGACTTGGCCGGCGTCGGCGGCGCGGGCGGTTCGCTCCTGACGAGTTGGGCGACTGGCCCGGCGTAGACTCGCGCTCCCAGCCGATACTTGAGCAGGTCGGCGGCCACCAGGGGCAGCCGCCGACCGCCTATCTTTCCGACGACCATTGCAATGCCGGCCAGCCCGAACAGGATGGCGATCGCCATCCTGATTTCGGACGGGCCGACCGGGGCGTAGCGGTATGCGCCGTAGGACAGGGCGCACACCGCCGTGATCGCCACGATCTGGGGGAAGGTGAACCACAGCAGCACCCTGTCCTCGGCCTGCACGTGGGTTGGGACCTCGTGTTCTCTCATGTGTCTTGCCTCTCTTCCTCGCGCCCGTCTACTCGGTGTCCGGCGTGGGCGTTGCCGGGTCGGGCACGTCGATCTCCACCGGGGAACCGACGACGGCGTTCATCACCAGCTCCACCACGCCGTAGGCCACCATCGCCAGGACCACGCCCGCCAGAGCGGTCATCATGGCGCTCTTGCCGCGCTCCATCTGGTGGGGCGCTCCGCTGGCGGTGAGGTACAGGTACGCGCCGTAGATGAAGAATCCGACGCCCACCGCGCCGACGATCCCCAGCCCGATGCCCACAAGGTTCGATACGGTCTGTGTAAGGTCTTCCATCTCCTCTTTCTCCTCTCTGATGCCGGGCCGTCCTCTCGACGCCCGGTGTTGGTCTCCTTGTCTTCTCGCCTCGGTGACTGCCCTCTAGCTGCACATCGCCATTCCTCCGCTTCGGTATTGGCCGGGCGCTCAGAAACGGCGCGCCCGTTCGTCGTGGTCGTGGTGTTGCGGCTACTCGCCGCTGCTCCGGGGTGCTCCGCCGGGGTCTCCCCCTGCCGAGGGGGTCGCCATCGAGGCCGCCGAGCTGAGTCCGCCCGCCGCCGCCGAGAGTCCCGCGCTGGCGGCCATCGCTCCCACCGCCGCGCCTCCCGGCCCGCCTGCCGCTCCCCCGGCCATCAGGCCGAGGACCTTCGCCGAGCGCACCATCGAGGCAGGCAGGTTCATGCCGAAATAGAGCATCGAGAGCCAGCTATCGAAGGTCCCGGCGTTGCCCAGAAGCGAGGGCACCCGGGTCGCCATGTAGACGAAGGCAAGGGACATGAGCAGCTTCCAGATCAGGTCCTGCACCGGCTCGAAGGCGGCGATGGCGGCGACCTCGTTGAGGAAGCCGAAGCCCAGGGCCAGCGCGATGAGCTGTATGGCCTGCTGGAAGGTGGTCGTCATGAAGAGCCGGAGCCAGTGGCGGCCCCAGCCCGCCGTGTGAGGCAGAATCCACAGCCCCAACGCGATGGGGGCCAGGGCCAGCAGGATGTCGATGAGGGCCAGGCGCAGCACCATCTGCACGATGACGTAGAGGACGAAGAAGCCGTAGACGAGGTAGAGGACGGCGAGGAGGAGGGCCATGCCCACGCTCCCTGCCTCAACCGCCGTCAGCAGGGTCCTCAATGTGGCGCGAAGCATGTCGCCTGCGGTGACGTTCAGGGATGCGGCGACGAAGCCGGACACGGCGTCCGCCACGTCGAGGACTAGGGCGCACCACCACAGGGAGGACGCGGCGGCGACGAGGCCGAGCACGAGGCGGGGGACCATCTCCCGCCATCCCGCCTGCCGGTTGCCCAGGTGCTCGGACATGATGAGGGTCAGCCCCATCCAGCCGAGGATGACTACCAGCGCGCCCGACGTTATGGCCCACACGACCATCCACGCCTGGCGCACCAGCTCGTGGCCGTAGGTGAGGCTCTCGGGGGTGCCTGTGAGGATGTCCGCCATCAGCGGGAGTCCCCCCGGCAGTTGGCGGCGCTCTCTCCCGACGCACGCTCCACCACGCCGCACAGGGCGCCGTGGGCGCCCTCGATCAGCCACCCGGCGAAGGCTTTGGCCCAGCGAGCGGGGCTGAGGGCGGCGAGAATCTTGTCCCAGATGCGCCCCGGCTCGTGGACGGGGATGACGCCGAAGAAGGCTCCCGACTTGCCGTCCTCGGCGACGGCGATCATCACCAGGAGGTAGGCGCGGTCCTTGTCGAGGTCGGGATGGTCGTCCAGCGCCGGGTACTCGAAGCTGTACTCCCAGCCGTCGCTGCGCTTCTTCTCGCCGCCCCTGACCTTGTACATGTCGGTCAACCAGTCGCCGGTATCGCCGTCCCGGATGCCGTAGTAGAGCGTCTTGACCTTCCGGTCGAATAGGGGGCGGGCGACGAACTCGCCGCCCTTCTTGCGCTCAACGAAGTCCCGGTCGGCGTTGACGAGGGTGAGCTCGTCAGGAGGCGGGGACTGGGCGAGGGCGGTCCCGGAGGACGGGATCGCAACAAGCGCCGCCAAAAGCAGCGCGGAAACCAGCGGAATAAATCGCCTTGCCGAGCGGAGTTTCGTTTTCAGCGCCAAGATGTCCACCTCTCTGCGGTTTCGTGCGGCCCATCGTTTCGAGGCCGTCGCAGGAGAGTGTGAACAAGCGAAAAGCGGTTAGAAACTACCCGTAAGGTGCATCAAAAGTAATGCACCTTACGAGGTCATAGGAAAACGGACTGAGTTATGCAGTAATGGGGCTGTACAGGAGATCGAGTTTCGGGGGAAATCGAATAGTGAGTCGTGACAAAGCTGAAATGGGCATAAATCACCCCCTACAGGACGTGAACGGCGAGCAATTAGTTGAAAGAGTGCGTTCAGGTCAATTGGCTCGAAACCCGCTCGATGGTGGGGGGCACGCATGACGCAAAGTCGGCGGGTGGAGCGGAGAACGGGACGCAAAACTCCGGCGACGTGGGGGTGCAGGACATCCGTGGGCAACCGAGGGCAACGCCGGGCCAAAGCTGGGCCGTAGCTGGGGCGAAGTCGAAACGAGGTGCTGAGAAGGAGGAAATTGCCATGAAATCGACCGAACACGGCATCGAGGAAAGCAAAGCGGTGGAGAACATGTACCACATGCGCCTCATGGCGCTGCTGCAAGAGCAGGTGCCAAAGCGGGGTAACAAGGGCGCTGCCAGGGTGCTGGAGATTGACCCCAAGACCGTGGCCGAGAGCATCAGGACGGGGCGGCTCTCACGCCGGACGCGGGACGCTCTGGAGCGGGCGTTGCAGGAGGGCATCGGCTCTGCTGCGGAGCGCCAGCGGGAGCGCAACGAGAAGCTGGAGGCCCGTGTCGGCGCGCTGGAGAAGGGGCAGGACGAGATGGGCAAGGAGCTGCGCAGGCGGGTCGCCTCCGTCGAGGGCGATATTGCGGCCCTGCGGCGGGACGGTCCCCAGGGGAGCGGGGCCGGTCATGCCGGCGCCGCTCCCTCCCAGCAGGGTTCAGACGAAGCGGATGCCGGTGCGTCGGACCGGGGCGGAAAGCCGCCGACGAGGCCCTCGATGCGCCGGGAGTATCCCGACCTTGCGACGCTGGAGCCCGCCGATGACGACGAGGAGATATTCGGTGAGGCGTGGCCCCTCATCGTCGAGTGGCGGGAGCTGCTGGACGCCCACCCCGAACGGGGCGAGGGCGTTGACTGGCTGACCACCCAGGAGCGGGTCTTGGAGGTCGAGCTGGCCCTCCTCGAAGAGCACGGGATGACCCTGCCGCCTGAGAAGCAGCCGCTGCGAGACTTCGACCGGAGCGGTCAGATCACCTGGCGCAGGACCGCTCTCTCCGACACGCGGAGAGAGCGTAAGAGGGCCGAGCTTTTGAACAAAGTCACCCTCGGGCGTTGGCGGAAGTGAGGGACCGCGACAATGCCCCGGACTCCCGCACGGAAAACATGAACTTTTCTGTAAGTCTTGATGACGTTTATATGACCTGAATCAACGGACTTGGGCGGTATCGCTTCCAGGGCATACTCAACGCCGAAACGGTCGGGCAATAATAGTGGCACTGTTTGGCTTTTCCACGGTTTCCGACCATAGAAACCTGGGTGCATGATCCCTGTTGCACGGGCTTCGCCCAAGAGGGAACGCTGCCACTGCGGAGTTTGACGTTGGTCCTCCGCAAGCAGCACGGGCCGAATCGACGGAGTTGACTCAAGGGCCTCCGTCCTCGGTCCTGTCCGGCGGGTTGGAGATTGACGTTCGTCCTGCTCCCGCTGGGCATCCGTCCAGCGAGTGGAGTTGATCGCTTCACGCACCGGGCACAGTCTGGCGAGTGGGGTTGATCGCTCCATCCGCTGGACGCAGGGACTGAGCGCACTCTGCGTCTCGTCCTCAGCAAGCCGGTCGAAGTGCGCCTGTCGCCTCGACCGACTCGACATGCCTGCGGAATGGCTGTCACGCAGCCGCACCGCAGCTTCGACACGCGCCGGTCTGCGCTGAGTTGCAGGCTGGCCGCTTCACGTCTCGCAGCTTTCTCCCTGGACGCCTTTGCGCCCTGGGCGAGCTGCGTCTTCGGCAAGGCACGAGATTCGAGCAAGGAGGTAATGCACATGGAAGTTCAAGCTGGTCGGATTCCGAAGAGCAAGAGGCAGGTCATCGGCGACCGGGTGGTGGTCAACCCTCGCACCCGCGTCAGCGTCCTGCGTGACGCCGAGGGCAACGTCATCGACACGGTGAAGCTGTCCCTGGAGGTCTGCGGCTGCGGGTACTCCTTCGCACGCCCAGGGGTGGGCTACGCCGGGCCGCACGGCTGGTACTGCAAGCGGTGCGGGCAGCTCCACACGGTTGACAGGGCGAAGGTCAGGGGCGCCGGCAAGGACCTGCCCCACCTGAAGCCCGATCCCGCGCTGGCGAGGGACTTCGACAAGAGGGTCGTTGGGGTGTCGGGTGACTGGTCCACCCCTGACGACCTGCAAGCGGCTGTAGTCAACGAAAGGAGGTAACGACGACATGGACGAATCGCGGACACGGACGGAGCAGTACACGGGACCCAGCGCACGGCGGATCGCGGACCTGCTCCCCCACAGAGTGAGCTTCGAGAAGGGTTGGTTCTGGACGAGGCGGTCTGTCACGGCGGACAGTCGGACGGGCTGGCGTTCCGGCAGCGGCCTGACGGCAACGGCATCGAGGTGCGGTGTCACACCGGGGGCTGCGGTCCCGGCGTGGTGATAACCGAGATTGAGGCGCTCATCGGGCTCGACATCTGGACGGCCTTCGAGCCGGTCTCCGACGCACGGTCCAAGGACTCGGAGAAGCGGCCCTGGTGGAAGAGACCGAAGGTCATCGGGGCCGGGGTCATCGCCCTGGTCGTTGCAGCGCCGCTGCTGACCCTGGACCTGGAGCTCTTCTTCCTGAACCTGTTCGGGCTGGGCCTCCTGGCGCTGCTGCTCTGGCGGTTCATGCCCCGGCGTCTGGCGCGGAGGTTCCGGCGCTGACCGGGCGGGCTTGGGCCACTCACAACTCAATCCAATCGCAAGGGTCGTCTCCATCCGGGGACGGCCCTTTTTCTTTGCCCGCAAACGGGCGCGGATCGACGGCAACACAAAGCACAGGCACTGAGGAGGTGCGTAATGACGACGGCAACACTGGTAGCAGGCAATCGGATTACGGACATGGAGACAAGGCCCCGGCGCAGCCTCGAAGAGCTGGTCGACCGGCTCATCGACGCGCTGTTCGCAGCGAACACGGAGACCGAGGCGGCGGAGCCGAGCGCGACGCGCTCCATCCACGAGGCTCGGCGTCTCAGGCAGTCGGGAGACATCGACACCGCGCTGGCGGTGCTGGGAGACGTGAACGTGGCGAAGGCCACGCAGCGAGAGGTCCGCTGGGCCTTCTCCGAGTGGAAGCAGATGGTCAGGCGGCGGTTCGGAGACCGGGGCGCGGTGCTCTACAGCCAGGGCACGGGAAGGGCCTCGGCGCTGGTTCCCCACGGCGACGGGACGCTGGAGGTCGCCGCGGTCCTGGGGATGCGCTGGCGGCCCGGCAAGCTGGTCTCGGAGCGCAGCCTCCGGGGGCTCAGGCCCTTGGCCGGAGGTGCGTGATGGTCACGGCAAGCGTGGACATCCCGACGCTGAAGGCCCGCCACGACCTCGGCGACACGGTGGAAGCGGCCGGCGTCCGTCTCAGGGGAAGGGGCAGGGTACGCCAAGGGGTCTGTCCGTTCCACGAAGAGGCGGAGGGGTCGTTCACGGTGTACTCCGACTCGGAGCGGTTCTACTGCTTTGGCTGCGGCGAGGGCGGCGACGTGCTGGACTTCGTGCAGAAGGCCGAGGGGCTCACGCTGCCGGAGGCCATCGCGCGGCTGGACGGCAGCCCAGGGCTTGCGCCCAGGGCCGCTCATCGTCCAGCCCGAACGCGGCGTCCTACGTCCGCCGCGCTGCCCCCACGCGACCCCGCCCTGCTGACGGCGGCGGCGCGCTTCTACGCCGGTTGTCTCCGGCGTTCGACAGAAGCACGGGAGTACCTGGCCTCGCGGGGCGTCGGCCCCGTCGCCGCAACCCGCCTCGGCCTCGGCTACTCGCCGGGCAACGGGCTGCGGCACGCCCTCGAGTCCGTCGGCTTCTCCGAGAAGCGCATCAGGGACTCGGGGCTGTTCATGGAGCGCGGCTCCGAGCGGTTCGCCGGCATGGTCGTCGTCCCCGATGCCTCCGACGGCCTCGTCCGCTGGCTCAAGGGCCGGACCGTCAGCGAGGACGTGAAGCCTCGCTTCCAGGCGCTTCCCGGCCCCAAGCCGGTGCTCGGACTCGGCAGGCTCGGCCCCGGTCCGCCCTGGGTGATAGTGGCCGAAGGCGTCTTCGACTGGCTCCTCCTTACCGGATGGGGCCTTCCCGCCTGCGCCGCCCTGGGCACCCAGGGCGTTGAGCGCATCGCCTCGGCCCTCCGGGGCTGCCCCCGCGTCTTCCTCGCCTTCGACAACGACGACGTGGGCCGCGAGGCGACGGACGGGCTTCTGACCCTGCTCGGACGCAGGGCCACCGCCGCCGCCCTCCCCGAAGGCATCGGCGACGTGGCCGAGCTTGCGGCCCTTCCCCAGGGCCGCGCCCTCTTCCTCAGCCTGCTCTCGCAGGCGGCTCGCTCGGCCCGGTAGCGGCTCCCCGCCGCTCCCTTGCGGGCTTCCCCGCTCCGCTTTCCCCACTCTCATCGCCCAGGAGGTCCTATGCCCATTTCACGTCGGGTTCAACCCGCCCACGGACTCCCGTAGGGGAATCCGCCCATCGGTTCATTCGCTACAGGAACACACTCCCAGGAAGGAGACACGAAATGTCCACCAACAACGGAACCCACAACGGCGTCCACAAGGACACCGCCATAGGCACGCGGAACGGCAACGGGCACAAGCCCGACGCCGCCATCCCCGCCGAGCACGAGTTGCTCTGGGACGGGCTGCCGCCCGCAGTCATCGAGAAGCTCGGACAGCCCATAGACCCCGAGCTGGTCTCCCAACGCAAGGGGCGCGGCGGCAGGACCTTCGACTACCTCGAAGGCCACGCCGTCATCGACCAGGCCAACCGCATCTTCAGGTACGGGGGGTGGGGCGTCGAGCTGGTAAGAGACGTGACCCTGCGCCGAATCGAGATGGTCGATGCCCGGACCGGCGAGGTCAAGACCGAGGTCGGCTACAGCGCCCCGGTGCGGGTCACCGTGGCGGGCGCTCTGCCCCGCACCGACCTCGGCGTCCACCCGGTGACCGAGGACAACTTCGACGGCCACGACACCGCGATGAAGGCAGCGGTCACGGACGGCATGAAGCGGGCGTTCCGCAGCTTCGGATGCCAGTTCGGAAACGCCTTCTACGGCGACCAGCCGTCGGCGACCGCTCCTCAGCCGGAGCGGGTCCCGGTGCAGACCAACCGCAACGCCAGGACCGGTCAGGCCCAGTCCAACGGCAGGTCGGCCCAGGCTCCGCCACCGCCCACCACCCGGAGCAAGGAGCAGGTCGAGACGCTGCGCAAGCGGCTCATGGAGCTGTGCGCCAAGCAGGGCTTCGACGAGGACCAGGTGCAGGCCGCCGTCCAGAAGAAGACGGGCAAGGGCATCGACGACCTGGCGGCCGACGAGCTCAGGTCGTTCATCGAGGCCGCAGCCAACAAGCTCAACCAGATGCAGCAGGCGCAGACCGCCTAGCACGCCGCCTGGCATTCACGGTTCGGAACGGAGCGGGGCCGTCTCCTCCGAGGGGCCGCCCCGCTCACTCACTACAGGACTACGAAGGAGGTCTGAAATGACGACGAACGTTACCTACACACCCTGGGGTTGGACGAAGGACATCGAGGAGCCTGCCGAAGGCATCTGGCGGGTCACCACTCCCGGCCAAGGCGGGCTGAAGCTCAGCCGCGAGCGGTGGGACTCCCTTCCCGCCGTGCTCCGCGACGCCATGTTCACGCAGACCTTCGCAGAGGAGGACTGCGAGGAGCCCATCGTCAGAACGCTCCTGGGCATCGGGGACGACCGGGACCGGGAGATGGTCCTGAAGGTGGCTGGCTACTTCGACCGCTACTCCCCGGCCCTCCCGTACCTACGGGACCGCTCGCCCCACTACCACGCAATCGCCTACTGGGGCGGTCTGGCGACGGACCCCTTCGAGCGGTTCGACACCCGCATCGAGGCCGAGTCGTTCACGGGCGACGCGGCGATGGTGAGCTTCCACGGCAGGATGGAGTCCGTCGAGTGCAGCGGGAAGCGGCCGCTCTGCATGGCGGAGGGAAGGCGGCCATGAGCACGACCACACGGACCAGGCCCCGCAGCCTGCCCAGCACCACGACCAAGCTCCAGACGGAGTTCGGCAACCTCTACGTCACCGTCTCCGTGGACGAGGACGGCGAGCCTTTCGAGGTCTTCGGCTGGCTGGGGAAGGGCGGCAGCTTCCAGCACGGCGTCACCGAGCTCGCCTGCCGGTTGGTCTCGCTTCACCTTC
The DNA here is from genome assembly GCA_963668185.1 of Dehalococcoidia bacterium. Lineage (GTDB taxonomy): Bacteria > Chloroflexota > Dehalococcoidia > Lucifugimonadales. Next base: position 2,352,894 of record OY764162.1, read on the forward strand.
GACGCGGCACCCCGGTCGAGGAGATCGTCGACCAGTGCCAGGGCATCGCCGAGATGCAGCCCTTCTGGAACACGTTGGGCGACGGCAGGAGCGTCCCGGTCCTCGGACTCGGTGACGGCATCGCCCACATCCTCAAGGGCCACCTGAAGGCGAAGGAGGAGAGGGAGGCGGCGCAAGCGACAGAGACGATGGAATCGAAGGCCGCATGAGCGGCGCACATAACGGAATCGAGATGGGGTCGTCTCCTTCGGGGCGGCCCCTTCATTCATCTACAGGACACCCAGGAGGTGCGAAATGACGACGGAGACACTGGACAGGGCGGAGGTCTTCTCCCGCCCTTCGGCACAGATCAACGAGGACGGCGAGCTTGTGGTGCGGGCATCGGCGGCCCTGGGCTGCCGCCGCGCCCTCTGGTACGCCGCGATCAACTACCAGCCCACGAATCCCCCCAGCGAGGAGTCGCTGACGGCGATGGAGGCGGGCAACGCCCTTGAGCCGGTTGTGGTCCGGGCGATGGAGCGGGCGGGATGGAAGGTCGATGCGCCCGATCCCCAGGACCCAAAGCAGGTGGTCGTGAGGGTCAGCTCCAACGTCCTGGTCACCGGACACCCGGACGGGACGGTGCGTTTGCCCCTGACGGAAGACGAGGCACCGAAGATGTTCCTCTTCGACGACGAGCCGCAGGTTCCCGAATACGGGGACTCGATGGTCGTCGAGATCAAGACGCGGGGACCCGAGGCGTTCCGCCGCTGGCAGACGCTGGGAGCCGAGCGCAGCCACCCGGCGGCGGTGGCCCAGGCCGCCTTCTACACCCTCGGCGAGTTCGGCGAGATGCGGCCCACGGTCATCGCCACGATGGACACGGGCAACCGCATCTGGGACTGGGAGAGGATTCCTGCCGACCGTCTGGAGACGACCCTTCAGGACGCCTGCGCCTGGCTTGACGAACTGGGGGCGCACCACGCCCAGAACGGGCCTGACCCCGACGCGCTGCCGGACCGAGACTTCACGGCAAACACTTGGCAGTGCCGAAGCTGCCCATTCCTGGACATCTGCCTACCCGGAATGGCCGACGCGACCGAAGAAACGGAGATTGAAGGAAAGGAGGTGAGCGACGAGGAGGCGCGGGAGGCGGTGGCGGCCTACACCGAGGCCCAAGAGTCCATCAAAGGACCGGAGAAGGCCAAGCGCACCGCGCTGGACACCCTGAAGGCGTGGATGAGCCGCCAGGACGACACGAAGACGACCGTCAACGGAAGGACGGTCAGCCTCGTGCAGACGACACGGTATTCGACGAACTACCAGAAGCTAAACGAGGCGCTCGACCCTGAGACCAGGGCCGGGATCGTCACCGAGTCCGAGTCGGAGTACGTCAGAGTCAGCTAGCCGCTCCCTCGCGGGAGCGCCGGACGGGGCGGTTGCCCCGCGTTACATCGACGGACACAGGGGGGTTCCGATGAACGTCGAAGCGATAGTCCGGGGGATGCAGGACAGCCTGCCGGACATCTTCAACTGCACCGCAATGCCGAGTGGGTCGGTGCGTGTACGGACGCCGCTGACCTACCCCGGCGGCACCCTGGTCGATGTCCTTCTCATGGGCAGGGACGATGGGGCCGTCGTCGTCACCGACTTCGGCAAAACGATTCGCTGGCTCCGAGTGCAGTCCGCCAGGGGCCTCACCAGGGGTCAGAACAGGAAGATAGCCAAGGTGTGCCAGAGCCTGAACGTGGCGAGGACTCAGAATCGGATCACGGTGATAGCTCGGGACTGCCGGGCGCTCGGCGAACCGGTTATCAGGGTTGCGCAGGCTGCGGTCCTGATTTCGCACATCGGGTTCAGCTAGACGCTCTCTCACGGGAGCGCAGGACGGGGCCGTTTCTCCTCTACCGGAGAGCGGCCCCGCTTTCGTTTCAGACGGGCGCTGGAAGACCGCGCCACACCATCACTAGGAGGACATCGAAATGTCGAGAACCATCAACAGAGTCACGCTATTGGGCCGGGTGGGAACGGCCCCGGAGATGCAGTACACGCCGAACGGCACAGCCGTCACCAAACTGCGGCTGGCGACGGACCGCAACCGCGCCAACGGGGACACGGAGACCGACTGGCACTCGGTGGTCTGCTGGGACAAGCTCGCCGAGATCGTGAACAACTACGTCGGCAAGGGGCAGCGCATCTACGTCGATGGCCGCCTCGTCCAGAGCTCGTGGGAGACTGACGACGGCCAGCGCCGCTACCGCACCGAGATCAGGGCCTCCGAGGTCCTGTTCATCGACGGCAGGAACGGCAACGAGAACGGCGGCCAGGCGCCCGACGCCTCCCCCTTCGAGTAGACCGCCTCCACAACCGAATAGAGACGCCCGCCCTCTCAGCCGGGCGCATCACGGGGCCGCTTCCAATCTACAGGGGGCGGCCCCGCTTCTGTTGTAACCGCTAAGCAAGGAGGCCGGAGATGACAACCGCCACGGCACGACGCACCGACATCCCATCGACAAGCTCCCAGCTCTCCCTCTTCCAGACCGAGGGGCAGGCTCTGCTGGACGCCCTGCGCAACAATCTGACCCTCCTGGGCGAGATCGCCATGCGCTACGGGGTGGAGACCAAGCCGGAACGCCCGGACGACCCTCCCTCCATCATCACGCCCAGAGACGTTCACACGCTGCTCGCCCCGGAGATGTCCCAACTGGCCCAGGAGCAGTTGAGGGTGCTGCTGCTCGACATCAAGAACCACGTGGTGGGCCAGCGGATCATCTACCAGGGGACGGTGAACTCGGCCGATGTCAGGCCCGCCGAGGTGCTGCGCCCCGCCGTCGTCGAGGCCGTACCCAACATCATCGTCAGCCACAACCATCCAAGCGGCGATCCCACTCCCAGCCCGGAGGACGCGGCCTGCACCAGGAATCTGGCGCAGGCGGCCAAGCTCCTGGGCATCGAGCTTGTCGACCACATCGTGATAGGAGCAGGCAGGTTCGTCAGCCTCAAGGAGCGGGGCCTGATACCCCACTAGGACGCCCTCAATGACCGGACCGCGTGCGCCGTCCGGCTTCTCACGCGGGGGACGCTCTCCCCGCGCATCTCATCAATCCACACGCAAGGAGGTTCGCAATGCTCGCGACTCACACCATAGACCCCGAGGACCTGTTCACCATCTCGGCGGGCGGCTTCTCCGCCACCGTGGACGCCTTCGCCAGGGACGACAAGACGGACGGCCTCTGGTTCGTCTCGATGGTCGGCTCCCAGACGGCGCTCAAGGGCATCTGGGCGTCGCTCCTCAAGCAGCCCCCGGACGCCGCGCACATCATTCGCGGCGCGGATGGCATGGCCCTCTCGGGCGGCTACGAACGGTGCGTCATTCCCTACGAGACGCTGGGCACCTGGACGACCAAGATCGCCAAGCTGCCTGTCTCCGGGGGCTGGCACGCCCTCGTGTACACGAAGCAGGCGGAGTACGGCTTCGAGAAGGACTCCTTCCTCCTGCTGGCGCAGTCGGCTGAGGAGGCCCCGGCGCTCCACCACCGCTTTCTGGACAAGCGCAGCCCGTTGCCGCTCCACGGCTCCTGGGCCGGATGGCTCTGGGAGCGGGGCATCGAGGAGGGAGAGATAGTCCCCCTCCAATCGGTCGGGGTCGTCGGCTACCGGTGCTCCCCCAACGCCAAGGATCTCCGCGAAGACCTGTCCGCCGCCGTTGCGTCGGGCAGGCTGACGCTGCCCAGGGAAGTCACCGGCAGCGAGACCGACCACGTTGACATCGCAATCGCCGCCTAGAGGCGGCGGGAAAGGAGAGACGACATGAGACTAGCTGCACAGGCGAAAGGGGGTTCTATCCGACCCCCGACCGGGTGGTGGACCTGATAGCCGACCTGGTGAACGCCCCCACCGGCTACTACTACCGGGCCGGGGAGACGCTGCGCATCCTCGACCCCTGCTGTGGGGCTGGGGAGGCGCTCTACCGGCTGGCCGAGGGCCTCAACCGGTCCAACGCCGTCTCCATCGAGACCTACGGCGTCGAGCTGCACCGCGACCGGGCGGAGGAGGCGGAGAAGCGGCTCGACCGCACACTGGCCTCGGACCTGTTCGCCACCTCGATTGCGAACGGGGCCTTCGGCCTGCTCCTCCTGAATCCGCCCTACGACCACGACTCGGAAGACAAGCGGACGGAGCACGCCTTCCTCATGCATACGACGCGCTACCTAGCCGAGGACGGCCTGCTGGTCTTCATCGTTCCCAAGCAGCGCCTCGGTGTCTCGGCCCGCTACCTGTCCACCCACTACGGGCAGATGCGGTGCTGGGTATTCCCCCAACCGGAGAGAGAGGCGTTCGATCAGGTGGTGCTGTTCGGCCACCGGAAGGCCGACCCCGTTCCCGACGCGGCAGCCGAGAGCATGGTGCTGGAGTGGGCGCACGGCGAGCCGGAGACGCTTCGCTCCCAGCCCTACCCGGAGTTCACCCCGGCCACCACCCCCAACGGCGACATCCTGTTCGCCACCCGCACGGTCGATCCCGTCGCGGCGGCGGTGGAGGCCCGGCGGACGGGGCTGTGGGCCAACACGGAGATCACCGACACCCTCTGGCCCGCGAAGGACACCCGCACGCGGCCCCTGATGCCCCTGAGAAGGGGGCACATGGCGATGCTGGTGGCGGCAGGCTTCCTCGACAACCTCGTTCTGGAGGCCGGGGACAGGCGCATCCTCGTCAAGGGGCGCACGAGCAAGGAGATGACGCTGGTTGAGGACTCCCCGCAGAAGGAGGTCCACCGGGAGCGTCTCGTGACCACCGTGGTGGCCCTCGACCTCGACGGCGGCCACATCGAGGACATCGAGTCCACGGACCGCTCGGAGGAAGACGTGACGGAGGACCCGGTGAGCATCGCGGCATAGGAGCGATTCGCAACACCCCACGAATAGGGAAGGAGGCCAAAGACGATGCAGACGATCATGGTCATGGAACCCTGTTGCCGGTGCGGACAGCCAATCGCTCCCGGCGAACCTGCCATGCAGACGGTATCGGTGGACATCGACGACCACGGAAGGGTGGTGTCCTCGCCCGTGAAGGCGTACCACCTGACCGGCAGGTGTTACGAGGACCACCGGCGCAGGGAGCGCGCCGAGCTTGACGCTCGCAGGGCCGCCCTGAAGGCCGCGTAGACGGCTCGAACCGAGCCGCACCACGAGCCCCGCCGTTCGCGGGCCTCGTCCATTCAAGCAACCGCCTGGGGGCGTTTGCCGGAACCCGAACGCCCCAGAGGGGGTGACACACCACGTCATCCTCCCCGTCACCGCCCTCCGGCATTGATGGGGAGACGTGCGTCCGGGACCCGGCGTCGTCCTCCGGCCATCACGTAACTAGGAGGACGACACCAATGAACCTCGGAGGATTCATCGACACGTTCAAGGAGGCCATCGCCCGCAGGGTGGTGGAGTCCTACCCGCCGCTCTACCGGCCCTCGGAGAACGGCGGCACGCTCCCCCGGCTGCTGAGGAAGCCCCTGGGAGCGCAGGCCGACGCCATCAGGGGCGCGGCCCTCTCCCTCGAAGCCCACCGGGGAACGACGATCGTGGGCGAGATGGGAACGGGCAAGAGCTTCATCGGGGCCGCCGCCGCTTACATGGCGGGCTTCCGGAGGGTGCTCATCATCTGCCCGCCGCACCTGGTGCGGAAGTGGAAGCGGGAGGTCGAGGAGACGGTCCCCGGCGTCCGCGCCGTCATCGTCACCTCGACCACCGACCTGGAGAAGCTCAGGCTCTCCACCGGCTCGGGGCCGCTGTTCGCGGTGATGAGCCGGGAGCGGGCCAAGCTGTCCTACCGCTGGAAGGCCGCCGTCAACTACCGGTGGGCCACGTCCAAGGGCAGGCTCCTGCGGGTCGAGGAGACGGGGGAGCCCTTCCGGGTCCCCTGCTGCCCCCGCTGCACGGCGCAGATAACGGACAAGGACGGGGTGCCTCTGACGGACAAGGACCTGAACCGCCGCAAGCGCACCTGCCCGGCCACGATCCTGAACCCGAGGACGGAGCGCCTGGAGGTGTGCGGCTCACCCCTGTGGCAGGCCGACAAGTCGGGACCGGCCCGCTACCCACTCAGCGACTACGTGAAGCATCACATGCGGGGCTTCTTCGACCTGCTCATCGGAGATGAGGTCCACGAGTTCAAGGCACGCGGGTCGGCCCAGGGCATCGCCGCCGGAGTCCTCGCCGACGCCTGCGGCAAGTCCCTCAGCCTGACGGGAACGCTCCTCGGCGGCTACGCCTCGACCATCTTCCATCTCCTCTACCGGTTCAGCCCGGAGATTCGCACGGAGTTCGGGCGGTCGGACGAGGGCCGGTGGATCAAGCGGTACGGCTTCGAGGAGGTCAGCGTCGGCAAGCCCGACGACGACGCCATCGAGGACGGGCGCAACAGCCGCCGCCGCAGCTACCGCAAGGTGACCAGGGAGAGGCCGGGGCTCGTTCCCTCGGCGCTGTTTCACCTGATAGGCAACACCGTCTTCCTGCGCCTCTCCGACGTTGCGTCGGGGCTGCCCGACTACGACGAGCAGATCCTCCTGTCCTCGATGGACTCGGAGGAGGACTCGACGGGCTTCTCCCAGCGCAGCGCGTACGACAAGGTGTTCAAGGTGCTGAAGGAGGAACTGGCGGAGGCGCTCAAGGCCGGCTCCAAGCGGCTGCTCGCCACCTACCTGCAAACCCTCCTCGCCTACCCGGACGGCTGCACGAAGGGCGAGTCGGTCTTCGACCCCCGGAGCGGCGACCTCATCGTGCAGGTGCCGCCCCTGTCGGAGGAGCGCCTGTACCCCAAGGAGAAGGCGCTGGTTGACCTGGTGGCCGCCGAGCGGCTCGCCGGGCGCAGGGTGCTGGTCTACGTGACCCACACGGGGACGCGGGACATCACCGGGCGGATGGACGACATCCTGACCCGGCACGGTTTCAGAGTGGCGGTGATGAAGGCGGACGCCGTGGCCCCCGACAAGCGGGAGGCGTGGGTGGCCGACCGGGTGAAGAAGGGGCTGGACGTGCTCATCTGCCACCCCCGGCTGGTGCAGACGGGCCTCGACCTCATCGACTTCCCGACGATCTGCTGGTACGAGACCGATTACTCGGTCTACGTCATGCGGCAGGCGTCGCGGCGGTCGTGGCGCATCGGCCAGACCCGCCCGGTCAAGGTCGTGTTCATGAGTTACCGGAACACCCTCCAGGCGGACGCCCTGAAGCTGGTGGCGAAGAAGCTGCAAAGCTCCCTCGCCGTCGAGGGCGAGCTGCCGGAGGACGGGCTGGCCGCCTACGGAGACGACGGGGACGACCTGATCATGGCGCTGGCCCGCAAGATCGTCAACGGCGACGAGGAGGACGAGGCCGAGACTGTCGAGCAGGTCTTCGCGGCGGCTAGGGACGCCGAGGCGTCCTCTGAGGAGTACCTGGTGGACGACGGCTGGAAGGCCGTCGAGATCGAGTCGGAGGCGGTTCCGGTCAACGGGAATGGCAACGGCCACCACGGGTCCGACATCTTCGGGCCGATGGTCGAGTTGGCCCCGGTCAATGGCCAGCACGCCAACGGGAACGGCCACGCGCCGGTCTCCGTGAACGGAAACGGAAACGGGACCAACGGCCACCACCACGACGAGGCCGAGGAGCCGCAGCAGTCGCTCTTCTCCTGGGCCGAGTTCATGGCCGAGCCGGTCAAGCCGAAGCGCCGCAACGGGAAGCCCCAGCCCGCAAGCCTCTCGATGTTCGAGTGGGCGATGGAGCAGGAGAGGGAGACGGTCGGCGCGGGACGCTAGGCCGCCAAAGGCACGGGAGGGGCCGTCGCAATCGGAGCGGCGGCCTCCCCGCACGGCAACGCAGCAAGGAACAACAAGGAAGGAGACAGACCAATGGCACGCATCTTTGTGTACGACGACAGAGAGTTCCCGGACCCCGACCCCGAGATGACCGTCGAACAGGTGAAGGGAACCCTCGCCGATTTCTACGGCGAGATCGCCAACGCCTCGGTCAAGGAGACCAAGCGCGGCGACGACACCATCTACGAGTTCCAGCGCAGGGTGGGCACCAAGGGTGTTTCCGCCCGGTAAGGAGGTCATCCGATGGACACCACGACATTCACGGGTCTGCTGGCGGCGACCCCGCCGGCAAACCTGCGCATCATCGAGCTCACGGCGGAGCTCACACGGCCCGACGGTTCCCTCGACCTGGAGGCCGCGGCCGCACGACAGCCGGAGATCGAGGCGGCCTGCACACAGGCGCAGGACTATGCCTCGACTACCGGACGCCTCCTGGAGGCCATGCGATGGAAGCTGCGTTCCCGCCGCTCCTGAGCGGGCTTGCCGGAAAGCTCCTGCGGCGTCCGCCGTCGCTGCGGGAGCTTGTCACCATCGTCGGGTACGCCGACGACTACGCATGGTTCGCGGGGTTGGTGCTCCGCCTCTTTCCCGAGGAGGCGGAGACGGCGCTCTCGGCCCCCGACGTGCGCACGAGGGTGGAGCGGTTCGCCCGGCTCTTCGCCGAGCGCCACTTCCCCCTGTACGCCCCCTACTTCGAGTTCTTCCTCGAAGACGGGGACGAACCCTCATGGACCTGGCTGCGGAGGGGCATCCCCTTCGACCTGATGGGCTTCGGCTACGACGGCCTCCACGAGATGTGGGGCTACCACCGCGATGGCATCTCGGCCCTGGCGCTGCTGGTCAGGGTCTCCGACGCCTACTACGACGGCCCGGACGGGCTGCGCACGGCCTGGCTGGAATCGGCCTCCGGGCGCATTCCGAAGGAGACGCTGGAGCGGATTCCCCAGGGCGGCATACCCATCGAGACCCTCACCGAGGTGGTGAAGGATACCCGGTTCGAGGCGGCGGCGCAGGCGGCCGCGTGGCTTCTGGCCGAGACGGGCAACTTCTTCCTCGACCACTGCTACGACGATGGCTCGTTCGACGGCTTCGCCGACCCCTGGGACGACGACATCATCGCCGAGGGCACACAGGAATGGCGCAGGGCCAACGCCCTGATGGACTCGGTGGGCAACCTCACCGAATGGCTGGAGGAGGGCCTTCCTGCCCGCTTCGCCGAGATGCTGGATTTCATCCTGCCACGGCTACCTGAACAGACAAATGGAAAGGAGGACGACGACCATGACGACTGACGTTGAGAAGACCGATTGGTCCCTGCCGGGCGCGGAGGATATGCCCAGGGACACGCTGAAGACGCAGCTCGAAGTCTACGGGGAGACGATTCTCCTGCGGGGCTTCGAGGGCGACACCGACTGGGTGAGGAACGTGTCGGCGGACGAGATCGCCAACGTCTTCATCCGTCACATGGGGGTCTCCTCGGGGCTGCTGCCCCAGGAGGCCCTCTGGTGGAACCAGGGCGAGACCGGGCAGGTGGTGGCTCTCTGGAGGCCGCCTCAGGTCTGGCCGGTGGCCCTGCAACGGGAGGCGTTCAAGCCCCCCGCACGGCTCAGGATACCCATGCCGGGGCTGGTCTTCGTCTGCTCGCCGGGCCGCGCCCCCTGGGTCTACGCAGCCCTGAGCAGGCCCAGGGACTCCGACCAGTACCTCTACCGTATGCCCGCCTTCAACGTCTTTCGGGACGGGCGGGTCTGCCCCGGAAACCACCACTTCCCCGAACAGGTGGAGCTGATACCGGAGTCCTTCTTCCAGTCCTTCTTCTCCGGCACAGGGGACACCCACGACCGCTCGAAGAAGCACCGCGACAACCTGCACGCCCTATGGGAGGAGCTCGATGGAAAGACTGAGTACCCGCTTGAGGACCTTGTTCCCCAGTGCACCGTGGCCGACGCGATGGCGGCCTCGGAGGGGAGGCGAGTTGGCTACCGCTAGCGCGGGGCCGGTCGGCTACCTCGTCAATGGCAAGGACGGGCTGACTGGGACTCAAGGCATCGGATACGACTACGTTCTCGGGTCGGGCGGTCTCTACGTCCAGTCCGAGAGCGCCCACCTGACGGCGCGGGTCCTGGTCGCGCCCTGCACGGTGCGGGGGCTGGCTCCCGTGGCTGAGAAGGTGGAGCTTGCCCACGGCCCCATACCGGCCCGGCTCTTCGAGACCGGGCTGCGCTGGTTTCAGGACGACCCCACCACCGAGCGGTTCTTCGCTGTGCGATGGGACGGGCGCTCCTACCGGCTGGTGGTCCCCGAACAGGAGGGGACGGCCTCGTCCCTCAAGTACACGCCGCCCGCAGGTGTGGTCGCCGAGTTCCACTCCCACGGAAGCTCCCGCGCCTTCTTCTCGAAGACCGACGACGGCGACGAGCTGGGCTTCCGCATCTACGGCGTCGTGGGACGCTTCGACGACCCCGAACCTGAGCTGAGCCTCCGGGTGGGCGTCTACGGCCACTTCGCCCCGGCGGACTGGCCGCAGGTCTTCGACGGCCCCCCGCCGGGAGTCCGGCTGGTGGGCAAGGAGCCGGACTCGACAGATCAAATGACAGAGGAGGTGCTTGAATGCCTTACCGACTGGACAACGCGTTCCTGCTCGACAACCCCTGGATAACGGTGGTCGGCTGCGGCGGGACCGGCGGCTTCGTCGCCGAGGACCTCTGCCGGCTCTTCCAGGGGCGGGACGCCACCATCGTCCTGGTCGACCACGACCGGGTGGAGCCCCACAACCTGCTCAGGCAAAACTTCTACGCAGAGGATGTCGGAAAGTTCAAGAGCCAGGCCCTCGCCGACCGGCTGGCGAAAGCCTACCGGCGTCCCGTGGGCTACTCGGTCTACCCCTTCAGAGAGTATGAGGACCAACCCCACCCGCAGGGCTACCCCGGCATATCGTCCTACGGCGGCAACCTCATCATCGGCTGCGCCGACAACGCCGCCGCACGCAGGGCGATGGCCGAATGCCTGCCGGGGAACCCGGGACGCTGGCTCATCGACGCGGGCAACGACACCAACTGGGGCCAGGTGCTCGTCGGCAACGTTGCCGACGAGGGTGGAACTGAAGGAACCCCCTTCACCGGGGAGACCTTCCACCTCGCGCCCGCGCCCACGCTCCAGCGCCCCGACCTGCTGACCGCGGTGTCCACCAGACCGCCGGACGTGGACTGCACGGCGGCCCTCGACCTCACCGACCAGGACCCCACCATCAACCAGATGATGGCGTCGCTGGTGCTACAGGTGGTCCGTCGCATGGTGGCGGGCACCTGCCCCTTCATGGCCCTCTACCTGGACATGGACCAGGGGACGGTCACCCCCACCTACGTCACGCCGAAGGCGGTGGAGCGGCTGGTGGGGGCCGACTCCGACCCGGAAGACCGGGCGAGCTAACGCACTGCCGGGGCTATCCCCCGCGACAGGCGCACGCGAATCCATCCAGATGTGAAACGAGAGGAGAAACCTATGTCTGACGAAAAGACGACGACCACCACCACGACCATGTGGCAGGACAAGCACAGCGGCCTCCGCAGGCACAAGCTGATGACGAAGGAGCTCGGGGCGACGATCCCTGCGATCCGCTCCACCGCCAACGTCGAGGACAGCGACGACGTGCTCGCCAGGGCGAAGCTGTTCTGTCCCTACAACGGCTGGCGCTGGTACATCACGGAGTGGGACCCGCAGACCGGCGAGTGCTTCGGCCTCATCGAAGGGTCCGAGACGGAGTGGGGCTACTTCGATCTGACCGAGTTGGCTGAGACCACCGTGTTCGGCCGCGTCCCCGCCATCGAGCGCGACCTCTACTGGAAGCCGAAGACCATCGGCGAGATCAGGAGCGAGTCGCGGGGAAGGGTGGCGGCCTAGCCACCGGCGCAGGGGAACACGGCCAGAGCCTATATAAGGAAGGAGAAGATCATGCCAGACGAGAACGGAAGGGAAGCAGCTCGCCCGGACGCGCCGAGCGTAGACGAGAGTCTCTTCGGCGACGCGGCTGACAAGCAGGACGACGCGCCCGCTGAGGTCGTCGAGGAGAAGGACGCCACCGAGAGGGCCGAGCAGGACTCCAACGACGCAGGAAACAAGCCTGACGCCGAGGGGCAAACGGAGGCAGCCGAGGAGCTGAAGGTCGTCGTCTCCATCAAGGGAGACAGGGCCGTCATCGGGGTGCAGCAGCCCTCTTCGGATCCGCACATCGAGACCTTCGAGGACCATGACCTGCCCGCGCTGGCGCAGGAGGTCGCGGCGGTGACCGAGAGGGCGAAAGCCAGGTGGGAGGAGGCTCCCAAGCATCCCACCTACGCGAGGCCCGCTCCTCCACCCCGGCGTCGCAACCGGCGCCAGCAGGGGACGGTCCAGAACGCAAACACGGAGACCCAGGAGACGGAAACGCAACAGCAGACGCTGCGGCTGTTCTAGGCCGGGCCGACAGAGCGCAACACACGGGGGAAGGATGCCGCATAGCGGTGTCCTTCCCCCGCGGTCCATGTATGCGGCCCCTTTTGCGTTTCAGGGGGTGGCCTTCCCTGAGCGCCCATGTATGAGCGCTTTTGGCGTTTCAGGAAGGAAGAAGGATGTTTGCGGGAATCGAAACGAAACCGAAGACACAGACCCAGAGGAGGTACGAAATGGACACGATGCACATATTCGACACCCAGGCCACTGAAGAGAAGGCCCTATGCGGGGCCGATGTTCCCGCTGCCGATCTGATGGGCGTGAGCGAATACCTGGAGCGGCGCGAGGACGAGCTTCCGGTCGGGAACATCTGCGAGCCGTGCAAGGTTCCTGCGGTCCGGTGGGCCGAGCGCCGGGTTCGAAAGCTGGAAGCCGATGCTGGAGAGATCCGGGACAGAGCCGACGAGCTTGAGAGGATGGCGGCGGGTTGCCAGGCGGAGGGAAGGTGGTCGGAGGCCGACGGTTTGGAGGATGAGACTCGGGAGTTGCGCAGGCTTGTCGGGAGATTGAAGAGAGAGACCGGCCTGGACGACCCTGGCCACTAGACGGATTTGGTCCGTCTCTCCATGTATGCGGCCTCTTTGCGTTTCCGGCCCCTGCGGTCGCACCGCCTCAGTCCGTGAAGATATGGCGGAGACCCAGGCTTTCGGCCAGGTCGAGCAGGGCCATCATGTGCTCGGCCTTGGGGCGGCCCCTTCCCTGCTTCCAGCGCCAAACGGTGTGGCGGGATGTTCCGATGCACCGGGCGATCTCAGACCACGACAGGCTGGACTCCACCTGGAACCGCATCAGCCTCTCAGGGAAGTCGGCGGGGAAGTTGTAGGTGCGCCTGAAGTAATCTGTACGCTGTTTCGGCATCGAGTCGGTCCGTTACCAGGATTCACCCGTAGTCCCCGGTCCGGGCCAGGCCGCCTCAACACCCGGTCGTCCATGCATGCCGGCTTTCTTGCGTTCGGGGGAAGTCGCGTTAGTCGGTCCGCCTTCCTAACTGGTCCGAATTCGTCGCAGTGCCAGCCAGAGCCAACACGTTGCCGTTGTAGCCCGCCACACGCCCGCTTTCCTTCGGTGGGAGAGACTTGTGGACGAGGTCGCTGTCCCACCCGGCCTGCTTCCTTCTGACCTTTGGTGCCGCAGGCAGAGCTGCTGATGGACCCAGATCAATTCTCCGATTCGTCGCGTTGGCTACCGAAGCCATTCGCCGTCTAGGAATCTCGGTCCTGAAGATCCCGTCATTCGGGTACTACGAAGATTTCTGTAGCTTCCAGGAAACCCGCCTCGTTGGGCTGCCCCACGATCTGGACCTCAAGACCCTCTCTCAGTTCGTCAACGGTCAGAATCGAGACTTCCGTACGCTGTATTACGGTTTCCGGGCCGATGGCTGCCTCAAGGGGTCCGTAGGGTGTGTTAATGGTTATTCTCCCTTCTTGAACCTGTTGCACCGTACCGGCAAACCCCTTGTCCCTACCCGTACCGGCGACACCACCGACATCTTCCGCTCCAAGCGTTTGGATTTTGATGTCACCGCCACCTCCGAAAGCAGCTTCGATCTGCCTTATGACCTCGTCTAGTCCCAGATCGTCCCCGGCCTCGACCTTTAGCTCTGCGGCCGAGGGGCCAGGTGTGGGCGGGTTTAGAACATTGGAGGCGTCCCTGTTCCGCGGGTCAGGCTCCGCAGCCAAGGTTCCGGGAGTGGGCAGAGTGAGGACACTCGGCGTGCTCTCATCATCGGGTCCGCCGCTGACGACTAGGCCGGCTGTGAAGGCACCCCCGATCACCCCGCCAAGGGCTAGGACGCCCACTATCGACAGTATGAAACTTCTTCCGCTGATTCCTTGCATCTTCTCCTCCGTTCGCTGCTGAAAAGCTACCCATATCTCAGTGCATCGATTGGATGTAAGTTGGCCGCCTTGGAGGCCGGATATATTCCGAAGAAGAGACCTACGGCGACGGCGACCGCGATGGCAAGGGCCGTGATGTCCCCAGTGACGGCAGTCTGAATTGTCTGACCACCCACTGTGCGTCCGTCCAGAACCTGGGACAAACCCACTCCGACTACGGCTCCGGCTATTCCACCGCCCAAGCTCAACAGCATCGCCTCGGCCACGAACTGGTAAAGGATGTGACGCCATTTGGCACCCATCGACTTTCGGATGCCTATCTCACGGGTCCGTTCGGTCACGGACATCATCATGATGTTCATGATGCCTATACCGCCAACCAGCAGGGAGATACCGGCGATGATGCCCAGCCAGAGAGCGAAGGCCTCGGACGAGTCTTCGACTGTTTGAATCGTTTCCTCCATGCTGTTGACGATGAAATCATCCGCTTCCTTAATGCGGTGTCGAAGCCGCAGGGTCGAAGTGATTTGGCGGATGGCGTCGTCTGGCGAAGCTTCGTCCAGAGTCTGCACGTTTATGGACTGAACGGGGATATCGCCCTGTGCTGTTCGCTGTGAGTCCAGCCTGAAGTAGGCCGTGGTTAACGGCACCATCACCACGGAATCGCCGAACGGATTTGCACCGCCCTGGCTCTTCATGACTCCGATGACTGTGAATTGACGCCCCCCAATGCGGACCTTCTGCCCGGTGGGGTCGCGGAAACCGTAAAGGTCCTCGGCCAACTGTGAGCCCAAGACTGCTACGTCCGAAAGGTTCAGCACATGCCTCGCGGATATGAACCTGCCGGAGGTGACGTTGTAGTTGCGTACGGATGCGTACTCTGGCGTGACTCCCATTACTTGGGCAGACGTACTCTCCCTACCAGCGACGAGCTGCGCGACAGTGCCGATCTCTGGAGCGACCTGCTTCACAGCGGGGGCCTTGATAGGATCAAGCAGCGCGTATGCGTCCTCTAGAGTGAGGGTCCCTACGACTCCGTTAGGAGTCTGCTTGGGATAGACGAACAGGAGGTTGGCTCCCAGGGCCTCGATTCTGGCAATCACATCCCTCTGAGCCCCGCGCCCCGCCGATATCGTCGATATTACGGCGGCGACGCCGATGACTATGCCCAGAAGCGCTAGTGCTGTACGGAGTTTGTTAGTTCCCAAGGACAATAGCGCTGTCATCAGGACTGCTCGCAGACTCATGCCACTCCTCTGTCCGAAATCACCGCTCCATCGAGCATCGAGACGACGCGCTCCGCGTGTGTGGCCACGGCATCGTCGTGTGTCACAACAACGACAGTCATCCCCTCGACTTGGTTCAGGTCTTTGAGAATGGCCAGGATGTCCTGGCCCGAGTGACTGTCTAGGTTTCCGGTTGGCTCGTCGGCCAACAGAATCGTTGGCTCCTTAACTAGGGCTCGGGCAATCCCAACTCTCTGCTGCTGTCCGCCTGAGAGCTCACTGGGCCGGTGAGACGTCCTATCGGCCAGCCCAACTCGTTCGAGCGCCTCTCTCGCCCGGCCCTTCCGTCTTCTGTCGTTGCCATAGAGCAAGGGCAACTCCACGTTGGCCTGTGCAGTAAGGCGGGGCAGCAGGTTGTGAGTCTGAAACACGAAGCCAATCTTTTGGTTACGCAACTCGGCCAGCCTGTTCCCCCCAAGCATTTCGATTTCCTCGCCTTCCAGGCGGTATCTTCCGGAGGTTGGGACGTCCAGACAGCCGATCATGTTCATCAGGGTCGATTTGCCGGAACCCGACGGACCCATGATGGCCACCATCTCTCCGCGCCGTATCGACAGCGACACCCCCCTGATCGCTTGTATCTCTGTCTCCCCAATGCGGTAGGCCTTCGACACGTTGTCCAACTCGATCAACTCTTCTACTCCGCATCCACACGTATGGTCTGTATAGACGCACCTTGGGCACCCAGCAGTCCTTGGAGACCACCGATGAGTCCTCCGAAACTTTTGGACGGGTCCCTGTACTCCAAAATGACCTCTTCGCCCTCGGAGATTCCTCCCTCAACCACGACCCAGAAGTCGTCACGGTTGCCTAGGGTCACTGGCCGCTCCTCGATGGTCCCGTTATCCATGACCCGCAGGACAGGTTGGTCGAAGCTGCCGTACACGGAGTCGAGTGGCACAAGTAACACGCCTCTGTCCTCCCTAATGGCAACCGAGGCAAGCGCGCTGAGTCCTTCGAGAAGCGACAGATCTGGATGCGTCTCCACGCGTATGCTGATTGCGTATCTGACGCTCCCAGTCGTCGTAGGTGCTCTGGAGACTAGGCCCTGTTGGGCGATGCCTTGATGGCCGCCAGCAGCGGCCGCGATGTGCGAGACGGTGCCTGTGAGAGTCTGGCCTTGTAGAGCGTCCATTGTCACTGAAACAGGTAGACCCTCTCGGACGAAGAGTACGTCGATTTCATCCACCATCCCCTGGACCTCTACGACCGATTCATCAACGATCTCGAACACGGATGATGTGGCCTCCACTTTCTGTTCGGGCTCCACCGCTATTGTCGAAATGACACCTGTCCAGGGTGCTAGCATCGTTGCACGTTCACGGGCGGCCTTGGCCGTGTCGAGCGTGGCCCGCGCCGCGATCACGTCGACCTGCCGGAGATCAATCTCTAACTGGTCGACGGAGTTGTATTCCATCAAAGTCGCTTCGGCATCGGCGAGCGACTCGACCGCCACATGGACGGCGGTCTGCTTTACCTGCACCTCGGTGGGGTCGGGGTCTTTGAGCAGGTCCGCGAGAGCCTCTTCGGCACCAGCGAGTTTCGCCTGTGCCAACTCAATCTCTCGGTCTGCGAGTTCGATGTCGAACTCAGTGGCTTGCATCAGTTCGGCTAGCGAGGTCTCGGCGTCGAGCAGTTCGGCCTCGGCCGTCCCTATTGCACGGTTCTTGGATTCGAGCAGGAGTTCGTCTGGCTCGCCAGTCAGCGAGGCTAGCGCTTCGAGGCTGTCCGCCAGCCTGGTCTCAGCGGTGGCCACGTCCTGGCGCTTGGCCTCAATGTCGAGCGGGTCGGGCTCGGCCGTGAGTTCGGCGAGGTCTTCCTTCAGCGAGTCCAGAGTGACCTCAGCGAGTCGCAGGGCTTCGACCTTGCTCTTGATCTCCGACGCGGTGGACTGGGACTCGGCAACCTCCGAGAGATAGTCGTCGAGGGCTTCGCGTCGCTGCGCTACCGTGTATTCCGCCTGGGAGACGGAGACTTGGGCCTCTCGTATCTTTTCTGCCTCATCGGCTTGGAGGGTTTCGAGGCTCGCGGTCAGTTCCTGAACGACGCTGTAGGCGTCCTCAAACTCGTCGCGAAGGCACGCTCGGTTCCCCCCTCCCTTGAGGGTCCCACAGTCCACGAGGACCTCGCCGGGGTAGAGCACGGCCCAAGAGTAGACAACCACCTCGTTCCAAGGAGTCTCTGGGTCGTCTCGGAGGATGCCTTGCTCAAATAGCAACTGCATCCTGTCGATGTGAGGACCCTCGAAAATGGTTACTAGGTCCGAGCCGTGAGCAGCGAATACTTCGTCGGGGGACTGGTCTATCGGCGAAGGGACGTTCATGCCCAGCCACGTCTCGAACAGGGCCCTATAGTCGTTCTGCGCTTTGTCAAGTTCGTCCATCGCCGCCCGAATGTTTTCTTCCGCGTTGCGCTCAGTGGTCTGCAGCCTGAACTGGGCAGTGAGAAGGCTGTCCTGTGCCGAGTCGATGTTGGCCTGGTAGTCGGCGATGTCCTCGGCCGTCGCCGGAGTGGTCGCGTCGTCGACCGCCTCATGCGCCCTTTCGAGATCGAGCTGCGCGTTGGCCACGGCCACCTGTGCCTTCGCCAGATCGACAGCGGTCACGCTCTTGACCGCTTCCAGCGCTTCCTTCGCGGCTTCAAGGTCAACGCGGGCCTTCGTTACCGCGGCGTTCACCGACTCGATGTCGCCGTCCGTCGGGTTGATGAGGGCGTCAAGTTCGTCCCGGGCATCCTGCAGTGCGACACGGGAGGCGGTAACTTTGGACTGGGCCTTCATGACTTCTTGAAAGGTCGGCGTGACCAGCGTTTTCTTGTTTTCCTTGGCGGTCTCGAGGGCGTCCTGCGCTTGGAGGATGTCGATTCGCGCCTGCGCCAAGAGGTCAGTTGAAACAACACCGAGCTCGCTGAGCGCCTCTTCTGCCTTCTCGAGGTCGAGACGCGCGTTCGCCACGTCGGACTCGGCCTTGGCGATCTGCGCCGCCGAATAGGGGTTCCGCGCCTCTTCTAGGGCATCCTCTGCGTTCCGCATGTTGATGCGCGCTTGGGCTATCGCTTTCTCAAGATGCGATATCGACTCTTCGTCGAGGACCGCCAGCGGTTGCCCCTCCGTAACGGTATCTCCTTCATCGATCAAAACCTCGCCGACTGTTCCCGGGACGCCGAAGGCCAAGGCTTCACGGTTTGGGAATACGAGGCGACCGCTAACGGACACCGCATTCACCAGGTCTCCAAATGCGACGGAGTAGAGTTGCTGGTCTTCTTGGAGGTTGTTGTGAGCGCCTTGGTCAGTCCGTGTGACAAACTGGTAGCCGACGAACGCGCCTGACACGCCCAATACCCACACTGCGACGAAGATTGCCACCTGCCACGCCCTAAGTTTCCTTATCGTCCTTAGCAAATGCCGCTCCCTTGTCTCTATCTAGAATCCCGAACAGATCCGATTGCCATTTGTGCTATATCACACTGAACTATAGCGCACTAAGCTATATCTTGTCAACACATGGCTCCTAATTGACCTGCTTGGAGGGATGGTGTCTCCTAAAAGGGATCCGGTGGCCGTGGCGCAGGCTGCGGGTTACGGAATCGACTTGGCGGTCTGATTCAGTGACGAGGAAGACTGCACTCCGACCAAGTCCCCGCGCCGGACCCCACGGAATGCCTCAGCGGATAAGGAGAATCTGACAGAACTCTCGTCGGATCAGTTAGATGCCGATGATCTTCATCTGCATGATGATGCTCTGGAGCTCAGCGCTACGCCGGGGTCTCCACTGGCCCTGAAGGGTTTGGGCGAAGGATCGCAAGATCCCTAAACACAGTTGGAATACGTTCCTGTCCACCTTGCACGTTGGTGGGTGATGGCTGTCGGAGGGTGTGGCACCTAGTGACGAATCGCACGCGTCTGGTGCTGTTGCAGGCATTGCCCTTTGATGCACCCACACCGTAGAGAATGTAGCCCCTGCCGCGACGGAAGTCTCCATATCGCCGTTGGCAAGTGCTGTTGCCTTATCTAGTGGCTGTCCGCAGTTTCCTCTCGGACCAAGATTACGGCCGACAAAGGAACCGTAGCCTCCCCCAGCCGTTTGTTGACTACTCGGACCGTCTCTTCGGCCACTTCATATGGGACTATGCCCTCCTCCACAGCCTGGCCCATCACCCCAGCGACACCGACCCCATGGACCCTGTATCGATGCACATCCACCGTGTCATTCCCTTCGAACGACCGTACGATCTTGTCCGCCATATCCTGGTTGATTATGCTCTCCTCCACAGCCTGAATCATCGTCTCAACGGAACCGTCCGATTCAGTCATGGAGAGTGCCTCGACCTCCAACACAGAAACCTTGACATCGATCTTTGGCTGGCTCAAGAAGGTGCTTACTCCCGCTACGCTGGCCACCACCAATAGTCCCAACGCGGCCCCGACCCACATTCGCCTTGTATTGCTCACGGCCGCCCTGCGCTCTTGGAATGCAGATCCAGCGAGGTCAAAGATCATCTGCATCCAGAAGACTGGTCCTCGGAAGCCATTGCTCTCGCAACGCATCCGGTCAGAAAGAGTTGCACCATCAGTTCCCCATATTCCTGCCGATGCTCCCTCGGATAGAGGAAGAGCAGCCAACGGTACACCCTTTCGGAGGACACGTCAGGCACTGGACTCTCGCGTTGCAGGCATCTGTATGAGCCTAGCGGTGACCGCGAGTTGCTCCATTCGGCTGACTTCGGCGTCGAGCACGCGCCTGCCGAAACCGGTCATCCGGTAGTATCGACGGCGTTGGTCATCCAGTTTGGGGTCTGGCCGTTCGTCGATCTCTTCGACAAGCGCCGCCTTCAGCATCTTCTTGACAGTCCCGTACAACGTACCCGGTCCCATAGCGACTGACCCCTTGGTTAGGACCTCAATCTCCCTCATGATCGCGTAGCCATGCTTGTCCCCGGTGGCAAGGGCCAGCAGGATATGCAACTGCGCTACAGGAAGAGGGAGTAGATCCACAGGGCTTCGATTCGTCAACGTCAAGGCACCTCTTTCCAATGGGCAACGCTTTCAGATCTAGGGTTACTGCATCATATATCGCATAATACTATAGCGTGCTAAGATATAAAGTCAAGGCTTGGTCCCGTGGATGGACTGAAGAGAGTGCCACCCGCGAAACCCAACGGGCACATCGTCGCTACGGATTCCGTTCGGCCCGAGACGGCAGGCCTGGGGTGCGACCGTTCCGTCTGCGCTTACTCCACAGGTGTGGGCATACCCGCTGCTGACCGGGTTGAACTCTCGGCCCGGTGGCTTTGGCTGACCCTAATCGTTCCAACCCCTGCAGGCGACCGGCGCCGTCCGTCCTTATCCGCAAGTGTGCACCCACCCAGCGCTTACCGATGTGACGGTTCCCTTGGAGTCGGTTCGCTCTGGTGTCGAAGTCGGAGCTGGCTTGGGCGCGCGTGTGATGGTGGCCCCGGATGTGGATATGGGCTAAGCCGTTGGCTTGAGTTTGGGCACAGGTGATGTCGCTGGAATTGGCTCCTCAGAAGGCTGGGACATCGAGAAGCCGGTCAGCAGGGGGCGACGCCAAAGAGCTACGCTTTTCAGAAGGCCCCCGCGGCCCGAGACCCTTTCGTCCCCTCTCAAGAATCACCTGTAGCTTGGCAGTCAAATGCAAGTTGTCGCCCTATTTGCCCTCGGTTTGTGTTGCTGGATGGGAGTTGCGGCGTTCATCATCATTGGCTTCGAACCATGAGTCGTCCAGCCATTCGGAGACGTCCATCTCCTTGGCGATAGCGGCTCGCTTGAGTTGAGCCCTGTATTCAGGAGGGACCTTTGCTCGCTCCAGTTCTCCAATGAAATGGTCAAAGGACCAGATCTCCATGGCGTCTTCCGTGAGCTCCGATCCTTCGATATCCGCCATGGAGATGAATCGGGGGCGAAACGTGTCGAGAGTTCCCCGGTACGCCAATTCTGCGGCCAGTTCGTCTGGCTTGGCCTGCAGGATTCTGACCTTGGCCGAAAGGTCATCGATTTCCGCCTGAAGCTCTCGATCGGTAGTTGCCCGGCCCTTCGTCTCAACAATGAGGCACTCGTTGCCGTCGGGAGTGGCCTTGACTCCGACCACGTCGACTTCCTTGCCACGAAGTGCGGCCGGCTTCAGTCTCATGCGGATGTTCTGGTATCCGTCGTGAGCCAATAGTGCGGCGGTCAGCAATTCGGGCATCACGCCCTTCAGGTCCTTCGTCAAGTTGACCAGGCGGCGAGCCTCGTCAATCAGATATCGCCACCCCGGGGGCTCACAGAGATCCAACAAATCGTGCGTGCTGACGTCTTCCAACTCGATGAGCCTTATGCGGTCCGCGAATTCCGCGAGGGTGTCTCGTACGAGATTCTGAGGCAGCACGAGGTCGGGCTCCGGCATACCGACTCCGTTTATCTTGTAGAACACCCACCATTTCGAGGCATTCGACATCGCCCCAAACCTTGGCAGGCGCACAGCCATCGAGAACCAGGTCAGATGGTCGCCATCGGTCGTGTGCCGGATACGGATCACCTCCACGGGTTCGCCGTCGTCATGTTCCGACAGGAGACCTGCAAGCACCACCCGAAAATCCCTGGAGTCCCAGGGGAGATTGGACGCGACCAATCTCGAGTCGTTGCCGAGCAATTCCCGAAGTCTCTCGGTGTGAGATGTGGAGTTCACGTTAGCATCCTCGAAATCAAGTATGTCGGATAGTGACAGTGTGCCCGATGCCACTAGCCCGTATCTCAAAGAAGGCCAATCTTCGCCAAGGGTGGCCTGTAAGTAAGCGAATTGGTCTTCGGCCGAGCCGATGTCTTTACTGTATTGATCATAGAAGAGGGGCTCGCGATTCTCTCCGATTCTTAACCGGTATGCGGACACGCAGAGCGCCGCGAAGATGCCGTGCCGCCAGTTCCAGGCGAAGCTGTGCCGCTTGGGCAACTGAGAAGGACGATCAAGGTGAGTCTCGATTTCGTGCAGTGGATCGTCCCATATGAGCTCGCCAAACCCGTCATCCTCAAGATCGTCACCGTCATGCCAAACGAAGCCGTAGGTCAGCGACAAGGTCTTCTCATCTTCAACGTAGTCAATCAAGCGTTCGGCGGCTCGAAGTCGTAGCGCGGTCTGGAACTCCGGAATGCCCTTGGTATCATCGAACACCGACAGCGCGCACTGTTGAGCCAACGGCCACAGACTGTCGCCCAGTGAGCGTGCTGGGAGCATTGCCGTGAACACCGATTCCCAGGTGCCAGCCTTGAGTAGAGGATCGATGATGGCAAGAATGCGACCGCACACGTACGCTAGATCGGAGTCCGGTTCGGTGAAGGCCAGGCGTGAGGTGAGACCGTACTTGTTCGGGCTGAACGCCCACCACTGACATAGCCTATCGTCTCGCTCCAGACCGAAGAGTTCCGCGTAATCTATCAGCCGGTTCAAGAAGCTGTAGAGGGGAGTGGCGACGACGAGCTTGTAGCCGTTGAGAAGCCTGAAGTGCTCTTTCCTCGTTTGGCCGTTCAGTTCATGGTAGCGCAGAATGTCCTGCAGACAGTCGTAGGCATCGGCGTCGCACAGGGACTTCAGCACCATGACGTCAGCGAAGAAAGTGTATAGAGCAGCCTCGTTGTAGTTTCTCAATCTTGCTTCCACCGGCTAGTTGCAGCCCTCCTGCCACATATCTAGGCCGATGCTTCCTGGCGCATCGGCAGAACTACTCTCTCAATGGGGCTCCCGCCCGCGCCGGAACGCACGACCATGCTGGGCAGATAGCGCGGCGCTACGAGACGGTCGCGGCCACCTGGACCATCTTCCCACTCGTACAGGCTCACACGGATGGTATTCAATGTGCGCCCAAGGAGAAGAGCCACTGTCCAAGGGCAGCGAAGTAGCAAATGGACTTCGGGCGTCTCCGAGCGTGACGCTGCCTGACGTATCGCATGGGATGCCTCTGCGACTATTGCTCCCGCGTCCTCAGGGAGTAGGTTGCCTTTTGTCACTGGCCGGATGTGGAAGACGCTTGCGAGCCTGCCAGCACGACCTTCAACGAATCGGTCAAACGCCTGGTCTCTCAGTGTTGGCAGCAGGTCCACATAGACGACTGCATCGCCTTTGGTCGACTCGTGAGGCGAGCGATCCATGACCTCCAACAGTCGTGTCGATATTCCTGGAGCCGGCGCGTTGTCGGAAATGGACCACGCGTTTCCAGCGGTGTCCACTGCGTCTACATCACCAATCAGGGTTGTTGGCAGGGCCGCTCCGAGAGCATAGGCGGCGGATAAGTGCGCTCCACCTCGCACTCTCGCACGCTCGGCGCCAGCGAGTGCCAAGAGCTGAGGAAGGTTGGCAAGAAACAACTTGAGGTCCTGCAGTCCCTGGTGATGCGGCCTTCGATCGCCCTCAACAGGTGGCCGCAGCCGAAGAACCAGATCGGCATCGACCCGCGTTGCAAATGGTGGTATGCGAGTCTGTACATCTACGGTGATGGTTCGATTATCTCCCTCCACCTCGCTCCTCACTGCCTGCATGCGACGCTGGCAATGGGCAAGAGCGGCATTCGCCCGTTCATGCTGTGTGCGTGCTGGTTCCTGCTTAATTCGGGTCAGTGTCCCCTCAGGTTGAGAGAGGAGTCTATCTGGTGCGCCGTAGTCCAGCCTTCCAGGGTCGCGTTCGATGACTGACAGCACTGAGAGCGTGAACTCGGAGTTCTTCTCAAGTTCAAGCAGCCGTGGCAGTTCGACCTCTCGCACGATTCTGGACAGTTGTATTTCTGGTGTTACCAACAGTATTGCTCCCGAAAGACCAGATGCGAGCGCTTCGGCAAGACGACGCTCCGTATCTCCCGGGGGTAGGTCATTCTCGTCATGCCAGACCGGGACTCCCGCAGCTCGCAATGCCCAAGCAATGTCGGAAGCGAGAGCAGAACCATCACTCTGCCGGTAGGAGACGAAGACCGGCCCTCGGGGATCGACTGCATCAGGAGCAGCCTGCTGTGAGCGGAATAGACTCATTCGACGAAGATTGTACTCGTTCAGTACATATGGGACAGTTTTGGCGAGACCATGTCCGGGTGGTGATGCTGAAGATACTCGGCCGGAGTGCGCCCGTCCAGTGAGTGGTGTGGGCGGACAGTGTCGTATAGGCGCTCCCATTCCAGAAGCGCTCTGTTGAGTGGCGCCATCTCGAGGTCGCCGTCATACAGTTCGTAGAACTCCTCAGTGTGGGTACGCTGCGCCCTCTCTACGTGGCCATTGAGCTTCGGGGATCGCGGCGGCAACACAAACAGTCTGATCCCGTAGTCCCGGCACGCTGCCTCGAACTCAGCCATGAACTCAGAACCCCCATCGACCTGCACCGCCTTGATCGGAAACGGAAAGCGCCGACGCATTGAGTCCAGGAACCGCGCCGCCAACGTCGACGTGGCTCGCGTGTGTACCTCGATCACGTCCCACCGCGACACCACATCCCTCGCAGTGAAGTGCTTGAGCACCATACCCGGAAGGGGGCGGACATCCAGCGTGTCCACCTGCACTATGTCGCCCGGATTGACGGCCTGGTACTCCCTGGGCTTGCGCACCGCATAGGGACGGGCACGGGCGCGCTTACGCGCCGCTACACCCTGTCGCGGAGGTTCCTTGAGTACGCCGCGAACCTTCAGACTGGCCAGGATGCGGCCCACCATCGAAGTGGACACCTGCCAGCCCTCTCGCCTCAGCATCACCACCAACTTGTCCTTGCCCCAGCGTGGATACCGCTCCCTCATCTCCATCACCGCCTCGGCCAACTCCACGCTCCACGTAGGACCGCGTACCCTGTGAGGACGACGGCTCTTGGCACACAGGCCGGCCGGTCCCTCTTCCCTCAGCGCCCTGTCCCACCTGTACAGCGTCGAGCGGGCCATGCCCAATGCTTCAGCCGCTTCGGAGCCGGACAGTCCCCGCCGTCTCAGCGCCTGCCAGCAGTTCACCATGCGCAATCGCTCCTGCGCTTCGGCAGGCAGGTCTGTCAGTGTAGCCTTGGCAAGCTGGTAGAATGGCTTGGGTAGACCTACTACCCGCATACAGGGACCTCCTTGGTTTGTCTCACCCAAAGGATGGTCCCTTTCTCTTTCCCTTACAACTCCCCCTGTCTCACATCTATCTGAACGAGTTCAAGAGCTTTATGTAGTCCGGCACGCACCATGTGAGTTGCGTCTGTTGCTCTAGTCCTCTCCGAACCGACTAGTCCTATTGAGGTCCGCTTTCCGGCATTGACGCATCGTCCTCCTACGAGGATTGGGTTACACGCCGAAGTCGAAGCAGTTCGCCCTTGGCGAGCACCCATACGCCAATGCTCCAGTCATTGCTGCATCCGCCCACGACTATCAGAATTGGCTTCCGGCAGTCGTACGCGCCGTCACTTCCAATCTCGGCTAACTGGCGCTGGTCCTGTCGTGAAGGACAACCTTCTCCTTGAGGATGGAAATGCCATTCTCCCAGATAGTATTGCTGTGAGGACCACCTTCGTTTAAGGAGGCGCTTCAGCCCTGAAGGGCTCCGCATGAATTCCGTTCGCGTGGATCGTGAACCCTTCGGTGGTCCAAGTGCTTCGTTGACACGTGCTACGACCCCATCCGCAGAGTAGGATCCGACAAGTATCCCACCGGTCTCAAGACCGGCCGCCTGTGCGGAAAGGGAGAGAATGGCTGAAGTCGCCTCCTCGGCAATCTCCACCTGAGTAGAACGACTCTCGTCCTCATACGTTTGCTCCATTAGGCGATTTCCTGCCGACCGAGTCCCTCGAAGCTATCCTCGTTAGCCCACTTGAGCACCGATCCTCGGAGGCCAGTAGCCGGCTGCGTTACAAGTCGCTCCAACTCCTTTGTTCCTGCGGACGCCATCATCCAGACATCATCACTCCTACCTGGAAACACTGGATGCCAGCACCCTGGACCCTCCCTAACCATGTCTTGTGAAGAAGGAAGGCTCTCGAGGTCCTCCTCCTCGAACGGGCGGAGAAGTGCACCGATGCGCTCTTGAATGAATTCCTCGCACGGAGCTCCGATTACGTACAGCCTGTGGACAAACCAGCCGAAGGCCATTGACACCGCGTAGGCGTTCTCAGGCCAAGGGTAATCTTCAATGGCGCAAAGCGTACCCTCCTCAGCTGTGCAGTCCACGATGAGGTCGCAACTTGAGACCAGGTCCTTCTGCTCCTGCGTCAAGCGCGGGAACTTGGACGGTATGGCGGCGACCCTGAGATTGACGGAAACAGACTGCAGCCTTGCTGCCAGGGCTATTGCCTTCCATTCCCCCACATTTTGAATCCCAAGGGTGTGTCGGGCCAAGTTACCGTGTTCGAGCATGTCCCCGTCACACACGACCAGATCCCTGAGTCCCCCACGTACGAGGACCTCCGCGACGGCTGATCCAAGCGACCCCGCTCCGACAATGAGTGTCCTCTTGTTCGCGAGCTCGGGTGCAAATTGGCCACGGGCGTGAGAGTTCGCTGGACTCCAGTTCTCTGACTGTACCCACGCAAGACTGTTGACGGAGGCTAGGGTTCGACGGTCGGCCACCTTCCAGCCGACCGAATTCATGCGGAACCCAGAAGGGGCTCGGCGCTCCAGCACGGGGAGAAGGAGAGCCTGCCAATGGATCTGGACCGGTTCGCCGCCAAGAACCTCTGGAATGGGAAAACCGATTAGTAGCAGATGCGGGCGGCCATCGCGCAGGTGGCCAGGCAAAGAAGAGACAATGTCATCTAACGAGTATCCTTGGCCGTCCATCGCACGGCGAAGCTCTTCGAACGTGACGGGGACTTGCCAAGGGCCGGCTAGTGGAACCGAATCTATGAGGATCCACTTGGCAGTGTCACCCGGCAACAGTGCTGCGTTCTGTACGGTCGTCCCCCATGCAGTAGTGCGGAGGCTCTTCCCGTTGTCCCTTTGGAACTGATCGACGACGAGAGTGTCGCCAGACGGAAGCGGGAGTCGTCGTAGCGGCGCTGTGCCGCTCCTGCACCCCCCGTCGAGGAAGAGCTGATAGGACGTTCGATCCTCGGAAAACACGAACCTCAAGGAGTCCAGAGTTGGGAAGTCGGGAAGTTCGAACGGGTCGCCGTCTACCGCCAGTGTCCCTTCTGCCGCGAACTTAATCCACCACAAAGCACGTTGAACGTGCCAGACAAGCCGAGGCTCAAGGCCCAGAGGCTCCTCCCTTTGGGTGAGTCGACCGAGAACACTTTCCGGAGTCGTGGTACAGATCTTGCCGGTTCTCCAAGGACGGGAATCCTCTGGGGGTCCATTGTGAAGTTGGTGGGGGAAGGTCTGCTCGGTCCCACCCCGTACTGCGGGAAAAATCGAAACATTACCACCCGGGTCCCTGTCTTCGAAGACGACGCACCAATCAGTTGCAGGTGGTAGCAGGTTGCCCGCCGTGTCCACGGTTAGCCGGCATCGCAAGAACCATCGACGGGCATCATCCTGCCAAGCGAGGTCATCCAGCAGACGATATCCGACGATTCCCTCCAGGGCGCGGCGGGCTTGGCGGAGGGAATCCGATGGCTGTCGTGGCCCCAATCAGGCGAACCTAGCCCTTCTCGGCTCTGCAGGTCTGCTGGGCCTCGCAAACGTCTGAGAGCTGTTGCCACTACCAGGTCCATTCCCGGTGCTGGTCAACGGAAAGACACTGCCGAATATGGCGGCCCAGCCGCTGCCGCTCGTTCCCGGGTTCGGGTCGTCGTAGGCCAGCCTCGCCTTGGCCGCACACTTCTCAGAGGCTCCGTAGAACTCCTTGAACAGCTCCGGGCGCACACGCTTGAAGACGTTGTTGGAAGGGATCCCGATGTCAGGAATGAAAGGCGTACTACCTTGGAACACATCGGACCCGTAGGTGTCCCTGATCCCTTCAAGAGTCTCGGTGAAGCCCTCCGCGATGCTCTGGATTCCATCGGGGCAATGGAGACCGACCAGGCGCTCAACCAGGTAACCCTTGGGGACTCCTCGCTTACCCGAACTCTGCTGCGCCCACCACCACTTGACGAGTTTGACGACGTTGACGTAGTGCCCATCAGTGGCGCGATTCTTATCGTGCGTCCACTCGATCTGTGATATGGGGTCCGTCTGCTCCCACCTATTGGCGTCGCGGTCAGGAATGAGGAGAGGCTCCCGCTTCCAGTCCTGTCCCGAGGATTGCTGACCTAGGCCAAGTGCCCATTCAGGGTAGGCCTCCACCGAGGAGGTCGCCCCGATGGCGTCTGAGAGCACGACAGCGCGTAGCGCTTCCGACGGCGCAGCGGTGACGACTAGGTCGAGGTTGATCCGGCCACGCGACAGACCAATTGATCTGCCCTGTCGTTCGTAGTTGCCGCGGTACTGGGGATACTTGTCCAATACCTTGCAGAAGCGTTCCTGCACTTGAGCCGGCGACCAGGCTCCAGGGTCGAGGTTAGTCACCAATACTACATCGACATCGGCCTTCGAGCCCTGCTGAGGTCGGATCAAGGTGCTCCGCCGGTAGCTGCCCTGGAGGAAGGTCGTAACAACGATCCCCTTCAGTTCGGGGTCGCTCATCAAGGCCTCTCTCAGTTCCGTGTGGGCCTTGACGCACTCGTCCAGAAGGTCCTGTGGCGGCCTGATCTTCGCGAGCATGTCATTGAAGTGGGCGTTAAGGTCCATCGTGCACCTCCATGCCGGGTTACGGCATTATGTTTCGGGCCTAACGTCAGCCCGTAGGCACTTGACTTGGTAAGTGTCTACAGCTACTGTATTGTCCGTAAGACGCCGTTCGAGGAATCTTACAGCAGAGCGTGGTTCGCTGTCAAGACGCAGTATTATTGGTGAAACGCGAGGTGGGCCATGGTGAAGGTCACTCTCCAGAATCTGGGGACTATCGTCCGCGAAAAGAGAGGCACTCGGGGTCTCCGGGAGGTTTCAGCTGAGGTGGGCACAAGCGCCCCGACACTGTCCAGAATCGAGTCCGGCAAGATGCCGGACCTTCAGACTTTTGGAAAGCTGTGTCGGTGGCTTGGGGCTGACCCGGCGTCTCTACTTGGAGTTTCCAATGAACTGTCGGAGCCAAGTGGCACTGGTATCGCCGCAGCTCACCTGAAGGCAAAAAAGGAGATAGACCCAGCGACCGCGAGCGCCTTGGCGCATGCCATCATCCGAGCCCAGCAGATTCTCGCAGACCAGCCAGAGGGTGAGGTTAAAGGTGGAGCGCGGCTTTAAGACACGATGCGAGGAGATGAGTCGCTCTCTCCGTGCGGAAATTGGCTTAGGCGCAACTGCCCCACTGCCTCCAAATCAGCTAGCATCATATCTGGATGTCGCTGTGTGGTCGGTCACCATGCTCGGCCTTGACGAAAATGACCTAAGCCAGCTGACAGAGAAGGACCCAGATTCCTGGTCTGCAATCACCGTTTCCGCCTCGGGGCACGAGGCCATCATCGTCAATCCCAACCACCGCCGGGGTCGCTATTCGAGTGACGTGATGCACGAACTGGCTCATCTGCTCTTGGGTCATCAACCGAGCACCATGTTTTTCGCAGCCAACGGAGACATGGCACTGCGTGGGTATGATCGGTTAGCCGAGGAGGAGGCGAATTGGCTGGCTGCGGCACTCTTGCTTCCTAGAGAGGCGCTCGTATCGACACGGAGACGCCGGATGGCCGCCGAGCAGATTTGCGAACACTATGGGGTCAGTAGGCAAATGTTGAGGTTCCGTACGAGCGTAACGGGGATTGACCGGCAGTTCAGACGCAGGAAGACTTCAGCCGCAAGAGGCCGCTAGGGCTCTTACTACCACACACGTCTCTGTGAGTCTCAAAGAAGTGACCACCTAGCAACGACTGTGGCAGGAGCAAAGGTGCGGCCTTTCGTCTAACGCGGCTCTACAATTGGTCGCAGGCCCAACTCGAATGAGGTTCTGCCTTTCATCAAAACAGGCCCCATCCGAGAAGGCTCGAACCTACGATTCAGGCCGTCCTAGGCCTCCCAGCCACAATTCGAAGATGGTACTTGTTTCAGTGCACGGTGGTGGAACTGGGGGGACTCGAACCCCCTACCTTCGCATTGCGAACGCGACGCTCTCCCAGATGAGCTACAGCATTCACACGGAGCGCTCGAACGAATCCCGAGAATCGATCATTCGAAGAACGTCCGCGCTAGGCCTGACTGCCGGATTATTGACATCAGCGTTCCAGTGCGGAGTTCCCTGTGGTCCGGCACTGGCACGGTCGTCGTGTCGCCGCCTTCGACCCTTTGCATCACAATGTGGCTGCCTCTTCGACGTACCTCAGAGAATCCTTGTGCTGCGAGAATCGCACAAACCTCTCTACCCGATAGCACACGAAGTCTAGCCAACCGCTACCTCGACGTGCGTTACATAGATTTCACTATGAAGCCGCCGTTGGATTTCGTTAGCGGATGCAGTCTCGTAGAAGAGTTCTAGCGCTTCCTTCAGGTTGGAGCGAGCCTCAGATACGCTTGCGCCTTGACTTGCAATGTCCAGTTCGGGGCACAGAGCGACATAGGACTCGCCTTCACGCTCGATGATCGCGGTCATCTGCCTCATCATCTCCCACCTCCGTATCGTGCACGCTGAATTGCCGAGACCTTGATGTGTGGTGGAGCTGGGGGGACTCGAACCCCCTACCTTCGCATTGCGAACGCGACGCTCTCCCAGATGAGCTACAGCCCCACGAAGCGACAGTACGCAACGATTGTAGTCACCGCGGAAAACGCGTGTCAACGAACCATAGGCCCGCCTCAGGGTGGGACTGTGCATCCCGGACAGTCCGTCCGTTTGACCAACCGCGTATCCGCACCTAGAATGCGATCCGTTATCAATGGCGAGAGTCAACATTCAGCCTTGTCGGAGCCTTACAAATGAGACATCTACCTGTTCCCCGCACTATTCTGATCGCAGCCTGCCTGTTGCTGGCTCTGGGGATCGCGGCGTGCGGAGACGGCGAGGAAGAGCCTGGCGCCGCAGCCTCTACTCCTGATCCGACGCCCACCCAAGCGCCAACTACGGTTGCGGAGGCCACTCCAACGGAACAACCGGCGACGCCGGAAGCGGCGACGCCCACACCTTCGCCTGTGGCAACGCAAGCAGAGCCGGACGAGGGGGACAAGCTTGCCCAGTACGCCGCCGAGCACGCAGGCGGGCCGGGCGCCATCTTCGTTGGCGACCCGATGCAACTGGTCGGCCCACCTCCGCACGAGGCTCTCATGTTCGGGGCCACCGAAGCGCAGTACGTGCAGGGAGCCGCCGCCGCGCTGATGGGCATGGAGGCGATGGGCATCCCAGGCCACATGTTCATCTACACCAGCGACTACTACCAGGAACTGATCGAGAAGGCCAACCTTACGGACCCGACCGAACTGACCTCGTCGGGCGAAAGCATCGAGATTCAACACGTCTGCCTGACCCGAACCCTGCCCACGTGCGTGCTGATCCAGGCCTACTGGGCCCCAAACCTTGCGGAGCGCACAAACGGCCAGGTCACCCTGTCCGTGGTCTCGTTCGTCGAACTGGGGCTGGCCGGCCCGGAAACGCTGGACCAGGTGAGCAACGGCACGCTGGACATGGTCAACATCTTCACCGGCTACGTGGCCGGCGCGCTGCCCGCCCTGGAGGTGCAATCCCTCTGGGGCACCCTCAGCGACTGGGAAAACTCTTACCTCACGCTGACCGGGCTTGCGCCGGACATCGACCGGATCATGATCGACGCGACCGGCGGCAGCCACGTGCTCAACCGCAACTGGTTCGCAGGCTCTGACCAGTGGTTCTACGGCAACAAGCCAATCCAGACCGTGGAAGACTTCCAGGGAATGAAGATCCGCTCACACTCGGCCTCGCTTTCGGACTTCATCATAGGGATGGAGGCAGAGCCCACGTTCATGAGCGTGGCGGAACTGTACACCGGCCTCGAACGCGGATTCGTCGATTCCGCCGTCACCTCCGCTTTAGGGGCGGTGGCCGACAACCTGCACGAGGTGGCGGACTACATGAACGGGCCGCTGATCGCCTTCGGATACACGAACAACGTGATCAACAAAGACGTATGGGACAGGATACCCGCAGATCTGCAACAGATCATCGTGGAGGAGGGCGCGAAGGCGGAGTTGGAAGCGCTTCGAATCGCGCCTTTCCAGAACATAGCCGCCACTCAGGTCAGCCAGGCGCTGGGCCTGCAGCCTGTGCCGTTCTCCGAAGAGATACTGGAACACATCCAGACCGTGGTGCTGCCCGAGTACGTCCTGCCCGGCTGGCTGGCGCGCCTCGGATACCCTGAAAAGGGCGAGGACACAGTTGCCATCTTCAACGAGAAGGTAAGCCCGTACATCGGACTGAAGGTCAACGACGACGGCTCCATCGGGCAAGTACCGATCACGAAGGGTACGGGGGCAGAGTGACGCGGCACAGTTTCACGTGAGGACCCGTCATCTACAGGAATGACAGGTGGGGCGGCAGCACCCCGGCGCTGCGCCTGCTGCTGGGCTTCCGGGCCGTCGCCCGGACGGCGGACAGGCTGTATTACGCGCTGGGCTACTTGAGCGGCCTGCAACTGCTGCTCCTGGCGTTCTTCATCACGTACCAGGTCGTAGCGCAGAAGCTAGACTGGCCCTACGTTCGGGGCACCGACTCGATAAGCGGCTACGTCCTGGCGATGGCGGCGACGTGGGCGCTGGCCTACTCGCTCCGTTCCGACGCGCACGTGCGCATCGACGTGCTGCTGCCGTACATGCGGCCCGCTGTGAGGGCCGTGGCCGACTGGCTGGCCCTGTTCGCCGTGGCGTTCTTCGGGAGCGTCACCGCGTGGAAGATGTGGGGGAGCGTGATTAGCGACTACGAGCGCGGCGTAGTGGCGACCGACTCCACGCTGATGCCGCTGTTCATCCCCAAGGCCATCGTCGCCGTGGGCTTCACTCTGCTGGTGGCGACGGCGGCGCAGATGATGCTGGCGACGCTGGCCGAGAAGTGGCTGCCCCGCGCGCACTCGGCCATGGGCGGCGGCGAGATCGACGGCCCGCCGGCGACCGGGCCGGAAGAGGCCGCGTAGCCGATGGCGCTTCGTCGCATCCGTGAGGCCGGCTAGTGGCTATCGGCGTCGCGTTGGGGTTGATGAGCGCGTTCTTCATGGCCGGCATGTACGTTGCCGCCGCCCTGGGGTGCCTCTCGTTGATCCTGATGTACTTCTTCTCGGACGCGCCCCTGTGGAACATCATGTCCAGCCAGGCGTGGTCGGTGAACACGAACGAAATCCTGGTGGCGGTGCCTCTGTTCGTGCTCATGGGCGAGTTGATGAACCGCTCCGGCATCGGGGAGCGGATGTACGCCGTAATCTCGCGCTGGGTCTGGTTCCTGCCGGGCGGGCTGATACACACGAACGTGGTTTCCTGCGCGATCTTCGCGGCGTGCTCGGGGTCGAGCGTCGCGACGTCGGCCACGATCAGCCGCGCGTCGCTGCCGTCGTTCCGGCGGCGCGGCTACTCGGAGCGCATGGTGATGGGGTCGCTTGCCGCCGGCGGCACGCTGGGCATCCTGATCCCGCCGAGCATCAGCCTGATCATCTACGGCGTGATGGCGGAGGAGTCGATAGGCCGGCTATACATGGCCGGGTTCGTGCCGGGGCTGCTGCTGGCCGTGTCGTTCATGGTGATGATCGGAGCCCTTGCGCTGATCTGGCGCGGGATGTCCCCCCGGGAGCAGGGCGACAGCTTTACGACCTGGGAGGGCTGGCGGCTGAGGCTGCTCAGCACCGTCAATCTGTTGCCGGTAGTAGCGTTGATCGCATTGGTCCTGGGCGTCATTTACGCGGGCATTGCCACGCCGACCGAGGCTTCGGCGTTCGGAGTGACGGGCGCGTTCCTGCTGGCCGTCCTTCTGAACTCCGACGAGATAGTCACGCCCATCCTGGGGGCGCTGTTCAGGCGGACAGGCCTTGTACGTTTGTTCACCGGGAGCGCGCGGGATACGCTGCTCACCGCGCGTATGCCGTCCGGCGAGGCGGCCCGCGCCATGCTCCGGCGGAACGCGCTGATAGTGCAGGACTCGTTCATCTCCGCCGTGCGCACGACCGGAATGATCTTCCTCATCCTGCTGGCCGCGCTCACGCTCAGCTTCGCGTTCGCGCGGCTGGGCCTGTCGCAGCAGATCGCCGAGTTCATCTCGGCCCTGAACCTCAATGACTGGCAACTGGTGCTGGCGCTGGTGATTTTCTACCTGATCCTCGGCACGTTCATGGAGAGCTTCGCCATGATGGTCACGACGATACCGGTTCTGTTGCCCGCGCTTCACCAGGCCGGGGTTGACCTGGTCTGGTTCGGGGTCATCGTGGTGCTGCTGGTGGAGGCGGCGTTGATAAGCCCCCCGGAAGGCATCAACCTCTACGTAATGCACGGGGTCCGGCAGGACGTGGACCGCGAGCAGGCCGAGATAGCCAACGAGATGGTGAAGGAGAGCACGATCAAGGACGTGTGGATAGGAGTGCTGCCCTTCATGGCATGCATGGCTGCGGTTACGGGCCTTGTGCTCGCCTTTCCCCAGATCGCCCTCTGGCTGCCCAATTTGGTGTACGGCTCCAGATAGAACCGCGTCGCTGGTACAATGAAACTACGGGCCAAAGCCGGGCGTGAGCGGGAGTAGCTCAGTGGAAGAGCCCCTGCCTTCCAAGCAGGCTGTCGCCGGTTCGAATCCGGTCTCCCGCTCCATTTTTCCCCGCCAGGACGGAGCCGCTAGTAGGTGGATCGCCGTGGTTCCATGTTCGAGTGGACGTCTATTAGCGCGGACCTGCCTTCGGCGTTCAGCCTCTGAGCCTGGCTGATGGCGGACGCCAGCTCTGAGGGCTGCGTGACCGTGATTCCTACTGCGCCGAGGCCCTCGGCGATCTTGGCGTAGTCGCCGGTCATGCGCGTGGTGCCGAAGAGTTCGTTGGCGGTCGGATAGCCGCCTGGGTAGGTGGCCATGCCTGCGTTGTTGAGGACTA
Source organism: Dehalococcoidia bacterium (assembly GCA_963668185.1). Lineage (GTDB taxonomy): Bacteria > Chloroflexota > Dehalococcoidia > Lucifugimonadales. The sequence continues at coordinate 2,388,310 of OY764162.1, forward strand.
CGGTGGTGATCGGCGCGCCACCTCGCACCGAGGTCTCGATGTCGAGGCCGGACATGCCGAACGCGCCGTCGCCCATGAAGTTCAGGCAGAAGCGCTCCGGCTTGGCCAGCTTTGCGCCGATCATCAGCGGTATGCCGTAGCCGAGATGCGTCGTCTTGCCCCAGCCTACGTAGCTGTGGGGAGTCGTGGCCGTGTAGAAGGGCATGATCGTGTCTCTCGGCGCGCCCGCGTCGTGCGTGATCACGCTGTTGTCGTGGTCGAGGTTGCGCTCCAACTCGCCAATCACACGGTACGTGTTGATGGGCACCTCGTCGGAGTTGAGCAGCGGGGTCCACTGGGACAGCCACTCCTGCCTGACCGATGCGATTTCGGCGGCAACTCCCGACTGGCCCTTGCGGCCGCTCTCCCCTAGCCTGGACTTGACCTCCGCCAGCATCGCGCCAAGCGTGGCCGCGGCGTCGCCGGGCAGTCCGACGTCGACGTTGTAGTCCTTGTTGATGTCTTCGATGCTGTCCACATTGTGGATGATGACCTTGTCGTCCGGTATCGGCTGGCCGTAGCTCGTGCGGGTCAGGCTGGAGCCGACGGCGAACAGGACGTCCGACTCCTGAAGCCAGCGCCTCGCCGGCAGGGAGGTCGCGCCGCTGCCGGCGCCGAGCGCGAGGGGATGGCGCTCGTTGAAGGAGGACTTGCCCGGCATGGAGCAGTAAACCGGAATCTCCGTGAGCTCCGCCAACTCCCTCAGTTCCTCGGTCGCGCCCGACAGCAGCACGCCCATGCCCGACCAGATGACAGGCTTGCGCGCGTTCAAGAGCAGGTCAACCGCGGCGCTAACGTCGTCTTGAGACGGGGACTGGATCGCGCGCTTGGGCGGCTGGTAGTCGAGGGCGCTCTCGGGTACCTCTCGTCCCGCGACGTCGCCGGGGATTTCAATCACCACGGGCCCCGGGCGACCGTTCCGCAGGGCGTGAAAGGCGCGGCGCATCGTGGCCGAGACCTGCGCCGGATCGTGGATGACCTCGGCGTGCCTGGAGACGGTCGTGTACGTCCGGGCGGGGGAGAAGTTCGGCCTGACGGCGTACTGGTCCAGCGAAGGGCCGCCCGCGAAGTACAGGATCGGGACGTTGTCGCCGAAAGCCTGGGCGATGCCGCCCATCGAGTTCTCGGAGCCTGGGCCTCCCTGCGTTATGACCACGCCGAACTTCTTCCTGTCGTTCAGCCTGCTGTAGCCGTCGGCGGCCATGACCGCGCCGCGCTCCTGCCTGAACATGAGGGTGCGTATGCCCTCTTTGGCCACAGACTCGATCAACTCATTGGATGGAAAGCAGGAGACCCATTCCACCTGTTCCGTCTTCAGTATGCGGGCAACCGCGGCGTTTACGTCCATGTCTATCGCTCCGGCGTAGTTTATGCGCCCCGAATGAGGGCGCGCCCGCCATTATATGCGTATGGCGGCCCGTTTCGTTCGTGGTGAGCCTGTCGAACCATGAACGAAACCGCCGATGGCGGCGAACGTTCCCCTACATTGCCGATTGGTATAATCGAACGACGCCGCCCTTCCGGCGCGCCATTCTCTCGACCGAAAGCCCCGCATGACCTCGAAGCAATCCGCTACATCCACAGCATCCGGCACAGCAACCGGCAGGCAAAATCGCGGCGCCGCTTACGGCAAGGTGGTGGTGAAGCTCGGGACCGGGCTGCTCACGCACGGAGGCAGCAGCCTGAACGACGATGTCATGGAGGACCTGGTCGGCCAGATCGCCAGTCTGCGCGAAGCGGGGCTGGACGTGGTGGTCGTGACGTCGGGCGCCGTGGCCGCCGGGCGCTATATTCTCGGAGTGGCACAGGGAGGGGCAGCCTCCGGCCTCGAAAGCGTCGTGCAAAGGCAGGCGTTGGCGGCGGTGGGACAGGTGGAGTTGATGAGGCGCTACGCGAGTCTGTTCGCGCGGCGCGACCGGCCAATTCCGGTGGCGCAGGCCATGCTGACGCGAAGGGACATCGTAAGCGACCGACTCAGCTACCTCAACGCGCGCAACACGCTCCTCGCGCTGCTGCGGCAGGGCGTGATACCGATAATCAACGAGAACGACGTTGTGGCGGTCGACGAGCTGGCGGGGCAGGTGTTCGGCGACAACGACAACCTTTCGGCGATGGCCGCGAACCTCGTTGACGCGGACCTGCTGGTGATGCTGGGCGAGGTGGACGGGCTGTACACGTCGGACCCGCGACTGCACCCCAATGAGGCGGAGTTCGTGCCCAGCGTGGAGAACGTGGACGCCGCGATCAGGGACATGGCCGGGCCTTCCGCCGACCCGAAGGGACGCGGCGGCATGGTCACGAAGCTAGAGGCGGCGCGCGTGGCCTCACAGGTGGGCACGGACGTGGTGATATGCAGCGGACTCGCCGACGGCATCCTGAACGGCGTGGTCTTCGGACGGACGGGAAGCGGCGCAGCGCCGAAATGCACGGCGATCCCCGCATCGGGGACCAAGACGGAGAGCCGGCGGCGCTGGATGGTGGCCGGGAAGTGCCAGACGGGCCGCGTCGTTGTGGACGACGGGGCTTCGCACGCAGTCTCCAACGGCAACCGGAGCCTGCTTCCCGCGGGAGTAACGTCGATCTCCGGCGCTTTCGAGCGCGGCGACATCGTGCCGATCTGGGACTCTTCGCGAGAGATCGCGGCTGGGTTCTGCAACTACAGCGCCCAGGAGCTTGAGCGGATCAAGGGAAGCCAGTCCGCCGACATCGAAGCCATCCTGGGATACGAATACGGGGCCGAGGTCGTGCACCGCAACAACATGATGGTGTTCGCCCAGCCGGCATCGCGGAGGTGACTATGCAGAGCGTTGTGACCGGCCTGACCGCAAAGGCGCAAGCGGCGCGGACGGCGTCTCGCGAAATGGCGCGGCTCCCGTCCGAAGTCAAGAACGAGAGCCTCGAAAGGATTGCCGACGGTCTGGAGGACCGCCGCGCGGAGATCCTCAAGGCCAACGAAGCCGACTGCGAAGAGTCGAGGCGGCAGGGGCTTTCAGAGGCGGTGCTGGACCGGCTGAGACTGGACGACGAACGGCTGGCGTCCATAGCGGACGACGTGCGGAGCATCGTCGAGTTGCCTGATCCTGTGGGCGAGACGCTTGAAGAGCGCACCCTGCCGAACGGCCTCAGGGTGCGCCGGCGAAGGGTGCCGTTGGGAGTCATCGGCGCAATCTACGAGAGCAGGCCCAACATCACGATCGACATCTCGGCGCTCTGCTTCAAGGCGGGCAACGCCGTGGTGCTGAGGGGCGGGAAGGAGGCGCTGCACTCGAACGCGGCGCTCGCCGGCGTCGTGAGGGACGCTATCGAGGCGGCGGGCGGCCCGAAAGAGGCGGTACAGTTCGTGGAATCGACCGACCGCCGACTGGTGGGCGAGATGCTCCGCATGACGGAGTACATAGACCTGATGATTCCACGAGGTGGCGCGGAACTGGTCAGGCGCGTGGCCGAGGAGGCGGCGATGCCGGCCGTGACCGGCGGGATCGGCGTGTGCCACGTGTACGTCGATTCGACGGCTGACCTGGATATGGCGATGGAGGTCGCGCACAACGCCAAGGTGCAGCGGCCCACGGTGTGCAACGCGCTGGACACGCTGCTGGTGCACTCGGCGGTCAGCCCGGCGTTTCTTCCGAAGATCGGCCGGCGCTGGACGGATTCGGGCGTGGAGATGCGATGCGACCGCAGGAGCCGCAGCCTGCTGGAGCCGTTGAACGGCTTGCAGGTCAAGAAAGCTTCGGAGAGCGACTGGGGCCGTGAGCACCTTGCTCTGATAGCTTCGGTCAAGGTGGTGGATTCTCTCGATGACGCGATGAAGCACATCGAAGAGTACGGGTCCGGCCACTCCGAGGCGATCGTGACGGAGGACGCCGCCGCCGCCGAGCGTTTCCTCGACGAGGTGGACGCGTCGGTGGTGCTGGTCAACGCCAGCACGCGGTTCAACGACGGCGGCCAGCTTGGGCTGGGCGCGGAGGTGGCGATCAGCACCAACAAGCTGCACGCCCGCGGGCCGATGGGACTGCGGGAGCTGACCTCCTACAAGTGGACGGTGGTCGGCGAGGGCCAGATCAGGACGTAGAACGACGGCCTGCTAGGCCGCATGGAGCAATAAGCAATGTCCAAATACCTGTTCGAGCGGGAGTGCCGCACCGAGTACTCAGAATGCTACACCGTGGTGGAGGACGAGCAGTTCGTGGGGAGGCTCGACCTGCACTACGCCGACAACGTCGTGCACTCCTCCCTGAGCGTGGCGGAGCGGCTGACGACCGAGGACATCCAGGAGGTGCTGGACGCCATGGAGGGGCAGCTACTGAACTCCGTGGGCATACCCCGCCAGGAGATGATCATCCACGTGCACCAGGGCCGGGACATCGGCGCGTGGACAAGCCACGACTTCGAGGGCAACGGCGGCTACCAGCGCATGAGCTAGGGCCGCGCCTGCGGGCGGTTACTACGTGTTGTAGTCGCCCTTCTCCCTGTTGTACTCCTCGCGCCAGTTCCTGGGAAGGTCCTTGAACCTGCTCAGGCGTATGCCGTCGATGTCTATCGACGACTCGCCGTGCATGACGAGGTCTGCCGCGACCTTGCCGGTGGCCGGTGACGGCGCGAACCCGAAGCTCGCGAGCGTGACGACCACGTAGTTGTTCGGGTGATCCAGCATGTCGATGATCGGCGAGTAGTCTGGCGTGGTCTCGACGATGCAGGCCCAACTGCGGATGAGCGGCACGTCGCCCGCGCCCTCCCACATCTCGTAGATGCGGCGGGCGATGTTGCGGATGATGTGCGTGTTCGGCTTGCTGGGCGAGTCCATGTCGTCGATGTCGGTCCACTCGTGCGGGCCGCCGCCGTACGCCAGGTTGCCGCGCTTGGTCTGCCGGCCGTAGAGGCCGTTTCCGCTGAACGCGCCCGACCACATCGGCTCCACAGGCGCGGTTACGGCGATCTCGGGGCGGAACGGCGACGTGGGCACGAACGCGCCGACCATTTCGGCGAGCGCGGTGGTCTGGGGGCCGGCTGCAGAAACGACGAAGTTTGTCTCGATGTCGCCTTCGGAGGTCTCGACCGCGGTGACGCTCTCGCCCTGAACTTTGAAGCCGGTCACGGTGACGTGCTGCATGATGCGCGCGCCGTGGTCCTGCGCGGCCCACGCGTACGCCTGCACGGAGCGCTGCGGGTTTGCGTGGCCGCCCATGGGGTTGAAGAGGCCGCCGAGGACGCGCGGCGAGATGAGCGGCGCCATGTCCTTGATCGTGTCGGCGTCCAGAAGCTTCGCGTCAACCCCCATCTCCTGCATTTCGGGGACCATTTCCTTCTGAAACTCATACGACTCTTCGTTGAGCGCGACGTTGATCGTGCCCGGCTCGTACTCCGTAGGGTAGCCAAGCTCGACGTCCATCGTCGGCCAGAGGCGCGCTGCCTCCATGCGAAGGGCGCGGTCCTTCAGTTCCGACACGCCGCCCGCGCCAACCATGCCGCCGTTGCGGCTCGATGCCTCGTAGCCAATTACGCCCTTCTCAACGACGAGCACGTCGACTCCGGCCTTGGCGAGCCACCATGCCGTGCTCAGGCCGCTTACGCCGGCTCCTATGACTACCACTTCGGCCTTGTCGAATGCCATCGGACTCTCCTGAAGTTACTCTTGCTATCGGCTGTCCCAGCCCTGCGCCGGGCGAGCTATTCTCCCGGCTGAAAGGTCCCTACCGGGCCTCTTCTGTAATTGCGCGGCATGTGCAGCCAGCCGGTCCACCTGTCGCGCATCTCCTGTGTCTCGTCGTGGGCGTAGATGATCTTGAGCGGCAGAGGCCGCAACGGAGCGCGGTACGAGGCGAGCGGCACCTCGGCCAGCGGGGTGTCCGTGCCGTGAGCGAGCAGCATCGACACCTGTTCGCGGCAGCGGCGGCCCTGGCAGTAGCCCATGCCAGCCCTCGTGAGGCGCTTGACCTGGTCCTGGTCAACGGGGCCGTCCTTCAGCAGGGTGCCGATGTTGCGGCGGCTCATCTCCTCCGAGCTCCAGCCCAGGTATCGGGGCGGCGAGACGTCCATGAGTTCGCCCTGGGTCACCTCCTCGCAGCGGCAGACCATCACGTCGCTTCCCCCGGACTGCCGAAGCGCGTGGAACCAGCGCTGTCGGTACTCGCCGGCGCCGGCGCCGTTCTGGCCGCCCGACGGCGTCAACTCCGCTATGCGCCGGTCCGCGGTCGCCTGGTCCAGCGCGCCGAGGCTGTGGGCCGCTGCCGTGCCGGCTATGCGGCCCTGCGCTACGGCGATAGAGGCGTCGGTGGACACGCCGCCACCCACGCCCGCAGTGTCGCCGGCGACGAACACGCCGGGGACGCTGGTCTCCATGTTGTGATCTACCTCAGGCGCCCAGCCGCCAAGCTCCGGCCTGAACGCCATCTGGCAGCCGGTGATGTACGCGATGTCAGCCATCGGGATCTGCCCGATGGCGAAGACCACGGAGTCACAGTCCAGCGTCCTGGACGCGCCTGTTGGAGCGTGATTCTCGTCCACGTCCGAGACCACGACGCCGGTGACCTCGTCTCCGTCCGTCTGGATTTCCAGAACCGTGGTCGAGAGCAGGAGCGGGATCCCGCGAGCTTCCAGTTCGCTCGAAACGGCGCTTCCAACCGATTCCGCGGATACGTCCACAACGCCCGCGACCTCAAGTCCCAGGTCGGCTGCCGTAGCGGCGACTTCCAAGCCGAGTTCGTTTGCGCCGAGAACCACCAGCTTCCGGGAGGACAGCGCCTGGTAGCGTTTCGCGAGGCTGAAAAAGCCGCCCGCGCCCAGGACGCCGGCAGAGTCCCAGCCGTTGATCGCCAGGGCGAAGTCTCGCGCGCCGGACGCCAGGATGAGCCGCTCGTACTCGATCATCCAGGAATGTTCTGTGTCCGAAAGGCCGAGCACCGGGTACTCGTGCTGGTAGCTGTGGTCTTCGTTCTTGAAGCTGCCCCAGACGCTGATGCCGAGGCGTACGTCCACGCCGGCTTCCTCGGCCTGCTGGAGCGCCTCGCCGGTCGAGACGTACCGTTCCAGCATCAGGGCGCGGTTCCGCACGGTGTTGACGTACCGTTCGCCGAACATCAGCGGCACGTCCTGGGCCATCATCGACGGCTCAAGGGGGTTCTCGTCCAGGAGCACGACGCTCAGGCCGGCCCTGGCGGCCTCGACAGCCGCCGACGCCCCAGCCGCTCCCGCTCCTACGACCGCTAGCTGTACGCGTTCCATTCGGCTACTCCCAGAAATCGCACTTGCTTGCTACTGTCGACTCTCGATGCCCGTTGGGGTCATCGCCAATGGTACATGACAAGGCCGCAGGTTCAAGGGGAGGAGGCTGCTTCGTTTGCGGGCCTGCGGCTAGAAGTCTGCGGCTCCCATGTCGCTGAACTCGCTCGCCATTCTCAGGCGGTGCGGGCAGACCTTAGTGTAGTCCTTCGAGGGCATGAAGATGACCTGCTCGCCTTCGTCTGTTTCCACCGTAACCAGCGCGAACGAGGCATCTTGCAGGACGGCTTCGGGCGTGCCGGGCGCAGGTTGGACGCCGGTGTTGCCGTCGGAGGCAGTTGTCTGACCTGTGACCGGGCTGGCGGCTGCGACCTTGGCGTTGCTTTCGGCGGGGAACCCTGACTCCGCAGCATACGATGTTGACACCAAGCTGGCTTCGTATCTCCCTGTCGCCTCCATGGGATGCGCCGTTCTGGAGGCCGACAACGATGCCGACTTTGCAAACTGGACGATCCTGTCATGGGAGACAAGGTCCGTGTCGATGACTGCATCTGCCGGCTGGACCTCGGCAGCGTCGTACGCGGTCGCGTCGAAGTGCAACTCAGGGCCGTTGGAGGTACCGCACGCGACGAGCAGGGCCACGAGCGCGATCGCCACAGGCGCCATTACCAGCAGCAGCCTCTTCCTCATCGCCATCCGCCTCACCAGTCGAGAGCCGCCCTACGTTTGACCGCGCAGGCGCGGATCCAGCAGGTCGCGGAGGCCGTCTCCGAGCAGGTTGATTCCGAGCACGACCAGGCTGATGGCAATTCCGGGGAACACCGCCAGCCACGGCGCGTTGAACACGTGCGTCACCTGCGACATCGTCAGCATCCCGCCCCACGTGGGATTGGGGGGCGGCACGCCGTAGCCGAGGAAGCTCAGGGACGCTTCGTAGAGGATGGCGCCGCCGAGGCTCAGGGTAGCGAGCGTGATGATAGGCGCGGCGACGTTCGGCATTATGTGGCCGAACACGATTCGAGCGTCGTTGGCGCCTAGCGCCCTGGCGGCTGTCACGTACTCGCTCTCCTTCACGACCAGCGCAGCGGACCGGATGATCCGGGAGTTCCAGGGCGTCCACAGAATTCCCAAGGCGATAATGATCTTCGTCATTGCCCACGCCGCCAGCGGCATGAAGCCGACAGTAGTTGGCAGAATGGTAACCAGCGTAATCAGCACCGGGAGCGCCGGGAAAGTCAGCCACGCGTCCACGATACGCTGAACGAAGAGATCGAACTTTCCGCCGAACCATGCCGAGGCCACTCCCAGGACCGCGCCGAAGAAGATGCCGAACGCGACTGTGCCGATGCCCACAAGCACCGACGTGCGGCCCCCGTGAATGACGAGGCTCATGAAGTCCCTGCCGTTGATGTCCAGGCCCATCGGATGGCGCCAGCTAGGCCCGGGCACGTGCCAGACGCCGTAGTCGGGCTGGCTCGCATCCGCGGCCTGTGTCTCATCCAGTTCCGTGCGGATGCGGTCCAGGTTGGGTTCGTTGATGCCTTCCGGCGCGATCCACGTAGCGAAGATGCCGATGATCAGGAAGAAGAGCATGATCACCAAGCCGACCGTCGCCAGCGGCTTGGTCTTGACCAGCTGAATCCAGAGATCGACGTACCAGGCCCGGGACTTGGCCCTTGCGAGTACTTCCTCAGCTCTCTCCGGTTGTGTTGTCCTAGTTGTCATGCGTGAAATCCTTGCTCATGCGACCCTGACGGCCGTGAAGGTCTTCAGCTTTCATTTATCCGTAGTGAATTCTTGGATCAAGCCAGCCGTAGGTCATGTCAACGACCAGGTTCGAGAGCAGCACCGCCGCCGCGAAGAACAGGTTAATGCCCTGGATGACCGGGTAGTCCCGCAGCCTGACCGCATCCAGAAGCAAGCGCCCGATGCCGGGTATGCTGAACAGGCGCTCGATGATGACCAGCCCGCCAACGATCAATGGAATCTGCATGCCGATGATCGTCACCACGGGGATCAAGGCGTTCTTAAGCGCGTGGCGGTAGATAACAACTCGCTCTCTCAAGCCTTTCGACCACGCGGTGCGCACGTAGTCCTGCCTGAGCACTTCGAGCATCATGGAACGGGTCATGCGCATGACGCTGGCGGAGCCGAACAGTCCACCCACGAGCACCGGTATGGCAAAGAACCTGAGGTTTGCCATCGGGTTGTCGAAGAAGAAGATGTATTGCAGCGGCGGAGACCAGTCGAACCAAACGGCGGGCAGCAGGATTACCATCGTTCCCAGCCAGAAGCTCGGGATCGCCAGTCCGGCAATTGCGACGGTCCTGCCTGTGTAGTCCATCCAGGTGTCCTGCCGCACCGCGGACAGGATTCCCAGCGGAACCGCCACCGCCGTGGCGAGCAGTATCGTCATGATGCCAAGCTGCAGCGTGGGGGCCAGCGTGCGCGAAAGGTCTTCGGTTACGGTGCGCGTTCCAACGAGCGACTCGCCGAGGTTGCCGCCAACAGCGCCCCAGCGCCAGAAGCTCTTGGACGAGGCCACAAAGTAGCGGTACTCTCCCGATCGCTCGCTTACGATTGGCCAGGCAGCTTCGAGGTCCCTTTCAGGGATGGGCTCGTCATCCTGGTCGATCAGAGGCAAACGCTGCCAGGAGGCTCCCCCGTCCCGGGTCTCCAGCATCAGACCGCCGTCTCCGAAAGCGAACCCCCGCTGATCGCTTAGCAGTCCGACGCCCCGCAGGGTCTCGCCAACGGGGACTGGCTCCCCGGGGGACTCTCCCGCGAGTACGTAGGAAACGTTCGACACCCGCCAGGACACTCCGGCGTCGTCGCTCTGGGTTACGGCGCCGCCCTCTCCCACGGCCATGGCTTTCGTGCCGAAGTAGGCCACCGACAGCAGCCTCTCCGAAGTACCACTGTCCACCGCACTCCATGAAGCGCCGCCGTCCGACGTGCGAAGAATCGTGCCGTTGGCTCCCACCGCCAGACCGTTATCGGCATCAAGGAATGCCGCGGACTGCAGGTCTTCCGACGTGCCGCTGTTCTGCGAGCGCCATGAAGCGCCTCCGTCCGAGGTTGCGAGAACGGCGCCTGCGTTGCCTACGACCCACGCAGTCTCAGTGTCCAGAACCACAACGTCATTCAGGTGTTCAGTGACGCCGGGCTGCTGCTCAAACCATGAACTCCCGCGCCTGCCTCCTTCGGATGTCGGACGACCGCCCTCCTCGCTATAGAAGATCGTGCCGTTGTCGCCGACAGCCCATACGTGGTCCACGTCCGCGGCCGCCACCGCGTTCATAGTGTCTTCTGTCTTGTGCTGGGGCGTCCACGTGCGGCCGGCGTCTGTGCTGCCCCAGAGGACCTCCTTGCCTACGGACCATCCATCCCTGTTCGTGACGAAAGTCAGATCGGTTACCGGGTCAGCGGCGAACTCTCCCAGCTGCCGCCAGACCCCATCGCCGAATCCGCTGCGTAGAACGCGGCCTTCCTTGTCAGTCCAACCGAAAATGAACCGCACGTACTGTACGGCGAAGGGATCGTCGAGACCGAGCCTGGCCTTCAGGATCGCGAGCTCTCGTTCTCCCAGGACGGTGGAGACATCCCGGCCCGCGCCCAGGTATGCCTGGAGAGCGTCACCCGGCATGACACGCGCAATTCCCGCCACGAAGAACGAGGCGATCAAAAGTGTGGGAACCAAGAGCAGGACGCGCCTCAGCAGATATACACGCATCGGCCTTCTCCTTCAAACATCAAGCGATACGGGCATGTTCACGTACGCCCGCATGTCTCCAGAGGGGCAAGTCCTACGAGACTCGGAACACCTGCCCCTCTGAAATTGTCCTCCCGATGCCCGGGAATGTGGGAGCTACTGTTCCCACTCCCACTTGGACCTGGTCGGGTGGGCGTCGTCAACCCAAGCCGTCAGGTACATGTCCTGAATCCACCGGCCGGTCGTGAACGGGCCGGGATTCTTGACCCACTCGGGGAACACGTTCTCGTTGGTCCAGTTCGGGACCGCCCAGTCGTACTGCATCTCGGCCAGGTGGATCTGGATGTCCCTGTAGATCTGCTCTCTCTGTGCTGGATCGAGCGTGGACTGGCCCCTGATGATCAGGTCGTCCAGATGCGGGTCGTTGGTGCCCGGCTGGTTCAGCTCAGAGTCGCTGTGATAGCGGTTGTAGAAGAGCGTGTTCGGGTCCTTCGCCGGCGTGACGTACTGGACGACGAGTCCGGTGAAGTCGCCGGCTATGACGGACTGGAACTCGTTCGTGTCATTGGCAACGATCTCAGCCTCAATGCCGATCTTGGCCAGGTCCGCCACCATGCGCGTGGCGATATCCAGAATCGCCGTGTCGGGCTGTGAGATCGTCATCGTGGTCTTGATCGGCTCATCCGGGTCCAGGCCGAGCTCGATCTTGCCCTCGCGAACGAATCCCTGTGCCTTCTCCAGGTCCATCGTGTTCTCTGGGAAGTTCAGGTAGAACTGCTGCCCATCGGGGGTCAGGTCCTCGGTCGGGACGAACCAGGGGTTGTCCGCAGCGGCCCAGCGTGTGGGCTGCGCGCCGCCACAGCAAGGCGCCCAGGCTTCGAAGCTGATGTCGTTAAACATCGCCACGCCCCATCGGATCTTCTTGTTCACGAACGGCCCTTCAAGCTTGGCGCCGTAGTAGTAGGTGGTCCAGGCGCCGCCGCCGGCGGGATGGTAGTTGTACACCAACTCAGGCTTGTCCAGGAACGTGATCATCTGGTCCTTCAGGGCGCCCCACGCGCCCCAAATCTGCCAGGCTGGGCCAGCGTCCAGCAGGCCGTTCCTGTACGCGGCCACGGCCGCCGCCTCTTCAGGAATCAAAACTCCGTAGACCTTGGACGCGTACGGCAGGTCCTCGCCGGTAATGCCATTCGGGCCGCGCCAGTAGTTGTCGTTCCTGACCTGGGTCGTCAGCGTGCCGACCTCATAGGACTCCATCTGCCACGGGCCGGTTCGGATCGAGGATTCCCAGTCGTCCGTGCCGCCGAACTCTTCTTCAGCTTCGGGCGGCTGAATCACGTATGGCGTGATGCCGATAACGGTCATGAACGGCGCGAAGGCGTTCTCGAACTTGAACTCGACAGTGTAGTCGTCAAGCGCGGTTATGCTGGTGACCGGCCCCAGCGTCGCGCCATGGCGGCCGCCGGGCTGGAGCCTGCGCTCGAAGCTATATTTAACGTCGTCCGCCACCAGTTCGCGTCCGTTGACTGGCGCCTGGTCTGCCCAGTGCACGCCCTGCCTGAGGTTGAACCTGATGGTCGTGTCGTCGACGAACTCCCACGACTCGGCAAGGCTTGGCAGCGGCCTGAGGTCCCAGGGCTCCATTGGATTGTCCGCCCTGAAGCGAACGAGGGTGTCGTCCATCAGACGCTGAGGAGCTGTGGGGGTGCCGCGCTTGTCGACGTCCCAAGACGGATAGTCGGCGCCCCGCAGCCTGAGGATGCTGTCTCTGTTCGGAGTGGCGTCCGTCCAGACCGAGAGACCGCGGGCCTTGAAGATGTTGTCTTCGTTGATCTCGGAAGCGGACGTGATGAAGATCTCGCCTACCACGGGCTCCGGAGCGTAAACGTCTTCGTCCACTTCCGTTGCCATCGAGTCGTCCGTGGCATCGTCCTCCGTGGTCGTTTCGGCCACGGTGTCCTCGGCCGGCTCTTCATCCGTCGTTTCGGCCACGGTGTCCTCAGCCGGCTCTTCATCCATGGTGTCTTCGGCAGCGGGCTCCTCGGCCGGCTCGTCCTCTTCTGCGGCCCCGCACGCGGCAACCGCGAAGATGAGCGCGAACAAAGCCAGCAACCCCGCGAGGGTGAGCGCTGTCCGACTGATGGTCTGCATAGTCTCTCCTCCTGTAACAGAAACCTTCCAGCCAAAGGGCACGTTATAAGAGGCCCCTAGCAATGTCAAATTAGTGCAACCCTTCACAAACCGGCGCGGAGAACCACAACGCCGGCAGCCCGATCAGGCAAGCGGCGGCAGCTTCCCGCTTGCCGGCGACGCCTCCTCCCAGCGGCTCGCGACGCCGTACAGCAGCGCCTCCTCGAACGGCCTGCCGATGAGTTGGAAGCCGGCCGGCAGTCCGTTGTCCGCGAAGCCGGCCGGGACCGTGACCGACGGCAGGCCGGTGGTGTTGGACAGCCGTGTGTTCCGCGAGGCGATGTTCTGGAACCGGGCCGCGTGCTCCGGCGGCTCTCCGCCTTCCGGGCCGCGCGCGCCGAGGTCCATGGCGGGCACGGTGACGCCGCCCACGTCCATCGAGTGAGCGTCCTTGCGGAAGGCCGTGATCGGCACGGTGGGCGTGGCAAGCATGTCCACGTCCTGAAGAATGCGGTAGAAGTCCTGCATGATGAGCCGCTGGATCTTCATGGACTTTATGTAGTCCCGCGCCAGAACGAACTGGCCGGCCAGGAGGCGGCTCACCATCTCAGGACGGTACAGGTGGCGGCGGGTCTCCAGGTGAGGCTCGTGAGTCACGAAGCCCTCGGCCGCCATTCCCATGTACATGAGGTCTATGAACTTCTCACACTCCAGGCCCACCTCCCGGACCTCCGCGCCCATGCCTTCGAGCGTCGATATGGCGGCGCGGACCAGCGACTCAATGCTGGGATCGATCGGCGCCTTGAAGTAGTGGGCAGTTGGAACGCCGATGCGCAGGCCCGTCAGATCGCGCCCAAGCTCGGCGCAGAAGTCCGGCACGGGCACTGGCACCGAGCTCGGATCCAGAGGATCGTTGCCGGCTATCGCCTGCAGGACGAGCGCGTTGTCCCGCACGCTGCGAGTCATGGGCGCGATGTGGTCGCCGTTGAAGCTGGTTGCGAGCAGGCCCCGCTGGCTGACGCGCCCGAACGTCTGCTTCATGCCGACCAGCCCGGACATCGCGCACGGTATGCGGATGGAGCCGCCGAGGTCGGTGCCCAGCGACGCGTACGTGACGCAGGCCGCGACGTTCGCGCCGCTGCCGCCGCTCGATCCGCCGGCCACGTAGTCCGTGTTCCACGGGTTCGACACCGAGCCGTAGTAAGGATTGTCGCAGGGGACGCCCCCGGCGAACTCGTGCAGGTTCTCCTTGCCCAGGATGATCGCGCCGGCGCTCTTGAGCCGCTCGACGGCGAAGGCGTCGTAGTCCGGCACGTGATCGGCGAACACCCGCGAGCCTATGGTCGTCAGCACGCCCTCGGTGGCGATGTTGTCCTTCAGGCCGACGGGGACGCCGTCCAGCGGGCCGCGGTAGCCGCCGCTCCCAATCGACCGCTCGCGCTCGGCGGCCTCCTCCAGCGCGGCCTCGGCCCGGAGCGTGATGAACCCCTTCAGCGACGGCTGGAGCCGCTCGGCCTGCTCGACGGCGGCCCTCACGACCTCCACGGGGGAGACTTCACCCGACTCGATCATCGGCGCGACCTCTGTGATTGTCATCCGGTGCAGAGCGTTATCGGTCATCGCTTCGCTCCTCCGGGTACAGCGAGATGATGCGGCCCGAGACCACTTCAGACAGATCTATGCCTTCCAACTGCCTCGCCGACCTTATGTATGCCTGGACTACGGGAACGGCCCCCTCCAACTCGCTCTCCGAGAGAGGCATGGCGTTGAAGCGCCGCGCCATGCTGCGAAGGGTCTCCTTGTCTATCGTCGGTTCCTGCATGTCTTCTCCTCTAAGAGATTAGTATCCCTTGTCCTTGTCAATCACGCTCAACAACTCTTCCCCGCTCAACAGCCGCCGCAGGTTCTCGCAGAACAGGTCAACTATGCGGTCTCCCCTGGCCGGAGAGCCGCCGGACGCATGGGGCGTGACCACCACGTTGCTCATGCTCCAGAGCGGATGGCCGTCCGGCAGCGGCTCCTGCGGCGTGACGTCCAGGCCGGCCCCGCCGATTGCGCCGCTCGCGAGCGCGTCCAGCAGCGCGGCCTCCTCCACGATCCTGCCGCGAGTGACGTTGATGAGCAGCGCGTGGTCCTTCATCAGCGAGAACGCGCGCTCGTCGAACATGTTCTCCGTCTCGGGCGTGAGCGGCGCGCAGATGGCGACGACATCGGACTGCCCCAGCAGGTCGTCGAACCCGCCCATATCGCGGCACGCCTCCACCTGCGGCGGCGCTTCGACCGCCACCGGGTCCACCGCGATGATCCTCATGCCGAAGCCGTGGGCGCGAACGGCAAGGTCCCGCCCGGTGCCGCCGAGGCCGACGATGCCCATCGTCTTGCCTTCCAGCTCCCATGACGCGTCCCTGATGGGCATGCGCTGGCCCCAGTTCGGGTTCCGTATCGCCGTGTGGACGCCGCGCGTCAGGGCGAGCAGCAGCGCCATCGCGTGATCGGCCAGGTGAACGCCCACGATGCCCTTCGCGCTCGCCAGCACAACGTCGCTCTCAACGAACTGCGGGAACAGGACCGAGTCCACGCCCGCGCTCGTCACCTGCACCAGGCGGAGCCGCCGTGCCCGCTCCAGCATCGCGGGAGTGAACGTGCCGAACACCACGTCCACGTCAGGCATCGCCTCCAGGATCTCGCCCTCCGACGCTAGATCCAGCGCCTCCACGTCAGAGGACACAGCCCTGATCTGCTCGACGTGCCGCGCCTCAACGCCGCTGTCTTCAGTCCTCAGATTCAGCAGTACATTCATGGGCAACCCCCTTCTAACGCCCTTTTGGAAGCATCCCACAGCGCCTCCTTCTCGTCCATCGTCAGGTCGCTCAGCGAGACGCCCCGCTCGCCTGCGGCCCGCTCCATCCCGCCGAAGCGCGCGCGGAACCGGGCGTTCGCGCCCCTGAGCGCCGCCTCCGCGTCGATGCCCATCCACCGGGCGGCGTTGACTATCGAGAACAGGACGTCGCCAAGCTCCGCCTCCCTTTCGGCGTCCGTTTCCGCCGACTCCAGTTCCGCTACCTCCTCGGCAACCTTGTCCAGCACCCCGTCCACGCTCGTCCAGTCGAAGCCCTGCCGGGCCGCGCGCTCCTGCACCGACTGCGCGTACGACAGCGCGGGCATGGTCCTGGGGACGCCGTCCAGCGACGACGCGCCGTCCCCGGAACGCTCCGACTGCTTGACGGCCTCCCACTGCCGCTTCACCTCGTCCGGCGTGTACGCCTCAGCGTCGCCGAAGACGTGCGGATGCCGCCGCACGATCTTGTCGATAAGGCCGCCGAACACGCTCGCCGGGCCGAACTCCCCAGTGTCGGCAGCTATGTCCATCAGGAAAGCTAGGTTGATCGTTACGTCACCCAATTCCTCAACCTGAGCGGGAGCGTCGCCGGACTCTATGGCCTCGATCAACTCGTAGCACTCCTCCAACAGTCCGGCCTTGAGGGAGTCGCGGTCCTGTTCCCGGTCCCAGGGGCAGCCGTCCGGGCCCCGCATGAACGCCGTGAGCTTCATCACGCCCTCGAAGGAGTCCGGGAAATCGCCTCGGTCTGCCATGTCGTCGCTCACTCCGCTTGGTACGATGTACAGCCGGTCCGGCGGCTCAAGAGCGCCGCCGGGGAGAGCTTCTCAAAAACCCGATGTCCAGACAACGACTCGTCTCGTTCATAACCGGCGCCCTCGCCGTGGCGTTCGTGGTCGCCGTGCCCATCTTCCTCATCGCGGTCAGCGTGAGGTGGGTCATCAACGCCCCCATACTGTACAGCTTCGGCTTCGACAGGCACCACGTGGCGGCGTACACGGGCATCGAGCGCGAGGAGCTGCTGTCGGCGGGGCGGCAGATCAGGGACTACTTCAACGGGAACGACGAGTACCTGGACGTCCGGATCCAGGTCGGCGGAGTGCGGCGCGGCATCTACAACGAGCGCGAGATCCATCACATGAAGGACGTTCGCGGCCTCGTGCGCGGCGTGTACCGGATATCCGAAGCCGCCGGCGCGTTCCTGCTGCTCTACGTCATAGGAAGGCTGGCGATCGCCGGGCGTCCGGCGTTGCCTCGGATACTCAAGCTGCTGCGGCTCGGCGGGCTGCTGACGCTGGCAATCGTCGGCGGGCTTGGGCTCGGATCGCTGGTCGGATTCGACAGGCTGTTCCTGGCCTTCCACATAGTGTCGTTCGCGAACGACCTGTGGCAACTGGACCCCCGCACCGACTACCTGGTGGCGATGTTCCCGCAGGGGTTCTTCTTCGACGCGACGCTGTGGATAGCGGGCTCCGCGATCCTGGGCGCGGCCATCTTCATCGCGGCGCCGACGATCGCTCTTAGGAAGCTCCCGGGCGGGCAGGCGACGCCTAGCGCCCGGCCTGAGACCTCCGGCAGCTAGGCGCGGGCCGCGCAGGCGCAGCCGCCCCCGCCTCCGCCGCAGCACCCGCCGCCCCCGCCGGCGATGGCGCGCGTCTCGCCGCTCGCGCCGGTCGAGTACGAGGAAAACACCGACAGCTTGCGGTCCGACTCGCCGCCGCACTCCGTGCACGGCGCCGGATCGTCCATGCGTGTGATAGGCCGCAGCTTCTCGAAGGTATGGTCGCAGGCAGCGCACGTGTACTCGTAGAGTGGCATCAGTCTAACTCCGGTTTCATACTTCCAGCCGCTTCATTGTATGGGCGGGCTGGCGGCATGGCAACGAATGGGGCGCGCGGCATCCCGCCTGCCAGCTCTCCCGCTCGCCACCAATCCGTTCGCCCTGAGCCTGTCGAAGGGCCACGGCAGCAACCCCCGACTGTCATTCCGAGTCCCCCGAGGAATCTCGGACGCCCCGCGTTCCACCAACGCCGCGCCCAGGCCAAACGCGCGTCTCGCCGGGGGCGGGGCCGCTCACTCGCGGGGCCTCCTAGATTCCTCTCTCGCTGCGCTCGATCGGAATGACAGGGGGAAGGGCGGTGGCTCATGGTTCGGGGGGTTCGGGTTCGGTGTGAGACGCGCCGGCCGACCCCATCCCGGCCTTCCCCAGCAGACTGGGGAAGGGGTCAGACGGGTCGGGTTCGTTCCCTCGAGGGACTCGGGACAGGCTCTCGGTGGGTTTGGGCGGATGGATTCCCGCCTTCGCGGGAATGACGGAAGTAGGCGCGGGAATGACGGTTGGCTCATGGTTCGGGGGGTTCGGGTTCGGTGTGAGACGCGCCGGCCGACCCCATCCCGGCCTTCCCCAGCAGACTGGGGAAGGGGCCGGAGGCCCCGCCCCCGGCGAGACGCGCGTTTGGCCAGGGCGCGGCGTTGGTGGCTTGCGGGGCGTCTGAGATTCCTCGGGGGACTCGGAATGACAGTGGCGACGGCGCGGGCGGGCGCTTCGCGAAGCGCCCCTACACCTGAGGGCATCAGGGCGGGTTCTCTGCCGGGATGACGGGTTCGCCGTCGGTGGGTTCGGGCGTCTGGATTCCGGCCTTCGCCGGAATGACGGATGGGTCGTCGGTGGGTTCGGCACAGAGGTCGCAGGATGCGGTGCCGTGGCGGCATGCGAGGCGGATGGGGCCGCGGCATGAGTCGCGGATGCGCTTGACCGCGTCTATGATTTCGCCGGCCGCTATGGACCTTTCGACGGCCGGCCGGGCGTGTTCGCTGAAGTAGTGCTCCTCTCCGTTGTGTATGATGATGCTGCCGCGTTTGGAGGGGTAAACGACTCTGGGGTCCGGGGGCGTCGGGCGCCTGCCGACGGCGTCCAGCAGGGCGTCTGTCGCTTTGGAGACGGCTCGATTGTCGAAGCCGGTGTCTCCGCTGTGGCCGTATGTGTTGGAGTAGGGGGGTTCGTAGCCGGCGAGGATGTCGGGAACCCCATCCCGGCCCTTCGACGGACTCAGGACAGGCTCTTCCCCAGCAGACTGGGGAAGGGGTGAGAGGGAGGCGCCGTTGGTGTCGGGAACCCCATCCCTGCCTTCCCCAGCAGACTGGGGAAGGGGTTTGAGGGAGGCTCCAGCAGACTGGGGAAGGGGGTTTAGTTCTGCGTCGGCGTAGGTGTCGTGGTGGAGGGGGCCGGGTGCGTCGTCGAAGCCTCGGCGCAGGAGTTCTTTGGCGGCGTCTATGCGGTGGTGGGGGCCGAAGCCGGGCATGAAGCCTAGCATGACGTCTATGAGGAATCGTATGGCCTGTCGGCCTCCGTCGGTCTCGGCGCGTATGAAGCGTGCGAGGTCGGGGTTGAGGCCGGTGGTGTCGAGGGTGTCGGCCTGGGACGCCTCTGCGGGCAGAGCCCCATCCCGGCCTTCCCCCTCGGGGGACTCGGGGCAGGCTCCGCCAGACTGGGGAAGGGGTTTGAGAGCGCGTTGGGCTGCGGAAGGCGGAACCCCATCCCGGCCTTCCCCAGCAGACTGGGGAAGGGGTTGGAGGGCTTCTTCGAAGCCGAGTTTGATGAGTTGGCGGGCGGCGTCTAGCCTGTGGTAAGGCCTGGCGTCGCGTATCCGGTCCTGCATGGCGGCTACGAGGAATCGCACGATGAGTCTGCCGTCCTGGGTTTCTTCTCGGACGATGCGTTGTATGGGTGATATGGTTTGCGTTTCGGCATTCATAGGTTCTAGGATATCGGGCGCGTACTGGCGTGTCAAGGGGGTGGGATAGTGGCGAGTGGGGAGTGGGGAGTGCCCCGCGCCCCCGGCTGGATTCCGGCTGGCCCCGGGGTTCACGCTGTCGCGTGAATGCCGGAATGACGAGTGGGGGTTGGTTGACGTGGAAGGGGGTTGGTGGCGAGCGGGAGGCTGTAGGTTCCTCGGGGGACTCGGAACGACAGTGTGCGGGGGTTGGCTCATGGTTCGGTAGGTTCACCACGGACGGCGTTGGGGCGGATGGATTCCCGCCTGCGCGGGAATGACGGTTGGGGGTTGGTTGACGGGGAAGGAGGTTGGCGGCGGGCGGGGGGCTGTAGGTTCCTCGGGGGACTCGGAACGACAGAGGACGGGCGCGGGTGCCCGCCCGGCCTGCTGGATTCCGGCTGGGCGCGGGTTCACGCTGGCGCGTGAATGCCGGAATGACGGATGGGGGGAGACCGAGCCGCCGCAGGCCGGCCCGCCTTGCGATGTGCCGCCGGGTGTGGTCCTATGGAATCCAAGCCACAGGCTCAGGCAGGGAGGCAGACCGTGGGACTGGACGTTTTCCAAGTGCAGACGGGGCTCCTGGGCAGACCGCGAGGCGCCGCCTACGGGTTTGCATGGCATCTCGCGTCCGAAGAGGACGACGAGTCCTGGGAAGTATGGTCGGACGGCAACTGCTTCCTGGAGACCTACCAAGACCGACTGGTCGCGCGGGCGCGGCAGTACATAGCGTCGGAACGCCTCGGGGTGACGGACGCAGGCGAGGTGATGCAGTGGGTCGACGGCCTGCCGTGGCGCGACGGCATCGTGACGCTGCGCTTGGCGTGGTGAGGGGGGCGAAATGCGTCTTCAGAGCTGTTGTCGTTTAACTATAGCCGTGGTATAACTTGGCCCACCATTTGGCTCTCTGCAGTTCATCTGGCATCGATTCGGAGTTACCACGGCGATGAATGATGGTTTGACACTGAATACTATCCACTTGGGCGACAGCAATGATGTTCTGAAACGCTTCCCAAAGGATTGCATCGACCTAATCATAACCTCTCCACCCTATGCGAATAATCGCAAGTCGCCTTACAACGGTGTTCAGATTGACCAATACGTTGATTGGTTTCTTCCGATAGCCTCTGAACTCAAGCGCGTTCTGAAGCCTGAAGGGTCTTTCATCCTGAACATAAAGGAAAGGGCTGTCAATGGAGAACGCAATACATACGTACTTGAACTGATCATGGCGCTTAAGCAACAGGGGTGGCTTTGGACAGAAGAGTACATGTGGCACAAGAAGAACGCCTATCCCGGCAAGTGGAACAATCGCTTTAGAGACGCGTGGGAGCGCTGCTTGCACTTCACAAGAGAGAAGTCGTTCCACATGTACCAAGATGCGGTGATGAAACCAGTGGGAGCCTGGGCCCAAACACGTCTTGCCAACTTGAGCGATACTGATAAGATTCGGGACGATTCACGCGTGGGAAGTGGCTTTAGTAAGAATATCTCCAATTGGATTGGGCGTGACAAGGCATACCCTACTAATGTACTGCATTTCGCAACAGAGTCCTCCAACAAAGGCCACAGCGCTGCGTTCCCGGTTGAGTTACCGACTTGGTTTATCAAGTTGTTTACGACACCAAGTGATGTCGTGCTTGATCCTTTCCTAGGTTCCGGCACTACAGCTGTTGCCGCTCAAAAGCTAGGTCGGCACTATGTAGGAATTGAAATCAGTGGTGAATATTACAGCCTCGCACAAGAGAGACTTAAGACCGTAAAAGCTGGTTCTGATGCCTTTGACCTAATGGACAGAAAGAGACCAGTGAAGGCTAAATACCCAGCGGTCATATACGGAGAGAAGGGTACCTATGGTGTCGTAATCTCTGACATGCCCGGCATCTCTTGCGCAACGGGAAGCACGGTTGACGAGGCATTACAGAACGCCGAGGTCGCTTTGGCCGAATTCGTCGAGGAACTCGATAAGAACGGTGAGGCCATTCCCATTCCCAGCCCGATTGAAAGCGTGGCTCTGGAAAAGGGAGAAATGGCGGCCTTTGTAATGCGGACTGTAGGCACAGATAATTCAACACCTTTGGAATAGATGGAATAGGCCATGCCAACAAGATCATCGCCTGCCGGAACACAATTCGAGAATAAGGTACGGGGTAGCCTTAGCCGCATTGGCTTCAGAGATGTTGACGGTGGTCCTCAGTTCATAGTCGCTGGCATGCAAATCGATGCCGTGGGTGGATGGGACGATGTTCTCTTGGTGATTGAAGCCACCCAAACTGGTCAGACAAACGCCTCAATTCGAGACCGCATTTTTGAACTTCGAGGTAAGAGCGGAGACATTCGAAGAGGATTTAGGAGCTTAGATGCATACCGTGCATATCAACGCTATGAATTCGCTTTAGTTACACAAGGGTTTGAATTCTCCGAAAGCGACATAGCATTAGCGGACTCCCAGCCAAAGATACATCTCATCGACTTTCAAATCTTTGAATACTATCAAGGTCTAGTGTCAACAATCGGCAGTCAAGCTGCGCTGTTCAATTTACTAGGAGAGCTAGAAGTTGAACCACGAGACCTGGCAGTTCATCGTACGCCCGCGTTCAAGGCAGACTTGGGAGACAACCGTTTTGGATATCTCTTTTTCTGCGAACCACAAAAACTGCTTGAGATAGCTTACGTAGCTCGTCGCGAAACTGGGCGCACACACTATTATCAGAGACTAGTAACTTCAAAGAGACTTAGCAATATAAGGGACTTCATTAACCACGGCGGTGTTTTTCCAAACAATATCGTTTTAGCATTTGAGACGAGTCCACAATTTAGAAGTCACACAATTCCTACTAGTACGGTTCCATCATGGTTAGAGTTCGGCGAACTAACATTTCCAAAGAGCTATAGAGCCGCGTGGATAATTGACGGTCAACATAGATTGTATGCTTTTGGGGGGTCCCAATCAGTTTCAAGACTTCAGAAGCTGCCAGTCTTCGCATTTGATAACATGCCGACTAGCCGCCAAGCAGGATTTTTCATCGAAATCAATAGAGAACAGAAGCCAGTATCGCCGGACTTGATCTGGGACATAGAAGCTGATCTTCGTCCTGACTCAGATAGAGGCAGAATCGCTCTAGCTGTAAAACAGCTTAACGAAGTTGGGCCGCTTATGGGCAAGATCTACTTTCCCCTGTCTGGAAGTAATCCTCAGGGTAAAGTGAAAATTTCATCTATCTGTAATGACCTCAGCGAGTTGCGGCTACTGGAAGAACAGACCAAAAGTATGACACAAACGCAACGCAACCCCCTTACAAACAGAGTTCGACTAGAAGAACGACCTGCGCGTGTTGCGCGAGGTGTTTCGGATTTCATAGGCGCGCTTGTTCAAGATGAGGGAGCCGAACCATACCGTGATACTGTGATCCTACGCGCTGGTGGGATCACCTTAGCTTTGAATATCTACGAGCAAGTCTTAATCTCTCTCGGCACGCGTCCTCAGAGACAACATCTCCTAGAATACTCGATGGCATTCGTCCTCGCGCTAGACCAATTAGTTGGTGGCCGGAGTGCGGCTTCGTCCTTCGTCAAGAACCAATTGACGTCCTATGCACAAAGACGTGAAGTTGTGACTCAAGTGGTCAACGCTATGCGTAGCCTCCTAGTTGACCAAGATTTTGGTCAGGCCATTGAGCGCGAGACACCATTGTCGCGGCGTGTGACCTCTGTAGAACGAAAACTGGCTGAACTTGTGGCCAGTGCTCTTGAGATCAACAGCCCTCATGAACTAAGACAAAGGGCACCGCAAGGAGTCTGGGAGGCTGTAGAACGCCGATCACGCCGTGAGCAAGACCAACCATTGCATGCCCTGCTGTCACTCGGCGAGATCAAGCAAATAGTAGATCGCCAAGACAACAGGACGCGTATACAAGCTAGGCTAACCGGAGGCACCAACGGCTTTAGAAACTGGTCAGAAATCGTGGTCGCTCTTGACGGCTTGACCGATCTGCGAAATCCCCATCAACATGGGCGTAGCAGTGTGCAGAACCGTCCCCTAGGTCTAGCTTTCCTATCGGCATTCGAGCGGAATCTTGGTCTCTAGGTTAAGCCAAGCTTTGTTAGAGTAGCGCCTTCGCACTATGCATCCTCGGCCACAGCCCCATCCACGCCGCTCGCACGAGTCGAAGCATCCAGCACCTACAGGATCGGCCCCGTCAGTCCTGCGTCCATGCCCTCGACCGTAGCGCAAGGCGTGGGCGTGGCGGCGGGCGTAGCAACGCTGTAGGTGACGGGCCAACCTAGCTATAGCTCCGGGGCACAAAAAGAAAGAGCCGCCGGAACTAGCTAGTCTCGGCGGCTTCTGTGGGCTATCAGGCCCAGACAGTGTCTAACCTTTGCTACTCCGTGTCTGGAGGCGGGGGCGGCGCCTCAACCCCATTCAGTGTCTTGACGTGCTTCTCATACCAGTCCCGCCACACCTTGTCGGTCTGCCTCTGGCCCTCTTTACGTCCCTTCTTGTACCTTCTCCTCGCGAACTGTTCGGCGATCATGTCACATCCTTCCACAACTGCGACCGCTTGAGGCGCATAGGACTGGCCCCCATTGGTGTAGCGCCGCCGGATCGTGCGCAAAGCCGGCTTCAACTCTCGGCACGCATCCCTCCGAAAAGCGCGGAAGCCGGCAGGCTCTCGGGGGGCGCTCCTACCTGTCTGATCAAGTACGGCCCTCGACCGAAATGCTCAATGGCGAATTGGATGCATTCTTCGGAGTTGTCATAATGGCAGGCGACCTTGCCGTGACGCACGACCACCCACTCGTTGAAGTATTGCTCTTCGAGGTCCGCGCGCATCTCGTCGTAAGCGAGAATCTCCTGTTCGAGAGTTGACATGTCGCCCCTCCTCTCTGTGTGGCCTTGCGTTCGCGCGCAATGTACCGACCAGCGCGATGAAAGACCCCATGATTGGATTATACCCGCAATCAGAGGCGGCGGGTCCTGGGCAGGGCGTAAGCGTTCAGAGTTGGGGAGCGGAGACCCCACCCGGCCTCACCACTGGATACCGGCCTTCGCCGGTATGACGGCATAGTGAGGCTACTATCCCACGAACTCTGAACAGTTACGGCAGGGAGGCCGTCAGCGGACGCTGCGGGGGAGGCCGTCCTTGAGGGGCTTGATGTGGTCGAGGCCGATGCCGCAGCAGCCGCCGACGATCTGCGCGCCGTCGCCGACCCAGGCCTTCGCCTCCTCCAGGTAGTCCTCGGGGGAGATCATGTTCACGAACTGCCAGTCCGGGGCCACGAAGTCGCCGCAGTGCGGGTAGATGCCGACCGCGCCGCCGACGCTCTCCCGCAACTGCCGCAGCCCTTCTCGCGCTATCTCCACCTGCGAGTGGAAGAGGAAGAACACCTCGCCGCCTGCCTCCGCGATCTCCGCCGCCGACTCGCCGAACGTGCCGGAGCCGTAGCGCCTGCCCCCGGCCCCCGGCCTCTGCCGCGCGCCCAGGGCGATTTCGCCTGAGTCGTCTTTCATGCAGCTCAGCGCCACCCAGATGGGCAGGCCGGTCTTTGCGGCTTCCTCGATAGCCACCACCGACAGCGGGCCGTCGCAGGCGAGCATCTCGAGGAGCAGCAGGTCCACGCCCGACTCCGCGAGGACTGCGGCCTGCCGGCCGAAGCTGGACCGCATCCTGTCCTCGCCCAGGCGCTCCAGCGTGCCGAGCGCGGATACGGAACCCGCGATCCAGACGGGGCCGTTTCCGGCGGCGTCGCGCGCCTCGATCGCAAGCTCCACGGACCGCCGGCAAAGCTCGTCGGACTTGTCGGACAGGGCGCTGCCGGTACCCCTGCCGCCGAAGTCCTCCAGGAACTGCCGGCCGGACGCGTACGTGTTCGTCGTGATGATCTCCGCGCCCGCGTTGATGTAGTTCTCGTGAATGGAGCGGACGATGTCCGGGTGCGTCTCGGTGGCCAGGGCGCACCACGCGTTCTCGTGCATCGGCGCGCCCATGCGCTGGATCTCCGAACCGTTCGCGCCGTCCAGGATGATCACGTCGCCGCCGTCGAGTCTGTCGGTTAGCTGCTTGTATTCGGGCATTGGCGCCTCCTTGTGGTGGATTCCGGCCCCGTATCGGAGTACGGGGCAGGCTCTTCGCCGGAATGACGGTGGCCTATCAGGCAAGAACGCGCTCGAAAACGTACCTGCCTATGTCCTTGTTTTCGGTGAACTCGAAGCCGTCGAAGTCGCCGTTGTGTGCGAAGATGGGCACGGCGCGCTCGTGCTCGGAGCCGTGCGAGCGCAGGCGCGGCGGCAGCTCGACCTGCGCCGGGTCGCCGAACACCGTGTCTTCGTCGCCGGTCACGACAAGCTCGCCGATGAGCTCGGGGTGCAGCTGGAACGCCTCCGACGCTTCCTCCGCGGTCAGCACGCGCTCGACGCCGGGGATGTCCGCCATCACCTTCGCGGCCTCTGCGGCGTCGCGCGGGGCGAGGTGCACGAACATGCAGCCGCCGAGGTTCGAGTGGTGCACGGTGTAGCGGTCCTTGATGATGGGCACCGCCGCCGCCGATATGCCGCGCTCCGCGAGGGCCCCTTGCAGGTCCACCATGCGGCTCTTGGACTTCATGCCGTGGTCGGCGGTGAGCATGAACGTCACGTCCGGGTGGGCGTTCAGGAGGTCGCCGACGGCCTCGTCCAGCATGGCGATGTTGCGATGGGACTCCGGCTCGTCCGGCGCGTACGTGTGCATGGGGTAGTCGGTGGTGGAGATGAACACGATGCCGGCGTCCATGCGCGACATGATGTGCGTCGCGGCGCGGATCGACCAGATGTTGACTTCGAGCGAGTACACGTGCGGCGCGGGCCCGACGGCGGCCACGATGTCGTCCGGGGGGCGCTCCGACGAGACGCTGACCGTGGCGGAGCGGGACAGCAGCGTGCGCAGCTTGTCCTTCGACGTGACCAGCACGGTGGAGACGCCCTGGCGGGCGGCGCGCTCGAACATCGTCTCGGCGAGGATGTACTCGTCCGACTCCACGTACGTCTCCTGCCCGGTGTCGCGGTTGAGGCGGTAGTTGGAGCAGATGCCGTGCTCCGAGGGGTACCGCGCGGTGAGTATGGAGACATTGTTGACGTTCGTCACGGAGGGCATCATCGACTGCCCGACGGTGAAGACGCCGTCCCTGCCGAGTTGCTTGAGGACGGGGGCTTCGCAGGCGTCCAGGTATTCGGGGTCGAGGCCGTCAACGCAGACTAGGACGGTGGTCATGGGGACACCCTCACTCCTTCAAGGGACTTGGGCCCCTGCCCCGCTTCTGGATTCCGGCCTTCGCCGGAATGACGGGGGCCGCCACGGGCCACCCTACCCGCTTCTGGATTCCGGCCTTCGCCGGAATGACGGTAATCAGGGGCGTCCCACTCCAAGCATTCGGTTGGGTTCAGAGCAGGCCCTCGTAACTGTTCAGAACCTGCGTGGATCTTTTCATAAAGCGGCCCTCTTTCACCGTCATACCGGCGCAGGCCGGTATCCAGTTCAGGCGAGTTCTTCATACAAGTCCAGCCATTGCGGGTTGCGCTCCTCTATCAGCCTGAGCTTCCAGGCTCGCTTCCATTCTTTGATTGCCTTCTCTCTGGCGATCGCGCTTTCCATGGTGTCATGGCCTTCATACCAGACCAGTGAATGGACACCATAACGCTTGGTGAATCCTTCGACCAAGTGGTTCTTGTGCAACCATACTCTTTGGACGAGATTTGATGTTACTCCAACGTAGAGTGTGCCGTTGCGCTTGCTGGCCAGTATGTACACGCAAGGTTGTTTCACGCCTCAACCTTCTGGATTCCGGCCTTCGCCGGAATGACGGGGATAAGGGACTCGTCCCCCTGCCCCGCTTCTGGATTCCGGCCTTCGCCGGAATGACGGATGGCTGCGGCGGGCATCTGCCACGCCTCAACCTTCTGGATTCCGGCCTTCGCCGGAATGACGGGGATAAGGGACTCGTCCCCCTGCCCCGCTTCTGGATTCCGGCCTTCGCCGGAATGACGGATGGCTGCGGCGGGCATCTGCCACGCCTCAACCTTCTGGATTCCGGCCTTCGCCGGAATGACGGAGACCGCCACGGGTCGCCCTACCCCCTTTTGGATTCCGGCCTTCGCCGGAATGACGGATGGCGTTCGGAATTTGCATGAGGCGCGCAGCATTGTACTCGGCGCTCTATGCGCGGGCGACTTCGGCGGCTAGGGTGGTGCAGGCCTGGCGGGCGTCTGCGAAGAGCATGAGCGTGTTGTCGGCGGCGAAGAGCGGGTTTGGGATGCCGGCGAAGCCGGGGCTCAGGCTGCGCTTGACGACGACGACGACCGTTGCCTGGTCCACGTCGAGGATCGGCATGCCGGCGATGGGGATCGACGGGTCGGAGTCGCGCGCCATCGGGTTGACGACGTCGTTCGCGCCGATCACGAGCACAACGTCCGTCTGGCGGAAGAGCGGGTTGACCTCGTCCATCTCCTTGAGCTTCTCGTACGGCACGTTGGCCTCGGCCAGCAGCACGTTCATGTGGCCGGGCATCCTGCCCGCGACGGCGTGAATGCCGAACTCGACCGCCGCGCCCCGTTCCTCCAGTTTCGCCACGAGGTCCTGCACCGCGAACTGGGCCTGGGCCGTCGCCATGCCGTAGCCGGGGACGATCACCACGCGGCGCGCGTCCTCCAGCAGCAGGGCGACCTCCTCGGCTGTGGTGGACTTCACCTTGCCCGCGTACACGTCCTCTTCCTCGGCGGCGTCTCCCACCACGACGCCGACCCCGCCGAACAGCACGTTCGGGAGCGAGCGGTTCATCGCCCGGCACATGAGCGTCGTGAGGATGAAGCCGGCCGCGCCCACGAGCGTGCCGGCCGTGATTAGCACCGTGTTCTGCACGACGAACCCGTGGGCGGCGGCGGCGAGGCCGGCGTACGAGTTCAGCACCGAGATGACGACCGGCATGTCCGCGCCGCCGATGGGGAGCACGAGGAAGACGCCGAGCGCGCAGGCCGTGCCCATCATGGCCCAGTACAGCCACGCGGTGTTCGGGTCGATCATGAACCAGATTCCGAAGGCGACGCTGGTGGCGAACAGCAGGACGCTCAGCACGTGCCGCATCGGAAGCAGGATGGGGCGCTCGCTGATGAGGCCCTGGAGCTTGGCGAACGCGATCGCGCTGCCGAGCAGCGTCACGCCGCCGATGATGCCGGACGCGAAGGCCGGAATCGTGAAGTCCACGGCCAGGCCGTAGTACGGCTCCGCGTACTCCTCGTGGAGCGCGGCGCCCACAGCGAGGGCGGATGCGCCGCCGCCGAAGCCGTTGAGCACGGCCACGAGCTGCGGCATCGCCGTCACCGGCACGCGGTACGTGCCGACCACGCCGACGAGCGCGCCGGACAGCAGGCCGGCGATCACGATCTCGAAGCTCACGATGCGCTTGTCGAACAGCGTCACGACGATGGCGATCAGCATCGCGAGGGCGGCGAGCTGGTTGCCGCGCACGGCGGTCCGCGGGTGCGACAGCATCTTCAGCCCGAGGATGAAGAGGACCGCGGGTACCAGGTACAGCAGTTGCGTCGTGGAGAGCGACAGCGAGACGGGCACCCGGCCTTACCTCCTGAACATGCCGAGCATGCGGTGCGTCTGCACGAATCCGCCCACGACGTTGATCGTGGCCAGGAACACCGCCATGAAGCCGAGCACGGTTGTCAGCGTGTTCAACTGCGCGCCCGCCGTTATCAGCGTGCCGACGAGGGTGATGCCGGAGATGGCGTTCGCGCCGGACATCAACGGCGTGTGCAGCAGCGCCGGCACCTTGGAGATGACCTCGAAGCCGACGAAGATCGCCAGTATGAATATGGTCAGAGAGGGTATGAACTCTTCCATGAGGTTCTCCTTACGTGAGCTAGAGAAGCCCCCGCACGCGCTCGTTCACGACCTCGCCCTCGTGGGTGAGCAGCGTGTCGCGCACTATCGCGTCGTCCATGTCCAGGTGGAACTCGCCGTCACGGACGACCAGCTTCAGGAAGGCGGCGATGTTCTTCGCGTACATCTGGCTCGCGTGGTACGGGACGCTGGAGGGCACGTTCAGCGGGCCGATGACCGTTACGCCGCCGACCGAAACGTCCTCGCCGGGCTGCGTGAGTTCGCAGTTGCCGCCCGTCTCTGCCGCAAGGTCCACGATGACCGAGCCGGGGCGCATGGCGCGCACCATCTCTCCGCTCACCAGGACCGGCGCGCGCCTGCCGGGCACGGCGGCCGTTGTGATGACAACGTCGCTGTCCGCGACGGCCCGCGTCATCAGCTCGCGCTGCCGCTCGTAGTAGGTCTCGTCCATGGCGCGGGCGTAGCCGCTCCCGCCCTCCGACGCGTCGCCTTCCTGCTCGACTTCGAGGAAGCGCGCTCCCAGGCTCTCGACCTGCTCCTTCACCTCAGGCCGGACGTCGTACGCCTGCACGACCGCGCCCAGGCGGCGCGCCGTGGCGATCGCCTGCAGGCCGGCGACTCCCGCGCCGAGGACCAGCACGCGGGAAGCGGTGACGGTGCCGGCGGGCGTCATCATCATCGGATAGATCCTGTTCGAGGCGGCGGCGGCCATCACGACCGCCTTGTAGCCGGCTATCGTGGCCTGCGACGTGAGCGCGTCCATCGGCTGCGCGCGGCTGATGCGCGGGATCAACTCCATCGCGAACGAGGTGACGCCGCGCTCCGCGAGCTTCGCCGCGTTCCGGGGCGAGCCGAGCGGGTCCAGCAGGCCGACGAGCACGAGACCGGATCCCATCATGTCCAGGTCCGGACACCGCTGCCCGTCTCCGGACGCCATCGGCGTCACTTGCGCAACTACGCCGGCCGACTCGAAGAGTTCAGCCCTGCTCGCGACGACGGCCGCGCCCTCAGACTCGTACTCGCCGTCGGCGAATCCCGCGCGGCATCCGGCGCCGGTCTCGACGGCGGCCTCGACGCCCAGGCCGGCGAGGGCCGGCGCCACGGACGGCACGAGCGCGACGCGGCGCTCGCCAGGATGCGCCTCCAGGGGCGCCGCGACCTTCATTCAGACTCCTCAGTCCGCAGTTTGCATAAACGCCGCAGACCGCCGGGCAAGAGGGCTTGCAAAATCGCTGCCCGCGGAGGCCCGACACAGCCGGCGGCGCTGTTAGTTCAATAATTCACATAAGGTACGTGCTTGAACTGCGGATTTCAACGAATATGGGGAGGGCTGGCTGCGCACGGATTGTGAACGGTCGTCCTTTGCTCGAAGGCTCAGACGTTCGTTGCCCTCGTGCGCGGCGGCAGCTTTGCCCTTACTTCGGGGTTCACCCATGACATCGGCCATGAGCCGCGCAGGATACGCGCCGCCTCTTCACCGGCTCTCATCAGCGCTCGTTCCACCGCCAGCGGAGAGTTGCCGGCGGTATGAGGCGTTGTGACGACGTTCTTCATCGACAGAAGCGGATTATCCGGCTCAACGGGTTCCTGCTCGAACACGTCGAGTCCTGCCCCTGCAATCTCGCCGGCGCTCAATGCGGAGATCAATGCTTCCTCATCCACTATCCCGCCGCGGCACGTGTTTATGAAGTACGCAGTCGGCTTCATCTGCTTGAACAACGTCTCGCCCGCCATGCGCCACGTACTGTTGTTCAGTGGAACGTGCATCGAAACAAAGTCAGACCGCTCTGCAAGTTCTCCCAGGCTTCCTACCAGTTCGACCCCGTACTCAAGCGCCGTCCACGGTTGGGCACGCGGAGCATACGCGAGGAGCTCCATCCTGAATCCGGCCGCCCTGCGCGCCGTTGCCTTGGCTATGTTCCCGAAGCCAACCATGCCCAGCGTCTGTCCGTACACCTGGCCAACCTTCGCCCCCTCCCCTCTTGAGTCACGCCACGCCCCCGCCTTTACCAGGGAATCCAACTGCAGGAGCCGGCTCGAGCACGCCAGCACCAACAGGAGCGTGTGGTTGGCGACCTCCTCGATGCACATGTCCGCCGTGTTGGCCAGCATGACGCCGTGCTCGGTTGCGGCTTCGCGGTCGATATGTTCACAGCCGTGGCCCACGCTGACTATCGCGCTCGCTGTATCGATGGAAGCGATGACCTCCTCGGGCATGGCAGCATACATGTCGATGATCACGTCCGCGCCGCGTACCGCCTCAGACGTCTCTTCCGTGCTCCTGGGAAGATGCACGCTCAACTCATAGTCCAAGCCCTCCAGTCCACGCTCCACTGGTCGGCAATCGACTTCTGAAACTGCGAGGAATGCAATCTTGTGCCGCCTCATGCCTTCTCCTTCTTCTAGGACGAGGCCCTGGCCAGCGTGGAAAGAGCATCGACCACTGAGGTTATCTCTTCCTCGGTCGTGAAGAACGCGACAGAGACTCGCATGGCGGTCTGTCTCAGCG
Source organism: Dehalococcoidia bacterium (assembly GCA_963668185.1). GTDB lineage: Bacteria > Chloroflexota > Dehalococcoidia > Lucifugimonadales. The sequence goes on from OY764162.1 coordinate 2,420,411, forward strand.
CGGGACGGCCCAGAATCCGCCAGCCTTCCCACATGCGCCGGTTCAACTCGTCCCCCGCGAGTCCTGCTACCGAGAACGTCACGATTCCCGTCGAGACGCTCGGGCCCTCCGGGCTCCGCAGCGTGACGCCTGGGATCTCCGCGATCGCGGCCTTGAGTTGCGCCGTGAGCGCCTGGACTCTGGCGCTCACGGCATCCAGTCCGAACGAAGACACGAACTCGATTCCCTTCGCCATGCCGCTGTACACGGGGTAGGGCCGCCCGCCGAACTCGAACTTCCTGGCGGTATCGTGGAACACGAGGTCGTCCGTGTCGCGGTCCCACTCCGCGGTTCCGGAGCCCGTCCACGAGACCTGCATGCGGTCGATCCAGTCCTTCTTCACGTACAGCGCCGCTACCCCTGGGCCGCCCAGGCACCACTTGTTCGCGCCCCAGGAGTAGAAGTCGGCCCCGATCTCCCTCAGGTTCATCGGAAACTGTCCGGCGGCCTGCACGCCGTCGAACGCCACCGGCACGCCCTTGTCGTGCGCGATCCGGCAAATCTCCGCGGCGGGCAGCAGTTGGCCCGTGTCGGTGGTCACGTGGCTCGGCGCGAGCAGCTTGGTTCGGTCCGTTATGAGCCCGTCGAGGCAGTCCAGCAGCCTGTCGTTGTCGTCGAACAGGGGCAGCTTCTTGATCTTGATTCCCTGCTTCTCGGCCAGGTTGAGCCATACGTAGATGCCGCTGGGATGCTCCTGCTCCGTGACGATCACCTCGTCGCCCGCCCGCCACTCCATCCCATGGGCGACGGCGCTCAGACCTTCCGATACCGCCCGCGTCAGCGCGATCTCTTCCGTGTCGACGCCGAACAGGTTGGCTACCGTCGTTCGGCAGTTCTCGTAGCTCGTGGCCGTTCTTTCCCGCATTTCGGGCGTGTCGGCCCCGTGCTCCATCACCGCCTCGTAGTGTTCGGTCACCGCCCTCGTGACCGGCCTTGGCATCGGGCCGTAGCCGCCCGTATTCAGATAGATGCTCTTGTGCAGAGCCGGAATCTCATCCCGGTACCTCAGGACATTGTCTGGCGTCACGCTTTCCCTCCCACGTTCACGGAATGCATAGCGATTATACAGCCGGGCTGCCTTTCAAATACCTGGCGTTGTTCCTCACTCTGTGAGTCCGCCTAGATCGCGGCGCTTCCCATTCGCCGCTTTGGTACAATCCACGCGTACTCAGCGCCAGACGCGCGTTTCCAGGAAAGCCACTACTTGAGGGGGCCGGGACTGTTCCGATGTCAGGAAAGGTGAAGATCCGAAGGTTTCGGTGGAGCGACCTTTCTCCTTTCACGAGCCTGTTCAACAGGCTGAACGGACTGGAGGGCACGCCGCGGGCCGCCACCGAGTCCTTCATGCGCCAGTTCCTTTCCCACCCGTCGATGAAGGCTGAACGGAACGGCTTCGTCGCTGAGCGCGGCGGGTCTTTGGAAGGCTACCTGCTGGTGTTCTTGGAAAGGCCGATCTCCCGGTCAGTCGGCATGGGAGGCGCGGTCCCTGGAACGGACGAAGGCAGCGTCTGGACCAGCCTCTTGCACGCCGGCCTGAATCACGCCAGGGTTGCGGAGGTGTCCGTGTTCCACACGCAGGTCCCGGAGAACTCTCGAGTCCGGCGCGGCCTGTTGGTCAAAGAAGGATTCAGCCACGTTCGAACGTACTGGAACATGCAATGGGAGCCCAGTCCGATAGCACAGCCGGGGCTGGTCGCGGGCATGCGCTTCCGGCCGCTGATCCTCGGCCAGGACGAGGGCGACCTTGCCGGCCTTCAGAACGCCTCCTTCGGCGACAACTGGGGCTTTTGCCCGAACACACAGGAGGAGATCGAGGCGCGCGTCCGCTTCAGCACGATGGACCCGGATGGAATCATCCTGCTGGAAGCGAATGGCCGCGTCGTAGGCTACAACTGGACGTCGCTCGCCAGTACCGAGATGGGGCCGGTCGGCCGCATCGAGATGACCGGAGTGCACCCGGGTATGAGGGGCAGGGGCCTCGGCAAGGCCGTGGTCACCGCAGGTCTCGACTACTTGCGCTCGAAAGGGGCCGTGCGCGTGGAGCTTGAGGTGGACTCCGCCAACCCGGCCGCTACCCGGCTCTACGAGGGTCTGGGCTTCACGTATGCGGGCCCAACGTACTGGTATGAGATGCGTCTGGCCTGAGCCGCCTACGTTCCTCCGGACATAGCAAGTTGCGGCTCGCCTGCGAGTTCTGAGTACAGATCGGCAAGGCTGCCGACGACGCCGCTCCAACTCATAGCCTCCGCAGCGCTTCGGCCGGCCCTCCCCATGCACTCTCTGAGTTCCTCGTTTCCAAGCAGAAGATCGAGCCTCTCCCTGAACGAGTCGGGCTGCCCCTCGGCTGCAAGGAAGCCGGACTCGCCGCTCACGATGAACGACGGCAGTCCGCCGACGCCTGACGCCACGACAGGCGTGCCGCACGCCATGGCCTCCAGCGCCGCCAGCCCGAAGCTCTCGTAGTAGGAGGGCAGCACGAACACGTCGGCGGCGTTGTAGTACGTCGGCAACTCCGCGTGCTCTACGGGGCCGATGAAAATCACCTTGTCTTCGACGCCAACCGATCGCGCGACCGCTCTGAGCTCCTCCAGGTGCCCGTCATACCCCGGATCCCCGCCGGCCACGACGAACCTCGCACCGTTCCCTGCCTCCATACGGGCCAGCGCCCGTACGACCAGATCGACGCCCTTCAAGGGTTCGATCCTCCCGACATAGAGAATGGTGGGGCGCCCGTTCCAGCCGAGCCGGTCCTTCGCCTCCGCCCGGTCCATCGGCCTGAACAGGTCCAGGTCAACGCCCGCGGGAATCACGTGGACTTTGTCGCCGTCAGCCTGGTAGAGCCGCTCCAGGGCAGTCCTCTCATGCTCGGTGGACACTACCACCGCATCGGCTTGTTCCAGGACGGCCTGTTCCGCCTCGGTCCTGCCCTCAGGCTCTCTCTCTTCAGACCTAGCCCGGAGCTTCGTGCGGGCGAGCGTGTGGAAGGTGGTCACGTGCGACGCGCTCCAGCGCTTCGCCAGCGCGAGCGCTCCCAGCCCGGACAGCCAGTAGTGGGAGTGGACGAGACTGTACCCGGTCCCTTCCGAGGCGCTGAACTCACATGCCCTGTCCACGAACTCCGGGACGCACTCCTTCAATAGTTCCTTCGGACGGCTCCTGGCGCACGCTTCGAGGTGTATGAGCCTCGCGTTCTCGCCCAACTCCACTACGTCCGGGTGGTCGGCGTCATGCCAGCGCGTGTACACGTCGGTGGGGATGCCGCGGCGGCCCAGCTCCTTCGCCTGCTGAAGGACGTACACGTTCATGCCGCCGGCGTCCTTCGTTCCGGGGAGGGCCAGCGGGCAGCTATGGAAGCTGATGAGCGCCAGCCTGTCTCCGCCGTGAAGACCCAGCGCCTCGCCTGGAAGTGTCCGGCTCGCCCGCAAAGTTATCTGTCCACGGTCACGCGGTACACCAGGCGGTCGATTCCGCCGAGGTCGTACTTGTAGCGTTCCGAGCCTCTCAGGAAGTCGAACCTGCGCCGGCCCTCTTCGATCGCGTCCTTGATGCAGAGGGCCTTGTTGATCAGGCCGACGCTCAGCCGGTAGTACTCGGGGTTGAAGCCGCTGTTGTAGAGCAGGTATTCACCGTCGTAGTCGAATGAGATGCAGCACGCAACTCGTTCCCCATCCAACTCCAGGAAGTTGAGCTTGAACTGGTCGCGGCCGATCAACTCTTCGGCGGTGTCCAGGAAGAACCGGCGCCGCTCAGGCGTGAGGAACTCTTCCTTGTCTGTCCGGCTGATCCTCAACAGATGGAAGAAGTCGTCCATGTCTTCGCTGAGCGTGGACAGGTCCGAGCGCGCGTACTGGCGGAACTCTCCCGCCCGCTCCAAGCGCCGGATCTTCCGCCTCAGTTCGTGCCTGTTCTTCTTGGAAAGCCCCATGAGGTATTCGTCCCACGAGCCGGGCAGATCTGTGAGAGGCGTGGTGTCCTCCTCGTCGATGGCGACCCGGCATCCGTCGGCTTTGGCCAGCGACACGAATTCGCTGAGCGTGGGAGAGCCTTCCGACACTCCGGTGAGCACGGCGCGGCGCCATTCGAGGCCCTTCGCGTGTTCCCACAACTTGCCGTAGAACTCGGCAGCCCTGTCCTCCAGCGCGAGGAAGTCCAGATAGTCCACGATGTCCGGATCGCCGACCAGCCGCAACTCGCCGTTCTTGAGCATGAGCGGGGCTATTCCGATGGTGGCGTCCTCGCTGCGGACGGACGCCAGATGCAGGTCCCAGCCGTCTCCGAAGTTCTCCCACCACGTCTTCTGCCACCAGGGGGTTACGAAGACGGTGTTAGTCGAGGAGTCGGGCAGGAAGTCGATCCATTCCTGCTCTATCCCGTCGAAGTCGGAGGTGTGGGTAACGTCAGGCAAATTAGACACGTCCCTGTACGAGGCTCAGGAACTCGGAGCGGGTCTCCGGCCTGGTCCTGAAGCTCCCGCGGATCGCAGAGGTCACGAATGAGGCGCCGAGCTTTTCGACGCCCCTCAGCGAGATGCACATGTGCTCCGCGCTCAGGACCGTGCCCACTCCCTCGGGGTTGAGCGACGTGAAGACCGCGTCCGCAAGCTCGCTGGTCAGGCGTTCCTGCATCTGCGGGCGGCGGGCCAGGGACGTGAGGGCGCGGGCCAGCTTGCTGGCTCCGACCACGCGGCCCCTGGGTATGTAGCCTACGTGGGCTTTGCCGTAGAAGGGGAGCAGGTGATGCTCGCACATTGAGAAGAATGGGATGTCTCGAAGGATGACCATCTCCCTGTGACCCTCTTCGAAGCCGGTGGCAAGGTGCTCGCCGGGGTCTTCCGTTAGCCCGGAGAAGAAGTCGGCATACATCCTGGCAACGCGCGCCGGAGTATCTGCAAGTCCCTCTCTCTTGGGATCGTCGCCTATCGCGACGATGATCGAGGCGACAGCCTCTTCAATCGCTGCTCTGTTTACCAAGAGGCGCCTTTCGAAAGCCGGTTAAAAGGCTGGAAACCGGTGTCCAAGCTACCATAGCGCCGGTTTGCCCATCAATGATTTGGAGGCAGGCCGCTCATGGTTCGACAGGCTCACCACGAACGAAACGTAACCATGATTTGAGATTGGGACGGCGCTTGCACTTGTGCGCTGCCGCCCTCGGCTCCTAGAATTGGCGCAGCCAGGGCCGATGCGCCTGAGATCACAGGAGAACACCGTTGAGCATACTCCTCCAGCAGGATCCGCAGATAGCGAAGGCGATCGAGGACGAGACGAGGCGACAGCAGCAGAACGTCATCCTCATAGCTTCCGAGAACTACGCCAGCAGGGCGGTTCAGGAGGCGCAGGGTTCGATCATGACGAACAAGTACGCCGAGGGGTATCCCGGCCGGCGGTACTACGGCGGATGCGAGTTCGTGGACGTCGCGGAGTCGCTGGCGATAGACAGGGCGAAGGAGTTATTCGGGTCTGACCACGCGAACGTGCAGCCGCACAGCGGGGCGCAGGCGAACATGGGCGCGTTCTTCGCGGTGCTGGAGCCGGGCGACAAGGTGATGGGCTTGCAGTTGGACCAGGGCGGGCACCTGACTCACGGCAGCCCGGTCAACTTCTCCGGCAAGCTGTACGACTTCGTGCCCTACAGCGTGGACCCGGAGACGGAGCTGATCGACTACGACCAGGTGGAGGCGCTCGCGAAGGAGCACAGGCCGAAGCTGATCATCACCGGCGCGACGGCGTATCCGAGGACGATCGACTTCGAGCGGTTCGGCAGGATCGCGGAGGAGGTCGGGGCCGTGCTGATGGTGGACATGGCGCACATCGCGGGCCTGATCGCAGCGGGCGAGCACCCGAACCCGGTGCCGCACGCTGGAATCGTGACTTCGACGACGCACAAGACGCTGCGAGGGCCGAGGGGCGGCTTCATACTCAGCACGTCGGAGCTTGCGAGGGACATCGACAGGGGCGTGTTCCCGAACGAGCAGGGCGGGCCGCTGATGCACACGATCGCGGCCAAGGCCGTGGCGTTCGGAGAGGCGCTCCAGCCGGAGTTCAAGGAGTACCAGAAGGCGATCAGGACCAACGCGAGGGCGCTTGCCGACGCGCTGACGGCGGGCGGCGTGAGGCTGGTGTCGGGCGGCACCGACAACCACCTGCTGCTGGCCGACGTGACGCCGCTCGACATCACCGGACGGCAGGCGGAGGAGGCGCTCGGCAAGGTGCACATTACGTTGAACCGCAACACCATCCCGTACGATCCGAAGCCGCCGCGCGTCACCAGCGGCGTTCGCATCGGGACGCCGTCCGTGACGAGCCGGGGGATGGGCGAGGACGAGATGCGGGAGATCGGGCGGCTGATCATCCGCACGCTGCAGAACGTCGATGACGAGGCCGTGCTGAGCCAGGTCTCCGACGACGTGCTTCAGCTTACGTCCCGGTTCCCTGTGCCGGGGATCGACGTCTAGGGCGGAGGCGGCCCCAGGCGCTCATCCTTCGACAGGCTCAGGACGAACGGATGGGGCGAGGGCCGCTCCTGCCGCTCATCGGAGAACCCCATCCCAACCTTCCCCAGCAGACTGGGGAAGGGGGTCGGAGAAGGACGCTTTCCACTGGTTTTAGACACCCACTTAGAGGCGTCAGGCAGGTCTGTTCTTCAGCGATTCCAGGGCGGCGCTGGCGGCTTCACGCTCGGCGAGGGCCTTGCGGGGGCCGGCGCCTGTTCCGGCGGTCCTGCCGTCGACCAGCACCTCGGCGGTGAAGGTGCGGGCGTGGTCTTTGCCCGACTCGGCGACGATCCGGTACTCCGGGAGGGGCAGGCCCCTGGCCTGCAGCGCCTCCTGGAGTTCGGACTTCGGGTTCCTCTGGCGGTCCGGCGCGTTCAGGTAGTTCCCAAGAGCGGACAGGACCCAGTCACGGGCCGCGCCGTAGCCCTGGTCCAGGAAGAGCGCTCCGACGACGGCCTCGAAGGCGTTGGCCAGGTTCCCGTCGCGTTCGCGGCCTCCCGCCGCCTCTTCGCCGCGGCCCATCAGCAGGCATTCTCCGAGAGACAGGTCCCTGGCGGCGCGTGCCAGCGTCCCGCCCTGCACGACGGCGGCGCGGCGCTGGGTGAGACTGCCCTCCCGCAGTTCGGGGCGGTCCCTGTACAGTTCCTCCGCTATGACGGCGCCGATGACGGCGTCTCCGAGGAACTCGAGGCGCTCGTTAGACTCCGCCGCCCTGTCCGGCGCCTCGTTGACGTACGAGCTGTGGACGAGGGCGGTCCGGAGAAGGCCGGCGTCTTCGAATGCCACGGCCAACTGCCGCTCGGCGGCCTTTGTATGTTCGATTTCTTCACGAGGCAACGGTCAGGCTTCCTTTGGTTCCGGCTGGCGCGGGGATGGCGGAAGTGGGCGCGGGCGGATGGATTCCCGCCTGCGGAGAGCTTTGCGTAACTCTGCGACGGTGCTTGCACAACGGCGCTCTTGCCCCATCTCAATCTTCCCCAGCAGACTGGGGAAGAGGCCGGAGGCCCCACCCAGGCCACCCCTGGATTCCCGGCCTGCGCGGGAATGTGTCGCGTTCTGTCACATTCTGTAACTTTCCGTAGCTGGGGGGTGTTGGCTTTTGGGACGAAATGTGTATGAAATGTTGACTGGATGAGTCAAAATCGGCACTGAATGTTACAAAATGTGACAGTCTTTTCGTGGCTGCGAGGGCGGCCATGAGGGTCGGCCTCGCTACGTTTTGGGCGGACATGTCGTTGTTTTTGGTGTTCATGCGACGATTATAGTACACTAGTTCGCTGGAGGCAAACGGACCGGGTAGGGTGTGCGTTGATGCTGTGCGGGCGTCGACTTATCATGTGCGGCGGGGGAGCGGGTTGCGGAATCAAGCAATAAGCAATCGAGGTAACTGAGATGACAGAAAGGCCGGAGAGGGTGCTGGTGGTGACGCCGCATCCCGACGACGCGGAGATCGGCTGCGGCGGCACGGTGGCGAAGTGGATTTCGGAGGGGTCGGAGGTCTTCTACGTGCTGTGCACGAACGGGGACAAGGGGACGAGCGACCCGGAGATGACGACCGACCGGCTGGCGGAGATACGGGAGCGGGAGCAGCAGGACGCCGCCGACTACCTGGGAGTGAGCGAGGTGGTGTACTTCGGGTACCCGGACGGCGGCCTGGAGGACGACCACGACTTTCGGGGGCGGCTGGTGCGGGAGATTCGACGGCTGAAGCCGGACGTGCTGTTCACGACCGATCCGTACCGGCGTAGCTTCTACCTGCACCGCGACCATCGGATGTGCGGGCAGGTCAGCATGGACGCGGTGTACCCGTACTCGCGGGACCGGCTCCACTACCCGGAGCACGAGCGTGAGGGGCTGGAGTCGCACAAGGTCGGCGACGTGTACTTCTGGGGGACGGAAGCGCCGGACGAGTTCATCGACATTTCAGACTTCATCGAGAACAAGGTGGAGGCGCTCAAGAAGCACGCGTCCCAGGTGTCGGGGGGCGACGTCGGGGACTTCCTGAGGGCGAACGCGCGCCGGATGGGAGAGCGGGCGGGGGTACCGTACGCGGAGGGGTTCCGGCGGGTGCGGCTGCGAAGATAGGGGCGTTGTACGATCTGCACTGCCACTTCCTGCCGGGCGTCGATGACGGGGCGCGGTCGGTGGAGGAGACGGACGCGATGCTGCGGGACGCCGCCGAGAGCGGCACGCTGGCTGTGCTGGCGACGCCGCACCGGAAGGACGTGACCGAGGACTGGTCGGTGGGCCACCTGGAACGGCTGATGGAGGAGGCGCGGGAGCGACTGGCGGGCGCGGGCCTCGATCTGGAGATCTTCCTGGGGATGGAGAACCACCTCGCGCCGGATCTCGCAGGAGAGATAGAGGCGGGACGCGCGCTGCCGATCAACGGGACGCGCTATATCCTCGTGGAGATGCCGTTCTTCGGGCGGCCGGACTGGATCGAGAGTTCTCTAGGCGCGGTCGTGTCGTTGGGGTACGTGCCGGTGCTGGCGCACCCGGAGCGGATCGAGGTTTTCCAACGGGACCCGGCGATGCTGGAGGACTTTCTGGGGCGCGGCATGTTGAGCCAGATCACCGTGGGAAGCCTTGTCGGCCTGTACGGGCCTTCGGTGCGCGAGTTCACGGAGGGGCTGCTAAGGGACGGCATGGCGCACATGCTGGCGTCGGACGGGCACTCGGCGTCGGAAGGGGGGAGGCGGGCGGTGCTGGGGCCGGGCGTCGAGGCTGCGGCGCGCGTCGTGGGGGAGGCCACGGCGCTGCGGCTGGTGGTGGACGCGCCGCGCGCGGTGCTGCGGGGGGATGGGGTGGGGTGAGTCACTCTAGGATATCTAATGACTTCGAACGCTATCGGACTGGACTCAGTCTTTTGCAGAGTGATTCAATTCGAATAACGACAGTTGTGTTCATGCCGAGGTTGTAGCAACCGGCAAGTCCTGCACTAGGAGACTAGAGTATGAAGTCAACCTTGATGGCAACAATCTGCCTCGCGCTTGCGATGTGTGCGCTTGCTGTCGCCTGCGCCGACCCTGAGATAGGGCCGGTAGGTCCGGAGGGGCCACAGGGACCGCCCGGTCCAGCAGGGGCGCAAGGGCCCGCGGGGCCACCAGGCCCGGCCGGCGACCAGAATGCTGTCCGTCCAGCGTATAACCCTGAGTTGTACGATGATTGCCGCGATGCGTTCAGTTCAATCGACATGGCCACTCTACGTAGAATGTGGGCAGGTTCGGGAGATGCTGCCGACTTGGCGGAGTTAACAGATAACGACGTGTACGGCATGCTCAAGTTGACCTGTCTAATGCTTGCAATGGGCGATGACACTCCATGGGGCGGTCTGTTGCCGCAAAACTGAGAGGCCTGTGCCTTCCTGCCCTAGGGCCATGCGTCAACGCGTCTCTACTGAACGCGTACATCTACTTTGCGTGTGGGTGCTTATTCGGTATCATGCGCGCCCTACATCCCTTTGGTCAGGCGAGGCGGGAGTGTGAGTAAGCGCGATTGGCTCTTTGCATGCGGAGCGGTGACAGTGCTGATCCTCGTTGGGATTCTCTTTAGAACTGGACAGGAAGCTGAACCAGACGAGCCACTTTTGGAGTCTAGGTCGGAGCCGATACCAACTGAGGACCCAACCGACTATGACTATGAGGAGTGGCAGGAATACTTCAGCCTGCCTCAGGAGGAGAAGGCTTACATCTCCGGTGTGATGGAGGGAGACGAGTTGGGAGCCAATCGCGTTCCGTTAACGCGACGAGTGATTCAGGATGCCATCCTCAAGTACGATGAAGAGCTAGTAATCGAGGCTGATGATATAAGGGCGGCATGCGAAGCCATATGGAGCTACGAAACGGGAGTCGAGATACCAGAGTTTGCTGCCAGTCTCGGGGTTAAGCGCGCCTACATCGCCGCTCTGTTGGTGAAGTATTCAGATGACGCCCCATACGCGGTGTATGATTTCTGCACCAGCGCTGGCGCTAAGTCTAACTACTAGTTTGAATGTACGAGCGGAGCAGGGGCAGTGATATGTTAGTCATTGCCAGGGCCTTCGGATGGTATCAGCCTTTCAAACTTCAGCCGTATGGTGCCTACTTTGTTACCACGGGCCGAGGAGTCCAAGTCTACAGTGAACCCTTTTGATTCGTAGAACTTCTTATTCGCCATCACATCGTCGACTTTGGATAGCCAACCAGTGATGCCTTTGTACTCACGTCTCTTGACCTCTGCAATGACGGTGTCCAAAAGGTATGAACCTACTCCACGTCCTTGATGCTCAGGAGGCACAAAGATATCTACCAGTTCGGCATACTTCGAGCGCACGACTTGGCCACACGTGACATAGTAGAGTTTGCAGTATATCTTAGCTCGTCTGCCACTTGGCAACGGGTAACCGTAGATATCTAAGAAAGTAGAGCTATTCGGATCTTCGAACCATTTTATGTCCCAAACTCCACCCTTCCTATCAGTCCAATGCCAAGTCTTGTTCATGCGTTGTCCCAGGTGGAGAATTTACTTGAGCGCTCAAACATCATACCAGATTCATAGAACATGCATCCACCGTGCCTGCCGCGCATTCGGCCAGAGCCGTACGTTGGTGGAGTGCGGGGCGTCTTGGGTTCCTCGGGGGACTCGGAACGACAGTGTGCGGAGCGCGCGGAGGCCCTTCGACGAGCTCAGGGCGAACGTGGTGGGGTGTGGCGAGGGAATGTTACACAGGGGTCGGCCTGTGTTATGTGGTGGGCGGCGTTGCGTTACATCGTGGGTGGGCTAGGGTTACGTGGTATCGTTCCGTTAGGAGCAAAGGCGACGGTGTTTGCTGGCGAGGCGTCCCCACCCCCTAGATTCCGGCTACCCCCGGTTCCCGCTGGCGCGGAAATGCCGGAATGACGGTGTGAGAGGCGTGTGGCGAGGGAATGTTACACAGGGGCCGGCCTGTGTTATGTGGTGGGCGGCGTTGCGTTACATCGTGGGTAGGCTAGGGTTACGGGGTATCGTTCCGACTGTCATTCCGATCGAGTGGAGCGAGAGAGGAATCCAAGGCCTCCGGCATGTGGTCAACGCGTGTCCACGGGGGCGGGCCGCGCGTATGGCCATGGCCGTATGTTTGGTGGAGTGCGGGGCGTTTTGGGTTCCTCGGCGGACTCGGAACGACAGTGTGAGGGGCGCGGGGCTGGCTTAGCGCGGCCCTTCGACAGGCTCAGGGCGAACGGGATAGCGGGCCAATGCCCGCCGTGCAAGTGAGTTAGGTGAAGGTCAATTGCAATCGATTGCTAGAGATGAGTTGATCCAGGCCTGGCTGGAGGAAGAGGAGCGCCCGTTTACCGGGTGGGACTTTTCTTATCTCGACGGTCGGATGATTCAAGACGCGGAGCCGTGGTCGTACTTGGAGCGCGCCGCTGAGTTGATGAGACGCTCGTCATCGGTTCTCGACATGGATACGGGAGGCGGGGAGAAGCTGCTGAGCCTGCGTGAGCACTGGCCGGCGAGAGTGGTTGCTACTGAGGACTATCCTCCTAACTTCAGGCTGGCGACTGAGCGGCTATCGGCCATGGGCGCAGATGTCTTGAAAGTGGCCGTATCCAACACGGCGACTATGCCGTTCGGCGACGGCGAGTTCGACCTGGCGCTGAACCGACACGCCGCGTTCAATTCGTCAGAGGTGTCACGGATACTCTCGAAGGGCGGCTCGTTCCTGACTCAGCAGGTCCATGGGATGTGGGCTTGGGACCTGTTAGCAGCCTTCGATGTCGTGCCTCAGTGGCCTGACGCCACGCCGGAGCTATACGTGCCTCTGTTGGAAGCGGTAGGTATGACTGTTGAGGCAGTTGAGGAGTGGGAGGGCAATCTGTCGTTCGCCGATGTGGGGGCAATCGTCTATTACCTCAAGGCCGTTCCGTGGGAGGTGCCGGGCTTTGCGGTTGAGAGCCATCTGCGGTACCTGCTCGCCCTGCAGGAGAGGATGGAAGCAGGTGAAGGGCTGGAATTCTATGCTGCTAAGTATCTCATCGAGGCGCGCAGGGGCTAGGGCGCCCTGCTAACCTGCACGCACGATGCCGAGGCGAGGCAAGGACATATGGGAGGAGTCGTTCACCTGGATCCTCCTCGCGATGATTCCTGTGTTCGTGGCCGTGGTATGGTCGTTTCAGTATGTGCTTGCTTGGTTCAGGTCTCAGCCTGCGTGGGTTCAGGTGATCGAGGTCCTTGGGGTGGCTGCCATCGTTGCTGGTGCGGTCACGCTGTACTTGAGAAGCAGAAAACGCTATGGCTGACACTGATGAGTGCGGCGACAGGGTACGCATTCGGCCATGGTCGTACGTTGGTGGAGTGCGTGGCGTTTTAGGTTCCTCGGGGGACTCGGAACGACAGTGTGAGAGGTGCGCGGCCCTTCGACGGGCTCAGGGCAAACGGGGTGGGTAGTTACGTTGCAGGTTTGGGGTTTTGGGGAGGTGTTTGGTTACGGTGCTCCAGATGGCGTTGCTGACGGCTTGGGGGGGTTGGGAGGCGTCGATGATGTGCCAGCGGTTGGGTTCGGCGCGGGCTAGCTCGCGGTAGCCTTCGTGGACGCGGTTGTGGAAGTCGAGGGACTCTTCTTCGAGGCGGAAGCCTTCGGTTGCCCGGCTTGACGGGTGGGTTGCGGCGTCGGAGTCGAGGGCGAAGCTGAGTTGCGTTCTGCCGATGCGCTCCAGGGCTTTGGCCGGCGGGCAGTCGAGCAGGATCGTGAGGTCGGGGAGAACGTTGCCCACGGTTAGCTCGTTCACGGCGTCCACCAGCTTGCGGTCAAGGCCTCTGCCGAAGCCCTGGTAGGCCCTCGTGGAGTCGACGTACCTGTCTGCGACGATGATTGCGCCCGGCTTTTCGAGGAACGGGACGAGCACGGAGTTTACGAGGTCCGCGCGGGCGGCGGCGAACAGGAACAGCTCGGATCTTGCGTTCAGCGGGTGGTTCGTGCCCTTGAGCCACAGGCGCAGGTACTCGGCGAGGGGAGTTGTGCCGGGTTCCTGCACGAGCTTGACGTGATGGCCGGCTTCTTTGAGCCTGCGGTGGAGCAGTTGGGCCTGGGTGGTCTTGCCCGTGCCTTCGCCTCCTTCGAGGGATACGAACAAGTTGCCAATTCCTGCTTCTGGATTCCGGCCTTCGCTGGAATGACGGTTATGCAAAGGTCTCAGTTGCGTCGTTCTCTTAGCCGCGGCTGAAGACGACGCGCCGGTGGGGGTCCCGGCCCGTGCTGCTGGAGACGAGGCCGTACCTGCCGGCGATCTTGTGCTGGAGGCGGCGCACGTAAGAGCCGCGCGGCGCGAGGCTAACGACGGACTCGCCGCCCTCGACGCGCGATGCTGCGTCCTCGGCCTCGTTCAGCGCCTCGGCGAGGCCGTGCCTCGGATCGCCCGTGCTACCGTTGTTGCGCGTGACGGCCTTCATGAACTGTTCGATCTGGACGAGGGTGTTCTTGCGGAGCACGTAAACGGGCTTGCCCCTGCTCTCCGCCCTGCGGAGGGCGTCCGTGCGGCGGCGGAAGTAGTTCTTGATCGTGAGCACGAGGTCGGCGTGATCGAGGTTGTCCACCAACTGCACGGGAGCCCGCGTGCTGCGGATCGCCTGCTCCAGCTTGCCCTTGTTCACGCCGTAAGGGAGTATTCGGGTGAGCAGGACGGGAGTCTCCGGCGGCAGATCCGGCTCCGGGTCGATTCGAGGTTCTTCTGCCGACCGCGCTCTCCTGATGCCGTTCTGCGACGGGACTTCCGGCTCCGGCGCAACGACGCGCTTGTGGACGCTGCCTTCGTCGTCCAGGATGCGCTCCTCGGTCTTGACGCGGTAGCCTCGCAACATGCGGTCAACTACGTCTCCGACGTCGGGGTGCACGGTGACCTGGTTCCAGCCGCGAATCTCCACGAGTATGTCGAACGTGGGGGGCGCGCGGCGCTCCTGCACCGTCTTCTGCGTCTTGCGGCGCCTGGCCTCGATGTCTCCGAGGGTGACCGACTCGATGCCGCCGATGAGGTCCGACAGCGTGGGGTTGAGTATCAGGTTTTCGAGGGAGTTGCCGTGCGCGGTCGCGACGAGTTGCACGCCGCGCTCGGCGATCGTTCTCGCGGCCATTGCCTCAAGCTCCGTGCCTATCTCATCGACGATGATTACTTCGGGCATGTGGTTTTCGACGGCCTCGATCATGACGGCGTGCTGGAGGGACGGGTCGCGCACCTGCATGCGGCGGGCGTGGCCGATGCCCGGGTGGGGGATGTCGCCGTCGCCTGCGATCTCGTTCGAGGTGTCGACGACGATGACGCGCTTGCCGGCGTCGTCCGCGAGGACCCTGGCGACCTCGCGGAGCATGGTGGTCTTGCCGACGCCCGGCCTGCCGAGCAGGAGGACGTTGCGGCCGCTCATCACGAGGTCGTCGACGATCTTGATTGCGCCGTACACGGCGCGGCCCGCCCGGAGCGTCAGCCCTATGATGCGGCCGCTCCGGTTGCGAATGGCGGAGATGCGGTGGAGCGTGCGCTCTATGCCCGCGCGGTTGTCGCCGCCGAACTCGCCGACGCGGGCAACGGCGTAGTCGATGTCGTCCAGCGTTACCTCGTCGGGCGAAATCTCGTGGGTCCTGGCGAGGTAGCGGGCCTCGGGCGGGCGGCCAAGATCGAGGACTATCTCAAGAAGCTGGCCGAGATCCTGGCCGGAGTCCAAGCCGCTCCTGATGTGTTGAGGAAGCAGATCGACCAGAAGGTGTATGTCTTGTTCTGTCAGTTCCTGCATCTGCTATGAGCTGGTTGGGTTACTGCCGCTCCCCGCCGCCGCGCTCGGCTGCGCTCCGCGCCCAATGGCCTCCTCTACGATCTCGGCGAAGTACCTGTGCACGCGGCCATCCTGCGTGAGTTCCGGGTGGAAGGATGTGGCGAGCATGTTGTCTTGGCGGACGGCGACGGGCCTCCCGTCCGGCAGCCTGGCTATGACGTGGACGCCCTCCCCGACGGCGTTGACGACGGGCGCGCGGATGAAGACGCAGGTGAACGAGCCGCCCTCCACGCCCTCGATGTCGAGATCGGTCTCGAAGCTGTCGATCTGGCGACCGAAGGCGTTGCGGCTCACCTGGATGTTCATGAGCTTCAGCGGGTCCGGCCTGTGATCGGTAAGCTCTTTGGCGATGACGATCATGCCCGCGCACGTGCCGTAGATCGGGAAGCCGGACTCGGCTTTGTCCTTGAGCGTGTCGCGAAAGCCGTAGATGTCTATCAACTGGACGATCGTGGTGCTCTCGCCGCCGGGGATGATCAGCCCGTCGACGTCGTCCAACTGGTCGGGCAGGCGAATCTCGCTGTGCTCGATGCCCAGCCGATCAAGCGCGCGCTGGTGCTCCAGGACGTCGCCCTGTATGGCGAGGATGCCGATTACCGGCAAGCTACCATCCTCTGGTGGCCAGCTGTTCCTCCACAGGCATGGTCCGTACGTCCAAGCCCGGCATCGAGTCTCCGAGGCCCCGCGAGACCTCCGCGATGATGTGCGGATCGTTGAAGTGGGTGGTGGCCTTCACTATGGCGTTCGCCATCAGCGCCGGGTTCTCGGACTTGAAGATGCCGGAGCCGACGAACACGCCGTCCACGCCGATCTGCATCATCAGGGCAGCGTCCGCTGGCGTGGCGATGCCGCCCGCGGCGAAGTTCACGACCGGCATTTCGCCCGTCTCGTGGATGCCCTTGATGAGTTCGTACGGGGCCTTGAGGTCCCTGGCCGTAGCCATGAGCTCGTCCTCGTCCATCGCCCTGATGCGCTTGATCTCGCCGAGCACGCTCCTGGCGTGGCGGACGGCCTCGACTATGTTGCCGGTGCCGGCCTCGCCCTTGGTGCGGATCATAGCCGCGCCCTCGCCGACGCGCCGCAGAGCCTCGCCGAGGTCCCGGCAGCCGCAGACGAAGGGCATCTTGAAGTCGTGCTTGTTGATGTGGTTGTTCTCGTCGGCCGGGGTGAGCACTTCGGACTCGTCCACGTAGTCGACGCCGAGGGCTTCGAGTACCTGGGCCTCGACGAAGTGGCCGATGCGGGCCTTCGCCATGACGGGGATGGTGACCGCGTCAAGAATCTCGGTGATCTTGGTGGGGTCGGACATTCTCGCGACGCCGCCGTCCTTGCGAATGTCCGATGGCACGCGCTCGAGGGCCATCACGGCCACCGCGCCGGCATCCTCCGCGATCTTGGCCTCTTCGGCGGTGACAACGTCCATGATGACGCCGCCCTTGAGCATCTGTGCCAGCCCGACCTTGACCCGCCAAGTGCCGGTCTCGTTCTGTATGTCGGTGCCGGTGCTGGTTCCGGTCTTAACGTCGATTGCCATTCAGTACCCTCCGTACGGATGTTGACCGCTTTCGCCTTGCAGCATTATATCGCTGGCCGGACGGGTTTATCAATTTGGTTTCAGCGATCTTCTTTCCCGCCCGCCCGCCCCTTTTGCTGGGGGCATAGCCCCCAGACCCCCGAGAGTGGCGTTATCCTCGCAGACTCCCCTTAGTTCCAGATGAGCCTTAGCAGGTTGTCAGATCCCTTTATCCACCAGGAACGAGGCGAGGTCCGAGGTGCGGCAGCTGTAGCCCCACTCGTTGTCGTACCAGCCGACGATCTTCACGAGATTGCCGCCCATGGACATGGTGGACTGGCCGTCGATGATGGCACTGTGTGGGTCCTGCTTGAAGTCGATGCTCACCAGCGGCTCGTCCGTGTAAGCGAGCAGGCCGGAGAGTCCGTTGGACGCGGCGCTGCGGTAGGCGTCGTTGACCTCTTCGACGGTCGCGTTCCGGCTCAGGGTGGCGACGAAGTCGGTGACCGAGACGGTGGACGTGGGTACGCGGAAGGCCATGCCGTGGATCTTGCCGTTCAGCTCCGGCAGGACGAGGCCGACGGCGCGGGCTGCGCCGGTGGAGGTTGGGATGATGTTCATTGCGCCGGCGCGGGCGCGCCTCAGGTCCGAGGACACCTGGTCGAGGATCTTCTGGTCGTTCGTGTACGCGTGGATCGTGCTCATCAGGCCGTGCTCCACACCGAAGGCGTCGTTCACGACCTTGACCATGTTCGCGAGGCAGTTGGTGGTGCAGGAGGCGTTGGAGAGGACGTTGTGGGAGGCGGGATCGTACTTGTCCTCGTTGACGCCGAGCACGAGCGTGATGTCTTCGCCGGTGGCGGGCGCGGAGATGATCACCTTCTTCGCTCCGGCCTCAAGGTGTCCTGCGGCCTTCTCGGCGTCCGTGAAGAAGCCGGTGGACTCGACGACGATGTCCACGCCGAGGTCTCCCCATGGCAGGTCT
Organism: Dehalococcoidia bacterium; assembly: GCA_963668185.1. Lineage (GTDB taxonomy): Bacteria > Chloroflexota > Dehalococcoidia > Lucifugimonadales. The sequence continues at coordinate 2,438,222 of OY764162.1, forward strand.
GCGGGGTTGCGCTCGGCCAGCACTTTGACGCGGGTGCCGTCGATGACGATCTCGCCGTCGCCTGCCTCGACGGAGCCTGGGTAGCGCCCGTAGTTGGTGTCGTACTTAAGGAGGTGGGCATTGGTCTCAGGGCCGGACAGGTCGTTGACGGCGGCGACTTCAAGCTTGTCCGGGTACCGCTCGAAGATCGCCCGCAAGACCTGCCTGCCGATGCGACCGAAGCCGTTGATTCCTACGCGCGTTGCCATGTGCGTTACCTCCTAGCGGCGCTGTTGGGTGGTGTGGACGCGGCGCTATTATACGGCCCCGGCGTGCTGCGGGGGACGGGGGGATGGGAGGGGTGTTAGCCAGTGAACCCCGGAGTCTAGGTTCCCATCAGTTCAGGGCAGAGAAAGTTCACATTGACTCCATACTCATGCAACGGTTCACGGTATGTCCACCAGTCGGTGTCCGACGCGTTCAGCACGTCGGGATCGGTTCTGCTGGCGATGGCCACTGCGACAAACTTGCGGTCGTCCCAGTCGAACCCGGCCAGGCTTGGATCATCCGGGAACTCATCGAAGCCTCGGTCGTCATTTGGAGTCACCGGGACGATCCTACAGTATCGTTCGTTGGTTCGATTGAGCCAGAGCCAGCTAAAAAACCTGTCGCCTGGCCCAGGCTGGCCGGACAGACTCAGGCGGTTCATGTACTCATCCAGAATCCGGCCTCGATTATCTAGCAAAAGCCTGTGGTTCCCCTGAATCTGCTCCAGCTTCTCTATGCAGATGTCAACGCAACCGGGGCCTGCCTGCTCGGCCTCGCCGTTCGCCACGGCCGCGACGTTGGTGTCCATGACGACCTCGCTTGTATCCAGGTTCACTCGCCGGCTCGTTGCCGCTTCAGCGCAGCCCTGCTCATGGAGGCGATCTCCCTGAACTGGTCTCCAAAGAAGTTTTCGGGCCAGTTTGCGATGTTGCCGAACTTGTCCACATTGAGCGTACTCAGCTTTGAGGCCCCGTCGCTTGGCTCGCAGAAGTACAGGCCCACGTCTTCGTGCGAGAGTTCCTCTTCGGCGATGCGCCGCTGGAGTCTGTTCAGCAGGTGCTCGCTGTGGCTCTCCACGATGATTTGCACCTTACGCCTCTTAGACGCTTCGATGAACGCGTCGGCAAGGCCGGACTGCGCGAGCGGGTGCAGGTGAATCTCCGGCTGTTCCAAAATGACCGTCGAACCTTCTGGGACGTAGAAGCATAGGACGAGTGCCGGCAGCACCTGGGACACGCCGAAGCCGACATCCGTTATCAGCGATTCGGCCGCTCCGGGCGACTTCCGAACCTTGACTTCGAACAAGTTGCTGCCTTCCACTACGGGTTCGATCCTGAATTCGTGAATCAGCCCCAGTTTCTTCAGCCACTCGGCTACGTACTCCACCAAGGACTGGCAGGGATTGCCGTGCCCACGGCCTACGGTCTGGTTTCGTTCCAGACCTGCCAGTAGTGCGTCTATAACATGCTCGCCTGTCCACCCTACGTCGGTGGGCTGCGCGCCGGACCATGTATAGACGCGCGCCGGCCGAGCGCGCAGCGGCCCCAAGTAATGCACCGATCTCAGCCGATCTTCGAATCCGTATTCAAGGTCTGCCAAGAAGTCAAGGTTCCGAAAATTTGCCCAGAGTTCTGGCGGAAAGCCATAACACTTGTCCAAAGAGGTGACCTTGCGAGGCCTTCCTCTGTATCGAGTGAACTCGAAGTCCGTGTTCTCGGCGAATGGCCGATACTCATTGCCGTTCTTCCTACGCATCCCGAATCCGGCTTTTCCAACGCTATATGACATTTCGTCTACAACGGGTTTACCAATGTAGCCGGAGCTTTCCATGCGTGAAGTGACGTGGAATCCTAGTACTCCACTTTGGACGATCGGCTGTCGATTGACCTCGTCTCTTACGACGAACCGCTTTCCCGGCGCCCACTTCAGGGAGATTTCCAGTTCGCTGTCTGCCTTGTGCCCATGCACTACGCTTGCGAAATCACCCAGATCCGCAGGGGTTCTGCTGTCTCCGAAGTGGAAGACGATGCCACGATCCGATGAGTCGGCGGTCTGTTTGAGGAGCAGCAGGGCCTGGATCAGGCTGGACTTGCCGGAGCTATTGGCGCCGAAGAATCCGGTGATCGGCTTGAGCGGGACGTCGCCGGTGTCCTTCCATGCTTTGAAGTTCTTCAGACGAAGCTGAGTCAACATCGGTCATGCTCCATGGGCATCATTGCAGACCGCTCGAACGCCTACCGTTAGACAAAGTGTACACGCTACCGGCCAACGTCTCATCGGATACGGCGCGCCCAAATCAGGAAAAAGAGAGGCCCCGGCCGATTGGGCCGGGGCCTCTTGCTGTCGCGCTGTTGCGTGTGCGGTTAGGAGACGCCGAGGTCCTTCTCGACCTCTGTGAGGGCGTCTTCGAAGGAGTCCACCATGTGGTCCACCTCGTCCCGCGTGATGCAGAGCGGCGGGGCGAACGACGATACGTCCGCGAAGCGGCCGAGCAGGCCGCGCTCCTGGGCGGCGGCGGTGAGCTTCTTTGCGAGATCGGCTTCCTTGGGGAACTTCTCCTTGGTCTGCTTGTCCTTCACGACCTCCACGGCGGCGAGCAGTCCGAGACCGCCCCGGACATCGCCTACGGTGGGGTGCTCGCGCAGGGTCTGGAGCTTGTCGAACAGGTAGTTGCCCATCTCGGCCGAGTTCTCGACCATGCCCTCGGACTCCATGATGTCCAGGTTCCTCAGGGCGGCGGCGCAGGCCGGCGGGTTGCCGCCGAACGTGATCAGGTGGCGGAAGGTGTTCTCCTCTTCGCCCTTGAAGGTGTCCGCGACGTTGCTGCTGGCAATCGCAGCGCCGATCGGGAGGTACCCGCTGGTGAGCGCCTTCGCGACGGTCATGATGTCCGGCGTGACGCCCCAGTGCTCCACGGCGAACATCTTGCCGGTCCTGCCGAAGCCGTTGATGACCTCGTCGCAGATCATGACGACGCCGTGCTTGTCGCAGATCTCGCGGATCGTGGGCCAGTACTCCGGGTGCGGCACGTTGATGCCGGAGGCCGCCGAGATCGGCTCGCCGATGAACGCGGCGACCGTCTTCGGGTTCTCGTGCTCGATGGCGCGGTCCAGTTCCTTGGCGCACTGCAGGTTGCAGCCGCCGCTGTCGGCGCAGTAGTGGCAGCGGTACTCGTACGGGTTGGTGATGTGGATGTTGCCGGGCATCAGGGGGCCGTAGTCGGTGGGCGCGCTGATCCCGCCGCCGCCGAGGCTCATGCAGGCGTGGGTTGCGCCGTGGTAGGAGCCCTTCCGGCTGATGACCTTGAACCGCGTGGTCTCGCCCCGGTTGGCCTGGTACTTCTTGGCCATCTTGACCGCGGTCTCAACGGCCTCGGAGCCGCCGCTCACGAGGTAAATGCGCGAGTCAGGGTCCGGCAACATACCGGCCAGCCTGCCGGTGAGGCGGACCGTCGCGGGGGTCACCGTGCCGCCCGGCGAGTAAGACATGCTGCTGGTCATCTCATCGTAAACGGCCTGCGCGATCTCGTTGCGGCCGTGGCCGATGTTCACGAGCCACATGCCGGACAGTACGTCCAGCCATTTCTTGCCGTCAACGTCGTTGACCCAGATGCCTTCCGCGCCGTCGACCAGCTTGATGCCGGTGTCTTCCGACATGTCGGCCACGGGCCGGGCGTGCGGCCAAAAGTGCGCGGACGCTACGTCCTTCAGTTCCTCAATCTGCTCGCCGGTCATCTTTGCGGTTGCCAATTCGTACCTCCTAACCGATCTTTCCTTGTACAGTTGCTCTCTCAAGCATTAGAGATGCTATCACGTTGACTATGTGCGCGGCTATTTTTTCGATCCTCACACGAAGGCGAGGCTTTCGAACTGGCCGTTTACGATGGGCACGGGATCGAGGCCGAGCCAGCCGTGCAGTATCGTCGAGTACGCGCTGCGGAAGTCGACGTTGGGGACGAGGTCGCCCTGGTCGAGCTTCTCGGCCTGCGTCTCGGGGTAGAAGCCGTACATGCCGCCCTTCACGCGCGGGCCGATCGCGAACGAGACGCCGGCCGCGCCGTGGTCCGTGCCGGAGCCGTTGTCCTTGACGCGCCTGCCGAACTCGGAGAACAGGAACATGATGACGTTCTCGTGCGCGTCGTGCTCCCGCAGGTCGTCCCAGAAGTCGGCGATTGCGCCGGACACTTCGGCCCACAGGTTGGCGTGCGTGACCTTCTGGGCCGCGTGCGTGTCGAAGCTGCCGTGCTGGGTGTAGAAGATGCGCGCGCCCAGACCGGCGGTGTGCACCATGGCCACGTCTCGCAGGCTCTTGGCGATGGGGTTCGCCGCGTACTCGACCGTGGACTGATAGCCTGCCGGCGCGGCTTTGAGGATGTCCGCGCCCTTTAGCGCGTCCAGCCCGGTCTTGCCGAGGTAGTCCATCACCGGCCCGGAACCGAGCGCCGGGGCGTACATCCTGGAGAACCTTTCGAGGACGCGGTCACGCTTCTCCTGCTCCTCTATGCCGGTCAGCAGGCCGTAGCTCTCGAGGTCGCTCACCGAGGCCACGGATACGCCGGGCGCCGCGAGGGCGCGGGGCAGGCCGTGGCCGAAGTTCACGGCGGTCACGGGGTTCTCGCCCGACGGGTCGATGTCCCTGGTGGCGCGGCCCAGCCAGCCCTCTGTGCCGACGATCTCAGGCTCGCAGGTGTGCCAGATGTCCATGGAGCGGAAGTGGGAGCGAGGCGAGTTCTCGTATCCGATGCCGTGGATGACGGCCACGTCGCCCTCATCGTACAGGCGCTTCATCGGCCCCATGGCGGGGTGCAGCCCCATCTCGCCGTCCAGCCGGAGCACGTCGTCCTCCGGGATGCCGAGCGCGCGTCTGTTGTCGTAGTAGTTGGGGTCGGAGTATGGTATGACGGTGTTGAAGTAGTCGTTGCCGCCCGAAAGCTGGAGGACTACCAGGACAGGGTCCTTGCCGTTGCCGTTGGAGCTACCGTTCGCAGACATCTCAGCCTCCTTCAGCGCTGCTTGTGGCGATGCTATCAAAGCGCATGGGACATGAACAACTTTCTTGAAGGCGACAAGGGCGCAATCCCACCGGAGTACGGCTCACATAGGTACGCGCTGTGGAGGCGTTGGGACGAAAGCAGGCCGACGGTAATGTTTATTATGCTTAACCCGTCGAAGGCGGATGCGGATAGTGACGACCCGACGATACGGCGGTGCATTGGATTCGCGAAGTCGTGGGGTTATGGGAGCCTGCTTGTAGGCAACCTGTTCGGGAGGAGGGCGACCAAGCCGCGGGACCTCAAGGCGGAAGGCAGGGCTGGAAAGGACATAGTCGGGTTAGGCAACGACGAGGCGCTTGAGTACATGGCGGATCGCTCGGAGTTGGTCGTTGCAGCCTGGGGTAACCACGGCGGCTTCCATTGCAGGAGCGATGAGATCAGGCAGAGGTTTGAGGGACAGCTTCACTGTTTGAAGTTGAACAAGACTGGTGAGCCGGGACACCCGCTCACTCTGCCCAAGCACTTGAAGCCGTGTCCACTTGAAGAGCATTAGCCAGTGTAGTGAAGGAATAGGAAAATGCCGGACGTAGTCATTGTAGGTGGTGGGGTGGCCGGGATCGCGACGGCGTATTACCTGGGCAAGGCCGGCGTAAAGGCCACGGTCATTGAGAAGGACGCGATCGCGGCGCATGCGTCGGGGTTCGCGTACGGCGGGCTTGGGCCGCTCTCGGGAGCCGGCATTCCGGGGCCTATGGCCGAAATCGCGCAGGCGTCGTTCCGGTTGCACACGGCCCTGTCCCAGAGCCTGCCTGAGGAGTCGGGCATCGACTTCGAGTTCAGGTCGAGGCTTTCGCTTTCGCTTGCCTTCGACGATGTCGAGGCCTCCGGTCTCAAGGCAGCCGCCGACTGGCAGAACCGGCAAGACGGGTTCAGCACCGAGTGGCTGGAACCCAACGGCCTGCATGAGATCAATCCCATGATTTCGTCCGAGGCCGTTGGGGGATGCCTGCTGCACGGCATGACCGATCTGGAGCCGTACAAGTTTGTGCTCGCGCTGGCTCAGGCCGCCGAGAAGCTGGGCGCGGAGGTGCGCCACGGCGTCGTGACGGGGCTGGAGTGGAGCGGCTCGCGAGTGACCGGCGTCGTGACGGGCGGCGGCGTGGTTCCCTGCGACGCGGCGGTGCTGGCGCAGGGCCCCTGGACCGGGGCGGCGTCGGAGTGGACCGGGACGTCGTTGCCAGTTCATCCTCTCAAGGGGCAGATCCTCAGACTCAACGCGCCTCCTCCCGCGGTGGACTGCTCGGTAAGCTGGTCGCACAACTACGCCGCTACCAAGGGCGACGGGCTTCTTTGGACCGGCACGACAGAGGAACACGCCGGCTTCGACGAGGAGCCAACGTCAGATGCGAGGGACGTGATCATGTCCTCGCTGCTGAAGATGCTGCCGGCGATGGAGGACGCCGAACTCGTCCGGCAGACGGCGTGCCTCAGGCCGGTGACGCCGGACGGTCTCCTGGCGATTGGCCAAGTACCGGGCTGGGAAGGTCTCTACGTGTCCACCGGGGCAGGCCGCAAGGGCATCATGTACGGCCCTCTCATGGGGCGCACGGTGGCCGACCTGATACTGGGCCGGGAAACATCCGTGGATATATCTGCCTTCGATCCCGGACGGTTCGCTTAGGTTCGTAGGGCGGTCTCAGGGGCGCCAGTCAGCCGACCGGCGTTAGCAGGTCTGCGTAGTGAGAATCGGCGCCGCGGACGATGTCGTTGTACAGGCGGCATAGCTGCGTTGTGACGGAGCCTTTCTCGCCGTCGCCGACGGCGTAGCCGTCAACCCTGCCGATGGCCTGAATCTCCAGCCCGGTGCCCGCAAGGAACACCTCGTCCGCCACGTATAGCTCCGTCCTGTCGATGTCCCGGCTCTCCACCTTGAGGCCCATGCCCTCCAGCAGTTCGCGTACGAGCTTGACGGTGATGCTCTCCAGCACGCCCGCGGTCACGGGCGGCGTGGCCGCGACGCCGTCCCGTAAGACGAACACGCATGCGTGGGACAGTTCGGACACCTTGCCGTCCTGGTTGAACGACAGGGCGTAGTCGTATCCGTGGAGTCTGGCCTCGTTGGACATGTACCGGGCGTTCTGGTAGTTGGAAATCGCCTTGGCGCGGGGCGGCATGACGTTGTCGGACAGGCGCTGCCACGTGACGAAGCCGCAGTTCAGCGCCCGCTCGGACTCCAGGAACGAGATGATGGGGCGGGAGAAGATTATGATCTCTCCGGGAAGGTCGATCACGGGAGAGTAGCCGGGGATTCCGCCGTCGAAGTAGGCGAGCGGCTGGACGTACACGTCCGACTTGAACTCGTTTGCTTCGAGTACGTCGGCGGTCGCCTGAACAAGATCGTCCACGGTCCAGCGCGAGGTCATCCGCATGATCTTCATGGAGTCGAGGAGCCTTCGCATGTGGGCCGCGAGGTGGAAGACGTTCAGCTGCTCGGCGGCCGGGTTCCAGTAGCCCCTGATGCCCTCGAACACCATCGAGATCGAGGACCAGCCCAGCATGGACGCATGCACGGTCGCCTCGTCCCAGGGCACCAGCCGGTCCGATTTCCAGATGTACTTGGGCGGGCCGTCCGGGCCAATCCAGAAGCTTCGAGGCTGTTGTTGCTGGGCCACTAGAGCTTACCCCCTGCTTTCTTCGAAGCTGCGAATGTCGTCCAGGAAGCCGCTGACTCCGCGCGCCAGCATCGGGTTGGTGCCGGACGCCATCCACTGCACGCCTCGCTCGCGCCAGTACACGTAGTCGTCAACATCGCGCGTGATCGTGCCCGCCGCCTTGCCATTCGCGAGGGTTCGCTCGGTCAGCCTTTCGATGAGTTCCAGCACTTCCGGATGGCGCGTCTGGCCGGGGTAGCCCAGTGACGACGACAGGTCGGACGGTCCGAAGAAGAGCACGTCCACGTGATCGAGCGCGACGATGTCCTCGAAGTTGTCGACGGCCTCCAGCGTCTCGATCTGGAGTGCGATCAACGTCTCCTCGTTGGCGCGCCTGACGTAGTCAGCGATGGGCTCCCCAAGGCCGTAGTCGGCGGCGCGCGGCCCCGCCAGCCCGCGCTTCCCGATGGGCGGGTACTTGACGGCGGCGATCACGCTCTCGGCCTGTTCGACGGTGTTGACCATCGGAATCAGCACGCCCTGCGAGCCAGCGTCTATGAACTTCTGGATCACCTGCGGCGAGTTCTCGCCGATGCGCGTAACCGTGGACATGCCCCGCAACTCGGCGGCCCGGTACAGGTTCTCCGCAACGTCCGGCATGAGCGTGGAGTGCTCGGCGTCCATGATCGCGAAGTCCAGGCCGAGCAGGCCCAGGACTTCGACCACGGACGGCGCATGCACGTCGTTGAAGACGCCCACGACAGGCTCGCCGGCCTTAAGTTTTCGCTTCAGTACGTTTTCGCGCACGTTGCCTCCTGAAAACCGATTGGCTCTAACAAAGGGGCGGTAGGGACTGCGCCCTCGGTTCTGTTCAAAATGTGTTGCGGCTTCGTCATTTGCGGCCCGTCAAACGCTTCCAGAGCGGCATAGGGATGGGCAATCGCCAATCGGGGATCGTGCGCCGCAGTGAAGCATCTACCTCGTCTCGGCGGAGATAAATCACGTTGCCGCTCTTTACGGTGCTCACCTTGTCAATCCAGTGGCCCAGGAACTCGTTAGCCTGTAGCACGCCGCCTACGCGGGGGACGCCAATTAAAATCTGCGTGTCGGTTGCCGTCCATTTCCCGTCTGCGGGCGGTGTCTCGGCGGTGTATAGGTCTTGGCTCAGCCTGGCGTTCAACTGATGATGCTTCAATTGCCATGTACGTTCGTCGAACTCCGTAGCCGTGACCGTGTGGACCCACTCAGGCAGGCTTTCGCCCCGGTGACGGCTTTCAAGTAGCAGGTCTTTTATCAACCGCGTTGAAGCATCCAGGTAATCGAACTGGGCTACGTCCTCGATGCGGTCAACGATGTCGGTCATGCGGTACAGGTACTCCGCATAGAAATCCTGCCCGATTCTATTCCGCAACGGCAACGCCTCGTTATCTAGGCGCACTTTCATGGCGCTATCGTCCGAGGCGACGCCGACCGGAGTGTTCACAAGGAAGGCGCGATTCCGAAACTCGTTTGAAAACTCGTCGGCGTTGGAGGTGATAACCGCGCAAGGGTAGTTGCCAGACTGCTCTACTAGCAGGTCGTAATACTTGGCTATCCTCTCAGCGTTATTCTCGCCACGTTCTCCGAAACGTTTCTTGTCGATGTCCGCGTAGTAGATGGGCAGTATCCCCGCGTGGGCCGCCTTCTCCTCAAAAGCGGTCATGGTGAATCCCTTAGAACCGATAGGGCTAGGTGCACCGAACATCGAGGTCTGAAGAAACTGCGACAGCGCACTCTTGCCGCAGTTTGATTCCCCGTAGATGATCGCTATGTGCTTGAAGCTCTTGGATGCGTTCCCGCCTTCGACATGGCAGCGCCGCGCCAGCCCAGGCATGAACGGGGCAAAGTACAGCCAGCCCATGAAAGCGTAGTAGTTGCGTTGGAGTATGTCGGCCTTGTCTCCGAACTCATGGAACTTGTTGATAAAGTCGATTATGAGCTGGGCGTCGCGGTCGATCCCATCATCAGAGTTGGGGCGCTCAATCGCCCGGCCGTCATAGATGAACCTGTTTTCTCCGCGCTCTAAGTGGTGCCCCTTTGCAGGTTCACGCGGCACTTTGACGGATACCGCGTTGTTGATACGCCGGAAGGAACCGCGCCGCAGAACTGCTGGTGCGCCTGGGCGCGGGGGGTTGACTAGGTTCTCTTGCAAAGCCTCGCCTAGATGTGCGTCCAACTCCGCAGTTCGCACAGCTATTTGATCGGGATTGCCTATGCTTTCTACTCCGTCGAGCACCAAGATTTCTACTGTGTCGGCATCGTCCTCAAGCGCCTGCCTGCCCGCCGGCAAGTCCTCGGTTCGCACAAGGTGAGCCGCCTTGATCTGTGTCTTCAACGGAGTGCTAACCGCAACCTCGCGGACGGCCTCGTACTTTCGCATAAGGTTCTGCCACATCCATTCGTCGTTGTCGAACGCAAGCAGTACCTCACCTTGTTTCCCGGACATGGCCCGTTCCGACAAGTTGGCAGAACCCACAAGGACTCGTGAGAGGCCCGGCCGCTCTAGGAAATACAACTTTGAATGAACAATGCCGCCGGCCATCGCGTAGAACGCAGCGCGGCCCTCGACCTGGTATTCCATCAATCGGCGGCTGTCGGGATGCGTGACACCGCCCAATCCCATGTATCCACGGGCTAGGACAGTTTCGATAGCCTCTTGCACTTTGACAACCTTACTCGCGGATGCGGTCAGCAAGTCCTCGGCCCCGAAGACGACCTCCGCATGTGTAAAATCGTGGGTTGTCAGGAGCTTCAGGATCGTTGTGATCGACGCGGTATAGGTCAGAGCATGGAAGGTGTCGAAGCCGCCCAGAAGCTCGCTACTGAACGTCTGGGAACGCCGTTCGGCAGGCCAGTACACTTCCAGGCTCAAAGCATCGCGCCGACGGTCTTCCGGCGTATCCATCCGCATTGCCAACGGCTCGGGGTCCGGGGATGCAAGGTTGACGGCCCTACTAGCTTTGAATAGGTCAGACTCCAGTATCTTGTATCCGCGCCCTGCACCTACCTTGCCCGTTCCAGTTGCCTTCAGGCGGCCAGTCACTATCCAGTTAGTGATCGTCTGGCGCGAGTAGCCCAGTAGATCCGCTGCCGATTCGGGTGTGTGCTCGCGGTCCACTACGTCAACTCCGTTTGATAACTTTACAACTCCGTTGGTTCTGTCAACACATTTTGAACAGAACCGCGCCCTCGACTGGAACGCTAACTCAGAAACCTCTCATAGACGGCTGCGCCGGAGAATTTTGCTTGGTCTCCCAGTTCTTCTTCGATTCTGAGCAGGCGGTTGTACTTTGCCGTTCGGTCGCTTCGCGCCGGGGCACCCGCTTTAATCTGTCCTGCCGCGGTCCCAACCGCGATGTCGGCGATCGTCACGTCCTCCGTCTCGCCGGACCTGTGGCTGACGACGGTTCCCCAACCGGCGCCCTTGGTGACGTTGACTGCCTCGATCGTTTCGGAGACGGTTCCGGTCTGGTTCGGTTTGATCAGGACAGCGTTGGACGAGTCCTGCTCGATGCCCATCCGGATCCGGTCCAGGTTTGCGGTGTACAGGTCGTCGCCGACAAGCTGGACTCTGCCCCCAAGCAGCCGGTTTAGCAAAGTCCACTCGTCCCAGTCATCTTCGGCCATGCCGTCTTCGATGCTGATCAGGGGGTAGTCGCGGCTCCAGCGCTCGTACATGTGGATCAGTTCCGCCGCCGAGAGCACCGCTTCCTCGCGGTGCAGGGCGTAGATGTCCTTCCTGGTCCTGAGTTCCGTCGCAGCAGTGTCTATGGCGATGAAGCACTGCTTGCCCGCCTCGTATCCGGCGCGGTCGATGGCTTGCAGGATCAATTCCATGCCGTGCACGTTCGATGCCATCGCCGGCGTGAAGCCGCCCTCGTAGCCTACGCTTCGACCGAAGCCGCGCTCGCCGAAGATCTGGCCGAGGTAGTGGTACACCTCCGCGCCCGCCCGCAGCGCTTGGCTGAAGGTGTCGAAGCCGGCGGGCACGACCATGAACTCCTGGAAGTCCGTCGAGTTAAGCGCGTGCTGGCCGCCGTTGATGATGTTGAGTAACGGCACGGGAAGAACGAAGTCGTCGCCGTTCGCGAGCAGTCGATAGACGGGGACGCCTTTGCTCTGCGCGAGGGCGCAGGTGAAGGCGAGGGACACGCCGAGGATCGCGTTGCTGCCGAGCCTGGACTTGTCGCCTGTGCCGTCCATCTCGATCATCGTGCGGTCCAGCGTCTCCTGGTCCAGGTCGTCCCGCCCAAGCAGCTCTGACCTGATCTCGCCGCGCACGCCCTGGACTGCCCGGTCAACGCTCTGACCCCAGAAGCGAGACTCATCGCCGTCGCGCAGTTCGACGGCCTCCGTGCCGCCCGTGCTCGTGCCGGCGGGCACCGCGGCGCGGCCCACGGCCCCGTCCGTGAGCGTTACGTCCACCTCAACCGTCGGGATGCCGCGCGAGTCCAGGATCTGGCGCGCGTGCACATCCGCAATCTTCGTCAAATGCGTTGCTCCGGTTCTTCGAATCGCCTGCCGCCTCACTTCTGGTCGATCCGGTAGCTCGTCCGGAAGCGCTCTGGCTACGGCGTGGAGTCTTCATTGTATCCCAACCGACTTGCACCCTGCGCAGAATCGGGCCTATAGGCGCTCCACTATAATGGCTAACTTCAAAGCGTTCGAAAGGAGACGACACTGTCCCACAAACCCGGCTCGACCGTCCTCATTACCGGCGCGTCCTCCGGCATCGGCATGGTAACCGCGCTGCTGCTGGCCGAGCACGGATACGCGGTCTTCGGCACGAGCCGATCCGAGGAACGGCTGGCGACACTCCGGTCGGAGGCGGAGCGGCGGGGCGTCGATGTCAGGGGCGTGGCGCTGGACATCAACGATGAGACCGCCGTGGACTCGGCGATGCCGGAGTTGCTGGACGACGCGGGAGGCGCGTTCGACGTACTCGTGAACAACGCCGGCTACGGCCTGTGGGGGCCGGTGCAGAGCCTCGCGATGGACGAGTTGAGGGCGCAGTTCGAGACCAACGTCTTTGCAGCCGTCAAGCTCACCAATGCGGTGCTGCCGGCGATGATCGAGCGGCGCGGGGGAACGATCGTGAACGTGAGCTCGGTGCTCGGAAGGATCGGGACGCCGTTCAACGGAGCGTACGCGGCCAGCAAGTTCGCCCTGGAGGGGCTGAGCGAGGCCTTGCGCGTGGAACTGAAGCCGTTCGGCGTGCACGTTGCCCTGGTGGAGCCCGGACTGTTCGATACCGGGTTCATCGACAACATGACGAGGTCGCGAGGGTCTGCGGATCCCGGCTCGCCGTACCAGCCGTACATGGACAGGTACCGGAACCGGCACAGGCGATTCGAGTTCCGGGCCGCGGACCCGATCAAGGTCGCCAGGGTTATCCTCAAGATCGTGCGCTCCGGCGCTCCGGCGCTCCGGCACCCCGTCGGCATGGACGCTAGGGCGGGAACGCTCGGCGCGCGTCTCATCCCGGCGCGGCTGTACGAGACGTTGCTGTCCCGCGCTACGTTGGGGTGAGAGGGCGCCAAAAAATGTCCTGCACCCGCGCGTCGGAGAACCCCATCCCGACCTTCCCCAGCAGACTGGGGAAGGGGTCAGAGATGGACACGCTCTGAGGCCGGGGGCCGGGAGTCAGGTCGCGGCGCCGCTTGCCGATGCCAGGCGCCGCATGAAGTCGGCGCTGCGTATGTCGCGCTCGGCGACGTGCCTGAGTTGGGCGCCGAGCACGCGCCCGACCTCGGCCCAGGTCCGGTCCGCGAGTTCCAGCGTAAGCGCGTGCGCCAGCGGTTGCCTGTCGAGATAACGCAGGGCCTTCATCGCCCTCACCGACAGGACGGTCAGCGCGCCGCCGGACTCGTGGCGGCACCTTGAACAGACCACGCCGCTGTCGTCATGGCAGAACGTGTGCCTGGCGGGCTGCAGGTCTTCACGGCAGTAAACGCAGCGGTATAGCTCGGGCCCAAAGCCTGAGATGGTAAGCAGCCGGAGTTCGAAGTGGCGCAGGAGCGGCGCGTGCGCTGCGGAGGCTTCCAGGTGAGCGAGCGACATTGCCAGGAGCCGGTAGGTCTCGTGCGACGGAGTGTCCTCGACGCTGAACGCGTCCGCGGCCTCCGCCATGTACAGCGCGGCGGACAGGCTCTCAAGGTCGTCTTTCAGGGCAAGGCGGCTGTCGAGGGTCTCCGCCTCGGTGACGTGGTCGAGCGATCTGCCCACGGCAATCGAGGCGTGGACGCGGTTCAGCAGTTCCAGGTGGCCGCCCAGCTTGCTCTTGGGCCGCCGGACTCCCCTCGCGACCGCGCGGACCTTGCCGACGGACGGCGAGAGCAGCGTGACGATCCGGTCCGCCTCGCCGAGGGACTGCTGGCGAAGCACTATGGCTTCGGTCTTGTATATGCGGGGTCTTGGCATGTGCGCTCCCGCTTCGGCTCCGTTCGTGGTGAGCTTGTCGAACCACGAACGGCGTTTCGACCCTTCGACAGGATCAGGGCGAACGGATTTCTTTCTCAGAACTCCTGGCGGCCCTGTATGGCGCGTGTCAGCGTCACCTCGTCGGCGTACTCCAGGTCGCTGCCTGCGGGCAGGCCGCGTGCCGGCCTCGTCACCGTGAGGCCCAGCGGTTGCAGGAGGCCGTGGATGTACATGGACGTGGCCTCTCCCTCCACGTTCGGGTTGGTGGCGAGGATTACCTCCTGCACTTCGTTCGCGCCGACGCGCTCCAGCAGAGGCCCGATCTTGAGGTCGTCCGGCCCCACGCCGTTCATCGGGGAGATCACGCCGTGCAGTACGTGGTAGAGGCCGTCGAAACTGTTAGTCTTCTCGAGGGCCTGCACGTCCAGCGGCTCCTCTACTATGCACAGCCGGGTGCGGTCCCGTCCCGGGTCGGCGCACACGGAGCACAACTCTGCCTCGGAGATGTTGAAGCAGTCCCGGCACAGGGCGATGCTCTCCTTGACGGACAGGATCGCCTGCGCCAGCCCACTCGCGTCCTCGGAGGGCGTGCGAATGACGTGGTACGCGAGACGCTGGGCGGTCTTCGGGCCTATGCCGGGGAGCTTGTTGAACTCCTCGATCAGGCGCACCAGCGCGCCTGACATCGGGCGTCTGTTGATCATGGCCTGGGGCGGCCCTTCGACAGGCTCAGGGCGAACGGATTTCGCGAGTCCTGTAGAAGCCCGGCGAGAGCCTCGGCGTCGGTTGTGGACTGGCCGGGCACGGGCTACATGAGTCCGGGGATGTTCAGGCCGCCCGTGATCGCGCTCATGCGCTCGGCCGCGGTCTTCTGGGACTTCTCCATGCCCTCGTTGACCGCCGCCATCACGAGATCCTGCAACATCTCGACGTCGTCCGGATCGACGGCGTCGGGGTCTATCGACAGGGACTCCAGCCGGAGCTTGCCGTTCACGACGACCTTGACGACGCCACCGCCGGCCGTGGCCTCGACGGTCCCCTCTTCGAGTTCCTGCTGGAGCTTCACCATGCGCTTTTGAAGCTCCTGGGCCTGCCTCATCATCTTCCTGTTCAAGCGGTGGCCTCCCTCTCTTCAACGATTGTGGCGCCCATGTTGAGCGCCGCCCTTACCAGGTGGCTCTCCTGGGCCACGCCGGAAGCGCCGTTTGGCGAGTCTTCTCCTGCGACGGCCAGCTTCACATCGTACTCCCGGCCCATGACGCTGGCGAGCGCCTGGAGCACCACCTTTCGAGTTGGGGGATCGTTCAACTCTTCCTGCATACGCTCCATGTGGGAGCGGTGATTGAACGTCAGCAGGATCTGGTCTCCCCGCTCTTCCCTTTGGGAGCTGGCCCTGAGCAGCGCGCCGAGGTTGTATCTCCTGCCCTTGTGCGTGCGCAAGGACTGGAGCAGCGAGTTCCAGCCGCGCTCAAGTTTCTCTGAGTATCCAGTTGACGGCGCTCCCGCTCCGGCGCCATCGGCAACTCTGGCCGCGGGACGCCCGGCGGGAGTCGCCGACCGGCCGGCGTTCCGGGCAGGGGCCGGGGACTGTCGCGCCGGGGCCGCCTGCCTTCGCGCCGGCGGAGGCCGCTGCGAGGTCCGCTGGGCCGGCGGCGCGCTCGATGGCTGTGGGGCCGCGGCCGCCGGCTCGGGCGGGAGCGTTGACTCGACGATCGCAAGCTCGAGCGGCAGCGGCGACGTGGCGTCACGGGCGAGGTCGGCGGCGGCGAACGCGCGCAGCGCCCTGAGCAGGTCGGTCATCGTTGTGGCGTTCGCCAACTCCTCCAGGCGCTCGGCGGCGCCCTGGGCGAAGCCGGCGTTGCCGAGGTTTCCGGTCTTTGCCAGCAGCACGCCCCTGAAGAACGACGTCGCGGCCCTGTGCAACTGCCGGAGATCGGAGCCGCCCCCGGTGAACCGGCCTATCACGCCCATGGCCTCGGTGGGCTTGCCGTGGATTACGTGGCCGACCAGTTCCAGGGCCTCCTCTTCTCCGCCCAACTCCAGCAGGTCGCGCACGTTCTCGTCCGTGATCTCGTTGCCGTAAGAGACCATGGCCTGCTCAAGCATGTTGACGGCGTCGCGAAGGCTGCCGCCGGAGGCGCGGGCGATCGTCAGCAGCGCGGCGCCTTCAGTCGAGACGCCCTCGGCGGCGCCGATCTCGGCGAGGCGGGCGACGGTCTGCTCGATCGGAATGCGGCGGAAGTCGAACCTCTGGCAGCGCGAGACGATTGTCAGCGGGACCCTGTGCGGCTCTGTGGTCGCCAGGATCAGGACGGCGTGGGAGGGCGGCTCTTCGAGCGTCTTGAGCAGGGCGTTGAAGGCCTCCGTGGTGAGCATGTGGACCTCGTCCACGATATAGACCTTGAACCGGGCCTCGTTGGGGGCGAAGTTGATCCTGTCCCTCAATATGCGGATGTCGCCGATGCCGCGATTGCTGGCGGCGTCCATCTCGATCAGGTCGAGCGCGCGGCCCTCGTCCACGGCGGCGCAGAACTCGCAGCTGTTGTCCGGCTCCCCGTCCTCGGGGCCGTGGCAGTTTACGGCCTTGGCCAGGATGCGGGCGGTGCTCGTCTTGCCGGTGCCGCGCGGGCCGGTGAAGAGGTACGCGTGGGCGACGCGGCCTGTGGAGACGGCCCTGCGCAGGGTCTGCGCGATAGGCTCGTGGCCGGCGAGCTCGTCCAGACGCCGCGGACGCCACTTTCTGTAAAGCACCTCGGCCACGGGGGCTAGTCCTCCGACCCCGGTCCGGCCACGCCGAACAGGCTGCCGAGCGCGGCGCGTTCCCTGGCGCGCATGGCCCGGTCGCGCGCCGGGTCGTCGTGGTCGTAGCCGAGCAAATGCAAGGTTCCGTGCGTCACCAGGTGCGCGACCTCCTCGGACAGGGGTACCCCGGCCTCCTCGGCCTGCCGGCGGGCCTGTGGGAACGATACTACAACATCGCCCAGGCTTGCCTCCTCGCCGGGCGGCAGCGCGAAGTCGTCCGATGCCGGCGTCCCCGCGTCCCCGTGCGCCGGATACGAGAACGAAAGCACGTCGGTGGTCTCGTCCCTGCCCCTGTAGGCGGCGTTAAGCTCGCGCACGGCCTCGTCGCCGGTAATCGTCACGTCAACCGAGGCGCGCCCGTCGAGGCGCTCGCCCCTTGCTGCCCGCCGCGCCGCTTCGGCGATCGCCTCAGCCGAGACCAGGTCCGCGAACTCTTCGTCTATGTGGACGCTTACGTTGAACTGGGTTGTGGCAGCAGCCATCGCGCCCTCCAAGAGATGCCGGGCTGCGCTTGAACGCGGCGGGCTTGCGCGCGCGCTGGCTGTTCGACCGCCGGGTTACTGGTCTTCCGGCTCTGCCGTCACGCCCAGCGGCGATTGGAGGTACCGGAACAGTTCGCTGTCTGCCGAGAGCACGAGCGTCGTGCCGGTGCGCAGGGCGTTGGCGTACGCTTCCAGGCTGCGCCGGAAGGCGTAGAACTCGGGGCCCTGCTCCAGCGCCTCTGCGAAGATCGTGATCGCCTGCCCTTCGCCCTCGCCGCGAACGATGTTCGCGTCCCGCTCCGCCTCCGCCTTGATGATCGCCGCCTCGCGGTCCGTCTCGGCCCTGATCTCCAGGTCCCGCTCCGCGCCGGCGGCGCGCTCCGCGTCGGCGATGCGCTTGCGCTCGGCCTTCATGCGCTCGTAGATGCTGTTGGCGATCTCGGCCGGGAAGTCGATGCGCTTGGTGCGTACGTCCACCACCTGTAGCCCGAACTCCCGCAGCAGCGGCGTCGAGGCCTGAGTCACGCGGTTCATGATCGTCTCGCGAAGCGTCCGGATGATCTCCGACTGCTCATCCTGGCCGATCTCCTTGCGGAGCTCGGAGGCGATGTTGTCGGTTGACCGGGTCACCGCTCGCTGGGGCGTGCGGACCGTCTTGTAGAACTCCAGCGGATCGGTGATGCGCACCACGGCGTACGCGTCGATGATCAGGCGCTTCTTGTCGCTGGTGAGCAGCGAGTCGGGCGGCGCGTCGAACAGCGTGTTGCGCTTGTCGAAGTAGATGACCGTGTCGATGAACGGCGTCTTGGACTTGAGGCCCGGCGTGTTTATCGTGCGCTGGGGCTCGCCGAAGCGCGTGACGATGGCCGACTGCGTTTCGTCAACCACGAACAGGAACTGCGGGCCGAGTATGCCGGCGCCTATGACGCAGAGGACGAGGAGGGCGGCGAGTAACTTCATCGGCTATGGCCCCGTCACAGAGGAGCCGTCCAGAGGCAGGAACTGGAGCAGGTTGCCTCCGGTGTCGCCGCTGACTATGTACTTGTCCGTGCTGGCAAGGATGACCTCCACGGCCTCCAGGTAGAGCCTCTGGCGGGTCACCTCTTCCGCCTGCTCGAACTCGCGAAGGATCGACAAGAACCTACTGGCTTCACCTGTCGCGATCGCGACGCGTTCCGCCCTGAACGCCTCGGCGGCCTCGATGGTGCGGGCGGCCTCGCCGCGGGCGCGTGGGAGGATGTCCGCCTTGTAGGCCTCCGCCAGGTTGATGATGCGCTGCTTGTCCTCTTTGGCGCGGACAACGTCGTCGAACGCGTCCTGCACCTGTGTGGGAGCCTGCACCTGCTGAAGCCTGACCTCCCGTATTCTGATGCCGGTGTCGTAGGCGTCTAGCAGGGACTGCAGGAGGAGCTTGGTCTCGGCCTGCACCTCTTCCTTCAGCGTGGTGAGCACGTCGTCGATGTTGCGCTGGCCGACCACCTGCCTCAGCGAAGACTCCGTGGCGCTCTTGATGATCGCGGTGTCCGGGTTCGCGGCCCTGAAGAGGAACTTCTCAATGTCCGCGATGTCGTACTGGACCAGCAACTGGGCGTCAACGAGGTTCTCGTCGCCCGTGATCATCAGGGACTCGGCGAGTACGGGCGTGGAGCCTCTCAGGCCGATTTCGAGGCGGCGCACCTCTTCTACGTTGACCTTCGCCCTGGTGCCGATGGGCGCGGGCCAGTACCAGTGCAGGCCCGGCCCGGCGATCTCGGTGAATGTTCCCAGGCGGCGCAGCGCGGCCTGCTCGCCCGGCTGGATCGTGTAGAAGCCGGTGGCGAGCCAGCCTATGAGGGCGATGAAGAAGACGGCGAAGACGAACAGGGCGCCGCGGTTGCCGAAGCCGCCTCCGCCGCCCCACAGGCCGCCGAAGAATCCCCGGATACGGTCCAGGAACTGGTCTAGGTTTACTTCTGGCTCTTCTTGTCGATACATCCGGTCTGCCGGTTCAGTGCTTCTATAGCGTTGGGTTGAATGTTAACACAGAGTGCGTGTCCAGACGCTCTTTGTCTGCGCGGGGATGCCCCATCCTAGCCTTCCCCAGTCTGCTGGGGAAGGGATTTGAGGGCCTGCGCCGGTATGACGGTAAGTAGAGCCGGGTTAGCTCCACTGCGACGCCTCCCTGGGGAGGGCCATCGTGTGGTGGACGGTGGCGTCCACGATGGTCAGGCCGCCGTCCACGAACAGCGTCTGGCCGGTGATGAAAGAGGCGCGGTCCGACGCCAGGAACACGGTGGCCGCGGCGACCTCTTCGACGGCGCCCATGCGTCCGAACATGGAGGTGGTCTTCTCCCACTCGGCGGCCGCGGCGTCGTCCGGATCGGGGGCGTTGCCCTCGGTCCTGATCCAGCCGGGCGCGACGGCGTTGGCGCGGATGCCGAGGCTCGCGTACCTTCCGGCCATGCTCTTCGTCAGCCCCTCCAGGCCGGCCTTCATCGCGCCGTACAGCCAGTAGTTGCCGTGCATGGACGCGGTGGAGGTGATGTTGACGATGCCGCCGCCGGTCCGGCGCATCATGGGGACGGCGTGCTCGGTCACGAGGTACGCGCTGAAGAAGTTGCCGCCCGACATGCCATGCCACCGCTCGACGATCCCGCCGTCGGCAGGGACGTTCTGCTTCGCCTCGCCGCCGCCCGCGCAGTTCACGAGCGCGTGCAGCCGGCCGTGCCTGGCGTCCACGTTCTCCATCAGCGCCTTCACGGCGTCGGGATCGCTGAGCTCGACGGAGTGGAACTCGGACTTGCCGCCCAGCTCGTCGATCATGCGACGGGTGATATCGCCCTTGGCCCTGTCGCGGCCCACGAGTATGAGTTCCGCGCCCTCACGGGCGAATTCGAGCGCGATGGCGCGCCCGATGCCGGAGTTTCCGCCGGTTACGAGAGCGATCTTTCCTTGGAGGTCAAGTTCCATCGCTGTGTCTCCATCTTGCCATTCCTGCGTCTGGATTCCGGCCTTCGCCGGAATGACGGCTATGCAAAGGTCTCGATCCGCCTAGCGGGGGCGCCTGAACAGGGAGAGGAAGCGCGCCTGGTAGTACTCGAACAGGTTCCAGCGGTCAAGCTCCATCTTGAGCGTTTCCGGGTTGCCCGCGCCGTGCTCTACCTCACGGAACATCCTCTCGATGCGCTGCACTGCTGCCATCGGCGCGCCGCCGGCCTGCGGCTGCGGGTCCAGGAGGCCGCGCGACTGGAACTCGGCGGCGTTGCTGGCGGCGGAGCGTGACGTGAACTCGTAGATGAACTTGAGCAGGCAGACGTCCCACAGGCTGTCCGCGCCTCCGACCATGACGACGGTCATCGACTCCTTCTTCTGCTCCAGGTCCTCGTCGATCTTCTTGGCGATGTCGCCCGGCTCGCCGCCGAGGATGTCCGTCTTCTCGGCCTGGTTGCGGTACTGGTACAGGATGCCGGGGCTCTGGGGGCCGTAGGTGTCGGCCACGTCCCTGAAGTACTCGTACGCCTCCGAACTGAAGCCTTCCAGGTTCAGCGCGTAGGTGGGAGTGACCAGCGACGGCTTCTGAGCCAGGACGCGGCCGGAGCGGACGACGCCCTCGGGCCCGTCCCCCATGCCGAGCTCTCGGTACACCGGCTCGGTGACGACGTAGTATGCGATGTTGGTCTGGCCGAACGTGGCCAAGTGCTGGCTGGGCGCGCGGACGACGCGCGTATGCTCGACGGCCCTGCGCCAGTCTCGTTCTGGGTCCACTGTGTCCATGAGTTGCCGGGAGCGAGCGCTTCCGGGGCTACCTCCGGTGTGTTCGTGCGCTTGATTATACTGGATTGCGGGCCGACGCTCCTGGACGTGTCTCATTTTGTCTCAAATCGTCTCTTTTCGTATCTGGGAGGCTGCGGCGATGAGACGAGGATGAGGCAGTTTCGAGACGGTTTTGAGGCAGATTCAAGGCGGAATGAGACAAAAGTGAGACACTTTTCGAAGGCGCGTCCGATGCCGGCGCGGCGAGGTCCCGCGAATAGCGGCCAGCAGTCCGCTCATGGTTCGACAGGCTCACCACGAACGGACTGCATAGGCTCACCACGAACGAAACGAAACGCGCGGCGGTTGCGGGGCCGGATTCTGCGTTTGGATCGAGGCCGCTTCTTATGAACATGAGTTCATGGTAGTGCAACTGTTCGGTTATGTCAAGGGGCCGGATGGCGGGCGAGAGGCCCTAGATTCCTCGAGGGACTCGGAATGACAGTTGGCGCGCGCACTCACCGTATCCGCAGCATCAGCTTGTCTCCCGCCCTCCACGGCGAACTTGACACGAACCAGAAGTACATCTTGCTTCCGGCGGCCTGCGCCTCGGCCATCGCCGCGGCTATCTCCGCGTGCGCCTCCGCCGATACCCCCGACTCCGCCGTGCTGGTGCCGTTGCCAGCGGCGGCCCCGCCGATGCCGATCCCGCCCTTGAGGTCCCCCGCGTCGAACGACAGCCTCGCCGCCACCGTGCCGTCTACCTTGATGAACTCGACGTGCTTGCCGGACAGCGACACGGACGGCGATATCTGCATAGAGACCATGCTGCCGAAAGAGACCACTATCCGGGTGATCGTGGTGGTCGCGCCGCCGACGTTGAACGACGCGGGAGAGATCACGCCCGCGCCCCCGCTCGCGCCGACGCCCAGGAACGTGGACGCCGGGTCGAAGAACGCCTCGTGCACCGTGCCGGACGGCGCGGTGACCGTTACCGTCCACTCGATGTAGTTGGAGTCATCAGCCTTGTAGTTGCAGGGAACATCGGTGTAATGCTGCAAATGACTCTTGACGCTGTAGGTACTGGCCGGTAGCGGACGCGTGGTGGAAAGCGTTTCAAAGTACCCGTTGGACGGGTCTGAGTCCTCATCGACGATGGGAGCTTGGAAGTAGTCCTTGTCCGGGCCGGTCACGTAGAATCGATTGTACTTCGGCTCTGAAGGGGTTTTCCGATCTCGGAATACCTCTGTCCCGGTCGCCGAACCAGACGCCAACGTCACCTTGAACTGGGGTGGTGCCCACGGATCTGCGCGATTGATCCGCTCCTGCGCAATCTTGTCACGGATGCACTCCCTGTACCCCGCAATGCCCTCCCCTGCCTTCAGCGTGGCCACCATCTCCGCTATCTTGGCCTTAAGCTTCTCCAGGGTGACTGTGGAGTACGGCGTCTTCGAGCCGTCCTCAATGAACAACACGCTGGACACCCCCGAAGCACCGCCTTCCGAGCTTCCACTCACCGCATTATCCGCGGGCAGCCACCCGCGGCTTATTCTATCGACGGTGTAGTCCCACCATTCTTCGTAGGGAGCGCCTGTGTACATCGCAAACGCTGTAGTAGTCGCCGCTCCGGTTGCGTTGGCAGAAGCATACTGAGCTACAAAAGACGACGACCCGTCGAGCGTCCTCAGGAAAAGCACTCCCTGGCGGTTGTCCCATGTCGTGTTTCTAAGGGACATGGAAAAGTCCGCCGCCTCGCGCGCTTCCGCAACCGTCGCGTACGTGTACTCACCGCGTGCGACCACCAACGCCTCGGACGGCCCGCTGCCCTTCAGGTACTCGTGTACGGTGAACCGAAGCTCATGCACGGGCCGGTACGTTGCGGTGGCGCCGCTGCCGACCGTCTCCGTCGTTGATGTCGCCGACTTTAGCGTCGCGCGGGCGATCACGTCCGAATAGAAGATCTGCTCATCCAACGAGGGCGGCACATACCATTCTGTGTTCGGGAACGCTTCTTCGGGATACCCATCGCCCTCTACTTCGACCTCAGTTGTTGGCGTCGGAATCGGCGTGCCGTCTGAGGCCGCGCTGTCGCTTCCGGCCTGATGGACTGGCGTCGGAACGACCGCGCTACTTGAAGCCGCGTCGCCATCCGTGCCACATGCGGACGCAGCGACCAATAGCACACAGGACACGAACGCCGGCAGCGCGCCGCGCAGCAGCTTTTTGCCATAGCCGGGACAGGTCATTGCGCTTCTCCTATCTTGTGCGCAGTGTGATCCTTTCTTAAAGCCAAGCGGGAATCGATGGGTTGCACGGCGTCTTGGTGGGCTCAGGCGTCGCCGTCTTGGTGGGCGTGGACGTAGGCGTGGCGACGGTGAGTCTCATGTAACGCATACTCCGCATGCTTTCGTGACGACAAGCTGGCTACCATGCCTGTATGGGATGGATTAGGAAACGACGGTTGCCAGAGTATCGGAGTGAATCAACCGTCTCAAGCTGCTAGTATCATGGTCGCCAGTTGCGTTGAAATCTAGTTGTCAGGATGTGTCAAGTGACTAATGCCGACGCCGTGACACGATACGTAGGCGCGCCGCTGAAGGCGGTCGACGACCTGCGGAAGGTGGTCGGCACCGGGCAGTACGTGGACGACCTGAAGCTGCCTCGCACTGTGTACGCGGCCTTTGTACGGAGCGAACATGCGCACGCCCGGATTCTGCGCATCGACAAGTCGGCGGCTGAGTCCGCGGACGGCGTGCTTGCGGTGAGGACGCACGACGACTTCGCGCACGTTCCTCCCCTGCGAGTCGGTTCGATGGCTCCGAGCGCCACCCGCATTTGCACTCCGGCGTTGGCGAACGGCAAGGTCCGCATGGTGGGAGAAGTCGTGGCCGTTGTGGTCGCCGCCAGCCGTTATGCCGCGGAGGACGCCATGCGGCTTGTAAACGTGGAGTACGAGGCGCTTCCGAGCGTCCCGGATATCACGCAAGCGCAAAGCGAAGACGCTCCCCACGTTCATGAGGAACTGGGCGGCAACGTTGTCCTGAGGGAAAGCGATGGCGACACGGACGTGGGCGAGGCGCTTGCCGCTGCAGATGTCGTGGTGCGGGAGACGTTCAGGTCAGGCCGCTGCACGCACACGCCCATGGAGTGCCGCGGGATCGTCGCGGACTGGGACCGCGGGCGGCAGGCGCTCACGATTCGCGCGTCGATGCAGTTCGCGCACGCGGCGCGCAACCTGCTGGCGAAGGCTCTAGACCTGCCGGAGCACAAGGTCCGCGTTGTGCTGCCGGACGTGGGCGGCGCATTCGGGCAGAAGTGCTCGATCTATCCCGAGGACCTGTGCGTGAGCCTTCTTTCGATGGAGCTTGGACGGCCCGTGAAGTGGACCGAGTCACGGTCCGAGAACCTCGCGGCCTCCTGTCATGCGAGGGACTACGAGGTAGAGCTTGAGGTCGGCGTGCGAAGCGACGGCGCGATCGTTGGTATGCGCGCGAGGGTCACGAACGACATCGGCGCCTATGGCGTGTACCCGTGGCCGTTCGACATCTGGGCGCGGGGCCTGGCGTCGAGCCTGCCCGGCCCGTACGAGGTGCCTAGGTTTCACTGGGAGATCCGTTGCGTGCTGACGAACAAGGCGCCGGGCAGTCCGTACCGCGCGCCGGGCGTTGCCGTCGGCTCGTGGGCACGGGAGGCGATGATCGACCTGATCGCGCGGAGACTCGAGCTGGACCCCCTGGACGTGCGGCTCAAGAACATGGCAACCGAAGAAGAGCGAGAGCAGGGAGTTATCTCACCCACGGAGAGAACCCTCCTGGAGGCCATGAAGGTCGCAGACTACGACGGGTTTCGGAGGCGAAGCGGCGAGGCGCATGGAGGCGGCAAGCGGCTGGGAATCGGCATCGGGAGCTATAGCTGGGGGCAGCGTCGCTCCGCTAGGCGAAGCTCGGAGGCGTGGAGCGCGCCAAAGGCGGAAGGCGGCTTCAGCCTGGCCTCGGAACTCAGCGCGGGCCAGGAGGCCGCGACGGTACGAGTGTTGCCGAACGGCAGAGTCGAGGCGTTCGTGTCCGTATCGCCGCACGGACAGAAGCTGGAGACAACGCTGGCCCAGGTGTTGGCAGACGAACTGGGCATGCCGTTCGAGTCGATTCAAATCGTCCACGGAGACAGCAACCTGCCTGCCGAGGGCGCGGGCACCTGGGGCGACCGGAGTACGAAGCTGGGAGGTGGCGCGATCATCCTGGCCGGGCGGGACATGAAACAGAAAATCCTCGGTCTCGCGGCTCACATGCTGGAGGCTCCGCAAGATGACCTTGACATCCATGACGGGCACGTCGTCAGCCGCACGGGGCCTAGCGAGAGATTGCCGGTGTCCGAGATCGCGTCCGCGGCGCACAGGGACCCGGAGCGGTTCCCGGACGGCCTCGAGGGCGGGTTGATCAGCACGAGGCGCTACCAGGACCCTGGGTGGGTCGGCGGATCCACGGGAACGCACGTTGCCGCGGTGGAGGTGGACGTGGAAACGGGCGCTGTGTCTGTGCTCCGGTACGTGGCCGTGGAGGACTGCGGCCGGGTCATCAACCCCATGGTTGTGGAGGGGCAGGTCCACGGGTGCATCGCGCAGGCGCTGGGGGAGGTGCTGCTGGAGGAGCTCGTGTACGACGACGCGGCGCAACTGGTCACGGGCACGTTGATGGACTATGCACTGCCAAGAGCCGACCAGTTGCCGGACATCGAGGTGCGTCTGATCGGAGAGCCGTCCGATGAGACGCTGGGCGGGTTCAAGTCGGCGGGCGAGGGCGCGTTCTGCGCGGCGGTGCCCGCGATTGCCAACGCGATCTCCGACGCGCTTTCGCCGTCAGGGGCGTCGATCAGCCGACTGCCGGTGACGCCGGAAAGGTTGGTGAAGGCAGCGGGGGATAGCGGCTAGTGAATAGTGGAGAGCGAGGGGACGCCCCACTCCACCCCGCTTCTGGATACCGGCCTTCGCCGGTATGACGGCGGATGCGGGGCGCCTCTAGACGTCCGCTACTTTGACGACCTGCTTGCCGATGTTCTCGCCTTGCAGCATTCCCATGAAGGCCTGGGGCGTGTTCTCGATGCCCTCGACGACGTTCTCGCGGTAGGTTAGCCGGCCTTCCCTGATCCATGCCGCAAGCTGGTCGATGCCCTCCTGCCTGCGGTCTCCGAACTGGGTGACGAGGAAGCCCTCCACGCGCGCTCCCTTGCCGATCAACTGGCTCAGGAGACGCGGCCCCATCTCAGGCTCTTCCAGGTTGTACTGCGTGATCTGGCCGCAGATCACCAGCCGGGCGAGTTCGTTCATCTCGTAGAACACGGCGTCGGTCAGCGGGCCGCCGACGTTGTCGAAGTAAACGTCGATGCCATCCGGGCACAGTTCCGTAAGCTTCTTCCGGTAGTCGGACACGTGCTTGTAGTTGAACGCCGCGTGGTAGCCGAGGTCGTTTACGGCGTGGGATACCTTCTCGTCGCTCCCGGCGGAGCCGACCACCCTGCAGCCCTTGATCCGGGCGATCTGGCCGACCACTGATCCCACGGCGCCGGCGGCCGTGGACACGAACACGGTCTCGCCTTCCTTCGGCTGTCCGATCTCCAGCAGGCCGAAGTACGCGGTAAGGCCGGGCATCCCCAGCACGCCGAGATAGGCGGAGAGCGGCGCGGCGGCCGGGTCCACCTTGTGCACGGAGGCGCCGCCGATCGCGCCGTACTCCTGCCAGCCTGTGTAGGCCACTACGTAATCGCCCTCGTCGATGCCGTCGTGCCTGGACTCCACTACTTTGCCGACCGCACCGCTCTGAACGACCGCGCCGACGGGGTTCGGGTCCGCGTACGAGACCCTGTCAGCCATCCGGCCGCGCTGATACGGGTCCACGGACACGAAGGCGTTACGCACGAGCACCTGGCCTTCACGGGGTTCGGGAACCGGCGACTCCACGAGTTGAAAGTCGGACGGCGACGGAAAACCTACGGGCCTGGACGCGAGGGTGATCTGTCTGTTCGTGTTTGTCATCGTTCTGTCTGCCCCATCCTAACCTTCCCCAGCAGACTGGGGAAGGGACTTTAGAAAACCCTAGTCTGTCGGGGAAGGGACTTTTAGAAAGGCCCGTTCGCCTGCAGGAGGCGGGCTTGTCGTAGAAACGAATGGACGTGGTCGGGATGGCCGGACTTGAACCGGCGGCCTCGTCGTCCCGAACGACGCGCGCTACCAACTGCGCCACACCCCGACTACACCCATTGTATGCGCAAGGGCGTCGGCGGTCTAGCCTGTGAAGCTGCTTAATGGGCGACAGGTCCCTTCGACAAGCTCAGGACGAACGGATTGTAGGGGCGGGCGCTTCGCGAAGCGCCCCTACGCCTGAGGGGGTCAGGGCGGGTTTTCTGCCGGAGTGGCGGGTTCACCGTCGGCGGGTTCGGGCGGATGGATTCCCGCCTTCGCGGGAATGACGGATGGGTCAGTGCCGGGGACGGGTTCGTTGTCGTTGAGTTCGGGCGGATGGATTCCGGCCTTCGCCGGAATGACGGAAGTAGGTGCGGGAATGACTGATGGGTCATCGGCGGGTTCGGTGTGAGACGCGCCGGCCGACCCCATCTCGGCCTTCCCCAGCAGACTGGGGAAGGGGTCAGACGGGTCGGGTTCGCCGTCGGTGGGTTCGGGCGGATGGATTCCCGCCTTCGCGGGAATGACGGAAGTAGGCGCGGGAATGACGGATGGGTTGTTGGAGGACCCCATCCCGGCCTTCCCCAGCAGACTGGGGAAGGGGTCAGACGGGTCAGGTTCGGCGCCGGGGGCGTGCGGGTCGTCGGGGGGTTCGGCGCCGGGGTCGGATTCGCAGTCGCAGGAGGCGGTGCCGTGGCGGCACGCGATGCGGATGGGGCCGCGGCATGAGTCGCGGATGCGCCTGACCGCGTCTATGATTTCGCCGGCCGCTATGGACCTTTCGACGGCCGGCCGGGCGTGTTCGCTGAAGTAGTGCTCCTCTCCGTTGTGTATGATGATGCTGCCGCGTTTGCTGGGGTAAACGACTCTGGGGTCCGGGGGCGTCGGGCGCCTGCCGACGGCGTCCAGCAGGGCGTCTGTCGCTTTGGAGACGGCTCGATTGTCGAAGCCGGTGTCTCCGCTGTGGCCGTATGTGTTGGAGTACGGGGGTTCGTAGCCGGCGAGGATGTCCGGAGCCCCATCCCGGCCTTCCCCAGCAGACTGGGGAAGGGGTGAGAGTTCTGTGTCGGAAGGGAGAACCCCATCCCGGCCTTCCCCAGCAGACTGGGGAAGGGGGTTTAGTTCTGCGTCGGCGTAGGTGTCGTGGTGGAGGGGGCCGGGTGCGTCGTCGAAGCCTCGGCGTAGCAGTTCTTTGGCGGCGTCTATGCGGTGGTGTGGGCCGAAGCCGGGCATGAAGCCTAGCATGACGTCTATGAGGAATCGTATGGCTTGTCGTCCTCCGTCGGTCTCGGCGCGAATGAAGCGTGCGAGGTCTGGGTTGAGGCTGGTGGTGTCGAGGGTGTCTGTGGGAACCCCATCCCTGCCTTCCCCCTCGGGGGACTCGGGGCAGGCTCCGACAGATTGGGGAAGGGGTTTGATGGAGGCGAACTCTTTGGCTTCTTCGAAGCCGAGCTTGATGAGTTGGCGTGCGGCGTCTAGCCTGTGGTGGGGCTTGGCGTCGCGGATCTGGTCCTGCATGGCGGCGACTAGGAAACGGACGATGAGTCTGCCGTCGTGGGTTTCTTCTCGGACGATGCGTTGTATGGGTGATATGGTATGCGCTTCGGTATCCATAGGTTCTATGATAGCGGGCGCGTACTGGCGTGTCAAGGGGGTGGGGGAGTGGATAGTGAATAGTGGTTAGTGGCTAGGGGGACGTGGCCCGCCCCTCTGGATTCCGGCTGGCCCCGGGTTCACGCTGTCGCGTGAATGCCGGAATGACGGCGGGGGCTGGCTTCCGTGGAGAGTATCGTGGTAGCTGGCGGGAGGCTGTAGGTTCCTCGGGGGACTCGGAACGACAGTGTGCGTGGGTTGGTTCATGGTTCGGTAGGTTCACCACGGACGGCGTTGGGGCGGATGGATTCCCGCCTGCGCGGGAATGACGGTTGGGGGTTGCTGCCGTGGAAGGAGGTTGGTGGCGAGCGGGGGGCTGTAGGTTCCTCGGGGGACTCGGAACGACAGTGTGCGGGGGTTGGTTGACGTGGAAGGAGGTTGGTGGCGAGAGGGAGTGCCCCGCGCCGCTGGGTTGCGGCTGGGCGCGGGTTCGCGCTGGCGCGTGGGTGCGGGAATTGCGGTTGTTCAACAGTTGAGAGCGGAATCCCTAGTCGGATGAATCGACCTGGCATCGCATATGTCGGATGAATCGACCTGGCATCGCATATAATGAAGCCAGTTTACGTTCGATTGCCGGAGGTTCCTGAGTTGACGATGCTTCTGCCGCCCTCGACGGACATGGCCCTGAAGGAGTGGGCCGTGGCCGTGAGGGCGATTTCACAGGGCGACCAGATACTGATACTTCGCAAGGGCGGCATCCATCGCGATGACAAGGACTTTCGCATCCTGCACCCCGAGTTCCTGCTGTTCCCGACGTTCGAGCACCAGGAGCATGACCTTGTGAAGCCCGCGTATCACTCGATGCTGGACGACACGCTGGACGAGGACGATATTCCGGGGCTGGTGACGCTGGAAACGTGGTGCGAGGTCACGGACGTCTTCGAGGTCAGGGACCAGGAGACCGTCGACGGCTTCGACGGGTTCCACCTGTGGACTGCCGAGTACGCGCAGAAGCGGCTGGGCTGGCGGCCCAAGTACCCGCTCACCGTGGCGCTGCTAAGGGCGTACACGCTGCAACAGCCGCAGGCCCTGCCGATTCTGGACGAGTACGGGGGGTGCAAGTCTTGGGTCGATTTGGGGCAGGATGTGCCGCTGGGGCACATGGACCCGGTGCTCACGGACGATGATTACGGGCAGCGCGTCGAGTCCATCCGGCAGGCTATGGCATCTCGGAACGGGGGCACGGGTTGACCCGGCGCCCGCAGGAGGAAAATGGGTTGTGAAGTACAGGACGCTGGGTAACACAGACCTCAGCCTCTCGGAGGTAGGCTTCGGCGTATGGACCGTGGCGACCAACTGGTGGGGCAGGATAGACAACGATCTCCGCAGGCAGCTGCTTCGAGACGCCGTGGACCTTGGGATCAACTTCTTCGATACCGCGGACGCGTACAGCGACGGTTTCGGCGAGGAGATACTGGCCGAGGCGCTGGGCAGCCGACGGCAGGACATAGTAATCGGCACCAAGTTCGGCTACGACATCTACAACAAGATCGAGCGAGTGGGACACCGGGAAAGGGTCCAGAAGTTCGACCCTGAGTTTGTGCGGTTCGCCTGCGAGCAGAGCCTGCGAAGGCTGGACACCGACTACATCGACCTGTACCAGGTACACAATCCGAAGCTGGAGCACCTGGAAGAGGACGCGCTGTTCGAAACGCTGGACCAGCTTGCCCGGGAAGGGAAGGTGCGCCACTGGGGAGTTGCCATAGGGCCGGACATCGGCTGGTACGAAGAGGGCGAGTTCTCAATGCGAGAGCGGAGCGCGCCCGCCGCGCAGATCATCTACAGCATCCTGGAACAGCAGCCTGCGCGGGACTTCTTCGAGGTGGCGCGCGAAACGGAGGCGGGCCTCCTGTCCCGCGTGCCCCACGCGTCCGGGTTGCTGGACGGTTCGTTCACGAAGGACACCGTGTTCGATCCGGAAGACCACCGCAGCCACCGCAAGGCCGAGTGGCTGGACCAGGGCCTCAAAAAGCTGGAGGCGATTTCGTTCCTGACCAAAGAGAGCGACGCGACAATCGGACAGACCGCATTGAAGTTCGTTCTGTCCGAGCCGCGGATCGCCTCTGTGCTACCGAACATCACCAGCGCGGCGGAACTGAACGAGTTCGCGGGCGCGCCCGAAACGGCTGACATTCCCGACGGGCATCTGTCGGACCTGTACGAACTGTTCGACGCCGGTTTCGAACTGGAGCGGGCCGCTGAACCGGCTAGCGGCTAAGGGGGAGAACCCCATCCCAACCTTCCCCAGCAGACTGGGGAAGGGGTCAGAGGAGAGCGGCTGAACTGGCTAGCGGCTAAGGGGGAGAACCCCATCCCAATCCTTCGAGGGACTCAGGACAGGCTCTTCCCCAGCAGACTGGGGAAGGGGTCAGAGGAGAGCGACTACTTCCGCGCTTCGACCCTTCGACAGGCTCAGGGCGAACGGATTTCATCAGGTCGGCAGCTTTTTAGACACGCTCTAAGAGGGCGCTAAGCGGAGTCCGACGTCTCCTCTGAGTCCTCGTCTTGCGTGCTGGCACCGCCGGGGCCCTGGCCGATCCTTCGCAAGACGCGCTTCATTTCGCCCTCCAGCAGGCGAAAGTCCCGCTGCGGTATCAGGTGGAGCGTTTCGAAGAACGCCAGGTACCAGCTTTCGGGGAACCATCGCTTGACGTACTCGAGCCGCGGGCCTAGCTGCAGGCCGTCCAGATAGCTGTCTTCCTGGAGCACGATGTCAGGCTCCAGCTTCAGGCGATAGGGGAACCGCTCTCCGCGAGGCACCGGGGTCCATAGCTCCTTTTCGTCTTTGAAGCAGCGTGACTTGACGGTGGCGGTCGCGCTCCACTTTTTGAGATCGGAGATATAGTAGAGGAGCTTGTCGTCCGGCCTCATGCGCTCGGCGCGGCGCCGGTGCCGGCGTCGAAGGCCGTGCACCGTGAGGCCCAGGTCCCGTGATATACGGTAATTCTCGTGGGTCTGGACGACCATCCAGTAACTCTTGCCCATGACAGCCGATCCTTCTGAAGATTGGAACTGAGTTCAATTCTAGCATGGGTCCCGAACTCCGCCGGCGCTCCGGGGCGGCTTTCATATGACAGGGCTTCGGTCGTATAATGGCCCCCGCACATGAGATTGCGTGGCAGGCAACGACCTTGTCGGCATGGCCGGCTCAGGCTAGGTCGCCTCTGAAGCCAACGGCCGGGAGGGCCGGGGCGCTTGTTTCGGGATTGACTGCTTTCCTGTAATATCTCTTGGGGGGGATGCCAGAGCATTGAACAACGTGAAGATTCATTCTAAACTCTAGGCAACCCAGCAAGGCGCAAATAAGATAGTCGTGCCGCCGCAGCGTGAGCGGCCTTAGCTGAAGGAGAGGGCAATGGAGATAACAACCGAGCGGAACGGCGAGACTCTTATCGCCAAGGCTGAGGGCCGCGTTGACGGAGCCAACGCTCGAGACTTTCAGAATGCCTTGGAAACGGAGATCGACGAGAAGGACCGCCTCGTGCTCCTGGACCTCGAGCAACTGACGTACATCAGCAGCGCCGGGCTGCGGGTGATCCTGCTGATTGCCAAAGCGTTGCGCCGGCAGGGCGCGTCGTTCGCAGTCTGCTCGCTCTCCGATACGTTGGGTGAAGTCTTCGAGGTGAGCGGGTTCGACAAGATCATCCCGATTCACTCCTCTCCGAGCGATGCCCTCGCCGCTTTCTCCAACTGATCAAGCCGGTCAACAACGGCTAAGCGCCACGCTCTCTCCCTTGCTGAGAACGGCAGATGGGGTATCGCTGAGTATGGGAGCCTAGGATTGGACGACTCTCCACAAACTTACAAGATCCTTGTCGTCGACGACGAGCCGGATCTGGAACCCCTCATGCTGCAACGAATGCGGCGCGATATCCGATCAGGGAAATACACGTTCGTCTTTGCCCATAACGGCGTCGAAGCGCTTGAGAAGCTCAACGAAGACGAAGACATAGACATGGTCCTGTCCGATATCAACATGCCCCAGATGGACGGCCTGACGCTGCTCCAGCAGATACCCGAGGTAGATCCGAACATTCGCTCCGTGATCATCTCGGCATACGGCGACATGCAGAACATACGCACCGCGATGAATCGCGGCGCGTTCGACTTCGTGACCAAGCCCCTCGACTTCGATGACCTGAAAGTAACGATCGCCAGAACGCTGCGTCACCTCGTGGAATGGCGGGAGGCCCTCTCTTCGCGCGACAAGCTGGTGGCCCTGCAGAACGAACTGGACGTAGCCAGCAAGATGCAGCAGTCGATTCTCCCGACGGAGTTTCCGCAAGGCGAGGCGTTCGATCTATTCGGAAGCATGGAGCCCGCGCGTAACGTGGGAGGCGACTTCTTCGACGTGCTGACGCTGGATAACGACCACATCGGGCTGGCCATCGCGGACGTCTCCGACAAGGGCGTGCCCGCCGCGCTGTTCATGATGTCCAGCCGGACGTTGCTCAAGGGAGCGGCAATCGGCCTGGATGAGCCCGGCAAGGTACTTGCCGAAGTGAACGACCTGCTCAACGAGGATAACGAGGCTGAGATGTTCGTAACGATGCTTTACGCAACCTACGATCCCAGGACCGGCACGCTGACTTACGCGAACGGCGGACACAATACGCCCGTCGTGTTCCACGCGGACGGCTCATCCACGGAACTTCCGTTGACCGGCGGAATCGCCCTTGGGCTCCTGCCGGACTTCGAATATGAGCAGAACTCGATTGAACTGGCCCCCGGGGACACGGTGGTCTTCTATACGGACGGCGTCACCGAGGCCATGAACAGCGTGGAGGAAGAGTTCGGGATGGAGCGCCTGCACGGTGTTTTCAATGGCGAGTCGCCCGAGGACGCGCAGCAGGCCAACCAGGAAGTCTTCGAAGCCGTTCACACTTTCGCAGGCGACACTCCCCAGTCGGATGACGTTACCTGCCTGACCCTGCGCCGCAGGGAGGTCTGAAGATGAGTGAGACAGTCAAGTTCACAATTGAGACCAGGCCGGAGGAGCTCGAGGAGATCACCAGCCAGGTTGAAGGCCTGGCGGAACGCGAGGACTGGCCGCCGGACCTCACCTTCAAGATCAACCTGGTCCTTGAAGAGGTGGGGCTCAACATCATGAACCACGGGCACGAGGGCGGCCTGCACGAGATAGAAGTAACGCTCATCTCAGAAGACGAATCGCTCACTTTGGAGATCATCGACGACGGGAAGCCGTTCGATCCACTGAAGGACGCCCCGCTGCCAGACATCAACGCTGAGATGGAAGATCGGCCAATAGGCGGGCTCGGCATTCACCTTGTCCGCACGATGATGGACGAGTTGTGCTATCGGCGAGAGCAGGGCAAGAACCACTTGACCTTGGTCGCCCACAGGGGCTGACGAGGCGGAGGCCTCTAAGTGTGAGGCTTCACTCAATGCTTCGGAACGTCGGAATCGTCTTATCTGTTCTGTTGGCGCTTGCCCTTGCGGCGTGCGGCTCGGACAGCGCCGGACCGGAAGCTGACTCCGTTCCCACCGCGGCTGTTGACGGCGTTTCCGAGCAGGAACCCGTCGGATCCGTCGAACAACCTCCGGACGGCGTGCCGGGCGTCTCGGACAGCGCGGTCGTCTTCGGGCAGTCCGCCGCCTTCAGCGGCCCCGCCCAGGAACTCGGCAAGAACATGCAGCTCGGGATTCTCGCCGCGTTCCAGGAAGCGAACCAGGCTGGAGGAGTCCACGGCAGGGAGCTCAAGCTCACGTTCAAGGATGACGGATACGAGCCTGAAGCCGCAGCGCAAAACACCATCTCGTTGATTGAGGAGAGCCGTGTTTTCGCCCTGATAGGAGCCGTGGGCACTCCAACGTCGCGCTCCGCCACGCCGGTGGCCGACGAAGCGGATGTCCCCTACATCGGTCCGTTTACGGGCGCTGAGTTTCTTCGAAGTCCTGACCTGCCAACAGTGTTGAACCTGCGAGCGTCCTACTACCAGGAAACTGAGGAAATGGTGGCCCGGCTGACCGAAGACCTGGGAATCCAGCGCATCGGCGTCATGTATCAGGATGACTCGTTCGGGCGGGCCGGGTACAACGGCGCGGTCCTTGCGCTCGAGAGGCGAGACATGCAGCCGGCAGCCATCGGCCTGTATCCTCGCAACACTACGGCGGTAAAGACGGGCCTGTTGGAACTGCGGCGGGGCGATCCGCAGGCTGTGGTCGTTATCGGCGCGTACCAGCCTGTGGCCGAACTCATTGCCTGGGCGCGGCACATTGGACTGGACTGGATCTTCATGACGGTCTCTTTCGTGGGCAGCAACGCGCTTGCGGACGAGTTGGGAGAGAACGGCGCCGGCGTTTACGTGACGCAGGTTGTGCCCTTCCCGACAGACGATTCGATACCGGCGGTCGACGCGTACCTGAAGGCGCTGGCGGCTTACGACTCGACAGCCGTTCCAGGATTCGTTTCGCTCGAGGGCTACCTGACAGGGCGTCTGGCGATAGCAGGACTGGAAGCGTGCGGCAGGGACCTGGACCGTGAATGTTTCCTGAACAGCCTGTGGGACGCCGGCGAGTTTGACATAGACGGATTCCAGTTGCGATACGGCCGCGGCGACAACCAGGGATCTGACGAGGTCTTCCTTACGGTCATCGACAGCACAGGACAGTACCGGGCGGTTGAAACCCTTCGGGACACGGCGCCATGAAGAGCGGACTCAAGACATTCCTGGAAAGCCGCTATCGGATATCGACCCAACTCTACCTGGGGATCGGAAGCGCCGTGCTGATTACCATGGCCGCAAGCCTGGTAGGGATATTTTCTTTCAACCGTGTGGCGGACGCTCAGATTATAGTGAGCCAGGAGAGCGTGCCGGAGGTCGTCGCGGCGTTCGGCGTGGCGCAGCATAGCGCCACGCTCGTGAACGCCGCGCCAAACCTCATATCCGCAGAAACACGCGATGAGTTGTCACAGGTATCGGCAAGTATCGACGCTACTCGCCAAGAGATGGAGATGCAACTTGCGGTCCTGGAGACGCGGCTGGGCGGGGACGCACGATTCGAACTGATTCGTGACCGCGCGAATGTCCTTTTTGGAAACATAGAATCCATTGAGGCGGAAATGTCCGAGTTGTTCGACGTGCTCCTGTTGAAGACGGCCTTTCGGGATGAGCTGGAGGCGCTGTCGAATAACATCGACAGAACTGTGGTTCCGGAGGCGGACAATCAGTTGTTCTTTACCGTCACGGGCTATTCCAAGCTCGGCGATTCCCCAGTCCATTCCGATACCCACTTCTCAGAGGACCAGTTCCTGTACTACCGGAATCTCTCCGTGCTGCAGACAGAGACGAATATAGCGGCCCAGCTACTGGCAACCGCCTTCACCCTATCGAACCCCGCCCTGTTGGAGCCTCTCAGAGAACGCTTCGAGTCGACAGTCGGCCGTATCGAGCAGGCATTGAACGCCACGCAAGATCGTCCCGTCCACTCAAAGGTGAAACAATCATTCCGTGCGCTGTTCGAGTTGGGAATGAGCGAATCGAGCGCCTTCAACCTGGTTGATCGAGAGTTGAAAATCGGGCAACGCCAGCGTGATCTGCTAGCCCGCAACCGAGAAGTCGCTGCGGAACTGGTTACGGGTGTGGACGGCCTGGTCAGCCTGGCAAATGCCGACGTACAAGCCGCAACGCTTGGAACCGAGCAAGCGGTAACTACAGGACGCACCCTGCTGGTGGTGATCAGCGCGGTAAGCGTGGGAGGCGCGATCCTCATCGCATGGCTCTACGTGGGGCGCGTCCTGCTTCGACGCCTGGGGACACTGTCCGAGCGGATGCGCTCGATGGCTGGCGGCGACCTTGAGGCAGAGGTCGAGGTCAGGGGAAGGGATGAAGTGGCGGACATGGCGGCGGCCCTGGAGGTGTTTCGCAAGCACGCGCTGGAAGTGCAGCGACTGAACCTTGTGGAGAAGCTGGCGGAGGAACTTCAGGGCAAGAACGAACAGCTTGAAAGCGTACTCGGAGAACTCAGGCAGGCGCAAGACCAGATCGTCATGCGGGAGAAGCTGGCCGCGCTCGGAGAACTCACGGCCGGCGTGGCGCACGAGATCAGGAACCCGTTGAACTTCGTCAAGAACTTTTCGGAGGCGTCCGAAGAGCTTCTGGATGAGATGAACGACGTGCTGGGAGAAGGGAAGAACGGGGACATCAAGGCAGACGACGTATCTTACATTCAGGAGATTTCAGAGGACCTTGTCGGCAACCTCGGACGTATCCGGCAGCACAGCGAGCGCGCCAATAGAATCGTGCAGGACATGCTCATGATGGGCCGCGGGGGCAGCGACCTGCAGCCCACGGACTTGAACTTGCTGGTGGACGAGTACGCCCGACTGGCTTATCACAGCGCCAGGGCGACGGACCCCGACTTCCAACTGCACATACAGCAGGACCTGGATCCGGAAGTTGGCGTGCTCGAGGTAGTGCCGCAGGACCTGGGCAGGGTCTTCCTGAACATGGTCGGAAACGCATGCTACGCAACAGACGAGAAGCGAAAGGCCCGTGCGAATGCCGGACCTGACGCGGAACCGTACAGCCCGACGCTGTGGGTGACTACCAAGCGCGGCGAAGAGACGGTAACCATAATCATCAAGGACAACGCCGACGGCATGCCGCAAGACGTCATCGAAAAGATCTTCAACCCCTTCTTTACGACGAAACCCACCGGGCAGGGAACGGGGCTCGGTCTCGCTATGTCAAGCGACATCGTGCGGGAGCATGGCGGCACAATCGACGTCGAGTCCGAGCAAGGCAGCCACACGTCCATGATCGTCGAGTTGCCTCTGACCCCTCCTGAGAAGTCGGTGGAACTGGAGCTGGAGACCCTTGAGCAAAGCTCTGCTGCAACCGAACCTGCATAACCGGGTGGCAGCCGTACAGCCCCAGGCCTCGGAACCCGGTCGAGTCTGCCTGTTGGCGCGCAGCGTGTCCTCCGAACGTGATAGACTCTGCAACCGTTCCAAGATGGGAAGTTGTATCAGTGCAGCAGCGCTGACTTGGCCGCAAGCGCCAAGCCGTTGATTCCACAAAACCGCGAGTCTTTGACTTGAACTTAGACAGCTACGAACATGACCCGTCCATCTATGACGAGATGTTCTTTCCGAACGGCGAGCCTCGCGACCACTGCCGTCTGGTGTACGAGGCCCTGAAGCGGTTCTCCGCGGAAGAGCTTGGCAGCATCCAGGAGCTTGTCACACGGTCTTTTTCCAGCGAGGGCATCACGTTCACGGTTTACGGGGATGAAGAGGCGGACGAGCGGATCATCCCCATAGACTGCCTGCCGCGGGTGCTGTCCGGCGATGACTGGCGGCGGCTGGTGGCCGGGCTGACGCAGCGTATCGAGGCGCTGAACAGGTTCCTGGGGGACGTGTACGGCGATGCGCGCATCATCGAAGACGGCGTTATCCCGGTGGACGTGGTGCGCGGCTGCCCGCAGTACCGCGTGCAGATGCGTGGAGTGGAGCCGGTTCACGGCACGTGGGTCGCCATATGCGGCACCGACCTCGTGCGCACGAACGACGGCTTCTACGTGCTGGAAGACAATCTTCGAGTGCCTTCAGGCGTCTCGTACATGATCGCCAACCGCAAGGCGGCGAAGGCCAGTCTTCGGAGGCTGTACCGGAACTCCGGCGTTAGCGAAGTGGAACACTACGGCCGGGTCCTGCTCGAAACCCTCCAGGAACTGGCGCCCAGGGGCAGGACCGATCCCACCATAGCCCTGCTGACGCCGGGAGTGTACAACTCAGCGTTCTATGAGCATATGTTCCTCGCCAGCGAGTTGGGCGCAGAACTTGTGGAAGGCAGGGACCTGCTGGTCAATGACGGCTTCGTCTATATGCGCACCACGACGGGGCTGAGGCGCGTGGACGTTGTCTATCGCCGGGTGGATGACGACTTCATCGACCCTCTTGCGTTCAGGCCGGACTCGCTGCTGGGAGTGCCCGGACTGATGCACGCGTACAAGCTCGGAAACGTGTCCCTGGTCAATGCGCCCGGCACCGGAGTAGCGGACGACAAGAGCGTGTACGCTTACGTGCCGGACATGATCCGTTACTACCTGGGAAGCGAGCCGATCCTGCCAAACGTGGAGACGTACCTGTGCCGCAGGCCGGAGGACCTGGAGTACACGCTCGACAACCTGGACAAGCTGGTGGTGAAGCGCGTGGGCGAGTCCGGAGGATACGGCATGTTGGTCGGCCCTCACGCGACCCAGGAGGAGAGGGACGAATACGCCAAGGGGCTCAGGGCCGACCCGGCCGACTTCATATCGCAGCCCACGTTGGCGCTGTCGCGCGCGCCCTGTTTCGTGGACGACAGAATCGAGCCGCGTCACGTGGACCTGAGGCCGTTCGTGCTGCACGGCCAGCAGACTCGAATCGTCCCCGGAGCGTTCTGTCGCGTTGCGCTGAGAAAGGGAAGCCTCGTAGTCAATTCCAGCCAGGGAGGCGGCGGCAAGGACCTGTGGGTGGTAGAGGGCTAGCTCGCGGGAATACATAAGCTTTAGTCGAATCGAGAATGCGGAGAGTCACATGATTTCCTTACGGATTGGAAGGCCCGCCATCATGGCAGTCGCGGCTGCCGTAGTAGCCCTGGGCGTTGTCCTCGTGAAGCCGGGCGTCGCGCACGCCGCGGGCGTAGATGACGAGACGGCGTTCGTTCTGAACACGTTCGCCTTCCTGGTCTGGGGCGCGCTGATCATGTGGATGTGCGCCGGATTCACGATGCTGGAGTCCGGCTCGGTGAGGACCAAGAACGCATCGATGATCTGCCTGAAGAACATAGGCATATACTCGATAGCCGGGCTTGCCTATTTCATCGTCGGCTACAACCTGATGTACGGCGAGTCGATAGGCGGCTTCATCGGCTCGTTCGACCTTCTTTACGGGCCGTCCACAAGTGAGATCGCCCTCCTCAACGGAGACGAAGGCGCGCTGGCCGACGTGACCGGCAACGGATACTCCACCATGTCGGACTGGTTCTTCCAGATGGTGTTCGTGGCAACGGCGGCCTCCGTGGTCTCAGGCACGCTTGCCGAACGTGTCAAGATGTGGCCGTTCTTCCTGTTCACCGTGGCCTTGACCGCTGTCATCTACCCGATAGTGGGCGCCTGGACGTGGGGAGGCGGTTGGCTGGCTGATCTCGGGTTCAAGGACTTCGCCGGTTCCACCATAGTCCACAGCACCGGCGGTTGGGCGGCCCTGGCCGGAGCGATCATCCTGGGGCCGCGTCTCGGCAAGTTCCGAAAAGACGGGAGTGTGAGGGCCACCCCGCCGTCCAACATCCTGGTGGTCACGCTGGGCGTGTTCATACTATGGCTCGGCTGGTTCGGATTCAACGGCGGTTCGCAACTGGCTCTCGGCAGCGCGCTGGACGCGGTGGGAATGAGCAACGT
The DNA here is from genome assembly GCA_963668185.1 of Dehalococcoidia bacterium. GTDB lineage: Bacteria > Chloroflexota > Dehalococcoidia > Lucifugimonadales. Next base: position 2,478,602 of record OY764162.1, read on the forward strand.
CATCGTGAACACCAGCCTAGCCGCGTCCGCCGGCGTCGTGGCCGCCCTCATCGTCTCGCGGCCAATCCTGGGCCGGATGGACCTGTTCGCCGGCCTGAACGGCGCCATCGCGGGCCTGGTGTCCATCACCGCCGGCCCCGACCTCGTCCATCACTACTGGGCCATCGTAATCGGCGCTATCGGAGGCGGCCTGTGCGTCGGCGGCATCAAGATGCTGGAGATGCTCAAGGTTGACGACGTAGTGGGCGCAATACCTGCCCACCTGATATGCGGAATATGGGGAACGATGGCCGTGCCCATCTCCTCCGGCGGCGATCCCCTGGTCCAGTTGCTGGGCGTGGTCGCCATCGGGGCGTTCGTGGTAAGCGCTTCCGGCGCGGTATGGCTGGCGCTGGACAGGACGCTGGGCGTCCGCGTGTCCCGGCAGGTGGAGGAGTTGGGGCAGGACGCAGGAGAGCTTGGAATCGAAGCCTATCCGGAGTTCGTGCTGATGCCGGACCCCGTTGGGGACGACGACTAGCGCAGGGCGCGTTCATCGATCGAAGGAGTGAGCGGCATGCTTTCCCGGAGTGCGCAGGGCCTGTACTGGATGGGCCGTTACCTGGCGCGGGTCGAGCACGCGAGCAAGCTGCTCGGCCTGCAGACCGCCGCGCTTGTGGACCGTCCGGTGAGGGACATCTACTACGGATGGGCGCGCATCTACCATAGTCTTGGCCGCCAGCCTCCCGCGGGTGACCTGGACCTTGTAGAGTCCAGCGACGAGTTTACGCAGGCTGACTCGTTCACGCTTACGGATGACCTGACGTTCGAGCGGACGAATCCGGGCTCGGTCTGGAGTTGCTTCGCGCAAGGCCGCGAAAACGCGCGACAGATGCGGCACTGCATCAGCGCGGAGATGTGGACTCGCCTCAATCGCGCCTACCTTCGAATTCAGGACATGAGAATCCAGGACATCTGGAACTCTCCCGAGAGCTTCTACGCCGAGATGGCCGCGGAGACTTACATGTTTTCCGGCGTAGCCGCGGCAACCATGTACAGAGACGAGGGCTGGCGATTCATGGAGCTCGGCAAGGCGATCGAACGCTCGCAGATCACCACGGGCCTGTTGCTGACACAGCTTGCGGCAGCCGAACGCGTGGAGGACGAAGCCGACGCCGACTGGATAACGCTGCTGCGCCTGTACAACGCGCTCGGCGCATACAACAGCGCGCACAGCGTCGAGGTGAAGTCCAGATCGGCCCTCGATCTCCTGGTGTCGGACCCCCTGCTGCCGGACTCGCTCCATCGATCGCTGGGCCGGATTGAGATTCAACTCGGAGGACTGGGTGTCGGGCCGGACGCTGAACTCGGCGGCTCCGCCCAACGGCTGTCGGGCCGGCTGACGGCTTTCGTACGATACGACTGGCCGGACTACGAGGACAGCGAGGCATTTCTGAAGCAGGCGCAGCGGTACTGCTGGGAGTTGCACGACCTCGTAACGGCTGCGTACTTCGACTACCCGATCCAGGACCATCCGGCAGCCTGATACCGTGAGCGGCGCCACCCGCTACAACATCGAGCACATCTCACGGTACGAGTACTCGGCCCACGTGCGGCACAGCGTCATGGCGCTATGCCTCAAACCTCTCGACAACTCCTGGCAGAGGCTGCTGCGCTTCGAGATACGCTCCGAACCTGAAGCTCCGATGAACGAGGAGACCGACTGCTTCGGCAACACGGTGCACGTGCTGAACATTCACCGCGACCACGCCAGTCTTGAAATCATGGTCCGCTCCACCGTGGAAGTTGAAAGGCCCGCCCCTCTGCCGAAGTCGTTGAGTACAAGCTCGTGGGGCGAGATTGAGAAGTGGCGAGACTCCTTCGATCTGTGGGACTTCACCCGGCCGAGCGCCATGGCCCGCCCCTCCCCTGAACTGTCGGCGTACGTGGACAGTCACGGACTTGCGCCTGGAAACGATCCGCTGGAGTCTCTGTTGCGCCTTTCGGACGCGGTCCATGACAGCTTCAGGTACGTGCCCGGCAGCACGGACGCGGCGTCGCCGATAGAGCGCATCCTGGAAACGGGAGAGGGCGTGTGCCAAGACTATGCGCACGTCATGATCGCCATCGCCCGCTCGTGGGGAGTTCCAGCCAGGTACGTTTCCGGATACGTCCTGGTGAGGCGAGGCGCGGACGGACGCAGGCGCGAGGTTGCGACGCACGCCTGGGTTGACTGCCTGTTGCCCGGCCTGGGGTGGGTCGGGTTCGACCCCACGAACAAGAGGGTGGTCGATGAGCGTTACGTCCGGATCGCGTCAGGCCGGGACTTCCAGGACGTGTCTCCCACGCGGGGCGTGCTAAGGGGAATGGCGCACAGCGCCCTGCGCGTTGCCGTACGAATGGAGCCTGTGGCCTGAGTCGAGAGGGTCACTCGGTCTCGAACCGTCCGATGAGTTCATCGTCCCGCCTATCCTCCCTCGGGAGCCTCGCGAACGATATTGCGCTCGGCAAGACCATGCCGCCGGAGAAGATCAGCTTCATGGCGTCGTCAACCGAGATGTCCGTCTCCATGACCTCGTCTTCGATCACGAAGGCCATGTTGCCGGACGTTGGGTTCGGGACGGTGGGAATGTACACGCTGACCATGGACTGCGAGCCGTCCTCGGTGTACGCCCTGCCGGTGACGAAGCCCATGGCCACCATGCCCTCGCGGGGCCATTCGAGGAAGACCACGCGAGTGAAGTTGAACTGGGAGGTCATCGACGTGGTCGCCTGCTGCGTCACCCCGTAAATCGTCTTGATCACGGGAATGTAGCTGACGACGAGGCTGACGCAGTCCATGAAGCCGCGGCCAACTGCGATTGTGATCAGAAGCCCGACCAGGTAGCACAGTACGATGACGGCGATCAGGCCTATGCCCGGAAAGTCCCAGGGCCGTCCTTCTACGAAAGTAAGGCCCCTGACAAGGTTGTCGGTCTGACCGATAAGGAAGGACAAGACCCAGGCCGTGGCGAGAAGGGGCAGCAACTGCAGGAGCCCGGACAGAGTCCTGCCCTGTATATGACTCTCGAACCGTCTGAACAAGCCGGGCTTATTCGACTGTTCCTCGTTGGCGTCAGTCTCCGTTGCGTCCTTCAAATTCCACGCTCCCCTTGTGTGCTGAAACGAAGAACCTAGCCGGGCTGGTCTTTGCTGGTCGATGCTGCGGACTGCCGGTAAATCCTCAGCATGGCTTTGGACTGTACAGGTGGCAGTATCGCAAAGGACTGGAACGATTTCAATTGCGCGTTTATCGTATGCTAGACGGATGAAACTCGGGATACTCAGATCTACGTTCGTGCTCGGCGCCGCGGCCATCCTGGTCATCGGGATGACGATGGCGTGCGGCGACTCTAAGGACGAAGCCGCGGAATCTCCGCCCACTCCGCTGAAGATTGGGATTCTGATGAACTTCAGCGAGGAGGGGCAGGGCCGCTCGTTCTGGAGAAAGCGCGGCTTCGACCTGGCGATCAAGCACGTCAACGACGCGGGCGGCGTCTTCGGCCTGCCCGTCGAATCGGCCCAGGGAGACACCGAGGCCGACAGCGAAGCCGCAGCCGCGGAAGCGCGCCGCCTCGTCGAAACCGAAGGCGTTCACGCCATCGTCGGCCCCAGTTCCAGCGCGAACTCGCTGGCCGTTGTGGAGGGTATGACAGGCCCGGCGGGCATCCCAACCATCAGCCCTTCCGCGACTTCCCCACTGCTAACCAGCATGGAAGACAACGACTTCTTCTTTCGCGCCGCTCTCTCAGACATAGCGCAAGGCCCTGTTCTGGCCCGCGTGACGCGCGAGCGCGGCTTCGACAACGTCGGCGTGATCTACGTAAATGACGCCTGGGGCCAGGGCCTTGCCGAAGCCTTCAGCGCCGCATGGACGGGGAGAGCAGTGGCCGTGGCGATCGAGCGCGGCCAGGACTCGTACCTGCCTGAGCTTCGAGAGTCCGCGGCAGAGGGCGCGCAGGCTTTGGTAGTTATCGCTTCCGAACGGGAAGCCGAGACGCTCCTCAGGGAATCGATAGAAAACGCTCTGTTCGATCGGTTCACGTTCGGAGACGCCGCAAAGAGCCCCAATCTAGTCAAGAAGATAGGCGGCGAGCATCTGGCAGACATGTACGGGGCCTCAAGCGCAAGCGCGCCGGATAGCGCGTCTTCAGCCTCGTGGGAGAAGGCGTTCCTTGCCGAGTACGGAGAACTGCCCTCGTTCGCCTACGTAAAGGAAACGTACGACGCCGTCATCGCTATCACGCTCGCCGCAGAGGCCGCCGGCCAGTTCGACGGAGCGGCGATCAGGGACCGGCTGCGTTCGGTGGCCATGGCTCCCGGCGAATCCGCGATCGCCGGCCCGAACGGAGTGGCGGAAGCGCTTCGAATCGTCCGGGGCGGCGAAGACGTCAACTACGAAGGCGCCGCCGCGACGCTGGACTGGGACGCCAACGGCGACCTTATCCGCGGTCACGTCGGCATCTGGCGTTTCACCGCCGACAATCGGATAGATGAGGTGGAAGCGGTCTCCTTCGAGTTTGAGCGATGATCCGCTGTGGGAGCTTTGCCTAGCCGGGCGTTCCTCATTCCTCGTACCAGCCTGACGCGAAGACCAGGCCGTCGTGCAGCACCGCCCAGGTGTGCTTGAGGGCATTCTCGCCGGTGGCGGGGTTTACCGCCACGTAATCGATCCATCGGCCCAACTCGGTGGCGGCGAGCAGGTCGTCGCCAAAGACGTATCCCGTTGGATCCACTCTCATGCCGGGGTCCCTGCCGATGAAGTCCGGGTTGGGGTGAGCGATCGTGTAGCCCTCTTCGTCGATGATGAAGACGTACCATTGCCCGTCCACGCTCTCGGGGCTGCTGTAGTAGGCGACGGCGGCGTCCCTGCCGTCCTTCTGATAGCGCGCGACGGCGTCCCGCACCATGGCCTGCGTGAAGCCCGGGGGATCGAGCTTCGACACGGGATCGAAGTCTGCCGAGAGAGCGGGGAAGGCATAGACCGCGCCGTCCAAAGAGCCGATGAACAGCGTTCCGTCAGCGACGGCGTACGAAGGGACTCCGTCGAAGTAGCCCTTCTGGAACGTCCACAACTCTTCGCCAGTCCAGGCGCGGAAGGCTCTCAGGTTGCCGTCCGATGACTCCGCGTACAGGACTCCTTCGATAACCGAGGGGGAGGCCAAAGCAACGTCCGGCGCGTCCCAGGTCCAGGCAATCTGCCCGAAGACAGCGTCGAGCGCGAAGAACCGCCCCGACTCGGAACCCGCGAAAACCAGGCCGTCCGCCACTACCGGAGCGGTGACGATCATGGCGTCTGCTTCGTATGTCCACCTCGGCATGCCCGTTGAGACGTTCAAGGCGTAGAGATGGTTGTCGGGTGAGAAGTAGTAGGCGCCATCTACGACGAGCGCCGGGAAGTTGCGCGCGGGGAACCTGTCCGTGCCGAAACTCCATAGCTCTTCCCCGGTGGCCGCGTCCAGCGCGTAGGCGGTGTTGACGGACGTCAGATAGGCGACGCCGTCCACCACCGTCGGGGGCAGTTCGGCCCCCATACCGGCGTCGAACGACCACGCCAGTTCTCCCGTGGACGCGTCCAGGGCGTAGAGTTCGCCGGATTCGCCCGGCGCGTACAGCATGCCTTCAGCGACGGCGACAGCGAACGGAGCGCCGTACGGATAGGGCGCTTCGGCAATCCAGGCGGGGTCTCCGGTCGCCGCGTCGAGCGCGTGAACGGCGAAGTCGCCGGTCGAGTTCGCGCCGACGTACACCAGCCCGCCGCCAGCGATGGGCGCGTACTGCACGGGCCTTCCGGCGCTGAACGTCCACAACGCTTCTCCGGTCTCGGCTCGGAGCGCGTGCACGCTGCCGTCGTTGGAGCCTGCGTACACCGTGCCCTCGTACACAGTTGGCGTCGAGCGGATGACGTCTCCGGTCTCGTACCGCCAGACGACCTCACCGGCGCCGGCGTCCAGAGCGTAGATGTGATTGTCGTCTGAGCCCACGAAGACCATCCCGTCAACCACGGCCGGCGCGTTCACGACCCAGCCGCCGGTCGCGTAGCTCCAAATGGGCTGCTGAGTTTCAGCGTGCGGTATGACGTCTTCAGGGACCGTGGCTTGCGCCATGCACATGAAGAGCTTGATCGTGAACTCATCGGACAAGTCGCCGGCGTCCGAGCCGTCGGCGTCCGGCAGAGTGGACTCGACCATGGCAACCAGGTCCGTTTGGACCAGCAGATCCCGTATGCAGGTCTCGACGCCGGAGTTCATGAGGTCACTCACCTCGACTATCATTCGCGATAAGAACACTGTGGCCGCCGTTTCCGGAGCGAGGCAACCGAACACGCCAACCTGCCAGGGCTGCGTAGGAGCGTCGGACAGCACGTGCTCATCGCGGGCAGAGGCCAGGACCTCGTCGCCCAGCTCGTTCTCGATGCACAGTCGTTCAGGCTCGGCGATCGCATCGAACACCTCGCCCCAGACGGAGTCCTCGTCAAAGTCAAAGGCGAGGTCCGGGTTGAACTGGGACTCTCCTTCGGACTGGTCTGAGTACGGCTTCGCAGCCGTGGGCGTTGCCGTCGGCGTGGGTGTGGGTTCAGGTTCGGGGGTAGCCGTCGGCGAGGGTGACGGCTGTTCGGGCGTCGGCGTCTGGGCCGCGGCGACCGGCTCTTCTACGGGATCAGGCTCCGATTCGCCTCCACAAGCGGCCAGCAACAGGGCAGCCAGCAGGCAAAGCGCTCCCCCTGCCCAGACCACTCTCCAGTTGGGAGCCGTCTTCCTGCTTCCCAGTCCACACGATGCTTGTGCCAATTGCGTACCTCGCTTGTCTGTTGTGACGCATCAACAAGGGTTCACCTTCCGAATCCCTTCGGAATCGCTTGCGGCGTGCTTCAACATTAGCACGAGATTCCGCATAACCGGCAGGGCGGCCACGACCTCTTTCCGGCCAAAGAGTTGATGCGGGCAGTCGGCACGTAAGTGTTCAGAGTTGATGTGGCGGCCCGTTCGTGGCGAGCCCGTCGAACCACAACGGGCGTCGGCTGTGGAACGCGCCCTTCGACAGGCTCAGGGCGAACGGAACTACATATCACGAAGTCTGAACAGTTACATCGGGACGGCTTGGATCGATGCCGGCTCGATCTTGTTGTAGCAGTCCAGCGCCGCTACTTTGTAGCACTCGGCCAGCGTGGGGTAGTTGAACACCGTGTTGACGAAGTAGTCCAGAGCGCCGCCGAACGTCAGGACGGCCTGCCCGATGTGCACAAGCTCGGCGGCGCCTGCGCCTATGATGTGGATGCCGAGCAGCTTCCGCGTCTCGCGGTGGAACAGCAGCTTGAGCATGCCGGTCTCGTCGCCCATGATGTTGCCCCGCGCTATCTCACGGTATCTTGCGAGGCCGACTTCATACGGAACGCCGGCCTCCGTCAGCTCCTCTTCGGTACTCCCCACCATGGACAGTTCAGGGACGGAGTAGATGCCGAAGGGAAAGTGTTCCGGGGAGGACTCGTACTCGATCCCGAATGCGTGGCACGCCGCGATCCTTCCCTGCTCCATGGACGTGGAAGCCAGCGAGGGAAAGCCCACCACGTCGCCAACGGCGTAGATGTGCGGCTGCGCCGTCCGTTGGTTGTCGTCGACCGGAATGCGCCCGCGTTCGTCAGCCCTGAGTCCGGCCGACTCGAGATTGAGCGATGTAGTCGCCCCAACCCGTCCCACGGAGTAAAGAAAGAGATCGGAGACTATTCTCTTACCCGATTTCAGCGTTGCCACGGCCCTGCCCTGGACCGTCTCCACGGTCTTGACCTCTTCGCCGAGCCTGAAGATGCAGCCCATGTCCCGCATGTGGTAGATCAGCGCTTCGACGAGCTCCCTGTCCACGAACTCAAGAATGCTGGGCCGCCGCTCCACAATGGTGACTTCGCAGCCCAGCGTGGCGAATATGGAGGCGTACTCGATGCCGATGACGCCCGCGCCGACCACGGTCATCGTGCGTGGGATGGCGTCGAGCCCCAGGACCATGTCCGAGTCCACGATCACGGCGTCGTCGGAATCGAAGCCGGGCGGCGGCGCGGGGTTCGTGCCGGTCGCGATCACGATCTTGTCCGCGCTGACCCGGACTGCGCCGCCGCGACCGGCGACGGCGAGGACGTTCGGCGACTCGAAGGAGGCCTCGCCCTCAAGCACGTGGACGCGGTTGCGCCTCATCTGGTGGCGAACGACCTCGGTCTCGCGGCCCATGACGTGGTGGCATCGGAACAATAGGTCGTCCGCCATCGAGATGTCTTCCTTGACTGTGAAGGATGACCCGTAGATTCTCCGCTGCCCGAAGCCGGTCAGGTAAAGCGCGGCCTCACGAAACGTCTTGGAAGGGATGGTGCCGGTGTTGATGCAGACGCCGCCGACGACCTCCCTGCGATCGCAGATGCCGACCTTCTTGCCGAGCTTGGACGCCTGAATAGCGGCACGCTGACCGGCAGGACCTGTGCCGATCACGAACATGTCGTAGTGAGGAAGGCCGTTTTCGCTCAGTTCGCGCAAGCCGGATCACCTATGGAGGCGACGAGGGCTGATTTGAGTGTAAACGGCGTCCGCCAGTACGTCAACGCGGTGCCTGCACCACAGTGCTCGATTTCGTCCCGTCTCTCTGGTCCAGCTATTTGCGGAGCCGGAGAGTTCGAGGAAAGCCGCGGGGCGACTATGCTGCATCAGACGCTGAACTGGCATTCGGGCGTGGCAGGCGGGAATGGCCGCGGCGCCAACGGGCAATCAATAGACCAACTTGCCGACATAGTAGCCAACGGCTCCGAACGCGACTCTCTGGACGCCGCGTACAGGCTGGGTGATATTGGTGAAAGAGCCGTGCCTGCACTCGCGGAATTGTTGGAGCACGGCTCAGGCCTGTCTTGGTGGGAGCGACGTATGGCCGACCGGCACGGGGACGGTCAAAACTCTCCCGCCGCGAACGCGGCATACGGCCTGTGTTCCGCCGGCAAGCCCGCCGTTCCGGCCTTGATCGAACGCGCGCGTGACTCCCGGTGGTGGGTCCGAGCGTTCGCCGCGGAGACGCTTGGCGACATCGGTCCGCCCGCCTCAGAGGCTGTTCCCGCTCTCGTGGAACTTGCGTCTGACGAGGACGCTACTGTGAGGAGCGAGGCCATCAATGCCCTCGGCCTGGCGGGTCAGCGGGGAACGGACGCAGTGCCAGCCCTCAGCAGTGCGCTCTCCGACGAATCGTCGCAGGTTCGTACCGAGGCGTCACTGGCGCTTGCTCGAACCGGAGCGCGGGCCTCGGCGGCGACTTCTGCGCTGGTTGCCGCGCTCGAGGACGACAACCGCTACGTTCGCGGCAACTCCGTGCACGCCCTCTACCGGATCGACACCCCTGATTCCCGCGACGCCCTGCTGCGCCACCTCATGGCGGCCCGCTGGTGCCACTCCACCACGCAGGACAGCATGTACTAGAAGCCGGAAGGGCGCCCCTACTCGAAGATCTCCCTGACCGGCATCGTCCAGCCGGGCACGATGTCGTCCACGGCCAGCGTGTCGTCCTCAGTGAGCACGGCGGCGTCCGTGACCGACCGGTGCACCTTCACCGTGCGCCTGCGCGGGTCCACAACGACAACAGCCTGCGTCCCGGCATCCAGCCAGTCCGCGACCTTCTCCTCCACCTCCGAATATCTGTCGCTGGGAGAAATGACCTCTACCGCGAGGTCCGGCGGGCCGGGGAAGAAGCCGGGCGTTTCACCTGTCGGCTTTACTCTTTCGCGGCGTATGAAGGCCGTATCCGGAACGCGGACGTGGTCTGCGGCCAGTCTGAACCCCGTCTCGGCGATGTACATCCTTCCGAGATTGTGTTCTCTTGCATGGGCGCTGAGTGAAAACGATACGTTCTCTGCGTACGCTCCATGGTCGGTTCCCGCTGGCGGCATCTTGCGCAGTTCCCCTCTGATGAGCTCGTACCGGAAGCCGTCGTCCGGCATGCAGAGGAGCTCTTCCGCAGTGACAAGTTCTTTCGTGGTGGCCATTACCGGCCCCCTTTCAGCCCTGCTCCGCCCGCGCGTGGATTGTCGCTGCCGCGCCCCTATACCGCTATGCGCTCCAGGTCCCGCAGGATCGCGTGCGCCGAGTTGTGGCCCGGCGCCGCCGTCACTTCGCCGCCGGGGTGGGTGCCCGCCCCGCACATGTAGAAGTTCCGGACTGAGGTCCGGTACGCGAACCTGTTCGCCAGCATCTGGGACGGGATCATGTCGCCGTGCCGTATGTTGCCGTCCGTGATTCCCACGCGCGTCTCGATGTCGATCGGCGCCTGCACAGACCAGTCGATCAGGCTGTCGCGGAAGTTCGGCGCGTACTCGGTGATCACGTCGATGATCTGCTCGCCGACAGCGTCCCGCCGCGTCTCCCACGGCTGGTCCACCGGCTCCGCCGGGTAGTACAGGATCCAGTTCGACATCACCACTCCGCCGCGCGGCGCGAGGTTCGGGTCCACCAGCGACGGCATCTGGATGTGCATCAGCGGGCAGTCGGTCACCCGCCCCGCGATCGCGTCGTCCCAGCTCTGCTGGAAGTACTCGACGGACGGGCCGATGCTCACGTTCACGATCTGGTCGCGGTCGTAGTCGTCGCCCAGGTAGCGCGTGAGATCCAGCGGCTCGCTGAACGCCGCCAGGAACTTGACGCAGTTGGCGTTCGTCTTCCACCGCTTGATCTTCGACTTCGTCGCCTCGTCAACGAACTGCGAGTCCACGAGCGTGCTGTACGTGCGCTTCGGGTCCGCGTTGGAGACGACGATGAAGCTGCGGATCTCCTCGCCGCTCGCGAGCCTGACGCCCTTCGCCTCGCCGCCCTCGATGATCACCTCCTGCACCGGAGCACGCGTCCTGATCTCCGCGCCCAGGTCGCGCACCGACGCGCCGAGCGCCTGCGTGATCGCGCCCATGCTGCCGCGCGGTATGCCCTTGTCCTCGGCCCTGCTGAACTGGCTAGCCATGAAGTACGCGTTGCTCATGATGCTGCCGGGCGCAGACGGGTCCGCCTCCGGGATTCCGAGCGAAGAGGCCCGGACGTTCGGGTGCTCGAAGTGGTCGTCGAGCAGGTCCATGATGCTCCAGGTGAGCATCTTCTCCAGGATCTCCTCCTGCCGCGTGCCCTTGACGCTCTCGATCAACTCCGTGACCGTGGGCGGCTCGTCCAGGAAGGTCTTGTGCAGTATGCCCGCCGCCTGCTCCCAGAACGACTGCCACTCGAAGTAGTTGCGCGCGTCGTTCTCGGAAAACTGCCGGATCTGCTCCGCCGCGTCCAGCGGGCTTTTGATGTGCGGCCCGCCGGTGAACGTGCCGTCCGGGAACGGATGGATGCCGCTCATCGAAGCCGCGCCGGAGCCGGGCTTGTTCGGGCCCTTGAGCACCTCCAGGCCGTGCTCCTTCAGCTTGAGGTCATCGATGACCTTGCCCTGGAGCATGTACTGGATGTACGAGCACATCGGGCCGTTGAAGCCCTGCGTGAACTCGTCGGTCGTCGCCGCGCCGCCGATCTTGTCCAGCCGCTCCAGCACCAGCACGGAGAGGCCGTCCTTCGCGAGATACCCCGCCGTGGTGAGGCCGTTGTGCCCCGCGCCGATCACTATGGCGTCGTACTGATTGTCTGCCATGCCGTTTGCCCCCTCGTGTACTGTTATGGACGGCGGACCGCCCTTCTCTCGGCCTGATTATAAGTACGGCGGCAAGGCAAGGTCAATTTCGGCATGTTTGGGGACTACGCTTGTAGAGGCTGTGCTAGAGTACTGTTCTACACGGCTGTAAGCAGCAATCGAGGGGATCATGCCAACGACTGCCGGGAAGAAGAGTGAACTCATCGAAGGATATCTCACCATGATTGAGGAGCGGGGTGGAGTTCCTGCCTTGATCGAGAGGATGGACGAATATCACCAATGCGTGGACCGGATGATGAGGGAACGCGACGCCCTGATGCGAAAACACCCGGACAAGTGGGTTGTAATGGGCAAAGACGGTGTGCTGTCCGTTGGCGATACTCTGGACCAGGTGCTTGAAGACGTCGAGGATCGGAGAAGGCGGGGAGTGCAAGTCATGGTCGATTTTCTGGACACAAACCCTCCCGAGTTGATCTTGTGATCACAGGCAGGTTCGATTCTCAGGGCCGACCATACGTGGAGAGCCGCCTTGTAATCCCGCGCTTGGGCGTCGATGAAAGCGTCGTTTTCCTGGTTGACACAGGGGCAAGCTATACGTGCCTGCACCCGTGGGATGCCAGAGTCGCTGGGATTCCCTTCGAACGACTTCGCGATATGTCCATCTCCCGCGGAGTCGGTGGCAGTGCGCGATACTTTCGGGAACCTGCCGTGCTGTCGTTCACCGATGAACGACTGAGAAGACTGTATGAGATAGACCTGCTGATCGCAGAGCCGCATGAGCGCGGTGAAGGATTGCCATCCCTGCTCGGGCGGGACGTCATCAATCATTGGTACATGCACTACGATCCATCGAATGAGAGCCTTCGGTTTGAGGTGCGCCGCACCGACTTGACCCTCAGCTTATCGTGACCGCCGCCTGCGGTTCCGGTTCGTTCGCCCTGAGCTTGTCGAAGGGCCGCCCCAATTCGTGTACCCTATGCTCGTCCGCATGGCGATGGCCTCGCTCGCAGACCATCGCCGGGACATGAACCCACTGATTCGGAGGCAACAATGGCACAGGTTGACGGCGCAGAGGTAGTAATCATCGGAGCCGGCGTTACGGGGCTTGCCTCGGCCTGGTTCCTTGCCAAGTCCGGCGTGGACGTGATCGTGATCGAAAAGGGCGTCATCGGCTACGAGGCGTCCAGCCGCAACGGCGGCATATGCGCCTACCACCGCGGCGTGGAGCCGAAGGGCCTCATGGGCTACGAGGAGACCAGGCTCTGGCACACGCTGGAGGAGGAGCTCGGCTATCCGCTGGAGTTCGTGCGCGGCAACATCGGCGTCGCGCTCGATGAAGAGGACTTCGAGCTGGTGAAGCGCGGCGTCGAGCGGACGAACAGCATGGGCTGGCGCACCGAGGTCATGGACGCCGACACGATCAAGAAGCACATGCCAATCGTCAGCCCCACCGTCGCGGGCGGGCGGTACGACCCCGACTCCGGCCACGCCAACCCGCAGCGCACCGTGCAGGCGTACGCGTGGGCCGCGCAGGACCACGGCGCGCGCATCTACCAGCACACCACCGTCACCGGCTTCAAGGTCGAGGGCGACAAGGTCATCTCCGTTGAGACCGACAAGGGCGACTTCGGGTGCAGCTTCGTCGTCAACTCCGCCGGCCCGCAGGTCGGCGTGCTCACGGACATGGTCGGCGGCTTCATCCCGCTAGCGCAGGGCAGGGTGGAGATCATCGTCACCGTGCCCATGGAGCGCATGTGGCGCGGCGCCGTCAGCGGCAACGGGCTGTACGGCCGCCAGACCGAGCGCGGCAACCTCGCGTACGGCGGCGGCAACCAGGAGTGGGTCGAGGTGGACAACGCCACGCCGGAAAAGCCGAACACGCCGCTGATCCGCAACGTAGGCCGCAGGCTCATGGAGCTATTCTCCGGCGCGCAGGACATCCCGGTTCTCCGCAGTTGGTGCTGCGTCGTCGAGTGGACGCCCGACGGCAACCCCGTCATCGACACCCTGGACGATCCGAGCAACTTCGTGATCGCCACGGCATCGGGCGACGGCTTCGGACTCTCGCCCGCCCACGGCAAGGCCGTCAGCGACCTCGTGATGCACGGCGAGTCCACGCTGCCGCTCGAAGGCTACAGCCTCGGCAGGTTCGCCGGCGTCGGGCGCAACTGGCGCGAGGAGTACGAGTGGATCGCCGGCACCGGCCAGGGCGGCGAATACGGCTCAGGCCAGGGCGCCGCGTACTAGGCGGCAGCGTTCTCGTATAGGGCATCCGGAGTTGGTCGCAGATGCTTAAGGTCGGCGCTCAGGCGCCGGACTTCTCCGTTGTGCTTGGCTCCGGGGAGCGATTCACCCTTTCGGAGCACATCGGCCGTAACGTCGTGCTCTTCTTCTTTCCCCGAGCGTTCACATACGGCTGTACTGCCGAGGTCAAGGACTTCAGCGATCATCTCCACGAATTCAGGGAGGGCGACGCCGAGGTCGTCGGAATTAGCGGCGACTCGGTGGACAGAATGAGGAGGTTCGGCGAAGCGACGGGCACGCAGTTTGGGCTTGGAAGTGATGAGTCGGCCCAAGTCAGACGCCTATATGATGTTCAACGCAGGTTTAGACTGGGAACTTCCCGGATCACGTATGTGATAGACCGCAGGGGGACGATCCGTGGAGTGTTCCACGATGAGATCAGGATGGCGGCGCACGTCAGAAACGCCCTCCGAACAATAGAGGAAGTCGGTTAGACCCGGACAGCCCGCGGGCCGCCTCCACGCGGCGGACGCTGCCGCTCGAAGGCTACAGCCTCGGCAGGTTCGCCGGCGTCGGGCGCAACTGGCGCGAGGAGTACGAGTGGATCGCCGGCACCGGCCAGGGCGGCGAGTACGGCTCAGGCCAGGGCGCCGCGTACTAGGGGGCGAGCGAGGGCGCGTTTGCGGGTAGTCGGTCTCGTGGTGTACCATTACTAGAACTCCTGTATCTTAAAGTGGCCGGACGCATGAATGCGACATCCGTTGGGCTAATGTCCGGAGAGCGTGAACGGTTGCGGACGCAGTGAAAGCGGAGGCAGGTTGCTATGGATCAGAATGAGCGGGACGATACTAACGAAGAGAAAACGACGGTGGATGTACTCCTGATGCCCAACGACGGAACAGCTTCCAGCTGGCTTGAAAAGCTCGAAAGGGTCAAGAAGGTCAAAGACTTGCGCCGAGCCCGACAGGCTGCCAGGAAAGGCAAGCCGATAACGCTCACGGGTCGTTGGGCCGGCGGCCTATGACTGAAGACGATCCAACGGGCAGCAATCTATTGCCGCGGCAAAGCCCGCTCTATCACGCTCAACGAGCAGGACAGTACGCCCGGCAAGAGTTGATTCGTCAGTACGAGCAGAAGTACTCATGCCGCTTGGTGGTAATGATTGCTCCGATCATTCGGAGGGGAGTTACGCTGTTTGAGGAGCTCGTCTTTGACGCCAACCCTGACGAGGATCTTCACGTGCTGCTGCATTCGCCTGGGGGACAGGGGGAAGTAGCGATCCGCATTCTGCGCGCTGCTCAGTCTAGATGCAATCACTTGACAGTAATCGTCCCCGATCAAGCTAAGAGCGCCGCGACTCTGTTGGCCTTGGGTGCACACCACATCATGATGGGGCCTGCCAGCGACCTTGGCCCAGTTGACCCACAATTCTATATCGGAGGGGAGTGGGTTGCCGCAAAGGACATAATCGCCGCTGTTGACGACGCGGCGGTGAGAGTTATGGAGTCGCCAGAGACCTACTCAGTGTACGCTCCTCTGCTGGAGGATATCACGGCAGTTATGCTCCAACAGGCGCGCTCGGCGCTGCAAGGGACCTCGGATCTGCTGGAAGAGGCTCTCAAAAGCAATTCGAATCGTAGTTCTCAAGATGTATCCAGGCTCACGACTAACCTGATGGGACCGATGATTGAGAGGAATCCGACGCATTCAGCCCTATTCAGTGCGGATCATGCTATAGAAGCCGGTCTTCCAGTCATCTCTATGACCCCCTCGAACTATCAATGGCAACTCATCTGGCGGTTGTGGACGAAGTACTTCGCGCTGGGTTCAAGGCTCTATACGGGGATTTACGAAGGCTCTGTAGCGTCTCAGATCGGCACCGACCCCATTGATGGTACTTAAGCAGGCACCCCTGAACCGTCGGCTTTCGTCCTGTGTGGGACTGTTCTAACTAACGCTCGATTAACACGCTGCGTCTTCTTCAGGTGGAGTTTGGTCGATAATGAACCATTGCGTAGCTTGGCTACCGACGTAACGAGTCAGGCTGTAGTTGACCCCACCGCCAATCACGACACCAATACCAAAAGGCATGACCTTCTCAATCGCCTTTCTAGTGAACGTCACGCCAATACGCTTGAATAGCTGTTTGATTGTCTGTAATGCCGTCCCCTTCAAGTACTGGCGCAACATGCGCACACCAGCTTTGGAAGCAAGGTTCGCCGCCAGTGGCGTTCCTCTGTTCTCAAGAGTGCCTGTCGCCGCAATAAGGAACACGAGATGGCGCACGTCCTCTGACGTTACGTCGTATCCGAATACACAGGCTAGGCATTTGCACATGTCTACTTGGAGTTTCATACATACTGCGGTGTCGGCTACACCACCGCCCATCGCTGCAATAACGGTTCCGAGGCCCGGAATAACTCCTGATAGTCCTGTAGCTCCACCTACCACTCCCGCAAGCTGAGCGTACCGCTTCACTATCCGGTCGGCGGCTCGCAATCGATGCGCCCAATCTGAGTCATTGCGGTACTTGCTCTCGCTCTGGGAGAGATACTGCTCCGCAATAGCAGATGCATCTTCATCTGATATCGTAATCGCTTCAACCGCCCTTAACAGAAGCGAGCCTTTATCTTCGCTAGATTCAGTCATTCCCTTTCTAATATCCTTATGGCATTGTCAATAGTGTCTCTATTGAACAAAGACCGTATGACTCCGGGATTATAGCAGGCGCGACCAGCGGCTCTGAGCCTATAATGCGGTCCAATAGACAAAGAGGCCCCACCAGGACGGACCTGCCATGAAAATAGTTCTCGCGCCCGACTCTTACAAAGGCAGCATGACCGCACGCGTCGTCGCTGAGGCGATGCGCGAGGGCGTGCTGCGCGTCGTGCCGGACGCCGACACGGTGCTCGTACCCGTCGCGGACGGCGGCGACGGCACGCTGGAGACGCTGGTGGACAGCACGGGCGGCGCCGTCGAGACGGCCACCGTGACCGGGCCGCTCGGCGAGCCTGTCTCCGCCGGGTGGGGCGCGCTCGGCGACGGCAACACCGCCCTCGTGGAGATGGCCCGCACCTCCGGCCTCGCCATGGCGCCCCCAGACCGCCGTGATCCGCGCGTCACGACCACCTACGGCCTCGGCGAAGTGATTCGCGCCGCGCTGGACGCCGGCTATCGCAGCTTCGTCATCGGCATCGGCGGCAGCGCGACCAACGACGCCGGCGCAGGCATGGCGCAGGCCCTCGGCGCGCGCCTGCTCGACGCCAACGGCGCAGACCTGCCGTTCGGCGGCGCGGCGCTAGCGTCGCTCGACAGGATCGACCTCGGCGGCCTGGACCCGCGCATCGCCGAGTCGGACGTGGTCGTCGCGTGCGATGTCTCGAACCCGCTGTGCGGGCCCAGCGGCGCGTCCGCCGTTTACGGCCCGCAGAAGGGCGCCACCCCTGAAATGGTGGAAGAGTTGGACGCCGCGCTCCGGAACTTCGCCGCCGTCGTAGAGCGCGATGTCGGGGCGGCGGTCCGGGACGTGCCCGGCGCCGGCGCGGCCGGCGGCCTCGGCGGAGGCCTCATCGCGTTCCTGGGAGGCCGGCTCGAACGCGGCGTGGACATCGTGCTAGGCGTGCTCAAGCTGGAGGAACGCCTCGAAGGCGCTGACCTCGTCATCACGGGCGAGGGCTGCATGGACTTCCAGACCGTCTTCGACAAGGCCCCGGTCGGCGTCGCCCGCCGCGCCGCCAGGCTCGGCATCCCCGTCATCGCCGTCTCCGGCTCGCACGGCGAAGGCTTCCACGAAGTCCACGACCACGGCATCGCCGCCGCCGCGCCCATCGTTTGCCAGCCCATGACCCTAGAAGAATCGTCCGAGCGTGGCCCCGAGCTAGTCGCCCAGGCCACCGAAGAAGCCCTCCGCTTCATGCGCCTCGGCGCAAGGGTGTTCGGCAGCGCAGGCTGACGTCTCTCTAAAGAGACAGCCCGCCTTCACCTGTCATTCCTGCGCAGGCGGGAATCCATCCGCGCCGCCGCCGGCAGGACAAGGCCCCCGAGGCGTCAGTTACGCCTGCGCTCCGTTCTTCTGCTCATCGAGGAGCTTTCGAAGTTCCTCGGCAGTGAAGGCGCGCCCGGGATGGGCTTCCATGATCCGGAGGACATCGGCCCGTCCTTCCTCCAGACCTTTCTGCCGGTCGTACTCACGCAACTTTTTCTTGAATGCCTCGGCCAGCATGGTCCATCCCTCCGTCATTGTGTACACGGCTATCGCGGAGACTACCCAGAGCGGCTGAACGTCCCGCCCGATAGCTACGATGGTATCCCACGCGCCGTCTCCAGTCTGCACGGCGACTTCTCTGTACGTTACCACGCCCAGACTCAAGAGCGCGAGGGCAAGGAACAGCGCCCAAGCATACAGTTCACGGAATATGGGCATGGCCCCATCCCCTTCTAAGGGCAGGTTTCAAACCTGCCTCTACGGTTGTTATTTGTGCGGCGCCGGGGCGGATGGATTCCGGCCTTCGCCGGAATGACGGCGGCGTGGGTAGCGCGTGGTAGAGGCGGGTTTGAAACCCGCCTCTACGGTGGTTGTTTGTGCGGTTACGTGCGGCGGCGTGCCGGCGGGGCGGATGGATTCCCGCCTTCGCGGGAATGACGGGAGGAAGCGCGGGAATGACGGCGGGAGGGCGCGCGCTGCCGCACTGCGGCCACGCCGATGCCGGCGAGGAGGAGCGCGGCGCCGGCGGAGGCTAGCGCGAGGAGGAGGGTGGGCGTTGGCGACGCGTCTCCTACGGTTATGGTGGAGAGGTCCAGAGGCGGGACTTCGGGGAGCTGGGGCTCGGGGGGTGGGGCGTCCGCTTCCTCGTCGATGATGGCGGGGAGCTTGAGCGTGACCTCGGCGCAGTTGGGGTTGGGATTGTTGCCCAGGGCGTCGAGCTCGCCGTCGCAGACTATGATTGTGACGACGGTGGATCTGCCGACGGCCCTGGTCGGGCGGCCGGTGATATAGCCGGTCTTCGGGTCGAGGCGCAGGCTGCGCGGCAGGAAGGAGCCTTCCTCCAGCGCGTATGAGGCGATGTCCGTGTCGTCGGTGATCGGGACGATGGTGCGGATGCGCTGGCCGACGGTGAGCGACGTCGGCGGCTTGTACCTGACCGACGGCTTGGTCGTGTCGAGCGGCACGGTCACCGCGTTGAGGCTCTCGGGGACGCTTGCGCCCGTGAACGCCAGGCTCACGGCTTCGTTGTGACCGGGCACGTCGGTGACCGTGCCGCCCGTGATTGCGCCATCAGGCACGGTCACCGCGCCGTTGTCGCCGCGCTTCACGTCGTAGGTGAACCTGATCCCGGAATGGAAGCCGGTCGGCGACGTGGAGATTCCGTCGTACTCCGCGGGGCGGGCCACGCCGCCGATGGCGATGCTCAGCGACGGCGTGCCGGTGACCTTCACGCGCTTGTCGAAGTTCACGTACACGGTTATCGTGCCGCCCGGGCCGAGCGTTTCGGCGGGGAATACGACCACTGTACCGAGCGTCGGCGCGGTCCCCCTGAGGCGCGGGTAGTCGCTCGCCGTGCCGAAGAACCACGGGTCGTCCGCACTGTTGTTGCCGTCGTAGTCCACGTTCCAGTTGGCGTAGATGCCCGTGTAGTCCGTGGGCGTCTGCAACTCAGAGGTGGTCTTGCCCTCCGGATCTTCGGCGTCGTCATCGTCGTCAATATCCGAGGTCACCGTGTCCCAGTAGCTATCTTCCACCGTCGGGTTGCCATCATCGTCGTGCCCGATGAGGCCGCCCCGGTTAAGGTTGGCGCCGGTGAACTGCGGCGTGACTACGGTTCCCCGCGAGTAACTGGCCTCGATGGTTCCGCCGAGCGACCTGCCGACGAGTCCGCCGGCGTTCGCTTCGCCCGACGAGTGGCGAAGGGCTTCGACTCGCCCGATGGCGTAGCTGGCCGACACCGTGCCGTTGTTGTTGTCCCCTACCAGCCCGCCGGCGTAGGCGTTCCAGCCCACGTTGTTGTTCCCTGGGCCGGAACTGGAGTCGGCGAGGACGGCGCCGGTGGCGAAGGACGCTCCGATGATCCCGCGGTTCTCGCCCACCAGCCCACCCGCGCGAGAGTGGTCTTGGCCCCCGGCGTCGCCTTCCACGTTGCCCAGGGCGTAGCTGCGCAGGATGACGCTGCCGCTGTCGGCCTGGCCGACCAGCCCGCCCGCGTAGGCTAGGGCAGTGGCTCCCTGCGGGCCGGAGGTCTCCGCTTCCACTTTGACGGCGGCCCAACTGTCAGTTATCTTGCCGGCACTGTATCCGGCCAGCCCGCCCGCGTAGGCATAGTCAAAGTTGGAGCCGGTCGTTGTCACTTTGACCTTGACCGAGCCGCCGTTCACGCCTACGTTCTTCACCTCTACACCGCTGCCGGCGATGTAGCCGAACAGCCCGACGTGCGTATCAACATCCTGATCGGGCAGGTTGACGTACAGGTTGGATATGGTGTGGCCGTTGCCGTCGAAGGTCCCCGAGAACCAATTCGATGTGCTGCTTCCGTTGCCGATGGGCGTCCAGCCGTTGTTGGTGGGGTTGGCGGTGGCGTTCGGCGTCCAGTCGGCCTTGTTGGCAGCCCTCGTAGCCTCAGCGTAGCTGGCGTCGTCGTTGAAGTCGAGGCTCCTGGCCAGTTCGTAGCCGGTGCAGGTCGGGGTGCCGTCAATGGGGGCGCAGCCCATGCCGGTGACCGCGTCGGGGAAGGCGGCGGTGTAGGAGTCTGCGTTGTTGTCAGCAGTGCCGTTGCCGTCCAGGTCGTAGCGGACGGCGTCCAACTGCTCCAGCGTCCGTATCTCTATGAGGTTGTCGTTGTCCGTGTCGTAGTCGTTGGCGGACTGGGCGGACGCCGCGCCGCCGAGCAGGGCGGTCAGGCCTGCGGCGAGGGCGATTGCGAGCGTGGCGAGTATCGGGCGTATGTGGTGTCGGTTCACTGCGTTGCCTCCCTGCGGGGCTTGTCATCCATTCGATACGGTCTTCACGCGGGCAATGATAGCGCGCGCACGGCGCTGCCTTACAGTTGTGAACGGCGCCGCGTTACGATGGTATCGCATTGTGCCATTATCGGGCGGGAGTTGGAAGGGGGTTTGGGGCGGCCTTCGATGGGGCTCAGGGCGAACGGGGGCGGTTATAATGGAGGCATACTCGCGTGGGGCCGGTGACTTACATGCAGACGATACTTCCGGACGCTGCGGGCAGGTACGGGGAGTTCGGCGGCAGATTTGTGCCGGAGACGCTGATGCCGGCCGTGGAGGAGCTTGAGGCGGCGTTCGGCGCGGTGCGGGACGACGCGTCGTTCGAGGCGGAGCTGTCGGCGCTGCTCAAGGACTACGCGGGCAGGCCGACGCCGCTGTACTTCGCGGAGAATCTTTCCAAAGAGCTTGGCGGCGCGCGCATCTATATTAAACGCGAAGACCTGGCCCACACGGGCGCGCACAAGATCAACAACACGGTGGGGCAGGCGCTGCTGGCGCGCAGGATGGGGAAGCGGCGGATCATCGCGGAGACGGGCGCGGGCCAGCACGGCGTGGCGACGGCCACCGTGTGCGCGCTGCTCAACATGGAGTGCGTCGTGTACATGGGCGCCGAGGACATCGAGAGGCAGGCGCTCAACGTGTTCCGCATGAGGCTGCTGGGCGCGGAGGTGCGCCCGGTGCACTCAGGGAGCCGCACGCTGAAGGACGCGATCAACGAGGCGATACGGGACTGGGTCACGAACGTGGAGACGACGCACTACCTGATTGGCAGCGTGATGGGGCCGCACCCGTACCCGATGATCGTGTCGCACTTCCAGTCGGTGATCGGGCGGGAGGCGCGCGAGCAGCTACACGCGGCGACGGGCCGGCTGCCGGACTACGCCGTGGCGTGCGTCGGCGGGGGCAGCAACGCGATCGGGCTGTTCTCGGAGTTCGTGCCGCACGAGAGCGTGAGGCTCGTGGGCGTCGAGGCCGGCGGGCAGGGCGTGGAGTCGGAGCGCCACGCGGCCACGCTCACGAAGGGCGAGGTCGGCGTGCTGCACGGCAGCATGTCGTACGTGCTCCAGGACGAGCACGGGCAGATCCAGGAGGCGCACAGCATATCGGCGGGGCTGGACTACCCGGGCGTGGGCCCGGAGCACAGCTACCTGAAGGACACCGGGCGCGCGGCGTACGTGAGCGTGACGGACGACGAGGCGCTGGAGGGCTTCCGGCTGCTGTGCCGCACGGAGGGGATCATCCCGGCGCTGGAGCCGGCGCACGCGGCGTTCCACCTGACGCGGCTGGCGCCGGGGCTGGACGGGGACCGGATCGTGCTGATGTGCCTGAGCGGCCGCGGCGACAAGGACATCACGACGGTGGCGGAGGCGCTGGGGGCGGGCCGCTGAGAGGGGTCAGCTTCCTACGAGCCTGTCCACCGCGAGCGCGAACCCAGCAGCGGTAGCCATGCCGCCGATCATGATAGTCACCATCCAGCGAATCAGGCGGCTCTCCAGGTTGGTCATGTCGGCCCTCAACTGGTACATCTCGGCCCGCAGATCGGCCACGTCCGACTTGGTTGCCAGATGCTCGTAGGCTCCTTCGAGTTGGCCTACCCGCTGTTCCGTAGTAACCATGCAGAGCGTCCTTTATCGTTCAGTGTGCCGCCCTACCACGCGGGGCCATTATACGCGATGGCGGGCCGCGCGGACGCCAGCCCGTTCCTCGACCTCTTCCCGAACAATGCGCCTGCCCACTTCACATATGTTGCGCAATGCAACGTCCGGCCTTAGACTGCGGACACATTTGATTAGTATTGGAAGCATCACATTCATCACCTGAGACAAGGATCACTTAACTTGGGCACCGCAGAAGGCAGCCAGGCAGGAACCTTCCGCGATCCAGCGTTCTCAGGTAACCGAGATGCACCTGTACACCGATGGGTACCCTGGACCGCCGGGTTCTCTAAGCACTTCATCGAAGACGCGCTTGAAACCCATGCGAAAGGCGATTGGGGTACAGTCCTCGATCCATTCGCAGGCGTTGGGACTGCGCTCGTGGAGGCCGACCTCGCAGGCCACGATGCCGTGGGATTCGAAATCAACCCGTACGCGGCGTTTGTTGCTCAGGTAAAGCTAGAGGCGCATCTGCTGCCCATTGCGGCCCTGCGGTCTGCGATTGAAGACCTCCATAACCAAGCCTTGACCGTGGAACAGAACGGCGCAAGACCTATTTCGGTCCCTCCGCAGCGGTTCCAAACTCGATCACCCTTCTACAGTCCCAAGGTAGAGCGCAAAGTGCTCCTGATGATGGACTTCATCCATCGGCAACCCGATGCGCGGGTAGCAGCCGCTCTGCGGTTGGCTTTCGGGGCCACAATGGTCGAATACTCCAACTATTCTTATGAGCCGAGCCTGGGACGGCGCAGATCGGTCGGCCGTGCCGATGTAGAGGATCATCCCGTGGCAGAGCGTGTTGCTCGCAAGCTAACGGAAATCACTAACGACGCTGAGTGGTATCGAACTCATCGCGTATGCGAGAGACGCACACCTGGGCGAATTCATCTGGAGTCCTTCTTCGATGGTTACAAGCGGCTGAACCAGCATAGCGTTGACTTGATAGTCACTTCACCGCCCTACGCAAACAACTATCACTACAACCGAAACACGAGGCCGCATCTGTATTGGCTTGGATTCTGCGAGGAGCCGGGTGACCTCAAGTACCTTGAAGGACAGAACTTCGGCACGTACTGGCAAAGGGCTCGGGCATTGGAAGAGGTCACTCTTCACCCTTCAATAGACGACCCGAGTATCGCCGCAACGCTGGCTGAAATCCGGCGCCAGAATCCAGAACGTGGTCTATATGGCGGAAGTGGATGGGCCAACTACGTAGCGACTTACTTGAACGACTGCATCCGATTCGTGGACGGGATGAAGTGGTGCCTCAGGTCGAACGCAACTGCGTTGGTTGTAATCGGGAACAGTATAGTCCAAGGCGTTCATGTTCCTACCGATAGGTTCTTTGCAAAGATCGCACAACGCCAGGGCCTTGAAGTGATGGCGATCCATACGCCCCGCCTTGCCCGTGTAGGCGACAGCATCACAAACTCGAGTGTTCGACGCGGAGAAGCTGGCGGCCAGAGGCTCTACGAGTCTGTTGTCGAGTTGCGTCAACCATGACAACTTTGTACGACCCCCTAACATGGGAAAACCTAATGGCAGGTTTGACGGCCCGCTTCGAGCAAGTTCCTCTGGTGAACCTAACGTCGGTTGACGAGGCTCGCGGCCCAGGCGTATACGCGCTGTTCTACGATGGCCCACACCCCGCGTATAGGCCGATCACCGGCACGCGGAGGCCCATTTACGTGGGTAAGGCCGTGCCGCAAGGGACACGTAAAGGAACAGGGGAAGCGAGTGACCCGTACGCCTTGCGCAGGCGCCTACGGTTGCACCGAAACTCCATCGAAGTTGCTGAGAATCTTGCTGTAGACAATTTCCAGTGCCGATACTTGGCGGTCGTTCCAGTATGGATCACCTTGGCTGAACGATTTCTGATTGACCACTATCGGCCCGTTTGGAACACTGAAGTAGATGGATTCGGCAACAATCCACAAGGCAGGTACCGGTCTGGAGGAGAAAGAAGCTGGTGGGACACATTGCATCCAGGCCGAGGATGGGCCTCGACAAGAACACCAAAGGGGACAGAGGAAGACGCCTTGTCCATTGCCGAGAGATTCTTTGCGGACTAAGGGCGGCGGCCTGGCCGCGTTGAAGGAGGGCTGATGAGACAACGATCTTACGGAAGGGACAGGGAACTCACGTTCAGGATGTCGTTCACGATCCTGATGCTGGTCTTCGTGTATATCGCGTTCATGGGGCTGCTGTTCTGGGCGGGCGTGCCGTGGTTCTTCATCCTGATCCTGGCCGTGGGCATGTCGGTCTTCCAGTACTACATGTCCGACAGGCTGGTGCTGATGACGACGGGCGCGAAGGAGGTCACGCCGGAGCAGGAGCCGAGGCTGCACGCGACGATCGAGCGGCTGGCGGCGATGGCGGACCTGCCGAAGCCGAAGAAGATCGCGATCATGGACACGCACGTGCCGAACGCGTTCGCGACGGGCCGCAACCCGCAGAACGCGGTGATCGCGGTCACGCGCGGGCTGATGTCGCGCCTGAACGCGAAGGAGGTGGAGGCGGTGCTGGCCCACGAACTGACGCACGTGAAGAACCGCGACGTGATGGTGCTGACGTGGGCGAGCGTCATCGTGATCATGGCGGGCTTCCTGATGCAGATGCTGTTCTGGATGAGCCTGTTCGGCGGGTTCGGCGGCGGCGGCAGGGGCCGTGACAGCGGCGGCGGCAACGCGATGCTGGTCATGCTGGCGGTGTACGTGGGCACGATAGTCATCTACTTCGCGAGCCAGCTCCTGATCATGGCGCTGTCGCGATACCGCGAGTTCGCGGCGGACCGGGGCGCGGCGGTGATCACGGGCGCGCCTATGCAACTGGCGTCGGCGCTTCAGAAGATCAGCAACGACATGTACCGCATACCGGAGAAGGACCTGCGGCAGGTGGAGCACGCGAACGCGTTCTTCATCGTGAACGCGCTGAAGGGCGGCGAAGTGGCGAATCTGATGTCGAGCCACCCGCCGGTCGAGAAGCGCATCGAGCGGCTGATGCGGATGCAGCGCGACATGGAACGCGGGGGCTTCTAACCGGTGGGCATCCTGAGCGCGCTCTTTGGCCGTTCGAAGCTCAAAAGGCCGAGCCGGGAACAGTTCTTCGTGATCGCGACGACGGCGGTGAGCCTGAGCGCGCGAACGGACCTGAACGTGACGAACTTCGCGGGCGTGGTGTTCAATCCGGTGGAGTCGAGCTTCTTCGCGGAGCTTCAGAACGAGATGGACGCGCTCCTGGACGCGGGCCAAGCGGCGGCGGGCACGAAGTTCGAGGTGAAGGACGATGGCTTCGGCACCCGATGGGTGATCCTGGACGACCCGGACTTCGAGGACCTGGTCACGACGATCCACATCGTGGGCGAAACGATCACGGAGCACGGCTTCGGCGACCGGCTGATCGCGGCGGTGCTGCGCTTCGACTTCGAGGGGAAGGCGGCGTACTGGATCTACAACATCAAGCGGGGCAAGTTCTACCCGCTGGTGCTGTCGGGCCGCAGCCAGCGCGACAACGCGGCGGAGATGCGCCTGGGCGCGCTGATGGAGCAGGAAAAGGTGCCCGTGGAGCCGAACCTGGAAAACTGGTACGCGCTGTGGGGAATCCCGTTTTAGGGCGGGGGCGCTCGGGACTCCCCCAGTCTAGCGATTGCAGGAACCCTTAAAGACAGTAACCCCCGCCAGTGCGCCGCGACTCTAGTGCGGCTGTAACTCAACAAGCTCGTATGAGTTCGGCGGCGGTACGGGGAGCCCGTCTTCCTCCAGCGCCTCTATGTACATTTCGATGGCTTCGGCTATTAACGAGCAAACCTCTTCCCTAGTCTCGGCTGCTGCAACGCAGCCTGGCAGATCGGGGACGTGGGCTCCATAGCTGGTCGGCCCCTTCTCTATGACAACGGCGTACTTCATTGTTCCCTCTCCCGCAGTCCCGCCTGCTTCAGGATCTGGTGCCATGTTCCTCTCGGCACATCGACGCCCGGATTACCCGCGATAACTACAATGCCTCGCTTGACGGGATGCTTGAACACGCGATGACTTCCGCGCCTTCGATCCAGTGTCCATCCATCATCTTCAACCAATCGAATAGCGTCTCTAACCTTAGGCATACGAAAATTCAGTTGGCAACATTCGATGAACCAGTGACGTGACGTCTTTCAGCCGCCCTGCCCGCGCGGTGTCTGCTTTTTGAGGCCCCAGTAGATCCAGCCGCTTTGGCTCGTTCCGCCGCCTGCCGCCTTCGCCGCGGCGGACAGCGACGCGTACTCCCGCCCATTCTTGCGGTCGACGCTTACGACCTCGCCTCGGGACCCCTACCCGCCGGTGGCTTTGGCCTTTGCGCCGGCGGCGGCCAGGTGGTCCTTCATGGCCTGGATGCCGGCGGGGACGCCGCCGGGGACGTAGGCGATGACCCACTTGGTCGTGGCGACGAGGTTGGTGCCGAAGCCGAAGCCGTCTTTCTTGTCTCCCCATGTGTACCTGTAAGTCATGACTGGGATCATGACAAGCAGGAAAGGAACCTTAAGTAAACGTAAGAAAGGCATTACGGACACCTCCATGAGGGGTCAATCGCGTACGAAGGGCATTATAGCCCAAAGGCGATCAATCAATATCGTTGGCGGCGAGCGCGGCGAGTATCTCCTCCCGCACGTCCTCATCGCTTTCCATCGGCAAGCGTTCTGATAGCGCGTCGATGGCATCCTGACTGGCTATGCGGCCCAGCGCCCAGGCGGCGTGCATGCGCACGAGAGGCGGCTGCGTGGCGAGCGCCGAGGCCAGCGCCGGCGCCGCGGCAGGGTCGCCGATGTTGCCGAGCGCGACGCAGACGTTGCGCTGCAAGCCGACGCGCTTGGCCCTCTTCACGGGGCTCTTGCGGAACCGCTCGCTGAAGCCCGCGTCGTCTAGGTCCAGGAGCGGCAGCAGGTCGGGAGCGGCGAAATCGTGCCGCTGCCGGAACGCAGGCTCCGCGGTCTCCGGCGCGGCGCGGTTGACGGGGCAGACGTCTTGGCAGATGTCGCAGCCGAACACCCAGTCGCCCACGAGCGGGCGGAGGTCCCTGGGGATGGGGCCGCGCAGCTCGATCGTGAGGAAGGAGATGCAGCGCCGGTTGTCCAGCACATAGGGCGCGACGATCGCGCCGGTGGGACAGGCCACGATGCACCGGACGCACTCGCCGCAGTTCTTGGCCAGCGGGAGGTCGGGACGCAGATCGAGGTCCGTGACGACCTGCGCCAGGAACACCCACGAGCCATGGCTGGGCGTGAGTATGTTGGTGTTCTTGCCGAAGAAGCCCAGGCCGGCGCGCTCGGCGGCGGCACGGTCGTTCATCGGGCCGTCGTCCACGAAGATGCGCGTCTTTACCGGGCGGCCGACTCTCTCCGGTAGGGCCGCCGTGAATTGCCTCAGCTTGGCCTTGATGACGTCGTGGTAGTCGTCGCCCCAGGCATACCTGGCGATCTTTCCTTTGAGCGAATTCCCGTCACGGTCCGGTTCGCCGGTGTTGTAACTCAACGCAAGGGAGATGACAGACCGTGCGCCTTCGAGCAGCCGTTTGGGGTGCGTCGCTTTGCGGACGCGCTCCTCCGTGTACCACGGCAGGCCGTCCATGAGGCCGTTGCGGACACGCTCCACGGCGGCCTTTTCGTCGCGCTCGAACGCGTCCGCCGTGGTGATGCCGGCAAGGTCGAAGCCGATCTCGCGCGCCAGCGCCTTGACCTTGCGCTCAAGGACGGCGGGGGAGGGCGAACGGCGGCCCGCGCCGGCGCGTTCGGGAGGTCGTGAGTCCCTGGTAACGGTCAGTCCGGGATGATCCCTTCGCCGGTGAAGAGCCTCTCGGCTTCGCCCAGCGTTATGTCCGGTTCGGGCAGGACGATGTCGGATTCCACGATCTCGTCCAGGGGCACGGGCGAGCCGTTCTCGCGCACGACGTCGAGCATCTCTTTGAGCAGACCGTCGAAGGCCTCCTGGTCCTCGGCCTCCACGACTTCCACGAGCCGGTTGTCCAACTCGTTCAGCCGGTCAAGGTGCGCGCCGGGCAGATCGTACTGGCCCTCAGTGAGAATGCGAACGATCATGACCGCCCCTCCGGTAGCTCCCTTGCCTGTGGAGTCATGCCCGCCTTCAGGGCCGCGAGTTCGTCTTCGACGGCGGACGTGGCGGTGACCGCCCGCAACTGCCGATCAATGTCGTCGCCCCCTCCGAGCATGGCCGCTTCGTCCAGCACGCCGGTGGAGGCAAGCTCGTCGATCGCGCCGGCCTTGGCTCGCAGGTTCTCAGTCTTGGTCTCCGCCCTCTCGACCGCCAGCGAGATGTCGCCCATCTCCTCGGACAGGCCGGACAGGGCGGAGCCGATGCGCACCTGCGCCTGGGCGGCGCTGTACTGGGCCTTGATGATCTCCTTCCTGGTGCGGAAGGCGCTGACTTTGGCCTGTAGGCGCTGCTCCGCGTTGGTCAGCTTCTCCTGCTCCAGTTCGAGGCCAGCGATCTGCTGGTCCAGGCCCTCCAGTTCCGCCAACGCGATCTGCTTGCGCTCCAGCGCCGTCCTGGCGAGGTCCTCGCGGCCGGCCTGCAGGGCCCGCCGCGCCTGGTCGTCGAGCTTGACAACGTTGTCCCTGGCCTTGGTGGCCTGGAGCTGCAGGCGACGCTTGGTGGCGACCATCTCGACCACGCCGCGCTTCACGTTGCGCAGCATCTCCATCTGCTTCTCGTACGAGTAGTCCAGCGTCTCGCGGGGATCCTCCGCGTTGTCCAGCAGGCGGTTCATCTTGGACTTAACGATTGTGGACATTCTGGATATCATTCCCATGTGTATCGCCTTCCCGCTATGTTCCCTGCGCGGAATCGCCGTTCGAGTGGGGCCGGTGCCGGGCTACCAGTCGCTGCCGCCGCTCTTCCTGTTGCCGGTCAAGGCGTTGAAGAGACCGATGACAAGCGCAACGACGCCGACGATTATCAGAATCAAGCCGGCGAAGTCGATCAGCCAATCGATCAGGTCCCATCTCAGGATGATGCCCAATACGATCAGGACAGCGCCGATAACGAACATTGACCAGCCGCCAAGCATTACAGTCTCCCTGGTTGGTTCTCAATCGAGTCCAGTCACGTCTGAGTGCAATAATACCATTCGCGCGCGGCGCGTAAGTACAATTGAAGTTCCCTTACTGAACTGATGGGAAGAACGGCGCGAGAGGTGTACGTCAGTTGAGATACATCACCGGCGCGGCAATTCGACGGCCCTCCGTCACGATATCGTAGGGGCTGCGTGCTATTGAACGAGGTTGCTTCCAGGTACGCCGTCGAGTTGGTGGAAGCCGCCGCGCGGGACATCTACGCCGCGATGGGGGCGGCGGAGCGTGACCTGCCGGTGCTCGTGGACCAGATCGTGGACGCCACGCTCCGGGGCCATCCCGGCCAGGGGCAGGGCATCGAAAAGCTCCCGAAGGTGTGGGAGCGGTTCCAGGGCGGTACGGTCTGCGCGGATGCGGCGCCGGAAGTGATAGGCGAAGGCCCGGCGTGGGTGCACGTGGACGCGAGGAAGTGCTGGGGGCCGGTGGCGGGCGCGTTCGCGATGGACGCGGCGGTGGGCAAAGCGAAGTCTGCGGGCATCGGCATGGCATCCGTCAGGCGCAGCAACCACTACGGGACGTCCGGCTACTATGCGATGCGGGCGGCGGAGGCGGGGCTGATCGGCGTTGCGATGACCAACGCCGGGCCGGAGATGGCGCCGTGGGGCGGCGTCACGCCGACGCTCGGCACCAATCCCTGGGGCATCGCCGTACCGAGGGAGCCGTTCCCGCTGGCGCTGGACATGGCGCTGACGCAGTCCGGGAAGGGTATGGTGCGGTGGGCAAAGGCGCACGGCCTGCCCATACCGTCCAACTGGGCGTACGCGCCGGACGGCAGGGAGACCACCGACCCGGATCTCGCGCTGCTGGGGCCGCTCGTGCCGGTGGGCGAGTTCAAGGGAACGGGCCTCTCGCTCATGACCGACATACTGACCGGCGTTATGAGCGGGGCCGCGTTCGGGACGGGCGCGTACGCCGATCCTGCCGGGCACGACGTGGGCCACCTGATGGTGGCGGTCGATTACGCGCGGTTCGTCTCGCCGGAGGAGTTCGCACGCCGCCTCGGAAAACTTGACTCAGAGGTCAAGTCCAGCCAGCCTAAAGAGGGAGTCGACGAGATACTGCTTCCGGGTGAACTGGAGCATCGCAGAATGACCGAACGCAGGCGCGACGGCGTGCCGATAGAGGACACGACCATAGGCGAACTGCGTGCGCTTTGCAAGGAGCTTGGCATAACGTGTCCACTGTAGCCGAAACCGTAAGTACCACCCGATTGGTAGTGGGCCTGGATGAGCCGGCGGCGCGGCTGCCCGGCCTCGCAGGGGGCAAGGGGGCTTCGCTGGCGCGCATGACGGCCGCCGGGCTCCCGGTCCCTGCCGGCTTTGTAGTAACCACGGAAGCGTTCCGCGATGTGGCGGACCGGCTGACAGACTCGCTGTTCGCAAACATGACCGTCGCGGGCTCGGCCGATGTCGGCGCGCTTGAGATGGTGTGCGCCGAGGCGAGGCTGCGCATTGCGGAAGCGGGCCTGTCCCAGCAGGCGGCGGACGCTGTTCGGGCGGCGTACGGCAGGCTCGGCGGGTCGGCGGCTGTGTCGGTGCGGTCATCCGCGACCGCCGAGGACCTTGCGGACGCCAGCTTCGCGGGGCAGTACGACACGTTCCTGAACGTGGTCGGCGAGGACGCCGTGCTGGAGGCCGTAGTCGGCGTCTGGGCATCGATGTACTCGGCGCACGCAGTCGCGTACAGGCTGCGGCTCGGTATGGACTCGAACGAAGGAAGCATGGCCGTCGTGGTCCAGATCCAGCTCGCGCCGGACGCGGCGGGCGTCATGTTCACGCGAGACCCCATCAGCGGGCGCGACGACCGTTACCTTGTGAACGCCGCTCTGGGCCTGGGCGAGGGAGTGGTCTCAGGCGAGGCTCCAACAGACTCGTTCGAGTTGGACGCAACGACGCACGCCATCGTAGGCCAGACCATTGCCAGGAAGGACGCGATGCTGTCTCCGGGCGCATCGGGCACGGAGCGGGCCGAGCCTCCGAGGGAGAAGTGGGATCTGCCGGCGATGACCCAGGCCCAGTTGACCAAGCTTGGCGCATACGGCACGCAACTGGTCGAGTCCAATGGCTCGCCCCAGGACGTCGAGTTCGCGGTTGTCGGCGAGGATGTGCACATCCTCCAATCCCGGCCGATTACCACTGGCGGCGGTGCGCAGTTCGAGATCGAGTGGGCCGACCCTGAGGACGAGCAGCGCTTGTGGACCCTGAGAGAAGGGCCGCTTTTCAAGCTGGACGAGGACAGCCATGACTTCCGGTACAAGTGGCTGAAGCACTGCTTCCAAGAGACCGCTGTGCCTCTCAGCCACCATCACATCTATACCACCATCAACGGCTACTTCTACATGCGGCCTTCGGAGGCCACAGAGTCGGAGATTCAGGAGATACAGAGCCGGTACCGGGATAGGGAGCGGCAGTACCGCGCCGAAGGCACGTCGACATATCGAGCAGAGATCGAGCCCCGAACGCTCCAACTGCTGGCTGAGTTGGAGGAGTTCAGCCCACGGAGAGCAACGCTCCCGCAACTGGCGGACCACCTCGAAGCGGCGATGGAGGCGAATGGGGAGGTTATGGGCCACCTGCACTGGGCCAGGCCCATGATGGAAGGAGGCCGCGTCGAATGGTCGGACGAGTTCGAGCGGCTGACCGGGGAGCCGGGGGCGGCGTCCGCGGACTTTCTCAAGGGCCTGCCGAACTTCACCACGCGGCTGATCAGGCGGCTGCGGGGTATGGCCAGGCTCGCTCAGGAAAACGCATCTCTTGGGGCGGCGGTATCGGCCGGCGACTACGAGACCCTGAAGTCCCCGCAGATCAGGAGCAGCCCGGAGGGCAGGCGATTCCTGGGGCGCTTGCGAAGGCTGTTCCGTGACTACGGGCACCGTTCCGGATACGGCTACGGCGCGGACACGAATTTCGCGACGCCGACGTGGAACATCGAGCCCGGCCGCCTCCTTGAAGTGATCGCAGCATACGCCGAGCAGGACCTGGACCGCTTGGACGCGCTGGACCGTGCGTCTCGATCAAACAGGCGGACCGCCACGCTGCGGATCAGACGCAGGCTCGCGTCGGAACCTGAGCGGCTTGCTGAGTTCGACAGTGCGCTGGCGGATGCTCAAGAGCAGGCGATCCTGATGGAGGACCACAATCACATCATGGAGCAGGGCGTGACCGGCGCGTTCCGTGAGGCCATTCACCACATGGGAGCCGGTCTCGTGGAGGCCGGCCACGTGGCCGAACCTGACGACGTGATACATCTTTCGCTGGCAGAGATCCGCTCGATAGCGGATGGCGACGCCGACTTGAACGCCCGCGAGTTGGTAGCTGAGCGCAAGGCGGAGCGAGCCGCCCGCATGGAGATGCGTCCGCCGCAGACGATCGGCAGCGGCCCGCCCCCTTCCGACAACCTCAACGCGGCGTACGAGCCGCCGGGCGAAACCGGCCTGCGCGGAACGGTGCTCAAGGGCGTCGGAATCTCGCCGGGCCGCGCGACGGGCCGCGCTGTGGTGGTCATGGGCGGCGACAAGCCGCCGGCGGTGGCGAAGGGCGACATCCTCATCGCGCCGAACGCCGGGCCCGCCTGGACGCCCGTGTTTCCCATGCTAGGCGGACTAGTGCTGGACGCCGGCGGTACCTTCCAGCACGCGGCGGTCATCGCGCGTGAGTACGGCATACCGGGCGTCATCATGACGCAGGACGCCACCACCGTGGTCCTAGACGGCCAGATCGTAGCCGTGGACGGTACGGCCGGCGAGGTGGACCTGGCGCCGGCGGAAGCCTAGCGGAAAATCATGTTGTGACATTTAACAGTACACATGTCATAATACCCTGCACTTCCTCTTAGTGATGGTGTAAGTTGGATTCATCCGGAGAAACAAATCAAGCTGTAATCTCTGACCGACCCGTGCCCCTCGGCCCAGCCAAGCCTCAAGTCAGTATCAGAACTCTTCATGGTACTGCCTACTGGGCGGATTCGCTCAACCTGATGCACGAATTGATTGAAGATCAATCAGTTGACTTGATTATGACTAGTCCCCCCTTCGGCCTTGTACGGAAGAAAGAATACGGCAATGTCGATGCCGACGAATACTTATCATGGTTTAAGCCATTCGCAAGTCACTTTGCACGAATACTCAAATCACAAGGCTCATTGGTCATTGACATTGGAGGCGCTTGGCAATCAGGTACTCCAACTAAGAGCTTATACCAATACGAACTCCTGATATCCCTCTGCAAGGAGTTTGATTTTCATCTTGCACAAGAGTTCTTCTGGTGGAATCCCGCACGTCTTCCTAGTCCAGCTGAATGGGTCAACATTCGAAGAATTCGTGTAAAGGACGCGGTGAATAACATCTTCTGGTTGTCGAAGACTCCATGGCCAAAGGCTAGCAATCGAAGAGTTCTTGCTCCTTACAGCAAGAGCATGAATCAATTGCTCGAAGTAGGGTACCGTGCCAAGAAGAGACCGAGTGGTCACGACATTAGTGAGAACTTCGCTAAAGACAATGGCGCAGCAATTCCACCGAATCTAATCGCTGTTGCTAACACAGAAAGCAATTCTCAATATGTCAAGTACTGCGAAGACAATGATCTGCCTATTCATCCAGCTCGGTTCCCGGCATTGATACCTGAATACTTCGTAAGGTTCTTGACTGATTCCGGTGATTTGGTATTCGATCCATTCGCAGGAAGCTGTACGACCGGAGAAGTAGCAGAAAAGCTAGGACGCCGGTGGATATGTAGCGAAATTCAAGAACTGTATCTACATGGTGCGCAGGGACGGTTTATGTCTCTGCATCACAGCACGTCGCGACAGGGTGCCAAAAGAGAGTCTCGAACCTACAACATTCACAGTCCGGGGCACTTATGGAATGATAGCCCTGAGATTCCCCTACCAGGTGACGGAGGCCTTACCCGTCCAACTAGTGATTAGCAGTTAGTAAAGCACTGGTCACGAAATGCTGGGACTGTACCCATAATGACTCTACGTTCACGTGAAGTTATCAAAAATGCAATTCTTGATGCGCTTTCCGAAATAGGAGGCATAGCGCTCCCGGTCCCTTCAACTGCGGCGCATCCGAGAAAGTTTACGTTCGTACATGAAGGTCGAGAATTCTCAATATGGGTTTATTGTTGGACTCTAACTCCAGGTGGGCGTCCATCATTGCCACACGAGTATAGAATTCAAATGACTTCGGTGCAGTCACCTCTCCCGCACAACACAAATGGCTACACTGCACTGCTTGGATATGATTCAGACAGGAACGTGTTTGCAGGTTACGACTTGGCCAGGCACACCACTTTCACTTCCGGTTCTCCGTCAGTGCAAGTAAATGTATCAACATTGAACCAAGCGCTGCAGAGTGGTTTAGCTTTTGAGATCAAATCAAATGACGAAATTGTCGTTGGCGTCAGAAGTGACCTCTTGTTCTTCTACATCCAATTCGCTCATGAACTACACCGTTTGGGATCTGACTCAACAACCCTGGACGTAGTGCAGCGCGTTTCAACGCAATTAGATGTAAGCGATACAGAAGTATCAGAACTGCCTGTGGAACGCCATCGCATTGTTCAAGAAACCTCTAGGTGGTCACGTTCAACTAGCTTCCGGAGGCAGGTCTTGAACGCATATGAACATCGATGTGCAGTTACAAGACAGCAGCTCAAACTCGTCGAAGCTGCTCATATTCTACCTGTCAAGGCTGGAAATGAGAGTATAGACGTTGTAGGCAATGGAATTGCGCTTTCGCCTACATATCACAGAGCTTTCGACAGAGGTCTGATTTACTTGGATGACACTATGGAAATGCGTCTGAATTCAGCCACTGTGGATGAGTTAAGGCAGCTAGGGCTGGCAAGTGGAATAGAAAAATTTAGTTCAACTCTTGGGAAGATTCACCTTCCATTTGATCCACAACAGCATCCGGACCCACGATTCATAACACTGGCAAACGAGTATCGGGGCCTCTGATGGCCTTAGCTCGTAAAACAGTACACAGTGGCGTGCTAGGCTTCCGCCTTCACGCCTCAGGCGGCCTCGCCCCGGCGTGACGCCGCGTCCGGGAAGAACACGCGCAGTATCTGCTGGGCGATGCCCTCGGCGTCCAGCTGCAGGTTGTGACGCTGGTCGTCCGCCGTGCCGTGCTCGATGAAGGTGTCCGGCATGCCGATCCGGTGCACCGATACATCGTCCATTCCGGCCTCTGCGAGAGCTTCGAGCACTGCCGAGCCGAAACCCCCGGCCAGCACGTTCTCCTCGACCGTGACCAGGCGATGGGTCCGGCGTGCGGAGTCCAGGACCAGTTCAACGTCCAGCGGCTTGACGAAGATCGGGTTCACCACGCCGCACGAGATGCCGTGCTCGGCGAGCCTGTCCGACGCCTCGAGCGCCGGGCCCACCGGCTTGCCGAGGGCGAAGATCGTCACATCGCCGCCCTCCCGGACGACGACGCCCTTGCCGAGCGGCAACTCTCGCAGGTCGGCGTCGAGCGGCGCGCCGACGGCTGCGCCCCTCGCGATGCGGATCGCGAACGGCCCGCGGTGCTTGTACGCCGTATAGACGAGGTGCTGAAGCTCGTTCTCGTCCATCGGCGCCGCGACTACGGCGTTGGGCAGGCAACGCAGGTACGAGATGTCGAACGCGCCATGGTGCGTCTTGCCGTCCTCGCCGACGATGCCCGCGCGGTCCGCAATCAGCGTCACAGGGAGATTCTGGATGCAGATGTCGTGGACTATCTGGTCGAAGGCCCGCTGTAGGAACGTGGAGTAGATGGAAACGAACGGGTTGAGCCCGTTCGAGGCCATGCCCGCCCCCATGCTCACTGCGTGCTGCTCAGCGATGCCCACGTCGAAGACCCTGTCCGGGAAGTCCTGCTGCACCTCCACCAGTCCCGTGCCCTCCAGCATGGCGGCGCTGATGCCGACGACCGTCTCGTCTTCGCGCATGAGGCGGGAGACGGTCTGCGCGAACACCTTCGAGTACGTGGGCGCTCCCGAGCCGGCCCCAAGCGGGGAACTCGGCTGGTGGAACTTCACGGGATCGTCCTCGGCCGGCTCGTAGCCTCGGCCCTTGTGCGTGACCACGTGAATCAGCGGCACCGAGCCGCCGGGCTGCATCGCCTGCCGCAGCGTCTCTTCCAGTTGCTTGCCGTCGTGTCCATCCACCGGGCCCAGGTACTGGAACCCCATCTCCGTCCAGAACATGGTGGGTACGATGACGCCGTGGAGTCCTGTGTTGACTCGCTTTACGAGGCTGTAGATCAACTCGCCCGTCGGCACCCTCTTGGAGAGAGCCCTCATGCGGTCGATCATCGCGTGGTACTCGGGATGCGTGATCACGCGCTTACGCCAGTTGGTCAGGAATCCGATGTTCTCTGAGATCGACATCCCGTTATCGTTGAGGATAACGATGAACCTCTCAGGGTTCAGGTGCACGATGTTGTTCAGCGCCTCGAAGCTGGAGCCGGACGTCATCGCGCCGTCCCCGACAACGGCAATGGTCCACGAGTCGCGCCCCGTCTTGGCCGCGCCCTCCGCGATGCCGAGCGCGATCGATAGGCCGGTGCCGGCGTGGCCTGCGCAAAGCGTGTCGTGGGGACTCTCGCTAGGCTCCCCGAACCCGGACAGACCCCCTTCCAGGCGGATGTTCTGGAACTCGTCGCGCCGTCCGGTGACGAGCTTATGCGTGTAAGTCTGGTTCGTTGTGTCCCAAACTATGCTGTCCTTGGGGCTGTCGAACACACGGTGCAGCGCAAGCGTGAGTTCGACGACGCCCAGGTTCGACGCCAGGTGGCCGCCACGCTCCGTTATCACGGATATGATCGTGTCCCGCGCTTCCCGGGCAACCTGAGCGAGTTCGTCGTACGTCAGGCCCTTCAGGTCGCCAGGCGCGTTAATTCGGTCCAGTATATGTTCGGACATGGTTCCGTTCCTCAGCGCTGTGCGCGCTACCCTTGAAACTGAAGCGCGATCACTCCTGTGTGAGACAACTTGTCAAATAAAGCCCGATTGTAGGTAGCGAGGTAGGCCTTTACAAGTAGAAAGTACCTCGGAAAGCTATGCTCTTGCCCGTGGATTCTACCCCAGCCTTCCATATGATTGCGAACGTAGGGCGCCGGGCAGAACTGTTTTCCGACTCAGAACCTGATGACGCTGAAGCCCAGCGCGTACTCGCAGCCGAAGCGTTCTCCGGCACCTCTGGCCCGCTCGTACATCCACGTCGGATCGAACGGCCTGCCGAGTCCTTCGAAGTAAGCCTTGTGCTCCGCGAGCGCCGCCACGCCCCGCTCGATGTGATCGGTAACGTCCGCGAAGTGCGTCGCCCCGCCGCCTCCGGCGCTCATGCAGGCGAACTGGACTCCGTTCCACGGCTCCAGGCCCTCGTCGAGCAGTTCCGTGAATATCCACCGGTTCGCGGCGTCCCTGACAGCGTCCAGCGTAGCGAGGCCGACGACCCGGTGGTCCGCCATCACGAGGGATACGCCGCCTCGCGTCAGGTCGTAGCCTTGCGTGATCACCACGTCCGGCCTGTAACGCCGGATTTCGCGTGCGATGTCCCTGCGGAGCGGCAAGCCGTACTCGATAACGCCGTCCTTGTACCGAAGGAACTCAACCTCGTCCACCCCAACCACCTTCGCGCTCGCCTGCTCCTCCCGCTCGCGCAGCGGTCCGGCCTCGTCCGGGTGCATCCCGTCGATGCCAGCCTCGCCGCTGGCGACCATCACGTACCGGATGGTCTTGCCCTGCGAGGTCCAGCGAGCGATCGCGCTAGCGGTGCCGTACTCCAGATCGTCCGGGTGGGCTACGACGGCAAGCGCCGATTCCCATCCCTCCGGCATTGGCTCCAATTCGGCCTCCTTCTCCAAATCTACAATGAAGCTGCAAGTCTAACACGCGCAAGCACGCTGCCACCGCTCAGGCAAGCTGGTTGGAGCAACTGCTCAGAGTCGATGAGGTCTGCGGGCCTCTTGTCTTTCGCGCCCTTTCCGGAAGTCCTTGACATCGCCTGAGGCGTTTGCTAGGCTTGGGATTCGTCGATTTATGTCCTTAGGGCCAGCACCTCTTTCTTGACCGGCACCAGTCCCACCCGTAGTGCGCCCTTCTACGCCTGCGCCCCTCTGGGCGCCATGGCGCTAACTCCCGTTGCATCCTTCTTGGAGAGAGTACCACTGCATGACCTCGACTAACGTCTCTAACGGCCACCCCCTTGTCGCGAACGGCAGCTCGGCTCCGGGTACGCGCTCGTATGCTTCCGCAACGTCCGTGCTGGATGTCCCGAACTTGATCCAGGTCCAGTTGGACTCCTTTCACTGGTTCAAGACCAAGGGCCTCGGAGAGTTGTTCAGCGAGATTTCGCCAATAGAGGACTTTCCGGGCGGACGGTTTGAACTCAGTTTCCTCGAGCACCGGTTCGATGAGCCGAAGCACACTGAGGAAGAGTGCCGGATCAGGGAAATCACCTTTTCCGCGCCCATGTACGTAACCGTCCAACTCAAGCTCAAGACCCCAGGCCCAGGCCAGGGCGAGGTGAAGGAGCAGGAGTTGTTCATCGGCGACGTCCCAATGATGACCACTACGGGTACGTTCGTTATCAATGGAGCCGAGCGCGTTGTGGTCAGCCAGTTGGTGAGGTCGCCCGGTGTCTATTTCACAACCAACACGGACCCTGCCACGGGCCGCCCGCTGACCTCTGCGAAGCTGATTCCCTACCGCGGCGCCTGGATGGAGTTTGAGACAAGCAATCGCGACGTGGTTTCGGTAAAGGTGGACCGTAAGCGGAAGACTCCCGTGACCATGCTGCTGAGGGCTCTCGGATACTCCACGGACCAGGAGATCCACGAACTCTTCGAGGACGTGGACACAAACCCAGAGCACCAGTTCATGAGGACCACGATCGAGAAGGACACCACCGTGGCGGACCAGGACGAAGCCCTGCTCGAGTTCTACAGGAGGCTTCGCCCCGGCGAGCCCCCGAGCCCCGAAAACGCCAGGAACCTTCTGGACAACCTGTTCTTCAACCCAAGGCGCTACGACCTCGGCAGGGTCGGTAGGTACAAGCTGAATCGCCGGCTCTTTGACGGCAGAAAGACTGAGCAGCGCACGCTGGAGAGCGACGACATCGTTGCGCTGCTCCGCATGATGATCCGCATCAACAACAGAGAGACGAGTCCGGACGACATAGACCACCTCGGCAACCGGCGCGTTCGGGCGGTCGGCGAGTTGATTCAGAATCAGGTGAGGGTCGGGCTTCTCCGAATGGAGCGGGTCATCAAGGAGCGCATGACTACCCAGCTCGATCCGGCGACCACCACGCCCGCGGCCTTGGTGAACATACGGCCGGTGGTAGCGGCCGTCAAGGAGTTCTTCGGCGGCTCGCAGCTTTCGCAGTTCATGGACCAGACGAACCCGCTGGCTGAACTAACTCACAAGCGCCGACTCTCGGCTCTTGGCCCCGGCGGTCTTTCGAGAGAGCGCGCCGGTTTCGATGTCAGGGACGTACACCACTCCCACTACGGCCGCATCTGTCCGATCGAAACCCCGGAAGGTCCCAACATCGGCCTGCTTGGCTCGCTCGCCACGTACGCCCGCACCAACGAGTTCGGGTTCATAGAGACGCCGTACCGCCCCGTCCGCACGGAGATGAACAGTTCCAACCCTGAGATTGAGGGGCACGTGGTCGCGGAACGCATCGCGGACGAGAACGACAAGACGATCCTCAGGCCAGGCAGCAAGATCACGCGCAGGACGCTCAGGAAGATCAACTCCCTGCCGGATCGAAAGATCAAAGTGATTCCGTTCATGTCGAAGGATCCCGACGATATCGTGTACCTGTCTGCGGACGAAGAGGAGAATGCTCACATTGCCCAGGCCAATGCGCCCCTGGACGAGGCCGGGCAGTTCACTCAGGACTTCGTTGAGACTCGCGTGGGCGAGTCCGTCTCCATGGAGTCGTCCGCGGCGGTCGAGTACATGGACGTGTCCCCAATGCAGTTGGTGAGTGTTTCGACGTCACTCATACCGTTCCTTGAGAACGATGACGCGAACCGCGCCCTCATGGGCTCCAACATGCAGCGCCAGGCAGTGCCGCTGCTCCGGCCTGAGCCTCCCCTTGTGGGCACAGGCATGGAGGGCCGCGTGGCGCGGGACAGCGGCCAGGTGGTCCTGTCCCGCACTGACGGCGTAGTGACCAGGGTTACCGGAGACCTGATCGAGGTTACCGATGCTGACGGTCGGAATCACGAATACCCACTTCGCAAGTTCCTACGCAGCAACCAGGGCACATGCGTCAACCAGAGGCCAATCGTCACCAAGGGGGACGCGGTTTCAGCCGGTCAGATCATGGCCGACAGTTCTTCCACGGGACAGGGCGAACTCGCGCTCGGCCAGAACACGCTCGTGGCGTTCATGAGCTGGGAAGGGTACAACTTCGAAGACGCCATCATCATGAGCCGCAAGATGGTCAAGGACGACAAGTTCACATCGATCCACATCGAACGGCATGAAGTTGAAGCCCGGGACACGAAGCTGGGCCCCGAAGAGATAACGCGGGACATTCCGAATGTTGGGGAAGAGAGCCTGAGGAATCTCGACGAAGAGGGGATCATTCGAGTGGGCGCGGAGATCGGCCCTGCCGACATCCTGGTCGGGAAGATCACGCCAAAGGGCGAAACCGAACTGAGCGCCGAAGAGAAGCTGCTCAGGGCGATCTTCGGCGAGAAGGCCCGCGACGTCAAGGACACTTCATTGAGGGTCCCGCACGGACAGCGCGGCAAGATCATCGAAGTAAAGGCCTTGAGCAGGGCCAACAACGACGAGTTGCCGCCTGGCGTAAACCGGCTGGTTCGCGTCTGGGTCGCGCAGACCCGCAAGATAGCCGAAGGCGACAAGATGGCGGGCCGCCACGGCAACAAGGGCGTGATTGCAAGAATCCTGCCCGAGGAAGACATGCCCTTCCTGCCGGACGGCACCCCGGTGGACATCATCCTCAACCCGATTGGTGTGCCGTCGCGTATGAACCTGGGACAGGTCTTGGAAACACATCTCGGCTGGGCCGCGCACACCATGGGGTTCCGGGCCGTGACGCCTGTGTTTGACGGC
This sequence comes from Dehalococcoidia bacterium, assembly GCA_963668185.1. GTDB lineage: Bacteria > Chloroflexota > Dehalococcoidia > Lucifugimonadales. Next base: position 2,520,349 of record OY764162.1, read on the forward strand.
GCGCCGGACAACGCCATTGAGGGCACCCTCGCCCAGTCGTGGCTGATCAGCAAGTCCGGCGCCGTGGATCCCAGGCCGCTCGATGAAGACGGCACGTCGCGGATTGACCTTTCCCTGACGAGAAAGTGGCTGACGGACCGTGGCTACGACTTCGATGAGATATTCTCGAACGCCAGCCCGGAGCCGGCGCGCGAGGCGTGCATGGCGATATGGCTCAGCGAGGACATGGGCAAGGACACCTCCGGCATGACCGCCGAAGACATGATGCAGGAAGTGCTGCGCCTGAATCGCGAAGAGCAGGTCGCGGCCCCGATTCTCGGCAAGTCCATCCTGTACGACGGGCGAACGGGCGAACCTTTCGACCAGCCCATAGCAGTCGGTTACATCTACATGATGAAGCTGATTCACCTGGTCGAAGACAAGATTCACGCCCGGTCCACAGGCCCGTACTCGCTCATCACGCAACAGCCGCTCGGCGGCAAGGCCCAGTTCGGCGGCCAGCGCTTCGGCGAAATGGAGGTCTGGGCGCTTGAAGCTTACAGCGCCGCCCACAACTTGCAGGAGATGCTGACCGTCAAGTCGGACGACGTCGTCGGCAGAGTGAAGACGTACGAATCGATCGTCAAAGGCGAAGACGTAATTCAGCCGGGCGTGCCGGAATCGTTCCACGTCCTCCTGAAAGAGCTTCAGAGCCTGGGGCTGTCGGTGGAACTGCTCCACGAGGACCTGAAGCCGGGAGTATTGGCGGCTGCGCCAGACGACGATGCTCTCCAGGACGATTCGGTAATAGACGCACTGCCGGCTTTGGAACTGATCGACGGTGACGGCGAGGCCGAGGATGGCGCGATAGTCAGTGTGCCGGCTTCGTCCGCTGTCGGAACCAACGGCGCTACCGACTCTGCATCGCCTATCGAAGACCAGGAATCTGTCGAGGGGGACTAGCGGCCCCCGCTCGGAACAACTCGAACTCTCAAGACATCTGAAGTTTTGCAGGAGACGCAATAGATGGTCCAAGACGGCTACGACTTCAATGCGGTGCGGATCGGTCTGGCATCCCCGGACCAGATCAAGATGTGGTCTTACGGTGAAGTAACCAAGCCGGAGACCATAAACTACCGCACGCTGAGGCCGGAGAAGGACGGCCTGTTCTGCGAGCGCATCTTTGGTCCTACGAAGGACTGGGAATGCTACTGCGGCAAGTACAAGAAGATCCGCTACAAGGGCGTGATCTGCGACCGTTGCGGAGTCGAAGTAGCCCGCGCCAAGGTACGCCGGGAGCGGATGGGCCACATCCAATTGGCGGCCCCCGTTGCCCACATCTGGTTCTCGAAGGGCATGCCCAGCAGGCTTGGCCTGCTTCTCGATCTCTCCCCCAGGAACCTGGAGCGCGTCCTGTACTTCGCGCAGTACCTGGTCACTTCCGTGGATGATGCTCTTCGCCTCGCGACCGTTGAGGAACTGCGGGAAGAGCTAGAGAAGATTCTCAAGAAGCTCGAGGAGGAGGCCCGCGAGAAGATAGAGGAACTGGGAGGCAACTTCGAGAACGAAGATGCAGACTCCGAACTCTCCAAAGAGACTCGGAAGAAGATCGCAAGCGTCAGGTCCAGCTACGAGGAGAACAGCGTCGGGTTCGAAAAGGAGGTCTTGGACGAAATCTCCGACCTCGAGAGCCTCCGCGTGGGACAACTGCTGACGGAGAACCGCTACAGGGAACTCAGCGAACGGCACGGCGAGGTGTTCACCGCCGGCATGGGCGCCGAGGCGGTCATTGACATCCTCAAGAGCAAAGACCTGGACGAGTTCCGTGACGGGCTCCAGGAAGAGATCCGGACAACCACGGGACAGCGTCGCAAGAAGGCCATCAAGACGCTGCGAGTCGTGGAGGCCTTCCGGAAGAGCGGCAACAAGCCGGAGTGGATGGTCTTGACCATCCTGCCGGTGCTGCCCCCTGAGCTCCGGCCAATGGTGCAGCTGGACGGGGGCAGGTTCGCCACCAGCGACCTGAACGACCTCTACCGGCGGGTCATCAACCGCAACAACCGGCTGAAGAGGCTGATCGAACTCCAGGCCCCGGAGATCATCGTCCGAAACGAGAAGCGGATGCTCCAGGAAGCCGTTGACGCCCTCATAGACAACGGCAGGCGCGGGCGCGCCGTGGCCGGAAGCCACAACCACACGCTCAAGTCGCTCTCAGACCTGCTCCGTGGAAAGCAGGGACGCTTCCGCCAGAACCTGCTGGGCAAGCGCGTCGACTACAGCGGCCGCTCGGTGATCATCGTCGGCCCCGACCTGAAGCTGCACGAGTGCGGCCTGCCGAGGCGCATGGCGCTGGAACTGTTCAAGCCGTTCGTCATGAACCGGCTCGTAATCAAGGGCTACGCCCACAACATCAAGAGCGCCAAGCGCATGGCTGAACGCGTCCGGCCGGAGGTCTGGGACATCCTCGAAGAGGTGATCAAGGACCGTCCCGTGCTGCTGAATCGTGCGCCGACGCTTCACAGGCTCGGTATCCAGGCATTCCAGCCCGTGCTCATCGAGGGGAGCGCAATCCAGGTGCACCCCCTGGTCTGCTCCGCCTTCAACGCGGACTTCGACGGCGACCAGATGGCCGTCCACGTGCCGCTCTCCAGGGAGGCGGTGCTGGAGGCCAAGAAGCTGATGCTCAGCGTTTACAACATGCTTCTGCCAAGCTCCGGCGAGCCAAGCGTGACGCCTACGCTGGATATGGCGCTAGGCTGCTACTACCTCACGATCATCGATCCCGTTGCGGACGGCAACGTGCGCGCGTTCGCCAGCCCTGAGGACGCCCGCCTCGCTCACGAGCTCGGGCAGATCGGGCTTCGCTCCGCCATCAAAGTGCGAAACCCTGCCTCGCTCAACGGCAGCAGTTCTAACGGGGACGCGACGGAGTTCATCGAGACGTCCGTTGGTCGCATCATCTTCAACGATGTCCTGCCCTCGGAGTTGGGTTTCCGAAACGAGGAGATCGAAAAGAACGTCCTCAAGGAGATAACCGGCGAGTGTTTCAGGATGTTCGGCCATGATCGGACGGCTGAGATTCTGGACGCCATCAAGGAACTCGGCTTCCACTACGCCTCCAAGGCGGGAATCACCATAGCGATCAATGACATCGAGGTCGCTCAGGAGAAGCCTGCCATCCTGGAAGAGGCGGAGTCCAAGGTGAACCAGTTCCAGCAGCAGTTCCTCGACGGCCTGATTACTGAGGATGAGAGGTACCGCGCCTCCGTGGACGCTTGGACAGAGGCTAACGACAGCCTGACACAGAAGATCCAGGCTAACCTGCGCAACTACGGCGGCATTTACCTCATGGCCACGTCAGGCGCGAAGGGCAACGTCGCGCAGATCAAGCAGATGGCCGGAATGCGCGGGCTGATGTCCAATCCAAAGGGCCGGATCATCGACCGTCCCATCAAGTCCAGCTTCAGGGAAGGACTTAGCGTGCTGGAGTACTTCCTTTCCACGCACGGCGCTCGCAAGGGCCTGGCGGACACGGCTCTCCGCACGGCGGACAGCGGCTACCTTACGAGGCGCCTCATCGACGTGTCGCAGGAGATTACCGTTGTCGCCGACGACTGCGGCACCCCCAACGGCCTGTGGATTCCCGTTGACCTGGACGAGTCCTTGCTGTCGTCCTTCGACCAGCGCGTAAAGACTCGCCACCTCGCCGCGACCGTAGTCGATCCCGAGACCGGCGAAATTCTCGCCGAGTCAGGCGACACGGTCACGGATGAGATCATCGGCAAGATCCGTGAGTCCGGAGTCGCGGGCGTGTCGGTGCGCTCCCCTCTGACTTGCGAGGCAAGGCGCGGCGTCTGCTGCCTCTGCTACGGCATCTCCCTGGCGACTCTCAAGCCGGTTATCCACGGCGAGGCGGTTGGCATCATCGCCGCGCAGAGCATCGGCGAGCCCGGCACGCAGTTGACAATGCGTACGTTCCACACCGGAGGCATCGCGGGCTCGGACATCACAAGCGGTCTGCCGAGGGTGGAGGAGCTCTTCGAAGCTCGTTCGCCGAAGGGCGAGGCTGTGCTGACGGAGATCGACGGCGCTGTCGAAATCAACGAGTCGGTTGAAGGCCGCACGATTACCGTGATGAGCCACGAGGAGTACTCGGACGAGTACGTCCTGCCCTCCGGATACACTCTGGAAGTGGAGGACGGCGATGAGGTCATCATCGGCGCCAGGCTCGCCGGCCCTGAAGAGGGCGCCGAAGACTCCACAGACTTGCAACCCGTCTCCGACATCCATGCGCGCGTATCAGGGGTGGTGCAGGTCAATGATGACGTCGTCACGATCACATGGTCAGACGAAGAGCACCGCGAGTATGCGATCCCGGCCGCGGCCCACATCGTCGTCACAGCCGACGACACCGTCAAGGCGGGCGACGCTCTGACCGCCGGCCCGAAGAATCCGCAGCAGATCCTCCAGATTCAGGGCAGGGAGGCTGTTCTGAACTACCTCATAGAGGAAGTCCAGAAAGTTTACCGCTCTCAGGGCGTAACGATTCATGACAAGCACATCGAGGTGATCATTGCCCAGATGCTGCGCAAGGTGCGCATAGACTCTCCGGGCGATACGAACCAGTTGCCGGGTGAACTCGTGGACAGGCAGCAGTATGAAGACATCAACGCTGAGATCCTGGCGGAAGGCGGCGAGCCTGCCACTGCAAGCCCCGTCCTCCTCGGAGTAACGAGGGCGTCGCTCAGCATGGAGAGCTTCCTGGCCGCCGCTTCGTTCCAGGAGACCACCCGGGTGCTCACCGAGTCCGCCGTCAACGGCGACGTGGACTACCTGCGCGGCCTCAAGGAGAACGTCATCATCGGCCGGTTGATTCCCGCGAGGTTCGACCTTACCGAAGAGGGCAGGAAGCGCTTGGGCGTCGACGAGTTGGCCGCAATCGAGCAGCCGCAGCCCATCGGCGACTTCATACGTGACGCCATGAGCACCTTCGAGTCAAGTGAGACTATGGAGGAACTGCCGGCCCTGTAGAAATCTCCGAACAGGCATCCAATGACAGAACAAGACACGATTATCTCCGGGCGAAACATCCACAAGACATACCGCACGGGCGAGATAGTCCTTCGGGCGCTGCGCGGCGTGGACCTGACTGTGACCAGGGGCGAGATAGTGGCGATCATGGGAGCCAGCGGCTCCGGCAAGACCACGCTGCTCAACTGCATCTCCGGCTTGGACGACGTGGACGAAGGCAGGATCACCATAGGCGGCGTGGATCTCGCCTCCATGTCCGACGATCAGATCACCAGGTACAGGGCCACCCGCATGGGATACGTGTTCCAGGCGTTCAACCTTCTGCCGGTGCTCACCGCCGTCGAAAACGTGGAAATGCCCATGCTCGTGTCCGGCGCGCCGTCCGGCGACGCCCGGCGCAGGGCCATGGAATCGCTGGAACTCGTCGGCCTTACCGACTGGGCCTCCCACTATCCGGCGGCCCTCTCCGGCGGACAGCAGCAGAGAGTGACGATTGCAAGAGCGCTGGTGAACGAGCCTGAAATCGTATGGGCGGACGAACCCACCGGCAACTTGGACTCCGCCAACTCTGAAGAGATCATGCAGTTGCTCGTGCGTATGAATCTGGAGAACAACCAGACGTTCGTGATCGTGACCCACTCCGATGAGGTCGCCGACTTCGCGCACCGCACCGTCACCATGGCCGACGGGCTGATCGTGGGGGACGGGGCCCGGCCCAACGCCGGAGCGTAGGCGGGCCAGCGCCGTGGACACCATCTTCGGAGCGCCCATAGAGGTCATCACCCTCGTGCTGGCCGTCGCGTTCGCGCTGCTCGCCGGCATGGTCCTATACATCCTCGTGCGCGACAACATCCTCGCGCGCATGGCCGTGCGCAACGTCGTCAGGCGGCCGGCCCGCACCGCCCTGGTGATCGTCGGCCTCATGCTGGCGACCGCCATCATCGGCAGCGCCTTCACGACCGGCGACTCGGTGGCTTTCAGCGTCAAGCGCGACGTGATCGACTCGCTGGGCGAGGTCGATGAGATCGTCGTGATCGACCGGTCGTCCGAGGTCTGGGAAGAGGGCGGCGTTCCGGACACCTTCCCGGAGTCGGTGTTTGACGAGATCGAACCCGCGTTGGCGGGCGATCCGCTGATCGACGGCGTCATGCCGATGCTGGACGAAGTCGTGCCCGTCATCAACGTCAGTTCACAGCAGTTCGACGTCAACGGCCAGGTATCGGGTCTCGACCCCCGGCGCGCGCAGCAGTTCGGCGCGCTCCTGGACCAGCAGGGCAACCCCATGGACTTGGCCGGCCTCGGCCCCAACGAGGTCTATCTCGACTCCGAGGGCGCGCAGGAGATAGCCGCCGCGCCCGGGGATGTCCTCGGCCTCGCGCTCGGCCCCGGCGCACTGCGCGAGGTTACGGTCAAGGGCGTTGTCGATGGCTGGTACGGCAAGGGGCAGAGCGCCCAGGTGTCCGTCATAGCATCCCTGGCCGGAGCGCAGGCGCTGCTGTCTGCCGAGGGGCAGATATCGTCCATACTCATCTCCAACCGGGGCGACCGCTTCCAGGGAGAGGCCCTCACCGAAGAGGTGATGAGCAAGTTCGCCGACCTGCCCGCCATCGAAGACGCCGGCCTGAGAATCGATCCGACCAAGCGGGACCTGATCAAGCTGGCCAACGACATCGGCAGCCTCTTCATGTCGTTCTTCACCACGTTCGGCCTGTTTTCGATAGGCGTGGGGCTGCTGCTGATATTCCTGATCTTCTCCATGCTCGCCGCCGAGCGCAAGAGCGAGATGGGCATGGCGCGCGCCGTCGGAATGCAGCGCAAGCATCTGGTGCGCATGTTCCTGTTCGAAGGCGCCGTTTACGGCATCGGCTCGTCCCTCGTGGGCGCGGTCGTCGGAATAGGGCTCGGCCTGCTGCTGGTCAGAGTCTCGGCTTCTATCTTCTCCTCCACGAACGAGGGCTTCGAACTGGCGCCCCACGTGGAGGCGTACAGCGTCTTGGTCTCGTTCCTGGTCGGCGGTGTGATTACGCTCATAACCGTATGGTTCGCGTCCCGCCGCGTGAGCAGGCTGAACATCGTGCGCGCCATCCGCGATATCCCGGAGCCCAGCATGGCGCGAGCCGGACGCCGCACGCTGATATGGGGCATCGTCGTGACCGTCCTCGGCGCGCTCGTGCTGTTCGCCGGCGTGGGGTCGTCCCAGCTTGCGGCCTTCAGCCTCGGCGCCTCCATAGTGCCGATGGGCCTCGCCATGATCCTGCGATGGCGGGGAGTGTCTCAGAGGGCCGTCCTTTCCGGAGTTGGCCTGTGGCTCGTCGTGTACTGGCTCCTGCCCGCGTCGGTCATTGAAGGCATCAAAGACGACTGGAACCAGGACTTCAGCATCTTCTTTCTGTCGGGCGTAGGCGTGGTCGCGGGCGCGGTGCTGCTCACCGTCAACAACTCGCCGGTCGTGCTCGCGATCGTCACCCAGACCCTGGGGCGGTTCCGCCGGTTTACTCCCGTCATAAAGTCGGCCGTCTCGTACCCGCTGCGGTTTGGATTCAGGACCGGCCTTTCGATTGCGATGTTCGCCGTGGTCATCTTCTCCGTCGTCGTCATGTCATCGCTCAACGAGGCGTTCTCCCAGCTGTTCAACGATCAGGCCCGGCTTGGAGGCGGCTACGAGGTCATGGCCTTCAGTTCCGGCGACCTGAACCCCATCGGCAACACGGCTGAAGCGGTTGAGGCCAACGGCGATCTGTCGTTCGTCAGCCGGGTAAACGGCGTTCCCTCCGTGGGAACCTTCCGCACGATATGGCAGGCGCAGGCAGGGCTTGGAGACGCGGACGCCGACGGTCTGTTCGAAGACGGCAGCGAGTACAGGAGCACGGACATAGTCGGCGCGGACGACGATTTCATCGGCTCCAACGCGTTCGTCATAGAGCTGGCCGCGTCCGAGTACGCCGGCCCCGATGGGTTCGACAGCGCCGCCGTGTGGCGGGATATCGGCGAAAGGCCCGGGCTGGCCGTGGTCAATGCCTTACTGCTGCCCACGCGGAACAACTTCGGCTTCAACATTGAGAGCGACAGGTTCGACTTCAGCGGCGTCGAGGGCCTGTTCCTTGAGAACGAGACGTTCGAACCCATCGACGTCACGGTCAAGGACCTGCGCAGCGGCGCGGAGTTCAAGCTGACCGTCGTGGGCGTGCTCGACTCTATCGCTTCCCAGGGGCCCTATCCGGCCGGCTTCTACACCTCCACCAGGACGCTTGAGCAGCACGTGCCCCGCACCGTCGCGCCCACTCAGTTCTTCTTCAACATCGAGCCGGGCGCGAGCGACGCCGCGCAGAGGATCGAGGCCGCCTTCTTCGCGAACGGACTCGCCAGCATCGACCTCAACGATGAGATCGAAGAGGCGCAGGCCGCGAACAGGTCTTTCTTCGACCTGCTCGTCGCCTTCATGGCGCTGGGGCTCGTCGTCGGCATCGCGGCCCTCGGCGTCATCAGCGCGCGCGCGGTCGTGGAGCGCCGCCACGAGATCGGCGTCCTCCGCTCGATAGGCTTCAAGCGCAGGATGGTCCAAGCGACCTTTCTCTCCGAATCTTCGTTCATCGCGTTAGTGGGAATCGCGCTCGGGCTCATCCTGGGCATTCTCATGTCCATCAACATCGTCAACGACATTCGGAGCGAAGAGCCGAACATCGCCTTCATCGTGCCGTGGCGGCACATCGTCATCACGGCTGTTGGCGCATACCTGTTCTCGGTCCTCGCGACGTTCATACCTGCGAGGCAGGCCGGGAGCATCCCCCCCGCCGAGGCCCTGCGGCTGGACCAGTAACGACGGGGACCATTCCCCCAGGACGCGCCCGCCTTGTCTGTCCCTCCCCCGGTCTGCCGGGGAAGGGCCTGCCCATGGCGGCGCGGCGGTGCGTTGTTAATGTTCATGCGTCAATAATAGTACAGTAGTTCTCTGGGCGCAAGGGCGAGCGGGTTGGGGTGCGGACGGAGTTGGGGTGAGCGTCGGGGTGGGTGGGGTGGTGGTATTATGGCTTTAGTTTCGATATGGGGGCTGGATGTCTGCTAAGCGGAGGCTGCCGGAGTGGCTGAAGGTGAAGGCTCCGGGCGGCCCTAACTACTTGGAACTGAAGGGTTTGCTCCGTGGGCACGGGCTGCACACGGTGTGCGAGGAGGCGCACTGCCCGAACATCGGGGGGTGCTGGGAGCGGCGCACGGCGACGTTCATGATCCTGGGCAACGTCTGCACGAGGGCTTGCCGGTACTGTGCGGTGACGTCGGGCAGGCCGGAGGGGCTGGACCTGCAGGAGCCGGTCCGGCTGGCGGAGACGGTGGTGCTGATGGGGCTCAAGTACGCGGTGATCACGTCGGTGAACCGGGACGATCTGCCGGACGGGGGGGCGTTCGTGTTCGCGGAGTGCATCCGGCAGATTCGCAGGCGCATCCCGGAGTGCAAGGTGGAGGCGCTGATACCGGACTTCCAGGGGGACGGGGGCGCGCTGCACAAGGTGATGGACGCGGGGCCGGACACGCTGAACCACAACATCGAGACGGTGCGGCGGGTGTTCCGGTCGGTGCGGCCCAAGGGGGGCTACGACCAGTCGCTGGAGTTGCTGGCGAGGGTGAAGACCCGTTACCCGGGCGCGGTGACGAAGTCGGGCATGATGGTGGGGCTGGGCGAGACGCGGGAGGAGATCGCGGAGACGATGCGGGACCTGCGGTCGGTGGACTGCGACCTGCTGACGATAGGCCAGTACCTGCGTCCGACGCCCCGGCACGCGGAGATGTCGCGCTGGTACACGCCATCGGAGTTCGAGGAGCTAAGGCGGGAGGGGGAGGCGCTGGGCTTCAAGCACGTGGCGTCGGGGCCGCTGGTGCGGAGTTCGTACCACGCGGACGAGCAGCACGAGGCGGCGACGCGGCGGGCGGCGGTGGGGTGTAAGGCCAGATAGCCCATGACTACCCCTAACTTTCAGAACCGCACCTTGTACCATGGCGACAACCTCGGCTTCCTGCGCGGCATGAACTCCGAGACCGTCCACCTCATCGCGACCGACCCGCCGTTTAAGAAGGGCCGCGACTTCCACGCCACGCCGGACTCGCTCGCCGCCGGCGCCCGCTTCGAGGACCGCTGGTCCTGGGACAAGGACGTGCATCCCGACTGGGTTGATGCCATCAAGGACGAGCGTCCCGCAGTCTGGGCCGTCATCGAATCTGCCCGTGCCGCGTCCGGCCCGGACATGGCCGCGTTCCTGTGCTGGCTCGGCGTACGCATAATGGAGATGCACCGCGTCCTCCGCAACGACGGCTCCCTCTACCTCCACATCGACCACACCGCTCACGCCTACACCAAAGCCCTCTTGGATGCAATCTTCGGTAAGAAACAGTTCATAAACGAGATTGTATGGGCTTATCGAGGAGGTGGTGTACCCAGAACAGCGTTTGCGCGGAAGCACGACACCATCCTTTGGTACTCCAAAGGGAAGGAGGTTACATTCAACCTCGACGCTGTCCGAATTCCCTATTCGGAATCGGTCATGGATTCCTCGGCTAGCCGATACGACAAGTCATACAGAAGCAACAAAGTCTATTCTGGATACAGGCCCAACGACCTAGGCAAGCACCCTGAAGATTGGTGGACCATACAGCCGTTAATGCCCTCTGATCGCACGGAGCGCACCGGCTACCCAACGCAGAAGCCGCTCGCTCTCTACGAGCGCATCATCAAAGCATCGTCTAATCCCAGCGATATCGTCCTCGATCCGTTCTGCGGCTGCGCCACCACGCCCGTCGCCGCCGAGCGACTCGGCAGACAATGGGTCGGCATGGACATCTGGGACGGCGCTTTCGATATCGTCAAGCAGCGCATGGAGGATAACCGCCAGCTCCTTGAAGACATTCCCGAAATCTACTACTCCACCGCGCCGCCGGTCCGTACAGACGACGGCGAGGGTGCCGCTCCGACGCTCAAGCTCAAGGTGCGAATGCCGGAGCCGCCCGGCCCCAAGATGACACACGCCGAGATGAAGGCCGTACTCATTGGCAACCATGGCATCGAGTGCCGGGGGTGCCTGCGGCGCTTCGACGACGAGCGATACTTGCAGCTAGACCACAACACACCGCGCTCGGACGGCGGGCTGAACCACATCTCCAACCGGCTGCTGCTCTGCGGCCCGTGCAACCTCGCCAAGTCCAACACGCTCACCCTGACCGGCCTGCGCCGCCTCAATAAGAAGAACGGGTGGATGGCGAAGGAGTGAAGCTATGACTGAACAACGAATCCGCTACTGGCTCAATGTTGGTACGGGCTTGATCCACAAATCCAGTTGCAGCAACTGCCTTATGACCCACGATGGGCATAGGAAGCCAGAATGGACTGGCGGCAGTCAAACCAACTGGTGGGGTCCCTACCAGACCCTCGGAGCCGCCATCGATGTAGCCATCACCACCAATTGGACCTCCGTGCGCCTCTGCGCCCTTGGATGCGGCGACTGGCCCACAATCACCACCCCCGGCACATGAAAGGCAGCATCCGACGGCGCAGCCCAAGTTTCGAGGAACCGGAGTTGGATGCCCTTAAACGGCGTCGATTTGTGGCGGGGCGTTTTAGATTCCTCGGGGGACTCGGAATGACAGGTTGGCGTGGGGTGACGGGTTGGCGTGCGGTGGTGGGTTGTCGGCGGTCTTGCCCCATCCCTTCGAGGGACTCAGGGCAGGCTCTAACCTTCCCCAGCAGACTGGGGAAGGGACCGGAGAGCCGGTGCGATGCTCTCGGCTGGCGGCGATGCTGTGGGCGGTACCGAGGGACGGGCTTCGAGGAACCGGGGTTGGATGCGCTTAAACGGCGTTGATTTGTGGCGGGGCGTCTTAGATTCCTCGAGGGACTCGGAATGACAGGTTGGAGCCGGGAGCGTGGCCATCTAATCGGGGTGGCTGTCGACCTTTGGACTGGCAGGAGTAGATAGGCGATTGTTTACGTCACCTAGAGGCACGTTTGATGTTTTGCCGGGGGACCAGCCGGCTTGGAGGATGTTCGAGCGGAGGGCGTCGGAGGTTGCGGCGCTGTTCGGGTATGGGCGGATCGATACGCCGCAGTTCGAGGACGCGCGGGTGTTCGCGCGGGGGATCGGCGAGGTCACGGACATCGTGGAGAAGGAGACGTACACGTTCGAGGACCGGGGCGGCGACCTGCTAACGCTGCGCCCGGAGGGCACGGCGTCTGTGGTGCGGGCGTACATCCAGCACGGGATGCACAACCTGCCGCAGCCGGTGCGGATGTTTTACATCTGCCCGATCTTCCGGTACGAGCGTCCGCAGTCGGGCCGGTACAGGCAGCACCACCAGTTCGGCATCGAGGCGCTGGGGGACGCGGGCGCGGCGGTGGACGCGGAGGTTATCGAGCTTGGGTGGCGGTTCCTGGAGTCGCTGGGGCTTACGGAGCTTTCGCTGCTGGTGAACTCGATAGGGGACGCGAATTGCAGGCCGCCGTACGTGGACTCGTTGCAGACGCACTACGGGAAGCACGAGGGGACGCTTTGCGAGGATTGTCTGAGACGGCTGACGCGGAACCCGCTGCGGCTGCTGGACTGCAAGCAGGAGGGGTGCCAGCCGGTGGTGGAGACTGCGCCGCACATGATCGACTACCTGTGCGGCGAGTGCGCGGCGCACTGGGAGGAGATGAACGGGTGCTTGGCGGCGGCGGGGCTGTCACCGAGGATAGAGCATACGCTGGTGCGGGGGTTCGACTACTACACGCGGACGGTGTTCGAGATAGTGCCGCCGGTGGGGGGGCGCACGAGCACGATGGTGGGCGGGGGCCGGTACGACGGGCTGGTGGAGGAGCTGGACGGCAGGCCGACGCCGGGCATGGGGTTCGGCATGGGAATCGAGCGGGCGCTGGAGGCGGTGCGGGCGCTGGGGAAGGCGTCGGACGCGGATGCGCCGCCGAAGGTGGTGATCGCGAACCTGGGCGCGGAGGCGGCGCTGGCGGGCATCGCGGAGGCGTCGCGGCTGCGGAGCGCGGGGATCGCGGCGGTGCTTGCGCCGGCGGGGCGGAGCCTGCGGGCGCAGATGCGGTACGCGTCGTCGGCGGGGGCGACGCACGCGCTGATCATCGGGGAGAACGAGATCAGGGCGGGGGCGTACGTGCTGCGGCGGATGTCGGACGGCGAGCAGCGGGAGGTGGCGGCGGGGGGCGCGGCGGCGGCGGTGCGGGGGGATGGGTGAGGGGCGCGGTTGCGAGATTCTCAGTCGAGGTTTACAGCCGTCTTGCCCCATCCTAACCTTCCCCAGCAGACTGGGGAAGGGACTATTTGGAACGTGACGACGACGCAAAAATGACGATGCTTGAGAAGTTGACTACGGTTGAGCGGCGGTATGAGGAGTTGGACAGGCTCCTTGCGGATCCGGACGTCTCGGCGGACTATTCGAAGGTGCAGGAGCTTGCGCGGGAGCAGGCGTCGATCAGGCAGATTGCGTCGCTTTCCACCGAGTACCGGCGGGTGCTGCGCGAGATCGACGAGACGGCGGCGCTGATCCGGGAGGAGTCGGACCAGGAGTTGGGGGCGCTGGCGCGGGAGGAACTGGAGGAGTTGGAGTCGCGGCGGGCGGAGGTGGAGCAGGAACTTAGGGTGGCGCTTATCCCGAAGGACCCGAACGACGATAAGAACGTGGTCATGGAGGTGCGGGCCGGGACGGGCGGAGAGGAGGCGGCGCTGTTCGTGGCGGACCTGTACCGGATGTACTCGCGGTACGCGCAGGGGCACCGTTGGAAGATCGAGATCATGGACGCGAACAGGACGGGCATCGGCGGGATCAAGGAGATCGTGTTCATGGTCAGGGGGGACGGCGCGTACAGCCGTCTGAAGCACGAGAGCGGGACGCACAGGGTGCAGCGGGTGCCGACGACGGAGTCGAGCGGGCGGATCCACACGTCGGCGGCGACGGTGGCGGTGCTGCCGGAGGCGGAGGAGGTGGACGTGGAGATCAAGGCGGAGGACCTGCAGACGGACATCTTCCACGCGAGCGGGCACGGGGGGCAGAACGTGCAGAAGGTGGCGACGGCGGTGCGGATCACGCACAAGCCGACGGGCATCGTGGCGACGTGCCAGGACGAGTCGTCGCAGCACAAGAACCGTGAGAAGGCGATGGCGGTGCTGCGCGCGCGGGTGCTGGCGCAGGAGGTGGAGCGGCAACAGCGCGAGGAGTCGGCGGCGCGGCGGGCGCAGGTGGGTAGCGGGGACCGGTCGGAGCGGGTGCGGACGTACAATTTTCCGGAGCGTCGGGTGACTGACCACCGGGTGCGGCTGACGCTGCACAACCTTGACGCGGTGCTGGACGGCGAGGTGGAGCCGCTGGTGGACGCGCTGATAAGGCGGGAGCAGGAGATGAACCTATGACGAAGAGATACTGGTTGGTGAAGTCTGAGCCGTCCGAGTATTCGTTTGACGATCTGGCGAACGAGGAGGACGGCATCGCGGAATGGGACGGGGTGCGGAACTACCAGGCGCGGAACAACATGCAGGCGATGAAGGTGGGCGACGAGGTGCTGTTCTACCACTCGCAGACGAAGCCGCCGGCGGTGGTCGGCCTGGCGGAGGTGGTCGAGGAGGCGTACCCGGACGACACGGCCTGGGACCCGGCGTCGGAGCATCCGGACCCGCGCAGCACGCCGGACAACCCGCTGTGGTTCATGGTGGACATCCAGGCGAAGGGCAAGCTGCGGCGGCCGGTGTCGCTCCAGGAGATCAGGAACACGCCGGGGCTGGAAGACATGGTGCTGGTGAAGAACTCCAGGCTGTCGGTGCAGCCGGTGACGGAGGAGGAGTGGCGGATCGTGCTGGACCTGGGGGCGCGGGGCGAGGAGGGGTAGGCGCGCGGGGGAGGCCCCATCCCGGCCTTCCCCCTCGGGGGACTCGGGGCAGGCTCCGCAGACTGGGGAAGAGGTCAGAGACCCCACCCGACCACCTCTGGATTCCGACCTCCGCCGGAATGACGGTTAGGCAAAGGTCTGCCGGGTTGTTCATACTTTCTTGACAATGGGCCGCTAGGTTGACGCCTGTGATTGGAGCAAGCATAGGTCAGGGCGGGCGTTGGCCCGCCGCGAGGTCGTTTAATCGATGATGCAGTCACTGAGACTTCTGAGAACGCTCCGCCCGTGGCAGATCGCCGTTCTGGCGGCGCTGCTGCTCGGCGCGGGCGGAGTGGCCATCGGCCTGTACCTGTCCACGTCCGGCGGCGAGACGACGCTGGAGGAGGGCCAGCAGATCGTGCCGGTCAGCAGGGGCGATCTGGTGAACGACGTGTCGCTATCGGGGAACCTGGTGTATCCGGAGCGCGAGACGCTGAGATTCGGGACGGAGGCGGGCACGGAGGGCACGTTCATCGTGGGGCGCGTCATGGTGAGCGAGGGGCAGACTGTGCCGGCGGGGGCGGCGCTCGCGGCGCTGGACGCGGAGACGGTGGCGGAGCTCGAGACGGGCGTCGTCAGGGCGCTGCGGCATCTGAGCGACGCCGAGGACGCGCTCAACGCGGCGAGCGCCGGGGCGACGGACCTCCAGCTGGCGCAGGCGAGTTCCGAGTTGGCGGACGCGGAGCTTGCGGCGCAGGCGGCCCAGACGGCGCTGGACGCGGTGGCCGACGAGCACGCGGATTCGGCCAGGATGGCGAGGGGCGCCCTCGCCGACGCGTATGCGAGTGTCGCGAAGGCGAGGCTGGGAGTGCAGACGGCGCAGAGGGAACTCGACGGCGTGGTAGAGGCCCATGCCGAGGCGCTGGCCAGGGCGCGGGCGGCGGCAGCGGACGCGGAGGTGGCGTGGCTGGCGGCCGGCGAACGGCTGGAGGACCTGTCGCGCCCGACGGAAGAGCTTTTGGCGGATGCCGCGAACGACGTTGCCTCGGCGGAGAGGGCGCTCGCGAACGCGCGCAACAGCCTGGTGCTGGCGGAGGACAGGGAGCGGGACCAGGTGGGCGACGCGCAGGAGGCGCGGGACGAGGCGGCGGACGCGTACGCGGGCGTGTTCGATTCGTGGCTGGGAATCGAACTGGGCGCCGACGAACTCGGCCTCCCGCCGGACGAGCTTATCGCCGGATGGGGGATAGACCTGGAGCGCATCTTCGACCCTTCCCAGCGTTACTACGACATCGGCAGATTCATCTACACGGAGGGCAGTCCGCAGGACGATCCGGCAACGGTCTGGGATGAGGCCCGCGTCTATGCGTGGCTCAACTTCTACCCGGGCGCGATCGCGGCCTACTGCGACGGCGACGCGCCGTACCTGGGCGTGTGCGTCTTCGAGGAACTGGAGAACGGCTGGGACGCGCTGGACGAGGCGGAGTCCGCTCTCGCGGGCGCGACGTCGCAGAGCGGAAGCGCGGTAGATTCGGCCAGCCAGGCGGTGTCGAGGGCGGAGGACGCGCTGGAGGCCGCGACGAAGGCGCTGGGCAGGCTACAGGGCTCGCAGCGCGAGGCCGACCTGCGGCAGGCGCGGGCGGCGCTCTCGGCGGCGGAGGCGGCGATGGAGGCAGCGGAGGGCGACGTGCTCGCGCTCGGAACCGCGCCCGACCCGCTGGACGTCGGCGTCAAGGCGTCGGCGCTGCGGCAGGCGGCGTCGGCGCTGGAGACGGCGGTAGCCGCGCGGGACGCCGCCGCGAGCGACCTGACGGCGCTCGGCGACGCGCCGGACGCGTTGGAGGTGGCGGCGAGAACGGAGCGGCTGGCGTTGGCAATGACCCGCCGGGACGACGCGAAGAGCCGGCTGGAGGACCTCCGGGCGGGCACGGACCCGCTGGACCTGGCCATACTGGAGGCGGACGTGGGAGCGGCTGACGCGGCGGTGATTGCGGCCGAGGCGGCGCTCGATGGGGCGGTCATCACGGCGCCGTTCGCGGGAGTCATCGCGTCGCTGAACGTGGAGCCGGGGGACGAGGTGAGGGCGAACGACGCCGTGCTGGAGATCGTGGACCCGACGGTGGTGGCGATGGACGGCCACGTAGACGAGATCGACGTGCTGTTCCTGCAGGTGGGCGCGGCCGCGGTCGTTACGATGGACGCGCTCGGCGGGCTGCCGGTCCCGGGCATCGTGGACGAGGTGGGTACGAGGCCGGCGAGCCAGCAGTTCTCGCAGGGCGGCACGGGCCTGGTGACGTACCCAGTAAGAATCCTGCTGTCGCTGCCGGAGGGGCAGGCGGTGCCGGAAGGGCTGACGGCGGTGGCGAGCGTGGTGCTGAACAGGGACACGGACGTGCTTCTGGTGCCGCTGGACTCGGTGTACGGCACGTTCGAGGAGCCTGAGGTGCGCGTGATCGACGAGGACGGTTCGATCGAGGACCGCGCGGTCGAGCTAGGCAACAGCGATGACTTCTGGGTTGCCGTCACGTCGGGGCTGGCGGAAGGCGAGCGGGTGATCATGGAGGCGGGAGAGGCGCTCGAAGGCGGGTTCTTCGGCGGCTTCGGCGGGCAGGGGATGTCGATCCGGACGATCCAGCGGGTGATGCGTTGAGGGGCGCTTCGGCCCTTCGACAGGCTCAGGGCGGGTCTGCCCAGACCGTTTATGGTTCGACAAGCTCACCACGAGCGGTCTGGACGCCATCTAAGGAACGGCTTCGTTGATAGAACTGGATAACCTGACCAAGCACTACCTGACCGGCACTGTTGACGTGACGGCGCTGGCGGGCGTGACGCTGTCCATCGAGAGCGGCGGCTTCGTCGCGATCATGGGGCCGAGCGGCTCCGGGAAGTCGACGCTGATGAACATCGTCGGCTGTCTCGACGCGCCGACGGGTGGGACGTACACGCTGGACGGCGATGACGTGGGCGCGATGACCGACTCAGGGATGGCGGAGCTTCGGAACCGGAAGATCGGCTTCGTGTTCCAGACGTACAACCTGCTGCCGAGGATGACCGCGCTGGCAAACGTGGAGCTGCCGCTGCTGTACGGCAATCACCGCAACGTCAGGGAGCGGTCCATGGATGCGCTGGCGAGCGTGGGCCTCGCGGACAGGACGGGGCACAGGCCGACGGAGCTTTCCGGCGGGCAGCAGCAGCGCGTCGCGATCGCGCGGGCGCTGGTGAAGGAGCCGACGCTGCTTCTGGCGGACGAGCCGACGGGGAACCTGGATAGCCGCTCCAGCGCGGAGATCATGGACATACTCAAGAGGCTGAACGCGGAGCAGGGCATCACTGTGCTGGTGGTCACGCACGACCCGGCGCTGGCAGGCCAGACGAGCCGCGTGGTCTCGATGCTGGACGGCCTCGTGGTGGAAGACAGGACGGCGGGCGCGTGAGGCCGCACGTGGTGGCGGCAACGGCGCTGGCGTCGCTGGGCGCGAACAAGCTGCGCACGAGCCTGGCGCTGCTGGGGATCGTGATCGGCGTGGCGGCGGTCATATCCACGATGTCGGTCGGCAGGGGGACGCAGCAGGAGGTGCTGTCGCAGATCGAGTCGCTGGGGGCGGACCTCGTGTACATCAACCCGGACAGCTTCCAGGGCTTCGAGGGATCGTCGCTGACGCTGGAGGACGCGTATGCGCTGCTGGACCCTGTCTTCGTGTCGACGGTGAAGGCGGTTGCGCCGGAGAGCAACTCGTTCGGGCAGATCGTGGCAGGCCGGGAGGAGGCTTTCGCGCAGATCATCGGCGTCACGGCGGAGTACGAGAGCGTCCGCAACGCCTCGCTGGCGTCCGGGCAGTTCATTTCGCAACTGCACGTCAGTTCCGTGGCTGACGTGGCGGTGCTGGGCCAGAGCCTGTCCGAGCAGCTTTTCGGCTACCGGGACCCGACCGGACGCACGGTGCGCATCAATGGACGCCAGTTCACGGTGATCGGCATGCTGGAGCCGGTGGGCCAGGGGTTCGGGTTCTTCGACGAGCGGGTGATAATTCCGATCACGACGCTGTACTACCGGTTCGAGCCGGTGCGAACGGTGCAGGGCGGCGTGAGCGTGCAGTCGATAGCGGCGCAGGTGCGGGAGGGGGCGTCGGTGGACAAAGCGATTCGCGAGATAACGACGGTGCTGCGGATACGGCACCGGATCACCGGCCAGAACGACTTCACCGTGTCCAGCACCAACGAGCTTGTGGAGACGGTGGAGGAGACGGGGCGCACGCTGACGATTTTTCTGTCGGCCATCGCGGGCATATCTCTGCTGGTGGGCGGCATCGGCGTTATGAACATCATGATGGTGTCGGTCACCGAGCGCACGCGGGAGATCGGCATCCGCAAGGCGATGGGCGCGAGGCGGAGCGACATACTGTCGCAGTTCATCGCCGAGGCGACGCTGCTGAGCCTGGGTGGCGGGCTGATCGGGGCCGCGGCCGGGATCGGCGTTTCCTGGTTCGCGGACGACAGGACGCTGGCCGGACAGAACTTCCAGACCGTGGTCGGGACCGACATGACGCTGCTTGCGGTAGGCGTGGCCGTGGCGATCGGGCTGTTCTTCGGCATCTATCCGGCGATGAGGGCGGCGCGGCTGCATCCGATCGAGGCGCTGAGGTACGAGTGACGGGCCAGCGCGGCGGCCTGAACAATCCTGCGCACGGAGCGAAACGATGAGTACACGATCCTTCATTATCCTTGCGGTTTCCGTGGTGGCGGTCGGCGGCTTGCTCGGCGGGCTGTTCATCGGCGGGTACGAACTGGGCAAGCGGAATGCGCCGGGGCAGGACCTGGCGACGGCAGACCTATCCACGCTGCCCTCGCCAGGCGGCAGGAACGCGCTGCCTGCTTCGGGCGGGATGGGCGCGTTCTCAGTGGAGGGCCAGCCTGAATCGCTGTACATACCCCCGGATATCGCAGGCGACCTGATCGAGTTCAACGAGGACGGCGAGATGGACATGGACGCGATCATGTCAGAGATAAGGCGCGCGATGAGATCGGACAATCTGGGCGGTAATCTCGGGCGTGGCGGCGGCGCGTTCGGGCTCGCCGGGGGGCCCGGCGGCGGACTATTCGGTACGATAGAGGGCGTCGAAGGGAACGTCGTCACGGTGTCCACGCCGCAGGGCGAGCTTCAGTTCATGCTCGACGACGATACCGAAATCCAGGGACTCGCGGAGTTGGAGCCGGAAGACCTCGCGGTTGGCCGGAGCGTCACCGTGAGCGGCCAGCCGGGCGAGGACGGCGCGATGACCGCCACGACCGTGTTCATGCTGCCCGAAGACATCCCAGGGTTCGGCGGGCCGTTCCCCGGCGTCTCAATCGACGTATCGAGCGCAGGCGACGCCGGCCCGGATGACGGTACGGGCGAGTAGCGGCGTCCGTCAAGGATCAGTGCTGTAGGCGCTTCCAGTGGCTGTTGGGGCGTCCTCTCTGATCACAGAGCTATCAGGGAACATATCAGCTTGACGGTCGGTGGGCCTTTCTTCGGCATTGCCGTACATTACTCGGCTAAGCGGAGCATCAGTCATCGGAGGATTGAAATTCGTGATCAGGATCTCTTGGTTTATGGTACGCTTGCGTCCGATTCTCTGTTCAGCCTTGCCAGTCCCCATTCCCGACGAAGATTGAATTGGTGTAACTGGATACCCGTTGAACAACTCTCTGATGCTAGCAGTGTCGTAGGAAGAAAGTATCCATAGACTTTTTGCTTCTTTGAGGTAGTCAGCAATAGAGCGGTGATCATGTTCTCCGCGCATGTTAAATTTGTAGTTCACTCCATTTCCCAGGTACGGAGGATCAAGGTACATAACAGTTGAATCGCTATCATACCGATCTAAGCAGTCCCGCCAGTCTAGGTTCTCAATAATGACCGTGCGAAGCCGTTCATGGATAGGCATCAGGCGTTTGCGTAATGTCTTCAGGGCCCCTATGAGGCGATTTCCATGCCCTCCGTCCCTGATGCTTGTCTGAAATCGCGGATATCGAGCTTCGCCACCCCAACCAGCCATGATTAGGTAATAGAATCTATGAGCTCGCTGAACATCAGAGAGGGAATGTGGATCCAAAGACGCCAACCTATCGAACTCAGCTCGGGAAGCTAGCTCCCATTCAAACGAGGCAATCAGTTCCTCAGGCTGATTCCTAACAACACGGAAGAAGGTGATCAATTCCTGATCGATGTCGTTCAAGACTTCAACATCACTCTTGGATTTGCCAAACAGAACCCACGCGGCGCCAGCGAATGGCTCAACGTAACAAGAGTGAGGAGGAATGATGGGAATGATGAATTTACGGAGCCGTGATTTGCCTCCAACCCACTTGAAGGGGCTATTCAGCATTCGACCGGGAACCGCATTGTGCTGTGTCACCTCTACTCCTTCAATTGTCATATCTGAGATGTCTCTAGTAGAGACATCCTAGCATGGGGTGTTTCCGATGTCAAGCGCCAAGACTGAGATCCAGCGGTTCGGCCAGAAGCTTAGGTGGTTACGAACGCAACATGGAATCACGCTGAAGGCGCTAGCAAGGATGTTGGGATACAAGGCGCATGGACACATAAGTGAAATCGAAGCTGGCAAGAAGGTTCCAACCGCTGGTTTCGCTCTAGCAGTGGCTGAAGTGTTCGACGTATCTGTTGATGACTTGCTCAAAGATGATCGGCAGATCAATCCACAATATCAAACCAAAGGAGAAGAACGGGTGAGCTTAGGAGTGCCATTCGTTGACAGATCGCCATCTAGCAATGAACTTGAGCGATTCCGGCTAATACTCAGTACGTATCAGGACGGTACGGGCATGCTTGCAGCAGAAGATGAGATGACGCTTCCGGGATGGCGTGACTTTGAGCGATCCATTGCACTAGCATTCGATGGAATCGCATCTGAGAGCAAGGATATCTTCGATGTCCGCCTTCCTGACTCAGCACAGAATGGAGTCTTTTACGGCATTTCGTGCAAGATGCGTAGGGAACTCTCAAGGATTGATCGTCAAGGTCGAGTCACCATAGAACTTTCGAACTCAGCGAGAAGGTTTTGGAACCACTTGCAAACGAAAGGCATCAGCCAAGCGAATTACAAACAGCATCCAACAGAAGTGGGAGCGGCATTGATTGAACTAGTAGCCGAATGGCATCTGGCTGCTAGCACTGCCAGAGATGGGAACGTAGACATATCTAAGAGTTGCTATCTGGCCCTCTCATGGGACGCTCACGGTACATATCAGCTTCATCAATTTCCACTATCGCTTCCGAATCCAAATGAACTGCATTGGATGTTTCCGACGTACAATAGAGAAAGCACTCGATCGGTGGGTAATCACCTCAGAGGAAATGACGATCATGGCAGACTCTTCGAGTGGTATGGGGAATCGGGAGGACAGTTGAAGTACTATCCGCTCGTCGATGACGCGATATGGGGGTCGAGAAGGTTCCAGCTAGAGCCTTTGCCTACTGATCGCAGGCACGGTGTCCTTCAAAAGGTCGAAAGCTACTTTCCGAATCAGTGGGCAACGGTATCCAAAGAAGCCGATCAATTGCTAGAGTAGGATGGCATTCATCAAGATACAGACTCACTCGATTCTAGGAGGCAGCGTTATGATACGGCTTGCGCTCTTGTGCGCCGTTGCCGCTTTACTTGCGGCGGCCATCGCGTGCGGCGGAGAGTCGGACGACGGCGATGGGACAGCATCGACAGACTCAGGCGCGCAGCAAACGGCGACGGCTCAGGCTGAAGAGCCTGCCGGACAGGAAACTGAGGACGCCGAGGTTGAGACGTCGGACTCCACAGACGGCGGCGAGCAGGCCGGGGACATGGGGCGTACGGCCGGGCAGTACGAGGGGTACACGTTCACCGTGTCGGAAGGCTCGGAGGCCACGTTCACTGTGGAGGAGCAGCTTGCCAGCCTGGATTTGCCGAACGACGCGGTCATGCGCACGTCGGCGCTGAGCGGGGCCGTGGTCTTCGACGGCGGCGAATCGCTCGTGACCATCGAACTGCGGACGCTTTCCAGCGACTCGCAGTACCGGGACGGGTACGTGCGGAACCGGATGTTCTCGACGCATCCGACCGCCGAGGTCTCCGTGCCGAGCACGCTGCCGCTTCCGGACGGCTTCGCGGCGGGCGACGAGGTCACGACGCAGGTGGAGGCGACGGTAAGCCTGCTGGGCGGCGAATTCCCGCTCACCTTCGACATCGAGGCGCGGGACGATGGCGACACGATCTTCGTAGTGGGACGCTCCACGTTCACGTGGGACCAGTTCGGCATCACGAAGCCCACGGCGAGATCGGTGGTATGGCTCAAGGACGAGGTCCGGGTGGAGGTGCTGCTTGCGCTGGAGCCCGCGCCGGCCCCCTGAGTCGCTCCGACTGTAAGTGACCAACGGACAGACCGGCGCACAGGGGAGCGCGATCGGGGCCGGCCTGCTGTCCGGGTCGGTGGCGGCGGTCGCGGCGTCCCTGCTGCAACTACCGCTCCACGCGCCTACCGACACGCTGTTCAACAGCGGAACGGTAACGGCGGGCGCGATGCTGACGGGGCTGACGTCCGGCATCTTGTGGCGGATACTCGGCCGGGGCCCGGCGAGAAGGCGGCTGTACTTCGCAGCGTGGGCCGCGGGGTTCGGCGTCGTGGTGCTGCTGGCGTTTCAGGCGGCCTCGCAGTTGGACCGGAGCGTGTCGTACATCGTGCCGGTGGCGGCCGTTGTGTTCGCCGCGGTGGCCGTGCTGACGCCGCTGCTCGCTGGCTCGCGAGCGTCCGCGCGGTGGTGGCTGGCACTGCTGGCGGTGGCCTTCGCCGCCGGAGTGGGCGCCGGGCTGGCCGGAGTGGGCGACCAGGAGAGCGGTCGGCTGGAGTTGCCGGCGAGGTCCTCAACTGAGATCGATGCACACGGCCCGGAGCACTCCGTTGCACAAGTGATTAGACTAAAACGCTCCTAATGAGCAGCGACCGGCCCAAGGGGTCGAATTTCCTCAATCTGCTCGGCCTCTGTGCGCTGGGCGTGGTAAAGGTCCCAACGCAGTTGCAGGTTCATCCAGAAACCGGGAGACGTTCCGAATAGCTTCGTAAGTGCTGTTATTATATTCCCACGGCCAAATCTGAGATAGTTCCAGATATCGCATGAACACTAGTGACGCCACAGAAGCAGCTACCGCCGCCCACGAGGAGGGCCTAGACTTCGTGCGGCGGCACGTTGCGGAAGACCAGAGTAATGGCAGGTACGGCGGCCAGGTGGTCACCAGGTTCCCGCCGGAGCCTAACGGGTACCTGCACATCGGGCACGCGTCGTCCATCTGCCTGAACTTTGGCGTTGCCGAGGACTTCGGCGGCAGGTGCCACCTGCGCTTCGACGACACGAACCCGGCGAAGGAGGACGAGGAGTTCGCGGAGGCGATCAAGGCTGACGTGAAGTGGCTGGGGTTCGACTGGGGCGAGCACCTCTACTACGCCTCAGACTATTTCGAGGAGTTGTACAGGTACGCTGAGAAGCTGATCGAGTCGGGGGATGCGTACGTGTGCGATCTATCCCAAGATCAGATCAGGGAGTATCGCGGGACGCTGACCGAGCCGGGGAGGCCGAGCCCTTACAGGGACCGGTCGGTGGAAGAGAACCTGGACCTGTTCCGGAGGATGCGGGCCGGAGAGTTCGACGAGGGTTCCCGCGTGCTCAGGGCGAGGATCGATATGGCGTCCGGCAACATCAACATGCGGGACCCGGTGTTGTACCGGATCGTCGATGCGCCGCACCATCGCACCGGCGACGCGTGGGGCATCTATCCGTCGTACGACTTCGCCCATGGCCAGTCGGACTCGATCGAGGGCGTGACGCACTCGATCTGCACGATGGAGTTCGAGGACCACCGACCCTTGTACGACTGGCTGCTCGACAAGATCGGCATCTACCAGCCGCGGCAGATCGAGTTCGCGCGCCGCAACGTCACGAACACGATCGTGAGCAAGCGCAAGCTGCTGGCGCTGGTCAACAGCGGACACGTCACCGGCTGGGACGACCCGCGCATGCCGACGCTGGCGGCGATGCGGAGGCGCGGCTACACGCCGGAGGCGATCCGCACGTTCTGCTCGCGGATCGGGATAGCGAAGCGCGACAACGCAGTCGAGATCGCGTTCCTGGAGCACTGCGTGCGGGAGGACCTGAACAAGCGCGCGAGCCGGGCCATGGCGGCGCTTCGCCCGCTAAAGGTGGTGATCGAGAACTATCCCGAAGGCCAGGTGGAGGAGCTGGAGGCGGTCAACAACCCTGAGGACCCGTCGATGGGCACACGGATGTTGCCGTTCTCCAGGGAACTCTACATCGAGCGGGACGACTTCATGGAGGACCCGCCCCGCAAGTTCTACCGCCTCGCGCCGGACGGGCGCGAGGTCAGGCTGCGGTACGGCTACTTCATCAGATGCACGTCGGTGGTCAGGAACGACGACGGCGAAGTGGTGGAGTTGCGCTGCACGTACGATCCGGAGACGCGGGGTGGGCAGGCGCCGGACGGGCGGAGGGTAAGAGGCACGATCCACTGGGTGTCTGCGGCCGAGTCGGTCCCCGCCGAGGTCAGGCTGTACGACGTGCTGTTCAGCAAGACGGACCCGGAGGAAGAGGACGACTACCTGAGCGCGCTCAACTCAAACTCACTGGAGACGCTGACCGGCTGCCGCGTGGAGCCGAGTCTTGCGCAGGCAACGCCAGATATCCCGTTGCAGTTCGAGCGGATCGGCTACTTCCGTGTCGACTCCGTGGACTCAACGCCGGACGCGCCGGTGTTCAACCGCACGGTTGCGCTGCGGGACTCGTGGAAGCGGATGCAGCCGCGTTAGGCAGCCCTGGGATTCGCTATCCTGTCTAGGAGCGCGTCCCTGAGCGGCTCGATGTAGTCCACGCCGAAGCCGCAGCAGGTGCCGATGACCTGCACGCCGCGGCCCACCCAGTCGTTAGCGGCGCTGATGAAGCTGTCCGGAGTTACCTCATCCTGCCGTCCTGACACTAGGGCCGGGCGGCCGGCGCAGGGATAGGCCATTGCCGGGCCGGACCACTCACTCATCAGCACGTCAAGCGCGGCGTTGGTGTCCGCAACCTTGGAATGGAACACGGCCATAACGTCAGGCTCCACGGCACCGATCTCCGCCACCGCTTCCGAGAGGGGCATACGGTCATCAATCACGCGGGCGCCCTCCGGGGTGGGCACGGTCTTCTCCGCGCCTCCCAGTATCACCGTGCCGTCGTCATCGACGAAGGCGTCGAACCCGACCCACACGGGCAGACCGGTCGCCTTCGCGGCCTTCGCCTGAATCAGCCGGGCCTCGTTGTCGCGGCCCATCGGCTCGACTAGGAAGAGGTCCACACCGGACTCTGCGAGCACCTCCGCCATCTCGTTGTAGAAGCCCTCGATCTCCTCCAGCGTGTAACGCGCGCTCTGCGGGTACGGCGCAAGATCATCGCCGATGCCGAAGCCTATTTCATCTTCACGGGGGTTTCGGTGGACCATGTGGCTTGACATGGAGCCGGCGATGTACACGGGCCTGTCGCCGGCCGCATTGTCCCTGGCCTGCCGGGCATGCTGCACGGCAAGCGAGTTTACCTCGCGCACCCTGTCGCCGTAGCCGACGTACTCCAGCAAGGGCCGCACCGTGGACCAGGTGTTGGTGGTGATCACGTCGACGCCCGCCCGGATGTAGCTCTCGTGCATCTCCACCACGGTTGACGGATGCGTGACTGCAGCAAGGGCGCACCAGGCGACCGGATGAGACTCAAACCCCATGGACTGAAGCATCGTCCCTCCTGCGCCGTCGAGGATTATGGTCTCTCCCCTGTCGATGCGGTCCTTAAGGTCCTGGTAGTCAGGCATGTCCGGCACCTCCGGTGTGCATTCGCCGCCCGTGGGCGATCTTTCTATGATGTCCGTGGAGCCTCAGAGTCAGGCCGCCCTGGGCTCGGCGATCCGGTCCGGCAGCGCGCCTCGGAGCGGCTCGATGTAGGCGGAGCCGAAACCGCAGCAGGCGCCCACCACCTGCACGCCCCGGTCCACCCAGGCGCCGGCGGCGCTGGTGAACTCGTCCGGCGTCTCCTCGTTGGCGGTCTCCCGGTCCTGCCACTTCTGCACGTAGTCCCGCCGGCCCGCGTCCGGGTAAGCCATCGCCGGTCCCGACCATTCGCTCAGCAGCACGTCCAGGGCCGCGTTGGTGTCCTCGATCCTGGAGTGGAACACCGCCATCACGTCCGGCCCCGCGGGCCTGATCTCGGCGATCGCCTCCGCCAGCGTCATGTCGTCGTTTATCGTGCGCGCGCCGGCCGGCGCTGGCATCGATTTCGCCTGGCTGCCCAGTATCACCGCGTCGTCCGCGTTCACGTACGCGTCGAACCCGACCCACACCGGAAGCCCTGTCGCCTTGGCCGCGTTCACTTCGATAAGCCTCGCCTCGTTGTCGCGGCCCATCGGCTCCACCAAGAATAGATCCACGCCCGCTTCTGCCATCACTTCCGCCATCTCAGCGTAGAAGTCCTCCATCTCTTCCGCCGTGAATCGCGCGCTCTCCGGGTATGAGCGCAGCCCCGCGCCGGGGCCGTACGCTCCGGCGATCCCTATGTGCCCCGTCCTGGGGTTGCGCCCGACTATGTGGGTTGATATGGAGGCCGCGATGTACACGGGCCTGTCCACGTTCGCCCGCGCCCTTGCCTCCTGGGCGTTGTGGACGGCACGGGCGTTGATCTCCCGCACGTAATCACCGTAGCCGGCGTTCTCCAGCATGGGCCGCACGGTGGAGAACGTGTTGGTGGTGATCACGTCCGCGCCGGCGCGGATGTACCGCTCGTGCATCATGACGACGCTGGACGGGTGCGTTATGTTGGCCGGGCCGCACCAGGCCACCGGGTGCATCGGCACGCCCATGTCCTGGAGTTGTGTGCCGACCGCGCCATCGAGGATGACGGTCTCTCCACCGTTGATGCGGTCTTTGAGGTCCTGATAGTTCGCCATTGCAGATGCCTCCTGTGTGCTTGTACCGCAGATGTGCGGTTGCGCCGCGGTTCGACCCTGTCCACAAGCATTGCCACGCTGAATAGCGCGGCCCGATTAACTGGAAGGTATGTCGGCAGGCCTGCGGTGTCAAGACTCGGCGGAGGCGCAGACCTAGCCGCCG
Organism: Dehalococcoidia bacterium; assembly: GCA_963668185.1. GTDB lineage: Bacteria > Chloroflexota > Dehalococcoidia > Lucifugimonadales. The sequence continues at coordinate 2,548,367 of OY764162.1, forward strand.
GTGAGATCCAGGATCGCGCCGATGACCTTGCCGTCGAGCGGTCTGGGAAGCTCGTGGCCCACGCCTTCAAGCGTCAACACGCGCGCGCCCGGAATCGCATTGGCGGTGGCGACGCCGTGGGAGTAGGGAAGAATGAAGTCTGACGTGCCGTGAATCACCAGCGTGGGCACGGTGACCCTCGGCAGTTCAGACAGCCAGGAAGGCGTCGAATTGATCGCCTCAACGTGACGACATTCAGGATGCCAGGAGCGGTCGACGGACTCCGCAAGAATCGGCCCCCAGTAATCTTCCTCGAACGGCACCGCAGGCCCGGCCATCAGCCGGTACATTTCGACCTGCTGGGCGACGCGGGAATCGCGATCATCCGCCGGCCTGCTGGCGAGTTCCTGCATCTCCGATATGCGCTTTTCGTAGAGAGGTTCGAGGGATGGATCGTTCATTCCCGGCGATGACATGATCGAGGTGAGGGTCAGCGTGCGCTCCGGATGCCGCAAGGCGACCAGCTGCGCGATCATCCCGCCCATCGACGCGCCGACCATGTGCGCGGCCTCAATGCCGAGCGCGTCCATGAGGCCGGCGGCGTCGTCCGCCATGTCCCACAGCGTGTACAGTTCGTCCGGCCACTCGGACAGGCCGATGTCGCGGTTGTCGTACCAGACGACGTGCCGGCCGCCGTCGACGATGCCCTGGCAGAACTCGGGCGCCCACAGCAGCGCCTGCGAGTACGCGCCCGCGATCAGCAGGACCGTCGGGTGCGACGGGTCTCCGAACGTCTCGTACCAGATGTCTATGCCGTTCGCTTTGGCTATGCCTTCTGGCATGTACGGCTCCCATCACCTTTCTGAATGCTCGGATTATATCGTGCTCTGCCGCCGTCTATGCGGCCAAGTTCCCAGCACACCGCATAGGTCTCCCCGCGAAGGCCGGCCGGAATGATCCCAATAGACTGGAATGCGCTGATTGCGGATAATATGCGTAACGGCCTCAGTAGCGCCAGTCAGTCAGAAGAGGTGCTGGCAATGGAAAGCGAGGTGACCGCGTGACGGACTGGAGCAAGTGCCCGGCGGTGGAAAGCGTGCCCGGCAAGGTGAGCGGCAACTGGGTGTTCAAAAACACCCGGTTGCCGGTGTACGCCCTCTTTGAGAACCTTGCGGAGGGCGCGACGATATACGACTTCATCGAGTGGTTCGGCGGAGTGGATGAATCGGAAGTGAAGGCGGCCCTAGAGCATGTGGCACAGGAACTAAGGGCCAAGGTCGCCCATGCGCATCCTGTTCGATAATGGGACTCCCCGCCAGTTGGGCCGTCAACTGTTTGGCCACGTCGTCGAAGAGGCCAGGGAGCATGGCTGGGATGCCTTGTCCAACGGAGACTTACTGGACCGGGCTGAAGAGGCCGACTTCGAGGTTTTGATCACCACCGACCAAGGCATCCGATACCAGCAGAACATGTTTGCCAGGCGTATCGCCGTGGTCGTCCTGATGAACACCGCTTGGCCACTCATTTCCAGGAGAGCGGAGACCATTCGCAACATTCTGGAAGGGATCCAGCCCGGTGAGGTGCGGGAAGTCTCCATCACGACCAGAAACCAGGCGTAACGCTCACTCCATCGCGCCCCAGGTATCGCCAGTTTTGAGCTCCACTTCCAGGTCCACCTTGAGGTTCATGGCCGACGGCATGAGTTCGAGGACCAACGACTGGAGTTGGTCCATCTCATCGCGCGGCGTCTCGAAGATCAGCTCGTCGTGCACCTGCACTATCATCATCCCGCGAAGGCCGAGTTCGTCCAGGCGTTCCTGAATCCTGACCATGGCGATCTTGACGATGTCCGCGGCCGTGCCCTGGATGGGCATGTTGATGGCCATGCGCTCGCCCGCGCTGCGCTCGCGGAAGTTGCGAGAGTTGGCGTGCGGAATGTATCGCCGCCGCCCGTTGAGCGTCTCAACGTAACCCTGGTCCTTGACCCTGGCCTTCGTCTCCTCGATGTATGCCCTGATGCCGGAGTACTTGCCGAAGTAGGTCTCTATGAAGTGGGACCCCTCGTCCCTGGGGAGGCCGGTCTGCTGAGAGATGCCGAACGCGCTCAGGCCGTATATCACGCCGAAGTTCATGATCTTCGCGATGCGGCGCTGCTCGGCGTCCACCTCGTTTATCGGCACGTCGTACACGGACGACGCCGTGGCGGCGTGGATGTCCTCGCCGCGGTGGAACGCCTCCAGCAGGCCCGGGTCCTCCGACACGTGCGCGAGCACGCGAAGCTCGATCTGCGAGTAGTCCGCGCCCAGCAGCGTGCTGCCGGAGCCCGGCGCCGCGATGAACGCGTCACGCACGCGCCGTCCCAACTCGGTGCGCACCGGGATGTTCTGCACGTTCGGGTCGTTGCTCGACACGCGGCCCGTCGCCGAGCCGGTCTGGTTGTAGCTGGTGTGAATGCGCCCGGTACTCGGGTGCACGAGCGTTGGCAGCGCGTCAACGTACGTTGACTTGATCTTCGAGACCTGGCGATAGTCGAGCACGTTGTTCAGGACGTCCGGGGCCCTGGGGTCGGCGTCATCGCACTCGCCCCTGTCCAGCATGCCCTTGAGCGTGTCCAGCGTCTGCGCGTCCGTGGAGAACCCCGTCCGTGTGCGCTTGATCGTCGGCAGGCGCAACTCCTTGAACAGCACGTCCCCAAGCTGCGGCGTGGAGTTGAGGTTGAACTCGTGGCCCACGAGGTTGTGTATGTACGACCGGATGCCCACGAGTTGCTCGCCCAGGTCTTCCGACATGCGGCCAAGCAGGTCCGTGTCCAGGGAGATGCCGTTTCGCTGCATCCTCACGAGGACGGGCAGCAAAGGCATCTCGAGCTCGGCGAACGCCTTCGCCAGCCCCAGCCCCTCGAGTTGCCCCCTGAAGTGCTCCGCCAGACGCCAGGCGACCTCGGCATCGGCGGCGGCGTATGCGGCGGCGTCCTCGATTGCCGTCTCTGCCATCGTGATCTGCTTGCGGCCTGTGCCGATGAGGTCGGTGATCGGCGTCATCTCCTCGTTGAACAACTCCAGGCAGAGTTGCTTGAGGCCGATAGCCTGGATGCCCGACATGTGCGCGGCGAGCATCGAATCGAAGTCCAGCCCGCGCACTTCGATGCCGCAGTTAGCGAGAATCATCACGTCGTAGTTCGCATTGTGCGCCGTCTTGGGGATGTCCTCTGACTCGAACAGCGGCCGGACGGCGTCAAGCACGGCGGCTACGGGAAGCTGCTCGCCCTCGTTGTGGCCGACGGGCACGTACCAAGCCTTGCCCGGCTCGTTGGAGAACGACATGCCGACGAGTTCGGCGAGCATGGGGTTGACGTGCGTGGTCTCCGTATCGAACGCGAAGCCTCGGGGCGTGGATAGCGTCCCCACCATCGCCCGCAGCGATTCCGGCGTACGGACGATCTCGTGCTGCGTAGCGACCTTGCGAACGCCTGCCTCGCCGTCGCCTGCCGAGGCCGCGCCATCGGAGCCTGGGATGCGCTCGACCATGCTGTGGAACTCCAGCTCCCGCAGTAGCCCGACCACCTGCGACCGGTCGAAGTCCCAGAACTTCGCGGCGTCCAGATCGAGTTCGACCGGCGCTTCCCTGGAGATCGTCGTGAGCCACTTGCAGGTCTCGGCGACCTCCTGGTTGTCGCGCAGCACCTGCTGGCGACGCGGCGGCTTCACTTCATCGATCCGCGCGTAGATGCCCTCGATAGAGCCGTACTCGGCCAGAAGCTGGACGGCGGTCTTCTTGCCGATGCTCGGCACGCCGGGGATGTTGTCCGACGTGTCTCCCTCCAGCGCCTTGATCTCCGCGACGAACTCCGGCCCCAGGCCGCCGTACCGCTCGCGCACCGCCTGCACGTCGTAGATCGTGCGCTTCTGGGCGCTGTACGAGAGCAGCACGCGCGTGAGCGGCGAGACCAACTGGAGCGTGTCCGTGTCGCCCGTGAGGATCAGCACCTCGACCTCGTTCTCCTCGGCGTGCCTGCACAACGTGCCGATCACGTCGTCAGCCTCGAAGCCCTCCACCTCGTAGATGGGAATACGGAAGGCGTCCATGAACTCGCGCACCCGTGTGAACTGCGCCCTGAGTTCGGGCGGCGTGGGCGGCCTGTGCGCCTTGTACTCATCGAAGCCCTTGTGCCTGAACGTGGGCGCGGATACGTCGAACGCGATCGCGCAGTGGGAGGGGCGGAACTCGTGCAGCGCGCGCAGGAGCGTGTTGACGAAGCCGTAAACGCCCTTGACCTCCTCGCCCGTCCTGCGCACGGTGAGCGGCTCGCGGATGCCGTGCCACGCGCGATGCACCAGGGCGTGGCCGTCCATCAGCAGCAGCATAGGCCGCTCATCAAGCATCGACTTTGTCTGCGCCGAAACCATGGCGGCCTCCGATCCTACCTTGAGGATGTATGAGCGTGATTATACAGATGGCGTCTCTCGGATCGCCCGGCACAGGCCCAGCACCGCGCCTGCCGGCCCTTCGGGGCCGCACAGCAGCCGGAACGCAGGCAGCCCCCTGTCGCGAAGCACGCGCAGGTCCGCGTCGGCCTGCGCGGATAGCAGGTCCCCGAACGTGTGCGCGTCGCCCGGCACGAGCGCGTCGGCGTCACTGCGAGCGTGTATCTGCAGGCCCACCAGCGACTTAGGGCCGCCCTTGTGAAGCTGTCCTGTCGCGTGGAGGAACCCGGGCCCGTATCCGACGGTGACCGGCATTCCAAAGGCCTCGCCGACGGCCACGCGGAGTTCCCGGAGGGCGGCGTCAAGCCCCCCGGTGGCGCGCGCGAACGTCATCACTGCGAGGTAGCTGCCATTCGGCGCGCTCCGCAGCGCGCTGACGATGGCCTCAGCGCCGTCCGGTGACGGAGCCGGATCGCTTGCGGAGCCGTAGATGATGCGTTGCGCCATGTCTTTCGATGCCTGGACGTCCGGCTGGTCGAACGGCCATAGCCCGGCAAGCGTCGATGCCGTCACGACGGCGTGCTGCCAGCGATACATCTCCGCGCCCACGTCGAGCGGCTCCATCGGCGGGAACACGGCAACCGGGTGTCCGGCATCACGTAACGCAGCGACGATTCGGGCTGAGCCGGGGTCGGCCTCGCCGGCGAGCGAAAGGTACACGAACGCCCTGTCGCCGCCGTACGACGACGCATCTAGCGGCGGCTCGTTCAGCACCGGCACGAGGCCCGCGCCGTCCTTGCCCATGCTCTCGGCCAGAAGCTGCTCGATCCATGGCAACAACGGCCGGACGCTGGGAGACGCGATGAACGTCAGCTTGTCCCTGCCCTCCCACATGAGCGCCGCCAGCCACACACCGAGCGACGCCCCCGGATTGCCCGCCGCGTCCGCGACCTGACATGCGCCTTGCATCTCCACGGCGCGGCCCACGATGCCGCGTACGTCCACGCCCGCGAGCGCCGGGGGCAGCAGTCCGAAGTGCGTAAACGATGAGAACCGGCCCACCACGTCCTTCGGGCACTCGAAACAGTGGAGGAAACCTTCGTCCCCTGCCAGGGCGGCCAGGGGGCTGCCCGGCGCGGTCACGGCGACGAAGCGCCGGCCTGCCTCCGCCCTGCCCACGGCCTCGTCCACGCGCGCCCGGAAGTAGCGGTACAGCAGCATCGTCTCCACGGTTGTGCCGGACTTCGACGCGACTATGAACAGCGTCTTGTCGAAGTCGACGCTCCGCGACGCTTCGAGCACAGTCTCCGGTACGATCGAGTCAAGGACCGTGACCGGCAAGGCGGCGCGGGCCGCATCGCGCGGGCCGAGAGCGATCAGCGTTCCGGCGCCCTGCGCGCTTCCGCCGATGCCCAGGAGCACGGCTCCCGCGAAGTCCATGCCATCCAGCCCTTCGGCGAAGCGCAGAGCATCCTCGACGGTCTCGGATGCGGCAAGGGGAGCGACGCTCCAGCCGCCGCCATGGCCGGCCGCGCTGCCTCGGAGCCTCTCGATCACTCGCTCATCGGCGAGGCGGCGGCTCAAGAGGCGAAAAGACTCGGAGGAGGCGCCGGCATCCAGTTGTACGTGTGTAGTCATAAAGCCTGAACACGGTTATCTTAGGGCGAATCGAGGTGCAAAGAAATGCCTGACCTGATTATCGAAAACGGACTGGTGATAGACGGCAGCGGCAGCCCCGGCTTCTACGCCGCCGTGATCGTAAACGGCGACACGGTGACCGTACACAGGGGCGACGCGTCCGGCATCGAGGCCGGGCGCAGGATCGACGCGTCGGGCCACGTGGTGTGCCCCGGCTTCGTGGACGTGCACTCGCACGCGGGACTGACGATACTGGGCGAGCCGCACCACGATCCGAAGGTACGGCAGGGCGTGACGACGGAGCTAGTAGGGATCGACGGCATCTCTCACGCTCCGTTCAAGACGGTCGAGGAACTGCGCCGGTACATCTGGCTGGACTCCGGCCTTAACGGCTATCCGCCCGAACCCGCCGACTGGCTCACGGTCGCGGAGCTGCTGGACCGCTATGACAACACCGTGGCCATCAACATTGCGTACATCCTGGGCAACGCGCCGGTCCGCATCTGGGGCGTCGGCTGGAACGACAGGCCGGCTACCAGCGCCGAGATGGCGGACATGAAGGCCGTGGTGAGGGAGGCGATGGAGGAGGGCGCGTGGGGGCTTTCGACCGGCTTGGACTACCCTCCCGGCTCCTACGCGAGCACCGATGAACTGGTCGAGCTATCAGCCGTCGCTGCCGAACTGGGCGGGTTCTACCACACGCACACCAGGGCATCGCTGAAGTCGCGGGGCGTCGTCGCGCCGTGGGAGGAGGCGGTAGAGATCGGCCGGCGCAGCGGCATTCCCGTGCACCTGACGCACTACAGGCAGTCGGCGCAGGGCGACGGCAGCCACCTGGACTACATCGGCCTCGTGGAGGACGCGCGGGCCGAGGGCCTTGACGTGACGTTCGATTGCTACACGTACCCGTACTCGGGGACAACCGTGACGATAGGCCTGCCGCACTGGGCGAAGGACGGCGGCCCGGAGCGGCTGATGGACGCGCTTGGCGACGCGGACGACCGCCAGAGGATGAAGAGGGAGGTCACGCCGGACCGGCTGGCAGACCAGTGGCTCACGAACTTCACGAAGCCGGAAAACGCAGTTTACGACGGACGCCTGCTGACCGACATCGCGGAGATGCGCGGCCAGGACCCGGCCGACGCGCTGTTCGACCTGCTCATCGACGAGAACCTCGGCATCTCGACCGTCGCGCTCGGAACGAACGCGCAGACGCTGCCGGCGTTCGTGTCGCACCCGTACGGCATGATCGCGAGCGACGCGATACTGTTCGGCGAGTACCCGAACCCGCGCACGTACGGCTGCTTCCCCGTGGTGCTGGCGGAGTTCGTGCGCGCGGAGAAGCACCTGCGCCTGCCTGAGGCGATACGCAAGATGACGTCGTTCCCGGCGCAGCGGCTGGGCCTGCCGGACCGCGGCCTACTGCGCGACGGCTTCAGGGCGGACATTGTGGTCTTCAACCCAACGACGGTGAAGGCGCTTGCCACCAAGCAGGACCCGAAGCAGTATCCCGTAGGCATCGAGTACGTGATCGTGAACGGCGAGGTCGTCATCGAGCGCGGCGAGAACACCGGCGCGCTGCCGGGCCGAGCGCTGCGGCGGGGGCGTCCGCAGACGTGAGGCCGACCGGACCTTGCACACAGATTGTAACCACGTTCTGAGACTTGGTAGAAATCGTATCCAGCAATGAACAGGCGGGAGAATAGCAGGCTGCAGCTTATCGCTTACCATCCCAAGGCAGGACTACTATTTTAGCTTATTGTTAAGGCGCCTTCTCCACAGAGCGAAATCGTACCAACCACAACCTTCACAACCCTTTGGATTTGTCTTACTGCGTGGTTTCCATTTATTGTTGCCCGAATAGAAAAAGGCAATGCCAAATGGTGTCCCGCGGTTGCCCGTCTTATAGCAGCGCTCACAGGCTCTGCTCTTCAACAAGTTATGGCTTACACTACCATTCGACTTCTTCAAGAGCTGAAAATGAGTGCGTATATCATCATCATCCATTGCCGCATAGTTCGTTTGTATCTTCTTAGTTGTATTGTTCCAACGCAGCATAGGAAGTTTATGGTCAATGGTCAACTGGGTAGAAGGTCTCTCGGTTCCTTCTACGACGTCGCGCGAGCCTAGAACAGCGATTACTCGTCTAACAAAATTGCTCGGCATCGATGCAGACTGCACGGATGACTCATAACCGCCTTGCCATCGGTCATGTCTGGTCGTTCGTCCACATTCCACGCAGAGATGATTTCCGCTCTCAATTTTCATACCCAGCCTGCTTTTGGTACCACGTTGCAGGCCTTGTATGCCGGATCCGCCAGCGATTTGAGTTATCCCCGTATGGGTGTACTCACATTCTCTGCAATGCCACTGTTGATCTTTGAGGACAAGGTAAACTTGATATACTTTGGTAGTCTTGTCAAAGGATCGCTCAAAATTAGAAGCGCTGGGCATGGTTCACCAATTCGGTTATACGATTGCAGGCTAAGCGGTAGATATCGGCGTCCTTCTCATAAGCTAGTACTCTTCTGTGAAGGCGGTGAGCCGCGATAACTGCTGTACCACTTCCAGCGAAAGGATCAAAGATAAGATCACCCTCGTCACTAAAAAGTTCAATGAACTTTTCTATGAGTTGCAAAGGTTTCTGTGTTGGATGTATGCGATGTTGTGGCGAAGGAGACTTACACCGGAACACGTTGTGAACAACGCTACCATTAAACTTCGTTCCGGGCCTCTTTCCTACTACTAAGGCTTCCCAAGCGTTTATCGGCTTATAGTTGTGGTTGAAAGGAACAGGATTTGTCTTGTACCATACGAGAGTGCCAACCGCATTGAACCTATGTGACTTAAGAATATCGGAGTATTCTCCGATCTGGGCTTGAGCACAAAATATGACAGCCCAGCCTCTTACTTTCGGTAGCACAGCTTCGGTCCATTCGTTAGGCTGAATTGAGCCGTCCCAATCGCCAAAATGCCCCCTTGGCATAATGAAGTCGGCTCCGTTCTTGCGCAACCTTCTCGGCACTTGATCTTCGCAAGTATATGCGTTGCTGATGCCATAAGGAGGATCGGTAAGCAACAAATCTACGGATTTATCGGTTAATGTCTTAGAGTATTCAATTCCGTCACCTAATGTGAACTCAAACCCTTTGCCTAGCAGAGTAGCATCGTTATCAGTTGTAAGCTCTTGCGAAGTTTCGCATACGAAGCGAGCCAGTTCTGATGAGATACTTTCAGGATCTTGAGCCTTGACGACACAGGCAGCACTGTTGAAGAGCAAGTGCCCAACGATGACAGAGCGACTGTTCCCAACTTTAGTTGTTAGATCAACAGACCATGCCTGTTCGACTTGAACATACTCGGGCGCAGTGTGAGTTATGAGCTTTCTCTCAGTTGGAAGGTTCTGAGAAATCCACTCGTTAGCTGCGGCCCTAATTCTGATTTTTTGTTCAACTGTCAGAGTGGGCATAGTTTTGCCGTGATGTACCACCAAAGTATCTCCAGTATATTGCACTCTAGGAAACATCCCGTCAACCCTTAGGATGCGGTTACGCTCACATCGGTGGGTCGCGCCAACGTGATGCCCTTCCATCTTCGGCAGGCTTGCGGGGAGGGCGGTTGTATTTCGAGTGTTGTTTTGGGCGGGTTAGCCTGGCTGGGCGCGGAACCTGTAGAAGTGGTTGACCGGGCCGTGGCCGCCGCCGATGGGCTGGGCGGCGCGGATGGCTCCTGTGATGTACTCCTTGGCGGCAGCCACAGCCTCGGACACCGACATGCCGCGGGCAATGCACGCGGCGATGGCTGAGGCTAGCGTGCAGCCAGTGCCGTGCGTGTTGGCGGTCTGTATTCGCTCGGCGGTGAACTCGGTGAACTCCGAGCCGTCGAACAGCACGTCCGTGGGCGGGCCGTCGATGTGGCCTCCCTTGACAAGGGCCGACCGCGCGCCCATCTCCACGAGCGCCCGCGCGGCGTCGCGCGCGCCTGCCACGTCGGTCACAGGCCGGCCTGCCAGGACTTCCGCTTCCCACCTGTTCGGGGTGACGAGCAGGGCCACAGGCAGCAGGCGCCGACGCAGGGCGTCGACGGCGTCCTCGCGGAGGAGGCGGCTGCCCGCCTGGGCGACCATGACCGGATCGACGACCAGCGCGGAGACGCCGTGCTCCCGGGCTTTCTCCACGACGCAGTCGATGACCGCGGAACTGGAGAGCATGCCTGTCTTGACCGCGTCAGCGCCGATGTCGGTGAGAACCGCGTCGATCTGGGAGCCGATGATGGATGCCGGCAGTTCGAAGGCGTCGGTCACGCCGAGGGTGTTCTGCGCCGTTATCGCAGTTAGCACCGACGTGCCGTACACGCCCATGGCGGCGAAGGCCTTGAGGTCGGCCTGGATGCCCGCGCCCGCGCCGGAGTCGGAGCCCGCGATGGTCATGGCTGTGGGGACGGAGGTCAACCGCGCGGCTCCTCCGAGGCTGCGGCCTTCGCGGCCCGGCGCAGGATGATCTGCTGGAGCCGCTTCACGCCGGTCCCAGTGACCTTCATGCGGCGGCGCTTGCGACGCTTGGCCTCCCGGCGCTCGCCTTTGGTGTTGAGTGTTTCTTCCTGATTCATAAGGTAATTCTACATCAGGGCATCGATGGGGCCGGTGATACAATCCACCGACCCTGCGACCGAATGCCTTCGAAGCCACGGGAGGGGAGACTGGACATACTGGTTAAAGGCGCCGAAAGGATCGGGATCCGGCTCAGCGCCCGGCAGATCGAGCAGTTTCACATCTATCACCGGGAGTTGAAGGCCTGGAATGACCGGACGAACCTGACCTCCGTGACCGCGTTGGAGGCTGTCCAGGTCCGGCATTTTCTTGACTCGCTGACGGTGTGCCTTGCCGTTCCGTCCACGCTTGCCTGCGCGCCGAAGATATTGGACGCAGGCGCCGGGGCCGGCTTTCCGGGCGTGCCGCTCAAGATCGCCTTCCCTTCGATCCGGCTCACGCTTGTGGACTCGGCTTTGAAGAAGACGGCCTTCCTGCGCCGGCTTGTAGAGGCGCTGGAACTCCAAGACTCGGACGTGGTGACCGCGAGACTCGAGGACGCCGGCCGGGACGCGGGTCTGCGGGAGGCGTTCGACTTGGTTGTGGCAAGGGCCGTGGCGAAGATGTGCGTGCTGGCGGAGTTGACGCTGCCGTTGTGCGCGGTCGGCGGCGCGGTAGTGTGCCAGAAGGGGGCGAGCATCGAGGACGAGTTGGCGAGTTCGCGGGCGGCGATCGATGCCCTCGGCGGGGAAGTCGCGGACGTGACTCAGGTGGACCTGCCCGAACTTGGACAGCGCCGGTCGCTGGTCGTGCTGCGGAAGGCGCGGCCAACTCCTGAGCGGTATCCGAGGCGGCCCGGCATACCGGCCAAGAGGCCGATAGCCCAGCCGAACGGGTAGAGGCATGAGACCTGACGGGGACAGGACACTGGAGCGGGGCCGCACACTCAGGCGGCGCATACTGTCCGCTCCATCGCTCATCGGCCTGCTGGTCGCCATCGCGTTGGTCTGGTTCCTGGCCACCAGGTTCAACGTGGACTGGGGGGACACCTGGGACAACGTCCGCGCCATGAACCCGTGGCTCTACGCGGCCGGGCTCGCCCTGTACTACGTCAGCTTCGCGTTCCGCGCGGTGCGCTGGCGGATACTGGCGCGCAACGCGGGAGAGCACGCCGCGCCGGGGGCCCGGCTTCCGCCGGCGTTCCAGTGCGCGCGGCTGCTGGTGATCGGGTGGTTCATCAACGCGATCGCGTTCCTGCGGCTGGGCGACGCCTTCAGGGCCTACGCGTTCTCGGAGGACTCGGGCGGCGGCATATCGTGGTCGCTGGGCACGGTCCTCGCGGAGCGCGTGTTCGACATGGCGGCGGTGTTCGTCCTGCTGATGGCGGCGGCGTTCACGTTCACCGCCACGACGGAGTCGGACGCGTCGACCTTCATACTCCTGGCGGCTACGTTGCTGCTGGCGGGACTCGCGGCGCTTGTGATCGCGATGCGGCTGTTCGGAGGCCATTTCGCGAGGCTGCTCCCGCCGCGCCTCCAGCAAATGTACCGCAACTTCCAGCACGGGACGCTCGGGAGCTTCAAGCGTGCGCCGACGGTCTTCGCGCTTGGCGTCGCGGGCTGGGCGCTGGAGGTGGCGCGGCTGTACTTCGTGGTGATCGCGCTGGGGCTGGAGATGGAGGCGCCGCTGCTCATCATAGCGTCGCTGGGGAGCGCGATACTCAGCACCGCGCCGATCCCGGGGGGCGTGGGGGTGGTGGAGCCGGGCCTTACGGGGCTGCTGATCCTGGGCCTGGACCAAAGCGACGCGGTCTCGGTGGCGCTGCTCGACCGTTCGATCACGTATCTCAGCGTGATCGCGTTCGGCGGGATCGCGTTCGCGTGGCGACACTTCGAGCGGCGGGAGACCGCCGGCTGGGAGCCGGCGCGAGGCGGAGGCGAGGCGGGCTGAACCGCGACAGGGGGGCTGGCAGTCGGGGATGCCCCCGCCCCGCTGGATTCCGGCTGGCCCCGGTTCACGCTGGCGCGTGAATGCCGGAATGACGGCGGGGGATGGATTCCGGCCTGCGGAGACCTTTGCGTAACCCGTCATTCCGGCGAAGGCCGGAATCCAGGGGTGGCTTGGGCGGGGCCTCCGGCCTCTTCCCCAGTCTGCGGAGCCTGCCCCGAGTCCCCCGAGGGGGAAGGCATGTCCTGAGTCCCTCGAAGGATCAAGATGGGGTAGAGCGCCGTTGTTCAAGCACCGTCACAGAGTTACGCAAAGGTCTCCGAAGGCGGGAATCCATCCCCCCTCCCTTGACACACTAGTACGCACCTGCTATCATAGAACCTATGAATACCGAAGCGCACACCATATCACCCATACAACGCATCGTCCGAGAAGAAACCGACGACGGCAGACTCATCGTCCGTTTCCTCGTCGCAGCCATGCAGGACCGGATTCGCGGCGCCAAGCCCTACCACAGGCTAGACGCCGCGCGCCAACTCATCAAACTCGGCTTCGACGAAGCCAAAGAGTTCGCCTCCCCCAAACCCCTTCCCCAGTCTGCTGGGGAAGGCAGGGATGGGGTTCTGCCCGCCGAGGCGTCCCAGGCAGACACCCTCGACACCACCGGCCTCAACCCCGACCTCGCACGCTTCATACGAGCAGAGACCGACGGAGGCCGACAAGCCATACGCTTCCTCATAGACGTCATGCTAGGCTTCATGCCCGGCTTCGGGCCGCACCACCGCATAGACGCCGCCAAAGAACTCCTACGCCGAGGCTTCGACGACGCCCCCGGTCCCCTCCACCACGACACCTACGCCGGCCACGAGTCCCTGGAGGGAGAAGACAGGGATGAGGATCCCCTTCCCCAGTCTGCTGGGGAAGACCGGGATGGGGTTCCCCCTTCCGCAGACGCCAACGGCGCCTCCCTCTCACCCCTTCCCCAGTCCGCTGGGGAAGGCCGGGATGGGGCTCCGGACATCCTCGCCGGCTACGAACCCCCGTACTCCAACACATACGGACACAGCGGAGACACCGGCTTCGACAATCGAGCCGTCTCCAAAGCGACAGACGCCCTGCTGGACGCCGTCGGCAAGCGCCCGACGCCCCCGGACCCCAGAGTCGTTTACCCCAGCAAACGCGGCAGCATCATCATACACAACGGAGAGGAGCACTACTTCAGCGAACACGCCCGGCCGGCCGTCGAAAGGTCCATAGCGGCCGGCGAAATCATAGACGCGGTCAGGCGCATCCGCGACTCATGCCGCGGCCCCATCCGCCTCGCATGTCGCCACGGCGCCGCCTCCTGCGACTGCGAATCCGACCCCGACCCGTCTGACCCCTTCCCCAGTCTGCTGGGGAAGGCCGGGATGGGGTCGGCCGGCGCGTCTCACACCGAACCCGAACCCCCCGAACCATGAGCCAGCGCCGTTATCACTGTCATTCCGATCGAGCGGAGCGAGAGAGGAATCCAGGAGGCCCCGCGAGTGAGCGGCCCCCGCCCCCGGCGAGACGCGCGTTTGGCCGGGGCGCGGCGTTGGTGGAGTGCGGGATCGTGCTAGAATAGCACAAAGGTATGATTGCCCGTCAGGAGCAACGATTATGGTGGCCCAAACCGTAAATGCCAGATTCACCAACGGGGTGCTCACGCCGCTGGAGCCTCTGAACCTTCCCGAAGGCGTCCTCGTGGAGCTGAATATCCAGACGCTCGATGCCCTCGGGCCAGATGCGCCGACGGACAGCCACGAAATCTACCGCAACTTCCCGTAACGGTCCGAGGGCGGGCTCTTCGACGGGGCTCAGGGCGCCGCCAAACCCCCTTCCAACGTCCGCCCGATCATGGCACAATGCGATATTATCGTAATGGAGCGTCGCGCACGCTCTTGCATTGCCCGCTAGAAGGCCGCATCGAATAAATGACACCACACCGTAACGCAACGCCGCGCGCGCCCTTCCATTGCCCGCGAGAGGGCCGCATCGAACGTATGACGCCCACCACCCGCAAGGAGTCAACGCAGTGAACCGACACCTACGCCCGCTGCTAGCCACGCTCGCAATCGCGCTGGCCGCCGGCCTGACCGCCCTGCTCGGCGGCGCGGCGTCCGCCCAGTCCGCCAACATCGACTATGACCTGGACAACGACAACCTCATCGAGATAACGACGCTGGAGCAGCTGGCCGCCATCAACTACGACCTGGACGGCGACGGCGCGGTTGACGACACCGATAACACCACGGCCTACGCCGCCGCCTTCCCCAACCATCTCGTCGGCATGGGCTGCGCCGACGACTGCACCGGCTACGAGCTGGCCGGGAGCCTCGACTTGAAAGACGACGCCAGCTACGCCGACGCGGCTGCGAACAAGACCGACTGGACTACCGGCGCCGGGTGGGATCCCATCGGCGCCTTTGCAGCGCCCTTCACGGGAACCTTCGACGGCAACGGCCACACCATATCCAACCTGTACGTCAACATGACCGCAGCGGCGACGAGGCACGCCGGGTTGTTCGGCAGCATCGGCGGCGTGGTGAAGAACGTGGGCGTGACCGGCGAGGTCACGGCTAGCCTGATTGTACCTAACGTTTTGGCCCCAGCCGTCGCGGGCGGGCTGGCCGGGCATAGCAGTGGCAAGATAACCGGCAGTTGGGCTGACGTCAGAGTGGAAGCGAAGACATCCGGCCCTGATGGAGCCACCATTTCCGCCTACGCCGGCGGGCTGGTTGGCGGCACCGACGACAGCAGCGTCATCCTGCGCAGCCACGCCCTGGGCGACGTGACAGCCGACGCCGGCGGCGGCGACGTCTCTTACGCCGGCGGGCTGGTGGGCGTGAACAATGGGCGCATCGGCGCGTCCTTCGCGACCGGCGCCGTCCTGGCCGACTCCAACTCCGGCGCCGGGAACGCCCTGGGCGGGAACGCCTACGCCGGCGGGCTGGTGGGGGATAATATCATCGGCACGGTGTCAGCCAGCTACGCCACAGGCAGTGCCGAGGCCAGGAGCGGCAGCAGCAGCGCCACGCAGGCCGCCGGCGGGCTCGCCGGCAGGAACAGCGATACGATCGAGGCCAGCTACTCGCGGGGGACAGCCGCCGCCAGGGGCCAGGGTGGAACCGGCCAGACCAGCGTGGGCGGCCTAGTCGGGAGCGGCACGGCGACCGCCAGCTACTGGGACACGCAGACCTCGGGCATCGCCGACGACACCGACCCGGCGGGCAAGACGACTGCGGAGTTGCAGACGCCCACGGACTACACAGGCATATACACCAACTGGAACGTGGACTACGACAACGAGGACGGCAACAACAGCCATGACACCGGAAAGGACGACCCGTGGCTCTTCGGCACGGCGAGCGACTACCCGCGCCTCAAGGAGTTGATGCCTGTGCTAGAGAGCGTGAGCGTGGCCGATTCCGGGACGCTCGGCCCGGGCGGCAAGATAACCGTGACCGTGACCTTCGACTGGCCCGTGAAGGCGAGCGCCACCTCTACGCTGAACATCGCCGTCGGCGGCCAGGCGCGCGCCGCGACGTACGCGTCCGGCAGCGGCGGCAGGAGCGTCACGTTCGCCTACGCCGTCAAACGCGGCGACAACGGCGCGGTGACGGTGCCCGACGGTTCAATCGCGAGCGGCACGATAACCGACCTGTCCGGCGTCAACGGGCCCGTGAGCCTGGCGTTCACGAAGGCGAGCGTGCCGGACGGCCTGAACGCGGTGACCGTGCCGTTCGACACGACCAAGCCGTCGGTGCGGTACAAGCCGCCGACGTCGCTCACCGTGGGCCAGCGCATCCGCACCATCGTCCCGATCACCAGCGACACGGACATAGCGTCGTACGCGCTGAAGGAAGGCTCCGTGCTGCCGCGCACCCTGCGCCTGGACACGGAGACGGGCTATATCACCGGCCGCCCGACGAGGGCGATCGGGCGCGCCACGACGGTCACGATCATCGTCTGCGACGCCGAGCCGAACTGCGCGGAGGTCACGCTCAAGCTCCCGGCGATCATCGACGAGGAGGCGGACGCGCCGCCGCCGGAGCCGCAGCTGCCGGAAGTGCCGCCGCTGGACCTGTCGAGCGTGAAGGTCGGCGACGCGTCGCCGACGGGCGGGCTGCTGCTGGCACTGGCGTCGGCGGGCGCGGCGCTGCTGGCGGCGGGCGTGGGGGTGGCTGTGCGGCGGAGGCGGGGCAAGTAACCGCACACGAACGACAACCGTAGGGGCAGGTTTCAAACCTGCCCCTACCACGCGCTACCCACGCCGCCGTCATTCCGGCGAAGGCCGGAATCCATCCGCCCCGGCGGCACGCCGCCGGCGCACGTAACCGGGCACGGACAACCATCGTAGGGGCAGGTTTCAAACCTGCCTCTACACACACGCGGCGGCGGGGGGGAGCCCCATCTCAGTCTTCCCCAGCAGACTGGGGAAGAGGTCGGAGGCCCCGCCGGCCCCGCCCCCTGGATTCCGGCCTTCGCCGGAATGACGGTTATGCAAAGGTCTCCCTGCGCGGGAATGACAGAGGGGCGCGGCGCTCGATCGGAATGACAGAGGGGCGGGGCGCTCGATCGGCTTTAATCAGCCGATGGGCTGTGAGAGAATGGCGCGGCTGCGGTTGGGCGCGTCCTGGCCGCGGCCTACGCTCGCTCGAAGCCTTCAACTCATGGAAGAGGTGGATGTATGACACAGGCGCCGGCCCAGACCCGACAGATCGACGATAGCCTGCTCCAGTCGCTGCAATGGCGGTGCATCGGGCCGCCCAGGGGAGGCCGCGTCGTGGCGGTGGCGGGAGACCCGGTGAACCGCGCCACCTTCTACTTCGGCGCATGCGCGGGCGGCGTGTGGAAGACGGAGGACGGCGGCACGTACTGGGAGAACGTGTCGGACGGCTTCTTCGAGACCGCGTCGGTCGGGGCAATCGCAGTGGCGGACTCGGACCCGAACGTGATCTACGCGGGCATGGGCGAGGCCTGCATCCGGCTGGACGTCACGCACGGCGACGGCGTTTACAAGTCCACGGACGCGGGCAGGACCTGGGCCCACGTGGGTCTCGAAGACACGCGGCACATCTCGCGCGTTCGCGTGCACCCGACCGATCCGGACACGGTCTATGTGGCCGCGCTCGGCCACGCATTCGGCCCGAACCAACAGCGCGGCGTGTTCAAGTCCACCGACGGCGGCGAGAACTGGAAGCACGTGCTGTTCGTGAGCGAGAACGCCGGGGCGGCTGACCTGAGCATCGATCCCACCAACCCGCGCATCATGTACGCCGCCATCTGGCAGGCGAGCCGCGACTTCTGGAGCCTGACCAGCGGCGGGCCGGACAGCGGCCTGTGGAAGTCCACGGACGGCGGCGAGACCTGGGAGGACATCACGGACAGCAGGGGCTTGCCGGAAGGACTGAAGGGCCGGATGGGCGTGGCCGCGTCCGGCGCGAGGAGCGGCCTCGTTTACGCCACGGTGGAATCGGAAAAGGCGGGCCTGTACCGGTCGTTCGACGGCGGCAAGCGCTGGAGCCTGGTCAGCGACGACCAGGACCTGCAGGGCCGCCCGTGGTACTACCAGCACGTGTTCGCGGACCCGAAGGAGTGGAACGTAGTCTGGATACTCAACTACCAGTGCTGGAAGTCGGTTGACGGCGGCAGGACGTTCTTCCAGGTGAACACGCCGCACGGCGACAACCACGACCTGTGGATCGACCCGAACGACACGGAGCGCATGATCGAGGGCAACGACGGCGGCGCTTGTGTCTCCTTCAACGGCGGCGACTCCTGGTCCACCATCTACAACCAGCTGACCGGCCAGTTCTACCACCTGACGACGGACAGCAGGTTCCCGTACCGCGTTTACGGCACCCAGCAGGACAACTCCGCCATCAGCGTGCCGTCCCGCTCGCACACCGGCGCGATCTCGTGGACCGACTGCTACACCGTCGGGAGTTCCGAAAGCGGCTACATCGCCGTGCACCCGGACAACCCGGACATCGTGATCTCCGGCGCGATCGGCAGCTCGCCCGGCGGCGGCGGCAACATGCTCCATTACGATCACAGCACCGGCCAGGTCCGCATCATCACCGTGTGGCCGGAGATCATGACCGGCCACGGCGCGAAGCATCACAGGTACCGCTTCCAGTGGACATACCCGATACTCTTCTCGCCGCACGACAACGACGTGCTCTACGCGGCGGGGAACGTGGTCTTCCGGTCGAACGACCTCGGCTCCAGCTGGGAGCCGTTCACGCCGGACCTCACGCGGAACGACGAAGACAAGCTGGGGCCGTCCGGCGGCCCGGTCACGAAGGACACGTCGGGCGCGGAGGTCTATGCGACGGTCTTCTCCTTCGTGGAGTCGCCGCACGAGAAGGGCCTGTTCTACGCGGGCACCGACGACGGGCTGGTGCACATCTCGCGGGACGGCGGCGACAACTGGACGCCCATCAGGCCCGCGGGCCTGCCGGACCTGGCGCGCATCGACATGATCGAGGTCTCGCCGCACGATCCGGCCACGGCGTACCTGTCCGCGACGATGTACAAGCTGGACGACTACTCGCCTTACCTGTACAAGACGAACAACTACGGCGCATCGTGGACGAAGATCGTCGACGGCCTGCCGGAGGACGACTTCACGCGGTGCGTACGCGAAGACCCGGACCGGCGCGGCCTGCTGTACGCGGGCACGGAGCTGAGCGCTTACGTGTCGTTCGACGACGGCGAGTCGTGGCACTCGATGGCCGCGAACCTGCCCAAGGCTCCCGTTTACGACCTGCAGGTGAGGGAGAACGAGCTTGTGGCCGCGACGCACGGCAGGGCCTTCTGGATTCTGGACGACCTGGCCCCGCTCCGGCAGATCGACTGGGACACCGCCAGCCGCAAGTTCCGTCTCCTCGTTCCGGCCACGACCTACCGCCCGGCGGCGCCGTTCAGGGCGCGCAAGCCCTCGCTGGGCAAGAACTACATGCTCTCGCTCGGCGCGGCGGTCGGCTACAAGGAGTGGAAGGGCGAGCACGGCCAGCAGGTCAGGAAGTTCCTGGACGCGGGCGCGAACCCGCCGGACGGCGTCATCGTCAGCTACTACCTGGAGCCCGACCTGGAGGAGCCGGTCTCCCTCACGTTCCTGAACGGCAGGGGCGAAGACATCGTCACGTTCAAGAACAACTCCCAGAACGGCACAAAGAAGAGCGACGACGAGGAGTACACCGCGGACGTTCCCGCGAAGCCGGGCATGAACCGCTTCGTGTGGGACATGCGCTACCCGGCCGCCCGCGCGGTGCCGGGAGACAAGACGACCGAGGACGCCACGCGGTCAGGCCCGCTTGCCCCGCCGGGCTCCTACTGGGTGAAGCTCACCGTCGGTGACGACTCGCAGACGCAGCGCTTCGAACTGATCAAGGAGCCCAGGGTGGCGGCGACGCCCGAGGACTTCCAGAAGCAGTTCGACCTGGCGATCAAGGTCAGGGACAAGCTGTCCGAGACGCACGACGCCATCAACCGGCTGCGAAGCATCAGAAGCCAGGTGACGGAGTGGGCGCGGCGCGCGGAAGACCACCCGTCCGGCGAGACGGTGAAGGAGGCCGCCGACGCCGTGAAGGAGAAGCTGGACGCAATCGAAGGCGAACTGATCGACGTCAACTACAAGGGCGCGCGCGACCGGCTGAACGCCCCCGCGAAGCTGAACTCGAAGCTGGCCGGCCTCACTGCCGTCGTGACGTGCGCGGACTACGCGCCGCCCCAGCAGGCATACGACGTCCTGGAACACTACGGCACGCTGATCGATCCGCACGTCGAGGGCATCCAGGACATCGTGGACGACGACTTGCGGACCTTCGAAAACCTGCTCCACGAGATGCAGATCCCGGCAATCGTCCCCAGAACGGAGCCTTAGAAAGTGTCCATCTCTGACCCCTTCCCCAGTCTGCTGGGGAAGGTTGGGATGGGGTTCTCAGACGGACGAGGCTGAGTGCGCAGCTTCTACTACATAACTGGGGCGGACTTCATCGTCCGCTCCGCGTACCAGATGGGCAAGACGCCCCTGCTGCCCCTCTTCGCGGCGTCGCTCGGGGCGGGCGACGCCTTCCTCGGCTTCATCGTCTC
Organism: Dehalococcoidia bacterium; assembly: GCA_963668185.1. Classification (GTDB taxonomy): domain Bacteria; phylum Chloroflexota; class Dehalococcoidia; order Lucifugimonadales. The sequence goes on from OY764162.1 coordinate 2,569,004, forward strand.
CGTCTCCACCCTGACGGGCATGGTGCTGAAGCCGTTCATCGGCTTCCTCTCCGACAGGTGGGGCCGACGGTTCTGGCTGATACTGGGCACGTGCTTCTTCGCAGGCATGCCGTTCGTGTACGGGCTGGTCGAGACGCCTGCCCACCTGATGACGGTCCGCGTCTTCCACGGGCTGGCGACTGCCATCTACGGTCCCGTAACGCTCGCGTACGTCACCGAGATCGCATCCACGGGCCGCGCCGAACGGCTGGGCTGGTTCGGCCTGGCCCGCAACGGCGGCTACGTCGTGGGGCCGGCGGCGGCAGGATTGCTGCTCCAGTACGTTTCCCCGGTAACCGTGTTCACCGTCATCGGACTCGTAAGCGCGGCGGCGTTCCTCCCGGTCCTGCTCATCAAAGAGCCTCGACGCCCGGCCCTCAAGCCGACGCTGCCCGGAGGCCGCGAAATCGTCGACGCCTTGCGAGCGAGCGCGAGGACGCCCGCCGTCTGGCTCTCCGGCGGCTTCGACTCCTCGATGTACGTGGCTCTGTACGCCGCCAGGGCCTTCGTGCCGCTCTACGCCATCTCCATCGGGGCCAGCTTCCTCGAAGCCGGGCTGTTCTTCTCCGTGCAGCAGGCGGTCCACATGGCGCTCAATCCCGTCGGCGGGCGCGTCGGCGACAGGCTTGGCTACCTGCGCACGATCGCGCTCGGAGTGCTGACGCTTGGAGTCGCCCTTGCCTTGCTGACGCTTGCCTCAAACGAGATCGCCCTGTTCGCTCCCGCCATACTCATGGGCGCGGCGCAGGCGCTGGCCTTCCCCTCGACCGTTGCGCTCGTTTCGACCCGCGTTCCCGAGGGCAACGTCGGCGCCGGCATGGGTACCGTCGGAGCGATGAAGAACGCGGGCAAGGTCGCTGGGCCTGTGATCGGCGGCTTTCTGATAGCCACGCTCGACTTCGAGGCCGCATTCAGGGTCTTCAGCGCGTTTCTTCTGCTGGGCGCGGCAGGCTTGATTTATGCGAGCGCTCTCAGGAAGCGGGACGAGGAAACCTACGAAGACGGGCTGGCCATGGAATCTTTCGACTGAGCCGGTTCGTATCCCAGATAGACGAGCGCGGCACCGCACAAAGTAACAGGAGGCTGTCATGAGGAAACTTGGCATTGGCAGCGGGGCGCTGATCGGGGGACTGCTGACCGCGCCCCTGCTGGCGCTCGTGTACCTGGGGCAGGCCTGGCTGGACCTGCCCTTCATGCCGTACGACCTGTTCGACTGGATTACCCGGGTACTGCCCGGCGCGGTCGTGACGTTCGCCATCGATCTCATGATCTCGTCCATGAACCTGGTCAACGTCAGCGTCGCGGACGCCGCCAAGACAGCCGAGCAGATCGCGGCGCTCATCCAGTTCATCGCGCTCGGCGTCGTCGTGGGCGCGGCGGCGTTCCCCGTCATCAGGACGAAGGCCCCGGACCAGGCGCTTGCCCTCGGCATCACGGCCGGAGCGCTGTTCGGGCTGCCCCTGATCGCGATCAGCGTCGCCATCAGCGCCTCCGGCGTTCATCCCATTCTCGCCATCGTCTGGCACACGGCGCTCTTTCTGTGCTGGGGCGCTGCCTTCGGCTGGGCCGCCGACAGGCTGAACACGCTGTCCCAGCCTGTCGCGACGGCAGCCGCAAGCCCTGGGCAGGGATACTCGAGGCGCCAGTTCCTGGTGCAGGCGGGCGCGGCCACTGCCGCTATCACGGTGATAGGCGCCGGAGTCGGCAGGATACTCAGCGAGGCGGAGAGGCGGCGGCTGGAGGAGGAGATCGCCGGCTCCATGGCCCACCTCTCAGAGGGAACGACGAGGTCTCCGTTCCCGAACGCCGACTCGCCCGTGATGCCGGCGCCGGGAACTCGCCCGGAGTACACGCCGCTCAAGGACCACTACAAGGTCTTCATCCGCGTTCAGCCCACCGTCATCGACGGCGCGACCTGGACGCTTCCGGTGACCGGCCTGGTCGATAACCCGCTGCGGCTGACGCTCGACGACCTGCGCAACAACTACGAGTCCAGGAGCCACTACGTAACCCTGCGCTGCATATCCGGCAGGGTGGGCACGACGCTGATCAGCACCACGCAGTGGACTGGAGTCAGCGTCCAGCACATACTGGCCGACGCCGTCCTCCATGAGGACGCCAAGTACATGTACCTGGCGTCCGGCGACGGCTACTACGAGACCGTGGACCTCGATCTCATCGCCTCCGACGAGCGGATCATGTTCGCCTACGAATGGGACGGCGTTCCCCTGCCCACAGAGCACGGCTTCCCCCTCCGCATCTGGATACCGGACCGGTACGGCATGAAGCAGCCCAAGTGGATCACCGGAGTCGAGATCGGCAGCGAGTACAGGGACGGCTACTGGGTCGAGCGAAGCTGGGACAAGGACGCCATCGTGAGGACAACGTCCGTCGTTGATACGGTGGCGAGCTTCGCAACGTATGAGAGCGGCGGCGAGACGCTCGTCCCCGTCGGCGGCATCGCCTACTCAGGCGCGAAGGGCATATCGGCTGTGCAGGTCCGGGTGGACGGCGGTACCTGGACCGACGCCATGCTCAGGGAGCCGTTGTCGGACACGACGTGGGTGATCTGGCGGTACGACTGGCCGTTCCAGGCGGGCGAGCACACCTTCGAGGTCCGGTGCCGCGAAGGCGACGGCACGCCGCAGATCGAAATCTCGCAACCCAACCGCCCAAGCGGGGCCACCGGCATCCACAGCAGGACGGCACGGTTGTAAGGGCAGCTAGACCGCTCCGCCCGCAGGTGCTACCGTTCCGGGCACTCTTAGCCTCAGGACTATTGCATTGGCAGCCACCTACAAGAACTACATAGGCGGGCGCTGGACAGCGTCGACGTCGGGCGAGGTCTATGAGATCACGAATCCGGCGCACAAGTCGGTGACATTGGGCGCGTTCCAGCGCTCCACCCCCGAGGACGCGCTGCGCGCGGTTGCGGCGGCGCGCGACGCCGGTGACGGCTGGGCGTCGACGCCCGCACCCGCCAGGGCCGCCGTGCTGTTCAAAGCCCTGGACGTGTTGGGCCGCCGCTCAGAAGAACTGGCGGAGTCGATAACCGCCGAAGAGGGCAAGACGCTGGTGGACGCCCGCGGCGAGGTCAAGCGGGCCATGAACATCGTGGAGTACGCGGCCGGCGAGGGCCGCAGGATGTTCGGCTACACGACTCCCTCCGAGCTGCCCGACACCGTGGCGTACACGGTGCGCAGGCCGCTTGGCGTGGTGGCTCTGATCACGCCGTGGAACTTCCCTCTCGCCATTCCGGCGTGGAAGCTGGCGCCCGCCCTGATCTGCGGCAACGCCGTCGTCTTCAAGCCGGCCTCATCCACGCCGATGACCGCCGTCAAGCTGGTCGAGTGCTTCGAGGAGGCGGGTCTGCCGCCCGGCGTCCTGAACCTGGTGATCGGCCCCGGCGCTTCGGTCGGCAATGCGCTGGTGGACAGCCCCGACGTGGACGGCGTCTCGTTCACGGGGTCAACGGACATCGGCACAGGCATCTACGCAGAAGGGGCGCGGCGGCTGAAGAAGGTCCAGTGCGAGATGGGCGGCAAGAACGCCGTCATCCTGCTGGCGGACGCCGACATGGACAAGGCTCTCGACGGCATCGTACAGGGCGCTTTCGGCTCGACGGGCCAGCGCTGCACGGCCACCAGCCGGGTGATCGTGGAGGAGCCGGTCTATGACCGGTTCATGGAGGAGTTGATAGACCGGACCGGCAAGCTCAAGGTTGGAGACGGAGCCGATCCGGACGTTGATATGTCTCCCCTGGCCAGCCAATCACAACTTGATACGGTCACGGAGTACATTGGCATCGGCGCCGAGGAGGGGGCCACGCTCGCGTACGGCGGCCGCGTCCTGACGGGCGGCGATTTCGACGACGGCTACTACGTTGAGCCGACGATCTTCACCGACGTTGATCCGTCCATGCGCATCGCCCAGGAGGAGATATTCGGGCCGGTGCTCACGGTCTTCAAGGCCCGCGACCTGGACGAGGCGCTGGAACTCGCCGACAGCGTGAGCTTCGGCCTCTCGTCTTCGATCTACACTCGCGACGTGAGCGCCGCCTTCCGCTACGTCAACACCGTGGAGACCGGCATGGTGCACGTCAACTCGCCCACGCTCGGCGGCGAGGTGCACCTGCCGTTCGGCGGGATGAAGTCGTCAGGCGTCGGCCAGCGCGAGCAGGGCACCGAGGCCGTGGACTTCTTCACGGAGGTGGTCACCGTGTACGTGGACTACGCAGGCGACCCACGGGAGAGGTCCCGCTTCATCTAGGAACGCGGCGTCCCTGGGGCCGCGCGATGGGTTGACTTCACGTTCGGAACGGGCCGATACTTGTTTGCATACTGAACTGAAGGCTTCAGCGAGCTTTGGCTACCATCGATCTTACTCAGGAACTCCACAAGGCTGCGGATAACATCGCAAATGAGGATGGCTACGAAGTCTTCGCAGCATACTGGGCACTTGCCAAGCCCCTCTTCGATGGGCTCAAAGTGTACTACTTCTATGTGCGAGAAGAGGAAGACTACACGAACGTCGGCATCCTCGCGGGCGGGATCATTATTGACATCGAAGCTCTCGAAGATGACGACCGTGGTCACGTCTCGGTCTATAAGATCGACGCGGTCTCCAGCGTTTCGTTCTATGAAGACCCGGTTCCCACCGTACCGGACTCGGAAAACGCCGATCTTGTGGTGACCGCAAACTCCATGCAGGGCAACGAAATTCTCGCGTACTGGATGGCCTACGATGAAGGCGACGCCGCAGAGCTTGCGGAGTTTGGGAGAACCTTGATCGCATTGTTCTCAAACACTGGAGACTAGGATACTCACAATGGCAGCAATCGCACCGGCAATCCAGCCTGTCGACGCCCATAGGCAGGTTATCGCCTCTCTAGGGCACCCCAAGAGGCAGGTTATCGCCTCGCCAGATCGCCCCAAGAGGCAATTGAGGCTGTTCTTCCCGAGGGAAACTTGGGCGTTGCGCACACAGTTTCGTATCGACGCGCTTCACTTCCTCTATGGGGCTGCGGAGGATGAGTTGGGCAAGCGTCTGCACTCGGCAACAGTATCTGCATGGAGCCAGCCCGGGGAAGAGGACAGTGACTACTTGCTGTTATCTGTAGTGGCGGACGCGAGCAGGGCTGAACTGAACCCCGTCAGCGAGGGCATAATTCTCAAGATTTGCAAAGAAGCCGAGAACTGGACCGATGAAGAGCGGAACGACTACGCCAGGCACGTCTATTTCGAGCTTGTGCCCCTGACAGAATGAGACCGCTCGATTTCTACGAACTCGGGCGGCAGATGGCCGGTTCTGCCCAAACCGAAGCGGAACAGAGAACGGTGGTGAATCGCCTCTACTACGGACTTCACCACGAAGCATGCGGCCGTTACTTCCAAAAGGAAGTACGCCCACAGCCCATCAACCGCAATCGCCGCCACAGGGGTGTATTAGACCGCTTCAATCGAAGCATAGATCCGATCGGTGGGAACGTCGCACGACTACTTGGGGAACTCATGCGATTGAGAGGCGTCGCAGACTATCAACTGCCTTCCAAGATCACTCGGATGCGCAACATCGAAAACACCGAGCAACTCATGCGCAGGTCGATTGGCGTATCGGAACAACTGAAATCGGCCCTGGACAGGTACTCTCCCCGCGAGACTCCTGACGGTTTCGAGTATCCCGAAGCATACTCCACAGGCTAAGAGCACCTCCCAGTTCAGGCGCCCGCCTCCCGCTCCTCCTCAAACAGGAAACCCCTGATCAGGCCGCTGTACCGCTGGTACAGGAAGCCCAGGACGAGCAGGAGGACGCCGAGGCTGAGGAAGGCGGCCACTCTGAAGCCTTGTTCGAGGGCCAGCGAGTCGAACAGGAACAGCTTCAGTATCGGGACTGCCAGGAGCCCGAGGCTGCCGAGCCGCACCGTCCGCCATCTCCACACGATGCCCACCGCTAGCCCTACGCTTGCGTACGCCGCCCAGATGAGGCTCAACCCCAAGCTCTTGGTGTAGAAGGCTGCGTCGCCGCTTACGTTGACGATGCCGCTGTCCACCGCGGCGATGCACTCCGCGCTGAGCGCCCAGAGCGTCAGGAAGTTGGCTCCTACTAACAGCATCGGGGCCAGGTATCGCGTCGGCAAGGTGGCGTTTTCGCGGCGGTCCCACCTGACGAGCACCGCCGCAAGATAGAGCGCCGCGACCACAGCCGCGAAGGCCATCATCCTGAGGTTGAAGACCAGCCGGAATTCAATCAGATCGACGTCGGTATCGAAGGCGAGGAGGCGCACCGCCGCCGCCGCGAACACCGCGACGCCTGCGACGCGAAGCTCGCTCACTCCAAACCGCACGGAGACCCACACGAGGACGAGAGCCTCGATGGCCCACGTGACCGCAATCCACGGGCCGTCCACCTGCACAAAGAGCGCAACCGTCACAAACAGCGTCGTCGCGACAAGAAGCGCTGGGAACAACTCCGACTCGTACTCGGTCAGATGCCTGCCGTTTCTCCTGACACGATTCGCCGAGACGAGGAACGCCGCTATGACGATCGCGAACGACGCCAGGTACACGTTGTAGAAGGGCGTCAAGTCTTCCCGCAGGGCTTCGGGGGTATCGACGGCCAGAAGCCAGAGCGCCGAAAGGACGAACACTATCGAGCCTGCGAGCCTGAGTTGGGCCCGCCTCAAGGTAAACGACAGCCAGAAGAGCACAGCGCCCTCGGTTGCCCATGCAACGCTGACCCACGGCCCTCCCAGCTGCACGGGGATGGCAATAGTCAAGAACACGAGGGTCAGGCCAACGGCGGTCAGGCTGAGATGGAAGTTCTCTCTGCTCCGCCGGATTGCCAGCGCGGCGATACCCGCGTAGAACAGGGCCATCAGGACTGAGAACGTGCCCATCCACGGCCTCAGTTCTTCCCACAGCAGGCCGAAGCTGATTGCGAAGTAGGCCGCGGCATTGACGATCATCAGGCTCTGGTCGAACGCCTGGGGAGCGCGTCTCCAGATGAAGTGGAACAGGGTCGTAGCTCCGACGAAGATGAGGAATATCGCCGTGAGGCCGCCATGAGCGACCACGAGCGATACGTCGCCGCCGGAGTCTTCGTACCAGAGGCCGAAGGACGCAAGCGAACCGAGGAGCGCAAGAAGCGTGAACCAGCGCCAGTTGCGGACCGTGGAGAGCGCGAGCACGGCGAGGTCAACCACAACGACGTACGCCATGGTGTCGATGCCGGCGAGGCCGCCCACTTCGAGCGGCTCCGGCCTGTCTCCGAAGGCCCCCAGCACGAACGGAGCGGTGAACGCGCCCAGTATGCCGATGACCGCCAGCGCCACGGCGTTGTAACGCAGCGCAGACAGGGCAGCCGTCGCGCTAATCAGGAACAGCAGCCCCGTCGCCAGGTAGATGTTGAGGAAGCCGTACAGGGAGAAGGCCGCGAAGATCGAGAGGTACAGGAGGGCGATCCCTCCGCCTGTCAGGGTCTGAGCGTAGATCAGGTAGCGATTGCGCAAGTACTCCGCAAGGGCGAGCAGTCCCAGCCCGCCCCCGATTCCCAGGGCCACGCGCCCGCCTTCGCCAATCCAGTTGTTGTCGAATGCAAGCCTGAGAAAGAACGCGACTCCGATGATCACCGCCACGATGCCGACCCTGGCAAGCCAGTTGCCGCCGAGTATCAGTTCCCAGTCGACGTTGATCCTGTCCCAGGGCATTTCCCTGGCCTGGGCCGGCGGCGCTTCGGCTGTGGCTGCGCCCGTGGACCTCGTCGCTCGGGCAACCTGCGGCTCCGTCCGAACGGTTCGGGGGTCCGGGGCAGCGGCAGGTTGGGATCCCTGGCGTGACAGGATCGAGCGGATCTCGTTAACGGCCAGACTCAACCGCTCGACCTCTGCCTGCAACTCTGCCAGCGAGAGTTCCCTGCCGAAGGCGGCGGTGGGCTGCTCCTCCGTGCCGGCGCCCTCGTCCGGCCCACGCGCGGCCATGAGCGAAGACCCGCAGTGGATGCAGAAGCGGCTCGACGCCCTGTTCAACTCGTTGCAATTAGGGCAGTTCATCAGGCGGCTATAGTACCAGTGATTTGTATGTCGTAGCTGCCCATCAGGTCGGCCTCTGACGGGCAAGTCCAGAGTAAGTGTTCAGAGTTGATGTGGCGGCCCGGCAATCGCCGCTATTACCCCATCTCAATCTTCCCCAGCAGACTGGGGAAGAGGCCAGAGGAGTACGAAGTCTGAACAGTTGCAGCCCAGAAGGCGCGATTGCAATGCGAAGGCGGGGCCATGTACCCTTCACCATCGTCTATGAACCTGTCAGTTACCTCCATAATCGAGCATCCGGCAACCTGGGGCGCCGCGGGATTCATCGTGGGGCTGGCGCTTGGCGTCAACCTGGCGTCGGTCTGGCTGATGGCGTTCGGCCTGGCGGCGTTCGTGTACTACCTCTGGCGTTCGTCGCCCCCCGAGCACAGCACCGAGGGCACGCGGTTCGCGGCGGGGCCGCTCATGGTGGTTGGCTGGATACTGGGCTTCGTCGTACATGGCCTTGCCTTCTGAGGAAGGGGACCCGGCTCCCCGACAACGCGAAGAAGACCAACCTCACAGAACGGGGCCGGTTGCCGCGTCACTGTTCGTGACCTGCATCGTGGACCAGTTCTATCCGGACGTGGGCGAGAGCGCCGTCCGCGTGCTGCGCCGGTTCGGGGTAGATGTTGACTTCCCGGAGTCTCAGACCTGCTGCGGCCAGCCCGCCTTCAATGCCGGGTACACGGGGCTTGCCGCGGACGCCGCGCTCCGAACGCTGGAAGCCTTCAGGGGAGCGCGATACGTGGTGGCCCCGTCGGGGTCTTGCGCGGCCATGGTGAAGGTGTTCTATCCGGAACTGCTGAGGGACGACCCCGCGGCGCTGGCAGAGGCCCGAGACCTGGCCGCCCGCACTTACGAACTTTCTCAATACATCGTCGATGTCCTTGGGCTGCCGGATCACCCTCACCCCTTCGAGGGACTCAGGGCAGGCTCCAGCCCTCTCCCATCAACGGAGAGGGGACTCAGCGTCACGTATCACGAGGGTTGCCACCTGCGGCGCGAGCTTGGCGCACTGACGCAGCCGAGGGAACTCATGCGCTCGCTGCCTGATGTTGCGCTGGCGGAGATGGAGCATCCGGACGAGTGCTGCGGCTTTGGCGGGACGTTCTCGGTGAAGTTCGCGGACATCTCCGGGGCGATGCTTTCCGACAAGCTGGACCGGATCGAGGCGACGGGCGCGGACGCGGTCGTCGCCTGCGACAGCAGCTGCCTGATGCAGATCGAGGGGGGACTGCGGAAGCGCGGATCGGCAGTGCGGGCGCTGCACCTCGCCGAACTCCTCGACTCGCGCGCCGCCTTCGAGCGAGTCCCGTAATCGCGCCGGACCCATGATCCCCAACGCGCAGCAGTTCAAGCGCAAGTCGGCTGCCGCTCTCGCGGACAAGCCGATCCAGGCGAACCTGCGCGGCCTCTACTCCGGCTTCCACCAGGCCCGCCTGGCAGCCGGCCATGCAACGCCGGACTGGGAGGAGATGCGCGACCGGGGACGCGAAATCAAGACTCACACGATCAGGCATCTCGACCACTACCTGGAGCAGATGGCGGACAACGTGACGAAGGCGGGCGGCAAGGTGTTCTTCGCCTCTGACGCGGAAGCCGCCAACCGCTATGTTGTCGGCGTTGCGCGCTCGATTGGGGCGCGGACCGTCATCAAGAGCAAGTCGATGGTGTCGGAGGAGACCGGGCTGGGAGCGAGGCTGGAGGAGGTCGGCATCGAGGCCGTGGAGACCGACCTCGGCGAGTACATCATCCAGCTTGCCGACGAGAGCCCGTTCCACATCATCGCGCCGGCCATTCACAAGTCGAGGCAGGAGGTCGCGGACCTGTTTCACGACAGGTTCGGCACACCGAGGGACCGGGACCGCGAAGGACTCATGGCCGAGGCGCGGGAGCGGCTGCGGGACGCGTTCGCGCGGGCGGAGATGAGCGTGACGGGCGGCAACTTCATGGTGGCCGACACGGGCACGCTGGCGCTGGTCACGAACGAGGGCAACGGGCGTATGTGCACGTCGATGCCGCGCGTTCACGTTGCGATGGTCGGCATGGAGAAGGTCATACCTTCGATGGCGGACCTCGGTATGTTCCTGAAGCTCCTGATCCGGTCGGCCACCGGCCAGAGGCCGTTGAGCAGCTACGTCACGCTCGTCAGCGGGCCGCGCGGCGCGGACGAGGAGGACGGGCCGGAGGAGTTCCATCTCGTCATCGTGGACAACGGAAGGTCGAATCTGCTGGCCGACCCGGAGCTCCGGGAGGCGCTGAACTGCCTGAAGTGCGGCGCGTGCCTGAACGCGTGCCCGGTGTACCGCAAGGTGGGCGGCCACGTGTACGGTTGGGTGTACGGCGGCCCGATTGGATCGATCCTCACGCCCGCCATGACCGACCTCGCCGAGGCGCGGGATCTGCCGTACGCGTCCAGCCTGTGCGGCGCGTGCCGGGAGGCGTGCCCGGTGCGGATCGACATACCGCGCATGCTGCTTCACCTGCGCAAGCAGATCGCGGAGGGCAGTCCGCAGTCGCCCTCTTCGAAAGCGCCGCTTGTGGAGAGGCTGGCCTTCCGGCTGTGGAGCGCGGCTGTCAGGACGCCGGGCGCGATGCGGCTGGCGAGCGCGTTCGGGCGGCTCTTCCAAGCGCCTCTGCGGCGTAGAGGAACGCTTCGCTGGCTCCCGCCGCCGCTCGGCGGCTGGACGAGGCACCGAGGCTTCCCCGCGCTGGCCTCGAAGTCGTTCCAGGACCGGTGGAGGGACGGCCTCAATGATACAGACCAGGCTGGCAGACAGCCGTGACCGCCGACGGGAATCGCGCCGAGTTCATGGCCGCGGTGCGCCGGGCGCTCGGCCGGCAGCGCGACGAGGCGCCCGCTCCTCCGCCCGCAGGCGTCCGCCACCCGCGCCCGGAAGCGGAAACCCGCGCAGACCTGCTGGATCTCCTGGCGCACACTGCCGCGGGAGCCGGATGGTCGGTGTTCCGCGCCAAGTCGCCTGAGGACGCGGCCGGGTACGTTGCGGACGCCGCGTCCAGGATATCGAGCGGCCTCGTGGTGACCTCCGCGCATCCGGTACTGCGAGACGCCGGCATCGAGTCCGCGGTCACGAGCGTCGGGGCGAGATGCGAGACGGTAGCCGTCGGCGACGCAGGCTCGGATGAGGAGCGACAGCGCCGGATAGCAGCCATGAGGCAGACGGCGCTGGAGGCCGGCATGGGCGTGGCGGCGGCTGACTACGCGATCGCCGAGACGGGCTCGTGCGTCGTGCTGCCGGGCGCGGGCGTGAGCCGGCTGGTGTCGCTGCTGCCGCCGGTGTTCATCGCGCTGGTGGAGCCGGGCCGAGCGCTCCCGACGCTCGACGACCTTTTCGCGCTTCTCGGCGAGGGCCTCACGGCAGGCACGGCGAGCAGGTACGCGGGGATCATTACCGGGCCAAGCCGCTCCGCGGACATCGAGCAGACGGTGACCGTCGGCGTGCACGGCCCGGGCGAGGTGCACATGGTGGCGCTGGACTACCTGGGGTGAGCCGCTCAGCATGGTTCGAGCCGTGCAAGTGTCTCATTTTGTCTCATATCGTCTCTTTCCGTATCTGGGAGGCTGGAAGCCTGAGACGAGGATGAGGCAGTTTCGAGGCGAAATGAGACAAAAACGAGACACTTTTCGAAGGCGCTTCCGATGCCGGCGCGACGGTTGCGGGGCCGGATTCTGCGTTGTGATCGAGGCTGCTTCTCGTGAACATGAGTTCACGGCAGTGCACTTGTTCGGTTATGTCAAGCGCCGGATGGCGCGCTCACCGTATCCGCAGCATGAGCTTGTCCCCCGCCTTCCACGGGGCGCTGGACACGAACCAGAAGTACATCTTGCTTCCCGTGGCCTGCGCCTCGGCCATCGCCGTCGCTATCTCCGCGTGCGCTTCCGCCGACACTGCCGCCTCCACTGTGCTGGTGCCGTTGCCTGCGCCGGCACCGTCGATGCCGATGCCGCCGCCGAGGTCCCCCTTGTCGAACGAGAGCCTTGCCGCCACGGTGCCGTCCACCTTGATGAACTCGACGTGCTTGCAGGACAGCGACACGGACGGCGATATCTGCATGGAGACCACGATTCCTTCGGCCTGCCGCACCCCCCGATTCGCCTACCCTACCACCTTCCTCATCACACAAGATTCCTCGCTGCGCTCGGAATGACAGGTGGAAGGGGCGTTCAAGATGACAAGTGGAAGGGGTGCTCTCAGGATGACAAGTGGAGGGGTGGCGCTCAGGTCATACCGACTCTGGAAAGTTGCCTGATGGAGCGCCATAGACAACCGCTTTGGCGAGCGCCTATCATTCGCGCTCAACTTTGACTTGGGCTGTGGACTAATCCGTTGAACGAGATCTGGTTCTATATTGTCTGGCCGATGTTCTGCTATGTGCTGGGCTCCGTTTCTAACGGGGACCTGGTTGCGCGGGCGGCTGGGGTGGACATCCGTGGGGAGGGTACGGGGAACCCGGGGACGGCGAACATTTGGCGCGAGATCGGGCCGCGGCACGGTGCGGCGGTGTTCCTGATGGACCTGGGCAAGGGGGTGATCGGGACGCTGCCGCTGTTCCTCTGGGAAGTGCACGGATGGGTGTGGATCGTGTCGGTCATGGCGCTGATGACGGGGCAGATATTCCCGGTGTTCTTCGGATTCAAGGGCAACACCGGGATGGCGTCGCTGATGGGCTGCGCGCTGGGGCTGCTGCCGTTCGGGGGCCTGATAGCTGCGCCTATCGGAATCGCCGGCATCTGGCTGACGAAGAACTCCGGCTGGGTGGGCCTTTCGGTCTTCGTGATCGCGGGCGGCATCGGGGGCTGGCTGCACGAGTCGCCGATGGGCGTCGCGGCGGTGGCGGCGGGCGGGGCGACGGTGTTCGTGCGCAGCCTGATCCAGTACCAGATACGGTCCGTCGGCGAGTTATTCGGCAGGAAGCGGCAGGTCTAGCGGAGTTCGGGGAGCGAGAGGAGCGGCGATGACTGAGGCGCTGGGCGCGTTCGGGCTGGGGTCTGAGGTGGTGGTGTGGCAAGCGATTCTGCTGACGCTCATCTCGTTCGCGGTGGGGATCCTGGGCGGGTTCGTGGGGCTGGCGCTGGGGACGATGAGGCTGCCGGCGCTGCTGCTGCTGGGGGTACCGTCGGCGATGGCGGGCGGCACGAACATCATGGTGAGCGGGCTGAGCGCGCTGACGGGATCGATCAGGCACCTGCGCGATGGCCGGGTGGACATCAAGCTGGTGCTGTCGATGGGTGTGCCGGCGTTCATCGGGGTGTTCATCGGCGGGTTCGGGAGCGAGTTGGTGTCGGACTCGATACTGCGGACGGCGGCGGGGGCGCTGGTGCTGTGGCAGGGGGTGGAGTTCCTGATGCGGGCGCGCGGCCAGGCGGGAGCGAGCGGACTGGAGGGGGAGCGCGGGCAGTACACGCCGACGCGGGTGGCGGCGGAGGGCGCGATCGGGTTCAGCGTGGGGCTTCTGGGCGGCGCGGTCGGGCTGATCCTGGGCAGCATCCGGCTTCCGGCGATGGTGCGGATCCTGCGTGTGGACCCGAGGCTGGCGGCGGGATCGAACCTGTTCATCGGGCTGATCATGGGCGCGCTTGGGTGGGTGGGCCACGTGGCGCAGGGGCAGGTGGACTTCATCATGGTGGCGCTGATGGGGGCGGCGGGGATGGCGGGGAGCTACTACGGCGCGAAGCTGACGGGCCGGGTGAGCCTGGACAACCTGGTGCTGGTGATGGGCGTGGTGCTGCTGGCGGTGGGCGGGCTGCTGATCTGGCAGGGGCTTTCGTGAAAAAGACCGCGAAACCGGCACATTCCGTAACTTTTGTTTTCTGGATTTGACAGGTTCCGAAAAGGCAAGTAGGCTAGCGCCGAACGCGGCCCACAGGTCGTAAGCATGTTAAGGAGGAGATCATGAAGCTAAGCAAGCTATGGATGGCAGGGTTTCTTGCCGTTGCGATAGCCGCGGTGGCGATGGTCGCGGTGGCGTGCGGCGAGGCGGAGCCCGAGCCTACGGAGCCTGCGATGAGCGCCGCGGACATCGCCGACGCGGTGAGGTCTGCGGTTGCCGATACGCAGATGTCCGAGGAGGACATGGCGGCGATGATGTCGGAGCAGATCGCCGATCAGGTGGCGGCTATGGCGGCCGCAAACCCCGGGCTGACGCCTGAGGAAGTGAACGCGATGATCGCGGGCGCGGTCGGCGAGGCGAGCGCGATGCTGGGCGACCAGCTGGCCATGATGGAAGAGGGGATGTCTGAGGAAGAGATGGCGGCCATGATGCAGGCTGCCATCGACGAGGCGGTGAGCGACGCCGTCGCGATGGCGATTCCCGAGGAGGAAGTGGTGGAAGAGCGGCCTGACAGGGCCGCGAGCGGCCAGAAGTTCGGCGGCTCTCTGAGAGTGGCTACGTCGGGCTTCCTGAGCTTCGACCCCGACCAGATGGGCGTCGGGGCCGGCGGCGACCTGTTCTACTTCCACCGGGCGTTCGACGGGCTGATCGAGGTTGGACCGGAAGGCGAGTTGGTCAAACAAGCCATCGAGTCCTGGGAGACCAATGACCTCCAGAGCGTGTACACGATGAAGGTACGTCCCGGCATGTTCTTCCATGACGGCCACGCGGTCGAGGCCGAGGACATCAAGTACTCGATCGAGCGGATGCTGACTCCTGAGAGTTCGTCTCCCGTGAAGTCGACGCTTACGTACATAGACTCGATCGAGGCACCTGACGCGAGTACTCTGGTCTTCAACCTGACGGGTTCGAACGTGGGATTTCCGCGCGACCTGAGCGACTACCACCTCAGGGTGCTGCCGTCCCACGTGGACTACAGCCAGATCACGGACGGGAGCGTCGGCGGGTCCGGGCCGTTCATAAAGGTGAGCCACAACCCCGCGGAGTTGACGGCGTATGAGCGGAACCCCAACTACTGGGACGGCGACAAGCCGTACATAGATGAGTTGGTGCTGTTCTACATGCCGGAGGTCACGACGAGGATGGAGGCTTTGAGGGCCGGGGCCACCGACTACGGCGGGATCGAGGACCTGTCCCAGCTCCAGTGGTTCGAGGACCAGGGCAACGTTCTTGTGAAGCGGATACCCACGGGGGCGCTCCGCAATTTCACCATGGACAACCGTGAGCCTGGGACGTATTCCAAGCCAGACCCTGACAACCCGGAAGAGACGATAACGTTCGAAGCGGGCAGCGTCTTCCACGACAAGAACCTGCGTAAGGCGATCCAGTACGGGTACGACAGAAATTTCGTGGCGGAGACGGGGCTCTATGGGGCGGGCATCATCGCCAACGACCACCCGGTGGTCTCCTTCGACCAGTACTACTGGGAGGACCAAGTACAGGTCAACCTGGATGTTGAGAGAGCGAAGGGGTACCTGGCGGCGGCCGGATACGAGGACGGGATAGACCTGACGCTTGACGTGATGGAGAACTGCGAGCTGCTGGACGCGGGGCTAGCCTTCAAGGAGAACCTTGCCGATATCGGCATCAACGTCGAGGTCGTCAACAATCCCCGGGACACGTACTGGACGGAGATCTGGCTAGTGACGCCGTTCAACGGCGCCTGCTGGGGCGGCCGTCCCGCGAGCCAGGCGCTGTCGCTGCCGTTGCGGAGCACGGGCGACTGGAATGAGTCGCACTGGACCAATCACAGGTTCGACGAGTTGCTGGACCTGGCGGCAACTGAGTTGGACTTCCAGAAGAGGAAGGACTACTACCGGGAGCTGCAGGAGATCCTGATCGAGGAAGTGCCGACCACGTACACTTACTTCGTGCCGAATGTCAGCGCGCACTGGAACCACGTGTACGGCGTGAAGCTCCATCCATACTTCCACATCTTCTACCAGGACTGGTGGATCGAGAAGTAGGGGCCTAGACACAGAGCGTTCCAGATTGCATGGGGCCGCGCATCGCGCGGCCCCATGTTTTGTTTGGTGAACTGGGCAAACTTGACAAGATGTTGGAGTGTGGGTAGGCTAGCGCCGAATCTCAATTTGTGTTCCTCCACGAGGGACGCATGAGAAACGTGAAGGAGGAGAGAAGAATGAAGCTAAGCAAGCTATGGATGGCAGGGTTTCTTGCCGTCGCGATAGCCGCGGTGGCGATGGTCGCGGTGGCGTGCGGCGAGGCGGAGCCCGAGCCTGCGCAGCCTGCGATGAGCGCAGCCGACATCGCCGACGCGGTGAGGTCTGCGGTTGCCGATACGCAGATGTCCGAGGAGGACATGGCGGCGATGATGTCGGAGCAGATCGCCGATCAGGTGGCGGCTATGGCGGCCGCGAACCCCGGGCTGACGCCTGAGGAAGTGAACGCGATGATCGCGGGCGCGGTCGGCGAGGCGAGCGCGGCGCTGGGCGACCAGCTGGCCATGATGGAAGAGGGGATGTCTGAGGAAGAGATGGCGGCCATGATGCAGGCTGCCATTGACGAGGCGGTGAGCGACGCCGTCGCGATGGCGATCCCCGAGGAGGAAGTGGTGGAAGAGCGGCCGGAGAGAGCCGAGAGCGGCCAGAAGTTCGGCGGTTCTCTGAAGGTGGCTACGTCGGGCTTCCTGAGCTTCGACCCCGACCAGATGGGCGTCGGGGCCGGCGGGGACGTGTTCTACTTCCACCGTGCGTTCGACGGGATCATCGAGGTAGGCCCGGACGGCGAGTTGGTCAACACGACGATCGAGTCGTGGGAGGCCAACGAGGACGTGTCCGTGTACACGATGAAGGTGCGTCCCGGCATGTTCTTCCATGACGGCCACGCGGTCGAGGCCGAGGACATCAAGTACACGATCGAGCGGATGCTGACTCCTGAGAGTTCGTCTCCCGTGAAGTCGACGCTTACGTACATAGACTCGATCGAGGCGCCTGACGCGAGTACTCTGATCTTCAACCTGACGGGTTCGAACGTGGGATTCACGCGCGACCTGGCGGACTACCATCTGAGGGTGCTACCGTCTCACGTGGACTACAGCCAGATCACGGACGGGAGCGTCAGCGGGTCCGGGCCGTTCATGAAGGTGAGCCACAACCCCGCGGAGTTGACGGCGTATGAGCGGAACCCCAACTACTGGGACGGCGACAAGCCGTACATAGATGAGTTGGTGCTGTTCTACATGCCGGAGGTCACGACGAGGATGGAGGCTCTGAGGGCCGGGGCCACCGACTACGGCGGGATCGAGGACCTGTCGCAGATCCAGTGGTTCGAGGGCCAGGACAACATCCTTGTGAAGCAGATACCCACGGCGTCCATCCGCAACATGACGATGGACAACCGTGAGCCGGGCATGTACCCGAAGACCGGCAGCACGGACACGTCGGAACTGTTCGAGGGCGGCAGCGTCTTCCACGACAAGAACCTGCGGAAGGCCGTGCAGTACTCGTACGACCGGACTTTCGTGAAGGACTCGGCGCTGTTCGGGACCGGCTTCATCGCCAACGACCATCCGGTGGGACTGCAGGACCAGTACTACTATGAGGACCAGGTACAGGTTGACCAGGACATCGCGAAGGCGAAGGAGTACCTGGCGGCCGCCGGATACGCGGACGGCATCGACATTACCCTGGACACCATGGAGCCCGGCGGCTTGCTGAACATGGCGCTGGCGTTCAAGGAGAGCGCTGCTGCTACCGGCATCAACGTCGAGGTCGTGAACCATCCGCGGGACACGTACTGGACGGAGGTGTGGCTGGTGACGCCGTTCAACTCCGTTAGCTGGACGGGCCGTCCCGCGAGCCAGGCGCTGTCGCTGCCATTGCAGAGCACGGGCAAGTGGAACGAGTCGCACTGGGTGAATCCTCGCTTCGACGAATTGCTTAAACTCGCGGCTGAGGAGTTGGACTTCCAGCAGAGGAAGGCCTACTACCAGGAGATGCAGGAGATCCTGATCGAGGAAGTGCCGACCACGTACGCGATGTACACTTCGACCGTGAGCGCGCACTGGAACCACGTGTATGGCGTGAAACTCCACCCGTACACGCACATCTTCTACCAGAACTGGTGGATCGAGAGATAAGTACTGTCTGAAAGGCATGCGGGGGGCCACAAGCCGGTCTTGAGGTTCCCCGCAGCCTGCTCACTCACGAGAGAAGAGGGGTGAGTGACAGTTAAACCGCGCTGATTCGTGGTGCTATCCCCGGCGCCACGCCAACGAGAAACTTGCAGGCGCCAGCCTGTACGGAGGATTTGAGCTATCGGACGTTACATCCTGGTCCGCCTAGCATTCATAGTGATGACGCTGATCAGCGTGTCCATGCTGATATTCGTCTTCACGGAGATGGTTCCCGGAGACGCCGCCGAGGTCATCTTGGGCCAGCAATCGACGCCTGAGAACCTGGAAAACCTTCGAAAGAAGCTGGGCTTGGACCGTCCGCTGGTCATACGTTACGTGCACTGGGCGCTGGGTTGGCCCAGGGATGAGGGATCACTTTACGGGAGCACGGACGGAGGCGAGCGCTGGGGCAACCTGCTCACGGACACGGCCGAGAAGATATCTGAGACGTATTTCCTGACGCCAAGACAGGGCTGGGCCGTTTCGGCCGGCCGGATCTACGTCACAAAGGACGCCGGACGGCGCTGGAACAGACAGTTCAGGGCTTCTGACCGCCTGTCCTCCATCGCGTTCGCGGACGAGGAAGTCGGGCTGGCGGTTGCGGCCAATGGGACGATCTACCGCACTGACAACGGAGGAGTGCCGATCGTAGATCCCAAGTCGCAGGGTGAAACAGACATCTTCACCTGGTTGGAGGTCGAGAGCGGCACGAACGCCTCCCTCACGGACGTGGACTTTGCGGACAGGTCCCGGGCGTGGATATCCGGCGAGGGCGGCACGGTACTCCGGAGCGAGGACGCCGGGGAGACCTGGCAGTCCGCTACCACGAATACGGACGTGACATTGAGCGCGATTTCCTTCGCGCCCGACGGGGTTTCGGGAGTCGTGGTAGGCGATGCCGGCACGGTGCTGATGAGTTCGGACGGCGGAAAGACGTGGCGCTCCGTCTATGACGGCGAGGGCGCGCTAAGGGATGTCGAGTTCGCAGGCGCAGCTACGGTCTGGGCGGTTGGCGATGCCGGCACGGCGCTGCACAGCCGTGACGGCGGCGCGAACTGGACGAGCATGGACGTGGGAGCGCCCGAAGGGACGAACCTGCTGGACGTGGCGTTCGACGACAACTCGGGCGCGATTACAGGCGAGGGCGGGTTCGTGGCCACCACGGGCGACGGCGGGACTACGTGGACGCTGAGGCAGGTGATGATCAAGGCCGAGGACGGCACAGATCTGCCTTCGCAGGAACCGTTCCGCAACGTGTCGGTCAGGGTGACGGAAGACGGCAGAGTGTCGATGTGGGCCGTCGCGATAGGCAAGACGTGGGACTGGGGCTTGGTCGGAGGCGACTTCAGCCAGTCGATCCGCGGCAACTCGGTCAACGACTTGATCGGCAATGCACTGCCTGCCTCGCTGATACTGGCGGGCCTTGCGTTCGTGGTGTCGGTGCCGACTTCGCTCGTAGCGGGAGTCCTCGTGGGCCTGAAGCCGGACACGATGGTGGACCGGGTGCTGAGCCAGGGCAGCATCTTCGTGATCTCGTTCCCGGACTTCGTGACCGGCATCCTGCTGATGCTGATCCTGGCGTCATGGCTGGAACTACTGCCTGCGTCGTCAGTCGCGCTGCCCGGCCAGTCCGTGTGGGACCGGCCGGAAACCCTGGTCCTGCCCACGCTCACCGTGACAGCGGCGCTGTTCGCGTACGTCATGCGGATGGCACGGGCCAACGTGATCGAGGTGATGAACAGCCCGTTCGTGCGCACGGCGATACTGAAGGGCATCCCGATGCGGCGCGTGGTGATCAGGCACGTGCTTCCGAACGCGCTGCTTCCGACTATCACTGTGATAATGAACAACGCGTCCTGGATGTTCGGCGGGCTGGCGATCATCGAGACGGTGTTCGCCTACCCGGGCATCGGCAGGCTGCTGCTGTCCGCGATCAACAGCCGCGACGTGCCGCTCATCCAGGGCACCGCGCTGATAATCGCGTCGGTGACGGTGTTCAGCAACCTGATCGCCGACCTGACGTACGGCGTGCTCGATCCCAGGATAAGGCTGGCGTAATGGCAACAGCAGAAGCAGGGCAAGAAGTAGCCAGGGGCGGCAATCCCGCGCTGAGGGCCGCCGTTGGGAAAGTGCGGAGCGCGGTGGGGTTGGTCATGAAGACCAACACCGGCCGCGTCGGCGGCATTATCGTTGCCATTCACGTGTTCCTGGCGCTGTTCGGCCCGTGGGTGGTGCCGTACGACCCGATTGCCTTCGACCCGCAAGACCTGGAGAGCAGATTCAGCGCTCCTTCAACTGAGCACCTGTTCGGCACAGACAAGTTCGGGCGGGACGTGTTCAGCCGCGTGCTGGCAGGCGCCAGATCGGTCGTGTGGATCGCGGTTGGCGGGACGACACTGGGGATCTTCCTGGGGTTGCTCGTCGGCATGACGTCGGCGTACATGGGCGGCAGGTGGGACATGTGGATCATGCGCGGAGTTGACGTGTGGCTCGCGTTCCCGGGCCTGCTGCTGCTGCTACTGATCCTCGACCTCAGCCGCAAGACGCTGCAGGTGGACGAGTCGCTCGTGATCATTCTTACGCTGGGCATCGGCATGATGCCGATCAACAGCCGCGTGATCCGAAGCGCGGCCCTCGCGGTGAAGCCGCTGGAGTTCGTGCAGAACGCGCGGCTGCGCGGCGAGTCGTTCCTGTACATCATCTTCAGGGAGATTTTGCCGAACATCGTCCCCGTGGTGGTGGTGGAGGGCACGCTGCGAGTGGGCTTCGCGCTGCTGGCGGTGTCCGGCCTTGGATTCCTTGGCCTGGGCGTCCAGCCGCCGACACCTGACTGGGGCCAGATGATCTCGGAGGCTAGAAACAACATGCGCGGCGCTCCCTGGGCGGCGCTGGCGCCGGCGTTCGCGATCTCTTCGCTTGTCGTCGGCGTGAACCTGCTGACCGACGGCATACGCCAGTCGCTAAACCTGCCGGTTAACAGGTAACTTCCATGAACGAAAACGGCAACGCACCCCTCCTTGAGATAAAGGACCTGGCGGTCACGTTCTACACGCAGACGAGCGTGGTCAGGGCGGTGCGCAACGCGTCCCTGCATATCAGCCGAGGCGAAGTGCTCGGGCTGGTGGGCGAGTCAGGTTGCGGGAAGTCCACGGTGGCGTTCGCGCTGATGGGGTACCTGCCCGGCTCGGCGCTGGTGGAAGGCTCGATCCTGTTCGAGGGGACGGAGATCGCCAGCCTGGAGTCGTCGGAGTTGCGTAGCCTGCGGGGCAACCGGATCGCGATGGTGTACCAGGACCCGGGAACGTCGCTGACGCCGACGATGCGGGTGGGGCCGCAGCTCGAAGAAGTGCTGATCGAGCACATGAATATGACGCAGGAGCAGGCCCGAGCGCGAACGGCAGAGTTGTTCGAGAGTGTCGGGCTTGCGGATCCCGGGGCGATAGGCCGGCGGTACCCGCACGAGCTCAGCGGCGGGATGCAGCAGCGCGTCGTTATCGCGATGGCGCTGGCGTGCGACCCGCACCTGCTGATCATGGACGAGCCAACGACGGGCTTGGACGTGACCACCGAGGCGACGATCCTGGACCTTGTGGTCAGCCTGAAGGACCGCGTGAACGCGGGCATCCTGTTCGTGAGCCACAACCTCGGCGTCATCGCGAGGATCGCCGACAGGGTGGCGGTCATGTACGGGGGGCAGACGGTGGAGGAGGCGTCGGTCAGGGACCTGTTCAAGGACACCAAGCACCCGTACACGACAGGGCTGCTGTCCTGCGTGCCGCAGCCGCCGACGGAGACGGGCGTTTCGACGAGGCTGCAGCGCATCCCGGGGTTCGTGTACCGGGCCGAGGACGAGGCGGGGGAGGCCTGCCTGTTCCAAGAGAGGTGCCCCATTGCGCAGGAGAGGTGCAGTTCGCAGGCGCCCCAGATGGAGGTCGTGGCGGAAGGCCATCAGGCCCGGTGCTTCTATCCGGATGAGGTCAAGACCGAGATATGGGGCGTGCCTGAGCCGAGGGTCATCGCGCCTTCGGACGGCGCTGAGGAGATCCTGGACGTCGAGAGCCTTCAGAAGCTCTACGGCGGCGCGCGGAAGAAGTACCTGCTGTTCGGCCCCGAGGTGCAGCCGCCGGTTAGAGCGGTGGAAGGCGTGAACTTCAAGGTGGGGTCGGGCCGAACGCTTGGCATTGTGGGCGAGAGCGGTTCGGGCAAGTCCACGGTCGCGAGGACGATTGTGGGCCTGATAGCGCCGAACGGCGGGCGCATCGGGCTCCGTGACGCGGATCTGGCCGGCGACGTGGAGAAGCGCACGAACGACGAACGAGCGGCGATGCGCATGGTGTTCCAGAACCCGACGGCGTCGCTGAATCCGAAGCTGCCGATCAAGCACACGCTGACGCGCGCCCTGCAAAGGTTCGCGGGCGTCAGACGCAGCGAAACGCGACAGCGCGCGACGGAACTGCTGGAGGCGGTCGGCATGAGCGCGGAGTACCTGGACCGCCCGCCGGGGCAGCTCAGCGGCGGGCAGCAGCAGCGCGTTGCGCTGGCGGGCGCGTTCGCAGCGAACCCGGATATCGTGGTGGCGGACGAGGCCGTGTCCTCTCTTGACGTGTCGGTGCAGGCGCAGGTGCTCAACCTGCTGGAGGAGCGGCAGAAGGAGGCGGGCAACTCCTACGTGTTCATTTCGCACGACTTGGGCGTGGTCCGCTATGTCTCGGACGACATCCTGGTGCTGTACGCCGGCAACGTGGCGGAGTACGGCTCGGCGGCGGCGCTGCTGGCCCCGCCGTACCACCCGTACACGGAGGCGCTGCTTTCGGCGGCGCCGGTTCCCGACCCGGAGGCCGAGCCGACGCGGATCCGCCTGGAAGGCGCGGTGCCGACGATGCGCGAGCGGTTCACAGGCTGCTTCTTCGCGGGCAGGTGCCCTCGCAAGCTCGGTTCCATCTGCGATGAGGAGCCGCCTCCCGCACAGCAGGGCCCGGACTCGGCGAACCACACGATCTACTGCCACATACCCGTGGACGAGCTTTCGGAGTTGCAGGCATCGGGCGAGGCGCCTGCTCCTTCGGCTGTGTAGCAGGAGTTAGCAAATGGCGAGAACCGCTGAAGCGATCGTAGTAGGCGCAGGCGCGATAGGCGCGAACACGGCGTACTTCCTGACGGAGAAGGGCATGAAGGATGTCCTCCTCATCGACAAGACGGGGCCCGCCGGCGGCACGACGGGACTGTCAGTGGCGCTGACTAGGTTCAACTACTCGAACTACGGCTCGGCTGCGCTGGCGTTCGAAAGCTACAAGATCTTCCACGACTGGGAGGACCGGATCGGCGGCGCATCAGGCTTCAGACCGGAGGGCCTGCTTCTTCTTTCCGGCGAAGATCGGCTCGACTGGGTCAAGGACCAGGTGGCATTCCTGAATCGTGAGTTCTCGGAAGAGATTTCCATGATCTCCGCCGACGACTGCAAAGAGCTTCAGCCCTTCATGTACACAGAGGATATCGCAGGCGCCAGCTATCAGCCCAACTCCGGGCACACAGTTTCCACCGAAGCTATAAACAGCCTGGTTACGCGCGGGCGGGAACTGGGCATGCAGACCGAGATGGACATGCGCGTGCTGAACGTCAAGGTCCAGGACGGCAAGGCGGTGGGCGTGGAGACGGACTCCGGCGACATCGACGCGCCGATAGTGATCCTGGCTACGGGAGCGTGGACGGGGCCGCTTGCCAAGAAGGTGGGCGTTGACGTGCCGATCAAGGGCGGCAGGCTGAGCGCGGGGCTGCTGGAACGGCCGGCGGACCTCGGGATTACCGACCACATGGCCATTACGGACTCCGTCGCGGGCGGTTACTGGAGGCCGGACCTGCCTGGGATGACCATGATCGGCATCACCTTCCCGGAGCAGGACTACCACTGGACGGACGACCCGGATACTCACAACACACTGATCCTGCAAGAGGAGATGTTCCGGTCCGCGAGGAGCATCGCGCATCGCTTCCCGGGCATGGATCGGGCCGGCTGGGCGCGTACGTGGACCTGCATAGACGGGTTTACGCCGGACCACCAGATGATCCTGGGCGAGACGGACGAGGTGCCGGGCCTGTGGATCGCGGCCGGCGGCAACGGCCACGGATTCAAGACCGGACCCGCGACCGGCATCCTCATGGCCGAGCAGATCATGGACGGTGAGATCAAGATCATCAAGGATATGTCCGAGTTCGCTTACGGCAGGTTCGGAGACGACCCCTGGGGCGGAACCGAGGAAGACTTCACCGAGCGCTACGCCGACGGTCGTAACCGTCGGTTCGGCATACGGCAACTCAGGGAAGAGGAGGGCATGGAGTACAGGGAGGTCCCGGTCAGCCCGCTGGACGACTAACGCCCGCCCGGTTTCGACTGAAGCAAGGAAGGACTCCCACATCGGGAGTCCTTCCGGTGTTTATGGCAATGGCCCCGCCATGCGGCGGGAGGCTTATGCGGGCGCGTTTGGCATCACCTCGCTGGCAAACCAGTTCACGCGGTCGACCATCTCCTCCCGGGGGTACGACCATACTGCGCCGTAGTAGCGGCAGCCGGCGTCGGCGTAAGCGCCGATCGTGTCCAGGAACGCGCCGGCGTCGGTGAATGCGGTGAAGTGCTGTAGCGCCGGCGCGAAGTCGCCTTCGATGCCGAGTTCATTGCGGCGGGCGAGGACCAGTTCCAGCTTCTGCTTGTACTCGTCCGGTTCGAGGCCGGTGGGTATCCAGCCGTCACCGTACCGGGCGGTCAACTCCAGCATTCGCCGGCCCTGAGTACCGAACCAGAGCGGCGGATGCGGACGCTGCACCGGGCGAGGCGCAATCTCCGCGCCCCGCGATGCGTAGCGCTCACCGGCGAAGTCGACGGGGCCGCCTGCCCACAGGCGCGTCATGAGGTCCAGAGCCTCGGCGGTCTGGTCCACGCGCACTCCGGCGCGCTCCCACTTGCTGAAGCCGTCAAACTCCGGCTGATGCCAGCCTGCGCCGACGCCCAGGATGGCGCGTCCGCTCGAAAGCACGTCAAGCGACGCGACGACCTTGGCTAGCTGGGCCGGCGGGCGGAACGGTATGGGCGTGACGACCGTGCCGAGGCGAATCGTGGATGTTGCGCCGGCCACGTACGCCAGGATCGTCCAGGCGTCGAGCGTGTCCGGCCCCTGCGGCAGCATGTAGTGGTCCCACACAAGGAGCGAGTGGAAGCCCTCCGCCTCGGCGGCCCTCGCGACGCTCGCTATGGTCTTGGGATCGCAGTAGCCTTCTTCGACTGGGTAGATCAGGCTGAATTGCAGTTTGGGCCTCCTCGTGGTCGTTGGCGTGGTCGGGCGTACCGATCAATGTATTCGGCGGAATGTTAGCATAAGCTTGATGCCAGAAAGAACTTGCTAGGCTATGGTGGCTGCCTCACGCTACTGGCATTCTATGCGGCAATGACTTTGCCTCGGGCGTACCGTTCGAGGTATGGCTGGATGCAGGCTGATATACTGGTTTGGAGCGTGGGATGGATAGGTTGCTGAGTATGACTTGCTGTTCGCATAGTGCTCAGTCTGGTTCCAGCCGAACCGTCCATAGGTGTAACACCGGTCTGGTACCATCGCTTCTACGAACAAGCACGATGTGCGAGGCGGATCGGGCGCGAATCACCTTTGAACTGCAGCCGGTACGCGGCGCTAAGGTTAGCGGTCCGATACAGTATCTTGAGACAGTTATGGATGCTTTTGTTCGCTACGGTCACGGGGAGAGAGAGTAATCGTGAAGGGCGTCGGGAGACATGACCAGTATCACCACCTGTTCAAGTCGGAGTCCGTGAACAGTATCGCTACGGTTCGATCGTTGGACGTTCCGGCTCGCTTGGACGAATTCCGAGAAATGAAGGATGGCTGGCTGGAGGGAGACGGTCAGGCGCCTGATCATGCGGGGTTAGACTGGTTAGCCACTAACTTTGACCGCTACTATCCTGACGACGTTATGCCGCCGCACACTTATCCTACACCTGAAGGCGGTGTAGAAATGGAATGGTCTCTGGGGTCGGAGTCAGTGATTCTTGAAATTGATCTAGAGGAACGACGCGGCGACTGGCTCAAGTTCAACAAAGAGTCTGACGAAGAATTCAGTCAGGTATTGAACCTGTCCAATAGTACAGCTTGGGCATGGATCGCAGCCGAGATTCGTCGTCTGTCGGGTTCGTCTGAGTGAACACAAGCACCCTCCTTTACAGGATAATCAACTCCAACTATGTGCAGACCGGCCACGTATCGTCCCAGGCTTTCCGTCCGAGACCGAGGGACCGCAAACGTCTCTCTGCTTATGACGGAGACCGGATAGACCCTGAGGCGGCCTGGCGTCACTACACGAACGACTCTAGCAACCCTCCCACGGGAGCGTTAGGCGTTACGGTAGAGGAGTGTTCTGCGGAAAACCTCCCAGTCATGGCCGATCCTAAGCCTTTCCCTGAGCACGTTTTGATCGACTTTACGGCGTTTGGTACATCTCAGATCAAGAAGAAATCGGAACGTCTCAGGGACAGGGCAGTAGTTCGTGGATGGCTGTTTCTCGGTTGACGGAAGCGATGATCCGACTGAACAGGAGCCATTCCCTGTAGCCCTCTCACGCTGTAATCCACCAGACACTGTCTAGGAAACTACAAGATGCGAAACGAGTTCACAACTGTTATCGAACGTGACGGAGACTGGTTTATTGCGTACTGTCCTGAGATTCCCGGCGCTAATGGGCAAGGGACGACTGCGGACGCGGCCCGTGGCAGCTTGGCTGAGGCGATTGCGCTGATACTGGAGGACCGGCGAGAGGATAAGCGGCGCGAGGCCGGTTAGCCTGCCTCTGAGAAGTACCGCGCGAGCTCATCGCGGTCGAAGGTGGGCAGTGGTTGGGCGCCGTTGGCGGTACGGAGGATCAGGCCGTCATCCGGTTTCGTGAATGTACCTATCTGCCAGGCGGGGACGCCTTCGGCATCGAGGGCCGTGACCAGCTTGGGCGCGTCTTGGGGGGCGACGGCGGCGAGGAGTGCGCCGGAGGCGATCAGCCCCAGCGGGTCTAGTCCGAGGGCGGCGCATATGGCGGCGGTTTCCGGGAGCACGGGCACTCGTTCCAAGTCCACGGTGAGTCCGACGTTTGCGGCGGCGGCCATCTCCATGAGGCCGGTCGCCAGGCCGCCCTCGGTGGGGTCGTGCATGGCGTGGACGCCGCCGGACTCCAGCGCGATGCCGGCGTCCTTGACGACGCTTATGCCGGGATCGAACAGCAGGTTACGGGAGCGTTCGATGACGGGTGCTTCCACGCCGGCGTCCTGAAGCGCGTCTCCTGCCTCCCGCGCGAGTATCGATGTTCCTTCGAGAGCGATGCCTTTGGTCAGAACGATCGCGTCGCCGGGCTGAGCGCCGGACGTGTAGATAGCCCTGTCTTTGGCTACCTCGCCGAGCAGTGCGCCGACGGCTATTGGGCGCGGCAGGTCCAGCGTGATCTCGGTGTGGCCTCCGATGAGCGTGATTTCCAGTTCTTCACAGGCGCTGGTGATCTGTTCGAAGGCGTCCGCGGCCTGCTCGTGCGTGGTGCCCTCCGGCAGGAGCAACGTGGCCATGAGCCACCTGGGCGTCGCGCCCATGACGGCAAGGTCGTTGGCGTTGACCTGTACGAGGTACCAGCCGATCAGGTCGGTCGCGAACGTGATCGGGTCTGACTTGGCGACGAGGTAGCGGTTCCCGATGTCGATCAGCGCGGCGTCTTCGCCGAGCCTGGGGCCGAGCACGACTCTCGGATCGCGGACGTCTATCCGCTCCAGCAGGTCGGCCAGGAGGTTGTGGGGCAGCTTGCCGGCTTGCAAGCGCAGGAGGCTCCGGCTCAGGAGTTAGGTGGGCGGTAGCCGGCGTCCAGGGCCTTGGCCATCGCCTCGCGCTCCTCCTCCAGCGTCACGAGCGGGGTGGTGCGGATGGACTTCGATGCGCCGCTTGTGGAGACGGCCTTGGAGAATGCGATCATGCTCACGTTGTCCGGCATGTTGACGATCCCGACGAAGTCCGCGTCACCGAAGACGGAGTACGCGCACTCGATGCTGCCGCCCAAGTTGGCGGCGGCGGGCTCCAAAACCGCCATGTGGTCCGCGGGGTTTTCGACCAGAGACCTGGCTACTTCAGTGCTCCATGAGATTTGCAGAAGGTAATAGGGCAATGCTTGCTCCTCTGGGTAATCTGGGAAGTGTGCCGTTCAGGCATCCCTTGCGGCGTGTTTTGGGTGCTCGTACCGGAAGTCTTCCATTCCTATGAGCTTGTGGTACGAGCCGAACTTGTCTATGTCCTCGGCTTCAACTTCGTCGAGCGGATCGAAGACGGAGTCCTCGTCCTCGAAGACTCTCCTGATGCCATAGGTCGTGAACCGCTCGGCCGGGATGCGGTCCGCTCCCCGTATGAGTTCGCGTATCTCGCGGGGCTTGAGAAGCTGGCCGTGCTGAGCGCCTGCGGCGGTGGAAATGCTCTCGTTGATCAGCGTGCCGCCCATGTCGTTGACTCCGGCGGCGAGCAGCATCTGCGCGAGGCGAGGGCCTTCCTTCGGCCATGAGACCTGCAGGTTGGGGATCCAGTTGTTCAGCATGATCCGGGCCACCACGTGCATCCTCACGATTTCCAGGCCGGTGGGTCCCGGCCTCATCCCTTCGATCATGTTCTGAGCGAACATCGGCGCTTCCGTGTGCACGAAGCTGAGCGGCACGAACTCGGTTATGCCGCCGGTGTCCTTTTGAATGCCGCGTATCAGGTCGAGGTGCCTCGCTATGTGCTCGTTGGTCTCAACGTGGCCGTACATGATGGTGGACGTAGTGGGGATGCCGAGTTCGTGAGCCGTGGTTATGACCTCGGTCCACTGGTCGACGCGGATGCGGCCCGGCGAAATCCTGTCCCGCAGGTCCTGATCGAGGATCTCCGCCGACGTGCCCGGCAGGCTGCCCACTCCGGCGTCCTTCAGGGCAGCGAGGTACTCCTTGATCGTTGTACGGGACCTGATGGAGCCGTACAGCACCTCTTCGGGAGAGAACCCGTGTATGTGGATCGCGGGCGCCTCTTCCTTGAGAGCTTCGCATAGCTTGATGTAGAGGTCGCCCTCCATGTGCGGCGGCAGGCCGGCTTGGATGCACACCTCGGTGGCTCCCAGGCTCTCGGCCTCCTTGACGCGCCGGATGATCTCGTTGATCGGCAGGAAGTACCCTTCTTCCAAGCGGAAGTCGCGGCTGAAGGCGCAGAAGCCGCAGCGCTTGATGCAGACGTTGGTGAAGTTGACGTTGCGGTTCACGACGTACGTGACCACGTCGCCGACGGCCTGCCGCCTGAGTTCGTCCGCGACCATCGTGGCCGCGTGAAGCTCCAGTCCGGTGGCTTCCAGCAGGGGCGCCGCTTCTTCGACCGTGATGTCGCGGCCGCCGAGAGCGTCTTCCAAAGTGCGGGCAATGGAAGGAGCGATCGTTGCGAGCAGTTTAGAAAGCTCGGTCGCGCTGTCTCCGTTAAGAGGTGCTTCCGGCATAACGTTCCATTCCTCCCTTCAGATAGCCATCGGAGTCTGCCATCGAGTCGATGCGGGATGACAGTTCTGCGTGCAGATACTCCCGCTTCCGGGT
This sequence comes from Dehalococcoidia bacterium, assembly GCA_963668185.1. GTDB lineage: Bacteria > Chloroflexota > Dehalococcoidia > Lucifugimonadales. Next base: position 2,598,785 of record OY764162.1, read on the forward strand.
GACGTACTCCGGATAGACGGTCAGCCGCGGCCTCAGTTCCATACCCATTGCGCGCGTCTGCCTTTGCAACTCCGTCAGTCCGGGCCAGGGCGCTTCGGGGTTGACGTAGTCGATCGTTAGCGGCGATACGCCTCCCCAGTCGTTGATGCCTGCCAGCAAGTATACAGGATAGTCCCCCGCGTTCAGATTGGGCGGCACCTGAACGTTGACCTCCGGCCCCATGATGAGGCGAGCGGCGGCAGTCGCCCATAACAGGTACGACGAGCCGGCGTCCGGGTGGTCCGCCATGGCGGTCTCAGGCTTGGCGCGAAAGTTCTGGACGATCACCTCCTGAATGTGACCGTACTCTTCGTGGAGGCCACGGATCGCCAGGAGGGAGTCCACAACTTCCATTCTGGTCTCGCCAATGCCGATCAGGACGCCCGTGGTGAACGGAATCTTCAGTTCGCCGGCGATTCGGAGGGTTTTCAGCCTTACGGCGGGCCACTTGCTTGGCGCAAGCTCGTGAGGGCCTCCCGGTTCCTTCAGGCGGTTGCTGGAGTTCTCCAGCATGATGCCCATCGACGCGTTGACTGCCCTAAGGCCTGCCATCTCCCTGCGGCTCATCGTGCCGGGGTTGCCGTGCGGGAGCAGGCCGGTCTCCTCCAGGATCGTCGAGGACACCTCGCGCACGTAGTCGAGCGTGGTCCTGTGGCCCCTGTCGCCCAGCCATGCCTTCGCCTCGGCGTACCGCTGCTCCGGACGCTCACCGAGCGTAAGCAGCGCTTCCGCACAGCCCATGCGGTCGCCGGCCCTTGCCGTCGCCAGGACTTCTTCGGGCGTCATGTACAGCCTGTCCGCTTCGCCGGGAGACTTTCTGAAGGTGCAGTAGCCGCAGAAGTCCCTGCATAGCATCGTCAAGGGAATGAAGACCTTGGGAGAGAAGGTGACCACGTTGCCCTTGCCGCGGTCCCGCAGCATGGCCGCGGCGCGGCACAGGAAGGGCAGATCGTCCTCCGAGCTCGATGCCAGGGCGCGGGCGTCTTCCGCTCGCATTGCGGCTCCGTCCAGGACGCGGGAGACGGCCTCGCGCAGCGGGCCTCGCAGCCCGGCGGCCGGGTCGCTGACGGCCTGAAGCCTGTCGACGACCTCCTGCCCGCTTCGCAGCGCCAGGCCGGTCACAGGTCTGCCGTCATGATGCTGAACTCGCGGCATAAAGGCCGTTTTCCGCGATGTACTCGGCTACTGAATCCGGGGCCCGGTACCGCAGAGACAGACCCCGGGCGGCCCTTCGCCTGAGGTCGGTGGAACTGATGGATATGGCGGGGGCCTCGACGACGTGCAGCCGGCCCTCTGCCGCGTGGAGGGCAGCCCTGACGCCGCGAAGGACTTCGGCGGTGTCGTGCCCGGGCCTGCCTACGACCACAAAGTCCATTAGTTCCAGTAGCTCGTCTATGTGCTGCCAGTGCGGAAGGCCGGCCAGCGCGTCGGAGCCAAGAATGCAGTAGAAGTCGGAGGCCGCCTCACAATCTCCGCATACCTTCATCAGCAACTGTCTATCGTATCGAGGCCGGGGAGTGTCTATTTCGACACGGGACAGGCTGAACGCGGGGTTGCCCTCTATGGCCGCCTTCAACATGCTGAACCTGTCTTCGATGGGCGCGAGGTCCTGGCCGGGTTTGTTCCACGGCTGCGCCAGGGGAAGGAACGTTACGTTGTCCAGCTTGAGAGCGTCTCTCACGCATTCCGCCATGATCAGGTGGCCGAAGTGCACGGGGTTGAAGGTGCCGCTGAAGATGCCCTTTCTCACGCGATGCTCCGGATGCCGGCACGCAGACCTTGACTTGCAAAATGGCGACGGCCAAGCCCCGAACTTCTGAGATCGCGGAACAGGGCCTACTCGTGCGTGTCCTATACTTGATTAACCTCTTGAACCGTTGCCTATAATATGGGCCATGTCCTTCACGCGCAATGAAACGAGAGCTTGGCATCGACACGCCAAACTCGCACACGCGGCATTGAAATGACCGGACCCGACATACGCCACGCCAGGCTGACCAGGGGGTTCCCCAAGACGAAGATCGTCTGCACCCTTGGGCCCGCGACGCGTTCCGAGGACCAGATAAGCGCCCTGCTCTGGTCCGGCATGAGTGTCGCGAGGCTGAACCTTTCGCACGGCACGCTCGATGAGCACAGGATGATTGCCGAGCGCGTACGCCGCATCGCCGCCGACTTCGAGATGGCCGTGAGCGTCATGGTGGACGTGCCGGGCCGCAAGTACCGGACAGGCCCGACTATGGACGGCGGCGTAAGGTTCGAGAGGGGCGACAGGGTTGTCCTGACGAGCGAGGAGTCGGATGGCGCCGACGGCCGCGTGCCCGTTTCTCCAACCGGCATTCATCAAGACGCAATTCCGGCGCATACGGTACTGATCGACGACGGCAGAGTAAGGCTGCGCGTGAGGGCGGTGGAGGGTCTGGACGTCCATTGCGAGGCCATGACCGGCGGCCGCATCACTTCAGGTAGGGGCGTGACTTCCCCGGGCAAGGCTTCTTCCCTGCCCTTTCCCAGCGCCGAGGACGTGGAAGCCTTGAACTTCGCGGCGGAGTGCGGCGCGGACTTCGTCGCGCTTTCCACCGTTGTGACGCGCGAGGACGTAGATTCGGCAAGGGCGGCGCTGGCTGAGCGCGGGGCGCATCCGCACCTGATCTCCAAGATCGAACAGGTCGAAGCGCTGGAACGCTTCGACGAGATACTGGAGGCAAGCGACGCGGTGATGGTCGCGCGTGGAGACCTGGGCACCGAGGACCGGCTCTCCCGGATCCCCTTGATTCAGAAGGACCTGATTGCCAGGTGCTATGCGGCGGGCAAGCCCGTAATCACGGCAACGCAGATGCTGGAGTCCATGATCAACTCCCCGACCCCAACCCGCGCGGAGGCGACCGACGTCGCGACTGCCGTGTTCGACGGCACGGACGCGGTCATGCTGTCTGGCGAGACTTCGGTCGGGGACTACCCGGTGGAGGCCGTCCTCTTCATGGCGGAAGTTGCGAGGGAGGTTGAGGAGGCGCTGCCTTATGACGAGATTCTGGAGGAGCGCGGCGCATACCGCGAGCAGAAGACGGACGACGCCATGGGCTACAACGCAGTGCAGACCGCGCACCAACTGGACGCGAGCGTTATCGTGGCCTTTACGGAGTCCGGAGGCACCGCGGGAAGGGTCTCCAGGTACCGGCCAAAGGAGCCGATACTCGCGCTCACGCCGCACGAACACATCAGGAGGCTGCTGACTCTGAGGTGGGGCGTGACGCCGTTGACGATAAAGCAACCCGAGACTGTCGACGACATCTTCAACGTGGCGCTGGAGAGCGTGAGGAGCACCAGAGAGGTAGGCGCCGGCAGCAAGATCGTGCTGGTGGCCGGGCTCCCGATTGGGGTGCCGGGAGGCACGAACATGCTCCGCGTTCTGGAAGTGGGCGTTCAGGAATAGTGGTAGCTAGCTAGGGTTCCCGGATGAAGTGCGCGGAGCGCGTCCACAGGTCCACGTCGTGGAGCCGGACCGCGACCTGATCGCCCGGTGAATCGCGGTCGGTGAGCTGGATGCGAGTGCGGAACGGGTACTCCAGGAGTTCGATTGTCGAAGGCCCGCGCTCCCGGCGCTCGAGGACAACCGCCTGAAACACGTTTGACGCGCCGCCGTTGCCTGCCTGCCCGGCACGATTCCGGCGCAGGTACTTCAGGAACCAGTACCGCTTGCGCTGTCTTTCTATTCTTGCCAGTTCTCTAATTTGAGCGTCGGCAGAGGTGGCGATCGCGAGTACCTCTTCGGCGCTGTACAGGTGAGTTCCGGTCCGGATGAAGCGCCCGATCTGGCGCTGCATCACGAGATCGGGATACCTTCGCAAAGGAGCGGTGGCCTGGATGTACTCCGGGACGGCAAGGCCGCCGTGACGATCGGGCTTCGAGCTCAGCTTTGCCGGGCTCAGGTGCCTGGCCGCGGAGAATTCACGGACCGGATCGTACTCCTGATCCCAGTCCTGGACGAGGGGCGGACTTTCGGCTGCTGCTTGCGTCCTGTACGCGGCGGGAATGCCGTTCGCCGCGCAAAACTTAGCCATGAGGCAGTTGCAGAGGACCATGAGTTCAGAGACGAGGCGCCTGGACATGGATGCCCTGTCGACCACCTTTACGTCGATTTCCCCGCGCGCATCCACGGACAGCTCCATCTCCGGCCTGCTAAATGAGACAGCCCCGCCCCGCGCCCTCAGGCGTCCTCTTGCCGCGGCAATCCGGTCGAGCGCTGCGATGAGCTTCCGCCATTCGCCGGCATCATCGCCGGCGTCGCTGTCCACCTGATCGTATGAGAGCGCCGCGTCGCTTCGCACGACTGAGGAAACGATCTCCCAGTCGACGATTTCGCCGTCTTCGGTGATTTCAGCGAGTACGCTCAGCGCGGGCCTGAGCGAGCCCGGTTCGAGGCTTCCAATCGACTCCGACAGGCGGGGCGGCAGCATCGGAACGACAGTTTCAGGCAGATACAGACTGGTCGCCCGGCGCGAGGCTTCCGCGCAGAGTTCTCCGCCGGGCGCAACGAGCGACGCCGCATCTGCGATGTGGATTCCCAGCCTGTACCGGCCGTCGATGCGCTCCACCGAGAATGCGTCATCCCGGTCGGCTGTATCAGCGTTGTCGATCGTGAACGTTGGGATGCCGGACAGGTCTGCTCTGTGGCCGTCGCTTAGGGCAGCGTCCACGTCGACGCTGTCTGCCAGTCGAATCAGGCCTTGAGTAAAATCGCGAGGGATGTCGGCGGCCAGCACCTCCAACGGTTCGTCCTCACTCATCAGACCGGCCTTGACCAGGAGGGCGAACGCTTCGCGCCTGTGGTCCCTCGATTTCGGCGACGCGAGGGCTGCCAGTTCCCTGGCCGGGGCGGCCCTCGTGTAGTTGTCGCCGTGGACCACGAAGCCCTTCAGGTGGTCAAGCAACTCGCGTTCGTATCGGCCTGGCTGGGATGGAAGCTCGCCGCTTGAGAGCCGACCGGCGAGTTCATGTATGGCGGCCTCGCGTTCGGCCCGCGCGCGTCGCTGGCTGAGGGTGGCGCTAACGTCCTCGCGTGTCCTTGGAGAGTACCCTTTCGCATCGCGCTGAAAGTACAGGTCATCGCGTCCCAGGTGCAGCAGAAGAGCGGCAAGCTGCACTGGATTCGCCGGCTCGGACCAGTAGAGGTCTGCGACGTCCGCGAGGCTCAGCGCGGAGGGTTCGTCGGCGCACAGGTCCCAGACTTCGGATAGGTCCAGACCTGCGGCCACCGATTCGCACGCGGCGCTGAAGGAGGATAGTTCGTCTTCGTTCCCGGCGAACTCGCCCGTCTCCAGGAGCACCCGTTCGGTTGGGAGTCTCGCCTCCTTGTTGCGTCCGAGCGCCAGCCTGACGCGGGTTCCCTTCGTCTCGATCACGCGCCGGACTGACGGGCCGCTCGCAAGCCGCACTACGACGATTGCCCCAGGTTGCAAGGGGACTCCTTTGCGGCCTTCAGGGTGGGTGTACGAGCGCTGCTCGAGTCGGAACGGCCTGCCAGGTGAGCATAGCAAAGGATAACGCGCGCCGTACATGCGATGTGCCTGGCGTTGTCTGAGTCCCCGCGCCTTGCTACCCTCTTCCCAAACTGGACTTTGAGGAATCGACGAGTTGAGCAGGCTGCACGATCGGGCTTTGGAACATCTCCGCGAGTTGGGAGCGCGTCCGGCGGTACCGTTTCAGGAAGACGGCCCGTCCGAATACATCCGGGCGAAGCTCGCTGAGGCCGACCTGCCTGTGCGGGTCGACGAGTTCGGCAACGTGATCGCCCGCTACTCGCGCGGCGCGGCTTCCGACATGCCGCCCCTGGCGCTGGTTGCGCATATGGACCATCCGGGGTTCGAGGTTACGAGGGCAGACGGCGAAGACGTGGCGGCCAGGGCGCTCGGCGGCGTACCGGCGGCGTCACTTCACAAGCCGACGAGGGTGCTGGTCGTCACCGGGGACGGGCGCAGAATTGCCGCGGAGACTGAGCGGCTGGGCACGGACGGTGACCGGGCCGTTTCCCTGCGTAGCGAGGATATCGAGGCTATCGGGCAGGGGATGGCGGTGGTGTTCGACCTCCCGGACTTTGAACTCGACGGCGAACTGATCCTCATGCGCGCGCTGGATGACCTCGCCGGTTGCGCCGCGACTCTCTCAGTGATGGAGAATCTCTCCGAATCCAACGAGCGCGCCTGCGTCTTCGGCGTGTTCACGCGCGCTGAGGAAGGGGGCCTTTTCGGCGCCAGGCTGATGGCTGAAGCCGGCACGCTGCCGGCCGAAACGCTCGTCGTGTCCATCGAGGCCAGTCCTGTAATCGCCGGCGTCGCGCAGGGCGACGGGCCTGTGATCAGGACGGGCGACGCGCTGACGACGTTCGATATGGAGGCCGAGAGCGTGCTCCAGTCGGCGGCCCGCGCTCTTGCCAAGCGAGATCCGGCGTTCAAGTACCAGCGCCGGCTCATGAGCGGCGGCGTCTGCGAGGCGACCGCGTTCTCGGCTGCGGGCTACAGCGTGACGGGCATGGCGTTCCCGCTCGGCAACTACCATAACGCGACAACCAGCATCCCTGATGCCGACGGAGGAGTTGGCGCAGAGTACATCCGCCTCTCCGATTTCCTTGGCGGGGTTGATCTTCTCGCCGAGGCGGCCGTGAGCGTATCCGCCAGGAGTGAGACGCCTGCCGCAGACCGGCTTGGTCCGGTGCCGGATGACGTGCGCGCGAGGCTCCGAGCGGGGCGTTAGATCGGTAAGTGCTAGAATTGCGAAAGGCCGACCCCCAGCGGGGCTGGCCCTTTTGGGCGTCCGACTCTGAGCGCGTCCGGCGCTTCCTGGAATCGCGAAGACTTGTAAGGAGACCTGCGAAGACCGTACATGGGCCTTGAAGTGTTGGGCGGCGTACTGAAGGCCGCTCCGGAGTACCAGTACCTGCTGAGGCCGCTCGCCCACCGGGCGCGCCGCACCAGCGCGCAGGTTCTGAGCGAAGCTGCGCCGTTCGCGCTGGCGACGCTGTGGCGGGATCTCGGCGCGCCGCTGCTGGTCGTCACCCCGCGCCAGGTCGAGGCGAGGCGCATGGCCGACCAGATCGCCACGTGGAGCGGCTGCCCTGACAGGGTCCACTGCTTCCCGGAGAGCGAGGTCCTGCCGTTCGAACGCATCTCCGCCGATGTCGAGACGACTCGCGAACGGCTGCGCGCGCTGATTGCGCTGAACGCACACGAAGAGCCGCCGCCGCTCATCGTCGCCTCTTCGGGCGCGATGGCGCAGAAGACTCTGAGCAAGGATCTGTTCGAGTCCGCCTGCCACGCCCTGAGTGTCGGAGACGTTGTGGACGTGGACGAACTCCTGAGGCAGTGGCAGGCGATGGGTTACGAATTCGAACCCACCGTCATGGAGCCCGGCTTCATGAGCCGCCGGGGCGGGATTCTGGACATCTACCCCCTGAACGCGGAACGCCCCTCGCGCATCGAACTGTGGGGCAACGAGATCGACAGCATCCGGCGCTTCGATCCTGAGACTCAACGGTCCGAGGGCCCGGCGGACGAGGTGCATGTGTACCCGGCAAGGGAGACGCTGCCCTCTCTCGCAGACGGCGAGGAACTGGGCCGTTTGCTTGGCCTTGTTGATGCCGCGGACTGCACGGCGCAGGCGAGGGACCGATTCCACGACGAGTTGGCGCGCCTGGCAGGAGGCCACTCGCTGGATGAGGTGGACTACTACGGCGGGTTCTTCAATCGAGGCTCGATTCTGGACTACTTCCCTCCCCAGGGGGCGCTGGTCGTGCACAGGCCGGCCGAAGTGGCTGAGGCTGCGTGGGAGATCGATGAGCGCGCCCACGATCTGCGCCTCGCCAAAGAACATCGGGGTGAACTGCCGTACGGCTTCCCTTCGCCGAATATGCTGTGGCGCGACGTAGAGCCTCTCCTGAGTTCCGTTGCCGTGCGTCTGGACGTGACCACGTGGGGGGCAAGCGAACTGCCTGCGGACAGGATGCACTCCCTGCCGTTCACCTCAACCGCCGGATACTACGGCGGCCTGGAACGATTCGCGGACGAGGCCGACAGGCTGACGAAGCAAGGCAGCCGCGTAGTAGCGGCAACGTCACTGCCCAATCGCCTGGAGGAAATCCTGGACGAGTACGGGGTTGAGGCGGACCACGTTGACGATCTCGAAGCGGTTCCCGCTTCGGGCAGGGTCACTGTGGCCCGCACAAGGGCAGGCGATCTCGGCAGCGGTCTCGTACTCAACAGCCCTGACGGAGACCTCGTGGTCTTCAGCGACGCCGACATCTTCGGCGTCGCCAAGCAGCGCCGGGCGAGGCGCAGGGGCGCTGCGAGGAGCCTGGAGGCTTTGGCCGAGGAGTTTCAGCCGGGCGACTACGTCGTGCACGTCGAGCACGGCGTGGGGCGGTTCGTGGGCACGGGCAGCGGCCCAAACGGCGATCCGCAGTCTGAGTACATGATTTTGCAGTACGCCGCGGGCGACAAGCTGTACGTGCCGATGGGGCAACTCGACCGCGTCAGCCCGTACCTGGCCCCCGCGGACCGGACGCCCAACCTCACGCGCCTCGGAGCGCAGGACTGGAAGAAGGCGAAGGCGCGCGCCGAGCGGTCGACGCGGGAGCTGGCCGCGGAGCTGCTCTCCCTATACGCCACGCGCGAACTTGTGGACGGGTACTCGTACGCGCAGGACCGATCATGGATGTCCGAGTTGGAGGACTCCTTCCCGTTCGAAGAGACGCCGGACCAGAAGGAGGCAATCGTAAATGTAAAGGAAGACATGGAACAGTCCAAGCCGATGGACCGCCTGGTCTGCGGCGACGTCGGGTACGGCAAGACAGAGGTTGCGCTGAGGGCCGCGTTCAAGGCCGTGATGGATGGCAAGCAGGTCGCCGTACTGGTCCCGACCACGGTGCTGGCGCAACAGCACTACGCGACCTTCTCCCAGCGGCTTGGCGCCTATCCCGTCGAAGTCGAAGTGCTCAGCCGATTCAGGACGAAGAAAGAGCAGCGGGAGGTCGTCGAGGGCCTTGCGTCCGGAGCGGTGGACATCTGCATCGGAACGCACCGGCTCGTGCAGAACGACGTTCGGTTCAAGGACCTCGGGTTGGTGATAGTGGACGAAGAGCAGAGGTTTGGCGTGGAGCACAAGGAGCGGCTGAAGCACATGCGGACGATGGTGGACGTGCTGACGCTGACCGCCACGCCGATCCCGCGCACGCTGCATATGTCGCTGGCCGGCGTGCGCGACCTGAGCGCCATCGAGACCCCGCCCGAAGAACGGCTGCCGATCAAGACGTACGTCTCGGAGTTCAGCGACCAGTTGATCCGCGAGGCGATCTTGAGAGAGCTGGACCGGGAGGGGCAGGTGTTCTTCCTGCACAACCGCGTGCACAGCATAGAGAACATGGCCACGTACATCAGGCGCCTCGTTCCTGAAGCGGACGTTGGGGTGGGCCACGGCCAGATGCCCGAGACGCAACTCGAAGGGACGATGGCCAGCTTCGCCTCGGGCGATATGGACGTACTCGTCTGCACGACGATCATCGAGTCCGGGCTGGACATCCCCAACGTAAACACGCTGATCATCGACCGCGCCGATACGTTCGGCCTGGCGCAGCTCTACCAGCTGCGCGGGCGCGTAGGCCGGGGCGCGCGGCGCGCGTACGCCTACTTCCTCGTGCCCCCGCACAGGAGCCTCACGGAGACCGCCGAAAAGCGGCTCAAGACGATGCTCGCTGCAACGGAACTGGGCGCGGGATTCCGCATCGCCATGAAGGACCTGGAGATCAGGGGCGCAGGCAACATCCTCGGCTCGGCACAGAGCGGACACATTCACGCCGTGGGCTTCGATCTGTACACTCGCTTACTCTCCGGCGCTGTGGAAGACTTGCGCGCGCAGCGTGCGATGAGCCGAACGGACGGCATAGAAAACGGTTCGAAGCAGGACGCGCAGCCCTCTTTCGAGCGGAGCAACGGGGCAGGCTCATCTTCTCCGTCGGAAGTTGGGATAGAGTTGGGCATTCCGGCGCACATCCCGGCTGAGTACGTGGCGGACCTTCCCACCCGCCTCGGACTCTATCGCAGGATCGCCGGACTGGAGCGAGTAGAGGACGTGGACTCTATTGCCGATGAGCTAAAGGACAGGTTCGGCGCGCTCCCGTGGCAGGTTGAGAACCTCGTGTACCTGAGCAAGCTCCGGGTGATGTGCGTTGACGCCGGCATCCTGTCCATACGCAGCGAAGACAAGGTCATGGTCATGCAGCTCGGGAGCGAGGTCGGCGGCGCCAGGAAGCCGTTGGAACGGGCGCTGGGGTCGCGTGTAAGAGTGGGCAACACGCAACTGCGCATCACGAAGACGGAAGGGCCGGACGTGGAGTCAGGCGATCTCGTGATGGACACGGTGACACGGCTCTCGGAGTTCCGTAGCGCCGTGCTGGCCGGCGTCTAGCGCTGCGACGTTTCCGACGGTGACTTGGCGCGCCGTCTCGCGGAGGCGCGAGGGTGCGCCGCCATGTACACTTCTTTGGCTTGGGACTGCGTGACGTGCGTGTACAACTGGGTCGTAGCCGGGCTTGAGTGGCCGAGCAGGTCCTGCACCACCCTCAGGTCGGCCCCTCCCTCCAGCATGTGGGTGGCGAACGAGTGGCGCAGCGTGTGGGTGTGCACGTTGGTGGACAGCCCGGCGCCGGCCGCGTACCGCCGCACCTTGGACTGGATGCTTCGCGCGCTCAGTCTCCCGCCCCTGTGGTTCAGGAACAGGGCTAGTCCGCTCTCGCCGCTTTCCAGCTTGGGCCGGCCGTCCCGCAGGTACAGGGCGATGGCGTCGCGCCCGTGACTGCCGAGCAGCACAACGCGCTCCTTGGACCCCTTGCCGGTCACACGCAGTTCGCGGCTGAACAGGTTCATGTCGGTGACGTTCAGGCCGGCGGCCTCGCTGACTCTGAGGCCCGCGCCGTAGATCGTCTCCAGAAGCGCCCTGTCCCGGATTCCAAGCTCCGTCGAGGAGTCCGGGGCGTCCAGCAGTTTCTCCGCCTCCTCCTGGGACAGGAAGCGGGGGAGCCGCGAGTCCAGGCTCATCATGCCCCGCGCCGGCAGCGGATCGGCTTCGATCTCTCCGAGCCTCATAAGCCACCGCAGGAAGGTGCGCAGCACGCTCAGCTTTCGCGCGATGCTGTGACGCACGTACCCAAGCTCCACGAGCCACGCCAGGTATCCCCGCAGTACGGTCCTGTCCAGCGACCGAAGGTCCGGGACGCTCCTGGCCTCCATGAACTCAAAGAGAGGCTGGATGTCGGTCAGATAGTTCCGGACCGAGAGAGGCGCCAGGCCCTTTTCGATTCTCAGGTGATCATCGAACCGACCCGTGATGTCGGCCCAACGCTCGGCGTCCATTGTCAGACTCCCGCCTCAACTGCTTCAGCCTTCGGCACGGCGCCCTGGTACTCGCAGGTGAGGCATCTCGCCTTCGACCGGCCAGCCGACACCAGCATGCTGCCGCAGTCCGGGCACGGCTGCGGCAGCGGGTTGAGGACGTTCTTGCAGTCCGGATAGCTGATGCAGCCATAGAAGACTCTGCCGTTGCGCCCCTTCTGCTTGCGCTCGATCATGTCGCTTTCGCAACGCTCGCATTTCACGCCGACGCGGAAGGGGCGGGTGTTCTTGCAGTCCGGGTAGCCGGTGCATCCCAGGAAACGGCCCCGCTGGGAGTTCTTGACTGCCATGCGCTTCTCGCACTTATCGCAGAGTTCGTCCACGTCTTCACTGACCAGCTCGCGTATCGCGCGCTCCTCAGGAGTCTCGTAGGGCCGCGTACTCTTGCATTCAGGATATCCGGTGCAGGCCATGAACTTACCGAACCGCCCGCTCTTGATGACCATCGGGCGCTCGCACTTCTCGCAGACCTCGTCGGACTCCTCGTCCAGTTCGTTGCGCGGCACCCGCTCCGCGTTCTTCAACGCCTCTTCCACCGCCTCGTCGAAAGGCGTGTAGAAGTCCTGGAGCACAGGGGTCCACTCCCGTTCCCCGTTCGCGATCTCGTCGAGCTGCTCTTCGACCTTCGCGGTGAAGTTCACGTCCATGACGTCGGGGAAGTGAGCGGTCAGCAGCTTGCTTACCGCGATGCCCAGCTTCGTGGGCACGAACCGCCCCTGCTGCTTGCTGACGTAATCGCGCGCCAGGATGGTCGCGATCGTCGGGGCGTAAGTGCTCGGGCGGCCGATGCCTTGCTCCTCGAGCGCTCGGATCAGCATGGCCTCCGAGTACCTGGGAGGAGGCTCCGTGAACTTCTGCTCGCACTTGAGCCCGCGGCTGTCCAGCCGTTCGTCTTTCGAGAGTTCGGGCAGAGTGCGGTCGGTGTCGGATTGCGTGACCACGTAAACCGTGCGGTATCCGGGGAACTTGAGCACGGATCCCGTGGCCCTGAAGGTGTACTTCTTGCCGGGCGCGCCGTTCGCGATGACGTTCACCGCAGTGGCGTCGTACAGCGCGTCCTTCATCTGGCTTGCCACCATTCTCCGCCAGATGAGGTCGTACAGCCGGTACTGTTCGCCGGACAGGTGAGACCGGAGAGAATCGGGAGTTCTGAACACGGAAGTTGGCCTGATGGCCTCGTGGGCCTCCTGGGCAGACTTGGACTTCGTGCGGTAGCGCCTCGGCGCGTCCGACGCGTACTTTTCGCCGTACGTCTGCCGGATGTATTCGCCCGTCTCGCGCAGCGCGGCTGACGCGACCTGCGTGGAGTCTGTGCGCATGTACGTGATCAGCCCCGTTGGGCCGCCGTCCTCTAAATCCAGTCCTTCGTAAAGCTGCTGGGCAACGCTCATGGTCCTCTGAGCCGTCAACCTGAGCCTGCGCGAGGCTTCCTGCTGAAGCGTGCTCGTGATGAATGGCGGCATCGGACGCCGGCGCGTTTCCTTCCTTTCGACCGATTGGACGGTGAACTCGGCGCCCTTCAGGTCCCCTTCGATTCCGGCCGCCTCATCGCCGTTGGAGACCTTGGGGCGGCCCTTGCGCCCTGCAATCGCATGCAGGCCCGCCGAGAACCGGCCTTCCTCTCCTCCGCCCAGTTTCGACAGCAGCGCATCGATCGTCCAGTACTCTTCCGGCACGAAAGCGGCGATTTCCTGCTCGCGGTCCACCGCAAGCCTGAGCGCCACCGATTGAACGCGCCCGGCGGAAAGACCGCGCTTCACCTTGCTCCAGAGGACGGGACTCAGGCGGTAACCCACTACGCGGTCCAGGATTCGCCGCGCCTGCTGCGCGTTGATGAGGTGCGAATCCAGTTCGCGCGGGTTGTCGAAAGCCTTCTGGATCGCGTCCTGGGTGATCTCGTGGAACACCACCCGCTTGGCTTTGGCGGCGTCGATCTTGGCGGCGTGCATCACGTGCCATGAGATCGCCTCGCCCTCGCGGTCGGGGTCGGTTGCCAGATAGACCGTGTCGGCCTCTGCCGAGGCCTTGCGCAGTTCGCTGATGACCTTACGCTTGTCAGGCAGCGTGGAGTACGACGGATGGAACCCATTGTCGTCTATTGCCACGCCCATCTCTTTCCTGGGCAGGTCCCTGACGTGGCCCATCGAGGCTTTGGCTATGTACTTGTTGCCCAGGTACCGTTCCACGGTCCGGGCTTTGGCAGGCGATTCGACTATAACGAGGTCTTTAGGCATAAGCTCCTTGCTCTGTGGTCCTGTACGCGGACTGCGCTTCCTTGAGCCGTACGTAGTTCATTCCGCCGACGTGGCGCACCATGCTCTTCAGTTCCATCATCGCGAGCACGCTGCTGACCGTTGAAGCGGAAAGACCGGCGGTCCTGACTATCTCGTCCACGTGCACAGGATCGAAAGTTACGTGCTTGAGTACTTCGCTCTCCTCCTCATTTTCAGGGAAGAGCGCCTTCATCTCAATCTGTTGCTCGACGTACGTGAGGTTTAGCTCCTCCAGGATGTCCGTATGATCGGCAATCAGCTTCGCCGCGCTGTCGCGAATCAGCGCGTTGGTGCCTGCGCTGGTGGGCGAAAGGATGCTGCCCGGAACCGCGAAGACCTCCCTGTTCTGCTCCAGGGCGTGCCTTGCGGTGATCAGCGCTCCGCTCACGCGGTTGGCCTCGACTACCACGGTCCCAAGCGTCATGCCGGCCATTATCCGGTTTCTCCTGGGAAAGTTGCCCGGCGTCGGCTGCGTGCCCAGCGGGTGCTCAGAGATCAGCGCCCCGTTTTCGGCAATCGCCTCGGACAGCTTGCGGTGCTCTCTCGGATAGATCCGGTCCAGTCCTCCGGCGAGCACGGCGATCGTGCGCTGCTCCGCGTCGAGCGACGCCCTGTGCGCAATGCCGTCTATGCCGCGCGCAAGCCCGCTCACGATGGCGACGCCCGAGCGGGCCAGGTCGGACGTGACCTGATACGCCGCTTGCCTGCCGTACGCGGTCGGCTTCCTGGTGCCGACTATCGCGACGGAGCGCTCGTCGCTCGGCAGCAGGGAGCCGCGCACGTAGAGCAACGGCGGCAGGTCGTAGATCTCCTTGAGCCGGCGGGGATATCCGTCGTCGTGCCAGGTGAGCGCCTCCACGCCCGTCGCCTCCAGCTTGCCCATTTCCGCGTCGGGATCGATCGAGCCGCGCCTGCGGTTGATCGACTGCACCGTCTTGCGGTCCAGGCCGGCCTCGGAGAGTTCGGAGGAGCCGGCCTCCCATGCCTTGGAGAGCGAGCCGAACCGTTCCTCCAGCAGGCCGAACCGGGCGCGTCCGAGGCCCGGAATCCTGTTGAAGGCAACCCAGTACTTTCTTTCTTGGTCGTTCATATCAAAGTGGCGGAGAGGGCGGGATTCGAACCCGCGGTCCCGGGTAACCGAGACACGCGCTTTCCAGGCGCGCCTATTCAACCGCTCTAGCACCTCTCCACGTCGGATCTGTCCAACCCCTCTAGCCTAGCACTGCTAGATGGTTGGATGGCAAGAAAAACGACCGGGCGACCGCGGGCCGCATGGTCTTGCTGTCTTGCCAGCGGAGAGGGCGGGATTCGAACCCGCGATCAGATTGCTCCGATACCAGTTTTCGAGACTGGCGCCTTCAGCCGCTCGGCCACCTCTCCGGAAGGATAACGATTATAGCACCGGCTCTCGGGCGGGCGACGGCTGTGACAGTTCCTCGGGTTCCTCGGAGCGCCCCACAATCCGGATGCCCAACTCATCGAGTTGCGCGTCCTCGACCCGGTCCGGCGCCTCGAACAACGGGTCCACGGCGCTCTGCGTCTTGGGGAACGCGATCACGTCCCTGATGTTGTCGCGGCCCGTCAGAAGCATGACGAGGCGGTCGATGCCCGGCGCGATGCCTCCGTGGGGCGGAGCGCCGTACTCCAGGGCGGTAAGCAACTGTCCGAAGCGAACGGCCATGTCTTCCTCGCTGTAGCCCAGCCGTCGAAGCACGCGCTCCTGCAGCTCCCGGTTGTGGATTCTGATGCTGCCGCTCGCCATCTCGACGCCGTTCGCCACGAGGTCGTAGCAGTGCGCGATGACCTTGTGCGGCTCCGTTTCGATGAACTGCTCATTCCCGGCCTTTGGCATGGTGAAGGCGTGGTGCATGGCGTCCCAGCGACCCTGGTCCTCGTCCCACTCGAACAGAGGAAAGTCAACTATGAACGCGAACGCGAACAGGTCCGGGTCCGCCAGCCCCAGCCTCTGGCCCAGCTCGTGCCTCAGCGCGCTCAGCGCCATGTCCGTCGTCTTGCGGGGGCCTGCCACAATCAGGATGGCGTCGCCAGGTTCCGCGCCCGTCTCTTCCGCGATGGCGCGCGCGTGATCCGCGGACAAGTACCTGGAGGCCGACGACCGCACGTCTTCTTCCGCGATGGCGTCGCTGCCCGGCTCTCCCGTAAGGCAGATCCAAACAAGTCCCCTGGCCCCGCGGGAGCGCGCCGTTTCGACCAGCGCGTCAAGCTGTCTGCGCGTGTACGTTCCGCAGCCTGGAGCCCGCAGCGCCCTGACCACTCCCCCTTCGGCGAGCGCATTCGAGAAGACGGGGAAGTCCACTCCCGCCGCGATGTCGGCAAGGTCGGCCAACTCCAGCCCGAACCGGAGGTCCGGCTTGTCCGTGCCGTACCTGTCCATGGCTTCCCGGTAGGTGAGCCTGGGAAAGGGCGTGAGAACCCTCTTGCCCGGTATGAGTTCGTCGATCAGGCCCGTGTAAAGCTCCTCTATGAGCCCCAGCACGTCGTCCTGCTCTACGAAGCTCATCTCAAGGTCCAACTGCGTGTGCTCCGGCTGCCGGTCCGCGCGCGGGTCCTCGTCTCTGAAGCACCGCGCGATCTGGAAGTACCTTTCGAAGCCGGACACCATTAGGAGCTGCTTCAACTGCTGCGGCGACTGGGGCAGAGCGTAGAAGCGGCCCGGATACAACCTGCTGGGCACAAGGTAGTCCCGCGCCCCCTCCGGCGTGCTCTTGATGAGAATGGGCGTCTCGATCTCCAGAAACCCGTTGGCGTCCAGGAAGTCTCTGATGTGCTTCACCACGCGGTGCCTGAGGACGATGGTCTCCTTCATGCCCTCCCGCCGAAGATCGACGTACCTGTACTTCAGCCTGAGGAGTTCGTCCACCTCGCTCTCTTCGTTCACGTAGAAGGGCGGCGTCTTCGAACTGTTCAGCACGCGCAGGCTGCTCGCCTGGACCTCGATCCGGCCGGTGGCCAGGTTATCGTTCTCGGTTCCCGGTGGTCGGAGTCCCACCGTGCCCTTGACCTGAGCCACCCACTCCTGCCTCAGCGCCTCGGCTTCCGAGTGGGCGTCCGGCGCGTCCGCGGGGTTGAAGACAACTTGAGTTATGCCTTCACGGTCCCGCAGGTCGATGAAGATGAGGTTTCCGTGGTCGCGCCTCCTGTGCACCCACCCAGCCAGCGTCACCTGGCTTCCGGCGTGTTCGGCCCCTAGCTCGCCGCAGTTGTTGGTCTTGAGCACAGCGCCCGTCTCACCACTGCTTGTTCAGCGCCAGCTTGACGAAGGTCTCCGTCCTGCGTACGCCGTCGATGGTGCCGACCTTCGTCCTGAGGAACACGCCCAGAGCCTCCGCGTTCGCCAGGGCGGCCCAAGCGAACACGTCAAACGAACCCGTAGTCGAGACTACCCACTTGACTTCTTCGAGCGCCGCGAGGTCCCTGGCCACCAAGTCTCCCTTGTCAGGTTCTACCTGCACCCCTATCAGGGCCTCGGAATCCAGGCCGAGTTTGGAGGAGTCCGGCAGCGCGACTACCCGTATGAACTCTTCCTCGAACAGCCGGTTCAGCCGCCGCCGGACCGTACCCTCGCTGACTTCCACCTTGCGCGCGATGTTGGCGTTCGTGGCCCGTCCATCTTCCTGGAGCAGGGCTATGATCTGCCGGTCTCGTTCATCCATTTCGCCACACCATGCCAGCTAAAGATTTGGCGACGATGATAGCAACCCATGCGGATGTCCTTCAACGAATAAGACGAATTCGTAGCGGCTATCGGATGCCGTTGCGATTACCGACAAAGGGTCATATGCGCAGGCGAGTGGTAGCCAGGTAGCCGCCAAGGGCCGCGCCGATCAGCGCCCAGAAGATGAAGAAGGGATACCCTGTGATGGACACGGAAACGATGAGGGAAGTAAGAAATGCGGTGGCCATGCCGATGACGGCTACGTACTGGAGAGTCCTTCCGCGCTTTCGATTCACGCTTACGCTCACCAACTCGCCGATCGCGTAGCCCAGTCCCGCCTGGGCCACTACTCCGAGCAACCCGAACAGGACCGGCGCGAGGAACGCGGTCACCACGCCCCCGCATATTCCGACGGAGAGGCTGACCGCAAGCGCCCTGGCCAGTTCGGCGTTGCTGACGTCGAACATCGGCAGCGGCGCAATCCTGGCGCAGTCCGGGCATCGTGTGCCGACCGGCGCGTACACCATGCAATCGGGGCAGATCGTAGCCTCGCACCTGCCGCAGCGCAGGTTCGTAAGCGTGCCCGGATGCCTCTGACAGAACGCCGGCTCAGGCATCCCCTGTCGCCTCGCGCTCGGATGGCGGCGATCTATCCAGCCAGTCGCTCTTCGCCGACACGTCCCTGTCCCAAAGCACCCGGTTGAACACGACGCGCCGCATCCCGATGCCCTCAGGCGCCGTGTTCTCGTTCGCCACAATGCGTTTCGCGATAAGCAGCGCAGTCAGGCCCAGCGTCGCCAGCACGATCTCCGTGGGCTGATTCAGTGCGTAGGAGAGCGGGGGCAGCGTGATCAGCGAGATCAACGTCCAGAACCCCGTCTCTTTGAACACGAGCCTGCCGAGGAAGCCCAGGACGAAGGTCATTATCAGCATCTCCCGCCACATGAAGAAGCCGAGGAGGACTCCGACTCCGGTGGCGACGCCCCTGCCGCCGGTAAAGCCCATGTACGGCGACCAGTTATGCCCGGCGACTGCCGCAAGGCCCGCCATGGCCTGAACGCCCAGACCGAGATCCGGGCTGCCGAAGATACCGCCTGCGAGTACGACCGGTGCCGTGCCCTTGCCCACGCAGTCGTAAACGCCCGTGAAGAACCCGGTCCAGGGCCCTGCCTGGGCCATGAGATTGGTCGCGCCCATGTTGCCGGAGCCGTACGAACGAATGTCGATGCCCAGCTTGCGGCGGGCGACGAGGTATGAAGTGGGAATGCCGCCCCACAAGTACGCTCCGATTATGACGACTGCGCTTAACAACGCCTCGCTCGTCATGGCAGCGCCTTGGACGGCGCAGTCTCGTTCAATCTACAACGCTCTTTGTGCTGCGGCAGCAATGCCTTCAGCCGCTCTACGGACGTGACCGGAGGGCCGACGGCGCCCGGCTCAGGTTCGTTCGGGTTGCCCAGCCCATGATAGTCGCTGCCGCCGCACGGTATCAGGCCCAGTTCGTCCGACAGGCCCCTCAGCCACTCGACCTGGTTCGGGGTGTAGTCGCCGTAGTACACCTCCATGCCCACGAGACCGGCGGCCTTCAGGTCAACCAGCTTGCCGCGCAGGTCCGCGATGCCCGCGCGCCCGGACTTGGCCGCGGAGTACGTGGGGTGCGCGATCACCGGAAGGGCGCCGTTGTCCAGCAGGATGGCCACAGCCTGCGCCGGCGTCAGCTTCTCGCGCTCGACGTACGCGAGTCCGTTGCGCCCAAGGTACTTGTCGAACGCGTCCTTGGGGTAGCGCACGTATCCGGACTCGGTCATGGCCTGGGCCATGTGCGGGCGTCCGATAGACGCGTCTCCCGCGATCTCCCGCACGCGCTCCCAGCTGATGCCAATGCCCATCTCGTTCAGCTTCTCGACCATCCTGCGTCCCCGGAGTTCCCGTCCTTCCCTGAATCGTCTGAGGGTGGCCTGGAACCCTTCATCCTCATAGTCCACATAGTAGCCGAGCAGATGGATCTCTGCGTCCGCGACGTCGGTGCTCAGCTCGATGGCGGGGATCACCGTAAGGCGGGGGTGGCGCCGTGCCGCGTCGAGCGCCTCGGGTATGCCCTCCGTCGAGTCGTGGTCGCTGATCGCGATGACGCGCAGCCCCCGCTCAGCGCACAGGTCAACCAGCTCCGTTGGCGTGAGCGTGCCGTCCGATCTGTTCGTGTGAAGATGTAGATCGACTGTCGTCAAGTTACTATCCGGCCACTCTCCGCAACCCATTATCCTAGAACGCCCCGTCATGTTCGACGGGGCGCTCTTCAAGGTCGCTGTACCGACCTGGTTTGCCTATTGTCTGGAGTTTGCTAGCGGGCGTATTGGACCGCCCGGCTCTCCCTTATCACCGTAATCTTGATCTGACCGGGGTACGCGAGGTTGTCCTCGATCTTCTTGGCGATGTCCCTGGCGAGAGCGGCCGCCGTCACGTCATCTACGTTGCTGGGATTGACGAGGACCCTTACCTCCCGTCCGGCCTGTATGGCGTAGCTCTTATCCACGCCGTCGAAGCCTCGGCAGACGTCCTCGATCGCCCTGAGCCGCTTGGTGTACTGCTCCACGGTGTCCCTGCGAGCGCCGGGCCGCGCGGCGCTTATCGCGTCTGCCGCGGCCACTATGAAGCACTCCGCCGAAGACATCACGTCGTCGTGGTGCTCGGCGATCGCCGAGCAGACGTGCTTGGCCACGTTGTACCTCCGGGCAACGTCCGCGCCGATCTCGGCATGAGGGCCTTCGACCTCGTGGGTGAGCGCCTTGCCGATGTCGTGCAACAGCCCGCCGGTGCGGGCCACCTTGACGTTCGCGCCGACCTCGCCGGCCATCATGGCCGCGAGGTGGGACACTTCGATGCTGTGCTGGAGCACGTTCTCGCCGTAGCTGTAGCGGTACTTCAGCCGCCCGAGCAGCCTGACCACCTCGGGGTGCAGACCCTGGACTCCCGTCTCGAAGATGGCGTCCTGGCCGCACTTCCACACGTTCTCGCCGACCTCCTTCTCCGCCCTCTCCACCATCTCCTCGATGCGGGCCGGATGAATGCGGCCGTCCGAGATCAGCTTTGACAGCGCCACCCTGGCAATCTCACGGCGCACGGGATCGAAGCAGGAGACCATCACGGCTTCGGGCGTCTCGTCGATGATCAGATCGACACCCATCGCCTTTTCGATGGCCCGGATGTTCCTGCCCTCTCGGCCTATCAGGCGGCCCTTCATGTCATCGCTCGGCAGAGGGACCGACGTCACCGTCGCTTCCGAAACGACGTCCGAAGCCAGGCGGTGTATCGCCTGCGAAAGGACCATTCTGGCCCTTCCGTCCACTTCCATCATTGCCTGCTGCTCGACGTCCCTGTAGCGCCGGGCAACTTCGTACTGGATATCTTCCTCGGCGCGGGCGACCACCTCGGCTTTCGCCTCTTCGGTGGAGAGGTTTGCCACGCTCTCCAGCTTTTCGATCTCCCTTTGCCTGATCGACTCCAGTTCAGCCTGGATCTCGGCCGCTTCGTTTTCCTTTCGGGCCACCTTGCGCTCTCGCTTGTCCAGGTTGCTGGCCCGTCTGTTGCAGTTCTCCTCTAAGTTCGCCATTCTGCGTTCCGTTCGCTGCAGTTCGGAACGCCTTTCCCTGATCTCCTTCTCGCTCGATGAAAGGATGCTTAGAGCTTCTTCCTTGGCCTCTACCAGCCTCTCCCTACTTGTCTCCCTCGCCTTTTCAAGTATTCTTTCCGCTTCAGAGTTGGCTGCGCCAACCTGCTTGCGGGAGATCAGCATTCTGCCAAAGAAGCCGCCAACCACCCCCAACAATAGGCCGACCAGGACGGCGAATATCGCGATGATCGCTGATTCCACGCGAATCACCCCCCTAATCCTATTGGACGGTTGTTGCGTTTCCGTCCTGCTTGGATGGTATCTTTAGGCCCCTTCCATGTCAATTGCCGCAGTGTTCTTCAATCGACCGTTTACGCCGTGTCACAGGCGCTTAAGGGTTGGCGCTTCCGTAACGCCGGCCGGGGACGCGCCCTGGGCGCACAGCTTGCGCACGTGACTGAGGGGCGCTGAGAGACCTTGCAAACAGACAGCCGTTCAAGGCCCGATCGTGCGCGATACCTCCGCGCCTTCCGCCCACTGTCCGTAAAGAACTACAGAGTCCTTTGGGCGTCCGGGCTCATCTTCATGGTCGGCAGGTGGATGCAGCTCATGATTCTTGCGTGGCTGGTCCTGGAGCTCACGGACTCGCCGTTCATGGTCGCGCTCGTCGGGTTCTTCGCCTGGCTGCCGATGCTCCTGCTGGGGCTGGTCGGCGGGCTGCTCGCCGACTCCGTGAACCGCGCGTGGCTTCTCCGCGCTACCCACGGCGCCACCGCCGCCGCGGCGGTGACCGTGGGCGTGCTCATGGCCGCGGACGCCGTCGAGGTGTGGCACGCGTACGGCGTAATCCTGGTCACCGGGCTGGGCAACGCCATAGACCAGCCCGCGCGCCGCGCGCTCGTGCACGACTTCCTGGGTTCGTCAGGCGTCACGAACGGGCTCGCCCTGGACGCGGTCGCCTTCAGCACCAGCAAGGTGATCGGCCCCGCTGTCGGAGGAGCGATCATCGCGGCGGCCGGAGTCACGCAGGCTTACGTGGTCGTCTGCCTCCTCTTCGCAGTCGCCGCCCTACTCGTCTGGCTGATGAGAGTGACGCAGGAGTCGCGCCGTAACTGGAGCGCGCGCTCGGTAGCCGCCGACCTCGCGGCGGCGCTCAGATATACCCTCGGCCATCCCGTAATGAAGGCGGTGGTGGCCGTTACGGTCCTGATGAACGTGTTCCTGTTTCCCTTTACGCAGATGGTCCCGGTCATCGGGAGAGACGTGCTCCGGGTCGATCCGGGTCTCATAGGCGTCCTCATGGCGTCCGACGGCATGGGCGCGCTCATCGGCGCGATTTCCATAGCCTCGCTTCCCAACGTCAGGAGACACGGCCTCGTGTTCGCGTTCGGCGCGATGGCGTGTACCTTGTCCCTCGTCGCGCTGTCGTTCTCGCGCGAGTACGGGCTGTCGGTCGCGTCCCTGCTGGCATTGGGGATAGGCATGTCTGGCTTCGGCACCATGCAGGGCGCGATCGTCGTCCTGGTTTCCGAACACGCGATGAGAGGCCGCGCGCTCGGGGTCGTCGGGCTGGCGATCGGCACCAGCCCGCTAGGGTCGCTCCTCATCGGCACGATAGCGAACTCCCTGGGGGCCGTCGGCGCGATTAGGATTCACGGGCTTGTCGGCTTCGTCCTCCTGGCGGCGGTCACCCTGTTGTCACCCCCGATCAGAAGACCCTTGGCCGCCCCGGAAGCGACGGACCGCTAGACCTCAGGTGGGCCCCGCGTGACGCAGCACAAACATCGCACGACGGTCAGTGGGCGGCCAGGCGTTCCTCGCGGCGTGCTTGCCAATCCCGACTTCCGCCGATTGTGGTCCGGCACTGTCCTCTTCCAGATCGGGTGGTGGATGCAGATCACTGCCCTCGGATGGCTCATCCTGGAGAGGACCGACTCGCCTTTCATGGTGGCCCTCATCGGCGTCTTTGGATGGGGGCCTATGCTGGGGCTGGGGCTGTTCGGAGGGATGCTAGCCGACGCCCTCAGCCGCACTGCTGTGATCAGGGCTACCCACACGGCCAGCGCCGTCGGCTCCGTGGCCCTGGCTTCGCTGCTGTTAACGGAGACGTCCGAAGTGTGGCACGTGTACGGCGCGGTCCTGGTGGCAGGCATGGGGCGCGCCCTGGACCAGTCCGCGAGAAAGACGCTCATCCATCAACTCCTGGGCGACCGTGACGTTACGAGGGGGCTCGCGCTCGATTCCGCGGCCTTCCACGGCTCCAAGGCCGTCGGGCCGGCGCTGGCAGGCGGCCTGATCACGTTGGCGGACCCTTCGTTCGCGTACCTCGCGTGCTCGATCATCTTCTGTAGCGCGGCGCTCTTGATGTGGACGGTCCCCGCCGACCAGGCGGGCAGGGTGCGGTGGAACGCGGGGTGGGTAGTCGGGGAGACCGTCGCCGGGATCCGGTACGCCATGTCGAATCGCACGATCCTCGGAGTCATCCTCATAACGTACCTCGTGAACACGTTCCTCTTCACTTACGTGAACATGATTCCAGTCATCGCCCGTGAAGTGCTGGGCGTTGGCCCCGGCCTGATGGGCGCGCTGTCGGCTGCCGACGGCGTCGGCTCCATTGTCGGGATCCTGGCCGTGGCGTCGCTGCCGGCGATCAGGCATCACGGCAGGATATTCGTGCTCGGCTCGCTGACCGGAATGCTCTGCCTGTCTCTCCTGTCGTTTTCCAGCCATTACCCGGTTTCCTTCGTCCTGATACTCCTCATAGGGCTGGGGACCGCCGGATTCAGCACGATGCAGAGCGCCATAGTGATGCTCGTCTCCAGGCCTGAGATGCGCGGCAGGTGCATAGGCGTGATCACGCTCGTGATCGGCGCGGCCCCCCTGGGCGCGGTCCTGCTCGGCGCGGTCGCGGACTGGCTCGGCCCCCTGGCCGCCGTGCGCATCAACGGCATGACCGGCATGTTCCTGCTGGTCTCCGTGTCGCTGTGGGCGACGTCCCTGTGGAGCCCGACTCCGTCACGCGATGTCAGCAATGAGGCCGCGCCCTCGGATTGACCCTGCCCTTCGCCCAAACGTATAATTCCGGCGCTCTGACTATCAGGGACGACCGACCTTACCGAGCAGCCGGCCCGAGGGCTGAAAGCGGGGTACATGACCACTCCTGACGATCATGTAAGGGACGCCTGCGGTGTGGTCGGCGTCTATTCCCGGGACCTCAACGTTGCGAAAGTGGCGTTCGACGGCATCTTCTCCCTTCAGCATCGCGGCCAGGAGAGCGCGGGCATTGCCACCGCGGACGGTTCCAGCATCAGGATCAGTACTGCCATGGGGCTGGTCAGCCAGGCATTCGATGAAGAAGTATTGATCCACCTTCCCGGGCACATCGGGATCGGTCACACCAGGTACTCCACGTCGGGGTCGTCCAATCTCACGAACGCGCAGCCCGTTCGGGCGAGGGGGCGGGATATGGAGCTCGCCCTGGGGCACAACGGCAACCTCGTCAACGCCCTTGAACTGCGCGATGAGGTGCTGGCCTGGGGCTGCGAGTTGGGCGCCACCAGTGACTCTGAAATTCTCGCGCACCTGCTGACCTGCGCCCCCGGCACAACGCTGGCTGACAGGATCGCCTACTGCATGCGTCGAGCGAAGGGCGCCTACTCCGTCGTCGCCCTGACCCGTGACGAGTTGCTGGCGATCCGCGACCCGATGGGCGTGAGGCCGCTCTGCATAGGCCGCATCAACGGCGACTGGGTCGTCGCTTCCGAGACGTGCGCCCTGGACAACATGGGCGCGGATTACGTGCGCGACGTCCGGCCCGGCGAGGCCGTGTCGTTCAACGGACGGGGCATGAGGACCCTGTACGCCAAGCAGTCGGACGTAGGAGCCTTCTGCTCCTTCGAGTACATCTATCTCGCCCGCCCCGACAGCGTCCTCGAGGGCCAGCTCGTTTACAACACCCGTATGAGAATGGGCGCGGAGGTCGCCCGCGAGCACCCGGTCGATGCTGACTTGGTCATAGGTGTCCCAGACTCCGGCACTCCCGCCGCCGTGGGTTACTCGCAGGAGTCCGGCATCCCGTTCGGCGAAGGCCTCGTGAAGAACAGGTACGTGAACCGCACCTTCATCCTCCCGGACCAGCGCCAGCGTGACCTCGGAGTGCGACGCAAGCTGAACCCGCTGGGCCAGGTCGTCTGGGGCAAGCGGCTCGTCGTCGTCGAAGACAGCGTCGTCCGCGCCAGCACGATCCCGCACGTCGTGAATATCCTCAGGAAGAGCGGCGCGAAGGAAGTCCACGTCCGCATCGCGTCGCCGCCCATCGTATGGCCCTGCCAGCTTGGGATAGACATGCCCACGCGCCGCGAGTTGATCGGCTCGCACATGACCGTGGCCCAGATACGCGAACACTGCGGCGCGGACACGCTCGGCTACCTGAGCCACGAGGGCCTAGTCAAGGCCATGAGAGTTCAGAGGAACGACGTGTGCATGGCCTGCTTCACCGGGGAGTCTCCGGTCCCGGTCCAGCTGGAGATGGACAAGCTGGCGCTGGAAGTCTGAGCCGGCCGCCACTTGCCCCCGACTTCAGGAGACCTTTGCATAGTCGTCATTCCGGCGGAGGCCGGAATCCAGAAGCAGGAATGGCAACTTGGAGGTATCGTCAAATTAGAGAAACTTCGCTCCATCTATTGAGTTATGCAAAGGTCTCACTTCATCAGTCTCGGCATGGATCGCGGGATAGCCTGTCTTGAAAGCCTTACTCAGCGTATTCGACAAGACTGACCTGGAAGTGATCGGGCGCGCCCTCAGCGATGCGGGCTATGAGCTTGTCAGCACCGGCAACACCCATCGCAGCCTGGAAGAAGCCGGGCTCGCGGCCCGGCAGGTCTCCGACCTCACCGGCTTACCCGAAATGCTCGGCGGCAGGGTGAAGACGCTGCATCCGGCCATACACGGCGGCATACTGGCCCTGCGCGACAGGCCGGACCACATGACCGAACTCAGCGATAACGGCATCGGCGCGATAGACGTTGTCGTCTCTAACCTGTACCCCTTCGTCGATGCCGTAAGCCGCCCTGGCGCGACACTGGGAGACGCCCTCGAGAACATAGACATCGGCGGCCCCACGCTGATCCGCGCCTCGGCCAAGAACTTCCCCCACGTCCTGATCGTCGTCGATCCCGGTGACTATGGCTGGTTGGCCGAGCGCATGGCGAACGGCCCGGGTGCCGTATCGATGGAAGAACGCAGGGCGCTGGCGCAGAAGGCGTTCCAGCACGTCGCCGCGTACGACACCGCCATCGCCCGGTACCTGCGCGAGGGCGATCCCCTGTCCGGCGCGGAGATCACCTTCGGCTATCGGAAGGCTTCGGAGTTGCGCTACGGCGAAAACCCCCACCAGTCGGGTGCCCTATACCGGGACCCGCTCGTCTCCGGCGGAATCGCCGGCGCATCCCAGCTTCACGGGGCGCCGCTCTCGTACAACAACATCCTCGACGCCGACGCCGCGTGGCGCGCCGTCACCGACTTCGAAGACACCGCCGTGGCGGTCATCAAGCACAACAACCCGTGCGGCCTCGCCGTCCACTCCGACCAGACCGTCGCCTATCAGCGCGCCTTCGAGGGCGACACCGTGTCCGCGTACGGCGGGATCGTCGCCTTCAACCGGCCCGTGCAGGCAGAGTCCGCGCGGGCCATGAGGGGCGTCTTCTACGAAGTGGTCGTCGCGCCCGGCTACGACCCGGACGCCCTGGAGGCGCTCAGGCGACGCCGCAACCTCCGCGTACTGGAGGTTCCCGGCACGCAAGGCGGCGGCGCGCTCGATATCCGCCTCGTCTCCGGCGGCGCGCTCGTCCAGACCACGGACGCGCTCGACGAAGACCCGGCGGCGTGGCGCGTAGTCACGGACAGGCGTCCCACGGACCGGGAGATGGCGGACCTCGCATTCGCATGGAAGGCCGCCAAGCACGTCAAGTCCAACGCCATCGTGCTCGTGAAGGGCCTCGCGCTGATCGGCCTCGGCGCCGGTCAGCCGAACCGCGTCAACAGCGTCCGGCTCTCCCTCAACGCCGCCGGCGACAGGGCGGCGGGCAGCGTGCTGGCCTCCGACGCCCTGATGCCGTTCGCCGACAACGTGGAGACCGCCGGCGAAGCCGGCGTCGCGGCGGTCGTCCAGCCGGGCGGCTCGATTCGCGACGGCGAAGTGATCGCCGAAGCAAACAGGCGCGGCATCGCAATGGTCTTCACCGGAGTCCGCCACTTCCGCCACTAGGCGCACCCTGAGCCAGCCGTAGGGGCGCTTCGCGAAGCGCCCTCCCCCTCAACCCGTTCGCCCTGAGCTTGTCGAAGGGTCTTTAGAACGGCTTGAGGCGCACCCCGGAACTATAACTAGTAAACTGTAACCATGCCGATTCACGGAAGCCCCATGAAGCTGGACGACGCGCCTCTTTCCGCCCCGCTGGTGGTCCTCGCGTCCAACTCCCCGCGCCGCCGGGAGATAGTCCGCGCCCTTGACGCCCGCGTCGAATGCGTGGACCCGGGATACGATGAAGGCGCGCGCTCGCACGGAGAAAGCCCGGAGCAGTTCGCCCACCGCCTCGCCCGCGGCAAGGCCCTGGCGGCGGCGTCCCGCGCGCCTCGCGGCATCGTGATTGGCGCGGACACCATCGTCGCCCTCGAAGGCGACGTCCTGGGAAAGCCGGACTCCGAGCGGCAGGCCGTAGAGATGCTGGAACGCCTGAGGGGAAGGCCCCACCACGTGTACACCGCCGTCTGCGCCGTCGACGCGGAGACGGGCCGCTCCGTCGCGGAAGGCGCGGACACCCTCGTGACCATGCGCGAGTACACCGACGCCGAATTGAAGGCATACGTCGCGTCCGGCGAACCCTTCGACAAGGCAGGAGCGTACGGCGTACAGGACAGGACGTTCAGGCCCGCCGACTCGGTCAACGGCTGCTACCTGAACGTCGTCGGGCTGCCCCTGTGCGTCACGGCCCGGCTCATCCGGCAACTTTCCTCATGAACTTCCTCGGGATGGGCACCATGGAGGTCCTGGTCGTGCTGCTGGTCGCGTTCATCTTCCTCGGCCCGGCCAGGATGATCGACACCGGCAAGTCCCTCGGACGCGCGATCAGGCAGTTGCGCAGGATGAGCGCCGACCTCTCCGAATCATGGCTGGATGAAGAAGACTTCAGCTTGACCGAGCGTCCAAAGGTCCACCGGCAGGGAGGCAGAGGCGCGCCCTCGGAGCCGAGCCAATCACAACCCTCGACAGCCGGCGAGGACGCCGCCGAGCCGGACGGCCCCGTCGCCTTCAGGCAATCGCCAAGCCGCGCGGACGATGACACGCCGCCGTCCGGCGGCGAGCGTCCAAGTCAATGAACGACCGCAGCCTCCCCGTCAGCCAGCACCTCACCGAGCTTCGCCGCCGCGTCACGTGGTCCGCGGCCTCCGTGCTTGTCACCACCGGCATCGCGTTCGCCTTCCACCGTCAGATTCTGAGGCTGCTGATGGAGCCTGCGGAGCGTTTCGTGGACATCCCGAACCAGCAGCCCATCTTCACCGAAATGACGGAGTACATCGGCGTCGCCACCAAGACCTCGCTGCTGGTGGGCATCTTCGGCGCGCTGCCGTTCGTCCTGTACCAGGTCGTGATGTTCGTGGCTCCCGGACTGAAGACCCGCGAGAAGATCTACCTGTACGCCCTGCTGCCCACGAGCGTCCTCGTGTTCCTGCTGGGTTCCGCGTTTGGATACCTCGTCCTGTTCCCGCCCGCGATCGACTTCCTCCTGAACTTCGGAAGCGACGTCGCCACCCCGTTCATCAGGCTCGGCAGCTACATCGGCCTGATACTCGCCCTCCTCTTCTGGATGGGCATCCTGTTCCAGACGCCGCTCGTCCTGTTCTTCCTCGCCAAGATAGGCGTCGTCAACTACAAGTGGCTTGCGGGAAAGCGCAGGATCGCCGTCGTCGTGGCCTTCATACTCGGCGCGCTGATCACGCCCACCTTCGATCCGGTGAACCAGTCCCTCGTAGCCGTCCCCATCATCGTCCTGTACGAAGTCGGAATCTGGCTGGCCAGAATCGGCGGCCGGCGCGACAAGCCCGCCGCCACCCTGGAAGCCGAAGCCAGCCGCCACTAAGGACCCGCCCCTATGCGTAGGGGCCGTTCGCGAACGGCCCGTGCCCCGCGCCCGTTCGCCCTGAGCCCCGTCGAAGGGCCTGCCCCGAGTCCCCCGAGGAATCTCAGACGCCCCGCGCTCCACCAACGCCGCGCCCCGGCCAAACGCGCATCCCGCCGGGGGGCTGGGCCTGGCAGCGTGCGGGAGGCTCTGGATTCCTCGGGGGACTCGGAATGACAGTGGGCGCGAGCGGCCTGCTCCTACCGTCATTCCCGCGCAGGCGGGAATCTATCCCCTCCGCCGCCGCCGCCTACCCTAAACCTCTTCCCCAGTCTGCTGGGGAAGACTGAGATGGGGCCCTCCGCCGCACAGCCGCCACCACGACGCCCCCCGCCACCAGCGCCGCGCCCGCCCCGCCCCGGCGCGCCGCGCCGCGTCCCCTGTCATTCCGAGTCCCCCGAGGAATCTTGTGTGATGAGGAAGGTGGTAGGGTAGGCGAATCGGGGGTGCGGCAGGCCGAAGGAATCGTGGTCTCCAAAGACCGAGTCTTAGCTTGTGCCGCCGCACCCATGCTCATTAAAGCCCGTACAGTTGCCCGGGTCAATCAGCCCGCACCCACAAGAAAGGGATAGCATGAGTCAAGACACAGTCATCGGCGTGGACGTATGCGGACAGTTCCTCGATGTTCACGTTCTGCCCCAGGGACTCGCCGCCAGACACACCAACGATCCCGCGGGGATCGGCGAGGTGGTCAGGTTGTCTGAGGGGTTGGACGCCAGGCTGGTGGTCATGGAGGCCACCGGCGGCCTGGAGAGGGAACTCGCGCTGGAGTGCGGCCTGAATCAGATACCGGTGTTGGTGATCAACCCCAGGCAGATCAAGGACTTCGCCCGTTCCACTGGGAGACTGGCCAAGACCGATGCGCTCGACGCCCTGGCGATCGCCCAGTACGCCTTCGCCCTCAGGCCGGAGCCGCGGCCCCTGGCCGACGCCGACGCCGAACACCTCAAGGCGCTGGTGGCCCGCAGAAGGCAGTTGGTCTCCATGAGGGTCGCGGAGACCAACCGTCTCAAGCGCGCCCTCGAAGCGGTCCATCCGCGACTGCTCAGACACATCGAGTACCTGGGGGAGGAACTGGAAGACCTGGACAGGGAGATAGAGGAACTGATCGAGGCCAACAGCCTCTGGAAGGCAAAGGCGGAACTCCTCAGTAACGTGCCCGGCCTTGGCCCCGCCTCCTGCATGACCCTGGTGAGCGCTCTTCCTGAGTTGGGCAGTCTCAATCGAAGAGAGATAGCCGCCCTGGTGGGTGTGGCGCCATTGAACAGGGACAGCGGAGGACACAGGGGCAAACGCAGCATTTGGGGAGGACGGTCTCATGTCAGGAGGGTGCTGTATATGGCCGCGATGAGCGCCAGGGTCCACAACCCGCACATCAAGGTCTTCTACGATCGGCTCGTTGGAGCTGGAAAGCCGGGGAAGGTCGCCCTGGTCGCTTGCATGAGGAAGCTGCTCACCATGATCAACGCCATGCTCAGAGACGGTACGCTCTGGGACCACCCCAGCCACGCCGGCAACCTCCTCCCTCAACACAGTTGCTCAGACGCCCCGCGCTCCACCAACGCCGCGCCCCGGCCAAACGCGCATCCCGCCGGGGGGCGGGGCCTGGCAGCGTGCGGGAGGCTCTGGATTCCTCGGGGGACTCGGAATGACAGTGGGCGCGAGCGGCCTGCTCCTGCCGTCATTCCCGCGCAGGGAGACCTTTGCATAACCCGTCATTCCGGCGAAGGCCGGAATCCAGGGGGCGGGGCCTCCGGCCTCTTCCCCAGTCTGCTGGGGAAGACTGAGATGGGGTTCCCCCCCGCCGCCGCGTGTGTGTAGAGGCGGGTTTCAAACCCGCCCCTACGATGGTTGTCCGTGTGCGGTTATGTGCGGCGGCGACGGCGGGAGGGCGCCCCCCGCCGCCGCACAGCCACCCCCACGCCCCCCGCCACCAGCGCCGCGCCCGCCGACGCCAGCGCGAGCAGCAGCCCGCTCGACGGCGCCGCGTCTCCGACCTTCACGCTCGACAGGTCCAGCGGCGGCACTTCCGGCAGCTGCGGCTCCGGGGGCGGCGCGTCCGCCTCCTCGTCGATTATGGCCGGCAGCTTCAGCGTGACCTCGTCGCAGTTGGCCGTCGGCTTGGCGCCGTCGCATACGACGACCGTGACCACGGTGACGCGCCCGATGCCCGTCGCCGGGCGGCCCGTGATCATGCCCGTCTTCTCGTCCAGGCGCAGGCCGCGCGGCAGCACGGAGCCGTCCTTCAGCGCGTACGACGCGATGTCCGTGTCCGACGTTATCGGGACTATGGCGCGGATGCGCTGGCCGACGGTGAGCGAGGACGGCGGCTTGTACCGCACCGACGGCGCGTCGTCGTCGATTTCGTTCACCGTGGCGGTTACCTTGAACATGCCCGTTCCACTATGGCTGTGGTCGGTCCAGGTGCCGCCGCCGAATTTACTCTTGAGGACATTGGAAATCTGCCAGCCGGCGTCGCCAGGCTCATTGGTTTGGCCGTCCGATCCAGTAACACTCCAAGCGTAATGACCGCTAAAGTCGGCGTTGCGAGCGGACATCACTAGGAAGTAGATCGTATTGGGCAACAGGTTGCATCCAGTCGAGCAGGTGTACGTGTAATCGCCGCCCAAGGTGCCAGGGTTGTTTCCGCTCAGGATAGCTATAGCATCCGATGCGGGGCTGCCGCCCGAGGCGGCGTGGATTGCCACCACGAGGTCGCCCGGAGAAGTTTTTGTTCGGAACCAGAACTTGGCGGTTGCGGCACGTAGCGTGTAACCGCCGGCAGAACTGCCAGTTGTAAAGGCAGTCGCCGCCTGTACAAAGTTGCCGCGCGCGTTGCCCACCTCATTATAGATACTGAGTCTCTCGTCAAGGTTGCTGACCGATACAGTGTCGCCCGGGCTCTGCGCCTCGACCGTCCTGGCGTCGCTCGCGCTAAGGGCGGCGATTGCGGCTACGACGGTAAGGGCCAGCAGGAGCCGGCCAAACCGAACTAAAGATCGGGGGGGGGGGGGGGGTGTCGGTTCACTGCGTTGACTCCTTGCGGGTGGGGGGCGTCATACGTTCGATGCGGCCCCCTCGCGGGCAATGGGAGGGCAGGCGCGGCGTTGCATTACGATGTGGTGTCATGTATTCAATGCCGCCTTCTAGCGGGCAATGCAAGAGCGTGCGCGGCGCTCCATTACGATAATATCGCATTGTGCCATGATCGGGCGGACGTTGGAAGGGGGTTTGGCGGCACGTTCCCCACAGCCAGCCCTCCGATGCAGGAGCCGTTCGCCCCCCGTCATTCCCAGTCCCCCGAGGAACCTACAGCCTCCCGCTCGCCACCAACCCGCACCAACCCTCATCCGTCATTCCGGCATTCACGCGACAGCGTGAACCCGGGGCCAGCCGGAATCCAGCGGGGCGGGCGGGGCCACCGCCCTTCCTCCTGTCATTCCGAGTCCCCCGAGGAATCTCAGACGCCCCGCAAGCCACCAACGCCGCGCCCCAGCCAAACACGCCGCTCCCACTGTCATTCCGATCGAGGCGAAGCGAGAGAGAGCCTGCCCTGAGTCCCTCGAGGGGGCCCTTGCCCCGCACGCCGTTGCCGTCATTCCCGCACCCTCTCTCTCCGTCATTCCCGCGCAGGCGGGAATCCATCCGCCCCAACGCCGTCCGTGGTGAACCTACCGAACCATGAGCCAACCCCCGCACACTGTCGTTCCGAGTCCCCCGAGGAACCTACAGCCCCCCGCTCGCCACCAACCTCCTTCCCCGTCAACCAACCCCCGCACACTGTCGTTCCGAGTCCCCCGAGGAACCTACAGCCTCACGCCCCCCAATCCGTTCGCCCTGAGCTTGTCGAAGGGCCGCCCCCATCAACCAACCCCCCGTCCGCTCCCCACTCGCCACTAACCACCATCCACTCCCCCACCCCCTTGACACGCCAGTACGCGCCCGCTATCCTAGAACCTATGAATGCCGAAACGCACACCATATCACCAATACAACGCATCGTCCGAGAAGAAACCGACGACGGCAGACTCATCGTCCGTTTCCTCGTCGCCGCCATGCAGGACCAGATTCGCGACGCCAAGCCCTACCACAGGCTCGACGCCGCACGCCAACTCATCAAACTCGGCTTCGAAGAAGCCCGTGAGTTCGCCAGCCAGCCCGCAGCCCAACGTGCTCTCAAACCCCTTCCCCAGTCTGCTGGGGAAGGCAGGGATGGGGTGCATACAGAACTTAAACCCCTTCCCCAGTCTGCTGGGGAAGGCCGGGATGGGGCTCCCACAGACACCCTGGACACCACCGGCCTCAACCCCGACCTCGCACGCTTCATACGAGCCGAGACCGACGGAGGACGCCAAGCCATACGATTCCTCATAGACGTCATGCTAGGCTTCATGCCCGGCTTCGGGCCCCACCACCGCATAGACGCCGCCAAAGAACTGCTGCGCCGCGGCTTCGACGACGCACCCGGCCCCCTCCACCACGACACCTACGCCGACACAGAACTAAACCCCCTTCCCCAGTCCGCTGGCGCCTCCCTCTCACCCCTTCCCCAGTCTGCTGGAGCCTCCCTCGAACCCCTTCCCCAGTCTGCTGGGGAAGGCAGGGATGGGGTTCCCGACATCCTCGCCGGCTACGAACCCCCGTACTCCAACACATACGGCCACAGCGAAGACACCGGCGTCAACAATCGAGCCGTCTCCAAAGCCGCAGACGCCCTGATGGACGCCGTCGGCAGGCGCCCGCCGCCCCCGGACCCCAGCGTCGTTTACCCCAGCAAACTCGCCAGCATGATCATACACAACGGAGAAGAGCACTACTTCAGCGAACACGCCCGGCCGGCCGTCGAAAGGTCCATAGCGGCCGGCGAAATCATAGACGCGGTCAGGCGCATCCGCGACTCATGCCGCGGCCCCATCCGCCTCGCATGTCCCCACGGCACAGCGTCCTGCGACTGCGGCTTCGACCCCTGGACCGAATATCCCGATGACCCAACCGTCATTGCCGCGCGGGCGCAAATCCATCCGCCCGAACCCGATGACGAACCCAACCACGCCGCCGACTCTTCCGTCATTCCCGCGAAGGCGGGAATCCATCCGCCCGAACCCGCCGCCGCCGAACCCGACCCGTCTGACCCCTTCCCCAGTCTGCTGGGGAAGGCCGGGATGGGGTCGGCCGGCGCGTCCCCCGCCGAACCCACCGACAACCCATCCGTCATTCCGGCGGAGGCCGGAATCCATCCGCCCGAACCCGACGGCGAACCCAACCACGCCGCCGAACCATGAGCCAGCGCCGTCGCCACTGTCATTCCGAGTCCCCCGAGGAATCTCAGACGCCCCGCACTCCACCAACGCCGCGCCCCGGCCAAACGCGCATTCGGCCAGGGCGGGGCGTCTCCCCGTTCGCCCTGAGCTTGTCGAAGGGCCTCGCCGCGAACAGGGCCGCTCCCCAACTCTGAACACTTACGTCGCAGCCGCAACGCTTGACTACCCGTATCGAGGTGCGCTAACATCTCTCCTCGCTGCCGGGACAGCCCGGCTCGGTTGAGGTGTGTCCGCCTCAACGCGCACCTTAACAACTGCATAGTGGTAAGGAAACGTCAGTTCATAACAAAACAGAGCCTTAGAGTTTGATCTTGGCTCAGGATGAACGCTGGCGGTGCGCCTAACGCATGCAAGTCGAACGGTCCCGGTTGGCTTCGGCCGGCCGGGGTAGTGGCAGACGGCTGAGTAACACGTAAGTGACCTGCCCCGAAGAGGGGGATAATCTCGAGAAATCGGGCCTAATACCCCGTAATGTCCAGACCGGCAGTCCGGACTGGAAGGAAGGGTTCTCGCTTCGGCGGGTTCCGCTTTGGGAGGGGCTTGCGGCCTATCAGGTAGTTGGCGGGGTAACGGCCCACCAAGCCCGGGACGGGTAGCCGGTGTGAGAGCACGATCGGCCAGAGGGGGACTGAGACACGGCCCCCACTCCTACGGGAGGCAGCAGCGGGGAATATTGCGCAATGGGCGAAAGCCTGACGCAGCGACACCGCGTGGAGGAAGAATGCTTTCGAGTTGTAAACTCCTTTTCTCAGGGAAGAGATAGGACGGTACCTGAGGAATAAGCCTCGGCTAACTACGTGCCAGCAGCCGCGGTAATACGTAGGAGGCGAGCGTTATCCGGATTTACTGGGCGTAAAGGGCGAGCAGGCGGCTCGTCAGGTCTCATGTGAAATCTCCCGGCTCAACTGGGAGGGGTCGTGGGAAACCGGCGAGCTTGAGGACAGCAGAGGAAAGTGGAATTCCCGGAGTAGTGGTGGAATGCTTAGATACCGGGAGGAACACCAGTGGCGAAGGCGGCTTTCTGGGCTGATCCTGACGCTGAGGCGCGAAAGCGTGGGGAGCAAACCGGATTAGATACCCGGGTAGTCCACGCCCTAAACGATGGATGCTGGGTGTAGGGGGTATCGACCCCCTCTGTGCCGAAGCTAACGCGTTAAGCATCCCGCCTGGGGAGTACGGCCGCAAGGCTAAAACTCAAAAGAATTGACGGGGACCCGCACAAGCAGCGGAGCGTGTTGTTTAATTCGATGCGAAGCGAAGAACCTTACCTGGGCTTGACATGTATCCGCTATCCCGGGAAACCGGGAGTTCCTTCGGGACGGATTCACAGATGTTGCATGGCTGTCGTCAGCTCGTGCCGTGAGGTGTTGGGTTAAGTCCCGCAACGAGCGCAACCCCTGTCGTTAGTTGCTTTTTCTAGCGAGACCGCCCTTAACAAAGGGGAGGAAGGTGGGGACGACGTCAAGTCGGCATGGCTCTTACGCCCAGGGCTACAAACACGCTACAATGGCCGGTACAAAGGGTCGCGAAGGAGCAATCCGGAGCTAATCCCATAAAGCCGGCCCCAGTTGGGATTGCAGGCTGCAACCCGCCTGCATGAACGTGGAGTTGCTAGTAACCGCAGGTCAGCACACTGCGGTGAATACGTTCCCGGGTCTTGTACACACCGCCCGTCAAGTCATGGAAGTCGGTAACACTTGAAGTCGCTGGGCTAACCTTCGGGAGGCAGGCGCCGAGGGTGGGATCGATGACTGGGACTAAGTCGTAACAAGGTAGCTGTACCGGAAGGTGCGGCTGGATCACCTCCTTTCTAGGGAGTAGTCCCGGCCCTCGTTGGCCGGGATTAGGTCGGTCGGTGGGCGGGAAGCCGCAAGACCGGTGTCGAGCATGACCTTCGAGCATTCGAAGGGGAGCTCCATCGGCCCGAGGCTTCTCCTCGTAGTCCCGCCGTTACATCGTATTCGCACAAATCATGGACCCAGGCGTTTCCTGCCACTATCCAGTCGTTAAGGCCAGGGGCCGGCGCAACAGAGCCGGCCCCTTCGCATTCCAGGCGCGCCGTGGGGCTGTAGCTCAGCTGGGAGAGCGCCTCCCTTGCACGGAGGAGGCCGGGGGTTCGAGTCCCCCCAGCTCCACATCCACCCCCAAAAATGTGAAATGTTCATTGCCAGCGCCGTAAGTCCGTGCTTCATCGGCCGGCGAACACCGGTATTGTCCAAGCTCCCCGGCTACTCTCTCAGTCGAAGCCAGTAGAGGGCTGCCAGACTCAAGACGACTATGGAGATGGCGAAGACACCCGGAATGAGCCAGCTTGGAATGCCCTCAATGGCTGGAGATACGCTTGTATCTGTCACCCTGACCACCGTGGGTTCGGGAGTGGGGCTGGACGCGAACTCCAGTGTGTAGGTTGGTGTTGGCGTCATTGTGGAAACTGCCGTTGGAGACTGAGTTGGTTCCGGTGTTGGGGTGGGCGTTGTATTGGACTCCGGTGTTGGCGTCACCGTGGAAACTGTAGTTGGCACGGAAGTCGGTGCCGGCGTAGCCATGAGTTCGGGCGTCGGAGTTGGAGAAGGTGTGGGAGATGGCGTCGGAGTTGGAGAGGGAGTCGGTTCAGGTGTTGGGGGCGGACTGGAATGGCCGACAATCACGATCGGTATCGCCAGTGGCCGCTCCGGGTTCCTATCGAGGACTACATCGACGGAGGTAGTAGAGCCTTCGGTCACCGAGTAGGCTGGCTGGCTAAAGCTGACAGTGAGAGGCGGCAGGTCAACATCGTGGACATGGATGGCAGTTTCGACGTAAGAGCCTGCGGCAACCGTTTCCGGAAGGTCCCCAAAGCTGAGGCGTATGGCTTCTCCGTCTTCGGCTATGTAGTCGGCCACCGCCTCCACTACAAAGGCAACCTCAGTGTCGCCGCTTCCAAAAGTAACGTAGGGCGGTACTCCTGTGTAGTCGGCAGATGTCGCGCCGTTCCGATAAGTGTGCGCGATAGGAATCCTCAGAGTTCGCTGAGGATCGTCGCTAAGCCTGACCTCGATGGTGACCAGACTCCCTTCGGCGACTTCGTAGGAGCTTCGGGCAAACGTCACTTCCACCGGAGGAAGATCGTCATCGACGATTGTCACAGTAGAATCTCCGAACACGCCTCTTGACACTCCGTCAGGTAGATCGCCAAGTGAGAGCACAACCGCCTCGATGCCTTCTACCTGTGAGTCCTGTATGGCGCTGAAGGTTATGAGCTTCTCAGTCTCCCCGCGGCTGAACGAAAGACTTCCAGGCACGCTGGAGTAGTCTTTACTGATCGCGCCGTTCCGGTTGGATTTTCCGATCGGAATTGTCAAAGTCCGTTCGGGATCATTGCTAAGCGCAACTCTGATAGCAACATCATCGCCCTCGCGTACTGTGTAGGAGCCGCTGCCGAAGGTCACTGCCAGCGAGGGCGTGTCGTCATCTGAGATGGAGATTGCCGTCTCCTTGAACTTGCCTAAGGAAACACCTTCAGGCATGTCAACGATCGAGAGCTTGACCAACTCTAAGTCGTCATCAATGGAGTCTTCAATCGTGGAAACGGTGAAGGAGGCAACGGTATCGCCTGGATTGAAAGTGACGCTATCCGGCACACCGGCGTAGTCTGCATCGGTTACTCCTCCCTGATGGGTCTTCTCGAACGGAACAATGAGCATCCGCTCCGGGTCGGCGCTGAGCATTACCTCGACCGTTACATCATCGCCTTCATCTACCTCGTACGTGGCCATGCCGAAGGTCACCGTGACAGATGGAACGTCGTCGTCAACGACTTTGACTTCCACATCGCTCGGAACGGCGCCATCGTAGTTTTCGTCCAGCGAAACAGCGGTGTGCGTGATAGTCCCTGCGCCGTCGGTGGTGTCGTCATCCGCGCCGGCAGTGACGATCACCTCCTGGGGCACGCGCCAGGTGGAAGTGGTAAAGGTGAGGAGAGTCTTGTCTGTGCCGATCCCAGTCCCGGCGGGCTCATGGACATTGATGGTGACGTCATGAGTCGGCTGGCTGTCCAGCACAACCGTGTATGAAGTCGTGGCCCTCTCCTCCACACGGAGCGTTGACGGCACAATCGTCACCCCCGCGCTATCGTCATCTGCTATGCGGACCGATGCCTCTCTTCGTGTGCCGGCCGTTACGTCCGTTGGCAGCGGCAAGTTGAACGACAGCCTGAGGGATTCGCCGTCATCGTCGATGCGATCATCAGTTGCCGAGAACGTAAAGCTCTGCTCCGTTTCGCCAGAATCGAAGACGATGCTCTCCGGGACTCCCGAATAGTCGTCTATGCTGACGCCGGCCTGTGGCGTCTTCACGAGCGCGATGCTCACCGAGCGTTCGGGGTCAGCGCCCAAGGTAACTTTGACCGTCGTGGTTGCTCCTTCCTCCACTGAGTAAGTGACCTGGCCGAAACTTACCGCCACAGAGGGAACGTCGTCATCCACTATGCTCACTGTCGCTTCGGCGGCGGTCCCTTCCGATACTCCATCCGGGAGGTCGCCGAAGGTCAACTTGACCGACTCGCCATCGTCATCCAGGGAGTCCTGCATTGCGGAAAAGGCGAAGGACTTCGAAGTATCCGCTGGGCCAAAGTTGACGCTGCTGGGAACGCCGGAGTAGTCGGTGCTGGTCGCTCCATCCAGGTCTGAACTCATGATCGGTATTGCAAGGGACCGCTCCGGGGCGTTGTTCAGGACCACTTTCACTGTGGTGGTGGAACCCTCCGGCACAGTGTATGTCGTGCGCTCGAAGCTGACGGTTACTGCGGGTACGTCTTCATCGATGATGCTCACAGTAGTCGTCCCGTACATTTCAAGAGATACTCGATCGGGCAGGTTGCCCAAAGACAATCTCACCGTTTCACCGTCATCGTCCACATCATCATCAGTGGCCGTGAAGGTGAAGGACTTCTGGGTTTCACCGTCATTGAACACGATTCTCGCCGGGACACCGGAATAGTCGCTTTCAGAAGCACCATTCAGATTAGTGCTACCGATGAGGACGGTTAAAGTCCGCTGAGGATCCTTATCCAGGACAACCTTGATTGTGGTCGTGGAATCTTCCCGCACGCTGTAGCTTGCCTGCTCAAAGCCGACGTTCACGAGCACGTCGTCCTTGTCGATTACCTTTACTCTCACAGCCTTTATATTTAAGCCACTGTAACCTGGATCTGTAGAAGCAACGGTGTGGGTTGTCGTCGCCGTGTCATCGTCATCGTCATCGTCTTGCTTCGCCGAGACAGTGACTGGCTGCGCCGTGTCCCAATTCAAGGTCGTGAATGTGAGACTCCCTGGTGAAGCTGTTACGTCTGAGTTGTTCGCAGGATCGTTGATCGTAACTACGACGTCCGATTTGGGCTGTGAATCGAGCGCTACCAGGTATGTTGAGGTAGCCCCTTCATCCAGCGTCAGTACGTTCGGTTTCACGGTTACGCCTGCCGTATCGTCGTCCCCAATGGTCACCGTAGCTTCGTTCGCAGCTCCTTCTGTCACCGCCTCAGGCAACTTGCCGAACGCCAGCTTGACCGACTCGCCATCATCATCCACATAGTCCTGGATTGCCGTGAACGTGAAGGCCCTTTCCGTCTCACCAGCATCGAACTCTACGAAGCCAGGCACTCCCGAGTAGTCAGTACTGGTCGCTCCACCCTGGACTGTGGCCACGATGGGTATGCTCACAGTCCTCTCAGGATCCTTGTCCAACATTACCTGCACCGTGGTCGATGCACCTTCCGCCACGCTGTAGCTCGACTGTCCGAATCTCACGGCAACAGAAGGCAGGTCGTTGTCGATCACGGTAACAGTGACTTGACCTGGTGTAATCCGGCCATAAGTGCTGTCATTTGAGTCGATAGTGTGGGTGATCTTCCCTTTGTAGTCCTCGGAGTCGCTGTCTCGATTTGCCGTTACCGTCACCCTCTGAGGCGTGTGCCAGTCACTGGCCGTGAAGGTCAGGCGCGGCTCGTCCGTCACCAGCTTCGCACCGGAAGGCGAGTCGATCCTGATCGTCACGTTGTGCGTCGGCTGACTGTCCAGCACGACCGTGTACGAGGTCGTAGCGCGTTCCTCCACACGGAGCGCGGCAGGCGTCACGGTCACTCCGGCCACGTCGTCATCCGTGATGCGGACCGTCGCTTGGTTCGGAGTCCCAGCGGCGACGCCGGATGGCATAGGTGAGCCAAACGACAATCGGAGCGCCTCGCCGTCATCGTCTATGTCGTCTCCCGTCGCCGAAAATGTAAAGCTGTGCTCGGTCTCCCCTGAGTTAAAGTTGATCCTTTCAGCGACGCCCGAGTAGTCGTCCAAGCTGATGCCGCCCTGAGACGACTTCTCTAGCGAGATGCTGACCGAGCGTTCAGGATCTGCGCTTAGGCTGATCTTGATGGACGTGGTTGCGCCTTCTACCACGCTGTAACTCGCATGCTCGAAGCTCACAGTGACAGACGGCACGTCGTCGTCAAGTATGCTCACCGTAGCCTCATTTGTTGTCCCCCCAGATACTCCGTCCGGAAGGTCGCCGAACGCCAGCTTTACAGACTCGCCATCATCGTTCAGTGAGTCTTGCGTAGCGGAAAAAGTGAAGCTCGCTTCAGTTGCGGACGCGCCAAAGGTAACGCTACCGGGAACGCCGGAGTAGTCGGTACTGGTCGCCCCGCCCTGGCCTTTCGTTGTGATGGGGATGGTTACAGCCCGTTCGGGAGCGGCGCTCACCCCCAGCTTCACTGACACGCTTCCTCCTTCCTGCACGCTGTACGTGGATTTTTCGAAGCTAACCGTCACGGCAGGCAGGTCGTCGTCGGTTATGGAGATAGTCGTACTGGCGACCGTCCCTGGCGTGATCCCGTATGGCATGGTCCCGAATCCCAGCCTCACCGACTCGCCGTCGTCATCGATGGAGTCTTGCGTTGCTGAGAAGATGAACTCCTTCCGCGTATCGTTAGCCTTGAATACAACGCTGTCCGGCACTCCCGCATAGTCAGCGCTTGTAGCCCCGCCCTGCCTGGTGACCCCGATGGGTATCGTCACCGTCCGCTCAGGAGCGGCATTCAGCACGACACTGACAGTAGCCGTGGCGCCCTCATTCACCGTGTAGGCGGCGGCCCCGAAGGCAACGGTGACCGATGGCTCGTCGTCGTCAACAATACTTACCGTTGCCTTGTTGCTCGCCCCTTGCGTTACGCCATCCGGTAGATCCCCAAACGTGAGAGTGATCGACTCACCGTCGTCATCGATGGAGTCTTGCGTTGCGGAGAAAATGAACTCCTTCTGTGTATCATTAGTCTTGAATACAACGCTGTCCGGCACTCCTGTGTAGTCTGTGCTGGTCGCACCGCCCTGCCCGGTGACCCCGATGGGTATCGTCACCGTCCGCTCAGGAGCGGCACTGAGCATGACCCTGACGGTCGTCGTCGCGCCCTCCGATACTATGTAGGCCGACTGCGCGAAGCTCACAGTGATGGACGGTACGTTGTCGTCAAGTATGCTCACCGTTGCCTCGTCTGTGGTTCCCTCAGAAACTCCGTCTGGAAGGTTGCCAAACGTCAGCTTCACAGACTCGCCGTCGTCGTTCAGGGAGTCTTGGATAGCGGAAAAAGTGAAGCTCGCCTCAGTTGCAGACGCGCCAAAGGCAACGCTACCGGGGACGCCGGAGTAGTCGGTACTGGTCGCCCCGCCTTCGCCTGTACTTGTTATGGGTATGGTTACAGCCCGTTCAGGAGCGGCGCTCAACTCCAGCTTCACTGACACGCCTGCTCCTTCCCGTACGCTGTACATGGATTTTTCGAAGCTCACCGTCACGGCAGGCAAGTCATCGTCGGTTATGGAGATCGTCGTATTGGCGATCGTCCCAGACGTGACCCC
The DNA here is from genome assembly GCA_963668185.1 of Dehalococcoidia bacterium. GTDB lineage: Bacteria > Chloroflexota > Dehalococcoidia > Lucifugimonadales. Next base: position 2,641,190 of record OY764162.1, read on the forward strand.
ATTCGGCATGGTCCCGAAACCCAGCCTGACCGACTCGCCGTCGTCGTCAACGTCGTCAGCCGAGGCGGACATCGTGAAGGCCGCTCGCGTTTCGCCGGTGTTGAATGTGACACTTTCGGGAACGCCTGAGTAGTCGGTACTGGTCGCCCCGCCTTCGCCTGTACTTGTTATGGGGATGGTCACCGTACGTTGCGGGTCTGCGCTTAGGACGACCTCGACAGATGTGGTGCCACCCTCAGCCACCGAGTACGAACTCTTGGCGAAGCTCACCGTCACAGCCGTCACGTCGTCGTCGATGATCGTGACGGAAACATCGCTTGGGGTTGCTCGGTTGTAGTTGCCGTCAAGTGAACTAATCGAGTGAGTGATGGCGCCCGTGTCATTCACCTTGTCTGTATCCGGGTTGGCGAACACCGTAACCGACTGAGACACGTTCCAATTGGTAGCTGTGAACTTGAGACGGGCCGAAAATGTCACGATCTCTGTCCCTGTGGGTGAGTTGATAGTGATCGTCACTTCATGAGTGGGCTGGCTGTTCAAGACCACCGTGTATGAGGAACTGGTACTTTCGAGTATGTCCAAATCTGTGGGGATCACGGTAACGCCCGCAGAATCGTCATCGCTAATGCCAACAATGGTTTGCGTAGGAGATCCGACGGTTACTCCTGTGGGCAACGACGATCCAAATGAAATCCTGAGGCCCTCGCCATCGTCGTCGATGTGGTCCTGGGTCGCCGAGAAGGTGAATGTGATCTCGGTTTCGCTGTCGTCGAAGCTGACACTGCTGGGCACGCCTGAGTAGTCGTCAATGCTGATGCCGCTCTGGGGAGAGGTGGACAGTGGTATAGTCAGACTGCGTCCTGGAGCCTGGCTAAGGACGACCTTCACAGTCGTGGTAGCGCCTTCGCCTACGTTGTATGAGTCAGATTCAAAGCTAACCGTAACTGTCTGAACGCCGTTCACGGCTGCTATTGCTCCACTCCCGAAGTTCCTATTGAGTTCTGTATTCGCGTCGTCAAGGAAAGCCTGATCGGCCAGGAAGAAGATCAACCCCAGAAACGTACAAAGAGCAAAGAACCGAAGCAAACTGATCAGTCGGCTAAAGAACTTGAGAGAATAGCCGATCATCACAGACGATTGACCTTAGACAGCCGCCCAGGGAGATGACGGCGTGCGTTCAGGCGGCCTCGGCATCAGTCGCGGGCGCGTCGGTATCCGGCTGTGCTGAACCTTATCTCGCACTCTCTTTGAGTCTCTTATAAGCTCTTAGCCATGTGCTTTGGCGCTAGCGCCCACTCGATCCATCCGCAGTGGCCGTACCGAGTAGTTGTCAGGTAGAGTTTGCACAGGGCGCCCTTCTTGAGCCTGATGATCGGAAACGTTGAGCCAGACACCAGTACGGACACCAATGAGCTCAGGTCGGGTTCGTGACCGACCAGCATCACCCCGTTGGCGTTCGAGTGTTTGTCGGCAAGATGCTGCATTAGAAGAGCATGATCACCGCCCGGTTCCAGATGCTCTGAGAACTCGAGGCTGCAAGCCTGTTTCAGTTCGCGCCGCATAACCTCCGCAGTCTGGGCCGCGCGAACGAGGGGGCTGGTGACGATCACGTCCAGCGGGATTTGAAGCCTGTTCCACGTCTTCGCCTGCCGAACCAGCCTGCGTATGCCCTTGTCGGTGAGGGGGCGGTCGAAGTCGTCCGGGTACTTGCGGCGGTCCCTTTCCTCAGCTACGCCGTGCCTGAGGATGTAAAGGTCCATGTCAAGCCCCTTCTTCCGAAGCTCCGCCGGCTGTTGCGGCCAGCGCGGGCTTCCTCTCAATACGGGCCAAGCGCATCGACATGTCTGCTAGCAGTCCTTCTCTGAGTCCCACTCTGGGAATTGTCAGGCTGTCTGCCCACACCGAATTCATCAATGCCTGCAGCACGACCGTCGCAGGATAGATCACGTCAGCGCGGTCAGGCCGCAGTCCCAACTCCTTGCGCCTGCCTTCGAGGCCGAGGGCAACCAGGGCTGATCGCGTCCGCTCGATATCACCTGATTTAGCGTATGAAACGGCCTCTCTGCCTGCCCTTCTCCCGCTGAGGTCACCGATTGCCTCCACGTTCCCGCCTGTGCCTATGACCGAACCCAGCAGGTTGTGACCCAGAGTGGAGATGACCCAATCGCGAGTCTCGTCCGCCACGTGCCTCACTAGCTGGCCAAAAGCACCCGGCCCCTGAGAAGGGTCTGACATCATCTTGAGCATCCGAACAGTCCCGAGCTTGTGGCTTTTGCTGTCTATGAGCAGGCCTCCGCTCGCAAGGGCGACTTCCACGCTGCCGCCTCCGATGTCCACAAGCATGGCTTCACTTCCTGCGAGGTTGAGCTTGCGGGATACCGCGAGGTGAACGAGCCTGGCCTCTTCGACTCCGTCGATCACCCTCACCTGTATGCCTGTGTCGTCACGGAGACGATCCACCAGTACGCGACCGTTGGCGGCTTCTCGAACGGCGCTAGTAGCCACGGAGGTCGTGTGCATCGCGCGGTGGCGTTCGATGGCGCGAGTAAACTCCTTGACCGCGGCGGCAGTTCGCTTGATCGTCTTACGGGAGAGCCGCCCTTTAGAGAAAACATCGTCTCCCAAGCGGACTGGATTGCGTTCCGTGTGGACTATGTCAACGCCGTCGCTGCGCATGCGTCCGACGGCCAATCGCAGCGCGTTGGAGCCTATGTCGATCGCGGCGAGAGTCGTCACTGGATGAGCGGTGATGTTTGATCGGCTGGTTGGCCAGGCGGATTCGGATGTGTGGGCTTTTGGGGTAACTGTCACATTGCCTCAAGCGTTGGAATGTGGGGGACTGCTTTCATTAAACGACTATTGCGCTGGGTAGTCTAGCACAGGAGATGCCACTGGCCATCAAGTGAATGGCCGCAAGTTGCTCTATGGCTATCTTGACCTTATAGTGGGTCAGCATCGCTCACTAACGCGTTTCCGGCGGCGGAGGTGAACTGATGAACAAGAAGAAGCTGCCCTTGAAGAACCAAGTTCGTCACCACTACGAGTACGTGTACGGCGACGAGCACGAGGTGCTGAAAAAGAGGCGCCGGATTCTCGACGCCGAGCCTCTGGACGACCCTCTCAATATCTCGCCGTACGACCGCATACGATACTTCCGGGAGAACATCTATCCCTACGCGGAGCGGATGGGGTACGAGGAGTACTACGACCAGAAGATTCCCGTTCAGATCGAGCTTGTAAAGCTACAGAACTGGGTGAGGGATTCGGGAGAGCGCGTAATCATCCTGTTCGAAGGCCGGGACGCCGCAGGCAAGGGCGGCACGATCCGGCGGTTCATGGAGCACTGGAATCCAAGGGGGGCGCGCGTCGTCGCGTTGGACAAGCCGTCCGATGTTGAACTGGGCCAGTGGTACTTCCAACGCTATATTTCACACTTCCCTACTTCCGGCGAAATCGTCCTGTTCGACCGCTCCTGGTACAACAGGTCGGGAGTGGAACGAGTTATGGGGTTCTCCACGGATGAGCAGTACAGGCGGTTCATGCGACAGGCGCCGGTCCTGGAGCGGATGATCGTGGAGAGCGGGATTCGCCTCATCAAACTCTACTTCTCGGTCAGCCGCAGGGAGCAGCTGCGGAGATTCAAGAAGCGGGCGAAGGACCCGCTCAAGCAGTGGAAGGTCAGCCCCATCGACCTGAAGTCCAAGGACAAGTGGAGTGAGTACACCGAGGCCAAGGAGGCGATGTTCTTCCTGACTCACAGCGACGTTGCTCCATGGACGATCATCAAGAGTGATGACAAGATGAGGGCCAGGATCAACGCGATGAGGCACGTGCTGTACCTGTTGGACTATGAAGGGAAGGACAAGTCCGTTGCTCACGCGGCGGACCCCTCGATAGTCGCGTTCGCGAGCGAGATATACACCGCGGGCGCGCCGCGCGCTGGTGCGCCTACGCAGGAGTACGCCGAGGCTTTGCCAGGTTAGGAGACCTTTGCGTAAAGGCCCTTCGACAAGCTCAGGGCGAACGGATTTCTTCTCGGGCGCCTTATCGGGGGCGGCGAAGGAGTCTGGCAAATTGCCTGGCCGGCCTCAGTAGGAACACCAGGACGAGCGTGAGTCCTATGAGCTTCAGGTCTAGAAGCGGGCTCATCTGGTCGATGTACAGATTGTCGTATCTCAGCTTGTTGACCGGCGGCGGATTGTAGCTGCCCCTGATCTGGGCCAGGCCTGTCAGGCCGGGTCGAACGCGCAGCCTGAGATAGAAGTCCGGCAGGCCGGTCATGATCCGGTCCATGAGCACCGGCCTTTCAGGCCTAGGCCCGACGAGGCTCATCTCTCCCCTGAGGATGTTCAGCACTTGCGGGACCTCGTCCAGATACAGGAATCTGAGTGCGCCGCCTACGCGGGTAACGCGGCTGTCGCCGGAAAAGGTCAGCACCGGGCCGGTGGCCTTCTCTGCGTCCCGAATCATCGTGCGGAACTTGACGACGGTGAACTCACGACCACCTTTGCCCATCCGACGCTGGCGATAGAACACCGGGCCGCGGTCTTCCAGCCAGATCGCCAGCGGGACGACCGCCCACAGGAGTAGCAGAATTGGGAACAGGAGAACGTGCCCCGCCACTATGAGGGCGATGTCGAACGGGCGCTTGTAGCCGTCGTTGGCTTCTCGGACCGTCGTCAAGGCCTCAAGCACGTCTCCATTTCCTTCGGGGCCCTTCACCCTCACCCTGCCCTCTCCCTTGAGGGAGAGGGTGAAGTCAAGATACAAGGGCGAACGGGGTGCGTGTTAAAACTTGGTACAGAGTCTAATACAAGTCTGAAAATTTTCAAATGCCAATGCAGGGCGGCGTTGGGTTATGGCTTCTGGCCTGCGGGCGGATGTTTTGCGAAGATTGGGGATGAGTCCGATGACGCCAGCATTTCCAGAGTTGTGGGAGAGAGACGGATGACAGAGAGTCTTTGCTACGTGGACAGCTATCTTCGCGAGTTCGAGGCAGTGGTTGTGGAGGCCACGAACACGGGCGTGGTTCTGGACCGGACCGCCTTCTATCCCGGCGGAGGCGGCCAGCCTGCCGACACCGGATCTCTGATCAGCAATGGAGGAGAATGGCGTGTCACCAAGGTAGGCAGAAGCGAAGGCAAGCTCGTGCATCGGCTGGACGCTGAGCCGCCACCCGCCGGATCAACGGTCTTGGGCGCGATCGACTGGGGCACGCGGTACGAACTCATGCGCACGCACACGGCGCTCCACATACTTTGCGGCGTGGTGTGGCGAGACTACGGCGCCCAGGTCACGGGCGGCGACATGAAGCCGCTGACCGCGCGCATGGACTTCGAGTTGGAGAGCATGTCCGCCGACTTTGCCGCAGAGGTGCAGGACCGCATCAATGCCGAGGTCGCGGCTGCCAGGCCAGTACACATTCGGGAGCTACCTCGCGAGGAGGCGTTCAAGATCCCGGACCTGATCAGGACGAAGATCAACCTGCTGCCGAAGTCGATCACGCAAGTCCGCATCGTGGACATCGAGGGGCTTGACGTGCAGGCGGACGGAGGGACCCACGTAGCCAACACGAACGAGGTGGGGCACATAAGCGTGGTCGGCCATGAGAGCAAGGGGCGTATCAACAAGCGGCTCAGGATTGCCGTGAGCTAACTGCTCACGAGATCCTTGTTGAACCATGAGCGAGACTACCCTTCGACAAGCTCAGGGCGAACGGAAGACGGAAAGCCCTTGAATCCTGTCACATCATAGTGAGAGTTTTCACTGACGCTATGTTACTGCTACAATGCTGGAGGCTTCCGGTTCGCGGCCCGTGGGGCAAGGAATTGGAGGCGAACGGCAAGGCACTATATGACGAACCAGCTAAGGGGGCTTGCGTTGGAGATTTCGAAGAGGAAGGTACGAATAGCACAGATGGCGGGAATCCGCCCGTTGCTGCTTGCGATGGTTCTGATGGCGGCGGCGGTCGCCGTTGCCGCGTGCGGCGGAGGGCTGAGCGAGGAGGACGTGGAGACAAGGGCCCAGGAACTGGCCAACGAGATGACCGCCGATGGAGGCGGACTGACCGAGGCGGACGTCGAGGCGAGGGCCCAGGAACTGGCCAACGAGATGATGGCCGATGGCGCGACGATGACCGGCGACCGGCTCAAGCAGGTTCAGGAGCGCGGGAGAGTCATCTGCGCCAGCCGGAACGACGTGCCCGGATACGGCTATCTTGACGAGTCCGGCAACAACGTTGGGTTCGACATCGACCTGTGCCGCGCGCTGGCGGCCGCGGTCCTGGGCGACCCGAATGCCATCGAGATCAAGCTCATCACGGCGGCCGACCGCGGGCCGACGATCCAGTCGGGCGAGGTGGACATGCTCGTGCGCACGGTCACTTGGACGACTTCACGGGACTCGCAGTGGGGCAACTACGCCCAGACGATGTTCTACGACGGCCAGGGATTCATGGTCAACAAGGCCCAGAACCCCGGCGTGGCCAGCGCGCTGGACCTGAAGGACGCGACGGTTTGCGTGACCCAGGGCACGACGACGGAGTTGAACCTACAGGACTTCTCCAACCAGAACGACCTGAACATCTCGGCGCTGACCTTCAAGGACACCGACGCGGTGGTCGCGGCCTACGAGCAGGGCCAGTGCGACGCGTTCACGAACGACAGGTCGCAGCTGGCGGCGCTGGGGACGGCGCTGGCGAACAGGGCCGACCACACGATCCTGCCGGAGACGATCTCCGAGGAGCCTCTCGGGCCCGTGGTGCCTCACGGAGACGACCAGTGGTTCGACATCGTGAAGACGGTGATGGGCATCCTGATCTACGCCGAGGCGTACAGCGTAACGTCCGACAGCGTGCCGACGTCGGCGACGGGCGACACGAAGGTTGACCGGCTGTTCGGGCTGGAAGGCTCGTTCGGCCAGGAGAGCCTCGGCCTGAACCAGACGGCGGCGCAGGACGTGATCAGGGCCGTGGGGAACTACGGCGAGATCTACGACAGGAACCTCGGTCCGGGCGGCATCGACCTCCCGCGCGAGAACGGCCGCAACGCCCTCTGGGCGGACGCGACGTGCATGGACTGCCCGAAGGGCGGACAGATCTACGCGGCGCCACTCCGGTAAAGCGCAACCGGGACGGAAGTCTCTAAGAAGCGGCCGGCTTGAGCCGGCCGCTTCTTCTTTTGTCACGATGTATTAGAATCGCACGGCGTCCGAGGCAATTCACCGGCAGGTGACGATGACAACGCTGCTAAGCAGCCTGACTTACGAGGGAATTCCGGTCTGGCGACACGCCCAGGTCCTCAAGTGGACAACCCAGATCGTGTCCGGAATCCTGGTGGTCACGCTCGTCGTCTGGTTCTTCGCAAACCTGGCCAACGCGATCCGGGACCGGAACATCCCGTTCGGGTTCTGGTTTCTCGACAACGAGTATCTGACGCCCATCGGGCAGTTCTACCTACCCTACGAGACGTCGGACTCGTACCTGTACGCCTTCATGGTGGCGTTCGCGAACACGCTGATAGTGTCCGTGATCGGCGTGATACTGGCGACCGTGCTGGGCATCATGGTGGGCATCGCCAGGATGTCAGGCAACTGGATCGTGTCCAGAGCCGCGCTGGGGTTCATCGAGTTCTTCCGCAACGTCCCGCTCCTGGTGCAACTCTACTTCTGGTTCACGGTGGTGCTGGCGCTGCCCAGGGCGCGGGAGGGGTATGTCTTCGCGGACAGCTTCTACCTCAGCAACGCCGGCCTGTGGGCACCGTGGCCGACCATCGAATCTCCCGGCGCGGCGCTGGCCTGGGTAGCGCTAGCCGCCGCCGCCGTGTTCGCAGGCGTGACTGTGTACCGGAGGCGACTGCGACGGGAGACGCTTACCGGAGCGGCATCCTATCCTGTATGGCTGGGCATCGGCGCCGCGTTGGGCATCGGCGCCGCAGCGTGGCTGGTGATCGGAGCGGCGTCAGGAGTAGCGCCGTTCGTAATCGAATCGCCAAGCCCGGAGGGGGCGTTCGGCCGGATCCAGGGAGGCCAAAGCGCGTCGGGAGGAATGATAGCGCTGCTGGCGGGGCTGGTGATGTACACGGCAGCCTTCATCGCGGAGATCGTCAGGGCGGGCATACAGTCGGTGAGCCGGGGGCAGCGGGAATCGGCCCGGGCGCTGGGGCTGTCGTGGGCGGTCACGCTGCGGAACGTCACATTCCCGCAGGCGCTTCGAGTGATCGTGCCTCCGTTGATAAGCCAGTACCTCAACCTGACCAAGAACAGCAGCCTCGCCAGCGCGATCGGGTTTTCCGACCTGTTCAGCGTCGCGGAGACGATGACGCAGAAGGCGCCGACGTTGTCGATATTCATCATGGTCATGCTTGCGTATCTCTCGCTGAGCCTGACCTACTCGCTCATAGGGAACCTGTACAACCGCACGCTTCGAGGATAGTTGAAAGCGTACTTACGCGATGAAAGCCAATGGCGACGACCACCGAAACCGATAAGAGATCGCGAACCTTGCTCCCCAGCGCGCGCGCGGAGGCGTGGCTTCGCGCCAACCTGTTCAGTACTTGGTACAACAGCGCGCTGACGGTCGCGTCGGTAGTATTGCTAGGCACGGTGCTGTGGTACGGGCTGCGGTGGGTGTTCTTCGACGCCAACTGGAGCGTCATCTCCACCCTGGGCGGACTGATGGTCATCGGCAGATACAACGTGGAGGCCGCCTGCCCCGGCCAGGACTGCCTGTGGCGGCCGCAGGTATCGCTGCTGCTGCTGACGGCCCTCTTCGGCATGGGCTGGGGAATCGCGGGAGGCGGACTCACCAAGCGCATCGCGATCGGCGTGGCGGTTGTGGTGTCGGCGTTCGCGCTGCTGCCGTACGGCATGGACACGATGGGCATGGACGTCCGGCTGCTGCTGGCCGCGAACATACCGGCGGTGCTCGCGGGCTGGGCGCTGGCCCGCTACACGCCGCTCGGAAGTCCCAAGTGGCTTGCGATCTCGTGCGTTGTCGTGTTCCTGCTGATCCTGTTGCTGCTTCGAGGGTTGTCGCAGGTGCCCGGCCTGCAACCGGTGCCGGTCACGGAGTGGGGCGGCCTGATGCTGAACCTGCTGCTGGCGGTCATCGGCATCGCGGGGAGCCTGCCCATAGGGATCGGCCTGGCCCTGGGACGCCGCAGCAGGCTGCCCGTCGTCAAGAGCATGTGCGTCGTGTTCATCGAAGTATTCCGCGGGGTGCCCCTGATCACTCTGCTCTTCATGTCCGTGAGAATCGTGCCTCTCGCCTTTCCCGAGAATTTCCCGTTGAACCCGATTGTCAGCGCTGCGGTGGTAATAACACTGTTTAGTTCGGCCTACATGGCAGAAAACATCCGGGGCGGACTCCAGGCGCTTCACCCGGGGCAGGCGGAGGCCGCGCGGGCTCTCGGACTTGCCGGATGGCAGACGATGATGCTGATCTCGCTGCCGCAAGCGATACGCAACGTCATTCCCGCCATAGTCGGCCAGTTCATCTCGCTGTTCAAAGACACGAGCCTCGTGTACATCATCAGCCTGCAGGATGTCGTCGGCATCAGCCGGGCGTTCATCAGGGGCAACGTGGAGTTCCTGGCAAGTCACAAAGAACTGTACATCTTCCTGGCCCTGGTCTTCTGGGTGTTCACATACGGGATGTCCTACGTGAGTAGGCGCATCGAGCAGAACCTGCGAATCGGGGAGCGGTGATCGCTAGATTGATAGATCTGGCGGGCGTCTCCAAGCACTATCGGATGGGCACGGTGGAGGTCCGGGCGCTGGATGACGTGAACCTACATGTCTCTGACGGGGAGTTCGTTGTAGTTCTTGGGCCGTCAGGGAGTGGGAAGACGACGCTGCTGAACATCATCGGCGCGCTGGATACGCCGACGGCGGGGAGAGTTTCGGTCGGCGGGCGCGACATCACCGCGGCCTCGCGCTCGGAGTTGTTCGCGCTCCGGCGCCAGACGGTCAGCTTCATCTTCCAGAGCTTCAACCTGTTCCCTGGGCTGACGGCGCTGGAGAACGTTGAGTTTGGCGTCGATGTGGCCGGGAAGCGTGGAGCCGTCACTCCCGACGCAGTGCTAGAGGCGGTTGGCCTGGGTGATCGCGCGGGCCACTTCCCACACGAACTGTCGGGCGGCGAACAGCAGCGAGTTGCGATAGCCAGGGCCCTTGCGACACGCAATCCAGTGCTGCTTGCCGACGAGCCTACGGGCGAACTCGATTTCAGGACGGGCGCGCAGATCCTGGAGTTGCTGATCGACCAGGCCTCCGACAATCGGGCGGTGCTGGTGGTTACGCATAACCGCGAGATTTCACGCATCGCCGACCGGGTGATCGAGATGAGCAGCGGCCGTATCGTCAGCGACGGACCGCCTGCCGGCGGCAAGGCGCCGGTCTCCGAATTGCGCTGGTAGAGGCGCCGCTGTGCTGGCATTGAGACTGCGCTGGGCGATCCGAGACGCGAGGTCGCGCTGGGTGCAGGTGGCGAGCATCGCGCTCATGATTGCGATTGGCACGGGCATGTACGCCGGGCTAAGCAGCGTCACCCAGTGGCGAATTGCCTCCAACGAGGCAAGCTTCGAGCTGACAAACATGTACGACCTGCGCGCCAGCCTGGCGGGAGACGGTTACCTTCCACGTGGCGCGCTGGAGGACGTTGCCCTTGGAATCGAAGCTGTCGAAGCGGCGGAAGAGCGCCTTATAGTCGAGACGCAGGTCGAGGTCGAAACAGGGGACGGTCGCCTGTTCGTTCCCGGCAGGATTATCGGAGTTGACCTGTCGGATGGCGGGCCGGACGTGAACGGCGTAGAGGTAATCGAAGGTCGGCGAATCTCCGATGAGGAGGCCGGCGAGAGGGTGATGCTCCTGGAGCGCAACTTCGGCGTGTACTACGAGCTTCCTGCCCAGGGCGAGCTTCGACTTGGCGACGGCGCTGCCGCGCAGTACGTGGGACATGCCGTGTCTCCCGAGTACTTCCTGGTGGTGGAGCAGGGCAGCTTTTTTGGCCAGGCGAACCTGGCGGTCCTGTTCACTTCGATCGAGGCTGCTCAACGGGCCGCCGGCAGAGAAGGGCTTGTCAATGACCTCATTATGACGGTCAAGCCGGGTGCCGATCTTGCGGTCGTTGAGGCGACGCTACTGGCTATGACCGCTGAACGCCATTCGGGGGCCCACCTCACGTTGACGCGCAGGGAGGACGACCAGTCGTACGTGGCGCTGACGCGCGATCCGGAAGGCGACCAGCAGTTCTATAATGTCATTGCGGTGATCCTGTTCGGAGGGGCAGCGTTCGCAGCGCTGAACTTTGCCGCGCGAATGGTGGAGGCGCAGCGTCGAGAGATCGGGACATCGATGGCACTTGGCGTCAGCCCGCTTTCGATTGCCGTTCGGCCGCTTTTGGTCGGACTCCAGATCGGCGCTCTTGGAGTGGTGTTTGGCATTGGCGTGGGTCTGCTGATCGCCAAGCTCATGGAAGGCGTGCTTGCGAGCTTCGTTGCGCTCCCGGTGTTCGTAACGCCATTTCAGATCGGGATCTTTGCCGGGGTTGCGCTTGTTGGCTTTCTGCTGCCGATAGCGGCAGTGCTTTGGCCGGTACTTCGAGCCACGCTCGTGCGGCCCGTGGAGGCGATCAGGACCGGGCACCTGGCGGCGCGGGGTGGCGGTCTCGCTCCGATGATTGGACGACTGCCTCTGCCGGGCAACAGCCTTGGCCGGATGCCGTTCAGGAACCTGCTCAGGGCACCGAGGAGGACGATTCTCACCCTGTCTGCTCTAACGGCAGTGATCGGCATCCTGTTCAGCGTAGTCGGGGTTCGTGATTCGTTCCTCGGGACTCTCGACGCGGGGGACGAGGAGCTGCTGCGCGGGGCGCCGGACAGGGTGAGCGCTCAACTGGACTCCTTCTATTCGATCGATTCACCGGAAGTGTCGAACATCCTAGACGGCGGGGCGCTGAGAAGGGCAGAACCAGGACTCACGATAGCGGCAGTTGCCTACTCCCACGCAGAGACGGTTGATCCTAGAGGGCAGGTTGTCGACTTGCAGGGGGCCGCGGATGGCGCGCAGTTCATCGGCCCTGATGGGGTTACCCTGAGCATCCAACTGATCGACTTTGACAGCGACATCTGGAGGCCTTCCGCTTCCGAAGGGAGCCTCTCTGTCGATGTGCCTGGAATAGCGCTGGCGCGCAAGGCGGCCTCGGACCTGGGTGTGCGCGTCGGCGACGAGGTCAGCCTGGCGCATCCCCTGAGAACCGAACTGGGGACGTTCACGATTGGGACGACTTCAGTTCCAGTGATCGCGATACACCCGCACCCGCTTCGGTTCCATGCTTACATGGACCTTCGCCATGCGGACATCGCCGGTCTTCAGGGATTCGCGAACGTTGTCACGGGAGTGCCCGCCGATGGAGCGAGCCTGGCAGACGTCAAGCGCGCGATGTTCGGCGTCTCCGGGGTGGCGACCGTCCGGGGCGTCTCAGAGTCCTCGGACGCTCTGCAGGACGCATTCGAGGAAGTCTCAGCCGTGTTCTGGATCATCGAGTTGTTTGTGTTGGGATTGGCGCTCTTGATCGCCTTCAACACCGCCAATCTCAATGCGGACGAACGGTCGCGCGACCATGCGACCATGTTCGCGTTTGGCGTGTCCGTCGGCAGGGTTGTGCTTAATCTAGCCGTAGAGGGCTTGGCGCTTGGCATCGCGGCAACCGCGCTTGGCATCGCACTGGGCCTGGGGCTCTTGACATGGATCGTTGTAGGACTGTTCCCTGACAGCTACCCGGACATGGGCGTCGTGATGTCGATTGAGTGGCCCCAGATGGCGATTGTTCTGGCAGGGGGAGTTGTCGTGGTCGCGCTGGCTCCCGTCCTGACGGTCCGCAAGCTGAGGCAGATGAACCTTCCCGGCGCACTGAGGGTGCTCGAATAACACTTAAGGGAGGCAAATGGATGAGTGGAGCCAACATAATTCCGACTTTTCGCTACCGAGACGCGCCGGAGGCGATCGAATGGCTGTGCCGCGCGTTTGGATTCGAGAGGCACATGGTAGTGGACGGCCCTGATGGGACGGTCGTACACGCGCAACTCACTTACGGCGGCGGGATGATCATGCTTGGCACGGCCCGTGACGATGAGTTCGGCAGACTTATGAGGACGCCGCGAGAAGCGGGAACGAACACTCAGAGCTCGTACATCGTGGTGGACGAAATCAATGCTCACTACGACAGGGCCGTTGCGGCGGGCGCGCAGATCGTCATGCCGTTGGTTGACGAGGACTACGGAGGCAGGGGCTATTCCGCCCTGGACCTAGAGGGGAACCTGTGGAACTTCGGGTCATACAATCCGTGGGGCTCCTGAAGTTCTCGGTTCAGTACATGCGATGCGCTTGAATGGAAGCGGCGACCGAGACTTCGATGTCGTGGATCGCCTGTGCCATTGCCTGGCCGATCAGGTCGAGCTTGCGCACCTGGTCGATGCGCTCGGTCACCCTGTACATCTCCCTGCGTGAGAGTATCTCGGTGAAGATGCCGCAAGCGTCCGCAAGGCAGATGATCATTACGTCGCGCGGGTCCGGAATCTCATCGCTGAACAGCACTTCCATGATGCGCAGCTTCACTTCGCGTTCCGGTTCGCCGTCGATCGCGGGGTAGCGGCGGGACCTGAAGACCCACAGGAAGCGGTCGTCCTGGCGTTCCAGGATGCCGTGGTTGACAAGACGATCCAGCGCCTTTTCGCGAATCTCCGTGGCGCGCTGGGCTGCGTGCTCCACCCAGTATCGAGTGTCGTGCTGCTCCCCGGCCGCGATGTCCGCAAGCGTGGGATCCAGCAGGTCGTCTCCTACCGGCGTCGCATCGATCAGGATGAGGTTCTTCAGGTCGGTGTCGATCCTGTTTTCCATGGCGAGGTCCATCAGGACGCCGCCGGCGATGGCGTAGTCGAAGGACCAGGTGGAGACGCGAGCGAATCTCCCGTCTTCGTCGTTGAGCAGGAGCAGAATCATTTCTTCTACGAACCTCAGCATGAAGCAAGTCCTCTCTCGATAACTTTTCTGCCGGCAGTCTGAGACAGCGCAAGCGGGACTGGGTGTCTGATTTGCCGCCCCCATACTTTATCAGGCCAGCCCCTTCCAAGTCACCTGCTGTACTCGTTCAGATAGATGGGGTCCCCCGTTCATGGTTCGATGGGCTCACCACGAACGGGCGGATGGATTCCTGCCTGCGCGGGAATCACGGCGGCAGCGCGGCCCTTCGACAAGCTCAGGGCGAACGGGAGATGGGGCCTTCGGCGGGTTCAGGGCGAACGGGTTGGACGGGCTCACAACGAACGAAACGGGACCATGTGGGGTGGGGGAATGTTACGCAGGGGGCGGCCTGTGTTACTTCGTGGGTGGCCTGCGTTACGTTGTGGGTGCGCTGCGTTACTTCGTGACGGCTCAGTGTTACGGGGTATCGGCGCTCTGATTGACGGACCTGATGCTTTCGAGAAAGGCTCTGTCTTCGGGGGTCAGTTCGGCTAGGGCGAGCAGGTCCGGGCGGCGCTCGTAGGTGCGCCTGAGCGATTCTTGACGCCTCCAGCGCTCTATCTCGGCGTGGTTGCCTGACAGGAGCACGTTCGGCACGGCCCAGTCTCGATAAATTGACGGCCTTGTGTACTGGGGGTGCTCCAGCAGGCCGGTGGAGAAGGACTCGCTGGCCGCGGAGTCCGCGCACCCGATCACCCCGGGGAGCAGCCGGGCTACGGCTTCGATCAGGACCATGGACGCGAGTTCGCCCCCGCCCAGGACGTAGTCGCCGATGCTTACTTCGTCGGTTGCCAGATGCTTTCTGACCCGCTCGTCGACGCCCTCATACCTTCCGCATATCACAGCGAGTTCCGGCTCCTGAGCCAACTCTTCGACCATGGCCTGGTTCAGGCGGCGGCCCTGCGGCGACATGAGCACGACGCGAGACTCGTGTCGAAGCTCACTGCGGCGGCGCAACGATTCCACGGCCTCGAACAGCGGCTCCGGCTTCATGACCATGCCCGGGCCGCCACCGTAGGGGTAGTCGTCCACGGTCCGGTGTCTATCGTGCGTGAAGTCGCGAAGGTCGTGGACGTGCAGTCCGATCAGGCCGCGGTCCCTGGCGCGCTGAAAAATGCCTTCGCCGAGGACGGCCTCGAACATTCGCGGGAAGATCGTGAAGACGTGGAAGCGCATTTCCGGCTAGGGCGCCGGGTGGGTCCTGTGGCCTTTGACCATCTCAAGGGCGTGAGGAAGGGCCGGGCCTACGACTTCGAGGCACTGCTCGACGCCGCTGGGGCTGCCCGGCACGTTGACGATGAGGCATCCGTTTCTGACTCCGGCCACGCCCCGGCTGAGGATAGCGAACGGCGTGTGCTTGAGAGTCTGGACGCGCATGGCTTCGCCAAGGCCCGGAGCCTCGAGATCGAGCACGTCGCGCGTGGCCTCCGGCGTGACGTCACGGGGCCCCAGGCCGGTGCCTCCGGTCGTTATGACAAGATCGACGCTGCCGGCGTCGCTCCACTCGGCCAGCTTGGCGGATATGGCTTCTCTTTCGTCCGGGACGATTTCCCGAACGACTTCGCGGAACGGGCCGTCCGACATGATGCGGCTTACGGTGTCGCCGCTAACGTCCTGCGCGCGCTCCCCGCTGGCGCCTGAATCGCTGATGGTGAGGATGGCGAGATTGAATATGATCGGGCCTCAAATCTTTGGATTTGTCTAAAAACTTCCTTAAACGTAATATAAAATCACCTTGAACGCCCTGAATGACCTCTGGAAAACTTGCCACCATGCCGTTGGTGAGGGGGCATTGTCCCAGCCTGCAAGGCGCTGAGATTGTAACACGGAGCTTCCTGGCCTGACTGTGAAGAGCACCGGCATGGGGGCGCACCACGAGCCCGTAATGGTCAAGGAGGCGCTCGAAGGACTGAAGGCCGACCAGGGCCGCCGATTCGTCGACTGCACCATAGGTGAGGGAGGCCACGCAGGGGCCATCCTGGACGCGGCGGACAGTGAGGCCCGGTTGCTCGGCATAGACAGGGACCCCGAGATGCTGGGCCTGGCAACCAGGAGGCTGTCGGGCCACCTGGACCGGCTCGTCGTTGTCCACGGCTCCTACGCCGATGTTGGAGCGCTTACCAAGGGAGCAGGGTTTTTCCCGGCGGACGGCGTGCTGATGGACCTGGGGGTCTCCTCATTGCACCTGCAAGAGGGCGACCGGGGCTTCAGCTTCGACAACGACGGCCCACTGGACATGCGGTTTGACAGAAGTCAGAGATTCGACGCCAAGAAGATAGTCAACGAGTACCCGGAGCGAAGGTTGGCGCAGATCATTCGGGATTACGGAGAGGAGCGCGGGGCGCGCAGGATTGCGCGGGCCATAGCCGGCAGCCGGCCACTGACGACCACAGGCGAGCTTGCGCGCGTGGTAGCGGCTGCTGTTCGAGGGCGGAGGCGCGCGAGGATTCATCCCGCTACGAGAACTTTCCAGGCGATACGTATCGCAGTGAACCGGGAACTCGAACAGCTGGAGAGAGGACTTACGGAGGCGGTTGGAGCTCTGGGCGCCGGCGGAAGGCTTGTCGTCATCGCCTACCACTCGCTGGAGGACCGGCTGGTAAAGGCGGCGATGAGGACGGAGTCGACGGACTGCCTGTGCCCGCCTGAGGCGATGGCCTGCGTCTGCGGACACATTGCCCGCCTCCGGCTTGTGAACCGGCGCGTGCTCAAGCCATCGAGCGAGGAGACGTCGGCGAACCCAAGGAGCCGCAGCGCGCGGATCCGAGTGGCGGAGCGCCTCGCGACGGCCTGACATCGCGGCGAATACGAGCTAAGGAAACAAGAACGTACACGAGCGGAATAGAAGCCAATATCAGAACTTGAGGGGAAGGACTCAGATGTCTAAGAGCGCACCAATGATCACTGCAATCGACATAGGCACCACGAAGGTGTGCACGGTCGTGGGCACAGGCTACTCACCGTCGCACATGGACATCGTGGCTCACAGTACGGTCCCGAGCAGGGGAATGCGCAAGGGCAGCGTGTCCGACGCGGCGGAGCTAACGCAGGCCGTGCGCGCCTCGGTCGGCGAGGCCGAGTCACAGCTGGGCCGCAGGATCCACTCCGCGTACATCAGCCTGACGGGCGGCCACATCGAGTTCGAGAACCGCAGGCATAAGATGAGCGTGCGCAACGAACTGGGCGTGGTGACCCAGAAGGACCTTGCCCGCATGCCGGTCCTTGCCGCGGAGAAGGCCGCCGGCAGCGAGCGGGAGTTGATCCACGCGATCGCCCTGGAGTACGCGGTTGGAAGAAACCAGGGCATCAGGAACCCGGTGGGGATGCACACGAACGAGATCGAGGTTGACTCTCTGCTCATCACCGGAGCCACGTCCTACGTCGAGAGGCTGGTGCGGTCCGTGGAGGCGGCCGGGGTCTCGGTGGAGGACATGGTGCTGAACCCGATCGCAAGCGGGCGGGCCGTCCTGAAGTCCAATGAACTGAAGCGCGGCGTCGTCGTGATAGACATCGGCGGCGGCACGACCGACCTGGTGGCCTTCCGCGACAACAAGGTTGTTTACACGACCGTCATTCCCGTGGGCGGATACCAGTTCACGAGCGACATCGCCTTCGTTTACCAGGCGACGTACAACTCCGCGGAGCAGGTGAAGATAGACCACGTGGACATCTCGCCCAAGGCCCTGCACGACGAGGACGAAATCCCGGTCAATACGACCGCCGGCAAGGACTTGATGGTGTCGAAGGGCGACGTGTGCAAGCTGGCGCGCGAGAGGGCCCAGGAGTTGGTCAAGCTGGTGGCGCTGAAGGTCATGGAGGCCGAGACGGGCCCGATCGCCAGCACGAGGGTGGTGCTGACCGGAGGCGCTTCCAGGCTGACCGGCCTGGAGGAAGCCTTCCAGCACGGCCTGACCAAGCACGTGAGGATGGGCGGGCCGGAGGCGATGGAGACATTGCCGGCAGCGCTGAAGGGCGCCGAGTACTCCACGGCAGTAGGGACGCTCATGTGGGCCGCGTCCAGGCAGTCCCGCCCGCCGGGAGTCAACGGGGCGACGACTATGCCAGCCGACAACTCCTCGGGGCTGTTCTCAGGGGTCGTCGGGCAGATCAAGCGCCTGCTGCCGACCGGTTAGCCGGGGCCTTTCTTTGTCAATTCTTTCAGCGGGACAACGAATCTACTACTAGGGGGGGATTCGATGGTAGTAAACGATACGCAGGGAAGCGGCTCTGCCCGGATCATGGTGATCGGGGTAGGGGGCGGGGGCTCGAACGCCGTTTCCCGGATGTACCGAGAACGCCTGACGGGCGTCGAATACATAGTGGCGAACACCGACAGGCAGGCGCTCCTGATGTCGGACGTGCCTTCCAAGCTCAGCATCGGCGTGCAGACGACGAAGGGCAACGGAGTCGGGGGCAACCCTGAGATCGGGCAGAAGGCGGCGGAAGAGAGCCGGGCCGAGATCGCTGACGCGGTGAGAAACGTTGACATGGCCTTCGTGGCGGCCGGCATGGGAGGCGGCACGGGCACAGGCGCCGCGCCGGTAATAGCACAGTCCGCCCGCGAGTCCGGGGCGCTTACAGTGGGCGTGGTGACGAAGCCGTTCGCGTTCGAAGGGCTGCACAGAGCGCGGAACGCCGAGGAAGGCATCGGCAAGCTGACGCAGAACGTGGACACGCTGCTCGTCATCCCCAACGAGAGGCTTCACTACGTGTGCGGAGAGGAAGTCACAGCGGAGAACGCCTTCGACCTGGCGGACGACGTCCTGAGGCAGGGGGTCCAGTCAATCGCCGAACTGGTGACGGTGGCCGGAGACATCAACCTGGACTTCGCTGACGTCCAGGCTGTCATGCAGAACTCCGGCCCGGCCTGGATGTCGATCGGCAGAGGTTCCGGCCAGGACCGGGCGGTTATGGCGGCGCAGGAGGCGATCACCAACCCGCTCCTGGACGTCTGCATCGAGGGGGCCAAGGGGGTCTTGCTCAACGTGGCAGGCGGCGAAGACCTCCTGCTCTCGGAGTTGAACCAGACGGCAGAGGTGATCCGCCGCGAAGTGGACGCCGACGCCAACATCATCTTCGGCATGGTCACCGATCCGAAGATGGGCGATGAGGTCCGGGTGACGTTGATAGCTACCGGATTCCCTGTCACGGAGAGCGATTCGGACCCGTACAGCGGCATGCTGGGCGGCGAGGGGGACCTGGATCTGCCGCCGTTCCTGCGAGGCAGCAACAACGGGCTGCGTGCCCGGAGAGAGTTCGATCCGGCCCTGACGGTGAACGGGCACACCACTACGTCTTAGGCACGGCGCAACACAAATCACGCATTCGAAATTAGAGCTATTGGAGGACCAATGGACCTGAAGGAACTGAAGGAACTGAACAAGGCCGAAGTAGGGAATATCCGGATAAAGGTCATCGGCGTCGGCGGCGGCGGATCGAACGCGGTGTCCAGGATGTACCGCGAGCGAATCGCCGGCGTCGAGTACATGGTGATGAACACGGACAAGCAGGCGCTGCTAACGTCCGACGTTCCCTCCAAGCTGAGCATCGGCGACGAGATTGCCGATGGCAAGGGCGTCGGCGGCGACCCGACGAAGGGCACGACCGCGGCGGAGGCAAACGAGGAAGAGATCGCGGCAGCCGTCAGGGACCAGGACATGATCTTCGTGGCGGCAGGCATGGGCGGCGGCACGGGCACGGGCGGCGCGCCCGTGGTGGCGAAGGCGGCGAAGGAGGCCGGAGCGCTCACGGTAGGCGTGGTGACGCGCCCGTTCGCGTTCGAGGGCCTTCACAGGGCCCGGTCTGCCGAGACGGGCATCCGCAAGCTGTGCGAGTTCGTGGACACGCTGCTGGTCATTCCGAACGAGCGCCTGCACCTGGTCTGCCAGGAGGAAGTGACCGCCGAGAACGCGTTCGACTTGGCCGACGACGTGCTCCGCATCGGCGTGCAGTCGATCGCGGAGTTGATCACGGGCATCGGCGACATCAACCTCGACTTCGCCGACGTGCAGGCCGTGATGAAGGACTCCGGCCCCGCGTGGATGTCGATCGGCATCGGCACCGGCGAGAACCGGGCGGCCATGGCGGCCGAGGAGGCGATCACGAACCACCTGCTCGACGTGTCGATCGAGGGCGCGAAGGGCGTGCTGCTGAACGTGGCCGGAAACGACGACCTGCTGCTGTCCGAGCTCAACGAGGCGGCTGAGGTCATCAAGCGCGAGGTTGACCCCGAGGCGAACATCATCTTCGGCATGGTCACGAATCCGAAGATGGGAGACCAGGTCAGGATCACGCTGATCGCGACCGGCTTCTCGGGCTCCGAGACGATAGTGGACCCGAACAGCGGAATGCAGGACCTGCTGACGGCGTCGCTGCTGGCCGACGAGTCGGAACTGGACCTGCCGCCGTTCCTGCGGCGCACGGCCAGGTCTCGCCGGCTCGAGCCCGCGGCAACGGCGAACAGCTTCAGCTGGAACTTCTAACCTCACATAGCTAACCCGATTCCGCTCGTGTGATTCGGGCCCTCCTCTAGGTGGAGCGGGCCGCCAGGAATGGCGGCCCGTTCTGCTTGCGCGCAGTACGGAATCCAAAGTGTTAATATGCGCGCCGCAATACTGAAGTCTCGAGGAGGGGGCTGGTGAGCGATAATTCAGACCAGGGCGGGCTACCACTTCACGACGCCGCCAGAGCCATGGGCGTCGAGTTCACGCAGGAGTTCGAAGCCCGCGACAGGACCGTCGAGGCCAACGGCCTGACCTTCCACTACCTGGAGTGGGGAGACGCCTCGAATCCGCCGGCGCTGCTGCTGCACGGCTTCGCGCAGACCTGCCACTCGTGGGACTTCGTGTCGCTCTCGCTTGCCGACAGGTTTCACGTGCACGCGCTGGACCAGCGAGGTCACGGCGACAGTTCGTGGGCGCCCGACGGGGACTACAGCCCGGAGACGCAGCAGACGGACATCCACGGCGTGGTGGAGGCGCTGGACCTGCGGGACTTCCTGCTGATGGGGCTGTCCATGGGCGGCAGGAACTCGTTCACGTACGCGGCGAATCACCCGGAGCGCGTGAAGGCGCTGGTGGTGGTGGACGCGGCGCCGGAGAACATGGCGGCGGGCGGGCAGAACATCAGGCGCTTCGTGCAGGGAGACGACGAGTTGCCGTCTGTCGAGGCGTTCGTGGACCGGGTGCTGGAGTTCAACCCGCGCCGGGACCGGAGCCAGGTCAGGGGCAGCATACGCCACAACCTGAGGCAGCTTCCGAACGGCAACTGGACGTGGAAGTACGACAAGCTGCTGCGAAGCTCGAACCGGCCTCTCAGGGGAGACGAGGGTCTTTCGGAACGGCTGTGGGGGTACCTGGGGCAGCTTCAGTGCCCAACTCTCGTAGTCCGGGGGAGCCACAGCGACATCGTGGCGCAGAACACGTTCGAGGAGATGTCGCGTCGGATACCGCGCGGGCAGGTGGTGACGGTGGAAGACGCGGGGCACATCGTGCCGGGGGACAACCCGGCGGGGTTCCAGAAGGCGGTGCTGAGCTTCGTGGACGAGTTGGGTTAGGCGCCGGAGCGTCGTTCGCGGACAGACCCTTCGACAGGCTCAGGGCGAACGGACTTACGTGTCACTAGATGGGGCGCCGGCCTGGCGGATGCGCTCGGCTGCCTGGAGCAGCGCGGCGAGGCCGCTTCGCAGCTTGTCTGGATCAACGGGCACGGGAGCGATTTCGCCGGACTGGGCGAGTTCCAGTATGTTCGCGGCGACGCCGGACTCGCGGCCTGCGGTGCGGGACTGCATGATGATGAGGTTGGTCATCGTTTCCTTGAGTTCCTCGATGGGGCTGTCTTCGCCGGCCCTTGGGAGGGCGGTCTGCAGGCCGGTCAGCAGGCCGAGGCGCATCTCGCCGAGGTCCGTCAGCAGGCGGACGAGGCGGGCCAGCACCTCGGCGCGCAGGACGTAGCGGCCGTCTTCTTCGGTTCCGGCGGCGGACAGGAAGCTATCGACTACGGACTCGTTATGGCTTGTGGTCACGGTGTTGCTCCTTGGGGTTCCGTTCATGGTTCGACAGGCTCGCCACGAACGGAACGGAGCGCTGGCTCGCCACGAACGGTCCGGGCAACATAACAGACTCGCTCTAAGGCGTCTCTCATTGACAGTCCTAGATTCTTCGCTGCGCTAGGAATGACAGTGGGCCGCGAGCGCCTGCCCTGTGGCGGGGGGGCCTCGGTGTAGGGGCCGTTCGCAAAGAGCCTGCCCCGAGTCCCTCGAGGGGGCCGCGCGCGCCCACTGCCATTCCGAGTCCCCCGAGAGCCTGCCCAGATCCCCTCTAGTCCCTTCCCCAGTCTGCTGGGGAAGGTTAGGATGGGGTCTCCGGCGCACGAGCACGCAAGCGCCGCCCACGAGGAGGCCCCGCATGACCCGCACCCCAACTCCAACCGAGTTCCTGAACTTCCAGACCGTCTCAGACCCCCAGATCACGCCGGACGGCGAAGCCGTCGCGTTCACGGTCTCCGAGCCGCTCATACACGACACCGCGCTGCCGAAGTCGTCCGTCTGGCTCGTGTCCACGGACGGCGGCGGCCCGCGCCGGCTCACTGCCGACGGCGCGACCTCGTTCGCGCCGCGATGGTCGCCGGACGGCGGGACGCTCGCCCTCATCTCGGACCGGGAGCGCGACGGTCAGCCGCAGATCTATCTCATGCCCCGGCGCTTCGGCGAAGCCGTGCGGTTCACCGACATGCGCGGCGGCGTGTTCGGCGGCGCGCGCGGCGTCAGCCCGATGGCATGGTCGCCGGACGGCTCGAAGCTCGCGTTCATGGCCGACGACCCGATCGCCGAGGGCGACAAGCGCCGCGGCTTCCGCGGCCAGGACCCGGTCGAGTTCGAGAAGGCGCCGTCTTACACGCGCCTGTACACCGTCGACGCTTCCACCGGCGAGGTCGGGTGCGTATCGCCGCCGGGCCTGCAGGTCTGGGAGTTCGCGTGGTCGAACGACGGCTCGCGCTTCGCCGCCTCCGTCACGGACCTGCCCTTCGAGTCGGACTGGTACCTGTGCCGCCTCGCCGTCTTCGCGCCCGGCGGCCCCGCGACCACGCTGTACGACGAGGAGCGCGCCGTCTCCGCCCCGTCGTGGTCGCCGGACGACAGCCGGGTCGCCTTCACGTCGTCCCACTGGAGCGACAAGTACGCCCAGCGCGGCGGTGTCTTCATCGTCCCGTCCGCCGGCGGCCCGCACCGCGAGGTCACGGAGGGCCACCCCCACACGTACGGCTGGATACGGTGGTCTGAGGACGGCAAAGAGCTCCTGCTGTCCGGCTCGCTCGGCAGCAAGTACGGCCTCGTGCGCGTCGGCCTCGACACCGGCGACTACGAGAAGGTGTGGTCGGAGCTGTGCACGTTCGGCGAGGCCAGCTACCCCGCCCTCACGGTGGACGGCGCGGGCCGCATCGCCCTCGTGAAGGAGGACTCCGGCAGCCCGCGCGACGTCTGGCTCGCCGCGCCCGAAAACGGCGGCTTCGCCATGACGCAACTCACGAACATGAACCCCAGCGCCGCCGACCTGGACATCGGCGTCACCGAGGAGATCATCTACGAGGGCGCGGACGGCTGGGAGATGCAGGCCTTCCTGATCAGGCCGAAAGACGCGCCCGCGGGCACGCCGCTGCCGATGATCGTGGACATCCACGGCGGCCCCTCCGGCGCGCACCAGAACTCGTACGCGCCCGCCTCACCCTTCAACCACGCCGAGGCGCTGGCCGCTCTCGGCTACGCCGTCCTCAAGCCGAACCCGCGCGGCAGCAACGGCTGGGGCCTGGAGTTCACCGAAAGCAACCTCGGAGACCAGGGCGGCAAGGACTGGCAGGACATCATGCTCGGCATAGACCACTGCGTCGAGCGGGGCATCGCCGACCCGGACCGCCTCGGCGTCACCGGCAACAGCTACGGCGGGTACATGACGATGTGGGCCGTCACGCAGACCGGCCGCTTCAAGGCCGCCGTCGCAGGCATGGGCATCAGCGAGTGGCGCAGCTTCCACGGCGTCACCGAGATCCAGAACTGGAACACGATCTACTACGCCCACGAAGACCAGTACGACCCCGACGGCAAGTACCGCGCGTTCGCCCCGCTCGCCCACATCGACAACGTGACCACGCCCACGCTGGTACTGCACGGCGAAGTGGACCACGTCTGCCCGGTGGACCAGGCCCGCCAGTTCTACCGCGCGCTCAAGGACAAGCGCGTCGAGGTCTCGCTGTGCGTCTATCCCCGCGAACCCCACGGCTGGCGCGAACGCGAGCACATGCGCGACATCGCAAACCGCACCGTGCGCTGGCTGGCGGAGCGGGTGTAGGCAGGAGACACCCATGGCAACTTACGACACCATCGTCATCGGCGCGGGCTCCGCCGGCGCCATCATCGCCGCGCGGCTGTCCGAGGACGCAGGCCGCTCCGTGCTCCTCATCGAGGCCGGCCCGGACCACCCCGACTTCGAGACCATCCCCAGCCACATCAAGTACGGCTACGGCCATGAAGAGCGGGCGTGGGCCAAGATTCTCGGCCCCGGCTCTGAGCACAACTGGCGCTACACCGCCAGGTCCACCGACCTTGCCGAGCCTATGCCCGTGCCCAGGGGGAAGGCCACCGGAGGCTCCAGCGCCGTCAACGCCCAGATCTTCCTGCGCGGCGTGCCGGAGGACTACGACTCCTGGGCCGAGATGGGCAACGACGAATGGAGCTTCCGCGACCTCCTGCCCTACTTCCGCATGAACGAGACGGACCTGGACTTCCGGGACGACTTCCACGGCGCGGACGGCCCGATCATCGCCAGGCGCTTCCCGGAAGACGAGTGGACCTACGACCAAACCGCCTTCTACAGGGCCTGCCTCGCCGCCGGCTACCGGGACTGCCCCGACCACAACGACCCCGACTCCACCGGCGTCGGCCCGTCCCCGTTCAACAACCCCAACGGCGTCCGATGGAGCACCGCGATCGGGTACCTTGGCCCCGCGCGGCACCGCGTTAACCTGACGATCCGCCCCGAATGCTTCGTGCACGGCCTGATCGTCGAAGGCAACAGGGCCGTCGGCGCACGGGTGGAGAGCGGCGGCGAGCTGTTCGAGGTCCACGGCAACGAGATCGTCCTCAGCGCCGGCGCAATCGGCTCTCCCCACCTTCTCCTATTGTCCGGCGTCGGCCCGGCCGCCAACCTCGAGTCCGCCGGCGTCCC
This sequence comes from Dehalococcoidia bacterium, assembly GCA_963668185.1. Taxonomy (GTDB): domain Bacteria; phylum Chloroflexota; class Dehalococcoidia; order Lucifugimonadales. Next base: position 2,666,428 of record OY764162.1, read on the forward strand.
GGTCGTCCGCGATCTGCCCGGCGTAGGCCGCAACCTCCGCGACCACCCGCAGGTGTCGGTGCTGTGGAAGACGAAGGACGATTACAGGATGGACGCGGCCGGGCCCTATATCCAGCAGATTCTGCGTTACACCGCCGAAGGCTCGCACCTGCGAAACGACATGCTGATCATCGCGCTGTCGGCGGCCACTCGCGCTCAATACTTCGCCGACGATTTGGAACCTTTCGGCATCGGCATGATCTGCTCCCTGTACCTCGCTGCGGGAGCGGGACGCCTCGAACTTGCCTCGCCAGACCCGCACACGCAGCCCATGCTCGACTACAACTTCCTCGAAGAGGAGTTCGACCGCCGCCGCCTGCGCGAGGCGGTACGCATCTGCCTGGACCTCGCCCAACACGACGAAATCGCCGGCATAATCGAGGAGCGTTTCCAGCCCACAGACGCGGACCTGGAGTCGGACGACGCGCTCGACGAGTGGCTGCTGCGCCAGGCCACCACAAGCCACCACGTCTCCGGCACCTGCAAGATGGGGCCCGCCTCCGACCCCCTGGCCGTAGTCGATCAGCGCGGCAACGTCCACGGCATCGAAAACCTGCGCGTCGCCGACGCCTCCATCATGCCGGACTGCATCCGGGCCAACACTAACGTAACATCCATGGTCATCGGCGAACGCATCGCCGACTGCATCCGGCAGGGCAAGTAGCTCCGCCCCTTGACATAACCGAACAGGTGCACTACCATGAACTCATGTTCACAAGAAGCGGCCTCCATCACAACGCAGAATCCGGACCCGCAACCGCCGCGCGTTCCGTTTCGTTCGCGGTGAGCCTATGCAGTCCGTTCGTGGTGAGCCTGTCGAGCCATGAGCGAGCCGCGCGGCGCATGAGCTATGTCCTTACCCGGCCGGGACGCCTGCATCAGGCCAGTCGAGGGCCGCGCGTTCGGTGTCTCATAATTGTCTCATTTCGTCTCAGATCTGCTTCATTTCTGCCTCAAAAGCGTCTCAAAGCCGTCTCATCGCCACAGCCTCCCAGATACGGAATGAGACGATATGAGACAAAATGAGACACTTCTTCGGGAGTTCAACGTCTCCGCCCTCACTGTCATTTCGAGTCCCTCGAGGAATCTAGGACGCCCCGCACTCCACCAACGGCTTTCCTGGCGGCAAGCCACGCATTCGGCCAGGACAGGACGCATTCGGCAACGGCGCGTTTTGGATTCCCTTCGAGGGACTCAGGGCAGGCTCTCTCTCGATTCGCTCGATCGGAATGACAGGAGACGCGAGACAACAGCAATGACACATCGCGGCTACGTAGCGAGGTTACTATGTCTCTATCTGCCGACCCTCGTGTCCTGTGTGCTGTTGGCCGTTGTGTCCGCGTGCGGCACGGGCGACAGTGCGGTTTCTGGCGTCGAAACACCGGATCCTACAGCTACGGTTGAGATTGAGGACAACGCTGCGGTGGTCGGGGACATGATCATCCTCACGCCCACGGTTGAAGTTGAGGACGACAGCGACAGCGCGGCTTCCGGCGTTACGCCTGTCCCCACACCGACGGCTGAGAACATATATCAACCTGTGAACGACGTCAGCGCGTTCGCAAGCGACACACCGACGGCTGAGGCCGATTCTTCGGCGGGGTATGACGTATACATCAGCGGTGAATGGCTTGTGCCGCCCTCGCTGGATGAGCAGATCTTCATGTCGGACACGATCGTGCGGGCGACGCTGAAGTCTGCGACTTCGACGACGGTGACTGCCCCAAGCGAGGGCGATGGATCGGTGTCATACCTGTCCGTGCATGAGTTGCGGTTCACGGTCCATGAGTACCTGAAGGGCAGTGGCCCATCCGAAATACTAGTGGTTGCGCGGGGTGGCGACTATGGTAACGAAGCGTACGCGACGGTTGCGAAGGCGCGCGAGGCGGCGGACTGGACCATGTCACAACGAACCACGACGTGGGATGATCGCCAGGGAGTGCTCTTCCTGATGACGCTTGATGGTAGGGCGTTTTGGGACGGTACGCCAAGCCCGTACCATACCCAGTATGTTCCGACCACTCCCGGGGGCGGCTCGGCATCATCAGCGACGACCACAGCGTTTGCGATATACACGGGCGCTCCTTACGAAGAGTGGTGGGTCTACACTGTCGATACGCTCAGCCGCGGGTGGCTGCCTATGGGATCTGCTCCGGCGGGCGGCAGCCCCGACAACGCGTCGGGAGCGGCCAGCGTATCGTTCATCGAGGACGGTTCGAAGACACCGTATTCTACGGTCACGCTGGGGGAGATTCGCACCAAGATAACCGAGATGGCGGCCACACTGAAGGCGGGGGAGGGTATCGCCAGATACCGTGAGTGCGTTCATCATAAGATTGGGCGGGAGCGGATGCGCCGGGCATACCCATGGACGCCGAAACAGTACGAGGCGACGCTGGCCTCCGGTTTGGCCGCAGGAACAGAAGCGTACAGAAGAAGAGATGGGGGTGAGCCAAAGCACCCGCTCTTCTACGTAACCGGCACGGACAAAGACTACTTTCAGGCCCCCATCGTCGATGAGGACTCAGACCCGTACAACGGGTTCTTTCGCACGCTTTCCACCACGCGGCCACTGCTCGCAGGGACGTACAGCGTCAAGCATAACGTACAGGATTACGGGCAGGTACCCTGCAACTTCAAGCCGGACGATGCGTACTCTGAGTGGACAGTGACGGTCACCGCCCCCTCCGGCACGGTGCACGAGGCGTTCTTCGACCCGGCGTCCACGTTCCTGGGCGTCGGCGCGAGCGGGGGCGCGGGCGTGATCTCTCCCGCGTCGTTCAACGTCGGCGGCGCGACCACCACGATCACGCGGATAGTAGTGTCGTTTGGCAGCATGGTCTCCATGCAGATATCGCCGTCCGTGTCGCTGTCCGGCAAGCACGTCGAGTTCATCAAGGTGGACGGCACAGTGGCCGCGAGGCTCTCGTTCGATAAGGGGGACCTTGGCGGCGGCATCGGCATCGACGGGGCCGGCGCAGGCAACGGCACCAGCACAGCGGAGTCGGCGGTGTCGGCGCAAGCGCAAGCGCAGATAGCCGCCGCGCTGGCCGAGGCGCAGGCCACGGGAAGCAAGATGTACTTCTGGTTCGTATCCAGCGCCCCGTGGAAGGCGGGGGACAAGCTGATGCTGCGCATACGGTAGGGGCGGGCCCGGCGTCCGCCCCTACGACGGCAGGCACGAGGATAAGTGATGGACCACGGGCGGTACATTCCGGCGATGATCGCGGCCTGCGCACTGCTCGTCATCGTAACTGCATGCGGCACGAATGGCGACGACAGGGCGGTGGTCACACCCACGGCTGCGATTAAGGGCAATGGGACAACTATCGGCAGTTCAATCGACCCCACACCGACGGCTGATGCTGAGGAAAACGCCACAGAGGCTGGGAACTCGGTTGTCCCCACACCAACGGCTGATGCTGGTGGAGAGGCCGTAAGTTCGATCGAACCGATGCCAACCCCCATTGACATTGACCAGCTTCTGGCCGAGTTGTTTGCGAGCGACAACATCTCAGAATTAGAGACTTCGGGAGCCGTTACAGTGTCCCATAATCCGGCATGGAGTGTGCCGCCCTCGTTGGATGAGCAGATCTACTATTCGGATGTTATCGCGCGCGCGTCGCTGAAATCTGCAACTTCGACGACAGAGAAAGTTGTCGGAGGGTATCAACCCGTGCATGAGTTGCGGTTCATCGTCCACGAGTACCTGAAGGGCAGCGGACCGTCCGAAATCCTGGTGGTCGCGCGCGGCGACGAGGACACGTACAAGACTGTCACGAAAGCACACGAAGTCGCTGGCTATACCATGTCTCGTCGAACCACAACGTGGGACAACCGTCAAGGTGTGCTCTTCCTGAGGACGCTCGACGGTTCGTCGAGATTTGTAGCTAGGTACGCCTCTGCAAACGCAACCGGAGCGGCGACCACCACGGCGTTTGCGATGTACTCGGGCGCCCCTTACGAAGGATGGTGGGAGCACACTGTCGATACGTTGAGCCGCGGGTGGTTGCCAGCAGGGGATGCCGCAGGTGGGAACTTGGAAGGTGGGGCGTCGGGCGCGTCCAGCGTGGTGTTCATCGAGGACGGCTCGAAGACGCCGTACTCCACGGTCACGTTAGGAGAGCTTAAGACCAAGATATCCGAGATGACGGCCACGCTGAAGGCAGGGAAGGACATTGCGGGGTACGAGGAGTGCATACGTCGCATGATTGCGGGGGAGCGGAATTATCGCGCGACCAAGTGGGAACCACTGCAAATGAAAGTGTCTCTGGCTTCCGGTTCGTCGACCGGTACCGAGATCTTCAGGAGGAGAGATAACGATCGTGAACCGAAGTATCTAATTTACTACGTGACCGGCGCGGACAAGGACTACTTCCAGGCCCCCATCGTCGACGAGGACTCAGACTCGTCCAACGGGTACTTCTATACGCTCTCCACCACTCGCCCACTGCCCGCAGGGACGTACAACATCAAGCATCATCTGCGAAGTCCATGGCAGGTACCATGCAACTTCAAGCCGGATCGCTCCAACTATGCGCAGTGGACGGTAACGGTCACCGCGCCGTCCGGCACGGTGCACGAGGCGTTCTTCGACCCGGCGTCTACGTCCCTCGGCGTCGGCGCGAGCGGCGGCGCGGGCGTCATCTCCCCGGCGTCGTTCAACGCCGGCGGCGCGACCACCACGATCACCCGGATCATAGTGTCGTTCGGCAGCATGGTCACCATGCAGATATCGCCGTCCGTGTCGCTGTCCGGCAAGCACGTCGAGTTCATCAAGGTGGACGGCACCATGGCGGCAAGGTTCTCGTTCGATAAGGGGGACCTGGGTGGCGGCATCGGCATCGACGGGTCCGGCGCTGGCAACGGCACCAGCACGGCGGCGGCGGTGACGGCGGAGGCGCAAGCGCAGATAGCGGCGGCGATGGCCGAAGCCCAGGCCACGGGAAGCAAGATGTACTTCTGGTTCGTGTCCAGCGCCCCGTGGCAGGCCGGGGATAAGCTGATGCTGCGGATACGGTAGGGGCCCATCTCAATCCTTCGAGGGACTCAGGGCATGCCTTCCCCAGCAGACTGGGGAAGAGGAGGGAGTCATGCTGCGGATACGGTAGGGGCGGCCTCACTGTCATTTCGAGCGCAGCGAGAAATCTTGGACCTCCCGCATGCCGCCAACCCCCGTCCCCGGCAAACCGCGCATTCGGCCAGGCCAGGACGCATTCGGCAACAGGGCGTCTTGGATTCCCTTCGAGGGACTCAGGGCAGGCTCTCTCTCGCTTCGCTCGATCGGAATGACAGGGGGCGCGAGACAACAGCAATGAAACGTTGCGGTTACGTCATCAGATTGCGGCGTTCTATCCTGCCGCCCCTCGCGTCCTGTGCGCTGTTGCTCATTGCCGCCGCGTGCGGTATGGGCGATAGTATGGTTTCTGACGGCGCAACACCAGTTCCTACAGCTACGGCTGAGGTTGAGGACGACGCCGGAGTGACCGGGGACACGATCGTCCCCACGCCTGTGGCTGAGGTTGAGGACGACAACGCAGCTTCCAGCGCAACACCTGTTCCCACACCGTCAACTGAAGCTGTGAACGAGAACGAGACTGAAGTGGACTCAGATGAAGTGTACGTGTACAGCGGAGGCCATACGCTCAAGAACCCCGCATGGTCTGTGCATCCCTCGCTGGACGAGCAGATCTTCAGGTCGGATGTGATCGTGCGTGCGACGTTGAAGTCGGCGACCTCGACGACGGAGAAGGTTGTTGGAGGATATAGGGCCGTGCATGAGTTGCGGTTCACCGTCCACGAGTACCTGAAGGGAAGCGGACCTTCCGAAATCCTGGTGGTCGTACGCGATAAGGAGGATGAGTACTCGCCGGACAGGTACGCCACAATAGCGAAGGCGCAGGAGGTGGCTGACAGTACCATGTCCCGTCGAAACACGGCCTGGGACGGACGCCAGGGGGTACTCTTCCTGAGTAAGCTTGATGGTTCCGGATATCTTGCTCGATATGCCGCTGCCACGTCCACGGCGTTTGCGATACGCACGGGTGCCCCTTACGAAGCGTGGTGGGACTACTCGGTCGATACGCTGAGCCGCGGGTGGCTGCCCGCGGAGAAGGCAGGCGGAAGCTCGGAAGGCGGGGCGTCGGGTGCGGCCAGTGTGGCGTTCGTCTCGGGTGGCTCCGGGTTCGTCACTGCCGGCGGCTCGATGACAGCGTACTCTACTGTCACTTCGTGGGAAATCAAGTCACGCATAGCCCAGATGGCGGCCACGCTGAAGGCCGGGCATGGCATCGCCGGGTACAGAGAGTGCATTAACAACAAGATCACGCGGGAGCGTGTGTATCGCGCCAGAGTATCGTGGGCACCGACACAGTACACAGCGACGCTGCCCTCCGGTTCGGCGACAGGAACAGAGGTGTATAGGAAACGGAAGACGTCCGCAGAGCCGAAGTACATCCAGTACTATGTGACCGGCGCGGACAAAGACCACTTCCATGCCCCGATCGTTGATGAGGACTCCAGTGCGTATAACGGGTACTTCCGCACGCTTACCATCGCACGCCCGCTGCCAGCAGGCACGTACAGCGTCAAGTATCACATGTGGCATTTCGACTATTTTCCTTGTAATTACAAGCCGGATAACAACTACTCGGAATGGACCGTAACGGTCACCGCGCCCTCCGGCACGGTACATGAGGCGTTCTTCGACCCGGCGTCTACGTCCCTCGGCATCGGGGCTAGCGGCGGTCAGGGCACCGTCTCCCCGGCGTCGTTCAACGTCGGCGGCGCGACTACCACGATCACGCGGATAGTAGTGTCGCTCGGCAGCATGGTGTCCATGTCGGTATCGCCGTCCGTGTCGCTGTCCGGCAAGCACGTCGAGTTCATCAAGGTGGACGGCACCATGGCGGCAAGGCTCTCGTTCGACGCGGGGGACCTCAAGGGCGGCATCGGCATCGGCGGGGCCGGCTCCGACACAGGCACCAGCACGGCGGAGGCGGGGGTGTCGGCGGAGGCGCACGCGGAGATAGCCGCGGCGATGGCGGAGGCGCAGGCCACGGGAAGCAAGATGTACTTCTGGTTCGTGTCCAGCGCCCCGTGGAAGGCGGGGGACAAGCTCATGCTGCGGATCCGGTAGGCGGGGCCGGCTTCTGCGCCTGCGCTACAATGCAGGTGTCGGAGCGGGACATTCGCTTTCGCGCAGACGTCGGAAGGGGACGATGCTCTACATGCGGCACATTCTGGCGGCGACCGTGTGCTGTGCCCTAGTGGTTGCCATAGCTGCGTGCGGCACGGACGCCGATGGCGCCACGCCTGCCGCTGGCGTCGAGGCTGGCCCAGCCTCGCCTAGCTCCACTTTCGCCACACCCACGGCTGAAGTCGAGGCAGATGAGGGTACTTCAGAGAGTTCGGTGATCTATTCGCCAGCCCCGTATGATGAAAGCGAGTCCTCTTCAGCGGACCCAGACGATGATGAGGGCGAGACTGAAGTGTACCAAACCCACGCACACCGGAGCCCAGCGTCCTTTGCCTCGGCCTCGCTGGATGAGCAGATATACTATTCGGACGTGATAGCGCGCGCGACGCTGAAGTCGGCGACTTCGACGGCAGAGACTGTCCTTGGCGAAGGCGGCTCTGCCGCCACGTATCGGCCCGTGCAGGAGCTTCGATTCACCGTACACGAGTACCTGAAGGGAAGGGGGCAGTCCGAGGTATTGGTTGTCGTGCGTGGGGACAGGACGTACGCAACTGCCGCGACGGCGCGCGAGGAGGTGGACTTTGCCATGTTGTTCCGAAACACGACCTGGGACAACCGCCAGGGAGTGCTCTTCCTGAGGACGCTCGACGGTTCGTCTAGATTTGTGGCTCGGTACACCTCTGCCAACGCAACCGGAGCAGCGACCACTTCCGCATTCGCGATGTACACGGGCTCCACTTACGAAGAGTGGTGGGACTATACCGTCGATGGGCTCAGCCGCGGGTGGCTGCCCGCCGGAGACGCTGCGGCATCTGGAAGCTCGGACGGGGTATCGGGCGCGGCCAGCGTGTCGTTCATAGAGGACGGCTCGGAGACGCCGTACTCTACAGTCACGTTGGGGAAGCTTAAGACCAAGATAGCTGAGATGGCGGCCACGCTGAAGGCCGGCGAGGGCATCGCAGGGTACGAAGAGTGCATGAAGATAAGATTTCGGCGTGAGAGGATACGCCGCATAAATCCATGGACACCGCTTCAGTACAAGGCGACGCTGGCCTCCGGTTCGGCGACCGGGACAGAGGTCTTCAGAGAACGGAAAACCACTCCAGAGCCGAAGTATCTCCACTACTACGTGACCGGCGCTGACAAGGACTACTTCCAAGCCCCCATCGTCGATGAGGACTCAGACCCGTACAACGGGTACTTCCGCACGCTCTCCACCACCCGCCCACTGCCAGCAGGGACGTACAGCGTCAAGTTTAACTTACAGCATTACAAACACTTCCCCTGTAACTTCAAGCCGGATGACGCGTACGATCAGTGGACGGTAACGGTCACCGCCCCCTCCGGCACGGTGCATGAGGCGTTCTTCGATCCGGCGTCCACGTTCTTGGGCGTCGGCGCGAGCGGCGGCGCGGGCGTCATCTCCCCCGCGTCCTTCAACGTCGGCGGCGCGACCGCCACGATCACGCGGATAGTAGTGTCGTTCGGCAGCATGGTCTCCATGCAGATATCGCCGTCCGTCTCGCTGTCCGGCAAGCACATCGAGTTCATCAAGGTGGACGGCACAGTGGCGGCAAGGCTCTCGTTCGATAAGGGGGACCTCAAGGGCGGCATCGGCATCGGCGGGGCCAGCGCTGGCAACGGCACCAGCACGGCGGAGGCGGCGGTGTCGGCGGCGGCGCACGCGGAGATAGCCGCGGCAATGGCCGAGGCGCAGGCCACGGGAAGCAAGATGTACTTCTGGTTCGTGTCCAGCGCCCCGTGGAAGGCGGGGGACAAGCTCATGCTCCGTATCCGGTGAGGCCCCATCTCAATCTTCCCCAGCAGACTGGGGAAGAGGCCAGAGGCCCCACCCGGGCCACCCCTTGATTCCGGCCTTCGCCGGAATGACGATGGGGATAGGAGATTGGCGGTAGGCTCCAGCAGACTGGGGAAGGGGGCAGAGGCCCCGGCCCCCTATGACCCCGTCATCTTGTACTGTGGCGCCACGCTGCCGCCTTCCGGGATTCCCATGGGCATCCGCACGTCCAGGAGCATCGGGCGGCCCTCACGCGCTACGGTTTCCAGCGACTCGCTGATCGTGCTCTCCACGCTCGCCTCGTCGGTCACGCGCCGGCCCTCGACGCCGAACGCGTCGGCGATCGCCGCGGGGTCCATGCCCTGGAGCGCGACGAAGTTGTAGTCCCCGTTCCGGCTCATGAGTCCGCCTGAGCCTTGGAAGGAGTTGGCCACGATGCCGTAAGACTCGTTGTTGGGTATCACGTAAAGCACGGGTACGCCGTGATGGGCTGCCGTCCACATCGCCGAGTCCGCGTAGTAGAGCGAGCCGTCGCCCACGAGGCCGGCGACCGGCTTGTCGGGCGCGCCGAGCTTGGCTCCGACCGCCGCACCTACGCCGTACCCTTCCGAGCCTCCGGCCGGGCTGATGTAAACGTTGTTCCCGCCGTTTCCGCCCAGGATCTCGATGGGCGTTGCGAACTGCTCCATCGTGATGAGCCCGCCGCCCTGCTTCTCCATAGCCGCGTCGAGGGCGTCGGCCAGCACCCAGCCTCGCACCTTGTCCTGCTCCGGGCCTCTGCGCTGGGCGTCGCGCCGCCTTTCGCTTCGGACGTTTGCCGCGGCCTGCCGCGCCTTCTCCCGCCTCTCCTCGGCGTTTGACGGCGCGAGCTCTCCTTCGAGCAGTTCGTTGAGTCGCTCGACTGTCCGCAGTTCGTCGGCCAGTATCGCCAAGTCCAGGCCGGGGACGTTCTTCAGGTGGTCGATGCCTGAGCCGACGGCGAACGTCCTGTCCGCCCCTGCGTACGCCTGGTAGTGGTCGGCGCTCCATACCTTCGTCGGCCGGGTCCCGATGAAGGCGATGCAGTCCGGCTGCCACTCCTGGATCACCGAGTCGACCCGCCTCCCCGTATGCAGCGGGTGCTTGATCGAAACGCTTCTCATGTCGCCCGCAACAACGGCGCCCGCGTTGATCGCTAGCGCCGTCGTGGCCGCCTCGGCCCCGCTCTTCCACACGCCGTCGCCCACGCAGATCAGCGGTCGTTCAGCCCCTTGCAGGTACTGTGCGGCCTCCAGAAGATCGTCGTCCGAAGGCATGCCCGCTCTCACCTGCGGGAACGGGCCCTCGGCGATCGTGGCGGTGGTCTGCGCATGACCCAGCAGCCGGTCGTACACCGCCAGGTGCACTGGCCCCACGGGCGGCGTCAGGGCCACTCGGATCGCCCGCTCCACCGCAGGAGCCAGCCCTTCGGCCTCGATCACCGTCCAGTTCGCCTTGGTGAACGGGGCCGAGATTGCCGTCGGCCCCACATTGTGGGTTACGTCCAGCTCCACGTAGTCGCCCCTGCTGCCCGTGTCGCCTACGAAGGTGATGATCACCACCGGCAGGCTGCCGCCCCAGACGTTGATGAGCTGCCCCAGGCACTGGGCGAGCCCGGCCCCAAGATGCACCGTCATAACTGCCGCGCCCTTTGAAGCCTGCGCGAAACCGCCGGCCGTGGCGGTCACGGAGCCTTCGTGCAGGCTGACGATGCCGTGAATGTCCGGATTCGAGTGAATCGCATCGAAGAACAGGGCTTCCCTGGAGCCGGGATTGTTGAAGACGTACTTGACGCCGCTGGCAACCAACTGCTCCACGATCACTTGGCACGGGTTGCCGGTGAACTGCCTTGAATCCATGAGTGTTTCCTCCAATCGTCGGGCCGGTGTTGCTGGAGATGTTACGCGATTTCCGCTCGCTCGGCCCCCTTTTCGTCGAATCGTCACTCCAACTTCAGTATGGACGGATAGACTCTGACGAGGACTACCGTGTACACGGCCAGGGCTACCGAGCCGATGAACGTCGAGACCTGGACGCCGTACCACTCCGCCAGCGCGCCTGCCAGCAAAGCCGTAACGGGGAAGCCGCCCCACGTGGCCATCGAAAGTCCGGCGATCCGCCCGCGCATGTTGTCCGGGACGATCGCCTGTATGGCCCCGTTTGTGGCCGTGTAGAAGAAGCCCTGCGACCCGTTCACCACCGTGAGCAGTATCATTCCGGCGATGAACCAGGGCAGAAGGGACACGGCGGCCATCGCTACCGTCGCGACGGCGGTCACCAGCAGGATCATCACTCCCCTGCGCCTGACGTTGCTGAGCGTGGCCAGCAGCGCGGCTCCAATCAGCATCCCCAGACCGCCGGTCAGGTAGAGGAGCCCAAGCCCGGACGGGCCTACGTTGTACACCTCTGCCGCATAGACGGGCAGCAGGCCCGCGATGAACGGGTACATGAACAACGGGGCCGAAAGCTGTAGGACCAGCAGAGCCAGCACGTTCGGGTTACCCTTGACGTACTTCGCCCCCTCGATCAGGCCCGCGATGGCTTCCGAAGGCCTGGGCTTTGGCTCGCCGGAAACGCGCACTCGTATCGTCAGGGCGATCGCGGCGGCGATGAAGAACAGGACCGCCTCGGCAATGAGCGTCGGGCCCCCGCCTGCGTACTCGATCATCAGCCCGCCCAACGCGGGAATCGCCAGGCGCGTGGAAGCTCTGCCCATATTGGAAAGGGCGAACGCGTTGATCAGGCCTTTCCTGGGCACGCTGTTCGCGATAATCGAAGCGACCGCCGGCTCGTTAACCGTCCAGGAGAAGCCCACGAGGAGCATGAACGCGATTATCTGGGCCTCGGCTACGTATCCGGTGATTACTCCCAGGCCAAGGGCCGCGGCCAGTCCGCCCTGGTAAGCGTAGATCGCCGCCAGCACCTTGCGGCGGTCCATGGCGTCCACCAGGAACCCGCCGAACGGGGACATGATGAGGAGCGGCACCGCCTCCAGGCTGGCCACGAGGCTGGTTATGAACGGCGACTTCGTAACGTCGTAGATCAGCCAGCCGATGACGACCTGCTGGAGAAAGTAACCCCCGCCCGCAAGTGAGATGGTGACGAACAGCAACCTGAACGCGCCGAAGCGGAACGCCTCGAATGTTTGGGCAAGCGCCGGCAGGCCGGGGAACCTCGCTCTCGGCGCGTTCGGGAGCGCCTCCTCGCCCGGTGTCTGAGGCGGCTGGGGCGGAGTGGACGTGGTGTCTGCCATTAGAGTTGGCGAATTATAAGTCGGAGCGTGTCCGTGCGGGCGAGATCTTCAGATAAAGGCGCTAGGAGAACAGTGCGGCGGCCTCGGCCTCGCACCTTCTCCGCTCGGCGTCGGTCAGCGGCTCGTACGTCGAGGCCGTCTCGACGTTCGACACGATCCTGTCCGGATAGCGCGCTCCCGGTATGGCTACCGATACCCTCGGGTCTGAGAGCACGTACCGGAGCAGCATGGACGGGGTCAGGAACTCGTTGGCGTTCTCGCTGCTCATCCGGTTCCGTATCGCGCTCGTCCTCCCGGAGCCGCCGAGCGGCCTCATCACTATGACGCCAACATCCTCTTGCTCCGCTAGGGCCAGCAAAGGCTCGGACTCGGTGTAGAACGCGGAGTACTCCAGCATGACTGCGCCAAACTCGCCGGATCTGATCGCCCGCTCGACGATATCGAGGCTGTGCGAGGACACCGCGATGTGGCCGATCAGGCCCCTGTACTGCGCGACCTTCAGCCCGTTGAGCGCGCCGTCTTCGGCCATGACCTCGTCCCAGGCCTCCTGCGTGGAAACGTCGTGCAGATGGTAGAGCGCGATGTGCCTGCTGCCGAGGACGCTCAGGCTCCGGTCCACGTCGTACTGGACGCCGTTGATCCCCCGGCTCATAGACTTGGTTGACACGTACACGCCCGCGTCGCCTCGCTCGCGAAGCACCTGCCCCAGCAGGTACTCGCTGCCCTCGTACTCGCGGCCGGAGTCGATGAAGTTGATGCCCAGGTCAAGGGCTGTCTGTATGGTCGTCGAGCCTTCAGGGATCTGGGGCGTGTCCATCGCGCCCAGTCCCAGTTCGGTCACCATCAGGCCGGTCTTTCCCAGCCGGCGCTCTTTAATGCGAGACAAGGCGCCACCTCCTTGTCGGCGTCCAGGTCCGGGCCGTGGACGCAAGCATAGCGCGAACCGCGGCTCTGCGGACGCCGAAATGGGACGTAATTCATCCCAATTCCTGTTCGCGGTATTCAATCATCGGCTAGAATCGGGCGCAGCCGTTCGCAGAGGTGAAACTGGATGACATCGGAAGCAGATCCCCGGTCACGGGACAAGGCATCGATCTATGGCAGGTACAACAAGCCTGAACGCCACGTTCCGGTCGTGGTCGTCGGCGCCGGCGTCGCGGGGACAGCCGCAGCCGTCGAGGCGGCCAGGGCGGGAGTCGAGGTGCTCCTGATCGACGAGAACCCCATAGACCTCGGCATGATGTCTCTGGACGTTCCGCTTTTCTTCGGCCAGCGCATGCTTACCACCGTTCAGAACAGGGCAAGCATGCTCCAGCGTCTGGTCCTGTCCAGCGAGGGCCTCGCCGCCGCTGAGGAAGCGGGCGCGGAGTTGATGCTCGGCCATTACGTCTGGGGGGCCTTTCGCAACTCGGCCAACGTGCGGGAGTTGGAAGGGCCGATGGTCGGCGTGGCCGACGAAGACCGCACCTGGTGCATCGGGTACGACAGGCTCATCGTCGCCGCCGGCGCCCGCGACATGGGCATGGCCTTCCCCGGTTGGGACAAGGCCGGCGTGATGGGCGCCAACGGGGCGTGGTCCCTCATCAGCCGATACCGCGCGCTCACCTCGCAGCGCATGGTGATCGTCGGCTCCGGCGACCTGGGCCTGAAGACCGCCGAGGCCGCGCTCGATAACGGAGTGGAAGTCGCCGCCATCGTAGAAGTCGAGGACCGCGTGCTGGGAGACGAAGACCTGGCGCGGAAGCTGCGTGAGCGCGGCGTCGAAATGCACACGTCGCACACAGTCGCGAGCGCCGAGGGCTCGGGCGATGAGGTCGAGGGCGTCCGCATCGTTCAGGTTGACTCCGGTCTCAGGCCGGTGTCCGGGTCGGAGAAGGCGCTGGAGTGCGACACGATTGTGCTCGCGATCGGGCTGGTGCCGAACATAGAGCTTCTGGCCCTCCTGGGCGCGGACACGCCGTTCAGGTCTGAGCACGGCGGCTTCTCCGCCACGGTCGACGAGTGGATGCGGACCAGCGCTCCAAACGTGTACGCCGCCGGCGACGTGGCCGGCTGGCACGGCGCGATGGCGCTGGACGACGAAATCGCGGCTCAGCAGGGCCGCCTCGCTGGGATGGCGGCGGCGGAGTCGCTCGGCGCGGCCACCGGGGAACAGGCCCGCGAGCTGCGCTCGGAGTTGGACAGGCTGAACGGCGCCTCCCCAGGTCCTGTGCACGGCCATTTCCGCAAGTGGATGGTCTCTCAGATCAACGCGGACGGGTGGGGAGCCTACACGTGTCTGTGCGAGGAGGTCACTCGCCGGGAGCTATGCGACGTGCAGCCGCCGAGGTACCTGGAGTGGCAATCGGAGCAGATGAGCGCCCGCAGCCTTTCCACGCTCTTGGAAGACGGCCCGGTCAACCAGGACCAGATCAAGAGGCTCACCAGGGCGGGGATGGGCTACTGCCAGGGGAGGCGATGCCGCGAGCAGGTCTCGCTCCTGCTGGCCGAGGAAGCGGGGATCGACGTATCACAGATTCCCATGCCCACATACCGCCCGCCGGTCAGGCCGTTGCCCCTGCGCATCATGTCCGCGGAAGACGAAGACGAAGAGACCCGTGAGCATTGGACCGGTTGGTTCGGATTCGAAAGGATCTTCAGGTCAGGCGTTGGGGGGCTTGGGCCTCCTCCCGGCCGTCGCCGCCGGTGGAGGACTGTCCGATAGACGTTAGGCGCGGTTCCGTTTCGTTCGTGGTGAGCCTGTCGAACCATGAGCGGGCTGCTGACCTCTATACTAGGTCGTCACCTATAACGAAACGGAAACGTATGCGCGCTGGCAATGACACGCTTGCGAGAGCAATCAGGAGGAAACGATGGCACAGGTAGATGGAGCGACAGTCGTCGTAATCGGCGGCGGCGTGATCGGGCTTAGCTCGGCATGGTGGCTGGCCCGAAGCGAGGTCGATGTCATCGTTATCGAGAGAGGGTTCGTCGGAGGCGAGGCTTCCGGGCGCAATGGCGGGCAGACGCTTCACCTGTACAGCCCGTTCGGCATGGAGGAACAGCGCCTCTGGCCGATGATGGACGAGATGCTCGGCTACCCCACCGAGTGGCACGTTGGCAACATGTCCGTCGGCTTTGACGAGGACTCGCTGGAGTTCCAGAAGCAGATGGTCCAGCGAGAGTTGGACATGGGCTTCAAAGCCGAGGTTATCGACGCCCAGCAGGTGAGGGAGCTCGTGCCTCTCATAAACAGGGACGTCGTAGGCGGAATCAAGCGGCAGCACGGCGGCCACGCCAATCCGCAGCGCACGGTGCAGGCGTTCGCGTGGGCGCTGCAGGACCTGGGCGGCCGCATATACCAGAATCACACCGCCACGGGGTTGACGGTTGAGGGAGACCGCGTCACTTCCGTGATCACCGACAGGGGCGAGTTCGCCGCCGATTACGTGATCAACGCGGCAGGCCCGTCCACGGGCATGATCGCCGAGATGGCCGGCGTGGATCTACCGCTCGCGCACGGACGCGTCGAGCAGATCGTGACCGAGCCGCTCCCTCCAATGTGGCCCGGCAACGTGGCCGGCAACGGCGTGTACGGTCGTCAGACCAAGCGCGGCAATCTCGCGTACGGCGGAGGCCCACACGAATGGATCGACGTCACCGACCTGTCTGAGCCGGAGAAGCGCACGACGCCGCTAATCCGGAATCTGGCCCGCCGCGTGATGCACCTCTACGGCGAAGCGAGGGACCTTCGCGTCATCCGGAGTTGGGGCGGCGTCGTAGAGCAGACGCCCGACGGGCAGCCCGTTATCGACAGGCTGGACAACCCGTCCAACTTCATCATTGCCACCATGTCCAGCGTCGGCTTCGGCCTGTCGCCGGCCGTCGGCAGGGCAGTAAGCGAACTCGTCATCAGCGGCGAGGTGAGCTTCACGGACATCAGCGAACTGAGCATGAGCCGGTTCGCCGATGTTGGCCCCAACTGGCGGGAAGAACAGGGCTGGATTCCCGCCCCCCAGCGCGAATAGCTCTATCGCTGGGCGGCTGCCTTAGCCGTCCGCGCCTGAAGTGTGCGCCACCGGCAGGGGTTCGGTGGGAGCGGCGATCTTCGCTTGCTCGGTCCTCTTCTTTATCCGTTTTGGCAGGCGGATCATTGCCTGCTTGGCGACCGAAGCTCCGTAGAGGAATATGATCGCGGCAGTCCAGGCGCCGCCCAGCAGGATTACCGCGGAGCTCAGGGAGCCGTAAACCGCGTTCCGTTCTCCCAGCAGGTCCGCCGACCAGAGGAACAGCAGCTTAATCGGCTCGTGGATGAACACCGCGGTGCACGCGCCGATTATCGGCCCGCGCCATCCGATCCGTACTCCCGGCGCGACCTTGTAAACGATCGCGAACGCGCATCCTGTGAGTACGAACGGGACAATCAGCGTAACGTACTCGATCATGCGAAGTACGGCGGGGTTGAAGGTGGGCGCCACCTCGTTCGCTTCCACCGCGTGCGCCGCAAGCCGGAACGCGATGCCCATTCCAATGGAAATCAGGAAGACTATGCTCATCAACGCGGTCACTACCAGGCCGGTTGCGCTGCTTACCGACCACGTCGGAGGCCTGCGTCCGTACACCCGGTTCACCGCTCGGCTTGCGGCCATGAAGAGCCCCAACGACCCTATCAGCACGCCTCCCAGCGCCACCACGCTGGCAGCCACCCTGGCGTGGAAGAGCTGGTCCACGGCCGATTGCAGAAAGTCGCCGGACGTCGGGAGGAAGAAGATGACCATGTCGGTAATGGACCTTCGCAGGAACTCCTCGTCCACGAACGCAGACAACACCAGGATAGTCAAAGAGGCCATCGGGAACAGGGACAGAATCGTGAAGAAGGCCAGCGTCGCGGCCAGATCGGGCCCGTCGCGCCGCATGAGATGCACGAGGGCCGTCCAGAAGAAGCGGACCACGCGCCGCGCGCCGGCGCGGACCTGCGGCACATGGGTGTCTCGCAGGTTGGAGGCGATCTCTGCTCTGTCGATTCTCATGAGATTGACACAGAACGCAATGCGCCCCTTGCTGCGCGCGAGTCAGTTCGCTTGGATGCCGTGCGCAGCCCTGGGTCCGGTTGGTGCGGTGTGCTGTCCATTAGTTGATCGGGCATCAGAATAGCGCAAAACTCGGTCTCCTGTCACCTTGCGCAGTCCTTTCGTATCTGTTCAGACCCCGTGAGATGCAAGTCCGTTCGCCCTGAGCCTGTCGAAGGGCACGCCCTCAGCCGACGCCCGTTATGGTTCGACAAGCTCCCGAATCCGCTCATGGTGGGCTTATCAGTCTTCGGAATCGTAGTCGTACACGGCGGGCAGCGGCTCCTCCGCTCCGGCCCTTTGTACTTCCGAGCCCGGCCCTGAGTCATCCGCGAACCGGGCCATCGGAATCGCCGGCATGGTCATCACGTCCACGCCGGCGGACTGGCCGAGGTGGACGGAGTACCGCGCGACGGCCTCGTTGTCCGGCGCCTCCACGATGTTCACAAAATCGTAGCTGCCCAGAACTGCGTACACGCCAAGCAGATTTACGTCGGGCGACTTTATCTGCCGCTGGGCATGTAGCAGCGAGTCCGGCTCATGGGTCAGCTTCTCCCGCCCGTCAGGCAGCAGCTTCAGTAGCTGGATGAACGTTGGCATTCTGGCACTCCTTCTAGGTCGTTACATAGGCTACTATGATTGGTGCGTGGAATCATCTTTGGAGAAGAGACAATGAGCGCACGTCCCGCAAGAATGAGCGACGAAGCCGTCTCAGCCGCCACCGGCAGAGACTGGAGCGAGTGGTTCGCCGTCCTCGATGACGCGGGCGCCGCGAAGATGAAGCACGCCGACATTGCCCGCATGGTCGGCGTGCAGCACGAAGTCTCCGGCTGGTGGGCGCAGACCGTGACCGTGGAGTATGAGCGCGAGCGCGGCCTGCGGGACGTCCACCAGACCGCGCGCGGCTACGAAGTCAGCGTGAGCAAGACGGTTCCAGCGTCCGTCGAGTCCCTGTTCGCCGTGTGGGACGACGACCGCCGGCGCGGAGAATGGCTCGGCGCGTCCATGAAATCCAGAAAGGCTAACCTGAACAAGTCCATGCGCTTGGAGACGGGTGAGCGCGGCAGCGACCTGTCCGTCAGCTTCTACCCCAGGGCGCATGACCGCTGTCAGGTCGTGGTCCAGCAGACCAAGCTCGCCGATCGCGATGAAGTAGAAGACCGCCGCGCCTTCTGGAAAGACGCCCTGGCACAGTTGCCGGATGCCGCCCAGCCATAGTTCGTTCGCCGCAACCCCGCGTAGGGGCGCTTCGCGAAGCGCCCTCCCCCGTTCGTGGTGAGCTTGTTCGAACCATGAACGGCACGTCCGCCCCTGCGTTTGATTCGAGACGCGCTCGCTCGTAGAATTCGGAGCAAGCCGTACACGCAGACCCCGCCGGGCTGTCGTGCGTACATACGGACATCCATAGATTCAGGAGAAAACAATGCCGCAGGTAAATCCAGACAGGACGCAGTTGTTGGGACCGCGTTACGTGTTCTCGCCCTACTTCGAGGCCACGGAACAGGCCGGAGCCTTCCAGTACGTCCCTTACAATCGCGTCCATTGGCCCGTAAACTACGGCAACGACCCGGACGAGCAGTACAGCGCCGTCACCGAGCGCGTAGGGCTGATGGACGTCGCCTGCGAGCGCCCCGTAGAGATCCGCGGCCCGGACGCCCAGTCCTTCACCGACTACCTGTGCACGCGCGACCTCTCCACCATCGGCGCTGACCAGGCGCGCCACACCGCCGTCTGCGAGCCAGACGGCACCCTCTACTGCGAGGCCATGGTCCTGAAGCTGGAGGACGATGTCATGTGGGTCTTCAACGGCCCCTCCGACTTCGACATCTGGGCGCGCGCCATAGCCGCCCACACCGACTACGACATCACGGAAATCCTCGTCACGAGAGTTGCCCCGATCGGTCTCCAGGGGCCGAGGTCCTACGACATCATGAAGGCAGTGGCCCCGGCAGCCGCCGACATGCGCTTCTTCCGCTGGGTGCGCGTTCCGATCGCTGGCGTGGACACCGTTGTCGTGCGGAGCGGATGGAGCGGCGAGTACGGCTTCGAGCTATGCCCCGTAAACGCGAGCGAGGCGATGGGCGTCTGGAATGCGCTCGTCGATGAGGGCGAGCAGCACGGCCTCATGATCACCAGCATGACCGGCCCCCGCTACGAGCGGGGCGTAACCGACACCACGCACGGCTGGAACCTCGGCCTGAACCCCTACGAAGCGCGGCTGGGCCGAGTGGTCAACCTGAACGCCGGCCCGTTCGTCGGCAAAGAAGCCCTGCAGCGCATCCATGACGAAGGCCCAAGCCGCAAGTCCGTCGGCTTGTTCCTGGACGTGGAGTCGCTCCCGCGCATGGAAGCGAACTGGCCCGTAACCTCCGAAGGCAGGAGCGCAGGCGTCCTTCTGGACTACACCTACTCCCGCATGTTCGGTCGCCACATCGCCCGCGCCCTCGTGGACGCCTCCATAGAGGTCGGCCAGACCATAACCATCCACCACCCGGATGGCGAAGCCAGCGCCGAAGTCACGACCATCCCGTTCCCAGACTCCGGCACCGCCAAAGCCTGAACCACTAATTCTTGAAAGGAGCGCCTCCTACCCCTGTCACTCCGAACACCCATACTGTCATTTCGAGCGAAGCGAGAAATCTAACAGTGCCCGTACGCATGACACGCTGCTCTCTGGCTGAGACCCTCGCATGACCGCGGCGCCAGAATTCATCCTCGGCTTCGATCCAGGTGGACAGAAAGCCTTTGGCTGGAGCGTATGCAAACGGGACCGTGACGGCAGATTGTGCCGTGTGGAGACTGGTGTGGTGAGTAACGCCGAAGAAGCACTCTGTGCAGTCAAGGGGAAAGTTGGAGCCTCCAGAGTCTTGGCAACAGGCATCGACGCTCCATTACTCTGGAGCAAGAAGGGGAATAGAGAGATTGACCGCAAGATCAGATGCGAGTTGAGTGAGAAGTGTTTCGAGACACGCTGCCGGAAGAGAAGCAAGAGACAAGTGCACGAAACGGTTCAGCACATCAATAGTTTACGAGGTGCGTGCACAGTTCAAGGTGTCTTGCTGGCAAAGTATCTTAGCGAAGAGCATCCCCATGCAAAGATTACGGAGACGCATCCCAAGGCCTTGTCCTTTCTGCTAAGGTGCGAGTGCGAATGCTCGAAAGAGCACGAGTGTCAGGACGAATGCAGAGAGCTTTGTCGCTTGCTAGAAGCTACACTAGATAAGAAGAAAGTTGAGGAACACCAATGCGGAAAGGAGGAGCCCAAGCGAGACAGGCGCGATGCCGTCATTTCTGCGTATGCCGCTTGGTCAATGCTCAATCAACTTGAGTTGAAGCCCCATGACCGCACATGGAGTAATCTTTACGAGCAGGAACCCAATCCTCTTCGACCATTCGGCACTTGCGTAAGCTACTGGATGCCAATTACGCCATAGTGAGGAGCACTCCCCATGACCCATCCTGACATCGCCCTGATGGCCCACCTGATGCGCCGCGCCGGCTTCGGCGCTCCCAGGACCGAGCTCGAAGCACGCGCCGCCGCCGGCTACGAGGCCACCGTCGAAGAGCTTCTGTCCCCCGAAGACCAGGAGCCGGTGGACATCTTCGAGTTCCTGCGCTACCACCCAAGCCACTGGAAGCCCGGCACCCTCGGCGGCGTCGGCCAGGCAAGCTGGGTGTACCGCATGATCGCCACCAACGCGCCGCTCCAGGAGAAGATGACCCTCTTCTGGCACCAGATCTTCGCCACAGGCGTCTCCAAGGTCGACCACTACCACGAAGTAACCGCCATGGTGGACATGTTCCGGGACATCGGCATGGGCAAGTTCCGCGACATCGTCACCGGCGTCGCTAAGAACCCGGCCATGATCTTCTGGCTCGACAACCACGAGAACCACGCATACGCCGTCAACGAGAACTGGGGCAGGGAGCTTCTCGAACTCTTCACCATGGGCGTCGGCAACTACACTGAGGAAGACGTTTACGAGGCCAGCCGCGCCTTCACGGGCTGGACGATAACGCCCAACCTGCCGCGGTTCACCATGGGCCGGTTCGACTGGGAGTTTGAGTACCGCGACCACGATCACGACCACACGGAGAAGAACTTCCTCGGTCACACCGGCAACTTCAACGGCGAAGACGTGATCGAGATCATCCTCGACCACCCGCAGTGCTCCCGGTTCATCGCCCGCCACCTGTACAACTACTTCGTTGCGGACGAGCCGCAGGTCCCCGCATGGAACGACACGCCGCCCAGGGACCCGGAGGCCGTTGAGGCTATAGCCGCCGCCCTGCGAGAGTCGGACTACGACATGCGCCACGCCCTGCGTGTGCTCTTCAACTCGGACTTCTTCAAGGACGCCCGCTTTGCCAGGGTGAAAAGCCCGGCTGAGGCCGTCATCGGCGCCCTGCGCCTCGCCGGCGGCAACGACTTTCCCGGCCCCTTCATGGTCGACTACGCTGAGGCCATCACCAACATGGGACAGGAGTTGCTGAACCCGCCCTCGGTTGAAGGCTGGCACACCGGCGTCGAGTGGATCAACACAGGCTCCTCGGTCAAGAGGATCAACTTCTTCGCGGAGGTCCTGGGCGACGTGGGCCGCCCCGGCATTCACGAAATGCTCACTCGATTGAAGGCCCGGGGCGAGCTTTCGCCCGACGAGTTCGTCGACGGCTGTCTGGACCTCATGGGCCCCGTCGAAGTGACCGAGGACACTCACCGCGAGCTTGTAGATCACGCCGCCCAGTCCGGCCCGGTCGACTGGACCGGCAACGGGGCGTCGGAGACGCGCTTCTCCGAGATGGTGCAGTTGATCGCGTCCACAAGAGACTACCAGTTCGCATAGGGAAGCAGCGCCGTGACCACTCAAATCATCGCCAACACAATCAACCCCTTCCCCAGTCTGCTGGGGAAGGCTGGGATGGGGTTCTGCATCGCACGAATGGGATCCGGTGAGGTTCGCTAATGGTTACTCAAATCATCGCCAATAGGGTTTACGACTACAGTCACGCCATTGGCGGCAGGGACATGATGAAGCCGTACAGCCTCGCATTGGCGTCGGGCAACGTTCTGTACCTGGTGAATCGCCTCATCTCCGGCCTGGCGCAGGTCCGCGCGGGGGCCGGAATCCCTACACAGATCAAGAAGATCGACACAGGCGCCGCTCCGGGGCAGGAGGAACTTCTGGCGGAGTTCGGCGTCATGGGCGAAGGCGAAGACCAGGTCTATTGGCCGTCCGGCATCGCCTGCGACAGCGCCGGCAACGTGTACGTCGCCGACGAGTGGCGGAACCGCATCGCCGTGTTTGACGGTGACGGACGTTTCCTCCGCGCGTGGGGAGAGCAGGGGAGTGGCGAAGGCCAGATCCTCGGCCCGTCCGGCCTGCAGTTCGACGTCGACGACAACCTGTACGTCGTCGATGGCCGCAACCACCGCGTCCAGAAGTTCACCGGCGGCGGCGAGCGCATCGGCGGCTGGGGATCGCAGGGCTCCGGCCCCGGGCAGTTCGACTCGCCCTGGGGCCTGACCATCGACCATAACGGCGATGTGTACGTCGCCGACCACAAGAACAACCGCGTCCAGAAATTCACGCCCGAAGGCGAGTACCTGATGGAGTTCGGCAGCTACGGCGAAAAAGTGGGCGAGTTGAACCGCCCCACAGATGTCGCCGTCGACCCGGACGGAGACGTCTACGTTTGCGACTGGGCCAACAACCGCGTCAACGCATACGACAGCGCCGGCGCGCCCATCACCACGTTCGTAGGCGACGCCGCCGAGCTATCGAAGTGGCAGCAGCAGTTCGTCGACTCCAACGAAGGCGAGAAGCTGGCTAGGCGAAGGGCAGTGGACAAAGAAATCGGCTGGCGTCTCGCCATGCCCACCGCCGTCGAGTTCCACCCCGCCAATAACTGGCTCATCATCTCAGACTACCAGCGCGGCCGCTTCCAGATCTACGCCAAGCTAAGCGACTACGACGAACCTCAGTTCAACCTGTAAGAGGTAAGAGGGGACGCCCGCATCACTACGCCTCGGACGTGCCGTCCGTCCCGGCCAGCGCTAGAACGCCGTTCACGAAATCGTGCACAATCGCGCGGTCGTCCAAGATCTCGAACTCCTCCATGAAGTCGTGGTAGAAGTTGCGGTGAAACTTTTCCGCGGCGGCAAATCCGCCTCGTAGCGCTGGGTCGCCGGACTGGTCCGCAAGTTGCCGCACTGCCGTTTTCAGTGAGCGGTGACTTCCATCAGGCCATCCGTTGTTTTGTGCCGCTGCCATGACAGCATGAGAAGCGGCGCCCCATAGCTTCTCGCAGGCTTGCAGCCGGTCTCCGACGCTGAATTCCTTGTCGGAGTCCCTCAAGAACGTTCTGGCGGTCTGGATATGCTCGACTGCGTTCATGGGATCAGGCCCCTCCATTTTCTTGCCTAAGCCAACACAGTTCATCTCTTGGCTTGGATTATACCAAGCGCGGCCGCTTCCAAATCTACGCCAATCTAAGCGACTACGACGAACCCCAGTTCAACCTGTAGCGCCCACCTTTACTCGATTACGTGCACCGGCTCGCCGACCACGTCCTCGCGCAGCGTCAGGCCCAGCCCCGGCGCGTCCGATGCCGTGATGTTCGGGCCGTCCCTCTCAGGAAAGCCGTCGGCCGTTTTCAGAGTCACGTAGTCCGTGAGGTCCGTGTAGCAGATCAGGTACTTCGGGTCCGTGCTCGCCGCGAAGTGCAGCAGCGCGGAAGACACGATCTCGCTGCCCCAGGAGTCGTCCGGCACCACACTGATGCCCAGGTCCAGCGCAAGGTCTCGCATCTTCCTCGCCTTCGTCAGTCCGCCGACGCGCGCCACCTTGATCGCGATCATGTCCATCGCGCCAGCCTCGTACCCGCGAATGATGTCCTGCGGCGTCTCGATCAGTTCGTCCAGCTTCACCGGGAGCGGACACCGTCGCCGGAAGTCGATGCTCTCCTCCCACGTCAGGCACGGCTGCTCCATGATCACCGGCAGGTCGCGAATCGCGTTCGCCACCGTGATCGCCTCCGTCAGTGTGTACCGGGTGTTCCCGTCCAGCAGCAGGATCTCGTCTGGGTTGAGAATGTCACACACGGCCTCGATCGCTGGTATGTCCTGCTTGGGACTTCGGCCCACCTTCTGCTGGAACGCCCGGAAGCCCTCCGCCCGCTTCTCGAGACATGCGTCAACAATCTCTTCCGTCGTCACCGGATACTCCGGCGGGAAGTAGATAGAGCGATACAGCGGCGCCTGCCCCTCGTACCGTCCGCCCAGCAGATCGCACACCGGCCGCCCCGTAGCCTGCCCCATGATGTCCCACAGCGCCATGTCCAGCGGCGACTTCACGTACAGGTCATGGCTGAAGAAGGCGTCCCACTTGCGGTTGAGCCGCTCGTAGTGGAACGGGTCCTCCCCGATGAGGTGTTCTGCGATTATCGGAATGCCCGCGATCGCCCCTTCCGCGAATCCGCGCATGTAATTCGCGTTGATGGTGCACACCTCGCCGAGGCCGACGTGACCTTCGTCAGTTTCCATCTTCACGATTACCGTCCGACTCCCCCGCGAGGAGTTTTCCTTGAACGGCAGGATTGCCGTATAGACCGATATCCTGGTTATCTTCATAAGTTGATCCTCACGCCAGCATGTACCGCCGGTTGAGCGGCACTTCCGTCACGGCCTGCGACGTTACCGCCTCGCCGTCCACCGTCACCACTCGCTCCTTCGAGTCCACGCGCACCGCCGGGTAGCGCCGGTTGCGGACCATGTCATCGCGCGTCACGCCTCGAACGCCGCGCACGGCCAGCAGCCTCCGCGCCGTCCGCAAACGCCGCGCCAACCCAAGCCCCAGCGACGCCTCCGACACGAACAACGCGCTCAGCGACGGCGCGGCCTCGCCCGACCCGCCGAACTGCGGCCCGTACGCCACCGGCTCCGCTCCGCCAACGCTAGCATTGCCCTCGCCCAGCGGCGCCCACGCGGTGAAGCCGCCCTTGATTACCTGCTCCGGCTTGATGCCGAAGAACTCCGGTCGCCACAGCACAATGTCCGCCATCTTGCCCGCCGCTATCGACCCCACGTAGTCCGATATCCCGTGCGCGATTGCCGGGTTGATCGTGTACTTGGCGATGTACCGCAACACCCGCTCGTTGTCGTGCGCGTCCCTGTTCTCGTCCGCCTCCGCCTTCATCTTGTGTGCAAGCTGCCACGTCCGGCAGATCACCTCGCCGATGCGTCCCATCCCCTGCGAGTCCGAGTTGATGATCGGGATCGCCCCCATGTCGTGCAGCGCGTCCTCCGCCGCCATCGTCTCGCGCCGCAGCCTGTCGTCCAGCGCCGCCGCTTCCGCCGGGTCGTGCCTCCGCACGCCGTGGATGAGCGCCGTCATCGCGAAGTGCTCCCCGTGCGCGCCCACCGTGTACGGTATCGTTGGCGTCGTCGACGATGGGACGATGTTCCGCACGCCCGCCAGTTCCAGCACGTCCGGCGCGTGCCCGCCGCCCGCGCCCTCCACGTGGTACGCGTGCACGGTCCGACCGGCGATCGCGTCCACCGTCTCGTCCACGCGCGCCGACTCCTGCAGGCCGTCCGTGTGCAGCGCGACAGACACGTCGTGCGCGTCCGCAACCTTCAGGCACGCGTCGATCACGTCCGGGTACGCGCCCGTGTCCTCGTGCACCTTGAACCCGCAGGCCCCCGCCTCCAGGCTCTCTAGCATCGGCGCAGGATGCGTCGCGCTGCCCAGCCCTTGCAGCCCCACGTTGACCGGCATCCGCTCCAATGCCTCGAACGTCCTGTGGATCTTGAACTGCGCGTTCTGCGACAGCCCGCCCCCTATCAGCGTGGTCATCCCGCTCGACACCGCCACCGGAATGAGCTTCGGCGTCACCAGGTGCACGTGGCTGTCCACGCCGCCCGGCGTCGCGATGAGTCCCGCGCCGAACCGGACCAGCGTGTTCGTCCCGATCTCCAGGTCCACGCCGTCCATGATGTTCGGATTGCCGGCCCTGCCCACGCCCGTAATCAGCCCGTCCTTTATCCCGATGTCGCCCTTCATCACGCCCAGCAGCGGATCGATGATCAAGACGCCCGGGATCACGGTGTCGAGTTCGCTGTCGCCCGGCCTGCCGTGCCCCATCATCATCCCGGCCCGCACGTTCTTCCCCCAGCCGTACACAAGCTCGTTCCCGTACTCCGCCAGATCCCGCTCCACCTCCACGATCAGGTTCGTATCGCCCAAACGCACCCTGTCCCCGGTCGTAGGGCCGTACTCCCGCGCATAGGTCTCTCTGTCGATCTCGTGAGCCAGCGTCACTCCTCCTTCCTTTGGCCCCTTCTCCCCTACGCGGGAGAAGGCCGGGATGAGGGGGAAACGTCCTCGTGCAGAAACCCCGCCTCTATCGCCCGCTCCACCGCAGCATCAGCGTCCGCCTCATCGAGCGCTCCGTTAACAAGCCCGTGGAACCCGTGCACGCGCCGCGCCCCGCCGACATCCACCAGCCGCACCCGCTTCCGCTCGCCAGGCTCCCAGCGAACAGCCGCACCCGCCGGTACATCGAGCCGCCTGCCGTACGCCGCTCTGCGGTCGAACCGCAGCAGCCGGTTCGCCTCGAAGAAGTGGTAATGCGAAGTCACCGAAACCGCGTGTCCGGACGTGTTCTCCACCTCGATCGACACCGCCTCGCGCCCCGCGTTGCACAGGACCGTGCCCTCTCTGGTGAACACCTCTCCAGGCCTCATGCCCTCATCCTTCCTGAGCTATGGAGAGAATCTTTTCGATGAAGTCCTCCACCGATGGACGGGAGAACTGCAACTCTTCAAGTTCCATGAAACCGTGATAGAAGTTGGCGTGAAACTTCTCCGCGACGGCGAATCCGTCCCGTATGGAGTTGTCGCCGTATTCGATGCTGAGATCCCCCGCCGCCTTGCGCAGGGTGGCGTGAGTCCCGCACGGCCAGCCGCGCTGCCTGGCGACGGTTATCAGGGCCTGTGAAGCGGCGCCCCAGAGCTTCTCAGAACCCTGCATGTACTCTCCCACGGAAAACTCATGGTTCGCCCTTTCCAGAAATTCCCGCGCAGTTTCCGCGTGCTGCTCTACAGACATCACCATGATATGCCCCCTCGCTTTGCACTACCGGATCGGATTGTCGATCACCACCAGCTTGTTCCCATCCGCGAAGTTCACCTCCAGCCGGATGCTGCTCACAAGCGACTCCACCCCATCCATCACGTCGTCCTTGGAAAGAATGCCCACCCCGCGCGTCTCGATCTCCTCGTAGCTCAGGCCCGCTCGCCCGTCCTCCAGCAGTTCGTCGCTGATAAGCGCCACCGCCTCAGGGTGGTTCAGCTTCAATCCCCGCGCTCTCCGACGACGCGCCATCTCCGCCACCGTGAAAATCGTAAGCCGGTCCATCTCCTTCGGCGTCAGCCGCATCTGTCGCTCCTTGCGCCTGGATTCCGGGCGAACCTGCCTTGACTCCCCCGAATAGGAGGAGATACAATCCTCTCAGGAATATTCCCTAGTGTCCGTCTTCAGGGGCGCACTCTAGGTTAGTATATCCACTGTAAAGCGGGGCGTTCGCAAGAGCGCCCCGCTTCTCCTTAGGACCTATTATTACCACTGCCTGCCGTATCACGGCAATCCTCCCACGGAGGACGAGCGCAAACGGTATTCGACGCAGAGAAGGTTCTTTGACTCCTTGGAGCGCCTACCCCGCTACAAGGTCAGACTGGGTCGGCTTGCGCGCCGCGTTGGCAAAGATGGAAGGCCGAGGTACTCGCAGAAGCGAGTCGACATCCTGCTGGGCGTGGACATGGTGCAGCTAGCTGCCAAGCAGGCGATTCAAGAAGCGGTGTTGCTGGCTGGAGACAGCGATTTCATCCCCGCCGTCGCCGCGGCCCAGTCCGAGGGCGTGGTGATCAGGCTGTTTCACGGACGACGCCCGCACAACGACCTGTGGCAAGTGGCTGACGAGAGGACTCAGATCACTCAAGACTTGATACAGTCGGTCTTGCTGGATCTCGCAACTTCGCAGGACTGAGCGCCCCTACACATCCGCCACCAGCACCCACATCGGCGCCGCGCCCGCCGCGTACGTCTCCACGTGCGCGAGGCCGCCCGTATCCTGGTCGATCTCGTACACCGCTAGGTTCCCCGACTCCAGCCCCGACGCGTACAGGAAGCGCCCGTCCGGGTCCAGGCTGAACGCTCGCGGCACCGGCTCCGTCGGCACGATCGCCGTGCGCGTCAGCTGCCCCCAGTGCTCGTCCACCGCGAAGCACGCGATGCTGTTGTGGCCCCGGTTCGGCGCATACAGGAACCTGCCAGTGGACGCGATCTGTATCTGTGCGCACGTATTCTCGCCCTGATATCCGCGCGGCAGCGTCGATACCGTACGCATGGGACTGAGCAACCCGTCGTAGATGCTCATCTCGTACGAGGTCACGCTGCTCCCCTGCTCGTTCGAGAAGTAGAACACGTTCATTCGCGGATGGATGCAGAAGTGCCTCGGCCCCGCGTTCGGTTCAGGGGACAACTCCGGCTGAGTGTTCGGCGTCAGCCGCCCGGACTCCTGGTCGAACCCGTACTGCAATATCAGGTTCGGCCCAACGTCCCCCGCGATGTGCGGCACGAACGCGTACTGGTTAGCTGGGTCGGTCTGGATCGAGTGCGCCCCCTCGTACGTCTCGATCTGCTGCACCGGCTCGGCCCCGCCTTCGCCGTCCAGCCGGTGCACCGTGACCATCCCCGCGAAGTAGTACGCGCCCATCAGGAACCGGCCTCGCTGGTCCGTCGCCAGGTAGCACGGGTCCGACGGCAACTCAATCGTGCCCACCGGCGTGAGACCCCCGCTCGCCGCGTCGATCCTATAGCTCGCCAGCCTGTTGTTCCCGCGCAGCCCCGCGTAGAGAAACTCCCGCCGCGGGTCGATGGCCAGCGGTGCCGGCCCGTCATTCGCGGCGGTGTCTCCGATCTTTGTCAGTCTCCCCGAGCCGCGGTCCGCCTCGTACGCCGCGATCCGGTTCTCGTCTTGAAGGGCCACGTAAACAAGTCTTGCCATGCCCATTGCCTCCGGTATCTGTCGATTTATTGCCGCCGGTCATTGTATGTTATCGGCTGAGCCGCGCCCTGCGGCAACCCATGGAGGTAGGCCATGTCAGCCACCGTATCGTTCGAACCGCTCAGCCCGCTGTCGCTCCTGGAGAGAAGCGCCGCCGTTTACCCGGACAAGACCGCCATCGTCCACGGCGACAGACGTTACACGTACGCCCAGTTCCACGAGCGCGTCTGCCGCCTGTCGTCCGCTCTCAGGAAAGCCGGGGTAGGGAAGGGCGATCGCGTCGCCTTCCTCGTCCCCAACCTTCCCGCCATGCTCGAAGGCCACTTCGGCCCCCTGCGCGCGGGCGCGATCCTCGTCGCCATCAACATCCGCCTGTCCGCCCGCGAGATCGCGTACATCATCAACCACTCCGGCGCGAAGGTACTCGTGTTCGACACCGAGTTCGCTCCTGTCGTCCGCCAGGTCCGCCCCGACGTTCCCGGCGTAGACCTGTTCGTGCACGTCAACGATGGCGCTGGCATGGCGGACGATATCCCCGGCCCCGACTACGAGTCGTTCCTGGCGTCCGGCTCGCCCTCGGACCCGAAAGTCCCGCTCGACTCGGAACTGGACACCATCGCGATCAACTACACGTCCGGCACCACAGGAATGCCCAAGGGCGTCATGTACCACGCCAGGGGCGCGTACCTCGCCGCCATCAGCGAGGCGCTGGAGATGGGCATAACATGGCGCAGCACATACCTCTGGACGCTGCCCATGTTCCACTGCAACGGCTGGTGCTTCACGTGGGGCGTGGCCGCCGTTGCCGGCACGAACGTCTGCCTGCGCCGCATCGACCCGGACTCGATCTTCGACCTCATCGAGTCCGAAGGCGTCACCCACATGTGCGGCGCACCGACGGTCCTTACCATGATGTACTCCTCGCCGTCCGCGGAGGGCCGCGATCTGTCCGGCCTCTTCATAGTCACCGCCGGCGCGCCTCCCGCCCCCCACGTCATCCGCACCATCGAGGGTATGGGCGCGACCATACAGCACGCATACGGCCTTACCGAGACGTACGGCCCGCACACGCTCTGCGCCGACCAGCCCGGCTGGGACGAGCTTTCCGTCGACGAGCGCGCGAGGCTCAAGTCGCGGCAGGGCGTGCCATACCTGATGGCCGACCCCGGCCTGCGCGTGGTTGACAGCCACATGAACGACGTCCCGAAGGACGCCGAGACCATGGGCGAGGTCATCATGCGCGGCAACAACGTCATGTCCGGCTACTTCGACGACGCCTCCGCCTCCGAGAAGGCGTTCGAAGGCGGCTGGTTCCACTCCGGCGACCTCGGCGTCTGGCACCCCGACGGCTACATCGAGCTGAGGGACAGGGCAAAGGACGTCATAATCTCAGGCGGCGAGAACATCTCCACCCAGGAGGTCGAACGCGTCGTCATGGACCACCCCGCCGTCCTCGAGGTAAGCGTCGTCGGCGTCCCCGACGATCGGTGGGGCGAGACCCCCAAGGCGTTCGTCGTCAAGAAGCCCGACGCCGAAGTGACCGAGCAGGACATCATCGACTTCTGCCGCGCCAACCTCGCCCGCTTCAAAGCCCCCAGGTACGTCGAGTTCGGCGATCTCCCCAAGACCGCCACCGGCAAGATCCAGAAGTTCGTCCTACGCGAACGCGAATGGGCCGGCCGCGAAAAACGCATCCAGTAACCGACCCGGCCGAAACACGCGTGTAGGGGCGGTTCGTGAACCGCCCTGTGGGGTGACGGCGCCCATCCGCCCCCTTACCTCGTCTACCGCGTCGCTATCGCCATCATCTCAAGGTCGCGGCCATCCTACACAATAAGACTGATCGCCGCGCTCGCGATCCCTAGAAACAGCAGGAAGCCGATCACGTCCGTCACCGTCGTGACCAGCACCGCGGACGCCACCGCAGGGTCCAGCCCTACGCGCCGCAGGAACAGCGGCACCGCCGCGCCGACGCAGCCCGCGATCACCATGTTGCCGAGCATGGCTACTCCCAGAACCAGCCCCAGTCCCAGGTTCTGCTTCCAGAGTATCGCGATCGCCGCCACCAGCATGCCCAGCCACACCCCGTGCAGCAGCCCCAGCATCGCCTCCCGCACCAGCAGCCGGCGCGCCCCGATGCCCACCAGTTCCCCAAGCGCGATCGCCCGCACGATCAGCGTCAGCGTCTGCGTGCCGCCGATGCCGCCCTGTCCCGCGACCACCGGCAGGAACGCCGCCAGCACCACCACCTGCGTCAGCGTCGACTCGAACAGCGCCACCGTTGCCGCCGCGAGAAACGTCGTCCCTAGGTTCACCGTGAGCCACGGCAGCCGCGTCCGCACCGAGTCGGACAGTGCGCCGTCCACCCTCTCGCCCGCCACGCTCGCCACCTGCTGCATCTGCCGCGTGTCCTGTTCCACCGTCGCGCCCAGCAGCGACTCCGCCAGAATCACGCCTTCCAGCCGGCCGTCCTTGACCACCGGCACCTGTGTCAGGTTGTAGTGCCTCTCAAGCCGGGCGCACTCCTCCGCTGGCGTGTCGGACGTCACCGTCGCCACGATTGCCGAGGCGATGTCCCGAACCGGTGTCGAGCCGTCCGCGAGCGCCAGGTCCACCATGCTGACCTGCCCTGCGAGCGCGCCGCCCTCTCCGACGGCGTACATGTGCGTGAGCTTATCCCGGTTCTCCCCGAACGCCCGCAGGCTCTCCCTCGCCGCCTCGGCCAATTCGCCCATGCCCACGGTCGGCAGCTCGGTCGACATCAGCCCGCCGGCCGTATCCGGCGAGTGGGCAAGAAGCTCGCTGGCCTCCTCAGGCTGCTCCAGCGACTCGGCCACTTTGCGGGTGGGCAGCATCGGCAGCCGGCGCAGTGTCGCCAGCGCCTGGCTCGGATGCACTTGGCTGAGCACGAACGTGAGTAGCTGCACCCCCAGCCGCGTTCCTACACGTCCCGCCACCACCGGGTTCATCTGCCGCAGCATCCACGACACCGTGTCCGGGGTCATGACCTGCACCATGGCCTCCCGGCCGCTTCGCGGCAGCCCCGCGACGATGCTTCCTATGTCGGCTGGATGGAGATACCGGATCCTCTCCCACGCCGAGCGCCCGTCTCCGGCGCTGAGCAGGTCCCGGACCTCGTCGGCGATGTCCTCCGCCTCTTCCAGCGAAATGGCCTGCGGCACAAAGGCCCCGGCTCCATGACCATGTTCGCCCCGAAACGTATTCTCGCTGTCGTTCATGCTTGATCTCCGTGTAGCCTGGTTCTTCGTCGACGCTCCCCCATAAACGCAAGAACGGTGCGGACCCCTTTCCGGCCCCGCACCGTCCTATGCTCGATGAAGCCGAAGCTGCCGCCTAGCTTCCGCCGCCCTCCAGCGTCGGCGCGTCTCCGACCTGCACCGTCAGCTGCCTCGCGCGCTTCTCCTCCGCCTTCGGTACCGTGATCGTCAGCACCCCGTGCTCGTATCGCGGCGCCACCTTGTCCGGCGCCACCGAGTCCGGCAGCCGCAGCGCCCGGTGGAACGACCCCGTCCTCCGCTCGCGCATGAGGTACGTGTCGCCTTCCTCCCGGTGCGACTCGGCGGTCTCGCCCTTGATCGTCAGCACGTTGTCCTCTATCGAGACCTGGATGTCCTCCGGCGCCACTCCCGGCATCGACGCTCGGATCACCGTGTCGTCCCCGTTCCTCGTCACGTCCAGCGGCACAGCCCACGCCTCGATCTCAGGCGTCTCCGCCGGGTTCCGCGAAGAAGTGCCCACTCTCCGCCACAGCTTGTCCATCGCGTCCTGCATCTGCCTCATGTCGCTGAACGGGTCCCATCTCTGTACCATCTCCACATGTCTCCTTCTCGTCTTGACTCTTGCCGTATTAAGACCGTTCGCCCTGAGCTTGTCGAAGGGCCTTGCCGCCACATCGCAACCTCCTGACGTGCTATACGCCTTGAAGTATATGGCTTGATACAGTCCGTGTCAAGTCTATGTCTAGAACGCTACATGACACGGATACGCAGTTGACAAGCCGCTCGCCATGCGATATAAACCACCTGCAATGGCTATGAGACAGGCGCAGGGCATATACCTCATAAGCATGGTCGCCGAAACGCTCGACATGCACCCGCAGACACTCCGCAAGTACGAGCGCGCCGGCTTGGTCGAGCCGCTGCGTATGGGCACGCTCCGCACCTACTCCGACGAGGACATCGCCCGCCTCCGGCTGATCAAGCACTTCGTCGAGGGCCTGGGCCTCAACCTCGCCGGAGTCGAGATGGCCCTCTCCGTCACCAGCGATCTGCTGGAGCTTCGCCGGACGCTCGTCCGCGTGGCCGGCACCTCAACGGAGGTCGACCGCTCGCTCAGAAGGGTGGACCGCATGCTCGCCGGTTACGGCATCAGGGTCATAGACCGGAGCGCGCAGCACGACCCCCCCGGCCAAGAGACCACCGGCTACAGGCTGACCGTCAACGCCGAAGAGTCCGTCCACTTCACAGCACCCCGCTGACCGCCCCAAATCCCCGTTCGCCCTCGTAGGGGCCGTTCGCGAACGGCCCTCCCCCCAACCCGTTCACCCTCGTAGTGGCGGGTCTCAGACCCGCCTTCCCCCGCAGATATCGCTGCCCGAAACACGCCCGTAGGCGCTGTTCCCGAACCACCCTCCCCCAAACCCCTTCACCCCCGTAGGGGCCGTTCGCGAACGGCCCTTGCCGCCCGCTATCCCCCCATCCGCCTCGCGATCGCCGACGTCTCCACGCTCTCGGCCAGCAGCTTCGTAATCGCGTACACCGCCTTCGCGCTCGGCATAGGTACTTCCAGAATCTCGCCAATGTCGATCGGCGCGCCCACGACCGCGTCCAACTCAATTGACCGCGACGACTCCACGTCTTGAAGCATCGACGTCTTGTGCGGCCCCAACCCGCCCGCGATAACCGCCATGTTCTCGTTGATAGGCGTCGGCGCCTCCACCCCCAGCGCCTGGGCCACTTCGTTCCCCTCCTCCATCACCGCCCGCACGAGGTCCAGCACCTCCGAGTCCCAGCTAATCTCTCCGACGGTCGCCCTTGTAAGCGCGCTGATAGGGTTCATGCTCATGTTCTTCAGCAGCTTGTCCCATATCTCGGCCCGTATCTGAGGCGTCACCTCGCAGCGGACGCCCGCCGCCGCCATCGCCTCGGCCAGCGTCGAGCATCGCTCGCTCATCGCCCCGTCCGGCTCGCCTATCGAAATCTGGTTGCCCATCAGGTGCTCCACAACGCCCGGCTCCGGCAACGAAGCCGCGAGGTCCGACACCACGCACCCGATCACGCGCTCGATTGGAATCTCCGCCGCCAGCCCGTCCGGGTCCAGCCGTTCCAGCATCGTCCCTTCCAGGTCGCCGCCGTGCCGCAGGAAGTACCACCACGGCATCCCGTTCTGCACCGTCACCACCGCCGTTCGCTCTCCCAGCAGCGGCGGCAGGCTCGGCGCAACCTCCGGCACGCTGTACGCCTTCACCGTCAGCAGCACGTAGTCCGCTGCGCCCGGCTCCCCGTAGTTGTCCGTCGCGCGCAGGCTTGTAGAAAAATCCCCGATCGGGCTCCGCACGGCCACGTCCCCCGCGCGCAGCGCTTTGAGTTTGCGCCCCCTCGCGATGAGCCACGCCTCGTTCCCCGCCGCGCTCAGCTTCGCTCCCAGGTAAGTGCCTATGGCCCCCGCGCCAACAATCACGAACTTCATTCCGCCAACCTCCGATCTCTATATCTGCCGTTCAGCGCCGTGCTTCACCGATTGCGCTCACGCTGAAAGTATAAAGCCTTCGCATTCCGCAGGGGCCGAAAGCGGGTTAGAATCCCGGCGCAGGAGACGCCTGTGAAGAAAGTGTGGTCCGGGATAGTAGCCGTAGCCAGCGACTCCCTGGCATGGAAGGCGCTCTTAGTCGCAGCGTTGATCTACATCGCCTTGTATGTAGCGACTGACGTGTTGTTGGATAAAGACACCGCGGCTGGAGCTAAGGCCGCCGTACTCGCCCTTATTGCGGCGACCGGGATCGGCATCAACACGATCCCCGTAAGGGCGATGAAGGAGCCTAGCGTCCTAGACGATCAGGACACACCCCGCTGGATTCAACGGATGCGGAGATATCGAAGCGGGTTTGCGTCGGTAGTGGATGGCGTCGCAGTGGCCATACCTGCTACGGGCGGTTGGTTCGCCGCACAGCAATGGCTGCTGAGCGAAAGTACCGATAACTCATACTACGTGCTGATGACGCTGCTGGGCATGATAGCCCACGCGGGACTGTACCTCAGTCTAATGAGCCGGTTCCATCGGGGTTAGATTTTGAAATAGAGCCACACTCCCCAGGCAATCACGCTGAAGAACCCGATACTCCCCCAGATCATGCGCGTCTTCCGGTCCTTGTCCATGCTGCCCCTCCATAGTGCTAGGATAGCACACACCGCCGCGCCCGCCGGGGCAGTGCCAGGGTCTTTTCGTTTTCCGTTCGCCCTTGTATCTTGACTATCCCTTCTCCCTTGAGAGCCTGCCCTGAGTCTGTCCAAGGGGTGAGAGCAAAAGTCCCTTCCCCAGTCTGCTGGGGAAGGCTAGGATGGGGTTTCCCCTCACCGTTCGCCCTGAACTTGTCGAAGGGCCACTAACCACCAGCCACTAAAAACCAAAAACTAAAGGAAGGCACTCACAATGACCGCCACCCGCTGGTACAAAGGCAACATCCACACCCACACCAACCTGTCCGACGGCGACGCCACGCCCGAAGTGGCCGTCCGCTGGTACCGCGACCACGAGTACGACTTCCTCGTTCTCAGC
This sequence comes from Dehalococcoidia bacterium, assembly GCA_963668185.1. GTDB lineage: Bacteria > Chloroflexota > Dehalococcoidia > Lucifugimonadales. Next base: position 2,702,643 of record OY764162.1, read on the forward strand.
GACCACAACCACCTCACCCTCTACGAGCACGCCGAGTCCGACTCCGGCGCGCCCCTGATGGTCCCCGGCGAGGAGGTCACCGTCGGCCTGCCGAACCCGGGGAAGCAGTACCAGATCCCCGTCCACATCATCGCCATCGGCATCGACCGCATGGTCGAGCCCATCGACGCCGGCGACGTCGTCACCACCCTCCAGGCCAACATAAACGCCATCGCCGAGGCGGGAGGCATCTCCTCGATCGCCCACCCGAACTACCGTTGGGCCTTCGACCACCGCGAGATCGCCGCCGTCTCCGGCGCCGCCTGCATGGAGATCTTCACGCCGGACAGCAACATAGACGGCGCGCCCGGCCGCTACAGCACGGAGCAGATCTGGGACAACGTCCTCTCCGCCGGGCGACCCATCTGGGGCGTCGCCGTAGACGATACCCACGACTATTACGACTTCGCCCCCGGCAAGTTCAACCCCGGCAAAGGCTGGATCGTCGTCCGTGCCGCCGAACTCACGCGCGACGCCATCGTCGGCGGCATCGAGCGCGGCGACTTCTACGCCTCCACCGGCGTCGAACTCGACGAACTTGAAATCGACGAAGAAGGCATCAGTCTCCGCGTCCGCCAGAACGAAGACTGGGAATACGCCGTCACCTTCACAGGCCGCGGCGGTACGACATTCGCCCAGACCGCCGGCCCCGAAGCCACCTACCGCTTCCGCGGCAACGAAGGCTACATCCGGGCCACCGTAACCTGCTCCAACCCCATCAAAGCCTGGACCCAACCCGTCTTCCTGAGCGAGTAGCAACACCCATCCCATCCGTCTGGGTGACGATTTGCAAATCGAAGCCGTTCAAGAGGAACGAAAATGACCGGGACTCGTTGGTACAAGGGCAACATTCACACCCATACCGACCTGTCGGATGGCGACGCCACGCCCGAAGTCGCCGTCCGCTGGTACCGCGACCACGAGTACGACTTCCTCGTCCTCAGCGACCACAACCACCTAACCCTCTACGAACACGCCGAATCACAGTCCGGGCGTCCTCTGATGATTCCCGGCGAAGAGGTCACCGTCAACATCCCGAGGCCCGTCCGGGACCACCCTCTTCCGGCTCCCGTCCACGTCATCGCCATCGGCATCCGCAGGGTTGTCGAACCAATAAACACAGGCGATATAGTGACGACTCTCCAGGCCAACATCGACGCCGTCGCGGAGGCTGGCGGCATCTCCTCGATCGCCCACCCCAACTACTTGTGGGCGTTCGATCACCGAGAGATCGCTGCCGTCAGCGGCGCGGCCTGCATGGAGATAGCCTCGCCGCACCGCAACGACAACGGCGCTCCCGGCCGCTACAGCACAATGCAGATTTGGGACAACGTACTCTCGGCCGGTCGGCCCATCTGGGGCGTCGCCGTCGACGACGCGCACAACTACTACGACTTCGGCCCCGGAATGTACAACCCTGGCAAGGGCTGGATCGTCGTCCGTGCCGCCGAACTTTCGCAGGACGCCATCGTCAACGGCATAGAGCGCGGCGACTTCTACGCCTCCACCGGCATAGAACTGGACGAACTGGAGACCGACGCCGAGGGCATCCGCCTCCGCATCCGCCAGCACGAAGACTGGGAGTACATCGTCACCTTCACAGGCCGCGGCGGTACGACATTCGCCCAGATCGCCGGCCCCGAAGCCACCTACCGCTTCCGCGGCAACGAAGGCTACATCCGAGCCACCGTAACCTGCTCCAACCCCATCAAAGCCTGGACCCAACCCATCTTCCTCAGCCAATAACTGCGTCAACACAAGGGCTGCGTCGTCAATGTAGGGGCGCTTCGCGAAGCGCCCTCCCCCTCGCCCCGTTCGCCCTGAGCCTGTCGAAGGGCCTCGCGCAAAACGCCGCCCGCCCTCACCGTCTATAATGCGCCCCCATACCCGAAACACCCCGGCAGCGCCCGGCAAAGGAACAACCCGAATGCCCACTCAGATCGAAGAACGCTTCATCCAACTGCACCCCAACTCCGCCGAGCGTTACGCCCAGTCCCGCGAAGTCTTCCCCGACGGAGTGACCCACGACGCCCGCCGCCTCAGGCCCTTCTCCCTGTTCTTCACCCACGCCGAAGGCCCCGCCAAGTGGGACGTCGACGGCAACCGCGTCATCGACTACTTCGCCGGGCACGGCGCGCTGATCCTCGGCCACTCCAACCCCGCCATCGTCGAGGCCGTCACCGAGCAGATCACGAAGGCAACCCACCTCGGCGGCTGCGGCGACATGGAGAACGAGTGGGGCCGCCGCGTCAAGAACCTGATCCCCTCCGCCGAGCGCGTGCGCTTCACAAGCTCCGGCACAGAAGCCACCATGATGGCCCTCAAGCTCGCCCGCGCCTACACCGGCAAAGACAAGATCATCAAGTTCGAGGAGCACTTCCACGGCTGGCACGACTACGTCGTCGTCGGCTCCGGGTCCGGCGGCGTCCCCGGCGCGACCGCCGGCACCGTGATCGTGCTCCCGCCCAACGACATCGGCCTCGTCGCCCAGGCCGTCCGCGATAACGACGTCGCCGCCATCATCATCGAACCCACCGGCGCGCACATGGGCGCGGACCCCGTCAATCCCGCCTTCCTGACCGAACTTCGCCAGCTGACGGAGCAGGAGGGCGTCGTCCTCATCTTCGACGAAGTCGTGACCGGCTTCCGCACCTCGAAGGGCGGCGCGCAGGCCTTCTACGGCGTCACGCCCGATCTCACCACCATGGCTAAGATACTCGCCGGCGGCCTTCCCGGCGGCGGCGTCGCCGGCAAGGCCGAGATCGTGAACATGATCGAGAGTAGCGGCAACGCCCTGCACGACGCCGCCGAGCGCGTCTCGCACCCCGGCACCTTCAACGCCAACCCGCTCTCCGCCGCCGCCGGCGCGAAGGGCCTCGAACTCATCGAGACCACGCCCGTAAACGACACCGTCGACGCCATGGGAACCCGCCTCCGCGACGGCCTGAACGATCTCCTGTCCCGCATGGAGGTCCCCGGCTGCGCCTGCGGACACCCGTCAGCCGTCTTCCTGCGCCTCGGACTCGACCGCGAGTGCGACGGAGGCGCCCACTGCTCCGCCTCGCTCGAAGAGATGCACGCCGCCAGGAACGGCGCAGTCGAGTCCCAGCTGAACCTCGCGCTCCTCAACCACGGCGTCCAGAGCGGCACCCGCTTCCTGCTCACCGCCTCCCACACCGAGCAGGACATCGACACCACCATAGCCGCCGCCGAAGCCGCCCTCCACGAAGTCCGCACTGAAGGCCTAATCTAAGCGCCGCAGAACTGGTTGCTGTGCGATTCCGAGCGAATGTTCCCTCTAACTGTCATTCTGAGGAGCGCAGCGACGAAGAATCTAAGACTTCCCGCCCACAGCGTCACCGCCGCTAAGCCGTAAGTACCCCAGCAAGACGCCCGCCCCTTGGAAATCCACCAAGCACTCTTCTCTATAGGCCTCCTGATCGTCCTCGCGAAGCTCCTCGAAGGAATCTTCAAGAGGTTCGGACTCAGCTCCATCATCGCCTACGCCGTCGCCGGAATACTGCTCGGCCCCGTCGGCGGGCTGGTCGGGCCTGGCCCCGAAGTGGAAGTCGTCCTCGGCATCGGCATCTTCATCTTCTTCTTCCTGATCGGCCTCGAAGAGCTTGACCTCCGGGGCTTCCTCGCCGCGATCCGCGGCCGCCTCTTCGTAGCCTCCATACTGTCAGTCGCTATTTCCCTGCTGGTGTCCCTCTCCGTAACTACCGACATCTTCTTCGATCTGGGCCTGGGCCTCAGCCTTACGCAGGCCCTCGGTCTCGCCGGAGTCCTGTCCCTGTCCAGCCTCGGGATCGTCGCCAACGTGCTGGTCGCCGAAGGGCGTCTGAGGGATCCCGTGGGCGTTCAGATCTTTACCGCCGTGATAATCGCCGAACTGATCGCCCTCTCCGTCGTCGTGTTCGCCATCAGCGAGCACTTCTACTCCTCCGGCCCCGAACACACCCTGGACTGGCTCAGCGTCACCACTGTCATCGCCCAGATAATCGCGTTCACGGTCGTCACCTGGTTCGTGTCCACCAGGATTCTCCCGAAGGTCATAGTCGCCCTTCACCGCTTCATGCAGGTCCCGCAGCTCTCCTTCGGACTGCTGCTCGGCGGCCTGTTCCTCGTCGTAGCCGGGGCCGAACAAGTCGGACTGCACGGCTCCCTCGGCGCGCTGCTCTTCGGCGCCGCCCTGTCCATGCTGCCCTACCAGGTGCGGCGCGACATCATGCCCGGCATGAGAGGCGCCGCCGAGGGCTTTTTCGTCCCTCTCTTCTTCGCCTCCGCCGGCCTGCAATTCAGCCTGGACTTCCTGGAGCTTGCGCCCCGCACCATAGTCGCGCTCACGTTGGTGCCGCTCGCCGGCAAGTTCGCCGCCTCCTTCATCAGCGCGTACGTCACCCGCCTGAACGCGCCCCTGGCCACCGCCTCCGGCCTCATGGCCAAGGGCGTGGCCGAAATCGCGCTTCTCCTCCTCTTGCTTCAGACCGGCGCAATCGACAAGGGAGTCTTCTCCCTGCTCATTCTCGTCATGTTCCTCTACATCCTGCTCACGCCGATGGGCATCAGCTACGCGATAAGAAGGTTGAAGCGCACGGAGGCGTTCACTCAGGAAGACCCGATTCCGCCCTCGATGGAGCGCTTCGCGCTGGTCGACATCAAGGTCGACCACATCCTCGACCGCTCCAGGAGCCACCCGGACCAGTCCCTGACCGTAAGGGCCTTCGCCGAGAACTGGCTGCTGCCCGAACAGCACGACTACGTCGTCGTCGATGACGGCAAGCTCGCCGGAATCGTGTCGCTCGGCATGTTGCGCTACCTGCCCCGCAGCGAGTGGGAACGCACGCCCCTGTCCAGAGTGCTCCGCAGGACCGCCCCTAACGCCTACTCCGGAGACTACGTCGAAGACGTCCTGCAGCGCATGACCGAGAACTCCCTCACCGTACTCCCCGTACTGGACACCGACACCGACGAGTTCGCCGGCTCCATCTCAAGCCACGAAGTCCTCGAAATGATCGTAATCACATCCCAGGGCCGCGAAATCTAACAACGCGCCCCCTCACATATACAGCCTCGGCGCCGGCATCAACTCATGGTTCGTCGTATCCGCGATCAGCCCCAGCGATTGAAGCGTCGTCGCCCCAAGCAAGAACTGCCCCTCCTCCCCAAACACAACCGGACTCGGAGCCTCCACGCCATTCACCCGAATAAGAGCTGAACCAACCGGCATAGCCCTCTCCCGGCCGTCCGCAAGAGTGAAAGTCAACACCCGTGTCGGAGTCACCCCCACGCGCTCGCGCAGCAACGAGTCCGGCAACACCGTGAACGTAGCGCCCGTATCCACAAGCGCCTCCACCCACTCCGGCTCTCCGCCGTTCCCATTGCTCACCCCGACCTGCGCCTTGAAAACCCCCATGCTAAACGCCCATCTCCATAGATTTCACAATCAGCCCGCGCTCAGTATAGACGAAAACGGCCGCGCCTCCTCGAACGCCGCCGACGCCGCGATCACTGTGCTCTCGCCCCCGAACCGGCCCACCACGTGCAGCCCGATCGGCAGCCCGTCAGAAGATAACCCGCACGGAACGCTGGCCGCCGTGTGCCCGATCATGTTGATCGGGTACGTGAACGGCGTATAGCCGCTGAACCAGTGCACCCGCTTGCCCGCAATCACCTCCGGCGGCTCGCCCACCGGGAACGCCGTCGTCGCCATCGTCGGGCTCAGCAGCACGTCGTACCGCTCGAACAGGTCCGCAAACTGCGCCTTCAGCACGTCCACGTACCCCAGCGCCCGCGCGTACTCCGTCCCCGTGACCGCCTTCCCCTGCTCGAAGAAGTCCCGCCCGTACTCCGTAAGCTCGTCCTCGCGCCCATCCACGTAGTCCGCGACTCCCGCGTACGCCGATACTTTGAACAGCGCCCAGAACGGCTCGAACGCGCCCTCCAGCGAAACGTCCGCCTCCTCCACCGAGCAGCCCATCTCCTCGAACGCCCGCGCCGCCCGCTCGCACGTCTCCGCCACCTCCGGGTCCACCGTCGCGTACCCGTAGTCCGCGCTCCAGCCGACCCGCAGCCCGCTCACGCCACGGTCAGCCGCCGCCAGGTAGTCCTCCGGCTCGTCCCGCAGCGACCCCGGGTCCTCCGCGTCGTACCCCGCCAGCGCCTGAAGGTACAGAGCCGCGTCCCGCACCGTCCGCGTCATCGGCCCCGACTGGCTGAACAGGTTCGCGACTCGCGGCAGCATCGGCGCGCCCGTCACGCGCGGCACCCGGCCCTGCGACGGCTTGATCCCGTACACCCCGCAGTAGCTCGACGGTATCCTGATTGAGCCCCCGCCGTCGCTCCCCGACGACACCGTGCACAGCCCCGCCGCCAGCGCCGCCCCCGCGCCCCCGCTCGACCCGCCCGGCGTCCGATCCGTGTTCCACGGGTTCCTGCCGTGGTCGCCCAGCCGGTTCATCGTGTGCCCCAGCAGCCCGAACTCCGGCGTGTTCGTCTTCCCCAGCATCACCGCGCCCGCGCTCAGCGTCCGCCGCACCACCGCCGAGTCCGCATCCGGCACCCGGTCCTCGAACAGCAGCGACCCGCTCGTCGTCCGCACCCCCGCCGTCATCTCCAGGTCCTTGATCGACACCGGCACCCCGTGCAGCGGCCCCAGCTCGTCGCCCCGCATCACCGCCGACTCCGCCTCCCGAGCCGCGTCCAGCGCCGACTCAGGCGTCACCGTAAGATACGAGTTCAGCGACCCGTCCAGCCGCTCGATCCTCTCCAGAAACACCTCCGCGACCTCCACCGGCGAAACCTCCCGCCGAGCGATCATCCCCCTAAGCTCCAAAGCCGAAACAAACGCCAACTCATCCTTAGTCACATCAATCACCTCGCCTTCCGTCAAACAAACCGCGGCCCAATCCAAAAACCGTAGGGGCCGTTCGCGAACGGCCCAATCCCGCACGGCAGATTAACACCCCTCGACCCGCACTCCAGCATTGCCGTCATACCGGCGGGGGCCGGTATCCAGAGGGGCCGGGGGAACTCCGCCTCTGCTAAACTCCGTAGATATCCTATTGGCAGCTAGGTACGTCTGCCAACAAAGGAAAGCAAACCATGACCAGTGTAGTAGAACTCGCAAACATCGAGAATGTCGATATTCGCCGTGCTTGGCCCAACGAAGCTTCGAACTTCACCCCATGGCTCGCCGAGAACCTCGACAGGCTGGGCAACGCCTTGGGCTTGGAATTGGAACTGCTGGGCCGGGAGGCAGAGGTAGGACCATTCAAGCTGGACATCCTCGCCCAGGAGACTGGCACTAATCGCAAAGTGATAGTCGAGAACCAACTTGAGATTACTGATCATAGTCATCTCGGACAGTTGCTCACATACGCCTCAGGGTACGATGCTAAGGTTATCGTATGGGTAGCTGGTCAGTTTAAGGACGAGTACCGCCAAGCCCTGGACTGGCTGAATCAGCTATCGCCAGAGGACATCGAGTTCTTCGGAGTCGTTGTCGAACTTTGGCAAATTGGAGATTCTGCGCCTGCTCCGCACTTCAAAGTCATCTCATCACCCAACGACTGGCAAAAGGACTGGCAAAAGGGCAGGATGAGCCCAACTTCTGCCCCGTCGGAACGCAACGAACGCTATCGCAGATTCTTCCAAGACCTTATCGATACCCTAAGGCAAGAACACGGATTCACGAATGCGCGAAAGGGGCAGCCACAGAATTGGTATACCTTTTCGTCTGGCGTCAGCGGATTCAATTACTCAACTTTCTTTGCATCTGACAATATGGCTAAGGTAGGAATCTACATCGACTGTGGCCAGAAGGAGCAGAATGAGGAGTACTTCGAGCAATTGAGGGAGCAGCAGGATTCGTTGGGCACGACCTTCGACGAACCGCTGCAATGGCTCAGACTGGACAATCGACGAGCATGCAGGATCGTGGTTCAAACTCCCGGTAGCATTGACGACGACGATGAAGCTCTAAATCACATCCACGACTGGATGATCCAGAACGTCATGAGGTTCAAAACTGTCTTCGGTCCCAAGCTAAGCGAACTCTAGTCACAGCCCACCACGTGCAGGGGGCGCTTCGCGAAGCCCCCGCCCTCTCCAGAACCCCGTCATTCCGGCATTCACGCGCCAGCGTGAACCGGGGCCAGCCGGAATCCAGCAGGGCGGGCGGGGCCACCGCCCTTCCTCCTGTCATTCCGATCGAGCGAAGCAGCCCTCTGTCGTTCCGAGTCCCCCGAGGAACCTACAGCCTCACGCCCTCCACAAACGCCCGCCCCCATCAACCAACCGCCCGTCCGCTCCCCACTCGCCACTATTCACTATCCACCATCCACTCCCCCTCCCCTTGACACACTGGTACGCGCCCGCTATCCTAGAACCCATGGATACCGGAGCGCACACCATATCACCAATACAACGCATCGTCCGAGAAGAAACCGACGACGGCAGACTCATCGTCCGTTTCCTAGTCGCCGCCATGCAGGACCAGATCCGCGGCGCCAAGCCCTACCACAGGCTAGACGCCGCGCGCCAACTCATCAAACTCGGCTTCGAAGAAGCCAAAGAGTTCGCCTCCATCAAACCCCTTCCCCAGTCTGGCGGAGCCTGCCCCGAGTCCCTCGAGGGGGAAGGACGGGATGGGGCTCCCACAGACACCCTCGACACCACCGGCCTAAACCCCGACCTCGCACGCTTCATACGAGCCGAGACCGACGGAGGACGTCAAGCCATACGATTCCTCATAGACGTCATGCTAGGCTTCATGCCCGGCTTCGGCCCCCACCACCGCATAGACGCCGCCAAAGAACTGCTGCGCCGAGGCTTCGACGACGCACCCGGCCCCCTAGACCACGACACCTACGCCGACGCAGAACTAAACCCCCTTCCCCAGTCTGCTGGAGCCTCCCTCAAACCCCTTCCCCAGTCCGCTGGAGCCTCCCTCAAACCCCTTCCCCAGTCTGCTGGGGAAGGCCGGGATGGGGTTCCCGACATCCTAGCCGGCTACGAACCCCCGTACTCCAACACATACGGCCACAGCGGAGACACCGGCTTCGACAATCGAGCCGTCTCCAAAGCGACAGACGCCCTGCTGGACGCCGTCGGCAGGCGCCCGACGCCCCCGGACCCCAGAGTCGTTTACCCCTCCAAACGCGGCAGCATCATCATACACAACGGAGAGGAGCACTACTTCAGCGAACACGCCCGGCCGGCCGTCGAAAGGTCCATAGCGGCCGGCGAAATCATAGACGCGGTCAAGCGCATCCGCGAATCATGCCGCGGCCCCATCCGCATCGCGTGCCGCCACGGCACAGCATCCTGCGACTGCGAATCCGACCCCTGGGCCGAACACCCCAACGACCCGCACGCCCCCGGCGCCGAACCCCCCGACGGCTCACCCGACCCGTCTGACCCCTTCCCCAGTCTGCTGGGGAAGGCCGGGATGGGGTCCTCCGACAACCCCTCCGTCATTCCCGCGAAGGCGGGAATCCATCCGCCCGAACCCGCCGAAGTCGAACCCGACCCGTCTGACCCCTTCCCCAGTCTGCTGGGGAAGGCCGGGATGGGGTCGGCCGGCGCGTCTCACACCGAACCCGCCGATGACCCACCCGCCACCCCGGCAGAAAACCCGCCCTGATGCCCTCAGGTGTAGAGGCGCTTCGCGCCGCGCCATCTGTCATTCCCGCATTCCTGCGACAGCAGGAACCCGGGGCTGGCGGGAATCCAGTTGAGCGGGGAGTCACGCCTTCCAACCGCCGCAACGGCGGAGGAGTGTTACACAGGGGGCGGCCTGTGTAACATCGTGGGTGGGCGCGTTATAGACTGCCGGCCTCAGTTCGTGATGTACGTGTGCGTGATGACTTCCCAGACGTGGCCGTCTGCGCACTCGAAGTAGAAGCCGCGCCCGTTGTGCTCGTAGTTGATCTTGCCGTCCGTTCGAGAGCGCGGTCCGCTCCCGTAAACGACTCCCTCGTCCTTGATGCGCTGCAGGACCTCGTCGAACTCCTCGTCAGAGGCCAGGAAGCAGTAGTGGTTGGACTGCGGGTTGTCCGAGTTGTCGAAGTCCAGCGTCAGCATGTCGTTGACCTTGACCGGCGCGAAGTGCCCCCACGGCCCTTCGTACGTGAGCCCGAACAGCTTGGCGATGAACTTAGCGGACTTCTCCTTGTCGTAGGCCGGAACGATCGTGTGGTCTAGCTGCAATGCCATGCGGCGCCTCCTGGGTGTACCGTTTCGTTAGTGGTAAGCTTGCTGAAACCGTTCGTGAGGAGCAAAATGCGCAAATTGGTCCCCACTTTGCTGATTCTCCCGCCGCTCATTGGCATTTTTGCGGTTACGATCTGGTTCTCAATGAAGAACTTGGAATGGGCATTCAGGTTGGTCACGGGCATTATTTTCAGCATGTGGGAATAGCTCTAGAACCCTTGAATATCCACTCCGATGGACACCATGTACATGGCGACCATGATAGCGACAATAAGGCCTGCTACAAGCCACGAGTACGCGATGATAAAGGGGACCAAGTAGCCGTAGTTCAGTGCGTCTGGGATAGTTGTATCGTCAATTGACGAATTCCGGAAATGCACTTCGTCGTACCTGTCCGATCGGTACATTCGATAAAGCCATCTGGCTGATATGAACATCGTGACTCCGCAAGCCAAAGTTAAGGCTCCGAGCAACACAGTTGCGAAGATTGCAGAGCCAATGCTTGCATCAGGAGCGACGTATCCGGTCTCAGTGCCAAGTGTGTACTCCCAAATCCACATGCTCTCCAAAGCAAATCCCGCAGCTGCTCCGATGCAGATTGCGTAGGCGAAGAAGTAGATGACCACCATGGCAGCGGAAGGGAGGCAGCGCCCGAAGATTCGAGCAACCACGTAAGGCCAAGGGAAGATGAACGCGCCAAAAGCCATGCCAGCCACAGCGAACTGCAAGACTTCTCGTTTCCTGACGAACGCAAATGTCGTGCAGAGTAGGCAAGAGACTATTGCTGTCACTGCCCCTGCGGTGGCCAGCAGAGCTAGGGCAAATATGGTCATTATGCCCATGCGCTACGCTCCACGAGGCTTAAGGTGTAATGGGAGAGACGATATCGCCGTGAATCTGGATGATGTCCCGGTAGCGTCCGAATGGGGTGCTTGGCTTCTTACTGTAAGGCGCCAACTTGGAGACAGGCCGGCCGTGCTTGGTGATCACGATCTCTTCGCCGGTCTCCGCCACCTCGTCCATAAGCTTCAGGCACCTTGCCTTGAACTCGGATGCCTTGATCGTCCGGGAACTTGTGATACTGCTGTCTTTGGGCATCGTTCACCGCCCTCTGTGGTGTGAACGCAATCTTAGCATGGCGATGGACGCCACCCCTCAGCCGTCAGTCCGCCACGGGCGCAGGCTCCCTCGCGCCGCCCGGCTCCGCCGCCGCGGGGTCCGCGTCCGGCTTCATGATGCGCACCGCGCAGACCTTGTACTCCGGGATCTTCGAGTCCGGATCCAGCGCCGAGTTCGTCAGGAAGTTGGCGGCGTGATCCCGCAGCTTCACGAACGGCACGAAGATCTCGCCCGCGCGCTGCTTCTCGGTGTACAGCACGCGGCCTTCCAGGTCCCCCCGGCGTGAGCGCACCCGTATCCACTCGCCGTCCGCGGCGCCGTACTTCTCGCCGTCCGCCGGATTCATCGCCACCTCTAGCTCTGGCGACCGCGCCATCAGCCTGTCCGCGCGCCGCGTGATCGTGCCGCCGTGCCAGTGGTACAGGACGCGGCCCGTGTTGAGGATCAGCGGGAACCGCTCGGACGGCAGCTCGTCCGCCGCCGGCCCCTGGTCGAAGGCGACGAACTTGGCGCGGTCGCCGCGCGGGAAGTCGGTCTCGTACAGGTAGCGTGTGCCCGCGTGGTCCGGGTCCGGGCACGGCCACTGGATGCCGCCCGCGTCCAGCCTGTCGTAGTCGATGCCGGCGATTATCGGCGTCAGTCTCGCCATCTCGCCCCAGATCTCCGAAGGATGGCCGTACGCGAACTGGCCCTCCACGCCGAGGCCGAGCTTCGCGCTCAACCGGCGCGCCGTCTCGCAGACGATCTGCCAGTCCGGCTTGCTGACCCCCGGCGCATCGACGGCCTTGCGCACTCTCTGTACCCTGCGCTCGCTGTTCGTGAAGGTGCCGTCCTTCTCGGCGAAGCTCGCCGCCGGCAGCACGACGTCGGCAACCTCGGCGGTCTCGTGCATGAAGATGTCCTGGACGACGAGGAACTCCAGGTTGGCGAACGCCTTCTCGGCGTGGTGTAGGTCCGGCTCGCTCAGCAGCGGGTTCTCGCCGGTGACCCAAGCGGCCTTTATGCGACCGTCGAGCATTCCGTTGACGATCTCGGTTGCGACCAGGCCCCTCTCGCCGGGCAGCGGACCGCCCCACGCGCCTTGGAACTTTTCGAGGTTGGCGGCAAGGGCCTGGTAGCCGGGGAAGTTGTCCGGCAGGCAGCCCGCGTCGCCGCAGCCCTGCACGTTGTTCTGCCCCCGCAACGGTGAGATGCCGTTGCCCGGCTTGCCCAACTGTCCCGAAAGGAAGGACAGGTTCAGCAGGCCGTGCGCGTTCGCCGTGCCCATCGTGTGCTGCGTGATGCCCATGCCCCAGATCAGGCAGGAGCCGCTGAACGGCGGACGCGCGTACATCCGCGCCGCCTCCGCAATGTCGTCGGCGGAAACGCCGGTGATGCCGGAGACGTAGTCGAGTTCGTACTTGTCCACGACCGAGAGCCACTCGTCGAAGCCCTCAGTCCTGTTCTCGACGAACTCCTGGTCCCACAGGCCCTCGTCCAGGATGACCTTGGCCATGCCGTTCAGCAGGGCAACGTCCGTGCCCGGCCTGGGCCGGAGCCACAGGTCCGCGAAGTCGCACATGTCGATGCGGCGCGGATTGATGACGACGAGCTTCGCGCCGCGCTCGACTACTGCCCGCCGCATCCGCGAGGCCGCGACGGGGTGGTTGGAGTTGGCGTCCGAGCCGATGATGACGAGGCAGCCCGCGTCCTCGTAGTCGGCGTACGAGTTGCTGGTCGCGCCGCTGCCGAGCGCGGTCAGCATCGCCTCCACCGACGGCGCGTGGCAGAGGCGGGTGCAGTGGTCGATGTGGTTGGAACCCATGACGAGCCGAGCGAACTTCTGCTGGACGTAGCCGTCTTCGTTGGTGCACTTGGCCGAGCAGAAGGTGGCGAAGGTGTCGCCCCGGTACGCGGGCAGACGCTCGGCAATGACGTCCATCGCCTCTTCCCAAGTGGCGGGCGTAAGCTCCCCGTTCCGCCTGACGAGCGGCGTGGTGAGCCGGTCCTTGTGGTGTACGAACGTGTACCCGAAGCGCCCCTTCACGCACAGCATCCCGAGGCTCGACTGGTTGTCGGGATCGTCCAGCATTCGAAGGATGCGGTCGTTCTCGTCAACCTCCGCCTTGATGCCGCAGCCCACGCCGCAGTATGGGCAGACCGTGCTGACGGTCCTGACCGGGTTGGGCACGGGCGCCTTAAGCTCGATCGCCCCGGTCGGGCAGACGGAAAGGCACTGGCCGCAGGTCGTGCAGACCGACTCCAGCAGCGGCCTGTCCATGAACGTGCCGATGCGCGCGTCCGTCCCTGAGCCGAGAACGTCTATCGCGCCGATGAACTGGTGGCCGTCCTGGCACGCCTGCGCGCAGCGGCCGCACATGATGCAGTCCGACATGGCGATGTTGAAGACCGGGTTGCTCGTGTCGATGGGCTGCCTGTCCCGGCCCGTCCAGCGCGGTGCGCTGAGGCCGTGACGCTCGGCGGCGATGGTCAGTTCCTTGTACTCCTGGTGCCCGTTCGGTTCGAGCATCGCCATCGTGAGTTCGAGCACGCCGCGCCGGAGATCGACGGTCTCCTCGGCGTCGGTGCGTACCTGCATGCCGTCGGCGGCGGGCACCGAGCAGGAGGCCGGGAACCCGCGAACGCCGTCGATCTGCACGAGGCAGGTGCGGCAGGCGGCGATCGCGTTCATGTCCGGGTCCTTGCAGAGTTGCGAGATGTAGATGCCGGACGCGTTTATCGCGTCCAGCACGGACGAGCCTTCGTCCACCTCCACCAACTTGCCGTTGACGGACAGCGTCACTGCCATTCAGCCACCTCCCGATTCGATTCTGTTTTCGAACGCGTCTCCGAAGAAATGTAATGCGCTCAGCACGGGATTGCCCGCAAGCTGGCCCAGGTTGCACAGCGAGGCGGCGTTGATCACGTTCGCCAGGTGTTTCAACTCCTCCATGTCCTCGCTTGTGCCGGAGCCTGAAATCACGCGGTCCAGCGCGGCCACCTGCAGCGGCGTGCCCTCGCGGCACGGCGTGCACTTGCCGCACGACTCGTCGGCGTTGTAGGCGGCCAGGTCTCGGACCACGTCCAGCACGTCCAGCCGCTCGTCGAGGGGGACGACGCCGCCCGCGCCGAGCATAACCCCGGAGTCGTGGAGCGATCCCGGCATGATCGGCGTGTCGATCATGTCCGCGGACATGACGCCGCTTGAGGGGCCGCCGACCGCGAGCGTGGTTATCGAGCGCCCGGACTCCGGGCCGCCGCCAACGTCGTGAATCAACTCGCGCAGTGTCGTGCCCATCGGGGCCTCGACCATGCCGGGACGCCTGACCGAGCCGCTGAGGCTGATCAGCTTCGTCCCCCGCGCATCCCCGGAGCCGACGGCTGAGTAAGCGTCGCTGCCGGCAGACAGGATGTACGGCGTGGAGGCGATGGTCTCGGCGTTGTTGATGACGGTGGGCCGCGCCCACAGCCCGGCGATGACCGGCAGCGGGTCCTTCATGCGGGGCTCGCGGCGCTTGCCTTCCATCGTGTTCAGCATGGTGGTCTCGTCCCCGCAGACGTAGCCGCCCGCGCCGCGCCTGACCTCGGCCTCGACGGCCCAGCCGGAGCCGAGCACGTCTCCGCCGACAAGCCCCAGCGCACGGGCCTGGTCGATCGCGTTCTGAACGCGCTGCGCCGACAGGTTCGCCTCGGCGTTGATGTACAGATATACCTGGTCCAGCCCGGCGGCGTACGCGGCGATCAGGCAGCCCTCCAGTAGCTGGAAGGGGAGCCCTTCCATGAGGTGCCTGTCCTTGAAGATGCCCGGCTCGCCCTCCTCGCAGTTGACGACGAGATACTTCGGCCTGCCCGGATTTGACCTCGCCCCGCGCCACTTGATCGCGGCCGGGAAGTACGCGCCGCCCCTGCCGCGCAGGCCGGAGTCGGAGACGGTCTCGATCACGTCTTCCGGCGCGCCCGACAGCGCCTTGGCGAGGCCCTCGAAGCCGCCCTCGCCGATGTACTCGTCCACGCCGACGGCGTCCACTTCGCCCATGCCCCTGGTTGTCGCCCGGTGCTGCGGGGCGAAGAACTCCTCAACCTGCGCGCCAACGTCCGGGTTCACCGGCTCGCCGCCGCCATTCGCCGCGCCGGCAACGATGGAGGCCACGTCGTCGAGGGTTACGCGGCAGTGTCGTATCTGGTCGCCGTCCGCCGTCGTCACGAGCGCCTGCGGCCCGGCGAAGCACGCGCCGTCGCAGCCTGTGGTGACTACGTACGCTGTATCGGGCAACCCGGCTTCGATATCCCTTGCTACTTCTGCCGCGCCGACTGCCTGCGAGCAGTGGCCGACCTGTACCGCGATCCGGGTCTTCCCGGCGCGAGCGTCGAGGCGCTCCCGCGCGGACGCCGCGATGCGCGCGAAGGACTGCGCCGCCTTCTCGCTCACTGCCGCGCTCCGGCGATCAGCGCCCGGACCGACTCTACGGTCGCGCGCCCATGCCAGCGGTGGTCGAACTCGACGGCGGGAGCGACGCCGCACAGGAAGCCGCACTCGACCTCCTCGAAGGTGATCGCGCCGTCGGTCGTCGTCTGGCCGGACGGCAGGCCGAGGTCGTCGGAGACCGCGCTCGCGATGTCGCGTCCGCCCTGCTGCCAGCACGGCAGGCCGGTGCATACGCGCAGCACATGAGCGCCCGGCTTGTCGATGCGCAACTCGGTGTAGCTGGTGGCCGCGCCGTACACCTCGCTGGCCGGCATCCCGAGGTGCCATCCGACCACCTCCATGCCCCAGTCGGGCAGATGGCCGAACTGCTCGTGCAGGAAGTGCAGCGCGGGCAGAAGCTGGCCGTGGTCACGGGGAAACCTGTCCCGCAGCGCCCTGCGAAGGGTCCTCTGGTCTGTGATCAATACATTCTCAATAGGGGAAGGGCCAGACGTACTGGCACGCCCGGATTGCCGCAAACCCTATATCAACGCCCCCGATTGTTCAAGAAAAGGCGTGCAGGGGCAGGCCGAGTTCGGCCAGCTTCCCGTCTGGGATGAGGCCGTCGGCAGTCCAGCCGCGGGCGCGATAGTAGCCGTCGATCATGTCGTCTAGCTCCCGCCGCGTCAGGCGCACGCCCTTGACCGGCGCGTCTGAGAGGGCCTCGGACAGCGCGCGTGGCGGCAGGCCGTCGTCGGCTCGCGTCCAGCCCTCGCGGATGTTGAACAGCTTCCTGAGATTGTTGATGCGCTCGCCCGCCTTCCTGAGATCGTCGGCCGATGTTTGCCAGCCGGTCACGTGGCCGTAGATCTCGGCCGACTCCTCGTACAGGTCGTCGAACGCCTTCCTGAGGAACTTGCACCAGATCAGGGAGTCCAGCACTGCCGAGAAGTCCTCGCCGTCGGCGGTGATCTTGCCGCGCCGCTCATCCACCGCAAGCCTGTCCACGTGCGCCGAGAAGTCGGCCTCGTACGCCGACGATCTGTTGTGGCACGCGCCACGCGTGCTGACCGCTAGGCCCAGCGCCATGGTCTTGAGCGATCTCGGCTCGTAGCCCGGCATCTCCAGGCCCTTCACGTGCATGGCCCAGTCTTCGGAGCCATGGCCGATCTTGCGAGAGGCGTCGCGCACGCCTCCGGCGAGCAGGTCGCCGATGCCGCGCCGCTCCGCGATGAGCCGGAGGGCGGCGGCTAGCGCGTCGGCGTTGCCGAATCGAAGGTCCAGGCCCCCCGTGTCTTCCGAAGTCAGGATGCCCTTCTCGAAGCACTCCATCGCCCACGCGACGGTCGCGCCGGCGCTGATCGTGTCCATGCCGGCGTCGTCGCAGTAGTGGGAGGCGCGTATCACGGCGTTGGCGTCGGATACGCCCACGAGCGGGCCGAGGGCGAAGCTGCTCTCGTACTCCATGCGCCCCCGAGACTGCTTGCCGCCGTCGGTTGTGACGACGATCTGCTCGCAGCCGATGGTGCAGTTCGCGCAGTGCGCGTTGCGGACGTGGTGAGTCGTGCGCAGTTCCTCGCCGCTCACGCCTTCCGCGCCGTCGAACGTCGCCGCGCTGAAGTTGCGGGTGGGCAGTGAGCCAAGGCGGTTGAACACGAGCATGTTCGCGACCGTGCCCATGTTGCGGTACTTCTCGGTGGCGTCGCCCAGGCTTCGGCGGGTCAGGTCGGCGCCTATGCGCCGCAGCGCGTCCGGAGCGTGCACCGGCACGGATGCGCCGCCCTTGACGGCGATGGCCTTGAGGTTCTTCGACCCCATGACGGCGCCCGTTCCCGTGCGCCCAGCTTGGCGGCCCCCGTCGTTGCTGATGCTGGCGAACCGCACCAGGTTTTCGCCGGCCGGCCCGATGCAGGCCACGCGCACACCCCGGCCAAGCATGTTCTTGACGGCGGCCTCCGTATCGCCCGTGCCGAGCCCGGCAAGGTCGGCGGCGTCCTCGAATCTGACTCCGGCCTCGTCTATAACGAGCAGAGTTGGACTTGCCGCGCGGCCCAGGATGACGACGGCGTCGCAGCCGGTCTTCTTCAGTTCGGGCGCGAGGAAACTGGACGATAGCGAGTCGCCAATGAACCCGGTGAGCGGCGACTTGGCGGCGACGGCGAACTTGCTTGACGTCGTGAGCCTGCTCCCCACGAGGGGGCTGGTGGCGAAGATGAGCGGGTTGTCCGGGCCGAGCGGGTCGGCCCCCGCAGGGCAGAACTCGTAGAGCAGGTACGCGGCAAGGCCCGCCCCGCCTATGAAGTCCCTCAGCACGCGCGAATCCAGGGACTCCCACCTGCTGGACGAATCGGAGAGATCTACGACCAGTATCCTGCCGTTGTAACCGAACACGTCTGCCTCAGAGGTTTAATCGCTATAGCAGCATTGTACCTAACGCCGTTCGCTAGCCCCCGGAAAGGCTGGAGAAGAGCAGCAGCGCGTCGCCGTCGGCGAGGGACACCGGCTCGTCGGCAACGAACAGGTTGCCGTTCAGGTTGAATGTGTAGCTGGGCGCGAGGTCCGCGCCATCTTCGCGTATGGCCACGCCGACTAGCTCAGGGCAGGCGCCGGCGAGGGCGCGCGCCACGTCAGCGCGGCGGGACCGCGCGGGCACGGCGACGTCAACGGCGGCGCGCCCGTAGGCGAGCCGGGCTGAGCCGAACAGCTCCACGGCGACGCGGACGGAGGGGCGTTCAGGACGGTGCGCGGTTTCCACTTGCGATGCCTTGGGCTTTACGGCCTACTGGAGATTCAATATCTTCCAACTGTACCGCCGTTGATAGTCTGCCTCGCTCCATATCGCACCCCACTCGACGTTCTTCCCCGCGCTACGTCGGTCTCTGCAAGGCCAACGTGAGCCATGCCGGCAATGCTGCCCGGGGGTTCTCGTTCCAGTCCAGCAGGCTGTCGTCAGTTCCCGGCAAGTACGAAAAGCCTTGCCAGAATCTTGAGTCGCCGGCGGGACTCTCCAAGATTCGCCGTAGGATGAACCCCGCGGTCGTCAGAGGGTTGAGAATGTCTGCAAGAGTCCAGTTGAACCTGAATGCACCTTCCTTCCGGTCCTTGAAAGGCCCGGTTTCCCAATATGGTTTTGCAACCTCAATCGGTAGAACCTGGTCTTTCCAAGGACGCTGGAAGGGGTGGATGTCGTAACAAACGTAGTGCCCGCCTGGCCGCAGGATGCGATACATCTCACTGAAGACCGCCTGCAGGTCTGCAATCCAAACGAAGAATCCGTTGGATGAGAAGACCAGATCGAACTCCGCGTTCCCGATAAGACTTAGATCGGCGGCATCAGCCTGCACAAACTTGATTGGCAACCTCAGGTGTCCCGCTCGTTTCGAGGCTACCGCCAGGCGCCGCTCGGAGATATCTACCGAGGTGACATTTGCTCCCATCCCGGAAAAAGCGAAGGCAGCGTGGTTGTCCCCACTACCAACAATGCATACGTCTTTGCCAGGCACTGCACCGACGACCTCGCGAGCCAGTCCAAGCCCGCCTCCTGCGAAGGCTATGTCAGGATCGGAAGGGCAGCGTTGCCAAAGCCCGCCTTCTTCTTCAAGCTCCTCCCACCACTCCGCGACCTCGTTCCAGTACCGCCGGTTGGCTTGGTGCCTAGTACTCATTCAGGCGTTTCGCTCCCATGCTCTACACCCACCGCTCCTCGGCTGCCAGCGCTTCGCCACGGTCGAGGTCAGCCTGGGTGTTCACGTTGAAGAAGCTCAAACGGTCCGGATCTAACTCCGCGACTTCCGACTCCGAGACAGACCTGACGCGCACGTCCTTGAAGAAGCCGGCGATCTTGAACCGACCGGCTTCGAGTCTGGGCCGGATGTGTTCGAGGCACGCCTTGCCGTAGAGGGCGTGGGTGGGTTCCGGCCTGCCGTCAAGCTCCGGTACAACCACGTCGAAGCCTGGCCGCAGCGCCATCAGTCGCCGCAGCAGCGCCACGTTCAGGAACGGCATGTCGCAGGCGACGACCAGCCCCCACGCGGAGTTGGCGGCGTGAAGCCCGGTGTAGATTCCGCCGAGTGAGCCGCTGTCCGGGTATGCGTCGGTAACTACGCGCACGTCCGAAGGCAGCGGCAGGGCAGCCGCCTGCTCCATGTTGGCGACTACAAGGACGGTCTCGTCGGCAACTTCACCGACGCGGCTGAGCACACGGTCGATCAGCAACTCCCCGCCGACGCGTTCGAGAGCCTTGTTCCTGCCGAGCCGTCGGCTCAACCCGCCCGCGAGCACAATCGCCGTCAGATCAGCGTCCATACCCCTACTTTAGCCTGTCCGGGCAGCAATTGCCGACAGTTCCGGACGGATGGTGCGGGCTAACGCCCCTGCGAGAGCCGGTCGATCAGGCGCTGTGGCAGTCCGGCGTCTGTCATCTTGCGCTGCGTCTCAGCCACGTCGTACTCGGTACGGTGATGGTAGATCGCGCCCTCGTCGGAGTCGTAAACGGCGTAGCTTGCCCTGGGATCGCCGTCCCTCGGCTGTCCCACCGAGCCGGGGTTGATCAGCATCCTTTCGCTGCCCAGAGACACCGGGGAGTCTTCCGGGAAGGTGACGAACGCCGTCGAGTTCTCGACGGGCACGCACAGGAACGGGACGTGCGAGTGTCCCAGGAGGCACCAGTTGGTGTCGAAGTGCAGGAAGCTGACCACCGCGGACGCCTGCGAAACGACGTACTCCCAAACGGGGTCGCGCGGGCTTCCGTGCACCAGGGTGAACTCGCCCTGTTCCACCTTCAACGGTTGGGCGGCCAGGGCCCCCGCTTGCTCCGGGTCCAGCTGGGCTGCGGTCCACCTGTTCGCCTCGGCGGCGTACTGGTTGAAGGCCTCCACGCTGAGGCGGCCGGCCGCCGCGAGGTCGTGATTGCCTGCGACGGCGATGTGCTCGTGCTTCTGGAGCAGCCTCAGGCATTCGACCGGGTCCGGCCCGTAACCGACCAGGTCGCCCAGTGACCAGATCTGGGAGAAGCCGCCGCGCCGCGTCGCGTCGTCGATAACGCTGGTAAAGGCTTCGAGGTTTGAGTGGACGTCCCCGACTATGAGCGCTCTCACTGGACTCCTTGTTGAGCACTGTCCGAATGTGAACCTATAATACATTCGCATCCATCACATCACTATCGGGCAGGCGACCGCTGTCAGACCAAAGCTCACCCACCGAAGACCGCCTCGTGCTGGAGGTCGTGACCGGCTCGCCGGAGGAAACTCGCGAGGTGGGCGCGATCATGGCCAGGAACGCCATGCCCGGCCACGTGTACCTGCTGGTGGGCGATCTAGGCGCGGGCAAGACGTGCCTCACGCAGGGCATCCTCATGGGGCTCGGCGGGAACGAGTACGCCCGCAGCCCCACGTTCGTGCTGACGGCGGAGTACGAGGGACGGCTGCGGCTCTACCACTTCGATCTGTACCGCTTGGAGTCGGCGTCCGAGCTCCTGGACCTTGGAATAGACGAGTACCTGGAGGCCGGCGGCGTCTGCGTGATCGAGTGGGCGGACCGTTTTCGCGAGTGGTTGCCGGCCGGCGCGCTGGACGTGAGCATCGGCAGCCTCGGCGAGTCGCGCCGCCGGTTCGTCTTCAGCGGCCCGCGAAGCACGTACGGCGGCCTGATGCGCGAACTGGCCTCGGCTGCGAGCGGCGCGCCGGCCTAGGGCAGACGATGCAGTTGCTCATCGACACCTCGACGAGGTACGCGGCGGTTGGGCTGTCGGTCGACGGCGAACTCATCGCCCACACGGCGTGGCTTTCCCAGCAGAACCACTCGGTGGAGTTGATTCCGGCCATCCGGCGGCTGATGGAATCGCGCGGCGCCGAGGTTGACGACCTGAGCGCGGTCTTCGCTGCAAGAGGCCCCGGCGGGTTCAGCGCGCTCCGGGTCGGGCTGACCACGGCGAAGGCCATGGCCATAACGGCAGAGTTGCCGCTGGTCTCGATCGGCACGCTGGAACTCGAGCTGCACCCGTACCGATGCCTCGGACGCCCGGCGTGGGCCGTCATAGACGCGGGCAGGGACATGCTGTACGTGGGCAGGTCCGAGGGCGCGCCCAGCGAGGCGGCGGTGGAGGGCTACGAGGTGATGACGCTGGACGAGCTATCGGACGCAATCCCCGAAGGCGCGCTGCTCTGCGGAGAGGCCGTCGGTACGCACCGAGAGTGGATGCGCGAGAACCTCGGACGGCGAACGGTCGTCGCGCCCGCTACGCTGCCGAGCCGGCATCCCGGCGCGCTGGCGGCGCTGGCGAACGAGCGGCTGAGGCGCGGCGACGTCGATGACGCCGACATGCTTCAGCCGATCTACATTCGCGGCTCGCAGTTCGAAGTTGCCCACCGGCGTTGGGTATCATAGGGGCATCGGGCAAGAGCCAAAGCCGGGACTGCAAAAGACGGACAGAGGGACGAGAATGGAAAGAACCCTGGTGTTTCTGAAACCTGACGCGGTGCAACGCGGGCTGGTCGGCCCGATAATCGCGCGCATAGAGAGGCGCGGCCTCAAGCTCGCGGGCCTCAAGATAATGCGCGTGTCCGAGGTGCTGGCCCGACGGCACTATATGGAGCACGAGGGCAAGCCGTTCTACGAAGGGCTCGTCCGGTACGTGACGTCCTCCCCGATTGTTGCCACGGTCTGGGAAGGCAGGAACGCGGTGCAGATAGCCCGCGACACGATTGGAGCGACCGACCCCGCGAACGCCGCGCCGGGCACGATCAGGGCCGACTTCGGGATCGACCTCGGGCGAAACCTCGTGCATGGCTCCGACTCGCTGCAGTCGGCCGGCAGGGAGGTCGGCCTGTTCTTCTCGCCGGACGAACTGGTGGAGTACAGCCGCGACAACGAGCGGTGGATTACTGAATCCTGACGATCTCCGTGCCGCGCGCCCAGAGCTGGTCGATGCCGTAGAAGTCCCGCTCCTCCGGGCCGAACAGGTGGATGATCACGTCGCCGAAGTCCAGCAGCATCCAGCCGCTCTCGTGCGTCCCTTCCCGGTGGTGCAGCGTCGCGCCCGTCCGCTCCAGCCCGTGCTCCACGTCTTCGGCGAGCGCCCTGAGTTGCCGCCTCGAACCCGCCGTCAGGATCACGAAGTAGTCGGCGAAGTCGCTCACGCTGCCGATGTCCAGCATGACGATGTCCGACGCAAGCCCGTCCGACGCGATGTCCACCGCAAGTCGGGCGTACTCGGAAGCCTGTAGTTTCTCCCTCTCCGCCATCAATTCTGATTATAGGTGCTGCATAGCCTTTCCAAAAGTCCCTTCCCATGTGCTAGCCTGAACTCATGGGCACACCAAAGGTCATTGTCGCCATGAGCGGCGGCGTGGACTCCTCCGTCGCCGCGCTGCTGCTGAAGCGCGAAGGTTACGACGTCGTCGGCGTAACTATGCGGCTGTGGTCAGAGGAGCGCGAAGACAATCCCCGCCTCAATCGCCGCTGCTGCTCCGTCCGCGATGTGGACGACGCCCGCCGCGTCTGCGACGTGATCGGCGTCCCGCACTACGTCCAGAACTTTGAGCGCGAGTTCCAGCGGTACGTCATCGACTACTTCGTGCGGGAGTACGAGCGCGGCAGGACGCCGCACCCGTGCCTCGCTTGCAACGACAGGATCAAGTTCGATTTCCTGCTCCGCCGCGCCGTGTTCCTGGACGCCGATTACATCGCGACGGGCCACTACGCCCGCATCAGGCGCGATGGCGCCGCCGCGAGACTGCTGACCGGGCTGGACGCGTCGAAAGACCAGTCGTACGTGCTCTTCACGCTGACGCAGGACGAGCTTGCCCGGCTCCTCCTGCCGATAGGCGAGTACGAGAAGGACGCCGTGCGGGAGATCGCGAAGGACGCCGGGCTGCCCGTGGCCGACAAGCCGGACAGCCAGGAGATCTGCTTCATCCCGGACGACAACTACCGCAAGTTTGTGAAGGACCGCAGCAGGACCGTCCCCGGAGACATCGTGGACCGGGACGGGAACGTGCTCGGCGAACACAAAGGCGTGCAGTTCTACACCGTAGGGCAGCGCCGCGGCCTCGGCCTCAACGGCAACGCGGAGTCGCCCCTGTACGTGACCGGCATAGACCCGGCCACGCACCGCGTCACCGTCGGGCCGGAAAGCGAACTCATGCGCAGCGACCTCTGGGCCTCGCGCGTCAACTTCGTCGGCGGCGAGCACCCGGCCTGGCCGCTCGAAGTGGAGGCCAAGATCCGCTACAGGTCCGGAGCGGCGGCGGCCACGGTCACGCCGAGAGACGGCTGGGCGGAGGTGGCCTTCCACTCGCCGCAGAAGGCCGTCACGCCGGGCCAGGCGGTCGTCTTCTACCGTGGCGGCGAAGTCCTGGGCGGCGGGTACATCGAGGTCGGGCCGACGCCGGCCCCGGTCCGCTGACGGAAGCGCGATCGTGGACTACAGGGACATAGTCCGCATGGCCCTTGCGGAGTACTCCGAAGACATGGCCCGCGCCCTGGACGGGCTCACGCCGAAGGAGAGGCGCTTCCAGCCCACGCTGGACTCGAACCACATCGACTTCCTCGTCTGGCACATAGCCAGGGTGGAAGACGGCTGGATCAACACGTACGCCCGCCGGACGCAGACCGTCTGGGAGCAGGGCGGCTGGGCCGGGAGGCTCGGCCTGCCGGAAGAAGGCGGCGGCTTCGGCTACGACGTCGACCAGATCCGCAGCCTCCCGGAGTACGATCCCGTCCTGCTGACCGAGTACGCGCAGGCCGTCCGCGAAACGACGCTCGCATACCTGGAGCAGTCAACCCCCGAAGAGATCGGACGCCCGCGCGACGTGGGATGGCGGGAGCCGTACTGTGTCGGCAGCGCCCTCAGCCACCTGCTCGTCGAAGAATGCCAGCACGTCGGCCAGATCGCCTACATACGCGGCGTGTTGCGCGGACTCGACGGTTAGCCGAAAATACCGCTCCAAGCCAGTCAATGAACCGTTCGTGGTGAGCCTGTCGAACCATGAACGAGACGAAATCATCAAGGAGACTGCATGTATCACAGAGACCTGATCCGCTGGGGCCTGGAGGAGACCGCGCGAGACATGGCGCAGGCGCTCGACGGGCTTACGGCTGAGGAGCGGCGACACCAGCCCACGCCCGAAGCGAACCACATAGACTTCATCGTCTGGCACCTCACCAGGGTCGAAGACATGTGGATTCAGCAGTTCGCGCAGGGCAAGCCGTCGATCTGGGAGGCGGACGGCTGGGCAGAGAAGGCGGGCTTCCACCATGACAAGCTCGGATACGGCATGGACATCGGGTTCGGGTACACCATCGAGCAGGTGCGGGACCTCCCCGCCTACGACCACGACGTGATGGACCAGTACGTGAGCGCCGTGCGCCAGAGCACGCTGGCATACCTGGACGCCGCGACCGTCGAGGAGTTGTCCGCGCCCAGGGAGGTGCCGGTCCCGCAATGGAACCCGTTCTCCGTCGGTTTCTCGCTGAGCCGCATCCTCGTAGAGCAGAACCAGCACATCGGCCACATCGCATACATACGCGGCATGCAGCGCGGCATCAACAAGTAGCGGACGGTTCCGTCATGGACTACAAAGACATCATCCGCATGGCGCTGGACGAATCAGCCGAAGACCTCGCCAGGGCGCTGGACGGCTTGACCGCCCATGAAAGGCGATTCCAGCCGTCGGAAGAGTCGAACCACGTCGACTACATGGTCTGGCACGTCGCCAGGGCCGAGGACGACTGGATCAACGCCATCATCGGCCAGGGCCGGACGATCTGGTCTCGGGACGGCTGGGCCGACCGCCTCGGACTCCCGATCGAGGGCAACGGCTACGGCATGACCGCCGACGAAGCCCGGGACCTCCCCCAATACGACGCCGGCCTCATGCAGCAGTACGCCGGCTCGGTCCGGCAGGAGACCCTCGCTTACCTGGATTCAACCACGCCCGAAGCCCTGGACGACACCCGTGACGCCGGCTGGCGCGTCGTCCAGGTCGGCGGCGCGCTGAGCCACCTCATGGTCGAGATAGCCGAGCACGTCGGCCACATAGCCTACATACGTGGCATGATGCGCGGCCTGGACCAGTAGCGTGCAGTGGACTTCAAAGACATCATCCGCATGGCCCTGGACGAATCAGCCGAGGACCTTGCAAGGGCATTGGACGGCCTGACGCCGGAGGAGCGGCGGCGTCAGCCCTCCCCGGAGTCCAACCACATCGACTTCATCGTCTGGCACTTGGCGAAGGCCGAGGACGACGAGATCAACAGCATCATTCGCCAGGGCGCGACGATCTGGACGCGCGATGGATGGGGCGAGCGGCTGGGCGTCCCCATCGAAGGCGACGGCTACGGCATGACAGCCGAAGAAGTTCGCAACCTGCCCGCGTACGACCCGGCCCTATTGCAAGAGTACGCCGACTCCGTGCGGCAGGAGACCCTCGCCTACCTGGACTCAACCACACCCGAAGCCCTGGACGAAGAGCGGGACGCCGGCTGGCGCATAGTCAAAGTCGGCAACGCCCTGAGCCACATGCTGGTCGAAATAGCCCAGCACACAGGCCACGTCGCCTACATCCGCGGCACGCTGCGAGGCCTCGACAAGTAGCGCGCCAACCTACACCCGAAACACCTTCCACTGAGTTCGGATGGAACGCGTCCACGCCGTTGACCTTTACCTGTATCTGACCGTCGTCTGCGCCGAGGATGTCGATATCCGACTCGCTGAAGATGACAAACACGTTGCCCTTGCCCGTGTTCTTCGTGTCCCCGTCACTGCCTATCGGTCTCCGCCGGTATGACGATGGATTGCGATAATCATGAGATGGTCCAATACAGTAGAAATCCTAGTTGCAACTGGAGAATTGCAACTCAGCCACTCCCTCTACAGTCGCCGGTTGGAGACGACCGGTTCGGTAGCGAGGAGCGTGCGCAAGGTTGAGAGGTCTGGTAGGTTGAGGATCTTAGAGAGGCCGTCGTCAAGGGCGAGTCGGGCTTCACAGTGGGACATTGCGGGCAGGCTGTCGAATTCGGAATCCGACAGTTCGTCGAACAGATCCGCGAAAGCGTTAAACTGCGTGGAGGAGATACGACGGGTATCAAGGACAGGCATGTCAAGTAGGTCCTGCTTCTTTAGGGCGACCCAACCTCCTCTGGTAGTAGTTCGCTGTGCAAGCAAAGCCAATAGTCCTATACTGGAGTTCAGCCACAAAGCGATTGCCTTCTCCGCAAGACTGTCGCTAACCTGGAGTTCCCACCAGACGTTCGACAGCACCTTGACTGTTGAACGCATGGAGACGACTCTTGTGGTCTCCAACCAGAGTCTTTCCGCAACTAGGAGTCGAGCAGCCTTCTGCCACAACTGAGTTGCCGACTTGAGTCTGCGGCCTTCTCGAGGACTGACAAGTGGGGAAAGAAACTTGTCGGGTTCTGTAGTTAGAGTTCTTCTCTGTTCGGTGTTATGCCCCTCAATCATTGGGAAAGCTGTAACCGTGTCCGTGTAGTCAAAGCCGTCCATCAGGTCTCGTCGATCAGGGCCCAATTGGCCAATATCCTTTAGTGGGCACATTGGGACTGGAATTGGTTTACTTTCGCCGGGTACCCACAATTCAGAATCATCCGTCAGCCTGAGAGCCATTCGAACTAAGTCGCTGCGGGCGAATTGGACTCCGGACCACTTCTTGCCCACGAGCCTAGATTCTGGAATCGAAAGAGTCTCGCCAATGGATCGCCCGTCTACTTTTAGAAAAGCAGTTCCTGTGTCTTCGAACTTGGCGGGTGCCGTGGAGGTGATAGCTTGAGCCACTCGGTGGGCATCAAGAACTCCATCAGGCGTCTGCCACAGATTGACGAATCTGGTACGACGTTCCACTGCCTCTAGCTCGGAAGCACGGCGTGTAGCTATTAGCAGTGCCTCAGACAAATCTGTGCTATCGGAGAAGTTCCAGCGTGGCGGAGCTTGGGAAGTAATGACCATTTCTAGGGCGTAGTCACGCTCGATAAGAGATCGCGTTTGCTTCCATGACTGGCCAGTGCAGACCGTGGCGGGCAGCACGAGAGCTAGGCGGCCCTCACCAGGCCGTAACTTAGGCGAGGCTGCTGCCACAAACGCGGCCCCAAGTCCGGCAGTGACAGTCGCGGGTCGGGACTTCAGGCGACGCGATAGCTCCCTTTGCATCATTCGCCGTTCAGCGGCTGGCAGCATGCCAAAGAGCAATCTTCCAGTACGAGTAAAGGGCGGATTCATTATCGCAAGATCCAGATTCGGCAGGCGCGCTGTTACGCCCTCGACCGCGCCCTGAGATCCTCGCCCGGACACCCGCTCGGCACTTCTCGTCACAACTCCCATATCTGTGCCAGACAATGCGTATTGCACCGGAACCTCGTCCTCACCGAAGAATTCCAGGGAACCTAACGACACGTTGGAGCCTTGGACTCCAAAGGGCATCACGTATAGGTTCATTCGGTCAAACTGGATGTCCGGGTTCAGCATCGCCAGGCTGGTTGCGGCGAAGTGTATGGCGGAAAGTTGAACATCGTAGCCGTGAAGGGCCTGCTCAACCATGGCTTTGTGTAGGTCAGGGGCTTTCGAACCGCCAGCAGCCCTGTGGAGGCGCTCTGCCTCGGAAGCCACGGCCATGAGCAGTGTGCCGGTGCCGCAGGCGAGGTCTGCCACGTTGAGAGAAGCAGGGAACTCGTGATCGGCCCAGTTAACTTGTGGCGGCCAGTCGTGGAACACGAGCCGCGCCAGAAGCGTGGCAGCAGGAACAGATGTGTAGTACGCGCCGGTGAACTTAGCGTCAGTCAGGAGCGTGTGGAACAGTCTCCCTGACAAGTCATGCCCCTCAATGTGACGAGTATCATCCACGGCCCTGACAAGAGGTTTGATCAAAGGCATCTGCACGTAGTCCGGGCCATCGTTGAGCACGTCTAGGACGTTGGCTGCAAGCTCAAAGACGGGAATGTAGTCGATGTGATCGCAAATGTGGCGCCAGGCGTCGCGAAGCCCTGCAATACCCTCGCCAAGAGCTTCCTTGACCGTAGGGATTTCTTCGTTGACGGAGGCGAGACGGTCTTGGAAGGCGAGGGCATTGAAAAGCACAAGGCAACCGATGCGGAGCGCAGCGGCGCGATTCTTCTCCTGGTCTGTAACGGCGATGATGTCGGCGATTCGGCCCGACACCCGGGCGTGGTCTGCTGCGCGATCTGCCGCCTGATCGATCGCATATCCCACCGCGATTGCGGCAGCAACCACGCGGTCCACGCCCTCCAACTCCAGCGGCACTGTACGTAGATGGTCGGTAAGCTCCGACACGGACCCTGTTCTTACAACGCGCGGCCCTGGCAGCGCCGCGCCGCGTGAGCCGTGAAGCCACCATCTGATGTCGTCGGCTGTCTCAAGCGAAGCGGCCGTGTTCTCGGCAAACTTGAGCCGGTCCGGGTAGAGTATGCCAATCACCCCAATCGCGTCGGGGAAGTCCTTCAGCCGACGATTGAGTTGAGTTTCCAGGAGGCTGGCAGACCCTTCCCACTTACATTCTAGGACTAGGCGATCACGGGCCCTGAGATCGACCCGAACGTCGGGCGCCCCTTTGCGTGTGCGGCGCTCCGCCCTTGCCTTCAGTCCGTGGGCGAGTAGGCCTTGGGCGAGCAGGACGTTGACTCCCTCCTCCCGTATCGTCTCAGGGTCGGTCTGGTGGACTGTCACTGGGTTGACTGCTCCTCGGCGGCCTCACAATGCGTGCATATCTCGTAAGCTTACAAGTGCTGGACCAGTTTACACCACGTCAGAACACGCCGGTCGTGAGCCTTGACGGTCGAAGGAAGGTGTGGGAGTAATAGAAGTACCTGAGGGCTAAGTTCCGGCTTTGTAACGGGGCCATGCACAGATACAAGGGAAGATGGAGGGCACAGATGTCCACTGACCAAACATTACTACACCAAGTCCACATCCCGGCATTCAGCGGCGGCGGGGCCGAGGTGCGCGAGGGCCAGCGCGTGAAGGTCATCGCCGTGCAGGGCAAGCAGGTCGGGGACCTGTTCGCGTTCGTGCTCGGCTCGCGGGACGAATACCTGTCGCCCGGCAACACGATGGGGAAGCTGCGGTCGATCTACCCCGTGCTCGGCGAGCCGTTCTACAGCAACAAGCGCAACCCGTTGCTGCTTCTGGAAGAAGACACGGTGGGCGTCCACGACCTGCTCGCGCCCGCGTGCGACGAGTACCTGTACAGAGACCTCGGCTTTGATGACCATCCGAGCTGCAGCGGAAACCTCGTGTCCACGCTGGCCCGGTTCGAGTTCGAGCCGGACCGGCTGCCCGACCCGCACAACCTGTTCCAGAACACACCCGTCGTGGATCTCGACGGGCGCAAGGAAGCGCGCGAGTCGCCCGCGAAGCCGGGAGACTACGTCGTGTTGCGCGCGCTGGCCGACCTGCTGGTTATCGTAACCGCGTGCTCGGTGGACGTCGGCGTGATCAACGGCGGCGCGCCAAGCGACCTGATGCTGGAGGTATGGGTGTGATGGCTGATGCGTCTTCGTTGGTTGTTAACGGGCTGGATGTCTCGGACCTGTACGAGGAGTACCTGGAGATGTGCAGGGCAGGCGGCGTCCACGTCTGGCACAAAACGGTTGGCGGTAGATTGCGGGACTTTGCGGATATCCACAACTTCGTGGACGGTCACGCCGATGAGGTTGCGATAGTCAGGACTGTCTCGGAGATGCGCGAGGCGGCGGCTTCGAACAGGGTCGGACTGCTGCTTGGGTGGCAGGACGCGAACGCTGTCAGCACCGGCCGGGATGGCCCGAACGACTGGTGGGGCGAGCCGACCCGGACGGAGTTGAGGGCGTACTACGAGCTTGGTCTGCGCGTGTGCGGAATCGCGTACCAGATAGCCAACGTGTTTGGAGGCGGCGCGACGGACGGGCATGTGGGGCTGAGCCGGGCGGGAAGGGCGCTTGTGGAGGAGATCCACCGCCTGGGCATCGTGCTGGACGTGGGCGGACACACGGGAGACAGGGCCTCGTTCGACGCGCTGGAGATGTCTTCAGGAGCGCCCGTCATCTGCAGTCACGGCGGTGCGAGGTCGTTGGCGGACAGCTCCCGGAACCTCAGCGACGAGCTGATCGAGGCAATCGCGAAGACTGGCGGGGTCGTCGGCATCGTGGCCATCAACGACTTCCTGGTGCGCGGCAGGGAGATGGCGCACGTGGCGGAGAGCCCGTGGGGCGGGATCGACGATTTCATCGCGCACGTCGAGCACGTGAGAGACCTCGTTGGTCCGGACCACATAGGCCTCGGGACGGACTTCACGAGCCGTCCGGGGAATCCGAACGGGCGCGAGAGAAGGGACAAGGCGCTGTTCGGGTCGGAGACGATGGACGACGGCCCGCGCCGGTACGTGCAGGGGTTCGAGAACGTGAGCGAACTGCCGAACGTGGTGGCGGCGTTGCAGGAGCGAGAGTGGCCGGAGGAGCACGTGCGGAAGTTCCTGGGCGGGAACTGGCTGCGGGTGTACGGGCAGGTGTGGGGCCTCTGACCCCTTCCCCAGTCCGCCCACGTACTCCCCTGGTTCCTTCCCCAGTCTGCTGGGGAAGGTTAGGATGGGGCAACCCCCCGCTATCGCTCGGTGTCCGTGAGCGCCCACTCCAGCGCGCCGTCGATGTCCGGGTGCCGGAACCGGAAGCCGCTGGCAGTCAGGCGGGCGGGGTCCATGCGGGCGCTGGAGGTCACCACTTCCGACAGGTCGCCCTGCGCGATTCTGAGCGCGAACTGCGGGACGAACAGGAACGCCGGACGGCGGACGGCCCTGCCCAGGGCGCGCGTGAACTCGGCATTCGTGACAGGGTTGGGAGTGCTGACGTTGACCGGGCCGGAGAGGTCGTCGCGCTCCAGCGTCCACACCGCCGCATCCACGACGTCCGACCGCGTTATCCAGCTCATGTACTGCCTGCCGGAGCCGAGCCTCCCGCCGAGTCCCAGCCTGAATATCGGCAGGACGCGGGAGAGCATCCCGCCCGAGGCCGTCAGCACCACGCCGATACGCAGGCAGACGACCCTCGTCCTCTCGCTCGCGGCGGCGGTTGCGGCGTCCTCCCAGTCCTTCGTGTTCCCGGCCAGGAAGCCCGCGCCGGGAGAGGCGTCCTCGTCCAGCAGGGCGTCGCCCCGGTCGCCGTAGTAGCCGCCCGCCGACGCGCACACGAACACTGACGGCGGCGAGTCCAGGGCGGCGACGGCCCCCGCCAGCAGCGCCGTGCTGCCCACGCGGCTGTCCCTGATGCGTGACTTCTGTTCCTCAGACCACTTGCGATTGGCTATGTTCTC
Source organism: Dehalococcoidia bacterium (assembly GCA_963668185.1). Lineage (GTDB taxonomy): Bacteria > Chloroflexota > Dehalococcoidia > Lucifugimonadales. The sequence continues at coordinate 2,734,709 of OY764162.1, forward strand.
CCCGGCCAGGTGGATGACCGCGTCGAAGCCTTCCAGATCGCGCGGGTCGAGCGTCCCCGCCGCCGGGTCCCAGGCTACGCCGTTCCGCGCCCTGGGCGATTGCGGCCTGAGCAGCCTGTGTACGTCGTGCCCGCCGCCTTCCAGCTTCCTGACAAGAGCCGACCCGATCAACCCGCTGGAACCCGAAACGAGTATCTTCACCTGTAAACGCTCCTGAGTAGCTGTCCACCCGACACCGACAGCGTACCAAATCCGTTCGCCCTGAGCCTGTCGAACCACAACCCGTTCGCTCTACGGCAACCGTAGGGGCGCTTCGCGAAGCGCCCTTCTCTGACCCCTTCCCCAGTCTGCTGGGGAAGGTCGGGATGGGGTTCTCCGACGCACGGAGAGCAGGACTTCTCCCCCTTGCGGTACAGTTTCATCCCCCGCCCGCACCCCGCGCCGCGCTCCGCCCCGCGATCCTCCCGAACACCGATCCCGCCGTCAGCCCCGAGCCTCCAGGGTAGTTGTGGTAGAACAGCCCGCCCACAAGCTCGCCCGCCGCGTACAGCCCCGGTATCGTCGCGTCGCTCGTGTCCAGCGCCTCCGCGCTCGTCGTAATCTTGAGTCCCCCGAACGTGAACGTGACGCCGCACGTGACCGCATAGCCCGCGAACGGCGGCTCGTCGAGCGGCAGCGCCCAGTTCGACTTCGGCGGCGCAACGCCCGACGTGGACAGCCCGTCCAGCGAAGCCGGATCGAACTCCCCTTCGCTCGTCCCCGCGTTGAACTCCGACACGGTGCTCTCCAGTCCGGCCCGGTCGATGCCCAGCTTGTCGGCAAGCTCGTCGACCGTGTCCGCCTCCGCCGACGACACCTCCGGGATGCTGTACTCGTCCCGCAGCAGGTGCCGCGTCTTCCGGTCGAATATCTGGAACGCCGCGCGCCGCGGCTGGAACAGCACCTCGCGCCCGTACTTGGCATAGGTGTAGTTGCGCAGGTCCGCGCCCTCGTCCACGAACCGCCTGCCCTCCACGTTCACGATGATCCCGAACGGGTACGAGTGCTTCTGGAACAAGTCCGCGATCACGCGGTCCCCGAACGGCGGCGCGTTCAGGTCCCAAGCCACCGCGTGGCAGCCGCTCCAGTGGCCGTGGGGCATCGCGCCCGCCGCCAGCGCCATTTGAATCCCCTCGCCCGTGTTGTAGCGCGTCCCCCGCACCTTCGCCAGCTCCCAGCCCGCGCCCAGGTATCGGGCGCGCATCTCAGGATTCGCCTCGAACCCGCCGCACGCCAGCACGACCGACCGGGCCGCGATGTCCGCGCCGCCGTCCGGTGTCATGGCATGAACGCCCTCCACCGCGCCCGCTCGATCCAGCAGCAGCGACCGCGCGGCGCAGTCGTACCGCACTTCCACGCCCGCCCTCTCGCACAGGTCGAACAGGCCGTCGGACAGCCCTTTGCCCGCGCCCACCGCCTCCAGCACGATGCCGCCCCAGAACCTGTGCACGCCGTCGCGCGGAAACGCCTGCCGTCCGTACGCCGGCACCCACCGCACGCCGCGCTCCTTCATCCACAGGACCGTCTCGTACGACCTCGACGTAAGCGCCTGCGCCAGGTCCGGGTCCGACAGCCCTTCCGTGACCCGCATCAGGTCCGCGTACATCTCCGCCGCCGGATACGGACGTACCTCGATGGTCTCGCGCAGCCTGTCCGCCGGCTCGTCCAGCAGGGCCGCGATGTCGTCGATGCCGTTGTGCGCGAACCTGAACAGCCCGCCCGAAAAGTACGAGTTGCCTCCCCGAAGGTGCTCCGGCGCCTTCTCCAGCGCCACGACGCGCGCCCCCTCCTCCGCAGCCGCCAGCGCGGCGCAAAGCGCGGCATTCCCCGCCCCAACAACTACAACGTCAAACCTGTCTTCAGCCCTCATCTATACACCGTCCAAGCTACTCTTGGTAACTGTCCTTCGGGTTCCGTTCGCGGTGAGCCTCTCGAACCATGTCATAGTACCCATCGCGCCGGCCATCCCGCCAAACTATACTAGGATTGCACAGGAGGGCCGGAACTGGAAAACGACCGCAAAGCGCTGTTCGACAGGCTGCGCAAGGAGATTGACTCGCCGCGCGTCATCGACGCTATGGAGCGCGTGCCCCGCGAGGCGTTCGTGCCGCCCGAACTCGCCGGCCGTGCCTACGAGGACAACCCGCACCCGATAGGCGAGGGCCAGACGATCTCCCAGCCGTTCATCGTTGCGCTCATGCTTGCGGCCCTGGATCTCCGCCGCTCCGACGAGGTGCTGGAGGTCGGCGCGGGAAGCGGCTACCAGGCGGCGCTCCTGGCCGAGCTCGCCCACAAGGTCGTGACGACCGAGCGCCTCGGTACGCTGGCCGATATGGCCCGCCGCAACCTCGAGCGTCAGGGCTACGACAACGTGACCGTCGTCCACACGTCCACGGGTATCGGCTGGCCGCCGGACGCGCCCTACGACGCCATCGTAGTCGCGGCGGCCGCGCCGCGCCTGCCGTCCGAGCTATGGGAACAGCTTGCCGACAGGGGCAGGCTCGTGTGCCCGGTCGGCCCGCCCGACAAGCAACAGCTTCTCAAGATCGTCAGGTCAGGGGACTCCCGCTCGGTCCAGAGTCTCGGCGGCTGCCAGTTCGTGCCCCTGATCGGCGCGGGCGCCTGGCCGGAGCACGCCTCCACCAACGGCGCCAGCTTGCTCTCGGCCTCGCAGGACGGGCTTTAACCGCATGGCTTACGAGACCGTAATCGGCCTTGAGGTGCACGCCCAGCTACTCACCCGGAGCAAGATGTTCTGCGCCTGCCCTTCCGACTACCAGGACGCCGCGCCCAACAGCGCCGTGTGCCCCGTCTGTATGGGGATGCCCGGCGTGCTTCCCGTCATAAACAGCCGTGCCGTGGAACTGGTGGTGCGCACCGGCCTTGCGCTCGGCTGCGAGATCGCCTCCTACACCAAGTTCGACAGGAAGAACTACCCGTACCCAGACCTGATGAAGGGCTACCAGATATCGCAGTACGATCTCCCTATCGCCAGCAACGGCGCACTGACCGTTGAAGCCGATGGCCGCGAGACGGAGGTCGGGATCGAGCGCGTCCATCTCGAAGAGGACGTCGCCAAGCTGTTCCACAGGACAGAGCCGGACGGCGAGCCGTACAGCCTGCTGGACATCAACCGCTCCGGCGTCCCGCTCATGGAGATCGTCAGCGCACCGGACATGCGCACGCCGGAACAGGCCCGCGCGTACCTCGTGCAGCTGCGTTCGATCCTCCGTTACATCTCGGCGAGCACGGCGAACATGGAGCAGGGCAGCTTCCGGTGCGACGCCAACATCAGCATCCGGCCCGAGGGAAGCCGGGAACTCGGCGTCAAAGTCGAAGTCAAGAACATGAACAGCTTCCGATCCGTGTTCCATGCGCTGGAGTACGAGCAGGAGCGGCAGGCGAGGGTCGCCGACGAAGGCGGCCGCATCGTGCAGGAGACGCGCGGCTGGGCCGAGGAGCGCGGCGTGACCGTGTCCATGCGCTCGAAGGAGTACGCCTCCGACTACCGCTACTTCCCGGAGCCCGACCTGCCGCCTCTTGAACTCGACCCCGCCTGGGTGGAGACCGTCCGGGCCGACATGCCGGAGCTTCCCAGCGCGCGCCGTGACCGCTTCGAGCGGGAGTTCGGCCTCCCGGCCTACGACGCCGACCTGCTCACCGCCTCCAGGGACACAGCCGACTACTTCGAGGCCGTCGTGCGGATGGGCTCCGGCGACCTCCAGACGCTAGCGAAGACCGTCAGCAACTGGATGCTCGGCGAGATGGCGCGCCTGCTGAACGAGACCGGCACGTCCGTTGACGACCTCAAGTTCACCCAAAAAGACCTCGTGGATCTGATCGGCATGGTTCACGACGGCACCCTCAGCACGACGATGGCGCGTACCGTCTTCGAGACGATGTTCAGCACGGGCCGGCCGCCGCGGGAGATAGCGGAGTCGGAAGGGCTGGCCCAGGTAAGCGACGCCGACTCGCTCAAAGCAATCGTCGAAGAAGTCCTAGCCGCCAACCCGGACCCGGTGAGCGACTACCTGAACGGCAAAGAACAGGTCTTGCGCTTCCTCATGGGCGAGGTCATGAAAGCCACCCGTGGAAAAGCCAACCCGCAGGTCGTAACCAAGACCATGAAGAAAGAGCTGGAGGCGCTGCGGTAAACTGGCGGGGGCGCAACGCTAGGACGCGGAGCGGGATTGCGGTTATCATTGGGGCGAACCGGAGGTGAGCAGGACAGGCAGATGCAGCAAGTAATGAACATCGCCATGATCGCGATATCGATCATCCTGGTTGCGGTGATCCTGATGCAGGTGCGCGGCCAGGGCGGCGGGCTGTTCGGCGCGGCGCAGAGCTCCTACAGGACCAGGCGCGGCCTCGAAAAGCTGCTGTTCCAGGCCACAATCGTGCTCGTCGGCGTCTTCATCACCGCCGCCATAGTCAGCGCCCGCATCTTCTGATTAGTGCCCGCCACTCGTATATCCCTTCCCCAGTCTGCTGGGGAAGGTCAGGATGGGGTTAGGACCGCGACCACGTAGTCCCCTCAGGGCTGTCCTGCAATGCAATGCCCAGCGCGGCCAGTTCGTCCCGTACCCGGTCCGCAAGGTCGAACCGCTTCGCCTGGCGCATCTCGGCCCGAAGCTCGACCAGCAGGTTCACGAACGGCGCGACGTCCTCCCCGCCCGCAGGCTCCGGCGCGGATGCCAGCGTAAGGCCGAGCAGTCTGGCCAGCCTCCGGAGCGTCTCCTGTGCGCCGGCGACGTCGCTGCCCTCGCCGCTCGACCTGTTGATGTCTCTCGCGAGGTCGAACAGCGCGGCGACGGCGCGGGGCGTGTTCAGGTCGTCGTCCATCGCCTCCACGAAGGCGGCCTCGTGATCGCTGCCGTCCAGCGCAGGCCCGTCTCCGGACGTCGCCTCCAGCGCCTGCCGCAGCCTCCCGACGGCGCGGGCATGGCCCTCGACCGTCTCGTCCGTGTAGTTCACGGGACTGCGGTAGTGCGAACTCAGGAAGAACAGCCGCAGCGCGTCCGGCTCGTGCCTATCCAGGGCCTCGTTCACCGGGACGATGTTGCCGATCGACTTGCTCATCTTGTCTTCGCCGAACCGGACCATGCCGTTGTGCACCCAGAAGCGCGCGAACGGCTTCACGGACGAGTACGCCTCCGACTGCGCGATCTCGTTCTCGTGATGGGGAAACACCAGGTCTCGGCCCCCGCCGTGGATGTCTATCGTCTGGTCCAGGTAGCGCATCACCATCGCGCTGCACTCGATGTGCCAGCCCGGCCGGCCCGGCCCCCAGGGGCTGTCCCACGCGGGCTCTCCCGGCTTCTCGCCCTTCCAGAGGGCGAAGTCCATGTCGTCCTCTTTCTGCTCGTCCAACTCAAGCCGCGCCCCGGCGATCATATCCTCCAGCTTGCGCCGGCCCAGCTTGCCGTACTCAGGGTCTTTCCTTACTCGGAAGTAAACGTCGCCGTTGACTGCGTAGGCGTACCCGCGCTCCTCCAGCCGCAGGATCATGTCCACGATGCCCTCGATCTCCTGCGTCGCCCTCGGATACACCGTGGCCCGCTTGACGTTGAGCGTGTCCATATCGGCAAGGAACGCCTCTATGTTGCGCTCCGCCAGTTCCGCCACAGTTATGCCCTCTTTGGCTGCCGCGACGATCATCTTGTCGTCGATGTCCGTGAAGTTCTGTACGTGCCGGACCTTGAAGCCCTTGAACTCCATGTACCGCCGGACGACGTCGAACACCACGGCGCTCATGGCGTGGCCGACGTGGGAGCTAGAGTACGGCGTGATGCCGCAGACGTACATCTTGACCACGCCGTCGGAGACGGCGAACTCTTCCTTGGCGCGCGTCAGGGTGTTGTACAGTTTCATGCGGCTGGCTCTATTGTGGCGACCGCCATTGCGCAGATGCCCTCGCCTCGCCCTGTGAAGCCCAGTCCGTCCGTGGTCGTGGCCTTGACGCTGACAAGCGATTGGCTCAGCCCAAGGGCCCTGGAGAGAGAGGCCTCGATCAGGTCTCTAACCGGCGCGACAGCCGGTTTTTCGGCGAGGATTGTAGCATCGACGTACGCCGCCTTCCAACCGATTTCGCCGATCTTGGCGACCGTCCGGGCGAGCAGTTCGAGGCTGTCCGCACCCCTGTACGCCGGATCGGACGACGGGAAGTGGGAGCCGATGTCGCCGAGGCCGGCCGCGCCGAGCAAAGCGTCGATGATCGCGTGGCACAGGACGTCGCCGTCGCTGTGCCCCGCCAGGCCGCGGTCGAACTCCATCCGGACGCCTCCGAGAAACAGGGGGCGGCCCTCAGCGAACGGATGGACGTCGACGCCGATGCCGGTGCGCGGCCCGGTCATGCTCCACCCGCCTCCGGCTTGCCCCGCGCGTTCAGAATGGCCTCGGCGGCAATCACATCCTCCGGGGTTGTGACCTTAAGGTTCTCGTAAGAGCTGCGAAACAGCTTCACGGTAACGCCGATGCGCTCCACCATCGCGGCGTCGTCCGTCACGTCTTCACTCACCCGACGGTGCGCTTCCGCAAGTGCCTCCCGCCTGAAGACCTGCGGGGTCTGCACGGCCCAAAGATTTTCCCTGGGGGGCGTTTCGAGCACGTTCATCTCACCGTCGGCGCGCTTGATCGTGTCCTTCACCGGAACTGCGGCCACAGCCGCGCCGGTCTCCCCGGCGGCGCATAGTCCGCGAACGATCATGTCGGCGTCTAGGAATGGCCGCGCGCCATCGTGCACGACCACCCAGTCGCAGGGCCCCAACGTCTCCAGGCCCCGCCGCACCGAGTCCTGCCGCCTCAGGCCGCCTGTCGTGGCGGCTCTCACCTTGCCCCAGCCGTTGGTGGCGACCATTGCACGCGCCGCCTCCAGGTTGCGTTCCGAGAGCACGAGCGCCACCTCACCGACCGCGTCGCACCGGGCCAGCGTGTTCAGGCAATGCCAGAGCAGCGGCCGCCCGCCGATGGACACGAACTGCTTGTCAACGCCGGCCATGCGGCGGCTGTCGCCTGCGGCGGCCACGATTGCGGCGACAGACTCGGCGGGGCGTTGGGAGGTGGGGCGGGTCATGGCGCGGCTATGGTAGCAGGGTATCAGAAGGGTCTGCCGATCAAGTCAAGAAAGCCCGATGCCGGAGTAATGAGGAAACTACAGACTGATGCTACGCTATACTAGACTTAGATAGTAGAGGATGCAGATCACATGGCTATTCATCTTGTAGACGACCGATGGGATGCACAGTTCGACGAAGCCTTGCGTGATGACAATAGCGCGCTCAGGATCATTTGTCCGTTCATCAAGGTGGGGGCCATTGAACGGCTGTTAGATCACAAGCCAAACAACATTCGAGTTATCACTCGGTTCAATCTCGCGGACTTCGCGGGAGGCGTCAGCGACATTGCTGCCTTACGGAAGCTACTCGATGCTGGCGCCAAGATTCGCGGAGTACAGAACCTTCACGCCAAACTGTACATCTTCGGCAAGGGCCGGGCGATCCTCACTTCAGCCAACCTCACCGCAGCCGCCCTAAGCAGGAACCAAGAGTTCGGGATGATTGCGGAGAACGAGCCGAACATTGTCAATGAGTGCCGAGACTACTTCAGCAACCTATGGAACCAAGCTGGGAAAAATTTGCAGAGGGGACAATTGGATGGTTGGGCTGAGAGAGTAACCTCTCACAATCTGCTGGACGGGGCTGCCAGAGAATTTGGCAACCTACAGGATTATGGCACCAAGGTTGGTCTGTCCGAGCTACCATCTTCTAAAGTGCCTCAAGCTGTCGCTCACGCAAGTCAGTCATTCGTTAAATTTGGCGGTTATAGCAATGATCGCAGGCCCTTGACAGTACAAACCATAGACATGGTCAAGAGCGGAGGCTCCCACTGGGCTGTCTGCTACCCAATCAATAGGCGGCCGCGCAGAGTGAGGGACAATGCCGTTATCTTCGTCGCCCTACTGACCCGTGACTCAGGAGGGACTGCGGATATCCACATCTTCGGCAGGGCCATAGGCATGGAATACAAGGAAGTCAGAGATGACGCGACTACGAGCGAGATAAGGGACCGAAGTTGGAAAGACCGCTACCCTCACTACATTCGCGTGCATCAAGCTGAATTCGTTGACGGAACTTTGGAGAACGGCATTTCATTAAATGAACTTATGAAGGAACTCAAGGCCAATTCATTTGCAACCACACAACGCAATGCTGCTAGTGGCGAAGGAAACACCGATCCGCGAAAGGCATACCTGAGACAACCGGACGTCGAACTTTCCCAAGAAGGCTTCTCGTGGCTTGCCGAACGGCTCCAAGAGGCATTCGAAACCTACGGCAAGATCCCACAAGAAGATATCAATGCACTTGACTGGCCTGATGTTGCAAGCAACTAATAGTAGGACGTCGCGCCATCACTCCACCCGCCCCGATCGCAGGCTGGCCCGCCAGGCGGCGGGCTTGCGGCGGCTGTACCTGACGCGGGATGCGCCCAGGAAGCGGGCCAGGTCTTCTATCGTGCGGGCGGTGGCGGCACCGATTTCGGAGGCGGGCTTTGCGTCTTCTTCGGCGTGGACGGCGTTCACGATCAGCGTGCCGGTCTTGCGGTCCATCTTGGGATCGACGCGTCCGACGAGCCTGTCGCCGTGCAGGATGGGCATTACGTAGTAGCCGTACTTGCGCTTGGCCTTCGGGACGTATATCTCGATCGTGAAGTCGAAGTCCCACATGGCCAGCGTACGGGCGCGGTCACAGATCAGGTTGTCGAACGGCGACAGCAGAACCGTGCGCGGATACCAGTCACGTTCTAGCTTGTCCAAGAGCGGGATATCGTCCGCGTGGATGAACCAGTCGCCGCGCCATGCCCCAGACTCGTCCACGATCTTCGCTCGTAAGACCATGTCCTCGTTCACCAGGTCCTGCAGCGCGTCGGCGATTCCGTCGTAGTGGCCGCGCACGAAGTGGCTGCGTATGTGGGACTGCGTGCCGACTCCGAGCGCCTTCAGCGAGATCTGCGCCGCCCGGCGGACGGCCTCGGCCCTCGGCAGCCGCTCAAGGTCGATCCAGTCAGGCGCCCAATGCTCGGTCAGCGTCCAGTATCGGCGCAGGCCCTCGCGCCGGGCGACCATCGCTTCGCCGCTCGTCCACAGGTGGCCGAGCATCCAGCCAACGTCGTTGCCTGTGCCCCAGCCGGTCACCGGGCCCCTCGGTTCTGCGGCGGGAGTGAACTCCGATATCTGGTCGGACGTCATCGGCGGGTTGTCGCGGAGCGCCGCGAGCACTTGCTCCCGAAGTTCGGCGTGGTCGCGCAGCCACTCGCGTACCCGCTCGTCCCACTTGCTGCCCCCGGTGTGCGCCGCTCTCATCTGCGAGTTGTGGATCGGGTAGTTATCCGTCAACACGATCGAGGCCGCGTGCGCCCAGTACTCGAACAGCCGCTTCTCTTTCCAGAGCGCGGTATGAAGTTGCTCGGGGTCGTACTGGCCGAGCCTGCTCCACAGCACGAGGTACTGTGTGCGCTCCACGGCGCGAATGGGGTCGATTTGGAGGCAGCCCAGATCCCGTACTAGATCGACGATGCCGTTGGGAGTGGCCTCGGGACGCGGCCCAGCGAGCCGTTGCTTTGTGATTGCCAGCCGGCGGGCCTGCGTGGGTGTGATCTCGATCGCGCTCATTGTGGACGCAGGAATGGTACCGACAGCCTCGCCCACGCTTCAACCGGTGTCCCTTAGCCTTTGGCGCCAGACTGCTGTATTCTGGGCCACACTAACTCAAGGGCGTAAGGCATGGCGAACTCAAGCGACGTTGTGATCATTGGCGGGGGAGCGGCGGGGAGCGCGACAGCGTACTTCCTGGCGCTGGAGGGCGTCAAGTCCACGATTGTCGAGGCCGACGCTGTGGCCTCGCAGGCGTCAGGGTACGCGGCAGGGCAGCTAAGCCCGCTCTGGGGGCCGGAGGTCCAGGCGCCGCTACTGGCCGACGCTTTTCAGTTCCACCTGGACCACAACAACGATCTCATCGAGCGCTCCGGGGTCGACTTTCATCCCAAGTTCATCCACCAACTCAGGGTCTCCTTCGATGAGGAGGAGACTCCGGCGCTGCACGACTTCTTCAAGGAACGGTCAAAGGCGCTCCGCAGCCTGCAGGCGACCCATCCTTATGCCAAGAACATGTCGTTCTCCATGCTATCGCGGGAAGATGCGCTCTCGATGGAGCCGAGACTGTCCCCAGAGGTGGTATCGGCAGTTGACGTTTACGGAATACTGGCCGTCGATCCGTACCAGCACACCCTCAGCGTATTCATGGCCGCCGAGAGCATGGGCGCGACGCTGCGCCAGGCCAGGGCGGTCGGCGTACGGCAAGACGGCGGGCGTGTGACGGCCGTTGTGCTTGAGAGCGGCGAGATATCCTGCGAAACGCTGGTCGTAGCCGCTGGGCCGTGGAGCGGCGAGGCGGGCGGCTGGTTGGGCATCGACGTGCCGGTCGTGCCGCTGCGGGGCGAGCTGCTTCACGTGGATCTCCCCGGACCTCCTATCGAAGTCGATCTGGGCGGTGGCGGCGCGACGTTCTTCCCGCGCTCCGACGGCCTCGTCCGCGTCGGCAGCACGATGGAGCACCGGGGCTTCGACCGGACGCCGGACCCGGCCGTGGCCAGCCGCCTGCTGGAGGGAGCCGTGCGGCTGATGCCCTGCATGGAAGACGCGCAGCTTATCCGGCAGACGGTCTGCCTTCGGCCTCTAACGCCGGACCACGCGCCGATCATTGGGAGGGACCCAGGTTGGGACAACGTGTTCCTTAACACCGGCGCGGGCAGCAAGGGCATCCTCCTGGGACTGGCGATGGGCAAGGCCACAGCCGACTTGATAATGGCAGGGGAGACTGACGTGCCGATCGAGGCGTCTTCGCCGGATCGTTTCGCGGCCTAGCGGCACTGGTGCGGCCAGGCAGCTACTTACTATCTTAGACAGTGGCAGCGCATCTACCGCAACGACGGCACTTGCTATCCTGACTCCAAGCCAAAAATTTTCACGCAAGCATCTACGTCCTCAATCTCAGCTTCCTCATCCAGCCACTCGCGCGCTTCATCAAAGCTGATAACCTCTATCCTAAAGGAAGTAGCCAAGAAATATGTTTGCGACTCCGTTACGTATAGCTGTACCCGTGGCACAATAGAATCAAAGATGTCTATCTTTGTCGCGAGTAATCTAGCCGTCTCGGTGTCATACAGCTTGCCTTCAATCACACGTCGCACATCTTTCTCCTCTTTTCCGATCAGACGACGGGGCGGACGGTGACGGTCTCGTGGCGGTTGGGGCCGGTTGAGATTACGTCGATACGCCTGCCGACCTGCTCCTCAATGAGGGCTATGTAGGCTCTGGCGCGGTTCGGAAGGTCTTCGAGCCGCGTAGCGCCGGCCGTGGGCCTGTCCCAGCCGGGGAACGTTTCGTAAATCGGGGTGCACCTTTCGAGCGTGGCCGAACTGCCGGGGAAGTCGCGGACGATGCGGCCGTCCAACTCGTACGCTGTGCAGACCTGGATTTCGTCGAAGCCGTCCAGCACATCGAGGCGCGTCAGGATCAGGGACGTGTACCCGTTTATGCGAGTACTGTACCGGGCGACCACGCAGTCGAACCAGCCCACGCGGCGCGGCCTGCCGGTCGTGGTGCCGAACTCCTGGGCGAGGTCGCGCACGCGGTCGCCGGTCTTGCCGTGCAGCTCGGTCACGAACGGGCCGGCGCCGACGCGGGTGCTGTACGCCTTGAACACGCCGAGTATCGTATCGATCTGGCCGGGGAGCAGGCCCAGGCCGGTGCACGCGCCGCCGATGGTGGGGTGGGACGACGTGACAAACGGGTACGTGCCGTGGTCGAGGTCAAGCATCGCGCCCTGCGCGCCCTCCAGCAGGACGCGCTTGCCGGCCGTTACGGCGTCGAAAACCATGTGCTCGACGGGGCCGATGTACGGCGCGAGGTTGAGCGCCCACGTCTTGCACTTCTCGTACACGTCTTCCAGCGGCACCTCCTCGCCGCCGTAGAGCCTGGTGATCAGCGCGTTGGCGTGACCGACCGCGCCGGTGAGCCGCAGGTACAGCGCTTCCAGGTCGGTGAGGTCGGCGGCCCTGATGCCGATGCGCGCGGCCTTGTCGGTGTAGGCGGGCCCGATGCCCTTGCCTGTGGTGCCGATGGCGTCCTCGCCCTTCGCCTTCTCGGACAGTTCGTCAAGCACCACGTGGTACGGCATCACAAGGTGCGCTCGCTCACTGACCACGAGGCGGCCCGTCAGGTCTATGCCGCGGGTCTCCATCGACGTGATCTCTTCCAGAAGGGCGTCCGGGTCCACGACCACGCCGTTGCCGATGACGCAGGTGGTCTGGGGCCAGAAGATGCCGGAAGGGATCAGGTGGAGCGCGAACTTGCCCTGCGGGTTCATGACGGTGTGGCCGGCGTTGTTGCCGCCGGAGAAGCGGGCGACGATGTCCGCGTCCTCGGAGAGGAAGTCGATTATCTTCCCTTTGCCTTCGTCGCCCCACTGTGCGCCAAGCACTGCATAGACCGGCATACTTGTACTCCTGACTGTGGCCCGTTGAGGGTGGCCCTGCAATCGCCGCTTTGGCCCCATCCTAACCTTCCCCAGCAGACTGGGGAAGGGACTCGGGAAGACAGCGGAGAGGGCTAGGTTGGTTAGCCTACGACGTTATGCCGAGGTCGTGTTCGACGGCGCCGAGGGCGCTGTCCAGGCCCGCGGTGATGGTGTCCACGTCCGACCGCTCGATGCAGAGCGGCGGGGTTATCGACAGCACACTCCCCAGCGGGCGAAGGATGAGTCCTTCGGCCTTCAGGTAGCCGATAATCCTATCGGCCAGCCTGGCTTCGGGCGGGAAGGGATCCTTCGAGCCGCGGTCCTTGACTAGCTCCATCGCGAGCATCAGGCCCTTGCCCCGGACTTCGCCGATCATCGGGTGCTCTTCCTGGAGTTCCTCAAGGCGGTCCAGGAAGTAGGCCCCTACCTCGGCGGAGTTCTCCACTAGATTCTCCTGCTCGATTATCTCGATGTTCTTGACGGCGGCGGCGGACGTGACCGGATGCCCGCCGGCTGTGAGGGCGGCGCGGAAGAAGTTGTCGCCGCCGGCGAAGGCGTCCGCGACTTCGGTTGTGGCGATTGCGGCGCCTACCGGGGCGTAGGAACTGACGATGCCCTTGGCCACGGTCATGATGTCCGGCGCGACGTCCCAGTGCTCTACGCCGAACCAGCGGCCTGTGCGCCCGAAGCCGGTCACGACCTCGTCCGCGATGAGCAGCACGCCGTGCCTGTCGCATATGTCCCGCAGCATCGGCCAGTACTCATCGCCGGGAACCATCGCGGCTCCGGCGATCGGCTCGGCGATGACGGCGGCCACCGACCTGGGGTCGTTCGACTCTATCAGCCGCTCCACGGCCTCCGCGCAGCGCACGGCGCACTCGGACGGCGTTTCGCCGCCGAGTTCGCACCGGTACGGGTGCGGCTGCGGAGCGTGAAGTGTCCCGACGGGGGCCGGCTCGTAGTCGAAGCGGCTGAAGTCGCCGCCGCCCAGCCACAGCACGCCGCCGGTCGCGCCGTGGTAGGAGCGCCTCCGGCTGATCACTTTATAGCGGCCGGGGTCTCCACGGCGGTTGTGGTAGCCCTTCGCGATCCTGACCGCGACTTCGTTGGCCTCGGAGCCGCCGGACACCAGCCACGTGCGGCTGAGGTCGCCGGGCGTGACCTGGGCCAGCTTTTCGACGAGACGAACGGCCGGCTCGGTGGCCGAGCCCTGGGCGTAGTAGGCGGCCCTGTTCATCTGCTCGTACATGGCGTCGGCGATCTCGGTCCGACCGTAGCCGACGTTGATCGACGCCAGGCCGCCGTTAACGTCGATCAACGACCTACCTTCCGAGTCGGTGACCCGGATGCCGGAGCCCTCGACGATGATCGGAGGGTCGCCCTCCTCGGCCATCCTGATCCAGTCCATGTTGGCCATCCAGAGATGGTCCAGCGCGGCCTGGCGCAGCGATTCAGTTGTGGTTGTGTCTGCCATTGGGCGCTCCTGAATCTGGATTCCGGCCTTCGCCGGAATGACGGAGGCTATGCAAAGGTCTCCACGTGGGGGGAGAAGGCACTACAAATGGGTTTTGGAAAGGCCGTCTAGACCATGCGCGAGATGCCTAACTCCCCTTCCATTTCCCAGAGGGCGAGGTCGATGGCGTGGACCATCTCGTCGGCCTCGTCCCTTGTCATGCAGAGAGGCGGCCCCACGGTGATCATGTCCTTGCGCGGCCTCAGGACCAGCCCATGCTTCTTGAATTTTTCCAAAAGCCGGTCACCGAGACGGGCCTCAGGAGGGAACTTCTCCTTCGTGTCCCGGTCAGCGACGAACTCCACGGCGTTGAGCATCCCGATTCCCCGCACGTCTCCGACGATCGGGTGGTCCATCATGAGGCCTTCGAGTTGCTCTTTGATGTACGCGCCGATTGTTGCCGCGTTCTGGACGAGGTCCTCTCTCTCCATGATCTCGATGTTCTTGAGGGCTGCCGCCGCGGCCACGGGGTGCCCGCTGAAGGTGAGGATGTGGCTGAGGCGGTCCTCTCCGCCGGCGAGGTAGTCCGCGATCTCGCGCTTGACGACCGCCGCGGCGATCGGCATGTAGGCGCTGGAGATGCCCTTGGCCACGGTCATGATGTCCGGCGTCACGTCCCAGTGCTGGAGGCCGAACCACTTGCCGGTGCGCCCGAACCCGGTGATGACCTCGTCCGCGATGAGCAGGACGTCGTGCCTGTCGCAGATGTCGCGAAGCATCGGCCAGTACTCGTCGCCCGGCACGGCGGCGCCGGATAGCTGCGACACCGGCTCGGCGATGACGGCGGCGATCGTGTGGGCGCCGTAGAACGCGATCAACTCCTCGACGGCCTCCGCGCACCTGACGGCGCACTCGGACGGCGTCGCGCCGCCGCGCTCGCACCTGTACGGGTTCGGCTGCGGCGCGTGGACCATGCCCGGGTGCTCGGGGCCGAACTCGTCGCGCTCCGTGGGCTGGTAGCCGCCGAGCCACATCACGCCGCCGGTCATGCCGTGGTAGGAGCCGCGGCGGCTGATGATGCGGAAGCGCCCTGACTCTCCGCGCCTGCGCCAGTAAGCGCGAGCGATCTTGAGCGCGGTCTCGTTGGCCTCGGAGCCGCCGGACGTCGGGAAGACGCGGTCTAGGCTGCCGGGCGCAAGCTCCGCGACCTTGGCGGCGAGGCGTACCGTCGGCTCCGTGGTCGAGCCGTTCGGGAAGTACGGCAGGCGACCGGCCTGCTCGCGCACCGCCTCGGCGATCTCGGTGCGACCATAGCCGACGTTGACGCAGTTGTAGCCGCCGTTTACGTCGATCCATCTATTGCCCTCGGCGTCCGTGATTCTCACGCCGCTTGCGCCGGTCATTATCAGCGGGTCGCCTTCTTCGGCCATGCGCACCCAGTCTCGGTTGTGCATCCACAGGTGCCTGAGCGCGGCCTGCCTCAGGTCTTCGGCTGTTGTGTTGGTCGCCATCTGGCACCTCTCATGGGTCTGGGACTGCCGGAACGCCGGCAATCAAGTTTACGCCCGCGCCATTGGGGCGGCAACAGCGCGGCGGCCGGCGGCCTGCTCATGGTTCGACAGGCCCCTTCGTCTTCGCTCAGGACAGGGTCAGGGCGAACGAAACGGGACCGGGCAGGCGCGCCAGCGCAAGGCCTGGGGAGCTCAGGCCGGCGTAGGTTGTCTCATTTTGTTTCATTTTGTCTCATCCCCTATCTGGCGGGCCGGGCCGGCGAGACGGCGATGAGACGCTTTTGAGACGGATTTGAAGCAGAAATGAGACATTTTGAGACGATTATGAGACAGTGGCCTGGGGGCGCGGCGATGGGATGTCCGGTACTCGGCAGCGCGTGGTTTGCGTTGTTGTGGTTTGCGTTGTTAATGTACATGCGGCTATCTTAGCACACTAGTTCGCGGAAGGGCAAGGGGCGCTACAGTAACTGTTCAGAGTCGATGCGTTGAACGCCCCGCATCACCCCTGGATACCGGCCTGCGCCGGTATGACGGAGAGGCCGGCCCTTCGACAAGCTCAGGGCGAACGCACTTGCATCTCATTGAGGCTGAACTGTTACTTGAGGACTGCTGGCGGCACTTGGAATCGCTGGGAGTGGTAAGCTTATTGGGATGGAGATCGTAAAGGGAGTCCACAAGATACCCGGCACTTTCTGGTCCGCGCTCTACCTGATCGAGGACGGCGATTCGCTCGCGCTGGTCGATTCCGGGTCGCCGGGAGACGGGAGGAGGGTGGAGGGCTACGTGCGGTCGATCGGACGGGACGTCACGGATATCGGGTACATCCTCGTCACGCACAGCCATCCGGACCACACGGGTTCGGCGTTCGCGATTGCCGAGAAGTCGGGAGCGAGGATCGCGGCGCACCGGCTGGACTCGAAGGTGCACGCGGACGGTGAGGTGTCGCTGAGCTACATGGGCGTGTTCACGAGCGTGAAGCTGCCGATTCCGTACCTGCGGTTCACCGAGGTGACGGACCTTGTGAGCGACGGCGACGTGCTGCCGATCGGCGACGGCGTGCGGGTGATCCACACGCCGGGGCACACGCCCGGGAGCCTGTGCTTCATGGACGAGGGGCGGAGGCTGCTGTTCTCCGGCGACACGCTGTTCAGCGACGGCGACGGCGTGAGCCGGTCGGTGCCGTTTCCGGGCTACGACGGGGAGGCGTACCGCGCCTCGATCAACAGGCTGGCGAACGAGGAGTTCGACACGCTGTGCGGGGGCCACGGGAGGCCGCTGGTGGGCGGGGCGACGCACGCGCTGCGGTCGCTGCTGAGGACGAGCCCGGACCCGCCGACGTGGGGGATGTTCTTCAAGAGTGTTCCCAAGAGGCTCTGGAGGGGGTGGACGCCGAAGGGTGAGTTCAAGTGAGCGGGGGCTGCTAGCTGCGTAGTCTGGCCAGGCGGGCGAGGGTGCGGACGGCGGCGTGGCTGATGGGGGCTCGCGCGGCGGGGGAAAGATCCAGGGCCTTGAGTTCTCCTGTGCTGTCGAGGCCGGCTTCGTCGGTATCGTCGGGCGTCATTCTCATGGTCAGCTCGTAGAGGTTGCCGTCGGGGCAGACGACGACGCATCCTACGTTCAGGTAGGCGGCTCCGACGGCGGCTAGTATGGCCGGGGCTTCCTCGATTTCCACAGCCCTGAGCGAGGCGTGGCCCATGAAGGACGGGAACGGGTCGAGGCCGGCGCAGAGGTCCGCGAGGAGCGAGGCTAGTTCATCGGCGGCACGATCCATCGCCGCGTCTGCCTGTGTCGTTGCGGCTGTGGGATCAATGTTCACGGGGCCTCCTTTCGTTTGGGAGGCTTGTCAAATTGACAGCTATGGGGGGCTACTTTATCATTTTGATGGTGGTCGATTGCGGGGCAACGTAGCTCAGGGGTTAGAGCGGGCGCTTCATAAGCGCTAGGTCGTAGGTTCAAATCCTACCGTTGCCACCATTCCGTGATCGGCGGTTCATTAACATCACGCCCTGCCTGGGCGGTTAGCTCAGTGGTTAGAGCGCCTGCTTCACACGCAGGAGGTCCGAGGTTCGAGTCCTCGACCGCCCACCACGCGCGCATCCCGCGAGCGCGTGGCGGGACCGGCGCCGCCGGGCGAGGGCGGCAGTTGGCACGTGCCGAAGTGGCGGAACGGTAGACGCGCTACGTTCAGGACGTAGTACCCGTACGGGTGTGTGGGTTCGACTCCCTCCTTCGGCACCACGGCCTAAATGCGCGCTTGTAGCTCAGTTGGATAGAGCGCGGCCCTGCGGAGGCCGAGGTCGTGGGTTCGAGTCCCGCCAAGCGCGCCACACTTATCGCACGGTCAGCGGGGCCTTTGGCGGCCCCTAAGGCGTCGCGGGCGGTTAGCTCAGCTGGTTAGAGCGTCTGTCTTACACACAGAAGGTCAGAGGTTCGAGTCCTCTATCGCCCACTCATTTTCTGCTGTTTCCATCGGTGACTCCGACTATTCCGTGGGAGGAAGGAATTGACGCGAACGCTGTCGGTCGAAGAGGTGGTCGAGAGGCCCGCCTCGGACGTGTGGGAGAGGCTCACCGACTGGAAGAATGCCGGCAGGTGGATGCCCGGTATCGACGGGATGGCGGCGGACGGAGGGACGGCTGTTGGGACGAAGCTCGTGTTCCATGCGCGCGGCAAGGAGCGCTCGAGCACGATAGTGGACAGCGACGCGGGCAGGTCGATCGTGCTGCGTTCGACGCAGGGCGGGGTTACGGCGGACTACAGGTACGAGGTGCACGACATCGACGGGCGCTCGGCACGCGTTACGCTGGTGGCGGACTGCCAGGTTACGGGGCTGTGGCGGCTCGTATCGCCCCTGCTCCGCATGGCCATCCGAGTCGCTGACGGCAAGCAACTGCGGCTGCTGAAGGCGGTGGTTGAGGGCGGGTGAGGGGTGGGGCGAAAGATAAGTGGGGCAGAGGATGACCGACGCTGACCTTTGGCAGTCGCTCGGGACGCCGGGAGGGTACGTTGAGATCGTGGCCTACCGTGCCGAATGGCCGAGGGTATTCGAGAGAGAGGCGGCGGCAATTCTGGAAGCGTGCGATCCTTGGGTGACGGAGGTCCATCACATCGGCAGCACCTCTGTGCCGGGACTGGCGGCAAAGCCCATTCTTGACATGATGCCCATCGCCGCCGGGGCGGCGGAGGGCTTCGAAGCCGTTGTCCGCATGGAGCGGCTGGGTTACCGTTATCGTGGCGAGAACGGAATTCCCGGGCGCTTCTATTTCAACAGATTCGTCGATGGCCGCACGGTCGCGCACGTCCACATGCTTCCGGTGGGCCACCCAGACGCTGAGAAGCAATTGGCCTTCCGTGACTACCTGAGGAGTCATCCGGAAGCTGCCCGTGACTACGAGAGGCTCAAGAGAAGGCTTGCGGTGAAGTACAGGAACGACGGTCAGGCTTACACGGACTCGAAGGCTGAATTCATCGACGGGATAATCGCCACGGCCATGCGGGACGGTGGAAGCAGAGCACGGCTTACAAATCCACAATGAACCATCACTATTGGCAAATGCATTACCAAAGGCCACAATATAAGGACAATGGCTACTATTTAAGGCTAAGGAGCATTTTCAATGTTTGAGTCCAGCATCACCGTGAAGGGGCAGACCACATTGCCCAAGGCAGTCAGGGACTCGCTGGCGGTGAAGGCGGGGGACAGGGTTCGATATGTCATTCTGGACGAGGGGGTGCTGATTATGCCCGTGCGGCCCACCAGCCGACTGTTCGGCAGCCTTAAGTACGACGGTCCGCCGGTGAGCTTGGAAGACATGGACCGCGCCATAGCAGAGGGGGCAGTCGAGGAATAGCAGCGGGCATCAATCCTGGTGGAGAGTCCCGGAGCTAGGCCGGCGTGATGAGCATCGCAGTGCGGCGGGAGGCGGAGATCGATATCGAGGGTTACTCGCAGGTGATAGCGAAGCGATGCCGACGCTACTGAGAGAGGGACCGTTTCGTTTTTTCTTCTACATGGGCGACCGGGGAGAGCCTCCACATGTGCACGTGCAGCGCGACAACAATATAGCCAAGTTCTGGCTGCGCCCGGTCACGCTGGAACGCAGCGGCGGTCTGAGCCGCTCAGAGATACGCCGGGTTGAGCGCATCATCGAGGAACATCAGGCTTCGTTCTTAGGGGAGTGGAATGTACGTTTCAACGACTGAGGTCAGTGTGCCGGAGGCCATGACAGTTGAAGTGACGGAGGACACGCTCACGGCGGAGTTGTCGGATGGCAGGACCATCTCCGTCCCGGTGGCCTGGTATCCCAGACTGGAACACGCAACCCCGGAGGAAAGAGGCGGCTGGGAGTTGATAGGCGGGGGCCAGGGGATTCACTGGCCGAGCCTGGACGAGGACATCAGCGTTGAGATGCTGCTGGCAGGCAGAAAGTCGGGGGAGAGCCACAGGTCCTTCCAACAGTGGCTCGAGGCGAGGAGAGAAGGACGCGGGGTGACGCTGTACGAGCTTACAGCCCATGAGGAGTCGAGGCAGGGGCACGGCGGGTCCCGGTCGGTTGCGGGTGACGACGTAGAATAGCGGGAGGGGGCCGGCTCATGGTTCGACAGGCTCACCACGAACGAAACATAAGCGAGATCAACGAACGAAACGGAAGCGGGATCAACCTTGGTGGAGAGTCACGGAGATAGGACGGCGTGATGAGCATCGCAGTGCGGCGGGATGCGGAGCTTGATCTTGAGGCTTACTCGCAGGTGCGGATGGAGCTTACGGTGCGCTCGCGGTTCCGCGTGGAGATTGTCGATGGCGGGCTAGGTGGATGGAGGCTGAGTGAGGAGCCGGTGCATCCGCCGTTTCAGAAGGACTACGATGAGCATTGGCCTCCGACGGGATGGACAAGGTACGACCTGTCCAACTGGGCGCTGTTTGCCGCGTTCGATGGGCAGCTACGGGTCGGTGGGGCGGCGGTGGCCTGGAACAGCCCGGGGCTGAGTATGCTGCAAGGGAGAACGGACATCGCGGTGTTATGGGACATCAGAGTCCGCAGAGGGTATCGTCGGTCGGGAATCGGCTCGCGGCTGTTCGACATGGGCGCGGACTGGGCACGGCGGCGGGGATGCAGGCGCCTGATAATCGAGACGCAGAACGTCAACGTGCCTGCCTGCCGCTTCTACGCCGGCAAGGGGGCGCAACTAAGGGCGATACACCACGACATTTACCCGGAGTGTCCTGACGAAGTCCAGTTCCTGTGGTACCTGGACCTGTCCTCTTGAGGGGCTGGGCTATTGAGTCCGCCGGGGCGTTCAGCAACTTCGCGAAGGCGGCGGGGACGGTTGGTCAGGAGAGGCTGCTGGCGCGGTAGGCGGTCATGACCTGGCTTCCGGGCTGTACCTGTTCGCACATGTCTTCCACTTCGCTCTTGAGCCTGGCCGCCTCGTCCTCGTCCGTTACGTGATTCTCGTACAGAAACTCGAAGACGGCGTCCTGATGCAGGGTGGCCCCCTTACGCACGAGGAGCGACAGGTACTGGTGGTGATGCCCGTAGATAGCTTCATCACAGTCGACGGCGGGGTAGATGCGCTCATTCACTTGATCGGGGATATGGATCAGGTGTCCTCTCGCTGCCCCTTGTATGGTGGTGAAGCAGTAAGCGAAGTTGAGGGTGTACAGCAGTTTCCTGACGTGCTGCTGGTGCACGCGGAGACCCTGGGAGTAGGCCAGAGACGATAGCTCGTCGCCCATGGAGTTGAACGACAAGCCCCAGTGGTCGTTGTGTTCGAACTGCTGCCAGAGGTGCTCAATGAACATCTTCCTGGCCGGCCATTGGAGCAGCGGTATGCGCTCCTCTTGCAGAATGGTCCTGTAACTTGCAGTCGCCACTGCGAGCGAAGAGTAGTCGTATTCGCGAGTGACGGGAATGGGGCTGCTGATGATGGGAGTCGCGGCGGGGGCGTCCACTGCGAGCGTCAGGTCCGGCCCCTCGGCCTTGAGCATGCGCAGAAGCCCGTGCTCCTCCGCGCCTCGCGCCAGTTCGCTGACCGAGGCGTTGTATCGCGACAAGTTGAAGGCCGGGTCAAGCTGTCTCATCATTTCCAGGACGTGCGGTCCCGTGGCTGGCCTGCCCTGTCGTTGGAGCGCCTCGACCGCCTTGCGCATCAAGATGTACGCCTGGCTGCGGTCGGGGCCTTCTTCGGGTATCTCCGGCTCGTCCGACGGAGGGACGAGGTCATCGTAAAAGACGAAGGAGTCGCAAGCCTCGATCAGGACGCGGCTGACTCCTGCTTGCACGCCGATGCCAATGACTTGAATGCCGTATCGTTTGAGCTTTTGGACCAGGGGTACGAAGTCACGGTCTCCGCCCACGATGACCACGCTGTTCGGGGCTACGGGAGAAAATGCCATCTCGAGCGCGTCCACTGCGAGCTGGATGTCCGCCGTGTTCTTGTGTTCGCCGCGGAGATGGGGGGCCGACATGGGCAACTGCACGAGTTCAATGGCGTTGGCCCTGAAGTCGCCAAGCACAGGCCGAAGGAAGGCGGAGGTCCAGTCCGCGTAGGCCTTGGAAGACATGATCGTGCCGTGCTGGCGCACCCTGTCAATGATCAACGACAGGTTGAACGGCAGGCCGGAGTCCTGGGCGAGTATCAGGACGTTGTCAACGTCGATGAAAAGGGCGATTCTGTCATCTGCCACGGCAAGTTCCTCGGCTTCTAGTATGGCCCAACACGTACGGCGGCGTCACGGGCGGCGGCGAGGTACACGGGGTTTGGGTTGATGGCGTGTTCGCGGAGGCAGGCTTCCGTGAACTTGATGGTGTGTGGGCCTCTGGCGTGGAGGGCGCGGTCAACCAGGTCGTCACGGTCGTGGTCCGAGGGTTCGCTGACGGTGCGCTGGTCGGGATCGCGCACGCCGTACCATGCGTAAACGGCGGCGCAGGTCTGCCAGGCGTAGCGGGCCGCGAGGCGGGCGTCGGCCTCGTCCAAGTACGGCGCGATCAGGCGCAGCGAGCTTGGCGCGGTGACGGTGTGCACGAACGCGATGGGCGACGAGTCGTTGACCAGATACAGGCCGGCGAAGGTCTCTGTAAGGTCCGAAAGGAACGCCGCTACGTCGTCGCCGGGGCCGGACATGCCGATGGCGGACTCGAAGTCCGGCTCATCGTCGAGGCCGCGCACCGCCTCGAAGATCAGTCCCTCGCCCTTGAAGTCGGGGCCGTGGACGCGGCGCAGCCGACGGACGGCGTCCGACGGGAGCATCGCGGCGTCGTCCGGCGATGGCTGGCCGGGCAGCTCCTGGTAGCGGGCGGCCCAGTAGCCGAGGCCATGCGCCAGCTCATGCAGGCGGGGCGCCGATTCGGACTCGGCGAGGCTGCGCGCGGCGTGCGCGGTGCGCAGCAGGCCGTGCGTGGCGGCGGCCATGATCGCGGGGGCGAGAAGCGGTACCCAGTCGGCTAGAACGCGCTGCCACGGCGCATCCGAAAGCTCCCGGTCGAAGAACGCTACCCAGTCGGCGACGCGGCGGATGTCGCCGAGCGCCGCGCGCCAGTCCTCGCGCGGCACGGGCCTCACGCTCTCCGGGGCGGGACGCAGCTGCGGCAGGTACTCCTCGACCCAGGGGATGATCTCGTCCGCCCGATCCATGGCTACCATAGCCTCTGCGCCCATGGGGGCGTGGTTGGACAGGCCGGGGCCGAACTCCGGGCCGGTGCGGTGGACGATCTCCAAGGCTTCGTCGATGGTGCGGGTCATATCCCAAGTATAGGCGAGGCCGGAGCACGACCTGAACGGTTTCCGGTTCCTGGCTGAGGCCAGTTGATTTTGGGCGGGCCTCGTCTATTCGTACCAGCCGGAGCCGAAGATCAGGCCGTCGTGGCGGACAGCCCAGGTGTGCTTCTGCCGCTCGGTGCCTGTATCGGGATTGAGCAGCACGTAATCGACCCAGCGTCCCGCCTCGGTGGCGCCCAGCAGGTTGTCGCCATAGAAGTATCCCGTGGAGTCGATTCGCAGGGCGGGATCGCGGCCTATGAACATATCGTTGTGGTGGGAAATGGTGTAGCCGTTCTCATCGATGATGAAGACGTACCACTGGTCGTCCACGCTCTCCATGGTCTTGTAGTAGGCGACGGTGGCGTCGCGCCCGACAGCGTCGTACAGGCTGATGGCCCGCGCGACGAAGTCCTGCGTGTACGCGGGGACGTCGTGCTTGGGCGTGGCCGGCTCGTACCAGCCCGAGCCGAATAGAATGCCGTCGTACCTGACAACCCAAGCGTGCTTGGCCTGGTAGCCGCCGGTGGCCGGGTTGGGGAACGTGTAGCTGAACCACTCGCCGTCCTCATCGGCAACCGCAACAAGCGCATCGCCGGAGGGGTAGTTGTTCGGTCCGACGGCCTCCGAGGCGTGTTTGCCAACGAGGTCCTGGTTGGCGGCGAGGGCGAGTATCACGTCGTCCCGGTCGTCGATGAACATGTACCACTGGCCGTCGATGCTCTCCGGCGTGTTGTAGTATGCGACGGTGGCCTCGAGGCCGATGGCGTCGTACAGGTTGATGGCCTTCGTGACGAAGTCCTGCGTGTACGCGGGCGCGTCGTGCTTGGGTGCCGCCGACTCATACCAACCCGAACCGAAGGTCAGGCCGTCGTACTCGACGACCCAGGAGTGCTTAGCTTCATAGCCTCCGGTAGCCGGATTGGGAAACGTGTAGCTGAACCACTCGCCGTCTTCGTCGGCAACCGCTACGAGGGCCTCTCCGGCTGGGTAGTTGTTCGGCCCGACAGAATACGACGCCGGCTGCTGTACGAGATCCGGATTGGCGGCGTGGGCCAGCATCATGTCGTCCTGGTCTAGGATGAAGACGTACCACTGGCCGTCTATGCTCTCAGGCGTGTTGTAGTAGGCGACGGTCGCATCCAGGCCGTCGGACTCGTACATACCGATGGCCTGCTTGACGAAGTGCTGCGTGTACTCGGCGGGCTCCCACTTGGGGGGCGCGGCGTCCTTCTTCCCGTCCGGAGGCAGGTCGGCGTCCGATGACTCTTTAAGCTGTTCGAAGATAGAGTCGATAGCGGCCTGATCGAGCGAGGCCGCGTCTCCCGCGGGGCCTGGGGGCCCCTGTTCGCCGGCCGGCCCGGCGTCTCCCTGGCAGGCAACGGCGGTCAGGGCAAGAGCGCACACCGCGATCACAGCTACAAGAACACGCATTTCCTTACCTCCGGGCAGGCAGTCCCTCCAGCGCTAACGCAGTTGAGCCGTGGGATGCGGTATCATTCAATCGGATGGGTGAATAATATCACAAAACGGTCTCAAGGCTTGCTGACGATACTTGGGATAAGGTTGGACTGGGGACGCTCCTCTACAATT
Organism: Dehalococcoidia bacterium; assembly: GCA_963668185.1. GTDB lineage: Bacteria > Chloroflexota > Dehalococcoidia > Lucifugimonadales. The sequence continues at coordinate 2,759,635 of OY764162.1, forward strand.
CTCCTCAGGGCAGACTGCGGGAGCGGCCTAAGGGCACTTCAACTGCGGCGCGCCCAATCTACGGCATCTGACACGTCGTTGTCCGACAAACCTCGCCCAGCCAGCTTGTGGCGAACGGCGTCGGCCTGCGTCAGGCGAACGGGGGTAAGCACGATGCGACCGCTCTCCTCAGTGACGTCGAAGCATTCGACACCGGGGAAGTTTGACAAGATGCTGTCTGGCAGGGTCAGTCGGTTGCTGAAGGACAGTCTGGCAAGCAAGTATCCAGTCTCCTTGTCTTCTCGTCTGGCTAATACCGAGGAAGCATACGACACTACGCACGATTGGTTGGCCTACGCGCCAAAGAGTGTGCCACGTACTTCATCCTTGCTGACGCCCAAGTGATCCGCAATGTCCGCCACGATTCCGCTCAGCGTGCCAACGCGAACGGCGCGGTGGCGGGGAACTGTGATGCTGTGGGTAGTATCGCCCACGGTGCGAGTCAATGTCATATGGCTGCCTCTTTGACGCACGACTTGGTACCCGTATCGCCGGCGTAACAAGACCACCAAGTCTTGGCCAGACAGATCTCGGGGCAGTCTCATATGGCGATAGCTTCGTCCTTGACGAAATGGAGTCTGATCACCTTTGGGGAGTCTTCATCGGCAAAGTGGCAGAGCACGGCATCCTTGACCATTGCTTTCAAGTCAGACCAGTCTTCTCCCTGTGTGAAGATGCTATAGCCCAGTGCGCGTGCATCGAGGCCGCCCTCCGCCGCTTCAGTCACCTCGAAGATGATCTCGTTAGATGCTCGCATGATTTCTCCTGGAACGAAACGGAGCCGCTAGAGCTCCCCTATCCTGCCGCGCTGCCGGAGGCCTCGAAGAAGACTAGCAGGGTCAGGTCTTCGGTGATGGAGTGGAAGTGGTGTTTGGCGTCGGCGGCGACGTACACGACGCTGCCTTCCTGGAGGGGCATGTCCTCGCCGTTTACCTGGATGACGCCGAGGCCCTTGACTACGTAGTACACCTCGTCGTCCGCGTGGGGCTGCTGCGGGTCCTTCGTGCCGGCGGGCAGCACGTAGAGGCCGCAGTAGAGCCTTTGGGAACGGAGAAACTCGTACCAGAACCCTTCCCGCTCGCTTTGCTGCGCCATGAGGTCGGCGATCTCGAAGACTTGTCCTGCGGGCATGAAGTTACCTCCCGTATTTTGGTACCGTGTCATATGCTACAGGCGAGACGCTGCGGAGTCAGCCGATTCAGTTCTGGTCCTCGGGCTCCGTAGAGAACTGTTTCGCCCCCGCAAGATAGACCAGGGAGAAGAATGCGGGTATGGCCGCGAGTCCTGACAATGCAAGGGTTACTCCGACAAGGCTGGCGGCTCCACCCACGGCCATTCCACCGAGCGACATCGATCCCCACGTCAGGCCCTGCAAACCGATCATCCTTCCCCGGTACTCCTCCGGGGACACGACCTGTATCAGCGATGAGGAGATCGCATTGAATGCGCCGGAAGCGATTCCGTTCAGAAACAGGAATGCCGCGGCCAGAGCGAACCACGGCGACATAGCCCAGCCTACCACCATCGCCGAATAGGCCAGCGAGGCAAGAAGAAACCGGGCGTGGGTTGGTTTGAGACTTGTCGAGCTAGCAATGACCGCGCCTATCAAGAGGGAGCCGACGCCTGCCACACCCATTAGAATGCCAAGCTCCGTCGCGCTGGTGTCGAGAATCTCCCTTGCGAAGAAGGGCAACATGAGCTGGGCGCTGTAGGCGAACATCGACATAAGCACGTCCATGATCATGATCATGCGCAGGTTCCTGTTGCGCATAGAGTAGGCGGCGCCTTCGGTAACGCTGGCCCACATTGACCGCTGAGGCCTGGGCTTCTTCTCTGTGGGCGGCAGCCGCAGGACGCAGTAGGTGGCGACGACAAACGAACTGGCAAGGAAGAAGAACGCTCCGCCGATGCCGGCGTAGTCGGTGATAATGCCCGCAATCACGGGGCTCGCGATGCGCATGATGTCCGAGGCGAGGTAGTTTGCGGACATCGCGTTCATCAGGCTCTCGCGGCCGGCGAGGTCGAACGTGACCGCGTTGCGCGTGGGCATGCTGACCGCCATGATTATGCCCTGCGCAAGGGAAATCACGATCAGGTGCCACATCTGCACCCAGTCCATGACCACGAGCGTGCCGAGCACGAGGCTGGTGCTCATGTTCAGGGTCTGGAGAACGACGAGCAGGTAGCGGCGGTCGAAGCGGTCGATGATCACGCCGCCAACGGGCGACAGGAACGTGCTGCCGACAGCACGAACCGCAGACAGGATGCCGAGCCAAAGCGGGGCGCTTGCGCCGCTCTCGTCCGTGAGGTCTACGACGAGCCAGCCCTGCGCCAGCATCCTGCCGCTCATGCCGGCGGACGACCAGAACATGCTGACCCAGAACCAGACGTAGCCCCGAATGCTGAAGGCGACGAACAGCCTTCGACGCGGCGGAGGCGCGCTCTGTGCCGGGCTCTGGGACTGGCCTACCATCTCAACCTTCTACTCGCCGCGCGCTACGATGGGAAGACGCAATGTTACTCCCCGGCAGACCTGGCAACCAGTGGGTTTTAGTATTGCGGCAAAGCGAATCCGCAAATACAATCGGCTGAGGACGACCGGCGGCGAGCCGGGTGGCGACAAAAGGCGCTTCTTAAGGAGGGCATATGCAGGCTCAGTTTACGGGCGCATCGATTCTTCGAGAGATCAAGAAGGGGCTGCCGTACAGCTACTTCTACGACCCCGCGCAGCACCAGAGGGAACTGGACGTCTTCTGGTACGACATGTGGGTCTATGCGGGCCGGGCCGAGGAGGTGGCCGCGCCGAGAGACTACAAGGTCTTCACGGTGGGCGAGCAGAGTTGCGTCATCACGCGCGACCTCAAAGGTCAACTGCGGGCGTTCCACAACACCTGCCGGCATCGCGGCTCGATTCTGTGCACGGAGGAGAAGGGCCGGTTCGAGGGCGGCTCGGTGGTCTGCCCATACCACGCGTGGACGTACTCGCTGGAGGGCGACCTGATCGCTACTCCGCACCAGCTCGAGTCGGCGGACTTCGACATGAAGGACTATTCGCTGTACGAGGTGGCGGTCGGCGAGTGGGCCGGGTACGTCTTCGTGAACTTCGCGGGCGCCGACGCGCACCCGTTGGAGCACGACCTTGGCAATACCCCTGCCCGCCTTCAGAACTACCACATGGAAGAGTTGAAGCTGGGAAAGAGGATCGTCATCGATGTGGAGGCGAACTGGAAGCTGCTCTTCGAAAACTTCGCTGAGTGCTACCACTGCCCGCAGGTACATCCCGAGCTCTGTCACGTGATCCCGATCTACGGTGAGGGAGTGCTCTCCACGACGCAAAGGGACCACGGCATACAGTTGATGGAGGACGGGAAGGACTTCGAGCCGACGGGCGGTCAGTCGATGAGCCGCACGCAGAGGCTGGCGCCCGGCATGGTCACGCTGACGATGGACGGCACCACGAACCTGCCGTTCTTCCGGGACCTGACGGAGGATGAGAGGAACACCGGCTACTCCGCCGCAGTGCTGAGGCCGAACCTGTTCATCAACATCCACCCGGACTTCATCCACACGCACCAGATGCTGCCGACCAGCCCGACGAGCGTGCGAATGATCTACGACTGGCTGTTTGAGCCGTCTTCGATGGAACTCCCTGACTTCGACCTGGACAAAATGGTGGAGTTGTGGGACATCACGAACCGGCAGGACGCCCAGAACTGCAAGTGGCAGCAGCAGGGGTTGATGAGCAAGGAAGCGGACTACTGCACGTTCGTTCCGCAGGAGATCGGGCCCTGGCGCTTCCACCAGTGGGTGCTGGAACGACTCGGTGAGGAAACCGACCCGGACTACGACGGGGACGTCAGGTACTAGTCAGCCCCGAACACGGAAACGTCTGAATAGCGGCCCCGCCGGCGCATGGCGGGGCCGTTCGTTTTGGTCTAACATAGCGGAACCTGAACTTGGGCGGAGGTCAGTACGCGATGCGGACACGACAGTCTTTCGCAAACAGCCCGGCAGCCATCGGCCGCCTTGAGACGAGCTTCCCGAACCACTGGCACTACGACCCCGATCATCACCGGAAGGAACTGGAAGTCTTCTGGTACAGCATGTGGATCTACGCGTGCCGATCAGAGGATGTCGGTTCGCCCAGAGACTACAAGGTCGTCTCCATCGGCGACCAGAACGTGATCGTTACGCGCGACCTCAGGGGCAACGTCCGGGCGTTTCACAATACGTGCAGGCACCGCGGCTCGATACTTTGCACGCAGGAGCAAGGCCGTTTCGAGGGCGGCTCCATCGTGTGCCCGTACCACGCGTGGACGTACTCGCTGGAGGGCAACCTGATCGCGACACCGCACCAGCTTGAGTCGGCGGACTTCGATATGCGGGACTACTCGCTTTACGGAGTGGCCGTTGGCGAATGGGGCGGCTTCGTGTTCGTGAATCTCGCGGGAGACGGGGCCGAGCCGCTGAGCGAGGCGCTAGGCGATTTTCCTGAGAGGTTCGTCAACTACGCCCCGGAAGAATTGCGCGTCGGGTTCAGGTACGTCACTGAGATCAAGACGAACTGGAAGCTGTGGTATGAGAATTACATGGAGTGCTTCCACTGTCCGCAGGTACACCCCGAGTTGATCAGCCTCGTTCCCATTTATGCCCTGGCGCTGGACGGCAACTTCGCCCGGGACTGGGAAGGCACGGGCGGCGAGACGATGGTCCGGGAGCTGGACATCATTCCCGGGGCGAAGACCTGGACGATGGACGGCCAGCTTAGCGGGCCGGCGCTCAGCGGCCTTTCGGAGGAGGAACTGGGCAGCCCGCAGAACGGCGGCATTCTCAGGCCGAGCTTCTTCCTGAACATGCATCCCGACTACGTCCACACACAGCGCATGCTGCCCACCAGCCCGTCGACGGTTGAGATGACGTGGGACTACCTGTTTGAGCCATCGACGATGGAGCGCGAGGACTTCGACGCCAAGCGGGCGTACGAGCTATGGCACATCACGAACCTTCAGGACATGCAGAACGTCGAGTGGCAGCAGGCCGGGCTGATGGCGGGGCGAGACGTGCACCGGGAGAGCGTGTTCGTCTCGAACGAGCAGGGGCCGTGGCGGTTCAACAGGTGGGTGGAAGACAAGCTCAATGAGGCCGGAGCGGTCTAGCAGTCGGCACGCAGGGAGTCATCGGAAGCACTTGAGCAGCAGGAGGTCTTTGGATGCAGGTCTATAGCTACGAGCAGCGGCGGAACAGGAAGCTCACGCTGGACGGGATGGAGCCGAGCTTTCCGAATAGCTGGCACTACGACCCGGAGCACTACCGGAAGGAACTGGAGACGTTCTGGTACCGGATGTGGATCAACGTCTGCAGGTCGGACGAGGTAGCCTCTCCGCGCGACTACAAGGTCGTCACCATCGGCGAGCAGAACATCGTCATCACGCGGGACCTGAAGGGCAAGGTGCGGGCGTTCCACAACACCTGCCGGCATCGCGGCTCGATACTGTGCACGCAGGCGGAAGGGCGGTTCGAGGGCGGGTCTATCGTGTGCCCGTACCATGCGTGGACGTACTCGCTGGAGGGGGATCTGATCGCGACGCCGCACCAGCTTGAGTCGGCGGACTTCGACATGAAGGACTACTCGCTCTACGGGGCGGCGGTCGGCGAGTGGGGCGGCTTCGTGTTCGTGAACCTCACGCCGGAGGAGGCGGAGCCGCTCGAGAAGGCGCTGGGGGACACGCCGTTGAAGTTCAAGAACTACCATCCGGAGAGGCTCAAGGTTGGCTTCAGGTACGTGCATGAGATCAAGGCGAACTGGAAGCTGTGGTTCGAGAACTACAGCGAGTGCTTCCACTGCCCGCAGGTACACCCGGAACTGATCGCCATCGTGCCGATCTACTCGAAGGGGCTTGGAAACGTAAGGCAGGACCCGGAGTGGAAGCCGTCCGGCGGCGAGACGATGCTGTTGCACGGCGGCTCGGACATCATCCCGGGCGGCAGGACGTGGACGATGGACGGCCAACTCAGCGGCCCGACGTTCAGCGGGCTGACGGAGGAGGAGGCGAACTCCGTCATCAGCGGCATGCAACTCAGGCCGAACTTCTTCTTCGTGGCGCACCCGGACTACGTGCACACCCAGCAGATGATTCCTACCAGCCCAAACACGGTGCAGCTAACGTGGGACTACCTGTTCGAGCCGGAGACGATGGAGCGGGACGACTTCGACGCCAAGCGTGCGTACGAACTGTGGCACATCACGAATTTGCAGGACGCGCAGAACGTGGAGTGGCAGCAGGCGGGCATCGAGAGCGGCCGCAAGCACCACGAGTACAGCGTGTTCGTGCCGCAGGAGACCGGGCCGCACCAGTTCAACAACTGGGTCATGGACATCATGGAGGCCGCCGGGCACGAGGTGCTGAGGCGCGGCTAGAAGTCGGCCCCAGTTCCCGTTTCGGGCTGGCGGCGCACATAGGGAGGTTTGCAGATGATGCAGCAGAGCGATTGTTGCGGGACCACCGCAACCGATCAGATCGAGGTGCGTTCTTCCAGCGCGGGGATCAGGCCGCTGGAGGTGCTGGAAGGCATGGGGAGGAGCTTCCCCAACAATTGGCACTACGACCCTGAGCATTACCGGAAGGAGTTGGACGTCTTCTGGTACAGCATGTGGGTCTTCGCGTGCCGGTCTGAGGAGGTTGCCTCGGCCAGGGACTACAAGGTCGTTACGATCGGCGAGCAGAACATCGTCATTACGAGGGATCTGAAGGGCAAGGTGCGGGCGTTCCACAACACGTGCAGGCACCGCGGCTCGATACTGTGCACGCAGGACGAGGGCCGCTTCGAAGGCGGGTCGATAGTCTGCCCGTACCACGCGTGGACGTACTCGCTGGAGGGCGACCTGATCGCAACACCGCATCAGCTCGAGTCGGCGGACTTCGACATGAAGGGCTACTCGCTGTACGACGTTGCCGTCGGCGAGTGGGGCGGCCTCGTGTTCGTGAACCTCGCGGGCGATCGCGCCGAGCCGCTCGAGGAGGCGCTCGGCGATGCGCCGCAGCGGCTCAAGAACTACCGGCTGGATGACCTGCGCCTCGGCTTCCGGTACGTGGCGGATCTGAAGGCGAACTGGAAGCTGTGGTTCGAGAACTTCACGGAGTGCTACCACTGCCCGTCGGTGCACCCGGAGTTGATCAGCCTCGTGCCCATCTACTCCAAGGGACTGGTGGACGTCAGGCAGGACCCGGAGTGGGAGCCGTCCGGCGGCGAGTCGATGACGCTGGTGGGCGCGGACATCATTCCGGGCGGCATGACGTGGACGATGGACGGGAGTCTCAGCGGTCCGCCGATCAGCACACTCACGGAACAGGAGCTCCAGCATCCCGTCAACGGCACGGTGCTGCGGCCCAACCTGTTCCTGAGCACGCACCCGGACTATGTGCATACGCAGCGCCTGTTGCCGACCGGACCGAACACGCTGCAACTCACGTGGGACTACCTGTTCGAGCCTGAGACGATGGAGCGGGACGACTTCGACGCCAAGCGCGCGTATGAACTCTGGCACATCACGAACCTGCAAGACGCGCAGAACGTGGAGTGGCAGCAGGCGGGCATCGAGGGCGGGCGCCGCGTGCATGGTCGCAGCGTGTTCGCGATCCAGGAGACCGGGCCGAACGCCTTCAACGAGTGGGTGCAGGAGAAGATGAACGGAGGGGCACCATGGTGAACGCTGACGAAGGGCGGGACGCGGCGGTAAGCTTCGCCGACGAGGGGAGCTACCAACTCCTGCTTCGCCAGATGGGCAGGAGCTTTCCTAACCACTGGCACTACGACGAGGGCCACTACCGGAAGGAGTTGGAGGCCTTCTGGTACAGCATGTGGATATACGCGTGCCGATCGGAAGAGATCGGCTCGCCGAGGGACTACAGGGTGGTTTCCATTGGGGACCAGAACGTCATCGTCACGCGCGACCTTCAAGGCAACGCGCGGGCGTTTCACAATACGTGCCGGCATCGCGGCTCGATACTGTGCACGCAGGACGAGGGCCGGTTCGAGGGCGGGTCGATCGTCTGCCCGTACCACGCGTGGACTTACTCGCTGGAAGGCGATCTGATCGCCACGCCGCACCAGCTTGAGTCGGCGGACTTCGACATGAGGGACTACTCGCTGTACGGCGTCGCGGTCGGCGAGTGGGGCGGCTTCGTGTTCGTGAACCTCGCGGGGGAGCGCGCGGAGCCGTTGGAGGACTCGCTTGGCGACGCGCCTACGAGGCTCAAGAACTACCGCTTCCAGGACCTGCGCCTCGGGTTCCGGTACGTGGCGGACCTGAAGGCGAACTGGAAGCTGTGGTTCGAGAACTTCACGGAGTGCTTCCACTGCCCACAGGTGCACCCGGAGTTGATCAGCCTGGTGCCGATCTTCGCCAAGGGGCTGGGGGACGTGCGACAGGACCCGGAGTGGACGCCGAGCGGCGGCGAGTCTATGACGCTGGTGGGCGCGGACATCGTGCCCGGCGGCATGACGTGGACGATGGACGGTCAACTCAGCGGCCCGCCGATCAGCACGCTGACCGAATCGGAATTGAACACGCCGAGGGACGGCACGATCCTGCGGCCCAGCCTGTTCATCAGAGCGCACCCGGACTTCGTGCATACGCAGCGGCTGCTGCCGACCGGGCCGAACACGCTGCAACTCACGTGGGACTACCTGTTCGAGCCTGAGACGATGGCGCGGGACGACTTCGACGCCAAGCGCGCGTACGAACTGTGGCAGATCACGAACATGCAGGACGGGCAGAACGTGGAGTGGCAGCAGGCAGGCATCGAGGGCGGGCGGAGGCACCATGACTACAGCGTGTTCGTGCCACAGGAGACGGGGCCGAACGCTATCAACCAGTGGATCATAGCGAGGATGAACGGAGGGCACGAGGATTGAACGCAAATACCACGCCGAACACAGTCGTTAGCTCCGTCAGCGCCGACCTCAGGCCGACGCTGGTGCTGGACGAGATGGGAAAGAGCACGCCCAACCACTGGCACTATGACGAGGAGCACTACCGGAAGGAGTTGGACGTCTTCTGGCACAGCATGTGGATATTCGCCTGCCGTTCCGAGGAGGTCGCCTCGCCGAGGGACTACAAGGTGGTCACTATCGGCGAGCAGAACGTCGTGATCACCCGTGACCTCAAGGGCGCGGTTCGGGCGTTCCACAACACCTGCCGGCATCGCGGCTCGATACTGTGCACGCAGGAGACGGGCCGGTTCGAGGGCGGGTCGATAGTCTGCCCGTACCACGCGTGGACGTACTCGCTGGAAGGCGACCTGATCGCGACGCCTCACCAGTTGGAGTCGGCGGACTTCGACATGAAGGACTACTCGCTGTACAACGTGGCGGTCGGCGAGTGGGGCGGGTTCGTGTTCGTCAACCTGGCGGGCGACAGGGCCGAGCCGCTGGAGAAGGCGCTCGGCGACTCTCCTGCACGGCTTGAGAACTACCGGCTTGAGGAGTTGCGGATCGGGTACCGTTACGTGGCGAACCTGAAGGCGAACTGGAAGCTGTGGTTCGAGAACTTTTCCGAGTGCTACCACTGCCCGTCGGTGCACCCGGAGTTGATCAGCATCGTGCCGGTGTACCAGAAGGGACTGGTGGACGTGCGGCAGGACCCGGAGTGGGCGCCGAGCGGCGGCGAGTCGATGACGCTGGTGGGCGCGGACATCATCCCCGGCGGCAAGACGTGGACGATGGACGGCCAACTGAGCGGCCCTGCGATCAGCACGCTCTCGGAAGTGGAGCGCATGACGCCTATCGGCGGCACGATCATCAGGCCGAGCCTGTTCCTGAGCGCGCACCCGGACTACATTCACACGCAGCGGCTGCTGCCGACGGGGCCGAACACGATCGAGTTGGTCTGGGACTACCTGTTCGAGCCGGAGACGATGGAGCGCGACGGCTTCGATCCCAAGCGCGCGTACGAGTTGTGGCAGATCACGAACTTCCAGGACGCGCAGAACGTCGAGTGGCAGCAGTCGGGCATCGAGGCCGGGCGGCATCACCACGACGCGAACGTGTTCTCGCCTCAGGAGACGGGGCCGTACTGGTTCCACCGCTGGGTCGAGGACTCGTTCGCCGCGGCGGGGGTCAGCGCGGAGTAGGGGCGCCTTCGGCAGGCTCAGGACGCGGTCAGGGGGCATCAGGGCGGGTTCTCTGCCGGGGTGGCGGGTTCGTCATCGGGTTCGGCGAGGGACGCGCCGGCCGACCCCATCCCGGCCTTCCCCAGCAGACTGGGGAAGGGGTCAGAAGGGGCGGGTTCGGGCGGATGGATTCCCGCCTTCGCGGAAATGACGGAGGGGTTGTCGGAGGACCCCATCCCGGCCTTCCCCAGCAGACTGGGGAAGGGGTCAGACGGATCGGGTTCGCCATCGGCGGGTTCGGGCGGATGGATTCCCGCCTTCGCGGGAATGACGGAGGGGTTGTCGGAGGACCCCATCCCGGCCTTCCCCAGCAGACTGGGGAAGGGGTCAGAGGGGGCGGGTTCGTCAGCGGTGGGTTCGGGTTCGGGCGGATGGATTTGCGCCCGCGCGGCAATGACGGTTGGGTCATCGGGATATTCGGTCCAGGGGTCGAAGCCGCAGTCGCAGGACGCGGTGCGGTGAGGACATGCGATACGGATGGGGCCGCGGCATGAGTCGCGGATGCGCCTGACCGCGTCCATGATTTCGCCGGCCGCTATGGAATGTTCGACGGCCGGGCGGGCGTGTTCGCTGAAGTAGTGCTCCTCTCCGTTGTGTATGATCATGCTGGCGAGTTTGCTGGGGTAAACGACTCTGGGGTCCGGGGGCGGCGGGCGCCTGCCGACGGCGTCCATAAGGGCGTTGGCTGCTTTGGAGACGGCTCGATTGTTGACGCCGGTGTCTTCGCTGTGTCCGTATGTGTTGGAGTACGGGGGTTCGTAGCCGGCGAGGATGTCGGGAGCCCCATCCCTGCCTTCCCCAGCAGACTGGGGAAGGGGTGAGAGGGAGGCTCCGTTGGCGTCTGCGGAAGGGGGAACCCCATCCCGGCCTTCCCCAGCAGACTGGGGAAGGGGTGAGAGGGAGGCTCCAGCAGACTGGGGAAGGGGTTTGAGGGAGGCGCCAGCAGACTGGGGAAGGGGGTTTAGTTCTGCGTCGGCGTAGGTGTCGTGGTGGAGGGGGCCGGGGGCGTCGTCGAAGCCACGGCGTAGCAGTTCTTTGGCGGCGTCTATGCGGTGGTGGGGCCCGAAGCCGGGCATGAAGCCTAGCATGACGTCTATGAGGAATCGTATGGCTTGTCGTCCTCCGTCGGTCTCGGCGCGTATGAAGCGTGCGAGGTCTGGGTTCAGGCCGGTGGTGTCCAGGGTGTCTGTGGGAACCCCATCCCGTCCTTCCCCAGCAGACTGGGGAAGGGGTTTTAGTTCTGTGTGCACGGCGTCCCGGCCTTCCCCCTCGAGGGACTCGGGGCAGGCTCCGCCAGACTGGGGAAGGGGTTTGAGAGCGCGTTGGGCTGCGGGCTGGCTGGCGAACTCTTTGGCTTCTTCGAAGCCGAGCTTGATGAGTTGGCGGGCGGCGTCTAGCCTGTGGTAGGGCTTGGCGCCGCGGATCTGGTCCTGCATGGCTGCGACTAGGAAACGGACGATGCGTCTGCCGTCGTCGGTTTCTTCTCGGACGATGCGTTGTATGGGTGATATGGTGTGCGCTTCGGTATCCATAGGTTCTATGATAGCGGGCGCGTACCAGTGTGTCAAGGGGAGGGGGAGTGGATACTGAATAGTGGCGAGTGGGGAGCGGACGGGCGGTTGGTTGATGGGGGCGGGCGTTTGTGGAGGGCGGGAGGTTTAAGATTCTTCGCTGCGCTCAGAATGACAGTGGAGGGGGCGGGGGTTGGCAGGCGTGACGTTCCCCGCCCCGCTGGATTCCGGCTGGCCCCGGGTTCACGCTGGCGGTGCTGGGCGTTGTTGGGAGGGTCTCCTTGCGCGGGCAGGGCGGGACCAGAGAGTCGTTCCCTTCGCGTCAGTCACTGGTAGGCCGCCCACGCCGGGTAGAATCGGAACAAGTACCAGTATGCAAGAACACTAGCTGCGGCAAGGATGAGAGGGACGGTGTGTCGTAGGGAGGGCAATGGCGAATCGGAGAGTATCTCTGGGCCTTCGCGTCCTGTTGTCAGCATCGAGAGGGAAACAATCCACGTGAGGGACATGACGATCAACGGCAACGTCATACGAGGGAGGATGTACTCTCCGCCTGACTCATACATAATAGTGTGCAGGAACATGGCCCCGCTCGTCCCCGCTATGGGGCCTAGTAGCCATGTTGCGTACAGGATCACGTAGCCGAGTCGGGCGAAATCGCTTAGGAGAGGCCTTCCTAGGATTGTGACGAAGACGTGGTAGAACCATGGCAAGAGGAAGGCTACCGAGTATATGGCCCCGAGAACGGCATGGCGGAAGGGGCTGAGGCCCTCATCCTTTGCCAGCTTGTAAGCTATCAGAGCCGCCGGAAGCGCCCACACTGCCCCGGCGAGCAGCATGACCTTAGCGATAGGGATGACGATGAATGGGAGCGCCATAGGGACGGTCTCCCCATAGAACACTATAGACACCGGCCCCAGAGCGAAGAGGGATGCGGATAAGACAACAAACCATCTCACGAGACTGCCCGACAGTGATCGGGGTTTCCCATGGCCCTGAACTCTGTCGTGCATCAAGATGTCACCTTTATTAGGCCAGTCGGAACTCAAATGGTTGATGTCTGCAATTCATGTTCCGAAACGTCAATCGAAGGATAGTATGTAGAGCACTGACACCGCAGCCGATAACCACGAAAACACAAATGGTAAGTAGGCCCTAGCCTTCAGAAGATCGTGTGCGGTAGCGAACTGTCCCCTTGCCCTGGCCTTCAGGAAAACCAGTCCACATGCGGTCCATGCTAGGAGCATTGCGGACCAGACTGTATAGCCGAGGATTCTCAGATCAGGATTCACATATTGTCCAGCATCTCCTCCGCCCATCAGGAACCCGACCCCGACCGCGTGCTGACCCCAGAAGACTATAGGGCCATAAAGCCATGCGAGAAGCAACAGACCATAACTGAAGACCATCAAGGTCTTGGGCAGTCGCTGTCTCGATAGAGCCACGGCCAGAAGTATCCATGGTATCAGCATAAGGGCGGAATACACCGCTCCGGTCAGTCTTGGACGGTCGATGTTGACTTGCGCGCGAATAGAAGAATTCCGAATGATGACAGCCGCGAATGGGGCCCACACTACACCTAACGCCACTAAAACCACACTCATTACCATGGAGATCAAATAAGGAACGATGAACACTAGTGTTAGAACGACTGCGGCTTCGGGAGTCATGGCCTAGAAACGACCTTGAGAACCATTGCATTCACCCTGGTGCTTGGTGTGGCCTTCGAGGATGCTAACACAGCGGGCATGACGGACGGCGCGGGCGGTTCGCGAACCGCCCCTACGCTGAAGGGCTGGCAGTCGGGGATGCCCCGCCCTGCTGGATTCCGGCTGGGCCCGGGGTTCACGCTGGCGCGTGAATGCCGGAATGACGGATGGCGTGGGGAGCGTCCCCGCCCGGCTGGCGGAGTCCGTTGCTTGTCGGTGACGGAGGTTGGTTGGGGGTGGGAGGTTTTAGATTCTTCGCTGCGCTCAGAATGACAGTGGAGGGGGCGGCTCAGGGCGAACGGGCGCGGGGCAAGAGGCCCCCTCGAGGGACTCGGGGCAGGCTCTTGCGGACGATCCCTACGATTGCCGACGGACGGCGCGGGTCGTTCGACCGCGCCGCCTATCGCGCGTTCAGTTTTGACTGTTTGGGGCCTCCGTCAGCCCTGTTGCTGGGACTGGATTGCGCCCTGGTTCTGTTCGACCAGGGACTGGAACTCCTCGTCGGAGAGGGGGCGGCGCTGGCGGAACCACGAGACCCAGTTGTCGCGGGTCTCCTGCGTCTCCTCGTGCGGCCACATGACCTTGAGGGACAGCGGGCGCACGGGGGGCCTGTAGCTCATCATCGGGACCTCGGTCAGATCCGTGCCGGACTCTTCGGCGAGCAGCATCATGACGTGCTCGCGGCAGCGGCGGCCCTGGCAGTGGCCCATGCCGGCGCGGGTGAGCCGCTTGACCTGGTCCGGGTTGACGGGGCCGTCCTTCAGGAGGGTGCCGAGGTTGCGCGCGCTCATCTGCTCCGACTCCCACTCAAGGTAGCGCGGGGGCGACACGTCGAGCAGTTCGCCCTTGGTGACCTCTTCGCACTGGCAGATGTACGCGCCGAGGCCGCCCGCGTTGATCAGCGCGTGCATCCAGCGCTTCCAGTGGGAGTGGACTTCGGAGGCTCCCGCGCCGTCCAGGGACGCGGCAAGCTCGGAGCGCCTCTCGTGGGCGGTGGCGCTGTCGATCGCGCCGAGGGACTCGGCGGCGGCGATGCCGGCTATGCGGCCCTGCGCCTCGGCGATGGCGGGGTTGGCGGCCATCGCGTCGTTGTAGCCCGCGGCGTCTCCGGCGATGAACACGTTGTCGACGCTGGAGCGCATCCACTCGTCGACGACCGGCGCCCAGCCGCCGCGCGCGGAGTCGAAGGCCAGCTCGCACTGGAGCAGCGCGGGTAGCTCGACGGTCGGGACCATGCCGATGGCGAGGACGACGGAGTCGCAGGCGATCTCGGTCTCGCTGCCGTCGACCACCTGGCCGTCGTCGTCGAGGCCGACGAGCACGACCGACTCGATGTCGTCGGTCTGGCTCTTCGCTTCCTTGATCGTGTGGGACGTGTAGAAGGCAACGCCTTGGCCCTCCAGCTCGGCGCGCAGGGCCGCGTCGCCCTGCACCTCGGACGCGACTTCGACGACGCCGGACACGGTGACGCCGCGCTCGACGGCCATCTTCGCGGTGTTGAGGCCGAGGTTGCCGGAGCCGAGCACGACCATGTTCTGCGCGGTGAGGGCCTGGTAGCGGGACATCAGCGAGTGCGCGCCGCCCGCGCCCATGCCGCCGGCGAACTGCCAGCCGTTGAAGCCCATGCCGAGGTCGCGCGCTCCGGCGGCGACGATCAGCCGCTCGTAGCCGAGAATCCAGGACCGCTCGGTGTCGGCGAGTCCGACCTGCGGGCCGTCCAGCATGCGGACGTTGCGGGTGTTGCGGAACGCGCCCCAGCAGTAGATGCCAAGCTGGATGTCGACGCCCGCCTCTTCGGCCTCCGCCAGCCCGGGGTTGGACTGGACGACGCGCTCCATCATCACGCCGCGGTCGGCGGCGGTGGGCAGGATGCGCTGGCCGAAGTAGAGGGGTACGTCGAGGCCCATCATGGACATCTCGATCGGGTTTTCGTCGATCAACGTGACCTGTACGCCGGCCTTCGCGGCCTCCGTAGCGGCGGCGCAACCGGCGACTCCCGCGCCGATGACTACGAGAGGCGTGCGTTGCTCAACCTTTTGATAGACCATGCTGTGTCCCCCGGTTTGCAGAGTATCTCGGCGGCGCTCGATGAAGCTTCCCCGGCGTTGGCGGGCCTTGCGGCACGTACCGCGCGGGAGGAGTCCGGCGCCACTCCGAAAGCGGTTCGATTGTAAGTTGCGGTTAGTAGGCCGTCAACATGGGGGCTCTGTTCAGTGTTGATGCGGTGGCCTAGCAATCGCCGCTATCACCCCATCTCAATCTTCCCCAGCAGACTGGGGAAGAGGCCAGAGGAGTATGAAGTCTGAACAGATACGCGTATGGAGCGTTCGGTGAATGAACGGCGGGCTCCTACCTGCCGCCGCCTCGCTTGTCTTGCCCGAACTGACGCACTACTATGGCTTTCGTATGAACAAGTCTATGGTAGGCGTGGGGCTGCTCGTCTCCGCGGCGCTCGCATTGATTGCGCTGGCAGTGGTGTCGGTGGTGATGGCCGAGGACTACCTGGGCTCGGGACGCTTAACCTCGTGGAGCTACGCGGCCTCCTGGTTGAACGGCATCCTGGGATTCTACGCATGGATGGCCGGCTGTCTTGGGATCAAGCTGGCGCTGAAGACGCGCGACGCCTTCGCCCATAACTTGGTTCTCGTGGTAATGTCGCTGGGTATCCTAGTCTTCGCGTTCAGCGGCTACTCGGAGGTTTGCGGATAATGGAACTACTCTTGTTCTGGGGGGCCGTTCTCTTGCCGCTAACGCTGGCGCCCCTAATGGTTGTTTGGATTGCGTGGTCGCCGTTTGCTGCCTTCCTGCTCTATCGCAAAATGTCGCGAAGAGGTTACAGGAGTGTGCGCTACGCCGGGCTCGGAGCCCTGTATTCGGTCTTGTTTTTTGTGCCGTGGGTCCTTGCAATGCTGGAAGACTGGAAACCGAATGAGACGGGTGTCTTCTCCAAGATAATGTTCGCCCTCCTGTATCTACTATGGGCTGGTTTGATTGCTTCCGGGTTTGTATATGCGGGCTTCGATTCGGATCCCGCTGAAGGCTATTGGTTCTACACTTATGTCAAGGTTTGGCTGCCCTTTAGTGGAGTGGCAGGGCTCGGCTCCCTATGGTGGCTCACTTTGGACCGTCCCCACACTCAAGACGATCGGGGACTGCCCGGACCTTACCAAGTGCTGCCGTTCGCGTTGTTTACTTTGAGCCTAGTTAGTCTCACGGCCCCCTTGTACATCGATGGATTGAGAGACTAGTGGGATTGAAGATGGTCCCCGTTTGCGGAGGCGTCGTAGCGCGGTAGAGCGTAAACCCAACTGATAAGATTATGCCACACCGCTTAACGACGCAGAGGAGAACCGCCGTGAACGAGAGCGGACACATTACGTCTGAGCTGTTCCAGTTCCTGGCCGAGCTCAGTCTGAACAACGAGCGCGCCTGGTTCCAGGCGAACAAGGGCCGGTACGAGAAGCATGTTAAGCAGCCGATGCTGGAGTTCATCGCGGACTTCGGCGAGCACCTGGAGCGCGTCAGCCCGCATTTCGTGGCGGACGCGCGCGCCAATGGCGGCTCGATGTTCCGCATCTACCGGGACGTGCGCTTTTCGAAGGACAAGAGCCCGTACAAGACGGCGGCGGCGATGCAGTTCCGGCACGAGCGGGGCAAGGACGTGCACGCGCCGGGGTTCTATTTGCACCTGGAGCCGGGTTCGGTGTTCTTCGGCGCGGGCATGTGGGGGCCGGACTCGGCGTCGCTGAAGCGGATACGGGCCGCGATCGACACCGGCGCGACGCGGTGGCGCGGCGTGATGGACGACGCGGAGTTTGCTTCTACGTTCTCGCTGCACGACGGCGGGCTGAAGCGCGCGCCGAAGGGCTACGACCCGGACCACCCGCTCATCGAGGACCTGAAGCGGAAGCACTTTATAGCGTCGGCGGAGCTATCGGAGGACGAGGCGTGCGAGCCGGGCTTCATCTTCGAGGTGGCGGACCTGTGCGACAGGGCGTCGGGCTTCGTGCGGTTCCTGACGGACGCCGTGGGGCTGAAGTTCTAGGGGCGGCGCGCCAAGGCCATCTCCGAAAGCCGTACCGATTGGCGAGAGGGAAGGAATGAGACACAGGCGGGGCCGCGTTTCCAGGCTAGCTCTGGGGCTTTGCGCGGGTGTGCTCGGCCTCGGCGTCGTGCTGCTGGGCGGATGCTCGGACGCTCCGTCCGCGGATGGGCCAGGCACGGAGCCGTTGGCGAAGGCCAGCCCCAGCCCTACGGCTACGCTGTCGCCAACGCCGACGCCGACTCCTGAACCTACGCCAACGCCATCTCCGACGCCTACGCCTACGCCCGAACCCACGCCTACGCCGTCTCCGACGCCTGAACCTACGCCATCGCCATCACCTACGCCCGAACCCACGCCAACACCGACTCCGACGCCCGAACCCACGCCATCGCCGACTCCGACGCCCGAACCCACGCCAACACCGACTCCGACGCCCGAACCCACGCCAACGCCGACTCCGACACCCACTCCAACGCCATCACCGACTCCGACGCCATCACCAACGCCGACTCCGACGCCTGACCTGGCAGTGAGTTTACCCATAGTGGACGATGATAGCCCGATGACTGGCCAGCCGTTCACGCTGAGCGTCATCGTGCGGAACCGTGGCGCCGGCTCTTCGAACACCACCACCCTGAGATACTACCGCTCCGCCGATTCGATCATCTCGTCCAATGATGACGATGCGGGTACGGCCCAGATACTCGCGCTCGACGCGTCATGGAGCAGCCAAGAGTCGATCACGCTCGCAGCGCCGTCCACACCGGGCACATACCACTATGGCGCCTGCATCGATCCTGTGTCCGGCGAGTCTGACACCAACAACAACTGCTCAGATGCCGTTGTTGTTACAGTATCACCTGTGGTCGAAACGACGACGGCGTGGCCCAAGCTGCCGCCTGTTCAAGCGGACATAGCCGAAGCGAGGGTATCCTCGCTTGCTTGGTGGGCCGCTGACGTTCGGGCAGCCATCAATGATTTGCGAGCGCGCAGTCCGGAGTTGGCGACGCAGATCGAGGACCTGCCATGGATAGAGGACGGCATTCAGTCGGATATAGAATCCTACGCCGTCAGGGGGCTGATTGTCATGGCAGATGCGGGCCACCTGGCAAAGCTGATAGAGGAGCCGTGGGTTGTTGAAGGACGGAACTACCCGGCCCTAATCAACTTTCGGACTAGGCACTTTTCCTTCGACCCACCTGAAATGTACAAGTGGGTCATCAACCATCCCACCATGAACGACGGCATTACTTACCTAGAGTCCAAGATTCTCGCCTCAATAGGTGTTCCAGACGATGCCAGCCGTCTTGACCCTGGGTCTCCTCACACCATTGAAGAACGAACCATCACCCTACCCCTGGCGGGAGAGGTGGAGTTGACTATTATCAGGACCGATCAGGAACGTGGGTATGCCGGCATGATGGACGACCTTGAGAATTCCATACGCAGCCATGAGGAATTCATGGGCGTTCCTTTCCCTCAAAGACAGGTCATCTACGTCATCGCGCCAGGCGGCGGGGGCAATCATAGCAACACATTCGTTTACGTTGGTGACTCTGATCGCGACGGTCCATACCCACATACGATCGCCCACGAAGCGGCCCACTACTATTGGACAATCCCGGTAGCAGGGTGGACCCCATATCCTGCTAATCTCGCGTGGGTCTCCGAAGGCGCAGCTGAGCTATTGACCTATGGGCCTGATGTTACGCGGGACGAATGGCTGGAGTATGAAGGGTACGCTTCCTGCGTTGGTCTAACCATCACCGAACTCGAAGCCTCTGAGTACAGCGGCGGAGGCCCCCAGTGCTGGTACCCCGTGGGGGAAGCCTTTTACAGAGACTTGTTCGGCGCTATGGAATCGACCAACTTTCGCCTCGCCTTCCGACGCTGGCTGTTTCACGGCATTTTCGACTTGCCTGACGTGTGCATAGGCGACGACATGGGCATCTCAACGACTTACTGTCATGTGATGGAAGCCTTCGGGACCTACGCATCGGAAGACAATCGCGCCGCCGTCGAGGACTTGATCAACCGCTGGTATGGGTACACGCCTTGATTTCAAGGCAAGTCCACCCATCGTCAAGCGATCATCAAGCACCGTCTGAGCGCGAAAGGGGACCGGGCCGATCTCCGCCACCCTCCTACAAATGCGCCAGGTACTGGGCCACGAAGTCCATGTTTACGAGGCCGCGGTAGGCGTCTGTGAGGCGGGTGGTTACGGCGCCGGGGATGCCGCCGCCGATTTGCACTCCGTTGATCTGGGATACGGGGCAGATGCAGAGGCTGGTTGAGGT